>NZ_CP200301.1:2752500-3070306 GCF_056739745.1 Lysobacter sp. CC-YZS074 | reverse complement strand
GTGGTGGCGCCGCTCTCCATGTTCAGGCGATCGACCATGAGGACGAGCACGTAATCGACGCCGTCGCGGTGACTGCCTTCCGGCGTGGGCTCTCCTGCACTGCCGAAGGAGGCCTCGATGCGGAACTGGTGAACCTCGATCCGCCATCGCCGCTCCACGGCCAGCGCGCCGAACAGATCCAGGCCGAGGCGGATCACCGTGTGCATGCACGCGCCGTCACCCACGGCCGCCGCTACCGGTTCGAACCAGCGCTCGATGCCGCCCTGCAGCGTGTTGTAGTCGCGGCTCTGGTAATGCGGCTGGTGCGGCTGGCGCTCGAGCGCGGCGCCGGATGCCGCGTATACGGCGTGCCTCCGCTTCCTCGATCGACCTGTTGCCGCGAGGTACGGGTCGGGGCCTAGCCGATTCCAGCTTGCAGCGAACGTGGCCCAATCATCCAGGGAGCCGTGCAGGCCAAGCAGGGACCGCATGGTGTCCCCCGGCACGAATGCAAAGCCCTCCCGGTGAAGGACCTCCGTCAGCGTTCCGACGTCCACTCAGGCGGCGACCTCGCCCGCCCGCAATGCCGCCTGCACCAGCAGGCCGATCACGCAGGAAAGGCCGGCCGCCCAGGCCACGCTCCGCCACAGGGCGAAGTTGGCCACGTAGAACCACCCGTGCAGGATCCGCGCACCGATGAAGATCAGCGCCAGCAACGCGATCTGCTGCTCGTCGACGCCCGCGAGCCGCGCGAGCACGACACCGGTCGCGAACGGCGCGAATGCCTCGAAGGCATTGAGTTGGGCCGCATTGGCCCGGCGCGATCGCGGGTTGTCCTGCTGCGCCAGCCACTCACGCGGGTCGTGGTTGTCGAACCGTCGTCCGGTACTTTTCGCGATCACCGTCCACACATAGGGCAGCAGCGCGGCCGCGAGCACGCACCAGCAGGCGAGGGCGAAGGTCATGGCGGGCTCCGGGGGGACGATGCGCGCAGGTTAGCCGAAAACAACGACGGCGCCCGGAGGCGCCGTCGGAGTTGTTGCGTCCGGCCGCCTCGCCTATTCGGAGCTGCCGCCGTCCATCATCCGGTCGCGCGCGGCGCGGAAGGCGTTGCCCTCGTACCAGTTCGGCCACGCGTCGTTGCCGGCGAGCACGCGCCCCACGCCGTACAACGCGTCCAGATCCTGTACGACGCCCTCCATGTTCCACGCCGGGTCGAACTCGTCGGCCGGCTGGTGATAGCGGTTGTCGCGATAGTCCAGCTGGGCCTGCTTACCGGCCGCGGCGCCCCCGTCGAGCAGTTCGTCCCCGCCCTTCGCGTACAGCGCCGGGACGCCGGCCTTGGCGAAGTTGAAGTGGTCGGAGCGGAAATAGAACCCGCTTTCCGGGGTGGCCTCGGCGCGCAGCTCACGGTCCTGCGTGACGGCGATCTCGCGGAGCACGTCCTCCAGTTCGGAGTTGCCCAGCCCGACCACCGTGATGTCCCGGGTCTTGCCGATCACGGGCATCGCGTCGAGGTTGATCACCGCAACGGTCTTGTCGAGCGGAACGCTCGGATGGGCGACGTAGTACTTGGAGCCGAGCAGCCCCGATTCCTCCAGCGTCACGGCGAGGAACAGCACCGAGCGTTCCGGCGCGGGTTCCTGCGCCACGAACGCCTCGGCGATCTCGAGGATGCCGGCGATACCGGTCGCGTTGTCGATCGCGCCGTTGTAGATGTTGTCGTCGCCGGTGGCGGATCCGCCCTCATGCCCGTGGTCGCCAAGGTGGTCCCAGTGGCCCATGTAGACCACCGCCTCGTCCGGCCGGGTGCGCCCCGGCAGCTTGGCGATCACGTTCTGCGATGACTTCTCGGTGGTGGTGCTGGCGAGGTCGAGCGACATGGTCGCGCCGAGCTCGATCGCCTTGAAGCCCTTCTGGTTGGCCGCCTTGTAGAGGGCGTCCAGATCCTGTCCGACGCCCGCCATCAATCCGCGGGCGACCTCGGCGGTGATCCAGCCCTGCGCCGGCAGGCGCGGTTCCGGATCGTCGGCCGCCGGCAGGTCGAACTGCGGCCCGGTCCATGAGTTCTTCACCACGTCCCAGCCGTAGGAGGCGCCCTCGGTGTCGTGGATGATCAGCGCGGCGGCGGCGCCCTGGCGGGCGGCCTCCTCGTACTTGTAGGTCCAGCGCCCGTAATAGGTCATGCGCTTGCCTTCGAACAACTCCGCGTCCTGGGTGTGGAAGCCGGGGTCGTTGATGAACATGACTACGGTCTTCCCCTTGACGTCGACGCCGGCGTAGTCGTTCCAGCCCAGCTCCGGCGCGTTGACGCCGTACCCGACGAACACCAGCTCGCTGTCGTCGATATCGACCTGCGCCTCGCCGCTGCGGGTGCCGATCACCATGTCTTCGCCGAACGCGAGTTCGCGCGGCTGGCCGTCCACCTGCAGCGTGATCGTGGTGGACGGGTCGGCGGTCGTTTCGACCATCGGCACCGTCTGCAGGTAGCTGTCGCCGTTGCCGGGCTCCAGGCCGAGGCGCTCGAACTGCTCGACCAGGTAGGCGACGGTCTTCTCCTCGCCGACGCTGCCGGGAGCGCGTCCGGCGAACTCGTCGGAGGCCAGCCGTTCGACGTGCGCGGCGAAGTCGCCGGCATTGATGGAGGGTTCGAACCCGGCGGCCGGAACGGCGGCCGCGGCAGGCGTTTCACCGCCGGAAGCGGCGTCGGCCGGCGCATCGGCCGACCGGTTGCAGGCCGCGAGGACGAGCGCGGCGGCCACCATCGAGGTGGCGGGCAGGAGCGGGATGCGGGACATGGCGCCTCCGAATGTGCGGAACGCCCGATCCTAGCAGCGTTCCGCGCGGCCGCGTCCAGCCGGGGCGCCGGGCGCACCGGCGCCGTTGCCGTCAGCCCGGTCAGTCGGCGTCCGGCGCGCGGTCGCCGCTGTAGCGCTGGGCGGTCGCGCCGGTGATCGGCCCGGTGGTGGCGCTCTCGTGCACGTACAGGGCGACGGCGTGTTCGAACACCAGCGGCCCGTCGACCCGGGCGTTGGGGCCGATCACCACGCGCGGGTCGCGCCGCTTGAACGAGAGCCACTGCTGGTTCGGCTTCTCGTAGTGGATACCGCCGCGCACGTGCGAGTCGACGCCGACGGTGAGATCGCCGTTGACCGTCTCGATGCCACCGGCCACGTCGGTATCGACCAGCCCGATCGCGCCGTTGACCGTCTCGATGCCGCCGCGGATGTTGCCGCCGCGGTCGACGAAGATGCTGCCGTTGACGGTTTCGACGTCATCGCCCATTTCCACGTTGGTGCCGACCTTGATGCTGCCGTTGACCGTGGACAGGCCGCCCACGCCGGCGCCGTCGTACACCTTGATGCTGCCGTTGACGGTCTCCGCGTCGCCGGCGCGAGCGCTCTCGCCGACCTTGATGCTGCCGTTGACCGTATCGAGGTCGCCGGCGCGCTCGCCGTCGGCGATGTGGATGCTGCCGTTGACCTTGCTGTGGTCCTGGTCGGCCGCCAAGGCCGGGAAGACGAGGGTGCCGGACAGGGCGAGGGAGAGGGCGAGTGCGATGCGGTGACGGGTCATGGCATGGTCCTTCGATGCGGGGTATACCGCCTGGGATGCGTGTTCGGCGGCTGGGGTTTAACGCCTGCGGTCTTGATAACCCGCTTCGCTACAATCCGCCTCTGTCCGAAGTCACTGGAACCATCGACGTGTCCGAGCCCGCCGTGCCCGCCATCCGCCCTGTCGTGCTGCTGATCCTCGACGGCTGGGGACATCGCGAGGACCCTGCCGACAACGCGCTGGCGCAGGCCCGCCTGCCGAACTGGGACGCCCTGCTGGCGGCCGCTCCGCACACGCTGATCCACACCGAGGGCCGCCACGTCGGTCTGCCGGAGGGGCAGATGGGCAATTCCGAAGTGGGCCACATGAACCTGGGGGGCGGTCGCATCGTCTACCAGGACCTGACCCGGATCGATGCCGCGATCGAAGACGCGAGCTTCTACGCCAACGACGAACTGCGCGCGGCATGTGCCGCCGCGCGCGACGGTGGCGGCACCCTGCACGTCCTCGGCCTGTTGTCCCCCGGAGGCGTGCACAGCCACGAGGACCACATCCTCGCCATGCTGGAACTGGCTCGCCGGGAAGGCGTGCCCCGGGTTGCGGTGCATGCGTTCCTCGACGGCAGGGACATGCCGCCGCGTTCCGCCGCGCCGAGTCTGGAGAAGCTGCAGTCCGCCTGCGAACGGGCCGGCAACGCGCGCATTGCGAGCGTCAGCGGCCGTTACTTCGCGATGGACCGCGACCGGCGCTGGGACCGGCTGCGCCAGGCCTGGGATGCCATCGTCGAGGCCCGCGCGGTCCATTCGGCGGCCGATGCCGGTACCGCGCTGGCGGAGGCCTACGCGCGTGGCGAGAACGACGAATTCGTCGTCCCCACCGTGGTCGGCACGGCCACGCCCATGGCCGACGGCGACGCGGTGGTCTTCATGAACTTCCGCGCCGACCGCGCCCGCCAGCTCACCGCGGCGTTCGTGTCACCGGCGTTCGACGGGTTCGATGCGCGCCGCCCGACGCTGGCGCGCTTCACCTGCCTGACCGAGTACGACGCCACGCTGCCGGCGCCGGTCGCGTTCGGTCCCGAGGACCTGCGCAACACCCTGGGCGAGGTGCTGGCCAGTCACGACCTGCGCCAGTTGCGCATCGCCGAGACCGAGAAGTACGCCCACGTCACCTTCTTCTTCAGTGGCGGGCGCGAGGCGGAGTACGACGGCGAGACCCGCATCCTGGTGCCGAGCCCGAAGGTCGCCACCTACGACCTGCAGCCGGAGATGAGTTGCCCGGAAGTCACCGAACGGCTGACCGCGGCGATCCGCTCCGGCGGGATCGATGTCGCGATCTGCAACATCGCCAATCCCGACATGGTCGGCCACAGCGGCAGCCTGGAGGCGGCGATCAAGGCGGTGGAAGCGGTCGACATCGCGATCGGCGCGGTGGTGGCCGCCGTGCGCGACACCGGCGGCGCGCTGCTGGTGACGGCCGATCACGGCAATGTCGAGATGATGCGCGACGCCGACAGCGGCCAGCCGCATACCTCGCACACGGTGGGGCCGGTGCCGCTGGCGTACCTCGGTCCGCGGCCGGCCCTGCTGCGCAGTGGCGGCGCGTTGCGCGACGTCGCGCCGACCATCCTCGACCTGCTCGGGGTGCCGGTCCCGGCGGAGATGACCGGCAAGAGCCTGCTGCTGGACAGGTCCGCCGGCTGATGGGACTGCGCGCCGCGCGCCTGGTGCTGTGGGTCGCGGTCGCCGGGCTGGCGTGCAGCGCGGCATCGGCGCAAAGCAGCCGGGACACCGAGCGAAAGCTGGAGTCGATCAAGCAGGAGCTCAAATCGGTCGCCAGCGAACGGCGCCGGATCGAAACCCGCCGCGGCGCCGCCACCCGCGAACTTCGTGAAGCGGATGAACTGGTCGCGCGCTCGAGCCGTGCGCTGCGCGAGACCGAACAACAACTGGCCGCCAGCCAGGCCGAGCTCGAGCGCCTGCAGCGACAACGCGCTGAACTCGAAGGCAAGCTCGGCGGCCGTCGCGACGAGCTGGCGCGCCTGCTCCGCGCCGCCTACGCCCAGGGCGACGCCGCGCCGCTCAAGCTGCTGCTCGCGCAGGACCGGGTGGCCGATGCCAACCGCCTGCTGGTCTACCACCGCTACCTGCAGCGTGACCGCGCCTCGCGCATCGCCGAGCTGAGCGGTGCGCTCGCGGAACTGGAGGCGGTGGAGACCACGATCGCGGTCCGGCGTGTCGAACTGGATGCCGCGCGCGAGCGCCAGCGCGATCGGCTGGCCCGCGTGCAGCAGGACCGCAAGGCCCGGCAGGTGCTGGTGGCTGAACTCGACGAACGTTTCCAGGACCGGCGCAGCCGCGAGCGTGCGCTCGGGCGCGACGCCAAGGGGCTGGAGCAGGTGCTCGCACGGCTGCGCGCCGCCGCCGCACGCGCCGAAGCCGAACGCCGCGCGGCCGCCGAGCGCGCCGAACGCGAGGCGCGCCGCGCGCGCGAAGCCGCGGCGGCCGGCGGCGCACCGCCTGCACCCGCGCCGTCACGGCCGGCCCGTTCCGTTCCCGATGGTCCCGACGTGGGTGGCGCGGGATGGCCGCTCTCCGGCAGCCTGCTCGCAGGCTACGGCGCCACGTTGCCGGGCGGACGTCCAAGTGACGGCCTGCTGATCGGCGCTGCCGCGGGCACGCCGGTCAAGGCCGTGGCCGATGGGACCGTGGTGTATGCCGAGTGGATGAGCGGCTTCGGCCTGATCCTGATCGTCGACCACGGCAACGGCTATATGAGCCTGTACGCCCACAACGACGCCTTGCTGCGCGATGCCGGCGACACCGTGAAACGCGGCGATGCGGTCGCGACCGTCGGCAGTTCCGGCGGGCACGGGCGCCCCGCGCTCTACTTCGAACTGCGGCGCAACGGCGAGCCGGTCGATCCGGCCGGTTGGCTGAAGCGCTGAGCCACGCCTGCCCGGCGTCACGCGGAACTTCCGCCACTCCTTCCACGATCGCCTGACCTGCGGCTGGCCCGGCGACATAATCGCCGGAACGAACCGCGCCGACGCCGGTCCATCCAGACGAATTTCCCCGGAGCGTGTCCATGCCCCTGCGCCACCTCAGTCCGCTCGCCCTGGCCATCGGCCTGTTCCTGTTCGCCGCGGCGGCACCGGCGCAGGACCCGCCGGCCGATCCCGCCGACGCCGGAACCACCCAGGCCGATGGCAGCGAAGCGGCCCGCAACCAGGCCGGGACGGCCGACGGCTCGCGGATCCCGCTCGACGAGATCCGCCGCTACGTGTCCGTCTACAGCGCGATCAAGGCCGCGTACGTCGAGCCGGTCGACGACGAGGAGCTCATGCATTCGGCGATTCGCGGGCTGCTGCTCGACCTCGATCCGCACAGCGCCTATCTGGAAGCGGATGCCACCGACGATTTCGAGGAGCAGTCGCGCGGCAACTACGACGGCATCGGGGTGGAGATCTTCCGCCAGCCCGACGGCAACCTGCGGGTGATCGCGCCCATCGACGACACCCCGGCCGCGCGTGCGGGAGTCAAGGCCGGCGACCTCATCGTGGCGATCGACGGCACTCCGCTGCGGCCGGGCGACGACGACAATTCCACGCCGCTGCGTGGCGAACCGGGCACCACGGTCGAGCTGACCATCCTGCGCGATGGCGAGGACGAACCGCTGGAGCTGGCGGTGGAACGCGAGACCATCCGCATCGCCAGTGTCCGCAGCCGGATGCTCGAGCCCGGTTACGGCTACGTCCGGATCAGCGCCTTCCAGGCCGACACCGCCGCGGATTTCGAGCGCCAGCTGGCGACGCTGGCCGAGCAGGCCGGCGGCCGTCTGCGGGGTCTGGTGATCGACCTGCGCAGCAACCCCGGCGGGTTGTTGACCTCGTCGGTGCAGATCGCCGACGCGCTGCTGGAAGACGGCGGCATTGTCAGCACCCGCGGACGCATCCCGATCAGCGACGCCGAGTTCAGCGCCACCCCGGGCGACCGCCTGCAGGGCGCGCCGGTGGTGGTGCTGGTCGATGCCGGCTCGGCCAGCGCCTCGGAGGTGCTGGCCGGCGCGCTCAGCGACAACGGTCGCGCCCGCATCGTCGGCAGCCGGACCTTCGGCAAGGGGTCCGTACAGACCCTGCTGCCGCTCGACAACGGCGACTCGATCAAGCTCACCACGGCGCGCTACTACACCCCGAGTGGGCGTTCGATCCAGGCCCTGGGCATCGAGCCCGACGTGGTCCTGCACGCCGACGGGGACGCCGGCAACGGCGGCCCGGCCGGCTACAGCGAGGCCGACCTCCCGGGTCACCTCAGTGGCGCCGCCGGGACGGGCGAGGGCGTGGAGGGCGACGGCGAGGCGATGCCGGGGATCAATGCCGGCGACGTGCTCGAAGGCGACTCCTACATCGCCGCGGCGCTGGCCGAGTTGAAGAAGCAGGTGGCCGCGGCGGGAGCGGGGACCGCCCCCAGGCAATGAAGCAGCGGTTCAGCGCGGCCTGGACGGCAGCGGGAACGGGGTGACCACCTTCTCGCCGGTGGCCGCGTCGCGGATCGCCGAGCTGCCCTTGCGCTCGACCTCTTCGATCCTGACGACGCTCTGCATCGGCAGGTGCAGGACCCGGGTCGCCCCGAACTCGTCGCGCAGGCGCTCCTCGGTCGGATCGACCACCACGCCGTCGTGGACGTCGAACACCAGCTCGGCGACCTCGGTGAACCCCCACAGCGCGCCCGAAGCGACCCGGCGCGCGTACAGCTCATAGACCTTGCCGGCGTTGAGGAACGTGACTTTGTAGAGCGTCTTGGTCATGGCGCCATTGTAGGCCGCCGGATGCGCGGCAGCCGTTCAGAACCCGCGCCGGCGCCGCATGCGGCGGGCGATCCCGGCCCGGGCGAGCAGCGCGAACGCACCGCCGAACGCGAAGCCGGCCAGGTGTGCCGACCACGCCACCGCGCCAAAGGCCGGGCCGATGAAGGTAAACACCACCTGCAGGCCTGCCCACAGACCGATCAGCAGCGCCGCCGGCACCTTGACGAACTGCAGGAACAGCCCCAGCGGCAGCACCACCCCGAGCTTCGCACCGGGGAACAGCGCCAGGTAGGCACCGATCAGCGCCGACACCGCGCCGCTGGCCCCGATGATGAGCCGGTCGGGTGTCCCGATCGCGAGCGCCGCGGCGAAGTTGGCCACCGCGCCGCCCAGCAGGAACAGCAGCACGAACCGCCACGACCCCATCGCCCGTTCCGCCGGCAATCCGAAGATCAGCAGGAACACCAGGTTGCCGAGCAGGTGTGCCCAGTCGGCGTGCAGGAACAGTGCGCTGACCAGCCGTAGCAGGCTGTCGTCATACAGCGCCTGTCGCCACGCTTCGCCGGTGGTCAGCCCGCCCGACAGCGCCCCCCACTCCAGCACCCAGCGCCGCTGGTCGGCTTCCGGCGACAGCGTCAGCCACGTGAAGCAGCCCCACAGTGCCGCGAACAGCAGCGGGGTGGCCCAGCGCAACGGTGCCTTCTGGCGGGAGGGAATCGAAACGAACATCGGCAGGCGGGAGCGGGCCGGACATGAACGGGGACGCGGCGCGGACACACCCCTCGCCATGCCTTTCGACCACTGTAAAAGGCTGGTTAATTGCTTATAGTGCGGACGGCACCGTATGGCGGCGTCCCCCTCGCGCGCCTTGCCGCGCCCGGCGCCTCGGTTGACCGGTCAAACCAATAAAACTCCAATGGAGATTACACGCATGCAACAGCTTCACCGCATCACGCGCGTATCGGCGCTCGCCCTCGGGATCGCCGGTGCGCTCTCGTTCGGCCAGGTCCACGCCTCGGGCTTCCAGCTCAAGGAAAACAGCGTCAAGGCACTGGGCAGCGCATTCGCCGGTGCGGGCGTGAAGACCGGCGATGCTTCGGTGGTGGTCAACAACCCGGCGACCATGACCCAGTTCGAGGGCACCACGGTCCAGGCCGACGTGACCGTGATCGACCTCAACTACGAATACCGCGGCGACGGCTTCGACGCGTTCGGTCGGCCGCTGACCGGTGGCGACGGCGGCAACGCCGGTGACTTCACCCCGATCCCCGCCTTCTCGCTGGTGCACAAGTTCGACAACGGCGCTGCCGTGGGCGCCATGGTCAGCGCACCGTTCGGCCTGGCCACCAAGTACGACGCCGACTGGCAGGGCCGCTACTCGGCGGTCGACTCCGACGTCCAGGTGGTCGAGCTGGCGCTGACCGGCGCGGTCGACATCGTCCCGGACCGCCTGTCGGTCGGCGTTGGCCTGACGTTCTCGCAGGCCGACGTGACCCTCTCGAAGGCGGTCGACTTCGGCGCGCTGCTGTTCTCCCAGGGCGCCGGCCCGCTCGGCTTCTCCCCGCAGAGCCACGACGGCTTCGCGGAGATCCAGGGTGACGACACCGGCATGGGCTGGATCGCCGGCGTCAACTTCCGTCCGACCGACAAGCTGAGCATCGGCCTGAACCACCGCTCCGAGGTCAAGTACGATCTGCGTGGCGACGCCGACTGGACCGTGCCGGCCGCGGCCCGCGCCACGTTCGACGCTGTCGGTGCGAGCGCGCTGTTCCAGGACGGCGGTGCCGGCGCCAAGCTCACCACCCCGGCGATGACCACCGTCGACGTGAACTACCAGTTCACCGACCGCTTCTCGATGGCCGCGACCTACTCGGAAACCAGCTGGGAATCGCTGCAGGAAGTGCGCATCGAGTTCGACGGTCCGGATCCCGACAGCATCGAGCCGTTCGAGTGGAGCGAGACCCGCTTCTCCTCGATCGGTGCCGAGTACATGCTCAACGACGCCTGGACCGTGCGTGCCGGCTACGCCTACGACGAGACCCCGACCACGTACCAGCACCGCACGCCGCGCCTGCCGGACGAGGATCGCCAGTGGTACTCGTTCGGCGCGACCTGGAACTTCAGCGACAACCTGGAGTTCAACTTCGCCTACACCCACCTCAAGCCCGACACCCCGCACATCGGTATCGATGGCAGCAGCTACCGGCTGTACGGCGAGTTCGAGGGCGATGCCGACCTGTACGGCGTCTCGGCGCAGTACCGGTTCTGATCCAGCTTCATCTGCAAACAAAAAAGCCCCGCTTTGGCGGGGCTTTTTCTTTCGTGGCCATCTCGCCGGCGTGGCCCCTCCACTTGAGGGGCCGCGCGCATTACTCCCCGAGTGTCAGCAGCGAAGCGTTGCCGCCGGACGCGGTGGTGTTGATGGTGATCGTCTTCTCGGTGGTGAAGCGCGGCAGGTAATGCGGACCGCCGGCCTTGGGGCCGGTACCGGACAGGCCCTGGCCGCCGAACGGCTGCACGCCGACCACCGCACCCACCTGGTTGCGGTTGACGTAGCAGTTGCCGACCCGGATCCGCGAGGCGATCTTCTCGACCGTCGCGTCGATGCGCGAATGCACGCCCAGGGTGAGGCCGTAGCCGGTCGAGTTGACCGCGTCGATCACCTTGTCGAGTTCGCCGGCCTTCCAGCGGATCACGTGCAGGACCGGGCCGAAGACCTCCTTCTCGAGCTGGCCGAGCGATTGCAGCTCGTACGCGCGCGGGGCGAAGAAGCTGCCGTGGGCGGCGTCCTCGTCCAGTGCCACGGTCGCGATCGGCCGCGCTTCGCGGTCCATCCGCTCGGCGTGGGCGCGCAGGGTCTTCAGCGCGTCCTCGTCGATCACCGGACCGACGTCGGTCGACAGCAGGCCGGGGTCGCCGACCTTCAACTCGGCCATCGCGCCGGCCAGCATGGTGATCACCTTGTCGGCGATGTCCTCCTGCACGAACAGCACGCGCGCGGCCGAGCAGCGCTGGCCGGCGGACGTGAACGCCGAGCTCATCGCGTCCTTGATCAACTGCTCGGGCAGGGCCGAGGAGTCGGCGATCAGCGCGTTCTGGCCGCCGGTTTCGGCGATCAGGGTGCCGATCGCACCGTCACGCGCGGCCAGCGCGCGGTTGATCGCGTTGGCGGTCTCGTTGGAGCCGGTGAAGGCGACGCCGGCGATGCGCGGATCCTTCGTGAGCGCCGCGCCGACGGTGTGGCCGTCGCCCGGCACGAACTGCAGCACGTCCTCCGGCACGCCGGCCTCGTGCAGCAGCTTCGTGGCCGCGTAACCGACCAGGTTGGTCTGCTCGGCCGGCTTGGCGATGACGCTGTTGCCGGTCGCCAGCGCCGCGGCCACCTGGCCGATGTAGATCGCCAGCGGGAAGTTCCACGGGCTGATGCAGACAAAGGCGCCGCGGCCGGTCAGCTGCAGGGTGTTGGTCTCGCCGGTCGGGCCGGGCAGCGGCTCCGGGGTGAAGATCTTGCGCGCCTGGCAGGCGTAGTAGCGCAGGAAGTCGACCGCCTCGCGGACTTCGCCGACGCCGTCGGGAATGGTCTTGCCGGCGTCCTTGGTGCACATCGCGATGAACTCGGCCATGCGCGATTCGAGCAGGTTGGCGGCATGCTCCAGGATCGCCGCGCGGCTGGCGGCCGGCGTCAGGTCCCACCGCGGCTGTGCGGCGACCGCGTTCTGCAGCGCCCGCTCGACCGTGGCGGCATCGGCCGGCAACCAGCGACCCACGACCTCGCGGCGATCGGCCGGATTGGTCACCGGCCGCCACTCGCCGGCCGGCTTGGCGCCCGGCACCAGCGGCCCGGCAGTCCAGTCGCTGCGCACCGCGGCGTTGATCTGCTCGGCCAGCGTGCGCAGCTGGTCGTCGTTGGCGAGGTTGACGCCCATGGAATTGCTCCTGTCGCAGTACTTCATCGAACCCGCGAAGCTGCGGTACACGTCGACCGGCAGCGGGATGCGGGGATGCGGGATGGTTTCGAACGCGGACACGGTCTGCACCGGGTCGCGGATGAGGTCGTCGATGGCGACGTCCTCGTCGGTGATGCGGTTGACGAAGCTGGAGTTGGCGCCGTTCTCGAGCAGGCGGCGGACCAGGTACGGCAGCAGGTCCTCGTGGCTGCCGACCGGCGCGTACACCCGGCACGGCACGTCGAGGCGGTCGGCCGGGATCACTTCGGCGTAAAGGTCGTCGCCCATGCCGTGCAGCTTCTGGAACTCGAACTCGACCCGCTTGCCGCCCAGCCGCGCCATCCGGTGCACGGTGGCGATGGTCTGCGCGTTGTGGGTGGCGAACATCGGGTAGATCGCGTCGGCGGCGTCGAGCATGCGACGCGCGTTGGCAAGGTAGGACACGTCCGTGTTGGGCTTGCGGGTGAACACCGGGTAGCCGGGGTGGCAATCGACCTGCGCGCGCTTGATCTCGGTATCCCAGTACGCGCCCTTGACCAGCCGCATCGGGATCCGGCGACCGGTGTCGCGGGCGAGTGCGGCGATGAAGTCGATCACCTCCGGTGCGCGCTTCTGGTAGGCCTGCACCGCCAGGCCGCATCCTTCCCAGCCGTCCAGCGAGGCGTCGCGGTAGGCGGCGGCGAACACGTCCAGCGACAACTCCAGCCGGTCGGCTTCCTCGGCGTCGACGGTGAAGCCGATGCCGTGCTGCTTCGCCAGCCGCGCCAGCTCGAGCACGCGCGGGGTCAGCTCGGCCAGCACGCGGGCGCGCTTGGCGTGCTCGTACCGCGGGTGCAGAGCCGACAGCTTGACCGAGATGCTCGGGGTGCCGAACACGTCGGCGTTGCCGAAGTCACCGCTGCGGCCGATCGCGGCGATCGCGTCGCGGTAGGCCTGCAGGTAACGCTGCGCGTCGGCTTCGGTCAGGGCCGCCTCGCCGAGCATGTCGTAGGAGTAGCGGTAACTGGCGTTGATGCCCTTCTTCGAGCGCGCCAGCGCCTCGCCGATGGTCCGGCCCATCACGAACTGGTGGCCCATGATCCTCATCGCCTGGCGCACCGCCAGCCGGATCACCGGCTCGCCGACGCGGCCGACCAGGCGCTTGAACGCGTTGTGCACGTCGCGCTTGGTCTCGTCGGCGAGGTCGACCAGGTGGCCGGTCAGCATCAGGCCCCAGGTGGAGGCGTTGACCAGCACCGAGTCGGACTTGCCCATGTGGCGCTTCCAGTCGGCCTCGCCGAGCTTGTCGCGGATGAGCTTGTCGGTGGTGTCCTCGTCCGGGATGCGCAGCAGCGCCTCGGCCACGCACATCAGCAGCACGCCCTCCTCGCTGCCGAGGTCGTACTGGCGCATGAAGGCCTCGATCGCGCCCTGGTCCTCGGCGCGCGCGCGAACCCGGGTGACCAGGTCGGCGGCCACGGCCTGTGCGGCGGTGCGTTCGGCTTCGGGCAGGCGGGCCTGCTCGAGCAGGCTGCGCACGTGCGCGCTTTCGTCGCGCACCCACGCCGCACTGATCGCCGCGCGGGGACCGGTCGGCATCGGCGGCAGTTCAGGGCTGATCAGCGCGCGGTCGCGTGCGCCGGCGGCGCGGTCGCTGCCGGAGGTGGGGGTTGGGCTGTCCATCGGTCCACAAACGGGGCGGGAAGGCGCGCTAGTCTAAGGTCTTCGATGTGATTCGCGCGCATGTCCGCGGGCATGCCGGATCTGGCCACTCGACGAAACTGCGACGGGTCGCCGGAAGTCCCGCCACGCAAGGCGCCGCGGGTCGCCGCGAACGCCGCGCAACGGCGCCTCCGCCCGGGCTTCGGCTTGCCGCGCCCCCCTTCCGGCGGCTACCATTCACAGGTTATCCGTAGCGCCATGGGGCCGTGCGCCCTGGCGTGATGGGCCCCCGGCGGGCTCGCCAGCCACTACTCCACGGACGGTCCTGCGCCAGCACGGCGTGCGGCGCCGGGAGTGGCAGCCCGCGGAGCACGAAAATCGTAACCATCTGACAATCAAGCTGATTCTGGGGCTCGAAGTGATGAAAGCCGGTCGTTTCAAGCAGTGGGCAATGGGCGTGGCCATGACGGCGGCGCCGGTTCTCGCGTTCGCGCAGAGTGCCGATCCGGAGCGTTGGCAGCTCAACATGGGCCGCGGCGTGACCCACCTGTCCAACAACGCCTACGAGGCGCACATGCTCGCGCTGTGGATCTGCGTGGCGATCGGCGTGCTGGTGTTCGGCGCGATGGCGGTCGCGATGTTCAAGTTCCGCAAGTCCAAGGGCGCCGTCCCCGACCGCGACTTCACCCACAGCACCCGGCTCGAGATCCTGTGGACCGTGATCCCGGTGGTGCTGCTGGTGCTGATGGCCGCGCCGGCCACCACCAAGCTGATCGCCATGTACGACACCCGCGACGCCGAGATGACCGTCAAGGTCACCGGCTACCAGTGGATGTGGAAGTACGAATACCTGGGCGAGGGCGTCGAGTTCACCAGCCGCCTCGACCGCAAGAGCGACGCTCTGCGCCAGAGCGGCGTGGTGCCGACCACGGCCGACCACGATCACTACCTGCTCGACGTCGACAACGAACTGGTGCTGCCGACCGACACCAAGATCCGTTTCGTGATCACCGCCGACGACGTTATCCACGCGTGGTGGGTGCCCGCCCTGGGCTGGAAGCAGGATGCGGTGCCGGGCATCGTCAACGAGGCCTGGACCGAAATCTCCACCCCGGGCGTCTACCGCGGCCAGTGCGCCGAGCTGTGCGGCAAGGACCACGGCTTCATGCCGATCGTGGTGAGGGCCGTGCCGCCGGCCGAGTACCAGCAGTGGCTGGCCGCGCACAAGGCGCCCGCCGCCCCGGTGCCCGCCGCCACCCCGGCGGACACCGCACCGGTCGATACCGAGCAAGCCCCGAACACCGACGACGAAGCCGCGCCCGCCGTTGCGGTCGCCGGCTGATCCGTCCGCGTCGTCAAACAAACGTAATCCAGAGGTAGGCCATGGCTGCCACGCACCCCGTTGCTGATCACCACGATGACCACGCCCACAAGCAGGGCTTCATCGACCGTTGGTTCTTTTCGACCAACCACAAGGACATCGGCACGCTGTACCTGATCTTCAGCTTCATCATGTTCATCATCGGCGCGGCGATGTCGGTGGTGATCCGCACCGAACTGATGGTGCCGGGGCTGCAGCACGTCGACCCCGAGTTCTTCAACCAGATGACGTCCATGCACGCGCTGGTGATGATCTTCGGCGGCGTGATGCCGGCGTTCGTGGGTCTCGGCAATTGGATGATCCCTCTGCAGGTCGGCGCGCCGGACATGGCGCTGCCGCGCATGAACAACTGGTCGTTCTGGATCCTGCCGTTCGCCTTCACCCTGCTGCTGCTGACCCTGTTCCTGCCCGGTGGCGGCCCCGCCGCGGGCTGGACCATGTACCCGCCGCTGTCGCTGCAGGGCGGTTCCAATGTCGCCTTCTCCATCTTCGCCATCCACATGATGGGCATCAGCTCGATCATGGGCGCGATCAACATCATCGCGACCGTGCTCAACATGCGCGCGCCGGGCATGGACCTGCTGAAGATGCCGATCTTCACCTGGACCTGGCTGATCACCGCGTTCCTGCTGATCGCCGTGATGCCGGTGCTGGCCGGCGCGGTCACCATGCTGCTGACCGACAAGTTCTTCGCGACCTCGTTCTTCAACGCCGCCGGCGGCGGTGACCCGGTGATGTACCAGCACATCTTCTGGTTCTTCGGGCACCCCGAGGTCTACATCATGATCCTGCCGGCGTTCGGCATCGTGTCGGAGATCATCCCGACCTTCGCCCGCAAGCCGCTGTTCGGCTACCAGGCGATGGTGTACGCCACCGCCGCGATCGCGTTCCTGTCGTTCATCGTGTGGGCGCACCACATGTTCACCGCCGGCATGCCGCTGGGCGGCGAAATCTACTTCATGTACGCCACCATGCTGATCTCGATCCCGACCGGCGTGAAGGTGTTCAACTGGGTCACCACGATGTGGCGCGGCTCGATGACGTTCGAGTCGCCGATGCTGTGGGCGATCGCGTTCGTGATCCTGTTCACCATCGGTGGTTTCTCGGGCCTGATGCTCGCCATCGTCCCGGCCGACTTCCAGTACCACGACACCTACTTCGTGGTGGCGCACTTCCACTACGTGCTGGTGACCGGCGCGCTGTTCGCGATCATCGCCTCGGTGTACTACTGGTGGCCGAAGTGGACCGGCCGGATGTACAACGAGGGGCTGGCGAAGTTCCACTTCTGGTGGACCATGGTGTTCGTCAACCTGCTGTTCTTCCCGCAGCACTTCCTCGGCCTGGCCGGCATGCCGCGCCGCATCCCGGACTACAACGTGGTGTTCGCCGACTGGAACCTGGTCAGCTCGATCGGTGCGTTCGGCATGTTCGTCACGCCGTTCCTGATGGCCTTCATCCTGTGGCGTTCGAAGAAGGTCGGCGCACCCGCCCCGGCACGTGCCTGGGAAGGTGCCCGTGGCCTGGAGTGGACCGTGCCGAGCCCGGCGCCGCACCACACCTTCACCGTGCCGCCGGTCATCCGCGATGGCGACCTCGCCCACGGCGACGTCAGCCACTGACGCGCTGAGCCGAGCTTCGATACGACCATGAGCCCGACACCCGACCCCCGCATGGACCCCGACGCGCGCCGCAAGGCCGCGCGTCGGACCGCGCTGTGGGTCGCCGGCATCGCGATCGCGGTGTACGTCGCCTTCATCCTCAGCGGAGTGCTGGGCCAGTGAGCGCGCCGCAGGCCAGCGACAAGGCGCCGCGGAAAGCCACCAGCGGGCTGTTGAAGATGCTGGTGGTGGCGGTGCTCGCGTTCGGCTTCAGCTTCTCGCTGGTCCCGCTGTACCGGATCGCCTGCGAAAAGGTGTTCGGCATCCGCCTGGAGAACACCGCCGTCGCTGGTGGGGTGGCGCAGGTGGCCTCCGACCGGCTGGTGACCGTGCAGTTCGACGGCGGCGTCAACTCGAAGCTGCCGTGGGAGTTCGAGCCCAACCAGCTGACCATGCAGGTGCGCCCGGGACAGCAGTACGAAACCAGTTACCAGGCGCACAACAACAGCGGCCGCACCATCGTCGGCAGCGCGGTGCCGTCGGTCGCGCCGGCACGTGCGTCGGGCTACTTCAGCAAGACCGAATGCTTCTGCTTCACCGCACAGACCATGCTCGCCGGCGAAACCCGCGACATGCCGGTGCGCTTCATCGTCGACCCGAACCTCCCCGAGGACGTGAAGACGATCACCCTGTCGTATACCTTCTACAAGAACGATGCGCTTACCGCGCAGCAGGCCGCGTCCGCCCACCCGGTGGGCGCGACCCCGGCTTCCGCGCCGTAACCGCCACGCAACCACGAACCACGGAACCGCCGCCATGGCCCAAGCCCATTCGCCAGACGCCAACATCTACTTCGTGCCGCACAGCAGCCGCTGGCCGTTCCTCGGCTCGATCGCGCTGTTCGTGGCCATGGTCGGCTTCGCCACCATGCTCAACGACGTGAGCTGGGGCGGCTGGACCTTCATCGTCGGCCTGGCGCTGCTGGCGGGCGTGCTGTTCGGCTGGTTCGGCGACGTCATCCGCGAGTCGGTGCGCGGCAACTACAACCGCCAGGTCGACGTGTCGTTCCGGATGGGGATGATCTGGTTCATCTTCTCCGAGATCATGTTCTTCGCGGCCTTCTTCGGTGCGCTGTTCTACGCCCGGCAGTACGCGTTGCCGTGGCTCGGCGGCGAAGGCGACGGTATGGCTACCAACAACCTGCTGTGGGATGGCTTCAGCAGCGCATGGCCGACCAACGGTCCCGCCGCGGTCGGCGGCCAGTTCCAGACCATTCCGGCATGGGGCCTGCCGCTGCTCAACACCCTGATCCTGCTGACCTCGGGTGCGACGGTCACGGCCGCCCACCACGCGCTGAAGGCCGGCCACCGCAAGTCGCTCCTGGTCTGGCTGGGCGCGACGGTGCTGCTGGGCTGCGTGTTCCTGTTCTTCCAGGCGGAGGAGTACATCCACGCCTACACCGAGCTCAACCTGACGCTGGGTTCGGGCATCTACGGTTCGACCTTCTTCATGCTGACCGGCTTCCACGGCCTGCACGTGACCCTCGGCACGGTCATGCTCGCGGTGATCTGGTTCCGCTGCCTGAAGGGCCATTTCGACCGCGACAACCACTTCGGGTTCGAGGCGGTGGCGTGGTACTGGCACTTCGTCGACGTGGTCTGGCTCGGCCTGTTCCTGTTCGTCTACGTGCTCTGAACCGTCTTGCCGCCGCTCCTTCCGGGGCGACGGCGGCAGGAACCGTCGCAACCGCGCACGTCGCGGTTTCGACGTTTCAGGAGCCTTGAAATCCGACCGGCGGCGCGGTGTCAGTTGCCGACGCCGTGGAATTCGATCCAGCCCATCTTCGCGGCCAGCACCACCAGCAGGATCAGCGCGATGGACAGCACGATGCGACGGGTCAGCGCGTTGACCGTGCGCTTGCTCTCGCCCTTGTCGACCAGCATGTAGTAGAGGCCGGCACCGAGGTTCCAGAGTATGAGAATCAGGAAGCCGACGATCAGCAGGGTCTTCATCAACGAGCTCCGGCGCGGCGCGCCCAGGGTGGCCGTGTCGGCCACGACGCCGTCATTATCGCAGGCGCGGGCGGTGTCGCGATGAGTCGCCGCACGACCCTGGTGATGGGCTGGTTGCTGGCGCTTGTGGCGATGGCGCTGTTCGCGAGCCTGGGCCAGTGGCAATCGCGCCGCGCGGTGGAGAAGCAGGCGATGCTCGACGCCGCCGCCCGCGTGCTGACCACGCGCGAGGTCCATCCGCTGGCCGCCGCCCGCGACGTCGAACGCATCGACCGGTACGACTGGGCGGCAGGCGGGGGCGAATTCGACCGGCGTGCCCCGCTGCTGCTCGATAACCAGCAACGCGAAGGTCGGGTCGGGGTGCGCGCCTACCGGATCTTCCTGCCGGAGGGCGCCGGGCCGATGCTGGTCGACCTGGGCTGGCTGCCGCTGCCGGCCTCGCGCGAGCTGCCAGCGGTGCCGAGGCCGGAGGGCACGCTGGAGCTGCGCGGCCTGCTGGCGGCGCCGCCGTCGAGCGGCATCAAGCTCGGCAGCGGCCTGGTGCGGACCGGCGACAGCTGGCTGCTGACCCGGGTCGACATGGACGCGATCGCCGCCGCGATGGGGCTGTCGGTCCCGCTGGCGCCGCGGGTACTGCGGCTGGATCCGGCGATGGAGCTCGGCTACGAGCGCGACCTGGAACTGCTCGCCAACACCCTCCCGCCGGACAAGCATCGCGGCTACGCCGTCCAGTGGTTCGGACTGGCGCTGGCGGTGCTGGCGACCGCGCTGATCCTCACGTTCCGCCGTCGGCGCCGCCCGCCGCCCGGCTCCCGCGAAAAGGCCCCGCATGAATGACATCCAAGCGGTCGACGACCGCACCCGCAACCGGAACCGCGCGTTCCTGATCGCTATTTTCGTGATGTTCTTCGGCAGCATGCTGGTCGCCGGCGTCCTGCGCTTCTCCGGCTGGCAGCCCGAGGGGCGAAAGAACCATGGCGAACTGCTCGACCCGCCCGGCGACCTGCGCGAAGTGGTGCCGGTGCTGGCCGACGGCGGCGAGTACCTCTGGCCGACCGAGGAGCGCACCTGGCGGATCGTGACTGCGCCGCCGGCCGGCTGCGGCACCGCCTGCGCGGAGCTGGCGCGCGAGCTCGACACCGTCTGGCGCCTGTTCGGCAAGGACGCCGATCGCGTCGACCTGCTGTGGATCTGCGGCGCCGAAGGCTGCATGCCGCCGGCCGACGCGCGGCCGCGCAGCCTCCACGTGGTGCAGCCGGACCCGCGCCTGCGCGCCGCGCTGCCCCGCCCGGAGGCCGCCCCCGGCGGCGTGCCGGTCTACGTGATCGACCCGAACGGCTTCGTGATCCTGCGCTACCCTCCCGGCTTCGATCCGGCGGGCCTGCGCGCCGACGTCGCCAAGTTGCTGAAACTGATCTGAGCGCCGTCGTCCGGCGCCACTGCAAGAGAACCGCATGACCACGACCCGCCCCGCCTCCGCCACACGCGTCATCGCCCGGCCCGCCCGCCATTTCCACCGGCTGGCGTGGCTCGCGGTGGCGCTCGCGCTCGGGGTGATCGTGTTCGGTGCCTTCGTGCGGCTGTCCAATGCGGGCCTGAGCTGTCCCGACTGGCCGACCTGCTACGGCCGCGCCGCGTGGCCGACCGAAGCCAGCCAGGGCGCCGACCACGCCGCCACCGCGATCCGCCCGGTCGAAGTGCACAAGGCCTGGCGCGAGCAGTTCCACCGGATGATCGCCGGCGCGCTCGGCGTACTGACGCTGGCGCTGGCGCTGCTGGCCGCACGCCGCCGGCGCCACGGCATCGCCCAGGTGCTGGCGGCCGCCGCGCTGGTGGCGGTCGGGATCCCGATGTACATGCATGGCGAGCACGTCGCCGCGTCGGTACTGGCCATCGCCGGCGAGGCGATCCTGCTGTTCGCCGCGCTGCGCTGGAGCAACCTCGATCTGTCGCGGGTCGCGGCGCTCACGCTGGCGGTGATCATCTTCCAGGCGCTGCTGGGGATGTGGACGGTGACCTGGCTGCTCAAGCCCATCGTGGTGATGGGGCACCTGCTCGGCGGCCTGCTGACGTTCTCGCTGCTGCTGTGGATGGCGTGGCGCGCGACCGGCCTGCCGATCCGGCTGGCCGAGGCGGCGCGCCTGCAGCGGCTGCTGGTCGCCGGGCTGGTGCTGCTCGGCGTGCAGATCGCGCTGGGCGGCTGGACCAGCGCCAACTACGCCGCGCTCGCCTGCGGCACCGACTTCCCGACCTGCGTCGGCCAGTGGTGGCCGCCGACCGACTTGGGCGAGGGCTTCGTGCTGTGGCGCGGGATCGGCGTCGACTACGAGGGCGGCATCCTCGACGGCGCCTCACGCATCGCGATCCAGATGGCTCATCGGATGATGGCGGTGGTGGTGTTCGTCTACCTGCTGTGGCTGGCGGCGCGGTTGCTGCGCACGCCCGGGTTGCGCGGCTGGGCCAGCGCGCTGGGGCTGCTGACGCTGACCCAGGTCTCGCTCGGCATCGCCAACGTCAAGCTCGCGCTGCCGCTGTGGACCGCGGTGCTGCACAACGCCGGCGCGGTGCTGCTGCTGTTCGTGCTGGTGTCGCTGATCGCGCGCCTGCGGGCGCCGGAGGCGTGATGGAGCAGGCGACCCGCCCGACCCTCAAGCAGTACTGGGACCTGACCAAGCCGCGGGTGGTCGCGCTGATCGTGTTCACCGCGGTGATCGGCATGTTCCTCGCCGTGCCCGGCCTGCCACCGCTGAAGGAGTCGGTGCTCGGCTTCCTCGGCATCTGGCTGGCGGCGTCCTCGGCGGCGGCGATCAACCAGCTGCTGGACTCGCGCATCGACGCGAAGATGGCGCGCACCTCGTGGCGCCCGATCGTGGCCGGGCAGGTCAGCCCGCGCCAGGCGCTGGTGTTCGCGCTGGCGCTGGCGGTCGCGTCGATGGTGATCCTGCTGGTCTGGGTCAACGTGCTGACCGCGCTGCTGACGTTCGCCTCGCTGATCGGCTACGCGGTGATCTACACCGTGTTCCTCAAGCGCGCGACGCCGCAGAACATCGTCATCGGCGGCATCGCCGGCGCCGCGCCGCCGGCACTGGGCTGGGCCGCGATCACCGGCACGCTCGACCCGCACGCGCTGCTGCTGGTGCTGATCATCTTCGTCTGGACCCCGCCGCACTTCTGGGCGCTGGCGATCTTCCGCCGCGAGGACTACCGGAAAGCCATGGTGCCGATGCTGCCGGTCACCCACGGCGTGGAGTACACGCGCTGGCAGATCCTGTTCTACACCGTGCTGCTGGTGGTGGTGACGGTACTGCCGTGGGCCACCGGCATGAGCGGGTTGTTCTACCTCGGCGGCGCGCTGGTGCTCGGCGTGGTGTTCCTGTGGCACGCGTGGCGGTTGATGGATCCGCCCGACGAGCTGTACGCGATGGAGGTGTTCAAGTACTCGATCGTGTACCTGATGGCGCTGTTCGCGTTCCTGCTGGTCGATCACTGGCTGCTGCCGCTGATGGAGCCGGTCGCCGCGTTCGAACTGCGGTCCGTGGAGTGATGGGGGGACCCGACACCCGCCCGCCCGGTGACGCGCCGCACCTGCGCGACGACGCCACCACCGATGCCCTCCCGGTCGCTCCGGCGCTGGGTGCCAGCCTCGACGCGGCCCGGATGCCACGGCGCTCGACCCTGGTGGAGCCGCGGATCCTGCTGATCGTCGCGCTGGCGCTGGTGCTCGGCGTCGCCGCGGCGTTCGTCGCCCAGGCGCTGGTGGCGCTGATCGGGCTGGTGACCAACATCGCGTTCCACGGCCGATGGTCCTTCCACGAGGCCGCGCCGGCCGGGCACGCCCTGGGCGCGTGGGTGATCGTGGTGCCGGTCATCGGTGGACTGATCGTCGGGGTGATGGCGCGCTGGGGTTCGCGCGCGATCCGGGGGCACGGCATCCCCGAGGCGATGGAACAGGTGCTGCTCAACGAGTCGAAGATCGCCCCGCGCATCACCTTCCTCAAGCCGGTGTCGTCGGCGATCGCGATCGGCACCGGCGGTCCTTTCGGCGCCGAGGGGCCGATCATCGCCACCGGCGGTGCGCTGGGTTCCTTCGTCGGCCAGGTGCTGCACGTCACCGGCGCCGAGCGCAAGGTGCTGCTCGCCGCCGGCGCCGCGGCCGGCATGGCGGCCATCTTCGGCTCGCCGGTAGCGGCGGTGATCCTCGCCGTCGAGCTGCTGCTGTTCGAACTGCGCCCGCGCTCGCTGATTCCAGTCGCCTTGGCGACGGTCGCCGCGACCGGCGTGCGCTACGCGCTGGTCGGCAGCGATCCGGTGTTCGCGATGCCCGATATCGACGAGCCCGGCGGCGCGGCGCTGCTGGCGTATGTCGTGCTGGGCGCCACGATCGGGCTGGTCAGCGTCGGGGTGACCCGGATCGTCTACGGCATCGAGGACGCGTTCGAGAAGCTGCCGGTGCACTGGATGTGGTGGCCGGCGATCGGCGGCCTCGCGGTCGGCGTCATCGGCTACTACGCGCCGCTGACACTCGGCGTCGGCTACACCAACATCGAGCGGATCGTCTCGGGCGAGTTCGCGGTCGGCGCGCTGGCGCTGCTGTGCGTGGCCAAGTTCGCCTCGTGGGCGATCGCGCTGGGCAGCGGCACGTCCGGCGGCACCCTGGCGCCGTTGTTCACCATCGGTGGCGCGCTCGGCGCGCTGGCCGGATTCGGACTGGTGGCGGTGGCGCCGCAACTGGGCGTCGACCCGCGCATCGCCGGACTGGTCGGGATGGCGGCGATCTTCGCCGGCTCATCGCGCGCGCTGCTGACCTCGGTGGTGTTCGCGTTCGAAACCACCGGCCAGCCGGCCGGCCTGCTGCCGCTGCTGGGCGGCTGCGTCGCCGCCTACCTAGTGTCGGCGCTGATCATGCGCAACACGATCATGACCGAGAAGATCGCCCGCCGGGGCGTGCGCGTGCCCGGCGAGTACGCCGCCGACCACCTCGAGCTGGTCTCCGTCGGCGAGGCCTGCACGCGCGAGGTGGTGACGCTGAAGACCAGCGACGATCTCGGCGGGGTGCGCCACTGGATGGCATCGGGCACGGCGGATGCGCGGCACCAGGGCTATCCAGTGATCGACGACACCGGCCGCGTGCGCGGCGTGATCACCCGCCGCGACCTGCTCGACCCGTCGCACCCCAACATGCGGCGCATCGGCGACATGCTGGTGCGTACGCCGGTGGTGGTGCAGGAGGACCACTCGCTGCGCGAAGCCGCCGACCACATGGTCGAGAACGACATCGGCCGGCTGGTCGTCATCGGCGCCGCCGAGCCGCACCCGCTGGTCGGCATCCTGACCCGCGGCGACCTGTTGTCCGCGCACGCCCGCCGCCTCAGGGAAGCGCACCAGGCCGGCCGCCACATCCGCCTGCGCGATTCGCTGAGGCGTCGCCGCGGCTGAGCGGTTGGCTTTCCCCGTCGCCGGCCCCACTCCGGCTGGAACCGGCGGAGGGCTCGCGCGGCCCGGGTTCGCGCCGCCGGAGATGCAGGCGCCCATGGGGGCGCACCTGCGCGACCTGGAGCCGTTCGCGGTCGACATCACCGCGCACGGCGGGCAGTTCTGGGCGTGCCACACGGGCTGCGGGCCCTTGGACGAATACCCGATGCCGACCGGCAGCACGCCGCTGGACGGGCGCATCTACCACCTGCGGATCGTGCTGCCGCGCCTCAGCGTGGGGCGGCTGATCGGCGCCGCGCCGGCGCCCTGACCACGCGCCGTGGACGCGGTGCCCTATTCGAACAGCGTCTGCGCCACCGGAACCGAGCCGTTCGCCAGCAGCGCGACCATCGTCGGGTCGCCCGGGTAGCCTTCGCCGTCGAACTGCAACGCGACGGTGCCGCCCTGGATGGTGCCGCCGCCCACGCCGACCAGCAGGTCGTGCCAGCCGTTGTTGCGGTGCTTGCCCAGTGCGATCGGAGCGCGGGTGGTATCGGTGCGGCCGACCAGGGTGTAGCTGCCGTCGGCCTCGCCGTGGAAGACCAGCAGCGGGCAGCCGTCGGCGCCGCACCAGACCGGGTCGTCGATCAGCATCAGCAGGTCGACCGTGCCGTCACCGTCCAGGTCGGCGTGTGCCTCGCGGTACCGGGGCGCTTCGTCGGCGCCTTCGGATTCCATGTACGCGACCAGCGCCTGCTCGGCTGCGATGCGGGGGTCCATGCGCTGGACCGGAACGGGCGCGGGCGGCGGGGTCTGCACTTCGGCCAACTCGGGGTTGTGGCAACCGGCGGCGAGCAGCGTCAGCGCCGCGCCGGCAAGCAGGACGGGGCGGCGGGCGAACATCGGGCGCATGGACGGTCTCCGGCAGTGGACGGGACCGACTCTAGTTACGTGGGCGTGGTGGACGGGTAAAGAAAAAGCCGGGCGGATACGGGCGCGACTGAACGGGTCAGCTTCGCACCCGCGCCGCCGGTTTGCGCCCCATCGCGCCGAGCAGGTCGCGCAGTTCCGCCTGTTCCGCGCCGGTCAGCGCCGCACGCCCGCCCTCGTGGATGATCGACTGCAACTCCTCGATGCGCTGCTGCAGGGTCTGCCGATCGAGCTGGGCGATGGCGTCGAGCAGTTCGTCGCGCCACTTGCCCTCGTCGCCGGCCAGCGACTGCGAGGCCAGCTTCTGCAGCGAGGCGTATTCCGCCCGCCCGCCGAAATGCTCGATCAGGGAGCCCGTACCGATGTCGGGCCGCTCATAGATCAGCTGCAGCAGGTCGACCAGCAGGTCGATGCCGGGCTGGCGCAGGGCGGCGAACCGGAACGGCGGCTCAAGCTCCAGCGCCAGCGAGGGCTGCTGCAACAGCAGGGTGATCGCCGCGCGCACCAGGCTGCGCTTCGGTGCCGGGGCACCGCGGCCGGACGAGCGCGCGCGTTGCGCGGGCACGTGGGTGTCGGGTGCGCTCGCACGTGCGCCCACGCCGGTCAGTTCGGTCAGCCGCTGCCGCATCAGGTCGGCGAATGCACCGTCCGGAATCTGCGCGAGCAGCGGTCTGGCGCGCTCGGCCAGGCGGCCCTTGCCCTCCAGCGTCGCCAGGTTGACCTCGGCCGCGAGCGATTCGAACAGGAACTGCGACAACGGCATCGCACCGCGCAGACGGGCGTCGAATCCTTCAGCCCCCTCCTTGCGAACGATCGTGTCGGGGTCCTCGCCCTCGGGCAGGAACAGGAAGAACGCCTGCCGCCCGTCCTTCATCCGCGGCAGCACCGATTCGACCGCCTTCCAAGCCGCCCCTCGCCCGGCCCGGTCGCCATCGAAGCAGAAGTACACGTCGGGCGCGTTGCGGAACAGCAGCTCGGCATGGTCGGGCGTGGTCGCAGTGCCCAGCGTGGCGACGGCGGTCTCCACCCCGTGCTGGAACAGCGCGACCACGTCCATGTAACCCTCCACCACCACCAGCCGCGCGATCTTCTGGTTGGCCTGGCGCACCTGCCACAGGCCGTACAGCTCGCGGCCCTTGTGGAACAGCTCGGTCTCGGGCGAGTTGAGGTACTTCGGGCCGTCGTCCTTCTCGAGTACCCGGCCGCCGAACCCGATCGTGCGGCCGCGGCGGTCGTGGATCGGGAACATCACCCGGTCGCGGAACTTGTCGTAGATCCGGCCGCTGTCGTTCCTGGAGAACAGCCCGCCGCGTTCGAGCAGCTTCATCCGCCGCTCGTCGCTGCCGAGCGCGTCGCGCAGCGCGTTGAACCCGGCCGGCGCGTAACCGATGGCGAAGCGCTCGCGGATGCGGGCATCGACGCCGCGGGCGTCGAGATAGGCCTGCGCCTTTGGGTGCGCGGCCAACTGCTTGCGGAAGAACGTCGCCGCCGCGTCCATCGCGCCGTACAGGTCCTGGCTGTCCGGATTGGCGTTGCGCTGGCGGGTGTCGCGCGGGACCTCCATGCCGGCCTGCCGCGCCAGCTCCTCGACCGCGTCGAGGAACTCCAGTCGGTCGTACTCCATCAGGAACTTGATCGCGGTGCCGTGCGCGCCGCAGCCGAAGCAGTGGTAGAACTGCTTGGTCGGCGACACCGTGAAACTCGGCGAACGCTCGTCGTGGAACGGGCATCGCGCCGAATACTCCTTGCCCTGCCGCTTGAGCGGCACGCGCGCGCCGATCAGCTCGACGATGTCGGCGCGAGCCAGGAGATCATCGATGAAGGCGTCGGGAATGCGGGCCATGCGTCTGCCCGGGCGGGCGCAACTGGAGCGGGCGGGCCGCTAGCATGCCATCGCGGGGCCGGCGGCGCGTGCCCGGGCTAGGGCGAAGCGGCCGTGGCGCCGCGGGCGGCATGTTCGCGCGCCAGACGCTGCTTGACCCGCACGTATTCGTCCAGCATCGCGGTGATCAACGCGCCGACCAGGAACACCACGGCGCAGTAGTACAGCCACACCAGCATCACCACCAGCCCGCCCGCCGGCCCGTACGCGCTGCCGAGGCTGGCCTGGCCCAGGTACAGGCCGATCGTCCAGCGACCGAGCATGAACAGCGCCGCGGTCAACGCGCCGCCGATCAGCGCCCGCGGGCGGCTGACCGGGCGATCCGGCAGCAGCCGGTACATGCCGGCGAACACCAGCCCGTAGAGCACGAACGAGAAGGCCGCGGCGAATACCGGCAGCAGGTCCGGCAACCACGCCATCAGCACCGCCAGCGCCGCCTGCACCGCCATCGACACCACCAGCAGGAAGCCCACCGCGATCGCCATGCCGAACGACAGCAGGCGCTTGCGCAGCCAGGCCAGCAGCCCGCCCAGGCGGGTGGCGTCCGAGCGGAACACCCGGTTGAGCGCGGCCTGCAGCTGGCCGAACACCACCGAGGCACCGAACAGCAGCGCACCGGTGCCGAGCAACGCGGCCACCGATCCGGTGCCGGGCCGCTGCTCGGCGTTGGCGACGATCAGCCGCGCGGTCTCCTCGACCTGCGGTCCCACCAGCAGCCCGATCTGGCGGAAGAACTCCTCCTGCGCCGACGGCAGCAGCGAGGTGGTCAGCCACAGCAGCATCACCACCAGGGGCGCGAGCGAGAGCAGGGTATAGAACGACAGCGCCGCGGCGAGGGCGAGGATGTCGTAGGCGAAGAACCGCTGCAGGAACTTGGCCGGCCAGCTCTGCTCCAGCCGCTCCTGCAGCGCCTCGATGCGGTCGATCAGGCCCGGGTCGTCGTCGGGGTGACCGGGGGCCGCGGCGGGCGGGGATCCGGGGCGGGGGCTCGGCGGGGGAGTGGGCATGCCTTCCTCGTCAGCGACGCGGGGGTGCGTCGGCGCCAGTATCGGCAGGCCGAAGTTAGCGCGGCGTGGCGCACCGGCACCGCGACTGTCCGGCGCCGGTCGGCCGCGTCGTCGCGTCAGGCGCTGAGGCGCTGCTTCACCAGTCGGGAGACCAGGCCCATGTCGGCCTGGCCGGCCAGCTGCGGCTTCAGCACGCCCATCAGCTTGCCGATGTCGGCCGGGCCGGCGGCGCCGGTTTCAGCGACGGCGGCATCGATCGCCGCGACGATCTCGGCCTCGCCGAGCTTGGCCGGCAGGTAGCGCTCGATCACCACGATCTCGTCGCGTTCGACCTGCGCCAGGTCCTCGCGACCGGCGGCCTCGTACTGGCCTACCGAGTCGCGGCGCTGCTTGACCATCTTGTCGAGCACGGCGAGCACCTGGGCATCGTCGAGCTCCACGCGCTCGTCGACCTCGCGCTGCTTGATCGCCGCGTTGACCAGCCGGATGACGCCGAGGCTGTGCTTGTCGCCGCCCTTCATCGCGGCCTTCATGTCGTCGGTGAGCTGCCGCTTGAGGGGCATGTTCCTGTCCTCGGGCTGTTAAGGGAGATGATGGCCCAACGCAAAAAGCCGGCGGCGCATCGTGGCGCGGCCGGCTTGCTGCGTATCGACCCGCGACGCGGCCGGTGGCCGCCCGCGGGGAGCGCGATCAGTACAGGCGCTGACGCTTGGTCACATCGCGCGAGGCGCGACGGGACTGGCGCTTCACCGCGGCGGCGGCCTTGCGCTTGCGTTCCTGGGTCGGCTTTTCGTAGAACTCGCGCTTGCGGGTCTCGGCGAGGACGCCGGCCTTTTCGCAGGTGCGCTTGAAGCGACGCAGAGCAAACTCGAAGGGCTCGTTTTCGCGGACTTTGACGCTGGGCATAAGTATCTCGGTTCGGGTGAACAGCCCGGATGGGTCCGGGCGAGCCGCATATTGTAGCCACGGCGAACCGGCACGCGCAACCGCGGTTTTCCGCGCCCGTGCCGCGGGCGGGCGCGGGGCTCTTCGGGCTACGCTTCCGGGCTCCCCGCCCCCACATCGACGACATGAAAGTCCTCGGCATCGAAACCAGCTGCGACGAAACCGGCGTGGCCGTCTACGACACGGCCGCCGGCCTGCGCGCGCACGCGCTGTACAGCCAGATCGCCCTGCACGCCGAGTACGGCGGGGTGGTGCCGGAGCTGGCCAGCCGCGACCACGTACGCAAGCTGCTGCCGCTGATCCGGCAGACCCTGGCCGAGTCGGGGATGGCGGTCGACGAGCTCGACGGCGTGGCCTACACCGCGGGGCCGGGTTTGGTCGGCGCGCTGCTGGTCGGCGCCGGGGTGGCACGCGCGCTGGCGTGGGCGCTGGAGGTGCCGGCGGTCGCGGTCCACCACATGGAAGGCCACCTGCTGGCGCCGCTGATGGAGGGCGATCCGCAGGACCGGCCGCAGCCGCCGTTCGTCGCCCTGCTGGTGTCCGGCGGGCACACCCAGCTGGTCGCGGTCGACGCGATCGGCCGCTACCGGTTGCTCGGCGAGACCCTCGACGACGCTGCCGGCGAGGCCTTCGACAAGACCGCCAAGCTGATGGGCCTGCCGTATCCAGGCGGGCCGCAGCTGGCAGCGCTGGCCGGGCAGGGCGCGGCCAGCGCGTTCAGGTTCCCGCGGCCGATGACCAACCGGCCCGGGCTCGACTTCAGTTTCAGCGGCCTCAAGACCCAGGTGCTGCTGGCCTGGCGCGACAGCGACCAGTCCGACCAGACCCGCGCCGACATCGCCCGCGCGTTCGAGGAGGCCGTGGTCGACACGCTGGCGATCAAGTGCGAGCGCGCACTCGACGCTGCCGGCTGCGACACCCTCGTGGTGGCCGGCGGCGTCGGTGCGAACCGGCAGCTGCGCGCGCGGCTCGACCGCATGACCGCCGAACGAGGCGGCCGGGTGTGCTTCCCACGCCCGGCGTTCTGCACCGACAACGGCGCGATGATCGCCTTCGCCGGCGCGCTGCGGCTGCAGGCGGGGCAGCACGAGGACGCGTCGGTGCGGGTTACGCCGCGCTGGGACATGGAAACCCTGCCGGCGGTCGGAGGCTGAGCGTGGACAAGGTATTCATCGAAGGCCTCGAAATCGAGGCGCTGATCGGCATCTACGACTGGGAGCGGCGGATCCGCCAGCCACTGGTGTTCGACATCGAGATGGCGTTCGACAACCGCGTCCCCGCGGCGACCGACGCGATCGGCGACACCCTCAACTACAAGGCCGTCAGCAAGCGTGTCATCCAGTTCGTCTCCGGGTCGGAGTTCGGCCTGGTCGAGACGCTGGCCGAGAAAGTGGCCGCGATCATCCTCGACGAATTCGGCGTGCGCCACGTGCGGCTCAAGCTCAGCAAGCCCGGTGCGGTGCGGGGCGCACGCGCGGTCGGGGTGATGATCGAGCGTTCGGCCGCTACCCTTGCTGGATGATTGATCCCGCAAGCTACGAACTGCTCGCTCCGGTTTCCGGATTCCCCTACGCCCGCCCCGTGCTCGGGTTGCTCGCCCTGCTGCTGGTCGCGTGGGTCGCCAACTGGGTGACCCGGCGCGTCCTGCTGCGCGTGGTGATGCGCGTCGCCGCCGCCTCGCCGATGCACTGGGACGACGCGCTGATGGGGCGCAAGGTGCTGGCCAAGCTGGGCCACGTGGTGCCGGCGCTGATCATCGCCACCGGCATCCCGCTGGTGCCGGAGCTGCACCCGGGCGTGGTCACGGTGGTGCGCAACGTCGCGCTGGCGTTCGTCGCGCTGGTCGTCGCGCAGGCGCTGGCGCGGCTGCTCGACGCGGCCAACGACCTGTACGTCGGCCACAGCCCGCGCGCGCACGAGCGGCCGATCAAGGGCTACCTGCAGGTGGTCAAGATCGTGCTGTTCGTGCTCGCCGCGGTGGTGGTGATCGCGACCCTGATCGAGCGCTCGCCGCTGCTGCTGCTGTCGGGCTTCGGCGCAATGAGCGCGGTGCTGCTGCTGGTGTTCAAGGACAGCATTCTGTCGCTGGTGGCGAGCGTGCAGCTGGCCGGCAACGACATGCTGCGGGTCGGCGACTGGATCGAGATGCCGTCGCAGAACGCCGACGGCGACGTCATCGACATGGCGCTCAACACGGTCAAGGTGCAGAACTGGGACAAGACCATCACCACCGTCCCGACCTACAAGCTGATCAGCGAGAGCTTCAAGAACTGGCGCGGCATGCAGGAATCGGGCGGGCGGCGGATCAAGCGCTCGCTGCTGATCGACCAGAGCTCGATCCGTTTCCTCGCGCCGGACGAGCGCGACCGTCTGTGCCGGATCGCGCTGATCGACGAATACCTCGACAACAAGCGCGGCGAGCTGGAGGAGTACAACCAGGCGCTGCTGGCCGGCGGCAAGGACCCGGTCAACACCCGCCGCGTCACCAACATCGGCACCTTCCGCGCGTACGTCGAGCAGTACCTGCGCGCGCACCCGGGCATCCACCAGGACATGACGCTGATGGTGCGGCAACTCGCGCCGGGGCCGACCGGCCTGCCGCTGGAGCTGTACTGCTTCACCGCGACGGTGTCGTGGGTGCCCTACGAGAACACCCAGTCGGACATCTTCGACCACCTGATCGCGATGCTGCCGGAGTTCGGCCTGCGGCTGTACCAGGCGCCCGGCGGCGCCGACGTCGCCGGTGCGCTGGAAAAACTCGGCGGCAATCCCGCCGCGGACGTCGCGACAGGCGACAATGGCACCGCCGCGCCGCCCGGTGCGGCCCACTGACCGACCGCCGCAGGACCTCCAATGAGCCGCGCCTACCTCAGCCTCGGCAGCAACCTCGCGCCGGAGGCCCACCTGCGCAGCGCCGTCGCCGCGCTGCGCGAGCGCTTCGGCACCCTGGTGCTGTCGCCGGTCTACCGCACCCGCGCCGTCGGGTTCGAAGGCAACCACTTCCTCAACGCCGCCGCGGTGATCGAGACCGATCTGGCGCCGGAGGCACTCAACGACTGGCTGCACGCGATCGAGGATGCCCATGGCCGCGACCGCAGCGGCCCGCGCTACGGCGACCGCAGCCTCGACATCGACATCGTGCTGTTCGACGACCGCGTGCTCAGTGGCCCGGGCAACCTGCGCATCCCGCGGCCCGAGCTGAAGCATGCGTTCGTGCTGAAGCCGCTGGCCGACATCGCCCCGGACGTGGTCGTGCCCGGCGACGGCCGCACCCTGGCGGCGCTGTGGGCCGCGCATCCGGAGCGCGATGCGGCGCTGGAGACCGTGCGGCTCTGACGCGGGCGCCGCCGCTCAGCCGGCCAGCATCCGCCCGCCGTCCAGGTGCAGCACCTGCCCGGTGCTGTAGGTCGCGTCCTGCAACAGCCAGCGCACCGCTTCGGCCACTTCCCCGGGCGTGCCGGTGCGGCCCAGCGGCGTGCGCGCGAGCATCGCCTTGCGCGACTCGTCCTCGCCGTCCTGTTCCGGCCACAGGATCGCGCCGGGCGAGACCGCGTTGACCCGCACTCGCGGGCCCAGCTCGACCGCCAGCGAGCGCGTCATCATCAGCAACGCGGCCTTGGCCATGCAGTAGACGGTGTGTTCGCGCAGGGGCCGCTCCGCATAGATGTCGACCAGGTTGACGATCGCGCCGTTCGCCGCCGCCAGGTGCGGCGCCGCGGCCTGCGCAAGGAAGAACGGCGCGCGCGCGTTGCTGGCGAACAGCGCGTCCCACTGCGCGGGCGTCGCCGTGCCGACCGGCGTCGGCTCGAATCCGGAGGCGTTGTTGACCAGCGCGTCCACGCGGCCGAACCGGCCGACGGTCCGCGCGACCAGCTCCGGCAGGCGGTCGAACTCGGCCAGGTCGGCCTGCATCACCAGGGTGCTGCCCGGGCGCGCCGACTCCAGCTCGGCCGCCAACGCGTCGAGCTCGTCGCGCGAGCGGCGGCAGTGCAGGGCCAGGTCGTAGCCGGCGGCGTGCAGCGCGCGGGCGATGGCGGCGCCGATGCGGCGGGCACTGCCGGTGACGAGGGCGACGGGATGGCTCATGGCGTTCCGGAGTTTGCGCGCCGTCATCGGCCGAGCCGCTATCCTGCGCAACTCCGACGACGGATGCCAACGTGACCGACTTCCAGCTCCCCGTTCCCGATGCCGATGCGGCGGCGCACAGTGCGCGACTGGACGCGTTGATCCGCGCGCAGATCGGCGCCGCAGGCGGCGCGATCCCGTTCTCGCGCTTCATGGAGCTGGCGCTGTACGCACCGGGACTGGGCTACTACAGCGCCGGTGCGAGCAAGTTCGGTGCCGAAGGCGACTTCGTCACCGCGCCCGAGCTGGGGCCGGTATTTGCCGCCTGCGTGGCCGAAAGCCTGGCGCCGGTGTTCCAGCAGCTCGGATCGCAGGCGCGGATGCTGGAGCTCGGCGGCGGCACCGGCGCTTTCGCCGAGGTCGCGCTCAAGCGGCTGCTCGAACTGGACGCGCTGCCCGACCGCTACGCCATCCTCGAGCCGAGCGCCGAGCTGCGCCAGCGCCAGCGCGAGCGTTTGCAGCAGCGACTGATCCCGCCGGTGTTCGATCTCGTCGAGTGGCTCGACGCGCCGTTCGCCGATGACTGGAACGGCGTGCTGTTCGCCAACGAAGTCATCGACGCGCTGCCGACGCCGCGCTTCGCGATCGAGGGCGGAAGCGATGGCGAAGCCGGCGAGGTCTACGAAGAGCACGTCGCGCTCGAGGACGACGCGCCGGTGCGCGTGCTGCGGCCGGCCGACGACTTCCTCGCCAACGCCGTGCGCCACCTCGAGCGGCGGCTGGAACGGCGCCTGCCCGCCGGCTACCGCAGCGAGGTGCTGCCGCAGCTGCCGTACTGGATCCAGGCCGTCGCCGGCGGCATGCAGCGCGGCGCCATGCTGTTCGTCGACTACGGCTATCCGCGCGCGGAGTACTACCGGCCCGATCGCGACGACGGCACCCTGCGTGCCTACTACCGCCACCGCGTGCACGGCGACCCACTGCTGTGGCCCGGGCTGCAGGACATCACCGCGTCGGTCGACTTCACCGCCCTGGCCGAAGCCGGCGTCGCCGCCGGTTTCGACTTCGCCGGCTACTGCAGCCAGGCCAGCTTCCTGCTCGGCAACGGCCTGGCCGGCGTGCTGCAGCGGATCGAAGGCATCGAGGACGAGGCCGAGCGCCAGCGCCGCACCAACGAGGTCAAGCGGCTGACCCTGCCCACCGAGATGGGCGAGCGCTTCCAGGTGATGGGTTTCGAGAAGGACGTCGAGGTCGGCGCCGCGTTCCTCGCCGGCGACCTGAGCTTCCGGCTGTGACCCTGCCGCCACGCGAGCGCGCGCTGCGCGAATTCCATCGCCCGGCGCTGTGGCTGGCGCTGTGGGCCGGCCTGTTCGTGCTGATCGCGACCGGGTCGCTGTGGCCGGCCAGGGAGTTGCCTACCGCGCCGATCATCGGCTACGACAAGCTGCAGCACTTCACCGGTTATGCCCTGCTGTCGGGGTGGGCGGTGATGCTGTTCGCGCGGATGCGTGCGCAGGCGCTGGCGGTGCTGGCGGTGATCGCCTTCGGCATCGTGCTGGAGGTCGCGCAGGGCGTGCTGACCACCGATCGCAGCGGTGACAGCGCCGACGCGATGGCCAACGCGCTGGGAGCGCTGGCGGGCCTGCTGCTGTCGGCCACGCCGCTGACGCGTACCTTGCAGCGCCTCGACGCGAAGTGGTTCGGCACTCCCGGTCCGTCGTAGGAGCGACGTGGGTCGCGGCCGATGTCCAGTCTGCTGTTCGGCCATGCGCATCTACGCGGCGCACGGTCTGCGGTGAGCGGTATCCGCCGCTTGCATCGCCGCCCGCATTGCCCGACGCTTGCCGCGGACTAGACAGGGGAAGTCCGTCCACCATCTCAAGGAACAGAGCATGTCCAACCACCCGCATCGGCTGGCGTTGGCCGTCGCGGCCGCGCTCGCGGCCCACGCCTTCGCACCCGCCGCCTTCGCCCAGCAGTCCGGCACGACCGACCCGGCCACCGCCGCCGGCGCCACCACCCTCGACGCGGTCCAGGTCACCGGCTCGCGCGTCCGCGGCCGCACCGCCGAGGACACCGCTGCGCCCGTCGACATCATCGGCCAGGAAGAACTCAACGCCACCGGCGCGCTGGAGATCGGCCAGGTGCTGCAGACCTTGGAGCCGTCATTCAACTTTTCGCGCACGTTCGTCTCCGACGGCACCGACATCCTGCGTCCGGCCACGCTGCGCGCGCTCGGTCCCGACCAGGTGCTGGTGCTGGTCAACGGCAAGCGCCGGCACCAGCAGGCGCTGGTCAACGTGCAGCAGACCATCGGCCGCGGTTCGGCCGGTACCGACATCAACGCGATCCCGATCTCGGCGATCGAGCGCATCGAGGTACTGCGCGACGGCGCCGCCGCGCAGTACGGTTCGGACGCGATCGCCGGCGTGATCAACATCATCCTCAAGCGCCAGACCGACCACACGGACGTGTCGCTGATGGGAGGGCAGTACTACGCCGGCGACGGCGAGATCATCCACGGTTCGGCCAATACCGGCTTCGCGCTGGGCGCCGACGGATTCGTCAACCTGACCGCCGAATACCGCGATCGCGGCGAAACCAACCGGGCCGGCCCCGACAGCCTGCGCGTGGATCCGCCACGGGTAACCCAGCGGCTCGGCGATGCCAACGCGACCGACGCCTACCTGTGGCTCAACAGCGGCCTGCCGGTCGGCAACGGCGAGCTGTACGCGTTCGGCGGCCTGTCGCGGCGCGAGGGCGAGTCGGCCGGCTTCTTCCGCAGCGCCGGCGACAACCGCACCGTGCCGGCGCTGTACCCGGAAGGCTTCCTGCCGGAGATCCTGACCACAGTGGACGACGCCTCGCTGGCGCTCGGCTACCGCGCGCCGCTGGGCGGCAGCTGGGAGTGGGACGCGTCGGTCAACCACGGCCGCAGCGAGTTCGGTTTCGAGGAAGGCAATTCGGTCAATGTCAGCTGGTGGTACGAGCCGCTCGACCCGGCCGACCCGTCCGCCGGCATCCACGCGGCTTCGCCGACCTCGGCCGGGACCGGCACGCTCGGCTTCGACCAGACCACCGTCAACCTCGACTTCCGCGGCAGCGTCGATGGCCCCGGCGGCACCCCGCTGTACCTCGCGACCGGGCTGGAGTGGCGCGAGGACAACTACCGCATCGAGGCCGGTGATCCGGTGTCCTACACCTACGGCCGCACCGATGACCGCGGCATCGTGATCACCGGCCAGACCGGCGAGATCGCCCAGCCGGGCATCCAGGGCTTCCCCGGCTTCTCGCCGAACGAAACCGTCGATGACGGCCGCCACAGCATGGCCGTCTACCTCGATGCCGAGACCAACCTGACCGATCGCCTGTTGCTCGGCGGCGCGCTCCGCTTCGAGGACTACTCCGACTTCGGCAACACCACCATCGGCAAGCTGTCGGCGCGCTTCGACGCCACCGACGCGTTTGCCGTGCGCGGCACGGTGTCCACCGGCTTCCGCGCGCCCGGCGTGCAGCAGCTGTTCTACAGCCAGCGCTCGACCAACCTCAACGCCGAAGGCGTGTTGACCGACACCCTCACCGCGCGCCAGGACAGCGCCGTCACCCGCGCCTTCGGCATCGAACCGCTGCAGGAGGAGACGTCCACCAGCGGCACCCTCGGCTTCGTCTACACCCCGGATGAGCGGTTCTCGCTGACCATGGACCTGTTCCGGATCGATATCGACGACCGGATCATCTTCTCCAGCAACATCCAGCCGGAGGCGGTCGGCAGCGACGGCGCGCCCTGCGCGCCGGACAACGGCAACTGCCCGATCCGCGCCATCCTCGACCCGATCGGTGTCGGCCAGGTGCTGTTCTTCACCAATGCGATCGACACCCGCACCACCGGCCTGGACGTGGTCGCCAACCACAACACCGCGTTCGAGGGCGGCGCCTCGCTCACCCTGACCGCGCTGCTGCACTTCAACAGGACCGAAGTGCTCGACCGCCGTTCGCAGTCGCCGATCCTGTCGCCGACGCAGCTGTTCGACGACACCCAGGTGACTCTGATCGAGGAAGGCCAGCCGCGCGTGCACCACGTGCTGCAGGCGATCTACGAGACCGGCCGCTGGCAGTGGACCGCGCGCGGCAACTACTACGGCTCGGTCAGCGGCGAAGGCTTCACTCCCGGCGTCAAGCACACGTGGGGCGGCAAGGCGCTGTTCGACCTCAGCCTGCACTACGCGGTGAGCGACGCGCTCAAGCTCAGCGTCGGCGGCAACAACATCTTCGACGAGTACCCCGACGAGTGGGACCGGGAGACCGGCGCGCCGTTCCCGCAGATGGGCTTCAAGTACGGCTGGGAGACGATGCCGTTCGGCATGAACGGCGGCAGCTGGTACGTGCGGGCCGACTACCGGTTCTGAGCGATGCGGGCCGGGCGGTCACGCGACCGCCCGGCCAAGCTAGGGTCCCTCCGGGTTGTCGGTGATTTTCCTCGGACTTGTGTAGAAGCGGCTTCAGCCGCGATCGGGTGGTGGTCCGCCCGCGCCGGTTCCACGATCGCGGCTGAAGCCGCTCCTGCAAAGGCACGAGCGTCAGCGTAGGAGTCCTTCGCGGATCAACGGCTCGGGATGACCACGTCGGGCCGGAACCGCGCAGAGCCCGTGCTGCGCCCTTACGGCTTCTTCCCGGTCGCCTCGGCCACCGCGCGGATCCGCGCTTTGCGCATCGCCTCGCCGATCGCCGGGCCCTCGAGCCCTTCGGGCAGGTCGGACGCCCGCACCGAGCACGCCGCGGCATGCGCCGCGCGTAACAGGTCGCCCGACCGGTACGGCTCGTCCTGCAACCCCGCACGACCGCGCTTGTCGGCCTCGCAGACGAGGGCCAGCTGACCGATGCGCTCCGGCTTGCGGAACCCGTCGCAGCGCTCGATCAGTTTCACCGCCGTGCTCGCGCGCAACTCGTCGAAGCGATGCACGTTGAGGTGCTCGCGGCAGCAGGTGACCGCCAGCTGACGGTGCGCGGTCGGCACCTTGAGCCGGTCCGACAACTGCCGCACCGGCGCCACGCCGCCCTGCTCATGCCCGATGTGCTTGGGCAGCACCTCCTCCGGCGTGAGCGCCTTGCCCAGGTCATGGGTCAGCGCGGCAAACCCGACCAGATCGTCGCCCGGCGCCAGCCTGGCCGCCATATCGCAGACCAACTCCACGTGCACGCCGGTGTCGACCTCCGGGTGGTACTCCGCGCGCTGCGGCACCCCGTACAGCGCATCGACCTCGGGCAATACCACCGCCAGCGCGCCGCAGTCGTGCAGCGTGCGCAGGAACGCCGACGGCCGTTCGCTCGCGATCGCCCGGCGTAGCTCCTGCCAGACCCGCTCCGGCACCAGCTCGGCCAGCTCGCCGGAGGCGACCATCTCCCGCATCAGCGCCATCGTCTCGCCGGCGACCCGGAATCCCAGTGATCCGAACCGTGCCATGAAGCGCGCCGCCCGCAGTACCCGCAGCGGATCCTCGACGAACGCCTCGCCGACATGCCGCAGCACCCGCGCCTCGACGTCGCGCGCGCCGCCGAACGGATCGACCAGATGGCCGTCCGCGTCCTGCGCGATCGCATTGATCGTGAAGTCCCGTCGCGCCAGGTCCTCCTCCAGCGTCACCGAAGGATCGGCATCCACGACGAAGCCCCGGTAGCCGCGTCCGGATTTCCGCTCGGTCCGCGCCAGCGCGTACTCCTCGCCCGACGCCGGATGCAGGAACACCGGGAAGTCCCGCCCGACCGCCCTGAACCCCGCCGCCTCCATCGACGCCTGTGTTTCGCCGACCACGACCCAGTCACGGTCGCCCGGCTCCAGCCCCAGCAACCGGTCACGCACCGCACCGCCAACGAGAAAGGTCTTCATGACCGCCATCATGCCCGCACCCGCGCGAACATCGGAGCGCCGACACCTCGCAACCGCGCAACCATGCTCCCGTGGCGCGCCGATACCGGCAGAGGACCCACCCATGACGTAGCGCGCGAGGGTGGCGGTGGGGCTGCGGAGAGCCGGCCATGGATGGCCGGCGTCCCGACTTAAAGACAGGATGTCGTCACGAGGGCGGAGCAGCCCCACCGCCACCCTCGTGCGCGGGCCTCACAACCGCAGCGCACCCTCCCAGACGCATCACTCCGCAACCGGACAAACAAATGTCTTCCGCGGCCCGTCCACCCGTCCTTCCATCCGGTCGGTCAACCGCAACGCGTCGCCATCCAGCAACCAGTCGTAGATCACGCTGAACGCCAGCACCCGCGCCACGTAATCCCGCGTCTCCGCGTACGTGATCGTCTCGATCCAGAAATCCGCATCCATCCCCGGCCGGTCGTTCTGCCACCGCCGCAACGGCGACGGCCCCGCGTTGTACCCCGCGATCGCGAAATACGGCTTGCCTCCGTACTCGTCCAGCATCTGCCGCAGATACGCCGTGCCCAGCACGATGTTGGTGTCCGCGTCGTACAGGCTCTCGCCACCGCTCCAGGGCTGTCCGATCCGTCGTGCCACCGCCGCACCGGTCGAGGGCAACACCTGCATCAACCCGCGCGCATCCGCGCCCGAACGCGCCTGCGGATTGAAGATGCTCTCGGCCCGGATCTCCGCCGCCACCCACGCCGGGTCGATCCGGTTGCGCGCCGCCTCGCGGCGGATCGTCTCGTCGTGGTGCAGCTGGAACCGCAGCGTGTAGTAACTGCGCTCGTCCGCCTCCAACCCGAACACACCGCGGTCGAACCAGCCATTGACCTGCGCCACCTCCACCGCGATGCGCCGCTGGCGGTCGTCGAACCGCTCCAGCGCATCGCGCCACTCGGCCGCCGCCCAGCCGTAGCGCTCCAGCCGCGCCAGCCCGATCGCGCGCTGCAACGCGGGATCGCTGGCGACCGCGGCCTTCGCCGCGCCGTCGGCATCCACCTGTTGCGGGCACAGCGCGTACGGCTGGCCGAGCCGGTCGGCGGCGAGGAAACCGTGGAACTCCGGCTCGCGCGCCGCCGCGGCGTAGCGCGCCTGGGCGGTCGCCGCATCGCCGGTCAGCTCCGCCAGCCGGCCCTCGAAGTACTCGTAGGTCGAATCGCTGCGCTGCTTGTCACTCATCCGCCGGATCGCCGCCAGCGCCGCCGGCCAGTCCGAACGCGCCATCGCCTCGCGCACCTGCCACTCGTGCAGCCGCTCGTCATAGCTGGCGTCCGGCACCGCGGCGAGCCGGCGTTCGGACTCCGGCAGCAGCGAGGCCGCGGTCCACAGCGCGATCATGTACAGCGCGCGACCGCGGTCGGCCTCGGTGAACGCCAGCGCGGTGGCGTACCGCGGCAACAGCGCCTCGGCCCGGTCGGGATCGCTCTTGCCGAGTTTCGCCAGCCCGTGCGAGGCGACCAGCCGGCTGCGCGCGGTCTTTGGCCATTGCAGCGCGCGCTCGTGGGGCGCGTCGATGAAAGCAGCGTAATCCCCGGCCAGTGTCCGCTGGTCCGCCGGCAACCCGCGGGCGATCGAACGCATGACGCCGGGTTGCCACGCCGCCGCGGCTTCGTCGAAGCGCTGCCAGCGCATCGCGTCGGTCAGCCCGCCACGTTCGGCCAGTGCGGCGAACACCGGGTCGCAGTCGTCCGGCAGCGACTTGCCCTCGCTGCCGTTCCATATCGCCTGGGCGTCGGTGGTCCATTGCGCATCGGCGCGGCCGAGGTCGAGTTGCGCCTCGAGCTTCGCGCAGCGCAGCTTGGTCGAGTCGACCTCGTCGCTCCAGGCCGCGAGGAACGCGGCATCGTCGTCGCGCCGCGCGCTGGCGGCGAGCCACAGCTCGCGGAAGGCCCCGGCGACCGCGTCGCCACGGTAACGCTGCAGGAAATCGGACGCGCGGTCGGCGCCAACGCTGTCGATATTGCGGCGCAGGCTGGCGTACTCCACCCATCGATACAGCGGGTGGTCGGCGAGGTCACCGTAACGGGCGGCGTCGAACGCGCCGCGTTCGGCCGCGGTGATGGCCGCGCCGACCTGCACCAGGCGCGGGTCGACCTGCGGCGCGACCGGCGTCCCGGGCGCCGGTGCGGCGACCGGCGTGGCCATGGGCTGTACCGCCGCGGGTTCGGCCGGCGGAACGGGGTTGGACTGGGCGCAGGCGGCCGTCGCGAACGACGTGGCCAGCGCGGCGAGGACGAGGGGGAGGGGGCGCGGGTGCATCGTGGAAAGATAGCCGGCGCCGGGTGAACGGTTCAGCGCCTGGCATTCACGTCGCCGTCGTGCCGGACTAACGCGCAGGGACCCCGGCGGGACCGGCCCGGCCGGCACCGCTAAGCTGTCGCACGCCTGCCGCGCGCCTCCGCATCGCGCGGGTCCGGCGGGCATTCCCGTTCCGTTGTCCGATCGACCGGTCGTCGCCTCGCCGCCGGTGGTCGCCCGTCCTGAGAGGAGTCCCGATGTCGATTGCCTGGTTGCTGTTTCCCCTGCTGGGCGTGGTCGCCGGCGTGCTGGCCGGTCTGCTGGGCGTCGGCGGCGGACTGGTGCTGGTGGCGGCGCTGGCATGGCTGCTGCCGCTGCTGGGGATCCCGGTCGAGGCGGCGATGCACGCGGCCCTGGCCAGCTCGCTGGCGAGCATCGTGTTGACCGCGGCGGCGTCCGCCCGCGCCCACGCGCGCCGCGGCAGCGTGTTGTGGCCGACGGTGGCGTGGATGGTGCCGGGCCTGTTGCTGGGCGGCTGGCTCGGCAGCGGCGTGGCGGTGCGGGTCGACGACGACGTGCTGCGGTACGTGGTCGCCGGGTACTGCCTGCTGGCGGCGGCGCAGTTGCATTTCGGGCGGACGCGGGTCGGGGCCGGCGAGGCGGTGGTGCCGCGTGGCCTGCCGATGACCGGCGCCGGCGTCGGCATCGGCGCGCTGTCGGCGGTGGTCGGCATCGGCGGCGGCAGCATGACCGTGCCGCTGCTGGTCTGGCGCGGGGTCGCGCCGGTGCGGGCGGTCGGTACATCGTCGGCCTGCGGGGTCGCGATCGGCCTGGCCAGCGCGCTGGGGTATGCCCTGCATGCCCCCGAAGGCGCCCTGCCGCAGCACGCGGTCGGCTACGTGTACCTGCCGGCCGCCGTCGGGGTGGCGATCGCCTCCGTGCTGGCGGCACCGTTCGGTACGCGCCTGGCCCACCGGCTGCACGGGGACGTGCTCAAGCGGGTGTTCGCCTTCTTCCTGGTCGCCGTGGGGCTGAGTCTGCTGCTGGGCGGGTGAGCGGCAGGGAGGGTGCACTTTGCCGGTTGTGGCGGGATGACGAATTGTTTACAACCAGCAGACGCCGCAAACAGGGGTGCGGCGCCCTTGATCGTTTTTTCTACGGAGAGAGAAGTCGATGAACGCACCCCGTCGCCACCGCCTGGCGAAAGCCGTCTCGTTGTGCCTGATCGCCGCCGCCCCGGGATGGGCCGTCGCGCAGGACGCCGAGCCCGGCGCCACCACTCTGGACACCGTGCAGGTCACCGGTACCCGCATCAAGAAGGCCGAGATCGAGGGCCAGGTGCCGGTGCAGACCCTCAGCCGCGAGGACATCGAGCGCACCGGGCTGACCTCGGTCGGTGACATCCTGCAGGAGCTCACCGGCGCCGGCTCGGCGCTCAACACCAAGTTCAACTCCTCGGGCAACTTCGGCTTCTCGCCCAACGGCGACGGCGTCGGCGCCGGCTCGGCGCAGGTCGACCTGCGCCACCTCGGCGCCAAGCGGGTGCTGGTGCTGGTCGACGGCATGCGCTGGGTCAACGAGTCGTCGGCGTCGGGCGTGGGCGCGACCACCGACCTCAACACCATCCCGCTGGCGATCGTCGAGCGCATCGACGTGCTGGAGGACGGCGCCTCGTCGCTGTACGGCTCCGACGCGATCGCCGGCGTGGTCAACATCATCACCCGGCGCAACTTCGAGGGCGGCCAGGTCAGCGTCAACGTCGGCCAGTACGGCGAGGGCGACGGCACCAGCACCGGCGTCGACCTTGCCTGGGGCATGAACACCGACCGCAGCAACCTGTTCATCGGCGCCAGCTACATCGAGCAGGACGAGATCCTCGCCAACACGCGCGAGCAGGCGAGCGTGCCCATCCCGGGTACCGGGGTGGCGTTCGGCAGCTCCGGCACGCCGCAGGGTCGCTTCATCTTCATCGACCCCGATACCGGTGCCGCGCTCGACCTGACCCCCAACGACGGCGCCACCGATCCCTTCTACGACCCGGGCCAAACCGGCTGCGAGCGCACCGACGACTACCACTGCTTCGGCACGCCGGACCGCTTCAACTTCGCCCAGTACAACATGCTGCTGACGCCGTCCAAGCGCATGGGGCTGTTCGGCCAGTACCGCTTCTACTTCAACGACACCGTCCACGCCTACGCCAAGGCGCTGGTCAACCGCCGCGAGTCGGTCAACCAGGCCGCGCCGGAACCGATCTTCCTCGGCGCCGACGCCGGTACCGGCAACCCGATCTCCGACGGCATGTTCATCTCGGCCGACAACCCGTACAACCCGTTCGGCTTCGACCTGGTCTCGGTCGACGACCCGGCCACCCCGGAGAACGAGCTCAACTTCATCATGCTCGGCCGGCGCCCGGTCGAAGGCGGCGCGCGCGTGTTCGAGCAGGTGGTCGACACGCAGTACTTCGGCGCCGGGCTGGAGGGCAGCTTCGACGCCGCCGACCGCACCTGGTTCTGGGACGTCAACGTCGCCGCCAGCCACAACGAGGCCGAGCAGACCAACTACGGCAGCTACGACATCCGCAACATCGCGCTCGCGCTGGGTGATCCGGACGCCTGCGCCGAGGTGGCGGGCTGCGTGCCGCTGAACCTGTTCGGCGGCGTCGGCACCATCACTCCGGAAATGCTCGCCTTCATCCAGCCGGTCGTGCACGACCGCAGCGAGCAGGATCTGGCGCAGTTCACCGCCAACGTGTCCGGCGACCTGTTCGACCTGTGGGCCGGACCGCTGTCGGCCGCGGCCGGCGTGGAGCATCGTCGCTATGAAGGTTCCTACACCCCCGACCCGCTGACCGTCGCCGGCTTCTACAACGGCGTGCCGTCGCTGCCGACCTCGGGCGAGTACGACGTCAGCGAGGCCTACGTCGAACTCAACGTGCCGCTGATCACCGAAGGCGCATTCGGCAAGAGCCTGGACCTGAGCCTGGCCGGGCGCTACTCGGACTACTCCACCTTCGGCAGCCAGTTCACCCCGAAGTACGGCCTGCGCTGGCAGGTCGCCGACGAGCTGCTGGTGCGTGCGACCTACTCCGAAGGCTTCCGTGCGCCGTCGATCGGCGAGCTGTACGGCTCGCCCAGCCGCGCCGACCTGCAGATCGACGACCCCTGCCTTGTGGGCACCGACGGCAGCCCGGCCACCGGCGACCCCGGCAACTGCGCCGCGCTCGGCGTCCCGCCCGGTACCGAGCAGACCAATTCGCAGATCTCCGTCACCACCGGCGGCAACGAGGATCTGGACCCCGAGACCGCGCGCAGCTTCACCGCCGGATTCGTGTTCAGCCCGTCGTTTGCCAGCGGCACGGCGTGGTCCGACCGGCTCGACCTGGAAGTCACCTACTACCGCCACAGCATCGAGGGCGCGGTGCAGGCGATCGACGCCCAGACCCAGCTCGACCTGTGCGTGGAGACCCTGGATCCGCTGTACTGCGACGGCATCACCCGGTCGCCGGTCGGCGGCATCAACGCCTTCAACAACCGCCTGACCAACCTGGGCTCGATCAAGACCGACGGCTGGGACGCCGACCTGTTCTGGACCCTGCCGGAATCCGACGCCGGGCAGTTCAAGGTGATCTGGCAGAACACCTTCGTGACCCGCTACGAGGCGGTCGGCGCCGCGGGCCAGGTGCAGCCGCGCCGGATCGGCATCGAAGTCAACGACAGCGCGATCCCGGACTGGACCTCCACCGCCACGCTCGACTGGCGCCGCGGTCCGTGGAACGCCTCGTGGAGCGTGCGCCACATCAGCGAACTGACCGAGGACTGCGGCGACGCGGCATCGTTCCCGGTCTGCAGCGACGGAGCGGTGGTAGGGCAGGACGACGATGGCAACGATATCTGGGCCGGCACCAACACGCTCGAAGCGATGACCTATCACGACCTGCAGGTCGGCTACCGGTTCGACATCCTCAAGAGCCTGCAGCTCACCGCGGGCGTCAACAACGTGCTCGACGACGACCCGCCGATCTGCCTGTCGTGCTCGCTCAACGGCTACGACGCCTCGACCTATGACATCCCCGGCGGGCGGTATTTCTACCTGCGCGCCGACCTGCGGTTCTGATCGGGAAGCGGAAAGGAAACGGCCGGTGCAACCACCGGCCGGCTTCCTTTCGTCAGCGCATGTCGGTGCGCCCGTAGGAGCGGCTTCAGCCGCGATCGTGGAGTCGGCGCGGGCGGACCATCATCCAATCGCGGCTGAAGCCGCTCCTACAACGCCCGGAATACGCCACAGGCCATCGAGCGCCTACCGCAACGCCTGCTCCGGCACGTCCAGCTCCAGCGACAGCGCGAGGTGGTCCGACATCGCCGCGGGCATCGCGCAGGCGTCCGAGCAGGCCAGGCCATCGCTGATCAGGATGTGGTCGATCGCGCGCTGCGGGCGCCAGCTCGGGAAGGTCGGCACCACGCACGCGGGCGGCTGCAGGCGGGTGGTGCGGAACAGCACCTGCATCTCCGGTCGCTCGATCGGGCAGTTGAAGTCGCCCATCAGTACCGCATGCGGATGGTCGTGCAGCAGTTCGGCGATGAATCCCAGTTGCGAAGCGCGCGAGGCGGCGCCGAGCGAGAGGTGCGCGACCGCGACCACCAGCCCTTCGTCGCCGTCCCCGAAGCGCGCCATCAGCACGCCGCGGCCGCTGATCCGGCCCGGCAGCGAATGGTCGATCACCTCGCGCGGCTCGAGCTTGCTGAGCAGTCCGTTGGCGCTGGAGGCGACCCCGCCGACGCGGCGGTTGGGCTGGTGGCTCCAGTAGTCGAAGCCGCCGCGCTGGGCGAGGTAGTGGGTCTGGTTGGTGAACCCCGAGCGCAGGCTGCCGGGGTCGCTCTCGTTGAGCCCGACGATGTCGTACCGGCCGGCGAGCTGGGCGATCAGGTCGAGGCTGCCACGCTTGTTGCCGGCCGGCAGCACGTGCGACCAGCTGCGGGCGACGTAGTCGTGGTAGCCGCGGGTGCTGGAGCCGGCCTGGATGTTCGCGCTGAGCAGGCGGAGCCGGCGCGTGCCCCCGGTCGGGGGCACGGCGGGGTCGTGCGGGTCACTGCCGGTGCTGGCCATACCCGCCGCGGTACTCAGTCCGCGCTGCCGTCGGCGGCCGCGGCATCGGCGGCGGGTGCATCGGTGGCGGCCGGTGCCGCTGCGGCGGTGCCTCCGCGCTCCATCGCGATCAGGTGCTCGGCGATGCGCAGGTTGTCCTCGTGGCTGTTGCCGGTGATGCGGTACTTGCCGTCGACGATCAGCACCGGAGTGGAGTCGACCCCGCTGCGCTGCAGGAACTGGCGCGCCTGGTTCATCCGCGCGTTGACCGCGAAGCTCGACATGGTGCTGGCGAACTGGGCCGGATCGACGCCGTACTGGGCGTAGAACTGCCCGAGCTGCTCGGCGGTCGGCAGCGGCTGCACCGGCAGGCTGCGGTCGACATGGACGGCGCGGAACATCGCGTCATGGCTCTGCTCGGCCACGCCCAGCGCCTGCGCGGCGTAGAACGCCTTGGCGTACGGCTCCCAGTAGCCACCGAACGGCGCGGCGACCGGGACGAAGTCGACGTCGGCCGGGAGCTTGGCGGCCCAGCCGCTCACCAGCGGCTCGAAGCTGGCGCAGTGGGGGCAGGTGTAGCCGAACACCTCGACCACCTCGATGTTGCCGGTGCCGGGGCGGAACGGCGTGCCGCCCGGAATCTCGACGTAATCGGTGCCGGCCACCGGGGCGGGGCCGGTCGGCGGGACGATCGGACCCGGCGTGCGCGCCGGGGCCTCGGCAGCGGCGCTGGCGGCGGCCGGCGCGCCGGCAGGCGTCGCGGTCGCGGCGGTGCCGGCCGGGGCGGTCTGGGCGGCCGGGGTGGTCGGGCCCGGGGCGTCCTGCGAGCAGGCGGCGAGGGCAAGGGCGGCCGCGAAGGTCAGGCCGAGGCGGTGCAGCAGGGCCGGGCGGAAGGTCATGGTGGATCTCCGGAGCGGGAAAGAAGCGGATGGGTTGGCCGCGAACGGGCCAAGGATACCGATCGGGGTGGTGGGCCGGGTGACGCCGGCGGCGTCAGCGGGACGGGCGGCGCGCCCGTTCGCGGGCGACCAGCGCGTCGGCGATGCGCAGGCGATCGGCGAAGCTGTCGCCGAGGACGCGATAGCGGCCCGCCACGATCAGCGTCGGCGTGCCCTCGACGCCGCTGCGGCGGATGAAGTCATGGGCGCGGCCCAGCCGGGCATCGGTGTCCGCGCTGGCCATGGCCGCCGCAAACTGCTCCGGATCGGCACCGTAGCCGGCGTAGAACCCGGCGATCTCGGCCGGCGTGGCACGCATGACCGGCAGGCTCCGCTTCTCGTGCAGCGCGCGGAACACGTCGGCATGGGTGCGCTCGACCAGCTCCAGCGACTGCGCGGCATAGAAGGCGCGCGCATACGGAATCCAGTAACCGCCGAACGGCGCGGGCACGAGCACGAACGAGACATCCGCCGGCAGCTTCGCCGCCCAGGCGCTGACCAGCGGCTCGAAGTGCGCGCAGTGCGAGCAGGTGTAGCCGAACACCTCGACCACCTCGATCTGCCCCGGGGCACTGCCGAACGGCTCGCCGCCGGGAATCTCGATGTAGTCCACGCCGGCGACCGGCTCGCCCGCCGGCGCGGCCGCCCGCGCGGGAACAATGGCGAGGACCAGCGACAGCAGGGACAGCAGGGCCACGCGCGACAGCAACGACATCATCAGGAATCCCTCGGTGATGGCGGGCCGAAACGGTAACTCGGGCCCGGAAACAAAAACGCCGACCGTGGGGACACGGCCGGCGCAATGAACAACAGGAGTATGCGGTGGGACCGGCGGCGGTGCCGGAAGTTCCGCCATCAACCCCGGGTCGGTTCGGCCACGGCTCCGGCTTCGGGCTCGACCGGTTCGGCCGCCTCGCTGCCGGTCCCGGCCGATCCGGCGGCCGGAGCCTCCGCCGGCGCCGCGGCGGGCGCCGCCACCGGGCTGGCCGCCGGCGCCACGGCGGCGACCGGGGCATTGGCCGCGGCCACGTCGTTGGCGCGCGGGTGCAGGCCCTGCAGGTAGCTCGACAGCGCACCGATTTCCTCGTCGGTGAGCTCGCTGGCGATCGTCGCCATCACGTTGAACAGGCGCGGATCGTTGCGGGTGGTGTCGCCCGCGCGGTACTCCTCGAGCCGGCGCTGGGTGTAGACCGCCTGCTGGCCGGCCACGTGCGGATAGGCCGGGCCCGGGTTGCCGAGGCCGTCGGGGCCGTGGCACGCCATGCACGCGGGGATGCCGCGCTCGGCGTCGCCCGACAGGAACAGCTGCTCGCCGATCTCGAAGAACTTCATGCCCGCGTACGGACCGGTGGCCACCACGGTGTCGTCGGCCACGCCGGCGCCGGAGGTCTGGGTGGCGTAGTAGGCGCCGACGTCACGGGCGTCCTGCGGGCTCAGCATGTCGGCGAACGGCTTCATCACCGCGGCCATGCCGCTGTTGCGCTCGCCGCTCTTGAACAGGGCGATCTGCTGGGCGATGTAGCGCTCGCTCTGGCCGGCCAGGCGCGGGTACTGCGCATCGGTCGGGTTGCCGTCCAGGCCGTGGCAGGCCGCGCAGGTGCCGGCGAGGGTGGCGCCCTTCTGCGGGTCGCCCCAGGTCGTCTGCTCGACGGTATCGCTCAGCGGTGCGGTCTCGATCGGCGGGCTGTCGGGGATCGGGGTGACCGTGGTCTGGGCGTAGGCGACGGCGGCTGCCGCGAGGGCAGACAGGCCGACGATGCCGAGGACGCGGGCGTGGCTCATTGGGCTGGGCTCCGGGAAAAGCTGGAATGACGGCCATGAAAACGGGCGTCGGAACCGAGGAATTATCGTCGCCGCGGCTAACGGGGTCAACGCGAGCCATGCGATCCTAGGCGCATGGCCAATCCCCTTGCCCGCGCCCAGTACATGCTGGCGGCGCACAATCCCCGCCAGCTGCCGCCCGACGGCGGTTTCGAGGTCGCCTTCGCTGGCCGTTCCAACGCCGGCAAATCCAGCGCACTGAACGCGATCTGCCAGCAGAACGCGCTGGCCCGGGTATCCAAGACCCCCGGACGGACCCAGCAGCTGGTGTTTTTCGACATCCCGCCGACCACCGACCGCTTCCTGGTCGACCTGCCCGGCTACGGCTACGCCAAGGTGCCCAAGGACCTGCAGGCGCACTGGCAGGCATTCATCGATGGCTATTTCCGCACCCGCGAGGCGCTCAAGGGCCTGGTGGTGGTGATGGACATCCGTCATCCGCTGAAGGACTACGACCGCCAGATGCTCGGTTACGCGGTCAGCCGCGGGCTGCCGGCGCACGCCATCCTGACCAAGGCCGACAAGCTCGGCCGGGGTGCGCAGGGCAATGCGCTGCTGGCGGTGCGCAAGGAGATGAAGGCCGAGTACGGCGACGCGGTCAGCGTGCAGCTGTTCTCCGGCGAGTCCAAGCAGGGCGTGGACGAGGCGCGCGCGGTGATCGGCGGCTGGCTGGAGCTGTAGGCCGCGACCATCCCGCCTGCGGGCTGCAGCGTTGCGGGAGACGACGTTTCCCGCACACCCGCGCTCGCTACACTGCGGCGTGCCGGCGATGGCGGGAGTACCCGTCCGTCGCCGCTTCCCGTTCGATGAGGTGTACGTGTCCGGTCCCAGCCAGGTCAAGGATGTTCCGATCGAGTCCGGTCCCGCCGGTCGCGCCCAGTTGCTCGAGTACCTGGTGTGCGGCGCGCGCCTGCGCGATGACTGGAGGATCGGCACCGAGCACGAGAAGTTCGGCTTCCGCACCGACGACCTGCGTCCGCCCGCGTTCGATGGCGAGCGCGGCATCGAGGCGCTGCTGAAGGGGCTGGTGCGGTTCGGCTGGGCGCCGGTCGAGGAGCACGGGCGCGTGATCGCGCTGACCCGAGACGGTGCGTCGGTCTCGCTCGAGCCGGCCGGACAGCTCGAACTGTCGGGCGCTCCGCTGGAGACCCTGCACGAGACCTGCCGCGAGGCGGCCAGCCACCTGCGCGAGGTGCGCGCCGTGGCCGAGCCGCTCGGGCTGGGCTTCCTCGGCATGGGATTCCAGCCCAAGTGGCGACGCGACGAGATGCCGTGGATGCCCAAGGGCCGCTACCGGATCATGCGCGAGTACATGCCCAAAGTCGGCGACCTCGGGCTGGACATGATGACCCGCACCTCGACCGTGCAGGTCAACCTCGATGTATCGGGCGAGGCCGACATGGTGAAGAAGTTCCGCGTCTCGCTCGCGCTGCAGTCGGTCGCCACCGCGCTGTTCGCCGACTCGCCGTTCACCGAGGGGCGGCCCAACGGCTACCTGTCGTACCGCTCGCACATCTGGACCGACACCGACGCCGGCCGCACCGGGCTGCTCGACTTCGTGTTCGAGGACGGCTTCGGCTACGAGCGCTACGTCGACTACCTGCTCGACGTGCCGATGTACTTCGTCTACCGGGACGGCCGCTACATCGACGCCTCCGGCCAGTCATTCCGCGATTACCTCGACGGCCGGCTGCCGGCTTTACCCGGCCAGACGCCGACGCTGCAGGACTGGGCCGACCACAGCACCACCGCGTTCCCCGAGGTGCGGCTGAAGAAGTACCTGGAGATGCGCGGCGCCGACTCCGGGCCGTGGAGCCGGATCTGCGCGCTTCCGGCGTTCTGGACCGGGCTGCTGTACGACGATGCCGCCCTCGATGCCGCCTGGGACCTGGTGCGCGACTTCAGCCTCGGGGAGATCCACGCGCTGCGCGACGGCGTGCCACGGCAGGCGTTCAAGCTGCCGTTCCGGAAGGGCACCGTGCTCGACCTCGCGCGCCGCGCCCTGCAGATCGCGGCCGGCGGCCTGGCGCGCCGCGCCCGCCTCAACGAGAACGGCAGTGACGAGACCCTCTTCCTCGGCCCGCTGATGGAGCTGGTCGAGGCGGGCGTCACCCCTGCCGAACGCAAGCTGGAGCTGTTCCACGGGCCGTGGGGCGGGAGCGTCGACCCGGTGTTCAAGGAATTCGCCTACTAGTCCGTACGCACGGGTGTCTGTAGGAGCGACGTAAGTCGCGACCTGTACATCGCCGGATGAAAGCCCCGACCCATCGGCTGCAACGCCGCTCCCCCGGGGTGGCTCCGGGTCACTCCACAACCGGCGGGTGACGCCGTGCCTTCCAGGTTCGGCGGGTCGCGACTCACGTCGCTCCTACGGTCATCAACGCCCCCTGCGTTACCGTGGGCGGCATGACGAGCCCACGCGAAAACATCCCCGATCCCGCCGAGGAACCCCTGCGCACCGTCGAGTTCGGTGCGACCGACACGCTGCTGCGCGAAGACGTGAAGACCCTCGGCGCGCTGGTCGGCGGCATCCTCGCCGAGCAGCGCGGCGATGCCTTCCTGCAGCAGGTCGAACGCGTGCGCCGCGCGGCGATCACCCGGCGCGAAGCCGATGCCCCGGTGGCGGAACTGGCCGAGGCGCTGGCCGGTACCGGCCTCCCCGCGGCCAGCGATCTGGTGCGCGCGTTCTCGACCTACTTCCAGGCCGTCAACCTGGCCGAGCGGGTGCACCGCATCCGCCGCCGCCGCGACCACGAGCGCGCCGGCGACGGTGCCCAGCCCGGTGGCCTGCGCGCGGTGATCGGCGAGCTGGTCGCGCAGGGCGTCGGGGCCGACGAACTCGCCGCGCTGCTGCCGCGGCTGCGGATCGAACCGGTGTTCACCGCCCACCCGACCGAGGCGGTGCGCCGGGTGCTGCTGCACAAGGAGCGCCAGATCGTCGCCGCGCTGGTCGAGGACATCGACCGCTCGCGCACGCCGGCCGAACGCCGCGCCGGCCAGGAGCGCATCCGCCTGGCACTGACCGCCAGCTGGCAGACCGCCGAAGCCGCGGTTGCCAAGCCGAGCGTCGGCGACGAGTTCGAGCACGTCGGCTTCTATCTGTCCGAAGTGCTGTACCGGGTGCTGCCGGTGTTCCACGAGGCGTTCGAAGCGGCGCTGCGCGAACACTGCGGCGGCGACTGGACGCTGCCGGACGTGCTCGGCTTCGGCAGCTGGGTCGGCGGCGACATGGACGGCAACCCCAACGTCGGCGCCGACACCATTGCCGCGACCCTTGCCGCGCAACGCCGGATGGTGCTCGACGCCTACCGCCACGACCTCGACGCGCTGGCCGAGCTGTTGAGCCAGTCGACCAGCCGGGTCGCGGTCGACGCCGCGGTGATGGCACGGGTCGACGCCTACCGCGCGCAACTGCCGGACGCCGCCGCCAAGCTGCATCCGCGCCATGCCGACATGCCGTACCGCAACCTGCTGGCGCTGATGACGGCGCGCCTGTGGGCGACCAGCCACGACGAACCGGCGGGCTATCCCGATGCGGCCGCGTTCGAGGCCGACCTCGCCTTGATCGCCGACAGCCTGCGCGCGCACGGTGGCGAGCACGCCGGCGGCTTCGCGGTGCGACGGGTGCAGCGGCGCGCGCGCTGCTTCGGCTTCCACCTCGCCAGCCTCGACCTGCGGCAGGATTCGCGCATGCACGACGTCGCGATCGCGGCGCTGCTTGGCGATGCCGGCTGGGCGGACCGCGATGCCGACGACCGCGCCGCACGCCTGCATGCGCTGATCGCCGATCCGGCCGCGGCGCAGCACACCGGCGACGACACGGCGCGCCGCAGCCTCGACGTCTTCCGCACGGTCGCCGCGCTGCGCCCGCGCTACGGCGAGCGCGTGTTCGGCCCTTACATCATCAGCATGAGCCGTACCGCCGCCGACGCGCTGGCGGTGCTGGCGCTGGCGCGCATCGCCGGCTGCACGGAAGGCGGCGAGGTGCCGCTCGACGTGGCGCCGCTGTTCGAAACCGTCGACGACCTGCAGGCCGCCGAGGCAACCCTGCGGGCGCTGTTCGCCGACCCGCTCTACCGCCGCCACCTGGCGTCCCGCGGCGACCGCCAGGTGGTGATGCTCGGCTACTCCGACAGCGCCAAGGACGGCGGCATCATCGCCTCGCGCTGGGCGCTGCAGCAGACCCAGATCGCGCTGGCGGCACTCGCGCGGGAGAGCGGCATCCGGATCGACTTCTTCCACGGCCGCGGCGGTTCGATCAGCCGCGGCGGCGGCAAGACCGAACGCGCGGTGGTCGCCGCGCCGCGCGGTTCGGTCGATGGCCACCTGCGGCTGACCGAGCAGGGCGAAGTGATCCACCGCAAGTACGGCATCCGCGCGATCGCGTTGCGCAACCTCGAGCAGACCACCGGCGCGGTGCTGCGCGCCAGCCTGCGCCCGCGCCCGCCGGAACCGCGCGAGGGGCGCTGGCGCGACATCGCCGCACGGCTCGCGGCCGACTCGCGCGCGCACTACCGCGCGCTGGTGCACGAGCACCCCGATTTCCCGGCGTACTTCCGCGCTGTGACCCCCATCGACGTGATCGAACGGCTGCGGATCGGCTCGCGCCCGAGCAAGCGCGGCGGCAGCGGCGATGTCGACCAGCTGCGCGCGATCCCGTGGGTGTTCTCGTGGGCGCAGAACCGCTCGGGGATGACCGCGTGGTACGGCGTGGGCACCGCGCTGCAGCACGCGATCGACGCGCACGGCTGCGAGGTGCTGGCCGAAATGGCGCGCGACTGGCCGTTCTTCGGCACCCTCGCCGACGACGTCGAGATGGTGCTGGCCAAGTCCGACCCGGCAATCTTCGAGCGCTATTCGCAGCTGGCCGCCGGCCTGCCCGAAGGCGACCTGCACGCGCGCCTGCACCCGGGCATCGCCGCCGAGTTCGCACGCACCCGCGAGGCGATCCTCGCGATCAAGGACGAGGACGACCTGCTCGCCCGTGACCCGCGCCTGCGCCAGTCGATCCGCCTGCGCAATCCCTACGTCGACCCGATCAGCCTGCTGCAGGTGGACCTGCTGGCGCGCTGGCGGACGGGCAACCGCGAGGACGACGGCCAGTTGCAGGTGCTGATGGCGACCGTCAACGGCATCGCCGCCGGGATCCAGAACACCGGCTGAGGCCCGCCGGGCCTGGACGCTGCCGTGCGCCGGCTAGGCCTGGTACTGCTTTTCCTCGACGAACCGCGAGCCGGCCAGCTGGTTGATGCGGTTCTTGGCCGCGACCCGCTCGCCATTGCGCGCCGCCACCGCCCGCGCGAGTTCGACGAACGCCGCATCGAAGGCCCGCACCGCCTCCTTCGCGCGCAGCGCGTCCTGCACGTCCCACATCCGCTCGTTGGCGTCCTTCAGTTCCGCGTACACCGGCGCGAGGTCCGGCCGGGCCGCCAGTTGCGCCTGCCACAGCGGCAGCAGGCCATCGAGTTCGACCCCGACGTGCTCGAGCTTGGCCGCGTCGCGGATGCGTTCGGACTTGATCTGCAGGATCGAGACCTTGTCGGCGAGCTCGCCGACGGAAACGGGGACGAGGATGGTCTGCATGGCGGCCTCACGCGTGGGGTCGCCATGGTAAGCCCGCCCGCCGGAACCGCAGCGGTGATGACGCCGGCGACGGGTCGTCCTATACTCCCCCCCACTATGAAGCCTGGCGGTGCGCATGCCCCACTCAGCCGAGGAAAAGAAGAAGGTCCTCGCCCGCATCCGTCGCGTCCGCGGGCAGTGCGAGGGGCTGGAGCGCGCGCTCGAGGCCGGCGCCGATTGCGGCCCCGTGCTGCAGCAGATCGCCGCCATCCGCGGCGCGGTCAACGGGCTGATGAGCGAGGTGCTCGAATCGCACCTGCGCGAGCAGTTCGGCCAGCCCGCGGCCGACGCCGACGACCGCCAGGCGCGGGTGGCCGAGATGACCGGCCTCATCCGCTCCTATCTCAAATGATTCCCCTTGCAGGAGTAACACCATGAAGACCCGCGCCGCCGTCGCCTTTGCCCCCGGCCAGCCGCTGCAGATCGTCGAGCTTGACCTCGAGGGGCCGAAGCAAGGCGAGGTGCTGGTGAAGATCACCCACACCGCGCTGTGCCACACCGACGCCTTCACCCTGTCGGGTGAGGACCCGGAAGGCGTGTTCCCGGCGGTGCTCGGCCACGAAGGCGCCGGCATCGTGGTCGAGGTCGGCGAGGGCGTCACCAGCGTCAAGCCCGGCGACCACGTGATCCCGCTGTACACCGCCGAGTGCGGCGAGTGCCTGTTCTGCAAGTCGGGCAAGACCAACCTGTGCGTGGCCGTGCGCGCGACCCAGGGCAAGGGCGTGATGCCCGACGGCACCCCGCGCTTCAGCTACAACGGCGAGCCGGTCTACCACTACATGGGCTGCTCGACCTTCAGCGAGTACACCGTCGTCGCCGAGGTCTCGCTGGCCAAGGTAAACCCGGAAGCCAACCCGGAGCACACCTGCCTGCTCGGCTGCGGGGTGACCACCGGCATCGGCGCGGTGCACAACACCGCGAAGGTGGCCGAGGGCGACACGGTCGCGGTGTTTGGCCTCGGCGCCATTGGCCTGGCGGTGATCCAGGGCGCGAAGCAGGCGAAGGCCGGCAGGATCATCGCGATCGACACCAACCCCGACAAGTTCGCGCTGGCGAAGGAGATGGGCGCGACCGACTGCGTCAACCCGAAGGACTTCGACAAGCCGATCCAGCAGGTCGTCGTGGAAATGACCGGCTGGGGCGTCGACCACAGCTTCGAGTGCATCGGCAATGTCGAGGTGATGCGCGCGGCGCTGGAGTGCGCCCACCGTGGCTGGGGCCAGAGCGTGATCATCGGCGTCGCCGGCGCCGGCAAGGAGATCGGCACCCGGCCGTTCCAGCTGGTCACCGGGCGCAAGTGGATGGGCACCGCGTTCGGCGGGGTGAAGGGCCGCAGCCAGCTGCCCGGCATGGTCGAGGACGCGATGCGTGGCGACATCGATCTTGCGCCCTTCGTGACCCACACGCTGCCGCTGGAGCGCATCAACGAAGCCTTCGACCTGATGCACGAGGGCAAGTCGATCCGCGCGGTCATCCACTACTGAGCCGTCACCGGCCGCCGTCGACACTCGGACACGACCGGACATGGAGACACCCATGCAACGCATCGAACAGCACGCCTGCTTCGGCGGCACCCAGGAAGTCTGGCAGCACCCGTCGAGCACGCTCGGCTGCCAGATGCGCTTCGGCGTCTACCTGCCGCCGCAGGCCGCGCAGGGGCCCTGCCCGGTGCTGTACTGGCTGTCGGGGCTGACCTGCAACGAGCAGAACTTCATCACCAAGGCCGGCGCCCAGCGCTACGCGGCCGAGCACGGTCTGGTGCTGGTCGCGCCCGACACCAGCCCGCGCGGCGACGAGGTGCCCGACCAGGAAGGCGCGTGGGACCTCGGCCTCGGCGCCGGGTTCTACCTCAACGCCACCCGTGAGCCGTGGTCGAAGCACTACCGCATGCACGACTACGTGGTCGATGAACTGCCGGCGCTGGTCGACGCGCACTTCCCCACCACCACCGCGCGCGCGATCAGCGGCCACTCGATGGGCGGCCACGGCGCGCTGGTGATCGTCCTGCGCAATCCGGGCCGCTACCGCAGCGTTTCGGCGTTCTCGCCGATCGTCGCCCCGAGCCGGGTGCCGTGGGGCCAGCAGGCATTCGACGCCTACCTCGGCGAGGACCAGAAAACGTGGAAGCAGTGGGACGCCTGCGAACTGCTGCGCGACGCGAAGGAGCGCCTGCCGCTGCTGGTCGATCAGGGTGACGCCGACGAGTTCCTGCAGCGCGAACTGCGGCCGGAGCTGCTGCGCGACGCCTGCGCCGCGGCCGGCCATCCGCTGACCCTGCGCATGCAGCCTGGCTACGACCACAGCTACTACTTCATCGCCAGCTTCATCGGCGACCACATCGCCCACCACGCCGCCGCCCTGAAATAGCAGCAGCATCGCGATGCGCCTGTGGAGCCTGCACCCGCGTCATCTGGATGCCAAGGGACTGGTGGCGCTGTGGCGCGAAGGGCTGCTCGCGCGCAAGGTGCTGCACGGCTGCACCCGCGGCTACACCCGCCATCCGCAGCTCGACCGCTTCCGCGCGCACGCGCAGCCGCAGGCCGCGATCGACGCCTACCTGTCTGCCGTCTGCGACGAGGCCGATGCGCGCGGCTATGCCTTCGCCCGCGACAAGCTCGGCCCGCTGCAGGCGGTCGATCCGATCGCCGTCAACAGCGGCCAGCTCGAGTACGAATGGCGGCACCTGCTGGCCAAGCTCGGGCACCGCAGCCCGGTGCTGTTCGAGCGTTGGAGCGGGATCGATTCGCCCGACTGCCATCCGCTGTTCCGGCCGCGACCGGGGTCGGTGGAACCGTGGGAACGGCTGTAACGCGGCGGGCGGCGGCGCCGGTCCCGGAGGTCAGCGCGCCAGCGCGAAGTCGGTGAAGGCGAAGCGGCGGTCGCGCAGTACGGTTTCGCCGCGCTCCAGCCGCAGCGGCACGGCGAACATCGGGCCGTCGTGCACCAGCGTGTGGAACTCGCCGTCCTCGCCGCAGGGGTCGCAACCGGCGGGCAGCTCGTCCAGCAGCGCGGTATCGAAATCGCGGCCGCTGAAGCCGGCGTCGAGCTGCTCGGTGTCGACGCAGCACAGCGTCGTGCGCAGGCCGGCGGCGATCATGTCGCGCGCGAGCGTGGCGGTGTCGCTGCCGAACAGCGGGGTCTCGATGTGCCAGCCGTGGCGCGCGAGCAGCGCCTCGCGCCAGGCGCGCACGTCGGCCAGCCGCAGGTCGCCGAACGCGATCGTATCGAGCCCGGGCCAACGCTCGCGTGCCTCGGCCAGCGCCGCCGCGAACGCAGCCTCGTAGGTGGCGTTGTCGCAGCGCGAGGGAATGGTCGACTCGACCAGCGGCAGCCCGGTGGCCGCCGCCTGCGCGTGCAGCACCTCGCGCCGGATGCCGTGCATGGCGATGCGGTCGTAGTCGGCGGTGACGGTGGTGAGCAAGCCGAGGACGCGCACGTCGTCGCGCTGGCGCAGGGTGTGCAGGGTCCACGCGGCGTCCTTGCCGCCGCTCCATGCGAGCAGGATGTTCTTCATGCCGGCATTGTGCCGGCGACCGACCGGCACGGCACGTCTTCCACGCCGCATGCGCCCGCCGTAGGAGCGACGTAAGTCGCGACTGCCGGCCTCAGGCCGCGGTCACGTCGCGCAGTTCCCACGCGCTGCCGGCCAGCAGGCGCAGGCGCTGCTTGAGCACGGTGCCGGGGATGGTCGAGGTCACCACCAGGTCGATGTGCAGGTCGTCCTGTTCGCCGTGGACCGTTGCCGCCGGATCGGTCACCCCGAGCGACGGGTCGACCTCGTCCGGCTCGTCCTGCTTCATCCGCCAGCGGTCGAACAGCCGGTCGCTGCGCAGCGCGTCCTGCAATTCGGCAGCGAAGCCGGGGCCGCTTTGCGCGGTGAACGACAGGTCGGGGTCGGCGCCGCGGGCGCGGCTGCCGTCGGGCAGGCTGATGTAGTAGCGGGTGGCCATCGGGGTTCTCCTGGGGACGCCTGCAGTCTGGGCAGCGCCGCATGGCGACTTCGTGAATGGGCGGTTTCGGATCTACGACAATCCGTCCGTAGGAGCGACACAACCGGTCGAGCGTCCACGTCGGCACACGGCTCTTGTAGAGCGGCTTCAGCCGCGATCGTGGAATCGGCGCGGGCGTCCGGTTATCCGATCGCGGCTGAAGTCGCTCCTGCACCCCGGAGGAAGTCCCCTTGGGGGGCAGGAGCCCGGAAGCCCGCTCGGTATGCGCTGGGTACGGGCAAAGCCTGGACGGCCCGGACCAACCACCAGGACCCTTCGGAACATCGCGGCCCAAACCACCACCCTGACCCTCCGGAGCATCCGGACGCGGCCGCACAAGGCGGCCGCGCCGGAGACTCCGTCAATCCAGGTGAACGTGCGCGCCGTGCGCCTTCGGACAGTGACAGACCGCGGTCGGGCCGAACTCCAGGCCGAAGGTCTGGCCGTCGCGGTGGCGCTGCCAGTAGAACTCCGGCGCCGGGGTGGCGTCGTTGCCGATCTCCGCCATGTCGGCATCGACGTCGAACAGGCGGCCGTCGACCATCACGTAGCGGGTCTCGATGGTGTTGCGGATCTCCTCCAGCGGGTTGCCGTCGAGCACCACCAGGTCGGCCTGCTTGCCGACCTCCAGCGAGCCGATTTCATCCGAGAGCCCGAGATAGTCGGCGCCGTCGATCGTCGCCGCGCGCAACGCCTCGAAGTTGCTGAAGCCGCCCTGGGTGAGCATCCAGATCTCCCAGTTCGGGCTCAGACCCTGCAGCTGGCCGTGGCCGCCGACCTGGATCCTGATGCCTTCGTCGCGCAGGTGCTTGGCGGCTTTGGCCACCTCGATGTGGTAGTAGTCCCAGTCCGGCGCGATCTCGCGGCGGATGCTGCGCGCATCGAGCGTCTCGCGCGGGAAGAAGCGGTTGAGCTTGTCGTTTTCCCAGACGTTGTCGCGCGCATACCACCAGTACTCGCCCGACAGGCCGCCGTAGCTGACCACCAGCGTCGGCGTGTTGCGCACATCGGTTTGCTTCCACAGGTTGACCACGTCCTTGTAGAGCGGCGCGACCGGGATGTTGTGCTCGATGCCGGTGACGCCGTCGAGGATCATCGTCATGTTGTGGTGGAAGGTGGAGCCGCCTTCCTCGACCACGAGCATGCCCAGCTCGCGCGCGGCGGTGTTGATCTGCTGGCGCTGCTCGCGGCGCGGCTGGTTGTAGCTCTTCACCGAGAACGCGCCGTTGGCCTGCATCCGGCGCAGGTGGCTGCGGGCGTCGTCGAGCGAATTGACCACCGCCTTGAAGTCGCCGTCGGCGCCGTACAGGATCGTGCCGGTCGAGAAGATCCGCGGGCCGACCATGCGCCCGGCCTTCTGCAGCTCGGCCTCGGAGAACACGAACTCGGTGGTCGCCGACGGGTCGTGCATGGTGGTGATGCCGAACGCGAGGTTGGTGTAGTACGCCCAGTTCTGCTGCGGGACCACGCCCTGGCCGAAGTGCGCCGCGTGGGCGTGGACGTCGACGTAGCCGGGCAGGATGGTCTTGCCGGTGGCGTCGATGACATTCGCACCGGCGGGAACCTCGACCGAACCTGCCGGGCCGACCGCGATGATCTCGTCGCCGCGCAGGACAATGGTGCCGCCCTCGATCACCTCCTCGGTGTTCTCGGCATCGCGCATGGTGACGATGCGCGCGTTGGTGAACGCGACCACCTCGTCCGGCGCGTCGACCGGCACCGTCAGCCCGACCGCGATGCCGCCCCCGTGCACCGGCTTGGCGATCTCCGCCGGCGCGCCGGGCAGGAACGCGAAGCTCTCATCCAGCGCGCGCGAGTGGTAGCGGTCGCCGACCATCCAGTGCAGCGACTGCGAGTCCGCCGCCCAGTGCAGGTAGCTGCCGACGTCGGCGCTGACCTGCGACACCGGGATCGCCTTGCTGTCCTTGGACAGCTCGACCGCCTTGCCGGTCTCCACCATCGGTGCCACGTAGGCGTTGAACAGCTCGGTGAAGGCGACCCACTTGCCGTCGGGGCTGACCTGCACCGAATCGACGTACTTGAGGTCGAACACCTCGCGCGGCTCCTCGCCGTGCAGGCCGACCGACATCAGCTTCTTCTCCAGCCCGCCGCCGGTCAGGTAGTAGACGCGCGAGCCGTCGGCGCTGAACTGCGGCGCCGAACCGCGCTCGGCCACCCGCACCGCCTCGCCACCGCGCGCCGGCATCACGTAGATGCCGCGGTCACCCGACCACAGGCTGCCGGTCAGGCCGCCACCGCCGGACTTGCTGTAGACGATGTGGCGCGCGTCCGGCGAGAACCGCGGGTGGTAGTAGAAGCCCGGGTCGGCGGTGACGCGCGTGCCCTTGCCGCCACCGTTGGCACTGCGCACGTAGATCGCGCCGAGCGCCTCGTCCGACCAGGTGGTGTAGAGCAGCTTGTCGCCGTCGGCACTGAAGCTCGGCTCGTATTCGTACAGGCCCTCGTTGCCGGTCAGGCGCTGCGGCTCTCCGCCGGGCAGCGACTTGCGCCACAGCTTTCCGACCGCGTGGAAGACCAGCGTGTCGCCGTCGGCGGAGGTGGCCACGTCGCGGATCATCTTCGGCGCGAACGTGCCTTCGGCGATGTCCTGGTCGAAGCGCAGCGCCTCGGTGACGGTCTGCTCGACCTGCGCGGTGAACGGGATCCGCGTCGGCTCGCCGCTGGCCATGTCGACCCGCCACAGCTTGCCCTGCGCCCAGATCACCACGGACTTCGAATCGGGCATCCAGTCGAAGCCGGTGTACGGCCCGAAGATCGCCCAGGCTTCCTGCTGATCGTGGCTGAGCCCGTCCCACACCGGCCGCACCTCGCCGCTGTCGAGGTCGAGCACGTGCAGCACCGACTTGTCGCGGATGCGCTTCACGAACGCCAGCGACCTACCGTCGGGCGAGGGCTGCGGCCGCACCGCGCCGCCGGGCGTGGCGATGACGGTGTCGGTCGTGCCGGTCTGGCGGTCGAGCCGCTTGATCGCGTAGATCACGTCGTGCGGGTTCTTGTTGTACTCGAACGACTCGCCGCCGGTGACGTCCTGCGAGTAGTACAGATAGCGGCCGTCGGGCGACAGCGCCGGCTCGCCGAGGTCCTGCTGGTCGTTGATCTTCTCGACCAGTTGCAGGCCGGCGCCGCCGCCGCTGGCGTGGTACATCCACAGTTCGCCGGCGCCGAGCGACCGCTCGGAGGTGAAGTGCTTGCGGCCGATGATGAAGCGCCCGTCCGGCGTCCACGCCGGGTTGTTGAGCAGGCGGAAGTCCTCGTTGGTCACCTGCACCGGGTCGCCGCCGTTGGCATCGACCGTCCACAGGTTGTTGCCGCCGCCGCGGTCGGAGGTGAAGGCGATGCGCGAACCGTCGGGCGACCAGCGCGGCTGGATCTCCCACGCCGGGCCGGACGCGATACGGCGCGCGGCGCCGCCGGTCACCGGCATCCGGTACAGGTCGCCGAGCAGCGAGAACACCAGTTCGCGGCCGTCGGGCGAGACGTCGACGTCCATCCAGGTGCCTTCGTCGGTCTCGAAGCGCACGACCTTGGTGGGGCCGTGCGCGGCGCTGACGTCCCACTTCGCTTCATCGGCCTCTTCGCCCGGACGGCTGACGCCCTTCGCGGTGTCCGGCGCGGCCTGCGCCGGGTCGGTGCCGACCGGGTCGAGCGCGTCCTGTTCGAGCTGGACCGGGTCCTCCCCGGTGTCGCTGGTGTTGCGGTCGACCGGTGGCTGCGGCGCCGGCGGCGGCGGGTCCTGCGCCAGCGCGGGCAGGGCGAACGAGGCGGACAGCGTGGACGACAGCGCGATGGCGAGCAGGCGACGGGTCATGGGCAGGCACGGATGGCGGACGAATCCCGCAGCCTAGCCGCCCCGCCGGCGCCGCACCTAGGCAGAAAGTCCCGGTTCGGCTTTGCCGATGGTGTTGCGTGGGTGCGTGCCGGTGTGCACCGGACGGAACGGCACCCGTAGGAGCGACGTTAGTCGCGACCCGCTGAGCATCGGCACCGGCGGGATAGTACGGGCGGCGGAAATCCGCGGCCGCGCGACCGGAGCCCCGCGTCGATCGCGGCGTGTGTCGCGCGGTCAGTGGGATCGCGACTTACGTCGCTCCTGCATACGTGGGACCACCGTGGATATCGCCCGGCGTCCCTCGGCGTCACTCCTCGAACTTCGCCGCACTTTCGGTGGCGAAGCCCACCACCACCGCGCCCCGGCCGACGTTGACCATGCCGGTCAGGCTCATCACGCTTTCGAACACTTCGATGTTGTGTTCGCTGCAGGCCGCGCGCAGCGTGTCGTAGCCGGGCAGGGCGCGCATCTCGGCGAGCTCGCCGCCGTAGCTCAGGCACACCGTCGGCGTCATCAGCCCGGCCCGCACGCGCTTGGCGGTGAACTCGAACAGCTTCTGCACCGCCGGCTCGAAGCCCTTGATCTTCGCCACCGGGCCGGTCTCGCCGTGCTGGCAGTGCAGCACCGGCTTGATGTCGAGCGCGCTGCCGAGCGCGGCGCTGAGCAGGCCGACGCTGCGGTCGCCCTTCTTGCGGGCACGGGCGCGAAGGTAGTACAGGTCGCGCGGCACCAGGTAGCCGTGGGTGTGCAACGCCAGGTTCTCCAGCCGCGCGCGGATCTTCGGCGCGCCTTCGCCGGCCGCGCGCAGGCGGATCGCCTCGACCGCGGTGATGCCCTGGGCGGCGAACAGGTTCTGGGTATCGACCACCCGCAGCGCGAACGGCGTGGTGTTGCCCGCCGCGGCACGCGCGGCCTTGTAGTCGTTGAGGATCGCGAAGCTGGCCTGCTGCGCGTTCTCGTTGATCGGGCTGCGCGACTTGGTGATCGTCATGCAGAACACGTAGTCGTAGTCGATGACCAGCCGCTCGAGGAACAGGTCGCGGATCTGCTGCACCGTGTAGGGCGTGGTCTCCGCCTCGGCGCCGCGCTCGGCGACGTGGGCGTGCAGGAACTCCAGCGTGGCCTGCTCGTTGCGGTGGTCGGCCAGCACGGCCTCGCCAATGCGCACGGTGATCGGCAGCACCGCTACTTCGTGCTGTTGCAGGTATTCCAGTGGCAGATCACAGGCCGAGTCGACAACCAGTCCAATGCGCATGGCTCCCCCGGGCGGCCGTCAAGGCGCGCAAAACGTGACGCGCAGCATAGCGTCACGTGACGGGTGTCGCACTATGCGAGACCGGAGACCGGAGACCGGAGACCGGAGACCGGAGGCCGGAGACCGGAGGCCGGGCTGGTCCGGCGGTCGCCACCGTCGGCGGGCTACCCGGCGCGGACGCCCGCCGTCCAGGCTCCGTCAGTCCCAGGCGCCGAGGATCAGCCCGTACAGGGCGAACTGCAGGATGTGGTAACCGCTGTCGATCATCCACAGCTTCACGCTGCGCTGGGCGAACGCGTAGTTGATACCGAAGCTCATCGCCACGAAGAACAGTCCGACCACGAACCCCGCCCCGAACCCGTCGGCGGCGCTCGCCGCCGGCGGCAGGGCGACCGAGAACATCAGCGCGGCGAGCAGGCTGCAGACGAACGCGACGGCGAAGATCCGCGCCGGGTGGGGCGGGGCGCTGTCGGCATCCACCCCGGCTTCGCGGCACCAGGCCTTCTTGAACAGCGGCCCGTACCAGAGCCCGCCGAGCAGGAACGCGGACGCCGCGGCGGCGAGGATGGCGAGCCAGTTGAGGTCGAGCAGCGGGAAGGGCGGCATGGTCTTGGTCCCCTGGAAGGTGGGCGCAGCTTACCCGTGGACGCCGCCGGACGGACGGCGGGGCTGGGACGGCTTTCGCGCGGCCGGCGAACTGGCGTCGTCGCTGCAGGCCACCCTGCTGCAGGTGGGGCTCCTGTAGGAGCGGCTTCAGCCGCGATCGTGAATCGTCCGCCCGCACCGGCTCCCGATCGCGGCTGAAGCCGCTCCTACAAGGAGCCGCTGGTCGTGCGGAACAGATAAAACCAGGCCCGCGCGGGGCGGGCCTGGATGCTCGCAGCGGGTCGTCAGCCGCCAGCCCTCAGCGGCTGTCGGCGGCCGGATAGGCCCGCGGCAACCCGCCATTCCCCCGCGGCGCCTGCGCACGCAGGTAGCGGTCGCGCAGTTCGGTCTGGCGGCTGCGCATCCCGATCGCCTGGCCGTCGAGCCAGACCTGGGTCGCCACCGCGTTGACCTCCAGCGGGTCGCCGCTCCACAGCACCAGGTCGGCGCGCTTGCCCGGCGAGATGCTGCCGAGCGTGTCGGCCACGCCGAACGCCCGGGCCGGGACCGAGGTCAGCCCGGCCAGCCCGTCCTCCCACGGCAACCCGTTGGCCACTGCGTTGCCGGCCAGCTGGCGGACCTTGCGCGCGTTGTGGGTGTCGCCGCCCTGGGTGAAGCCGACCGCGACGCCGGCGGCGTCGAGCCGGGCGGCGTTCTCCATGGTCGCGCCGATCTGGTCGAAGCTGGCCGGCAGGTTGGCCAGCGGGTTGACGAACACCGGCACGTCGGCCGCGGCCAGCTGCGGCGCCAGCTTCCAGGCCTCGCCGCCGCCGGCGATCGCGACCTTGACGCCGTGGCGGCCCGACCAGCGCAGCAGTTGGCGGATGTCGGCGGCGCGGTCGACTTCGACCACGATGCGGCCGTTCCCGTCGAGGTACTTCTTCAGCGTGTCGCGGCCGGCAGGCGTCAGCAGCGCCGCGTGCGAGCCGGCCGGGATGCGGCCATGGACCTCGTCGACCAGCTGGTCGAGCAGCATCCACTGCGCCGCGCGGGACCGGCCGCTGAGCTCGGCAGCATCGCTGCCGAGGTCGACGAACAGCACGTCGGGGCCGACCGGGTCGGGGCTGCCGTCGAGCCGCACCACCGCGCCCTGGCCGCCGATGATCGAGCCGCCCTCGGTGGCGCCGGCTTCCAGCAACGTCCAGCCGATGCCTTCGATCCGGGTCACCGGCACCAGCACCGAGGCCGGGTTGTAGGCCAGCGTCACGTCGAACTCGGGGCGCACGGTCATCTCGTGCGACTCGGCGCCGAGGCCGAGCGAGGCGTCGACGGTCGAGCGTTCGCCGGAGACCTCCTCCAGTCCGATCGCGGTGATGCCGCCGAACAGGGTCGGGGTCAGTGGCCGCGACTGCGCGTCGACCACCTGCGCCCCGGCCGGAGCCGACAGACCGGTGCCGACGGCGGCGATCACACCGTCGTGGACCAGCACGTCGGCGCCCTGCAGCGTGCCCTGCGGACCGGCGGTGTGGACCGTTGCGTTGCGGATCAGCAGGTCCTGCGCGTTCGCGCTCAGCGCCACGAACGACAGCGCGGCGGCGGCGAGGGATTGGCGGGCCAGCGACTTCATCGCGCCCCGGTTCAACATGCGGCGGCTCACAGCACACCTCCGGCCCGGATGGCGTCACCGGTCGACTGGCCCAGCATGAAGTCCGACTGCGGCTGCCGCGACGGGTCGTTGCGGTCGTACAGCCGCGCGCCGTCGATGTAGACCTGCTCGGCCTGCGCGTAGACGCTGAAGGGCGTGCCGTTCCAGACCACCACGTCGGCCATCTTGCCCGGCTCCAGGGTGCCGGTCTCATCGAGGATGCCCATCGACCTGGCCGGATTGGCAGTCAGCCACTGGATCGCGTGCTCGGGCGTGATGTCGATGCCGGCAAGCCCGGCATGCGCCATCACCTTGGCCGCCTCCTGGTTGAGCCGCTGGATGCCTTCCTCGGAGTCGCTGTGGACGATCGCGCAGCTGCCGGCGGGGCGGTCGACCAGCGCGATGTTTTCCTGGATGCCGTCGAAGGCCTCCATCTTGAAGCCCCACCAGTCGGCCCACAGCGCGGCGCAGGTGCCTTCCTCGGCGAGCCGGTCGGCCAGTTTGTAGGCCTCCACCGCGTGGTGGAACGCGGCCACCTTGAAGCCGAACTCGTCGGCCAGGTCGAGCATGGTCGCCATCTCGTCGGCGCGGTAGCAGTGGATGTGGACGAGGATGTCGCCGTTGATCGCACCGGCCAGCGTGTCGAGCTTGAGGTCGCGCTTGCCGCCGGTGTCGCTGCCGCTGTCGGGCTCGTCGTCGCTGAACCAGCTGCGCTTCTTCGGCGCGTCCGGCTTGTGCTTGGCGAGGTATTCGGCGGCGTCGATGAACGCCGCGCGATAGCCGGCGATGTTGCCCATGCGGGTCGACGGGCCGCCCTTGTCGCCATAGACGCGCTTGGGGTTCTCACCGCAGGCCATCTTCATGCCCCACGGCGCGCCGGGGAACTTCATCGCCTGGTAGCTGGTGGCGGGCACGTTCTTCAGCGTGACGCCGCGGCCGCCGACCAGGTTGGCCGAGCCCGGCAGCACCTGCAGCGAGGTGATGCCGCCGGCCAGCGCCGCGGCGAAGCCCGGATCCTGCGGCCAGACCGAGTGCTCGGCCCAGACGTTGGCGGTGACCGCGTTGGTCGCCTCGTTGCCGTCGCTGTGCGCGCGCACGCCGGGGCTCGGGTACACGCCCAGGTGCGAGTGCACGTCGATGATGCCGGGGGTGACCCACTTGCCGGTCGCGTCGACGCGGGTGGCGCCGGCCGGCAGGTCGAGCTCCGGGCCGACCGCGACGATGCGGCCGTCGGCCATCAGCACGTCGGCGTGGTCGAGCCGGGCGCCGGTGCCGGTCAGCACGGTGGCGTTGTCGAGCAGCACCGCCGGCGCGGCGACGCGCTGGTAGGTGCTGGGGTACGGGTCCTGGACGAACGAGGGCGCGGCGTCGTCGGCGGCGCGCACGGCGCCCCCGGCGATTGCCAGCCCGAGCGCGGCCGCGAGGGCGGCAAGCTGTGGTGACTGCATCGGTTTCCCCTTGGTGGCCGGCGTCGCGACGGTGGTCGGACGGACCTCGCCAACCTAGCCGGGCCCCCCCACCGTGCCAACCCTGACGATGGTCACGATCAGTGACCGATTGCGCAAACCCGGCGCGCGGCATCGCAGCCCCTGCGATGCCCGCGCGGCACACTGGGTGCCTCGAGGGAGAAGCAGCCAGCGGCCCGCCATGGGGGCGGGTCGGGAGACGCTGGGGAGACCGCACGTGGAACAACTGATCTATCTGCTCGCCGGGGCCGCGCTGACCTGGGCGTTCTATTTCATCCAGCGCCGGGTCGAACGCCGCGGCGAGGTCGATGCGATCGAGCGCAACCAGAAGCTGCTCGCGCTCAAGCAGGGGCTGGAGGACGCCAACACCAGCCTGGACGAACTGCGGCGGTTCGAGAGCCGCCTGATCGACAAGGCCGAGACCGCGGTCAGGATCGCCGACCGCTATGTCAGCCAGGCCGAGCAGGTCGCCCGCGAGAGCGACGAGCCCGTCCTCGACGAGGACGCGATGAACCAGCGCGCGATCGACTCGTTCCAGCACGTCGACGCGCGGCTCGATGCGCTGGTCGCCCGCCTGCGGGTCGAGCTCGACGACGGCGGCCTGGCCGCGTTCGACGCCGTGCACCTGGCGTGGCTGGGCTACCGCGAGCGCTACGCCCGGTTCATCGCCGAGTCCTACTCCGGCGGCGCGATCCAGCCGCTGATCCACGCGGTCACGCTGGAAAGCATCACCGCCGCGTGGATCACCGAGATCGAGACCCAGCTGGGAGAAGACGACATCGACGGCGAGGAGGACGCGGCGTGACGCGTCGCCACGCGCCCTGTCGCCACGCAGCCTGCCTCATGCCCTGTTCCACGCGTGGCCACGCACCTGCGCCATGCCGTGCCCCGCGCGTCGCCACGCCACCTGCGCACGCCCTTGTAGGAGCGGCTTCAGCCGCGATCCGGAATCGTCCGCCCGCGCCGCTTCCACGATCGCGGCTGAAGCCGCTCCTACAACAGCCCTGAACGCGCAGCCGGAGCCACCTTCACCCCCGTAGGAACGACGTCAGTCGCGACCTTTACATCCGGCCGAAGCGTCGAAAGGTCGCCTGCTGGCGGTGATTCGGGATCCCACCCCGGCGCCTTCGTCGCAGCCGGCCGTCTTCCTCTCCGGCCGGGTTCGGCGGGTCGCAACTTACGTCGCTCCTGCGAACGGACACGCACGGCGTGGTGACATTGACGCCGGGCTTGCTACGGTATTTGCCCACCCAGCCCGAGGAGCCCCGCATGGACGTGACCGCCGAGGATGTCGTCACCTTCTGGCGCGAAGCGGGCCCTGACCGCTGGTTCAACGGCGGCGAGGAGTTCGACGCGCGCTGCCGCGAGCGCTTCCACGACGCCCACATGGCGGCCTCGCGTGCCGAGCTCACGCACTGGGAAGAGCAGGCCGAAAGCGCGCTCGCGCTGGTGCTGCTGCTCGACCAGATCCCGCGCAACATCTTCCGCGGCAGCGCCCACGTCTACGCCACCGACCCGATGGCGCGCGCCGTCGCCGAGCGTTCAATCGGGCATGGCCACGACATGCAGGTCGAGCCGGAGCTGCGTCCGTTCTTCTATCTGCCGTTCATGCACTCGGAAGCGATGCTCGACCAGCAGCGCTGCGTCGAGCTGTACCAGTCGCTCAACACTCCCGGCGCCGACAAGTGGGCGCTGCACCACCGCGGCATCGTCGAGCGCTTCGGCCACTTCCCGCACCGCAATCGCCTGCTCGGGCGGCCGACCACGCCGGCCGAGCAGGCGTGGCTCGACGAGGGTGGTTTCGGCGGGTGAGCCGGCCTTTTGCACTGCGCCTTCGTGGTGTGCCGAAGTCTCGGGCATGCGCCGGCTCAACTTGTAGGAGCGAATCCGGGCCGCGAACCGCCTCAGTACCTCGGCACGTGCGAGTCGACCTGCTCGCTCCAGGCGTCGATGCCGCCTTCGACGTTGTGCAGGTTGGTGAAGCCTAGGCCGCGGAAGTGTTCGGCGGCCTGCGCGCTGCGCTTGCCGTGGTGGCACATGAACGCCAGCGGCGTGTCCTTCGGCAGCGCCTCCAGGTGCGCCAGCGAGTCGCCGTCGAGGGTGGAGAACGGCACGTTGATCGACGCCTCCGCGCGCTCCTCGGCCGGCCGCACGTCGACCAGGGTCAGCTCGCCGGATGCGGTCTTCCCGGCGGCCTCGGCGGCGGTGATCGTGGCGACCTTCGGCGGCGCGTTGGGGTTGTCGATGACCAACCCACGACCGCGCTCGTCGTCGACCCAGTCGATCTTCAGCCCGCGTGCGCGCTGGGCGCTGGCGAGGTCGAACTGGGCGCGCAGGCCTTCGGCCTCGGTCGCGATCGCCCCGTTGTCGACCGGCGCCAGCTGCAGCTTGGCGTTGAAGCGCGGGTCGACCTCGATCTGCAGTGCATAACCGTCGCCCGCATTCGCCACCGCTTCGCGCAGCATCTGCGCGGCGGCGGGGGTGATGGTGATCTGCGGCGGCGTGCGGTCCGGCGCCGGCAGGCCGAGCGCGGTGTGCAGCTCGCCGGAGTTGGCCATCTGCTCGATGATGTCGCTGCCACCGACCAGCTCGCCGCCGATGTACAGCTGCGGGATCGTCGGCCACTGGCCGTACTCCTTGATCCCTTCGCGGATCTCCTGGTCGGCCAGCACGTTGACGTGCTGGTAGTCGACGCCGGTGGCACCGAGCGCGGCGACCGCCTTGGCCGAGAAGCCGCATTGCGGCGCGCGCGGCTCGCCCTTCATGAACAGGACGACCCGGTTGTCGTTGAGCAGGGTCTGGATGCGCGAGTGCAGGGCGGGGTCGAGCGGCATGGCGGTGTCCGTGGAGCGGGGGAGGGCGCCAGTGTACCGAGCCCCCGGAGCCGCTGGCATGATGCAGGTCATGCCGAGCGCCCCGTTCCATCGCATCCCGCGCCACCCGCACGTCTGGTGGGCAGTGTTGCTGCTGTCGCAGGCGCTGGTCGCGGCGCTGTGGTGGCGGTTCGGCTGGGCGGTGGGGCTGCCCGCCATGCTGGCCAGCCACGCGGTCTTCTGGTGGGGCGTGATGAAGCCGGGCTCGGCCCTGTTCAGCCCGGTGCTGGCGCGGCTGCCGACGCGCGAGCCGCTGGTCTGGCTGACCATCGACGACGGCCCGTCCGTTGACACCGCCGCCTTCCTCGATCTGCTCGATGCACACCGCGCCCGGGCGACCTTCTTCGTCGTGGGCGAGCGGGTGCGGGCGCGACCGGAGCTGCTGCGCGAGATCGCCCGGCGCGGTCACGGCATCGGCAACCACAGCCACTCGCACCCGCAGGCGTGGTTCTGGGCGCTTGGGCCCGGCGCGATGCGCCGGCAGGTGGGCGACGCCCAGGCGGCAATCGCGGAAATCACCGGCACCGCGCCGCGATGGTTCCGCGCCGTGGTCGGCATGGCCAACCCGTTCACGGCCGCGCCGCTGCGCGAACACAGGCTGGCGAGGGTGGCGTGGAGCGCGCGCGGCTTCGATGCGGTGGCCGCCGATCCCGCGGCCGTGGTGGCGCGGATCGAACGCGACCTGGCACCCGGCGCGATCGTGCTGCTGCACGAGGGCGCCAGGCATGGTCGGAATGTCGAGGTGCTCGCGCTGCTGCTGCAGCGGCTGGAGGTGCTGGGCTACCGCACGGTGTTGCCGGAAGAAATCGAGGCGGAGTCCTCCGCGGATGCTGGCCACGAAAAGGCACCGCCCCGCGACGGAGTCCGGGCCGCAAGCCGGCGGCAATCCCGCCCCAGGCGCATGCCGGAGCCTCTGTAGGAGCGGCTTCAGCCCCGATCGTGGAGCCGGCGCAGGCGAACGATCATCCGATCGCGGCTGAAGCCGCTCCTACAAAAGCTCCGAGCGGTGGACACGCGGGAGTGATCCCCCACCCGTCGCTCCAACAGGCGCACGCGCCAGGGCGCTATGCGGGCTTCACCGCCACCACCCGCCAGTTGTTGAACGGCGTATTGCCGTACAGCGGGATGAACTCGGACTGCAGTCCGGCGCCGTCGAACAACGCGCGCAGGGCGTCGGCGTCGGGGTAACAACCGGGGCCGGCGTTCATCCATCCGAGCGTGCGCGAGAGCACGTCGATCGCGCGGGTCACGCGTGCGCGCCGGCCGCCGTCGTCCAAGCCGGTTCGGATCACCAGCTTGGCGCCCGGTTCAAGCATGGCTATGGCGGCTTGCAGCGTGCGCTGCTGGGCATCGGCGGGAATGAACTGCAGGACGTCGAGGATGGCGACGCTGCCGCGATGGCCCAAGCGGTCCAGCGAGAAATCCGCCGCGGCCAGGTCGACACACTCGAACCCGACGTCGGCCAGCCCCTGCCGCCGCGCCGCGCGCCGGGCGCGATCGACCTTGCCGGCGTCGTTGTCGACCCCCCGGTAGCGCAGCCCGATGCCGTCGCCACGCAGCGCGTGGGCGAGCAGGCCCAGCCCGCACCCCAGGTCGAGCAGCGGCGCGGTGGTGCCGCGCAGCGCGTCGCACACGCCGGGGTACAGCGGGTCGCTGCCGAGCTTGCTGCGGCTGTAGAAGTAGTCCCAGCGGTTGCCGAGCGCACGTTCGGGAGCGAACGCGGCGGCAATGGCGCGGGCGTGTTCGCGCGCCATCGGGCGCGTGGCGTCGGTGGTCATTCCGCGCCCAGCAGCCCACGCGCGACCGGCAGCGCCTGCCGCGCCCACAGCGCGTACATCGCCGCCGACGGGTGCAGACGGTCGTCGACCAGCATGTGCGGCTGGCCGCCGAACTCGCGGCTGACCGCGGTGATATCGACGAAGGCCACCGCGTGCCGCGCGCACAGCTCGGCGGCCGCGCCGTTGTAAGCATCCAGCTCGCCGGCGATGCGGGTGGGATCGCGCTCCTGGCTGGCGGCGAACGGGGTCACGCCCCAGTCCGGGATCGACAGCACCAGCAGCCGGTCGCCGCGGCCGCCGGCCAGCACCATCGCCCGCCGCAGCAGGTCGTGGAACTCGCCGCGGTAGTCGGCCACGCCACGGCCGCGGTACTGGTTGTTGACCCCGATCAGCAGGCTGACGAAGTCCCAGCGGCCGAGCGGTTCCTCGGCATCCATCGCGCCGGACAGCTCGTCGGTGGTCCAGCCGGTGGTGGCGATGATGCGCGGCTCGGCCAGTTGGATGCCGTGCTCGCGCAGGCCGCGCGCCAGTCGCACCGGCCAACGGTCCGCGGGCGCGACGCCTTCGCCGATCGTGTAGCTGTCACCGAGGGCGAGATAGCGCATGGCGGTCTGCTCCTGTGGCGGGTGCGGTCAGGCGACCGCGGCGCGGCCGGTCGTGTTGGCGTCGGCACGCCGCTGCAGCACCCGGTCGATCCGCGCGAACACCTCGCGCAGGTCGTCGGGTTGCGGCAGCAGGGTGACGCGGAAATGGTGGCGGTACGGCACGTTGAAGCTGGAGCCGGGCACCACCAGCACGTCCTCGGTCTCGAGCAGTTCGAGTGCGAAGGCGTGGTCGTCGAAGCCGCGCGCGGCCGCGCCGGTCACCGCCGGGAATGCGTACAGCGCGCCGGCCGGTTCGACCAGCTCCAGGTGCTCGCTGCGGGCGACGCTGTCGACCACCGCGCGCCGCGCCTCGTACAGTCGTCCGCCCGGCGCGCACAGCGGTGCGATGGTGTCCTCGCCGTGCAGCGCGGCCTCGATCGCGAACTGGCCGGGCACGTTGGCGCACAGCCGCAGCGCGCCGAGCAGGTCCATCGCGTGGTGGAACTCGCCGCTGGCGATCGGGTCGCCCGACAGCACCGCCCAGCCCACGCGCCAGCCGCAGGCGCGGTGCACCTTGCTCAGCCCGCCGAACGACAGGCACGGCACGTCGCCGGCGAGCGGTGCCAGCGGCTGGAAGGTCGCGCCGTCGTACAGGATCGAGTCGTAGATCTCGTCGGCCATCAGCAGCAGGTGGTGGCGCGCGGCGATGTCGACGATGCGCTCGAGCAGCTCGCGCGGGTAGGTCGCGCCGGTCGGGTTGTTCGGGTTGATCAGCACGATCGCGCGCGTGCGCGGCGTTACCAGCGCCTCGATCTCGTCAGGGTCGGGCAGGAAGGCGTTCGCGGGCTGGCAACGGTAGTAGACCGGGCGGCCGTCGTTGAGGATCGTCGCGGCCGACCACAGCGGGTAGTCGGGCGAGGGCAGCAGCACCTCGTCGCCCGGGTTCAGCAGCGCTCGCAGCGACAGGTCGATCAGTTCGCTGACGCCGTTGCCGACGAACACCCGCTCGGCGCTCGCGTTGGGCGTGCCGCGCTGCTGGTGGAACGCTGCGATCGCCTCGCGCGCGGCCGGCAGGCCCTGCTGGTGGGTGTAGGGATCGGTGTCGGCGATGCGCCCGGCGATCGCCTGCTGCAGGTGCTCCGGCGCGCGGAAGCCGAACGCCCCCGGGTTGCCGATATTGAGCTTGATCAGCGTCCGGCCCTGTGCCTCCAGCTCGCGCGCCCGGCGGGCGAGCTCGCCGCGGATTTCGTAACGGACTTCGGACAGGCGGGCACGGGTCTTGAGGCTGGGCGGCGACATCGGAGCGGTGCGGAGTGGGGGTGGCGCCAGCCTAGCGGAAACAGACGTAAGCGCGGCGGTCGTTGCGCGCCTAACGGGTTGTCATCGGGCGTTCTATCGGGCCCGCCGTGAACCTCCAAAGGCCCCATGCGCAACCCCCGGCTTCTGTAGGAGCGGCTTCAGCCGCGATCGTGGAGCCGGCGCGGGCGAACAGCCATCCAATCGCGGCTGAAGCCGCTCCTACAAAAAGCCCGGTCATCCGAACCGCCGGCGGTGCGCTCCGGATAGGAGTGACCTGCGCGCCGCCCCATCACCGCACCCCGCTAGAATCCGCCCCATGACCACCCCGCGCCCGGAAACATGACCCCCGACCTCGCCCTGCAGGCGATCGGCTGGCCGCTCGACCCCGACGGCCGGCCCGCGGTCGCCGAGTGGCGCGAGACGCTGTCACAGCACCCCGCGGCACGCCCGGTCCGCGTGGTCGAGCAGCACCGCAGCGGCTACGTGGTCGCCGACGGCCCGGACAACAGTTTCACCGTCGAATCCCTGCCCGAGTGGCAGCGCCCGCCCAGCTACAAGAAGGGTGGCATCCCGCCCGAGCAGCGCGCCGCGGTCGGCGACTGGGTGCTGATCGAACCGGCGACCGAGAAGGACCAGATCGTCGCCCTGCTGCCGCGCCGCAGCGCGATCAAGCGCGGCGCCGCCGGCGAGCACTACAAGCAGCAGCTGATCGCCGCCAACGTCGATACCGTGTTCGTCGTCTGCGGCCTGGACGCCGACTTCAACCCGCGCCGGATCGAGCGCTACCTGCTGCTGGTGCAGGGCAGCGGTGCCGAGCCGGTGGTGGTGCTGACCAAGGCGGACGAAGCCACCGACGTTCCCGGCTCGCTGGCGGCGCTGGTGGAACTGGCGGCGCAGAACGTCGCGGTGCGCGCGGTCAATGCGCGCGACCCCGACAGCGTCGCCGCACTCAAACCCTGGCTGAAACCCGGCCGCACCGCGGTGCTGGTCGGCAGCTCCGGCGCCGGCAAATCGACCCTGACCAACACCCTGCTGGGTATCGAGCGGATGAAAACCGGCGAGGTCCGCGAGTCCGACGCCCGCGGCCGCCACACCACCACCCACCGCGCGCTGATCCCGCTGCCGACCGGCGCCTGCCTGATCGACACCCCCGGCATGCGCGAGCTCAAACCGACCGGCGAGGAAGACGTCGGCGAGAACTTCAGCGACGTCGAGGCGCTCGCCGCCGAATGCAGGTTCCGCGACTGCAAGCACCTGAAGGAGCCCGGCTGCGCGGTGCGCGCCGCGATCGAAGGCGGCCGGCTGGACCCGCAGCGGTTCGCGAACTACCTGAAGCTCGGCGAGGAAGTCGCCGGCGCCGCCGACAAGCTCGCCAACCGCCGCGCGCAGAACGCGGAGAAGAAGGTGATCAGCAAGGCGCTGTCGAAGCGGCTGGACGAGAAGTACGGCAAGCGGTGAGCCAGAGCCCGGAGTAAGCTCCAGCCAACGCGCACCAGCGCACCCGTGCGAGCCGCCCCGCCGGATGACCGTCGCCGATTTCCCGCCCGACATCGCCCACCACGCGGCGCTCGACGCCCGCATGGTGGCCGCCGCCAGCGAGATCCGGCTGCTGAGCCTGGCCAGCTGGCCCGCGGGGATGGAGACCGACTTCGTCGCCGACCATGCCCGTGGCGTGGCCCGTCTGCCGCGGATCGACTACCCGCGCCACGACTTTTCCGACGTCCGCACCGAGCTGGCCGCGATCGCCGCCGAAGCCGACCCGGACCACCCGCTCGGCCAGTACCTCATCGACTCCACCGCCAGCTGGGACACCGCCGCACGGCTGTGCGAGCACCTCGGCACCGCGGCCGTCACCGACCTGTCGATCCAGCTCTACGGCAGCCCGTTCGATCCGCTGCCCGGCAACGGGCCCGATGCCCGCGTCGCCGCGCGCCACTTCCTGTCGATCGCCGACGAGTTCGACCGCGAGCTGCTGGCGCCGTCCGAGCACGTCACCATCTCCGCCACCGCGCTCCAGCTGCAACTGCAGCGCGACCTCGACGACTACTTCAACGAGCGCGTGATCGAAGTCGTGCTCGACCCCGACCTGATCGCCAAGGCCGCCGCCGGCGCCACCCGCATCCGCCTGCGCACCACCGCCGCCTTCAGCGACTACGACCGCGACCAGCTGCTGCAGCACGAGGCCTTCGTGCATTCGCTCAGCGCGCTCAACGGCCGCCGCCAGCCGGTGCTGGGCAGCCTGGCACTGTCCTCGCCGCGCGCCACCGCCACCCAGGAAGGGCTGGCGACGTTCGCCGAGCAGATCACCGGCAGCATCGACATCAGCCGGATGAAGCGGCTCAGCCTGCGGATCGAGGCGGTGGCGATGGCGCTGGAGGGCGCCGATTTCATCGAGGTGTTCCGCTACTTCCTCGATGCCGGCCAGAGCCCCGAGGAAAGCTTCGCCTCGGCCCAGCGCGTGTTCCGCGGCGTGCCGGTGACCGGCGGGGCGGCGTTCAGCAAGGACGCGGTCTACCTGCGCGGCCTGATCGGCGTGCACACCTTCTTCCGCTGGGCGCTGCGCCAGCACCAGTTGCGCCTGTGCCGCTGGCTGTTCGCCGGCAAGATGACCCTGACCGACGTGCAGCGCTTCGCCCCGCTGTTCGAGGACGGCGTGCTGCTGCCGCCGCTGTGGCTGCCGCGGTGGATCGCCCGCGCCAACGGCCTGGCCGGCGTGCTGGCGTTCTCGCTGTTCGCCAACCGGATCCGGCTGGACGCGGTCGACGACAGCGGTTTCCTCGACGTCTGAGCGAAAGGCCGACCGCCGTGCCGGCGCGTACATGCCCTGGTGGCTAGAATCACCGGTTCCCCAGGTCCGTGCCCCGAAGATGTCCAACAGCAACGATTCCAAGCAAGCCGACGATTTCCGGCAAGCCGCGCTCGATTACCACCGGGTCAGCCCGGCCGGGAAGATCAAGGTCACCGCGACCAAGCCGATGGTGACCCAGCGCGACCTGGCGCTGGCCTATTCGCCGGGCGTGGCGTTCGCCTGCGAGGAAATCGCCGCCGACCCCGACTCCGCCCGCGACTACACCGCGCGCGGCAACCTGGTCGCGGTGGTGTCCAACGGCACCGCGGTGCTCGGCCTGGGCGACATCGGCCCGCTTGCCGGTAAACCAGTAATGGAAGGCAAGGGCGTGCTGTTCCAGAAGTTCGCCGGCATCGACGTGTTCGACATCGAGATCGACGAGCGCGACCCGGACAAGCTGGTCGACATTATCGCGTCGCTCGAGCCGACCTTCGGCGGCATCAACCTCGAGGACATCAAGGCGCCGGAGTGCTTCATCGTCGAGCGCAAACTGCGCGAGCGGATGAACATCCCCGTGTTCCACGACGACCAGCACGGCACCGCGATAATCGTCGGCGCCGCGGTGCTCAACGCGCTGCACGTCGCGGGCAAGAACATCGGCGACATCAAGCTGGCGACCACCGGCGCCGGCGCGGCGGGCATCGCCTGTCTGGACATGCTGGTCGCGCTGGGCGTGCGCAAGGAAAACATCATCGCGTTCGACCGCGAGGGCGTGATCTACACCGGCCGCCCGAACCTCGACCCTGACAAGGCGCGCTACGCCGCCGACACCGACAAGCGCGAGTTGGCGGAGATTGTCGCCGGCGCCGACGTGTTCCTCGGCCTGTCGGCGGGCGGCATCCTCAAGCCGGAGATGGTCGCGACCATGGCCGAGCGGCCGATCATCCTCGCGCTGGCCAACCCGTACCCCGAGATCCTGCCGGAGGACGCCAAGCGCGCCCGCCCCGACGCGATCATCGCCACCGGCCGCAGCGACTACCCCAACCAGGTCAACAACGCGCTGTGCTTCCCGTACATCTTCCGCGGCGCGCTCGATGTCGGCGCACGCGAGATCAACGAGGCGATGAAGCTGGCCTGCGTGCACGCGATCGCCCAGCTGGCCCGGATGGAAGCCGGTGACCTCGCCGCGGCCTACGGCGGAGACGTGCCGACGTTCGGTCCCGACTACCTGATCCCGCGCCCGTTCGATCCGCGCCTGCTGGTGATGCTGGCGCCGGCGGTGGCCAAGGCCGCGATGGAGTCGGGGATGGCGGCCCGGCCGATCACCGACATGGAGGCCTACGAGGAGACGCTCGGCCAGTTCATCTGGCGCACCGGCCTGCTGATGAAGCCGGTTTACGACCGCGCGCGCTGCGACCGAAAGCGCGTGGTGTACGCCGAGGGCGAGGAGCACGTGGTGCTGAGCGCGGTGCAGACCGTGATCGACGAAGGGCTGGCGTTCCCGATCCTGATCGGCCGCCCCGAGGTCATCAACGCCCGCATCGAGAAGCTCGGCCTGCGCATGCGCCAGGGCGTCGACTTCGAACTGACCAACATCCACTCCGACCCGCGCTTCGACGAGTACTGGCAGCAGTACCACGCCCTCACCGAGCGCCGCGGCGTCACCATCGAGGCCGCCAAGAGCCTGCTGCGTTCGCGCCCGAGCCTGATCGCCGCGTTGATGGTCGAGCGCGGCGAGGCCGACGCGATGATCTGCGGCGTGGTCGGCCGCTTCCACAAGAAGCTCGGCTACCTGCGCAGCGTGTTCGATTTCGACCGCGGCGTCACCGGCACCGCGGCGATGACCGGCGTGATCAACGACGCCGGCGCGTGGTTCTTCCTGGACACCCACGTGCAGCTGGACCCGACCGCCGAGCAGATCGCCGAGGCGACCCTGCAGGCGACCTACCGGCTCAAGCTGTTCGGCGTGGAGCCCAAGGTCGCGCTGCTGTCGCACTCCAACTTCGGCAGCCACGACAATCCCTCGGCGGCCAAGATGCGCCGCGTCCGCGAGATCCTCGCCGAGCGCGCGCCGAAGGTGGAGGTCGACGGCGAAATGATGGCCGACACCGCCTGGAACGACGCCCTGCGCCGCCGCATCTTCCCCAACACCACCCTGCACGGCCGTCCGAACCTGTTCGTGATGCCGAACCTCGACGCGGCCAACATCACCTACAACATGTTCCGCGTCGCGACCGACGGCGTCGCGATCGGCCCGATCCTGATGGGCCTGGACAAGCCCGCGCACATCCTGACCCCCGACTCGACCTCGCGCAGGATCGTCAACCTCACCGCCATCGCCGCGGTGGACGCGCAGATCCGCGCGAACAGGGGTGGCGTGCGCGGGTAAACGCCCGCATCCGGAGCCGCGGCGTGTTCGCGGCTCCCGCCTGCGGGCGGTATTCCCCGGTTCTTGCGGTTCCGTGTCCGCGGGTTTCCAGGTGCCAGGTTTGGCGGGGCCAAAGCCTTTGTAGGAGCGGCTTCAGCCGCGATCGTGGAATCGGCGCGGGCGAACGACCGTCGGATCGCGGCTAAAGCCGCTCCTACAACATCCCGACAAGAGCGCCGTCACACCCAGACCGCATCCCAGAACGGGTAATCCCCCACCCGCCGCACCAGCCCCGCGCGCACCGGATTCATCACCACATGCCGCGCCGCGTCCACCAGCTGCTCCTCCGCCCGCAACGCCCGGTCGTGGTAAGCCGGCGCCCACACCGACGCCCCGACCCCCGGATGCGCCTGCCGCAGCATCCGCGCGCTGCGGCCTTTCAGCCGCCCCATGCAGGCCGGCAGCGAGTCGAATCCGCCAAGCTCCACCAGCCCGTGCCAGTGGTCCGGCATCAGCACCCACGCCAGCAACCGCGAGCGCTGCCATGACGGCGCGGCCGACATGACCCGGCAAGCTTCCGCAGCGACGTCCCAGTCGTCGAAGCACGGCGTGCGATCGGCCGTGGTGAAGGTGACCAGGTAGATCTGGCCGTTGAGCGAATGGCGGCCGATGCGCAGGCGGGCGTGTCCCATGCGGGCAGGGTGGGGCGGGTGCGTCGGCGCAGGTATCAGCAGGTTGCCCGCGCCCCGTCAGCAAATGCCCCGTGCCGTTGTAGGAGCGGCTTCAGCCGCGATCCGACAATCGTTCGCCCGCGCCGATTCCACGATTGCGGCTGAAGCCGCTCCTACAAAAGCACCAAAGGCCCACCTTCGCCCCATACGCCGCCGCATCCCCATTCCGCCAGCCCGGGCCAGCCCCGCCGCGACCCCCGCTGATAGAATCGAAGCAATCTCTCCACCCCCATTACGAGGCGCGGCCATGGGGCCGCGAGGCGCATGACCACGACCTACGAAAGCCCGTTCACCGACCTGCTGCAGAACGACCCGGACCCCACCGAGACCCAGGAGTGGATCGAGTCGATCGAGGCGGTCATCGCCCGTGACGGCACCGAGCGCGCGCATTCGCTGCTGCAGGGCATGGTCGAGGTCAGCCGCCGGGCGGGCGCCCACCTGCCGTTCGCGCCGACCACCGAGTACATCAACACCATCCCGCCGCACCTGGAGGCCAAGAGCCCCGGCGACGCCGCGATGGAGTGGAAGATCCGCTCGATCATCCGCTGGAACGCCATGGCGATGGTGGTCCGCGCCAACCGCAAGCCCGGCGACCTCGGCGGCCACATCGCCAGTTTCGCCTCCGGCGCGACCCTGTACGACGTCGGCTTCAACCACTTCTGGCGCGCGCCCAGCGAAGACCACCCGGGCGACCTGCTCTACATCCAGGGCCACAGCTCGCCGGGCATCTACGCCCGCTCGTTCCTGGAAGGCCGCATCACCGAGCAGCAGCTCGACTGCTTCCGCATGGAAACCGGCGGCAACGGCCTCAGCTCCTACCCGCACCCGTGGCTGATGCCGGACTACTGGCAGACCCCGACCGTATCGATGGGCCTCGGTCCGCTCGCCGCCATCTACCAGGCGCGCAACTGGAAGTACCTGGAAGGCCGCGGCCTGATGCCCAAGACCGACCGCAAGGTCTGGTGCTTCCTCGGTGATGGCGAGACCGACGAGCCCGAGTCCCTCGGCGCCATCTCGGTCGCCGGCCGCGAGGGCCTCGACAACCTGGTCTTCGTCATCAACTGCAACCTGCAGCGCCTCGACGGCCCGGTGCGCGGCAACGGCAAGATCATCCAGGAGCTGGAAGGCAGCTTCCGCGGCGCCGGCTGGAACGTCATCAAGACCATCTGGGGCAGCTACTGGGACCCGCTCCTCGCCCGCGACACCTCCGGCAAGCTGCGCCAGCTGATGATGGAAACCGTCGACGGCGAGTACCAGAACTGCAAGGCGTTCGGCGGCAAGTACACCCGCGAGAACTTCTTTGGCAAATACCCGGAGACCGCCCAGCTGGTCGCCAACATGAGCGACGAGGACGTCTGGCGCCTCAACCGTGGCGGCCATGACCCGCACAAGGTGTACGCCGCCTACCACGAGGCCGTGCACACCAAGGGCATGCCGACCGTCATCCTCGCCAAGACCGTCAAGGGCTACGGCATGGGCGAGGCCGGCGAGTCGCTCAACCCGACCCACGGCACCAAGAAGATGGACGACGAGTCGGTGCGGATCTTCCGCGACCGCTTCAACGTGCCGGTCACCGACGCGCAGCTGGCCGACGGCAAGGTGCCGTTCTACCACCCGGGCGAAGACTCCGAGGAGGTCCAGTACCTCAAGGCGCGCCGCGCCGAACTCGGTGGCTACCTGCCGCAGCGCCGCCGCAAGGCCAGCGAGCAGATCGCCGCGCCCAAGCTCGAGACCTTCGACCGCCTGCTCAAGTCCACTGGCGAGCGCGAGATCAGCACCACCATGGCGTTCGTGCAGGCGCTCAACATCACCCTGCGCGACAAGCAGGTCGGCCCGCGCTGCGTGCCGATCGTCGCCGACGAGGCCCGCACCTTCGGCATGGAGGGCATGTTCCGCCAGCTCGGCATCTACTCGCCGAAGGGCCAGAAGTACAAGCCGGTCGACCGCGACCAGCTCATGTACTACCGCGAGGACGCCGCCGGCCAGGTGCTGGAAGAGGGCATTACCGAAGCCGGCGCCTTCGCCAGCTGGATGGCCTGCGCCACCAGCTACAGCACCAACAACCTGCAGCTGCTGCCGTTCTACATCTACTACTCGATGTTCGGCTTCCAGCGCATCGGCGACTCCGCCTGGCAGGCCGCCGACATGCGCGCGCGCGGCTTCCTGCTCGGCGCCACCGCCGGCCGCACCACCCTCAACGGCGAGGGCCTGCAGCACGAAGACGGCCACAGCATGATGCAGGCCGGGCTGATCCCGAACGTGCGCAGCTACGACCCGACCTTCAGCTACGAGGTGGTCACCCTGCTGCAGCACGGCATGAAGCGCATGCTCGAGGACCAGGTCGACGAGTACTGGTACATCACCCTGATGAACGAGAACTACACCCACCCGGACATGCCCGAGGGCAGCGCCGAGGGGATCATCAAGGGCATGTACCTGCTGAAGGACGCCGGCAAGGCCAAGAAGGGCGAGCAGCGCGTGCAGCTGATGGGCAGCGGCACCATCCTGCGCGAGGCCATTGAGGCGGCCAAGCTGCTGGAGAAGGACTTCGGCGTGACCGCCGACATCTGGTCGTGCCCGAGCTTCAACGAGCTGGCCCGCGACGGCGCCGACGCCGAGCGCTACAACCGCATGCATCCCGAGTCCAAGGCCCCGCGCAAGCCGTACATCGCCAGCCTGCTGGACGGCCGCCAGGGCCCGGCGGTCTGCGCCACCGACTACATCCGCGCCTACCCCGAGCAGGTCCGCGCCTACGTGCCGATGCACTTCACCGTGCTGGGCACCGACGGCTTCGGACGCAGCGACACGCGGGCGAACCTGCGCTCGCACTTCGAGGTTGACCGGTTCCATATCGCGCATGCCGCGATCGCGGCGCTGGCGGCGGAAGGGAAGATGGCGGCGAAGGATGTGGCGCGGGCGATCAAAGAGTACAAAATCGAAACGGACAAGCCGAATCCGATTTCGGTTTGAGGTCCGGAAACAGGAACACGGCGGCCATCTGGCCGCCGTTTTCGTTCGTAGGGTCTGCTCTCGCTTCGAAGCGGGCATACGTTCCAGAACGCGCACGATCCGCCCCGTTTTCACCTCCTATCCACGTAGCCAACGCCAGCTGAAGGCGAGGACATGGCTTCAGGAAAAAGGCCGCTATATTCCGCAGACCCCAGACGAAGGAGAGGTGCAATGTTCCTGACCAAGCAACATCTGAGGACCGCGCGTACGCTCGGCGTGGCGCTCGTCGCTGCCGTGGGTTTTGCCGGCTGCGCCACCTACGACGACGAGTTTGCCGGCATCAACTCGCGCCTCGATCAGCTCGACACGCGGGTGCAGAGCGCGGCCCAGAGCGCCGAGTCCGCCAACCAGTCCGCGCAGCAGGCCAACCAGCGCCTGGATCAGATCGAAGGCCGCGTCCAGCAGCTTGAAGCGGCACGGGGTCGGAACCCGCGCGGCTAGTCGTTTGCGCAAGTCCCGACGCACCGCTTGATCTGGAGCCGGTGGCCTTGCTGGCCACCGGTCTCCTTTTGTCACTCCGCCCACCTCCAAGGAGCCGTCCCATCCGCACCTGCATACCCCCTGCAATGAGGGCCGCCCGCGGCGCGCTGCTGTTGGCGCTGGCGTTCGCGAGCTTCGGCGTGGCCGCTGCCGAGGATGCCTCCAAGCAACCCGTGGCCGCCGTCGACCAGCTTCCGCGAGGCCAGGACGTGTCCGACACGGTGACCGACCTCGCGGGCTGGGTGGTCGCAAGCGGTGACAGCCAGGGCTATCCGTTCGCGATCATGGACAAGGCGGCTGCGCAGATCCTGGTGTTCGGCGGCGACGGCCGGCTCCGCGGCGCGGCACCCGCGCTCTTTGGCTCGGCGGTCGGCGATCACAGCGCTCCCGGCGTCGCCGGTCTCGCGCTTCGCGAAATTCCGGGCCGGGACCGCACGACGCCGGCCGGTCGCTTCGTCGGCGGCTTCGGCCCGTCCATCGATGCCGGGCGCGTGCTGTGGGTGGACTACGATTCCGCGGTTTCCATCCACCCGACCGCGACCGGCGTCCCGGCCGAGCGGCGCGCCGAACGCCTTGCATCGCCCAAGCCCGACGACAACCGCATCAGTCACGGCTGCATCAACGTCTCGCCCAAGTTCTACGAACGGATTGTGAGCCCGACGTTCGAGCGCGGCGGGGTGTTCTACATCCTGCCCGACGAGGCACCGCTGGCGGAGACTTTCCCGGAGTTCGTGGAGAGCCGTGCCGAGCGTGATTGATCGATGGGGTGCACGGCCCGCTGGCCAGTAAAGGCCTACCAAGGTGATGGCGGAAGAAGAAGACGGCGGCCGCGTGGCCGCCGTTTTTGTTTGTTCGGGCAGCTTCCGACCCAAAGCGGACGTGGCGGGATGGCCCAAGGGCGGTTACGCAATGATCAGTGCGCAACCTTGAGCGTGATGACTCCAGCGACGATCAAGGCCACGCCTAGATAGCGAGCGATCGACGTCGGGTCGCCGTAATACAGCACGCCAACCAAGAACGTGCCCGCTGCACCGATGCCGGTCCACACCGCATAGGCCGTTCCGATCGGAATCTGCCGCTGGGCAAGCCACAGCATGAAGCCGCTGGCTGCCATGAAGCCCACTGCGACACCGATGCCGGACCAACGCGTCTCCGCGTTCTGCGCCATCTTCAGGCCAACCGGCCAGCCGATTTCGAATAGTCCTGCAAGGACGAGATAGACCCAGCTCATGATTTGTTCCCTTAGTGCCGTTGTGGCGGTGAGTAGTTCAGCGGTTTCGAAACGAATCGAGCGGCGCTGCGGCTTGTCTGGCAGGTCTCGCCGGTCCCAATCACGAGCAACGGAAAGAGTGTCTCAAGAGCGCACCGTTTTCTTGACCGTGCGGCGTACTCGTTTCGTGGTCACGAGGTGCTCGATGTCAGCAAAGTTCCGGTCCCACGCTTGCCGGCTCATGGGCATGAGTCCGAAATGCCGGAGGAAGAAGAGCCCCTCCGTGGCCAGAAAGGCCAGTCGGGCATTCAGGGCAGCAGGTTCGTCGACTGCATCAAGCTCACTGAAGCGTGCCGCGTACCATTTACGGACCCACTGCAGGTGTTGGGGCGACTGCAAGAGCGTCGCAACCAAAGCGGCAGAACGAGCAGAGCTGGAATCATCCGCTTGGGCGGTCGTCTGAATGTGCGCATGGACGCGAGCCTCGGCCGTGGCATCAAGCCCTGCCAAGCGGGCCACATCCGCATCGTAGGTAGTGCCCCAACGCTCAAGAAGGGCTTCGATCAGGGCTTCCTTTGTCCCGAAACAGGACTGCACACCGCCCTTGGTGACGCCCGCCGCCTTGGCGACGGCCTCGAAAGTCAGGCCGCCTGCGCCATCTGTGGCAATCACGGACTCAGCGGCGTCGAGGACCCCCTGTCGGTCGATAGTCTTCGGCCTGCCCATACAATATTCCAATACGTCTGTATCCGTACTTTATACGAATACAGACGTATTGGAAAAAACCGGAAGCTGGACTGCGGCGATGATAGTGGGCAATCAAGGCGGCACGTAGACCGCCTCGGAAGCCCTTCAAGTCGGCCGGGCAAACCCGATCGGGTTGTTCCGGCCTCTTGTCGCATTGCCCCAGCAGTCAGCCCTGCCGCTCCATCCACCGCATGAACTGCGACGGCCGCGGACGAGTGCCGCTGCGCCTGCAGCTTCAGCGGATGTTGCGGTCCAGCAGCCCTTCAAGCTCGGCGCTTCCCAGCAACTCGAGACACTTCATCGCGTGCAGCGGTTCGCCGTGCTTGCTGATGTAGGTGCGCGCGGCCGCCTTGCGGGCCAGCGCGGTTGCCTCTTGGTAGGTTTCGATCGGCAGGCTGCCGAACTCCAGATAACCCCCCGCCGCGGCGCTTGCATCGCGAGCTATGTCGGTATCGGGGTAGGCGGCGGCGAGGCACTGGCTGAGCGTGTAGCGGGTCAGCAGGCTCGCCTCGTTGTTGTCACCGGCAGCTATGGGTGCGAGTGTCCCCGTCGTCGCGCAGCTGGTGGAAAAGGCAGCAGTGAGCAAGGCGACGACGGCAGCTTGTACCGACTTCATCAACAAGAGCTCAATCATCCCGCATTGAGTTGAGCTGGCTGCCCTCACAAGAGCCGTCTCTGCCGAGCCGGCAAGGAACAGATGTGCCGACCAGAGGGCCAGCCGCCGTCACATCGTGGATCAGCAGGGCATGGAAGGTCTGGTAGGTGCCGACATGGGAGTCGTCGCCGATCCAGACCAGCCAATCCTCTTGGCCATTCAGGTCGAAATCGGCGGCCGCAACCCGTTCGATTCGCAGGTACCACTCTTCCGAATCCAGCATGGCAGCGTTCGGCTCGATCACGAGGGGGGCGTCGACCAGCGACTGAAATGAGAAGGCTTCATCGCTGGTGCGCGGACCCCGGGACGACGGGAAGGTACGGAAGTCCAGCCGGGTGGCGATCGCCGTGCCGGCATCAATACGGGTCTTGCGGACGGGGTGCGCGCGCTGCAGCAGCTCGACCGAATCGCAGACCACGTACTCCTGCAGGGCGAGCATCTGGTCCGGCCCGCCGCGGTTGAGCCGCGCCGAGTGCTGCAGGTAATCGCGGCAGGTCGAGATGGTCGCGCCGGAGCCCAGTGCCAAGGGCGATCTCGGCTCCGACATGGTCTGTTCGAAGTTCTCGAAAGCCCGGCGTAGGTCTTCATCGAAAATCTGTACGGTCGGTGCGACATTGCCAGTGGAGGCGCACGCTGACAGCGTCAGCAGTGCGGCTGCCAGCAGGGTGCGAGGGGCGGCGGTCATCGGGCCAGCTCCACGACGGGCGCGGTAAGGATCCCGCTCAGAAGGTCTGCTTCCAGGTGCCGCCTTGAGTCGTAGTCGTCACCGAAGTTGCGTAGCTCGGTGACGGCGCCTCGCCAGTCCTGTTGGCACACCGCTCGCCAGAATCGAGGCGCGGCGCTGGACAGGTCGCCGTACTGGAAGGCCACCGAAGCGATCACCGTCTGGGCCTCGGCGGGCAGGTCGAAGAACCCGGTCCTGTCGGTGTTTAGGTGCGATGCGCCGTAGTCGGAGGCCAGTTGGATGACGAACCGGTGCTTGAATGCCCTGTCGATAAGCAACGCGTCGCCGGCGCTGATCCGCAGCGGCTTCTCTGCCAGAAGCTTTGTCGCGTCCCGGCGCTTGGCGCCCAGGTAGGGTTCGAGCTGCTGGACCAGTCGATGTGGGAGTCCGAGCGCAACCAGTTCGGATTTGCGGCGTTGGCCGAGGTCGAAACCCGTGGCAATCGTGACGCCGCTTCCGCTCCCCCGGGCATTGGGAACGTAACCGTCCAGCTTGCGGCCACCTTCGCGGGCGGACAGGAAGGCGTAATCGATGAGGTTGGGCATGTCATCTCCTTATGACGTGGGATGCGGGGCATCCCGGGGCGCAGTCTCCGCTGCGGATGGGGTGATGGTACCTGCCCCGGTGCCGGCGACGCGACGCGCTTCATGCAGGAGGCGGCAGGAATTGCGTTGGTATATTGCCGGCACTACTGGGGAGTGGTGTTATGAACGCGAAGATCATCAGCATGGCGCTCGGCTTGGCGAGCGTCGTTTGCTTTGGCGCGATTTCGATATCGGCCCACGCAAAGGACTCGTCCGAGAAGGACCGTGCGACCACCGCGAAGCTGGCCCACGGTTTGCTCTCGGATACACGCCACGCCTATCGCCCCCGCTCACTCGATGACGCGCTTTCGAACGAGATTTTCGACGCATACGTGGAGGCGCTCGATCCCGATGACGTGCTCTTCGCACCAGCGGATCTGCAGGCGCTCGAAAAACATCGCTACAAGCTCGACAGCGCGATCAAACGTGGGGCGCTCGAGCCGATCTACGAGATCGCCGCAGCCCGCAAGGACGCCGGTAGCGAACCGCAGGACAGGAACGAAATATTCGAGCGGTTCCTCAATGCCTATGTGAGCACCAGCGATGGCGAAGGCTATTACAGAAGTCCATTGGTCGCGGCGCCGGCGCAGCCCGGTTCCACCGCGGACGAATCAGTCCCTCCAGTCTCTCCAGTCCATTCAACCGTGGTCGAGGCGGGCGGGGAGCGTATCGGGGTCATCAGCGTTGCCCACCTGAACCCGGCGCAGCACGCCGTCAGTGCGGAAGTCTCCAATGCCCTCGCCAGCTTCAGGCGGGAAAGCATCGAGGTTCTGGTGCTGGACTTGCGTGGCAACGAAGGCGGAGCCCTGCGCGAAGTCCTTGATCTGGCGGGGCTGCTTCTTGGGCGCGTGCCGGTGATGCAGATCCGCGAGGCGGGCGGGCGGCTCAGCATCGAAAGCTCAAGGGTGGCGCGCCAGTGGGACGGCAGGCTCGGTGTCCTCGTGGACCGCAGGACGGCCGCAGGCGCGGAGATGCTGGCGGCCGCGCTACAGGACCACAACCGCGCGGTCGTGCTCGGCGAGCAGACGTTCGGCCGCGGCACCATCCAGAACGCGGTCGACCTGGATGCGGGAACCGAGGGGCCGCGCCGTCATGGTTGGCTGTCGCTCACGATCGCGGAAGTGTTCCGGCTCAATGGGCATCCGCTGAACGGTGTTGGAGTCACTCCGGACTACGAACCCACGGCGTCGCCGAACCGGGCTGCCCGCACGGTGCTCTCGGAACCCATCGCTCCGGTCAGGGGCTTCGCGGCGATACCGCGGAATGTCGGTGCAGGCAGCGCTGCAATGCCGCAGGCGGAAGATCACGCGCCCGCAGCAGAAGCGGTCGATCCCCTGGTTGTCCACGCCGCCATGGTCGTCCACGGCCTCGCCGATATCCCACCGGTCGCGCCGCCGGCGGACTCTCCTGCGGAGGCGCAGCTGACGCGCTACGCGAGGGCGCTGCAGGCCCACGTCATCGCCCAATGGGTGTACCCCGAAGGCGCACTGGCCCTGGAGTCCTGCAAAACGCATGTCCGGCAGCTGCCCGGGGGCGAGGTCCTCGACGTCACGCTCGATCAGACCTGCCCGGAAGACGAGGGCTTTCGCCAGTCGATCCGGGCCGCCGTTCTCGAATCCAGTCCGCTGCCTTACACCGGGTTCGAGGATGTGTTCACGCGGAACGTGACGATGCACTTCAAGGCGGCTCTGGAACCGGTTGATTCATCCGGCGTCGCGCCTTGATGGCCGGTGCTCTTGAACTCGCGCGCCATGGAGAGACTCGGGGGAGCGGCACCGCTGCATGAAGCACAAACCCAACAAGTACTCGGCGAAGCTGCGGCTCCTCGTCATCCTCTGCTCGGCGTTCGTCCTGGCCTACTGCGTGGCGCAACTGGCCATCGGTTACACGTACATCCCGACCAGGCGCGGCGGCATCCTGTTGTCCGGCGTGTCGACCCTCTTCATTGCTTTCTCGTCAATGCTGTTCTGCACGGCCGGGGTGTCGTTGCTGGTGGACCACTACGATGAGCGTGACAACGAGCTGCTCTACCGGAAGGCGCGGGCGTGGATGCTCAAGGTCGGCCTGGTGTTCCTGATGCTGGCGCCAGTCCTGGAGCTGCTGCTTGCGGTCATGTTCATCTCGGCGGGGCACGAACCACTCACGTACCGCGGCTTCGCGGCGGACGTCACCCTGTACGACCCTGCACTGGCCGGATACCGGGAGAGCGTCGCAGCCCGGTCCGGTCATCCGGTGCTTATCGTGGTCCTGGTCCTGACGCTGCTTCTGGCGGCGATTGCGTGGCTCTCGGCGAAGTACCGGATTCCCGGCATGAAGGGCTTCCAAGGGCTGACGGCGGTTGCGCTGATGGGGATGGTGTCGGTGATGTGCCTGCTCGGCGCCATCGAGGATTTCGTCGCCGGGGAAGTCAGCCTGAGCCGTTCCGGCGCTGTCTATACGGCACTCGAGCATCCCGCCCAGTTCAACGCCATCCTTCTGACAAAGAGCCTGGCGGCGACGGTCAGCCTCCTGTTCAGTGCGGCCGGACTGGTGGTGCTGGTGTGGAAGGGACCGGCCGTCTTCGCAGGCCCCGAGCTCGAGAAGGACTGAGCGCCGGCGGAGGAGTGCAGCCGGTTTGTCCCTGTGTGGCGGATCGGCGGGGCCGGCACTTCACGAAATCCTAACGTCACATTCCCTTCGTAGCCTGCGCGGGCTCAGCAATGCCGAGCTGATCCGCGCCCTCGTTGGTTGGATCAGGTCGGCCGCTGCAGCGGACCCCCACGCAACCACGAGAACAGCATGTCGCACCGCATTCGCGCCGCCCTTGTTTCCGCGCCGCAACGCCGGCCGCTGAGCCGCATCATCCATGGCCTGCTGGTCGTCGGCATCGCATCCGTGCCGCTGCAGGCGCTTGCCCAGAGCGAAACGGACGCCGCGGCCGAACCGACGGAACTGGACGCCATCCAGGTGACCGGCAGCTACAGCCGCAGCCTCGAGCAGGCGGTGGACATCAAGCGCAGCAACGTCGGCATCTCCGACTCGATCGTCGCCACCGACGTGGTCGACTTCCCCGAGCAGAACCTGGCCGAGGCGCTGCAGCGCATGCCGGGCGTGACCATCGAGCGCAACAAGGGCCTGGGTACCGCGGTCAACGTCCGCGGCCTGCCGTCCGACTACACCCATGTGTCGATCAACGACCTGGCCACGGCCTCGGGCAGCGGCGGGCGCGACGTCGAGTTCGACATGTTCGCCTCGGAGATCATCCAGCAGGTGACGGTGCAGAAGTCGCCCATCGCCTCCGACGAGGAGGGCGGCATCGCCGGTTCGGTCAAGATCTCGACCGCACGTCCGTTCGACTACAGTGAGCGCAAGCTGGCGTTCTCCGCCGAGGGCGCGCACAACTCCATCTCCGGCGAGACCGATCCCAAGTTCTCGTTCCTGGCCAGCGACACCTGGGGCGACTGGGGCGCGCTGGTGTCGTTCTCCAAGGCCGAGCGCACCAACCGTACCGATGCCAACTCGGGCATCAACTTCCGCCCAATGTCGCGCTTCCTCGGCGCCGGTGGCGAGCGTGCGGCGCAGGCGGCCGAGGTGCTCGAGCGCGACGCCGGCATCGTGGTGCAGGACCCCTCCAACACCGACGAGACCGACCTGATCATCTTCCAGGACAAGGTCGGCGACCGCATCTACATCAACGAGCAGGACAAGTGGGGCGCCACCGCGGCGCTGCAGTACCGGCCGAGCAACGCCTTCAGCCTGACCTTCGACGCGATGGTCGGCGGCTACGACACCACCGAGGACGAGTACGACGCCGCGGCCTACTCGGCGTCCAGCCGCAGCACGCTCGACACCATCCACGAGTACGACGCCACCACCCTGTCCGAGTACGGCATGGTGGTGCTGCGCGACGTGTCCTACACCGCTACCCAGCACGAGTTCCTGAGCAAGGAGCGCATCAACCGGAGCGACTACGGCCAGTACAGCGCGGCGCTCGACTGGCGCGGCGACAGCTGGATGGTCGATGCGATGGTCGGCTACTCCGGCGCGGAGAAGACGCTGGACTACGCCAACCTGAAGCACGTGGCCTACGCGCCGTCGCGCACGCGCTGGACCGGCAACGGCGGCGAGACGATCCCCAGCGACGACCCGGCCACCATCGACATGTACGACGCGCCCGACAGCTACATCTTCGAGGCGTACGAGACCAGCCTGGAGAAGGTGACCGACGACAAGTACGCCGCGCAGGTGAACTTCCGCAAGGCGCTGGACCTGGCGTTCTTCCCGGCGCTGCACAACGTGCAGTTCGGCGCGCGCTATACCGACAAGTCGAAGGAGCGCCACCGCGGCGAGCTCAACATCAAGGGGCCGGGCGAAGGCGACGAGTCGTGGGCCGGCGAGCGCACCCTGGCCGACAGCGAACTGGAGTGGGTGAGCGACATCGTCCCCGGCGGCGAGTACGAGGCACGCGACCTGGCGTGGAGGCAGGTGTCCAACGACTACGCACGCGACACCTTCCGCTACGACGGCTTCCACACCCCGTTCGACGAGGGCGAGTACTACCGCGTCGACGAGGAAGCCACCGCGCTGTACGCGATGGCCGACTTCGCGTTCGACCTCGGCCGGGTGCCGGTGTCGGTCAACGCCGGCGCACGCTACGTCGACACCTCGGTGGTGTCCTTCGGCTACCACCCGATCCAGAACCCCGACGGCACCCCGGGCTTTACCGAGGATCCGGTGTCGCAGAAGGGTGACTACTCCGACGTGCTGCCCAGCCTGAACCTGTCGGCCGAACTGTCCGACGGCCTGCTGCTGCGCGCCGCCGCGTCGGAGGCGATGATGCGCCCGGCGCTGAGCGACCTGGCCTACAAGCGCACCGCCAGCTGGAGCTCGTTCCGCTTCACCGACGGCAACCCCAACCTGGCGCCGACCTCGGCCGAGCAGTGGGACATCGGCCTGGAAAAGTACCTGGACAACGGCGGCCTGCTGGCGGCGTCGTACTTCCAGAAGAAGATCGACGGCGTGGTCATCAACGCGCTGACCGGCGTGGTCGAGGACGTGGCGGTGTACAACGCCAACGGCACGCTGGCCGGCTACTACGACTTCGACGTCTACCAGCCGATCAACGCAGCCGGTTCCTACGACGTCGACGGCTTCGAGCTGATCGCGCAGCTGCCGCTGGGCATGCTGCACCACTCGCTGGACGGCTTCGGCATCAACGCAAACTACACCTCGCTCGACAGCTCGCTCGCCGGTGAGTCGTCGCTCGGCATCAGGACGCCGATGCCGGGCTTGGCCGAGCAGACCTACAACTTCACCCTGTACTACGACAACGAGCGCTTCGACGCGCGCGTGTCGTACAACTACAAGGACGAGTACGTCGAGAGCCTGGGCTACAACATGTACCCGATCTACCGCGACGGGTACGGCCAGACCGACATCTCGCTGGGCTACTGGCTCACCGACAACGTCAAGCTCAGCCTGAAGGGCATCAACGTCACCGACGAGGCCACCACCGGCTACACCATGGACCCGTCGTTCCCGACGATGTACGAGTTGTCCGGCCGTCGCCTCAGCCTCGGCGTGCGGGTCGACTTCTGACCCGGTAGCCGCGCGTTCCCGTGGGCTCGATGAAGGTCTGGATGTGGTTCGGCCATGCGCTGGCGGTGCCGGCACTGGCGGTGCTGCTGGCGGCCTGTGCCGCCGGGGAGGGCGGGCGGCAGGCGGTGCGCAAGGGGGCTGCACCGCTGCCGCCCGCGCCGGCCGCCGCGCCGGTGCGGATCGCCTTCATGCCGGACATCCACTTCCACGATGTCTACGCGGAGTTCCAGGACGGGTCGTTCCCGGGGGTGCGCAACCCCCTGAACGGCCGCAACGCCACCATCCGCACCATGCAGGCGCAGCTGACGTCCACGCGCCTGTTCAACGAGAACTACTTCGCGTTCATCGCCGCGCTCGACGACGCGGTCGCGCGCGGCGTGAAGCTCATCGCGTTGCCCGGCGACTTCTCCGATGACGGCCAGCCGGTCCACATGCGCGGACTCGCGGGCATTCTCGACGACTACGCGGCGAGGCACGGCATCGAGTTCTTCGCCGCGCCGGGCAACCACGACCCGGTGCGTCCGTTCGCCCGGGCCGGCGGCAAGGACGACTACCTCGGCCACGACCCCGCCACCGGCGCAACGGGCTTTCCGCAACCCGTCTACAGCCGCGGCGGCAACGCGGACTGCAGCACGCCTTATGCCGGCGAGTGGGCCCGGGTGGGCGCGAGCTACTGCACGCAGGAAGTGCGGCACCTGGGCTACGCCGGCATCACGCAGGCGCTGGCGCAGCACGGCTTCATGCCCAAGCCGCAGTACCTCTATTACGAAACGCCCTACAGCACCTACGGCTACGAGGACTACGACTACCCGACGGCGCTGGAGCAGGCCGACTGGGCAAACCGCCAATACGAGATCTGCCAGACCTACTGCAAGACGGTCACCGATACCTCGTACGTGGTGGAACCGGTCGAGGGCGTCTGGCTGGTCGGGCTGGACGCCAACGTCTACGTGCCCACCGGCCCCGGCGCCAACGACTTTACCGGATCGGGCAACCAGGGCTACAACGCCATGCTCCGCCACAAGCCGCACGTGATCGGGTGGTTGCGCAGTGTGCTCGCCCGTGGCGAGGCGCGGGGCAAACAGGTGGTCGCGTTCAGCCACTTCCCGATGGCCGAGTTCTACAACGGCGCCTCGGACGATATCGCCGCGTTGCTGGGGGCGGGCGCGATGCAGCTGGCGCGTCGCCCCGACGAGGACACCACCCGCGCGCTGGCCGAAACCGGGCTGAAGGTGCACGTCGGCGGCCACATGCACTTCAACGACACGGCCGTGCGTGATTACGGTGGCGACACTGCACTGTTCAATATCCAGACGCCCTCGCTGGCGGCCTATGTGCCGGCCTACAAGTTGATGACGCTCGACGGCAGCGACCGGATCGAGATCGAGACGGTGCGGCTGGACGACGTGCCGCGCTTCGACGAACTGTTCGACCTCTATCGCGCCGAGCATGCCTACGCGCGACATAGCGGCGCAGAGCCGGCGCCATGGGACCTGTCCATCCTGGATGCGACCAGCTACGGCGACTTCACCCATCGCTATGCCGGCGAGCTGGTGCGGCTGCGCCTGCTGGAGGACGACTGGCACTGCGACATGCGCGAACTCGTCAAGGGTCCGCTGACCGGCGCCGACCTACTGGTGCTGTCGCAGCTACGGACGGACGTCACGTTGGAGGAGCTGACCCGCACCGGCGCGCGGGGCGGCCTTTCCGCGGCGTTCTTCGATTGCCTGTCCGACGCGGGGGACAGCATCCCAGCCGGCACCGCGACCAGCAGCGCGACCGGCTCCGCGTTTGTCGCCGACCTCGCCGCCGCCGAAGCGAAGGCGCGTGCGCTGGCACGCGCCAACGGCCCGCCACTGGAAGATCTCAGCCAATGGCGGGCGCTCGAACTGGTCGGTGACTTCGTGCGCCTGGCCAATGCCGGTGACCTCGCATTCGCCGACATTTCCGACGAGCGAATGGCCCACTACCGGCTGCTCGCCCGCGTCCTGCAGCAGACCGATGCGCGCTTGGTTATGCACGGCGAGCGCGTCAGCAACGCCAACACCCTCGGCGACGTGGTGCAGGCGCGTTTCAAGCCGCTGATGGCGATCCTGCAGAAGTTGGTCGCAGGCGCACCATCCGAACACGTTCTGCTGGACCTGAAGTGCGACGAACTGATCGACCTGTCGGACAAACCTTCGTCGTCTGAGGTCGGCGTTCCAGTGAAATCCCGATAGACGTCAGGGGCGGGGCGCCACGTCGCCAGCGTGTTCGGCGATGGGGCGGACATCCTGCACCAGCGTGACCAGCATCTTGCCCGGCTCTTCGATCATGACTTCATGGGCCGACTGTTGTGCGGCCCCGGCGCCTCGGAGGCCGGTGACGGCATGCACAGGCCCACGAGGGTGATAGTCAGGATTGCGGAAATCAGCGCTTTCATCAGGATTCGTAACGCTCAGTGCGATGCAGCCTGGGAGGATAGCCGGACCCGGGATGCGTTCTTCCAGTTGTTGTTGGCCGTGACGGGCAACACACCCGGTACTGATGGCCTACGTGCCCCGGCGGGCCTTGCTGCATCATCGACCGGTCCGGGAGCCCCGCTCCCATCCAACCCCGGAGCCGCCATGCGCCGCACCCTCGTCCTATCCGCCTTGTCCCTGGCCCTGCTGACCGCGTGTGCCACCACCGCGCCGACGGGCACCACCGCCACCGAGCCGACCTCCACCGTCGCGCAGGCCGGTGCCACCTCCGAAGACGCGCGCCTCAATGCGTGGTTCGAGCGCAAGTACGAGGAGCAACTGCAGTTCAGCCCGATCCAGATGACCTTCCTCGGGCGCAAGGACCGCTACTCCGAACTCGACGACATGTCGCGCGAGGCGTCCGACCGGCAGCTGGCCTGGCAGGTCGCGGCGCTCGAGGAGATGAAGTCGACGTTCGACTACGACGCGCTCAGTGATGCCACCAAGTTGTCGTGGGACCTGTTCGAGTACCAGACGAAGGCCGCGCAGGCGGCCGACCGGTTCACCGACCACGGCTATCCGTTCGAGCAGATGGGCGGCATGCAGTCGCAGTTGCCGACCTTCCTGATCAGCTTCCACAAGGTCGAGGAAGAGTCCGACTACACCGCCTACATCGCACGCCTGCGCGAGGTGCCGCGCGCGTTCGGGCAGCTGATGGACCACGTGAGGCATTCGGCCGAGCTCGGCATCCGCCCGCCGCGCTTCGCCCATGAGGGTGTGATCGAGCAGGGCACCAAGGTCATTACCGGCGCGCCGTTCACCGATGGCGAGGACAGCGCGCTGTGGGCCGACGCGCAGGCCAAGGCCGATGCGCTGGTGAAGGCCGGCAAGATCGACGCCGCCCGCGCGGAAGAGCTGAAGGCCGAAGCGCGCGCGGCGCTGCTGGAGGCGGTGAAGCCGGCCTACGACGAGGTGCTGGCGTGGTTCAAGGCCGACCTGCCGAATGCGCTGGAGAATCCCTCCGGCGTCGGCACCACCCACCCGGACGGCGCCGCGTACTACGCCCAGCGGCTGCGTGCTTCGACCACCACCGACCTCACCGCGGAGCAGGTCCACCAGATCGGCCTGGACGAGGTCGCCCGGATCCGCGGCGAGATGGAGGCGCTGAAGGACAAGATGGGCTTCAAGGGCGACCTGAAGGCGTTCTTCGAGTTCATGCGCACCGATCCGCAGTTCAGGTACCCCAACACCGACGCCGGCCGGCAGGCTTACCTCGACGACGCGACCAAGGCGATCGCGACCATCAAGAAGCAGCTGCCGAACTATTTCGGCCTCCTGCCGAAGGCCGACCTCGTCGTGAAGCGGGTCGAGCCGTTCCGCGAGGTCGACGGCGCCGCGCAGCACTACTACCCCAGCACGCCGGACGGCAGCCGCCCGGGCGTGTACTACGCACATCTGTCCGACATGAACGCGATGCCCAAGACCGAGCTGGAGGTCATCGCGTACCACGAGGGCCTGCCGGGTCACCACATGCAGATCGCCATCGCGCAGGAGCTGGAAGGCGTGCCGGAGTTCCGCAAGCAGGCCGGCTTCACCGCCTATGCCGAAGGCTGGGGCCTGTACGCGGAGTGGCTGGCGCGCGAGATGCCGGGCACCTACGCCGATCCGTATTCGGAGTTCGGCCGCCTGACCTCGGAGATGTGGCGTGCGATCCGCCTGGTGGTCGACACCGGCATGCACGCCAAGGGGTGGACCCAGCAGCAGGCGGTCGAGTACTTCGCCGAGAACAGCTCGGTCCCGCATGAGGCGATCGAGGCCGAAGTGCGCCGCTACATCACCTGGCCGGGCCAGGCGACGGCCTACAAGATCGGCATGCTCAAGATCCAGGAGCTGCGCGCGAAGGCCGAAGCCGAACTGGGTGACGACTTCGACATTCGCCGCTTCCACGATGCCGTGCTCGGCGGCGGCGCCCTGCCGTTGACCCTGCTGGAGCGCAAGATCGACCAGTGGATCGAGGACGAGAAGAAGGCCTGAGTAGGCCGCGACGGCCATTGGGGGTGGGGCGGCTGCCGGCCGCTCCACCCGGAGACCGGTCATGAAAGCCACCATGTTGTTGCCTGTGCTGTTGATGCTCGCCGGGTGCAGTACGCGCCCGGCGGATCCGGCGCACGGCGGAAACGCGCCGGAGTGTTCTAACGCGGGCGCCCCGCGCCCGTGCATGCCCGAGGCGGAGAGGACGCGGCGGGTGCAGATGCACCTCGACAGCGGCGTCGCCGGGCCAGCACCGGTGACGTTCCATTGCGACGGCGACAGCCGGCCGCTCACCGCCGTGTTCTACAACGATCTGGACCCCGAGGCGGCCGTCCTCACCTGGGGTGGCGACCGGGCGATCGTGTTCCCGGCGGTCGCGGCCAGCGGCGCGCGCTACATCGGCAACGGCGTCGAGTTCTGGGAACACCAGGGCGTGGCCCGCGTCGACTTCCGTGGCCACCCGCTGGTGTGCCGGCCGGGGCCATAGCCTCGCGGCCACCATCCATTCCGGGTCGCAGCCCGTGCGGAAGTCTCGGTTCGGTGAGCGGCCGCTTGAGCGGATGAAGGCGCTTTTAGAACGAGATCCGGTGGCACAGCGACGCGCGCTCGCCCGTGTGGGCGGCGCTGCCACGTGACGTCCGTGGCGGGTTCACCCGCTCCCTGTCGGCACGACCGGGAGCGGGGACCCGTTCGCTCACTTCTTCAGCGTCTCCGGCGTCACCGCACCGGTCACGTTGCCTTCCGCGTCGAGGAACTCGATCGAGGCGCTCCCGTCCGGCTCCACCTTGAGCCGCAGGCGCGTGTCGCCCGCGGCATCCATCGCCGTTCCGGCAAGGCACTGCATGGCTTCCGGCCAGACCTCGCCGACGCCGCTGCGGCAGGCCGGTCCGTCGACCCCGGCGCGGTTCATTTCCGCCACCGGCAGGCTCCAGAAGAAACTCAGCCGTGGCGTGGGATCATCCGGCCGCGTACCAACGGGGAGCATCCCGACCATCCGTCGCGCGCCGATGTAACGCTGCTGCAGCTCGTCCGGCCAGGGCCAGTCGACGCCGGTCGTCTGCCCGCCCGTGCCGTAACCCACCACCGCCACCCGCAATCGCCCGTGCGGCGCCGAGCCCCCGTTCACTGGCACTCGCGCCCGCATGGACGTGGGTCCCCGTCGCCGTCCATCAACGGGTTGTTCCGTTCCGGATGGCGAAACCGGAACCACGCGCGTGGCTCCACTCGACGATCTTTCCCTGTCGCCCCATGTCGCTCCCCCTGGCCGGAATCGGCAGTCGGGGGCCTTCCCCAGGGCGCGATGCCTTCTCCATCCGGATTGAAGCCCGCCTGTACCGGGGGCCGGCGGCGCGGCTAAGCGGCGAGGTACGGCTCGACCACCTGCGTGATCCACTGCAGGAACGCCTGCACCCGCGGCGCGAGCTGGCGGCGGTGCGGGTAGACCAGCGACACCGGCATCGGCGCGGCGGTGAACTCCGGCAGCACCTCCACCAGCCGCCCCGCGTCGACCAGCGACTGCGATCCCGGCACTGGCACCTGGATCAGGCCGAGTCCGGCCAGACAGGCCGCGCTGTAGGCCTCGGTGCCGTTGACGATGATCGCGTTGCGCACCGGGTGCTGGAGGACCGTGTCGCCATCGCAGTACTCCCAGCTGGCACCGTGCGGGCTGAGCCGGGTCGAGTAGTGGACGACGCGGTGATGGTCGAGGTCGGCCAAGCAGGTGGGCACGCCGTGCGCCCGCAGGTAGGCGGGGCTGGCGAGGTTGCGCATGGCCATGACTCCCAATGGCCGCGCGATCAGTTCGGCATCGGCGAGCGCACCGACACGCAGCACGCAGTCGAATCCTTCCTGCACCAGGTCGACGTGGCGGTCGGTGGTGCTGATCGCCAGTTCGAGTTGCGGGTGGCTGGCGAGGAACTCCGGCAAACGCGGGATGACCAGGTCGCGGGCGAGCACGTTCGGCATGTCGACCCGCAGGCGGCCGCGCAGTCCGCTCGCCGCTGGGCGGAACATCCCCTGCAGCTGCTCGGCGTCGGCGATGAGCTGGCCGCAGCGATCGAGGAACTGTTCCCCGTCGGTGGTCAGCCGCACGTGCCGGGTCGTGCGTTGCAGCAGCCGCGCGCCCACCCGCGCCTCCAGTTGCCGCACCACGGTGGAGACGCGGCTCTTGGCGAGTCCCAGCTGCTCGGCGGCCCGGGTGAAGCTCCCCAGCTCGGCCACGCGGGCGAACACACGCAGGTCATTGAGTTCCATCGCCGGACTGTACTCCCGATGAGAACAGTGATGTCACTTCACGCGTGTTTATCCGCCACCAATGAATTGCGCACAGTACCCGCGTGGCTTCATTCCCCCCGAAACAGGAGACCGACAATGACCGGATCAACCCGACGCGTGGCGCTCATCACCGGCGCGAGCCGTGGCCTGGGGCGCAGCAGCGCGCTGAAACTCGCCGGGAACGGCGTCGACGTGGTGCTGACCTACAAGGACAACGCCGATGCCGCCCGCACCACGACCGCTGAAATACAGGCGCTCGGCCGGCAGGCGGTGGCGCTTCGGCTCGACCTCGCCGACGCCGGCAGCTTCGCGGCATTCGCGGCCCAGTTGAAAAGCACGCTGGCCGGGACCTGGCAGCGCGAGCGCTTCGACTACCTGGTCAACAACGCCGGCACCGGCGCGCAGGTGCCGTTCGCGGAAACCACCGAAGCCCAGTTCGACGAGCTGGCGGCCGTCCACCTGAAGGGCACGTTCTTCCTGACCCAGGCGCTGCTGCCGCTGATCGCCGATGGCGGACGGATCGTCAACACGTCATCGGGCCTGGCCCGGTTCAGCATGCCGGGCTACGCCGCGTACGCGGCGATGAAGGGGGGCATCGAGGTGCTGACCCGCTACATGGCCAGGGAGCTCGCGCCGCGCGGCATCCGGGTCAACACCATCGCGCCGGGCGCCGTCGAAACCGACTTCGGCGGCGGTCTGGTGCGCGACAACGCGCAGGTCAACGCGCACATCGCCGAAGCCACCGCGCTGGGCCGGGTCGGCCTGCCCGACGACGTCGGCGGGGCGGTGGCGGCCCTGCTGTCGGACGGCAACCAGTGGATCACCGGCCAGCGCATCGAGGTGTCGGGCGGGATGATGCTCTGAACGGACTCAGGGCACCGGCGGCGTGGACGCGCCTTCACCGGCGGGCGTCGTTTCCTCCGGCGACGCGCCGTCCTGCGCGGCAGCCTGCGGCGGCGGTGTCGGCGCCGCCGGTGCCACGGGTGTCTCCGGCGTCACCCGCCAGATGATGTTCGACAGATCGTCGGCGACTATCAGCGCGCCGCGCGGGTCTACGGTCACGCCCACCGGCCGGCCGTAGGTCTTGCCGTCGACGCGGAAGCCGGTGATGAAGTCGACCGGGTCGCCGGCCGGCTCCCCATTGCGGAACGGCACGAACACCACCTTGTAGCCGACCGGGTCGCTGCGGTTCCAGCTGCCGTGCTCGCCGACGAACGCGCCCTCGGCGAACTCCTCCCCCATCGCCGGGGAGGAGAAGTCCAGCCCGAGCGCCGCCACGTGCGAACCGAGCGCATAGTCCGGGACGATCGCCGAGGCGACCTTCTCCGGGTCCTGCGGCATCACCCGCGGGTCGACGTTCTGGCCCCAGTAGCTGTACGGCCAGCCGTAGAAGCCGCCCTCGCGCACCGAGGTCAGGTAGTCGGGCACGAGATTCGGGCCGAGCTCGTCGCGCTCGTTCACCACCGCCCACAGCTGATCGGTGCCGGGTTTGATCGCCAGCGCGGTCGGGTTGCGCAGGCCGGTCGCGTAGGGCCTGTGCATGCCGGTCTGCGCGTCGATCTGCCACACCAGGGCACGGTCGACCTCGGCGGTCATGCCACGCTCGGTGATGTTGCTGTTGGAGCCGATGCCGACGTACAGGAACCGCCCGTCGGGGCTGGCGGTCATCGACTTGGTCCAGTGGTGGTTGATCTTCGACGGCAGCATCGCGACCGACTCGGGCTCGCCACTGGCCTCCGTCTGGCCGACGCGGTAATCGAAGCGCACCAGTTCGCCCTGGTTGGCGACGTAGATCGCGTCGTCGATCAGCGCCAGGCCGTACGGCGCATCAAGGTTGTCGGCGAACACGGTCTGCAACTCGTAGGTGCCGTCACCGTCGGCATCGCGCAGCAGGGTGAGCCGGTTGCCGCTCTTGGCCGAGGTGGTGCCGGCGGCCTTGATCGGGCCGGCGATCACGTCCTTGGGCTTGAGCTTGGGCGCGTTGCCGCCGCGCCCCTCGGCCACCAGGATGTCGCCGTTGGGCAGCACCAGCGTTTGCCGCGGAATCATCAGGTCGGTGGCGATCGGGGTGATCCTATAGCCGTCGGGCACCACCGGGCGGCGGTCGCCCCACTCGCCGGGGTTGGCGATCACCATGCTCGGCAGCAGGCCGCGGTCGGGCTCCGGCAGCGTCGGATTGGCGCCGTATTCCTGCGCCGGCGGGTTGCCGCCACAGCCGGCCAGCACCATCGCGGCGGCGACACCCGCGCACAGCATCGAGCGGTTCATGGCGCACCTCCCGCGCGGTAGGCGGAGAACCCCAGCCACGTCGCCACGCACGCCAGCAGGAACACCACGAGTGACAGCACCGGCGCCTCGGGCATGATCGCCCACGCGTCCTGGCCGTGGACCAGCGCGTTGATGAAGCCCAGTACGAACGTGGCCAGCACGACGATGAAGTACAGCACCGCGCGTCCACCGCGCCGCGCGGCGCGGAACAGGTCGACGATCGCGAACACCAGCACGATCCCGGTCAGCACCATCGCCCCGACGATCAGCCACGACGCGAAGTTGCTCCATTGGATCTGCTGGCTTGAGCGGTACGCCCAATCGGTCAGCAGCGCACCGAGGAACAACGGGACGCTCCCGGCGAGCAGGACCGCGTGCAGCGGGTGGATCGGGTGGACCGCCCGAAGGCGGGTCCGTTCGAACGTGGCGGCAGCCATGCCTCTCTCCTGACGGGACTGAACACGACCACCCCATCACAGCCGGAGTGGACGGGAGGCGAAGGCGAATTCCGTCTTCGACAGGCTGCAGCCGCCCCACGGAGCCCATGGCGCCTCCTGGCCGCGCCCGCGGCGACTAGCGCCCGGTGCCCGCCTCCACCGACGCGATCCACTCGTCCACCACCTGCTCCAGCACCAGCAGCGGCAGGGCGCCGTTGCCGAGCACCACGTCGTGGAAGGCGCGGATGTCGAAGTGCTCGCCCAGCCGCGCCCTGGCGTCCTCGCGCAGTTCCAGCATCTTCAGGTGGCCCATCTTGTACGAGCACGCCTGCCCGGGTTGCACGAGGTAGCGGTTGACCTCGTTGCGCACCTCGCCGGGGTTCATGCCGGTCTTCTCGACCATGTAGGCGACGGCCTGCTCCGGCGTCCAGCGCTTGCGGTGCAGGCCGGTATCGACCACCAGCCGCACCGACCGGAACATCTCCGCCTGCAGGCGACCGAGGTCGGCCAGCGGGTCGTCCTCATACAGTCCCATCTCGGCGACCAGCTGCTCGGCGTACAGCGCCCAGCCCTCGGTGAACGCGCTCGGGTTGAGGCTGCGCCGCAGCAGCGGCAGGTCGGTGAGGGTCTGGCCCAGCGATATCTGGAAATGGTGGCCCGGCGAACCTTCGTGGTACGCCAGCGTCGGCAGGCTCCAGCGCGTGTTGGAGGCGATGTCGCCGAGGTTGATGAAGAACGTACCCGGCCGCGAGCCGTCCATCGCCGGCGGGTAGTAGTAGCCGCCGGGGGAGCTGGCCTGCGCGTGCGCCGGCACCGGCTTCACCTGCAGCGGTTGTTCGGGCACCCGGCCGAAGTACCGCGGGACGTACGGCTGCAGGCGGTCGAGCGCGGCCTCGATGTCGGCGATCACTTCCGCGCGGCCGGCGTCGGAGTCCTCGTAGGCGTAGCGGGGATCCTTTGCCAGCGCCACCACGCGTTCGCCGACCGTGCCTTCGGTCAGGCCCTGCGCGTCGAGCAGCGCATCCATCCGCGCTTCGATCCGCGCCACTTCGTCCAGGCCGATCCGATGGATGGCGTTGGCGTCCAGCGTGGTGCTGGTGTTCCAGCGCAACGCGGCGTCGTAGTACGCGTCGCCGTCGGGCAGCGCCCACATGCCGTGATTGCCGGGGTGCTTTGCGAGCGCCTCGTCGAGGCGTGCAAGCAGTCGTGCGTAGGCGGGATTGGTGTGCGTGCGGACGGCCTCCTCGGCCTCGGTCAGCAGCGCCGCGCGCCGTGCGGCGTCGATGCCCGGCGCCTTGTCCAGCTTCCGCCGCAGGGCGGCGACGAACAGGCTGGCGCCGGGCTCGGGCGCCAGCAGCGTGCGGATCCGCGCGGCGGCGCCTTCGAGCGCGACCTCCGGCGGGACCACGCCGTGCCCGACCTGCATGTCGAAATTGGCGCCCACCTGGTCGAGCTTGGTCGCGATCGCCCCCAGCCGGGCGATGTAGTTCTCCGCGTCATCCTCGTCGACCACCCGGTGGTGGTTCTCCATGAACTGCGGGATCGACACCGGGATGCTGAAGAGCTGGTCGACCGCATACACCGACGCACCCGCCGGCAGCCACGCCGGCGACCAGTCGAACGCCATCAGGTCGATCTGGGTCCGGTAGAACCACGTCGCCAGGTCATGGCTCCAGCGTTCCTGGCCGACCAGCGCCTGGCGATCGAACGCAGTGACCGCCTCCAGCCCTTCTTCCATCTCCGCGCGCAGCACCTCGCGGCGCGGCAGCGACACGTCGTTCATCCGGTGCGACAGGTCGCCCACGCCGTCGTCGGACAGGCCGAGCATGCTCCGCAGCTCGGGATTGCTGTTAATGCTGCGTGCCGTCAGCTCGTCGAGCAGCCGGTGGAAGCTGCCCGGGCGGGCGTCGGCCGCGGCTTCCCGCGCCGAGCTGTTGTCCTGCGGCATGCGGTCGGCCGCCATGGCCGTGGGAAGGGCAGCAGCGAGGCAGAGCGTCAACAGCAGTTTTTTCATCAGGTGTTTTCCTTGCAATTGGCCGACGGGAGCGACGGCGGCATATGGGAATCGGCTGGATGCGCGCTCAGGCATTTTTCCCAGCGGTTTGGCGGGCGAGCAGCGAGGTCCATTTTTTCGACGTGGCCGAGAGCGGGAGCAGTGCCACGTAGACCTCCCGGCCCAGTTTCGACACGGCGTAGCCATTGTCCTGCTTGACCACCAGGCCGGCGGCCCGCAGCTCCTTCAGCCGCGTGTTCAACACCGCGGGCGAGATGGTTTCGCAGGCGGTCTCGAGCTGTCCGAAGGTGCACGGACCCTGCTCGCTCAACACCCACACCACGCCCATCGCCCAGCGCCGGCCCAGCAGGTCGAACAGCGCCATGATCGGGCTGCCACTTTTGGACCCGCGAACGGGCGCGCCTGGAACCGGAACTCTGGCCATCTGACGTGCCTCTCCCGATGCTATTGTTTTCATAGTACGCTATGTTTTCGATAGCGAACAGGGCACGAGCATGAGCCGACCAACGCTCTACATCGGCACCCGGAATGCCTCCAGCTGGGCGATGCGCGCCTGGCTCGCACTCGAGGCCGCCGGCTACGAATTCGACGAGGAGGTCGTCGACATCCGCCGGCCGCAGCGCTTCCGGAACCTGGACAGGATCGGGACGTTCTCGCCGCCGGCGGCGGTGCCGGTGCTCGATACCGGCCACACCGTGATCTACGATTCCAGCGCGATCATGGAGTTCGCCAACGACGTCTGCGACGGCGGGCTGCTGCCACGCGATATCGAAGCCCGCGCCGCGGCCCGCGCCCTCATTGCGTGGCAGCACGCCGGGCTGTCCTCGTTGTGCCACCGGATTTCGTTCGAAAGCGCGTTCTATCCGATCAAGCGGCCGCTCACCGACGCGGAACAGGGCGAATGCGGCCGGCTGTTCCGTTGCTACGAGACAGCGCTGCGTCGTTACGGCGGCCCGTACCTGTTTGGTGACGTCTCGCTGGCGGACTTCATGCACGCACCCACGGTAGTGAGGCTGGGGCGGCACGCGCCCGACACTTCCGCATGGCCTGCGACCCGGGACTGGATGCGCCTGCTGCTCGCCCATCCACTGGTCGCCGAATGGCTGGAGCAGGCCGACCGGCTTCCGCATATCTGGTACGACGACTATCTCGTTTACCCCGCGGCGCTGCTCGGTGGCGGCCCGTGCGCAGGTGTGTCGGAGGTGCCGGCCCCAGCCGCTCAACGACCAAACCGATGAGACACTCGACCGATCGCACGCAGGAGGCAACATGAGCCCACCCGACGAGCAGTCCCCGCCAGCCACCATCCGCAGGGCCGTCACCGGCGACACGCCGGGCGTGCTGGCCCTGATCGACCGCCTCACCGCGTTCGGCCCTCCGAACCATCGCGATGCGCAGGCCATGGCCGCCGTCGATCACGAGGTCATGGCGGCCGCGATCGGCGACACGCAGGACGCGCAGGCGGTGTTCGTGCTCGAGCTCGAAGGCCGGATCGCCGGCGTGCTGCACATGACCACGCTCGTGGACTACTACACACGCCGCGCCAATGCGCACGTCGCCACCTTGATTGTCGATGCGGCCTTCGAAGGACGGGGGCTCGGCGCACGCCTGCTGGCCCATGCGGAAACCTGGGCGCAGGCGCGCGGCGACGACTGGATGACGCTGACGGTGTTCCCGCAGAACACACGCGCAGTGGCGATGTACGAACGCCACGGGTTCCGCCCCGACATGGCCCGCTACCTCAAGCCCATCGCGCTGCCCGGCGCTGCTAACACATCCGTCCGAGTCAAGGAGGGTTACCCGCAGTGAAAATCCCAAACCATCTGTTCGCCGCATGGCTCGGCATTCTCACCATCGGCCTCGGCGTGCTCGTCGTGACCGGCGCCACCTCCGGCGCAGCGACAGGTTCGACGTGATCGACGTACAGCACATCAACGTGCGCGAGCCCGACGGCACGCTGCGGATGACGATATCGAACATGGCCGAGTTCCCCGGTCTGTTCCTAGACGGCAAGGAGTATCCGCACGAACGCGAGGTCGCGGGAATGCTGTTCTTCAACGACGAGGGCACCGAGAACGGCGAGCTGGTCTTCGCCGGCAGCAAGGTGAGCCACGGTGTGCACCTGAGCATGGACCAGTTCGAACAGGACCAGGTGGTCGCGCGCTCAACAGCATCGAAGCAGGTGGACGCCGTCGCAGTGGCTTGACTGTCGGCGACCGCCCCGACCGTCCCATCGTGCAGGACGTGCAGGAACGCGAGAACCTCGAGGCGACGCCCGATGCGGAGCGCAAGGCATTGATGGAACAACGCCGTGCCCGGAACTACTACGGCGCGAACCGCATGTTCTCGGGTCGCAACGGAGACCGGGAATCGGTCATCGACCTGATGGTACCCGGCAGCCTGGCCCGGGCGCGCTACCGCGATACGGTGCACTCGACCTGGCATCGCGGGGGCGCCGTGCTGCTTGGCGATGCCGCGCATGCGATGAGCCCGCAGCTGGGGCAGGGCGTCAACATCGGTGGCCACGCGATGCGCTCGCGCCTCTGGGCGGCCGACGGCCTGCTGTGCGAGCGGCTGGGCTGCTGGTGCATTACCGGGGGTGGCTGCATGTCGACCCGCTCTGACGGCGCAGTCATCGTCTTCGATGGCGTCTGCGTGCTGTGCAATGGCTGGGTGCGGTTCCTGCTGCGGTACGACCGTGAAGCGCGGTACCGGTTCGCGGCGATGCAGTCGGCATCCGGGCGCGGACTGCTGTCCCGGCACGGGCTCGATCCGGACGATCCGCTGTCGTTCCTGGTGGTCGACGAGGCCGGCGCGTGGACCGACACGGACGCGATCGCCCGGGTCCTGCACGGACTCGACGGTGGCTGGCGCGTGGTGGCGCAAATGCTGCTTGCGGTGCCCCGCGGGTGGCGCGACCGGGGCTACCGGCTTACCGCGCGGAACCGCTATCGGTGGTTCGGGCGGCGGGCGCAGTGCCGGGTTCCGGAGCCGGCGGAACTCGATCGCTTCCTGCCGTGGGCAGCGCGCACGTGGCGGCGTGGATCGGCAGGCCGTCCAACGCCTGCAGGAACTCGTCGAGGGTGAACAGGTCCAGACACGGGCGCGCACCGCCGCCGGGCAGTGCGCCGCGTGCGAGCTTGCGCGCGAGCACGACCGCCGCGGTCGCCGGGATATGCGGACCGCTGCCTTCGGCCGATGCCTCGGCCGAGTGCCGGTTGCGGCCGGTCAACACCAGCTCCAGCAGGTCATCGCGCGCCAGCGCCGACGCGATGCGCCGGCCGAACTGGCCGTGGGCGCCGATGATGACAATCCGGAACGTGGGCGTGGAGCGGGTTCTGCTCAGGGGCGGGAGGCGGACGCGAACGAGGCTCCGCTCCCGACCAGTCCCGCCACCGCACGCCCGAATGCCGCGCCGGCTTCGGGCGCGGTGTCGAGGTAGAAGTCCGGCTCGATCAGTTCGGCTTCCATCAGCAGCCAGCGGCCATCCACGTCCGGCACGGTGTCGATGCGGGCGTACAGCAGCGGCGCGTCGATCGCGGCCAGCGTCTGCTCCGCCAGCGCGAGCGCGCCGGTGGGCGGCGTCGGCACCGGCGTGTAGATCCCGCCGTACTGCACCTGGATGCGGAACTCGCCGGCGACCGGCCGCTTGTTGACGGCGTGGCTGAAGCGGCCGCCGAAGAACAGCAGCGAGGTTTCGCCTTCGGTCTCGATGGTCGGCAGGTAGGGCTGGATCATCGCGTCGCCGGCCGGGATGTCATGCGTCACGCCGTCGTGCGTTACGTCGTCGAGCGCATCGCCACGGCGCAGGCGCCGGGTCTTCCAGCCGCCGCCGGACACGGTGGGCTTGACGATCAGCTGCCCGGCGCCGGTGCTGGCGAACGCGGCTTCGATCCGTTCGGCCGTCACCCGCGGTGTCCACACGGTCGGCGGCACCGCGATGCCACGTTGCGCGAACCGGTCCAGATAGCGCTTGTCGGCGTTCCACGCGAGCACGTCGGCGGGGTTGGCAAGGCGGATGCCTGCGGCCTGCCACGCCCGGCAGGCCTGCTGCCAGCGCTCGGGCACGTAGTGGTAGCCCCAGACGATCAGCGGCAGCACCAGCGGGAACCGTTCCAGTCGGCCGGCGTCGTCGAGGTGGTCGGTCCACGGCGTCGGCACCGCGCGCACGCCGGCGCCGGCCAACGCTTGCTGCAGGCGCTGCAGGACGCCCGGCCACAGGGCCGCGAAGGTGGCGTCGGACGGGTCGGGGGTGAGGATGGCGATCTCGGTCATCGGGGCTCCTGGGCTTGGGGAGGCGGTCAGGCCAGCCGTTCCTTCAGCGCCTGGCGGTAGCGGCGGCTCACCGCGACCGTGCCGCCGCCGTGCAGGTGCGCGCGGGCGTCGCCGGTGTCGAACGGCTCGATCTCGCGCACGCGGTCGAGGTTGACGATCGCGCTGCGGTGCACGCGGGCAAAGCCCTGGCCGTCGAGCTTCTGCTGGATGCCGGCCATCGTCTCGCGCAGCGGGTAGACGCGCTCGCCGACGTGCAGGTTGACGTAGTTGCCCGAGGCTTCGATCCAGTCGATCTGGTCGACCCGCACCAGGAACTCGCGGCCGAGCTTCTTGACCAGGAAGCGGTCGGCCACCGGCTCGGGCGGCACGTCCTCGACGCCCTCGGCGATGAACCCGGCTTCGCCCTGCCAGCGGCGCAGCACGAAGCGGTACAGGTGGATCAGCGCGAGGAACAGGATGTAGCTGCGCACGTCCTTCAGGTACTCGTACCACAGCCGCCCGGCCCAGCCGCCGAAGTCGTATTCGGCGCCCATGCCGGCATAGCCCAACTCACGCAGGGCGACCATGCCCAGCACGTGCAGCAGCGACACCGGGATGGTGAACAGCAGGTGGGCCGGCACGCTGCGGCGGAAGTGGCCGGCCTGCAGCGGGAAGCGCCCGGTGAACCACAGCAGCAGCGGGATCAGCGCCAGCCAGGTGACGGCGCTGGTCGCCTCCCATACCCAAGGCTCCCACCGCGCCACGTCGAGGCCGCTGTTGGCCATGTCGATATTGACCGTGATGGCGTTGCCGGTGCAGTTGACCGCGGCCGCCAGCACCCAAAGGCCGATCTCGTAGCGGCGTCGGTGGCGGAGATAGGTCTGCGGCTGCACGGCGGTCCTCGGCGTTGGGGGCGGGCGCGGGATGCGATGTGACCGCTCCTGTGGCGGGCGGGCGAGTCTAGCGCGGCCGTCCGTCCCCGGCTCCCGCCATTCGTCCCCGGAACGCCGCGGGACGGCACTTTCCGCTGGCGGGCGGCGCCCGGCGACGCGAGCCTGCGGTCCCTTCCCGAGGAACCCGGCCGATGCCTCCCGCCCCGCTGACCCGCGCCCCGGACCACGCCGCCGAGGGCGGCCGCCGCCACGACGTCGACGCCCTGCGGGTGCTCGCCTTCGCCGTGCTGATCCTCTATCACGTCGGCATGTTCTACGTGCCGGACTGGGGCTGGCACGTCAAATCCGGCCATTCGTTCGAATGGCTCAAGTGGCCGATGATCCTGGTCAACCAGTGGCGGATGTCGCTGCTGTTCCTGATTTCCGGCGTGGCGGTGCACTTCCTGCTGCGCCGCGTCACGGCGCCGGGGTTCGCCTGGTCCCGGGCGAAACGGCTGCTGGTGCCGCTGCTGTTCGGCATGGCGGTGGTGGTGCCGCCGCAGGCCTGGCTGCAGGCGCAGGCCAACGGCGCGTTCGACGGCGGCTACCTGCAGTTCCTCGCCGCCTACTTCACCTTCCAGCCGTGGCCGGACGGAGCGTTCGACGGTTCGCACGTCGGCGTGACCTGGAACCACCTGTGGTACCTGCCGTACCTGCTAGCGTACTCGCTGTTGCTGGCAGCGTTGCTGCCGCTGCTGCGCGGTCGCGTGGGCACGGTGGTCGGCGGCTGGTTCGCCGGCATGCGCGGATGGCGGCTGTGGCTGCTGCCGGTCGCGCCGCTGGTGCTGGCGACGTGGACGCTGTCGGCGCGCTTCCCGACCACCCACGACCTGCTGCACGACTGGCACATGCACGCGCAGTACGGGGCGATGTTCCTCTACGGCTACTGGATCGGCGCCGACGCAGGCCTGTGGGCCGAACTGCGCAGGCGGCGCTGGTGGCTGCTGGGCGCGGCGCTGTGCACGTTCGCCGCGTTCCAGTGGCTGCGCTTCACCACCGAGCCCGAACCAAGCGCGGAGCGCGCGCTGTACGACGTCGCCCAGCGCCTCAATGCCTGGACCTGGCTGCTGCTGGTACTCGGCTGGGGCCACCACGTGCTGAACCGGCCGTTCCGCTGGCTGCCGTGGGCGAGCGCGTCGGTTTACCCGTGGTACGTGCTGCACCAGACCATCACCGTCGTCGCCGGGGTGTGGCTGGCGTCGCTGCCGCTGGGGCCGTGGATGGAGCCGCTGGCGCTGGTCGGTGCGACCGCGCTGGGCTGCGTGCTCGTCACCGAACTGGTGATCCGCCGCGTGGCATGGTTGCGGCCGTTGTTCGGGATGGGCGCTCGGCCGGAGTCCGCGCCTGCCGTGGCGGTCCAGGCAACGCCGGCACGCTGATCCGCCACTCCCGGGCAACCCGAGCGCCGGCATGTTCATGCGTGCCGGCCGATAATGCCGGCCCGTCGACAACCGCGCAGGCACCCATGGAACTTGGCGTCGAGGTCATCGCCCTGCTGATGGCGGTGGCGTTCGTGGCCGGCGTGATCGACGCGATCGCCGGTGGCGGCGGACTGCTGACAATCCCGGCGCTGATGGCCGCCGGGGTGCCGCCGGTGCATGCGATCGCGACCAACAAGCTGCAGAGCAGCTTCGGCACCGCCAGCGCGGTGGTCGCATTTGCGCGCAAGGGGCGGATCGACTTCGGGCGCTTTCTCAGGCCCGCGATCGGAGCGTTCCTCGGATCGGCGGTCGGCGCATGGGTGCTGCAGCGGGTCGACCCGGCGTTCCTGGCCGGGCTGATACCGGTGCTGCTGATCCTGATGGTGATCTATTTCACCGTCGCGCCGAAAGCGTCGGAGGAGGACCGCCACAGCCGCCTCGGCGCCGGCGCGCTGGTCGGCATCGTCACCGCGATCGGCTTCTACGACGGCTTCTTCGGGCCCGGCACCGGTTCGTTCCTGACCACCGTGCTGGTCGCGCTGTTCGGCATGGGGCTGGTGTCGGCGACCGCGCACACCAAGTTCCTCAACCTCGCCAGCAACGTCGCCGCACTTATCACGCTCGTCATCGGCGGCCAGGTGCTGTGGGCGGTCGGCCTGATGATGGCGGTGGCGAGCATCGCCGGCGGGCAGGTCGGCGCGCACCTCGCGCTGCGCGTCGGCGGCAAGGTGATCCGCCCGCTGCTGGTGATCATGGCGCTGTTGCTGACGGCCAAGCTGCTGTCGGATCCGGCGAACCCGCTGACCGCGTTGGTGCTGGGAAACCGCTAACCCGGGCGTCACATCCGCAGCCCCTGTCGTCGGTCCCATGGAAGCGTGATCCGGACAACTGCTCTACTGGGCCGGATTTCCCGTTGTCCTGTCCGACATCCCCAAGGAGCTCCAGATGCAAAGACCGCTTATTCCCGTCGCAGGCCTCATCCTCGCCATGTCGGTGTCCACCGCGCTGGCGCAGTCCGCACCGACCGCCGCCGAGCGCATTGCCGGCACCGAGCTGATTGCGCGCGAGGCGCTGTTCGGCAACCCCGAGCGCGCGATGGTCATGATCAGCCCGGACGGCCGGTACCTTAGCTGGGTCGCGCCGGTCGACGGCGTGCTCAACGTCTGGGTCGCGCCGGCCGACAATCCCGACGCCGCGCGTCCGGTGACCAATGACACCACGCGCGGCATCCGCAACTACTCGTGGTCGTACCGGCCGGGCACCCTGCTGTACATGCAGGACACCGGCGGCGACGAGGATTTCCACCTCTACGGCGTCGACGTCGCGACCGGCACCGCGACCGACCTGACGCCGTACCCGAAGACCACCGCGATGGTGGTCGGCGCGAGCCACTCGCAGCCGGACACGATCCTGGTCGGCATGAACGACCGCGACCCGGCCTGGCATGACCTGTACAAGGTCGACCTCGCCACCGGCGAACGCACGCTGCTGGAGAAGAACGATGCACGGATCGGCGGCTACCTCGCCGACGACCACCTGCAGGTGCGCTACGCCACCCGTTCGCGCGACGACGGCGGCAGCGACATCCTGCAACCCGACGGCAACGGCGGCTGGAAGGTGTACTCGGACATCCCCTTCGAGGACTCGATGACCACCACGCCGGCCGGCCTGACCGCCGACGGCAGCACGCTGTACATGCTGGATTCGCGTGGCCGCAACACCGCGGCGCTGTACGCCGTCGACGTCGCCAGCGGCGAGCGGACCCTGGTGCTGGAGGACGCGCGCGCCGATGTCGGCCATTCGCTTGCCCATCCCACCACCGGCGAGGTGCAGGCGGTCGCGGTGAACTACCTGCGCGAGGAATGGCAGCCGGTCGATCCGTCCATCCGGGCGGACCTGGAAAAGCTGCAGGCGATCGGCCCCGGCGAGATCGGCATCAACGCACGGACCCGCGACGACAAGGTCTGGATCGTCACCTACTCGGCAGCCGAAGACCCGGTGTCCTACTACCGCTACGACCGCGGCAACGGCGGGACGCTGACGAAGCTGTTCTCCGCGCGGCCCGAACTGGACGGCAAGCCGCTGGTGCCGCAGTGGCCGCAGGAGATCGAGTCGCGTGACGGCAAGATGCTGGTCAGCTACCTGTCGCTGCCCCGCAGCGCCGACCCCGACGGCGACGGCAAGGCCGACCGGCCGGTGCCGATGGTGCTGTTCGTCCATGGCGGCCCGTGGGCGCGCGACAGCTACGGCTACAGCGCCTACGACCAGTGGCTGGCCAACCGCGGCTACGCCACGCTGTCGGTCAACTTCCGCGGCTCCACCGGCTTCGGCAAGGACTTCACCAACGCCGGCAACGGCGAGTGGGCCGGCAAGATGCACGACGACCTGCTCGACGCGGTGCAGTGGGCGGTCGACGAAGGTGTCACCACCGCCGACCAGGTCGCGGTCATGGGCGGCAGCTACGGCGGCTACGCCACGCTGGCCGGGCTGACCTTCACCCCGGACGCGTTCGCCTGCGGCGTCGACATCGTCGGTCCGTCCAACCTCAACACGCTGCTGGGCACCGTGCCGCCGTACTGGGCCAGCTTCTACGAGCAGCTGGCCAAGCGCATGGGCGACCCGCGCACCGAGGAAGGTCGCGCGTGGCTGACCGAGCGTTCGCCGCTGACCCATGCGGAGAAGATCAGCAAACCGCTGCTGATCGGCCAGGGCGCCAACGACCCGCGGGTGAAGCAGGCCGAGTCCGACCAGATCGTCGCGGCGATGCAGGCCAACGACATCCCGGTGACCTACGTGCTGTTCCCCGACGAAGGCCACGGCTTCGCACGGCCGGAGAACAGCCTGGCGTTCAACGCGGTGGCCGAGGGCTTCCTCGCGCAGTGCCTGGGTGGTCGCGCCGAGCCGATCGGCGACGATTTCGACGGCTCCAGCATCAGCGTGCCGACCGGCGCCAGCGGCGTGCCGGGTCTGTCCGCCGCGCTGGAGGGGCATGAGCAGGTGATCCGCAAGTAGGCCGTCAGGGCGGGCCGCTTGCCGGCCCGCCGGGTTTTTCGGCAGGAAGCGGCGGTGCGCGCCAGGAGGTTGCGGCGGGCCCGGAAGCTTTTGGTCGCGAAAGTGGTGACACCATCGAATGCACCGGCGATGATCCGCGGGGCGGCGCCATGGGGATGGCGCGCCGATGCGACGAACTGAAACCAGGGGTGAGTGATGAAGAAGCTTTTTGCAGCCGCAGCGCTGCTGGCGATGCTGTGCGCGGGGGATGCGGCGCAGGCCCAGGAGGCCGGTCAGCCGCAGATCGAGTTTGATTGGCAGCGTGGGCCGGGCACCGGAGCGATCGGGAGCCGCGCGGCGATCGAAATTCCGGAGGATTACGTCTTCCTGGATGCCGACGAGACCCGGCGCTATGTCGAATGGACCGAGAACGTGCCGAGCGGGGAGGAGTACCTGTTCGGCCCGACCAGCGACAAGTGGGAGGCCTACTTCTCGTTCTTCGACGAAGGTTACGTCGAGGACACAGAAGCGCTCGACGCCGATGAACTCCTGGCCTCACTGCGCGAAAGCCAGGAGGCGTCCAACGAAGAACGGCGCCGCCGCGGCTGGCCGGAACTGCACATCGACGGCTGGCAGGTGCCGCCGCGCTACAACCCGGACACGAAAGCGCTCGAATGGGCAACGCGCCTGAGCGATCCGGCGTCGGGCAACGTGACCATCAACTACAACACGCGTGTGCTGGGCCGGAAGGGCACGATGAGCGTGCAGGTGGTCGCGCAGCCGGATAACTTCGACGCCGGCATGGCCGAGTTCAAGGCGAGCATGGACGGCTTCGCGTACAACCCGGGCGAGCGCTACGCCGATTACGTGCCCGGCGATCGCGTGGCGGAGTACGGTCTGGCCGCGCTCATCACCGGCGGTGCGGTGGCGGTGGCGGGAAAGAAGGGTTTCTTCGGTGCCATCGCGGCGTTCTTCGCCGCCACCTGGAAGCTGCTGCTCGCCGGGCTGGTCGGGCTGGGGGCGTGGCTCAAGTCGCTGCTGAAGAAGAAAGACAAGGAGTGATCGCGGCCTCCGAGCTGCTGCTGGTGACGGGCGCGCTGGCGATGTACGTGCTGGATGCCGTCCGGCTGCTGTATGTCGGCGAGTTCGTGATGGAGGGTGGTCGAGGACGGTGGCGCGTGCGTGATGGCGCCGTCGTGCTGGTCGCCGGGCGGCGTCCCTTGTTGCCCGACCTGCTGCGACCGGCGCGTGCGTTGCTGCCGGTCTCGGTGGAGCGGCTGGTGCCGGGACGCGACGTGCCCGGCAATGACGTCGGCCACTTTCTCGCCGCACTGCATCCGTTCGGCCGACGCGCGACGGTGTTGATGCTGCTGTTCTTCCCCGGCCTCCCTCTGGTGTTGCGTGCCTTCGGTACCGGCATCGAGCTGCTTGGCTGGATGGGGGCGGTGTATGCCGTGGTCGGCTCGATCGTCTGGCGGCTGTGGCGGTACCGGCGGGTGCTTGAGCTGACGCCGGCTGCCGTGGTGTCGCTGGCGCTGGAGTGTCTGCTGTGCGCGCCGTTCGCGATCAACATCGTGCGCAAGCTGAGCGGTCGCGTCGAGCGGATCGGACTGCACGACGCACCGCGGGTGCTCGGCGTCGTGGGTGGGCATGCATTCCGCCAGGCCGCCGTGCGCCGCATCGACGACATGCTGTCGTACCTCCCGTCGAACGGTCCGGGGGCCGGTACCTTGGCGGAGCAGCGCGCGGCGCTGATGGAAGGAGTGGCGCAATGACCTTCACCGAAATCGTGGTCGTCATCGGCGGGCTGGCGCTTGGTTACTGGACCGTCGCGGTACTGTTGCCGGCGCTTGGAGGCAAGAGCGATGAGCCGCACGGTTCCGACGCCGACGCCGACGCTGCCGTGCGGACTGAAGAAGCCGAAGTCCGTGGCAACCGGGAGGACGTGGTGGGCCGGCAGCAAGCGGGCCAAGGCGGGGCAAAAGACGGCGTGCCGCAAAGCCGCGAGGGCGACGCGCGCAAGCGCGACCAGCAGGACATACGTACGTCCGGACAGGATGAGGGTGGCCGCGCCAAGGACGACCCGAGCCGCGCACCGGAGTCGGGAACGCCCTGACCGGTCGCGTCCGCGATGTGCCGGGTGACGGCTGACCGCGTTCCGTGCATGGCGGGGTGTTCCCGCCACGGCAGGGATCGACTGTCGCCCAGCGCCACACTGGCCTCTACGCCCGGCTGATTCGAGCGGCGTAGCAGCCGCGGGTGGCGTAGTGGGCCTGGATGTAGTCGACGCGCGCGTTCGCCAGCAGGCGGCCGATGGCGCCTTTCGCGTCGCGCCCGTCGACCAGTTCGGCATCGACCATCAGGTGCGCGCGATCGAATGCGCGCAGCGACAGCACGCGACTGCGCATCGCGCCGGGGATCTCGCCCACGCGGTCATAGGCGTCGGCCGCACCCTCGAGTACGAAGATCGCGTGGCTCGCCCGGTAGGGCGTGTCGGCGGGCTGGTGGACGTGGTTGACCAGGAGCAGCGTTTCACCCGCCGCGGCGTCGCGCAGTTCGATGCGGTCGGGCAGGCGCGAGCCGGCTTCGGCAATCCAGCGTTGCGCACCGTGTTCGGCGAGCGCCACGTCGGACAGCCCGTAAAGCGGCAGAAAGGGCTGGGGTGACAGGCCGGTGATGCGGAAGTTCATGCGGGCTCCTGGTGGATGGACGCCGCAACCGTAGGCCGCAAAGCCGGCCGATTCTCGCCGTTTCCGGACGCGGCACCGCGCGTCGGTGCCGCGTTGAGTTCCGTCTGGCGGGCCCCATCCACTGAGAGTCCCCGCCGTTGCAGGAGAGCTCCATGTCCCAGTACCGCAAAGACCCCGACGTGATCGCGAAGCTCACTCCCGAGCAGTTCCGCGTCACCCAGCAGAGCGGCACCGAACATCCCGGCACCGGCGAGTACCTGGGCAACAAGGCGCCGGGCATCTACGTCGACATTGTGTCCGGTGAGCCGCTGTTCGCCTCCAGCGACAAGTTCGAGTCCGGCTGCGGCTGGCCGAGCTTCACCCGGCCGATCGAGCCGGCGCACGTCAGCGAGATCCGCGACACCTCGCACGGGATGATCCGCACAGAAGTGCGCTCGACCCATGGCGACAGCCACCTCGGCCATGTGTTCCCGGACGGCCCGATGGACCGCGGCGGGCTGCGCTACTGCATCAACTCCGCGTCGCTGCGGTTCATCCCGCGCGAGGAGATGGAAGCGCAGGGCTATGGTGCGTACCTCGATCAGGTGAAGAGTGGCGAGGACGTGTCCAGGGAGGGCGGGCGATGAACACCGAGCGCGCAGTGCTGGCCGGCGGCTGCTTCTGGGGCATGCAGGACCTGATCCGCAAGCTGCCCGGCGTGGTCTCGACCCGGGTCGGCTACAGCGGCGGCGACGTGCCCAACGCGACCTACCGCAACCACGGCAGCCACGCCGAGGCGATCGAGATCGTGTTCGACCCGGAGCACATGAGTTACCGCCGGCTGCTGGAGTTCTTCTTCCAGATCCACGACCCGACCACGCCGGACCGGCAGGGCAACGACCGCGGCAGCTCGTACCGCTCGGCGATCTACTTCACCTCGCCGGAGCAGCAGCGCGTGGCCGCGGACACCATCGCCGACGTCGAGGCTTCCGGACTGTGGCCCGGCAAGGTGGTGACCGAGGTCGCGCCGGCCGGTGACTTCTGGGAGGCCGAGCCCGAGCACCAGGACTATCTGGAGCGCTACCCGGAGGGCTACACCTGCCACTTCATCCGGCCGGACTGGGTGTTGCCGCGGCGCGGGCAAGATTGAGCCGCGGTCCGCCGGCATCGGGCTAGCCGGCGGGCACCCGCACCATCCGGTCGAGCAGGTGCTGCAGCGAGCCGGCCGGATCGCTGCAGTGGCCCATGTGTACCGGCGCGGTCTGGATGATCGAGCTGCGCTTCGCCGTCAGCCAGTGGAAGCGGGCGCGCCGCGGCAGTGCGCCGATCGGACCGGCGTCGGGTCCACCGGCGCAGATCCGGGCGATTGCCTGCAGGTGCCGTTGGACCGCGCCGATGTCCACCGTCGGGTCCAGCGCCCGCAGGCGCGTTTCGTCGAGCTCGAAGCGCGCTTCGAGGAAGCGCATGGACTCGCACGACAGGATCACGCCGGCGTTGATGAACTCGCCGCGCTCGACCCGCGGCACCACCCGCACCACGGTGTAGTCATAGCTGTCAGTCGCGTGCACGCAGGGCCTCCTCGACGAAGCCGCGGCGGTGCGCGAGACGTTGCAGGAAATGCTCGACATAGGCCGCGCGCGTGCCGGCGGGATCGGTCCACGCGTCCGGGCCGGCCAGCCAGCCGTCCGGTACGCGGGCGAGGATGTCCTGCAGCAGGTCCGGGGTGACCTGCGGCGCCAGCCGCGCGTCGGCGGCCTCGATCACGCTGGCGGCGGGCAGCAACACGTGCTCGCGCACCATCGGGAACCGGCTCGCCGCCGGCCCCTGCGATCCGTCCCAACCGTGGTGGAAGTAGAGCGCGGCGCCGTGGTCGATCAGCCACAGCGCGTCGTGCCAGACCAGCAGGTTGGGGTTGCGGAAGCTGCGGTCGACGTTGCTGGTGAACGCATCGAACCAGACCACCGCCGAGGCGAGCGTGGGGTCGGGGTCCTCGGCCACCGGGTCGAAGTTGATCGAACCGGGCAGGTAGTCGAGCGCCAGGTTGAGTCCGGCGCTGGCGCGGATCAGTTCCTGGATCTCCGGATCCGGCTCGGTGCGTGCCAGTGCGGGGTCGAGTTCGACAAGGACGAGCTCGGGCACCGGCAGCCCGAGCGCGCGGGCGAGTTCGCCACAGACCAGTTCGGCGACGAGCGCCTTCGGCCCCTGGCCTGCGCCGCGGAACTTGAGCACGTACATGCCGTCGTCGTCGGCCTCCACCACGGCGGGCATCGAGCCGCCCTCGCGCAGCGGTTCGATGTATCGGGTGACGTTGACGGTGCGTAGTGGCGGCACGGGCGGGTCCGGGGGTCGGGCGGGCACAGGCGGGCACGGTACCAAGTTATCCGAGCGCGGCGATCACCTCGTCGGTGCCGACCACGGTGCCGAACTCCGCATGCAGCGTCGCCAGGTGCGCGCGGTGGATCTCCGACGCGGGCACGGTCGCGCCGCCCGCGTCCACCAGGTCGAAGCAGGCGGTCGCGTCGCCGACCACGACGGTGCGGTAGCCGAGGTTGGCCGCCACCCGCGCGCTGGTCGACACGCACATGTCGGTGGTCAGGCCGAACAGCACCACCTGTTGCACTTCGAGCCGGCGCAGGCGCAGGTCGAGGTCGGTGCCGATGAAGGCGGCGTTGACCGACTTGCTGACCAGCGGCTCGTCGCCCTGCGGCTCGAAGCCGGGGCGCAGCGGATTGCCGGGCTGGCCGGGGCGGAACGGCGAACCGGGCTGGACCGAATCGTGGCGCACGTGGATGAGCGGCCGTCCCGTGCCGCGCCACGCCGCCAGCAGGCGCAGGCCGTTGGCCTCCATCGCGGGGTTGCTGCTGGCCCCCAGGTCGAAGGCCTGCTGCACGTCGATCGGGATCAATGCGGTGGGTACGTCGAGGGCGAAGGTCATCGTTGGTTTCGTCGATGGTGTGGACAGGCGCCACGATGCGCGCCTGCCCGCGCCGGTCTCAACCCGGCAGAATGACGGGCGCACCGCCACATCGAAGGCCCGCCTTGAAGCCGCTCGACGCCACCGACCGCAAGCTCATCGCCCTGCTGCAGGACAACGCGCGGCTGTCCACCGTCGCGCTGGCCAAGGCGGTCGACCTGTCGCGCAGCAGCGTGCAGGAGCGCCTGCAGCGCCTCGAGTCGGGCGGGGTGATCGCGCAGTACACCGTGCGGCTGGGCAGCGGCGGCGACCCGTTGCAGGCGTGGCTGTTCCTGCGCTACGCCGAGGGTTTCAGCTGCGACGACGTGATGCCGCTGCTGGCCGGGCTGCCGGCGGTGCGCACCTGCCACAGCGTTGCCGGCGAGATCGACCTGCTGGTGCTGGTGCAGGCCGACACGCCGTCGATGCTGGCCGACCTGCGCGAGCGCATCGCCGCCTTCAAGGGCGTCGACGACGTCACCACGGTGCCGGTGCTGCGGGTCACGCTGGACCGGCGCTGAGCCTCAGCGGTTGCGGCGGGTGCGCTCGCGGGTGAGCGTCAGGCCGATCACCCGGCCGACCACCGCGGCGATGTAGCCCACGCCGGCGAACTGCTCCAGCATCACCACCGCGCGGGCCTGCGCGCCGATCGGCATGATGTCGCCGTTGCCGGTGCCCGACAGGGTCGCGAAGCTGAGGAATAGCAGCTCGATCCAGCGCCGGTCGCGGTCGGGTTCGATCATGCCGGTAAAGCTGCCCGGATACAGCGCCTGGCAGACCAGGAAGGCGTAAGCGAAGCCCCAGGCCAGCAGGGTGAACGTCGCGGCGGCGGCGAACAGTTCGTCCACGCTGATCCGGTGGTCTTCGAGCATGTAGCGGATGAGCGCGGCCGCGGCGTAGAAGTACAGCGCCGATTCCAGCGCGGCCGAGCCGGCCACCATGCCGGGGCGGTCCAGCGCGATCGCCGTCAACGACAACGCGATCGCCGGCACCGCCAGCGCCCACGCGACCCAGTTGGTCGAGCGGCTGCTGCGTACCACCCAGACCGTCAGCGGCACCACCACCAGCGCGACGGCGCCGAACACGACACGGCCATCGCGCGTGTCGTCCATCGCCGGGTAGACCAGCAGGCTCATCAGCTGCGCGGCCAGCAGCAGGGCGGACGGGTGCCCCGCGGCGAGCGCGAGCCAGCGCGGGGGCGAACGGAGGAGCGGAACGCGCGACGGGAGAAGCGACATCGCGCAAGGATGCCGCATACGGGAGCGTCCTGGCAGGGATCTGTGGCGATCGGCGCTCGACGATGGTCCTGGTGGGTGTGCCCGCTCGAAAAGAAAAGGCGCGGCCTTGGCCGCGCCCTGTGGGCCGTTGCCCCTTCGGTTATTGCTGCGGCTCGTTGTCCGGCAGCGGTTCGGTCGGATCGGTCGCGTCGTTCATCTGGGTGGGGTCGTTCGGGTCCGGCTGCGTTTCCAGCGTCGGATCCTGGTACGGGTTGGTCGCGTCGCCCATGGTGGACGTGTCGTTCAGCTCGTCGGTGGTCTGGAGCGAGTCGTCCATCGCGGTGGTGGTGTCGTCGATCACCGGCTCGGTCGCCGCGGTGGTGGCCGGCGTGTTGGCGTCGATGTCGGCGGTGGTGTTGTCCTCGGCGCAGCCGGCCAGCGCCAGCGAACCCAGCAGCGCGAGCGTCAACGCGGAAATGTTCAAACGGCTCATGTGATCCTCCTCTCGTGGGGCCCCGGGAAGGAGCGCCGGGTCGCTACGGCCGGCGGACATGCCGACGACCACGCCCGGAGATTGCCGGTGGCGTCGTTAAGACATCGGAAGATGCATGTGAAGGGTCCGCGGCCGTTCAGGCACTGCGGCCTGCCGGTCAACGAGCGGCGATCGGCTCGGGAATGTCGCAGTCGCGCACCGCGTTCCCGGGTTCGGTGCCGACGCACAGGTCGAACCGCCGCAGGCCGGGAATCTGGCGGCTGTGGCCGCTGGCGACGGCGAAGCGGTCGACCGGCACCGTGGAGCATTTCTCCGCCGCAGCGGGCGCGGCATCCCCGCAACGGCTGGCGAGCACCGCGTAGTGGCATTGCCCGCTGGCACTGCGCAGGCATTCGAAGCGCGCCACGCCGGCCTCTACCGTGGTGCGGCTGTACAGGGTGTCGATGCCATCGGCGACCGCGCGATGCACCTGGGTGCTCGCGCCCAGGTCGACGCCGAGCAGCGACAGTACGAAGGAGCACAGGGCGATGAACTTGTTCACGGGTCACCTCGGAGGAGTGGTGGTGGGATGCCGCCGGCGGCCGCGGGGTTGCCGCGGGCCGTGGACCGGACGCGCCGGGCGGTCACATGTGACGGAACAGCGTCATGAAGGGCGCGCTGACGGCGAGGGTTTCCGCCCGCGATTTGAGCCGTACCGTGCCGCGTCCGCTGTCGTCGCGGACCACCCCGGCGATCGCCTTCAGGTTGACGATGGTGGAGCGGTGGATCTGCTTGAAGGTGTGGGTGTCCAGCATGTTGAGCAGCTCGCGGATCGGCGTGCGCAGCAGCGCCTCGCCGTCGGCGGTGACCACCGTCGTGTACTTGTTGTCGGCGCGGAAGTAGGCGACTTCGTCGACCAGGATCAGGCGCGTCTCGCGACCGGCGCTCGCGGTGATCCAGGTCAGCGGCGGCGGTGCGTCCGCACGCGGGCGGGCGGCGGCGAGTTCCGGGCCCAGGCGCTCGAGCAGCGCGGCCAGGCGCGCGGCCTCATTGTCGCCGCTGCGCGCCTGCAGGCGCTCGACCGTGGCGGCCAGCCGCTCGGGCGTCACCGGCTTGAGCAGGTAGTCGATCGCGCCGCGCTCGAAGGCGTCGATGGCGTACTGGTCGTAGGCGGTGACGAACACGATCCGGGTGAGCGGGCTGGCCTGCGCGGCGGCGGCGGCGACTTCCAGCCCGGTGAGCCCCGGCATGCGGATGTCGAGGAAGGCGACGTCGGGGCGGTGCTCGGCCAGCGCTTCGAGGGCGTGGGCGCCGTCCTCGCACTCGGCCACCACGGTCAGCTGCGGCCAGGCGGTGGCCAGGCGGTCAAGCAGGGCGCGGCGCAGCAGCGCCTCGTCCTCGGCCACGATGCAGGTGGGGCCGCCGGCGCGCGGGGCGGAAGCATTCGGCTCAGACATGGTCGACCTCCCGCGCCGGTGCCGGCACCGTGATCGTGGCGGCCACGCCGGCGGGGAAGTTGGCCACCACCGCCAGTGAAGCCTTGCCGCCGAAGCCCAGCCGCAGCCGCTCGCGCACGTTCTTCAGGCCGATGCCGGTGCCACTGGTCTTGGCGTTGAAGCCGTCGCCATCGTCGGCCACCGTCACCGCGACCTCGCCGTCGTTGCGGCGCGCGCGGATCCACACGGTGCCGCCGCCGGTGCGCGGCTCCAGGCCGTGCTTGATCGCGTTCTCGACCAGGGTCTGCAGCATCATCGGCGGCAGCGCGGTGGTGCGCAGCGGCTCGGGCACGTCGACCTGCACCTGCAGGCGCGAACCCATGCGGATCTTGAGGATCTCCAGGTAGGCGATCGCGCGTTCCAGTTCGGCGCCGAGGGTCGACATTTCCTCGTCGGTGCTCGGCAGCGAGCGGCGCAGGTACTGGATCAGATGGCCGAGCATCTCGTCGGCGCGGGCCGGGTCGCTGCGGGTCAGCAGTTGCGCGCTGGCCAGCGTGTTGTAGAGGAAGTGCGGCTCGACCTGCGCGTGCAGCAGGCTCAGCCGGGCGACGGTGAGCTCCTTCTCGGTCGCGGTCTGCGCGGCGTCGGCCTTCTCGCCGCGGCGGCGCTCGGCGACCCGGCGGGTGATCGCGCGGGAGATCGCCTCGGCGTTTTCGAAGTTGGTGGCGTCGTCGACCAGGAACCAGTCGCTCCACGCCGGGCTTTCGGGCTCGCAGATCAGGGTGACGCTGCCGCTGTCGTGGCCGGGGGTGACGGTGGCGAGGATCTGGTTGCGCGGGATGCCGAACCACCACAGCAGCGGGTTCCAGCGGCCCAGCGAGTGCTCGCCGTAGGTTTTCGGGCGGCCGACGCGGGCGCGGACCTGCAGGCTGTCGCGCGCACTCTCGACGTGCTCGATGCGCGGCAGCTCGCGGATCGCGGCGTCGAGCAGGTCGAACGCCTCACCAGCCTCGAACGGAATCTCGATCTGGCGGCGCTGGCGGTTGGCCAGGGTCGACTTGTCGATGCGACCGGCGATCAGCCTGACCCGGCCCAGGTGCGACAGCGCACCGGCGACCACCAGTGCCATCGTGATCATCCCGGCCAGGATGATCGGCCATTCGATCCAGCCGATCAGCGGCAGGTTGGACCACAGCGCCGCGACCAGGAAGATCGCCAGCATCCAGGCGATGGCGAGGCGCAGGACGAAGAAGGTGCTCTTGATCACGGGGAAAGCCCAAGGGAGTGATTGCGGCGGAGCATAGCGAGCGGTTGCGCCGCCGCGGTGGCCGGTGCGACGGACCGTGGAATATCGCGATGAAACGGCCGTGGCGTGGGATGGGCATCCCGGCCGGCCCAACGACAACGCGGCCCGGGACTTTCCGCTACCGTCTACGCCATTGCCGACGACTACCACGGAGCCGCCATGGCCGCAGGCACGCAGGATCTCGAACTGTTCGTACGCGAGGCGCTGGCCAGGGGGGCGTCGCGCGACGCCATCGAGGCTACGCTCGCCGACGCCGGCTGGCCGTCCGAGCAGATCCACAGCGCACTTGGCGCCTTCGCCGCGGTGGATTTCCCGGTGCCGGTGCCGAAGCCGCGCCCCTACCTGTCGCCGCGCGATGCGTTCCTGCACCTGGTCCTGTTCGCCACCCTGTACCTGTCCGCCTGGCACCTGGGCAGCCTGCTGTTCGACCTGGTCAACCGCGCGTTCCCCGATCCGGCCGATCCGGCCTACGCGATCGGCCAGGCGGCGCACTCAATGCGCTGGTCGGTCGCCTCGCTGGTGATCGCGTTCCCGGTGTTCCTGTTCGTGGCGCGCCACCTGGCACGCGAGCTCGCACGCAATCCGGTCAAGCGCCTGTCGCCCGTGCGCCGCTGGCTGACCTACCTGACCCTGTTCGTCGCCGCCACGGTGCTGATCGGCGACATGATCACGCTGGTCTACAACGTGCTGGGCGGCGAGCTGACGGTGCGGTTCGCGTTGAAGGTGCTGGTGGTGGCGGTGATCGCCGGCACGGTGTTCGGCCATTACCTGCTGGACCTGCGCCGCGAGGAGCGCGAGCCGTGAGCGCCGTCGACCGCAGCGGGACGGGCCGCTGGCTCGCAATCGTCGCCAGCGTCGTGGTGGCGGCCACCGTGGTTGCGGCGGTCGCGGTGATCGGCTCGCCCGCCGCGCAACGCGAGCTCCGCCTCGACCAGCGTCGGATCAACGACCTGCAGCACATCGCCCAGCTGGTCGAGCTGCACGTGCGCCAGTACGACGCCCTGCCGCCGGACTTGGCCGCCCTTGCGCGGCAGCCCGGGCAGCGCATCAATGCGACCGACCCGGCCGACGGCACGCCGTACGGCTATGAGGCGACCGGCCCGCGCGGATACCGCCTCTGCGCGAGCTTCGCCACCGACACCGCGGTCACCCGCGACGGTGCCGTTCCCGACGCGTGGAGCCACGGCCGGGGCCGGCAGTGCTTCGATCGCGAGGTACGGGACACGCCGGTGGACTGAGGAGGCGGACGCCCCGCGGCCGCCGGTTAGGGTGAGCGGTTCGTCGAATCCGGCGCGGCACGTGGCCCGGCGCCAGGCGCAGCGCCGGGGCCGGACGTCAGGCATCACGCCTCAGAACCGGTGCCACAGCCTCGCGAAGTACGCGGTGCCGTTGAGGCCGAACTGCACGCTCTCGAACACGTGGCCGTTGTCGGTCTCGTCGGGGTTCTGCCGGGTCGGGAACACGTCGAACACGTTGGCCGCGCCGACGGTGAGCCTGGTCTCCGGGTTGAACGAGTACGACACGCTGGCATCGGCCGAGGTCTTGTCCGCGTAGTGCTGGTACACCGGCGGCCCCGACCACGTGCCGAGGGTCTGCTCGCCGAAGTGGATCACCTTCAGGCTGAAGTCCCACGGTGCCAGCGCGTAGTCGAAGCCGAGCACCGCCTTGCGGCGCGGCGCGCCGTATTCGAGGAACAACCGGTCGCGCTCGCTCATCAGCACGTCCTCGCGTCCGGCGAGTTCCGGCGGCGTGTTGACCCGGGTGATCTCGGTCCTGCTGTAGTTCACCCCGAGCCAGGTCGAAAGCTCGCCGTCGCCCAGCGGCATGTCGTGGGCGACGGTCAGGTCGATGCCCTGGGTGCGGGTGTCGGCGGAGTTGAAGAAGAACCGCGCCAGGCCGACATCCATCGATTCGAGAATGGGTCCAATGGCGGGATCACTGGTGTCGAACTCGCCGCTGAGCACCACCCGGTCCTCGATATCGATGCGGTAGGCGTCCAGGGTCAGCGACAGGTTGTCGCGCGGCGTCCAGGTCAGGCCCAGCGTTCCGCCCTGCGAGGTTTCCTCGGTCAGGTTGGGGATGCCGGCCGCACGCGCCAGTTCGCTGTCGTTGGCGGCGATCACCACGTCGACCGGCTCGCCGGCGATGAAGTCGGTGATGGTCGAGGAGAAGTACTTCTGCTGCAGCGACGGCGCGCGGAAGCCGGTGCTGGCCGAGCCGCGCAACAGCAGCGTGTCGCTGACCTCGAACGCCATCGCGAGCTTGCCATTGAGGGTGGAGCCGAAGTCGCTGTAATCCTCGTAGCGGGCGGCCACGCCAAGCAGGAAGCGATCGGTCAGGTCGAACTCGAGGTCGACGTAGGCCGCGTCACTGTCGCGGCTGCGGTCGGTAACGTCCGACGGCTGGAAGCCGGGGAAACCCTGGCTGCCCGGATTGCCGCCCTCGCCGGCGCCGTCCGCGTCTATGTAGGAACCCGGCTCGCCGGCGCGGATGCGGTAGCGCTCTTCGCGGTGCTCCAGGCCGAACGCGAGGTTCATGCCGTTGAGCACGCCATCGAAATAGCGCGACACGTCGAGGTTGGTGGTGTCCTGCTCGAACGAGAAGCCGCCGGCGTCGAAGCTGTCCGGGCTGATGCCGGTGCCGCCTTCGAGGAGGTCCAGGTGGGCGATCGAGGCGTTGAGGGTGTTGTTGATGGTGTAGCGCAGCTCGTTGTAGCCGTGCGTCTGCGACAGGTCCCAGTGCCAGTTGCCGGCATCGCCGCGCACGCCGGCGATGGCGAAGCGGTCGTCGAGCACGCCGTCGATGAAGGGCACGAAGCCGTCCGGGTACATCGCCGCGGAGTTGCGTGACGGAATGTCTTCGGTGCCGAGGCCACCGCGGCCGAACGCGGCCGACGATGCGTCGCGGTTCTGCATGCCGGCGGTGAAGTACAGCTCGGCCGGCTCGCCCAGCGGGATGTCGCCGTTGAGATAGACGGTGCGGTTGTCGACCTCGGAGTCGCCGATGATGCGCGGGCTGCCCTTCGGCTCCGACCGGTCGGAGCGGCCGCGGTCGAGCCACTCGCCGGTGACCGCCAGCCCGCCGCCGGTCGCGAACTCGACGCCGCAGTACGCCGACGCCAGCGCGTTGTCGCCGTCGCCGCGCGAGTACTGGCCCCAGCCGAGCACCGCCTCGCAGCCGGGCCGGCGCTTGAGCGCGATGTTGATCACGCCGGCGATCGCATCCGAGCCGTACTGCGCGGCGGCACCGTCGCGCAGGACCTCGACCCGGTCGATCGCCAGCACCGGAATCGCGTTGAGGTCGGTGCCGGTGTTGCCGCGGTTGCGCGCGCCGTAGATGTTGACCAGCGCCACGGTGTGGTGGCGCTTGCCGTTGACCAGCACCAGGGTCTGGTCCGAACCCAGCCCGCGCAGCGCCGCGCCGTCGATCAGGTCGGCGCCGTCGGCACCGGTCTGGCGGGTCGAGGTGAATGAGGGTGCGGTGTACTGCAGCGTCTGCGCGAGGTCGAACTGGGCCCCCGACTGCGCCTGCTCCTCCATCGGGATGACGTCGACCGGCACCGGCGAGGTGGTGTCGGAGGAGCGGTCGAGCCGGCGCGAGCCGAGCACGGTGACCGCTTCCAGCTGGACCGCGTCCTGCGACGTTTCGGCGTCAGCGGGTGGGCCCTGCTGCGCCAGCGCGGTAAGCGGCAGTGGCAGCGAAAGGGCGAGCGCGATCGCCCGGCACAAATACGTGCATCTGGTGTTGCGTTCCATGCAATTCCCCGGGACTGGCTTGACTGGCTGGAGTCAAATGACTGGATCCCCCACTGCGTGGTCGAATCTAGTACGCGGCCGGGGCAGCGTCCACAACCGCGCTCACGACGTTTTCGATTCGTCGCGGACAAACGCCAGCGCCGCCGCCATGGCCGCGGGAATCACCGACCCGTGGGTTTCCCCTTCAAGCACGTGGAACTCGCAGGGCAGGCCCCGGTTGCGCAGCAGTTCGGCGAACGCGCCCGCGTTGTCGACCATGTGCTGCTCGCCGAGCACCGCAGCGTCGGCTTCGCCGGCAACCTCGACCGGCTTCTCCGGTCCGGCCACCTGCTCTCCGGAGCCGACAGTGATCAGCACCCGCGCATCGCGTGCCGCGGACCAGTCGATCCGGTGCGCCTCGCCGAGGATGCGTGCCCCGTCCCACCAGATCGACGGGCTTGCCGCGACGAAGTGCTGGAACCTGCCCGGTTCCGCCATCAGCGCCTGCAGCGCGAACAGGGCGCTGAGCGAGTGGCCGACCAGCGCCTGCCGGTCCGGATCGAGTGGCAGGGCATCGAGGTAGCGTGGCTGGAGTTCCCGCGTGAGGAACGCGAGGAACGCCTTGGCGTCGCCGTCCTCGTTCCACTCGGCAGCGCCGCGTGGCGGTGGCACGTCGTGGCGCGCCGGAAGGGTGAAGTCACGCCGGCGCAGATTGGGGTCGACCCCGCCCTCGTTGTCCCAGCCGATGCCGATCACCGCCACTCCGTCTTCGCCGTGCTCGTGCAGCGCCTGTTGCATCGGCGCCCAGGTGGTCGGGGTGTCGAGCAGCCAGATCGCCGCGTGACCGCCGTCGGGCGGATCGCCGGGTGGCAGATGGACGCGAATGTCGTACTTGCGCCCGATGGCGCTGCGGACCTGGTCGTGCATCGGTGGTTGTTCTGTGATTGCCGCGAGGGTGCGCCGCGGCACGGCGCTACCGTGAAGGTAGCGGTGAACCTGTGTGCGGCGGCTCAACACGGTCCGTCGGCAGCCCTGCCGGGTGGCGGTTTACGGGGCTGTCACTGCGGTGCGCCGACGATGCGTGTCCGCGACTGGCTTTCTTCAGGAGGAGCCGAGCATGAGCACTTCATCCACGCCCGACCGGCCGTCACAGCCCGGATCCCGCCTCACCCCGCGGGCGCCCGACGCTCCCGCGAGCGACGACCGCGCGGACAACGGCCGCACCGACGATGCCGGCTATGGCGGCGGCAACCTGGTCGGCAGCAACACCAGCGGCATCGAGTCGGCCGCGTCGGCGCAGAACGGCACCTCGCATGGCAACGGCGGCAACGAGGCCTCCGCTGGCGACCAGCCGATCGGATCGGCGCTCGCCGCCAGTGACGGCAACGAGCTGTCAGGTATCGGCAACGCCTCCGAGTCGGGGCCGGGGACATTGGGGGCGACTTCGGGTGGCGAGCGGGCGTCCGCCGGCCGCGCCGACGTCAACCGCTCCCCGCGCGATCACGGCAACAGCCTCGACGAGTGAGCGACGGCTCGATCGCGGATGGCCATGCTGCTTCCCAGGGAAGCGGACCGCTGCTTAACGGATTTTCGACGTAGCCCAACGGTGGCCGAACATCCGGCCGGATCGCGGCTTGAAACCAGATGGTCGCCACCTATCTGGCGTGGCAGGAGCGGCGGGGGCCGCTCAAGCACACGAGAGAACCGACCATGAACCAGATGATCCGCCATCAATGGCAGAACGAGAGCCGCCCGCAGGATCCGCTGCGCCAGCTGATGGACCGGCTGTTCGAAGGCAGCCTGTTCAACGCGACCTCCGCCGACGAGTCGTCGGTGGTGACCAGCCAGTGGATCCCGCGCGTGGACATCAAGGAGGAGCCCGACCGCTTCGTGCTGTACGCCGACATTCCCGGCGTCGACCCGGAGGCGATCGAGGTGCAGATGGACAAGGGCATGCTGACGATCAAGGGCGAGCGCCGCAGCGAAGCCACGGGTGATGCCGAACGCTTCTCGCGGATCGAACGCCGTCACGGTGCCTTCCACCGCCGCTTCGCGCTGCCCGACAGCGCGGACGCCGAAGGCATTTCCGCACACGGGCACAACGGCGTGCTCGAGATCACCATCCCCAAGCGGCCGGAGACGACGCCGCGGCGCATCCAGGTGGGCGTCCGCAAGGACTGACCGCTCGCCATGCACCGGCCGCGGCGCTGGCCGCGGCCGGATCCGGCGCGGCGGGTTCGCGCCACTTCCGGACTGCAGGTGGCTCCCGGGCCGGTAACCCGGGGCGTGCGGCGGCCGCCCGCCGGCCGCCGCACGCCGGCGGGTCGACAGCCGATCCGCAGCCGAGTCCTGTGCCGATCGGCCGCGCGCGCCTCAGGCAGGCGGTGCCGGGACGTCGAGCGGCAGGCGCACGACGAAGTCGCTGCCCCGGTCCAGCCCGTCGCTGCGTGCCTCGACGCTGCCGCCGTGCAGCTCCACGATCTCCTTCACCAAGGCCAGGCCGATGCCCATCCCTGCGTGGGCCATCGGCGTCGACGCCTGGGTGAACATCTGGAAGATCCGCTTCAGCATCTCCGGTGCGATGCCGATGCCGTTGTCGGCAATGCGCACCACCAGCCAGCGGCCGTGCACATTGCCCTTCACCCAGATGCGGCCGTGGTCGTGGGTGTACTTGATCGCGTTGAGCAGCAGGTTGACGAACACCTGCTGCAGGCGCACCCGGTCGCCGGGAACCGTGATCGCCTCGCCGGGCGGGAGCAGCAGCTCGATGATGCGAACCGCGTCGGGCGTGCGCTGCTGTGCCGTATCGATGGCGGACCTGAGCAGTGCCTCCAGCGGCAGGCGCTCGGGGAACAGCTGGAGCTTGCGCGCCCCTGCGCGGCTGGCGTCCTGGAGGTCGTTGATCAGCCGCTCGGCGAAATCGACGTTGCGCTCGAGAATCGACAGGAGCGGCTGCAGTTTCGGCTCGCCGCCGGCCAGCCGGCGCAGGATCCCGGTCGCCATGCCCAGCGACGACAGCGGGTTGCGCAGCTCGTGGCCGATCGTGGCGATGGCGGTGGTCTTGATCTCGTTGGCTTCCGCCATCGCCGAGGCGCGCCCTTCGAGCGTTTCGATGCGCATCTTGAGGTCGGTGAGGTTGCGCATCACCTTGGCGAAACCGACCAGCCGGCCATCCTCGCCGCGGAGAGCCACCATCATCCCGGACGCCCAGAAGCGCGCGCCATCGGCGCGCTGCATCCAGCGGTTGTCCTCCGCCGAGCCGTGGCTGGTGGCAACATTGATCTCGTGTTCGGGGATACCCAGGCGCCGGTCTTCGGGAATGAAGAACCTTGCCGACGGCTGGCCGACGATGGCGGGCGCCTCGGCGCCAAGTACCTTGGCGGCGCCCGGGCTGGCCCAGACGATCGTGCCGCCGGGTGCAACCAGCAGGATCGCGTGGTCCTCCGATTGCCGCGCGAACGCCCACACCAGTTCCCTGGCGGTCGCATCATCGATTGCGCCCGACGGACCCGCCGATGCCGTGGGCTCGGGTGGGATGCCGCTCACGGGATGTCCCCGGATTTCATGCGGCCAGCATGGGTGCCGGCAGATGAGTTTTCGGTTAAGCGCCGCGGGCGGTGCCGATCCTCCATGCACGGTTCCACCTGACCTTGATCGCCCCGCCCCACCATGACCCTTTCCGAATGGAGCGACCCGGAATGCCGATCAAGGTCCGTACGTCCGGCTGCCTGGTCAGCATCGTGCTGTCGGTGGCGTTGACCATCGCGCTCAACCTGATGCTGCGCAGCTGCGGTTGAGCGGCAGTGCCTGCCACCCGCCTTGAATGTCGATGCCCGCGGTGCCATTGCGGACGGATCGTCACAGGAGACATCCATGAAGACAGTCCTCGTCACCGGCGCCAACCGCGGCATCGGCCTCGCCCTGACCCGCCGCTTCAGCGGACGCGGAGACCGCGTCATCGCGGTCTGCCGGCACAGCAGCCCGGAACTCGATGCGACCGGCGCGGAGGTCGAAGCCGGCGTCGACGTCACCGACGGACCGGCCGTGGCGGCGCTCGCGCGGCGACTCGCCGACACCCGCATCGACGTGCTCGTGCTCAACGCCGGCATCCTCGGCAACGAGTCGTTCGGCACGATCGACGATGACGGTTTTGACAGTATGCGGCGTCAGTTCGAGGTCAATACGCTCGGCCCGCTGCGAGTCGCGCAGGCGTTGTCGGAGCGGCTCGGCGAAGGCGCGAAGATCGGCATCGTCACCAGCCGCATGGGATCGGTGGCCGACAACGGCTCCGGCGGCTACTACGGCTACCGCGCGTCCAAGGCGGCGGTGAACGCGGTCGGCAAGTCGCTCGCGCTGGACCTGAAGCCGCGCGGCATCGCGGTGTTCCTGCTGCACCCGGGCTACGTCGCGACCGACATGGTCGGGGGCACGGGCGACGTAACCCCCGAGCAGTCCGCGGCGCAGCTGGTCGAACGGCTGGACACCCTCACCCTCGAGCAGAGCGGCACGTTCTGGCATGCCACCGGCAGCGCCCTGCCGTGGTGAGCGCGGCGTTGCCGGCGTGCTAACGGCCGCCGTGTGACCGTGCCGGTGCCGGCGTCCTCCCGGGCGCCGGTCCGCACGCTTCATGGAGGACGTATGAACCATCCCGACCGGAATCAGCATGGCACCCGCACCGATGTCGCCCCGCCGAGTGAAGAACGCCGGGCCATGCAGCCCGACGACGACCCGGTGACCGGCCCCACCGCCGCCAACCTGCTGCACGAGGAGCAGGGCGCCGAAGACGCGCGCCTGGAGAACCAGGGCGAACCCGTCGAGGACGACCTGCAGGGCCGTCGCGGCAGCGGCATCCCCGCCGTCGACGACGTGCGCAGCGACAACATCGACGAGCAGACCCAGGCGCGGCGTTGATGCGGTCACGCGTCGTCGTTGCAGCGACGCCCGGCCATCACGCGCGCGCGGGCCGCTTCCGCTGACGGATCGTGACGGCGCATCGCGCCGCGGCAATGGCAGCATGTCGCCCTCAAGCCTCTCCAAGACCCGCCCATGACCCAGCCCGACGAATACGACCCCGACGACAACTTCGCCCACGGCTTCGATGCCGGCGCGGATGCCGATGACGAAGCCGGCACCGAGGCGGTGGTCTGGCAATTGCTGCTGCTGATCAACCCGGGCGACGAGGACGCGGCGTTGCAGCAGTTCGCCGCGTTCCAGGAGGTCTGGGCGGAGGGCGCCGACGACGGCGATGTCGCCGCGATCCTGCAGGACGTGATCGACTGGCGTGCCGGTTTCCGGGTGGACGACGGCGACACCGCCGGCGTGGTCGACAGCCTGGCCGAGCTGGCCGCGCGCTGGAACCTGCGCATCGACTGGGGCGTCGAGGACCCCACCGACGACGACTTCCTCGATGGCGTCGAGGTGGAAGCGTTGCTCGCCACCGCGTTCGACCGCCTGCGTGAGCACGGCTACACCTTGTGGATGCGCGAGACCGACGGCGGCCACGCCGGGTGGATCAGCCTCGGCCGGGACGACGAGGCGATGCGCGTGCTTGCGCCGGCGCTCGGCATCGACGTGCGTCCCGCGGGCGGCTAGCGGGTCGCGCCGGGCCTCACTGAACCGGCTGTCGATGCACGCCGCCATGTTCACCGGTTGTTTCCCGCCGTCGCCCGAGACTCGGCCCACCCAACCGCATCCGGAGGACACCATGAACAAGATCGCCGTGCTGAGCCTGGCCCTCGCCGCGTCGCTGCCCGCGGCCGCGTTCGCGCAGGACGCCATGACGGAGCAGCAGATCCGCGCCGAGCTGACCGCTCAGGGCTACACCCGGGTCAACGACGTGGAGTTCGAGGACGGCGTGTGGAAGGCCGACGCCCGCAGCGCCGACGGCAACCGCATGGAAGTGCGCATCGACCCGGCGACCGGCAAGGTCTACCCCAACACCGGGGTGGCCGCCCTGGGCGAGGCCGATGTGCGGGCCCGCCTGGCCGCCGCCGGCTACCTCAACGTGCACGACGTCGACTACGAGGACGGCATCTGGAATGCCGAGGCCGACGACCCGGAAGGCCGCGACGTCGAGTTGAAGATCGATCCCGATACCGGCGAAGTGATCGGCACCGAAAAGGACTGATCCGGACCGCGCCCGATCCGACACCCCGCCGTTGTCCGGCGGGGTGTCGCTGTTTCCGCATCAGGCTTCGCGCTGGCGTTCGGCCCGGCCGGCCCGATCCGCGGCGTTGACCTCCTCCGCGCCCGGCGAACGGGTGTCCGCGCTGTGCACGGACAGTCCGCCCGGTGCGGGCGGTTCATCGCGACTGTCGCCGGCGCGTGACAGGTCGGCACGCACCCGCGGCAGCGACTCGGGATGGTGGCTGTGCAGGAAGCAGATCATCCGTTCGCGCGCGACGCAGCGCAGGTCGAACAGATCGCCCGAATTGCGCGCGCTCACCAGCAGGCGCACCTGCATGGTGGTCTGGTCGGTCTCGGTGACCTGGGCCACGCAGACGCGTCCGTCCCAGCGCCCGTCGCTTTCGCAGATGCGCCGGAGCTCGTCGCGCACCGCGGCCATGGGTGTGCGGTAGTCCAGCCACAGGAACGCGGTGCCGAGCAGCTGCGCACTGGTGCGGGTCCAGTTCTGGAACGGGTTCTCGACGAACCACTGCAGCGGCACGACCAGCCGGCGCTCGTCCCACACCCGCACCACCACGAACGCGCTGGTGATCTCCTCGATGCGGCCCCACTCGCCGTCGACGATCACCACGTCGTCGAGCCGGATCGGCTGGGTGAGTGCGATTTGCAGGCCGGCGATCAGGTTGCCGAACACCGGCCTGGCGGCGATGCCGGCCACCAGCCCGACGATGCCGGCCGAGGCGAGCAGGGTCGCGCCCAGCTCGCGGATCGCCGGGAACGTCATCAGCGCGATCGCCACGCCGACCAGCCAGATCGTGATCTGCGCCACCCGGCCGAGCACGCGTGCCTGGGTCTGGATCCGCCGGGCCTCGAGGTTGTCGGCCACCTCGACCGGATGGCGGCGCAGGATGCCGCGCTCGATCGCGCCGATTACCCGCACCGCGAGCCAGGTGATGCACAGCAGCCCGCCCACCGCGAGCCAATGCTGGATCCGCCCGACCCAGACCTCCGGCAGCGGCGCGCCGGCGACCGCGAGACTCAGGAAGAACAGCGGCAGCGCCACCGCCGCCGGCATCGCGATCACTTCCACCAGGCGCGCGCGCCGGCCGGGCGAGCGTGCACGTACGCGACGGGCCACGGCCAGAACCATGCGGCGCACCAGCCACGCGAGCGCCAGCGCCACCAGCAGCGGCCAAGCGATCGCGACGAACTGCTCCCAGCTGAAAGTCAATTCGGGCTCCGCGGCGGACGAGCCCCGATGCTGCGCCGGCGGGTGTCAAACCCGCGTAGGGTTCGTTGCTGCGAGGTGCGGTGAACATCCCAGCGGACCACGCAAGACGGCCGCGCCGGCGGATCTCGCGCATGTCCCGCGCTTGTGTAGGAGCGGCTTCAGCCGCGATCGGATGATCGTCCGCCAGTGCCCATTCCACGATCGCGGCTGAAGCCGCTCCTACAAAAGCCCAGGCCTGCATGCCCGCCCGGCATCCAGAGCCCTCGCCAGCCGGGTGCAGGCGCTAAGGGCGCAGGCGGGCGCTGCTCACTCCGCCGGTCCCTGCCGCGCCGCGCGCAGGCGCTCCAGTTCGAGCTGGTCGCGCTTCTCCTGCTGCTTGCGCAGTTCCTCCTGCCGCATCGCCTCGACTGCTTCCGGACTCGGCTCCTCGTGCAGCGACAGCGACAGGCCGGCGGCCGCCGAGGGTTCGCCGCGGCGGCTCTTGAGCTTGATGCTGAGCCGCAGCTCGTTGGCCGAGTCGGCGTTGCGGATGGCTTCGTCGTAGGAGATCAGGCCCTCGTTGTAGAGCTCGAACAGGGCCCAGTCGAACGTGCGCATGCCGAGCTCGCGCGACTTGTTCATGATGCCCTTGAGCTCGTTGAACTCGCCCTTGAAGATCTTCTCGGCGATGGTCGGGGTGTTGAGCAGGATCTCGATCGCCGCGACCCGGCCCCTGCCGTCCTCGGTGCGGATCAGCCGTTGCGAGACGATCGCGCGCAGGTTCGCCGACAGGTCCATCAGCAGCTGGGTGCGGCGCTCCTCCGGGAAGAAGTTGATGATCCGCTCCATCGTCTGGCTGGCGCTGTTGGCGTGCAGCGTGCTCAGGCACAGGTGGCCGGTCTCGGCGAAGGAGATCGCGTGCTCCATCGTCTCGGCGTCGCGGATTTCGCCGACCAGGATGACGTCGGGTGCCTGCCGCAGGGTGTTCTTGAGCGCGTGGTGCCAGGAGTGGGTGTCGACGCCGACCTCGCGGTGGGTCACCAGCGACTTCTGCGACACATGCGCGTACTCGACCGGATCCTCGACGGTGATGATGTGGCCGGCCGAGGTGCGGTTGCGGTGGTCGATCATCGCCGCCAGCGACGTCGACTTGCCCGACCCGGTACCGCCCACGAGGAGCACCAGGCCGCGCTTCTGCATCACCACGTCCTTGAGGACCTCGGGCAGGCGCAGCTTTTCGAAGTTCGGGATCTCCGCGGCGATGGTCCGCAGCACCATGCCAACGCTGCCCTGCTGCACGAACACGTTGACCCGGAAGCGCGACAGGCCGGGCACGACGATCGCGAAATTGCACTCCATCTGCTCGGCGAACTCCGCGCGCTGCTTGGCATTCATCAGCGCCTCGGCGAGCCTGGCGGTCACCGCGCCGGTCAGCTTCTGCTGGCTCAACGGGGTCATCTGGCCGTGGGCCTTCATGCTCGGCGGGAAGTCGTGGGCGATGAACAGGTCCGAGCCGCCGGCCTTTACCATGGCCGCGAGCAGCTTATGCATGTAGTCGCGGGCCTGTTCCTCGGTGAGCGTCGTCATGGGCGGGGTGGATGCGGGCGGGCGGCGATCATGCCAGCCCGGGTGCGACGGCCAGGTGGCGGGACTGCACCGCGGCCATGCCGCGCGCGGACAAGTGCGGGCGGATGCCTCAGTGCTCCTCGTCGCGGCGCTTGCCGTACCAGAAATCCAGGCGGTGGCGCGAGCGCAGCATCCGTCGCCCGCCGACCATGAAGCGCGCAAGGAACCCCAGCTGTTCGAGCAGCGAGAACGTGCGCAACTTGCGGGCCGAGGTATGCACCGCTTCGCGCAACACCACGAAACGCCCCTGCCGGGCCAGCGCCCGGCTGATGGCGACGTCCTCGCCGGCGTAGTAGCGCTCGTCGAAGCTGCCGGCGGCGTCGAATGCCGCGCGGGTGCAGAACACGAAACAGCCGGGCGCGATCCGGGTGGCGCGGAACAGCAGGATGGACAGGGCCTGCAGTCCGCGTTCGTGTGCCGCGAGCGGCCCGCGCAGGCGCACCGCCGCGCCGCCTCCTACCGCGCCGGCATCCATCGCCGCCAGCGCGGCGGACACCACCGCGCGGTCGACGACGGTGTCTGCGTCGATGAAGAAAAGCCGGCCGCCGCGGGCGTGGCGTGCGCCGGTATTGCGGGTCGCCGCGATATGACGGTGCTCCACCCGGATCACCGCCACGCCACGGTCGCGGGCGATCGCGGCGGTGCGGTCGGTGGATGCATCGTCGACCACGAGGATTTCGCAGGGCTCGTCGAGCGAACCGGCCACCGCGTGCAGGGCGTCCAGGGTCGCGCCGATCAGGCGCGCTTCGTTGTGGGCCGGGACGATGAAGGAAATCACGCAGGCTCCGCTGCGGGGGGGCGCCGCCATTGTCCCCGGCCGCTGTCAAAGGCCCGGTGACAATCGCTTGGACGACATCAGACCGGCGGCGGATTCCGTTCGGCGAACTGGCCGTTCCAGTAGGGGTAATACGGGTAGGGCGGCGTCACCCGGCTGGCCTCGTCCAGGCGCGCGATCTGCCCGGCGTCCAGCGTCCAGCCGACCGCGCCGAGGTTCTGCCGGAGCTGCTCCTCGTTGCGCGCGCCGATCAGCACCGTCGACACCGTCGGCCGCTGCAGCAGCCAGTTGATCGCCACCTGCGGGACGGTCCTGCCGGTCTCGGCGCCGACGGCTTCGAGCGCGTCGACCACGCGGTACAGGCGTTCCTCCTCGACCGGCGGCGCGAAGCCGGCGGTGTCATGCAGGCGGCTGCCGTCCGGCAGCGGCTGGCCACGGCGGAGCCGCCCGGTCAGGCGGCCCCAGCCCAGCGGGCTCCAGACCACCGCGCCGATGCCCTGGTCGAGCCCGAGCGGCATGAGTTCCCACTCGTAGTCGCGGCCGACCAGCGAGTAGTACGTCTGGTTGGCGACGAAGCGGCCGGTGCCGAGGCGGTCGGCGGCGGCCTGCGACTTCATCAGCTGCCAGCCGGAGTAGTTCGAAGCGCCGAGGTAGCGGACCTTGCCCGCGCGGACCAGGTCGTCGAGCGTCGACATCACGCTGTCCACCGGCGTCATCGCGTCGAAGTGGTGCAGTTGCAGCAGGTCGATGTAGTCGGTGCCCAGCCGCTGGAGCGCGCGGTCGGTGGCGCGCAGCAGGTGGTGGCGCGAGGCGCCGACATTGTTCGGGCCCTCGCCGGCACGCAGGCTGAGCTTGGTCGACACGATGACCTTGTTGCGGCGCCCCTTGATCGCCTCGCCGAGGACCGATTCGGCGGCGCCGTCGGAGTACACGTCGGCGCTGTCGAACAGGTTCATGCCGGCATCGAGACAGATGTCGACCAGCCGTCGCGCCTCGGCGACGCCGGTGGTGCCCCAGGCGCCGAACAGCGGACCCTTGCCGCCGAATGTGCCGGTACCGAGGCCGAGCGCGGGCACCTTGAAGCCGGAGCGGCCGAGAAAACGGGTTTCCATGGGAGTTCCTTGGTGGTGGGAGGGGAAAGGCGCAGGCGTCAGCGCGGACAGGCCGCCGGCGCGGTAAGTGGCGGCGTCGGCGCCCGGTCTGGCACGCGCCGGTCCCGCCGCACGCTCCAGAGCGCCACCGCCAGGCCCAGCAGGGTCACCAGCGACGCGACCCAGGTCACCGCGGTCAGTCCCGGGCCGTGGGCGATCACCACGCCACCCAGCCACGCGCCCAGCGCGTTGCCGAGGTTGAAAGCAGCAATGTTGAAGCTCGACGCCAGGCTCTGCCCCGCGCCTTCGGCTTTCTGCAGCACCCGCATCTGCAGCGGCGCGACAGTGGCGAACGCGGCGGCGCCGAGCAGGCCGGTGAACAGCACCGCGGCCGGCTTGCTGTGCAGCGCGAACGTCATCAGGCCCAGCACCAGCGCCAGCAGAGCCAGCGAGCCGAGCAGGGTGGGCACCAGCCGGCGGTCGGCGAGTTTCCCGCCGAGCAGGTTGCCGGCGACCATGCCGACGCCGAACACCAGCAGGATCGGCGATACCGCGCTGTCGGCGAAGCCGGTGATGCGGGTCAGGATCGGCTGGATGTAGGTGAACACCGCGAACACGCCGGCGTAGCCGACCACCGTCGCCAGCAGCCCGAGCAGCACCTGCACGCGGCCGAGCACCCTGACCTCCTCGCGCATCGAGATCGGCGCCTGGTCGGTGCGGTCGGCCGGCACCAGCGCGGCGATCACCGCGGTCGCGACCACGCCGATCGCGACCACCGCCCAGAACGTGGAACGCCAGCCGAAGTGCAGGCCCAGCCACGCACCGGCCGGCACGCCGAGCAGGGTCGCAACGGTCAGGCCGGTGAACATGATCGAGATCGCCGAGGCCTTGCGGTCCTCCGCCACCAGGCCGGTCGCGACCACCGCGCCGATGCCGAAGAACGTGCCGTGGGCGAGCGAGGTGACCACCCGCGCGACCATCAGCCACGTGTAGTCCGGGGCCAGCGCGCAGGCCAGGTTGCCGAGCGTGAACACCATCATCAGTGCCACCAGCGCCGCCTTGCGCGGCAGCCGGCTGGTGGCCGCGGTCAGCAGCGGCGCGCCGACGAACACGCCCAGCGCATAGCCGGAGATCAGCAGGCCGGCGGCGGCGATGGTGACCTGCAGGTCGGCGGCGACCTGCATCAGCAGGCCCATGATCACGAACTCGGTGGTGCCGATGCCGAACGCGCCGATGGTCAGCGCGTAGAGGGCGAGGGGGATGCGTGCCGGGGGCGGAACGCCGGTGGCGGGGCGGATGGCGGGAGGCATGGCGGGCAGGCCGGAGAAGGAGCGGGCAGCCTGCGCCCTCGCTTTATCGCCGGAAACCGTCAATATCGACAATCAGTTTCCACGGAAAGTTGAAAATCGATGGAGCGCCTCGACGATATCGCCCTGTTCCTGCGCGTGCTCGACCTCGGGTCGATCAGCGCCGCCGCGCGCAGCCTCGACCTTTCGGTCGCGGTGGCGAGCCAGCGTCTGAAGCGGTTGGAACGCGAACTGGGCGTGCGGCTGCTGCACCGGACCACCCGCCAACTGCACGCGACGCCCGAAGGCCTGCTGCTGGCTACCCAGGGACGCGCGCTGGTCGAGGACCTGGAGGCGCTGACCGCCGGCCTGCGCCAGTCCGGCGCCGGCGTCGCCGGCACGCTGCGGGTGACCATGTCGTCGACGTTCGGACGCATGTACATCTCGCCGCTGCTGCCCGAGTTCCTCGCGCTGCACCCGGCGGTGCGGGTCAGTGTCGGCCTCGACGACCAGAAGGTGGACCTGGTGAGCGCCGGCCTGGACCTCGCGATCCGCATCGGTGCGCTGGACGACTCGAGCCTGGTCGCGCGCAAGCTCGCCACCAACCGGCGCGTGCTGTGCGCCTCGCCCGAGTATCTGCGGCGCCATCCCGTGCCGAAGACCGCCGCCGACCTGGCAGAACACGAATGCCTGCTGCTGGTCGGCAGCCAGGGCCGGCAGGACACCTGGCGCCTCACCGACCGTCGCGGCCGCGCCGCCGCCGTGCGGGTCGGCGGCCGCATCGAGAGCAACCAGGGCGACCTGCTGCGCGATGCCGCGCTGGCCGGACTCGGCGTCGCCCTGCATTCGCTGTGGCATGTCAGCGACGACCTGCGCTCGGGACGCCTGCGACAGGTGCTGCCCGAATACCGGCTGGCCGACACCGGCATCCACGCGGTGATGCCGCAGCGGCGGCTGGTGCCGCCACGGGTGCGGGCCTTCGTCGATTTCCTCGCGGCGAAATTCGACGGCACGCCGCCATGGGAGCGGGAAACCTAGTCCGGGGTGGCAGGGCCGGCGCCGGGCGCCGGCCAGCGTTGCGCGCCTCCGCCGGTCGCTCCCAGCGCATCGGCCGGATTGGCGAGCCGGCACCGCGTGATCGACACGCAGCCGCAGCCGATGCAGTCGTCGAGCGTGTCGCGCAGTTGGACGAGCTGGTGGATGCGGGCGTCGAGTTCTTCTCGCCAGCGCGCCGACAGCCGAGCCCAGTCGCTCCGGTTCGGGGTGCGGCTGTCGGGCAGCTCGGCGAACGCGGACGCCACGGTCGCCAGCGGGATGCCGACGCGCTGGGCGGCGCGGATCACCGCCACCCGGCGCAGGCTGTCGCGCGGGTAGCGGCGCTGGTTGCCGGCGGTACGGCGGCTGTGGATCAGCCCCTTGGCCTCGTAGAAGTGCAGCGCGGACACCGCCACGCCGCTGCGCTGTGCCAGTTGCCCGACGCTGAGCTCGGCGGGGACCGCCATGGCCTTGACCTCGAGTTTGCTTGAGCTTTTATCCTCGGCGTCGACGCGGTCGCGGTCAACGGAAGGAACAGCGGTGGACATGCAGGCGGACATGGATCGAAACGCGGGCAACGATGCGGGTGGCAACGCCGGGCCGGATGCCGCCGTGGCGGACGGGCTGCTCGGCCGGCCGCACCGCGCGCTGACCCTGGGCGCGGTATCGCTGGTGGCGCTGTACGCATTCGAGGCGCTGGCGGTGGCGACCGCGATGCCGACCGTTGCGCAGGCGCTGGACGGGCTCGCGCTGTACGCGATGGCCTTCGCCGGCACCCTCGCCTCGAGCGTGGTCGGGATGGTCGCGGCGGGCCGCTGGGCCGACTGGCGCGGACCGCGCACGCCGCTGCGGCACGGCATCGCGTGGTTCGCGCTGGGGCTGGTGATCGCCGGGCTGGCGCCGGCGATGTGGGTGCTGCTGGTGGGGCGGGTGGTGCAGGGCTTCGGCGGCGGGTTGATGTCGGTGTCGCTGTACGTCGTGGTCGGCCGCGCCTACCCGGCCGGACTGCGCGCGCGCATCTTCGCCGCGTTCGCCGCGGCCTGGGTGCTGCCGGCGGTGGTCGGGCCGACGATCAGCGGCCTGATCGTCGAACATCTGGGCTGGCGCTGGGTGTTCCTGCTGGTGCCGCTGGTCGCCGGCGCCGCGGCGTGGATGGTGCTGCCGGCACTGCGCGGGCTGGGGCCGCTGCCGGACGAGGGCGGTGGCGAATCGCGCGACCGGCACCGGTTGGCATGGGCGGTGGGCGCCGCGGCGTGCGCACTGGGGCTGCACTACGCCGGCCAGCAGGCGGGTGCCGCCGCCGCGGTGCTGCTCGCGGGTTCGGCCGCGGCGCTGCTGGTGAGCATCCGCCGGCTGCTGCCGCCCGGGACGCTGCGGGCCGCGCGTGGGCTGCCGTCGGTGATCGCGCTGCGCGGCATCGCCGCCGCCGCGTTCTTCGGCACCGAGGTGTTCCTGCCGCTGCTGCTGTCACGCGAGCGTGGGCTGTCGCCGACCTGGGCCGGGGTCGCGTTGACGATCGGAGCGCTCGGCTGGTCGGCCGGCTCGTGGTATCGCGGCCGGCTGGCCGCGCCGTCGCCGGTGCGGGTGCTGCGTGCCGGCATGTCGCTGCTCGCGCTGGGCATCGTGGGGGCGGCGCTGGCGATCAGCCCGGCGGTGCCGGTGCCGGTCGCGATGGCGGGATGGGTCGTTGCCGGACTCGGCATGGGACTGGTGTTCCCAAGCCTGTCGGTGCTGACGCTGGAGCTGTCGCCTCCGGCGCGGCAGGGCGTGAATGCCTCGGCGCTGCAGTTGTGCGATGCGCTGTTCACCGCGGCCACGCTGGCGCTCGGCGGTTCGCTGTTTGCGGCGTTGCTGGCGCGCGCGCCGCTGGCAGCCTACCTGTCGGGGTTCGTTGCCACGGCGGTACTGGCGATGGCCGGGGCGATGGTGGCCGGGCGGGTGAGGCCGGCGACCGTGTCGCGCGACCCGTAGGAAGTCCCCTTGGGGCAAGGACCCGTGGCGGTCCTGGTCAGGAACCACTCTCGCGGATCGCTAACGGCACCTGTGCAAGGGTGGGACCGTCGACCGGCGTGATGCGCCGGCCTGCTTTCCCCACCCAAGGAGGAGCGCCATGAACAGCCCCGATCGTTCGACCTCGATCTCGACGTCCACCCCGGCCGACGGCAGTGCCCGCGCCAGTGGCCAGCACCAGGGCCTGCGCCAGCCCGACGACGACCACCGCGTCGAGGACGCGCTCGACAACGTCGGCCTGAAGGACAGCTCGGCCACGCTGGAGGACCAGTTGCGCGACCGTCGCGGCAAGGGCGTGCGCGGCGGCTACGACGACTCGATCGAGCACGACGCCGGCAATGGGCCGGTGAGCGACGACGAAGTGGCCCGCTCGCCCCGCAACACCTGAGCGACCGCGCTCGCGCCGCGCCGGCTCAAGGTTCCGGCGCGGCCGCCGATATCCCCGGATGACATGGGGCCGACCGTCCGGCCAACAGGGGGAGTCGTGCGGCCCGTCAGCGCAGAAGAGGTGGAACTGGGTACGCCACTGGCGTGGTCGGTCTACGACCGTGCCGGCAAGCTCCTGTTCGTGCAGGGCATGGTGCTGGCGTGCCAGGCCCACCTCGACATCATCCTCGAGCGCGGACTGGTGGTGCCTGAGACCGCCACCAGCGGCGGCGCGATGGCCCCGCCGATGCATCCGGAATCCGGTGAGGACACCGAGGTCGATGCGGAGGGCGAACAGGACGACGAAGCGCCGGGCGAACCCGAGCCGCCGGTATTCCGCGCCATGCAGCAGTTGCGGCGCGAACTGCAGGGCCTGCATGCCGGCCTGCTGAGCTGCAGCTCCGACGAACTGGGCGAGCAGGCGCGCTGGCTCGCCCTGCGCCTGCAGTCCCTGGTCGCGCGCGATGCCGACGCCGCGCTTGCGGCCATGCAGCTGGAGGTCGGCGACGACGGCGAGGTGGCGCGGGTGCTGCACGCGGCGACCCTGTGCCAGGTGCTGGTGCAGGCGCTGCAATGGGAAGCCGACGAAGGCCTGTCGGTGCTCGCCGCGGCGCTGACCTACGACGTCGCGCTCGGGCCGGTCTCGACCGTGCTCAACCGCCAGACCGGCGCGCTCACCGTCGACCAGCGGGCGATGATCGACACCCACCCCGAGGCCGGCGTGGAGCTGCTGCAGGCCGCGGGCGTGGACGACGAGGTCTGGCTGGAGGCGGTACTGCAGCACCACGAGCGGCTGGACGGCAGCGGCTACCCGGCCGGGCTGTCGGGCGAGGCGATCAGCCGCGGCGCGCGCATGCTGGCGATCGTCGACATCTATTCGGCGATGGTGCGGCCGCGCGCGTATCGCGAGGCGATCCACGCCCGCCACGCGTTGCGCAGCCTGTTTCTGGAGCGCGGCAAGGCGGTCGACGAGCGCCTGGCGACGCTGCTGGTGCGCGAGATCGGGGTGTTCCCGCCGGGCACCCCGGTGCGGCTGGCCAACCGCGAGGTCGGCGTGGTGCTCCGCCGCGGCACCGATGCGGCGCGTCCGGTGGTGGCGCGCCTGATCAACGCGAACGGCACGCTGGCGGCGATCGCCGCGCAGCGCGACACGTCGCAGGCGGAGTTCGCGATCACCGAGACGGTGCCGCCAACCAAGTACCAGGCGCTGGTCGCCAGTGCGAGCGAGCTGTGGTGCAACGACCGCGGCCGGCTGAGACCCTGAGGCGCGCGGGCAGCGGCGTCGCGTCTCGGTCCGAGCGGACCTAGGCGCCGACGCGCTCGCGGACCGCCTGCATGTCGCGCACTGGGCGCACTTCGATGCAGCCGGTCTGCGCCCACGGGAACTCCGAGGCGATCCGCACGGCTTCGTCGAGGCTGTCGGCTTCGATCAGGTTGAATCCGGCCAGCACTTCCTTGGTTTCGGCAAACGGGCCGTCAAGCACCTGGGTGCGGCCGTCGCGGATACGCACGGAACGCGCCTTGCGGCTGGACTCGAGCTGTTGCGACTGCAGCAGGCGCCCTTCGCGCTGCATGTCGTCGGCCTTGGCGAAGCAGCCTTTCATCCGGGCGTCGAATTCGCCTTCGGGCATGGCATCGAGCAGTTCGTCGTCGTTGTAGACCAGCAGCAGGAATTGCATGGCGGTTCCGGCGGGTGGGAGTGGGCGAATGATGCCGCAGATGGACTCGGGGTGGTCGCCTTGTCCGCTGGCGCCGGGAGCGTGGCGGCGGTGATGCGGTGCAGCGGGGGGCGGCCGCGCTTCGGGAGTGCGAGGGGGAGCGGGCGTCGAGGGGAGGGGGCTTCTTCGCGGTGCCGCACCGGCTTGCGTGCGCCTCGCATTCGGGACGCGACGTACAGACCGCGACTCGCGCCGCTCCTGCGCGCGCGAGCCACGCGCCGCGGTGTCGATTCCGCGCCCCGCCGCCCGTCGTAGGGACAGGAGCACGCCACCGCCTCCGCGGACCGGCGGTTCCCGCCCACTTCAGGAGAAACGACATGCGCGTGATGGTGATGGTCAAGGCGACCGCCGATTCGGAGGCCGGGGTGATGCCCGGCGAGCAGCTGCTGGCCGACATGGGCCGCTTCAACGAGGAGCTGGTCAACGCCGGCGTGATGCTGGCCGGCGAGGGCCTGCACCCCAGCGCCAAGGGCGTGCGGGTGAAGTTCTCCGGACGCGAGCGCACTGTCGTCGATGGACCGTTCGCGGAGACGCGCGAGCTGGTCGCGGGCTTCTGGCTGTGGCAGGTGCGCTCGATGGACGAGGCGATCGAGTGGGCGCGGCGCTGCCCGAACCCGCACCCCGGCGAGTCCGAGATCGAGATCCGCCCGGTGTTCGAGGACGACGACTTCGGCGCCGGGTTCACTCCCGAGCTGCGCGAGCAGGAGCAACGCCTGCGCGAGCGGATCGCCGACCGCTGAGCCCAAACGACACCAGGAGAACGCCATGGCTTCGAAGATCTTCGTCAACCTGCCGATCAGGGACCTCGACCGTTCGGTCGCCTACTTCACCGCGCTGGGCTACCGCTTCAACCCTCAGTTCACCGACGAGAACGCGACCTGCATGATCGTCGCCGAGGACCGCATCTTCGTGATGCTGCTGGTCGAGCCGTTCTTCCGCGGCTTCACCGACCGGGCGGTGTGCGATACCGCCACGTCGATCGAGGCGATCATCGCGCTGGACCTGGACAGCCGGGAAGCGGTCGATGCGATGCTGCAGAAGGCGCTCGCGGCCGGCGGGCGCGAACCGCGGCCAGCGCAGGACCTCGGCTTCATGTACCAGCGCAGCGTGGAGGATCCCGACGGGCATCTGTGGGAGTACTTCCACATGTCCGGCATGCCGGCGCAGTGACGTCGCGCCGTCGCGGCCATGGTCCCGATTGCGACCCCGGCACAGGATCGGATCGCGCCGTCCCGCCACTTGCCGGCCACGGCCGGCGGTGGTGTGATCGGCGCCGATGACGACACCCACGCCGCGGCACGACGTCCACCACGCCATCGACGCGATCTGGCGGATCGAGTCGCCCAGGGTCATCGCGCGGCTGGCGCGGATGCTGCGCGACGTCGGCTTGGCCGAGGACCTCGCGCAGGACGCGCTGGTGGCGGCGCTGGAGCACTGGCCCGCGGCCGGCGTACCCGACAACCCGGGCGCGTGGCTGATGACCACCGCGCAGCGCCGGGCGATCGACCGCCTCCGCCACGACAGCCTCGTGCGCGAGCGTCACGAGCAGTTCGGTGAGGCGCTGGAGCCGGCATCGATGGGCACCCCCGACGACACCGCGCGGCTGGACGACGACATCGGCGACGACCTGCTGCGGCTGGTGTTCACCGCCTGCCACCCGGTGCTGCCGGTCGAGGCGCAGGTCGCGCTGACCCTGCGCCTGCTGGGCGGGCTGACCACCGCCGAGATCGCCCGCGCGTTCCTGCAGCCCGAACCGACCATCGCCCAGCGGATCGTGCGCGCCAAGAAGACGCTGGCGACGAAGCGGGTGCCGTTCGAGGTGCCGCGCCGGGCCGACCTGCCGGATCGACTGGCGGCGGTGCTCGGCGTGGTCTACCTGATCTTCAACGAGGGCTATGCCGCCACCGCCGGCGAGGACCTGATGCGGCCGGCGCTGTGCGAGGAAGCGCTGCGGCTGGGCCGGGTGATGGCCGGGCTGGCGCCGCGCGAACCGGAGGTGCACGGACTGGTGGCGCTGATGGAAATACAGGCCTCGCGGGCGAAGGCGCGCACCGGTCCGGACGGCGCGCCGGTGCTGTTGCTGGAGCAGGACCGCGCGCGCTGGGACCGGCTGCTGATCGGCCGCGGGCTGGCGGCGCTGGAACGCGCGCAGCAACTGGGCGGAACGGACGGCCCGTACGCGCTGCAGGCTGCGATCGCCGCCTGCCATGCGCGCGCGGCGACCGCCGCCGACACCGACTGGGCACGCATCGCCGCGCTGTACGCCAGGCTCGCGGAGGTGACCGCGTCCCCGGTGGTCGAGCTCAACCGCGCAGTCGCGCTGTCGATGGCCGAAGGACCGGCGGCGGGGTTGGCACTGGTCGAGGAACTGGCGGGCGAGCCGGCGCTGCGGGACTACCACCTGCTGCCCGCGGTGCGCGGCGACCTGCTGAGCCGGCTCGGCCGCGGCGGCGAGGCGCGCGGCGAGTTCGAGCGCGCCGCCGCGCTGACCCGCAACGAGCGCGAGCGCGCGCTGTTGCTACAGCGGGCGGAGGCCTGCGAAGGCCCGGGCAGGTAGTCCCCGGCACCGAAGTGACAAAGCCCCGGCGGCAGCCGGCGCCCAGTGCCGGCCCGCCGCCGCGGCGTCTCCCTGACGAGGAGGCGGCCAGTGTCCGGCGTGGTCGTCGCAGCGGGCGAGACGGCGCCGCGCCCGTCGTTTTTCGCAAGCGCCAGGCTCATCCGGGGCCGCGCGTTGTTTCCACATGCGCCACGCATGCCCGCGACCGCCCGTCGCGCCAAGTGCTGGGCGCCCGCCGCGTGACAAGCCCCGCGCGTGGCGGGGCTCGTCAGGCGCGCGGCAGCCGATGCTCAGGCGTGCTTCTTCACCCACGCGATGAACGCATCCATCCAGCCCTGCAGGAACTCGCGGCTGCCTTCGCCGATCCGGCCATCGTCGGTGAACAGCCCGTCCTTGACCTGGATGAAGGCCTCCGGCTGGCCCAGCGTCGGCATGTCGAGGTAGGCCAGCGTGTTGCGCAGGTGCTGCTGCGCCAGCGCGCTGCCGATCGAGCCGATCGAGGCGCCGATCACGCCCGCCGGCTTGCCGGCCCAGGCGCTCTGGCCGTAAGGGCGCGAGGCGTGGTCGATCGCGTTCTTGAGCACGCCCGGCACCGAGCGGTTGTACTCGGGGGTGACGAACATCACCCCGTCGGCGGCCTGGATCGCCGCCTTCAGGCGCTTCACCGGCTCGGCCTGGTCGTCGTCGTCGTCCTGGTTGTACAGCGGCAGGTCGCCGATCCCGGCAAACGCGAAACTGCAGTCCGGCGGGGCCAGCTTGACCAGCGCCTCGGCCAGCTTGCGGTTGAACGACTCCTGGCGAAGGCTGCCGACAACGACGAGGATCTGGCTCATGGAAAATCTCCTGGGGCGGGCGTGATGCGCGGGGCGGCCGCCGCGATGCGGCCATGCAGGCGATCCACTCTGCGCGCCACGTCGTTACCCGGCCGTCGAGACCGTCCGCGCGGCTTGCGTCCGGAGCTACCCGCCCGCCGCCCCGGCCGGAGACAGGGCGGTGAACGCCGGACACGACAGCGGTGCAGCGACGGCGTCCAACGGCGGGCCGGTGAATTCCGCGACCCGTGCGGCCAGGCGGGCGTAAGCGCCTCCGCCTGCGAGGAGCCGGCACTCAACCGGCGCACACCGACAGGGTCACCGTTCCGGGCCGAAACACAGTCTCCCGCCAGAAGGGTTTATCGCCGCCACCGGTGCGGGCAAGCTGGGCCTCCTTCGCGCCTGCAGGAAGCGTCCGTGCCCCCGATCATCACCGTCCGCGACCTTACCAAGACCTACGCCTCCGGCTTCCAGGCGCTCAAGGGCGTCGACCTGGAGATCCGCCGCGGCGAGATCTTCGCCCTCCTCGGGCCCAACGGTGCCGGGAAGACCACGCTGATCAGCATCGTCTGCGGCATCGTCAACGCCAGCTCCGGCACGGTGCTGGCCGATGGCCACGACATCGTCCGCGACTACCGCGCCGCGCGCTCGAAGATCGGGCTGGTGCCGCAGGAGCTGTCGACCGACGCGTTCGAAAGCGTCTGGGCGACGGTGCGCTTCAGCCGCGGCCTGTTCGGCAAGGCGCCGGACGATGCCTACCTCGAACAGGTGCTGCGCGACCTGTCGCTGTGGGACAAGCGCGACAGCAAGATCCTCGCGCTGTCGGGCGGCATGAAGCGGCGCGTGCTGATCGCCAAGGCGCTGTCGCACGAGCCGACCATCCTGTTCCTGGACGAACCCACCGCCGGGGTCGACGTCGAGCTGCGCCACGACATGTGGCAGATGGTGCACCGCCTGCGCGAGCGCGGCGTCACCATCATCCTGACCACCCACTACATCGAGGAGGCCGAGGAGATGGCCGACCGCATCGGGGTGATCAACAAGGGCGAGCTGGTGCTGGTCGAGGACAAGGCCGAACTGATGCGCAAGCTCGGCAAAAAGCAGCTGGTACTGACCCTGCAGGCGCCGCTGACCGAAATCCCCGCGGCGTTGCGGACGCTGCCGCTGGAGCTGTCGGCCGACGGCGCCACGCTGACCTACACGTTCGATACGCAGGGCGAGCGCACCGGGATCGCGACGCTGCTGCGGCAGCTGGCCGACCACGGCGTCGACTTCAAGGACCTGCACTCCAGCGAGAGCTCGCTGGAGGAGATCTTCGTCGGCTTGGTGCGCTCGGCGCGCGAGGAGGCGGCATGAACATCCACGGCATCAGGGCCATCTACAGGTTCGAAATGGCGCGCACCTTCCGCACGATCACCCAGTCGATCGCTTCGCCGGTGCTGTCGACCTCACTGTACTTCGTGGTCTTCGGCGCGGCCATCGGCTCGCGCATGGGCGACATCGACGGGGTCAGCTACGGCGCCTTCATCATCCCCGGCCTGATCATGCTGTCGCTGCTCAACGAGAGCATCTCCAACGCCTCGTTCGGCATCTACATGCCCAAGTGGTCCGGGACGATCTACGAGTTGCTGTCGGCGCCGGTGTCGTACCTCGAGGTGGTGATCGGCTACGTCGGCGCGGCGGCGACCAAGTCGCTGATCCTCGGGCTGCTGATCCTGGTGACCGCGCGGGTATTCGTGCCCTACGAGATCGCCCACCCGGTCTGGATGCTGTGCTTCCTGCTGCTGACCGCGGTCACCTTCAGCCTGTTCGGTTTCATCATCGGGCTGTGGGCCGACGACTTCCAGAAGCTGCAGGTGATCCCGCTGATGATCGTGACCCCGCTGACCTTCCTCGGCGGCGCGTTCTACTCGATCAGCATGCTGCCGCCGGTGTGGCAGAAGATCACCCTGTTCAATCCGGTGGTGTACCTGATCAGCGGCTTCCGCTGGAGCTTCTACGGGGTGTCGGACGTCAACGTCGGCATCAGCCTGGCGGCGATCATCGGCTTCCTGCTGCTGTGCCTGGGCGCGGTGTGGTGGATCTTCCGCACCGGCTGGAAGCTCAAGGCCTGAGCCTGAGTCTGAGCCGTCGCGGACGCATTGACGTGGCACCGACGCGCAGGCCCGCAACGTGGGTCACCATCGAAATCGGGACCTTCCGCATGAGAGCAGGAGCCGTGCGTGGCACCGACCGCTGTTGAAGCCTCGCCCGTGCTCGCGGCATTGCTGGGCGGCTCGGCGGCCGCGGCGGCGACCGCGATGGGCACGCTGCCGGCGCTGTTCGCGAAAAGCATCGAGCGGCGGACCCAGGACACCCTGCTCGGCTTCGGCGCCGGCGTCATGCTCGCCGCCACCGCGTTCTCGCTGGTGCTGCCGGGGATCGACGCGGCGCTGTCGCAGGGCGCCGGTCCCTGGGGCGCGGGCCTGCTGGTCGGCCTTTCGATCCTGGCCGGCGCGGCGCTGGTGATGGCGATGGACAGGGCCGTGCCGCACGAGCACTTCATCAAGGGCCCGGAAGGGCGGAGTTCACCGCGGATGCGGCGGACGTGGCTGTTCGTGTTCGCGATCGCGCTGCACAACCTGCCCGAAGGCCTGGCGATCGGCGTCGCCTACGCCACCGACATCGGCCAGGGCCACGCGCTGGCCACCGGCATCGCGCTGCAGGACATCCCCGAAGGGCTGGTGGTGGCGGTGGCGCTGATCGCCGCCGGCATGGCGCGCACCCCGGCGGTGCTGGTCGGCATGGGCTCGGGCCTGATCGAGCCGGTCGGCGCGGTGGCGGGGGCGAGCGCGGTGGTCGCGCTGCCGCTGCTGCTGCCGATCGGGCTGGGCGTGGCGGCGGGCGCGATGCTGTTCGTGGTCAGCCACGAGATCATCCCCGAGTCGCACCGGCAGGGGCGCGAGAAGTTCGCCACCGCCGGGCTGATGATCGGTTTCGTGCTGATGATGTTGCTGGACACCGCCCTCGGCTAGCGTGCCGCGGCGCTACCGCGTCGCAGGCCGGCGTCGATGGAGGGGCAAAGGGAACGAAGCGGGCCGGGCGGACCGCTTCGTCCATTCCGGTCAGTGCCGCGGCAGGCCCGAGCCGTTCCCGCCCAGCTCCGCACCGGTCGGCGGATTCATGGTCGGGTCCGATTTCGTCCGCACCGCCATCTGCTTGAGCACGTCCTTCTGCCCCGGCTCCAGCTGCACCGACGACAGGCCATCGCCGCCGTCCATTGCCAGGTGCGCCTCCCGGTCGGAGATGTAGTTGAAGTTCTCGTCGCTGTTCCACGACCCGCGCATGTCGCCGTCGCCCTGCGAGGTGTTGACGTACACGTTGGCGAACTCCGGCTTGCCCGGATTCTTGCCCGGCGGGAAATTCGGCTGGATCGAGTACAGCGCCTTCTCGAACGACTGCTGGTGTGACATTTCGCGGGTCATCAGGAAGCCCAGCGCATCCTTCACGCCCGGGTCGTCGGTCAGCGCGATCAGGCGCTCGTACACGATCTTGGCCCGCGCCTCGGCCGCGATGTTGGAACGCAGGTCGGCGGTGGGTTCGCCGATGCTGTCGATATAGCCGGCCGTCCACAGCTGGCCGCCGGAGTTGGTCAGCGCCGGTCCGCCGCCGTACAGGACCTGGGTGACGTGGGAGCTGTTGCCGGCACCCTGCAGCTTGCGGAACAGCTCGGATTCCTCGTCAACCGCCTCGGCCAGTTCGCCCTTCGCGCCCTTGTTGAGCATGCCGACGATGGTGCCGATGACCTCGAGGTGGCTGAGCTCCTCGGTGGCGATGTCGAGCAGCATGTCCTTGCGCCCCGGGTCGTCCTCGGCCAGCGCCTGGGTGAAGTAACGCATCGCCGCGGCGAGCTCGCCCTGCGGGCCGCCGAATTGTTCAAGCATGAGGTTGGCGAGCGCGGGGTTCGGCTCGGAAACGTGTACGGAATATTGCAGGCGCTTGTTGTGCGCGAACATGGGGCGTCCTCCAGTGGTGGGCTGCCCTGGAACGGGCGGCTTCGGCAAGCAGCTCCGCAGTGGAAACCGGACCTGCGATCGCGGGTGCGACCGCGTTCCACTATCCGCCGGTGTGGTTAATTGGCAGCGAACGAACAATGGAGCCGGCGTGACGGCGGCAAGGCCTCGCCTATCGACCGCCAGGTTCCGATTACCGACTCAGCCGGCGCGGTCCGTGAGCGCGTGCTGGATTTCCTCGAGCCGGTGGCCGCGTGTCTCGATGCCGCCGCGCATCAGCATCACCGCCGAGGCGGCCATCGGCAGTGCGATCAGCAGCGCCGACCACGACAGGTGGGAGAACAGCCCGGCCACGCCCAGCCCGGCGCCGAGGATGCCGCCGAACTTGGAGCTGGCGGCGATGACGCCGGCACCGGTGCCGCGCAGGTGCACCGGGTAGATCTCGGCGGCGTACGGAATCAGCATCGCGATCACGCCGCTGCTGCTGACCAGCAGGGCCGCGGTGGCGGTGGTGGTCGCCAGCGTCGAGCGCAGGTCGGCCAGGTCGATCGCCACGAAGGCCAGCAGCGAGGCCGCGGTGAGCGCGATGAACAGGACCAGCGAACGCACCGTGCTCCAGCGGTGGTACAGCCACACCACCACGCCGATGCCCGGCAGCGCGAGCAGCGCCGATTGCGCCAGCAGTGCGCTGGCGGCGTTCGGATCGACCCCGAGCTGCACCAGGTTCACCGGCAGCCACAGTACGAAGCCGAAGTTGACCAGCCCCCAGGCAACGCCGCAGGTCGCCAGCGCCCCGCTGATCCGCGCATGGCGGCCGCGCATCAACTGGCGCAGGCCGGCGACCGGGTGGCTTTCGTCGATGACGGGCGGTGCCGGGTGGGCGGCGTCGTCGCGCTGGGGCGGGGCGGCCGAGAAGCGCGCCAGCACCGCACGCGCCCGGTCCGTCAGCCCGACGCTGGCGAGGAACCGCGGCGACTCGGGGATGAAGCGGTTGAGGAAGATGATCAGCGCCCCGGTCGGCAACCCCAGCAGCCACAGCGCCCGCCAGCTCAGCAGCGGCTCCAGCCAGGTCGCCGCGCCGGCGGCGGCGAGGTAGCCGGCCGAGGTGCCGACGCCGCCGAGCGCGACCAGCAGCCAGCCACGGTGCCCGGCCGGCACGGTCTCGGCCATCAGGGTGAACGTGATCGGCAGCAGGCCGCCGGCCGAGGCGCCCATCAGGAAGCACATCGCCAGGTTCCACTCGAACGTCGGCATCGCGCCGCAGATCGACGTACCCATGAACATCAGCGCCGACAGCAGGATCGCCGCGCGGCGCCCGAACACGTCGGCCAGCCGGCCCCACACGATCGAGCCGACGGTGGTGCCCACCAGCGCCACCAGCGCCAGCAGCCCGGCCGACCGTTCGGCGATGCCGTATTCGGCGGTCATGCCGGGGATCACGAAGCCCAGCGTCGCCGGCTTCATCACGTCGACGGTCAACGCCACCACCAGCACCGCCACCAGCTTCCAGTGCTCGCGGTTGAGCGCGGCGCCATCGGCGACGTGGAACCGCAGCGGCCCGCCCGCACCCGCGCGCACCTGGCGCATCTGCGCCAGCCGCGGCATCAACCCGTAGAACGCCAGCGCCAGCCCGGCCGGGATGATCGCCATGCCGGCCAGCATCCAGCCGTCCATCGGCATGCCGACCATCTGCCAGTGGGTGTGCCGGCCCATCATGAACATCGGCACGTGCGAGAACACGCCGGCGACGAGCAGGGCGCAACCGAGCCAGAACGCGACGGGGTGGTGGAACGACAGGCTTCGGTCGGTCATCGGGAATCGCCACGGGGCGGCGCCGCGCGGACGCCACCGGGACACGCGGGCCAGGGCCCGTCGGAGGACCTAACCGGCGTCGGCAGCGTCGTCGGCGGTGTCGAGGAAGTACGGCTCGACGGTGCCGTTGACCTTCATCGTCATTGGCTGGCCGCGACGGTCCAGCGACTTGCCGACCGGCAACCGCACCCAGCCCTCGCTGACGCAGTATTCCTCGACGTTGTGGCGCTCCACGCCGTTGAAACGGATACCGATGCCACGCTCCAGCACGGCGGCGTCGTGGTGCGGGCTGCGCGGATCGGTGGCCAGGCGGTCGGGCGGGGTGTCGGACATCGGGACGGTTCTCGGGTGGGTGGCGCGGCCACGGGCGCACAAGGATAAGGCGAGGGGCGCCGGGATCGGGAATGCCCCGCCCCGGGGTTCGCGACCTGTCGGCGCACGCCGAGCCGCGAACGCTTCGAGGCGGGACGGGGCGCGATCGGCGAGGGGCCGGCGGTGCCCGCTGAACAGGGCCGTCGGGATGTCCCACGGGGTTGTTGCAATCCGTGGCGGGCCGGGCTACGGTTCGCGTGCTGCTTGCCAGGGTCACCGTGAATCGTGGCCCGATGCCGTAGATCCCTGATCCGCTACATCGTTGCACCTCGCTTACTCCTTGCAACCAGCACACCACCGCGCAAGCGGAATTCCAGAAAAAACGTTCCAAGGAGCAAGAAAATGTCGAACCGTGAAACCGGTACCGTCAAGTGGTTCAACGATGCCAAGGGCTTTGGCTTCATCTCCCGCGAGAATGGCGAGGACGTGTTCGTCCACTTCCGCGCCATCCAGGGCCAGGGCTTCAAGTCCCTGCAGGAAGGCCAGAAGGTCAGCTTCACCGTCACCCAGGGCCAGAAGGGCCTGCAGGCTGACGCCGTCGAAGCGCTGTAAGGCATCGATCGGAGCGGGCGCCACGGCGGCCGCAACGTGATCCAGGAAAACCCGGCCTCGGCCGGGTTTTCTTTTGGGCACGCCCCCGGCTTCGGCCGGTTTTTTCTTTGGGCTGGCGCGAACGCGCGTTGACCCCGCCTGCGCGGCATCGGTGCTAAACCCGCGGTGTCCCTTCGCGCAGGAGTACCGATGAGCAAGTTCCATCCCCCCGCCTCCCCCGAGGACGAGGTCCGTACCGATGCCGGCGAGCTGCGCAAACCCGGCGACCGCGCGGACCAGCCGCTCCAGGGCGGCGACCTCACCCCGCCACTCCAGCAGCAGCGCGGCGACGGCTTCCCTTCGGCCGATGAGATCGACGCCGGTCGCCCGCCGGAAGACTGAGGCGGGCGCGGTCAGCCCGGATCGAGTCGACGCACGGCGCGGATCCGGTCGACCCAGACATCGAGCCAGCCGGCGGATTCGGGATGTTCCAGCGCCGGCTGCTCGATCCGCACCACCGCGTTCATGCCTTCCCGGCCGTCGGGTCCGAAGAACAGCTGCGCGATCGGGCGGGCCGCGACGATCCCGGTGAGCTGGTCGCCGTCCTCCATGTCGAGCGCGACGTGGGCGCCGTTGGGCAGCTGTTCGATCACGCGCTGCAGCGCGGAGATCCCGGCGGGATCGGTGTGGACGCGTTCGGCATTGCGGGTCATCGGCACGGTCTCGCGGCGGACTGGCCACGACGCTAGCGCCGGCGGCGGCAAACCCCGGTGAACCCGGCCGGTCGGTCGCGGCGCGCCATCGCCGGCCGGAAAGCGATCAACGCGCGCATCACATTCATCTTTCGATACTCGATGGCCCGCACCGCACCGCCGCAGGAGCTCCGCCATGGCCCGCCCGATCTGGTCCGGAACGCTGTCGTTCGGCCTGCTCAACATCCCGGTGTCGCTGATGTCGGGCGAACGCAAGACCGACATTTCGTTCCGGATGCTGGACTCGCGCAACAACCAGCCGATCCGCTACGAGCGGGTCAACGCCGAGACCGGCGAGGAAGTGGCGTGGAAGGACATCGTCAAGGCGTTCGAATACGACAAGGGCAGCTACGTCGTGCTCGAACCCGACGACATCAAGTCGGCCGCGCCCGAGAGCCATGACGCCATCGAGGTCGAGGCCTTCGTCGACGTCGCCGCGATCGGCCCGCAGTACTTCGAGAAGCCCTACGTGCTGGTGCCGGCCAAGAAGGCCGAGAAGGGCTACGTGCTGTTGCGCGAGGCGCTGGCGAAGACCGGAAGGATCGGCATCGCGCGGGTGGTGATCCGCACCCGCGAGAGCCTGTGCGCGGTGATGCCGCAGGACAACGCCCTGCTGCTGATGATGATGCGTTACCCGCAGGAGCTCATCGACATCGAGGAGTACCGCATCCCCGAGGGCAAGAGCACCGATTACCGCATTACCGACAAGGAGCTGGAGTTCTCGGAGCAGCTGATCCAGACCATGTCCGGCGACTGGGAGCCGGAGCAGTACCAGGACGAATTCCGCCAGCGCCTGCAGGACGTCATCACCAAGCGGATGAAGGACAGCGGCGTGGTGAAGCACGGCGACGAGGAGCCGCCGGTGCACGACCATGCGGCGACCAACGTGGTCGATTTCATGGAGCTGCTGCAGCAGAGCATCGCCAAGAAGCAGCGCACGCCGGCGAAGAAGAGCGGCAAGGCCGCCGACGCCGACGCCGATGCCGACGACGACAAGCCGAGGAAGACGGCGAAGAAGACCACGAAGAAGACGGCCGCTAAGGCGTCCTCGAAAAAGCCTGCCGCGAAGAAAGCCGCGACCAAGAAGGGCGCAGCCAAGAAGACCGGCAAGAAGAAGGCCGCGTAAGCCGCGCCCATGAGCCTGCGCGAATACGCCCGCAAGCGCCGCTTCGACCAGACCCCGGAGCCGGCCGACGACGCCGGCGGCAAGCGCGGGCGGCGGCCGATCTTCGTCATCCAGCTGCACCACGCCAGCGTGCGCCATTACGACTTCCGGCTGGAGATGGACGGCGCGCTCAAGAGCTGGTCGGTGCCGAAGGGGCCGTCACTGCGGGTCGGCGAGAAGCGCCTTGCGGTCGAGGTCGAGGACCATCCGCTGAGCTATGCCGAGTTCGAGGGCGACATCCCCGAAGGCCACTACGGCGCCGGCCACGTCGACCTGTTCGACCGTGGGGTGTGGAGCAGCAACGGCGACCCGCTGGAGGCGCTGGCGGCGGGCAAGATCGACTTCGTCCTGCACGGCAGCAAACTCGGCGGCGGCTGGAAGCTGGTGCGCACCGCCAAGCCGGCCAGCAAGCCGCAGTGGCTGCTGATCAAGCGCGACGACGAATTCGCCGCCGACACCGAGGCCGACGAGCTGACCGATGCGCCGACGCCGAAGGACTGGAAGGGGCGGCGGCCGTCGGGGCCACCGAAAGCCGGCGGCACCCGCGCCAGGCCGGCAAAGAAGGCTGCGGCCAGCGGGTCGGCGTCGAAGAAGTCGACCCGCCGCCGCAAGGTCGACTGGGCCGCCCGCGCCGCCGCCCTCGACGGCGCGAAGCCGTTGCGCGGTTCGACCGGAGTCGATCCGCAGCTGGCCACCCTGCGCGAGTCGCCACCCGCCGGCGACGGCTGGCTGCATGAGCTCAAATGGGACGGTTACCGCCTGCTGGCGCGCATCGACGACGGCAGGGCGACGCTGCGCTCGCGCAACGGCCTGGACTGGACCGCCGACTACCCGGACATCGTCGGCGCGCTCGAGGCACTCGGCGCCGCCGACGCGAGCCTGGACGGCGAGCTGATCGCGCTCGACGCCAAGGGCCGCAACAGCTTCTCCGACCTGCAGCGCACCATCGAGGGCAGCGCCAATGCCGTGCTGCGCTACGTCATCTTCGACCTGCCGACGCTCGCCGGCGTCGACCTCGCCGGGACCCGCCTGGACGCGCGCAAGGCGCTGCTGGAGGCACTGCTGGAAGGCGCCGAAGAGGACGGCGTGCTCGCCTACAGCCAGCACATCGTCGGCCACGGTGACGAGGTGTTCGCCGCCAGCCGGAAGCAGGCGATGGAGGGCATCATCAGCAAGGCCGCCGATGCGCGCTACACGCCGGGGCGCTCGAAGACCTGGCTGAAGGTCAAGCACGCCGAGACCGACGAGTTCATCGTGGTCGGCTTTACCGCACCCAAGCGCTCTCGGGTCGGCTTCGGTTCGCTGCTGATGGCCACCCGCGAGGCCGGGCGGTTGAAGTACGTCGGGCGGGTGGGCACCGGCTTCGACGACGAGAAGCTGCGCTCGCTGACGGCGCGGCTGCAGAAGCTGTCGCGCAAGGAGCCGACCGTCCTGTTGCCGGCGCACATCCCGTTCGCGCCGCGCGACGTGACCTGGGTGGAGCCGCGGCTGGTCGCCGAACTGGCGTTCCGCGGCTGGGGCAAGGAGGGCCTGCTGCGGCAGGCCAGTTTCCAGCGGTTGCGGGTCGACAAGGAGGCGGGTGACGTGGGCGAACAGGACACCTTCAAGCTGAGCAGCCCGGGCAAGCTGATCTACCCGGCCGAGAAGATCACCAAGCAGCAGGTGGCCGACTACTACCGCGCGATCGCGCCGCAGCTGCTGCCGGAAGTCGCCGGCCGACCACTGTCGATGCTGCGGTGTCCCGACGGGGTCAAGGGCCAGTGCTTCTTCCAGAAGCACCACGCCGACACCCTCGGCGGCAATGTCCACGCGGTGCCGATCCGCGAGAAGGGCGTCGGCGGGCTGGAGGACTATGTCTATATCGACGACGTCGCCGGCCTGCTCGACCTGGTGCAGATGAACGTGCTGGAGCTGCACCCGTGGGGCTCGCGGGTGGAGGACGTCGAGCATCCCGACCGGCTGGTGTTCGACCTCGACCCCGGCGAGGGCGTGAAGTGGCCGGCGATCAAGGCCGCCGCCCGCGACATCCGCGCGCGGCTGGAGGAGATCGGCATGCAGGGCTTCCTGCGGCTGTCCGGCGGCAAGGGCCTGCACGTGGTGGTGCCGATCGCGCCGGGGCCGAGCTGGACCGAGGCGAAGGCGTTCTGCGAGGCGTTCGCCGATGCGCTGGCGACGCAGGCGCCGGACAAATACGTCGCCACCGCGTCGAAGGCCAAGCGCAAGGGGGTGATCTTCATCGACTGGCTGCGCAACGGCCGCGGCGCGACCAGCGTCGCCAGCTGGTCGCTGCGCGCGCGCGCCGGCGCCGGCGTGGCGGTGCCATTGCGCTGGGACGAGCTGGGACGGACGAAGGGTGGCGCTGACTACAACCTGGAACGCGCGCTGCGCCGCGCCGCGGGGCTGCGCAAGGATCCGTGGGAGGGCTGGGAGCAGGCGGTGGGGCAGAAGCTGGTGGGGTTCGGGTAGGGTTCCAGCTCGCCACACGGCGTGATCGACAGGGTGTTCGCGGACGCCGTGGCTGTAGCTGTTGCCGCCCGCGTCGGCCAGCGAATGTACGGGCTCTTGTTGGAGCGGCTTCAGCCGCGATCTGAAACTGTTCGCTCGCACCGACTCCAGATCGCGACTGACGTCGCTCCTACGGGGCACTTCGACCGGACGCTTCGGGCGCGATGACGCCGCCGGCGCACGGAACTGAACACCAACCTGACCCGCAGGTTCAACCCGTTCAGTCGCTGCAGGCCGCGCGTCGATAAAATGTGACGATGGCTTCCGCTCCCCATCTGCGCCTCCTTCCGCGCGCCGCGCTGGCGCTTCTCGTCGCCACGATCGCCGGCTGCGGCAGCACGCCGGGGCCGGTGGAAACGGCAGGCGGCGAGGCGGTGCACGCGCCGGCCGACCCCGCGTCCGGAGCTCCGGTGCCGTTCGTGCAATCGCCCGTCGCGACGCCCACCCTCGCCGAGCGCCTCGCCCTCGCCGCGCCAGCGGCGGACCCGCACGTGATTTCGCTGGCGCTGGAAGCCCAGCGCTGCGCCACTCTCGACGGCGCGATCGGCGGCGTGGAGCGGTTGGCGGTGATCGACTACTCGCGGCCGTCCACCGAGCCGCGGCTGTGGGTGTTCGACCTCGCCCGCGGCGAGCTGCTCTACGCCGAGCATGTCGCCCACGGCAAGTACAGCGGCGCGAACATGACCACCGCGTTCTCCAACGCCGAGGGCAGCCTGATGTCGAGCCTGGGGTTGTTCAGCACCGCGGAGACCTACGTCGGCGGCAACGGCTACTCGCTGCGGATGGACGGGCTGGAGCCGGGCTTCAACGACCACGCGCGCGAGCGGCTGATCGTCATGCACGGCGCGGGTTACGTCGATCCGGCACAGGCGCTGCAGCAGGGAAGGTTGGGGCGCAGCTTCGGTTGCCCGGCGGTGCGCGAGGAGATCGCGCAGGAACTCATCGACACCCTCAAGGACGGCCAGTTGCTGTTCGCCTACTACCCCGACAGCCAGTGGCTGGAAGGCTCGCGCTTCCTCGGCTGCGACAACGCCGGCGCGGATGCTTCAGTCGCGAGCAAGGCTGGACCGTAGGTTTCACGCAGCACCGAATCGCGCTCACGCAGCATCGATCGAAACCACGCAAGGTATCGATCCCGTGAACCGAAGCACTGCCGCGCACCGCAACAAGACCCCGCTGCACAATGCCATCGCGCTGGCCTGCGCACTCGCGCTGGCACCGTTTGCCGCGACCGCCCAGGACGACGCCCGCAGCGAACGGGCCGCGCCCAGCGAAGCGGTCGACCAGACCACCGACAATCCCAACGACGCCGCGTTGACCACCCGCGTCGGTGATGGCGACGCCGGTGCGGCCGCGTTGCGTGCGCAGGTGCTGCTGGACCGCGCGCACTTCTCCCCCGGCGAGATCGATGGCGCGTACGGCAGCAACACCAGCGAGGCGATCGAGGGCTTCCAGCGCAGCCGGGATCTCGAGCCCACCGGCGTAGTCGATGCGCCGACGTGGGAGGCGCTCAACATGGACACCGCCGACGTGCTGGTGTCCTACACGGTCACCGCCGCCGACGTCGCCGGACCGTTCCGCAGAATTCCCTCCGACATGGAAGCGAAGGCGGGACTCGAGCGGCTCGGTTACACCTCCGCGCTGGAGGCGCTGGGCGAAAAGTTCCACGCCAGCCCGGCGCTGCTGGAGAAGCTCAACCCCGGCGGCAAACTGGAGGCCGGTGCCGACTGGCGGGTCCCCAACGTGGCCGCGGCGTCCCTGCCGGAGGGCGGGCATGTCGTCGTCGACAAGTCCGACGCCGTGGTGAGGCTGGTCGGCGAGGATGGCAAGACGCTGGCGCAGTGGCCGGCGACGATGGGCAGCCAGCACGATCCGCTCCCGATCGGCGAATGGGAGATCAAGGGCGTCGCGAAGGACCCGGTGTTCCACTACAACCCGGACCTGTTCTGGGACGCCGACCCGGGCCACGGCAAGGCCGAGATCGCCCCCGGTCCGAACAATCCGGTGGGCGTGGTATGGATCGATCTGTCGAAAGAGCACTACGGCATCCACGGCACGCCCGAACCGTCGACCATCGGCAAGACCCAGTCGCACGGCTGCATCCGGATGACCAACTGGAGTGCGCGCGCGCTGGCCGAGGCAGTGGCGCCGGGCACGCGGGCGGTGCTGCAGGAATGACGCCGCGGGCCGGGCGCCTCGCCCGCCATGGTCGCTGGACGCGGCCGGGAGGTCGCGCGTGCTGAGGATCGCGCTGGTATTCCTTGCCGGGCTGCTGGTCGGCGCCAACGTCGTGTACTTCCTGATGGCGGGGCGACAGGCCGACCCCGACGCGGCGCTGATGTTCCAGCGCGAGCGCACCCAGCACGACGGTCCGGTGGACATGCCCGGCGCACCGGCCGAGCGGGTCCGGGCCGCGCCCGGGCCGATGGCACCGCCGGCCGCTGATCGCACCCGCTCGGGTGCGACCCGCGGAACCGGGGTACCGGGCGACCCCTCGCGCCAGGTGCCGGCGTTGGGCGACGACGGCTCGGCGCCGTCGAGCGAAGGGTCGTCGGCGGCACCGGTCGGGCCGGCGACCAGCGCCACGGGTCTGATCGTTCCGGTCCGCGGCGTCACCGTCGGGCAGCTGTCCAACACCTTCGACGACGCGCGTGGCCAGGGTCGCGTGCACGAGGCGCTCGACATCATGGCGCCGCGCGGCACCCCGGTGCTGGCGGTCGCCGATGGCATGGTGGAGAAGCTGTTCACCAGCGACCGCGGCGGGTTGACGATCTACCAGTTCGAACCGACCGGCCGCCACGCCTACTACTACGCCCACCTGGACCGCTATGCCGCCGGGCTGGAGGAGGGCGACAGCCTCGAGCAGGGCCAGGTGATCGGCTACGTCGGCAGCACCGGCAACGCCAGCGACGACGCCCCGCACCTGCACTTCGCGATCTTCGTGCTCGGCCCGGAGAAGCGCTGGTGGGAGGGCACCGCGATCAATCCGTACCCGATCCTCGCCGGCAGGAAGCCGTTGTAGGAGCGCCATTCGCGACTCGGACGGCGCGACAACGGGCGGTGGAAATCGCCGCGTGTGTAGGAGCGGCATAAGTCGCGACCCGCTGACAGTCGTGGACGTGCCGATGTCGCGGGGTCGAAGGACGCCTCGGTCGCGCGATCGCGGGCGGGCGCTGAACGGCGTGCTTTGCGGCGTCAGTGGGTCGCGGCTGAAGCCGCTCCTACAAAGGCCCGGGCCGGCCGACGGTGTCATCCATGCGCAGGACATACACCCGCGCGCAGCAGCAACCGCGCGGGCCGGCGGCGTCGCCGCGTCACGCGCGCTCGAACGCTTCGATCTCCTCGATCCGCCGCCGCGCGCGGCGCAGGTTGCAGCCCGACAGGTCGTCGATCATCGCGCGCAGGCGTGGGCTGGCCGGCGGATGCCGGCCCCAGCGCAGCGCCAGCCAGACGCTGGCGGCCATCGCCAGCACACCGAAGCCGAGCGTTGCCAGTACCCAGCCCGGCGCGGCGGCGTACAGGTCGATGCCGAGCCACAGCCGCGCGCCGACCATCGTCGCCACCAGCCACAGGCACCACCACGGCAGGCCCAGCGCGACGGTGGTGACCGTGGTGAAGCGCTGCAGCCGCGCGAGCCGGCGCTGGATATCGAGCACCGGCGCGGTGTAGTAGACCCCGGCCGCGAGCAGCGCACGGGTCGCGCTGGCCCAGATCGCGGCGATGCCGTAGGCGTGCAGCACCAGCCCGGCGGCGAGCAGGTGCGGGGTGTGGCGGTGGTCGAACCAGAACGAGGCGGCGACCACCACCATCACGATCCACAGCAGCAGTTCCAGCAGCTGCGCCAGCCCGAACCACCGCAGCGATGCGCGGCTGTGGCCGATGCCGCGCTCGCGCCGCTCCTGCAGCGCCAGCGCCTCCAGTGCGTCGGCGCGCAGGTCGAGCCGGGTCCACGCCGCGTCGAGTTCGGCGTCGAGCCGGCGCCAGGCGGTCTTCAGTTCGTCGAGTTCGTCGAGTCCCATTAACGCGTCCTCGCGGCGGGGGTGGTGGGTGCCAGTTCCTCGCGCAGGCGCTGGCGGAGGCGGTGCAGCCGGGTGGCGACGTTGCTCTCGCCGATGCCGAGGATCTCGGCGATCTCACGGTGGCTGCGTTCGTCGAGGTACAGCAGCATCAGCGCGCGGTTGAACGGGTCGAGCCGGTGGATGACGGCGTGCAGGGCACGTAAGCCGGCGTCGACCTCGGCGCCCGCGTGGTCGTGGCCGGGCAGGGCGGCGATCGCCTCGTCGTCGAGGCTGGCGTGGTGGCGGTGCCGCAACCCGGCGCTGCGCGACTGCGAGATCGCCACGTTCAGCCCGATCCGGTACAGCCAGGTCGAGAACCGGCTGCGCGCGGGGTCGAAGCCGGCGAACGCGCGCCACGCCTGCGCGCTGATGTCCTGCACCAGGTCGCGGCGGTCCTCGGGGTCACGGCAGTAGCCGTGGGCGATCTTCAGCACGATGCCGCGGTGCCGGTCGAGCAGCGCGGCGAAGCGCGCCTGCGGCGGATCGTTGTCGGCGGCGACGGCGTCGGTCATCGGCAGGGCGCGGCTGGTGTCCATGCGGGGGTGATTCGCATGGAGGCGGGGAATATCACACGGCGTGTCGTGGTGGCTTTCGTGAGGGTTCGGGCGGACGCCCTCCCCGCCGATGTAGGAGCGGCTTCAGCCGCGATCGTGGAACCGGCGCGGGCGAACGATCATCCGATCGCGGCTGAGCCGCTCCTGCAGAAGCCCCGACCGGCCCGGCTCCGACGGACCCTGCCGGAAGGCCCCGCAGACACGCTCAGTCAGGAGGATACGGAAGCCTTGGAGACTGCATCCGGTCCCCGCGCCACTCAGTCCAGCAGCGGCTCGAGCTTGCTCCACACGTGGTCGCGCAGCGCCGGCTGCGCGTCGGCCACCGGGTGCAGGTTGTCGCCCTGGAACGCGTCGCGGTCGGTCGCGATCGGTGCCAGCAGGAACGGCAGCAGGGCGGTGTCGAAGCGTTCGGCGAGCATCGGGTAGTTGCCGGCGAACGCTTCCGTGTACGCGGCGCCGAGGTTCGGCGGCATCTGCATGCCGACCAGCAACACTTCCGCATCGGCGCCGTGGGTGGCGCCGATCATGTACGCGAGGTTGGCGGCGGTCTGCACGGTCGGCAACCCACGTAGGCCGTCGTTGGCGCCCAATGCGATCACCACCACCTCCGGGCGGTGCCGCACCAGCGCATCGACGATCCGCGCCCGTCCGCCGGCGGTGGTTTCGCCACTGATGCTGGCGTTGACCACGTCCCAGCCGGGCCTGGCCTCGGCGATGCGGTCGGCGGTCAGCGCCACCCAGCCCTGCGCCGCGGCCATGCCGTAGCCCGCCGACAGCGAATCGCCCATCACCAGCACCGTGCGTCCCGCCCGGGCATCGCCGCGCGCCTGTGTCGCCTGGACCGGCAGAACCGCGACCAGCCACCACAAGGTCAAGCCAATGGCACATTGAACCGCGCGGCGGGATGCCGCATATCTGCTGGAGTTGCGCTTGCTACGTTGCATCTTCGCTCCGATGGGGGCCACCCGACGCGCCGGCCGGTCCGTCCGCCGATCGTAACCGGCCGCGCTCCACACGATGTCCAGTTGCCCTGCCTGTGCGGGCCGGACCCGCCCGCGCTCCACAAGAAAATCCATGATGACGACCGATTCCGCTTCCTTTGCCTCCGCCACCGCCGTTTCCTCCGCCACGGCGGCCGACCTGCCGCCGGCGCTCGTGGTCGAGTCGCTTGGCAAACGCGTGCAGCTGCCGTCCGGCCCGCTGGTCATTCTCGCCGATGTCGGCTTCACCGTTGCGCGCGGCGACACCGTGGCGATCGTCGGTGCCTCCGGCTCGGGCAAGAGCACCCTGCTGTCGTTGATGGCGGGGCTCGACATCCCCAGCGACGGACGGGTGGTGCTGCACGGCGAGCCGCTGTCGGCGCTGGATGAGGACGGTCGCGCGCGGGTGCGCGGCGAGAAGGTCGGCTTCGTATTCCAGAACTTCCAGCTGCTGCCGTCGTTGACCGCGCTGGAGAACGTGATGCTGCCGCTGGAGCTGCGTGGCGACGCCGAGGTCGAGGCGCCGGCGCGTGCGATCCTGGCCAAGGTCGGCCTCGGCGAGCGACTCGACCATTACCCGCGCCAGCTGTCGGGCGGCGAGCAGCAGCGCGTGGCACTGGCGCGGGCGTTCGTCACCGAGCCGTCGCTGCTGTTCGCCGACGAACCCACCGGCAACCTCGACAGCCATACCGGGCAGGCGATCATCGAGCTGCTGTTCGCGCTAAACGCCGAGGCCGGCACCACGCTGGTACTGGTCACCCACGACGACCACCTCGCCGAGCGCTGCCGCCACCGGCTGCGGCTGGACGCGGGCCGGCTGGTGGCGGACGAGCGCGTTGCGGACGCGCGTGCGGCCGACGGGCGCATTGGCGCATGAGCCGGCGTTTCGGCGCGGGCAACGTGCTGGCGATGGCGTGGCGGCAGATGCGCCGCGACCTCCGCGCCGGCGACGTGAGGATCCTGCTGGCCGCGCTGGTACTGGCGGTGCTGGCGGTGACCGCGGTCGGCTTCGTGACCGACCGCGCCGAGCGTGCGCTGGCGATCGAGGCCAACCGCCTGCTCGGCGGCGATGCGGTGGTGCGTGGCGACGCGCCGGTCGGCGACGCGATCGAACAGGTCGCCTTGACGGAGGGGCTGCAGCGCACCCGCACGGTCGAGCTCAACACCATGATCCGCGTCGGCCGGAGCGATGGCGCGGCCGGCGATGCGCGCCTGCAACTGGGCGACCTGCGCGCGCTCGGCGAGGGCTTTCCGCTGCGCGGGGCGTTCACCATCGCGGGACCGGACGGTGTCGAGCGGGCGGCGCACGGCGTACCCGCGCGGGGCACGGTGTGGCTGAGCCGCGCCGGCGCCGACACCCTGGATGCGCGCATCGGCGACAACGTCACGATCGGCGACTCGACACTGGAACTCGCTGCGCTGGTGGTCGCCGAGCCGGATGCCGCGCTCGACTACTTCAACGTCGCGCCCAAGGTGTTCCTCAACCTCGAAGACCTGACCGCGACCGGCCTGGTGCAGGAAGGCAGCCGCATCCGGTACCGGCTCGTGGTGGCGGGCGACGCGGGCGCGGTCGAGCGGTTCGTCGCCGCCGCCACGCCGGCGCTCGCGCGTGGCCAGCGGCTGGAAACGGTGGCCGATGCGCGCCCGGAAATCCGCTCCGCGCTCGACCGCGCCGGCCGGTTCCTCGGGCTGGCGGCGCTGGTGTCGGTGGTGCTGGCGGCGGTCGCGGTGGCGATGGCCGCGCGCCGCCACAGCGAGCGCCACCTGTCGGGCACCGCGGTGATGCGCTGCCTCGGTGCGAGCCAGTCGACGCTGGCCGGCATCCACATCGGCGAGCTGCTGCTGCTCGGTGCGTTGGCCAGCACGGTGGGAGTGGCGATCGCGTTTGTCCTGCAATGGGGTATCGGCGCGTGGCTGGAGCCGGTGCTCGGGATGGCGATCCCGCCGGCCGGGCCGATGCCGGCGCTGCAGGGCTTCGGCGTCGGCCTGCTGGTGCTGCTCGCGTTCGGCGCGCCGCCGGTGCTGGCGCTGCGGCGGGTGCCGGCGCTGCGGGTGCTGCGCCGTGACCTCGATCCGACCGAGCCGAGTGCCTGGCTGGTCGCGCTGGCCGGCCTGGCGGGACTGGGCGCGCTGCTGTGGTGGAAGGCGGGCTCGGTGGAGGTCGGCACCGCGATGCTGGTCGGGCTGGTGGCGACCTTCGCGGTGCTGGCGGCGCTGGCCTGGGGGTTGATCGTGCTGCTGCGGCGGGTGCGATCGCGCCTGCGCGGCAGCCTGCGTTACGGGCTGGCCAACGTCGGCCGCCGCCCGGCCACCAGCATCGCCCAGGTCGCCTCGCTCGGCCTCGGCCTGATGGCGCTGCTGCTGCTGACCTTCGTGCGCACCGACCTGCTGGACCGCTGGCAGCTGCAGCTCGCGGCCGAGGCGCCGAACCGCTTCATCATCAACGTGCAGGACGACCAGGTCGACGACGTGCGCGCGTTCATCGCCGCCCAGGGCATCGGCGAGCCGACCCTGTTCCCGATGGTCCGTGCGCGGCTGGTCGAGCACAACGGTGAGCCGGTGACCGGCGACGACTACGCCGGAGCCGACGCCGAAGCGGCCGACGAGGAGGCACGCCGCTCGCGCCGCCGCGCCGACCGCGAGTTCAACCTGTCGATGGCGGCCACGCTGCGCGAGGACAACCAGGTCGTCGCGGGCGAGTTCTGGGGCGCGGTCCCGCCGGCAGCGCCGGAGATCTCGGTCGAGCAGGGCTACGCCGAATCGCTGGGCTGGAAGATCGGCGATACGGTGGCGTTCGACATCGCCGGCCAGCGCTTTGCCGCGCGCCTGACCAGCCTGCGCGAGGTCGACTGGGAAAGCTTCCGGCCGAACTTCTTCGTGGTGGCCTCGCCCGGCGCGCTCGACGGCTTCCCGGCCAGCCACATCACCGCGGTCAGCGTGCCGCCGGACCGGCCGCGCTTCACCGCGGACCTGGTCGGGCGTTTCCCCAACCTGACGGTGATCGACATCGACGCCGTGCTCGACCAGGTGCGCGGCACCGCCGACCAGGTCTCGACGGTGGTCGAGGTGGTGTTCTGGTTCTCGCTGGGCGCCGGCCTGCTGGTGCTGATGGCGGCGGTCAGCGCCAGCCAGGACGAGCGCCTGCTGGAGGGCGGGGTGATGCGCACGCTCGGCGGTAGCCGGCGCCAGTTGCGGCTGGCGCAGGCGTCGGAGTTCGCCGCGATCGGACTGCTGTCGGGGCTGGTGGCGGCAATCGCCGCGTCGGTGCTCGCCGGGGTCGTCGCCGAGCAGGCGTTCGACCTGCCGTGGCAGCCGAACTGGGGCATGGCGGCGGTGGGCGGCGCGCTCGGCACGGCGGCGGCGCTGCTGGCGGGGATGTTCGCCACCCGCCGGGTGCTCGACGCGCCGCCGTCGGTGACGCTGCGGGAACTGCAGGGCTGACCGCCAGGGGGCCGAGCCGGGTGCCCGCCCTTGTAGGAGCGGCTTCAGCCGCGATCGTGAAACGGCTCGGGCGAACGATGACGGATCGCGGCTGAAGCCGCTCCTGAAAGGAGCGACAAGTACGATCAGGACGCGGTCAACCGGGGCGCCACCTCCGTCGCGCCGAACCGGCGCGCGTAGTCGCGCTCGTCGGCGATGCGCTCCACCTCGTCGTCGGGGGTCTCGGGCGCGGCATACACGGCGTAGGCGGTTTCGCCGTCGTGCCGGCCCACATGGTGCAGGCGGTACCGCGGACGCCCGCCACCGGTGTTTTCCGGGTAGTGGGCGGGCGGCTCGCCGTTCATGTCCAGCTCGCTGTTGTCGACCGTGCCTCCGACGAATAGGGCGCGCATGGCGTTCTCCGGTGAGGGTGTGGCCTCAGGGTGGCGGCCGTGGCGTTGGGGCGCGATGAAGCCTTCATGGATTTGCGGCTAAACGCCCGCGGCCGCGGCCGCTTTGCTGAACACCTGCCCGGATCAGCCGTAGCGTTTCTGGCAGTGCTCGCAGAAGAACGCGCGCCGCTGCTTGCTGCCGAGCCTGGCGCGGAATGCCAGCCGGCGGCCGCAGCGCGGGCATTCGGTCTTCGTGTGCACCTGGTAGTGCTTCTTCAGCACGTAGTCCTTCTTCCAGCGGTAGAAGTCGAAGCTGTACTCGCGTGCCTCGCGGACCAGTTCGCCAAGCTTGCGCGCCGACAGCGCGCCGACCGGCGTTTCCGGATGCACCCGGATGCGGAACAGCACCTCGTTCTTGATGATGTTGCCGACCCCGGCGAACACGTCCTGGTCGAGCAGCGCGTCGGCGACCAGCGCCTCCGGCATCGCCTTCAGCTTGCGCCGCGCCGCCTTCGGATCCCACGCGTCCGACATCACGTCGGCGCCCCAGTCGTAGACCGCGTCGAGGTCGTCCTCGATGTACTTCAGTGAGCTCGAATAGAAGTTCAGCTCGCCGTTGTCGAACACCAGCGCCAGCCGCTCGGCGCTGCCCTCGCGGCGCTCGTCGATCCGGTAGCTGCCCCACAGCAGGAAGTGCACGCGCAGGGCGAAGCCGTCGAACACGATCAGGAAGTGCTTGCCCCAGGTGCGCAGCGCCTCGACGCGCCGGCCGGCCATGCGCTGGATGTCGAGCCGGCTGTTGCCACCGACGCGTTGGATGCGCCGGCCGGCGAACTTCGCCGCCTCCTCGCGCAGGATCACCAGTGACGGACCTTCGGGCATGGCCGCAGCCTGCGTGCGCGCCGGTCACGACGCCGTGCAGGCCCGACGCGGCCCGCTCGGCCCGCGCTCGCTAAACTGCCGGCCCCACCTGCCCGACCTGACCGCATGGCCCACGACGATCCCGCGCTGCAGACGCTGTTGCTGCCCTTCGAACAGGGCCTGCTGCCCTGGCCCGCCGACGGCGGCGCGCTGCTGCTGCGCGCGCGCGAGGGCGCCGCGCTGCACCGGCGCGAGTGGCCCGGGCTGGTGTGTGAGCAGAGCTTCCGGCCCGATGCCGACGCGCTGTCGCGTGCCGGGCTGGTGCGGGTCGAGGCGAGCGACGAACGCCGCTACCCGCTGGTGCTGGTGCTGCCGCCGCGCCAGCGCGAGGAGGCGCGCGCGCTGTACGCCCGCGCGGTGTCGCTGCTCGCGCCGGGCGGACGGGTCGTGGCCTGCCTCGCCAACAACGAGGGCGCGAAGTCCGGCGAGGCGGACCTGCGGCAACTGGTCGGCCCGGTCGGCAGCCTGGTCAAGAACAAGAGCCGCGCGTACTGGAGTGCGCCATTGCACGGCGACGGCGGCGCCAGCATCGACGCCGACCTGCTCGCGCGCTGGCTCGCGCTGGATGCGCCGCGTCCGATCGTCGATGGCCGCTTCACCAGCCGCCCGGGCGTGTTCGCCTGGGACCGGATCGACCCGGCCTCGGCCTTGCTGGCCGAACAGTTGCCGGCCGACCTCGCCGGCCGCGCCGCCGACCTCGGTGCCGGTTTCGGCTACCTGTCGGTCGAACTGCTGGAACGCTGCCCCGGCATCACCGCGCTCGATCTGTACGAGGCCGAGCGGCGCGCGCTGGAGCTGGCGCGGCGCAACCTCGCACCGTTCGAGGCGCGCGCGTCGATCGGCTACCACTGGTACGACGTCACCACCGGCCTGCCGGCGCAGTACGACGTGATCGTGACCAATCCGCCGTTCCACACCCAGACCCGCGCCGACCGGCCCGACATCGGCCGCCGCTTCATCGCGGTCGCCGCCGAGGCGCTGAAGCCGGGCGGGCGGCTGTGGCTGGTCGCGAACCGCCACCTGCCTTACGAATCGGTGCTGACGGAGAGCTTCGGCGAGGTGCATGCGGTGGCCGAGCGTGACGGCTTCAAGATCATCGAGGCCGTGAAGGCGCGGCCGGCGTCGGCGCCGCGCCCGGAGCGCCGCGGCCGGAAGGACTGGCGATGAGGCTGGTCCGGCTGATCGCCAATCTCGGTTACGGCAGCCGCAAGCAGGTCGCGCTGATGTTCCGCGAGGGCCGCATCACCGATGCCGACGGGGAGGTGCTGTACGCCGACGACCAGGTGCCGCACGCCGCGATCCGCATCGACGGCGAGCCGCTCGACCCGCCGGCCGGGCTGTTGCTGATGCTGCACAAGCCGGTCGGCTACACCTGCTCGACGAAAGACCCGGGGCGGATCGTCTACGACCTGCTGCCGCCGCGCTTCCGCCTGCGCTCGCCGCTGCTGTCGACCGTCGGCCGGCTCGACCGCGACACCAGCGGCCTGCTGCTGCTGACCGACGACGGCCAGCTGCTGCACCGGATCGTGTCGCCGAAGTCGAACCTGGCGAAGGTGTACGAGGCGACGCTCGCGCAGGACCTGCGCGGCGACGAGGCCGCGGTGTTCGCCAGCGGCACGCTGATGCTGGAGTCGGAGAAGACCCCGCTGGCGCCGGCGGCGCTGGAGGTGGCGGCCCCGCGGCAGGCCCGGTTGACCCTGACCGAGGGCCGCTACCACCAGGTCCGGCGGATGTTCGCCGCGGTCGGCAACCATGTGGATGCGTTGCACCGCAGCCGCATTGGTGGCCTCGCGCTGGACGGGCTGCCGGCCGGCGAGTGGAAGGTGCTCGGCGACGGGGACGTGGCGCGGTTGTTCGCGGGCTGACGGCGGCGGAGGTCGGCGTTCCGGGGTGGAACGCGGTCAGTATCCTGCGACCCACGTCGCTCCTACATCGGAGACGATCGCGAAGCCGACACGACGCCGATACCGCGCGAATCGGGATCGAGTTCGAAGAAGTGAATCAGGGGAGCGCATGGAGGGCGAGTCGACGGCGCGTCCGGCGCAGACCGGAATGAAGGAGACGAATCCGGGTGCGTCCGGGGCGATCTGGCGCAGATTCCGTGCTTTTGTAGGAGCGGCTTTCGCCGCGATCGGATGATCGTCCGTCCGCGCCGGTTCCACGATCGCGGCTGAAGCCGCTCCTACAGAAGCCCCGGACCGAGCTGTCGCCACTATCGCGACGCCAGCAATCGTTGTCGCGCGGCATCGCCGTGCGTCGGCCGCCTACCCCTCCAGCAACCGCCAGTACCCTTCCACCCCGAGCCGCTCCATCGCCTCGATATTCCGCCCGACGATCGCGTCCGGATCCGGAAACGCCGCCACCGCGCGTTCGACGCTGGCCTCGCGCAGCAGGTGCAGCATCGGATACGGCGAGCGGTTGGTGCAGTTGCCCGGGTCGTCGTCGGCGGTGCCGGCGAAGCGGTAGTCGGGATGGAAGCTGGCGACCTGGATCTCGCCCTCCAGCCCGAGCGCGTCGACCGCGGCGTCGGCCTGGTCGAGGAAGTCGTTGTAGTCGTCGAAGTCGGCCAGCACGTGCGGGTGGACCAGCAGGGTGGTGTCGACCACCTCGGCATCGGTCTCGGCCAGCCACGCCAGTTCGGCGGCCAGCTCCGCCAGCAGCGCGTCGGTGGTGGTCGCCTCGCAGAGGACGTAGCGGATCCGGTCCTTGACGTGCACGGCCTTGGCGAACGGGCACAGGTTCAGCCCGATCACCGCCCGCTCCAGCCAGCGGCGGGTGGCGGCGATCGGATCTTCGTCGGCGGTGGTCATGGCGTCGGCGGTTGTGTCCGGGCTTGGCTACAGCCCGTCACGGCGAGCGCCGTGTTGGCAGCGCTCGACACGACGGATACCACCGGCCAAGGCTCAATCACGGAAGTTGTCGAACTGCAGCGGCAGCTCGAATTCCTGCCCCTTCAGCAGCGCGATGGCCGACTGCAGGTCGTCGCGCTTCTTGCCGTTGACGCGCAGCTTGTCGCCGTTGATCTGGCTGTCGACCTTGAGCTTGGCGTCCTTCAGCGTCGACTGGATCTTCTTGGCCAGATCGCGCTCGATGCCCTGCTTGACGGTGATCTTCTGCCGTGCGCCGGCGACGTTGGTCTCGACGTCGCCGAACTCCAGGCAGCGCACGTCGATGCCGCGCGCGATCAGCCGCGCGCGCAGGATGTCGGTCATCTGCTGCAGCTGGAAGTCGCTCGGCGCCGACTGGGTGATGACCTGCTCCTCGAGCGCGAACTTCGCGTCGACGCCCTTGAAGTCGAAGCGGTTGCCGAGCTCGCGGTTGGCCTGGTCGACGGCGTTGGTCAGTTCGTGGGTGTCGACTTCGGAGACGACGTCGAAGGAAGGCATGGCGGTTCTCCGGTGTGGGGCCGAAAGGTTAACGCAGGCGCCCATCCCGGGCGCACGCCCCCTTCAGTCGCGCCTGACCAGTTCCACCCGGCGGTTGCGTGCGCGGCCTGCCTCGTCACCGTTGCCGGCCAGCGGGCGGTCGGCGCCGAAGCCCTGCGCGGCGAGCCGGCGCGCGTCGATGCCGCGCGCCACCAGCGCATCGCGCACCGCTTCGGCACGCTGGCGCGACAGCTCGCGGTTGCGCGCCGGCGTCCCGGTCGCGTCGGTATGGCCGTCGATCGACACCGCGAGCGCGGGGTCGTCGAGCAGCAGGGTGGTGATCTCCTCGACCAGCGGCAGGTCGCCCTCGCGCAGCGCGGCGCTGTCGGAGGGGAAGTTGAACTGCAGCGCGATCCGGCCGTCGGTGTCGATCGCGCGCTTCATCTCGGCCGCCTGCATCAGCGCGAGCGAGGTCGCCATGGGCCGGCGCTGCAGCACGGCCACCTGGCCGCTCGCAGGGATCCGGCCGGTGCTGACCTGCACCCAGTATTCGTCGTCCCCCTGGCGGATGAGGTAGGTGTGGTTCTCGCATCCGGGGCTGGCGCAGGCGCCGTGGTAGTGGGCGTCCACCGCCGCGCGGCCACCGAACGCCCGGGCCACCGCGGGAGTGAACTGGACCCGGCTGACCTCCGCGCCGCCCAGCGCGGTAACGGCGTCGCGATAGTTGCTGTGGAACTCCAGCTCGCTCCAGTCGCGCTCGCCCTGGAGCGGATAGCGTTCGGTGAACAGGCGCCCTTCGACCGCGACGATGCCGTCACCGGCAATCACGTGGCTGCGATCGAAATCGCGCTCGCGTTCGTCGGGCAGGGAGCCCGCCAAGCCTTCGGGCGCTTCGAACAGCGGGAACGGCGGCAGCGTTGCCGTGCTTTCCGGCACGGCGGCCGGATCGAACGCGGCGGGCGGCTCTGCTTCGCCCGGCGCCGGCGCCTTCGCCGGGGGGCCCTGGTCCGCTCCGGGTCCGGGCGTCGCCACGGCATTGCTGTATCCGACCGCATCGTCCGGCCCGACCGTCGCGACCGGCCGCGCGCCCGCGGCCGGAGTCGCCACCGCCGCCGCGGGCGGCCGCTGGCAGCCGGCGAGGGCGGTCGCCAGCCACAGGCACGAGCCGACGATGACCGGAATCGGGCGGATCAGCGAAGGGATCAACGCGGAGGGCGTGGCGGGTGACATGACGGGTCCTTGCCGGGACATATCGGTCCGGCCTGCACGGGCTAACGCAGAACCCCGGCGGAAGCTGCCAATCCTGAACCGGGGCGGTGGACCCCCGCTATGCTCCGGGTTCCCTGCCGGAGTCCGTCATTGGATACCCCCTGTCGCCCCGAGCCTGCGGTGTTGCCGCAAGCGGCCGCTCCACGCCCGCCCGCGCTGCGCGCGGCGCTGATCATGCTGGCCGCGGTCGCGGCGTTTTCGCTGATGGACGCCGGCCTGAAGACGCTGGCGGCGATCTACCCGCCGATGCAGGTCGCCGCGCTGCGCGGGGGCGCCTCGCTGCCGTTCGTGCTGGCGTGGGTGCTTGTCAGCGGCGCTGGCCTGGCACCGCTGCTGCGTGTGCGCTGGCCGCTGCACCTGCTCCGCGGCGGCATCGGGATCGCGATGATGGCCGCGTTCGCGTACGCGCTGCGGAGCCTGCCGCTGACCACCGCCTATTCGATCTTCTTCGTCGCCCCGCTGCTGATCACCGCGCTGTCGGTGCCGCTGCTGGGCGAGAAAGTGGGTCCGCGACGCTGGACCGCGATCGCGATCGGGCTGGGCGGGGTGCTGGTGTTGCTGCGGCCTACCGGCGAGGGCCTGCTGAGCTGGGCGTCACTCGCGGTGCTGCTGGCGGCGCTCGGCTATGCGGTCAGTGCGATTACCGTGCGCGTGCTCGGCCGCACCGACTCCACCGCGTCGATGATGGTGTGGCTGCTGGTGTTCCTCGCGTTCGGAGCGGGTGCCTTGGCGTGGCCGCAGTGGGTACCGCTCCGCGCCGCCGATGCCTGGGTGATCCTTGGGGTCGGCGTGGCCGGCGCGGTCGGCCAGTACGCGATCACCGAAGCATTCCGGATCGGCGAGGCCTCGCAGATCGCGCCGCTGGAGTACACCGCGCTGGTCTGGGGCGTGCTGCTGGACATCAGCCTGTGGGGCGTGCTGCCCGACGCGGTGACCTGGCTGGGCGCGGCGATCATCGTCGCCAGCGGGCTGTACCTGTTGAGGCGCGAACGTACGCTGGCCGGCACCGGACCCGGTTGACGCAGACGCCCTCGTCAGTCCTCCAGGCTGCCTTGCAGCGCGGCGGCGAGCGCGGCGTCGCCGTTGACGAGGTCCTGCCAGCGCAGCTGCTGGCCCTTGCGGTGACCTTTCTCGACCAGCTTCAGCCCGTCCGGATCGATCGTCAGCGTGTAGGCGCGATCCTCGATGGTGACCTCGCGGCGGATCGGCTTGTCGAGCTTGGTGGTCATGTCGGGCTCCTGGCAATGGGTGCGCGCCCACCGTAGCGGCGGGCGCGACCGGTTTCCTGAACGGGTGGGTGAGTGGCCGGACAGACGGCGGGCCCCGAGACCCGCCGCTGCCGACATCTATCCGCTGTGGAAGTCAGAACCGCGCGCCCAGGCCCACGCCGACCACCACCGGGCTGGTCTCGGCCTCGCCGACAGTCTCGCCGTCGAGCATCACGTCCGAGTCGCCGTGCAGGTAGCGCACGTCGGCGCGGGCGAACCAGCTCGGGCTGAGCTTCACGTCGACGCCGGCGGTCGCCATCGCGCCCTTGGCGGTTTCCACGCCGAGGCGCTGGCCGGCCAGATCGCCGCTCGCCACGACCTCCTCGCCGTCGTAGTTGTTCTCGTAGTAGCCGAGGCCGACGAACGGGCGCACGGTCTGGGCGCTGGTGCCGAAGTGGTACTGGCCGCTGACCGCGTACGGCTGGGAGTCGATGCTGGCGGCCTTGCCGCTGGCGGTGTTGACCCGGTGGCTGAACTTGTCGGCCGCGCCCCAGGCTTCGATCGCGATGTTGTCGGTCACGTAATAGGACGCGCTGAGGGTGGCGGCGCCGTCGCCGTCGAGGTCGGCGTCCTGGCCGGCGATGGTGGTGTCGCCGGTGGGCTCCGACAGGGCGTAGCCGCCGACGACGGCCCAGCGCTTGTCGCTGGTGTCGGTGGCGTCCTGGGCGAACGCGGCGGCGGGGGCGATGGCAAGCAGGGCCAAGGTCAGGTGTCGGATGTGTTTCATGGGAGTTGTCTCCTCGTTCTGTGGGGGCGCCCGCCGGTGTGCTGGCAGCGCGGCCAACCTAACGAGGCGCGGATGAACCCCGATTGCCCTGCGGTTGCCGCCTCAATGGAACCTTCATCGCGGCCCGTGCTAACGCGCGCCGCGCGACGGCCCGGGGCGCCGCTGAACGGCCGCTGGACTGGTCGCTGGAACGGGCACTGTTACGGGCGATCCGCCCGCCTCGGCAACGCCTGCGGCGGGGACCGTGATTGGCGCCCTCGCACCACTGCGGCCACAATAAGGACCTTTCGCGCAGGTCGGAGCCGAGCATGGCTGAGTTGAAGGAAGCACGCGTCCCCGATATCGGTGGCTTTGACGGCGTGCCGGTGATCGAGGTGCTGGTGGCGGTGGGCGACACCGTCGCGGTCGACCAGGGGCTGGTCACGCTGGAGTCCGACAAGGCGACGATGGAAGTCCCGGCGCCGTTCGCCGGCGTCGTGCGCGAGCTGAAGGTCAAGGTCGGCGACGAGATCGGCGAAGGCGCCGTGGTCGCGATGATCGAGCCCGAGGGCGCGGCCGGAGGCGATGACGCCAAGGCCGGTGCGGGCAAGGCGGAAGCAAAGAGTGACGGCAAGGCCGCGAAGGACGACGGCGCCGGCGCCGAAACGTCCAACGGCGGACGCGCCGAACCCGAGGCGCCGAAGGAGCAGGTCCGCACCGCCGAGTCCGGCACCGGTACCGAGCCGGCCAACGTCGGCCAACCCGACAACCTGGCCAGGCGCGAGGCCGCCGCCGCCCGCGGAAACGACGCGGAAGCGAACGGCGACGCCGGCGCGCCGCGCTCGCCGCCGGTGGTGTTCGACGCCGATGAACTGCTGCCCGACAAGGTGCCCTACGCCAGTCCGGCGGTGCGCCTGTTCGCCCGCGAGCTCGGCGTCGACCTGTCGCGCGTGACCGGCAGCCAGCGCGGCGGGCGGATCGGCAGGGAGGACGTGCAGAAGTTCGTCAAGGGCGTGATGTCCGGCGGCGCGGCTGCCGGCAAGGGCGTCGCGACCGGTGGTGGCGGCCTCGACCTGCTGCCGTGGCCGAAGGTCGACTTCGGCAAGTTCGGCCCGGTCGAGACCCGCGAACTGTCGCGGATCCAGAAGCTCTCCGGCGCCAACCTCGCGCGCAACTGGGCGATGATCCCGCACGTCACCCAGTTCGACGATGCCGACATCACCGGCCTTGAAGCGCTGCGGGTGCAGCTCAACAAGGAAAACGAGAAGGCGATCGCCAAGGGCAAGGCGACCAAGCTGACCATGCTGGCGTTCCTGATGAAGGCCTCGGTCGCTGCGCTGAAGCAGTTCCCCGACTTCAACGCCTCGCTCGACGCGACCGGCGAGAACCTCGTGCTCAAGCAGTACTTCCACATCGGCTTCGCCGCCGACACGCCCAACGGGCTGGTGGTGCCGGTGGTGCGCGACTGCGACAGGAAGGGCGTGATGGAGATCGCCGCCGAGACCGCCGAACTCGCCGCCAAGGCGCGCGAGGGCAAGCTCGGCCCGGCGCAGATGAGCGGCGGCTGCTTCTCGATCAGCTCGCTGGGCGGCATCGGCGGCACCGCGTTCACCCCGATCGTCAATGCGCCGGAAGTCGCCATCCTGGGCGTATCGCGTTCGGACATGAAGCCGGTCTGGAACGGCAGGGAATTCGAGCCGCGGCTCACCCTCCCGCTGTCGCTCAGCTACGACCACCGCGTGATCGACGGCGCCGCCGCCGCCCGCTTCACCACCTACCTGGGGCAGGTGCTGGCCGACATGCGCCGGATCCTGCTGTGATGCGAGCCCGCGCGCTGCTGCCGTTGCTGCTGCTGGCGGCGCCGGCCGTCCAGGCCGCCGGGTGCCCGTTGCCGCTCGGGCACGGCTGGCCGCCGGCAACGGCCAACCACGGTGATGCCGTGGAAGCCCTGCTGGCGGACGGCGTTGCGCCCGCGCTGCAACTGACCTGGCTGCCGCGGCGCGGCAGCGAAAGCGTGTTGATGCTGGTGCCACCGGCGGACGAGGGTGACTGGGCGCTGCGCTACGCGCGCGCGCCCGAACGCGTCGACCATCGCGAGACCATCGCCAACGGCGTCCGCCGGGTGTTGCTGGTGGAGCAGCAGCCCGAAGTGCGGGAAGTGGCGATCCCCGCCGCGCTCGCCACCCGCCTGGTGGAGGGGTGGCGACGGACCCTGCAGGGCGGGGTCGCCGCCGATCGCGACGCACGTTTCCACGACGGCGACCTGCTGAGCTTCGTGATCGACGGCCAGCGGGTCAGCGGGCTGGAGCCGGACTGCGGCCCGGGCGAAGTGGTGATCGAGCAGGCCGAGGCACTGGTGGACGCGGCCGGCGAGAAAGACCCGGACGATTTCCAGGAGCGCTGGCAGGACCTGCGGCAATCGCTGGACGAGCTGGACAAGGAACTGGCCGCGGCCGACTGAGCCGCCGCCGGCGACGCCGGTGCGTACCCGCGCACGCGGCCACACTGATTCAAAGGGGCAGACATGGCCAAATCCATCGAAATCAAGGTTCCCGACATCGGCGGGTTCGACAAGGTGCCTGTGATCGAGGTGCTGGTCGCGGTTGGCGACACGGTCGCGGTCGACCAGGGGCTGGCGACGCTGGAATCGGACAAGGCGACGATGGAGGTGCCTTCCAGCGCCTCCGGCGTGGTGAAGGAGTTGAAGGTCAAGGTCGGCGACGAGGTGTCGGAAGGGGCCGTGATCGCGGTGCTGGAGGCGGAAGGCGGCGCGAAGGACGACGCGAAGGGCGACGCGAAGGGCGACGCGAAGAGCGTTCCGGAGGCGCAGGCCCCGTCCACTGCCGGCGCCAAGCCCGCGCAGGAGCCTGCCAAACCCGCGCCTGCCGGACCACGGAAGGACGCCGACAGGGCCGCCGACAAGGGTTCCGCACCGGCTGCCGGGTCGCGCGGCAACGCGCCCGCGGCGGCGCCCGCGTCCGGCCGCAAGGCCGATGTCGAGTGCCGCATGCTCGTGCTCGGCGCCGGGCCGGGCGGCTACACCGCCGCGTTCCGTGCCGCCGACCTGGGCCTCGACACCGTGCTGGTCGAGCGCTACGAAAGCCTCGGCGGCGTCTGCCTCAACGTCGGCTGCATTCCGTCCAAGGCGCTGCTGCATGCCGCCGCGGTGATCGACGAGGCTGCGCACGCGAAGGACTTCGGCGTCGATTTCGGACAACCCAGGATCGAGCTCGACGCCCTGCGCGCGTACAAGGACAAGGTGGTTGGCCAGCTGACCAAGGGGCTGGCCGGCATGGCCAAGCAGCGGAAGGTGCGCGTGGTGGCCGGCTCCGGCCGTTTCGTTTCCGCCAACGAGCTCGAGGTCGAACACGACGGCCAGACCCGGCTGGTCCGCTTCGAGCAGTGCATCATCGCCGCCGGCTCGCAGGCGGTGAAGCTGCCGGGGTTGCCGTGGGACGACGAACGGGTGATGGATTCCACCGATGCGCTGGAGCTGGCCGAGGTGCCCAGCAAACTCCTCGTCGTCGGTGGCGGCATCATCGGCCTGGAGATGGCGACCGTGTACCGCGCGCTCGGCAGCGAAGTCACCGTGGTGGAGTTCATGGACCAGCTCATGCCGGGTGCCGACAAGGATCTGGTCAAACCGCTCGCCGACCGGTTGAAGAAGCAGGGCGTGGCCGTCCACCTGCAGGTCAAGGCGGCGAAGATCGAACCGCAGAAGCAGGGTCTGAAGGTCGCGTTCGAACCGGCAAAGGAAGGCGGCAACGCGCCCGATGCGCAGCTGTTCGACCGGGTGCTGGTCGCGGTCGGGCGCGCGCCGAACGGCGGCCGGCTCGATGCGGACAAGGCCGGCGTCGAGGTCACCGACCGCGGCTTCATCCCGGTCGACCGGCAGATGCGTACCAGCGCGTCGCACATCTTCGCGATCGGTGACCTGGTCGGCCAGCCGATGCTGGCGCACAAGGCCACGCACGAGGGCAAGCTCGCCGCCGAAGTCGCCGCCGGCGAGAAGAAGGAGTGGGTTGCGCGGGTGATCCCGTCGGTCGCCTACACCGACCCGGAGATCGCCTGGGTCGGCGTGACCGAAGCCGAGGCGAAGGAGAAGGGCCTGAAGGTCGGCGTCGGCAAGTTCCCGTGGGCCGCCTCCGGCCGTGCGATCGGCATCGGCCGCACCGAAGGTTTCACCAAGCTGGTGTTCGACGAGGCCACCCACCGGGTGATCGGCGGCGGCATCGTCGGCGTGCACGCCGGCGACCTGATCGCCGAGGTCGCGCTGGCGATCGAGATGGGCTGCGAAGTCGCCGACATCGGCCACACCATCCATCCGCACCCGACCCTGAGCGAGTCGGTGGCGATGGCGGCCGAAGTGTTCGACGGCACGATCACCGACCTGTACCTCCCGAAGAAGAAGTAGCCGGTCGGGCGAAAAGATGAAGCCCCGGCGGATCAGGCCGGGGCTTCGTGCCCGCCGCTGCCGTTTGCCTTGACGAGGAGAGAGAGGCGGCGGGAGGTGCGGAGAGATTGACCGCCGGCGCGGGTGAAAGGTTCCGACGCCCGTGCGGATCCGTTCAGCCAGCGCCGCTCACGACACGTGGCTTTCGACGGTTGCCGGCGGCAGTGCCCGTCCTTATAATTCCGCGGCTCCACCGGGCGTCTGACGCCCAACCTCCCCAGACCGACGAACCGCGCGTGCACGATCCGATGTCCGCAGGTCGCCGGCTGGCGCTGCGCGCGACTGTCTTCCAGGCAGGCGCGACGGCGCTGGTCGCCCTGGCCCTCCTCTCCCATGGCATGCCGTCGGCGCTTGGGGTGCTGGTCGGCGGTGGGGCGCTGGTGGCGGGGAGCGCGCTCGCCGCCTTGCTGGCGCTGGGCGGCGGAGTCCAGCCGGCAGGCGCGGCAATGGCGCGGCTGCTGGCGGGAGTGGTGTTGAAGTGGGTGGTGGTGATTGCGGTGTTTGCGCTCGGCCTCGCCGGGTTCGGGTTGCCACCACTGCCGATGCTGGCCGGCTTGCTGGCTGCGACGCTGGCCTTCGTGCTGGCCCAGATTCTGAAACGATAAGGTGTCTTTCGTGAGTGAACAGACCGGTTCGGGCGGCCTGAACGAATACATCCAGCACCACCTCGGGCACAACACCGTCGAGGTGCTGGGCGGCCAGTTCAATATCGACTCCTGGCTCGTCGGCCTCGGCCTGGGCCTGGTGTTCATCCTGTGGTTCGGCCTCGCCGCGCGGCGCGCGACGCCGGGCGTGCCGAGCAAGGGCCAGGCCTTCGTCGAGATGATCGTCGAGTTCGTCGACGGCCAGGTCAAGGACACCTTCCACGGCGACCGCCGCTCGGTCACGCCGTTGGCGCTGACGATCTTCATCTGGATCGTGTTCATGAACACGATGGACCTGATCCCGCTCGACCTGGTCGGCTGGGGCATCCACACCGTCGCCGGTGAGGAAGCCGCCGCGCACACCTACTGGCGCCTGGTCCCGACCGCCGACCTCAACACCACCTTCGGCATCTCGGCCTCGGTGTTCCTGATCCTGATCGGCCATGCCTGGTCGGCCAAGGGCGGGTTCGGCTTCGGCAAGGAGCTGCTGACCGCGCCGTTCCACGCGCACGGCTTCATCGCCGTGGTGCTGGCGCCGGTCAACCTGCTGATGAACATCATCGAGTGGCTGGTCAAGCCGATCTCGCTGGCAATGCGACTGTTCGGCAACATGTACGGCGGCGAGCTCGTGTTCATGCTGATCGCCGGCCTGTTCGCCAGCTGGACCACCTTCGTGCCGGGCATCATCGCCAACGCGGCGTGGGCGATCTTCCACATCCTGATCATCCTGCTGCAGGCCTTCATCTTCATGATCCTCACGGTCGTCTACATCGCCGGCGCCCGCGAGAGCCATTGATTGCCGCAGTAATCCGCTTCAGTTCCAACCCTTCGTTCCATCCACTTCAAGCAACAGCCTTTACCCCAGGAGAAGCACCATGGAGTTCATCGCCAACGTTCAGGGTCTGACCGCCATCGCGATCGGCATCATCATCGGCCTCGGCGCGCTCGGCGCCTGCCTCGGCATCGCGATCATGGGTGCCAAGTTCCTCGAGTCGGCCGCCCGCCAGCCGGAACTGGTCCCCATGCTGCAGGGCCGCATGTTCCTGCTCGCCGGCCTGATCGACGCGGCGTTCATCATCGGTCTCGCCGTCGCCCTGTTCTTCGGCTTCGCCAACCCGCTGATCAGCGCCCTGCAGGGCTGATGATCCGCGCGGCGGCCCGTGCCCCGGCACGGGTCGCGCCCCCGGACCGGCCATCGCGGCCGGTCCATGCCAGTAACGTCGAGGACCCGTCATGAATCCCAACATGACTTTCTTCGGTCAGATGATCTCCTTCGCGATCCTTGTCTGGTTCACGATGAAGTTCATCTGGCCGCCGCTGAACGCGGCCATCGAAGAGCGCCAGAAGAAGATCGCCGAGGGCCTGGCGGCTGCCGAGCGCAGCCAGAAGGACCTCGCCCAGGCGCAGCAGAGCGCCGACGCCGCGCTGCGAGAAGCACGGGTCAAGGCCAACGAGATCATCGAGCAGGCGCACCAGCGCGCCAATCAGATCGTCGACCAGGCCAAGACCGACGCCGCGGTGGAAGCCACCCGCCAGAAGGCGATGGCCGACGCCGAGATCGTCGCCGCGCAGAACCGCGCCCGCGAGGACCTGCGCAAGCAGGTGTCGGTGCTGGCCGTCAGCGGTGCCGAGAAACTGCTCAAGCGCGAGATCGACGCCAACGCCCACAAGGCGCTGCTCGACGAACTCGCCGCGCAGCTCTGACGCGCTCCGACCGATGCCCCAAGCGATGAGCCTTAAGCAATGAGCCAGTCCCTGACCCTCGCCCGCCCGTATGCGCGCGCCGCATTCGCGGCCTCGCGCAACGACGGCCGTGCCGCGTCGTGGTCGCAGGCGCTCGCGTTCGCCGCGCAGATCGCGGCCGACCCGCGGGTGCAGTCGCTGCTGTCGCACCCGCAGCTGTCGAACGACGACGCGGTGGCCCTGCTCGCCGCCGACGGTGCCGACGAGGAGCTGCGCCGCTTCATCGGCCTGCTCGCCGACAACCACCGGCTGGCGCTGCTGCCGGAGATCGCAGGGCTGTTCGAGCAACTGCGCGCCGAGGCCGAGCGCATCGTCAAGGCGCGGGTGACCGCGGCCAGCGAGCTGCCGGCCAGCGAGCTCGAGTCGATCCGCGACGGCCTCAAGCGCCGCTTCGGGCGCGATGTCGAGATCGAGACGGCGGTCGATCCGTCGCTGATCGGCGGTGCGGTGATCGACGCCGGCGACGTGGTGATCGACGGCTCGCTCAAGGGCAAGCTCGAGCGGCTCCAGGGCGCACTGGCCCACTGACAGCAACAACGTGGGCGGGCCTTGGCCTGCCGAACGCGAAGGCGGGCCCCGCCCGCCCAACCAGGAAAAGAAGATGGCAACCACCCAGCTCAACCCGTCCGAAATCAGCGAACTGATCAAGACCCGCATCGAGAAGGTCAAGCTGTCCGCGGAGTCGCGCAACGAAGGCTCGGTCACCTCGGTGTCCGACGGCATCGTGCGCATCCACGGCCTCGCCGACGTCATGCAGGGCGAGATGATCGAGCTGCCAAACAACACGTTCGCGCTGGCGCTCAACCTGGAGCGCGACTCGGTCGGCGCCGTGGTCCTGGGTGACTACGAGCACCTGGTCGAGGGCGACGTCGCCAAGACCACCGGTCGCATCCTCGAAGTACCGGTCGGCCCCGAGCTGCTCGGCCGCGTGGTCAACGCGCTGGGCGAGCCGATCGACGGCAAGGGCCCGATCGACGCCAAGTCGACCGCGCCGGTCGAGCGTGTCGCCCCGGGCGTGATCTGGCGCAAGTCGGTCGACCAGCCGGTGCAGACCGGCTACAAGTCGGTCGACGCGATGATCCCGATCGGCCGCGGCCAGCGCGAGCTGATCATCGGCGACCGCCAGACCGGCAAGACCGCGATGGCGATCGACGCGGTGATCAACCAGAAGGGCACCGGCATCAAGTGCGTGTACGTGGCGATCGGCCAGAAGGCCTCGACCGTCGCCAATATCGTGCGCAAGCTCGAACAGAACGGCGCGCTGGACCACACCATCGTGGTCGCCGCCACCGCGTCCGAGTCGGCGGCGATGCAGTACATCAGCGCCTACTCCGGCTGCACCATGGGCGAGTACTTCATGGACCGCGGCCAGGACGCGCTGATCGTGTACGACGACCTGTCCAAGCAGGCCGTCGCCTACCGCCAGATCTCGCTGCTGCTCAAGCGCCCGCCGGGCCGCGAAGCCTACCCGGGCGACGTGTTCTACCTGCACAGCCGCCTGCTCGAGCGCGCCGCGCGCGTGTCCGAGGAGTACGTCGAGAAGTTCACCGACGGCGAGGTCAAGGGCCAGACCGGTTCGCTGACCGCGCTACCGCTGATCGAGACCCAGGCCGGCGACGTCTCGGCGTTCGTGCCGACCAACGTGATCTCCATTACCGATGGCCAGATCTTCCTCGAGACCGACCTGTTCAACGCCGGCATCCGCCCGGCCGTGAACGCCGGCATCTCGGTGTCGCGCGTCGGTGGCTCGGCCCAGACCAAGATCATCAAGAAGCTCTCGGGCGGCATCCGCATCGCGCTCGCCCAGTACCGTGAGCTGGCCGCGTTCGCGCAGTTCGCCTCGGACCTGGACGAAGCCACCCGCAAGCAGCTCGAGCGCGGCCAGCGCGTCACCGAGCTGATGAAGCAGAAGCAGTACGCGCCGATGTCCATCGCGATGCAGGCGCTGTCGATCTACGCCGTCAACGAGGGTTACCTCGACGACGTCGCGGTCAACAAGATCATGGCCTTCGAGGAAGGCCTGCACGCCCATTTCGCCAACACCCAGGGCGAGCTGGTGGGCAAGATCAACAGCACCGGCAACTGGAACGACGAGATCGAAGCCCAGTTCAAGAAGGGCATCGAAGAGTTCAAGCAGACCGGCACCTGGTAAGGCGGGCACGACGATGGCAGGCGGACGCGAAATCAAAACCAAGATCAAGAGCGTGCAGAACACCCGCAAGGTGACGCGCGCGCTCGAGATGGTCTCGGCCTCGAAGATCCGCAAGGCGCAGGATCGGATGAAGACCTCGCGTCCGTATGCGCGGGTGATGAAGCAGGTGATCGGGCACCTGGCGCAGGCCAATTCCGATTACCAGCACCCGTACATGGTCGAGCGCAAGGACCCGAAGCGGGTCGGCTACCTGATCGTGTCGTCCGACCGCGGCTTGGCCGGCGGCCTCAACAACAACCTGTTCCGCAAGCTGCTGGGCGAGATCCGCCGCTGGAACGACCAGGGCGTCGAGGTCGACGTGGTCACCATCGGCCAGAAGGCCTCGGTGTTCTTCCGCCGGGTCAAGGTCAACATGCTGGCCTCGGTCAGCCACCTGGGCGACGCGCCGCACCTGGAGCAGCTGGTGGGCGTGGTCAAGGTCATGCTCGACGGCTACAGCGACGGCAGCATCGACCGCGTGTTCCTGGCCTACAACGGCTTCGTCAACACGATGACCCAGAAGGCCAGCTTCGACCAGCTGCTGCCGCTGCCGGCGCCGGAAGCCCAGATCGCGCGGCACGACTGGGACTACATCTACGAGCCCGACGCCGAGGGCGTGCTGGAACACGTGCTGACCCGCTACGTCGAGTCGCTGGTGTACCAGGCGGTGCTGGAGAACGTCGCCTCCGAGCATGCCGCGCGCATGGTCGCGATGAAGGCGGCCAGCGACAACGCCAGCAAGCTGATCGACACCCTGCAGCTGGTCTACAACAAGGCGCGGCAGGCGGCGATCACCCAGGAAATCTCGGAAATCGTCGGCGGCGCCGCGGCGGTCTGACCCCACGCGTCATCAAACCATCCAGTGCGGGCGCAACCTGCGGGCCGCAACGCAGCATCAGAGATACGAGGAAACATCATGAGCCAGGGCAAGATCGTTCAGATCATCGGTGCCGTCGTCGACGTCGAGTTCCCGCGCGAGTCCGTCCCGCACGTCTACGACGCGCTGAAGGTCGACAACACCGCCATCACGCTGGAAGTGCAGCAGCAGCTGGGCGACGGCGTGGTCCGCGCGATCGCGCTGGGCTCCACCGACGGCCTCAAGCGCAACCTGGTGGCGACCAACACCGGCCGCGGCATCGCCGTGCCGGTCGGCAAGGGCACCCTGGGCCGCATCATGGACGTGCTCGGCACCCCGATCGACGAGGCCGGTCCGGTCGAGGCGACCGACCAGTGGGAAATCCACCGCGACGCGCCGACCTATGAAGAGCAGGCCGCGACCAACGAGCTGCTGGAAACCGGCATCAAGGTCATCGACCTGATGTGCCCGTTCGCCAAGGGCGGCAAGGTCGGCCTGTTCGGCGGCGCCGGCGTGGGCAAGACCGTCAACATGATGGAACTGATCAACAACATCGCGAAGGCGCACGAAGGCCTGTCGGTGTTCGCCGGCGTCGGTGAGCGTACCCGCGAGGGCAACGACTTCTACCACGAGATGAAGGACTCCAACGTCCTCGACAAGGTGGCGATGGTCTACGGCCAGATGAACGAGCCGCCGGGCAACCGCCTGCGCGTCGCGCTGACCGGCCTGACCATGGCCGAGTACTTCCGCGATGAGAAGGACGAGTCGGGCAAGGGCCGCGACGTGCTGTTCTTCGTCGACAACATCTACCGCTACACCCTGGCCGGTACCGAGGTCTCGGCGCTGCTGGGCCGCATGCCGTCGGCGGTGGGCTACCAGCCGACCCTGGCCGAGGAAATGGGCGTGCTGCAGGAGCGCATCACCTCGACCAAGACCGGTTCGATCACCTCGATCCAGGCCGTGTACGTGCCCGCGGACGACCTGACCGACCCGTCGCCGGCGACCACCTTCGCCCACCTCGACGCCACCGTCGTTCTGTCGCGAAACATCGCCTCGCTGGGCATCTACCCGGCGGTCGACCCGCTCGACTCGACCTCGCGCCAGCTCGACCCGAACGTGATCGGCAACGAGCACTACGACGTCGCGCGCAAGGTCCAGGCCACCCTGCAGAAGTACAAGGAACTGAAGGACATCATCGCGATCCTCGGCATGGACGAGCTGTCCGAAGAGGACAAGCAGGCCGTGTCGCGCGCGCGCAAAATCGAGCGCTTCTTCAGCCAGCCGTTCCACGTCGCCGAGGTGTTCACCGGTTCGCCGGGCAAGTACGTCCCGCTGAAGGACACCATCCGCGGCTTCAAGGGGATCGTCGAAGGCGAGTACGACCACCTGCCGGAGCAGGCGTTCTACATGGTCGGCTCGATCGAGGAAGCCGTCGAGAAGGGCAGGAAGATCACCGGCGAAGCCGCCTGATCACCGGCCGGCGCCGCGCACCGCGTAACGCCGGCAGCGGTCTTCCCTTCCGAGCAAAGCGAGACACCAGATGGCATCCACCTTCCGTTGCGACATCGTCAGTGCCGAGGAAGAGATCTTCCACGGCGAGGCCGTACTGCTGGTCGCCACCGGCGAGCTCGGCGAACTCGGCATCGCGCCCAAGCACGCGCCGCTGATCACCCGCCTCAAGCCGGGCAAGGTCGTGGTGACCCTGCCCAACGGCGAGCAGATGGACTTCGCCGTGTCCGGCGGCATCCTCGAGGTGCAGCCGCAGGTCGTGACCGTGCTGGCCGACACCGCGATCCGCGCCCAGGACATCGACGAAGCCGCCGTGCGCGCCGCCAAGGAGGAAGCCGAGCGGGTCCTGGCCCGCCGCGCCGAGCCGATGGAAGTCGCCGAAGCGCAGCAGAAGCTGGCCGAGGTCATGGCCCAGCTGTCCGCGCTGGAGCGCCTGCGCAAGAACGTCAAGCATTGACGCGCAGTCCATCGCAATGTCGTACCCGCAGACGCCGGCCCCGCGCCGGCGTTCTGCTGTCCGGGCTCAGCGCCGGTAGATCCAGTGCCGCGACACAAGGAAGCCGAAGCCGCCAAGCAGCACTTCGATGCCGGGCTTCGCCAGCCACGACCACTTGAGTCCCGCGATGTCGTCGATGGCGCCCATCGACCAGGTACTGATGGAGGTGGTGAGCGACCACAGCAGCACGAACCGCAGGAACTGGCGCCGCCCCACCGCCGTGTCGTCGCCGGCAAAGGTGAAACGGCCGTTCAGCCAGAACCCCAGCAGCGCGCCGCTGACCCGGCCGGCGATGTTGGCCGGCTCGACCGGCAGGCCGTTGTGGCTGAGCAGCACCATCACGCCCCAGTCGACCAGGTACTGCAGTGCGCCAACGAGCAGGAAGCTGCGGCCTTGCCGGGTCAGGCTCATCGACACGGCGTGCCCGGCAGGGAGCGGCGGTGCAGGCGGGCGTGGTTTCGCGTTCTGGAATTCGGCACCGCGGCATCCTAGCAGGCCGTCGACGCTAGAATCGCGTTCGATCCCCGAGTGCCCTGGAGTTCCGATGCCCGCCCCCCTGCACGTTGTCATCCTCGCCGCGGGCGAGGGCAAGCGGATGAAGTCCGCGCTCCCCAAGGTGCTGCAGAAGATCGCCGGTCAACCGATGCTCGGCCATGTGATCGACACCGCGCGGGCACTCGAGCCGGCCGGCATCCACGTGGTCTACGGGCACCACGGCGAGCGGGTGCGCGACGCCTTTGGCCGGCAACCCGATCTGCACTGGAGCGAGCAGGCCGAGCGTCTGGGCACCGGGCACGCCCTGCAGCAGGCGATGCCCGACGTGCCGCAGGACGCACGCGTGCTGGTGCTGTACGGCGACGTGCCGCTGATCACCGCCGATACCCTGCGGCGCCTGCTCGCCGGGTCGGGCAGGATCGCCGTGCTGGTGGCCGACCTCGACGACCCGACCGGCTACGGCCGTATCGTGCGCGACGCGCAGGGCAACGTCGCCAAGGTGGTCGAGCACAAGGACGCCGACGAAGAGCAGCGCGAGATCAGCACGGTCAACACGGGCATCCTGGTGGCCGATGGCGAGCCGCTGCGGCGCTGGCTGGGCGCGCTGGGCAACGACAATGCGCAGGGCGAGTACTACCTGACGGACGTGTTCGCCAGCGCCGCGGCGGAGTTCAGCGCAGCCGAAATGGTGCACGTGCACGATCCGCTGGAAGTCGAGGGCGCCAACGATCCGTGGCAACTGGCGCAGCTGGAGCGCGCGTTCCAGGCGCGCGCCGCGCGCCGGCTCTGCATCGCGGGCGCGCGCCTGGCCGACCCGGCGCGGATCGACGTGCGCGGCCAGGTGTCGGTCGGCAGCGACGTGGAAATCGATGTCGACGTGGTCCTGGAAGGCAACGTGGAGCTCGCCGACGGGGTGCGGATCGGCCCGTTCTGCCGGTTGCGCGATGTCAGGCTGGGCCCGGGCACCGAGGTGCGCGCGCACTGCGACCTCGACGGCGCGGTGGTCGAGGGCGCTGCGACCATCGGCCCGTTCGCGCGGTTGCGGCCGGGCACGGTGCTCGCCGACGGCGTGCACATCGGCAACTTCGTCGAGGCCAAGAACGCCAGGATCGGCGTGACCAGCAAGGTCAACCACCTGAGTTACATCGGCGACGCGCTGATCGGCGTCGGCGTCAACGTCGGCGCCGGCACCATCACCTGCAATTACGACGGCGTGAACAAGTCGACCACGCGCATCGAGGACGGCGCCTTCATCGGCTCCAACAGTTCGCTGGTGGCGCCGGTGACGATCGGCAAGGAAGCCACGATCGCCGCCGGTTCGGTGGTGACGCGCGAAGCGCCGGCCGGGCAACTGACGGTAGCCCGCTCGCGGCAGACCGTGGTCGAAGGCTGGCAGCGGCCCAGGAAGAAGTAGTCGGCCAGGGAATTCGCGAAGCCTTCCCGCGTCAGCCCATGCCTTTGTAGGAGCGGCCTCCTCAGTCCGGCAGCACCATCGACACGCACAACCCGCCCCCGTCGCGGTTGAGCAGCGCGATCCGGCCGCCGTGCGCCTCGGCGATCTCGCGCGCCAGCGCCAAGCCCAGCCCGGTGCCGTGGCGCTTGGTGGAGTAGAAGGGCAGCAGCGCGTTGGCGAGCACCGCTTCGTTCATCCCGCTGCCGCGGTCGAGCACGTCGAGCCGCCAATGTCCGGGTAGCCGCCGCAGCGATAGCACCACGTCCCCGGCGGGTGATCCGGATTCGTGCGCGTTCCTGATCAGGTTCAGCAGGGCCTGTTCGAGCTGGGCGACATCGAAGCGGCCGACGTGGTCACCCGGGGATCCATCGACCGCGAACTCCACCTGGCTGCGCAGCTGCGCGATGAAGTGCGACCACGGCACGCTCTCCAGTCGCGGCGAAGGCAGCTTGGCGAACCGGGCGTAGTCGCGGATGAAGCGCTCCAGGTGCCGCGCCCGGTCCTCGATCGTGGCCAGCGCCGCCGGCAGGCGCTCGTGCTGTCCGCGCCGCAGCAGCTCCGCGCCGGAATGCGCCAACGAGGCGATCGGCGCCAGGGAGTTGTTCAGCTCGTGGCTGATCACCCGGATCACCTTCTTCCAGGTCTGCACTTCCTGACGGCGCAGTTCGGCGGTGAGCTGCCGCAGCAGTACCAGTTCGTGGTGTCGTCCGTTGAGGCGGAACTGGCGCCGGGCGAGGTGGTAGATGTCCTCGCTGCCGCTGTCGATGTCGTCCTCGTCGCCGACGGTGAACATGCCGTCGCCACCGCGCGCGAACGCTTCCTGGAACGCGGCCGAGGTGCGGGCCAGCACCTCGTCGAAGGCCTGGCCCTCCAGCCGGCGGCCTTCGCCGAGCAGCTTGCGGGCGGCCAGGTTCGCGTGCACCACCCGTCGCGCCGGGTCGACCAGCACCATCGCCACCGGCGTGTTCTGCACCATGGTGTCGAGCAGCAGCTCGCGCTGCACCAGCGCGATGCGCTGCTCGCGCAGCACCTCGCCGAGGCGGTTGTGGCTGGCGACCAGTTCGCCGAGTTCGTCGGGCGTGCGCCACGACAGGCCGAAACTGAAGTCGCCGTCGCGGTAGCTGGATACCGTTCCGGCCAGCGCGCGGAACAGCGAGTGCATCGGTGCGAACGCACGGCGTACGTGCCACGCCAGCAGCGGCAGGTCGATCACCAGTGCCAGCACAGCGGCGAGCCACGGCGGCGACGCCCAGCGCTGCAGCCACAGCGCCAGCCCGAGCGCCACGGCGACGTGCAGCAGCGCGAGTGCGGTGAAGACCAGACTCAGCGGCAGACGGCGAAACCGGCGCATGTGGGGTCAGTCGCGGCGGATGCCGAGCCGGTCCAGGCGCCGGTACAGCGCCTGGCGTGACAGGCCGAGTTCGTGCGCGGCCTGGGCGAGCACGCCGCCGGCGCGCTCCAGTGCCGCCTCGATATCGGCCCGGTCGGGCTCGTCGGCGGCCGCGGTGCGCGGAGCCGGGCGGGCGGGCGGCAACCCGAGATCGTCGGCGGAAATGCGCTCGCCGCGCGAGAGCAGCGAGGCCCGCTGCAACGTGTTGCGCAGTTCGCGCACGTTGCCCGGCCAGGCATGGCCGAGCAGCGCCTGCTCGGCACCGGCGTCCAGCGACTTGCCGCGCGGCAGGAAATGCCGCGCCAGCGGCAGGACGTCGTCGGGCCGCTCGGCCAGCGGCGGCAGCTTCAACTCGATCGCGTTGAGCCGGTAGTACAGGTCTTCGCGAAAGCGGCCGTCGGCGATCAGCGCCGGGAGGTCGGCGTTGGTAGCGCTGACCACCCGCACCGTGACACTGCGCTCGCGGTTGCCGCCCAGCCGCTCGAACCGGCCGGTCTCCAGCACCCGCAGCAGCTTGACCTGGCCGGCCGCCGGCAGGGTGCCGATTTCGTCGAGGAACAGCGTGCCGCCGTCGGCCGCCTCGAACTTGCCTTCGCGCGCCCGGTTGGCGCCGGTGTAGGCACCGGCCTCGGCGCCGAACAGCTCGGCCTCGATCAGCTCGGACGGCAGCGCCCCGCAGTTGAGCGCGACGAACGGCCCGTTGCGCACCGACGAGTTGGCATGGACGATCTCGGCGAACTTCTCCTTGCCGGCGCCGTTCGGTCCGGTGACCAGCACCGGCAGTTCGGAGCGCGCGACCTGGCAGGCCAGCGACAGCACCCGCTCGCTGGCGGCATCGGCGTAGACCAGCCCGCACAGGTTGTACTCGCGGGCCAGCGCGTGGCGCCGCCGGCGCTCGCCACTGCGGTGGCGGTCGAGTTCGCGCCGGGCCTCCGACAGCTCCAGCAGGTTGGCGACCGTCGCCATCAGCTTGTGGTCGTCCCACGGCTTGGCCAGGTAGTCGGCGGCGCCGGCCTTGACCAGGTCGACCGCCGACTCCAGGTGGGTCCACGCGGTCAGCAGGATCACCGGCAGGTCCGGGTAGCGCGCCCGGATCTGCGAGAACAGCGCCACCCCTTCCTCGCCGGAGGTGGTGTCGGCCTGGAAGTTCATGTCCTGCACCACCAGATCGACGTCCCCGCCCTCCAGCGCGGCCAGCCCTTCTTCCGGCGAGCCCGCCGCGCGCGCGTCGATGTCGTGCAGGGAGAGCAGCAGTTCGAGCGCGGTGGCGACGGCGGGGTTGTCGTCGATGATCAGGACGGTCGGCATGGACGCGACTTTAGACGCTGCGGGTCGCCACTGCAGGAGGTACCGCCGCCGCGCGCCGGGCCGGGCCGAACACCGAGACCTGGCCGAGCAGCCATAGCGCGATCGCGCCGAACGGCAGGTACACGGCCGGCAGGCGCGGCAGTTCGTAACGCTCCATCAGTGCCAGGTTGATGCCGTAGGCGAGCAGCATGCCGATCACGATGCCGACCGTGGCCAGCAGGAAGTTCTCGGTCTGGAAGTAGCGCAGCACCTGGCCGCGGGTCGCGCCGAGTGCACGCCGCACGCCGATCTGCTTGGTCCGCTGGGCCACCCAGAAGCTGGCCAGGCCGACGATGCCGAGCGCGGTCACCACCAGCAGGCCGATGCACACGGCGACCAGCAGCCACGCCATCGACTTGTCCTGCAGGTAGTACTCGTCGCGGAGCTGTTCGAAGGTGTCGTCCTCGAGCAGGATCCGGCTCGGGTCGACCCGTTCCAGCGCCGTGACCGCGGCCTTCAGCACCTCTTCGCGGCGGTCCGGCGCGGTGCGCAGCAGGAAGTTGCCGCCGGTCATGCGGATCGGCAGCAGCATCGACAGCTGCACTTCGGAAGGCCCGCCGTTCTCGTTGGGGCGGATCAGGTGCTCGACCACGCCGACCACGCGGATAGGTTCGTCGCCCCAGCTGTAGATGACCTTGCCGACCGCCTCCTCGCCGGGAAACAGGCGCTCGGCAGTGGCCCGGCTGAGAATCGTCGCGGGAATCACCACCTCCGCACCGGGCTCGTTGAGCGCATCGAACTCGACGTACTCGTCGGGGACGAAGTCACGGCCGGCCACCAGTCGCAGGCCCAGGGCTTCCAGCAGCTGTTCCTCGCCGAGGTAGATCGACGCATTGAGGGTGGGGTTCTGCTGCTCGGGCTCGAGGTTGACCGAGCTGTTCCACGACGAATTGCCGTACGGAATCTGGTTGGCCAGCGTGGCGGCCTCGACGCCGGGAATCGAGCGCAGGGCCGCCAGGTCCTCGAGCACGCGGGCAGCGGCATCGTCGTCGCGGCCGATGCCGGCGAGCTGGACCCGGACCAGTTCGCTCTCGGCCAGGCCGCTGGGGCGGTCCATGCGCTCGAGCCGGGTGCTGATCAGGAACACCGCGTTGCAGATGATGGCGCAGCTCAGCGCGATCTCCAGCACGATCAGCGCGGAAGCGGTCTTGTGGCGACGCAGGGTCGACAGGATGGGGCGGATGTCCATGGCAAGCCTCGCTTATTGGCTCTTGAGCTGGATGGCGGGGGCGACCTGGCAGGCGCGCCAGGCCGGCAACAGGCCGGCCAGCAGGCTGGCCGCGATCGCGAGCAGGAAGGTGGTGACCAGCATCGACACGTCGAGGTGGGCCAGCTCGGCGTAGCCCACCGGTTGCTGGCGCACGGCCCACAACCCGAGCAGTGCCAGCGCCAGGCCGAGCACGCCGCCGGCCAGGCCGACGGTTCCGGCTTCGACCAGGCACTGGGCGAAGATCGCCCGGCGCGAGGCGCCCAGCGCGCGGCGCACGCCGATCTCGGTCGAGCGCCGCAGGAACTTCGCCAGCAGCAGGCCGACGGTGTTGACCAGGCACACCAGCAGGAAGCCCAGCGCGAGCCAGGTCTGCAGCCGGACGTCGCCCGGCACCACGCGGTTGTAGTCCAGCCAGCCCATCACGTCGTACAGCCGCACGTTGGTCGGCCGCTCGAACCGGCCGGCCGCGCGCTGCTGGTCGGAGTAGTTGGTCAGGTACTGCAGGTACTCGTCGGCGTCGCCGGCCGATTCCAGTTCCACCCAGTACTGCAACCAGGCGCACGGTGCGTTGACGCCGTGCTGGCCCTCCTCGTCGCCGGTGGCGTTGGCGTCGCCCCAGCAGTTCATGTTGCCGCTGGTGCCCAGCTCCAGGTCGCGCGAGGTCGAGAACGGCAGGAACACCTGCTCGACCGTGCCGAAGCGCTGGTTGGTGAGGTCGTAGAAGCGCGGGGTGGGGCGCCAGCGGTCGAGCACGCCGACGATGCGGAAGTCGGTCTGGTCCAGCCGCACGGTCTTGCCGACGCTGTTGCCGCCACCGAACAGCTGGTCGTTGAGCTCGGTCGAGATCACCGCCACCCGGGCCCGGCCGCCGTCATCGTTGGCGGTCCAGCCGGTGCCGTGCAGGAACGGCGCGTCGAACATTGCAAAGAAATCGGCCGAGGTGTAGCGCGCGTCGGCGAGGAACGGGTCGACGCCGCTGGTCTGCGGCTCCACGGCGACACCGCCGCCGGTCATCACCGCCTGGCGCACGCCGCGCTTGTCGCGCAGCAGGGCTTCGGCATCGAAGCGGGTCATCTGCGACTCGGGATCCTCGCCCTCGGTGAAGCCGTTCATCGAGCGCGGGTCCATCTGCGGATAGAACACGCGGCCGCTCTTGCCCGGCAGCGGATCGCCCGAGAGCACGTGGAACACGGTCAGCGTGGTCATGCTGGCGCCGATGCCCAGCGCGATCGCCAGCACCATCAGCGCGGTCAGCACCTTGTTGCGGCGGAAGCTGCGCAACGCCAGGTCGAAGTAGTAGGCAAACATGTGAGGCTCCGTGGAACGGGAATGGACCGCAGGCAACCGGTCGTCGCGGGGCGGAACGCCGCCCCGTGCGTTCAGGCCGGAGTCGCCGCACCGGCTTCCGCGCGCAGCAGGCTGCTGCCGGCCACCACGTCGGTGGCCATGCCGTCGACGATGTGGACGTTGCGCTGGGCGCGCGCGGCCAGCTCCGGGTCGTGGGTGACCATCACGATGGTGGTGCCCTCGGCGTTGATCTCCTCGAGCATTTCCATGACACCGCGCGCCATCTGCGAGTCGAGGTTGCCGGTCGGCTCGTCGGCCAGCAGCAGGCGCGGGCTGCCGGCCAGCGCACGGGCGATCGCGGCACGCTGCTGCTGGCCACCCGACAGCTCGGCCGGGTAGTGCTTCATCCGCGAGCCCAGGCCGACCCGGGTCAGCGCCTGCTCGATGCGCTGTTTGCGCTCGGCGGCCGACATGCCGCGGTAGCGCAGCGGCACGTCGACGTTGTCGAACAGGTTGAGGTCGGGGATCAGGTTGAAGCTCTGGAAGATGAAGCCGATCTTGCGGTTGCGCAGTTTGCTGCGGGCATCGTCCGACAGCCCGCTGACGGCCTCGCCATCGAGTACGTAGGTGCCGCCGGTGAAGGTTTCCAGCAGGCCGGCGATGTTGAGGAAGGTGGTCTTGCCCGAGCCCGACGGGCCGGTGACCGCGACGAATTCGCCGTCGCGCACGTGCAGGTCGAGCGATCGCAGCGCGTGCGTCTCGACCAGTTCGGTGCGGTAGACCTTGGTGACCTGGCGCATGTCGAGCATGGGATGTTCCTTGTCGTTTAAGAGAAGCGGAAAGCGGGTGGGCGTCAGTTGATCGAGACCCGCTCGGCATCGCCGAACTGGTCGCTTCCGGAGACCACCACGCGGTCGCCGGGTTGCAGGCCGTCGAGGATCTCGACCGCGCCGAGGCTGCTGACGCCGGTGCGGATCGGGCGACGCTCGGCGACGTCGCCGTCCATCACCCAGGCAACGGTGCCTCCGCCCTGTTCCAGGAACGGGCCGCGTTCGACCATCAGCACGTCCTCGCGGGTGTCCAGCAGGATGCGTGCGCTCATGCGCTGGTTCTGGCGCAGGCCGGGAGGCTGCTCGCCGGTGAAGCGCAGGCGACCGGTGACCTCGCCGCCGACCACCTCCGGCGACACCGCCGACACCTCGGCGGCGAACTCGCCGCGGCCGCCCGACAGCTGCGCCGGCATGCCGATCGCCAGGTCGCGGGCGAAGCTCTCGGGCACTTTGATCTCCACTTCGAACTCGGTGAGGTCGACCACGCCGAGTACCGGCGCGTTGTCGGCGACGTTGGCGCGCTGGTCGACCAGCACCTGGCCGACGATGCCGTCGAACGGCGCGCGCACGGTCAACGCGTCGACCTGCCGTTGCAGTTCGGCGACCACCGCGCGCTGGCGGTCGGCCAGCAGCTGCTTGTTGCGTGCATCCAGCCCGGCGCCTTGGCCCTGCAGGGCGTATTCGCGCTCGGCGTGGGCGAGGCCGAGCTCGGCCTTCTTGAGGTCGTCGGCGGCGCGGGCGACGTCGATCTGGGCCACCGCGCCGCCCTCGAATGCATGCTGGTTGCGCTCCAGGTCGCGCACCGCGGCCTGGCGGTCGATCTCCGCCTGGTCGAGCGCGCGGCGCGCGGCGGAGCGGGCGATCCGCGCATCGAGGGCGGCGCGGCCGGCCTCGGCCTCGAGGCTGGCCAGCGTCGCTTCCTCCTGCGCCAGCTCGCTGCGCAGCTCGGGGCTGTCGATCACCGCCAGCACCTCGCCGTGCTTGACCGTGTCGCCGGCGACGACCTCGAGCGAGACGGTGCCGCCGGCCACCGCGTACAGGGTCGGACTGTTGGCGGCGATCACCCGGCCCTCGGCCGAGATGTCGCGGACCAGGTCGCCGCGGGTGACCTCGGCGATGCGCACGCGCGAGGCGTCGAACGAGCGGCTGCCGCCGCTCCAGCCAGCCACCAGCCAGCCCACCGCGCCCAGCAACGCCAGCCCGCAGGCACCCGCGACCAGCCAGTGGCGACGTTTGCGGGTCAGCCCGGGGGCGGGGCCGCGGATCTGGTCCTGGCCGGAGGTGTCGCGGATGCTCATGCCGAATTCCTGCGCGGGTGTCGTGGGTTCGACGTCAACCGAAGCAGAACCCGTGCCAACGCCCAAGTGACTGATCCGCAAGGGAGACGGGTGTCCGCGGAGTGTCCGCCGGACACCGCGGTGTCCGCGCCGTGTCCGGGCGGCGCACGGCCGGTGTCCGGCGCCTTCCGCCGTTAAACTGTGGCGCTACTGCAGGAGGCCCTTACCCCATGTGTGGAATCGTTGGTGCGATCGCCGATCGCGACGTGGTACCGGTACTGATCGAAGGCCTGAAGCGGCTCGAATACCGCGGTTACGACTCGGCCGGCATCGCCGTGCTGGCCGACGACGCGGTGCGCCGCGTGCGCCGCACCGGCCGGGTCGCGGAGATGGAAGCGGCCGCGCACGCCGAGGGTTTCCACGCCGTGTTGGGCATCGGCCATACGCGCTGGGCCACCCACGGGGGCGTGACCGAGGCCAACGCGCACCCGCACGTGAGCTTCGGCGAGCTGGCGGTGGTCCACAACGGCATCATCGAAAATCACGACGAGCAGCGCGAGCGGCTCGCCGGTGCCGGCTACGCCTTCGAGTCGCAGACCGATACCGAGGTCATCGCGCACCTGGTGCACTACCACCAGCAGCAGGGCATGGACCTGCTGGCCGCAGTGCAGGCGGCGGCGGGCGAGCTGACCGGGGCCTACGCGATCGCGGTGGTGAGCAAGCGCGAGCCCGGCCGCCTGGTGGCCGCGCGCATGGGCTGTCCGCTGCTGGTGGGGCTGGGCGACGGCGAGAACTTCGTCGCCAGCGACGTCTCGGCGATCATCCAGGCGACCCGCCGGGTGATCTTCCTGGAGGAGGGCGACACCGCCGACCTCACCCGCGACGGCGTCTGCGTGTTCGACGAATCCGGCGCGGTGGTCGATCGCGAAGTGCACATGTCCGACGTGTCGCTGGCCTCGCTCGAACTCGGGCCGTACCGGCACTTCATGCAGAAGGAGATCCACGAGCAGCCGCGCGCGATCTCCGACACGATCGAGGCGCTGATCGACAACGGCGAGTTCTCCCCGGAGCTGTTCGGCACCGGCGCGGCCGACGTGCTGCGCGACATCGAGGGCGTGCAGATCCTCGCCTGCGGCACCAGCTATTACGCCGGCCTGACCGCGCGCTACTGGATCGAGTCGGTCGCCGGGCTGCCATGCTCGGTCGAGATCGCCAGCGAGTACCGCTACCGCACCGCGGTGGCGAACCCGAAGCACCTGGTCGTCACCATTTCGCAGTCGGGCGAAACGCTCGACACGATGGAGGCGCTGAAGTACGCCAGGTCGCTCGGCCACGACAGGACGCTGTCGATCTGCAACGTGCCCGAAAGCGCGATCCCGCGTGCCAGCCGGCTGGTGTACTACACCCGTGCCGGCGCCGAGATCGGCGTGGCCTCGACCAAGGCGTTCACCACCCAGCTGGTGGCGCTGTTCACCCTGACCGCCACGCTGGCCAAGCTGCACGGCCGGCTCGACGGGGCGAAGGAGGCCGAGTACCTCGATGCGTTGCGCCACCTGCCCGGCAGCGTGCAGCACGCGCTCAACCTGGAGCCGCAGATCACCGCGTGGGCGGAGCGTTTCGCGCCGAAGGACCACGCGCTGTTCCTCGGCCGCGGGGTGCATTATCCGATCGCGCTGGAGGGGGCGCTCAAGCTCAAGGAGATCTCCTACATCCACGCCGAGGCGTATCCGGCGGGTGAGCTCAAGCACGGGCCGCTGGCGCTGGTGGACGAGGCGATGCCGGTGGTGGTGATCGCGCCCAACGACAGCCTGCTGGAGAAGGTGAAGTCGAACATGCAGGAGGTGCGCGCGCGCGGCGGCGAGCTGTTCGTGTTCACTGACGAGGACAGCCAGTTCGGTCCGTCCGAGGGGGTGCACGTGATCCGGGCGCCGCGCAATGTCGGGGTGTTGAGCCCGGTGATGCACACGATTCCGGTGCAGTTGCTGGCGTATCACGTGGCGCTGGCACGCGGCACGGATGTCGACAAGCCACGCAACCTGGCCAAATCGGTGACGGTGGAGTAGCCGGGCGGCAGGGTCCTCGGTAGCGGAGCCGGGGAGCGTTGTTGTTCGTTCCTGGTTGTTGAGCGAAGTCCGGCTGCATGTCGGGCTTCGTGCTTGGGCTTCGTGGTGTTGCGCGCCGCGTGGACCGGCCGGTGGGGGAATGGCTCCACCCCTCGGTCGGGACGTCCTGTCCCGACTCGGGGCCGCCGGCCATCCATGGCCGGCTTTCCGCAATTCCCCCGCCGGCCGGCCCACGCCCGGGGATTCGTCGCTTTGGGGCTTTGCTCCGGTCCCGGAATGTGTTGCTCGATGATGTGCGGGCTTTTGTAGGAGCGGCTTCAGCCGCGATCGTGGAATGGCGCGGGCGAACGATGTCCGGATCGCGGCTGAAGCCGCTCCTGCAGTCCGCGAGCAGGGCTTGGCCTGGAGCGGATTCATGGACGGAAAGCGGTGCACCGCTGCCGGCGCACCGCTTTCGGGTCATCGCTTCCGGATCACTCCGCCGGCGCCCAGCGCAACGTCACGAACCACTCCCGCCCCGGCTGGTTGTAGAACGCGACGGTTTCGTAGTCGCGATCGAACACGTTGGCCACGCGTCCCTGCAACGTCAGTGCGTCGGTCAGTGCGACCTCGGCGCGCAGGTCGAGGGTGGCGTAGCCGGGCAGGCGCATCGTGTTGGCGACGTCGTCGTAGCGGGGGCCTTCGGCGACGCCGGTGACACCGAGGCGGAACTTGCCGAAGGCGCGGTCGAGGTCGATGCGCGCGCTTTGGCGGGAACGACGGGGCAGTTCGAGGTCGGTATTGAAGGTCCGGTTCTCGGTGTCGAGCCAGCTCACGCTGGCGGCGAGCTGCCACTGGGCGATGTCGGTGTCGATGCCGAGTTCGGCGCCCCGCATGCGGGCGCGCTCGATATTGTTGGGCAGGCCGATGGCGGCGTCGAAGGCGATCAGGTCGTCGACAGTGGTTTCGAACGCGTCGAGCTGGATATCGATCCGCTGGTTCTTCCAGCCGATGCCGAGCTCGGCGGTGTCGGATTCTTCCGGGCGCAGGTCCGGGTTGCCGAAGAACGGGTAGTACAGCTCGTTGAAGGTCGGCGCCTTGAATGCGGTGCCCCAGCCGGCGCTGAGCCGCCAGCCGCCGGTGAAGTCCAGGCCCCAGGCCACGCTGCCGGTGGTGTGGCCGCCGAACTGCTCGTTGTCGTCGCGGCGCACGCTGGCCTGCAGGGCGTGGGCACCGAAGTGCGCCTGGTACTGGGCGAAGGCGGCACGGTTGTCGCGCTCGTCCTCGACGTAGACGGTGTCGCCGTCGACGCGGTCTCGCAGCCAGTCGAGGCCGACGCTCAGCAGTTGTTGCCGGCCGAAGCCGAAGTCGCCCTGCAGGCTGGCGCTGTCGCGGTCGGTGTCGAAGTAGCCGATGTAGGCGCCGTCGTTGAACTGGTCGGAGGCGTCGACATTGCGCCCGGCGGTGAGCTTGAGCTGCATGGCCTCGGAAGGGCGCCAGCGCACGCTGCCGCCGACCACCTGCTGCAGGGTTTCGGAGCGGTTGCTGTAGTCGCCGTCGAAATCGTTCTCGCCCTCGCTGCGCAGGGCCTGAGCGGAAACCTGCCAGGCGTCGTCCAGGTCGAGGCCGGCGCGCAGCGACAGCGCGTTCTGGATGTAGCCGTCGAGGTCGGGCTCGGGTGTGCTGATGAAGCAGCCGGCCGAGAACGGCGTCGGTTCGGCGACGTCGCAGGCGTTGAAGCCCTCCGTGCGCTGGAAGGCATAGTCGGCACCGAACCAGGCGCGGCCCTCGCGGCCGGCGATGCCGACGCCGAAGTCGTGCGCGCCGTGGCTGCCGCCGCCGACGTGCAGCCGTGGCGACCAGCCGGCAGCGTCGCGCCGGGTGAAGATCTGGATCACGCCGCCGATCGCCTCGCTGCCGTACAGGCTCGAGCGCGGGCCGCGGACGATCTCGACGCGTTCGATGAGCGCCAGCGGCATGTTCTGCAGCGACACCAGCCCGGAGGTCGGCGAGCCCACGCGGATGCCGTCGACCAGTACGACGATGTGGTCGGACTCGGCACCGCGCAGGAACAGCGTGGTCAGCTTGCCGGTGCCGCCCTGGTTGGCCAGCGACACGCCGGCGCGGCCGGCCAGCAGGTCGGGCAACGAACGGGCCTGGCTGCGTTCGATGGCTTCGCGGTCGATCACTTCGACCGGGGCGAGCACGGTATCGACGTCGAGCGCGGTACGGGTGGCGGTGACGACGACTTCGTCGAGTTCGGTCGCCTGCGCGGCGGCTTCGGCCCACGCGGTGGCAGGCAGTGACAGGACAGGCAGGACGAGCGCCACGGCGGTGGCGAGCGGGGCAAGGCGGAATGGCATCGAAGTGTCTCCAAGCGCGCGGCGTGCCGTCCCCGGCATTCGGCCGCGCAAGGTACCGGGAAGTCGCGTGGAGAGGGATCGGCTGCGCGGAGGTCGGGCATGCACCAGCGGCGCCGCCGCAATGCCCTCCGCATCGCAACCAGTCAGCTCCGGGGCCGGTCTCCGGACTCGCGAGGGCGTCTTTCGACACCGGCCGTGGCGCCTTCCCATGCGGATGCACAGTGGCGGTGAGCCTGGGCCGGAACCGCCTGCGCGGTTCCACTCGCTTACCGTTGCGGGGGCAGTGCCGGAATGGCGCGGGTGCGTGTGCATCCCGCGGCGTCACCGGCTTCCCGTTTCAACCCGCCGGCAGGACGCCGCCGGGTCACCTCGAAGCGCGCGCAGTGTACGCGATCGGCGCGGCGAGGAAGCTTGGCTCAGTCCTCGTCGGGGCGCTCGGCGACGGTGTCGGCGGTCAGGACCGTGGTGCGCACCGGGCCGGCGGGCGGCTTGTTGCGCGGCGGCGGCAGGCCGGCGATCGCGGCTTCGGCGGCGGCGACCAGCTCGCTGCGGCGCTGTTCGGGCACTTCCTGCCAGTGGCAGTCGCACAGTGCACCTTCGATGGAGTACAGCAGGTTCAGGGTCGGCTTGAAGCCGGCGCGCTTGACCCGCATGAACGCCTCCACCGCCCCGGCCTCGGCGATCTCCTCGCGGGTGCGCAGGCCGACCTGGCGCAGCCACGCGGCCGACTTCGGCCCGATGTTGCGGAGCTTGGTGGCCTCGCTCATCCCAGCGACTCCAGGTAGACGCGGGCGATCGCCTCCATGCCGCGCTGGTCGTCCTCGTCGAAGCGGTTCGTCTTCGGGCTGTCGATGTCGAACACGCCGACCAGCGCATCGCCGCGCACCAGCGGCACCACCACTTCCGACCGCGAGGCCGAGTCGCAGGCGATATGGCCGGGGAACGCGTCGACGTCGGCGACGCGCTGGGTCCGGCGGGTGCTCGCCGCCGCGCCGCAGACGCCCTTGTCGAGCGGAATGCGCACGCACGCGGGTTGCCCCTGGAACGGTCCCACCACCAGCTCGCGCCCGTCGAAGAAATAGAAGCCGACCCAGTTGAGCTCCGGCAGGGCGTGGTAGACCAGCGCCGACAGGTTGGCGGCGTTGGCGATGCGGTCGGATTCGCCGGACAGCAGCGCGCGGGCCTGCGCGGCGAGCTCGGCGTATTGCTCCGGCTTGCTGCCGGACAGGGCGCTGGCGGTGAACATCGCGCGAGTGTAGCAGCGGCCGGCACGCGACTCGCGGCGGCCGAGTGCCTACGATGTGCGGATGCTGCCCTCCCATCTGTACGTGACCGGGACCGACACCGGTATCGGCAAATCCGTCGTATCCGCGGCGCTGCTGCACGCCCTGCGCGGCCGCGGCGACCACGCGGTCGGCATGAAGCCGGTCGCCAGCGGCTGCGAGTTCCTCGACGGTGCCTGGCGCAACGAGGACGCGCTGGCCCTGCAGGCCGCCAGCGACCCGCGGCCCTCGTACGCCGACGTCAATCCTTACGCGCTGCGCGCCCCGCTCGCCCCGGAACTGGCGCTGCGCGATGACGGCGTCGAGGTGTCACTCGCCCCGATCCTCGCCGCCTACCGGCGACTGGCGGCGCAGGCACCGCGTGTGGTGGTCGAAGGCGTCGGCGGCTGGGCGGCGCCACTGTCGGCCACGCTCGACCAGCTCGACCTGGTGCGCGCGCTGGACCTGCCGGTGGTGTTCGTGGTCGGGCTGCGGCTGGGCTGCATCAACCACGCACGCCTGACCCTGCGGGCGCTGGTGGCCGATGGCGTGCGGGTCGCGGGCTGGGTCGCCAACGGGGTGGATCCGGAGATGGCACGGGCCGACGACAATTTCGTGATCCTGCAGCAGCGCCTGGAAGCGCCGTGCTGGGGGCGGCTGCCGTACGCGGTGGATCCGGATCCGTCGGTGCTGGCCGGGCATCTGCGGTTGCCGCGGGACTGACCCGCGCATCCGGGCTCCGGTCAGCGCCGACGCAGCGCATTTCGCGCCACCGTAACCCCGCGGCGTTAGCGTTTCCGCCCTGCCACGCTGCCGTTGGCCGGACTGACTTCCGGCATGGGGACACGGCTTGCGGGCGTCCCTAAACTGCGCGGTACAAGAAATGGATGACGAGGCCTCCCCCATGCGCCGCAACCTGTTGTTCACCGGATTGTTCCTCGCCAGCGTGCTCGCACTGGCCGCCTGCGGCGACGACCCGGCCGCCGAAGGCGCGGCGGGAGCGGGCGGCGGCGCGATGCAACTGCCCGTCGAAACCGTGACCGTGCAGCCGCAACCGCTGGAAAGCGGCCTGCAGACCGTCGGCAGCCTGCGCGCCGACGAGTCGGTGGTGGTGCGGCCGGAAGTCGGCGGCCGCATCGAGCGTATCCATTTCGAGGAGGGTGGCCACGTCGAAGCCGGACAACCGCTGTTCAGCCTCGACGCCAGCCTGGCCCGCGCCAGCCTCAACGAGGCCGAGGCCAATCTCGAGAACAGCCGGCGCGCCAACGAGCGCGCGTCGGAGCTGGCCGGGGAGCAGCTGATCGCGCGCGCCGACTACGACCAGACCCGCGCCGCCTTCGCGGTCGACCAGGCCCGGGTGGCCTCCGCCCGCACGTCGCTGTCGAAAATGACCCTGCGCGCGCCGTTCTCCGGGCAGATCGGCCTGCGCGAGGTCAGCGTCGGCGATTTCGTCAGCATCGGCGAGGACCTGGTCACGCTGGTGCGGATGGACCCGATCGAAGTCGACTTCAGCGTGCCGGAAGGCGCCTTGCCGCAGGTGCGCTCCGGCCAGAAGATCAGCATCACCGTGGATGCCTTCCCCGGCGAAACGTTCGGCGGCAAGGTGGTCGCGATCGCCCCGGTGGTCGACATCAACAGCCGCAGCGTGCAGTTGCGCGCGCAGATCGCCAACCCCGACTTCAAGCTGCGCCCCGGCCAGTTCGCCAAGCTCACCCTCGACACCCGCGAAGGCGGCGAGGCGATCCTGGTGCCGGAGCAGGCGCTGATGCAGGAGGGCGAGACCCGCTTCGTGTTCACCGTAGTCGATGGCAAGGCGAAGAAGACCGTGGTCACCACCGGCCGCCGCGTGCCGGGCAAGGTGCAGGTGATCGAGGGCCTGCAGGCCGGCGACGTGGTGATCACCGCCGGCCAGGGCAAGCCGATGATGCAGGACGGCATGCCGGTGATGGTGCTGCCCGGCGCGCCCGAAGGTGCTCCGGCCGGCCCGAGCGGCACCGCGGATGGAGCGGCGGGCGCCGCGCCGACCGCACCGCCGGCGCCTGCGACGGAGTCCAACGAAACGTCCGCCGAGGACGCGCAGTAAGTCCCACCCGCGGCGCGCCTGTCGTGTGACGGTCGCGCCCGACACCGTGCCGCGCCCGAACCGCGCGCGTCGCCCGAATCCTCCGGCGCTCCGCGCCACCTTCCCGCCGACGGGAGGGACACAGCACCAGAGAGACGTCCATGGTCCTGTCCGACATCTCCATCCGCCGCCCCGTCTTCGCCACCGTGATCAACCTGGTGGTGCTGCTGCTGGGCATCATCGCCTACGACCGCCTGGCGGTGCGCCAGATCCCGAACGTCGACACCCCGGTGGTGACGGTCAACACCAGCTATCCCGGCGCCAGCGCGCAGGTGATCGAGTCGCAGGTGACCCAGCCGATCGAGGACGCGCTGTCGGGTGTCGAAGGCATCGAGTACATGCAGTCGGTCAGCCGCGAGCAGTCCAGCCAGGTGACCATCCGGTTCCGCCTCGACCGCGACCCGGACGGCGCCGCCAGCGACGTGCGCGACCGCGTAGCGCAGGCGCGCCAGCAACTGCCCGAGGAGGTCGACGAGCCGATCATCCAGAAGCAGGAGGCCGACGCCGAGCCGATCATCTTCCTGGCGTTCTCGTCCGACCAGCACTCGCAGGTGGAGATCGCCGACTACGCCGAGCGGCTGGTGAAGGACCGCATCCAGCAGATCCCCGGCGTCGCCCAGGCCCAGGTGTTCTCCAGTACCTATGCGATGCGCGTGTGGCTGCAGCCGCAGCGGCTGGCGGGTTTCGGCCTGACCCCGGCCGATGTCGAGCAGGCGCTGCGCAGCCAGAACGTGGAGATCCCGGCCGGTCGTGTCGAAGGCTCCGACCGCGAGTTCACCGTGCTGCCCGAGACCGACCTGCAGACGCCGGAGGAGTTCGGCGAAGTGATCCTCGGCGAGTCCAACGGCTACCTGGTCCGGCTCAGGGACGTCGCCACGATCGAACTCGGCGCGCAGCAGGAGCGTTTCCGCGCGCGCTACAACGGCATCAACGCGGTGCCGCTGGGCATCACCAAGCAGGCGGTGGCCAATCCGCTGGAGATCTCCGCCGCGCTCGAGGAGCTGATCCCGCAGATCCAGCGCACGCTGCCGGAAGGGCTCGAGCTGAACATCGCCTTCGACTCGACGATCTTCATCGAGAAGTCGATCGAGGAGGTCTACAAGACCGTGATCGAGGCGGTGCTGCTGGTGGTGGTGGTGATCTTCCTGTTCCTGCGCAGCTGGCGCGCGACGCTGATCCCGCTGGTGACGATCCCGGTGTCGCTGATCGGCGCGTTCGCGCTGATGCTGGCGTTCGGCTTCACCATCAACACCCTGACCCTGCTGGCGATGGTGCTGGCGATCGGCCTGGTGGTCGACGACGCGATCGTGATGCTGGAGAACATCTATCGGCACATCGAGGAAGGCATGCCGCCGTTCCAGGCGGCGCTGCAGGGCAGCAAGGAGATTGGCTTCGCCATCGTCGCGATGACGCTGACGCTGGCGGCGGTGTACGTGCCGCTGGCGTTCTCGACCGGCCGCACCGGCAAGCTGTTCGTCGAGTTCGCCCTGACCCTGGCCGGCGCGGTGCTGGTGTCGGGGTTCACCGCGCTGACGCTGTCGCCGATGATGTCGTCCAAGCTGCTGCGCCACGAAAAGAAGCACGGCCGCTTCTACGAGATGGGCGAGCGCGTGCTGCGCAAACTCGACGACGGCTACCGCGCGGTGCTGACGCGCGCCCTGAAGCTGCGCTGGGCGGTGGTGGGCGTCGGCGTCGGCGTGTTCGCGCTGGCGATCGTGCTGTTCATGACCCTGCCGCGCGAGCTGGCGCCGCAGGAGGACCAGGGCGTCATCATCGGCTTCGGCCAAGCGCCGGAAGGCTCCACCGTCGACTACACCGACCGCTACGCGCGGATGATGGAGCAGGGCTTCGCCAACGCGCCGTCGGTGGTCAGCTATTTCCAGCTGGTCGGCTTCCCGTCGGTCACCAACACGATCGGCTTCGTGATGCTGGAGGACTGGGACGAGCGCGACGTGTCGGTGCAGGAAGTGCAGGGTGCGCTGTTCCCGCAGTTCATGGGCATTCCCGGGATCATGGCGTTCCCGACCCTGCCGCCGCCGCTGGGGCAGGAAGGCTTCGGCCAGCCGGTCAACTTCGTCGTGCAGAGCACCGGTACCTGGGAGGAGCTCGGCGTCGTCGTGCAGAAGATGATGGCGAAGATGGCCGAGAACCCGAACCTGACCAATCCCGACAGCGACCTCAAGCTCAACAAGCCGCAGCTGAGCATCAGCGTCAACCGCGAGAAGGTCGCCGCGGTCGGCAGCGATGTCGCGACGGTTGGCCACACGCTCGAATCGCTGCTCGGCGGCCGCAACGTCACCCGCTTCAAGCGCGGCAGCGAGCAATACGACGTGATCGTGCAGGTAGAGGACGCCGACCGCCGCACCCCGGGCGACCTGTCCAACATCTACGTGCGCGGCGGCGACGGCCAGATGGTGCAGCTGTCCAACCTGGTCGACGTGACCGAAACGGTGGCGGCGAAGGAACTCAACCACTTCAACAAGCTGCGCTCGGCGACCATCAGCGCCGGCCTCGCGCCGGGCTACCCGATGGGCGAGGCGCTGGACTGGATGGAGGCGGCGCTGGCCGAGGTCGCGCCGGAGGCCACCTACGACCTGTCGGGCCAGAGCCGCGAGTTCCGCGAGTCGTCCAGCGACTTCGCGATGATCTTCGGGCTGGCGGTGGTGTTCATCTTCCTGGTGCTGGCCGCGCAGTTCGAGAGCTGGGTCGATCCGCTGGTGATCCTGCTGGCGGTGCCGCTGGCCGCGTTCGGCGCGTTCCTGGCGCTCAAGCTCAGCGGCGGCAGCTGGAACATCTATTCGCAGATCGGCCTGGTCACCCTGGTCGGCCTGATCGCCAAGCACGGCATCCTGATCGTCGAGTTCTCCAACCAGCTGCAGGAGCAGGGGCGCTCCAAGTTCGAGGCGGTGGTCGACGCCGCCGCCCTGCGCCTGCGGCCGATCCTGATGACCACCGGTGCCATGGTGCTCGGCTCGCTGCCGCTGGCGATCGCGTCCGGCGCCGGCGCCGAGGCGCGCAACCAGATCGGCTGGGTGATCGTCGGCGGCATGGGCATCGGCACCTTCTTCACCTTGTTCGTGGTGCCGGTGATGTACCTGCTGATCGGCCGCAACCACCAGAAGGCCGCGGCCGAGCAGGCGCGGATGGAAGCCGAACAGGCGGGTTGAGCGGTAAGGGAGGGCGTGCGGGGACGCCGGTCCCTGCAGGAGCGAACCAACAAAAAACCCGGCAGCTCGCGCTGCCGGGTTTCGTGTTCCTGCCGAGGCTGGAGAGAGAGACGGTCTTTACTTCGCCTGCTGGCCGGCGTTGCCAGCGGCCTTGGCGCCCTTGGTCGCGCTGGCGACATAGGCTTCGGTCTTGGCGGCGGCGGCGCGGGTGGCCTGCTCGACATTGGTCTGGGTGGTCCGCGCCGCGGCTTCGAACTGCGCCTTGGCGATCTGTGCGATCCGCTCGTTGGCCTGCACGGTGCGGGCGAGCACTTCCTGGCCGGTGGCGACGCCGCGCTCGAGGTTCTCGCGCGCGACCTGGGCGGCCTTCGGCAGCAGGTCCTTCAGGCCGTCGGCGTCACGGACCTCGGTGGCTTCGCTCCAGAACGTCAGCGTCGCGTTGGCGCGGTCCTCGACAGCGGCCAGCTGCAGGCCGAACACGGCCCCGGCATTGTCGAGGGCAAGGCGGTTGACCTGTGCCGCGGTCTCGGCGAACTGGCGCGTCGCGGCGGCGAACTGTTCGTTGAACTGCTGGTACATGGTGGGCTCCTGCAAGCGCCGACAGGGAATGCCGGTTTGTGCGGTGCAGCATAACCAAGGAATTGTTGCGATGCAACATCGGGCGCGCGGCGGGCATTCAGCAACGGCTTGCTCCAGCGGCTCAGGGATCGGGGCAAGCGCCCCGCGTTGTCCGGCGCGCTTTGAAGAAGAGCCCACTCGCCCTTGTAGGAGCGGCTTCAGCCGCGATCGGATCTCCGGCGTCGCCCGACTCCACGATCGCGGCTGAAGCCGCTCCTACAAAAAGCGCGGCCCGTATGGGACCAATCCGGTTCCGAGGACCAAGCCGACTGCCACGTCGACGACGGCTCACGCCCGTGAAGCGTGTCCCTCAACCGCGGTAGCGACACCCCGACGTGCAGGTCTCGTGCACGACCACCTCGCTGAGGAGAGGCAGCACCGGCCTCAACCGCTCCCAGATCCACACCGCGAGCCGCTCGCTGGTCGGATTCTCCAACCCTTCGATGTCGTTGAGGTAGTGGTGGTCGAGACGGTCGTAGAGCGGCTGGAACGCGCGCTTGACGTCGCCGAAGTCCATCACCCATCCGGTATCGGGACCGATCTCGCCGCGCAGGTGGATGTCCACCCGGAACGAGTGGCCGTGGAGTCGTGCGCACTTGTGCCCTTCCGGCACGTTCGGCAGGCGGTGCGCGGCTTCCAGGGTGAAGCTCTTGAAGATGTCGATCATCGCGTCATTGTACGGCGCGGCACTGCAGGGCCGGCCGGTGCCGCCAACGGAACAGGGAGACGCCTCAGGCGCCCACGCCGTGCGCATCGATCACGCCGGTGAAGATGCCGGCGGCGACCAGCCCGATCAGCGCGATCGACAGCACGATGCGGCGGGTCAGCGTGTTGACGGTGCGCTTGCTCCGCCCGGTGTCGACCAGCATGTAGTACAGCCCCGCGCCCAGGTTGTAGATGATCAGGCCGAGGAAGCCGATGATGAACAGCGTCTTCATCGGCCCGGGCTCCCGGTCGAGGCGGTGGCGAGGGTGGCCTGCCGCCCGCGTAGCCAGCGCCAGCGCAGCACGATCGCCGCGGTCATCACGGCCAGGAACAGGCCGTAGGAGATCGACGTCGCCAGGACCTGCTGCCACATGTGGCCGTACTGCGGATCGGCGTGGTCGATGCTCCAGTACATGCCCCACGCGGCCGCGGCGGTCGCCAGCACCAGGCTGGCGGTATCGAACGCCTTGCGCGCGAAAGTCCGCGGCTGGCGCGGGAACAGCCAGAACAGCACGGCCAGGATCGCGAACCAGGGCACGAACAGGATCAGGGCGAGATTGAGTTCAACCAGGGGGTTCATGGTGGGCATTCCACTACGGCAGGGTGGCAGGATAGGGCGACCGGATCAGCTGGCGTAGACTCAGAAATCCGCCGAAAAACCGTATCAGTGGCCATCGTTCAGACTGAGCGGACACCCGGAGGCCGATGAAGCGCTACGAAGCCCTCGCCGCGGAAGTGGCCGACTCGATCCGCCGCCGCGTGCTCAAGCCCGGCGACCGGCTGCCGTCGGTCCGCGAGGCCAGCGCGGCGCGCCAGGTCAGCCCGTCGACGGTGTTCCAGGCCTACTACCGGCTTGAGGCACAGGGTCTGGTCGAATCGCGCCCGCGCTCGGGCTACTACGTCACCCGCACCGCCGCCGTCCAGCCGCCCGAACCCGAGCACGCCTCCCGCCCCGATGGCGAGTCGCGCCGCGTCGATGTCAGCGACCTGGTGTTCGAGGTCATGCAGGCGTCGATGGTGCACGACGTCGTGCCGTTCGGCTCGGCGTTCCCGAGCCCGCTGCTGTTCCCACTCGACCGGCTCGGGCGCGCGCTGGCCACCACCGCGCCGCGGCTGGACCCGTGGGCCACGGTCGACGACCTCACTCCCGGCAACGCCGAGCTGCGGCGGCAGATTGCGCTGCGTTACCTGCTGGGAGGGATGCAGGTCGACGCCGACGGCATCGTCGTCACCAATGGCGCGCTGGAGGCATTGAACCTCTGCATCGGCGTGGTGACCTCGCCGGGCGACGCGGTGCTGGTCGAGTCGCCCTGCTTCTACGCCACCCTGCAGATCCTCGAGCGGCGCAACCTGCGTGCGATCGAGGTGCCGACCCACCCGCGCGAAGGCATCGACCTGGACGCGGTGGAAGCGGCGATCACACGCCACGCGCCGAAGGCGTGCTGGATCATGAGCAACTTCCAGAATCCGCTTGGCGCGAGCATGCCGACCGGGCGCAAGCGCGCGCTGGTCGAACTGCTGGCGCGGCACGGCATCCCGCTGATCGAGGACGACGTCTACGCCGAGCTGTACTTCGGCAGCGAGCGCCCGGTGCCGGCGAAAGCGTTCGACCGCGAAGGGCTGGTGATGCACTGCTCGTCGTTCTCCAAGAGCCTGGCGCCGGGGTACCGGATCGGCTGGGTCGCCGGCGGGCGCTTCGCCGGACGGATCGCGCGGCACAAGCTCACCACCACCCTCAACACCAACGTGCCTTCGCAACTGGCGCTGGCCCACTACCTGCAGCGCGGCGGGTTCGACCGCCACCTGCGACGGCTGCGCAAGACCCTGGCGGCGCAGCAGGCGGAATGCCTCGGGCTGGTGGCGCGACACTTCCCGCGCGGCACCCGGGTGACCCGGCCGGCCGGCGGCTACTTCCTCTGGCTGGAACTGCCCGCCGGGGCCGACGCGTTGGCGATCCAGCGGCAGGCGATCGCGCAGTCGATCAGCATCGCGCCGGGGCCGGTGTTCTCCGCCAGCCGCGGTTTCGGCCACTGTCTGCGGCTCAATTGCGGGCACCCGCTCACCGGGCGGGCGCCGGCCGCGCTGGCGAAACTGGGGCAGCTCGCGCGCGGTGCGGGGTAGTCCGGCGTGGCATGCGTCGGCGTATGGAAACGCGCGTTGACCGGCGTCAACACACGTTTCGCGGCAAACCGGCAGAATCACGGTTTGTGATGACTGCGGGTTGCCTGTGCCTGACCAGATGAATCGTCCTTCCTCCTTCGACTACGACCAGTTGCTGGCCTGCGCCCGCGGCGAAATGTTCGGCCCCGGCAACGCCAAGCTGCCGGCGCCGCCGATGCTGATGTTCGATCGCATCACCGAGATCTCCACCGAAGGTGGCAAGTACGGCAAGGGCGTGATCCGCGCCGAACTCGATATCCGCCCGGACCTGTGGTTCTTCCAGTGCCACTTTGAAGGCGATCCGGTGATGCCGGGCTGCCTCGGCGTCGACGCGATGTGGCAGCTGTGCGGGTTCTACCTGCCGTGGCTGGGCGAGCCGGGGCGCGGGCGCGCGCTCGGCGTCGGACAGGTCAAGTTCACCGGCCAGGTGTTGCCCGACGCCAAGGTAGTGTCGTACGAGATCGACATCCGCCGGGTGATGCGCGGCAAGCTGGCACTGGTGATCGGCGATGGTCGCACCCTGGTCGACGGTCGCGAGATCTACACGGCCTCCGACCTTAGAGTGGGCCTGTTCACTTCGACGGAAGGGTTCTGAGCATGGGCGCAGCAGTCAATTCCGCCGCCACCGGCCCGCGCCGCGTCGTCGTGACCGGCATGGGCGTGGTGTCGTGCATCGGCAACGCCGCGGCCAGCGTCACCGAGTCGCTGCGCAAGCTGCGCTCGGGTATCCGCTTCGTCCCCGAGTACGCCGAGATGGGCCTGCGCAGCCACGTCGCCGGCGTGCCGCAGATCGACCTGGTCGAGCAGATCGACCGCAAGCTCAAGCGCTTCATGGGCGACGCCGCGGCCTACGCCTACGTGGCGATGCGCGACGCGATCGCCGGCGCCGGCCTCGGCGACGAGCAGGTGCGTGGCGAACGCAGCGGCCTGATCGCCGGTTCCGGCGGCGGTTCGCCGGAATGGCAGATCGCCACCGGCGACCTGATGCGCGACAAGGGCGTGCGCAAGGTCGGGCCGTACATGGTGCCGCGTACGATGGGCTCGACCGTCTCGGCGGCATTGTCGACGGCGTTCGGCATCCGCGGCCTGAGCTATTCGATCTCCGCCGCCTGCGCGACCTCGGCGCACTGCATCGGCGCGGCGGCCGACCTGATCCGCCACGGCGTCAAGGACGTGATGTTCGCCGGGGGCGGCGAGGAACTGCACTGGGGCATGACCTCGCAGTTCGACGCGATGGGCGCGTTGTCGACCAGGCACAACGACACGCCGGAGTCGGCTTCGCGGCCGTACGACGTGGATCGCGACGGTTTCGTCATCGCCGGCGGCGGCGGCATGCTGGTCCTCGAGGAGTACGAACACGCGAAGGCGCGCGGCGCGGAGATCATCGCCGAGCTGGTCGGCTACGGCGTCACCTCCGACGGCGTCGACATGGTCGCGCCGTCGGGCGAGGGCGCGGTGCGCTGCATGAAGCAGGCGCTGGCGGGGCTGGATGGCCGCGAAGTCGGCCCGATCGACTACCTCAACACCCACGGCACCTCGACGCCGGTCGGCGACGTGGTCGAACTGGGCGCGGTGCGCGAGGTGTTCGGCGGGGACGTACCGCCGCTGTCGTCGACGAAGGCGCTGACCGGCCATTCGCTTGGCGCGGCCAGCGTGCACGAGGCGATCTACTGCCTGCTGATGATGCGCGGCGGCTTCATGGCCGGCTCGGCCAACATCGAGAACCTCGACCCCAAGGCCGAGGGCTTCCCGGTCCTGCGCGAGAGCCGCGAGGCGACGCTGAAGACGGTGATGTCCAACAGCTTCGGCTTCGGCGGCACCAACGCGACCCTGGTGTTTTCCCGCGCCGATTGAACGTAATGGCGGTGGCGCGTCGGCATCGACCGCCACCCGCCGACCCATTGCCGGGTGCCCGGTCCGCGTGGAACGCGGACGCGGCACGTTATCGCCATCGATTTCGACCGGACCGGCAACGTGCCATCCAGTGCGCGTGAGCAATTCGGCGGGTGCCGCGTGGCACGATAGCGGCCATGGCCGAATCGAACGTTCTGGACCTCGTCCGCCTGCGTCGCGGGTGTGCGCAATGCTCGCTGCAGCAGCTGTGCCTGCCGGCCGGCATCAGCGGGCAGGAGCTCGTGCAGCTCGACGACATCGTGCGTCGCAAACGCCCGCTCGAACGCGGCGAACGCCTGTTCCGCCCCGGCGACCGGCTTGCGTCCGTGTACGTCGCGCGCGACGGTGCGTTCAAGACGGTCAGGGTCGACGAGAACGGCGAGGAACAGGTGGTCGGCTTCCATCTCCCCGGCGAACTGATCGGTCTGGACGCGCTCGGCGGCGGCGAACACCGCTGCGAGGCGATCGCCCTGACCACCGCCAACGTATGCGAGGTGCCGTTCGACCAGCTCGCCACCGTCGCCGCGCAACTGCCGAGCCTGCAGCACCAGCTGCTGCGCGTGATCGGCCAGAGCCTCAACCGCGACCAGGAACACATGGGCATGCTGGTGCGCCGCCAGGCGAACGAGCGCATCGCGCTGTTCCTGCACGGACTGGGCGAGCGGCTGCGCAACATCGGCCAGTCGAGCACCACCATGAAGCTGCCGATGAGCCGCGAGGACATCGCCCGCTTCCTCGGGCTCGCCCTGGAAACGGTCAGTCGCGGGTTCACCCGGTTGCAGGAGGACGGGGTGATCGCAGTGGTCGGGCGGCGGGTGGAGGTGCTCAACGCCGCCGAGCTGGAACGGCTGGCGCACGGTGCCGAGCAGGGCAGTGCCGCACCGCGCCGGGCGCGGTCGTAAGGCCGACGGGCGGGATCGCCTGCGATACCGCTGGGCAGACACCGGGCGGGAGATGGCCGGTTCCCGACCCGCGCCGCTCCAGTTCCCTGTAGGAGCGACGTCAGTCGCGACCCACTGACACCGCAACCCGCTTCGATTCACGCGGAGCAGCCTCCGCGCGCACGGGTCCGCGTCGAGCACGGCGGGACGACAAGTAGGTGAATCGCGACCGACATCGCTCCTGCATTCCCGGTACCCGTGCGTCACACCGCGCGCGGCAAACAACCCAGCGCGGCCAGCCAGCCGTGCACCGCCGGCACCTGCATCAGCCACGGCGAAGCGATGGTCAACACGCCGGCGGCCAGCACCAGCGTGGCGGCCGCATGGCGCCAGCCGCGCCGCTGCAGGCGCTGGCCCAGGCGCGCGCCGGACCAGGTAAGTGGCAGCATCAGCGGCAGGGTGCCCAGGCCGAACGCCGCCATCGTCAGCGCGCCGTTGCGGGCATCGGCCTGCAACCAGGCGGCGGCCAGCAGGGTGGTGCTCAGACCGCACGGCATCCAGCCCCACAACATGCCCAGCCCGATCCGTTTGACCGGTGTGTCGGCCGGCAGCAGGCGGCGCTGGACCGGGCGCAGCCAGCGCCACACACCGGCCCCGGGACGAGGCAGGAAGCGCAGCCGGCCGCGCTGGTCGAACAACCGCAGCGCGACCACCACCAGCACCAGCCCGACCGCGGCGCGCGCGCCCCATGCCAGCCAGTCCAGCGATGCCAGGTCGACGATGCCGTGGCCGAGGCCGCCTGCGATCGCGCCGGCCAGCGTGTATCCGAGCACGCGCCCGGCGTTGGGCTCGAGCGCGGCGATCCAGCCGCCGCGCCCGCCGGCGGCGGAGAAGCCGGTGGCGATGCCGCCGCACATCGCGGCGCAATGCGCGCCGCCGAGCACGCCGCTGATCAGCGCGGCGCCGAGCGTCAGCCAGTCAATCGGCATCGTGCCGGCCCTCCGGCTTCCTGGCCGGGGCGTCGCCAGCCGTCGCCGGGTCAGCGGCCGGCATGGCGGCCCGCGACGCGCCCGCCTCCGGCACAGGCACCAGTTCAACGCCACCGTCGGTGCCGGCCGACAGGCGCGCACGCCGTGCCGCACGCTCGTGCGGGTCGTCGCGCAGGATGTCGATCGCGGGGGTGTCGAGGTCTTCGAACTGGCCGCGCCGCACCGCCCAGGTGAACGCCCACGCGGCGGCGGCGAGCAGCAGCAGGCTCAGCGGGATCATCAGCAGCAGGATGTTCATGGCGTCGGCTCCGGTGCCGGAATGCGCGCCAGCCGCAGCGCGTTGGCGGTGACCACCAGCGACGACAGCGCCATGCCCAGCGCGGCGATCCACGGCGTCACCAGCCCGGCCGCCGCCAGCGGCAGCGCGAGCAGGTTGTAGGCGCTCGCCCACGCGAGGTTCTGCCGGATCACCCGGCGGGTCCGGCGCGCGACCGTGATCGCCCGTGGCACGCGCGACAGCGAATGGCCGGTCAGCACCAGGTCGGCCGCCCGCTGCGCCAGCGCCGCGCCGTCGGCCACCGCGAGCGAGACGTCGGCGCCGGCGAGCACCGGCGCGTCGTTGAGGCCGTCGCCGACCATCGCGACCACCCGCCCCTCGGCCTGCAGCGCGCGCGCGAAGGCCAGCTTGTCTTCGGGGCTCTGCCGTGCGTGGGCGCGGTCGATGCCGACGTCCGTGGCGAAGCGCTGCACCGGCGCCGCGGCGTCGCCGCTGGACAGGTGCACGGCGAGGCCGGCGCCCGCCAGCGCAGCCACGGTATCGCGTGCGTCGGGCCGTTCGGACTCCCGCAGGGTGAATCGCGCGATCGCCCGCTCACCGTCGCCGAGCCACAACCGGCCGTCGTCGCCGGTGCCGGCGGCGAAGTCGGAGCGGCCGAGCCGCCAGTGTCGTCCATCGACCGTGCCGGCCACGCCGTGTCCCGCGACCGCGTGCAGGTCGGTGGCCGCCGGCGCATCGTCGACACCGGCGAACGCCTGCGCGATCGGGTGGCCGCTGTCGCGCTCCAGCGCCGCGGCGATGCCGAGCACCTGCGCCGCCTCGAATCCGTCGAACGCCTCCACCTGCGCCAGCGCCGGGCGCCCGTCGCTGAGGGTGCCGGTCTTGTCGAACACCACGTCGGTGGCCTGCGCGAGCCGGTCCAGCGCGTTGTCGCGCACCGCCAGCACACCGATGCGTGCCAGCGCACCGTGCGCGGCGGCCAAGGCGGCCGGTACCGCCAGCGACAGCGCGCACGGACAACTGATGATCAGCAGCGACAGGGTCACCTCGAACGCGCGCGCCGGGTCGTGGATGCGCCAGCCGATGAACACCGCGACGGTCGCCAGCAGCAGGCCGGCGACAAAACGGTGGGCCACCCGGTCGGCGGCGACCGCGAGCGCCGGCCGTTGCGCCTGCGCACGCTCGACCAGCCGGGTGAGCTGCGACAGCCGGGTGCGGCTGCCGGTGCCGGTGACCCGCAGCCGCGCCGGCTGCTCGCGGCAGACCGTGCCGGCGTAGACCGCCGCGCCGGCGGCCCTGGCGACCGGGTGCGGTTCGCCGGTCAGCAGCGCCTCCTCGAAGCGCGCCGGGGCCAGCAGCTCGCCGTCGGCGGGCACCACCTCGCCGACCGCGACGCAGGCGACGTCGCCGACCGCCAGTGCCGCCAGCGGCACCGACTCGCGGCGGCCGTCGGACGTCTCGCGGGTGGCGAACGCCGGCCGCGCCCGCGCCAGCGCGTCGACCTGGGCGCTGGCGATGCCACGCGCGCGCTGCTCCAGCATGCGCGCCGCCAGCAGCAGGAACACGAACATCACCGCGGCGTCGTACCAGACGTGCGCGCCGCCGCGGACGGTCTCTAACACGCTCGCGCCCCAGGCCAGCAGGGTCGAGCCGGCGATCAGCAGCTCCATGCCGAGGCGGCGCTGGCGCAACTCGCGCCACGCGCCTTCGATGAACGGCCAACCGGCGTAGAACACCACCGGGGTCGACACGAGGAAGGTGACCCAACGGAAGAAATCGCGGGTCGGCAGCGACATGGTGTTGCCGAAATCGAGGTACAGCGCCTCGGCCAGCATCATCGCCTGCATCGAACCGAGCCCGGCGATGCCGATGCGGATCAGGTCGCGGTTGCGCTCGCGACGGCGCTCGGCCTCGCGCGCCTGCCCGCCGGCGAGGTACGGCCGGTAGCCGAGCGTGACCAGCTGATGCAGCACGCCCGACAACGTGGAGACCGTCGGGTCCCAGGCCAGCCGTATGCGGCCGGTGACCGCGTTGGCGCTGGCCTCCAGCACGCCCGGCTGGCGCGCCAGCGCACGGTCGATCAGCCACGCGCAGGCGGCGCAGCGCATGCCGTCGGTCAGCAGGGTGATCTCGCGGCCGCCGTCGATGTCGTGGGCGTGCTCGGCCAGCAGCTCGTCGCGGTCCCAGACGCCGAGATCGACCGGCTCGGTGGCGACGCGCGCGGCGCGTTCGCTGCGCAGGCGGTAGTAGTCGCCGAGGTCGGCGTCGCCGATCCACCGCGCGGCGGCGGCGCAGCCCTCGCAGCAGAACGCGTGCAGCTCGCCCTCGAACGCCACCCGCGCCGGGTTCGCCGGCAGCACCTCGCCGCAATGGTGGCAGTCGCCACCGGCGACGGCGCCGGAAACGTCGAGCACCGTCGCGCGGGTCAGGGTTGCCGCCACGATGCGTCCTACGGCGCCTGCAGCGCCGGCCGCAGGCTTGCGGCGTGCTGGCCCTTCGGCAACCGGCCCTGCACGCGCCAGCGTCCGTCGGCAGGGCCGAGGCGGATGTTCCAGTCGTGCCCCCCGTTGACCTCGGCCGCGACCCGCCAGCCCAGCTCGGTCGGCTGCAGCTGCAGGGCGATGTCGTGCCCCGCCGAGGTCGGGTGCAGCAGGTCCAGCCGCAGCGGCGCGCCCCGGTCGAAGTCGCCGCTGACCGGCAGCACCTCGACCGCGCCCTGTTCGGCGTCTATGCGGACGATCGCGCTCAGCTTCGCGGCCCGCGCGAACTCGTCCGGACCGAGATCGGCGGTCTGCACCTGCGCGGTACGGCGCACCGGGTCGGGCATGGTGTCGGTGCCGCCGTCGCCGCCGGCGATCACCACCATCGTGATGCCGCCGGCCACCGCCGCGGCGACCAGCGCGACCACCAGCCACACCACCGGCTGGCGCCAGGGCGAGGAGGGCGTTTCGTCGCCGTGCGGTGAGCGGGGGTCGTCGCCTTGCGGCGCTGGCGGATTGGCATTCATCACATCGGTCCGAAGAAGGTGCTGTCGGCGGTCTCGCGCACGTCGCCGTCGGCCGACTCGACGATGAAGCGGACCTCGTGGCGGCCGCCGACATTGGCCGGCGCGGACAGCTCCACCGGGATCGACAGCACTTGCCCGGCATCGGCCTCGACCCTGCGCTCGCCGCCGCGCAGCGTGATCCCCGCGTCGGCCTCGATCGCGACGGTGTAGACCTGCGCGTCCCGGGTCTTGTTGACCAGCTTCAGCGTGTAGCCGTTGTCGACGCCGTCGTTCACCACGCGGTAGAGCGCGTTGCGGTCGCGCAGCACGTCGACGATCAGCGGGCTGCGCGCGGCGATGCCCCAGGCCCAGCCGGCCACCAGCACCAGCAGCAGCGCGCCGTAGACCAGCAGCCGCGGGCGCAGGATCCGGCTCGGCTTGCCGTCGATCGCGTTCTGGGTCGAGTAGCGGATCAGCCCGCGTGGGTACCCCATCTTGCCCATCACGTCGTCGCAGGCATCGATGCAGGCGCCGCAGGCGATGCACTCGTACTGCAGGCCGTTGCGGATGTCGATGCCGACCGGGCAGACCTGCACGCACATCGTGCAGTCGATGCAGTCGCCGAGCTCCTCGGGTGCGAACTTCGGCAGCGGCGCGGCTTCCGCGCCCATGTCACCGAGCGTGATCGTGCCGGCCGCCTGCAGCCGGTTCTGCGCCGCGCTCGGGTGCCGACTGGCGCGGAACACGTAGTCGTAGGCGGTGCGCACGTCGAGCAGCCCGCGCGCGCGCTCGAGCACGCTGCCCAGGCCGCGCTTGCGCGGGCCACGCGGTTCGCCGCGCATCGGGTCGTAGGCGATGATCAGGGTATTGCGGTCGAACATCGCGCTCTGGAAGCGCGCGTACGGGCACATGTACTTGCACACCTGCTCGCGCAGGAAGCCGGCGTTGCCCCAGGTCGCCAGCGCGTAGAACAGCACCCAGAACACTTCCCAGCCGTTCCACTGGTACGGCCACAGCCGCGCACCGAGCCCGGTGATCGGGGTGAAGAAGCCGACGAAGGTGAAGCCGGTCCACAGCGCAAACGCCAGCCACAGCGCGTGCTTGGCGCCCTTGCGCAGGACCTTCTCGCGCGTCCACGGGCCGGCATCGAGCTTCATGCGCCTGGCGCGGTCGCCCTCGGTCCAGCGCTCCATCCACAGGAACACTTCCGTCCACACCGTCTGCGGGCAGGCGTAGCCGCACCACAGCCGCCCGGCCAGCGCGGTGACGAAGAACAGCGTCAGCGCCAGGATGATCAGCAGCATCGCCAGCAGGCTGAAGTCCTGCGGCCAGAAGGTCAGCCCGAACACGTGGAACTGTCGCGCCGGCAGGTCGAACAGCACCGCCTGGCGCCCGTCCCACTGCAGCCACGGGAACAGGTAGTACATGCCCAGCAGCCAGAACACCGCGGCCTTGCGCAGCCAGTCGAAACGGCCGCGCACGTCGCGCGGATACACCTTGCGCTCGCTGACGTACAGCGAGTCGCCACCCGCGTCGCGGGCGGGTTCGAGCAGGTCGATGTCGATTTTCTTGTTCACGTTTCCTGCGTGTTGCCTAGTCGCGGGGCAACGCCTTGTTGAAGCGGCTGGCGGGTCTTAGCAGCCACCAGGTGAACAGGCTCGACGACGCCGTCGCCAGCCAGAACATGAAGAAGCCGATCGTGTAGCCCAGCCCGCGGGTCAGCGGCACCCGCGCGAAGGTCATGTCGCGCAGCTCGAGCGGGTCGACGAAGGCGAAGAACACCATCGTGGCCACACCGGCGGCGAAGAAGCTCGGCCACAGGATCGCGCCGAGCCGCTGCGCCAGTGGGCGCGGCGGGTGGTCGAACGGTGCCGGCGCGTGCACGCTCAAGGCGCCGGTTCCGCCGCGGCGGTGGAGGTGGCGCCGGCGGACGCATCGGCGGGCGCACCGGCCGGGTTGGACAGCGACCAGACGTAGGCCGCGACCAGCCGCGCCCGGGTCTCGCCGAGCAGCTCGCCGTGCGCCGGCATCACCCCGTGGCGGCCCTGGGTGATCGTCTCGCGCAGGCTCGCCTTGCTGCTGCCGTACATCCAGTACTCGTCGGTCAGATCGGGCGCGCCCATTGCGACGTTGCCCTTGCCCTCGATGCCGTGGCAGGCCACGCACACGCCTTCGTACAGGGTCTTGCCGCGCGCGGCCATGTAGTCGTTGCGCAGCGACTGGTCGGCGCTGGCGAGGGTGCGCACGTAGGCGATCACGTAGTCGACCGCGTGCTCGCCGCCCATGCCGGTCAGCACCGTGCCCCACTCGGGCATGATCCCGTCGCGGCCGTCCATCACCGTCTGCAGTACCTGTTCGGGCTCGCCGCCCCAGTGCCAGATGTCGTCGGACAGGTTCGGGTAGCCGATCGCGCCCTGCGCCGAGGAACCGTGGCAGGTCGCGCAGGTGTTGGAGAAGATCGAGCGGCCCAGCGCCAGCGCGGTCCCGTCGGCCGCCAGTACCGGCAGCGGCGCGTTGCGGTACGGCGCGAACGTCTCGTCCAGGCGTGCGTCGGCGGCGGCCTTGTCGAGCGCGTGCTCACGCGCCGAGCTCCACTCGCCGACGCCCGGGATCGTGCCCAGGCCGCCGTACCAGACGGTGTAGCCGATGCCGAACGCGATCGCGATGTAGAAGCCGTTGATCCACCAGCGCGGCATCGGCTTGTTGTACTCGGTGATGTCCTCGTCCCAGTAGTGGCTGGTCTCCTCGGGCTTCGGATCGCCCGGGCGGCGCTTGGCCGTCCACCACAGCAGCCAGGCCACGCCGAGGATGTTGAGCACCGCCAGCGCGGCGACGAACCAGTTCCAGCCCGCGCTCATGCCCGCGGCTCCCGGTCACGCTCCGCCCGCGGCGCCGCGTCCTCGTCCAGCGCCAGCCGCGCGGTGGCTTCGAAAGCCTGCTTGTGGCGTGGCTGCCAAGCCCAGACCCAGACGGCCACGAACAGCAGCGTCAGCGCGATCGTGATGATTCCCGACAACATGTCCTCAGCCTCCGCGCGGTGCGTGCTTGCCGAGCGCCTGCAGATAGGCGACGACGGCATCGAGTTCGGTCTTGCCGGCGACGTCGCCGGCGGCGCTGGCGATCTCCTCGTCGGAGTACGGATCGCCCAGGTGCTGCAGCGCCTGCATGCTCATGGTGACCTGCGCGGCGTCGACCGGGGTCGTTTCCAGCCACGGGAACGCGGGCATATTCGATTCCGGCACCACCGCGCGCGGGTCGACCAGGTGCACGCGGTGCCAGTCGTCGGAGTAGCGCCCGCCGACGCGCGCCAAGTCCGGGCCGGTGCGCTTGGAGCCCCACTGGAACGGCCGGTCGTAGACCGACTCACCGGCCAGCGAGTAGTGGCCGTAGCGCTCGGTCTCGAAGCGCAGGGTGCGGACCATCTGCGAGTGGCAGTTGTAGCAGCCCTCGCGTACGTACACGTCGCGCCCGGCCAGTTCCAGCGCCGGGTAGGGCTTGACCCCCGGCAGCGGCTTGATCGCCTCGGCCTGGTACATCAGCGGCACGATCTCGGCCAGCCCGCCCAGCGACACCGCCACCGCCACCAGCACCGCCAGCAGGCCGATGTTCTTCTCGATCTTCTCGTGTCCAAGACTCATCTGTCTGTCCTCAGGCCCGGGCCGACCCGGGGTGCGGCGCCAGCACCGGGTGGCGCGCCGGCTCCGACGCCGACTGCCAGGTGCGGTAGAGGTTCCACGCCATCAGGCACATGCCGCCGACGATCATCAGCCCGCCCAGCAGGCGGCCCAGGTAATACGGATAGGTCGCCACCAGCGACTCGACGAAGCTGTAGGTCAGCGTTCCATCGCCGTTGGTCGCACGCCACATCAGGCCCTGGGTGATCCCGGCGATCCACATCGAGACGATGTAGAACACCACGCCGAGCGTGTGCATCCAGAAGTGCGCGTCGATCCATCGGGTCGAATGCATCTTCTCGACCCCGACCAGGCGCGGGTACAGCGAGTACACCGAGCCGACCGAGATCATCGCCACCCAGCCCAGGGTGCCGGCGTGCACGTGGCCGACGGTCCAGTCGGTGTAGTGGCTCAGCGAGTTGACCGTCTTGATCGACAGCAGCGGGCCTTCGAAGGTGGCGATCATGTAGAAGCTGATCGCCACGATCAGGAACTTCAGGATCGGGTCGGTGCGCAGCTTGTGCCACACGCCCGACAACGTGAGGATGCCGTTCATCGCGCCGCCCCAGCTCGGCGCCAGCAGGATCACCGAGAACACCATGCCGACCGACTGCGCCCAGTCCGGCAGCGCGGTGTAGTGCAGGTGGTGCGGGCCGGCCCACATGTAGATGGAGATCAGCGCCCAGAAATGCACGATCGACAGCCGGTACGAGTAGATCGGCCGCTGCGCCTGCTTGGGCACGAAGTAGTACATCATCGCCAGGTAGCCGACGGTCAGCAGGAACGCCACGGCGTTGTGGCCGTACCACCACTGCGCCATCGCATCGACCGCGCCGCTGTAGACCGGGTAGGACTTCCACATGCCGGCCGGGATCGCCAGGTTGTTGACGATGTGCAGCAGGCCGACCGCGATCACGTACGCGCCGTAGAACCAGTTGGCGACGTAGATGTGCTTGACCGTGCGACGGGCAATAGTGCCGAAGAACAGCCAGCCGTAGGCCACCCAGACGACCGCGATCAGGATGTCGAGCGGCCATTCCAGCTCGGCATATTCCTTGCCCTGGGTGAAGCCCATCGGCAGCGTGACCAGCGCGCCGACCATCGCCGCCTGCCAGCCCCAGAACACGAAGCTGGCCAGCCGGTCGCTGATCAGCCGTACGTGGCAGGTGCGCTGGACCACGTACAGCGAAGTCGCGAACAGCACCGAGCCGCCGAAGGCGAAGATCACCCCGTTGGTGTGCAGCGGCCGCAGCCGCCCGTAGCTGAGCCAGGCGGTGTCGAAGTTCAGCGCCGGCCAGTACAACTGGGCCGCGATGAACACGCCGACCGCCATGCCGACGATGCCCCAGAACATGGTCGCCACCACGAACTGGTGGACCACCTTGTCGTTGTAGAAGTCGCGTGCGGCGTCACGCACGAGTTTGCCCGCGGCGGCCGGTGCGGGAGCACCAGCCGCCGGGATGCGGTCTAACGCAGTCATGGCAGGGCCCTGGTTTTGCTGTCGCGGGTATTTTCGCGGCCGCGCTCCGCGCGCCGCTTGATCCAGATCAATTCCCCCGGGGGACCGCACGCGGCGGTATGGAGGAGAGTTCAGCTTAGGCCGACCGGATCAGTCGCCACAGACTCAAAAGTTCGGAAAAATGCCGGATCAGATGGTTCGTTCAGGTCGCCGCGAACGTACGAGTCCGCATCCGCGCGGAAGCGCGGCGGGGACGGTCAGCGCAGGTGACAAAAAGCCCGGCCGCGGGTGCGGACCGGGCCTTCCCCTGAACGGTGGCGATCACGCCAGGCGGGCTCCGTCCGCGGCGCTTGGACGCAACTGGTCGGCGAAGCCGTGGTTCACGTCGCGGTGGCCGGCCTCGTCGGCGCGCACCGCCAGCACCACCTCGCGCAGGCGGGCGTCGGCCGGCAGCTGCCAGTAGTCCCTGGCGATCTGCGGCGCCGGCACGTTCTCGACCCGGCCGCTGTCGATCTCCTGCAGGTACTGGCTGTAGCTGATCACCGCCTGCTCCTCGAAATAGCCGACCAGCCGGTGCGCGGTGCGCGCCGACACGATGTACAGCAGCAGGAAGAAGGTGAAGAACGCCGCCTGCGCGACCAGCACCAGCGCACGCTCGAGCCAGTTCGGGCGCGCGATCTCGATGAAGGTCATCAGGTGCATGCGTTCGTTCTCGGCCTCCTCCATCAGCGTGCGGATCCAGCCGCGGTCGCCGCGCATCCAGCGCAGGCAGCGCAGGTGCACCAGCGCCGCGCCGACCAGGCCCGGCACCGCGGCCACGGTCTCCAGCACGATCGCGCGGTTGCCGTAGCGCTTGGCGAAGAAAGTGTCGGCGAGGAAGCGCAGCCCGCGGGTGATGCCGTAGGCGACGCGGTCGGACCAGTCGCGGGTGCGGTGGTGGACGTCGAGGTCGACGGCGGCGGGGGTGTGGACGACGGGGGTGATCAGGACGTTCATGGGGACTCCAGGTTCAAGTGCGCCGTTGATTGGAGGGCGCCGCACCGGCGGATGCACCGGATGCGTGCATGGTCCGCCTGCCGCTCCGGTGCGCCCTTGATCGAAGTCAATTCCGGTCGGCGGCATTCAGCCGGCGGCAGGCCGGGGCTTGATCCATGTCAGGGCCGCCGCCGCGGCGCGGGTGTCTGCTGTGCGTGCCGGATGCACCGGCATGTACCGGAACGGGAGCACGACAATGAGCGACTTCGGGATCGGCGACCTGGGCGACTTCGAGCTGGCGCGGGCCGCCGGCGTGGTCGAGGCGATGCACGCGGCCGGGATGTCGCTGCGGGTGGCACGCGCGGGCCACGCCACGCAGGCGGCGATCGACGCGACCCTGGAGGACAGCTTCCCCGCCAGCGATCCGCCGGGCTGGACACTCGGGTGCCACGACCGGTGAGCGTCGCCGCGCGGATCATGCGTTTCGAAGGGCGGCGCGCGATCGAAGCGGTCGACGCCGGTTCGCTGCCTTCCGGGGCGCCGTGGTCGCCACCGCGATGTCGGCGGTAGGAGCGACGTAAGTCGCGACCGCGGAGGCGTGGCCGGGAATGCAGGGCTGGGCGCGGGACGCTGTGGCCCGAAGGCGGCTCCGGATGCCGTCGCGGGGGCCGGTGGTGCTGAACCGTTCGATCTCCCTGCGCGGTCGCGACTCACGTCGCTCCTACCATTCGGGCCCGGGCCGGTCGCGGGCTTTTGTAGGAGCGGCTTCAGCCGCGATCGGGAGCCGGCGCGGGTGGACCATCATCCGATCGCGGCTGAAGCCGCTCCTACAGGAGCCCGGGCGATGCGCGGGACACACGCGCGCCTTCGCATCGGCCCGGATCGAAGGCTCATCGCACCTGGTGCCACCCCCACTCGCCGGCGTCTCCCTCGGCGCGGCGCGTCAGTTGAGTACGCCATACAGGAAGCCGAGGGGATGGTGGGCACGGGCAATCGTGTAGACCATGCCGAAGGTCGCCAGCGCGGCGACGTAGCAGGCGGCCTTCACCGCCTGCGTGCGGCCGCGCTTGATCGCGAACACGCCCAGCACGATGTAGACCACCAGCAACACGACCTTCGCCGTCAGCCAGCCGTTGGCGAACAGCGCGCCGGGCAGGATCGTCAGCAGCATCAGCGCCGCCGTCAGCAGGCAGGTGTCGACCGTGTAGCTGGTCCAGCGCACCGCGATCCAGTGCGGCCAGCGCATGCCGGCCAGCACCCCGGCGCCGCGCAGGGCGAAGATCGCGCCGCTGCACAGGGCCAGGAAGATGTGCGCCATCTTGATCTGCGGGTAGAACTCGATCATCGCTTGCTCCTCCTGCGGGCGGGCTCAGCCCGGCTTGCCGTCGGCGCGCGGCGCCAGGTAGATCCGTCCGATCCGCGCCACCCACGGCGCGAACGCGACAAGCCACCCGATCGCCGCCACCGCGTGCCACGCCATCGCGTCCGGCAGCACCTCGGCGCCGACGCGGATCGCCGCGACCCCCTGGATCGCCACGAACGCGAACCACGCCGCCGCCGGCATCACCAGTGGCCGCCCGGAGTGGCCCTGGGTCACGCGGGTGACCATCGCCACCAGCACGCTGCCGAAGAAGCCGACGAACAGCGCGTGCGCCGGCCCGCGGCCGAGCCAGTACACCCCGGTCAGCTCATAGGCGATGCTCTGGCCGAGGTACAGCGCAAAGGCCAGCGGCAGCCACGCCATGCCGATGAACAGCACCGACAGGATTCCGGGCTTGTCGCCGCGCGGCCACCAGCGCCACAGCATCAACGCGGTGAGCGCCAGCAGCGGCGCGTCGACCAGCCACAGCCAGCCGTACGCGTGCAGCAGCTCCAGCACCAGGTGGCCCAGCGCGAGCGGCCAGAACGCCGCCAGCAGCCACAGCGGCTTCCACTGCCGGTAGCCCGGCACCACCCGGCTGGCGAAGAACGGGAACATCCGGTGGGCGACGGTCAGGTACACCGGCAGCAGCAGCCCGAAGCTGCCGATCTTGATGCTCGCGAACGCCCACAGCGGCGAGGCGCCGAGCACGAACGCGGTCCAGCACAGCAGGCCGGCCAGCCCCAGCACCATCGCCGCCAGGCACGAACGCGCGTGCCAGGTGGCGCTGCGATCGCGCCACACCAGCGCACCGAGAACCAGCAGCCCGGCCAGCCAGCCGCCCAGGGTCAGCAGCAGGCCGACCACGATGCCGGCGTCCCAGCCGACCAAGCCGAGCACGGTCGCCAGTTGCCCGCCGAACAGGCCTGCGCCGACCGGCACATAGCGCCAGCGGTCCACGTCCGGCAGGCCCATCCATTTGGGAAAGGTGGTCAGCAGGAAGCCGAAGAAGAAGCTCGGCAGCATCTGGTACTGCATCACGAACGCATGCAGCCAGCCGGCGTAGGGATCGGGCTGCGGCATCGCCAGCCCGGGCCAGCGTGCGGACGCCAGCCACGCCGCCCACCACGCCATCGCCAGCAGCAGGTTGGTCGCGCCGATGAAGAACATCAGCCGGTGCGGTGCCTCGGCGAGCTGGCGTGGTGACAGTGCGGAGGGCGGAGTCAGCGGGGGCGTCGGTCGTGTGTCCATGGTGTCCAGAGTGGCCTCGGTCGGCGATGGCCGCATTGATCCAGATCAGTAGTGCTGGCCTGCCTTTCCGGAACCGCAAAACAGGACGGGGCGCACCAGACGCCCCGTCACTGCGGATCCGTCAGCGGTCGTGGGTGTCGGCCACGCCCTCGCCGATCTCCTCGCGCCGCGGCGCGACCCACAGCCGCAGCACGAACCAGGCCAGTGCCACGGCGCCGACGCTGAAGATCGTGTCGCCCGGCACCCGCATCCACACCAGCAGGTCGACGATGGGCTTCTGCATGAACTCGGCCGAGCGCGCATACGCATAGCCGTGCTCGATCGCCGCCAGCAGCTGCATCGTGCCGAGCGGCAGCAGGGTCAGCGCCGCCATCAGCGCCAGGCCGATGTTGAGCGCCCAGAACGACAGCCTCAGCGCGCCGGTGTTCCACACCATCTGCCCGCGCAGGCCGCGCATGCAGAACAGCACCAGCGCGATGCCGAGCATGCCGTACACGCCGAACAGCGCGGTGTGGCCGTGCAGCGGGGTCAGGTTGAGGCCCTGCATGAAGTACAGCGACAGCGGCGGATTGATCAGGAAGCCGAACAGGCCGGCGCCCACCAGGTTCCAGAACGACACCGCCAGGAAGAACAGGATCGGCCACTTGTAGCGGACCATCCACGGGGTCGCCTGGCCCAGCTTGTAGGTGTGGTACGCCTCGAAGCCGATGTAGGCCAGCGGCACCACTTCCAGCGCACTGAAGCTCGCGCCCAGCGCCACCACCGAGGTCGGCGTTCCGATGAAGTACAGGTGGTGCAGGGTGCCCAGTACGCCGCCGGCCATGAACACGATGGTCGCGAACAGCACGGCGACGGTCGCCGTCGAGGTCTTGATCAGGCCCAGGCGGGTGAAGATCAGCGCCATCACCGCGGTCGCGAAGACCTCGAAGAAGCCCTCGACCCACAGGTGCACCAGCCACCAGCGCCAGTACTCCACTTCGGAGATGTGGGTGTGCTCGCCCCACATCAGCGCCGAGGCGAAGAACAGACCGATGCAGACGGTGGACAGGAACAGCAGCCCGACGATGTGGCGCGACTCGCTGGCTTTGCCGTCGGCGCCGCGGTCACCGCGCAGGATCGGCCACAGCGAGCGTCCGACCAGGGTCAGCCACAGCAGCAGGCCGATGAACAGGTACCACTGCCAGAACCGGCCCATGTCGGCGTATTCCCAGCCCTGGTGTCCGAACCAGAAGTTGTTCTCCAGTCCGAGCTTCTGCATGACCGCCAGCCACTGGCCGGCGAACGAACCGACCACGATCACGATCAGGCTGATAAACAGGAAGTTGACCCCGAAACGCTGGAACTTCGGCTCGTGCCCGGACAGCGCCGGGGCGATGTACAGGCCGGTGCCCAGCCACGCCACCGCGATCCACAGCACCGCCAGCTGGGTGTGCCAGGTCCGGGTGATCGAATACGGCAGCACGTCGGCCAGGGCGAAGCCGTATGCCTCCTGGCCCTCGACCTGGTAGTGCGCGGTGATCGCGCCGAGCAGGATCTGGGTCAGGAACAAGGCCAGCACCAGCCAGAAGTACTTGGCGGTGGCGCGCATTGACGGGGTGATCCGCAGCGCCGCGAACGGGTCGCGCGCCGGGACGGTGTGCGGCTCCTCGCCGCGCCCGTGGGTGACCGCGTGGTGCCAGCCGAGCAGGGCGATGCCGAGGATCAGGAACAGCACGCTGAAGGCCGACCAGACCCACATCGACGGTGGCGGACGGTTGCCGATCAGCGGCTCGCTCGGCCAGTTGTTGGTGTAGGTGACGCGATGCGGCTGCACACCAGCCTGTTCGGGCGAGAGGGTCTCGCCCTCGGCCCGCGGCCGCTCGGTCGCCGCCGCCCACGCCGTCCACCAGAAGAACGCGGTCATCGCACGCCGGTGTCCGGAGTCCGGGATCGTGTCGTTCTTCATCGCGTAGGCTTCGCGCAGCTCCGCGGTCGCCGGATCGTTGCCGAACAGGCTTTCGTAGTGCGCGGCCACGTTGGAGATCGCCAATGCGCGGTCGGCGGTGAGCGTGACCGTGCCCGTCTGCGGGTCGTAGGTGTTCTCGCGCATCATCGCCTGCAGGCGGCCCTGCAGCCGTGCGCGCTCCTCGGCCGGCAGTTGTGCGTAGGTGGCCGCGCCTCCTTCCTCGCGCGCCCACAGGTCGAGCACGCCGACCGCCTCGCGGTGCAGCCAGTCCGCGCTCCAGTCCGGTGCGACATAGCCGCCGTGGCCCCAGATCGAACCCAGTTGCATGCCGCCGATCGACTGCCAGACCTGTCGGCCGCGCTGGATGTCGTCCCTGGTGTAGATCACGTCACCCTGTTCGGTGACGACGCGTTCGGGCACCGGTGGCGCGGCGCGGAAGATCTCCGCCCCCGACCACAGCAGTACGGCGAACGACGAGACCAGCAGGACTGCGAGTGCAATCCATAACTTGCGGGTGCTGCTCATGACGATCTCCCGATGATGTCGACGAGATGGTTGCCCGCGTCGGCCGCTTGCTCCTTGATTCAGGTCAAACCCGCGCCGTATGCACCGGCTCCGGTCGGCCGCCCGAACCCGGCCGATGCTGGCCAGAGCGGTGTTGGCGGGAGATGAACGGCGGATGGCTGGGGTGTGTCCGCGTCAGTGGTCGCGCGTCCACGCTCGCCGTGCGGGCTTTTGCAGGAGCGGCTTCAGCCGCGATCGTGGAGCCGGCGCGGGGCGACTAGCCGCGCAGCACCGGTTCGGCGAGTTCTTCCAGCCGGTCCCGGTCGACCAGTTCCAGCTCGCGGCGGTCGACCTGCAATGCGCCGTCCTGCTGGAAGCGGCGCAGCACCCGGCTGACCGTTTCGGGGGCCAGCCGGAGGTAGTTGGCGATGTCGGTGCGCGCCATGGTCAGCTGGAAGCGGTTGGGCGAGAACCCGCGCGCGGCCAGCCGGCGCGACAATCCGACCAGGAACGCGGCCATGCGCTGGTCGGCGCTCCAGTCGCCGGCCAGCAGCGCGGCGCGGCCGATGTCGCGGCTGAGCAGGCGGAACAGGTGCCGCTGCAGGCCCGGCAACTGGCCGGCCAGCACCGAGATCTTCGGGAACGAAAACCGGCACAGCATCACCGTGTCCAGCGCGACCGCGTTGCACGGGTAGTGCTCGCCGTCGATCGCGTTGAGGCCGATGACCTCGCCGGGCAGGTGGAAGCCAAGCACGTGCTCGCGGCCGTCGCGGTCGACGACGTAGGTCTTGACCGTGCCGGCGCGTACCGCGGCGATGGCCTCGAAGTCGTCGCCCTCGCGGAAGATGTGGTCGCCGGCGTGAAACGGGCCGACGTGCTCGACCAGCATGTGCAGGTCCATCAGGCCGCTCTTGTCCATCCCCTCGGCCAGGCAGGCCTGCGAGAACGCGCAGGTCGAGCAGAAGTGCAGTTCGTCGCCGTCGTCGGACAGCGTGCGCGCGTCCTGCCGCGGGAACGCGGTCGGAGTCACCCGGCTTTCCATGCGCCCCTCAGATCGCGCGGGAAAAGCGCGGGGTGGCCACGTCGGCGCGCCGCTCGGGCGAGGGGCTGTCCAGGTAATGGTCGAAGCACATCGCCATGTTACGCAGCAGCAGGCGGCCGCGCGAGGTGGCGGCGATGCGGCCGGGCTCGATCCGCACCAGCCCGTCGTCCGCCAGCGGCCGCAGGCGCTCCAGCGCGATGGCGAAATAGTCGTCGAAATCGATGAGGTAACGCCGTTCCAGTGCGCCGATCGGGATCTCGCCCTGGCACATCAGGCGCTGGATCAGGTCGGCGCGCAGCTGGTCGTCCTCGCTCAGGCGCATGCCGCGGAACACCGGCAGCCGTCCCTCGTCGAGCGCGATCTGCCAGCTCGGCAGGTCGCGCGGGTTCTGGCTGAAGCTGTCGCCGATGTGGCTGATCGCGCTGACCCCGAGGCCGACCAGGTCGGTGTCGGCGTGGGTGGTGTAGCCCATGAAGTTGCGGTGCAGGCCGCCGCGCTGCTGGGCGGTGGCGAGGTCGTCGTCGGGCAGGGCGAAATGGTCCATGCCGATGTAGACGTAACCGGCCGCGGTGAGCTTCTCGATGGCGAGCTGCAGCAGGCCGAGCTTGTCGGTCGCCGAAGGCAGGTCGGCGGCGTCGATCTGGCGTTGCGCCTTGAACATCTCCGGCAGGTGCGCATAGCTGTACACCGCCAGCCGGTCCGGGCGCGCGGCGACCACGGTGTCGAGCGTGCGCGAGAAACCGGCGTGGTTCTGCTTCGGCAGCCCGTAGATCAGGTCGACGTTGACCGAGCGCATGCCGTGGTTGCGGCAGGCATCGATGATCGCCACGGTCTCCTCGACCGACTGGATCCGGTTGACCGCCGCCTGCACCGCCGGGTCGAAGTCCTGCACGCCGAGGCTGGCGCGGTTGAAGCCGATCTTCGCCAGTTCGGCGACGTCGTCGGGCTTTACGAAGCGCGGATCGAGCTCGATCGACAGGTCACGCTCGCGCGAATCGGAGAAGCGGAAGTGGCTGCGCAGTGTCTCCACCACCTCGGCCAGCTGCACCGGCGACAGGAAGTTCGGCGTGCCGCCGCCGAAGTGCAGCTGGATCACCTCGCGGTCGCGGTCGAACAACTGGGCCATCATCGCGATCTCGCGGTACAGGCGGACCAGGTAGGTCTCGCCGCGCGCCAGGTCGCGGGTGATGATGCGGTTGCAGCCGCAGTAGAAGCATGGGCTCATGCAGAACGGCACGTGCACGTACAGCGACAGCCGCCGCGGAATCGGGTCGCCGTTGCTCGCGGCCGCCGCCTCTCGCAGCTCGGCCTCGCCGAATGCGCCGGTGAACTGCGGGGCGGTCGGGTACGAGGTGTAGCGCGGACCGGGTCGGTCGTAACGGCGCAGCAGCTCGGCGTCGAAGGCGGGGGTGGTGTCCATGGCGCCAGACTAGGCACGCGACGCCCGCGGGGCCTTGATCCCGATCAATTCCGCCGGGACGGTTCACCCGCCAGCGGCAACCCGAGCGGACGGCGCTGGCTGTCGAGCCCGAGCCCGTATTTCAGGCTGCGGCCGATCCGCTCGGCGTAGTCCAGCAGCACGGCGGCGTTGTCCGCGTCGAGCACCTCCAGGGTGGTCTCGCGCCACAGCGCCAGCCAATGGTCGAAGTGCGCCGCGTCGATCGGGTGGGGCCGGTGCATCGCCATCGGGTTGCCGCGATAGCGGCCGGTCTTGAGCGCCACCGACGACCAGAAGTCGACCAGTGTCGCCTTGTGCTCGTCCCAATCGTGCACGGCCGGGTTGAACACCGGGCCGAGTTCGGGGTCGCGCCGGACCTTCTCGTAGAAGCGGTCGACCAGCCGTGCGAGGTCGGCTTCGGTCAGGGGGTGGGAATCACTCATGGCGGGCTCCGGAAACGAACGCGGCGGCCGGCCGATGGGTCGCATCGGCGGCCGCCGCTGCCGGCAGGTGGCCGGATGGCGGGGAATGTCAGCTTCCCAGCGTCAGCGTGCCCTTCATGATGGACGAGTGGCCCGGGAAGGTGCAGATGAAGCTGTACTGCTCTCCGGCCCTGAGGCGGGCGACCGGGATCTTGACCGTGGTCGACTCGCCACCGCCGATCACCTTGCTGGCGGCGATGACGCGGGCGTCGCCGGCCTTGAGGTAGTTGGCGTCGGCGCCGGCCTTCATGCCGTCGGCATTGATGCCCGCGATGTCGGCGGCCTTGCCGACCACGAAGTTGTGGCCCATGACGGTCCTGGGCAGCTGTCCGGTGTGCTTCAGGGTGACGGTGAAGTCCTTGCACGAGGCGGGCACCGTCAGGCTGCTGGTGGTGAACTTCATCGCGTCGGTGCTCTCGACCGTCGCGCTGCAGGTGGCGGCGCTGGCCGGGCCGGCCAGGGACATCGCCGGCAGGGCCACGGCACCCAGCACGGCAGCGAGGGAAAGCTTGCGGATCATTGTCTTGCTCCAGTGGGGTTGTTCGCTTCGATGGGTGCAGTGTCGCGCGGGACCGGCCGGCAGGACTTGATCCAGATCAGGGCGGCGGCACATCGCCGGCTGGAGCATGCATGCACGCCGAAGGCCTTCTCCCCACGCCCAAGAGGACGGCTCGTGCCGCACGTCGTCACCGAGAACTGCATCAACTGCAAGCACACCGACTGCGTCGAGGTGTGCCCGGTCGACTGCTTCCACGAAGGCCCCAACTTCCTGGTGATCGACCCGGTCGAATGCATCGACTGCACGCTGTGCGTGGACGAGTGCCCGGTGGGCGCAATCTACCCGGAGGCCGACATCCCGGCGGGCCAGGAGGTGTTCATCGCGATCAACGCCGAACTGGCGCCGCTGTGGCCGGTGATCGACAAGCGGATCCCGGCCATGCCGGACGCAGCGCGGTGGGACGGCGTGCCGAACAAGCTGGACCTGCTGATCCGCCAGGCCACCGTGCCGGATCCGGAACCCTGAGGACCGAACCATGGAATGCCGCATCGCCCCGTCCGCACCGCTGCCCGGCCCCGCAAGGATCGAGGACGCGCTGCTCGACGCCGACCCCGCCGCGGTGTTCGACATCGACCCGGCCGGTGGCCTGCGGATCGCCAGTTCGCTCGACGTCGACCACCTGCGCGCGTTGCTGCGCAGGCTCGGATGCGAAGTCTCACGCGGGCAGGTGGAGGTGATGCCCGCGATCTGTTGCGGTGGCTGCAGCGGGTAGTGCCGGGCCAGGGCCGTACCAGTGCTCCCACTGGACCGTGGGCACAAAAAAACCCGCGAAATCGCGGGCTTGCGTGTGTTCCCTGATGGTGGCTACGGGTGGACTCGAACCACCGACCCCAGCATTATGAGTGCTGTGCTCTAACCGGCTGAGCTACGTAGCCACGGGGAACCGCGAATTTTTCCTCCCGGCGGCCGGCTTGTCAATCCTCGCCGGCCAGTCGCGTCCCGCGCTTGTCGTCCCCCGGGGGGCGTGGCAGAGTCGGGCACAGTGACGCAAGTCAGTCGATTCAGGAGTCCGCATCGTGATCGATCCGGACGGTTTCAGACCCAACGTCGGCATCGTCCTGATGCATCCCGACGGCCGCCTGTTCTGGGCCCGCCGCGTCCGCCGTGATGGCTGGCAGTTCCCGCAGGGCGGGATGAACAGCGACGAAACGCCGCTGGAGGCGATGTACCGCGAACTGCGCGAGGAGACCGGCCTGCTGCCCGAGCACGTGGAGGTGCTGGGCGCGACGCCCGGGTGGCTGCGTTACCGGCTCCCCCAGCGCGCGATCCGCCGCAACGACCACCTGGTGTGCATCGGCCAGAAGCAGGTCTGGTTCCTGTTGAGGCTGACCGGCCGCGAGACCGACCTGCGGCTGGACCTGACCGACAAGCCCGAGTTCGACCACTGGCGCTGGGTCGACTTCTGGTATCCGCTGGAGCACGTCGTGGTGTTCAAACGCGGCGTGTACGCCCGCGCGTTGCGGCACCTGGCGCCGTTCGCGCAGCGCGTGGCGGGGTCGCAGGCGGTGCCGCTGCCCGGTCCGGAGTCGCGCTCCCACGGCGGCTGGAGCCGGCACCGCGCACGTCCCCGGCCGGCGCGGCGCGGAGACGGCGGTTCGGCCCCTGTTAATTGACAATCATTCTCATTCGTAGTGGAATCCGGGCTGCAGCGATCCGCTGCACGCCGGGACGACCACGTGTACGTCTGCATCTGCAACGGGGTGACCGACCACGACATCCGCCGCGCGGCGGAGGCCGGCTGCAGGACGATGGCCGAGTTGACCATGCGGACGGGCGCCGGCGCGACCTGCGGCAGCTGCGTGGAGATGGCCACCGCCCTGCTGGAAGAAACCCGCGCCGCGTGCGCGCTGCCGTTGCCGGTGCTGCAGGACGCGGCCTGACCGCGAGAACCGCGGTTGTGCGCGCCGACCGCCCGGCCCGCGGATGCACCTGATTCGCGTTCCATCATCGCCTTCGACCGCGCGCTAGAGTCACGCCATCCCCGCACCGGAGCATGGCGATGAAAGGCGACGCCAAGGTCATCGAATTCCTCAACAAGGCGCTCTACAACGAGCTGACCGCGATCAACCAGTACTTCCTGCACGCCAAGATGCTGAAGAACTGGGGCCTGAAGGAACTGGCCGAGCACGAGTACCACGAGTCGATCGACGAGATGAAGCACGCCGACAAGCTGTCGGAGCGCATCCTGTTCCTCGACGGCCTGCCGAATTTCCAGGCGCTGGGCAAGCTGCGCATCGGCGAAAACCCGCGCGAACTGCTGGCCTGCGACCTCGCCCTCGAGCTGGAAGCGCTGCCGCTGCTGCGGGACGCGATTGCCTATTGCGAGCAGATCAACGACTTCGTCAGCCGCAAGCTGTTCGCCGACATCCTCGAGTCCGAGGAAGAACACGTCGACTGGCTCGAGACCCAGCTGGCGCTGATCGACCGGATCGGCGAGCAGAACTACCTGGCGCGCCAGATCGAGGGCTGAGCCGGTAACAGCGGCTGCCCGGCCGCGGCCGTAATGTCGCTTCGCCAGCCGCGACCTCCGCGTCGCGGCTGAAGCCGCTCCTACCGGCGCGGGGAGGCGGTCCGGGGGCGCCGGCGGAACAGCAGCCGCCACAGCCACCACACGGCCAGTGCGATTGCCAGACTGGTGACCGTCACCAGCCCGAGCGCCACCCAGGGATAGCTGAACACCAGCGCGAGACCGCCCACCGCGGCGACGTCCTCGCCGACCGATGCGGTCCAGTTGCTGACCGGTTCGGGCGACGTATTGAGCAGGGCGCGCGAGCCCGCCTTCAGCGCATGGCTGGCCAGGGCCACGCCGGCCCCGGTCGCCAGCGCGCCGGCGCCCAGGTCGCCGTCCGGCGAGAGCGTGGCGGCGGCCAGGAAGGCGCCGGCCGGCACCCGCAGCAGCGTATGCAGCAGGTCCCAGCCCGAGTCCACCCCGGGAATCTTGTCGGCGAAGAATTCCGCCACGGCGAGTACGCCCGAGACCCCGAGCACCCAGGGCGAGGCGGTGACCTCCAGCGCCTGCGGCAGGTCGAGCCAGCCGAAGAAGCCGGCGACGCCGACACCGAACACGGTCAGGTAGACGCGGATGCCGGCCAGCCAGGCGAGAACTACGCCAATTGCGAACAGGTGCGCATCCGACATCGCGGCATCCCCGTAGACTCCGGGCCGAGTATAGGTGACTGACGGCGGCCGTCGCCGCAGCAGCGCATGAGTCGGAAAACCCAGCCACTTCGCTACGTGATCGTGCCCCGCCGGCCCGACCGCCGTCCGTTGATCGCGGCGGCGCTGGGGCTGTGCTGGCTGCTGACCCTCGGTGTCGCCTGGGCGGTGGCGGGCTGGCACGCCGCGCCGCAGTTGCCCGGCCTCAGCGCATCGCTGGAGACGGCCCGGGCGGAGCTGCGCCGCTCCGGGCTCGAGCTGGAGGCGCTGCGCCAGCGCCAGGCCACCCTGGAGCGCTCCGACCAGATCAGCCGTACGGCCAACCGCCAGGTCCAGCAGGAACTGGCCGAGCGCGACGAGCAGATCGCCGACCTGCGCGCCAACCTCGCCTTCTACGAGCGCCTGGCCGGCGCCACCCGAAAGCCCAAGGGCCTGAGCGTGCATTCGGCACAGTTCGAGCCCGAGGCGGCCGGCAGCTGGCAGTACCGCATCACCCTGACCCAGAACCTCAACCGCGGCGCGGTGACCGCCGGCAAGCTGCGCTTCGCGATCGAGGGCGTGCGCGACGGCAAGCTCGCCACCATCGACTGGGCCGACCTGCACCAGCGCGACAGCGCGCCGCCGCAGCCGTACTCGTTCCGCTATTTCCAGCAGCTCAAGGGCAGCGTGATGCTGCCCGACGGCTTCGTCCCGCAGCGCGTGCGCGTCTCACTGCGCGGCGAAAACGCCTCGCTCGAACAGGCCGTCGCCTGGGTGCGACCTTCAGAAACCGGGGAAACCTGACCATGTTCAAGAACAAGCCGAACCTGCCCGAGGGCCAGGTCGACACCCTCATCGGGCCGCAGGTGGTGATCCACGGCGACCTGCAGTTCAGCGGCGGGCTCTATATCGAGGGCCGCGTGGTCGGCAAGCTGCATGCCGAGGACGGTGCCAAGGCGGTGCTGACGCTTGCCGACGGCGGCAGCGTCGAGGGCGAGATCCGCGCCCCGGTGGTGGTGATCAACGGCCGGGTCGATGGCGACGTGCATTCCAGCGAGCGCCTGGAACTGGCCGCCAAGGCGCGGGTCGACGGCAATGTCCACTACAAGGTGGTGGAGATGGCGGCCGGCTCGCGCCTGAGCGGCCGTCTGCTGCACGTCGAGTCGGCCCCGCAGGCCGCCGCCGAGCTGCCCGGCGACGACGCCCGGGTCGACCTCGCCGCCGTCGTTGGCTGATCGTCCACTGCCGACGTTGTAGGCTCCTCCGCTGGCCTCCCTGCGGTGACGACGATGGTTCCTGCTGCGACACCGCCCCCGGGCCGACTTCCCATCGTGATCGGCGCCATCGTCGCCTTCTCGCTCGCCTTCGGTGCGTGGGGGCTGTGGCGGGTACTGGCGCCGGCGCCCGCGGATACCCGCGCCCGGCTGGAAGCCAGCGAGGAGGCGCGGCGCGACCTGCAGGCCGATTACGAAGAGCTGCAGCAGCGCGTCGCCACCCTCGGCCGCTCCGACCAGATCAGCCGCGAGGCCAACCGCGACCTGCAGGGCACCCTGGCCGAGCGCGACGAGGAGATCGCCGGCCTGCGTGCCGACGTCGCCTTCTACGAGCGCCTGGTCGGCGCGACCGCGCAGCGCCGCGGCCTCAGCGTGCATGCGATCACGATGCAGCCCCAGAACGACGCTGCCTGGCATTTCCAGTCGACCCTCACCCAGAACCTGAACCGCGGCGCGGTCAGCAGCGGCCGCCTGACCCTGTCCATCGAGGGCTCGCGCGGCGGACGGCTGCAGACCCTCGACTGGGACGCCCTGCGCCAGCAGGAGGAGGCGCCGGGGGTCGAGTACTCGTTCAAGTACTTCCAGGAAGTCGATGGCGACGTGTTCCTGCCCGAGGGCTTCAGCCCGGTGCGGGTGACCGTGCGCCTGCAACCCCGTTCCGGCCCTGCGGTCGAGGAGTCGTTCACCTGGTCGCAGGCGACCGGGACCACCCCGCCGGCCAACGCCGCCGGCATGCGCTGACCCGCGGGGTGGCGCGGAGCCGGCACGGCCTGCGCGGCTTGAATGGCGGCCGCGCGGCCCCCATCCTGCGCTGATGAACACCCCGATCATCCCCCTCCCCGAACTCGGCACCGGAAGCGACGCCGAACCCGACGCCGAACCCGGCGCCGATCCCGGTTACCAGGCGCTCGACCGCCCGCTGCAATTCACCTCCGCCGCCGCGGCCAAGGTGCGCGAGCTGGTCGCCGAGGAAGGCAACGATGCGCTCAAGTTGCGGGTCTACATCCAGGGCGGCGGCTGTTCGGGATTCCAGTACGGATTCGAGTTCGACGAGGAGCAGGGCGAGGACGACCTCGCGGTGCGCACCGACGGCGTCACCCTGCTGGTCGACCCCCTGAGCCTGCAGTACCTGATGGGCGCGGAAGTCGACTACACCGAGAGCCTGCATGGCGCCCAGTTCGTGATCCGCAACCCGAACGCGAAAACCACCTGCGGCTGCGGTTCCTCGTTCTCGGCGTGAGTGCCGCGGGCACACCGTTCGCCTTCGTCGGGACCGGCGCCTACGCGGGGATGACGCCCGCGCTTGAACTGGCCGACGAGCCGGCATGCCACGGCGTGCTCGACCGTGCCGACGCCCTGCGCGACGACGCCGCGGCGCTCGCTGCCATGTGGCCGCAGGCGCGGTTGGTGCTGCTCGATGGCGACGGCAATGCCCTGGTCGACGCCGAGGGCCGGCTCTTCACTCCGACCGGCCAGCAGGTCGGCGAAGGGCCCGGCGGGCCGGGCGCGGCGACCTTCCTCGGCGTCGATCCGCGCGGCACCGGCTGGTTCGCGCTGGACGAGGAGCTGACGGCCATCGCTGCAGCCGGCCGGCGGGACCTGCGCAGCGCGGCGGGGCTCTGGCCGGCATTCGACGCCGGCGTGTTCGCGCAGGCGCGTGCGTTGCAGCACTGGCGCCGCCGACACCGGCACTGCGGTGTCTGTGGCGGCGAGCTGTCGTTTTCGCGCGGCGGCTGGCAGGGCCGCTGCGAAGGCTGCGGCCTCGAGCATTACCCCCGCACCGATCCCGCGGTGATCGTCGCCGTCACCGACGGCGAGCGCCTGCTGCTCGGGCGCCAGAGCGGCTGGCCGGCGCGCCGTCATTCGGTCATCGCCGGCTTCGTCGAGCCGGGCGAAACGCTGGAACAGACCGTCGCCCGCGAAGTGCTCGAGGAGACCGGCGTGCGCGTGCGTGGCTGCCGCTACCTGGCGTCGCAGCCCTGGCCGTTTCCCGGCCAGCTCATGCTCGGATTCATCGCGTTGGCCGAGCCCGACGAGCCCCGGACGGGTGACGAGCTGGAATCGGCCGGCTGGTTCGATGCGGACCGGATCCGCGCCGCGCTGGCGCGCGACGGGGCCGCTGCGGAAGGCGTGCCCGACGACGACGGGCCGCTGCTGTCGCCGTCGATCTCCATCTCGCGCTGGTTGATGGAACAGTGGCTGGCGGCGTACGACCGTGGCCACGCCGGCCGCCCGGGTTCCGTCATCGGCTCGCGCTAGAATCGGCCGAGCGTCGCGGCCGGTCCGCGCACGTATCCACTGCCGCGGCGCGTGCGTCGCGCCGCGAGCTTGCCGGAGGAAGCCCCATGTCCGTGACCCTGATCGCCGCCGTCGTCGCGCTCGTGCTCGGCCACCTCGTGCCGTCGCTCGCGGTGTCGGTGCGGCGCTACGGCTGGTACCGCGACTGGATCCGCTGGCTCGACCGCCAGTTTCCCGAAGGCGGCTTCTGGCGCGGTCGCTGGGGCATCGTGCTGGCCCTGTTGCCGCCGCTGCTGGTGGTCGGGCTGTTCCAGCTCGCCCTCGACGACGGGCTGCTGGGACTGGCCGAGCTGCTGTTCGGCGTGGCGGTGCTGTTCTACACGTGGGGGCCGCGCGACCTCGACGTCGATGTCGAGGCGGTGGTCCAGGCGACCGACCCGGTCCGTCGCCGCGAGGCGGCCGCGCGACTGTCGGTGGACGGGGAGACCGCGCTGGACGGTGGCAGCCTGGTCGAGGCGGTGTTCCGCAACGCGATGCGGCGCTGGTTCGGCGTGCTGTTCTGGTTCCTGCTGCTCGGTCCGTTCGGCGCCGTGCTGTACCGCCTGCTCGTGCTGACCGTCACCGGTGAATGCGTGCGATCGGTGCCCGCCGGGACCGCCAAAGGGGCACGTGCGTTCCTCGCCGTGATCGAGTGGCCGGTGGCGCAGTTGATGACGCTGGCGCTCGCGCTGGTCGGCAACTTCGACAGCGTGCTGGGGGCGTGGCGTTCGGCCGGCGGTGCCTCGTTCCGGCTGGACCACCGCTTCCTGGTCGCGGCGGGCCGGGCCAGCGTGCGCAGCGAACTGGCCGAGGAAGCCGCGGAGTCCGGCACCGCCGCCACGCCGGTAGCGGCCAGTGGTGCCTATGCCGGCGCTGTCGACCTGCCGGAGCTGCGCGACGCGATGAGCCTGGTCTGGCGTTGCCTGCTGGTGTGGCTGGCGGCGCTGGCGCTGTTCGTGATCGCCGGTTTCGTGAGCTGAGCGCGGCGCGCCGAGCGCCGGGTACCACCGGCCCGGCCCATCGCTGATGCAGATGCCGGCGCTCTTGTAGAGCGTCAGCCGCGATCGGATGTCTGCTCGCCCGCGCCGGTTCCACGATCGCGGCTGAAGCCGCTCCTGCAAGCGCTCGGACACGCGGTGCCAGGCCGGCTGGAAAGCGGACGCTGTCGAACGCGTCCCCACGGCCGCTTTCCCGTCGGCGTTACGCAGCGTCCCCGCGCAGGCGACGTACCTCCGCCTCCAACTGCGCCGCGTCCACGGCCGAGCCGTGCAGCGGTGCATCCGCCACCACGTCCACGGACGCGCGGAACCGGCGCGGCAGTCGCATGCGGCCGATCGTGCCGTCGCGCCGGCTCCACATGCTTGCCCACATGCCGCGCAGCGCCATCGGGATCACCGGCACCGAGCGGCGCTCGAGGATCTTCTCCACGCCGGACTTGAACGCCGCGATGTCACCGTCCCGGGTCAGCGCACCCTCGGGGAAGATACCCACCACCTGGCCGTCGGCCAGCGCGGCGTCGATCTCGTCGAACGCGCGCTGCATCAGCGCCGGGTCCTCCCTCGCGCCGGCGATCGGGATCGCCCTGGCGGTGCGGAAGATCCAGCGCATTACCCCGATTTTGAAAGGCGCGAAGTTGAAGATCCGGTAGTACATGACGAAGCGCACCGGCCGCGGAATGCTCGCGGCGAGGATCAGCGCGTCCATGTAACTGACGTGGTTGCACACCACCAGCGCCGGACCCTCGTCCGGAATGTGGTCGATCCCGCGCGCGCGCAGCCGGTACAGCGCGCGTACCAGCACCCAGCTCAGGAACCGCATCAGGAACTCGGGCACGATCGTGAAGATCCACAGCGCGACCAGCGCGTTGGCGATCGCCAGCGCCAGGAACACCTGCGGGATCGTCCATCCAAGCAACCGTTGCGCGGCGAGCCCCAGCAGCGCGGCGGCGACGATGAAGCCGGAATTCTGGATGTTCAGGCCGGCGAACACGCGCGCCATTTCCGGCTTCGGCGTGCGGCTCTGGATCAGCGCGAACAGCGGCACTACGAAGAACCCGGTGAACAGGCCGATGCCGAGCAGGTCCGCCACGATGCGCCAGCTGCCCCCGGCGCGAAGGAACTCGCCGACGCCCAGGCCACTCACCAGGGCCGCCCCGGGCCGGGCGAAATACAGGTCGAGCATGAAGGCGCTCATGCCGAACGCGCCGAGCGGCACCAGGCCGATCTCGACCGTACGTGCCGACAGTTTCTCGCACAGCATCGAGCCCGCGCCGGTGCCCACCGAAAACAGCGCCAGCGCGAAGATGTACAGCGTCGCCGAGCCGCCCAGGTTGACCTCCGCGTAGGCCGGCAGCTGGCTGGTCATGACGGTGCCGACGAACCAGAACCACGACACTCCCAGGACCGCGTTGCGGACGGCGAGCTGCCTGCGCGCGAGTCGCAGCACCGCGATCGATTCGGGCACCGGGTTCCAGCGGATCTTCAACGCCGGCAGGCCGGCGCCCGCAGGCGGAATCGCACGGCTGACCAAGTGGCCCGTGACGGCCAGCACGACAATGACGGCTGCCGCGGCCCATGGTCCACTGCTGCCGGCGACCGCGAAGATCGAGCCGCCCAGGATCATTCCCAGCAGGATCGAGATCGACGTGCCCATCTCGACCAGGCCGTTGCCGCCGGTGAGCTCGCGCGGTTGCAGCACCGCCGGCAGCATCGAGTACTTCACCGGTCCGAACAGGGTCGACTGCACGCCGGTCAGGAACAGGGCCACCAGCAGCACGGCCAGGCTGGTGGTCACGAAGCCGATCGCCGCCAGCGACATGATCGCGATCTCCATGGCGGTGGTGATCCGGATCAGCGTGGCCTTCTCGACCTTCTCGGCAATCTGCCCGGCCAGGGCGGAGAACAGGAAATAGGGGAGGATGAACAGCGCCGGCGCGAGATTGGCGTACAGCGCCTTCTGTTCGCTGCTGACCCCCAGCCAGAACAGCAGCGCGATGATCGCCTGCCGGTAGACGTTGTCGTTGAACGCACCCAGCGACTGGGTCAGGAAGAACGGCAGGAAACGACGCTGACGCAGCAGCGCGTACTGGTTGTCCGACATGCAGGCCCCCCGGATTGGCCCGGCGAGCCTAGCAGACCGCTCCCGCGCCATGCGCCGCTGTAGGAGCGGCTTCAGCCGCGATCGTGGAGTAGTTCGCTCGAGGCGTTCCCGATCGCGGCTGAAGCCGCTCCTGCAGAAAAGAGTTACCCGGCGCCGCGCTCGCGCTCGATCGCGCGCCAGCCGATGTCGTGGCGGTGGAACTCCCCGTGCCAGGAAATCCCGGCGACGGCTTCGTACGCGCGCGCCTGCGCCCCGGCCACGTTGTCGCCGAGCGCGCACACGCACAGCACGCGGCCGCCGGCGGTGACCACCTGGCCGTCGACCAGCTTCGTGCCGGCGTGGAAGACCTTGCTGTCATCGACCGCGGGTACATCCCAGCTGCCGATCGCGTCGCCGGTGCGCGGGGTGCCGGGGTAGTTCTCGGCCGCCATCACCACCCCGACCGAGGCGCGCGGATCCCACTGCGCCTGCGCCGTGTGCAGTCGGCCGGCGATCGCGGCCTCGACCAGATCGAGCAGGTCCGACTGCAGCCGCAGCATCACCGGCTGGGTTTCGGGGTCGCCGAAGCGGACGTTGAACTCGATGACCTTCGGCCTGCCTGCGGCGTCGATCATCAGCCCGGCGTACAGGAAGCCGGTGAACGGCACGCCGTCGGCGGCCATGCCGGCCACGGTCGGCTCCACCACCTCGCGCATGATCCGCGCGTGCACCTCGGGGGTGACCACCGGCGCCGGCGAGTACGCCCCCATCCCGCCGGTGTTGGGGCCGGTGTCGCCGTCGCCGACCCGCTTGTGGTCCTGGCTGGTCGCCATCGGCAGCGCGACCTTGCCGTCGACGATCGAGATGAAGCTGGCTTCCTCGCCATCGAGGAACTCCTCGACCACCACCCGTGCACCGGCCGCGCCGAACGCGTTGCCGGCGAGCATGTCGGTCACCGCGGCTTCGGCCTCGGCCAGCGTGGTGGCGACGATGACGCCCTTGCCGGCGGCCAGGCCGTCGGCCTTGATCACGATGGGCGCACCCTTGTCGCGCACGTAGGCGAGCGCCGCGTCGAGGTCGGTGTGCACCGCGTAATGCGCGGTCGGGATGCCGTGGCGGGCGAGGAAATCCTTGGCGAACGCCTTGCTGCCTTCCAGTTGCGCGGCCGCCGCGGTCGGGCCGAACACCCGATGGCCGGCGGCGCGGAAGCGGTCGACCACGCCGGCCACCAGCGGCGCTTCCGGGCCGACGACGGTCACCGCGACGCCTTCGCGCTGGACCAGGGCGAGCAGGCCGTCGATGTCGGTGGCCTCCACGGCGACGTTGCGGCAACCGTCTTCGGTCGCGGTGCCGGCGTTGCCGGGGGCGACCAGCACCTCGCTGATGCGCGGCGACTGCGCCAGCTTCCACGCGAGGGCGTGTTCGCGGCCGCCGGAACCGATGACGAGGACTTTCATGGCTGTGCTTCCTGAAGGGGTTTGCGCGGGAGGACGGTATGCCGCCAGGGTGATTGCGGCGCCGCCATGGCGGCCTGCGAGCGGACGGGAACGGCCGCGTCGCCGATGCCGGGGAATTCTACGGACGCGCGGCGGCGGCCGCGAACCGGCTGCTAGGATCGGCGCGTTTCCACCCGAACGAACCCGATGAACCCCATCCTGCAACTGATCGAATCGGTGCTCGCGCCGGTCATTGGCCTGGTCAACGGCGTGCTGTGGAACTACGTGCTGGTCTACGGCCTGCTCGCGGTCGGCGTGTTCTTCACCGTCCGCCTGCGGTTCCTGCAGGTGCGGCGTCTGCCACACATGCTGCACGTGATCGGCCGCGGTACCGACGGGGACAGCAGCGGCATCTCGCCGTTCCAGGCGCTGTGCACCTCGCTGGCCTCGCGCGTTGGCACCGGCAACCTGGCCGGCGTGGCGATCGCGCTCGGAGTGGGCGGACCGGGGGCGCTGTTCTGGATGTGGTGCACGGCGGTGCTCGGCATGGCGACCGCCTATGCCGAGAGCGCACTGGCGCAGCTGTACAAGGTCCGCGACGAGAAGGGCCAGTACCGCGGCGGCCCGGCGTACTACATGACGCTGGGCCTGAAGAAGCGCTGGATGGGCATCGCCTTCGCGGTGTCGCTGCTGCTGACCTACGGGTTGATCTTCAGCAGCGTGCACGCCAACGCGATGGCGCAGGCGCTGGGCGAGGCATTCGGCTTCAGCCGCGCGCAGATCGCCACCGGGCTGGTGCTGCTGACGGCGGTGATCATCTTCGGCGGCCTGCGCTCGGTCGCGCGTTTTGCCGAGTGGGTGGTGCCGTTCATGGCGGTGGCCTACCTCGGGCTCGCGCTGTGGGTGGTCGCGACGAACCTGTCGGAGATCCCGGCGGTGCTGTCGCTGGTGCTGCGCAGCGCGTTCGGGCTGGAACCGGCGGCCGGCGGCGTGCTCGGCGGCATTGCCGCGGCGATGCTCAACGGCGTCAAGCGCGGGCTGTACTCCAATGAAGCCGGCATGGGCAGCGCGCCCAACGTCGCCGCGGCGGCGACGCCGGTGCCGCACCACCCGGCCAGCCAGGGGCTGGTGCAGTCGCTGGGTGTGTTCATCGACACCCTGCTGATCTGCAGCGCAACCGGCTTCGTGATCCTGCTGTCGGGCGTGATCGGCGATGGCAACGACGGAGTGCGGGTCACGCAGGAGGCGATGACGGTGTTCTTCGGCGGCGCCGGCACGTACTTCGTCGCGATCGCGATGTTCTTCTTCGCCTTCACCACGATCCTCGGCAACTACTCGTACGCGGAGAACAACCTGCTGTATCTGGGCGGCGGCCGGGTCGGGCTGTTGGTGCTGCGGCTGGCGGCGCTGGCGGTGATCGTCTGGGGCGTGTATTCGAAGGTGCAGCTGGTATGGGACGCGGCCGACGCGGCGATGGCGATCATGGCGTCGATCAACCTGGTGGCGATCGTGATGCTGTCGGGCGTGGTGGTGAAGCTGACCCGCGACTACGACCGTCAGCTCGAAGCGGGACGGTCGCCGACGTTCCACATCGCGGAGTATCCGGAGCTGGGGGACGGCGTGGATCGGGAGATCTGGGCGGAGCGGGGGGCGGTGGGTCGGCCTAAGGGAGAGTCTGTCGGAGGCCGTGGGTAAGAGCGGGCTTCGGCGGGGTGCGCGCTGCGGGTGGCGGGCGACCGGGGTGGTGCTCCACCCCTCGGTCGGGACGTCCCTGTCCCGACTCGGGGCCGCGGGCCATCCATGGCCCGCTTTCCGCAACACCCCCGCCACCCACCTCCGCGGATCGTCTCGCGGACTGTTGGGGAAAGGGCAAAGGCAAACGCAAAGCGAAGGCCGAGGCGCTGTGGGTTGCGCGTCCTCGCGAGCAGCGACCCTCACTTCTGTAGGAGCGACATAAGTCGCGACCCACTGACCCCGAGAGGTCTCTTGTTCAACGTGTTTCAGTAGCTCGATCGTGGTCCGCGTCAATCGCTGCGCAGCCAATGGTCAGTGGTTCGCGACTTACGTCGCTCTACAGACATCACGGGCATGCGAGATATAAACCCCGACGCGGCGTCCCCGAGGGGATTTGCCCAGAGCGGACATGGATGTCCGCGCCGGCGAGTCGGCCAGGATGGCCGACCGAGCCGGTGGGCAAGATCCCCTCGGGGGCGCCGCTCCGTCCGAAGCCGGCGCCTCCACCAGCCTTTGCTTTGCCTGTGCCGTTGCTCTGGCCCTTTGCGTTGCTGTCGCGTCAAAACGCCAGGGACAACCGCGACCGGCACCGCGCTTCGGCCAGACAGCCGGTCAGTGGCGGAAGTGCCGCACGCCCGTGAACACCATCGCGATGCCGTGTTCGTCGGCCGCCGCGACCACCTCGCTGTCGCGCATCGAGCCGCCCGGCTGGATCACCGCCTTGATACCGGCCGCCGCCGCCGCGTCGATGCCGTCGCGGAACGGGAAGAACGCATCGCTCGCCATCACCGAACCCGGCACCACCAGCCCGGCTTCCTCCGCCTTCAGCGCCGCGATCTTCGCCGACACCACCCGGCTCATCTGGCCCGCGCCGACACCGACCGTGCGCTGGTCCTTCGCATAGACGATCGCATTGGACTTCACGAACTTCGCCACCCGCCACGCGAACAGCAGGTCCGACAGCTGCGCCTCGGTCGGCGCGACCTTGGTCACCACCTTCAGCTCGTCGCGGCCAACCTCGCGGATGTCGCTGGTCTGCATCAGCAGGCCCGAGCCGACGCGCTTGACGTCGAAATTGTTGCGGCCGTCGCCGTGCGGGATCTTCAGCACGCGGATGTTGGCCTTCTTCTTCGCGTACTCCAGCGCCGCCGGTTCATAGTCCGGCGCGATCAGCACCTCGACGAACTGGCGGTCGAGGATGGTCTTCGCCGTCGCCGCGTCGAGCGGCTGGTTGAACGCGATGATGCCGCCGAACGCCGAGGTCGCGTCGGTGGCGTAGGCGGCCTCGTAGGCCTCGCCGTTGCCGGCGCCGACCGCCACGCCGCAGGGATTGGCGTGCTTGACGATCACGCAGGCCGGTGCGTCGAACTGGCGCACGCACTCCCACGCCGCGTCGGCGTCGGCGAGGTTGTTGAAGCTCAGCTCCTTGCCCTGCAGCTGGGTGAAGGTCGCCAGCGTGCCCGGCACCGGCCACAGGTCGCGGTAGAACGCGCCGGCCTGGTGCGGGTTCTCGCCGTAGCGCAGGTCCATCACCTTCACGAAGTTGCTGTTGTTCTGCGCCGGGAACAGCGCCTGGCTGCCGTCGTCCTGCAGCGAGGACAGGTGATTGCTGATGCAGGCGTCGTAGAAGGCGACGTTGTCGAATGCCGCCACCGCCATCGCGAAGCGGGTCGTGCCCTGCACCGTGCCGTCGTTGGCGTCGAGTTCCGCCAGCAGCGCGTCGTACTGGGCCGGATCGGTGGCCACGGTCACCCGTGCGAAGTTCTTCGCCGCCGAGCGCAGCATCGCCGGGCCGCCGATGTCGATGTTCTCGATGATCTGTTCGAAGCTGCTGTCGGGGTTGGCCGAGACCTGCGCGAACGGGTACAGGTTCAGCACCAGCAGGTCGATCGCGCCGATGCCGTGCTCGGCCATCACCGCCTCGTCGACGCCGGCGCGGCCGAGCAGGCCGCCATGCACGACGGGGTGCAGGGTCTTGACCCGGCCGTCCATCATTTCCGGGAAACCGGTGACGTCGCTGACGTCACGCACCTCCAGCCCGGCCTCGCGCAGCGTGCGCGCGGTGCCGCCGGTTGACAGCAGCTCGACCCCATGCCCGGCGATACGGCGGGCCAGCTCGACCAGGCCGGTCTTGTCGGAAACGGACAGCAGGGCGCGGCGGATCTTCACCGGCGGCAGGTGGGCAGCGGTCATGGGGGTGGACTCGACGGGAAAGCGCGAAATTATAGCGGGCGCGCATGGCGGCCCCCGGCGGGGCGCTGCCCGGGCCGGTTACGCCAGGCCGTATTCGCGCAGCTTCTTGCGCAAGGTCGCGCGGTGGATGCCGAGCATGCCGGCGGCGCGGCTCTGGTTGCCGTCGCAGTGGCGCAGCACTTCGGCGAACAGCGGGATCTCCAGTTCGCGCAGCGCGATCTCGTACAGGTCGCCGTCCTCGCAGCCGTTGAGGTCGCCGAGGTAGCGGCGGATCGACGTGGCGACGTGGTCCCTCAACGGGACACGCGGCCCGGAGCGGCTGGATTCGGTGCGGTCGGCTGCGGCGTTCAAAGGCGTCCCCCCAAGACACAAGACGTCCGTCGTGCGGCATTGCACCGCGCGCGTCCTGCGGGCGACGGGGGGCAGAGTCTAGCGCGTGGGGGGCGCCGGCGACACCGCGACGGCCGCGATCAGCGGAAATCGAAGGTGAACGCGACGATGTCGGGCGCCGGTTCGACCACCTGGAAGTGCACGCTCGCACTCTGGCCGGGAGCGAGCTCGTTGTGCGTATCGATCACATCGCCGCCGTAGTCGGACGGCGGGAACACGCGCGCGGCGACCGGCAGCCCGTCCACGTCCGAAAGGCTCAGCCGCAGGGCCGGCCAGGGCTGCGGCCAGCGCGCGTCGTTGCGGAAGCTCGCGCTGACGTCGAGCACGCCCGGCGTGCCGGCGGGCTGCACGTTGCGCGCGAGCATCGTGTAGGCAGCGGGCTCGCGCCACGCCGGCACGTCGCAGCGCACTGCGGTGCAGACGCCGGTGATCAGCGGCCGCCAGCGCGCACTCGCGGCGAGCTCCTGGCGTTGCGCGAGCAGCAGTTGCGCGACCAGCAGCAATGCCAGGCCGGCCAGCGCGAGCCGCGCCGGCCACCGTCGCCGGGGCGATCGGCTTCGGACCGCGATGCGCGCGAAGCTCGGGGCGCGACGGGACCCCGCATGCCCGGGTTTGGACGTCCCGAGGGCCGGTGTACGGGTGGCCACCGGGTCGTCGGCGGCAGGCACCGTCGTATCGGGTGCGTTGTCCGGTGCGGGCGCCTGTTCTTGCGATGCGTTTTCCGGGGTCGGCGGTGGCGCGGCGTCGTGGGCTCCGTTGGCATCCGGTACCACGCCGGTTTCCCCGGCAGGCGGATCATCCAGTCCCTCGACCTGCAGCAGCCCCTCGCAGCGCGGGCAGCGCTGCGGCACACCGTCGCGCGATGCGATCAGGGCGACCAGGAATCCGCAGTGCGGGCACGGGACGAACATGGCTGGAGTTTAGCCGAGCGTCGCGCCGCGACCGCGTGCGCCTCCGCCGCGCCGCTGTGATGGCGCGCAAGGATCGCGTGCCGGGTCTCAGCCGCGGCGGACCCCGCTGATGCGGATCCAGTCGTCTAGGCGCTCGACCACCAGCGCGTCGAACGCTCCGGTGTACGCCGCCAGCACCTCGTCTTCCTGTCCCGCGAGGATGCCCGACAACGCGATCCGCCCTTCCGGCGCAACCCGGCTCGCCAGCACCCCGGCCAGTGACACCAGCGCCGAAGCGAGGATGTTGGCGACCACCACCGGATAGCGGGCGACCGGCTCGTCGTCGGGCAGGTACACCGCCAGGCGGTCGTCGACTTCGTTGCGCTGTGCGTTGTCGGCGGTCGCGGTCAGCGCCTGCGGATCGTTGTCGACGCCCACCGCGCGTTCGGCGCCGAGCTTGAGCGCGGCCAGCGCAAGGATGCCCGAGCCGCAGCCGAAGTCGAGCACGCTGGCATTGCGGAGCGCGCCGTCCGCGGCGAGGCTGTCCAGCCATTGCAGGCACAGCGCGGTGGTGGGGTGGGTGCCCGAGCCGAACGCCAGCCCCGGATCCAGCCGAACCACCGCCGCGTCTGCGGCGTCTGCGCCGGCGGGCAGCTCGTGGTTCCACGGCACGATCCAGGTGCGCTCGCCGAACTTCAGCGGTTCGTACTGGTCGAGCCACGCGCGCTCCCAGTCCTGGTCGGCGACCTCGCGGAAGCGCGCGCGCGACCAGTCGATGCCCTCGTCGGCGGCGCACAGGGCATGGAGCAGCAGTTCCGACGGGGTGCCGCCCTCGAACAGCGCGGTCAGCTCCATCTCGCCCCACAGCGGCGTCTGGCCGACCCCCGGCTCGAAGATCGCCTGCTCGTCGGGCGCGTCGGCGTGGGCATCGGCGAGCGTGACCGCGAGCGCGCCGACGCTCTCCAGTGCGCGTTCGTGCCGCGGCTGGTCCGCTTCGGTGCAGGGGATGACGAGCTCGAGGAAGGGCATGGCGGGGTTCCGGTGAAACGGCCATGGTGCGTCGGCCGTGCGGGACCGGCAACCGGCGATGTTGGGTCTAGAATGTGCGCGCTGAGCGCCGGCCGATTGCGCCGGGCCGGAACCAGGAGCCGACCGCCCCTTGTCCAGAGTGCACCGCCATCTGCTGCTGTTCGCCGTCGGCGGCCTGCTGCTGTCGGCGGTCCTGGTGTACCGGGGCGGCCACACGGCGCCGGTACCCGGGGTGGCATCGCGGGTGGATGCGGTGATCGGGAGCGGGATGCCCTCCGCGGTCGCGCGCCCGACACCCGCCATCGATGCCGTTGCAGGGGACGTTCGCACGACTTCGCCTGTGAGCCCCGTGGCGCCACCACGCAGAAGTCGGCGCGCGGAGTTCGAGCGGACCGGGGACCTGTATGCCTTTGCCGGTGAACTGGCACCGGCGGCGCAGGCCGGCGACCCCGAAGCGCTCTGGATGCTGAGCCGGGTCTACGAATACTGCGCCACCTATGCCGCGGCCCCCGCTGATTACGCCGGCGACACGCAGGCGATCGCCGACGCGTCGCTGCGTACATCGGCGGCCCGGGTGGCGGCGCGGAGCCGGGTGAGCGCGCGGTGCCGTCGCTTCGTGCCTGCCGACGACCTCTCCTACACGGCCATCGTCGCGCTCACCACCGACGCCGCAGAGGCCGGCGACCTCGCTGCCGAAGCCGCGTTGCTGGCGGTCGGCGAGCCGTTGCACCCGCAGGCCGAATACCGGACGGACCTGGCCCGGCGGGTGCGGGAATCGCACGACCCCGAAGCATTCGTCGCGCTGGCCCCGGCGATGGGGATCCGCGCGAGCGGCGACCCGGCGCTGGCCGGCGAGGTCTCCGGGACCCAGCTGGCGGAAGTGGCGTGGCAGGTCGCGGCCTGCGAACTGGGCATGGACTGCAGCGCCGACGGCGCGCTGATGACCGCCCATTGCGCCAACGGCGGGATCTGTTCGCGTGATCCCGGTCAGGATTTCAGTGGTTTCGTTTTCGACGCCGCGGTTCCGAAGCAGGGGGCGGACGTCGTGAATGGAATGATCAAGTCGCTGGCAAGCGGCAGGAAGGTGTCGATATGAAAAGGCAGACGGTCGTACGCAGGCTGAAGATACTGTTCTGGATGGCGCTGTTCGCCGCCTACTCGGTCGCCGCCACGGGCGTGCTGATCGATGTGCTGGGAGCGGACTACCGGCAGATGTCGCAGGTCGTGGCGACATCGGCGTTCTCGCCGCTGGAACAGAGGATCGCCGGTGCCACCCAGGTCGCTGCGGCCTACCGGGCCGGCAGCGCCGCGCCGTTCTCGGCATTGCCGACCGGCAGTACCTTCCGGATCCGCTGGCCCGACGGGTCGAGCGAATACATATCGGTGGTCAGCGTGTCGTCCAGCGATGGCGCCCGGCCGATCCCGGGAACGCAGCGGCCCGCACCCGCTGCGGGCGACGGGCCGGAATAACCCGGCCGACGCCGACAGTGGCACCGGAGCCGGTCACACGATCGACAGCGACTTTTCCTTCTGCTCCTTCAGCCGCTTTTCCAGGTAGTGGATGTTCTGCCCACCCTGCTGGAAACCGACGTCGGACAGGATCCGCTGCTGCAGCGGGATGTTGGTCTTGATGCCGTCCACCACCATCTCGCTCAACGCCACCCGCATGCGGCAGATCGCGGTTTCGCGGTCGGGACCGTGGACAATCAGCTTGCCGATCATCGAGTCGTAGTTCGGCGGGACGCGGTAGCCCTCGTAGATGTGGCTGTCAACGCGCACGCCGGGACCACCCGGGGCGTGGAAGTGCTGGATCAGGCCCGGGCTCGGCATGAACGTCTCCGGATCCTCGGCGTTGATCCGGCACTCGATCGCGTGGCCTTCCAGCACCACGTCCTCCTGGCGGATCGACAGCTTCTGGCCGGCGGCGATGTTGAGCTGCTCGCGCACCAGGTCGATGCCGGTGACCATCTCGGTGACCGGGTGCTCGACCTGGATGCGGGTGTTCATCTCGATGAAGTAGAAGCGGCCGTTCTCGTACAGGAACTCGAACGTGCCGGCTCCCCGGTAGCCGATCCGGATGCAGGCCTCGGTGCAGACCCGGCCGATCTCGGCGCGCTGCTCGGGGGTGATGCCCGGCGCCGGCGCTTCCTCGACCACCTTCTGGTGGCGGCGCTGCATCGAGCAGTCGCGCTCGCCGAGGTGGATCGCGTTGCCCTGGCCGTCGGCGAGCACCTGGATCTCCACGTGGCGCGGGTTCTCCAGGAACTTCTCCATGTAGACCATGTCGTTGCCGAACGCGGCCTTGGCCTCGGACTTGGTGGTCGTGATCGCGGTCGCCAGGTGCGCCTCGGTGTGGACCACGCGCATGCCGCGGCCGCCGCCGCCGCCGGCCGCCTTGACGATGACCGGATAGCCGATCTCGCGGGCGATGCCGATGTTGGTCTCGGCGTCGTCGCCGAGCGGACCGCCGCTGCCGGGCACGCAGGGCACGCCGGCCTCCTTCATCGCGCGGATCGCCTCGACCTTGTCGCCCATCAGGCGGATGGTCTCGGCCTTCGGACCGATGAAGACGAAGCCGGACTCCTCGACCCGCTCGGCGAAGTCGGCGTTCTCCGACAGGAAGCCGTAGCCGGGGTGGATCGCCTGGGCGTCGGTGACCTCGGCGGCGGCGATCAGCTGGGCCATGTTGAGGTAGCTGTCGGTCGACGGCGGCGGGCCGATGCAGACCGACTCGTCGGCCATGGCGACGTGCTTGAGGTTGCGGTCGACGGTGGAGTGCACCGCGACCGTGCGGATGCCCAGGGCGTGGCACGCGCGCAGGATGCGCAGCGCGATCTCGCCCCGGTTGGCAATGACGACTTTATCCAGCATGGATCACCCGATCACGAACAGCGGCTGGTCGAACTCGATCGGCTGGCCGTTCTCGGCCACCACCTTCAGCACGGTGCCGGAGACGTCGGCCTCGATCGGGTTGAACATCTTCATCGCCTCGATGATGCCGAGGGTGTCGCCGGCCTTGACCGCCTGGCCGACGCTGACGAACGCCGGCTTGTCCGGCGCCGGGCTGGCGTAGAAGGTGCCGACCATCGGCGCGCGCACGACGTGGCCGTCGGGCAGGTCGCCGCCGGCGCGCGCGGCGCTGCCGGTCTCGTCGCCCGTCGCCTGGGCCGCTGCCTGCGGAGCGGCAGGGGCCGGATAGGACGGCGCGGCGGCGTGCATCATCGGCGCGGCCATCATCGTGCCGCCGCTGGGCAGCCGCGCCAGCCGGACCGACTCCTCGCCTTCCTTGATCTCGATCTCGTTGAGGTTCGACTCTTCCAGCAGGTCGATCAGCTTCTTGATTTTGCGCAGGTCCATGGTGGGCCTCTTGTTGATGCTCGTTGTTGGTCGGGAGCCACCGCGGGGTGGCCGATCGGGGTCAGGCCGCTCGGACGGCCAGCCGCGCGAGGGCGGCGTCGAGGGCGTAGCGATAGCTGTCGGCGCCGAAGCCGGCGACCACTGCCAGGGCGAGGTCGCTGAAATAGCTGTGGCGGCGGAACGGCTCGCGGGCATGCGGGTTGGACAGGTGGATCTCGTAGAACGGCACCCGGGCAGCGGCGAGGGCGTCGCGCAGCGCCACGCTGGTATGGGTAAACGCGGCGGGGTTGAGCAGGATCAGCGCGGTGCCGTCATGGCGCGCCGCCTGCACCCGCTCGACCAGGGTGTGTTCGGCATTGGACTGCAGGCTGTCGAGCCGGTGGCCCGCCGCCTCGGCCGTGGCGCGCAGGCCGGCGTCGATCCCGGCCAGCGTCGCATGGCCGTAGATCTCCGGCTCGCGCTCGCCGAGCAGGTTGAGGTTGGGGCCGTGCAGGACCAGCAGCTGCGCCATGGCGGGCCGGGAGGTGGAAAGCCGGCAGTGTGGCCGACGGGCCGGGCGCTGTCCAGAAGTTCGCGGCTGGATCGCCGAAGTTGTCGTGATTTAAGCGGGTGTTTGAATTCCGCCGTGACTCAGTGCTGCACCCAGGCATCGACTTCGCCGTGCTCGAACGGCCCGATCTTCTGTTTGACCAGCCGGCCCTGCCCGTCGACCAGGGCGGTGAACGGCAGCACGCCTTTGGCATTGCCGAGCTGTACGCCCGAATCCCGCGGACCGGCGATGTCCAGCAGGATCGGGTAGTCCACCCGGGTGTGGCGCAGGAACGCCCGCACGTCTTCCGCGTTGTCCAGGGCGATGCCGACGACCTGCACCCCGCGGCTGCCCTGGCTCCCGGCGAAACGGTCGAGTTCGGGCATTTCCTCGATGCACGGGCCGCACCAGCTCGCCCAGAAATTGATCAGCAGTGGGCGCCCGGCATAGGCGGCGGGCAGTTCGACCTCGCGGCCCTGGAGGTCGGGCAGCCGCAGGACCGGAATGGACTGGCCGGTGTCGGCGACGGCAAGGCCGGCCGGCGGCTCCGGCGCGGTGGCATTGATGGCCTGCTGGAGCGCCTGCTGGCCGATCTCGGTGCGCAGCAGTGGAGCGGCGCCGTTCATCCACAGCCCCGCCGCGGCGCCAAGCACGCCCGCGCCCAACGCCACCAGCAGCACCCGCGTCACCGGCTTCATGGCGCGTCCCCCGCCGCGCGATCGGCCCGCGTGGCGAAATCCGCGGCGTCCTCGAAGCCGAACAGCCGCAGCTCACGCCGCTCCGCGCCATCGACATAGAACAGCGTGGCCGGCGGACCGATGATGCCGAGCCGCTTCATCAGCGCCTGGTCGACACGATCGTTCGCGGTGACGTCGGCCTTGAGCAGCACGAAGTCGGCCAGCGCGGCGTGTACGGCCGGCTCCGGGAAGGTGTACTTCTCCATTTCCTTGCACGCCACGCACCAGTCGGCATAGAAGTCGAGCATCAGCGGTCGGCCCGCGGCGCGCGCGGCGGCGATTTCGCGGTCGAGATCGGCGGTCGACTTGATCGAGCGGAACGGCAGTTCGCGTGGTTCGGTGTCGCCGGTGCGCAAGCCCGCCAGCGGCTGCAGCGGATCATGGCCGCCGGCCAGCGCACCCACTATTTGGACCGCGCCGCCGATGCCCAGCAGGGCGGCCGCGGTCCAGCCGAGGATGCGCACGACGTCGCGTGACCTGACGACTCCGACCGCCAGCGTGGCGGCCGCGCCGAGCAGCAGCGCCCCCCACAGTGCCAGCGTCACCGGCCCGGGCAGGAACCGCGACAGCATCCAGACGGCAAGGCCGAGGAACACGAAACCGAACGCGCGCTGCACCGCCACCATCCACGGACCGCTGGTGGGCAGCCCGCGTCCGGCGGCGACGCCGAACGCCAGCAACGGCACGCCCATGCCCATCGCCAGCAGGAACAGCGCGGCGCCACCGAACACCGGGTCCTGGGCCTGGCCGATGTACAGCACGGCCGCCGCCAGCGGGGGCGCCACGCAGGGGCCGACGATCAGCGCCGACAGCGCGCCCATCACCGCCACGCCGGCCAGCGATCCGCCGCGCTGGCGGTCGGTCAGGGCGCCGAGGCGGTTGCGCAGGGCGGCCGGCAGTTGCAACTCGTACAGGCCGAAGCTCGACAGCGCCAGCGCGACGAACAGCGCGGCGAACGCCGCCAGCACCCAGGGGTTCTGGAAGGCGATCTGCAGGTTCGCGCCGACCAGTCCAGCGACCACACCGGCCACGGTGAACACCAGCGCGTTGGCGAGCACGTAGACCAGCGACAACCCGAACGCGCGCGCGGCGCCGAGGCCGCGTTCGTGGCCGGCCGACGCACCCGCGATCAGGCCCGACAGGATCGGGATCATCGGCAGCACGCACGGCGTGAAGGCCAGCAGCAGGCCGAACCCGAAAAAGCTCAGCAGTGCCCACCACCGGTCAGGCCCGGACAGCGCGGCGGCGAGGCGGCTGTCTTCGGCCTGCGCGGGTGCATTCCGGACGGCGACGTTGGCCAAGGCCGAGGCCTCGAGTGACCGGCCGGTGTCATCCGGGTTCGGGGTTTCGGGCGCTTCGGTGACGCCATTCGAAGTAGGCACCGCGGCCGTCGAGGACGGGACACGCCCGCCGACAGGCGTCGGGGATGCGGAGGTGCGGGACGGACTCGCCGTCGCGGTTTGCGCCGGCAGCAGGACCTCGACCGTGCGTTCCATGGGCGGATAGCAGATGCCGTCGGTCTGGCAGCCCTGGAAACTGGCGACCAGCCGGGCCGCCGCCGCTTCGGCCGGGCCCCGGCGCAGCGGCACCGTCACCTCGACCGGATCGAAATACACCACCACGTCGCCGAAGTGCTCGTCGCGATGGTCGACGCCCCGTGGCCAGTGCGGTGTTCCCAGAACGGTACCGGCCGGGGCACCGGCGAGCGACAGGGCGGTCCGGTCGCGATAAAGGTAATACCCGGGAGCCGGGGAGAAGCGCAGCCGCAACGTGTCGGCATCGTCGGCGATGGCCTCGAAGCCGAAGGCGCGCTCCGGCGGCAAGGGCTCGCCGGTGTTGCGGCCAAGCAGCGGCGTGCCGCCGCTCCGCACCGGATTGGCCAGGCCGCCGCGGATGCCCGGTCCCAGCAGGCCGCCGGCCGGTGCGGCCACGGCCTCGGTGCCGGGCAGCGCGACTTGCAACCGCCGCGTCTGCGGCGGGTAGCAGATGCCCGCGTCGGCGCAGCCCTGGTACTTGATGGTGAGGGTGGCGGTCGCGCCGCGTGGCTGGCCCGGCAGGGTGGCGACCAGCTGCTCGCGGTAGGTCTCGACCTTGCCGAAGAATTCGTCCTCGTAGGCCTTGCCCGGCGGCAGCAGCAGGGGTTCGGCGTCGAATCCGCCGTCGGCCTGCACGCTGGTCCGATGACGGTAGAGGTAATAACCGTCGGCGATCTCCCAACGCACCGTGATGGCGTCGGCGGCGTCCGCCGAGGCACTCAATACGAACGCCTGGTCGACCGGAAGCAGTTCGTCGGGGTCGATGGCCGCCTGGGCGGCGGTCGCGACCAGCCCGAGCAGCAGCGCCAGCCAGGCGCCGCGCCCGCGGCGGGGCATCTTGGGGTCAGTCATGGTCTCGGGTCTGCGCGGCCACCCAGGCCAGATAGGGGGCGAGCCCGCCCGCGGTTTCGACCGCGAGGATTTCCGGGAGTTCATACGGATGCAGGGCCTGCAGCCGGCGGGTGAGTGCATCGAGCCGGTCGGCCGTGGTCTTGATCAGCAGCAGCACTTCTTCGCCGTGCTCGATGCGGCCTTCCCAGCGATAGGTCGACTGCAGCCCCGGGACGCGGCTGACGCAGGCGGCGAGCCGCTCGTCCACCAGCGCACCCGCGATGGAGCGCGCGATGGCATCGTCGGGACAGGTGCACAGGCAAAGCAGGACGGACATCGGGTTCGGTCTCCCGGCGGAGCCGCATAGCCTAGCCCAGCCGGCGCCACGCGCCTTTGCCGGAGTCAGCCCTGTCCCGTGCGCGGGCGGCCGACGCGGCGCACGGCCAGCTGCTCGACCACCTCCACCAGCGGCACCCGAGCCCGCAGCGGACTGTCGCGGAAAGCCGCCAGCAGCCGGAGTTCCAGGGGGTCGTCCACCAGCAGCGCCTCGGCCGTGGCGATCGAGTCCATCTCGACCTCGGTCGACAGCGTCATCTTGCCGCGCCCGGTCGCCAGCCATTCGAACTGGACGCCGGTGACCAGCGCGATTTCACGCAGGTGGGAGGCGCTCGGGGATTTGCCGGGGCTGCCCTCCCAGTGACTGACCGCGCTGCGCTGGACCCCCACCGCGGCAGCCAAGGCCGCCTGCGAAAGGCCGCCGTGGCGGCGGGCGAGGCGAATGCGAAGTGCCGGCGTCACGCGTTCTTCTCTCCCTCGTTGCAAAGCTGAAACAGTGTGCCAGTCGACAAATGACCGCGCCAACGCCGCAAAGTTACCGTGAGTCACCCAGCCACCAAATCTAACGGCAACATGTTGTCTATCGGTAGCTATATCGATAGTAAACGTGGAAACGCCTGATTAGTTCGATCGGCGTCACGACTTGGGGTTACCGAAAGTGAGCGGGCTGGCGTATGGGCCTCGCTGGTCAATGTGACGGAGTTGGGCCAAGATCGCCCCAAGCCGACAGGGAGTTGGCTTCGACATGGGGGTCCAGGTCAGGGGAGAAGGCGCAGGACTGCGCCGAGCTCGGAAGCCAGTCCCGAAACCGGAAGAGCGCGTCTCCTTGGAGACGCGCTCTTTTTTGTGGCCATCGCGGCGCCGGCCGCCCCCAAGCGCACCAGAATTCCCACCGGGCCCTTGAAAGCCCCAGCACCCGCCCCATCTCCAGCGCAGTCCCGGCCTCCCGGGCGCCGTCGCTCCCGGGCTTGGCACTCGACCCGGGCGACTGCTAAATTCCGCGTTCTTTCCCCACCCATTCAACCACTTACGAGGTTGTAGAGTATGAACATCAAGCCGTTGTTCGACCGCGTGGTCATCAAGCGCATGGAAGAAGAAAAGATGTCCGCCGGCGGCATCGTCATTCCGGATTCGGCCACCGAGAAGCCGATCAAGGGCGAGGTCATCGCGGTCGGCGAGGGCAAGGCCCTGGACAACGGCAGCGTCCGCGCGCCGAAGGTCAAGGTCGGTGACAAGGTGCTGTTCGGCAAGTACAGCGGCACCGAGGTCAAGCTCGACGGCACCGACCTGCTGGTGGTGAAGGAAGACGACATCTTCGCGGTGCTCGGCTGATCCAGCCCCGCTGACCGCGGCGCTTCCGCATCCTTTTCCCTTTTTCGCAATTCTTTTGAGGTAATCCGCAAATGGCTGCCAAGGAAATCCGTTTCGGCGAAGACGCGCGCTCCAAGATGCTGCGCGGCGTCAACACGCTCGCCAATGCCGTCAAGGCCACCCTGGGCCCGAAGGGCCGCAACGTCGTGCTCGACAAGAGCTTCGGTGCGCCGACGATCACCAAGGACGGCGTGTCCGTCGCCAAGGAGATCGAACTGGCCGACAAGTTCGAGAACATGGGCGCGCAGATGGTCAAGGAAGTCGCTTCCAAGACCTCCGACAATGCCGGTGATGGCACCACCACCGCGACCGTGCTGGCCCAGGCGCTGATCCGCGAAGGCATGAAGGCGGTCGCTGCCGGCATGAACCCGATGGACCTCAAGCGCGGCATCGACAAGGCCGTGACCGGCGCCGTCGCCGAGCTGAAGAACATCTCCAAGCCGTCGTCGACCAGCAAGGAGATCGCCCAGGTCGGCGCGATCTCGGCCAACTCCGACTCGCAGATCGGCGACCTGATCGCGCAGGCGATGGACAAGGTCGGCAAGGAAGGCGTGATCACCGTCGAGGACGGTTCGGGCCTGGAGAACGAGCTGGACGTGGTCGAGGGCATGCAGTTCGACCGCGGCTACCTGTCGCCGTACTTCATCAACAACCAGCAGTCGATGCAGGCCGAGCTGGACGACCCGTTCATCCTGCTCTACGACAAGAAGATCTCCAACGTGCGTGACCTGCTGCCCGTCCTCGAGGGCGTGGCCAAGGCCGGCAAGCCGCTGCTGATCGTCGCCGAGGACGTCGAAGGCGAGGCGCTGGCGACCCTGGTGGTCAATACCATCCGCGGCATCGTCAAGGTCTGCGCCGTCAAGGCGCCGGGCTTCGGCGACCGTCGCAAGGCGATGCTGGAAGACATGGCCGTGCTGACCGGTGGCACCGTGATTTCCGAGGAAGTCGGCCTGCAGCTCGAGAAGGCCACCATCAACGACCTCGGCCGTGCGAAGAAGGTGCAGGTCTCTAAGGAGAACACCACCATCATCGACGGCGCCGGCGACACCGGTTCGATCGAGGCCCGCATCAAGCAGATCAAGGCGCAGATCGAGGAGACCTCCTCCGACTACGACCGCGAGAAGCTGCAGGAGCGCGTGGCCAAGCTGGCCGGCGGCGTGGCGGTGATCAAGGTCGGTGCCTCGACCGAGATCGAGATGAAGGAAAAGAAGGCGCGCGTCGAGGACGCCCTGCACGCCACCCGCGCCGCGGTCGAGGAAGGCATCGTCCCCGGCGGCGGCGTCGCCCTGATCCGTGCGCTGGCCGCCGTGGCCGACCTCAAGGGTGACAACGAGGACCAGAACCACGGCATCGCGATCGCCCGCCGTGCGATGGAAGCCCCGCTGCGCGAGATCGTCACCAACGCCGGCGAGGAGCCGAGCGTGATCGTCAACGCGGTCAAGGAAGGCAAGGGCAGCTACGGCTACAACGCTGCCACCGGCGAGTACGTCGACATGCTGGAAGCCGGCATCCTCGACCCGACCAAGGTCACCCGCACCGCGCTGCAGAACGCGGCGTCGATCGCGGGCCTGATGATCACCACCGAGGCGATGGTCGGCGAGCTGCCGAAGAAGGACGAGCCGGCGATGCCGCCGGGCGGTGGTATGGGCGACATGGGCGGCATGGGCTTCTGATCCACGCCCGTCGCGATACGCAGTATTGGAAGGCCCGCCTCGCGCGGGCCTTCTTTTTGCCATTCCTAAACCCCCGGGTTCTCTTTTGCACTGCAGCGTGCATTCGCCCTAACAACTCCTTCACGATCGGGCTGCATCCCGACGTGGGGGAGGGAGCAGGCCCGCAACCGGTTCGTCCGGGGCGGGCTTTTTTATTGCGTGGCGTTTTCCCATCGAAACGCGCGGCGGATGGCCGGTTTCTTCCCTCACCTGCGTGCATTGCGCCGCCGGACAGGCCTGCTATCTTCGCCGGGCGCGGGGGATAACCGTGACGAGAGTCACACGTTATCGGAGAGGCGCTCATGAAACGTTTCACCTTGATGTTGGCTGTCGCCGCGGCGACGGCCGCGGGCAGTGCGCAGGCCGCCACCTACGTGGTGCAGGCCAAGGCTCTGGACTTCGACGCCGCGCTGGCAAGGCAGGTCGAAGCCCAGGGCGGGCAGGTCGTCGCACGTTATCCGCAGATCGGCGTGGCGATCGTCGAGGCCGACTCCGGCTTCCCGCAGCGCGCGCGCCGCGTGCGGGCGCTGCAGTCGGTCACCGAGGACCGCGTGCTGGAGTTCGGACTTCCGGAAGCGGTGCCGGGCGCCGACTTCGCCGAAGCAGCCGCCAACCCGCCCGAGAGCGGCGACGATGATCCTTACTTCGACCTGCAGTGGGGCCACGACGCGATCGACGCGCCGGAAGCGTGGGAGCGCACCGGCGAGCGGGGCGCGGGCGTGCGGGTCGCGGTGCTCGACTCGGGCATCGACTGCGACCACCCCGACCTGGTGCCCAACCTCAACCTCGCCCTGAGCACGTCGTTCGTCGACGGCGAGCCGGTATGCGAGCTGCCGGCCGGCTTCAACCACGGCACCCACGTCGCCGGCACGGTGGCCGCCGCCGACAACGCGTTCGGCACGATCGGGGTGGCCCCGGAAGCGGAGATCGTCGCGGTCAAGGTGCTGTCGGCCTACACCGGGTCGGGCAGCTTCGAGGGCATCATCGGCGGCATCGTGCATGCCGCCGACGTGGACGCGGACCTGGTCAACATGAGCCTGGGCGTACGTGGCGGCCTGCCGGTGACGCCGGAAACCCACAGCCTGATCGGCGCCGTGCAGCGCGCGGTGACGTATGCGCGACAGCAGGGCACGACGGTGATCGCCTCGGCCGGCAACGACGGCATCGACTTCGACAACGCCACCGACGGCGCCGGCAACAGGCTGATGGCTTTCCCCGGCGGCCTGCACGGGGTGATCGCCGTGTCGGCGACCGCACCGGAAGGCTGGGGCCTGAGCCCGATGACCGACCTGGACCCGATGGCGCACTACAGCAGCTACGGCAAGGTGGTGGTCAACTTCGCGGCGCCCGGCGGCGACTGGGACTACCCCGGCGAGGAGATCTGCGAGGTGGCCGGGCTGGTGCAGTGGTGCTACGTCTTCGACTACGTGTTCAGCACCTCAAACAACGGCTGGTCCTGGGCCAGCGGCACCAGCATGGCGGCCCCGCACGTGACCGGCGTGGCGGCGCTGATCATCGGCGCCAATGGGGGGGACATGAGCCCGAGCGCCGTGCTGTCCGCGCTGACGCACGGGGCCGAGGACAAGGGCGCGCGGGGCATCGATCCGTTCTACGGCCGCGGCCGGGTGAACGCCGACCGCTCGCTGTAAACCCGGCTGGTTCGACACGACCGCCGGTCGCCTTCGGGCGGCCGGCTGTGGCCGCGGGATTTCCGGTGCGTGCGATCATGCCTGCCGATGACTTCGCCCATCGCGCCCGGCCCATTGCCTCCCGACGTCGGTGACCTTGTCCGGCGCTCGCTCGACCGCCTTGGCGCCGCCGTGCCGCTGGATGACCGCGGGCTCGAACGCCTCGTGCCGGTGGCGGTCGCCAGCGAATTCGCGATGGACACGCTGGCCCGCCAGCCCGACCTGCTGGCCCGGTTGCTGGCCGACGATGGCGCCGCCGAGCCGTCCCCGCCGGTGCTGGATTCCGACAACCGCGGCGAGTGGACGGCGCTGCTGCGCCGCTACCGTGCCGCCGGATCCACCCGGCTGGTGTGGCGCGACGTGCACGGTATCGACGACGTCGACGCGACCCTGGCCGGCAGTACGGCACTGGCCGAGACCTGCCTCGGGCTGGCGCTGGACGCGCTCGAGGCCGAGTTCAGTAGCCGCCATGGTGTCGTCCGCGGTCCGGATGGAGCGATGCAGCGGCTGGTCGTCTTCGGCCTCGGCAAGCTCGGCGGCGGCGAGCTCAACTTCAGTTCCGATATCGACCTCGTCTACGGCTACGAGCACGACGGCGAGTCCGATGGCGCGCGTCCACTCGCGGCGGAAGCCTGGTTCTCCAAACTCGGCCAGCAACTGTTCCGGCTGCTCGACGAAGTCACCGCCGACGGCTTCTGCCACCGGGTCGACCTGCGGCTGCGGCCGTACGGCAACGCCGGCCGGGTGGCGTGGTCGTTCCCGGCGATGGAGCAGTATTTCCAGCACGAAGGACGCGACTGGGAGCGCTACGCCTGGCAGAAGGCGCGACCGGTCGCCGGTGACCTCGAGGCGGGGGAACGCTTCCTCGAGGTGCTGCGTCCGTTCGTCTACCGGCGCTATCTCGATTACGGCGCGCTCGACGGCCTGCGCGCGATGAAGGCGGCGATCACGGCCGAGGTCGCCCGCAAGGAACTGGCCGACGACATCAAGCGGGGCGCGGGCGGCATCCGCGAAATCGAGTTCCTGGTCCAGGCGCTGCAACTGATCCGCGGCGGGCGCGAACCGGAGCTGCGCGGGCGCCAGCTGCAACCGGCGCTCGCGGCGTTGATGGAGGCGAACCAGGTCGAACCGGAAGCGGGTGCCGCGTTGCTGGAGGCTTACCGCTTCCTGCGCCGGCTGGAGAACCGCCTGCAGATGCTGCGCGACGCACAGGTCCACGCGTTGCCGGATAACGAATCCGACCGGGCCCGGATCGCGGCCGGGCTCGGCTACCAGGACTGGAGCGAACTGCGCCAGGCGCTGGACCGCCACCGCGCGGTGGTGAGCGGCGAATTCGCCGCGCTGCTCGCGCCGCGGCGGCGTCGCGGCGCCCCGGGGGCGCTGGCGGAGTACTGGCGGGCGTTGCCCGATGGCGGCGATGCCGGGGCGCTGGACGACGCCGGCTTCGACCGGCCTGCCGATGCCGATGCGCAGCTGCGGGACCTGGCGCGCAGTCCCGGTGTCCGTGGCCTGTCCGACAGTACCCGCGCCCGGCTGGACCGCGTATTGCCCGCGCTGCTGCAGGGCGCCGCCCGCTCCAGCGAGCCGCTGCTTGCGTTGCGCCGGTTGCTGGCACTGCTGCACAACATCCTGCGCCGCAGCGCCTACCTCGCGCTGCTCGACGAGCAGCCGGCGGCACTGGCGCGGCTGGTCGAAGTGGTCGGCCAGAGCGCGTTGCTGGCCGAGCGGCTGGCGTCCCACCCGCTGCTGCTGGACGAACTGCTCGACGCGCGCGTGGGCGGGCCCCTGCCGGACCGCGCGGAAGTGCTCGAGGCCTGCGCGGCGGTGGGCAACGACCCGCTGCGTTCGACCGACCATCCGGACGAGGATGTCGAGGCGGTACTCAATGCGCTCAACGAGGTGCGGCAGGCGCTGAGCTTCCGCATCGCAATGGCGACCCGCGACCGCCGCCAGCCCGCGGTGGAGAGCGCCCGCCAGCTGGCATGGCTGGCCGACGGCGTGGTGGCCCGGGTGCTCGAGCTGGCCGAACGCGAAGTCGCCGCCGCGCACGGCCGGGTCGCGGGGGCGCGTTTCGCGGTGCTGGGTTACGGCAGCCTCGGCGGCGAGGAGCTGGGTTTCGGATCCGACCTCGACCTGGTGTTCCTGTACGACGCGCCTCCCGACGCGCAGTCCGACGGCACGCGCACGCTCGATGCGTCGCGCTGGTTCGCGCGGCTGGCGCAGAAGGTGGTCGCGTTGCTTGGCACGCCGTCGGCGGCCGGGCGGCTGTTCGACGTCGACGTGCGGTTGCGCCCGGACGGAGCGAAGGGCCTGCTGGTGTCGTCGCTGGCCAGCTTTGCCGATTACCAGCGCCACCGCGCGTGGAACTGGGAACACCAGGCGCTGGTGCGCGCGCGTTGCGTGGCCGGTGACCCCGGCCTTTGCGCCGATTTCGTCCGCGTGCGCGGGGAGACCCTGGCCCGGGCCCGTGATCCCCGCCAGGTACGCGCGGACGTCTGCAGGATGCGCGCACGCATGCGCGCCGAACTCGACCGCAGCGACGCCGCCGTGTTCGACCTCAAGCAGGGCGAGGGCGGGCTGGTCGACCTGGAGTTCCTGCTGCAGGCGCTGGTGCTCGACCACGCCGACGCGCATCCGGCGTTGCTGCAGCCGCGCGACACCCCGGGTCTGGTCGAGGCGGCGCACCACGCGGGGTGTTTCGACGACGGGACCCGGGCGAGCCTGCACGCCGCCCACGCCACCCTGCTCGCGCTCGGGCTGGAGTGCACCCTCGACCGGCGCGCCCGCCGTGTGCCGCGCGACGACGAGGTCGAGCAGGCGCGCGCCGCGATCCGCGAGGCGGCGCGGGCGAACGGCCTGGCGTTCGACTCGGCGCAGGGCGCGGGCGCCGACGACCTGCCGTAGTCGCGGTCGAAGAGAACGCGGCCGCGACCCGCATCGCTGCTATCGCGCGCGCGGCTCGAGGCCGAGCCGGCGCTGCACCTCGGCCGCCACCCGCGCGGTCTCGCGCAGCGGCGTGACCGCGAACGGCGAGAGGCTGTCGTCGAATGCCCGCACGCGGCCCAGGCCGAGCAGGCTGTCGACGAACCGCCGCGGCCGCCCGCGCAACTGCCCGACGCCGGCGACGAACACCGGAACCGTGGTCGCGCAGGCTTCCGACAGCATGTTGACCGAGTCGGCGGTGCAGACGATGCGGTCGGCGCAGGCAAGCAGGCCCGGATAGGGGTTGGCACCGTCGGCGGGGCCGGTCCACACCAGCCCCGTTTCGCCCGACAGGCGCTGGCGCAGCCGTCCGGCGACCTCTGCGGGCGTGCGGCGCGACGTGGTCACCAGCAGGCACCCCTCCTCGGCGGCCACGATGCGATGCAGGCGGTCGGCCAGGGCGTCGATCCCGGCAGCGCCGAAGCGGGAATGAGCACTGTCACCACCGAGCAACAGCGCGGTACGCGGCTGCCTCAACGTCGCCAGCGCGGTGAACTGCCGGCGCGCGGCCGCCAGCCATGCATCGTCGACCGGATGAAGGCTGCCCAGCAGCCGGATCACGTTGTCGCCCTGCAGACCGTCGTGTTCGGGCGCGATCACCAGGTCCCAGTGCCGCGGCGAGACCCGCGGGTCGAGGATCTGCACTGTGCGCGCACCGCGGCGGCCGAGGACCCGGGTGGCCAAGGCGGCCCGGCGGCCGCAGCCGATCGCGAGCCGCGGAGGCGTCGCCAGCGCCCGGCGGAAGTCGCCGCCGAACGCCGACGACGCACCGGGCAGCGCGCGCGGTGCCAGCCAGCGCCACGGAGCCCGCGCCTGCAGCGTCCAGGCACGCGCCGGCCGGCCCAGAGCCGCCGCCAGCGCCTGGGCCTGGCGCACGTTTCCCGCATGGCCGTCGGTCAGCGTCCACGTCTGTGTGCGGGAGGTCGATTGTTCCATTGGTGTCGGTAATCCGTTTCGGGGGCGCCGGGTGTTGCTTGTTCCGCGAGACTCTACACTTGCCCGGACCCGCCGCGGCTTTCCCGCGGCGCCCGATGGAGAACACGATGACGCCCCTGGATCCGCACGCCCTCGACCAGCTGTTCCGCACCGCACGGACCCACAATGACCTCGGTGGCGAGGTCGGCGATGACACCCTGCGCCAGCTGTACGACCTGCTCAAGTGGGGACCCACCAGCGCCAATATGGGGCCGGCGCGCTTCGTGTTCGTCAAATCGGCCGAGGCCAAGGCCCGGCTGGAGCCCGCCCTCGACGAAGGCAACCGTGCCAAGACCATGGCCGCGCCGGTGACGGTGATCGTCGGCCACGACGAGGACTTCCACGAGAAGCTGCCCTACCTGTTCCCGCACACGGACGCCAAAAGCTGGTTCGACGGCCCGCGCGAGGGCCGCCGCGCCGCCGCGTTCCGCAACGGCACCCTGCAGGGCGCCTACCTGGTCCTCGCCGCGCGCGCGCTCGGACTCGACACCGGACCGATGTCGGGCTTCGACAACGCAATGGTCGACGAACTCTTCTTCGCCGGTACCACGATCAAGTCCAACTTCCTGGTCAACCTTGGCCACGGAGACACGTCCAAGCTGTTCCCGCGCTCTCCGCGACTGGCGTTCGACGAGGCCGCGCGGATCCTCTGATCCGCAACCACCACCACTTCCCGGAGACACCCCCATGTTCAACAAACTCATTCTCGCCGCGGCCCTGGCCGCCGCCAGCACCGCCGCCGCCGCCGAGCCGGTCACGTACACGATCGACCCGAGCCACACCGACGTCATCGCCCAGTGGAGCCACTTCGGCTTCTCCAACCCGACCGCCCACTTCGGCCAGGCCGACGGCACCATCGTCTACGACGCCGACAACGTCGGTGCCTCCAGCGTCGAGGTGACCCTGCCGCTGGCCGGCCTCAACAGCTACACCGCCAAGTTCGACGAGCACCTGCGCAGCAGCGACTTCTTCGATGCCGCCGCGTTCCCGGCCGCCACCTTCAAGAGCACCAAGGTCGAGGCCGCCGGCGAAGGCAGGCTCAAGGTCACCGGCGACCTGACCATCAAGGACAACACCCATCCGGTCGTGCTTGACGTCACCCTCAACAAGGTCGGCGAGAACATGGGCGGCCAGCCGGCGATCGGCTTCGACGCGACCACCACCATCAAGCGCACCGACTTCGGCGTCGGCATGTACGCGCCGGCGGTCAGCGACGAGGTGAAGATCCGCATCACCACCGAGGCCAGCGTGCCGAAGGCGGCGGAGTAACCGCATGATCATCGAACGCCCATCCGCCAGCCGTGGCCGCGGCCCGGCCCACGTCGCCTGGCTCGACAGCCGCCACACGTTCTCGTTCGGCGACTACTACGACCCGGCGTGGATGGGCTTTGGCGTGCTGCGGGTGATCAACGAGGACCGCGTCGCCCCCGGCGCGGGCTTTCCGACCCACGGCCACGCCAACATGGAGATCCTCAGCTACGTGCTGTCGGGCGCGTTGTCGCACGAGGACAGCAGTGGCGGCGGAGGGGTGATCCGCGCCGGCGAGCTGCAGTGGATGAGCGCCGGGCACGGCGTGCGTCACAGCGAGTTCAACGGCTCGCAGACCGAACCGGTGCACTTCCTGCAGATCTGGCTGCAGCCGGACCGGGTCAACGCGCCACCGGCCTACGACCAGCGCGAGGCGGCCAGCGGCGACGGTTGGCGCCTGCTGGCCTCGCCCGACGGTCGCGACGGCAGTCTCGGCATCCGCCAGGACGCGCTGCTGTGGAATGCGCGCCCGGCCGGTGGCGCCCTGCTGGAGCGCGAGCTCGACCCGCGGCGGCGCTACTGGCTGCACGTCGCGCAGGGCGCGGTCGAGGCCAACGGCCGCGCGCTGGAGGCCGGCGACGCGCTCGGCTTCGAAGCCGAATCCGGTCCCCTGCGGCTCACGGGCGAGGGCGCCGACGTGCTGCTGTTCGACCTGCCTGCGTGATGGCCGGCTTCTCTAGGGGCGGCTTCAGCCGCGATCGTGGAACCGTCTGCCCGTGCCGATCATCCAATCGCGGCTGAAGCCGCTCCTGCAACAGCACCGGGCGTCGCCGCCGCGGCGCCGGTATCCGGCCCGACTGCTAGACTGCGGCCCTCGCACCACCTCGCCATCGACATGACCGCAGCCGCCCACGACCACCCGACCCAAGCCAACGCCGAGCGCCGCTACAGCGTGACCCGCGCCGACCTGCCGCTGAGCTGCCCGTTGCCGTCGATGGCGCTGTGGAATTCGCACCCGCGGGTATACCTGCCGATCGAGGCCGAGCGCGAGTGCGATTGCCCGTACTGCGGGGCGCACTTCGTCCTGGAAGGCTGAGGTCGACGGAATCGGTGTGGTGCGCCGGCTGACCGTCGTCCAGCTGTTGCCGGCGCTGGATTCGGGCGGGGTCGAGCGCTCCACCCTGGAAATCGCCGAAGCGTTGGTCGTGGCCGGTCACCGTGCACTGGTGGTGTCGGCCGGCGGGCGGCTGGTGCCGCGGCTGCAGGCGCTGGGGGGCGAGCATGTCGCCCTCGATATCGGCCGCAAGTCGCTGCTGACCCTGCGCCACGTCGGCGCCTTGCGTGCGCTGCTGCAGCGCGAACGGGCGGACATCATGCACGTGCGCTCACGCCTGCCCGCGTGGATCGGCGTGCTGGCGCTGCGCGGCTTGGGTAATGCGGCCCCGCGGCTGGTCAGCACGGTGCACGGTCTCAATTCCCCTTCGCGCTACAGCGCGGTGATGACCCGCGGCGAGCGCGTCATCTGCGTGTCCGGCACGGTGCGCGAATACGTGTTGCGGCATTACCCGCAAACCGACCCGAACCGACTGCGGGTGATTCCGCGCGGTATCGACCCGGCCGGTTTCCCGCCCGCACCGCTGCCCGACCGCGGCGCGCGTGCGTGGGCCGCCGGCCGGCACCCGGAGCTTGCCGGCGACGGTCCACTGTTGCTGCTGCCCGGACGCGGCACCCGCCTCAAGGGCCATGCCGACGCCTTGCGCCTGCTCGCCGGGCTGAGGGCCGGCGGCATCGATGCGCGGCTGTGGTTGCCGGGTGCGCGCCAGTCGGGACGCGAGGCCTATATCGCCGAAATGGAACGCGAGGCGCACGGGCTCGGGGTGGCGGGTGCGGTGGCATTCACCGCGCCGACCGACGCGATCGCGCAGGCCTATGCCGCCAGCGACCTGGTGCTGCAGCTCTCGCGCAAGCCCGAGGCGTTCGGGCGGACCGTGGTGGAAGCGCTGTCCTGTGCGCGGCCGGTACTCGGCTGGGCGCACGGCGGTGTCGGCGAGCTGTTGCAGGAACTGCAGCCGGGCGGCGCGGTGGCCCCGTTCGTCCCGGATGCACTGCTCGACGGCGCGCGTGCGCTGCTCGCGCGACCGCCGGCGGCAGCCGGTACGATGCCCGCTTCATCGAACCCGCTGCTGGCGCGTTACACCCTGCGCGCGATGCAGCAAGCCACGCTGGCCGTCTATGCCGAACTCGCCGACTGATTCCCACCCACCGCTTGCGCCCGCGCAGACCATGCCGGTGCCCGGCTGGCGCTGGGCGCCGGCCTGGATCCTCGCGTATGTCGCCCTGTGGCCGGCGCCCGGCTACGCCGAGGGCGTGCTGGTACTCGGCGCCTTGCTGGCGATCGCGAAGCTGCTCGGCTCCCGCTTTGCCGGCGGCAAGCAGCTGCTCAGCCACCAGGCGTGGGCGCTGACCAGCGTCCTGTTCTTCGCCTACTGGTTGCCGGAGCTGGTGTCGTCGTTCGATTCGGTGGACCCGGCCCGCGCCTTGCGCGAGGCCGCGGTCGACCTGCGCTACCTGCCGTTCCTGTGGCTGGTGGCGTCGGCGGTCGCCAACGGGCGGGGGCGCGCCACCACGTTCCGAGGCCTGGCGGTGATCTTCGGCATCTGGACCGTCGACGCCTTGCTGCAGGCGCTGACCGGCACCAGTCCGCTGTTCTTCGGCATCGATTCGATCAAGCAGATGATCAGCGACCATGGCATGTGCAGCGCCGAGGAAATGGTCGGGCTGGACCGGCTCAGCGGCGTGCTCGGTCCGTGCAACCTCAAGCTCGGCATCGTGCTGGCGAGCATGTCGCCGTTCGTGCTGCACGAAGCGAGGCGGCGTTTCGGGCGGCCGGGCTGGCTGGTCGGCGCCGCGGCGGTCGGCGTGGTACTGGTCCTGGCCGGCTCACGGGCGTCCTGGGTGACCTTCGCGCTCGTGCTGGTTCTGTCGGGCTGGCGGGTGCTGGGCTGGAAGAAGCTCCTGGGCGTGTTCGCCGTCGGCGCCGTGATCCTGTCGGTGCTGACCCTCGCCTCGCCGCAGGTGCGTGATCGCGTGGTGCGCACCACCCACGTGCTCGCCGCCGACGAGGAGGGCGTGGATGTCGCCCTGTCCGGACGGACCCGCATCTGGAGCGCGGCGCTGTGCATGGCCGGCCACCATCCGTTCAACGGCGTGGGCGCGCGCGGTTTCCGCGAGGCGTTCCCGGCCTGCGATCCGGAGCACGGGCAGATCGCCGAGTGGGGCGAGGGCCCCGCGCTGCACGCGCACCAGATCGTGCTGGAGGTGCTCAGCGAGACCGGCGGCTTCGGCCTGCTGCTGTGGCTGGCCGGCGCCGCCCTGGCATGGCGCGCGTGGCGCTTTGCCGATCCCGCGCAGCGCGAACATGCCCGGCCGGCGATGCTGGCGCTGGTGGTCACGGTGTTCCCGTTCAACACCCACCTGGCGTTCTATTCGACGTTCTGGGGCGGATTGACCCTGCTGCTTGCCGCGCTCTATGCCGGCAGCCTGCTGGCGCGCCCGGCGCCCGTCCGTGATCCGCTGGGCTAGGCCTCGCGACGCTGCGACGCTCAGCGGTACGGTGACTCCAGCCCGGGGGGGCGCCGCTTGAACCGCCGGTGGATCCACAGGTACTGGCTCGGTGCCTCGCGCACCATGGCCTCGATGGCGGCGTTGACCCGGGTCGAGTCGGCGGTGGCGTCGTCGGACGGGAACCCTTCCAGCGGCGTACCCAGCCGCAGCACGTAGTCCGCGCCTTCCCGGCGGTGGAAGAACGGCACCACCGCGCAACCGGTCAGCCGGGCGAACTGGTGGGTGGCGGTGATCGTCGCCGCCGGCACTCCGAAGAACGGTGCGAACACGGTTTCCTTGCCGCGCATGTCCTGGTCGGGGGCGTACCAGAGGATCCCGCCCTGCTTGAGGTGGCGCATCGCCGGCCGGAGCTCGGCGTTGGCGAACATCGCGCTGGCGTAGCGCAGCCGGCCACGCTTGACCGCCCATTCCATCACCGGGCTGCGGTGGCGCCGGTACATGCCGGCCAGCGGCAGGTGGTCGCACATCAACCGGCCACACATCTCCAGGGTCAGGAAGTGGCCCGACACCAGCAGCACGCCGCGGCCCTGCGCGCGGATCGCCTCCACCGCGTCGAGGCCTTCGATGCGCACGGTGCGCCGCATCGGCGCCACCGATCCCCACCACGCGCGGGCGAACTCGAACAGGCCGATCCCGAAATCGTGGAAGCTCGCGCGCAGCAGGGCTTCCCGTTCGGCTTCGGGTATCGCCGGGAAGCACAACGCCAGGTTGGTGCGCGCGGCGCGGCGGCGCTCGCCGGCGAGCATGAAGGCGGCCGCGCCGACCGCCCGCCCCAGTGCGCGTTGAAGCGGCCATGGCAGACGAGCGGCCAGCCACATGATGGCCAGGCCGCCCCATGCGGGCCAATGGCGCGGCTGCCGCGGCGGCGTGCCGGCGGAAGTGGGGGAAGCGGCTTCGGGCATGCGGGGATATTAGCCGAGCCCCTTCCAGCGGAAGCGACCGGCGAGGGGGGCGTGCGGTCTCTACAGTATCCTGCGCGAATGCGGATTGACCTGATCGAGCGCCTGCTGCGCGGCCTCTACTCGGCGGTGCTTTACCTGCTGGTCCCGGTCACGGTGTACCACCTGGTGTGGCGCGGCTTTCGCCACCCGGCGTACTTCCTGCGCTGGCACGAGCGGTACGCGCGCTACCACGAGTCCGCTGGCGGCCGCGTGCTGTGGCTGCACGCGGTGTCGGTGGGCGAGGTCAATGCCGCGGTGCCGCTGGTGAACGCCCTGCGGCGCGGCCGGCCTGATTTGCGGTTGCTGGTGACCACGATCACTCCGACCGGCTCGGACCGGGTGCGCGCGCTGTGGGGGTCGGAAGTCGAGCACGTCTACCTGCCCTACGATCTGCCGGGTGCGGTCGGCAGGTTCCTGCGGCACTACCGGCCGCACGCCGCGCTGATCATGGAGACCGAGCTGTGGCCGAACCTACTGTTCGGTTGCCGCGACGCACGCGTGCCGGTGTTCATCCTCAATGCGCGGCTGTCGGAACGCTCACTGCGCGGCTACCGCGTGCTCGCGCCGCTGGTGGGGCGGGCGCTGCGCACGGTCCACACCGTCGCGGCGCAGTCGCTGGCCGACGCGGTGCGGTTCGTGCGGCTCGGCGCGCGAACCGCGCAGGTGGCCGAGGTCGGCAACCTGAAGTTCGACGTCGCCGTGCCCGAGGCGCTGGACGGGTTCGTCGCCGAGTGCCGGCAGCGCTGCGGCCCGCGTCCGGTCTGGATCGCCGCGAGCACGCACGAGGACGAAGAGGCTGCGGTCATCTCGATCCATCGCCGGCTGCGATCGCGTTTTCCCGACCTGCTGCTGCTGTGGGCGCCGCGGCATCCCGAACGGTTCCGGGTGGTCGCCGAACACGCGCGCGCCGCCGGCTGGCAGGTCACCACGCGTTCGCGGGCGCGCTGGCCCCAGCCGGATGATGCGGTGTTCCTGGTCGACACCATGGGCGAGCTGGTGAACTTCTACGCCTGCGCGGATGTCGCCTTTGTCGGCGGCAGCCTGCAGCCCGTCGGCGGGCACAACCTGCTGGAGCCGGCCGCCACCGGCACCGCTATCGTGACCGGGCCGCACCTGCACAACTTCGCCGAGATATCGCGGCGCCTCGACGAGGCGGGCGCGCTCGTGGTCGGAAGCGATGCGGGTGAGGTCGAAGGCGCGCTCGCCCGGTTGCTGGATGACGCCGACGAGCGGGCCCGCATGGCGGAGGCCGGCCGCAAGCTGGTGGAAATGGGGCGCGGTGCGCTGGCGCAGACGCTGGTGCTGCTGCAGCCGGTGCTGCCCGCGCCGGAGCGCCGCGGACGGGCCTAGGGAGGTTCCCGCCGCGACGATCAGGCCGCCGGTTAGCGGCTTACGTCAGTGCCGGATATCCGCACCGCGACGACCGGGATGTAGACGCTGCCGGTGGCCGTGAATACCGGTACGGCGGAACACGACGACGTTCCGCCGCCGCGGTCGATCGCAGTGAACCCCGATCGCGGCTTGCCTGCTTACTGCGGGATGGCCGAATCGACCTGCGCTTCGGTGTTGACCGTCAGAAGGCGATTGACTTCCTGCACGTCCGCCGCGTCCAGCGTGCCGGCCGCCTGCTCCAGCAGCAACCGGTTCTGCAGGTAGTTGTAGCGTGCCAGCGCATAGGCCTGCTGGGCCTGGAACAGGTTCTGCTGGTTGTTGAGCACGTCGAGCACGGTGCGGGTACCGACCTCCAGCCCGACCTGCGACGCATCGTAGGCGGCCTGCGCGGAGACCAGGGCCAGACGGCGCGCCTCGACTTCGCTGATGCCGGCCACCAGGGTCTGGTAGGCATTGCGGGTGTTGCGCTCGAGCGCGCGGCGTTGCTGCTCCAGCTCGTCCAGGGCGATGTCGCGCTGGGCGATCGCCTGCCGCACGCGTGACTGGGTCTCGCCGCCCGAGAAGATCGGCACGCTGAGGGTGATGCCCACCTCGGGGCCGCGGCTTTCGCTCTCGATCGGGAAGGTCTGGCTGAAGCCGCTGGCGCTGAAGGTGCTGTCGCCCCATTGCTTGCTGTCGGCATAGCCACCGTTCAGATACAGGGTCGGCAGGTGCCCTGCGCGCGCGGTCGCGACGTCGGCTTCGGCGGCTTCCACCTGGAACTGCTGTGCCTGCAGCGCGGGGTTGGAATCGACTGCGGTCTGCACCCAGGTTTCCACGCCTTCGGTGACCGGCAACTGCGGCTGGAAGTCCGCCGGCAGGCCCTGCAGGTCGCGTACCGGCTGGCCGGTGATCTCGGCCAGGGCCTGGTAGGCATCGGCGACGGCGTTGCGCGCGAGGATGGTGTTGGCGCGGGCGCTGTCGTACTGGGCACGGGCCTCGTGCACATCGGTGATCGGCGCCAGGCCGACCTCGAGGCGCTTGGAGGCGAAGTCGAACTGGCGCTGCAGCGCGGTTTCGGCCGCCTCGGCCGCGGCCAGCGTCTCCAGCTGGATCAGCACGTTGAAGTATGCGGCGGACGTGCGGGTGATCAGGTTGTGACCGGCGGCCTCGAGCTGGAAGTCACTCGCGCGGCTCAGCGCCCGCTGGCCACGCAGGGTGGTGAAGCGCGACATGTCGAACAGCATCTGCGAGGCATCGACGCCGAAGCGGCGCGAGGTGACCTCGGTTTCCGAGTCGCCGCTGTACTGGATCACTTCGCCGGTATCGGGATCACGCACGTTTTCGGTCGACGGCCCCTCGCTGCGCGAGCGGCTGACCGAGGCGCTGCCGTCGATCCTCGGCAGCATCGCCGCGCGCGCCTGCACGGCACCCTCGCGCGTCGCCAGCCGGCTGGACTCGGCGGCGGCGAACTGCGGGTCGCCGGCACGGGCCAGCTCGTAGGTCTGCAGCAGGTCTTCCGCCGCGGCGGTGGCCGGCAGCAGGGCGAAGGCGAGGGCGAGTACGAGCGGGCGGCGGATCATGCTGTGTCCTTGGCGTTTAGAACTCGAAGACGGGCTGCGGGGCCGCGCCGGCGAGGTAGGGGAGGTCGGTCTCGAACAGCGATTCGATGCGCGGCTGGCCGGCATCGTTGTGCAGCAGGACGGCTTCCATTGCCGGCGAGCGGCCACGCACGACGAACATGCGCCCGCCCGGTTGCAGCCATTCGACGAAACGGTCGGGGATGCGGTCGACCGCGCCGTTCACGCAGATCGCGTTGAACCGGCGGGTGCTGCTCCACTCCAACGCGTCGGCATGGACCACGTTGACGTTGGCGATGCCGTGCGCGCCCAGCCGCTCGCGCGCGGCGTCGGCGAGGTCGGCGTGGCGTTCCAGGCTGACCACCTCGCGGCCGAGGCGGCCGAGGCAGGCGGTCAGGAAGCCGCTGCCGGTGCCGATCTCCAGCACTTCGTCGCGCGCCGTCACCGCCAGCGCCTGCAGGGCCCGGCCTTCCACGACCGGCTTCATCATGCGGCCGCCGTGGGGCAGCGGCAGCGGCAGGTCGGTGTAGGCGAGGGTGCGGTGCTCGGCTTGGACGAACTCGTGGCGCGGCAGGGTGGCCAGCACGTCGAGCACGCGCGGATCGAGCACGTCCCATGGCCGAACCTGCTGTTCGACCATCAGTTCTCGGGCCTTGGCGTAATCGATCGTGCTCATCAGGGGTCTCGGTGCTCGCGGTGGGCCGCCAATTGTAATGGTCGCGCGGCTACCGGCGGTGCCGCACGGCGCCTGAATGGCCATCCGCGACGGCGACAGCATCGCCGCCGGCGGCGGCCGCCACTGAGTGCCAGAAGTAACCGCGACCCCGGTCACGGGTCATCGTGGCGTCGCTCGGTGGGCGCCGCGTAGGCGCGCAGGAACAGGTCGACCGATGCGGCCAGGTGCGCCTCGACCTGTGCCTCGGAGCACTCGCCGCAACCGAACACCAGCATCGCGTGCGGTTCGCCCTTGAGCAGCGCGAAGAATTGGGCGGCGGCACGGTGCAGCGATTGCGGATCGGGGTCCAGTTCGAGTGCGCCGGTGGCAATCCGGCGTTGCAGCAGGGCGGTGAACTCGTCGTGCACCCGCTGCGGACCCGCCTCCCAGAACATCCGCGAGAGCGGCGTGCCCGCCAGCTGCGGCGTGCACAGCATGCGGTGGCCGGCGACCGCTTCGGGGCTGCTGACCATCGCGTAGAACGCGCGTGCGATATCGAGCAGCCGCTGGCGCAGCGGCGTGGCCGGGGCCGGTGCGAACAGCGACGAGGGCAGCAGGTTCTCGCAGTGCGACTTCACCGCCGCGGCGAACAGCGACTCCTTGTCGCCGAAATGGCTGTAGACGGTGAGCTTGGAGACGCCGGCCTCGGCGGCGATCTGGTCCATGCTGACGCCATCGAAGCCGTGGCAGACGAACATCCGCTTGGCGGCTTCCAGGATGGCCGCGCGCTTGCCGAGGTCCTTCGGCCGTCCCGGGCCGGCGGGGCGAAGCGGCGGGCGCGCGGCGGAGCTGTCACGGGCAGTACGACGGGGCATGCTGGAATACTAGACTAACCGGTTCGATATTTTTTACAGTACCAGTCGGTTCATTAATTCAGCCTGAGAGGCGCCGGCATGCGCAGTCGAGTGGAAACCCCGTTGGTCCGCCGTCTGCTGGCCATGCTGGCAGTGGGCGCCGCCGTCGCCTTCGCCGGCTGCAGCGGCGGGCAGTCCAGTGCCGAACACGTGCGGCCGGTGCTGGTGGTCCACCCCGGCGGTGCCGGCGACGCGACGGTGTCCTTCGCCGGTGAGGTCCGTGCCCGCGAAGAGAGCCCGCTGTCCTTCCGGGTCGGTGGCAAGCTGGTCGAACGCCGGGTCGACGTGGGTGACCACGTCGGGCGGGGCGACGTGCTGGCCACGCTCGATGCCGGTGACCTGCAGGCGCGTGCCCGTGCCGCCGGGGCACAACTGGCGGCGGCGGAGGCCGAGCTAGGCCGGGCCCGCGCCGACCAGGCCCGCTTCGCCCGATTGGCCGGCGAACAACTGGTCAGCCGCTCGACCCTGGATGCACAGAACGCCGCGGCCGCGGCCGCGCAGGGCCAGGTCAACGCCGCCCGTGCCGAACTCGAAGTGGCGGGCAACCAGGCGGCCTACAGCGAGCTGCGCGCGCCGGCCGACGGCGTCATCGCCGCGCGCCACGCCGAGGCCGGCCAGGTCGTCGGCGCCGGGCAGGCGGTCTTCACCCTGGCGGCCGACGGCAGTCGCGAGGTGGCGTTCGCGGTGCCCGAGGACGCGGTCGACACCATCCGGCCGGGCCAGGCGCTGCAGGTCGAACTCTGGTCCGACCCGGACCGGCGCTGGCCCGGCCGCGTCCGCGAGGTCGCGCCGATGGCCGACCCGGCGTCGCGCACGTTCGCCGCCCGGGCGGTGGTGGACGCTCCCGCCGGCGCGCTGGAGCTGGGCCAGAGCGCCCGCGTCCACATCGACCGCGACAACGGTACCGCCCTCAGCGTCCCGCTGTCGGCGCTGCAGCGCACCGGCGAAGACGGCGTGGCCGTGTTCGTGGTGGACCCGTCGACTTCGACGCTCAAGCTGCAGCCGGTGCAGGCAGGGGCCTACGGCAACGAGACAGTCCCGGTCATCGCTGGACTGGAGTCGCAAGCGTGGGTCGTCGCCGCCGGCGGCCACCTGCTGCGGGAAGGCCAGAAGGTGGTAGCCGTGGATCGCGACAACCGCCCGGTGGTGGAGGCGCCCGCCGTCGCGGCGCCGCCGGCTGCGGCCGACTGACGGGCCACGACCATGCGCTTCAACCTGTCCGAATGGGCGCTGCGCCACCGCAGCCTGGTCGTCTACGCGATGCTGGTGCTGGCGATCGCCGGCGCGATGTCCTACCTCAAGCTCGGCCGCAGCGAGGACCCGGAGTTCACCTTCAAGGTGATGGTGATCCACACCGTCTGGCCGGGCGCGACCGCCGAGCAGGTCGGCCGGCAGGTGACCGATCGCATCGAGCGCAAGCTGATGGAGACCGGCGAGTACGAGTTCATCCGCTCGTACTCGCGGCCGGGCGAGTCGCAGGTGATCTTCGCCGCGCGCGACTCGATGCGTTCCGGCGAGATCCCCGAGCTGTTCTACCAGGTGCGCAAGAAGGTCGGCGACCTGCGCCCCGAACTGCCGCGCGACATCGTCGGGCCGTTCTTCAACGACGAGTTCGGCGACACCTTCGGCAACATCTACGCGCTCACCGGCGAGGGCTTCGACTACGCGGTGATGAAGGACTACGCCGAGCGCGTGCAGCTGGCGCTGCAGGAGGTGCCCGACGTCGGCAAGATCGAGCTGTTCGGCGTGCAGGACGAGAAGATCTGGATCGAGCTGTCCAACACCAAGCTGGCGACGCTCGGGGTGTCGGCGGCGGCGGTGCAGCAGGCGCTGGAGCAGCAGAACGCGATGGTGCCGGCGGGCTTCTTCGAGACCCCGGGCAGCCGGGTGCCGGTGCGCATCAGCGGCCAGTTCCGCACGGTCGACGAGATCCGCGAGTTCCCCATCCGCGTCGGCGACCGCACGTTCCGGCTCGGCGACGTCGCCGAAGTCGAGCGCGGCTTTTCCGACCCGCCGGAGCCGGGCATGCGCTTCATGGGCGACAACGCGATCGGCATCGGCGTGTCGATGAAGTCCGGCGGCGACATCCTCGAACTGGGCGAGACGCTGGAGGCGCGGTTCGCCGAGCTGCAGCAGACGCTGCCGGCCGGGATGGAACTGCACAAGGTGTCCGACCAGCCCGCCGCGGTGCAGGACTCGGTCGGCGAGTTCGTCAAGGTGCTGACCGAGGCCGTGGTGATCGTGCTGCTGGTGAGCTTCCTGTCGCTGGGCGTGCGCACCGGGCTGGTGGTCGCGCTGTCGATCCCGCTGGTGCTGGCGATGACGTTCTTCGTCATGGACCTGTTCGGGGTCGGCCTGCACAAGATCTCGCTGGGCGCCCTGGTGCTGGCGCTGGGCCTGCTGGTCGACGACGCGATCATCGCGGTCGAGATGATGGCGATCAAGATGGAGCAGGGCTTCGACCGCCTGCGCGCGGCGGCGTTCGCGTGGGAGAGCACGGCGTTCCCGATGCTGACCGGCACGCTGATCACCGCGGCCGGGTTCCTGCCGATCGCGACCGCGGCGTCGAGCACCGGCGAGTACACGCGCTCGCTGTTCGAGGTGGTGACGATCGCGCTGCTGGTGTCGTGGATCGCAGCGGTGGTGTTCATCCCATACCTCGGCGACAAGCTGCTGCCGGACCACGGGCACGCGGCGGCGCCGAAACCGGGCTCGCTGGCGGCGCGCTGGCAGGCCCGGCGCGAACGCTGGGCCGACCGCTTCCCGGCGTTCGCCGACTTCATCGCGCCGGCGCCGCACGACGGCCACGCCCACGACCCCTACGGCACCCGCTTCTACCGGCGCTTCCGCGGCTGGTTGCTGTGGTGCGTGCGCCGGCGCTGGCTGGTGATCGGCCTGACCGTCGCCGGCTTCGTCGCCTCGGTGGTGCTGTTCCGCTTCGTGCCGCAGCAGTTCTTCCCCGATTCCGTGCGGCCGGAGCTCATGGTCGACATGGAGCTGGCCGAGGGCAGCTCGCTCAAGGCCACGGCGGCGCAGGTCGAGCGGCTCGAGGCGCTGCTGGCTGAACGCGACGACCTGGTGAACTACACCGCCTACGTCGGCACCGGTTCGCCGCGCTTCTACCTGCCGCTGGACCAGCAGCTGCCGGCGGCCAACTTCGCCCAGTTCGTGCTGATGCCCGGGAGCCTGGAAGCGCGAGAGGCGGTGCGCAGCTGGATGATCGAGGAGGTGGTGCCGCAGTTCCCCGAACTGCAGCTGCGCGTGACCCGGCTCGAGAACGGCCCGCCGGTCGGCTACCCGGTGCAGTTCCGGGTGTCGGGCGAGCACATCGAGAGGGTTCGCGAAATCGCCTACGCCGTGCGCGGGAAGATCCGCGATAACCCGCACGTGGCCAACGTCAACCTCGACTGGGACGAGCCAGGGAAGGTCGTGCGGCTGCAGGTCGACCAGGCCCGCGCCCGTGCGCTCGGGATCAGTTCGGCGCAGCTGTCGCAGGTGCTCGGCGGCTCGCTGTCGGGCAGCCAGGTCAGCACCTTCCGTGAAGGCGACGAGCTGATCGGGATGATGCTGCGGGGCGCCGACGCCGAGCGCGTGCAGCTCGACGGGCTTGACAGCCTGATGATTCCTCTCGAAAGCGGCCAGAGCGTGCCGCTGGGGCAGGTCGCAACGATCGAGTACGGCTTCGAGGAAGGCATCATCTGGCACCGCGACCGCAAGCCGACGATGACGGTGCGCGCCGACATCTACGACGGCACCCAGCCGGGCACGGTGATGGCGCAGATCTCGCCGACGCTGGACGACATCCGCGCCGGCCTGCCGTTCGGTTACTCGGTCGACCTCGGGGGCAGCGTCGAGGACTCCGCGCGCGGACAGGACTCGATCACCGCCGGCGTGCCGCTGTTCCTGTTCGTGGTGTTCACCCTGTTGATGCTGCAGCTGCGCAGTTTCTCGCGCAGCATCATGGTGTTGCTGACCGCGCCACTGGGGCTGATCGGCGTGACCCTGTTCCTGCTGGTGTTCCGGGTGCCGTTCGGCTTCGTCGCGATGCTCGGCACGATCGCGCTGGCCGGCATGATCATGCGCAACTCGGTGATCCTGGTCGACCAGATCGAACAGGACCGCGTCGACGGCCGCGAGCAGTGGCAGGCGATCGTGGAGGCGACGGTGCGGCGGTTCCGCCCGATCGTGCTGACCGCACTGGCGGCGATCCTGGCGATGATCCCGCTCTCGCGCAGCGCCTTCTTCGGGCCGATGGCGGTGGCGATCATGGGGGGGCTGCTGGTGGCCACGGTGCTGACGCTGTTCTTCCTGCCGGCGCTGTACGCGGCGTGGTTCCGGGTGAAAGTGCCTGGGGAGCGGGCGGAGTCCGCGTGAGGGGCATTGGCCGGGGGCCCCGCTCCCGTCCGGCCGCGATGAACTGGCCGTCCGAGGACGGCTGTGGTCCAATCGCCGCCGAAGCGGGGGTACCGGCGCGCGCGCCGGTTGAGACAGACCCTTCGAACCTGATGCGGGTGATGCCGCCGTAGGGAAGCTTTCGCGACAGGCGCATTGCGCCTGCGCACCGCCGCTTCGTCCCGCCCCCCGGCGCTCCACAGGACGAAACGCATGAACGCGGTGCCTTCCCAGCTGCAACAGCAGGCCGAACAGTTGTCGGCCGATGTCATCCGCCCGATCCCCGGCTCGCGCAAGATCCATGTCGAAGGCTCGCGCCCCGACATCCGGGTGCCGATGCGCGAGATCGAACTCGCCCGCACGCCCACCCTCTTCGGCGGCGAGGACAACGCGCCGCTGGCGGTCTATGACACGTCCGGCGCCTATACCGATGCGGCCGCACGCATCGACCTCGCCCGTGGCCTTGCGCCGTTGCGCGCGCAGTGGATCGCCGAGCGCGGCGATACCGAGCAACTGCCGGGCCTGTCGTCCGAGTTCGGCCGGGCGCGCGAGCACGATCCGAAGCTCGATGCGGTGCGGTTCGGCAACCGGCCGGCGCCGCGCCGCGCGCTGGCGGGCGCCAACGTCACCCAGATGCACTACGCCCGCCGCGGCATCGTCACCCCGGAGATGGAATTCATCGCCATCCGCGAGAACCAGCGGCTCGATGCCGTGCGCGAGGCGCACCTGCTGGCGCAGCATCCCGGCCAGGCCTTCGGCGCCAACCTGCCCAGGCGCATCACCGCCGAGTTCGTCCGCGACGAGGTCGCCCGCGGCCGCGCGATCATCCCCAACAACATCAACCATCCCGAAAGCGAGCCGATGATCATCGGCCGCAACTTCCTGACCAAGGTCAACGCCAACATCGGCAACTCGGCGGTGTCGTCGGGCATCGCCGAGGAGGTCGAGAAGCTGGTCTGGTCGATCCGCTGGGGCGCCGACACGGTTATGGACCTGTCCACCGGCAAGCACATCCACGAGACCCGCGAGTGGATCCTGCGCAACTCGCCGGTGCCGATCGGAACCGTGCCGATCTACCAGGCGCTGGAGAAGGTCGACGGCCGCGCCGAGGAGCTGACCTGGGAGATCTTCCGCGACACCCTGGTCGAGCAGGCCGAGCAGGGCGTGGATTACTTCACCATCCACGCCGGCGTGCTGCTTCGGTACGTGCCACTGACGGCGAAGCGAGTCACCGGGATCGTCAGCCGCGGCGGCTCGATCATGGCCAAGTGGTGCCTGGCGCACCATCGCGAGAGCTTCCTCTACGAACACTTCGAGGAGATCTGCGAAATCATGAAGGCCTACGACGTGGCCTTCAGCCTCGGCGACGGCCTGCGTCCCGGCTCGATCGCCGACGCTAACGACGCGGCCCAGTTTGGCGAGCTGGAAACGCTCGGCGAACTGACGAAGATCGCCTGGAAGCACGACGTCCAGACCATGATCGAAGGCCCCGGCCACGTGCCGATGCAGCTGATCAAGGAGAACATGGACAAGCAGCTGGTCGAATGCGGCGAGGCGCCGTTCTACACACTCGGGCCGCTGACCACCGACATCGCGCCGGGCTACGACCACATCACCAGCGCCATTGGTGCCGCGATGATCGGCTGGTACGGCTGCGCGATGCTCTGCTACGTGACCCCGAAAGAGCACCTCGGCCTGCCCAACAAGCACGACGTGCGCGAGGGCCTGATGGCGTACCGCATCGCCGCACACGCGGCCGACCTCGCCAAGGGCCACCCCGGCGCGCAGGTGCGCGACAACGCGCTGAGCAAGGCCCGCTTCGAGTTCCGCTGGCAGGACCAGTTCAACCTCGGCCTCGACCCCGAGCGGGCGATGGAATACCACGACGAGACGATGCCGAAGGACGCCCACAAATCCGCGCACTTCTGCTCGATGTGCGGCCCGCATTTCTGTTCGATGAAGATCACCCAGGACGTGCGCGACTACGCCGCCGAACACGGTGTCGACGAGCAGGCGGCGCTGGCCGATGGCATGGCGGAAAAGGCGGCGGAGTTCCGCGCGGCCGGTGCGGAGGTCTACCGCAACGCCTGATCGGGAGTTGCGCACACACCCCGCATGAACGGGGCCGGAGCGGCCAGTGCCGGGTGCATGGCCGCCGTCGGGCGTGACGGTAGAATGAACGCTTGGCACGGGAGCGGTCCCGTGTGTTTGCGCCGTTGGCCGGTTTGTTTGGCCTTCCGGCACATGACCGCCCCCGTCGGCCCTGCGGAAACTTGCCGGTTCATGTCGTCACTCCCCCAGCCCCTTCCCACCGATCGCCTGCGCGTCGGCCAGTGCATCGTCGACGTCCCCCTGCGAGAAGTGCGGGGGGCGGGTGCGCGGCGTGCGCGGCGGATCACTCCCAAGTCGATGGGCGTGCTGCTGGTGCTGGCCGGGAACGCCGGCCGGGTGGTCAGCCGCGACGCGCTGCTCACTGCGGTCTGGCCGGACACCCTGCCGACCAACGATGTCGTGACCCAGGCGGTCACGCAGCTGCGCAAGGCGTTCGAGCCGGCGCGCGAGGATGACCAGGCGCCGTACATCGAGACCATTGCCAAGAGCGGCTACCGGTTGCTGGCGGAAGTCGAATGGCTGCCCCCTGCGTCGCAGGCGGGCCGGGATGCGCCGGTGGCGGCGCCCGGACTGTCCCGGTTGGAGGACACGCTGCCGGAAGCCGATGCCACATTTATCCCCACCGGCGCCATCACGCCCATCGGGGCCGCCTCGCCGGTGTCCGCACCGGCTTCCGGTTTGCGGCTGCGTGGCGGCTGGCGCGCGATTCTGGGCGCGGTAGCGTTCGCGCTGCTGCTCGCCGGGTTCCTGGCATGGTGGTCGCGCCCCGACCCGGCCCGGCACCAACCGCCGCAGGGTCCGGTCGCGCCGGCGACGCCGGTGTTCGGCATCGAGTCCCGCCTGATCACCTCGTCGCCAGGATTCGAGCTCGCGCCGAGCCTGAGCCCGGACGCGGCGATGGTCGCCTATGTGGCCATCCCGCCGGGGCAGCGCAATGTCGCCGTGATGGTCCAGACCACCGCCCCGACCACCCCGCGGCAGCTGACGCGGCCCACCGGCCAAGCCGATGACTTCAGCCCGGCGTGGTCGCCGGATGGCCGCGAGATCGCCTTTCTCCGGCTGGTGCCGGGCAAGAGTTGCCAGGTGCTGCTGATCCCGGCCAGCGGTGGCGCCGAGCGCGCGGTGGGCCACTGCGACGAGCACCACCTGCCCAGCTTCGACTGGACTCCGGACGGGCGCGGGCTGATTTTCGGCAGCCATGGCGTGCTGCACGACCGCCCCGGTCTCCACCTGCTCGACCTCGCCACCGGCCAGCTGCGCGCGCTCGACTACCAGGCCGACCCGCAGAACCACGACTTCGCCCCGCGCTACTCGCCGGACGGGCGCTGGATCGTGTTCGTCCGCAATGCGCCGGTCGGCGATTTCTGGCGGTTGCCGGCCACCGGTGGAACGGCCGAGAGGCTGACCCACCTCAATGCGCAGATCCTCGGCTGGGACTGGGGTCCGGACGGTCGCGCGCTGATCTACGCCCAGCACCAGGACAACGCCACCCGCCTGTACCGCCTCGACCTGGACGCGGGCACCCCGGTGGACCTGGGCATCGCCGATGCGCAGGACCCCGCGACGGCCGCGAACGTGCCGGCACTCGCCTACGTGCACCGCGCGACGCGGTACGGCATCTACCGTTTCGACCTGGATTCCGACGGCCCCGGCGAGCGCTTGTTCGCCTCGTCCGGGCGCGACCGCCTGGCCGCGGTGGCGCCGGACGGACGCCAGCTGGCGTTCGCGTCGGACCGTTCCGGCCAGTACCGGCTGTGGTGGGCCGACCTCCGGCGGCCGGAGTCGCTCGCCCTGCTCGACGGCGTGGAGCCGGAATCGCGGTACCTGCCGTCCTGGTCGGCCGACAGCAAACGCCTGCTGGTGGTCGGGCGCAGCGCCGGAGCTGCGACCTCGGAGCCGTCGTCGGTCTATGAGGTGGTGCCGGCCAGTGGTCGGGTGTCACGACTGCCGCTGCCGGTCGACGAGCCGCTGCAGGCGGTCTACGCCCCGGCGTCGGCGCGGGGCGACCAGCGACTGCTGGTGGTGGCTGCGGACCGTGCCGGTCGCCAGAAGCTGGTGCTGCTCGGGCAGCGTGTCGGGCGGTGGCATCGAGTGCGGGTGCTGGACGAGGCCGCGCGGGTGCAGGTGGACGCGCCGCGCGGACGCGTGGTCTATGCCCGCCCGGGGGAACCGGGCCTGTGGCAGGCCGACCTCGACCTGCGGCCGGGCAGCGAGCGCCGGCTTCAATCCGACTGGCCGTCGGTGTCGCGGTACCGCTCCTGGGCGGTCGGGGCCAATGGCGACATCCTCGGGGTCGAACGCCTCGCCAGCTGCGCGGCCCAGCTGCAGCGCAGCGACGGCCGCGGGCCCCGGTGCCTCGACGGCGACCTGCGTGGGGCGAGCTACGGCATCAGCGTGGACCCGCGCGGCAACGTGATGTACATCACGCTGGTCGAGCACGACATCGGCGATATCGGCTTCGCGACCTACGAAGCGCCGCCCGAAGTGTTGTGGTCCGGCGTGAACAAGTAATTGAACCGATTGGGAAAAGTGCTTTCGTGATTCCTTCGGATCGGCTTTCGGCGCGATTTCGGCCAACTGTCCGCGAACTTTCCTGAAGCGCGTCCCCCGATCCGGCAAACCCATGGGCCAACTCCTGGCAAATGGGTAGGCAAGTGGACAAGACTCTCTGGGCCGATCGCGGCCAACTGCTGCAGCCGGATTTCGCCGATCACGAGGGGCAGACGCGGTGCATCGGCGTGTCGCGGCTGGGCAGCGCGCAGTTGTCGGGCAACGTTTTTTCCATGTGGGTGCAACTGCGCGGCAGCTCCTGGGTCGAATCGCGCGAGGGCCGGTTCCGGCTGCGCCGCGGCGACTGGATCGCGTTCGACCGTGAGTCGCGTCCGCAGCTCCAGACCGATCGCCACGGCCTGTGTCTCGGCGTCAGCCTCGGCGCGGATGCGCTGAAGGCGCTCGGGCGCGTGGTCGATGTCGGCCTGTTCGCCGGCCGCGGCAAGCTCGGGCCGCGGGATGCGCGCATCCTCGCCCGCCTCTGGCGCGGCGCGGGCCCGCGGCTCAGCGCCCTGCACGGCGCCGATGGCACCGCCGAAGTCGCCGCGATGCGGCCACTGCTGATGCACCTGGCCTCGATCCAGCGCGAACTCGCCGCCGGCGTTGCGCGCTGCCCCGGGCGGTCGCGCGTGCGCAAGCGCCAGGTGTTCAGCCGCCTGCAGCGCGCCCGCATGTACCTGGAAGGGCATTGCGACCGGGTGGTGCGGATCACCGAACTGGCCGAACTGACCAGCTTCTCCAGCTGGTACTTCTCCAAGACCTTCCACGGCCTGTACGACGAGAGTCCGCAGTCGGCCTCGGCGCGGTTGCGCCTGGAGCGCGCCGCCGACCTGCTGGAGAGCAGCCCGATGATGATCGGCGAGGTCGCGGCCGCCTGCGGTTTCGACAACTGCTGCAGCTTCGCCCGCGCGTTCCGCGCCCGCTACGGCACCTCCGCCAGCAACTACCGCACCAGCGCCAGGCTCACCCAGGCCCGGGCGGCGCGGACACATTCGGCAAAGCCAGACGGCTTCGACCGCAAAGCGGCGTAGCCCCACGGGCCGTAGTTTGGGCGGGGCGTTTAACACGCCCATAACGATTATCTGGAGAGAGATAAATGACTCAACGCAATCTGCGTCCCGCGATGCGGATCGGCCTGCTGCCGGCCGGCATCGCTGTCGCACTTGTGCCGGCCCTTGCCGGCGCGCAGGAAGCTCCCGCAGCCGACGCCACCACCCTCGACCGCATCGAGGTCACCGGTTCGCGCATCCGCCAGGTCGACATGGAAACGGCGCAGCCGGTCCTGATGATCAGCCGCGACGATATCGAGAACCAGGGCTTCAACACCGTCGCCGACATCCTTCAGAACATCTCGGCTGCCGGCAGCCCGGCAATCAGCCGTTCCGATGCATTGTCGTCGGGTGAAGAGGTTGGCGGTTCCTACATCGACCTGCGCAATCTGGGTGCCGAGCGTACCCTGGTGCTGGTCAACGGCAAGCGCCTGGGCATCAGCACCGGCGGCTACCAGGACATCTCCACCATTCCGTCGGCCGTGGTCGAGCGCATCGAAGTCCTGAAGGACGGCGCCTCCTCCATCTACGGTTCCGATGCGATGGCCGGCGTGGTGAACATCATCACCCGCAAGAACTTCGACGGTGCCGAGGTCAACGCCTATTACGGTCAGTACGACGAAGGCGACGGCACCAAGGAGAGCTACGACTTCGTGGCCGGCTTCGCTGGCGACCGCGGTTCGGTCACCATCGGCGGCGAGTACCACAAGGAAGATGCCGTCTGGGCGAAGGACCGCTGGTTCAGCCGCGACAGCTACCCGGGCTTCCCGCAGTACAGCAACAGCGTCGTCGGCAAGTGGGGCAACTTTGACAGTGGCCTGACCGATGCTGACGGCAATCCGGTGTGGTACGCCCCTGATCGTGATGGCGATGCCATCGGCATGGATGACTTCCACGAGCAGACCGACGCGGACACCAGTAACGCCGCCGAGCAGATGCACGTGATCACCCCGCTGGAGCGTCGCTCGCTGTTTGCCAGCGCCAACTGGGACATCACCGACAACATCCGCTTCGTCAGCGACATGGCGTACACGGACCGGTCGTCGTCCCGCCAGATCGCGGGTTACCCGCTGCAGTCAACCGTCATCGACGCGCCGATGTCGGCCGACAGCTACTTCAACCCGCGGCCGGGCAGCGAGATCGACTGGCGCCGTCGTGGCTGGGAAGTGCCGCGCCTCACCAAGAGCGACCTGACCACCTGGCGCTTCACCGGCGCTATCGAAGGTTCGTTCCAGTTCGCCGACCGCTACTTCGACTGGGATGCAGGCACCCTGTACAACCAGAACAAGCTGACGGTCATCAACACCGGCAACTTCTACAAGCCGAACGTGCGTAACGCCGTCGGCCCGTCGTTCATGAACGACGCCGGCCAGATCGTCTGCGGTACCCCGGATGCGCCGATTGCCGACTGCGTCGCATGGAACCCGTTCGCGGGCTTCGGCACCGGCGACGTCACCAACTCGCTGGCCGACCCGGACGTGCAGGATTACCTGTTCAAGACCGAGCACGCACTGGGTGAAACCGAGACCACCAGCTACTTCGCCAACCTGGCAGGCTCGCTGTTCGCGCTGCCGGCCGGCGATCTGGGCTTCGCGGTGGGATACGAGTACCGCAAGGAAGAGGGCGCCTACTCGCCGGACGCGATTTCGCAGTCGGGCGACTCGACCAACCTCGCCGCGGGCCCGACCTCGGGTTCCTACGCACTTGACGAGTTCTATGCCGAGCTCAGCATCCCGGTGCTGGCCGACATGGCCTTCGCCAAGGAGTTGAGCCTGAGCGTGGCCAGCCGCTACTCGGATTACACCACCTTCGGCGACACCACCAACAGCAAGTTCGGTTTCACCTGGCGTCCGTCTGACGACTTGCTCGTCCGCGGTACCTGGTCGGAGGGCTTCCGTGCGCCGACCATCTCCGATCTGTACGGCGGCGGCTCCGAGAGCTTCGTGACCGGCTTCATGGATCCGTGCGACAGCGTCTATGGTGACGCAGCCGGTAGCGCACGCTGCCTGCAGGACGTCGGTGCGGACTACCGCCAGCTGAAGCAGGGCTTCGTGCCGACCGACAGCAAGGCCGCGCAGACCCCGGTGGCCTTCACCAGCGGTTCGAACCCGAACCTGACCCCTGAAACCTCCGAGTCCAAGACCGTCGGTTTCGTGTACAGCCCGAGCTTCGTAGAGGGCCTGAGCGTCGGTATCGACTGGTGGAACATCCGCATCGAGAACACCATGATCGCGGACAGCGCCAACCAGATCATGCAGGACTGCTACATCGCCTTGATCGAATCGCGCTGCAACAACTTCACCCGTGACCCGGTTCGTGGCTACGTCGACGACCTGACCTATGGTCTGCGTAACGCTGGCTACGTCGAGACCGAGGGCTTCGATGTCGACGTCGGCTACCGGATGAACACTGACTACGGCCGCTTCACCACCAACTGGCAGACGACCTACGTCAGCAAGAACGTGCTGAAGACCACGAGCGAAGAGGACACCCCGGAGCAGGTCAGCAACGGCTTCGGCAGCAACTTCCGCGTACGTTCGAACCTGAACGTCGGTTGGGCCCTCAACGATTTCTCGGTCAACTGGGGCATGCGTTACTACTCCGGCGTGAAGGAGGAGTGCTACTTCGAGGAGATCTGCAACATCCCGAACTACCAGGCCCCGGATACCCAGGGTGAGGTGGTTCCGATGAACCGGGTCGGCTCCAACACCTTCCACGACGTCCAGGTCAGCTGGGAAGCTCCGTGGAACGCCAAGGTGTCGGTCGGTGCGAACGACGTGTTCGACCACCAGGGTCCGGCGATGTTCAGCGCGCCGAACTCGAGCTACTCGTACTACGGTGGCTACGACATCGGTCGCTTCGTATACATGAAGTACCAGCAGCGCTTCTGATCCTTGCAGGATCACCGTGCAACACCACCACGGCCCCTTTCGAGGGGCCGTGGTCTTTTGTAGCTTCCGCGAACACCGGTAGCACCGGCTGCCGAAGCCTGGAGGTTTGAATGGTCTCTGCAATCCAGGAGCGGGAGCGGCTGTACGCGGCTGCGGTCCATGCGCTGGAACGTGGGCACTGGGCCGAGGCCCAGAAGTCGGCCGAGCTGTTGTTGCCGCACGGGCGACGGCATGCGGGATTGCATGCGCTCGCGGGTATCGCGGCACTGAGACAACGGCAGATGGCGCCAGCGCTGGCATACCTGCGCCGCGCCGTTTCACTGGCGCCCGACCGGGCCGACTATGCCGCCGAACTCGCCAAGGCGCTTTGCGCAACGGACGCCGTACCCGAAGCGCTTGCGCTGGCGGACGAGGTAAGCGTCCAGGTGTCGCTCGGACACGCGGTGCTCGACACGTTCGGGGTGATCTATGCCCAGGCGAACGCGCATCGGCGGGCCGCCGAAATGTTCCGTCGCGCCGTCCAGCAGGCACCTCAGCAGGCGGAGTACCGATTCAACCTCGGCGCGGCATTGACGTTCTGCGGCGACCTGGCCGGTGCCGAGCGCGAGTACGAAACCTGTATTACGTTGGCGCCGCGTCATTGGCTCGCGCACTTCAGCCTGGCCCAGCTTCGTAGACAGCAACCGGATGAGAACCATATCGGCCGGTTGCGGGCGCAACTCGATCGGGATGGGCATCGCCCCGAAGCGCAGCTCTACTTGAACCTGGCGCTCGCCAAGGAATACGAAGATATCGGCGAGTACGCGCGCTCCTTCAAGCATCTGGTTGCGGGCAAGACGACGCACAGCGCCGCGCGTGCGGGCGCGCGCGAACGGGACCGGAAAATGTTCAAGGCCCTGATGCAGGCTCCTGGTGAAGTCGAAACCGCGGGCCAAGCCGATGCACCCGCGGCGAACGGCTGCGCAAGCTCCCAACCCATCTTCGTCATCGGAATGCCACGGACCGGTACCACGCTGGTCGAGCGCATTCTATCCATGCACCCTCAGGTCGAATCCGCCGGTGAACTGCCCAACTTCGGCATCGAACTCAAACGCGCGTCCGGCAGCCGCACCGCGCCGATTCTGGATGCCGATACCGTGCAACGGGCGCGCAGCCTGGATTGGGAAAAGCTGGGCACCGCGTATCTGGAGAGCACGAGAGTGCTCACGGGGAACACCCCGCGCTTCATCGACAAGCTGCCGCACAACTTCCTGTACGTGGGGTACATCGCGCGCGCACTGCCGCACGCGAAGATCATCTGCGTACGGCGTAACCCGATGGACACCTGCCTCAGCAATTTCCGGCAGCTGTTCTCTCTGGATTCCCCGTACCACGACTATTCCTACGACCTGCTGGATGTCGGGCACTACTACCTGATGTTCGACGAGCTGATGGCGCACTGGGAGCAGCGGCTACCGGGCAGGGTCGCGCAGGTGGACTATGAGTCGCTGGTCGATTCGCAGGAGGGGGCGACGTGCCACCTGCTGGAGCTCTGCGGACTGCCATGGGATGAAGCGTGCATGAAGTTCGAGCGGAACCGGGCGCCGGTTGCCACGGCCAGCGCGGTGCAGGTTCGCTCTCCCATCTATCGCACGGCGATGCAGCGCTGGAAGCACTATCGGGAGGAACTGGCGCCATTGCGTTTGCTGTTCGAGCGCGCGGGCGTCCAGCTCGAATGGTGAGGTGGGATTTCGGTGGCTACCCAAAGGCGTGTACGTACATCCCCGGGGTGCTGCCGAGTGGGATCAGGGCGAAGCGGCGTCCTATCAGGTTGGCGAGCACGACGAACCTGAACAGGCGCTGAGGGGGTTGTTAACGCTGCGTTTCGGTGCCTATAGTCCGGTCCAGCCGGAAGTGGAAATTGGCTAAGGGGGACGCTGCAGCAGTTATCTCAACTCTCAGAGGGATCCGAAATGCCTTCCAAGAACCTTTCACGGGGCCTGAAGCGCAATGCACTCGCCGTGGCACTGGGCATGTGTTTTGCGGCCGGGGTCCAGGCACAGACCAGCGTGGGCGCCGTCGCAGGCCAGGCCCAAGCCGGTGACACGATCACCATCGAGAATCCGAACACCGGCTTTTCGCGCACGATTACCGTCACCGGGGATGGCAGCTATCGTTTCTCGGCCTTGCCGGCCGGGCAGTACACCGTCACCCGCAGTGCGGCTGACGGAACCACCGCCACGCGCGCGACCCGCGTGTCGATCGGCACCGCATCCAACGTCGATTTCGTAAGCACGGCCACTGCCGGGGACGCCACCACGCTCGGCACGGTCACCGTCGTGGGTTCTGCCCTGGTCAACCCGATCGACGTGTCGTCGGTGGAGTCGACCACGATCCTCACTTCCGAGCAGATGAAGGCGATCCCGGTGCCGCAGGACACCACTGCCGTGGCGCTGCTGGCGCCGGGCACGGTGCGCGGCGATTCCGCCTTCGGCAACCTGGCATCGTTCGGTGGTTCGTCCGTCGCAGAGAACCAGTACTACGTCAACGGCTTCAACGTCACCAACACGTACCGGAACCTGAATTTCGGAACCATCCCGTTCGAGGCCGTGGCCGAGCAGCAGATCAAGACCGGCGGTTACGGCGCAGAGTTCGGCCGCTCGCTGGGTGGCGTGGTCAACCAGATCACCAAGCGCGGCACCAACGAGTTCCACGCCGGCGGCAACGTCTACTTCAGCCCGAGCTCCCTGCGCGAAGACGTCAGCAACACGTACTACTCCAATCCGTTGACTCCCGACAGTTACGGCACCCTGCGCAGTGACAACTCGCAGGACGAACTGGAGTCCATGCGCGCCAACCTGTGGGCCAGTGGCGCGCTGATCCAGGATCGCCTGTTCGCCTACGGCATCCTGTCCTACAGCAAGGAGGACGAGGATGTCTGGGGCAGCACCCTGGCCACCAGCAACACGGTGGAGACGCGGGAAACCCCGGACGTCAACTGGCTGGTGAAACTCGACTGGAATCTCAGCGACAACCACCTGTTGGAGTTCACCGCGTTCTCGGACAAGAGCGAAGAGTCGATCGAGACCTACCTCAACGACCCCGGCGAGTTCGACCGGACCGAGTATCTCGGCAGCAATGTCACCGAGTCCGGCGGCGACAACTACGTGCTCCGCTACACCGGCTACCTGTCCGATTCGTTCACGCTGTCCGCCCTGGCCGGCCGCAGTACCTATTCGCGCGGCGAGTACCTGCTCAGCCCCGACGGCGAGAAGGTTTTCTACACCGGCGATTTCAATGCGGTGGACCAGCCGGGCTGCCCGGTCGTAACCGATTCGCGCCCGGGTTACCGGCAGGAGATCACCGGTCCGTACTTCAGCGACTGCAATATCAGCGGAGGCACCCTCGAGCGCGTCGATTCGGAAGATACCCGCGAGCAGTTTCGCCTGGACGCGGAATGGCTGCTGGGCGACCACCGCCTGCGCTTCGGCTATGACCGCGACGACTACGAGTCCGTGGCGGGCGAGGGCATGGAGGGCGGCTATTCCTGGACCTACCTGACCTCCGACCCCGACGGTATCGATGGCAATGCCGACGATCTGGACATCGTCCAGCAGCAGTTCTTCGCGCAGGGCTCCACCGTGGAGGTCAACCAGCACGCCTACTACGTCGAGGACTACTGGAGCATCACGCCGAGCTTCATCGCCTATCTGGGTGCGCGCTGGGACACGTTCGAGAACGTACAGGGCAACGGCGATACCTACGTCGAGATCGAAAACCAGTTCGCTCCCCGCCTGGGCTTCTCGTGGGACGTGTTCGGTGACTCGAGCTTCAAGGTCTTCGGCAATGCCGGCCGGTACGCCCTGCCGCTGACCCCGAGTGTGGCGGTACGAGGTGCCAGCGCATCGCTGTTCACCCGCGAGACCTTCACCTACAGCGGCGTCGACCCGGAGACCGGCGAGCCGATCGATCCGGTGTCGCGCGGTGACTTCCGCTACATCAACGCCGAAACCGGCCAGCCGCATGTGGCCGCGACGGTCGCCTCGCAGAACCTGGATCCGATGTACCAGGACGAGTACATCCTGGGGTTCCAGAAGGAGCTGACCGACAACTTCTCGATCGGTACCCGTGCGATCTTCCGTGAATTGAAGGCGGCCATCGACGACAACTGCGATTACGCCCCGGTGCTCGATGCTGCAGGGTTCGAGCCCACCTTCAACGCCGACGGCGATTTCCTGGGCTTCTCCGAGGACGGCGGCGCCACCTTTGCTGCACTGCCGAATGAAGGCTTCCCGTATTGCCGCATGTTCAATCCGGGCGAGGACGCGGTGTTCCTGACGGACTTCTATGGCGACGGAACGCTGCGGGAGGTGACGATCCCGGGCGACATGCTCTCGCCGCAGGCCAAGCGTACCTACACGGCGATGGAGTTCTTCTTCGACGGCGCGTGGGACGACTTCTTCTTCCAGGGCTCCTATACCTACGCCAAGAGCAAGGGCAACACCGAGGGCGGCGTCAAGTCGGACATCGGCCAGGACAACACCAATGTCACCCAGGATTTCGATTATCTGGCGTTGACCGTGGACACCTTCGGCTATCTCCCGAACGACCGCCGCCACACGCTGAAGCTGTTCGGCAGCTACGACTTCACCGAGGAGTGGTCGGTGGGCGCCAACCTGCTGGTGCAGTCGGGTCGTCCGCTCAACTGCTTCGGCGTGCTCGATCTCGACGAGGGACCGGGCTACAGCCCCCATCCGTACGGGTCGTCGTTCATGCGCTGTGGCACGACCGCGGCGGGCGGACTGGACGACGACACCGTGCAGGCGTTCCCCCGCGGTACCAAGGGCCGCCTGCCGTGGACCAATTCGGTCGACATGAACGTCATCTACCGGCCGAACTGGATGGAAGGCCTGCGGCTGCAGATGGACGTGTTCAACGTCTTCAACTCGCAGAAGGTGACCTCGGTAGTCGAAACCGCGGAGGTCCGGGCCACGGGCGCTCCGTCGGAAACCTACCTGTTGCCGGCGTCCTTCCAGCGTCCGCGCTCGGTGCGGTTCCTGGTCCAGTACGACTTCTGATCGCGCGAGGATCCGAAGCCGACGGCCGCCCCGGACAGGGCGGCCGTCCTGTTGCCGACCGAAGCGGGCGACCGGGCGATTCCACGGGGCAGGGCATGGACACTGCGTTTGAACAGGAGTGGCGCGCCGCGCGTGCCCACGAGCTCCGTGGTGAGCTGGACGCCGCGGGGCAGATCTACGGGCGCCTGATTGCCGGTGACGTCGACCGGCTCTACGTCCGCCTGCGGCTGTCTGCGCTGGAGCGCGCCTTCGGCAATTACCGTGCAGCGCGCGAGCACGCCCTGCAGGCAGCGGCCAGCGTTCGCAAGGGACGCTGGAAGGATCTTGCCGTGGTGACCCGGCTGCTGCTCGATTTCGACGAGCACCAGGAGGTGGGTCGCCTGATCGCCGCCGCGGAGTGGTCGAGGCCGGAAATCATCAGGGATTCGGCCGTGTTGGCCCAGCATCTCTGGTTGACCGGGCACCTGGCCGAAGCGCTGCAGTTGGTCGAAATGGCGCAGGCGAAGGCCCCCGGCAGTCACCTGTTGAGCTATGCGAAAGCCAATGTGCTGCGTTACTGCGGAAGAGTGCAGGAAGCCACCGAAGAGTACGAACGGTGCCTGGCGATCAGGCCGGAGCACGCCGAGGCTCACTGGTCGCTTGCGTACCATGCCAAGGCGGACGTGCCTGGCGCCCGCATCGACAGGATCCGGCGCATCCGGGACCGGTTCGCGGAGGATGCGCCCGAGCAGGTCTATCTTCACTACGCGCTTTTCAAGGAACTGGACCACGCCGGCGATCTCGATGGTGCCTGGCAGAGTCTGCTGGCGGGAGCCCGCTGCAAGCGGCGGACGTCGTCCTATCGCGCGGACCTTGAGCAGAAGGGAATCGATGCCCTGACAAGGCAGGTCAACCGTGGATTCGTACATGAGCGCGGTACATCCGACGCGCCGTCGCGGACGCCGGTATTCATCGTCGGATTGCCGCGTTCGGGTACGACCCTGCTGGAGAGGATCCTTGGTGGCCACGCACAGGTCCGCGCCGCGGGGGAGCTGAATGACTTCAACAGTGCGATGTGCTGGGAAGCGAACCGCTTCCTGGGACTCGGAGCCAGCGAGGCCACTATCGAGGCGTTGACGTCCGTCGATTTCGGCGCGGTGGGGCAGCGCTACCTGCGGCGCACCGATCCGCGCGCCGGCGGCGGCGCCGTCATGATCGACAAGAACCCGATGAACTTCGTCAATGCCGGCTTCATCGCCAAGGCGTTGCCGACAGCGCGCATCCTTTGTCTACGGCGTGCGCCGATGGATGCGTGTTTCTCGAACCTCAAGGAGCTGTTCCCCGGCGATGCCTACGGCTACAGCTATGACTTCGACGAACTGGCGGCTCATTACCGGCGCTTCGACAGCCTGTGCGCGCATTGGCAGGAAGTGATGCCGGAGCAGTTCCAGCTGGTCGACTACGAGGCGCTGGTGACGGATACCGCGGCGACCGCCGCACAGGTGGCTGCGTTCTGCGGGATTGCGTTCGACCCGGCCACGGTCGATATCACCCGCAACACCGCGCCGGTCGCGACTGCGAGCAGCTCACAGGTGAGGCGACCGATCAATCGGCATGGCATCGATGCATGGCGAAGGTACGGCTCCCGCCTGGAACCACTGCGCCAGCGGCTCGGCGTGGTCTGGCCGTGACAACGGCCCACCATCCGGCCGCGGGAGCCCCTGCCTTGTCGGCACAGCAGCATGCCCGCGGGTTGTGGCAACGGGCGGAGTTGCATGCCAGCCGCCGCGAATGGGAACAGGCCACGGCCTGCTTCAACAGGTTGCTGGAGCTGTCGCCGGAACATCCGGGCGTTCTGGTCCAGCTGTCGTACATCGCGTCATTGGCGGGGCGCTACCGCGCTGCACGCGAGTATGCGTTGCGCGCGGGTCGAACCGGCACGCGCGATCCAGCCGTGGTCAGGGAGCTCGTCTCGCGGCTGCGCACGTTCAACGTCGTGCAGGCGCTGGACGAGTACGTCGGGCGACTCGAGCCACTGGAGCGGATGTCGATCCCCGTCCTGTTGGCGTGTGCCGCGCAATACAGTTACCTCAACGAGCAGGAGCGCGCATTGCGCCTGCTGGACGAGGCCAGGCGCGGCGACCCTGCTTATCCCGCGACGCTGCTGGCCCGTGGCCAGGTATTGATGTATCTCGGACGCTTTGACGAGGCCGAAGCGGATATCGGCAGATGCCTTCGCCGGGCACCGGAGCTGGCGCAGGGCTGGTGGCTCCTGGCGAGACTTCGTACGCAGGGTGTTGACGGCAATCACGTCGAGGCGATCCGCGCCGAGCTGCGTCGTCCTGCGCGGAAATCACAGGACATTGCACTGCTCGCGTACGCACTGCATAAGGAACTGGATGACCTTGGCCGGTATGACGAGGCCTGGTCCGCTCTGGAGCAGGCATGCCGCGCGAAGCGTTCGACGTTGAACTACCGGGCGGAGGAGTCGCGTGAGCTCGTGTCCTCCCTGATCGCCTTGCCCGTGGCCCCTCCGTCGGCGCCTGCTGCACGCGATACGCGTATCCCCATCTTCATTGTGGGCATGCACCGGTCCGGCACGACGCTGCTCGAGCAACTGCTGGATGGCCACTCCGACATCAAGGGCGTGGGTGAGCTGTACGACTTCACCAGCCAGATGCGTCATGCCACCGATCACCACTGCCGGGGCGTGATCGACACCACCATCGTCGAGGGGGCGGCCGGACTCGACTATGCGGATATCGGAGCCCGGTACCTCCGGGACATGGAGTGGCGCCTTGGGCGGGAGCGTTACTTCACCGACAAGTTGCCCTCCAACTTCCTCAATACCGGTTTCATCTGCCAGGCGTTGCCGCAGGCCAGGATTCTGCACATGACCCGGAACCCGTTGGAAACCTGCTTTTCCAACCTGCGCGAGTTCTTCTCCGACGCGTGTGCCTATTCCTATGACCAAGGAGAACTGGGGGACTATTACCGGCAGTACCAGCACCTGATGGCGCATTGGCATCGGGCGTTTCCCGGGCGGATCCTGAATGTCGACTACGGCGAACTGACCCGGAGCCCGGAGCCCGTATTGCGACGGGTGGGGGCGTTCTGCGGTTTCGAGTTCGAGCCGGGGATGCTGGCGTTGCGGCACCGCCGACGCGCTGTAGCAACCGCAAGCGCAGTCCAGGTACGTGACGTCGTGCACGCGCGCGGCCAGCCCAAGTGGGCGCCCTACGCACAGCAACTGCAGCCGTTGCGCGAAGCACTTGGAGTCAGTTGTTAATTCCCTGTCGAGAGGGCGTGGGGGGGATTGCTATGTTTGCGGCGTTCTAGATGTAAACGGTTCAGGGGGCGCGGTCCGGTTTTTCGATGCATGCGGAAGTCGATCAACATCAATTCTGGAGCCTCAAGATGAAGAAGAAGCTGCTGGGCGTTGCGTTGCTGGGTGGCCTTGCGATGGCGCAGAGTGCGCTGGCGCAGGAATACGACGATCGCTGGTACGTGGCGGGCTCGTTCGGCGTCAATGCGCAGGACGAGGATCGCGCCACCGAGGACACGCCGTTCGCCACCATTGGCTTGGGTAAGTTCCTTAACCCCAACTGGTCTCTGGATTTCGAGCTGAACTACCAGAACCCCGACAAGACCGTCGACCCGAATCTGTGGTGGAGCCAGTACGGGGCCTCCGTCGATGCGCGCTACCACTTCCGCAACATGGAGCGGTCATGGTGGCCATACGTGCGCATGGGCCTGGGTTACCAGCGCCACGAGGAGGAATTCGTGCGCGACCCCGCTTTCGGCGAACCCGATGACGGCTGGCCGGCGCAGCATGAGGACAACAACATCGCCGCCAACCTCGGGGTGGGTCTGCAGTTCGACTTCGACCGGGTCGACCTCCGCACCGAGATCGGAACCCGCGTCGACTTCGACGATCTCCAGGCGCGCGCGCCCCAGGAGCAGGAGGAGTACTTCACCGACATCCTCGCTTCGGTAGGGCTGACCGTGGCCCTGGGGCCGGATCCGGTCGCCCCGGTGGCCCCGGCTCCCGCGCCGGCCGCGCCGAGCTGCGCCGATCTGGACGACGACGGTGACGGCGTCAACAACTGTGACGACAAGTGCCCCGGCTCGCAGGCCGGCCAGACCATCGGTCCGGACGGTTGCCCGGTGCCGGTGTCGATCGACCTGAAGGGCGTGAACTTCGACTTCGACAAGTCGAACCTGCGTCCGGACGCCGTCGCGATCCTGGGCGAGGCGGTGCAGATCCTGCAGCGCTATCCGGACATGCGGGTCGAGGTCGCCGGCCACACCGACATGTGCGGTTCGGACGCCTATAACCAGAGCCTGTCGGAGCGCCGCGCGCAGGCGGTCTACGACTACCTGACCAGCAACGGCATCGATGCCTCGCGCCTGGTCGGTCCGAACGGCTACGGCGAGAGCCGTCCGCTCGAGAACACCCCGCAGGACCTGCCGGAGTGCAAGAGCGAGACCAACCGTCGCACCGAGTTGAACGCGCAGAACTAACGGACTGGCGTCCAGAAGACAAAAAGCCCGGCTTCGTGCCGGGCTTTTCTGTAGAGCAGCCGAGCGGCCGTTCGCTCAGAAATTCGGCCGATCCGCCGAACCTTCAAAACGCTTCATCGAATCGAGCAGGATCTGCTTGGCCTCGTCGGCGCCGCCCCAGCCATCGAGCTTGACCCACTTGCCCTTTTCCAGGTCCTTGTAGTGCTCGAAGAAGTGGCCGATGCGCTCGCACCAGTGCGGGCTGACCTTCGAGATGTCGTCGATGTGGGCGTAGCCGGCGAACACCTTGTCGACCGGCACCGCGAGCAGCTTCTCGTCGCTGCCGGCCTCGTCGCTCATCTTCAGCACGCCGACCGGACGGCAGCGGATGACGGAGCCGGGAATCAGCGGCAGCGGCAGGATCACCAGCACGTCGGCCGGGTCGCCATCGCCGCACAGGGTGTGCGGGACGTAGCCGTAGTTGCACGGGTAGCGCATCGGGGTCGACAGGATGCGATCGACGAAGATCGCGCCGGAGGCCTTGTCGACCTCGTACTTGACCGGCTCGGCGTCCTTGGGGATTTCGATGATGACGTTGATTTCGTCCGGCGGGTTCTTGCCGGTCGGGACGAGGTCCAGGCCCATGCGCGGTGCTCCAGTGTGCGGGGGAGGCCGCGAGGCGGCCGGGAAACCGGGCATTTTACGCCTCCGGCTGCTGCGTCGCAGCATGGTGCCGCAGCCGCTGGGCAATCATTCGCAATGGCGCCGGTCACCTGGCGGAATGTCTGCCACGCAGGCGGATGCGTCTGCGGGGCTTCTGCAACGGCTAAAAAAGGGGCGACCCGCGGGCCGCCCCCATTCGCCCCGTCGGGCGTCAGAGCAACGGCACCAGCAGCAGCGCGACGATGTTGATGATCTTGATCAGCGGATTGATCGCTGGTCCAGCGGTGTCCTTGTAGGGATCGCCGACGGTGTCGCCGGTCACCGCCGCCTTGTGCGCCTCGCTCCCCTTGCCGCCGTGGTTGCCGTCCTCGATGTACTTCTTGGCGTTGTCCCAGGCGCCGCCGCCGGTGGTCATCGAGATCGCCACGAACAGCCCGGTGACAATGGTGCCGATCAGCAGTCCGCCCAATGCCTTCGGCCCCAGCAGCAGGCCGATGACGATCGGCACCGCCACCGGCAGCAGCGACGGCACGATCATTTCCCGGATCGCCGAGCGGGTCAGCATGTCGACCGCCCTGTCGTACTGCGGCTTGCCGGTGCCCTGCATGATCCCCGGAATGTCACGGAACTGCCGGCGCACCTCCTCCACCACCGCGCCGGCCGCGCGGCCGACCGCCTCCATCGCCATCGCGCCGAACAGGTACGGGATCAGGCCGCCGATCAGCAGGCCGATGATCACCTCGTGGTCGGACAGGTCGAACGCGAACAGCTCGCCCGGGTTGCTGGCCTGCAGGTTGTGGGTGTAGTCGGCGAACAGCACCAGGGCGGCCAGGGCCGCCGAACCGATCGCGTAGCCCTTGGTCACCGCCTTGGTGGTGTTGCCGACCGCGTCGAGCGGATCGGTGATGTCGCGCACCTCCGGCGGCAGCTCGGCCATCTCGGCGATGCCGCCGGCGTTGTCGGTGATCGGGCCGTAGGCGTCGAGCGCGACGATCATGCCGGCCATCGACAGCATCGCGGTGGCGGCGATCGCGATGCCGTAGAGCCCGGCGAGCTCGAAGCAGCCCCAGATCGCGATGCAGACCGCGATCACCGGCCACGCGGTCGACTTCATCGAGATGCCGAGGCCGGCAATGATGTTGGTGCCGTGGCCGGTGGTCGACGCCGCCGCGATGTGCCGCACCGGCTTGTACTGGGTGCCGGTGTAGTACTCGGTGATCCAGACGATCGCGCCGGTCAACGCCAGCCCGACCAGGGCGCAGACGTACAGGTTCATCGGCCCGGCGGCAAAGTCGTCCATCAGCATCGTGGTGACCGGGTAGAACGCAATCGCCGCCAGCACCGCCGACACGATCACGCCCTTGTACAGCGCGCCCATGATCGAGCCGCCGTCCTTCACCCGCACGAACATCGCGCCGATGATCGAGGCGATGATCGACACGCCGCCCAGCACCAGCGGGTACAGCGCACCGTTGGTGCCGACCACGTCGGCCATCAGGTAGCCCAGCAGCATGGTCGCGATGACGGTGACCGCGTAGGTCTCGAACAGGTCGGCGGCCATGCCGGCGCAGTCGCCGACGTTGTCGCCGACGTTGTCGGCGATCACCGCCGGGTTGCGCGGATCGTCCTCCGGGATGCCGGCCTCGACCTTGCCGACCAGGTCGGCTCCGACGTCCGCGCCCTTGGTGAAGATGCCGCCACCGAGGCGGGCGAAGATGGAGATCAGCGACGAGCCGAACGCCAGTCCCACCAACGCGTGCAGCGCCGGCTCGCCGACGATGCCCATCCGCGGCAGCAGCCACCAGTAGCCGGCGACGCCGAGCAGGCCGAGCCCGACCACCAGCATTCCGGTGATCGCGCCGCCGCGGAACGCCACGTCCATCGCCGGCCCCATGCCGCGACGCGCGGCCTCGGCGGTGCGCACGTTGGCACGGACCGAGACGTTCATGCCGATGTAGCCGGCCGCGCCCGACAGCACCGCGCCGATCAGGAACCCGCCGCCCGTCGACCAGCCCAGGAAGAAGCCGATCAGCAGGAACAGCACCACGCCGGCGATCGCGATCGTCAGGTACTGCCGATTCAGGTAGGCGCGCGCGCCTTCCTGGATCGCACCGGCGATCTGCTGCATGCGTTCGTTGCCGGCGGGTTGGGCGCTGATCCAGCGCGCGGAGATGATCCCGTACAGGATCGCGATGACGGCGCAGACCAGCGCCAAGGCCAAACCGTACTGCTCCAGCATGAACCCCTCCCCATCAGAAAGTGGACTACGTGGAATTTCGGATCCTGCGCACTCGTTGTGGTTGGCGCGGCGGCTGAACCGCCGGCAACGGCTTGACTATGGCACAGCGGGTGGGCCATTGGCTTCGTTCTCCGCGCGGTGAGTCAGTCGGGCGCTGTTCCGGGGATGTCCGTGCCACGCATCGGGGTGTGGGCCCTTGTAGGAGCGGCTTCAGCCGCGACCGGAAGTCGGCGCGGGCGGACGGTTCCGGATCGCGGCTGAAGCCGCTCCTCCAGAAGGCGGGTGTAGACGCGTCATTCAGCGCGCGCGTGCGAGCGTCGCCCCGTCCCTGATCCGGAAACCGCCATGCGCCCGCTCACCCCGCTCGCCACCCTGCTGCTCGCCACCGCGCTGCCGTTCGCATCGATGGCGGCCGAGCCTGAAATCGACCGCGCCGAGGCCACCCCGCAGGCGGTCGGCGCCGCCCACACACTGCGCGCCATCCCCGAGGCCTGCGCGCGACTGGAAGGCATGTTCACCGGGCAGGCAGCCGAGCCGTACCGGTTCGCCGTGGTGCGGACCAGCCCCAACTGCCAGCCGCGCGCGCGCTTCGTCGATGCCGGCAAGGCGAAGCCCTCGACCGATGCGGGCTGGATCCTCAACGACCGCATCAGCGTGCCCAACGCCGCCTGTCCGTCGCAAAGGGCGGTAGTCGAGGTCTGGCGCAAGCCCGGCGATGCGGCACCGCCGGAACTCGACGCCCAGGGACGGGCGCGGATCTATCTCGGCGAGTCGCTCGACGCCGCGCGCGCCGATGGTCTGGCGGCGGTGACGAGCTTCGCCGCGAAGCTGTCGGTCGATGGCGATGGCTGTCGGTAATCGATGCCTTGCCCGCGTTCGTCGTTCTACCGTTGCTTGCTCTCGTAGGAGCGGCTTCAGCCCGCGATCGGGAGTCGGTGCGGGCGGACGGTTCCCGATCGCGGCTGAAGCCGCTCCTACAAAGGCCTTGGGCTGTCGTCAGCCCTCCCAGCCCGGCAGCTTCGGCGCCACCGGCACGTTCTTCAGCGCCACATACGCCGGCAAGCCGTCGCGGCCGTACGGCGGCGGCGCCTCGCCGCGGATCAGCGGTTCGAGGTAGCGCCGCGCCTTGTCGGTGATGCCGTAGCCGTCGCGGCGGAGGAAGCCCGCCGGCATCTTCTTTTCCCGGTTGGCGATCTTCGACAGCGGGGCGGGCTCGATCTTCCAGCGGTAAGGCGTGTCGGAGGTCCGCACGATCACCGGCATCACCGAGTTCATCCCGTCCATCGCGTATTCGACCGCGGCCGTGCCGACCGCCATCGCCTGCTCCAGGTCGGTTTTCGAGGCGAGGTGCCGGGCCGAACGCTGCAGGTAGTCGGGCAGGGCCCAGTGGACCTTGTAGCCGAGGGCGTCCTTGACCCGGCCGGCGAGGTGCGAGGCGACGCCGCCGAGCTGGGTATGGCCGAACGAGTCCTTGCCGCCGCCCGCGTCGGCGACGAAACGGCCATCCGCGGTCTGGATGCCCTCGCTGGCGACCACCACGCAGTAGCCGACGCGCTCGACCGTCGCGCGCACCTTCGCGAAAAAATCGGCCTCGTCGAACGGGCGTTCGGGAAACAGGATCAGGTGCGGCGCCTGGTCGGAGCCGGTGCCGGCCAGCCCCGCCGAGGCCGCCAGCCACCCGGCGTGGCGTCCCATCGCCTCGTAGACGAACACCTTGGTGGACGTGTCGGCCATCGCGGCCACGTCCAGCGCGGCCTCGCGCACCGACACCGCGGTGTACTTGGCCGCCGAGCCGAAGCCGGGACAGCAGTCGGTCACCGCGAGGTCGTTGTCGACCGTCTTGGGCACGCCGACACAGGTCAGCGGGTAGCCGAACTCCTTCGCCAGCCGCGACACCTTGAGGGCGGTATCGGCCGAATCGTTGCCGCCGTTGTAGAGGAACCAGCGCACGTCGTGGGCGCGGAAGACGTCGAGCAGCCGCTCGTACTTCGCCCGGTCGTCCTCCAGCGACTTGAGCTTGACCCGGCACGAACCGAACGCGCCACCCGGGGTGTGCGCCAGCGCGCGGACCGCCGCCATCGTTTCCTTCGAGGTGTCGATCAGCTCCTCGCGCAGCACGCCGAGGATGCCGTTGCGCCCGGCAAGCACCTTCACCTTGCGCGCGCGGGCGGCCTGGATCACCGCCGAGGCGGTGGCGTTGATGACGGCGGTGACGCCGCCGGACTGGGCGTAGAGCAGGGTTCCCGAGGCCATGAGAATTCCGAGGTGGGGGCCGGGATGCGGTAAGCTGGACGCCGTTTGCCCCGGCAGGTGGACAGTCGCTGCGAGTGTAGCGCCGCCCTGGTGAGGGTGGGTTTCAGGCAATCAACGATTTTCCAGGAGCGACACGATGCGATTGGTACTTCTTGGCGCGCCCGGCTCGGGCAAGGGCACTCAGGCGGCGCGGCTCAAGGAACACCTGCAGGTGCCGCACATCTCCACCGGCGACCTGCTGCGCGCGGAAGTCGCGGCCGGCAGCAGGCTCGGACTGGAGGCGAAGGAAGTGATGGCCCGCGGCGAGCTGGTCAGCGACGCGATCCTGCTGGGCATGCTCGAGGACCGCTTCTCGCGCGCCGACACCAAGGGCGGCTTCATCCTCGACGGCTACCCGCGCAACCTCGCCCAGGCCGACGCGCTCGATGCGCTGATGGAGCGGATCGGCCAGCCGATGGACGCCGCGGTGCAGCTGGAAGTCCCGGCCGAGATGCTGGTCGAGCGCATCGCCGGCCGCGCCGCCGCCGAGGGCCGCGCCGACGACAGTCCGGAATCGGTTCGTACCCGGCTGAAGGTCTACGAGGACCAGACGGCACCGGTGGTGGAGTTCTTCCGCCAGCGCGGCAAGCTCAGTGTGGTCGACGGCGTCGGTTCGCTCGACGAGGTCTTCGCACGCATCGTCGAGGCACTTCGCCCGGTGCCGCCGGTCGGCTGACACGCACCCGCCATGAAGCTGCACATTCTGGGCATCGCCGGCACTTTCATGGGCGGTGTCGCGGCGCTCGCGCGCGAGCTGGGCCACGACGTCGAGGGCACCGACCAGGCGGTGTACCCGCCGATGTCGACCCAGCTTGAAACGCTGGGCATCGCGCTGCGGCAGGGCTACTCCCCCGGCAACATTTCCGCCGACTGCGACGAAATCGTGGTCGGCAACGCGCTGTCGCGCGGCAACCCGGCGGTCGAGCAGGTGCTCGACGACGGCCGCCGCTACATCTCCGGCGCGCAGTGGCTGGGCGAGCGGGTGCTGCCCGGCCGCGACACCCTCGCCGTCGCCGGCACCCACGGCAAGACCACCACCACCACCATCCTGACCTGGCTGCTGCAGGCGGCCGGGCGCGAGCCGGGGTTCCTGATCGGCGGCGTGGCGGAGGACTTCGGCGTGTCGGCGCGGGTCGGCAGCGGCCGCGAGTTCGTGGTCGAGGCCGACGAGTACGACACCGCGTTCTTCGACAAGCGCAGCAAGTTCGTCCATTACCGGCCGCTGGTGGCGATCCTCAACAACCTCGAGTTCGACCACGCCGACATCTTCCCCGATGTCGCCGCGATCCAGCGCCAGTTCCACCATCTGGTGCGAACGGTGCCGCGGCGCGGGCGGCTGATCGTCAACGGCGAGGACCCGCGGCTGGCCGAGGTCCTGGCGATGGGTTGCTGGACACCGGTGGAGACGTTCGGGCTCGATCCGGGCCTGGCCCAGCCGCCACACGACGGCCGGGATGATGCGCGTGCACAAGCGGCGGGGGCGTTCGACTGGACCGCCGAGTTGCTCGCCGCCGATGGCAGCGCGTTCACGGTGGTGCATCGCGGTGCGCGCATCGGCGAGGTGCACTGGCCGTTGCTCGGCCGCCACAATGTGATGAACGCGCTGGCGGCACTGGCGACGGTCAACGCCGTCGGCGTGGCGCCGGCCTCCGTGCTCGGGGCGCTGTCGGCGTTCCGCAGCGTGAAGCGACGCATGGAGCTCGTCGGCGAGCATGCGGGCGTTACCGTCTACGACGACTTTGCCCACCACCCCACCGCGATCGCGACCACGCTGGCGGGCCTGCGGGCGCGCGTCGGAGGACAGCGGATCGTGGTGGCGATGGAGCCGCGCAGCAATTCGATGCGGTTGGGTGCGCACGCCGACGCGCTGGCGCCGTCGCTTTCCGATGCCGACACGGTGGTGTTCCTGCACCGCCCCGAGCTGGCCTGGGACGCCGGCAAGGTAGTGGCGGCGTTGCGTGGCGAAGGCGTGGCGGCCGCCGATGCCGAGGCGTTGATCGCAGCGCTGCAGGCGCGCGTGCGTGCGGGCGACCATGTGGTGTTCATGTCCAACGGCGGTTTCGACGGTGCACCGCGGCGGTTCCTTGCGGCGCTGCGCGAGGGTGATTCCCCGGCACCGGCCTGAACCGGCCGCGTCGCACGCTTCGGACGTCTAGCACGCGTCAACGGCCGTCGGGCCCGCTGCGCTAGTCTGTCGCCGATGAGTGACGACGATCTGCCCCTGTTTCCGCTGCCCACTGTCCTGGTCCCCGGTGCGGTCCTGGGCCTTCGCGTATTCGAGCCCCGCTACCTCGACCTGGTCAGCGAATGCGGCCGCAAGGGCAGCGGCTTCGGTGTCTGCCTGTTGATGGATGGCGATGGAGGCGAGGGCACCGCCGCGGCCGCCGCGTTCGGTACCGAGGCGGTGATCGAGGATTTCGATACCGGTGACGACGGCCTGCTGACCCTGCGCGTACGCGGGGCGCGCCGCTTCCATGCCAACCAGCTGAAGGTGCGCGACAACGGCCTGCAGGTCGCCGAGGTCGCGTGGTGCGAGGCCGATCCGGTCGAGCCGCTGCGGCCGGAACACGGCCTGCTCGCCACCCTGCTGCAGGGGGTGCTCGAGCAGGTCGGCGGGGAACACGCGGCTTCGGTCGACGAACGGATCGACGATGCCGCCTGGGTCGGGTGGCGGCTGATCGAGATGCTCCCGCTCGAAGACCTGCAACGCCAGCAGTTGCTGCAGGTGGACGATCCGCACGAACGGCTGGATCGCCTGTTGTCGCTCCTGCCCGACGCCTAGTCGCCGTCGCGGGTGCGAACCCGCAGCACCGGCACGCCGCTGTCGGGGTGGGCGGCCTCGACCGGAGCGAGTCCGGAAAGCGCGTCGCGAACCGCCGCGTGCGCACCCGTGTCGCGGTCGGCGGGACGCCACAGCACCGCCGCGTCCAACGGCTTGCTGACCTGCAGGGTCTGGGCGGTGCCGAGCCACAGTGGAGTGCCGTCTCCCAGCATCACCGGCGCCGGCCACAGTCGTAGGGCGTACTGCTCGCCGGCATGGATCCCGGGACGCAGCATCAGCAGCGCCTCGGCGTGCGCGTCCAGGGTCGCCGGAAGCACCACCTGGCGCTTCTCCGGCAGGTCGTCGTCGAGCAGGGCGAGCGTCTGTTCCCAGTCGGCCTGCGGCTGTGCGCGCCAGCCGGCCTTCTCCAGCATCGCCTGCAGCGGCGCCAGCGGACCGGCGACCTGCACGTCGAGCGGCCAGCGCAAGCGCTCGTCGCCCTCGTTGCGCTGCGCCGGCAGCGTCGCCCAGCCATCGCTCCACCAGTCATTGGCGGCGATGACATGGGTTGGCGGTGCCGCGGCGAACCGCGCCAGCAACCCGTCGGCGGCGCGCGGCGCGTGCCACAGCGCGGCAGCGACGAAACTGCCGTAGAACAGGATCGCCAGCGGCCGCATCCAGAACGAGCGGGCCACGTGGCTGCGGTAGGCGATGCCGAGCACCAGCACCCAGGCCAGCCCGAACAGGGTGCCGCCGACGAGGTCGCTCGGCCAGTGCGCGCCAAGATAAAGCCGGGCGAAGCCGACCACGGTGGTCGCCACCCCGGCGAGCAGGTACGGCCACACCCGTTTGCGGCCCGGCAGCTCCCGCGCGATCAGCACCGCGAAGAAGCCGAAGATGATCGTGGTCATCGTCACCGCGACCGAAGGAAAGCCGAAGCCGGCCGGCGCCGTCGGTGGCCGCGGCATGTCGATCGCCGCCTCGAGCAACGCCGTCAGTACCAGCCCGAACACGATCGCCGCCAGCCAGTGCGCCGCGGCCATCCAGCGTCGGCGCCACACCAGGTAGGCGAGCGTCACCGCCGCTGCCGCACCGAGCACCTGGGCGTCACCCAGGCTTGCCAGCCCCGCCATCAGGCGGTCGGCGAGCGGATTGCGCAGCGACCACATCAGCTCGTGCAGATGGTGGTCGAGTGCCAGCGGTCCGCCGCTGGCCAGCAGCATGGCGATCAGGGTGAAACAGATCCAGCTGATCGCCAGCAGGCTTGCGGCCAGCATCGCCAGTGAGGCCGACTCCGGCCGGTTGGGGTCGATCAGTGCACCGGCATAGCGCCCCAGGCGTGGATGCGCGCGCGTCCACAGCAGCGCGCGCGCCAGCAGGGTGTCGGCGTGTTCGGCGAACCAGCGCCAGGTGTAGAGCACCCCGGCCCACACCAGCGCGACCGCGACCGCCATGGCTCCCAGCGCCAGCGCGAGGCGGTCGGCGACCGCGGCGACGGCTTCGTACGAGGCTCCCAGTACCCAGCCGGGGGCGAGGAACAACCCCGCCCACGCGAAGCAGGCGACCAGGCTCGGCACCGCGTAGCGCCGCAGCGGCATCTGCAGCATGCCGGCGATGGCGGGCACGAATGGCCGCACCGCACCGACGAAGCGGGCGATCGCGATGCTCTTGATGCCGTGGCGGCGGAACAGCGATTCGCCGCGGTCGAGCCATTGCGGGTACCGCGCGAACGGCCAGCGCTGGCGCAGCTGCGGGCCCCAGCGACGTCCCACCCAGTAGCTCAGCGCATCACCGCAGAAGGCACCCAGCGCAGCGCAGGCGAGCGCATAGGGCCCGTTGACGTGTCCCAGCCCGATCAGCGCGCCCACCGCGAACAGCAGCGGCAAGGCCGGCACCACGATGCCGACGACCACCAGGGCGTCGCAGAACGCGATCAGGAAGACCAGCGCGCCGGCCGCGATGGGGTTTGCGCTGATCCATGCGGTCGCGCTGTCGATCCAGGCCGGGTTCATCGGGCAATTATGGCAGCGCCCCGCGTCCGCCGCGCCGATGGGGCCGTGGTGCCGCCGGCTTGCGTAAACTTCCGGCATGTCCGCCACTGCCCACACCCGCGACGCCGAAGTAACCGCGCTCAAGGCCGACAGCTTCGGCCGCATCGCCCTGATGCGCGACGGCGCGGGCCTGTTCGTCCGTCGCGACCTCGTCCACGTGCCGTGGTGGCTGCGTGTCCCGGCGTGGTGGCTGGCCCGGCGCGAGGCGCTCGCGCTGAAGCGGGTCGAAGGTACACCGGCGGTGCCGCGCCTGCTGCGCTGGGACGGTCGCCGGCTCGACCGCAGCTACATGGAGGGCGCGGCGATGTACCAGCGCCCGCCGCGCGGCGACCTCGCGTATTTCCAGCAGGCCCGCGGCCTGCTGCAGCAGTTGCACTGGCGCGGCCTGGCCCACAACGACCTCGCCAAGGAGGCCAACTGGCTGGTGCTGGCCGACGGCAGCCCCGCGATCATCGACTTCCAGCTCGCCACCCGTGGCGATCCGCGTTCACGCTGGTTGCGCCTGCTCGCGCGCGAGGACCTGCGGCACCTGCTCAAGCACAAGCGCACCTACTGCCCCGAGGCGCTCACCCCGGTCGAGCGGCGGCTGCTGAAGCGCCGTTCGTGGCTGCGCGAGGCCTGGTTCGTCACCGGCAAACCGGTCTACCGCTTCGTGACCCGGCGCCTGCTGAAGTGGGAAGACAACGAAGGCCAGGGCCCCAAGCCCTGACGGAACCTGTAGGAGCGACGTAAGTCGCGACCCACTGACAACGGGCACCGATTCGGACAACGTCCTGCCGGCTCCCGCAAATGAAAACCTCGCTGACCGCGGAGCGATTGTGCGGTCAGTGGGTCGCGACTTGCGTCGCTCCTACAATGGCCGCGACTCCCTGGAGCTCCCCATGACCACCCTGTCCGGCAAGACCCTCTTCATCACCGGCGCCTCGCGCGGCATCGGCCGGGCCATTGCGTTGCGTGCCGCGCGCGACGGCGCCAACGTCGCGATCGCTTCCAAGTCCTCGGTACCGAATCCGAAGCTGCCCGGCACCATCCACAGCGTCGCCGCCGAAGTCGAAGCCGCTGGCGGACAGGCGCTCGCCCTCAAGTGCGACATCCGCGACGAGGACCAGGTCGGCGCCGCCGTGGCGGCCACGGTCGACGCGTTCGGCGGCATCGACATCCTTGTCAACAACGCCAGCGCGATCTGGCTGCACGGCCTGCTCGACACGCCGATGAAGCGATTCGACCTGATGCAGCAGGTCAACGCGCGCGGCAGCTTCCTGTGCGCGCAGGCATGCATGCCGTGGCTGTTGCAGGCGCCCAACCCGCACATCCTGACGCTTGCGCCGCCGCCGAGCCTCGATGCGAAGTGGTGGGGTCCGCATACCGGCTACACCCTCGCCAAGATGGGCATGAGCTTCGTCACGCTCGGCTTGGCGGCCGAATTCGCTGATCGCGGCGTCGCAGTCAACGCGCTGTGGCCACGCACGATCATCGCCACCGACGCGCTCAACCTGATCCCCGGGGTCGACGTGGCCGGCTGCCGCACGCCGGCGATCGTTGCCGACGCCGCCCACGCGGTGCTGACCACCCCCGCGACGACGCGTACCGGCGCGTTCCTGATTGACGAGAACGTGCTGCGCGAGGCGGGCGTCAGCGATTTCGAGGGCTATGCGGTCGAGCCGGGCCGGCCGCTGCTGCCCGATCTGTTCCTCTGAGGAGAACGATCCATGCGCTACCTGCACGCGATGGTCCGCGTCCGCGACCTCGACGCTTCGCTGAAATTCTTCCGTGACGGCCTCGGCCTGGTGGAGACACGCCGCAACGACTACCCGCAGGGGCGGTTCACCCTGGTGTACCTCGGTGCGCCCGACAACCCCGAAGCGGAAGTCGAGCTGACCTGGAACTACGACGACGAGGATTACGGCAGCGCGCGCAACTTCGGCCACCTCGCGTTCGAGGTCGACGACATCTATGCGATCTGTGCGCACCTGCAGGCGCAGGGCATCACCATCAACCGCCCGCCGCGTGACGGACGGATGGCCTTCGTGCGCTCGCCCGACGCGATCTCTATCGAGCTGCTGCAGAAGGGCGAGGCGCTGCCGCCCGCCGAGCCGTGGACGTCGATGGAGAACACCGGCCGCTGGTGAGCCGCCTGCTCAGCCCATCGACGATGGCAGCCGGTGGCCGCAGCCGCGGCAATGCTGGGCATCCGGATCGTGTCCTTCCAGCCCGCATTCGGGGCAGCCGCGCTGGTCATGGTGGTCGGCGCCGTGGCTGGCTTCGCGCAGGCTGCTGGCCAGCTCCGCGGTGTAGATGCCGGTCGGCACCGCGATGATGCTGTAGCCGATCAGGATCAGCACCGAGGCGATGAACCGCCCCGCCGGCGTGCTGGGGGTGAGATCGCCGTAACCGACGGTGGCCATCGTGGTGATCGCCCAGTACATGCCGGTCGGGATCGTGGTGAAGCCGCGCTCCGGCCCTTCGATGACGAACATCAGCGCGCCGAAGATCACCGCCATGGTCAGCAACGACACGATGAACAGGAAGATCTTGTGGCGGCTGCGCCACAGGGCGGCGATCAGCACGCCGCTCTCCTCCACGTACTGGGTCAGCTTGAGGATGCGGAACAGCCGCAGCATCCGCAGCACGCGCACCACCAGCAGCGCCTGGCTGCCCGGGAACAGCAGCGAGACATAGGTGGGCAGGATCGACAGCAGGTCGATGATGCCCCAGAAGCTCAGCACGTAGCGCCACGGGCGTCGCACCACCAGCAGCCGCATCGCGTATTCAAGCGTGAACAGCAGGGTGAAGCCCCACTCGATCGCGTACAGGATGCGGGCGTGGTCGATATGCAGCCACGGATCGCTGTCGAGCATGATCACGACCACGCTGGCGATGATCGCGACGATCAGCAGCAGGTCGAAATTCCGCGACGGCGGGGTGTCGTGGCGGAAGATGATGTCGAACCAGCGGCGGCGCCAGCCGGTCTCGGAAGCGGGATTCAGTTGCGGGGTGAACAACAGGCGCATCGGGCGGTCCCGTCGGGCGGCGAGCCGGAGTGTGGGGCAGCGGGCGGAAATTCCCGTGCACACCGCGGAGGATCGGCGAAAATGAAGCATCCGAACGATGCCACGCATGCCATGAGCCTTGCCACCGACCGCGCGTCCCCCGACGAGCGCCATTTCCTCCCCGTGTACCGCTCCGGCCGCATCGTGCTCGAGCGCGGTTCGGGATCGCGCGTGCACGATCGCGACGGCCGCGAATACGTCGACTTCGGCGCGGGCATCGCCGTGAATGCGCTTGGCCATGCCCATCCGGCGCTCGTCGACGCACTGACGGAGCAGGCCGGCAAGCTCTGGCACACCAGCAACGTGTTCACCAGCGAGCCGGCGCTGCGACTGGCGGAGGCGCTGGTCGACGCGGCGGGGTTTGCCGAACGCGTGTTCCTGTGCAACTCCGGCGCGGAAGCCAACGAAGCGGCGATCAAACTGGCGCGGCAATGGGCCACGTCGACAGGACGCGGACCGGAGCAGCGGGTCGTGCTGAGCTTTGGCGGCAGCTTCCACGGCCGCACCCTCGCGACCGTCACCGCCACCGCGCAGCCGAAGTACCACGCCGGATTCGAGCCGTTGCCGGCCGGCTTCCGCTACAGCGCTTTCAACGACCTGGTCGCGGCTGAAGCGGCCATGGCGGCGGGCGACGTTTGCGCGGTGCTGGTCGAACCGGTGCAGGGCGAAGGCGGGGTGACCCCGGCCGATGACGATTTCCTGCGTGGGTTGCGTGCGCTCTGCGACCGCCACGACGCACTGCTGGTGCTGGACGAGATCCAGTGCGGGATGGGCCGCACCGGGCACCTGTTCGCCTGCGACGGGTACGGCGTGCGGCCGGACGTGGTCACGCTCGCCAAGGCCCTGGGCGGCGGCTTTCCGATCGGCGCGATGCTGGTCGGGGCTCGGGCGGCGGATGCGCTGGGCTTTGGCCAGCATGGCACCACCTTCGGCGGCAATCCGCTCGGCGCCGCGGTGGCATGCGCGGCATTGCGGGAGCTTTCATCACCCGCGTTGCTGGCGAACGTGGCACGCCAGGCCGCGGCGCTGCGCGAAGGGCTGGCGACACTCGACCAGGAATTCGCACTGTTCGGCGAGGTCCGTGGGCGTGGCCTCATGCTCGGTGCGCCGCTGCGTTCGCCACATGCCGGACGCGCGGGCGACATCCTCGACCGCTGCACCGGACACGGCCTGCTGTTGCTGCAGGCGGGGCCGGATGTGTTGCGTTTCGTGCCGGCCCTCAACATCGGTGACGCCGACGTCGCGGAGGGGTTGTCGCGCCTGCGTGCGGCGCTGGCCGACTACCTCGTCGCGACCTGATCCCGGCGCGCCTCAGGCGAGCTGGGCGAACGCCGCGCGGGCCGCCTCGACGGTGTGGGCGATCTCCGCCTCGCCGTGTGCGCTGGATACGAAGCCGGCTTCGAATGCCGACGGCGCCAGGTACACGCCGCGCTCGAGCATCGCGTGGAAGAAGCGGCCGAACTTCGACGCGTCCGACGCCATGGCGTCGGCGAAGCTTGCGACCGGGCCCTCGCGGAAGTACAGCCCGAACATGCCGGGCGCGCGGGTCGTGTGGCAGGCGACGCCGGCTTCGCGCGCGGCCGCTTCCAGGCCGTCGCACAGCGCGTGCGTGCCCGCTTCCAGCGCATCATGGAATCCCGGAGCGCGGATCAGTTCCAGCGTCGCCAGCCCCGCCGCCATCGCCACCGGGTTCCCGCTGAGCGTGCCGGCCTGGTAGATCGGGCCGCTCGGCGCGATCTGCGCCATCAGCTCGCGCCGGCCGCCGAACGCCCCGACGGGCATGCCGCCGCCGATGATCTTGCCGAACGTGCTGAGGTCGGGCGTGATGCCGTAACGCTGTTGCGCACCGCCGGGCGCGACGCGGAAGCCGGTCATCACCTCGTCGAAGATCAGCAGCGCGCCATGCTTGGTGCACAGCTCACGCAGGTGCTGCAGGTAGCCCTCGCGCGGCAGGATGCAATTGGCGTTGCCGACGATGGGCTCGATGATCAGGCCGGCGATCTCGCTGCCGACGTCGTCGAACAGTTTCGTCGCGGCTCCGAAATCGTTGTAGGGGATCGTCAGCGTGAGGTCGGCCAGCGCGCCCGGCACGCCCGGCGAGTTCGGCAGCCCGAGCGTCAGCGCGCCGCTGCCCGCCTTGACCAGGAAGCTGTCGCCGTGGCCGTGATAGCAGCCCTCGAACTTGACGATGCGCGTGCGGCCGGTGGCGCCACGCGCCAGCCGGATCGCCGACAGCGTCGCCTCGGTGCCGGAGTTGACCATCCGCACCATCTCGCAGCTCGGCACGATCGAGGTGATCGCCTCGGCCATCGTCACTTCCAGCGCATTGGGCACGCCGAAGCTCAGGCCGTTGCGCATCGTTCGTGAGACGGCGTCGACCACCTGCGGATGGGCGTGCCCGGCGATCATCGGTCCCCATGAGCCGACGTAGTCGACATAGCGGTTGCCGTCGACGTCGAACAGGTACGCCCCTTCGGCACGCTCGGCGAAGAACGGCTCGCCACCCACCGATTTGAACGCGCGTACCGGCGAGTTGACGCCGCCGGGCAGCAGCTCGGAGGCGCGGGAGAACAGGGCATGCGAGCGGGCGTTGTTCATCGTGGGGTCTCGACAGGGGAGGCAGGGGAGAAGGTGGCGGTGAACGCTCGTACCGCGGCAGCCGGATCAGGCGCATCGAACACGCCGCTGATCACCGCGAGCAGGTCGGCACCGGCGCCGACGAGCGACCGGGCATTGTCCGGGGTGATGCCGCCGATCGCCACTCGCGGCACGCCGAGCGCAGCACTGGCGGCGAGCACCGATGGCGCCGCCACGCGCGCATTCGGCTTGGTCGATGAGGGGAAAAAGGCGCCGAACGCGACGTAGCTGGCGCCGGTGGCGACGGCCTGCCGGGCCAGCGCCGGATTGTCGTAACAGGACGCGCCCAACAGCGCGTCCGTTCCGAGCGCCGCGCGAGCGGCGGCGATGTCGCCGTCGTCCTCGCCCAGGTGAGCGCCGTTCGCCCCGATTGCCGCTGCCAGCCGCCAGTCGTCGTTGATGAGCAGCGGCACCCGGTAGTGCGCGCACAGCGGCAACAGCGCCTGCGCCTGCACGGCGCGCAACGGCGCGTCCGCCTGCTTGTTGCGGTACTGCAGCCAGGCCGCGCCGGCGCCGAGTACCGTTTCCACGCGCGAGAGCAGCCGCGCGGTGTCGAGCTCGTCGGGCGTGATCGCGTAAAGCCCGCGCCGGGGAAAGCTGGTGGTCATGTGCTTTCGTGATCGGAAGAGGGATGGGACAATGCGGTGTCGAATCCGCCAGCCATTATCCGCCCATGTCCGAGACCGCCACGACCACCGAGTTCCGCACCTGGATGTGCGTCGTCTGCGGCTTCATCTACGACGAGGCGAAGGGATTGCCGGAGGAGGGCATCGCCCCCGGTACGCGCTGGGATGACATCCCCGAGACCTGGACCTGCCCCGATTGCGGCGTGACCAAGGACGACTTCGAGATGATGGCGCTCTGACGGGAGCGCGCTTGCCCGCTATAGGTCGGAACCCGCGATCCGCCGATCAGCGGGAGGGGACGTCCGGCCCGAGCTGCAGCTCGGTGCCGTCCTGCAGCCCCAGCCGCTTGGCCTCGCCGGCATTGAGTTCCAGCACGTAGCGCGCCGGCGCGTTGCTCGGATAGGAAGGGCAGGCGTTCCCCGCCGAGCATGGCGGCACGTCGCGTTGCTGCGACACCAGCCGCCGGCTGCTGTCGAAGTAGAGGATGTCCAGCGGGATCCGGGTGTTCTTCATCCAGTACGCCTGCGGCTCTTCCCTGTCATGGATGAACAGCATGCCGTGGCCGGGCGCCAGTTCGTCGCGAAACATCAGTCCACGGGCGCGTTCCATGTTGTCGTCCGCGATCTCGATGTTGAAGCGCTCGCCCGCGACCTCGACCCACAGGTCGCTTCCCGACGCACAGCCGGCGATCAACAGGCCGGCAACGGCGGCGGCGGTTCTCATGGCGTTCTGCATCCGGGTCATGGCGCGCTCCTCTGTGATGCCGCGACCATCCGCCAGCCCTGTCGGCGGCGTCAAGCAGGCGGCGCGCGGGGCGCCGAACATTTTTTTCGTTTCCCTCTTCCCGAAGGGGAAAGAGGTGTGCATAATGCGCGGCCCGCCACGGAGGGTTCGCCTGAACGGCGGCGGGGACGGCAAGACGAAGTGGTTCACGAGGTGTTGACGGCCACGAAATCTGCTGTAAGATGTGCGGCTCACTCGGGCACTTCGGTGGCGAGTACGGAACGCGGCGCTGAGGCCGGTTCCGAAGATCTTTGACAGTGTGCGCAGGTGACTTGTGCGGGCGTCTGGCGGGTTGACGGTTGTCGATCAGCAGACGTTCGTAACAGAGCAACAAGTCAATTCAAATGCAGCAATGCAAGCGAGTAATTTGGTGCCTGGGACGTTCTCTGCACTCAAAGCATTGACGAAGCCTTCGGGTGGAGTCGAAAAACTTAAGTGAAGAGTTT
>NZ_CP200301.1:0-2750000 GCF_056739745.1 Lysobacter sp. CC-YZS074 | reverse complement strand
GACCGATAGTGAACCAGTACCGTGAGGGAAAGGCGAAAAGAACCCTGGTGAAGGGAGTGAAATAGACCCTGAAACCGTGTGCGTACAAGCAGTAGGAGCCCTTCGGGGTGACTGCGTACCTTTTGTATAATGGGTCAGCGACTTATTGTTCGTGGCAAGCTTAACCGTATAGGGGAGGCGAAGGGAAACCGAGTCTGATAAGGGCGCATAGTCGCGGGCAATAGACCCGAAACCGGGTGATCTAGTCATGCCCAGGGTGAAGGTCAGGTAACACTGACTGGAGGCCCGAACCCACTCCCGTTGCAAAGGTAGGGGATGAGGTGTGATTAGGAGTGAAAAGCTAATCGAACCCGGAGATAGCTGGTTCTCCTCGAAAGCTATTTAGGTAGCGCCTCATGTGAATCTTCCTGGGGGTAGAGCACTGTTATGGCTAGGGGGTCATTGCGACTTACCAAACCATGGCAAACTCCGAATACCAGGACAGACTGCATGGGAGACACACGGCGGGTGCTAACGTTCGTCGTGAAAAGGGAAACAACCCAGACCCACAGCTAAGGTCCCAAATTACCGCTGAGTGGAAAACGATGTGGAAAGGCACAGACAGCCAGGAGGTTGGCTTAGAAGCAGCCACCCTTTAAAGAAAGCGTAATAGCTCACTGGTCGAGTCGGTCTGCGCGGAAGATTTAACGGGGCTAAGCGGTAAACCGAAGCTTGGGGTGCATACTTTGTATGCGCGGTAGAGGAGCGTTCCGTAAGCCGTTGAAGGTGGATCGAGAGGTCTGCTGGAGGTATCGGAAGTGCGAATGCTGACATGAGTAACGATAATGCGGGTGAAAAGCCCGCACGCCGAAAGCCCAAGGTTTCCTTGCGCAACGTTAATCGACGCAGGGTGAGTCGGCCCCTAAGGCGAGGCAGAAATGCGTAGTCGATGGGAAGCTGGTTAATATTCCAGCACCTCGCGTAAGTGCGATGGAGGGACGGAGAAGGTTAGGTCTACCGGGCGTTGGTTGCCCCGGAGAAAGGCGGTAGGTGGGGATCTTAGGCAAATCCGGGATCCCATCAACACCGAGCACCGAGACGAGTCCATTAGGACGAAGTGACTGATACCACGCTTCCAGGAAAAGCTCCTAAGCTTCAGCTTACGCAGACCGTACCGTAAACCGACACAGGTGGGCAGGATGAGAATTCTCAGGCGCTTGAGAGAACTCGGGTGAAGGAACTAGGCAACATGGCACCGTAACTTCGGGAGAAGGTGCACCCCTGCTGGTGGCCCATGCGGGCTATAGCTGGCGGGGGTCGCAGTGACCAGGCCGCTGCGACTGTTTATCAAAAACACAGCACTCTGCAAACACGAAAGTGGACGTATAGGGTGTGACGCCTGCCCGGTGCTGGAAGGTTAATTGATGGGGTCAGCCGCAAGGCGAAGCTCTTGATCGAAGCCCCAGTAAACGGCGGCCGTAACTATAACGGTCCTAAGGTAGCGAAATTCCTTGTCGGGTAAGTTCCGACCTGCACGAATGGCGTAACGACAGCGGCGCTGTCTCCACCCGAGACTCAGTGAAATTGAAATCGCTGTGAAGATGCAGCGTTCCCGTGGCAAGACGGAAAGACCCCGTGAACCTTTACTATAGCTTTACACTGAACGTTGAGTTCGTCTGTGTAGGATAGGTGGGAGGCTGTGAAACCCGGACGCCAGTTCGGGTGGAGCCATCCTTGAAATACCACCCTGTCGTGCTTGACGTTCTAACCTGGGCCCGTAATCCGGGTCGGGGACCGTGTATGGTGGGTAGTTTGACTGGGGCGGTCTCCTCCCAAAGAGTAACGGAGGAGCACGAAGGTACGCTCAGCGCGGTCGGACATCGCGCACTGTGTGCAAAGGCATAAGCGTGCTTGACTGCAAGATCGACGGATCAAGCAGGTACGAAAGTAGGTCTTAGTGATCCGGTGGTTCTGTATGGAAGGGCCATCGCTCAACGGATAAAAGGTACTCCGGGGATAACAGGCTGATACCGCCCAAGAGTTCATATCGACGGCGGTGTTTGGCACCTCGATGTCGGCTCATCACATCCTGGGGCTGTAGTCGGTCCCAAGGGTATGGCTGTTCGCCATTTAAAGTGGTACGCGAGCTGGGTTCAGAACGTCGTGAGACAGTTCGGTCCCTATCTGCCATGGGCGTTGGAGATTTGAGAGGGGCTGCTCCTAGTACGAGAGGACCGGAGTGGACGAACCTCTGGTGTTCCGGTTGTCACGCCAGTGGCACTGCCGGGTAGCTATGTTCGGAAGCGATAACCGCTGAAAGCATCTAAGCGGGAAGCGCGCCTCAAGATGAGATCTCCCGGGAGCTTGACTCCCCTGAAGGAACCATCAAGACCAGGTGGTTGATAGGCTGGGTGTGTAAGTGCAGCAATGCATTGAGCTAACCAGTACTAATGATCCGTGTGGCTTGACCATATAACCTCAAGTGGCCTTGGACTCGACGACGCGTCGACATTCCAACCCAATTTCGCTACGTCCCACCCCATGCGAGCTGGCGCCCACAAGGCGACGCTCCAACAGCTTGCTCAGTGACAATAGCTGTGTGGCACCACCCGATCCCATCCCGAACTCGGAAGTGAAACGCACATGCGCCGATGGTAGTGTGGCCTTGCCATGCGAGAGTAGGTCATCGCTGAGCATTTACACCGAAGGCCGGTCCCCGAAAGGGACCGGCCTTCTTCTTTGGCGTCGCTGCAGGCGTGAACGGTGTCCTTGGCGTACCTTCCGGCGATGGCCCGGGTGATCTGGAGACGGTGCGCCGGCCGGGTGGCTACGGCCGAGAGGGGCGCACTCAGGCGCGGCGGTACGTCACCACCAGCACGTCCCGGTGGGACGGGCCTTCGGCCGGTCCGGCCGATACCGGGGTGACGCCGTGGTACACCCGGTGGTCGTCCACCAGTGCGGCGTCGAATGCCCGGGTCAGGGTGAACTTGCCGAGGGGCGCGCCGCCGGGAGAAGCGATCTCAGTCGTCCAGGTGTCAGAAGCAATGACACGGCAAACCTGCCGCTGCGCTACAGCACCTGCGGCGGTTCACCGCCCACAATCACGACATCCGCCGGCCGACGGGCAAACAGACCGACGCTGACGACTCCGGGAATCTGGTTGATGGCCTGTTCCATCGCCAGGGGATCGGTGATCGCCAGACCGTGGATATCAATGATCGCGTTGCCGTTGTCAGTGATCACGCCGCGCCCTTCCGCGTCCTGGCGCCAGACCGGTTGCGCACGGGTCATGCTCAGGATCTCGCGTGCCACGAGGCTGCGGGCCATCGGAATCACTTCCACCGGCAGCGGAAACCGCCCGAGTACATCGACCTGCTTGCTCGGGTCGATGATGCAGACGAACCTTGCGCTGGCCTCGGCAATGATTTTCTCGCGCGTCAGCGCCGCGCCGCCGCCCTTGATCAGTCGCTTGTGCGGGTCGCATTCGTCGGCGCCATCCACATACAGCGACAGGGGACCGGTGGCATTGAGGTCGAGTACGTCGATGTCGAGCGCACGCAACCGGTCGGTGCTCTGCTCCGAGCTGGAGACCGCGCCCTTGATGCGCCCGCGAATGCCTCCGAGGGCCTCGATGAAGTAGGCGACGGTGGACCCGGTCCCCACGCCGACGATGCTGCCGTCTTCGACGTAATCAATGGCTTTGAGGGCAGCGAGACGCTTGGCTTCGGACATGGGTCACTCAAGGGAGAGGAGGAATTTGTACTGGGCCGCGGATACCGGGAACACCGAAAGCCGGTTGCCGCGCCGGATCAGGGCGAATTCCTCGCCGAGTTCGTCGGCGTGGCCCTTGATCTCTTCCAGCGAGATGGTCCGCGACAGCTTGCGCTCGAACGCGATATCCACCAGTTGCCAGCGCGGCTCTTCGCGCGTCGATTTCGGATCGTAGTAATCCGACGCCGGGTCGAACTGGGTGTCGTCCGGATAGGCCTGGCTGGCCACGGTGGCGGTACCGGCGATGCCGGGCACCGTGGTGTTGGAGTGGTAGAACAGCACGCCGTCGCCGACGCGCATGCCGTCACGCATGAAGTTGCGTGCCTGGTAGTTGCGAACCCCGTTCCAGGGCTCGACTCCGACCCGTTGCAGGTCATCGATCGAGAACGCGTCGGGTTCGGATTTCATCAGCCAGTATCGGCGGCGCGTGGTCATCTCGTGTGGGTGGTCCGGAAATCGTGGATATCGGCGTCGGTGCAGACCGCGTCCAGGCCGACGTCCCAGACGGCGGACTCCAGCCGGTCGACCTGTTGGGACGCAAACGCCGCGCCGACCAGCCACGGTGGGGCAGCCTGCTCCTGGCGGAATGCGAAGGTGCGATCGTACCAGCCACCGCCCATGCCAAGCCGCTGCCCGTGCGCGTCGAAGCCCACCAGCGGCATGGCCACGAGCGCCATCTGCTCGGCGTCGATGAGCGAAGCAGCGGAGATGTTCGGCTCCGGGATGCCGTAGCGGTTCGTGGCCAGATCATCGCCGGGCCGCCACGGGGCGAACCGCAGACGGTCGCCGGACAGGACCGGCAGGCAGTACACGCAACCGGGCGGCAGGCCGAGCTGCCATGCGTGGAGCGCGACTTCGCCGTCCATCGCCCAATAGCCCCCGACGTACCCCGAGTCCGGAGCGAACGGCAGTGCCAGCAGGTGCCGCGCCAAGCGCTGCGCGGCGGCGATACGCTCAGCGGCCGGAAGGTCGCGTCGACGCTGGCGAAGTGCGGAACGCAAGGGGCGCAACAGGTCGGCGCGATCGACGGTCATCCGGCGTGATCCGCTCAGGTGAATGGCTGGGGCGGGTGAAAGTACCGAAGGAACGGTGGCCTTCATCCGGACGCAGGCGGCCCGGGAAAAGAAAAAGTCCTCCGCCGATGGCGATGCGCGCGAAACGACCTTGAACCCGGGGTTCAAGTGGGGACGCTTGGAGGCCTTCGGGCTTCCCGCTACCAGGGCGGACTTGCACTCCGGGCTTCCGCTGCGCCCCCGCGGTCGCGATTAAGGGACAAGGCGAATGTTTGCGCGCGCCGTCGTCCACAGCAGAGGACGTGCGGGAATTATAGCGCTCTGCGACCGGCGGTGAACGCCGTCCATCGGCCTCGCTGGGGTGTAGTTCAGCGCGGCGCGGATCTACCGCGCGGCCGGGTCGAGCAATCCGTCCAGCTTGCGCTGCAACTCGCCCAGAGTGCGGGCGAGTTCGCGATGCCGGTTCTCGTCCTCGTCGCGCAGCTGTTGCAGCTCGTGGGCGAAATTGAGTGCGGCCAGCACCGCGACGCGATCGAGCGCCGCCATCCGGTTGGTGCCGCGGATCTCGCGCATCCGGCCGTCGAGCAGCTTCGCCGCCGCCAGCAGGCTGTCGCGCTCGTCGGGCTCGCAACCGACGGTGTATTCGCGATCGAGCAGACGAATGCTCACCGGCTGGGTCGTGCTCAAGTGTGCTGCTCCAGCGACTTCAGCCGCGCGATCATGGCCTCGACCCGCGCGCGCGCCTGCTCGTTCTTGGCCAGCAGAGCCGAGCGTTCGCCGGCGAGTGCTTCCTGCTGCTGGCGCAGGCTGCGGTTCTCGTCCTGCAACCGGCGCGTGCGATCGGCCAACTCGTCAATGCGCTCGACGAGGCGCTGGAGTTGGGCGAGCAGTTCGGCGCGGTCCATCCGCGCAAGATAGCAGGCGCGGCAGGCCGGTCAAGGCGCGCCGCGGCCTCAGCCGGGCAGCGCCATGTCGACCCGCCGCTCGCTGAGGAAGGCGAGGCAGGGCTCCGGCGCCATGGGTCGGGCGAACCAGTAACCCTGAATCTCGTCGCACCCTCGATGGACCAGGAACTCCACCTGCGCCTCGTTCTCGACCCCCTCCGCCACGACGTTCAATCCCAGCGAATGGGCCATCGTGATGATGGTGCTGGTGATGGCCGCGTCGTCGGGATCGTGGGTGAGGTCGTCGACGAACTCCTTGTCGATCTTCAGCGTGTTGATCGGCAGGCGCTTGAGGTAGGACAGCGACGAGTAGCCGGTGCCGAAGTCGTCGATCGCCAGGCTGACGCCGATCGCGCGCAGTGCCTGCAGGGTGGCGGCGGTTTCGGCGGCGTTGCCCATGATCACGCTCTCGGTAAGCTCCAGCTCGAGACACCCCGCCGGCACCCCGGTCTGGGCCAGTACACGCGCGACCAGCCCCGGCAGCTCGCCCCGCAGCAACTGCAGCGAGGACACGTTTACCGACACCGACACGCTGTCGAGGCCTTCGTCGCGCCAGCGTTTCAGGGTGGTGCAGGCCTCGCGCAGGGCCCATTCGCCGATCTCCAGGATCAGCCCGGTTTCCTCGGCCAGCGGGATGAACTGCGCGGGGCCGATCTCGCCGTGCTCCGGGCTGTGCCAGCGCAACAGCGCCTCCACCGCGCCGACCCGGTTGTCCGCCAGGCTCAGCCGGGGCTGGAACGCGAGCGACAGCTCGCCACGGTCGAGCACCTTGCGCAGCGCCGCGGAGATGGTGGCGCGGCGCCGCACCTCCACGTCCATGCTGTCGGCGTAGCGCATGAAGGTGCGCCGGCCCATGGCCTTGGCCTGGTACATCGCGGTATCGGCGTGCTTGAGCAGGTCGGCCGGTTGCTGGGCGTGCTCCGGAAACACGCTGATGCCGATCGAGGGCGAGATCACCACGTCATGGTGTTCGCCGACGTCGAGCGGCATTTCGAAGGCCGCGATGAGGTCGCGCGCGACCCGGTCCGCCTGTTGCGCCGTTTCCAGGTCTTCCAGCACCACGGTGAATTCGTCGCCACCAAGCCGGGCGACGGTGTGCCGGCCCACCGTCTGCTGCAGACGGTGGGCGGCTTCGCGCAGGATGCGGTCGCCGGCGGCGTGGCCCAGCGAGTCGTTGATGTCCTTGAACCGGTCCAGGTCGAGGAAGAGCACCGCGACGTGGCGGCCGGTGGTGCGGGCGCGGTCGACCGCGCGGGCCAGTCGCTCCGACAGCAGGGCGCGGTTGGGCAGGTTGGTGAGGGTGTCGTAGTTGGCAAGGTAGCGCAGCTCCTGCTCGGCGCGTTTCTGGTCGGTGATGTCGCTCAGCACCACTACGAAATGATCGCGCTCGCCGTCCTCGTCGCCGACCGCGCTCGCCTGCAACCAGCACAGGAACTCTCCGCCGTCCTTGCGCTGCTGCCAGATCTCGCCCGACCAGCGGCCCTCGCGCTGCAGCTCGTCGCGCATGTGGCGGTAGAAGCGCGGGTCGTGCTGGATGCTGTCGAGCAGACCGGTCGAGCGGCCGATGACCTCGCTTTCGCGGTACCCGGTGATGTGCTCGAACGCCGGGTTGATCGACACGAATTCGAAGTTGCGGTCGAACACCGCGACCGCTTCGGCCATCGAACGCAGCACCTCGCTGGAGATGCGGCGTTCGCGCTCGGCGCTGCGGTTGTGGGTGATGTCTCGCGCGGTACCGGCGACCCGCAGTGCGCGCCCGTCGGCACCGCGTTCGACCACCCGCCCGCGCGCCCGGACCCAACGCCAGTCGCCGTGCTCGCCGTCGCGGGTGCGGTGCTCGGACATGAACAGTGCCACCTCGCCGCGCAGGTGGCGGAGCATGGTCTCGCGCACGCGCGGCAGGTCGTCGACGTGGATGATCCGGTCGCTGGTGACATGGTTGTGCACCGCGACCGCCGGCCGGGTGCCTGCCGGCTCCGGCACGCGCATGCGGTGGATCTCGCGGCTGCCGATGTCGTAATCCCAGAACTGCTCACCCGACGCCCACAGCGCCAGCTTGAGTCGCTCCTCGCGTTCGCTGATCTGGCGGTACCAGCCCTGCTCGCGCTGACGGCGCCGGTGCCAGCGCCAGCCCAGCGCGGCCAGCAGGCCCAGCAGCGCGAGCGAGGTCGCGGTGATGACCAGCGGGTGACGCCACAGCGGGGGCGCGACGTGGACCGGGACCTGCAGCTCGCGCGGGCTCCAGTGCCCGTCGCGGTCCGTCGCCTGCGCGCGGAACAGGTAGTCGCCGGGCGGCAGTCGGGTATAGGTGATGTCCGCGTGCGATCCGTTGTCGACCCAGCCCTTGTCGAACCCGTCCAGGCGGTAGCGGTAACGGGTGTTGGCCGACGGCGAGAAGTCCAGCGCACCGATCCGCAGCCGCAGGATGTCGGCGCCGTCGGGTACGTCCAGCCGGCTGGACCGCCACAGCACGCCGGCCTCGTCCGGGGCGTCGGCGCCGACCCGTGCCGACAGCAGCCGCAACGGCGGCACGTAATCGGCGCTCCGCATCCGCGAAGGGTCGAACAGGTTCAGTCCGCGCACGCCGCCCAGCGCGATCCTGCCGTCGGCCAGGCGCGCCACCGCGCCGCCGTTGAACTCCAGGTCCTGCAATCCGTCGGCCAGGCCGAAGGCCCGGACCAGGCCGGCCGCGGGATCGAAGCGGATCACCCCGACGTCGGTCCCAAGCCACAGCCGCTCGCCCCGGGGCCCGGTGTGGCTGGCGATCGAGAACACCGCCGGCGGCATGCGGCCGTCGAGCGCTTCGGCCAGTGGTTGCAAGAAGCGGATCCGGCCATCGGCGGTCTCAACCACCTCGCCCAGGCCCGAGTGCGTACCCACCCAGATCGTGCCGTCCTCGCCCTCGTGCAGGGCGCGCACCAGGCCGCCCGGGAAGGTGTCCATGCCGTTGTCCTTCGCGCGCAGGTGGTGCAGCCGGCCGCTGGCCGGTTCCAGCATGTCCAGGCCGCCGCCGGTGCCGAACCAGATCCGTCCGCGGCGGTCCTGCAGCAACGCATGCACCGTCGGATGCGCGAGCCGGCGGGTGTCGCCTTCGCTGTGGCTGTACTGGACGATGCGGTTCCGCCCGCGCTGGTAATGCAGCGCGCCGTGGCTGAACGTGCCCAGCCACAGGTCACCGCTGCGGTCGACCAGCAGGCTGCGAAGGTTGACGTCGGTGAACGTCCCTAGTGCGATGGTTTCGAAAGTGCCGGTCGATGGCGTCAGCCGCAGCAGGCCCTCGTTGGTGGCCATCCAGAGCCGCCCATGCCCGGCATCGGCGATCGCCACCACCCGGCGTGGCGTCGAGGCCGGCGGCAGCCGGGCGGTCCAGTCCTCGAACCGGTCCCCGGCCGGGAAATAGCGAAGTAGGCGGGCTTCATCGGTGCCGATCCACAGCGTGGCGTCGGCGTCCTCGTGAATGGCGCGGACGCTGTCCCCGGCCGCGGGGCGCCGCTCGCCGCGGCTCTCCAGGTCCAGCGCATAGCTGAAGCGCGCGCCGGACGGATCGGTCACCGCCAGGCCGCGCGATTGCCCGCCCACCCACAACATGCCGCCGCGATCGACCATCAGGGCGCTGACCGTGTCCTCCGGCAGGCTCGCGGCGACCGCCGACCACCCGCGGATCCGCCGGTGCGCGCCCGAGCCGGGATCGAACCGCAGCAGGCCGGAGCCGTACACCGACACCCACAGGCTGCCGTCGGGTGCCTGGGTGATCGCACGGATACCGGTGCTGTCGTCCGTGTCGCGCAGTGGCCAGGCCTTTTCCAGCGTCCCTTCGCTGCCGACCCGGAACAGGCCGTCGCGGCGGCCGACCCACACCTGGCCGTCGCGATCCTGGAACAGGCTGCGTACCGCCGCCGGCGCGCCGACCAGCCGCGCCCGCAGCCGGTCGTCGATGCGGAACAGTCCTCCGGCGTTGCCGTACCAGAGCCCGCCGCTTCGATCGGCGACCAGCTGCTGGTACGGCGAGCCGCGCAGCGCCTGCGGGTCCAACGACAGCACCTGCCGATGTTCGCCGGTCGCGGGGTCGAAGCGTTGCAGTCCCGCCAGCGTGCCGACCCACAGCCCGCCATCGTGGGCCAGCAACGCCGCCACCTGGCGAGCGGCCTGCCCGAGGTTCGGGTCTGCCGGTGCGAAACGCTCGATGCGCCCGCTGTGCAGGTCGATACGGGACAGGAACTGCGAATAGAACCCGACCCACAGCGCGTCCTCGCCCTCCAGTGCCAGCGCGGTGACGAAGCTCTCCGGCAGGCTGGCCGGATCGCGCGGATCATGCCGGTACGGTACGTAGCGCTGGCCGTCATAGCGGTGCAGCCCGCCCTGGGTGCCGACCCAGACGAACCCCTGCCGGTCCTGCACCAGGGCCGTGATCGAGTTCTGTGCCAGGCCACGCTCGCTGCCGATCGGACTGAAGTAGAAGTCGCGGGTGGCGGCCTGGGCCGGCGCCGTCCACCCCGCGCCCAGGAGCACGAGGGCGGCAAGCAGTACGGCGACGCGGCGACCCTGGCACAGGGCGAAAGCGCTCAATGGGGATCGCACGGCACCGCGGTGGTTGGCGTGGCAGCGGGCAGTGTAGGCAGCCGTATGCGCCGACAACAAGCGCCGCCCGGCATCGCCGCCGTCGGCCGCCGCCGTGTACGACCCGCGCCGGACCGGCCGCGGGCGATTGCTAGACTGGCGGCCTTCCATCCGTGGTGAATGCCCGTGTCGCAAAGCGACTTGCCCGACCTGTCCGCGGTCGACGCCGAAATCCGCCGTCTCGCCCTCGCGAGTTCGGCTTCCGAACTCCACGGCAGCCTGTGCGGCTGGCTCGCCGGCGGCGGCGCCTCGGTGCGGGACTGGCCGGCGCGCGTCCTGCTCGACGACACCCTGGCCGCACCTGCCGAGGACAGTCCACTGGACCGGCTGCGGCTGGCGAGCACGGCACAGCTGGAGGACCGCAGTTTCGAGTTCACCCTGCTGCTGCCCGCCGCCGACGCCTCGCTGGCGCAGCGCAGCGGCGGACTGTTCGACTGGTGCCGCGGGTTCCTCGGCGGTTTCGGCTTGGCCGCGGGCGCGGAGCCCAAGCTGTCGGAGGAAAGCCTCGAGGCGCTGGGCGACCTGGCGAAGTTCGCGGCCGCCTCCGCGCAGGAGGAGGGCGACGAGGAGGACGAGCAGGCCCTGGCCGAGATCGAGGAGTTCGTGCGCGTCGCCACCCTGCTGCTGCACGGCGACTGCGTGCTCGCCGCGCGGCACCGCCAACGATTGAACTGACATGCACACCCCCCTGACCATGCCCCCCCGGGCATACGCGCGCCGGCGCCGGCAACTGATGCGGATCGCCGGCGACGACGCCATCCTGATTCTGCCAGCTGCGCCCGAGCGAATCCGGAGCCGTGATACCCACTATCCCTATCGGCAGGATTCGGATCTGCTGTACCTGACCGGCTTCCCTGAACCGGAGGCGGTGCTGGTGCTGGTGCCCGGTCGCAAGCACGGCGAAACCGTACTGTTCTGCCGCGAGCGCGACCCCGACCGCGAAGGCTGGGACGGGCCGCGCTTCGGGCCCGAGGGCGCGGTCGAGGCATTCGGGCTGGACGACGCCTACCCGGTCGCGGACCTGGATGACATCCTCCCGGGCCTGCTCGAGGGCCGCTCGCGGGTGTACTACCACTTCGGCCGCGACGCCGAGTTCGACCTCAAGCTCATCGGCTGGGTCAACCGCGTACGCGCGATGATGAAGATGGGCAACAAGCCGCCGCACGAGTTCCTCGAGCTGGGTCACCTGCTCGACGAGCTGCGCCTGTTCAAGGACCGCGACGAGCTGCGCCTGATGCAGCGCGCCGCCGACATCACCGTCGCCGCCCACCAGGCCGCGATGCGGGCGGTGCGCCCCGGCATGCAGGAGTACCAGTTGCAGGCCGAAGTCGAGCGCGTGTTCCGCGCCAGCGACGCGGTGCCCGCGTACGGCACCATTGTCGGCGCCGGAGGCAACGGTTGCGTGCTGCATCACGTCGCCAACAACGGGCCGGTGCGCGACGGCGATCTGGTGCTGATCGACGCCGGCGCCGAATACGCCGGCTATGCGGCCGACATCACCCGCACGTTCCCGGCGAACGGCCGCTTCGGCAAGGAGCAGCGGATCCTGCACGAGCTGGTGGGGCAGGCGCATGCGGCCGCGATGGCGCAGGCGCGGCCCGGTACGCCCTACGAGGCCGGGCATCTGGCGGCGGTGGAAACGCTGACCGAAGGCCTGCTCAGGCTCGGCCTGCTGAAGGGCAAGCTCGAGAAGCACCTCGCCGATCGCACCTACCGGCGTTTCTATCCGCACAAGACCGGTCACTGGCTGGGCATCGACGTGCACGACGTCGGCGACTACCGTCTGGACGGTGAATCGCGCCTGCTCGAGCCGGGCATGGTGTTCACGATCGAGCCCGGACTCTATATCCGCCCCGACGACACCAGCGTCGCCGCCAAGTGGCGCGGCATCGGCATCCGCACCGAGGACGACGTGCTGGTGACGAAGGACGGCCACAAGGTGCTGACCGACAAGCTCGCCCGCAGTGCCGACGAAATCGAGGCGTTCATGGCGGCGCGCGGCGACGGTTGAGGACGCGAGGCGTCGGATGCCCGGCCGATCGACCGGCTCCAGAACGCGGTCGATCGCTCCTGCAAGAACGGGAAAAGCCTGCCCGGTCGGGGTGCCCGGCAGTGGCGCCGGGCAACATGCCTTGCAACCGCATCGCCGGAAACGAAACCGCCCGCGGCCTGGGGACGCGGGCGGCTTCAAAGCGGAGCAGCGTCGGGATCAATCCAGCGCAGCGAACCCTTCGCGGGTGAGGTTGAGCGGGTCGCCGCCGGTGCAGACCACGTCGTCCTCGATGCGGATGCCGCCGTAGGGGCGGAATGCATCGACCTTGCCCCAGTCGACCGCGCCGGCGTGCTCGCCCTCGCGCAGCTCCCGCATCAGCAGGTCGGCGAAGTAGATGCCCGGTTCGATCGTCACCACCGCGCCGGGCTCCAGCACGCGGGTCAGCCGCAGGTACGGATGGCCGTCGGGTTTGTCGATGGTGCCGCCGCGGTCGGAGGCGAGGAAGCCGCCGACGTCGTGCACCTGCAGGCCGATGTAGTGGCCGATGCCGTGCGGGAAGAATTTCGCGCTGACCCCGGTCTCCACCATGGATTCGGGCGCCATGTCGACCACGCCGAAGTCGCGCAGGATCGTCGCCATCTCCAGGTGGGCGTCGAGGTGGATCTGCCGGTAATCCACATTGGCCCGCACCCGGTCGCACAGGCGCTGCTCGGCCGCGTCGACCGCGTCGATCATCGACTGGAACTCGCTGCCGGTGTCGTGGGCGTAGCTGCGGGTGATGTCGCACGCATATCCGTCGTGGCTGGCGCCGGCGTCGATCAGGAAGCTGCGCGGCTGCGCGGGCGGCAGCCGGTCTCGGTCGGTGTAGTGCAGCACCGCGCCGTGCTCGTTGAGTGCCACGATGTTGCCGTAGGGCAGATCGTTGGCATCCTGCCGCGCGGCCTGGCAGTACGCCAGGTGGATGCCGAACTCGCTGGCCCCGGCGCGGAACGCCCGCTCGGCGGCGCGGTGCGCACGCACGCCACGGGCGGTGGCGGCGCGCATCATCTCGATCTCGTACGGCGTCTTGATGGCGCGATGGAACTCGAGGTAGTCCACCACCGCTGCCGGGTTGTTGGGTGCGAAGGCGCTGTCGGGACCCAGCGCACTCTGCGGCTCGCCGAGGATCGCGCACCGCGATTGGTCGCGCGGCAGGTGCTGCAGCGCCTCCTCGGCGGTGCGGATCACCACGATGTCGAAGTGCTCGACCCAGTAGCCGGCCGGCGCTTCGGGCACCACGTGCCAGTAATCGAACGGCTGCAGGTAGATCAGCCGCGGCTTCTCGCCGGGGGTGTGGACCAGCCAGCTGCCCGGGTTGCGGACCAGCGGCGCCCAGGCCTTGAACTGCGGATTGACCGCGTAGGGGTAGTCGCGATCGTCGAACCACTGGTAGTGGACGGACCCGCTCGGCACCACCAGGTGATCGAAGCCGCCGCGCTCCAGTGCTGCCGCGCTGCGTCGTTGCAACTCGTCGACGTGTTGCGTGTATAACATCGGCATCTCTTGGGCGGTCATGGGAGTTCTCTTGCGGGAGAACAAGGATTCTGACGGATTCCCGTCGGGCCCGCAGCCCGGACTCGAGGCGGTCCACGTTGCGCCATTGGGCGTGGCGGCCTGGATCTGGAGCCTCGGCGCACTCCTGCTGGGCGTGGTCCTGTCGATGTGGTTGGCCACTTCGCAGCAGCGGCAGCTCGACGCCGAACAGGGCGACCGGCTGGAGGCCGCCGCCGACGCCGCGACGGCCGCCATCCTCGACCGCCTGCGCGCCTGCGAGATGCTGGCGCGCTCGGTGCAGACCCTGTTCCTGGCCTCGTCGGAGGTCGAGCCGCGGGAGTTCGCCCACCTCTACGCCAACCTGCGCCCGCGCGAACGCCTGCCCAGCCTGCGGGCGATGGCGTATGCCGAGGCGAGACCCGGTGCGGACGGGGACCGGTTCATCACCACGATGGTGGCGCCGCGCAGAGGTAACGCCGCACTGCTGGGGCTGGACGTGGCCAGTCAGCCGCCGAACCTCGCCGCGCTGCTGGCCTCGCGCGACAGTGACCGGCCGGTCCTGTCGGCGCCTTTCGGGCTGGTGCAGGACGAGCCGGCGCAGGGCGAGCGCGTCCAGGCCGGGCTTGTCCTGGACCAGCCCCAAGGCCGACACCCGGGCCGGCAGAACGACGGGCACGGCGTGGCCCGCGCCGGGGTCACCGTCCGCCTGCCGGTGTTCGAGCCGGGTGCGCCGCCGCGGACGGTGGCCGAGCGTCGGGAGCGCATGCGCGGTTCGATCGCGATTTCGTTCAACGTGGCCGAACTCATCGGCAACGCGTTGCCCGCGGAACCCGGATTGACCCACCACGTGCGGGTGGTCGACGTCACCGACGGGCCGGTGCAGCCCCTGTTCGACTCGCACCGCGATGATCACCCTGACGCCGGCCACGAAGCCGGGCGGCTCGTCACGTACGGCAGCCGCCGCTGGAAGGTCAGCCTGCACTCGCTGGAGCGTCCGCTGGCGATGTCGCGCTGGTCGCAGTCGGTGCTGTGGCCCGGGCTGCTCGCCAGCGCGTTGTCGGCGCTGCTGGTGTGGTCCGCGCTCACCTCGCGCCGGCGCGCGCTGGAGGAGGGCTGGCGGATGAGCCGCCGCTTCCGTGAAAGCGAGGAGCGTTTCCGCGTGCTCAACGAACTGCTGCCGGCGCTGGTGCTGCTGGCGCGTGCCGACGGTGGCATCACCTACGCCAACCAGGCCTCGCGGTTGCGGCTGGGCGAGGCGGTGGGCGGGCTCTCGCTGGCCGAGCTCTTCGAGGAGCCGCGCCTGGGCGCGCGGCTGCAGCACGGCGAGCCCGGCGGCGGCGGCCCGGTGGAGGCGGTGCTGGTGAGCGCCAATGGCGACCGCTTCTGGGCCAGTGTGTCGGTGGCACGGGTCGAGGTCGGCGGCGACGACATGCTGCTGATGGTCGCCAGCGACATCTCCGAGCAGCGCCAGCTGACCGAACTGCTCGGTTACCAGGCCAGCCACGACGCCCTCACCGAGCTCTACAACCGGCGCGAGTTCGAGCGCCGTGTCGAGCGCGTGCTCGACGGACTGTCCAGCGGCGGTCCGGCGGCGACGTTGCTCTACATCGACCTCGACCAGTTCAAGCTGATCAACGACACGTCCGGCCATACCGCCGGCGACCAGTTGCTGATCCAGCTCGCCACCACCATGCGCGAACTGCTGGCACGGGAAGAGGCGCTGCTGGCGCGCCTGGGAGGGGACGAGTTCGGCATCCTCGTGCCCGGCCTGCACGACCCGGCGGACGCCGCTGCGCTGGCCGAGCGGCTGCGCGAGCGCATCGACGGCTATGTCTTCGCGTGGGAGCAACGCACCTACACCATCAGCGCCAGCATTGGCGGGGTGGTGCTCGACCAGCCCGGCCAGGTGTTCAAGGACGTGCTCGCGCAGGCCGACACCGCCTGCTACATGGCCAAGGAGAGCGGCCGCAACCGGGTGCATTTCTATTCCGCCAGCGACGACGAGACCGCCCGCCGCCACGGTGAGATGGAGTGGGCCAACCGCCTGCGCTGGGCGGTGGCCGAGGGTCGCCTGCTGCTCAAGTACCAGGAGGTCTGGCCGCTGACCGCCGACCCGGCCGGCCCATACATCGAGCTGCTGCTGCGCTTCCGCGACCAGGACGGGCGGCTGGTGCTGCCCGGTGCGTTCATGCCGGCGGCGGAGCGCTACGGCCTGATGCCGATGATCGACCGCTGGGTGATCGAGACCGCGCTGGCCAACTTCGACCGGCTGCATCCCAGCGGCGAGCGCCTCAGGCTGGCGACGATCAATCTCTCCGGTGCCAGCATCGAGGACGAGTCGCTGGGCGACCTGATCCTCGACCTGCTGCAGCGCCACGGGGTCGCGCCGGAGCGGGTGTGTTTCGAGATCACCGAGACGGTGGCGGTGCGCAACCTGTCGCAGGTCAGCCGCTTCCTCGGGCGGCTGCGCGAGGCCGGTTGCAAGCTGGCACTGGATGACTTCGGTGCCGGCATGTCCTCGTTCGGCTATCTCAAGAACCTGCCGGTGGACATCATCAAGATCGACGGCAGCTTCATCCGCGACCTGCTCAGCGACCCGATGAGCTACGCCATCGTTCGGGCGGTCAACGACATCGGCCACCAGCGCGGGCTCGTGGTGATCGCCGAATGGGTGTCGAGCCCGGCGGTCATGAGCGCGCTGGCCGACATCGGCGTCGATTACGCACAGGGTTTCAGCCTGCACCGGCCGGAGCCGGTGCCGTTCCACCGCGGGCTGGGCGCGCCGCGCAGCTAGCCGGCGCGGCTGGCGAGCGACTGCAGCCAGTGCTGCAGCGGCCGGGCGTGGTCGTCGAGCACCTTGATGAAGCGGAAGCCCATCCAGGTCTGCCCGGCGGCGCTGGCGCGGTCCTGCCACAGCAGGTGCGCACCGACCTCGATGACGTGGCCTCGGTCGCCGTCGACCTCCAGCCGGAACTGGTACAGCGCGTCGTCTACCAGCGCGCCGTGGGCGATCAGCAGCATGCCGGTCTCGGAAATATTACCCAGCCGACCGACCACGGCCTCGGTCATGGTGTCGACGACCTGCACGGTGTCGGGGACGTCGTACCGGTCGGCGCGGCGGTATTCCTCGGTGGTCATCGTGGCTCTCCGTTTCGCTCCGGCCCACGCAGCGCCGACAGTGCGGCGTGCCAGGCGGCGTCGACCAGCCGGCCACGTTCGGCCGGTACCACGCGTGCACGGCCCGCAGTGACCTGCCGCGCGAGTGCCTCGATGTCGGCAGGCACGCCGTCGTCGACGCGCTGGCCGCGCTGGTTCACGAACACCACGTCGCCGGTGCGGGCGCTCGACCACGCCAGCCGGCGCCGCACGATGCCACCCGGTGTCGCGGTATCGAACTCGATCCAGGTGCCCGGCGGCAGGTCGAGCAGGCGTTGCCGCCACGCCTGCTCCTCGGCGGTCAGCGGCTCCGGAGCGGACGCGCGGGCTGCCGGAGCGTCCTCGCCCAGGCGCGTGCGGGCGCGGATCTTCATCGCCAGTTCGGTGCGCGATGCACCCTGCTCCTCGTCCTCGCCGACCGTGCCGGTGAGTACGGCGGTGATCGCATCGGCTTCGGCGCGGTCATGGCCGACCAGCACCAGGGCGCGGGCGACCCGCTCGCCAGTCTGCGCATCGAGCGGTTCGCCGGTGATGCCGGCCGCGACGATCCTTGCGGTGTCGTCGCACCGCTCCTGCCACTCCGGCGAGTCGACGCCGTGCCGCAGCAGGGCCAGCGTCAGCGCGTCCACCCAGGCGTGCTCGAGCACGTTGCCGACAAACCGGGGCGGGGTGCGGTTACCGATCGCCTCGCCGACCACCGCCTGCGCCCGGCGCCGCGCCAGCAGCAGCTTCTCGCGCCCGCGCCCGGCTTCCACCTGGCGCCGTTCGCTGATCTCCGCGCGCTGGGCGACCTTGCGGAAGTGCTGCTGCAGCGACTGGTCGACCGTGGCGAATACCGAAGGGTCCTCGCCGGAGCGCAGGGCGACGCGCTCGACGGCGTGCTGCAGTTGGACCAGCAATTCGGTATCGATTTCCTCCGGGCCGAGCCAGCGCGCACCCGCTTCGGAAACGGCGTTGAGCAGCCGGCGCGCCGGATGCTGCGGATCGACGAACAACCCGGGGTCCTGCAGTGCGACCCGCAACAGCGGAATCTGCAGGCGGTCGACCATTGCCCGGCTCGGGCTGTCCGGGCGGAGCTGGCGACGCACCTCGCGGTGGAACATGTCGGCCAGCTCGAAGGTCTGGTTATCCTCGGGCGACAGCGCGGCGGCATGGCCTCGCTGCAGCCGGCTTTGCGCGAGCAGGGCCTGGCGGATCGCGGCCACGCCCGGCGGCGCGGCCGAGCCGGCGCTGCGGGCCTGCAGCGTGGCCAGGGCGGTTTCGACCTCCGCGGTCGTCAATGCCACCGCCGGCTGCTCGCGGCGGAGCGGTTCCGTCGCCGCGGGGGGCGAGTCCCGTCCGGCCAGCATCCGCCGCAGTAGGGCCACGGTCTCCTCCGAGTCGGCGCGTACCGCGGGATCGTCGCGCTCGCCCCCCTGGCTGCCGGCCCACCCGGTGTACCCACCGCCGCCCGCGCCGGTGCTGGTGCTGGACTGGGTGTCCTCGCCGCGTGCAGGTGTGGCGGTATCGTCGGAGCGCACCGCCCGTCGCGGCCGACGCAACGGCACGTAGGTCAGCCCCGGCAGCACGCGTTCGCGGGCCAACAGGGCGTTCATCGACTCGACGATGGCTTCGTAATCGGGACCGAACTGGCGCTCGAAGGTCCGGTACAGCAGCAGCCGCGTGTCCAGATCGACGCCGAGTTCCGCAGTGGCGGCGCTCAGGTGGGCGGCGGTGCAATGCGGCCCCACCGGCAGGTCGGTGGCGTCGAAGGCCGGGGCGCCCGCCAACACGCCGAAACGCTGGCCGAGCAGCAGCAGCGGCAACCGGCTTCGTCGCGCGAGCCGCTCGGCGATCGAATGCAGCTCGGCGTCCTCGTCGACTTCGGTGTCGTCGACCAGCCGCAGGCCTTCCAGGCGCGTGGTGGGCGGCAACGCCTCGTTGGCCGGCCGCGGATTGCGGATGTCCATCAACGCCGCTTCGAGCCGGCGCAACAGGACGGGCGCGAACCGCCCGCCGTTGACCTGCAGCGCACGCACCGCGGCCAATCGCTGCGCGCGCGCGCTGGGGTCGCGGCTCTGCTCGGCCTGCCGCGCCAGCTCCAATTCCACCGTCACCAGCAGGCGGTCCAGCTCACGCCGGAAGTCGCTCGACAGCGAGGTCAGCAACCGCTGCACGATGTCGTGCACCCGCGGCGGCAGGGCCGGGGGTGACGGCGAGGGGCTCGGCGGCTGGCGATCGGGCATGCAGTCGGCTCCATCCTGTCGGTGGGCGTCCGCCACGGGGGCGGAACGGATTCGAGCCTACCCGTGCCAATGTGAATGCGCGGGCGGCCGCAGGCGTTAACGGCGGTGCCGCCGGGAACTTTAGGCCCTTTTTTGCAGCCGGCTTGCCCGCGGTGAGGGACTGTGCCGCGGACTCAGGTCTCGTCGGCACGGCCGAATCTCATCCGGCCAACGGACTTTACTCCGGAAGGAACAACCCGATGACATCGTTGGCGAAGCGTCGGCCGAGTTCGGTCGGCCGGACGTGGCCGTCGTCGATGCGCAGCCAGTCCCGCTCGATGGCTTGGTCCAGGCGGGGCTGGATGCTGGCCACGGGGAGGCCGGTGCGCTTTTCGAACAGCGCCAGGTCGAAGCCGTCGATCAACCGCAACGCGTTGAGCATGAACTCGAACGGCCGGCGCGCCGGCTCGATCCGCTCGTCGCCACCCATCGCGGCCTCGCTGCCGGCGTCGGCGAGGTAGCGCGTCGGATGCTTGTGCTTCCAGCGGCGCAGGATCGACCCGTCGTGGCCGAGGGCGATCTTGCCGTGGGCACCGGCGCCGATGCCGAGATAGTCGCCGTAGGTCCAGTAGTTGAGGTTGTGCGCGCACTCGCGGCCCGGCTGTGCGTAGGCGCTGACCTCGTACTGGCGGTAGCCGGCATCGGCCAGCATCGCCTGGCAGCGCTCCTGCATGTCCCAGCCGAGGTCGTCGTCGGGAATGCCGGCCGGCGGACGGGCGGCGAACACGGTGTTGGGTTCCAGTGTCAGCTGGTAATGGCTGACGTGCGTCGGCTGCAGGGCGAACGCGCGTTCGAGGTCGCGTTCGGCCATCGCCAGGTCCTGGCCGGGCAGGGCGTACATCAGGTCGAGGTTGAAGTTGTCGAAGCCGGCGTCCTGCGCGAGCTTGACCGCGGCCTCGGCCTCGCGGCTGTCGTGGATGCGGCCGAGGCGTTGCAGGCAGCCGTCGTCGAAGCTCTGGATGCCGAAGCTGAGGCGGTTGACGCCGGCGTTGCAATAGCCGTCGAAGCGGCCGTGCTCGGCGGTGCCGGGGTTGGTTTCGAGGGTGATCTCGCAGCCGGGGGCGAAGCGCAGGCGGCTGCTGGCGCCCTGCAGGAAGCGATCGATGAAGTCCGGCGGCATGAGGCTGGGGGTGCCGCCGCCGAAGAAGACGGTCTGGACGGTGCGGCCCCAGACGAGGGGGAGGTCGTGGTCGAGGTCGGCGAGGAGGGCATCGACGTAGGCGGCGAAGGGGAGTTCGCCGCGGCCTTCGTGCGAGTTGAAGTCGCAGTAGGGGCATTTGCGAACGCACCACGGGATGTGGACGTAGAGGGAGAGGGGGGGCGGGGTCAGGGGCTGGCTCACGTGGCAATTGTCCCACTTGGCGGTGCGCGCGGGCTTTTGGTGGGGCGGGTGAGGGTGAAAGCTGAAGGGCGGAGAGCGAAGAGCGAAGAGCGAAGAGCGGCTTCGGATGGGGCGCGCTGCGTGGCGCGGGCGGCGGGGGAGTTGGCTCCGCCCCTCGGTCGGGACGTCCTGTCCCGACTCGGGGCCGCAGGCCATCCATGGCCTGCTCTCCGCAACTCCCCCGCCACCCACGCCACGCGTGCCGTTGCGTTTCCTTCGGGAGGGAGGACCGGGCCGCTGCCGTGAGGAGACGAGCTGCGTCGACGATGGCGACATCGGCAAGAGCAGAGACGCAACTGTCAGATCAGCCACGCCTTTGTAGGAGCGGCTCCAGCCGCGATCCGAGAACCGGTACTGGCGGGGCCCGATCTACCCGCTTTCCCCACAAGCTCCAGCGACCCATCAAAGCGCCTGTCGGGTAGCCCGCACACCAAGCGAGTATCGGGGAGCGACTGTGCGGACTACTCGACAGGCGCCCCTGCGATTCCTTCCAGCCGTTCTACCCGGTCGACGCAAACCCGCTCAGCTACGCGCAAGTTGCTCTTGAAGGATCGCCAACGCCTTCCCGCGATGGCTGGTGCGGTTCTTGGTCGCTGGGTCGAGCTCCGCCGCTGTCAATCCGGTATCCGGATCGAGGAACAGCGGGTCGTAGCCGAACCCGCCAGTGCCGCGCGGGGCGGTAAGGACGCGGCCGTGCCATTCGCCCTGGGCGATCAGCGGACGCGGGTCGTCGGGGTGGCGCAGCAGGGCGAGGGTGCAGTGGAAGTGCGCGCCGAGGCGGTCCTCGGGGATGTCGGCAAGGGCGGCCAGCAGCTTGTCGATGTTGCGCTGGGCATTGCCGGGCTCGCCGGCGTAGCGCGCCGAATACAGGCCGGGGGCGCCGCCGAGGGCGTCGACGCACAGCCCCGAGTCGTCGGCCAGTGCCGGCAGGCCGGTCACGCGGGCGGCGTGGCGGGCCTTGAGCAGGGCGTTCTCGACGAAGGTCAGGCCGGTCTCGGGGATGTCCTCCACACCGAGCTCGCCCTGCGCGACGAACTCGAAACCGGCCTCGCCGAGCAGGCGGTTGAACTCGGCCAGCTTGCCGGCGTTGCCGCTGGCGACGACGATCCGGCGCAGCCCCGGCGCGTTCACCCGGCCAGCGCCTCGCGCTGCGTTTCGACCAGCCGGGCGATGCCGAGCTCGGCCAGCGCGGTCATCGCGGCGAGCTCGTCGCGGCGGAACGCGTGGCCCTCGGCGGTGCCCTGCAGCTCGATGAAGCCGCCGCCGTCGTTCATGACCACGTTCATGTCGGTGTCGCAGTCGCAGTCCTCGGCGTAGTCGAGGTCGAGCACCGGCACGCCGCGGTAGATGCCGACTGACACCGCGGCGATCGCGCCGAATACCGGCGAACGCCCGTTGGGCACTTTGATCGCGCGCGAGGCGACCAGCCCGTTGATCGCGTCGACCAGCGCCACATAGGCGCCGGTGATCGCGGCGGTGCGGGTGCCACCGTCGGCTTGGAGCACGTCGCAGTCGAGGGTGATGGTGCGTTCGCCGAGCAGCTTGCGGTCGACGCAGGCGCGCAGCGATCGGCCGATCAGGCGCTGGATCTCCAGCGTGCGGCCGCCCTGCTTGCCGCGTGCGGCCTCGCGGTCGCTGCGGGTGTGGGTGGCGCGCGGGAGCATGCCGTACTCGGCGGTGACCCAGCCTTCGCCCTTGCCGCGCAGGAACCCCGGCACGCGGTTCTCGACGCTGGCGGTGCACAGCACCCGGGTGTCGCCGAAGCTGACCAGCACCGAGCCTTCGGCGTGGCGGGTGAAGCCGCGTTCAATGCGCACTTCGCGCAGCTGGTCCGGCGCGCGGCCGCTGGGTCGCGTGAACGCGTTGCTGCCGTCTGTCATGGCGCCGATTACCGTCTTGGGGGCGCGCGAGTTTACCATTCGCCCCTTGTCGGCCTTGGGATTCACGATGATCCGCAGCATGACCGCCTTCGCCAGCGGCGAGCGCGCGACGCCTTGGGGCACGCTCGGGTGCGAGCTGCGTTCGGTCAACCACCGCTTCCTCGAGATCGGCGTGCGCCTGCACGACGACCTGCGCGCGCTGGAGCCGGTACTGCGCGAGCGCATCGCCGCGCGCATCGGCCGCGGCAAGCTCGATTTGACCCTGCGCCTGCGCGCACCGGAAGGCGAGGGCGGCCTGCACGCCAACCTCGGCCGCCTGCGCGAGCTCAGCGAACTGGCGATCGACCTCGACGCGCGCTTTCCCGGCCTGCATACCGAGTTCACTCAGCTGCTGCAGTTCCCCGGCGTGCTGCAGGCGCCGGCGACCGATTCGGACGCGCTGAAGGCCGAGGCGCTGGCGCTGCTGGACGAGGTGCTCGACGAGTTCGTTGCCGCGCGCGAGCGCGAGGGCGCCAAGCTCGCCGCGGCCATCAACGAGCGCGTCGACGGCATCGCCCGCATCGCCGCCGAGGTGCGCGAGTTGATGCCGCGGATCCGTGCCGGCCAGCGGGCCAAGCTCGAGGCGCGGCTGGCCGACCTCGCCCAGCCTGCCGATCCCGGGCGGCTGGAACAGGAGCTGGTGATCTGGCTGCAGAAACTCGATGTCGACGAGGAGCTCGACCGGCTCGACTCGCACGTCGCGGAGGCGCGGCGGGTGTTGAAGCTGCGCGAGGCGGTCGGCCGCCGGCTCGACTTCCTGCTGCAGGAGTTCAACCGCGAGGCCAACACGCTCGGCTCCAAGTCGGTCGACGCACGCAGCTCGGCCGCGGCGGTCGAGCTCAAGGTGCTGATCGACCAGGTCCGCGAACAGGTGCAGAACATCGAATGACCATGCGCGGAACCCTCTATATCGTCGCCGCGCCGTCCGGCGCCGGGAAGTCGAGCATCGTCAACGCGGTGCTCGTGCGCGATCCGAACATCTGCCTGTCGATCTCGTTCACCTCGCGCGCGCCGCGGCCGGGCGAACGCCATGCCGAGCACTACCACTTCGTCGAGGCCGGCGAATTCGAGCGCATGGTCGAGGCCGGCGACTTCTTCGAACACGCCCGGGTCCACGGCGACTGGAAGGGCACCGCGCGGCAGTCGGTCGAACCGCAGCTGGCCAGCGGCAAGGACGTGCTGCTGGAGATCGACTGGCAGGGCGCGCGGCAGGTGCGGGCCAAGGTGCCCGGCGCGGTCAGCGTGTTCATCCTGCCGCCCTCGCGCGACGCGCTGGAGCAGCGCATGCGCGCGCGCGGCCAGGACAGCGAGGCGGTGATCGCCCAGCGCATCGCCGCCGCGCGCGAGGAGATGTCGCACTACGGCGAATTCGACTACGTCATCGTCAACGAGCACTTCGCCACCGCCGTCGACGAGATGTGCGCGATCTTCACCGCCAGCCGCCTGCGCCGCGAGGCCCAGGTCGCCCGCCACGGCCGCCTGATCAGCCAGCTGCTGGCCAGCGAGCCGTAGCTCCTAAGTCATTGATTGGAAAGTCGATGCTTGCCTGTCGGCGGGTGCTCGGCTACACTCCCGTCCCCTTTGTATCCGCATTGACGGCCGCCAGGCCGCCGGGAGCCCCATGGCCCGCATCACCGTAGAAGACTGCCTGCAGGTGGTCGACAACCGTTTCGAACTCGTCATGATGGCCGCCAAGCGCGCCCGCCAGCTGGCCAACGGCGTCGAGCCGCAGCTGGACAACACCGAAGCCAACGACAAGCCGACCGTGCTCGCCCTGCGCGAGATCGCCGCCCGCCAGATCAACGCCGAGTACGTCGACGCTGTGGAAAAGGCCGAGCGCGAGCGCAAGGAGCGCGAAGCGCTGGAGTGGGCCGCCGCCGAGGTGGTCGCCGACGACGACCTGTCCAAGGGCGACGACTGAGTCAGCCCGGTACGGCAGGTGTCCGGAGCCCCGCCAAGTGCGGGGCTTCTGCTTTTCGGGGCCTGCCGCGGAGTGTTCACCCCGAAAAGGGCGGTTGCGCGTGGCGCCCGGCGGTCCTGGCTCTGTCGCAAGGTGTGTCCCGCTTTGGCGATGGGCTTTCCGCACCGATGAACGAGGTCGCTGACTCGGGAAGAACGCGCATTGCGCCTTGCCGCGCCCGACGCGTAGATTGACCCGATGACCCCGCTTGAACCCGCCCTGAGCCTGCCCGTAGCCGACGAAGACACGCCGCCGGACTACCTGCGCGAGCTGGAACAGGCGGCGGCTTACCTGCCCGAGCCGCAGCGCGCTCTGTTGCGGCGTGCCTGGGCGGTGGGGGCGGCGGCGCACGCGGGGCAGACCCGCAAGTCCGGCGAGCCGTACATCACCCATCCGGTTGCGGTGGCCCGGGTGCTGGCCGACCAGGGCTTGGACGTCGAAACCCTGATCGCGGCGATCCTGCACGACACCATCGAGGACACCCCGCTGACGCGCGGCTGCATCGCCGTGGAGTTCGGCGAGACCGTGGCCGAACTGGTCGATGGCGTCACCAAGCTCGACAAGCTGCACTTCCGCGACCGCCAGGAGGCCGCGGCCGAGAGCTTCCGCAAGATGCTGCTGGCGATGTCGCGCGACCTGCGCGTCATCCTGATCAAGCTCGCCGACCGCCTGCACAACATGCGCACGCTCGGGGCCAAGAACGCCGAATCGCGCGCGCGCATCGCCCGCGAGACGCTGGAGATCTACGCGCCGATCGCCCAGCGCCTGGGCATGAACCTGATCAAGGCCGAACTGCAGGACCTCGGCTTCCGCGCGCTGTACCCGTGGCGCCACGCGGTACTGGAAAAGCGCATCCGCACCCAGCCGGTGGTGCGGCGCGAGGCGCTGGTGCAGATCGAGGCCAACCTCGCCCAGCGCCTGGCCAAGGAGAAGCTTTCGCACCGGCTGATCAGCCGGGTGAAGTCGCCCTGGAGCATCTACACCAAGATGCGCGCCGAACATAAGAGCTTCACCCAGGTCATGGACGTGTTCGGCTTCCGCATCGTGCTGCGCAGCGTGGCCGACTGCTACCACGCGCTGGGCGTGGTGCACGCCACCTACAAGCCGCTGGACGCGCGGTTCCGCGACTTCATCGCCATTCCCAAGGCCAACGGCTACCAGTCGCTGCACACGGTGCTGTTCGGGCCCTACGGCTCCCCGGTGGAGGTCCAGCTGCGAACCGAGGAAATGGACCTGATCGCCGAGAAGGGCATCGCCGCGCACTGGTCCTACAAGGACGGCAGCGAGGGGCCGAACAGCGCGCAGAGCCGCGCCCACAGCTGGATCAGCGGGCTGGTGGAGACCCAGCACGCGACCGGCTCGTCGCTGGAGTTCCTCGAAAACTTCAAGGTCGACCTGTTCCCCGACGAGGTCTACCTGTTCAGCCCAAAGGGCGACATCCTGTCGCTGCCGCGCAACGCCAGCGCGCTCGATTTCGCCTACGCCGTGCATACCGACGTGGGCAACCAGGCGGTCGCGGCGCGGGTGGACGGCAAGCTGGTGCCGTTGCGCACGCGCCTGGCCAACGGCCAGCGGGTCGAGATCATCACGGCCCGGTCGTCGATGCCCAAGCCGCAATGGCTCGAATTCGTGGTCTCCGGCAAGGCGCGCACGTCGATCCGCCAGCAGCTCAAGCACATCGAGCACGAGGATGCCGTGCAGCTCGGCCATCGCATGCTCGACCGCGCGCTCGAGGCACTCGCCACTTCGCTGGAACGGGTGCCTTCGACCCGCGTCGAGGCGTATCTGCAGGAGCACAGGTATCCGCGACTGGAAGCATTGCTGGCCGACATCGCGCTGGGCAACCGCATGCCGAGCCAGGTCGCCATGCAGCTCGCGCGCGAGCCCGGCGCGCGGGCGGGCCAGCGCAAGCCCGGTCCACTGCCGCCGAGCCGCGACCGGATCCTGATCACCGGCGCCGAACGCGGGGTGATCAGCTTCGCCAACTGCTGCCTGCCGGTGCCGGGCGACGAGATCATGGGCTACCACACCGCCGGCAAGGGCCTGGTGGTGCACCGGCTCGACTGCCCGAACGTCGCCGACTACCGCAAGTCGCCCGACCGCTGGGTCGCGATCGGCTGGGACCGCAAGGTCAGCGGCGACTTCAGCGCGGCACTGCGGATCGAAGTCGACAATCGCCCCGGCGCGCTCGCCCAGGTCGCCGCGGCGATCGCCGAGGCGGAGTCCAACATCGACCGGGTCGAATACCTCGAGCGCGATACCCATATCGCGGTGCTGCGCTTCTCCATCGAGGTCGGCGACCGCCGCCACCTCGCCAACGTGATCCGTCGCGTGCGCCGGCTCGGCGTGGTGGTCGGCGTCCAGCGCATGTAGCGGCGCGCCGCCCCGGCGGTCTTTGGCAGGCCGCGGCGGCGGCTCCTACAATGCGACCCCACCGAACCCGCCGGAGCGCGCATGTCCCGTACCCCGATCCACACCGACCAGGCCCCGGCCGCGATCGGTCCCTACTCGCAGGCCGTCCGCATGGGCGACACGGTGTTCCTGTCGGGCCAGATCCCGCTCGACCCCGCCACCGGCGAACTGGTCGGCGGCGACATCGGCGCGCAGGCGCGACGCGCGTTCGACAACCTCAAGGCGGTCTGCACCGCGGCCGGCGGCTCGCTGGACCGGGTGGCCCGGCTGGGGCTCTACCTCACCGACCTTGGCGATTTCGCCACGGTCAATGCCGTGATGGCCGAGTATTTCGATGCGCCGTATCCGGCGCGCTCGACCATCCAGGTCTCGGCGCTGCCCAAGGGCGCCGCGTTCGAAGTCGACGCCGTCCTGGTCGTTGGCTAGACGCAGCGCCCGCATCGCCGCGCCGGCGCTGGCCGCGATCGGCGACAGCCCGCTGACGGCACTGCCCGGCTGCGGGCCGAAGCTGGCCGAAAAGCTCGCCGCACGCGGGCTGGCCACCTTGCAGGACCTGTGGCTGCAGTTGCCACGTCAATACGAGGACCGAACCCGGCTGACCCCGATCCGTGCGCTGCAGCCCGGCGTGGCGGCACAGGTGGAAGGGCGGGTCGAGGCGGTCGAGCGCGGCTTCCGCTACCGGCCCATGCTGCGGATCGCGGTTGGCGACGATTCGCATGCCACCGTGGTGCTGCGCTTCTTCCACTTCCGTTCGGCGCAGGTCAACCAGTTCCGGCCCGGTGCCCGCATCCGCTGCTACGGAACCCCGCGGCCCGGGCAGCACGGACTGGAGATCGTCCATCCGGGTTACCGAATCCTCGATGATGCGGCCGACGACCCCCTCGGCGACCGGCTCGACCCGGTCTATCCGTCCATCGAAGGGATCGGGCCGGCCTCGCTGCGCCGGCTGATCGGCCTGGCGCTCGACCGCCTACCCGATGACGATGCGCTGGAGTTGTTGCCCGCGCACGTCCGCCACCCTCTCCGGCTGCCGTCGCTGCGCGAGGCCCTGCTGATGGTGCACCGGCCAGCGGCGGACGCCGACCTGGCCACGCTGCTCGCCGGGCGCCACCCCGCCCAGCGCCGGCTCGCGCTGGAGGAGCTGCTGGCCCATCACCTGAGCCTGCGGCGCCAGCGCATCGCCCAGCAGGCAAACGCCGCCCCTGTGCTGGACGACGCGGGGCTGGCCACCCGCTTGCGTAACGCGCTGCCGTTCCAGCTCACCGCCGCGCAGCAGCGCGTGTTCGGGCAGATCCTTGTCGACCTTGCGCGGCCTTCGCCGATGCTCCGGCTGGTGCAGGGTGACGTGGGCAGCGGCAAGACCGTGGTCGCGGCGCTCGCGGCGATGCTCGCGGTGGCCGCCGGGCGCCAGGCGGCACTCATGGCGCCCACCGAACTGCTGGCCGAGCAGCATCTGGTCAATCTGCGCAGCTGGCTCGAGCCGCTTGGCGTGCGGGTGGCATGGCTGGCCGGCAAGGTCACCGGGCGTGCCCGCGCGAGCGTGCTGGAGGCGGTGGCCGCGGGCGAGGCGCAGGTCGTGGTCGGTACCCACGCACTCATGCAGGAGGGCGTCGTTTTCAATGATCTGGCCCTCGCCATCGTCGACGAGCAGCATCGCTTTGGCGTGCACCAGCGCCTCGCCCTGCGCGACAAGGGCGCGGCGGCCGACCCCATCGCCGGGACACTCGCCGCCCGACACACCGTGCCCCACCAACTGGTGATGACCGCCACGCCGATTCCGCGCACGTTGGCGATGTCGGCCTACGCCGACCTGGACGTGTCGGCGATCGACGAGCTGCCACCCGGCCGTACCCCCGTGCATACGGTCGCGTTGAGCGCCGAACGCAGGCCGGAGCTGGTCGAACGCATCCGCAGCGCCTGCGCCGACGGCCGGCAGGCGTACTGGGTGTGCACCCTGATCGACGACCCGGAGGAGTCCGACAAGCCCGGCGCCGCGATGAAGGTCGAAGCCCAGGCCGCGCAAAGCACGTTCGAGGCCTTGTCGGCGCAACTCCCGGGGCTGCGTGTGGGGCTGGTCCACGGACGGCAGAAGGCGGCCGAGAAGCAGGCGACGATGGCTGCGTTCAAGGCCGGCGACATCGACCTGCTCGTGGCGACCACGGTGATCGAGGTCGGCGTCGATGTCCCCAACGCGTCGCTGATGATCATCGAAAACGCCGAGCGCCTCGGCCTCGCGCAGTTGCACCAGCTGCGCGGCCGGGTGGGACGCGGCCGCGCGGCGTCTAGCTGCGTGCTGCTGTACCGGGCGCCGTTGTCGCAACTGGCCCGGCAACGGCTGGAAACCATGCGCGAGACAAACGACGGTTTCCTGATCGCCGAGAAGGACCTGGAGCTCCGCGGGCCGGGCGAACTGCTGGGCACGCGCCAGACCGGACTGGCCGGATTCCGGCTCGCCGATCTGGCCCGCGATGCCGACCTGCTGCCGCAAGTCCACGCGATCGCCGAACGCCTGCTGGGCGAATCACCTGCCGCCGCCGACGCGATCGTCGCGCGCTGGGTCGGCAGCGCGGTCCGCTACGCCGGCGCCTGACGGGCATAATCGACGCATGACCGACAAGATCCCGCTGCTGATCGACACCGACCCCGGCGTCGACGACGCCCTCGCGCTGCTGATGGCGTTCAACGATCCGGCCCATGACGTCGTCGGCCTGACCATCGCCGCCGGCAACGTGGGCCTGCAATACACCGTCGCCAACGCGCTGAAGCTGTGCGAGGTGGTCGGCGCCGACGTGCCGGTGTTCGCCGGGTGCGCGGCGCCGCTGCTGCACCTGGCCGAAGACGCCGGCTACGTGCACGGCCGCGACGGTTTTGGCGATGTCGGTTTCAAGCCGGCGGTCCGCGGCGCCGAAGCCGAGCACGCGGCGCTGGCGATCCTGCGGCTGTCGCACCGCTACGCGGGCAAGCTGCTGCTGGTCGCCCTCGGGCCGCTGACCAACGTCGCGCTCGCGCTCAAGCTCGACCCGACGCTGCCGCAGCGGGTCCAGCGTCTGGTGGTGATGGGCGGCGCGGTGACCGGCCGCGGCAACACCAGCGCGGTCGCCGAATTCAACATCGGCTTCGATCCCGAGGCGGCACACATCGTGTTCGATGCATTTCCCCGGATCGACCTGGCCGACTGGGAAGCCGTGCTCGAACACGGCTTCCTGCACGCCGATGTCGAGCGCTGGCTTGCGTGCGGCACCGCGCGGGCGACGTTCTACGAGCGCATCTCGCGCAAGACCCGGCAATGGTCCGGGGACAGCCGCGGCGATCGCTGGCACTCGGCCGATGCACTGGCGATGGCCTTCGCGCTGGAGCCGGCGGGGGCACTGGAGATCGCCGAGCGCCCACTGGCGATCGAGCTGTCGGGCCGCCACAGCCGCGGTGCCACCGTGGTCGACTGGCAGCGGCGGGGCGGTGGCGCGGACAACGCGGCGATCCTGATGCGGTACGACCAGATCCGTTTCGAGCGCCTGATCGAGGCCGCCCTCGGGGCCGGGTAGCGGGCGTGGATCGGACTTGCGCCGGGCCGGGAGTGCCCGCTATACTGCCGCGCTTCCCTCCGCATAATTGGTGAGTGCCAATGAAAGCCGGCATCCATCCCGAGTACCGCGAAGTCGTGTTCCAGGACGTGACCACGGACTTCCAGTTCCTGACCCGCTCGACCCTTGGCAGCAAGGAGTCGGTCAAGTGGGAGGACGGCAACGAGTATCCCCTGATCAAGATCGACATCTCGTCGGCCTCGCACCCGTTCTACACGGGCAAGCACAAGATCATGGATACCGGCGGTCGCGTGGACAAGTTCCGCAAGCGCTACGCCAAGTAAGCGCCGTACCGCACGTTGTCGCACGACGGCCGCCGCAGGGCGGCCGTTGTCGTTTTCAGCGGATCCGGCCGCAATCCGCACTTCGATTCCGGACGCAATCCCGTTGCGGGAACGGAGCCGTTGCGCCGGGGCCGCGGGACCATGCGCCAAGGCATTGTGCGATAATCGACGCATCGCGGCGCAGCCCGCGACCCTCTGCCCACCCCGTCCGTTCGCCGACGCAAGGTCGCGAGCGCGCAGAAACGAGGAGTGCTTCGTGTCCGATTCAAACTCCAGCGCCCCGGCGCTTGCCCAAGCCACCCTTTCCGCCGGCGACAACCGCGTCGAGCTGCCGGTGCAGCAGCCCACTTTGGGCGCGCCCTGCATCGATATCGGCAAGCTGCCCAAGGCGACCGGCTGCTTCACCTACGACCCGGGCTTCACCGCGACCGCCAGCTGCAAGTCGGCGATCACCTACATCGACGGCGAAGAGGGCGTGCTGCTCTACCGCGGCTACCCGATCGAGCAGTTGGCCGAGAAGTCGAGCTTCCTCGAGGTCGCCTACCTGCTGATGAACGGCGAGCTGCCGACCCAGCAGCAGTTCGGTGTCTTCGAGCACGAAGTGACGCATCACACGATGATGCACGAGGCCTTCAAGAGCTTTCTCGGTGGCTTCCGCCATGATGCGCACCCGATGGCGATGCTGGTCGGCATGCTCGGTTCGATGGCGAGCTTCTACCACAACGATCTCGACCTCGAGGATCCCGAGCAGCGCCGCCTTGCCGCGATCCGCCTGATCGCCAAGGTGCCGACGATAGCGGCGGCCTGCTACCGCCATTCGATCGGCTGGCCGCTGCGCTATCCGCGCAACAACCTCGACTACACCACGCGCTTCCTGCACATGCTGTACGAAGTGCCGAGCGAGCCGCTGGAGCTCAATCCGGTTGCGGCCAAGGCGATGGACCTGCTGTTCATCCTGCACGCCGACCACGAGCAGAACGCCTCCACCTCGACCGTCCGCCTGGTCGGTTCGACCGGCGCCAACCCGTACGTCTGCGTCGCCTCGGGCGTGGCCGCGTTGTGGGGTCCGGCCCACGGCGGCGCCAACGAGGCCGTGCTGAAGATGCTCAACGAGATCGGCCGCCCGGAGAACGTGCAGTCGGCCATCGACAGGGCCAAGGACAAGGACTCGGGCTTCCGCCTGATGGGCTTCGGCCACCGCGTCTACAAGAACTACGACCCTCGCGCGGCGCTGGTGCGGAAGATGACCCATGAGGTGCTGGGCCAGCTCGGCGTGTCCGACCCGCTGCTGGACGTGGCGATGAAGCTCGAGGAGGCGGCGCTGAAGGACGAGTACTTCGTTCAGCGCAAGCTCTACCCGAATGTCGATTTCTACTCGGGCATCATCTACAAGGCCCTCGGCATTCCGGTCGAGATGTTCACCGTGATGTTCGCCCTGGCCCGTACCGCCGGCTGGGTGAGCCACTGGCTGGAGCAGCAGAACGATCCGGAGAACAAGATCGGCCGTCCGCGCCAGGTCTACACCGGCGCTGTCCAGCGCGACTATGTCGGCATGGACGCACGCTGAGTACTGGACGCATCCGGTCCGCTGTGACAACGCCCCGCACCGCGGGGCGTTTTTTTTGTTTCGTGGTCAAGGGAAGGCCGGCGCGCTGCCCCCGTCATCCAGCAACTGTCGTACTTGCGCCACGCTCGCCCGCGGCATGGGCTTTTCATCGATCATCGACAGCGGTGCCTGACGCAGCAGGTTGCGCGGCAGCACGGTCAGCTCGAACGCCAGTTCTTCCGCGCCGAACAGCCAGACCGGGAACTCGCCATGGCGCTCGCGATCCAGCCGGAGGCGGCGGCTGCCGGCCTCGGCCGGGATGCCGTGCTGGTCCAGGTAATGCGGCACTGCGTCGGGGTCGTCGCTGTGCAACAGCAGTGTCACCGGGCTGTGGGCATCGGCGGTGCCGTCCAGTACCGGCCCGACCAGGCGCGGCTCGAACGCGGCGAAGAAATCCAGCGCACGAAGCGCCGCCTCCCGGCGCCGACGCAGTTCGTCGCCCTGGTCCGGGTGGAACAGCCGCTGGTACTCGCGCAGCGCTTCTTCGATCTCGCGATTGCCCGGCAGCGAGGCGTCGTCGAAGATGCCCAGGCGTTGCGCGGCCTTGAGCTTGGCCTGGTGGTAGTCCCGCAGGCCACCCTCGGCCATCAGCCGGGCGGCTTCGCGGGCGAGCCGGTCGCGGCGCTCGCGGACCCGGGTTTGCTGGTGCTGGGCGTGGCGGCTGGTCGCCTTGGATGATCGGGCCTGCGGCTTGTGACGTGGCATGGCGAGCCTCCACTGTGCGGCGGCATGCGGCGGCCCGTCGGAGCGGCCGCAGCCGGCCCGGAAGGCCGGCGCGACCACGCTAGCACGGTCAGAAGATGTCGAACGTCTCTTCGGCCTGGTTGGCTTCCGGGCCGTAGCTGTCGTACTCGGCGTAGGCCTGCATGCGCTCCAGGTCTTCGGTCTTGACCCATTCGGTGATGCCGCTGCTGGCCTGCGGCAGCAGGCTTCCGTTCGCCGCCACGCCGACCTTGACCATGCCGGCGGGCGGGGTGTTGTCGGCGATGGGGCGGTCTTCCAGCGCCACCCGCATGTAGTCGATCCAGACCGGCAGGGCGGCCTTGCCGCCGTACTCGCCGCGACCGAGCGACTCGAAGTTGTCGCGACCGACCCAGACGGTGGTCACCAAGCCACCGCCCAGCCCGGAGAACCACGCGTCGCGGTGCTCGTTGGTGGATCCGGTCTTGCCGCCCACGTCCTCGCGTCCAAGCACCTTGGCCCGGGTGCCGGTGCCGCGCTGGACGACATCGCGCAGCATCGAGACCAGCTGGTAGGCGATGCGTCCGTCGATGGCGCGCGGCGCCACCTTCATGTCCTCCGGCGGTTCCACCCGCTCGGCCGCCTCGCTGGCTTCGGGCGTTGCCGGCTCGGGTGCGGACGCGACCGGCCCGAGGTTGAAGCCCTCCACGACCGTGCCGCCGCTGCGCCCGGGCGCAGCGGCACGCCGGCCTTCCGCCCCGCAGTACGGGCAGGCGGTCGCGGGGTTCTCCTCGAACACCACCGCACCGTCGCGGTCCTTGACCTGCTCGATCAGCCAGGGCGTCACCCGGAACCCGCCGTTGGCGAACACGGCGTAGCCGCGCGCGACCGACAACGGGGTCAGCGACGCCGTACCGAGCGACATCGAGAGGTTGGGGGGCAGGCTGTCCTCGTCGAAACCGAAGTGGCTGATGTACTTGCGTGCGTAATCCACCCCGATCGCATCGAGCAGCCGCACCGATACCAGGTTGCGTGAGCGCACCAGGGCCTCGCGAAGGCGCATGGGACCGAGGAACTTCGCGTCGTCGTTCTGTGGGCGCCAGGTGTTGCCGGCGCGGTCGCGGAACACGACCGGTGCGTCGAGTACGATCGATGCCGGGTTGAAGCCGCGCTCGAACGAAGCGGCGTACAGGAAGGGCTTGAAGCTCGAGCCCGGCTGCCGGCGGGCCTGGCTGGCGCGGTTGAACTTGCTGCCGGCAAAGCTGAAGCCGCCGGTCAATGCGCGCAGCGCGCCGGTGTCCGCTTCCATCGAAACCAGGGCCGCCTGTGCCCGGGGAATCTGGGTGAGTTCGTAGCGCGGGGCGCTGGCCGGCGTGGCGGACGGATCCCCGTTGTTTCCTTCCTCCGAGGCGTCGGCGGCCTCCTCATCGACCCGGTGCACGCGGACGAGGTCGCCGCGCTTCACCAGGGTGGCCGGCGCACGGTTGTTCCAGCCGTCCTCGCGGCCCAGGGTCACCTCGCGCCCGCTGCGCAGTACCACGGTCGCACTGCCGTCGGCGGTCCCGAGCACCACCGCCGGCAACATGTCGGTCTGGGTCGGAATGCCGCGCAGCCGGGCGCTGGCGGCTTCGGCGCCGTCGTCGTCGGCAAGGTCGAAGTGCTGCTCGACGCCGTGCCAGCCGTGGCGGCTGTCGTAGGTCACCAACCCGTCGCGCACCGCCTGGTTGGCCGCGCGCTGCATCTCCGCGTCGATGGTGGTGACGACGTGGTAGCCCTTGGTCATGGCCTCCGCGCCGAAACGCTCGATCATCTCCTGGCGGACCATCTCGGCCGCGTACGGGGCGTAGAGCTGGATCGGCGGTTCATGCGGCGAGGCGTGCATCGGTACCGCCTGGGCCCGGGTCATCTCGGCCTTGCTGATGAACCCCAGTTCGGCCATCCGCTGGAGAATGTAGTCGCGGCGGAGGCGGGCCCGCTCGGGGTTGCTCAGGGGGTTGCCGCTTGAGGGGAACTTCGGAATGCCGGCCAGCGACGCCATTTCGTCGAGACTCAGCTCGGCCAGGTCCTTGCCGTAATAGAACTCGGCCGCCGCGGTCACGCCGTAGGCGCGGTTGCCGAAGAAGCTCTTGTTGAGATACAGCTCGAAGATCTCGTCCTTGCCCAGCTCGCGTTCCATCCGCCAGGCCAGCATCATCTCGGCGATCTTGCGGACGTAGCTGTATTCGGAACTGAGGAAGAACTGGCGCGCCACCTGCTGGGTGATGGTTGAACCGCCGGGCACGCGTTCGTCGTCGGTGGTCAGCAACAGCCAGATCGCACGCGACACGCCGACATAGTCGACGCCGTGGTGCTCGTAGAAGCGGTTGTCCTCGATCGCGATGAAGGCCTGCTTGAGCCGCTCGGGCACGGCTTCGATCTCGGCCGGGTAGCGCCGGGTTTCGCCGAACACCGCCATCAGGCGGCCGTCGCTGGCGTATACGTACATCGGCTCCTGCAGCTCGATGTTGTGCAGCGACTCCACGTCCGGAAGCGTGGGCGCGATCATGTAGTAGACGGTGCCGAGGGCGATGACACCCAGGACGGCGAGGCCGGCTGCGGCCAACAGGCCCCAACGCAGCAGGCGACGAAGAAGCGGCATCTGGCAGATCCGAATTGCGGGTGGCAGGGAAGGTGGAGTATAGAGGAGCGGGGATTCGGGCCCGGGTGACCAAAGACATGCCATGCGCCCGCCAGCGGCAGAAAGGAGCACTGGTGGGCAATTAGTGGATGGAAAGGTTGCGGGCCCGTAAAAAGTCCGTTATCTAGGACGCGGCCACGGAAAGAGCGCGCGAGCGCCTGGTGGCAAGGGGAGATAACCAGTGGGTGTCATTACCAAAAGCCAGCCGGCGCTCGTCGGCGTGGACATCAGTTCGACTGCGGTCAAGCTTCTGCAGCTCTCGCGTGCGGGCAACCGCTATCGCGTCGAGCATTACGCGGTCGAGCCGTTGCCGCCCAACGCCGTGGTCGAGAAGAACATCGTCGAGCCCGAAGCGGTGGGCGAGGCGATCAAGCGCGCGGTGTCGCGCTCGGGCACGCGTGCGCGCCACGCCGCCGCCGCGGTGGCCGGTTCGGCGGTGATCACCAAGGTGATCCCGATGGCGGCCGACCTCGAAGGCGACGAGCTCGAGGCCCAGGTCGAACTGGAAGCCGTGAATTACGTGCCGTATCCGATCGAGGAAGTGAACCTCGACTTCGAGGTGCTCGGTCCGGTGCCCGGCAGCAACGAATCGGTGCAGGTCCTGCTGGCGGCCTCGCGTGCCGAGAACGTCGAAGTCCGCGCCTCGGCGCTGGAGCTGGGCGGGCTGACTCCGAAGGTGATGGACGTGGAGGCTTTCGCGATCGAAAACGCCTTCGGTCTGCTCGCCGACCAGCTCAGTGCGCCGAAGGACGGGCTGGTCGCGCTGATCGATTCCGGCGCGACCATGACCACCCTCAACGTGCTGCGCAACGGCCGCAGCCTTTACAGCCGCGAGCAGGTGTTCGGCGGCAAGCAGCTGACCGACGAGGTCATGCGCCGCTACAGCCTGAGCTACGAGGAAGCCGGTCTGGCCAAGCGCCAGGGCGGATTGCCGGACACCTATGAAACCGAGGTGCTCGAGCCGTTCAAGGAGGCGATGGTCCAGCAGGTCAGCCGCCTGCTGCAGTTCTTCTATGCGGGCAGCGAGTACAACCGCGTCGACCAGATCGTCATCGCCGGTGGTTCAGCCGCGATCCCGGGCATCGCGCAGATGATCGAGGAGCAACTGGGCGTGCCCACCATGGTCGCCAATCCGCTCGCCCACATGACCCTGGGGCCGCGCGTGCAGGCGCACGCCCTGGCCCAGGATGCGCCCGCCCTGATGATTGCCTGCGGCCTGGCGCTGAGGAGCTTCGACTGATGGCACGGATCAACCTCCTTCCGTGGCGCGCCGAGCGCCGCAAGCAACGCCAGAAGGAAGCGATGGTCCTGCTGGGGCTGTCGGCGCTCGCCGCCGTGGTGCTGTCGTTCCTGATGATCGGGTTCTACAACGCGCAGATCGATGGACAGAACGAGCGCAACGACTTTCTCAAGGCCCGCATCGCCGAAGTCGACAAGCAGATCGTCGAGATCGAGGAGCTGGACAAGAAGAAGTCCAAGCTGCTCGCGCGCAAGGAAGTCATCGAGAAACTGCAGGCCAACCGCTCGCAGATGGTCCACCTGTTCGATTCGCTGGTACGCACCATTCCCGATGGAGTGATGCTGACCTCGATCAAGCAGGACAACGAGACCCTGACCCTCGAGGGCCGCTCCCAGTCGAACGCGCGTGTCAGTACCTACATGCGCAACCTTGAGGGTTCCGGCTGGATGTCCAATCCGGAGCTCGCCATCATCGAAGCGCGCGGCACGGACAAGGGGCTGCCGTACGAGTTCAGCCTGCAGGTCAAGCTGGCCAATCCGAACGCGCCCAAGGACGAGGATGGCGACGGCATCCCCGATCCGGTGCCGGTGACGGCCGAGGCGGTGGCGCTCCCCGCCGCCGAAACCCTGCCCGCGGCCAGTGAGGCCGATGCCGATGCCGCGCAGGTGGCCGAGCCGGCCGTGGTTCCGGCCGAAACCGTCGAAGGCGCGGCCCAGGACTCCGGCAACGAGTCCGCCGAAGAACCCTCGGAACCCGCTGCCGCCCCCGCTGGAGCCGCGTTGTGAGCCAGAAGAAGATCAATCTCAAAGAGCTGGATTTCAACAACATCGGCGGCTGGCCGCAGCAGGCCAAGATCGGCCTGTATGTGATCGTCGGGTTGCTGATCGTCGGCCTCGCCTGGTGGGTGTTCGTACGCGACCAGCTCGACACGCTGGCCGGGCTGGAGCGCACCGAGACGGAGCTGCGGACCGAGTTCGAGACCAAGCAGGGCCGCGCCTCCAACCTGGAGCCGCTCAAGCAGCAGCTGGCGCAGATGGAGCAGCAACTCCAGCAGATGTTGAGGCAGTTGCCGAGCAAGACCGAGATGCCCGACCTGATCGTCGACATCTCGCAGACCGCGCTCGCCACCGGCATCAGCAACGAGCTGTTCCAGCCTGGACCGGAGCAGCCCAAGGAGTTCTACGCCGAGAAGCCGATCGCGCTGCGCATGGTGGGCACCTACCACCAGTTCGGCGGTTTCGTCAGCGGCGTGGCCTCGCTGCCCCGCGTGGTGATCATGACCATGCACGACATCTCGCTGAAGCCGCGTGGCGAGGGCGGCGGCATCACCGCCAACGCGCCGCTCGAACTCGCGGGGACCGTCAAGACCTACCGCTACCTCGATGAAGAGGAAATCGCCGAATCGGAATCCGCCACCGAGGAGGGCGCCTGACATGCGTGGACTGATCGTACGCGGCGGCATGCCGTCCCGGCTTGTCGTTGCAACGCTTGCGGCGCTGGCGTTGGCGGGTTGCTCGCGCGGCGTGACCAGCACCCCCGGCGACGCTCCCAATCTGGAAAGCTGGGTGGCCGAGGTGAAGGCCCGTCCGGCGCCGCCGCTTGACCCCTTGCCGGTGATGCAGCAGTTCGAGACCTTCGAATACGCTGCCCAGGGCCTGCGCGATCCCTTCAGCAACGCGTTCACCGACCGCGACCGCGGCAGCGGTCCGCGCCCCGACTCGGATCGCCGCAAGCAGACGCTCGAGCAGTTCCCGCTCGACAGCCTGGACATGGTGGGTACGCTTGGGCGCGGCAGCGGCATGGTCGCGCTGGTCATGGCGCCCGACAAGGTGACCTATCGCGTCCAGCCCGGCGCATACATGGGACAGGCCGACGGTCGCGTGACCGGCGTGTTCGAAGATCGTATCGAGTTGGTTGAACTGGTTCCGGACGGTGCGGGAGGTTGGCTCGAGCGGCCGGCCACCGTCGCGTTGGAAGATCAATAAGGATTGGGGGATTGCACGATGACCGTTTTCAAAGCCACTCGATCGCGGCCTGCCCGGCGCCCCCTCCCGCGGGCGCTGGTGCGTACCGCGGGCTATGGCCTGCTGCTCGGCGCGGTGGCCGCTTTCAGCGCGGTGCACGCCGCGCCTGATGCCGCCGGCGCGGCCTTCACGCCGACCTTCATGGCGCAGCTGGCCCCGGTGACGAATGCCGATCCGGCCAAGCAGCTGCCCGGTGCCATCGAGTTGTCCAACATCGACTTCAAGCGCGGCGATGGCGGTGCAGGGCGGCTGATCCTGCGCTTCAGCGGCGAGGGTGCCGCGCCCGACCTGCAGACGCAGGGTTCGCGGGTGGTCATCGACGTGGCCAACGCCTCGCTTCCGGCTTCGCTGCAGAAGCCGATCAACGTTTCCGACTTCGCCACCCCGGTGGAGCAGATCGACGCGCGCAGCGCCGGCGGCGGCACCACCCTGGTGCTGAACACCGAAGGCGCGTTCGAGTCGATGGCCTACCAGACCGGCAACGAGTACATCGTCGAGATCGTGCCCCGTGCGCCTGCGGCGGTGGCCAAGGCCGACGACTCCGGCAGCACCGCCGCGATGGGCCAGACCGCGTCGACCACCAGCGACAGCCGCGGCTACGCTGGGCGGCCGGTCACATTCAACTTCCAGGACGTGCCGGTGCGCACCGTCCTGCAGCTGATCGCGGAAGAGTCCGGGCTCAACATCGTCGCCTCCGACACCGTTACCGGCAACGTCACCCTGCGGCTGGTCAACGTGCCGTGGGACCAGGCGCTGGACATCGTGCTGCAGGCCAAGGGCCTGGACAAGCGCCGCAGCGGCAACGTGGTCTGGATCGCGCCGCAGGCGGAGATCGCCCAGTACGAGCAGAACAAGGAAGACGCCCGCATCGCGCTGGCCAACCGCGTCGAACTGGTCACCGAATACATCCAGATCAACTACCACAACGCCGCGCAGATCTATAAGGCGCTGACCGAGGCGAAGGGCGTGGGTGGCTCGGGTGGTGGCGCCGCCGGCGGCGGTGGCCAGGGTGGCGATGTCGATACCGGGTTCCTGTCCCCGCGCGGCCGTCTCGTTGCCGACGAGCGCACCAACACCCTCATGATCAGCGACACGCCGAAAAAGGTCGCTGAGATGAAGGAACTGATCGCCGTGATCGACCGTCCGGTGGACCAGGTGGTCATCGAGGCACGCGTCGTGGTGGCGACGGAGTCGGTCGCACGTGAGCTCGGCGCCAAGTTCGGCATCACTGGCAGCAAGGACAACGCTTACTTCAGCGGTGACCTGGACGCCAACTCCGAGAACCGCACTGCGGACGCCAACACATGGCGGCAGAACCAGGAGGCTTTGCGCGACTGGGAGATCGAGAACATGGAGCGCGCGGAAGAAGGGCTCGGTCCACTCCCGCGGCCCACGCCGATCCTCTCGAGCATCACCCGTGGCCTGATGACCAACCTGGGCGCGTCCAATCCGGCTGGAGCGCTGGCACTGTCCATCCTCAACGCCGGCTATCTGCTCGATGTCGAGCTGTCGGCCATCCAGTCCGAAGGCCGGGGTGAGGTGATCTCGAACCCGCGCATCGTGACCAGCAACCAGCGTGAAGCGGTGATCCGGCAGGGCCAGGAAGTGGGCTACGTGACCATCCAGCCGGCCACGGCGGGTGGCGTCGCCACTCCGAGCGTGCAGTTCAAGGAAGTGCTGCTGGAAATGCGGGTCACTCCGACGATCACGAACGACGGTCGTGTGTTCCTCAATCTCAACGTCAAGAAGGACGAGATCGAAGGCTTCGTCGACACCTCCATTGGTGACGTGCCGCAGATCAGCACCCGCTCGGTGAACACGGCCGTGCTGGTCGAGGACGGCCAGACGGTGGTGATTGGCGGCGTCTACGAGTTCCGCGAGCGGAGCGACGTCAGCAAGGTGCCGTTCCTCGGCGACATTCCGTTCCTCGGCAACCTGTTCAAGAACAAGAGCCGTTCGAAGGAGAAGGCCGAGCTGCTGATCTTCGTGACCCCGAAGGTTCTCGAGGTGGCGCAGCGGAACCATCGCTGATCGATTCAGGTGTGGTGCGGACGGGGCCTTCGGGCCCCGTTTGCGTTGTGGCGAGCGGAAACTCCGCCATGGACGCCGGCGGCGGCGCGTCGTTGGTCACCCGGGAGCGGCCGCAAGCTGAATCCGCCGTGTCATCCGCTGAACCTGCAGCGGCGACTTCGGTCAAACTCGGGCCAGCTCCCACCCGAGGTAATCCATGGACGAGATCGCGATGGACCATCCGCCCCACGGCGGGGCGACCGCACCAGACTCCGCGAGTGCGCGCCTGCATGACGCGTTCGTGCAGCTGCGCGAGGTGCTTTCGGCCGAGATCATCGGACAGTCGGCACTGGTCGAGCGATTGTTGATCGCGTTGCTCGCCGATGGCCATCTGCTGGTCGAAGGTGCGCCCGGCCTGGCCAAGACCAGCGCCATTCGCGCGCTTGCGGCGCGCCTCGAGGCCGATTTCGCCCGGGTCCAGTTCACGCCCGACCTGCTGCCCGCGGACCTGACCGGCACCGAGGTCTGGCGGCCGCAGGACGGCCGCTTCGAGTTCCAGCCGGGGCCGATCTTCCATCCGATCCTGCTGGCCGACGAGATCAACCGCGCACCGGCCAAGGTGCAGTCCGCATTGCTGGAGGCGATGGGCGAGCGCCAGGTCACCGTGGGCCGTGCCACCTACCCCTTGCCGCCCCTGTTCCTGGTGATGGCAACGCAGAACCCGATCGAGCAGGAGGGCACCTTCCCGCTGCCCGAAGCGCAGCTCGACCGTTTCCTGATGCACGTCCGCATCGGCTACCCGCAGGCCGATGCGGAGGCGCGGATCCTGCAACTGGCGCGCGACCGCGCCCGCGATGCACTGCAGCCCTCGGCGGGACCGGTGCAGCGCCTGGCCCAGGCGGACGTGTTCGCCGCCCGCGCGCAGGTGCTCGACCTGCATGTCGCGCCGGCGGTGGAGCGTTACCTGATCGAACTCGTGCTGGCCTCGCGAGACGCGGCGCGCTACGACGCCGCGCTCGCGCAGCGCATCGCGTGGGGTGCGAGTCCGCGCGGGTCGATCGCGCTGGAACGCTGCGCCCGTGCCCACGCATGGTTGGCGGGGCGCGACTACGTGACCCCCGACGACGTCCGTGCGGTCGCCCCCGACGTGCTGCGCCACCGCATTCTGCCCAGCTACGAGGCCACCGCCGAAGGGTGGGATGGGGGCCGCCTCGTCGACGAGTTGATCGCCCGGGTGCCGCTGCCGTGAACCCGGATGATCGTTCCCTTTCGCAATGCCGCGCCGGCATGTCGGGCCACTCGGCGACCGTCGCATGCCGGATCCGGGTTGAGGCGCGGAGAGCCGCCGCGTGACTGGAGGCATCGTGCCGACGCTGTCGGAGCTGGTGGCCCTGCGGGCACTGGCCGGTGGACGCCGCCCGGCACGGTGGGGCCGTCACGACACCAGCGGGCAGGCGCTTTCGCCGCTGCGCGGGCGGGGCATGGAGTACGCCGAGTCCCGCGAGTACATGGCCGGCGATGACGCCCGTCACATCGACTGGCGCCTGACCGCGCGCAGCGGACGCGCCCACACCAAGCTCTATCAGGCCGAACGCGAGCGCCTGACCCTGCTGGTGGTGGATACGGCGCCGACGCTGTACTTCGGCACCCGGGTGCGCTTCAAATCGGTGCAGGCCGCCCGGGCCGGTGCCATCGCGGCATGGGCGGCGGCACGCGATGGCGACCGGATCGCGGCGTTGCGCGGCAGCCTGCGCGAGCCGCCGATCACACCCGCGGGTGGGCAGCGGGGCGCCCTGCGGGTACTGGACGCGCTTGCGCGCTGGTACGCACAGGTCCCGGAGGATGACGCCGGCCTGGCGACCGCGCTCGATCACGCCCAGCGCCTGCTGCGCCCCGGCTCGCGTCTGGTGGTGCTGGCCGACGCGCAGAGCGTCGCCCAACTGCCCGAGCAGCGCTGGCCGGTACTCGCCCAGCACCACGAAGTGATCGTCCTGCTGATGACCGACCCCCTCGAACTGGATCCGCCCACCGCCGTGCTGCCGTTTCTGGGCAGGACCGGCAGGGTCGAACTGGACCTCGGCGAGCGCGGCCTGCGCCGGCACTGGCGTGCCGAATTCGCCGACCCGTTGGCGGCGGCGCTGGAACGTCTTCCGCGACGTGGCGTTCGCGTACAGGCGCTGTCGACCGACGCGGCGAGCGAATCGTGGTTGCCGCTGCTGGGCCGTGCGCGGCCGATGGTGGCGTGATGGCGGCGTCCACCCTCGTCCTGCGCGACATCCACCAACCGCCCGCGCCGCCGTGGTGGCCACCCGCACCGGGCTGGTGGGGGCTCGGCATCGCGTTGTTGCTGGCGATCGGGTGCGCGGTCTGGTGGAAGGCCCGGCAACGGCGTCGCCAGCGGCGGTTGGCGGCGCTGTTCGACGAAGCGGTGGCCGCCGCCGAATCGCCGGCCGAAGCCGTCGCGGCGATCTCCGAACTGTTGCGGCGTGCCGGCCGTCGCCACGATCCGGCGGCCGACCGCCTGCACGGCGAAGCGTGGCTGGCATTCCTCGAGCAGGCCACGTCGCGCACCCGGGGCGGCAAGCCCGCGCCGCCCGTGTTCACCGAGGGCCCGGGGCGGCTGCTGCTGGACGGTGGTTACCGGCGCGAGGTGGCGGCTGACGAAGTCGCCGCGCTGCGTCCACGGGCGCGCGCCTTGTTCCTGCACTGGATGTCGCGCCGGTGAGCAGTGAGTGGCTGTCCTCTACGGTGGCTTCGGTGGTGCCGGGCTTCGAGGGATTCGCCTGGCCCTGGCTGTTGCTGGCGTTGCCACTGCCGTGGCTCGCGCGGCGCTGGCTTCCGGCGCGTCGCAGCGGTGCGCCGGCGTTGAGGGTGCCGTTCGTGGACCGGCTGGATCGGTTGGACCCGGGCGGAATGGCGCCCTCGGGCGCCCGGCTCCGCTGGTTGCCGTGGCTTGCCTGGGGCCTGCTGTGCGTGGCCGCCGCCCGTCCGCAGGTGTTGGGCGAGGCGGTGCAGCCACCGCAGGCGGGCAGGGAGCTGATGCTGGCGCTGGACCTGTCGGGCAGCATGAGCGAGCCCGACATGCAGCTTGGCGGCCGACCGGTCGACCGGCTCACCGCGGCCAAGGCGGTGCTCGCCGACTTCCTCGACCGCCGCGTTGGCGACCGGGTGGGGCTGCTCGTGTTCGGCCGCCGCGCCTACGCATTGACGCCGCTGACCTACGACCGCGAGAGCGTGCGCCAGCAACTGGCGGACAGCGTGGTGGGCCTCGCGGGGCAGGAAACCGCCATCGGCGATGCGATCGGACTGGCGGTCAAGCGCCTGCCGGGCGACGCCGCCCAGGCCGCCGAGGACGCGCCGGATGGTGCCCGGGGCGACCCGCCAAGGGTGCTGGTGCTGCTGACCGACGGGGTCAACACCGCCGGCCTGCTGGAACCGCTCAAGGCGGCCGAACTCGCGGCCGACGCCGGGGTGCGGGTGCATACCATCGCCTTCGGCGGCGAGGGCTCGCTGTCGCTGTTCGGTTTCCAGCTGCCGATGGCGGGCGCCGGCGACGAGATCGACGAAGCCACCCTGCGCAGCATCGCCGAAGCCACGGGCGGCCGGTTTTTCCGCGCGCGCGACACCGGCGAACTCGCGGGCATCTATGCCGAGATCGACCGGCTCGAGCCGGTCGAACGGCCGGGCGAAGCGGTGCGGCCGCGCGAGGAACGCTACGCCTGGCCACTGTCCGCCGCCTTCACGCTCGCACTGCTGGCGTTTGCGTGGCCGCGACGGAGGCGGGGATGATCCCGGAGCTTTCGGCGCTGCACTTCCTGCGTCCGGACTGGTTCTGGGCGCTGCTGGCGTTGCCGTTGCTGCTGCTCGGTTGGCGCGCGCGGCAGCGACTCGACAGCCCCTGGCGGACCGCCGTCGATCCGCATCTGTTGCCGGCGCTGCTTGCCGGCCGGGGTGCTCGGGCCACCTGGCTGGCACCGGTGCTCGGCGCCTTCGGGTTCCTGTTGGCGGTACTCGCGTTGGCCGGCCCTAGCTGGCGCCAGGTCGAGCAGCCGCTGTGGCAGAGCCGCACCCCGCTGGTGATTGCGCTCGACCTGTCCGCCACCAGTCTCGCCGGTGACCTGCCGCCTACGCGGCTGGCCCAGGCCCGCGCCAAGCTGGCGACCCTGCTGGCCGAACGCGAAGGCGGGCAGGTGGGGCTGGTCGCCTACGCCGGCGATGCCTTCACCGTCGCCCCGCTCACGGCGGACGCGGCCAACGTGGCGTTGTTCCTCGACGCGCTGCATCCGCGGGTGATGCCGGTGGACGGCCAGCGCGGCGATCGGGCGATTGCCCGGTCCGCGCGTCTGTTGCGCCAGGCGGGGTTCGAGCGCGGCCATATCCTGCTGCTGACCGACCATGCCGACGCCGACGCCCGGCAGGCCGCGGCGGCGGCCCTGGCCCAGGGCTACCGGGTGTCGGCGCTCGGGTTGGGCAGCGCGCAGGGAGCGCCTTACCGCCTGCCGGGTGGCGGATTCGCGACTGCACGGCTCGATGCCGGTTCGCTGCGCCGGCTTGTCTCCGCCGGGGGCGGCGGCTACGCGACCATCAGCGCCGATGGTGCCGACCTTGCCCGGCTGGGTGTGCTCGACCCGACCGGCGGTGCCGGCGACAGCCTCCAGGGCGAAACCGGCCGCAGCTGGCAGGACGAAGGCTTCTGGCTGTTGCCGCCGCTGATGCTGCTGGCGTTGCTGGCCTTCCGCCGCGGAGCGCCGGTGCTGGTGCTGGTGTTGGCATTGTGGCTGCCGGGCACGCCCGTCCGGGCCGCCGAGCTGTGGCAGCGCCCCGACCAGGCCGCGCACGAACAGATGCGACGTGCCGCGCAGGCCTATCGCGAGGGCGACTTTGCCGCGGCTGCCGGCCTGTATGCGGAGGTGGATGGCGCCGACGCCCACTACAACCGTGGCAATGCGCTGGCGAAAGCAGGCCGGTACCCGCAGGCTATCGAGGCCTACGAGCAGGCCTTGCGCCAGCAGCCGGGAATGGAGGATGCGATCGCCAACAAGCGCGCGGTCGAGGCGGCGATGGAACGGCAGCGTTCGCAGGGTTCCCAGGGAGAGCAGGGCCGGCAGCAGCCGGGTGAGCGGGGCGAGCCCGGAGACGGGCAGGGGTCGGATGCCACCTCCGGCAAGCCGTCGCCGGATCCCGCCAGCGCCGAGCGCGGCGACGACCCGTCCGACAAGGGGCCGCCGTCCGACCCGGAGCAGGCGCCGCCGGAAAGCGTGGGCGATCCCGACGAGCAGGAGGCGGCCGACCGGGCCCAGCGCCAGCGCATGCAGGCAGCGCTCGAGCAGGCCGGTCACGGTGACCCGCCACCGGCAGGGCCGCCGCGCCCCGGGGAAACCGCGCAGGAGCGCGAGCGGCGCTTGGCCAACGAGGCGTGGCTGCGGCGCATTCCGGACGACCCGGGCGGGTTGCTGCGCGAGAAGTTCCGGCTCGAGTACGAGCGTCGCCGGATGCAGGACGGATGGGAGCCATGATGACCAGGGAGTGCGATTACACCGACGCCGCAGGCACGTCGACCTGCGGGTCATCGATGGGGCAACGCCCGGTCCTGCGCCGACCATCCGTGCGCTCGGCGGGGCAATGGCGCCCCGGCCGGATGCTGCTGCAGGCCGCGGTGCTGCTCCTGCTGTCGCTGGCCAGCCTGTCCGTGCTCGCGCAGGCGCGCGCCTGGCTGGATCGCGACCGCATCGCGTTCGGCGAGACCGTGACCCTGAACATCGAAACCGGAAACAGCGCTCCCCCCGACTACACGCCGCTGGAAGCCGATTTCGATATCAGCGGACGCAGCAGCAGCCGTCGGGTCGAGCTGGGCAGCGGCGGCATGACGACGCACACTCTGCATGCGGTCGCGCTCAGGCCCCGCCGCGACGGCGTGCTCACCGTCCCTGCGCTCACCGTCGGCAACGCCACCACCGCGCCGCTTTCGCTGGTGGTGACGCCCGCCAGCAGCGGCACGCCGGCACGCGCCGATGGCGACGTCTTCCTCGAAAGCCGGCCCGACGACCGGGACCCGTACGTGCAGCAGGCGGTCGGCTGGGTGGTGCGGCTGTACTCGGCGGTGCCGCTGGTGTCGGGGCAGCTCGACCAGCCCTCCCCCGACGACGCATCGCTGCGCCAGGTCGGCGAGGACGCCCAGTACACGCGCGAGATCGACGGCCGCCGGTTCACCGTCATCGAGCGCCGCTACCTGCTGATCCCCGAGCGCAGCGGCAAGGTCACGGTGCCAGGTGCGGTGTTCGAGGGGCGCGGTGCGACCGGGTTCTTCGACGACCTGCTCGGCCGGCGCGGCGAACTGCGGGCGCAGGCGCCACCCCAGGTGATCGAGGTCAGGCCGGCGCCGTCCGGTGCACCGCAGCCGTGGCTGCCCTTGCACGACCTGCAGTTGCGCTACCAGAGCACGCCGCAGGCACTGCACGTCGGCAGCGCGGCCACGCTGACCGTGGAGGCCGTGGCGGACGGCGCCAGTGCCGCGCAGATGCCCGAACTCGAACTGCCGCCGATCGACGGCGTCCAGGTGTTCGCCGAGCCGGTGCAGGCCGACGAGCGTTTCGTCGACGGTCGGCCGCAGGTCACGCTCACGCGCAGGTTCTCGTTGGTGCCCACCCGCGGCGGCGATGTCACCTTGGCCGGGCTCGAACTGAACTGGTGGGACGTACGTGCCGGCCGGGCCCGCACCGCGCGCCTGCCTCCGCTGGAGTGGCAGGTCGAAGGCAGTGCGGCCCCTGCGCCGGGCAACCCCCCGACGCCGGTACCCGCCGGAGCGGAATCCGGTCCCGTGGCTCCGGCGGAGGCCGCCGGGGACACGGGGCGCGGTTGGATCCTGGCCGCGCTGCTGTTTGCCGCCCTGTGGCTGTTCACCCTGGTGTGGGCGCTGCAGCGGAGGCCGGCCGCTCCGCCCCGCAACGACAGGCATCCGGTGGCACCCCGCGCGCCCGGCCGGCCCACCGCGGACGCGGCGATGCTGAAACGCGCGCTCGACACCGGCGACCTCGGTGACGTGGCCGAGGCCCTGCGGGTGTTGGCGGGCGCCGGCGTGCGGGACATCGACGAGGTCCGCCGCCGCTTGGCCGACCCTGCCCAGCGCGAGGCCGTCGAGGCGATGGAACAGGCGCGCTGGGGCGGCGGCGACGGGGTCGCGGCGCGTGACCTGCTGCGCCGTGCCTTCGCCAAGGGCCCGCAATGGGTGCCGGCCGGCCTCCCGGCGCCGACGCCTTTGCCGCCGCTGTACCCGCAGCGCTGAAGCCGATCCTGCGGGTGGCCGGTCACGGCACCTGGCGGTAAGCCATCCGACCCCCACGGCGAACCGGGCGGGGGCTCCCGGCGGGTTTGCTAAGCTCGAACGCTTCACGAGGGGAGCCACCGCACATGACCGAAGCCCAGACCCAGGCCAGCGCGGGCAAGCGCAACAGGATGCCGCTGCACTGGAAAATGGCGATCGGTTTCGCCGCCGGCCTGCTGCTCGGGTTGATGGCGCACTACGTGTCCGGTGCCGAGGCCGACTGGGTGCAATGGCTGACCACCTACGTGACCCAGCCGGCGGGCACGCTGTTCCTGCGGCTGATCTTCATGCTGGTGATCCCGCTGCTGTTCTCGGCGCTGGTCGTCGGCATCGCCGAGATGGGCGACGTGCGCTCGCTGGGCCGGGTCGGCTGGCGCACCCTGGCCTACACCGTGGTGGTCTCGGGCATCGCCGTGGTCATCGGCCTGGTGCTGGTGAACTGGCTGCAGCCCGGTGCCGGCGTCGACCGTGCCGCCGCCGAGCAGATGCTGCTGGAAGGCTCCGACCGGGCGGCGGCGATCGTCGGCTCCAGCGCCGACCAGCCGCAGGGCCTCAACATGCTGCTGTCGATCGTGCCCGACAACGTGGTCGCGGCCGCGGCCGACAACGCGATCCTGGCGGTGATGTTCTTCGCGCTGATGATCGGCGTCGGCCTGGTCATGACCCGCAGCGCCGCGGCCGACACCCTGCAGCGCGGCATCGAGGGCCTGTTCGAGGTGTCGATGACCCTGATCGGCCTGGTCATCAAGCTCGCGCCGTACGCGGTGTTCTGCTTCATGTTCAACCTTGCCGCGCTGTTCGGCTGGGACCTGCTGGCACGGCTCGGCGCCTACGTCGGCGTGGTGGTGCTGGCGCTGGCGATCCACATGTTCGTGGTCTATTCGGCGGCGCTGAAGTTCGCCGGTGGCTACTCGCCGGCGAAGTTCTTCAAGGGCGTGCAGGAGGCGATGGTGATGGCGTTCTCGACCGCCTCGTCGAACGCCACCCTGCCGACCGCGTTGCGCGTGGCCGACGAGCGGCTCGGCCTGCCGCGCAAGGTCTCGCGCTTCGTGCTGACTGTCGGCGCGACCGCCAACCAGAACGGCACCGCGCTGTTCGAGGGCGTGACGGTGCTGTTCCTGGCGCAGTTCTTCGGGGTCGACCTGAGCCTGGGCCAGCAGGTCACGGTGATGTTCGTCTGCATCCTCGGGGGCATCGGCACCGCAGGTGTGCCGGCCGGCTCGCTGCCGGTGGTCGCGCTGATCTGCGGGATGGTCGGCGTGCCGCCGGAAGGCATCGGCCTGATCCTCGGCGTCGACCGGTTCCTCGACATGTGCCGGACCACGCTGAACGTGACCGGCGACCTCGCCGCCGCGGCGGTGGTGTCGCGCGGCGAGATCGACCCGCCGGCGGAGCTGCTGGCGGACTAGCCTGCGGTTCGTGCTTGTGTAGGAGCGGCTTCAGCCGCGATCGTGGAACCGGCGCGGGCGCACGGCTATCCGATCGCGGCTGAAGCCGCTCCTACAACGGCCGAGTCCCTCGTTCCGATCAGGTCCCGCGCAACGACGGCCGGCGCGACACGGCCGGCGGGGGATGGGACAATCGTCGGCTCCGCCGCTTCGCCGCCAGCCGACCATGCCCAGCCCGACCCGTCGCGACCTCGCCAACGCCATCCGCTTCCTCGCCATCGACGCCGTGCAGGCGGCCAACTCCGGCCACCCGGGCATGCCGATGGGCATGGCCGACATCGCCGAGGTGCTGTGGAACGACTACTACAGCCACAATCCGGCCAACCCGAAGTGGTTCAACCGCGACCGCTTCATCCTCTCCAACGGCCACGGCTCGATGCTGCAGTACGCACTGCTGCACCTGTCCGGCTACGACCTGTCGATCGACGACCTGAAGAACTTCCGCCAGCTGGAGTCGAAGACCCCGGGGCACCCGGAGAACTTCATGACCCCGGGCGTGGAGACCACCACCGGGCCGCTCGGCCAAGGGTTCGCCAACGCGGTTGGCATGGCGCTGGCCGAGAAGCTGCTGGCGCAGCGCTTCAACCGCCCCGAGCACGCGATCGTCGACCACCGCACCTGGGTGTTCATGGGCGACGGCTGCCTGATGGAAGGCATCAGCCACGAGGCCGCGTCGCTGGCCGGCACCTGGGGCCTGAACAAGCTGGTCGCGTTCTGGGACGACAACCACATCAGCATCGACGGCGACACCGCCGGCTGGTTCACCGACGACACCCCGGCGCGCTTCGAAGCCTACGGCTGGAACGTCGTGCGCGGCGTCGACGGCCATGACGCGGACTCGATCAAGGCCGCGATCGAGCAGGCGCTGGCCTGCACCGACAAGCCGACCCTGGTCTGCTGCCGCACCACCATTGGCTACGGCTCGCCGAACAAGGCCGGCAAGGAGTCCAGCCACGGCGCGCCGCTGGGGCTGGAAGAAATCACCGCCTGCCGCGCCGGCCTGTGCTGGGAGCACGAGCCGTTCGTGATCCCGCAGGAGGTCTACGACGGCTGGCGCGTCGGCAACGCCGGCGTGGTTCGCGAGGAGCAGTGGAACCGCGCGTTCGACAAGTACGCCGAGCGCTTCCCCGAGCTGGCCGCCGAGCTGGTGCGTCGCAGCCACGCCGAGCTGCCCGAGGGTTTCGCCGCCGCCGCCGACGCGTACATCGCCAGGCTGCAGGCCGACGGTCCCGTGGTCGCCTCGCGCAAGGCCTCGCAGATGGCGATCGAGGCGTTCGCGCCGCTGTTGCCGGAGCTGATCGGCGGCTCGGCCGACCTGGCCCATTCCAACCTGACCCTGTGGAAGGGCAGCAAGTCGGTCAACAGCAGCGACCCGGACGCGAACTACGTCTATTACGGCGTGCGCGAGTTCGCGATGACCGCCATCAGCAACGGCCTGAACCTGCACGGCGGCTTCATCCCGTACGACGCGACCTTCCTGGTGTTCAGCGACTACGCCCGCAACGCGGTGCGCATGAGCGCGCTGATGGGCGCGCATGCGATCCACGTCTACACCCACGACTCGATCGGCCTCGGCGAGGACGGCCCGACCCACCAGCCGGTCGAGCACATGGCGAGCCTGCGCTACATCCCGCACAACGACGTCTGGCGCCCGTGCGACGCGGTCGAGTCGGCGGTGTCATGGCGCGCCGCGATCGAGCGCTTTGATGGCCCGAGCTGCCTGGTGTTCTCGCGCCAGAACCTCGACCACCAGCCGCGCAGCGAGCAGCAGGTCGCCGACATCGCGCGTGGCGGCTACGTGCTGAAGGACTCCAGCGGTGCGCCGGAAACCATCCTGATCGCGACCGGCTCCGAGGTGGGGCTGGCGATGCAGGCGGCCGCGCAGCTGGGTGACGGCGTGCGGGTGGTGTCGATGCCGTCGACCGACGTGTTCGACCGCCAGGACGCCGCCTACCGCGAGTCGGTGCTGCCGAAGGCGTGTCGCCGGCGCGTCGCGATCGAGGCCGGCGTGTCCGACTTCTGGCGCAAGTACGTCGGCCTGGACGGCGCGGTGATCGGCATCGACACCTTCGGTGCCAGCGCCCCGGCGGGCAAGCTGTTCCCGCACTTCGGCTTCACCGTGGAGCACGTGGTCGACGCGGCGCGCGCGCTGGGCTGAGCCCCAAGGCCGTCGATGCTGCGGGGTGTCGACGGCCGGGCAGGCGATGGTGCCGTATCGGCACCGCACGTACGTCCGACCAGGGCGCGACCCTCGAATCCGTCCGGGGCACGCCGTGCCGCCGGGCGGAACGCGCCCGTTCCCTAGGCGACCTTGCGATCCAGCGCGGCGATGAAATCCGACGCGGGCTGCGGCCTGCGGATGTAATACCCCTGCGCCCGGTCGCAACCCATCCCGGTGAGCAGCTCCAGGGTCTCCCGGTCCTCCACGCCTTCGGCCAGCACGCCCATCTGCAGGTGGTGGCCGAGATCGATGATCGACTGCACCAGCTGCTGCGAGCGCGGGTCGCGCATCAGGTCGACCACGAACGCGCGGTCGATCTTCAGCTCGGTGGCCGGGAACTGCTTGAGGTAGGCCAGCGACGAATAGCCCGACCCGAAGTCGTCGATCGAGATGGCGAAGCCTTCCACCCGCAGCCGCTCCAGCAGGGCCAGGCTCAGGGCCGGGTCTTCCATCAGCGCGGTCTCGGTCACCTCCAGGGTGACCGCCGCCGGCGGCACGCCCCAGATGTCGAGCGACGACAGGATCTGCGGGACGATGTCGCGCTGGCCGAACACGCGCGGCGAGAGGTTGATCGACAGGCCAAGCTCCGGCGCCTGGCGGCGCGCCTGCGCGATGTGGCGCAGGCTGGCGTTGAGGCTCCAGCGGGTGAGGTCGGTGATCAGGCCGGTTTCCTCGGCCAGCGGGATGAAGTCCGCGGGCGACACCGGCCCGCGTTCGGGGTCGTGCCAGCGCGCCAGCGATTCGGCGCCGACCAGCGCGCCGCTGCCCAGCTCGAGGATCGGCTGCAGGTGCACATCGAGCCGGTTTTCGGTGATGGCGTCGCGCAGCAGTTCGTACGGAATCAGCGCCGCATCGGTGCCGCTGGCGTACATCGCGCAGCGCTCATGCCCGTGCAGGGCCAGGCCATGGGCGATCTCGGCGCGCCGCAGCAGGGTTTCGGCGTCGTCGCCGTGGTCGGGGGCGACGCTGATGCCGATCGCCACCGAGACCAGGGTTTCGCGGCGGTCCAGCCGCACCGGCGACTGGAAGACCCGCAGCACGCGACCGCCGGCAAGCAGCGCGTGGTTGGGATCGCGCAGGCGCGGCAGCAGCACGGCGAACTCGCTCGCGTCGAGCTGGTGGATCTCGTCTCCGGGACGCAGCACGTCGCCGATCAGCGCCCCGGCCACGTTCGCCAGCCGGTCACCGGCGGCGAACCCGTAGGCGATGCGGAACTCCCGCAACCGCTGCAGCCGCACCAGCATCACGCCGAGCGGACCGTCCCCGGCGCCGCGCTCGTCGAGCATCCGTCCCAGCCGCGCCAGCAACTCCTCGCGCGTCACAGGAAGAGCTCGGCCGGGTCGAGCCCGTGCGCGCCCACGGGCAGCGGCCGGGTGATGTTGATCTGCTGGGCGATCGGAATGCCCTCGGGCTGCTGCATCAGGTCCAGCGGCGTGAACGGGTTTCGCAGTTGCTTGGCGGAGTCGGTCAGCAGCATCACCCGCGGGCGAAGGCGGCGGCTGGGGTTCTGGGTCATCACCACGGCGACCTCGCCGGTGCTCAGTTCCACCAGCGAGCCGGTCGGGTAGACGCCGAGGCAGCCGGTGAACTGTTCCACCAGTTCGCCCTGGTAGAGCCGGTCGCGGTTGCGGTAGAGCTCCTGCAGCGCTTCGTGTCGCGCCATCGCCGGTGCGTGCGGGCGGATGCTGGTCATCGCGTCGAAACTGTCGATGATCGCCGCCATCCGGCCCGACAGCGGGATCTGGTGGCCGGACAGCCGGTCCGGATAGCCCGAGCCGTCCCAGCGCTCATGGTGGGTGCGGACCATTTCCCGCACCTCGTCGGAGTGGCTGTCATCGCTCTCGTCGAGGATGCGCCTGGCCAGTTCGACGTGCGTGCGCACCTGACCCATGGCACCCGCATCGATCGGTCCCGGCTGCGACAGCAGCGCTTCGGGCAACTTCGCCTTGCCGACGTCGAGCAGCAGGCCGCCGCTGGCGAGGTCGACCAGCAGCGGTTCGGGCAGGCCGAGGTGTCGCCCGAAGGCGGCGGCCAGCGCGCAGCAGTTGATCGCGTGGCTGTAGGCATAGCGGCCATGGCGCTGCAGGGTGTTCACCCAGAACAGCGTGTCGGCATTGCGCAGCACGCTCTGCACGATCGGCTCGGCCGCCGCGCGCACGTCGGCGGCATCGAGCTTGCGGCCCGCCTGCACGTCCTCGAGGATCCGCGCGGCAAGCCGGGTGGCGTTGTCGTGCGCTTCGCGCGCCGCGGGGAGTTCGGCATTGAAGTCGACCCGGTCGACGTAGCGGGTGCTGCCCAGCAGCTGCTCGGCCGCCACCTTCGGCGCCCGGCGCACGGTCTTGGGCGCATCCGGCGGCGCGAGGCCACGCTCGATGTCGATCCACACCGATTCGCAATGGGCGTGCAGCCAGTCGAGCTGGTCCCGCGCGTCCACGAGGAATCCCTGCAGCGGAAACGGCGCATCCGTCCACGGCCGATCCAGCCGGCACACGTACATGCCGGTCAGGACCTGGTCCGTCCTGATTTTCAGCTCCTGCAGTTTCATCGGCAGATCGGATCCGGAGTGACACGCTTCCCTGGGCACCGCGTGGCCGCGAAGCCTTCCACGGTCAATACCATGATCACGTGGTGGGGCGCAGCGGTCGGACGGCATGGGACAACTGACCGGCGGCCGTGACACGGCCGCGTGAAGGTCGAAGCCATCATGCCGCGACCTGTGCCTGCACGGCGATACGGTTCCGGCCGGCTGCCTTGGCCAGGTACAGCTGGCGGTCGGCTTCCGACAGCAGCGCGTAGAGGTCCGGTTCGATCCGGTGGCACAGCCCGACGCTGACCGTCAGCGACAGCACCTGCTGCTTGAACGGGATATCGAGCGCGGCGATCTTCTCGCGCAGGCGTTCGAAGAACGCCACCGCCTCTTCCTCGTCCAGCCCGCTGGCCAATATGCAGAACTCCTCGCCGCCGAAGCGCGCGACCACGTCGGCGCCGCGGGCATGGGCGGAGATCGCGGCCGCCACCGCCACCAGCGCGGCGTCGCCCGCGTCGTGGCCGAAGCTGTCGTTGATGTGCTTGAAGTGGTCGATGTCGAGCATCGCCAGCGACACCGGCCCGCGTTGCCCCGCCAGCATCCGGCCGCCGGCGTCGAAGAAGTGGCGACGGTTGGGCAGACCGGTCAGGTGGTCACGGGTGGCCAGGTCCTGCAGGGTGCCGATCAGCTCCAGGTTGTCGACGTTCTGCGAGATGCGGCACAGGAACTCCTCGCGCGAGAACGGCCTGCCGATGAAGTCGTTGGCGCCGTGCTTGAGGAAGCGCGCGATCCGGGCGGTGCCGCCGCACCCGGCCGAGCCGACGATGGAGAGGATGTCGCGCGGCCGGCTCTGGCGCGCTCGGCGGGTGAACTCCACCCCGTCCATGTCGGGCAGTTCATGGTCCACCACCACCAGCCGGATCGCCGGGGTGGTGTCCAGCGCGCGCAGCCCCTCGTGGCCGGTGGACGCCTCGCGCACGCGGAACCCGTACAGCGACAGCAGGGCGGCGACCTCGGCGCGGTCCGGCCCGGGCGTTTCCACCACCATCGCAGTGACCCGGCGGTTGCTCTGCACCCGTCGCACCAGCCAGACCAGGTAGTCGATCGTGCCCGGCGTCTCCTTGAGCACGTAGTCGATGATCGGCAGCTCGGCCATCCGTTGGCGGGTCGATTCTTCGTAGACGCCGGTGACCACCACGAACGGCAGGCCGTGGCCGACCAGCAGCCGGGCGATCTGCGCATCGTCGGCGTCGGGCAGCACCAGCCCGGTCAACGCGAGGAAGAACGGCGGCTGGTTGGCCAGGACCTCGCGCGCCGCCGCGAGCGAACCCACCACCACCACTTCGAGCTGCAAGCGTTCGCGCAACTCGGCGGCCAGCATGCCGGCGTAGAAGCGCGAGTTCGCGATCAGCAGCACCCGTCGCTCGGACGGGTCGGCATCGAGCGTCGGGTGGGTCGCGGCGGGATGCTGCGGCATCGTCCGGGGCTGGCGTGGGAGATGCCCGGGTTAACGGCCGCGGTTGCGCCGGCTTGAATCGACGCCGGGTTGACAGGATTGATTACGCGCGTAATCTACATACGATTACGGATGTAAATGTGAGGGCCGGACGATGGGCGAACCGACGCCCCAATCCCTGCAGATCAGCGAAGCCGAGTCGGTCGTGATGGACGTGCTGTGGCAGCGCCACCCGCTGGGCGCCGACGACGTGGTCGGCGCGCTGGCCGAGTCCCGGCACTGGCAGGAACCGACCATCAAGACCCTGCTGAACCGGCTGCTCAAAAAGGGCGCCATCACCGCCGAGAGGGACGGCCGCCGCTACCTCTACTCGCCGGTGCTCCGGCGCGAGGACTGGCTCCTGGGCGAAAGCGAGGGCCTGCTCGACCGCCTGTTCGGGGGACGCGTGGCGCCGCTGGTCGCGCACTTCAGCCAGCAGCGCAGGCTCAGCCGCCGGGACGTGGCGGAGCTGCGCCGCCTGCTCGAGGAGATCGACGATGGACATGAGTGAAACCGTCGCCCTGCTGGTCGAGGCGACCCTCGCATCGAGCGCGGCAATCGCGCTGGCGTGGGCATTGCGCGGTCCGTTGCGTCGGCGGTTCGGTGCCGCGGCCGGATACGGCGTCTGGTGGCTGGTTCCCGCCGCGCTGCTGGCGGTGGCGCTGCCGGCGGCGGTGGCGCCGGCTGCTGCGCCGGCGGCAGCCGGCCAGGCCGGCGCAGCCATCGGAGTCGTTGCGATGTCTTCGGCGTCCGTGTTCGACCGGCCACCGCTGCAGATCGGCGCGTGGCTGGGCGGCGCGTTGGCGATGGGCGCCTGGCTGGTGGCGCAGCAGCGTCGCTTCCGCCGGTCACTGGGGCCCTTGCGCCGGCGCCCGGACGGGATGCTGCAGGCGGCGACCGCGGCCGGGTTGCCGGCGGCGATCGGGCTGCTGCGTCCGGAGGTGGTGGTCCCGGTGGATTTCGACCACCGCTACAGCGTCGGGCAGCGCGCGCTGATGCAGGCCCACGAGCTCAGCCACGTCCGCCATGGCGACCTGTATGCCAATGCGCTGGTGGCCGCGGTGCGCTGCCTGTTCTGGTTCAACCCGCTCGTACACCGGGCGGCACGCCACTTCCGCCACGACCAGGAGCTGGCGTGCGATGCGCGGGTGATCGCGCGCCTTCCCGGTTCGCGCCGTGCCTACGGCGAAGCGATGTTCAAGACCCAGCTGGCCGCGCAGCCGCTGCCGCTGGGGTGCCACTGGGGTTTCACCCATCCGCTCAAGGAGAGAATCGCCATGCTCAAGCAACCCGCTCCCACACTGGCGAGGCGCGCCGGCGGCGTCCTCGCCGTTGCCACCCTCACCCTTGCCGTCGCCTACGGAGCGTGGGCGGCGCAGCCCGCGCGGATGCCGACCCTGGTGGTCTCCGCCGATGCGGCCGACCGCGCGTTGGCTCCACTGCCGGCCGCCCCGGAGCCACCGCCCGCGCCGCCGGCGTTGGACGCCCCCTCTGCGCCGCCCGCGCCGCCCGCTCCCGAGGCACCGCCGGCACCGCCGAGCCCGCCCGCGCTGCATGCCGTTCCGGCGCCGCCGGCGCCTCCCGCCCCGCCACCGGTTGCAGGCCACCGTCTCCCGCCGCCGGCCTACCCCAAGCACGCGGCCGAGCAGGGTATCGACGGGCGAGTGGTCCTGCTGGTCGACGTCGACGCCGACGGGCGCCCGCTGGGGGTGGAGGTCGAACAGTCCGAGCCCGCCGGCGTGTTCGACCAGGCGGCGGTCGACGCGGTACGCCAGTGGCGGTTCTCACCGGCAGTGGAGGGCGGTCGCCCGGTGGCGGGACGCGTGCGGGTACCGATCCAATTCGAGGCACCCGAACCCAAGGCACCCTCCGCCTGAGGCATCCCCGCCGGTGTGTCGGGATGACGGTGTACCCCGTGCCACGCGAACGGCACGGGACGCGTCACGATCGCGCGCCGCGCGCTGTCAGCGGCCCAGCGTGTCGTCCAGCAGTGCCGCCAGGTGCGATCCGCCGCGCCGCAGCTGGGCTTCGGCGACCGGCAACCACTCGCGGATATAGCGTTCGCCGATGCGCGGCCCGGTGGGATAAACGCCAGGCCGGGTCGCCACGCGGCACGATGCCTGCGCCCAGTCCCGCGCGCCGCTGTCGTGTTCGACCGCCAGCGGCAGGGCGCGCAACCGCTGCAGGTAGGCCGCGTCGTCGAGGCCGGCGGTATTGAGCAGGCCGCTGTCCCACAGACGGTGCAGGTTGCTGCCCTCGCCGTCGGCGCTGCCGTCCGGCATGCGGATCTGGACATCGTTGCCGCCCTTGTCCTTCCCGAAGCCGGCGTGCATCGGCTGGTGCACGTCGCCGACGAAGTGGACTACGAACTTCAACGCCTGCCGTCGCGCTTCCAGCGGCTGGCTGCGGTCGCCCAGTATCGCGGCCTGCGTCCTGATCGCCTCCACCACGCAGTCGCCGCCGCGGCAGGCGCTGGCGGCCCCGTACACGCAGTCGTGCTCGGCAATGTTGACGTAGTGCCAGCGCGCGCTGCGACGGCCGAGGTCGGGGTCCTCCTCGCGCAGCCGGTCGGCCCAGTTGGCGATGCCCGGCAGGGTGGGGTCGGCCTCGCCGGCGAGCAGCGTCGCGATCTCGGCGCGGACCTCCGGGGTCAGGTCATCCCAGGCAAGCGCCGCCACCAGCCGGTGCCCCTGCGGACCCCACGCACCGGCCAGCGACGGAACCAGCAGCAGGGCGGCGAACAGGCCGCGAAGACGGGTCGCCCGGAGGGAGCGGGGACGGGGAGTGCTTGGCGTGCGGGGGCTGGCGGCCACGGATGCGGTCCGGAAACGGCGGGAGCCGGCACGGCAGGATAGCGGTGCCCGGCTTTGCCGCGCGAGGCGGGAGCCGGGCGCCAGCGACCCCCAAGGTCAGGTATGCGGGGTGGAGCCGACCTGCCGGCGCCGTCGATGCCGATATCGTGCATGGGCTAAAATGCGGCGGGTTTAACCCCACACTTTCTCCGTATCACGCCCGCTCAGGAGCCCCTCGTAATGGCGATCAAGGTTGGTATCAACGGCTTCGGCCGCATCGGACGCAACGTCCTGCGTTCGGCCGTTCAGAACTTCGGCAACGACATCGAGGTGGTCGCGATCAACGACCTGCTCGAGCCGGAGTACCTGGCCTACATGCTGCGCTACGACTCGGTCCACGGCCGCTTCGACGGCGAGGTGTCGGTGGACGGCAACGACCTGGTCGTCAACGGCCGCAAGATCCGCCTGACCCAGGAGCGCGACCCGGCCAACCTGAAGTGGGACGAGGTCGGCGCCGACGTCGTGATCGAGTCGACCGGCCTGTTCCTGACCAAGGACACCGCACAGAAGCACATCGATGCCGGCGCGAAGAAGGTGATCATGTCGGCGCCGTCGAAGGACGACACGCCGATGTTCGTCTACGGCGTCAACGACGCGAAGTACAACGGCGAGGCGATCATCTCCAATGCCTCGTGCACCACCAACTGCCTGGCGCCGGTGGCCAAGGTGCTCAACGACAAGTGGGGCATCAAGCGCGGCCTGATGACCACCGTGCACGCCGCCACCGCGACGCAGAAGACGGTCGATGGCCCGTCCAACAAGGACTGGCGCGGCGGCCGCGGCATCCTCGAGAACATCATTCCGTCGAGCACCGGCGCGGCCAAGGCGGTCGGTGTGGTGATCCCGGAGCTCAACAAGAAGCTGACCGGCATGAGCTTCCGTGTACCGACCTCGGACGTGTCGGTGGTCGACCTGACCGTGGAGCTGGAGAAGCCGGCGACCTACGCCGAGATCTGTGCGGAGATGAAGGCGCAGTCCGAGGGCGCGCTGAAGGGCGTGCTGGGCTACACCGAGGACAAGGTGGTCGCCACCGATTTCCGCGGCGAGACCCGCACTTCGGTGTTCGACGCCGAGGCCGGCATCGCGCTGGACGACAACTTCGTCAAGCTGGTCAGCTGGTACGACAACGAGTGGGGCTACTCCAACAAGTGCCTGGAGATGGCCAAGGTGGTCGCGGCGAAGTAAATCGCGCCGGCTGGTGATCTGCCAAAGGCCCCGCCATGTGCGGGGCCTTTTTTGTTCTGGTCGGGGTGCAGGTCGAGTGGGCGAGCGGCGGGGTTGGCTGGTGCATTCGAAGGGCGCCTGCCGGGTGGCCTGGACAGTCGCTCCCCGATACTCGCTTGGTGTCCAGGCCACCCGGCAGGCGCTCGGCAAACCAGCCCGCAGCCGCGCGAACCACCCCGCTGTCGACCCTCTAGAACGCGGCGTCAAACGCTACTTCGCCCGACACTCCAACCTGGTAAGCCGACACCCGGCGCTCGAAGAAGTTGGTCACCTCCTGCACGTCCTGCAGGTCCATGAAGCCGAACGGGTTGGTCGCGCCGAAATGCTTCGACAGGCCGAGCTGGCCCAGCCGCTGGTCGGCGCAGTACTCCAGGTACTGCCGCATGTCCTTGAGCGACAGCCCGGCGACGCCACCGGAGAGCACGTCCTCGGCGAATCGCATCTCGCAGTTGACCGCCTCGTTGAGCATCAGCACCACCTCGTCCTCGAACGTGGCATCGAACAGGCCCGGCTCCTCCTTGCGCACCGTGGCGATCACCTCGAATGCGAACGCCATGTGCCCGCTCTCGTCGCGGAATACCCAGTTGGTGCCGGCGGCCAGCCCGTGCAGCAGGCCGCGCGAGCGCAGGTAATAGACGTAGGCGAAGGCGGCGAAGAAGAACAGGCCCTCGATGCAGGCCGCGAAGCAGACCAGGTTGAGCAGGAATTGCCGGCGCTGCTCGCGCGTCTCGATGCGTCGCAGGTCCTGCAACGAGTCCATCCAGCGAAAGCAGAACTCCGCCTTCGCACGGATCGAGGGGATGTTCTCGACCGCGGCGAACGCCCTGGCGCGCGCAAGTGGATCGGGCAGGTAGGTGTCGAGCAGGGTCAGGTAGAACTGGACGTGCAGCGCCTCCTCGTACAGCTGGCGCGAGAGGTACATGCGCGCCTCGGGGGCGTTGATGTGCTGGTACAGGTTGAGCACGAGGTTGTTGGCGACGATCGAGTCGCCGGTGGCGAAGAAGGCGACAAGGCGCTCGACCAGGTGGCGTTCGGCCGGCCCGAGCTTGTCGCGCAGGTCGTTCACGTCGAGCGAGAAGTCGACCTCCTCGACCGTCCAGGTGTTGCGGATCGCGTCGCGGTACATGTCGTAGAAGCGCGGGTAGCGCATCGGCCGCAGGGTGAGGTCGAAGCCGGGGTCGAGCAAGTGGGTGTGCATGGTGGTGTCCTTAGGTCAGGTGCATTTCACGAGGCGCTCGGTTGTAGGAGTGGCGGGGTATGTCGCCGCCGGTAAGTCGCGAACGCGCAGGCAATCGGAAGGTCGGCGGATCGCGATTCACGTCGCTCCTACGGTGGATGGCGTCGAGCTCCGATCGTTGGATGGGCTCTTGTAGGAGCGGCTTCAGCCGCGATCTGGAATCGGCGCGTGTGATCCATCATCCGATCGCGGCTGAAGCCGCTCCTACAAAAACGTGGGGGTTTACTGGCAGGCCTCGCAGCCTTCCGGGTTCTCCAGCGAACACGCGATCGCCTCGCTCGCCGAAACCGACGCAGGCAACGCCCCCGCACTCACCGTCGACTTCGCGATCCGCGTCGCCGGCCGCGAGCGCAGGTAGTAGGTCGTCTTCAGCCCGCGCTTCCACGCGTGCATGTACATCGAGGACAGCTGGCCAATGTTCGGGCTCTCGATGAACAGGTTGAGCGACTGGCTCTGGTCGATGAACGCACCGCGGTCGGACGCCATGTCGATCAGCGAGCGCATCGGCAGTTCCCACGCGGTGCGGTAGATCGCACGCAGCGATTCGGGGATGGCGGCGATGCCCTGCACCGATCCCTCGGCCAGCTTGATCGCGTCGCGCAGCTCCGGCGTCCACAGGCCAAGCGTCTTAAGCTCCTCGACGAGGTAGCGGTTGACCACGATGAAGTCGCCCGACAGCGTCTCGCGCTTGAACAGGTTGGACACCTGCGGCTCGATGCATTCGTAGCAGCCGGCGATCGATGCGATCGTCGCGGTCGGGGCGATCGCGACCAGCAGCGAGTTGCGCAGGCCGTGCTCGCGGATGCGCGCGCGCAGCGCGTCCCAGCGCTCGCGGTCGGCTGGCTCCACGTTCCACGCGTCGAACTGCAGCTCGCCAGCGGCGGCGCGGGTGTCGGCGAACGCCGGGTGCGCGCCGCGTTCCATCGCCAGCTCGCAGGAGGCGTCCAGTGCGTGGAAGTAGATCTCCTCCGCGATCCTCCGCGACAGCCCTCGCGCCTCCTCCGAGTCGAACGGCAGCCGCAGCTTGAAGAACACGTCCTGCAGGCCCATCGCGCCGAGCCCGACCGGCCGCCAGCGCAGGTTGCCATCGCGCGCGCTGTCGATCGGGTAGAAGTTCAGGTCGATCACCCGGTCGAGCTGGCGCACGGCCTGGCGCACGGTGTCGGCGAGTTTTTCGAAGTCAAAACGTCCGGTCCGGCCCTGCAGTGGTTCGTCGAACTGCTCCACGTGGTGCGACAGGTTGATCGAGCCGAGGTTGCACACCGCGGTCTCGCCGGCGGACGTCACCTCGATGATCTCGGTGCACAGGTTGGACAGGTGGACCACGTTGCCCGCGCGCGCGGTCTGGTTGCAGGCGCGGTTGCTCTTGTCCTTGAAGTTCATCCAGCCGTTGCCGGTCTGGGCCAGCGTGCGCATCATCCGCGCGTACAACTCGCGCGCCTTCACCGTGCGGCTGGCCAGCCCGGCGGCCTCGGCGGCGCGGTAGGCGCGGTCGAACGCCTCGCCCCACAGGTCGGTCAGCTCCGGCACCCTGCGCGGGTCGAACAGCGACCACGGCGCGTCGGCCTCGACCCGACGCATGAACTCGTCGGGGATCCAGTGGGCGAGGTTGAGGTTGTGGGTGCGCCGCGCCTCGTCGCCGGTGTTGTCGCGCAGCTCCAGGAACTCCTCGACGTCGGCGTGCCACGGCTCCAGATACACGCAGGCCGCGCCCTTGCGCTTGCCGCCCTGGTTGACCGCCGCGACCGAGGCGTCGAGCGTCTTCAGCCACGGCACGATGCCATTGCTCAGGCCGTTGGTGCTGCGGATCAGCGAGCCACGCGAGCGCACCCGGGTGTAGCTCAGGCCGATGCCGCCACTGAACTTGGACAGCTTGGCCACGTCCATGTAGCGCCGGTAGATGGCCTCCAGCGAGTCCTCCGGCGAGTCGAGCAGGAAGCACGACGACAGCTGCTCGTGGGTGGTGCCGGCGTTGAACAGTGTCGGCGACGACGGGATGTAGTCCAGCCGCGCCATCGTCCGGTACAGCGCGACCGCCTCGCCGGCGTCCTCGCTCAGCGCGCAGGCCACGCGCAGGAAGAACTGCTGCGGCGTCTCGATGACGGTGCGCGCGGTCGGGTGGCGCAGCAGGTAGCGGTCGTACAGCGTGCGCAGGCCGAAGTAGTCGAAACCGCGGTCGAGGTCGTTGTCGATCGCGTCGTTGAGCTTGCGCGCGTTGGCCTGCACGAAGCCGAGCAGGCGTTCGTTGACCAGCCCCAGCTCGTGCCCGCGCTGGACCGACTGCGAGAACGCGTTGATGTCGAGCGCGGCGACCTCCTTGCCGATCACCCCGGCCAGCAGCCGCGCGGCGAGGCGGCCGTACTCGGGCTCCTCGGCGGTCAGCAGGGCGGCGGTGCGGATCGACAGCTCGTCGAGCTCGCGGGTGCTGGCGCCGTCGTACAGGCCGGAGATGGTGCGGGTGGCGACGCGCATCGGATCGACCGCGTGCAGGCCATCGCAGCAACGGCCGATGGCGCGGACGATCTTGTTGAGGTCGACCGGTTCGTGCTCGCCGTTGCGCTTGGTCACGCCCATGCCGAGCGTGCCGGCGGGCGGGGTGAGGTCGAAACTGCCGTTGCGGGTGTCGGCGGGCTGCGGCGTTTCCGTCCGGACGGGCGGGGCGGGAGCGGTTTCGGGTTCGAGGGCGTCGATGGCCGGAACGGCGGTGTCGGCGTGGCTGGTCATGGGTGACTCCGGTGCATGGCGCACGGGCCGCCGCTCCTCCCTCGCGGGGCGACGCACGGGAACGCGAACGCACCGGCCGTGTCGCGGGCGGCGACGAGGCACGCTGCGGCCACGCCCCCGCGGGCGTGGAGCCGGATCGTGGGAACCGGGGTGCACGCGCCCGGCATTGGCCGGTCCGGCGTCCGGCGGCCGATGGCGCGCCGTCGCCTGCCGGGTGGATGCCCGGGCGCGACACCGACCGTCTTCCCCCGAAGACTCCGTGGCCGGTTACCGCGCGGTGTGCTTCACGCGGCTGTCGGCAGGTCTTCGGGCTCTGGACGCGGACAGTCACGCTGTCCTCCTACCGGCCGTCGCTTCCCGGGGCATGCCCCAGTGCCAAGACGGCTTTCGTTTCCACTACCGCTGCGGGGCAGCGCCGGATTCGACCCGCGGGTCTGGACCGGCTTCCCTTTTCAGCCGACCGCCAGGTCGGCACCGACGTGGCACAACATATCGCGCTGGCTGGATATGTCAACGCTAGATGTTGTGGTGGCCTGTTAGAGAGTAAAAGCGGCTGCTGGGACGCGGAGGGCGCCTGCCGGGTAGCCTGGACAGTCGCTCCCCGATACTCGCTTGGTGTCCAGGCCACCCGGCAGGCGCTCGCCGAGCTGCGCCGGAGCTTGGGGAGAGCAAAAGCAAAAGCAAAAGCGCCACGGGCGGACGTTCTCCTCCGCTTTGATCTCCTCCCAGATCGCCGGACCGTGTGGAGCGGGGGCGCGGTGCCGTCGCAACCAAGCGAGTATCGGGGAGCGACTTGCGGCGGCACCGCGCCCCCGCCCCTCGATCGCCGCTTTGCCTTTGCTTTCTGCTGTTGCCACCGCCGAGACCCGGCGACAGACGTTTGCCCAACCCATCCCCCCATCCGACAATACCGGGCTGACCGCACGCCACCTCCACGCGTGCCCCACACCACGGAAGCGCCCCATGACCATCCTCCGCATGACCGACCTCGACCTCACCGGCAAGCGCGTCCTGATCCGCGAGGACCTCAACGTGCCGATCGATGCCGAGGGCCGCATCACGTCCGAGCAGCGCATCACCGCTGCCCTGCCGACGCTGAAGCTGGCGCTGGAGAAGGGCGCGGCGGTCATGGTGATGTCGCACCGCGGCCGCCCGACCGAGGGCGAGTGGCGCTCGGAGGATTCGCTGGCGCCGGTCGCCGCGCGGCTGTCGGAACTGCTCGGTATCGAGGTGCCGCTGGTGCGTGACTGGGTCGGCGGCGTGCCGGTCGAGCCGGGCCGGCTGGTGCTGCTCGAGAACTGCCGCATGAACGTCGGCGAGAAGAAGGACGACGAGGCGTTGGCCAAGTCCTACGCCGCGCTGTGCGAGGTGTTCGTCATGGACGCGTTCGGCACCGCGCACCGCGCGCAGGCGTCCACCCATGGGGTGATCCGTCACGCGAAGGTCGCCGCCGGCGGCCCGCTGCTGATGGCCGAGCTCGATGCGCTCGGCAAGGCGCTCGACGAGCCGGCTCGGCCGTTGCTGGCGATCGTCGCCGGGTCCAAGGTCAGCACCAAGCTGGAGCTGCTGTCGTCGCTGGTGTCCAAGGTCGACCAGTTGATCGTCGGCGGCGGCATCGCCAACACCTTCATCGCCGCGATGGGGCATGGCGTCGGCAAGTCGCTGGTCGAGAACGACCTGGTCGACACCGCGAAAAAGATCATGGCCGACGCCAAGTCGCGTGGTGCCGACATCCCGGTGCCGACCGACGTCGTGGTCGCGCCGGCATTCGCCGCCGATGCGCCGGCGACGGTCAAGCCGGTCGACGCGGTCGGCGCCGACGACATGATCCTCGACATCGGCCCGGACACCGCCGCGCGCTACGCGGCGATGATCGGGCAGGCCGGCACGGTGGTCTGGAACGGCCCGGTCGGCGTGTTCGAGTTCGACGCCTTCGGCAAGGGCACCGAGGCCCTGGCCCGCGCGATCGCCGGCTCGAAGGCGTTCTCGATCGCCGGCGGCGGCGACACCCTGGCCGCGGTCGACAAGTACGGCATCGAGGACGGCGTGTCGTACATCTCGACCGGCGGCGGCGCGTTCCTGGAGTTCCTGGAAGGCAAGGAGCTGCCGGCAGTCGCGGCGCTTGCCGCGCGCGGCTGAGCTGGTCTCGGGGCAGCTTTTGGCTTCGATGTAGGAGCGACGTAAGTCGCGACCTGTACATCGCTTCCACCGTTCGGCCGGTCGCGACTTACGCCGCTCCTGCAGTCGCGGGCCCGCCGGATGTACGCGCCAATCCAACGCTCACCGCTCCCGCACCCGCCAGTCGGCCGCGAGCAACCCGTAGATCGCGCTGTCACTGACCTCGCCGCCCACGCACCAGCGATCGCGCAACAGCCCCTCGCGGATGAAGCCCATCCGCTCCACCAGCCGGCAGGATCCCGCGTTGCGCGGGTCGATGTCGGCTTCGATCCGGCGCAGCCCGAGCACGTCGAACGCGTGCTCCAACACCGGCGCCATCGCCTCCTGCGCGAGGCCGCGGCCCCAGTGGCTGGAAGACAGCGCATAGCCGGTCTCCGCGCGCCCCTGCTCGCGGTTGATCGCGAACAGCACGATGCTGCCGATCAGCCGGTCGTCGCCACGGTCCGCGATCGCCCAGCACAACGCCTGGCTGGCGTTGCGGTGGCCCATCACCTGCGCCAGTTTGTCGCGCGCCTGTTCGACCGAGGTCCACGCCGGGCAGCTCCAGTAGCGCATCACCGCCGGGTCGGCGTGCAGCGCGAAGTACGGCTCCAGGTCACTTTCGCGATGCCCGCGCAGCCGCAGCCGCGGGGTCTCGATCACCGGCAGGTCGTCGACCGAGGGGGCGGGCGCGGACAAGTGGGAATCCTGCATTCGTATGCAATCCGGACGGCGCGCGGGCTGTGCTAGCTTCGCTGCAACCTCCCGAGTCTGACACTGTCGATGAAGCTGCGCCGCACCAAGATCCTCGCGACCCTCGGCCCCGCCACGGATGCGCCCGGCGTGCTCGATGCGCTGCTGGCGGCGGGCGTCGACGTGGTTCGCCTGAACTTCTCCCACGGCGATCCGTCCTCGCAGATCGCACGCGCGGAATCGGTGCGCGAAGCCGCACGCCGGGTCGGGCGCGAAGTCGGCATCCTTGCCGACCTCCCCGGGCCGAAGATCCGCATCGAACGTTTCGTCGAAGGCAGGGTCCAGCTGCGGTCGGGCGCGCGTTTCGACCTGGTCGCGAGCGCGAACGCCGAGCCGGGCACCACGGCCGGGGTCGGAGTCAGCTACCTGGGCCTGCCCGGCGACGTCGCCCCGGGCGACGTGCTGCTGCTGGACGACGGCATGATGCAGTTGCAGGTGGATGCGGTCGAAGGCGAACGCATCGTCACCCGCGTGCTCAACGACGGCGAGCTGTCCGACCGCAAGGGCCTGAACAAGCAGGGCGGCGGCCTGTCGCTCGGCGCACTGACCGAACGCGACCGCGAACTGATCAAGGTCGCCGCCGAACTGGACGCCGACTTCATCGCGGTCTCGTTCTGCCGCACCGCGGCCGATATGGACGAGGCGCGCCGGATCGCGCGCGGGGCCGGCAGCAACGCCGCGCTGGTGTCGAAGATCGAGCGCGCCGAGGCGATCGAGAACCTGGCCGAGATCGTCGAGGCTTCCGACGTGGTCATGGTCGCGCGCGGCGACCTCGGCGTGGAGATCGGCGACGCCGAGCTGCCCGGCCTGCAGAAGAAGATCATCCGAGAGGCGCTGGCGCGTAACCGCGTGGTCATCACCGCCACCCAGATGCTGCAGTCGATGGTCGACAGCCCGATGCCGACCCGCGCCGAGGTGCTCGATGTCGCCAACGCGGTGATCGACGGCACCGACGCGGTGATGCTGTCGGCCGAGTCGGCCGCCGGCCGTTACCCGGTGCGCGCGGTGGAGGCGATGGCGCGGATCTGCCTGGGGGCCGAGCGCCAGTTCGACCACGACACCGATTTCGAGGCCGCGCCGCGCAACCTGCAGCGGGCGGACCAGGCCATCGCGATGGCGGCGATGTTCCTGTCCGAGCACATCGGCGTGCGCGCGATCGTGGCGATGACCGAGTCCGGCGGCACCGCGCGCTTCCTGTCGCGCTTCCGCTCGCCCGCGCCGGTGTTCGGCCTGTCCCGCCACGATGGCGCCCGGCGGCAGATGGCGATGATGCGCAGCGTCGTGCCGATCGGTTTCGACAGCCGTGGCATGGCCACCCGCGACGCCGTGCGCAGCGCGATCAAGCAACTGTTCGATGCCGGTCAGTTGGCCGAGGGCGAACGCGTGGTCGTCACCAGCGGCGACCACATGGAGCAGCACGGTGCGACCAACGTGCTGCGCCTGCTGCAGGTGAGCGCCGACGGCAGCGCCGAAGGGCTGGGCGAGCTGTAGGCATCGTCGGATAGCCTGACTTCGCGAACGCGACCCGCTCGACGAAGGCTTGGTCGTGCACAATCAGGATCATGTAAGCGGGGATTTGTCAACGTAGCCGTGCGCGGTTAGATTGACTCTGGCGGCAGTCCTGTTTCTGCCGAGGAGGGATAGTCATGGAAGTTGCTCGGAAGCTCGCCATATCCGCTCTTGCTGCTTGTCTCGCGACCGGTCTCGTCCATGCACAGGAGGACGTGCGGGTCGCCAGTGAAGCCGATCTCGCCGAACAATGGGTACAGCTCACGTCGTCGGCTGCCCTGGGCTACCCCGCCGAGTTTGTGGAGCGGGGCGACAATGTCTGCCTGGCAATGGGTTACGCCATCGCAGCGGACGGCACGACGTCGAACTTCAACCTGCTGAAAGGCTGGAACAGCAGCACCGGGCACGACGAGCCCGTTGGTGGCTATTGGGACTCCTTCGCCCAGGCCGGTGCCGCTGCGCTGAGCCAGTGGAAGTTCCAGCCGAAGCGAGGGGCCGATGTACCGGACATGTCCTACACGGTGGCCACCCTCAGCTTCCACGGGGACGAGCCGGTCAATGCGGAGGCGCTCAGGAATCGGTGTGACGTGGATATCCACTCCCTTGTGGCGAGCAGCTGGGGAGAGTTTCAGCAGGGTCGCTCCGTCGAGGAGCGCGAGCGCGACCGGAGAATTCATACCTCACCACTCCGCGATCCACGCAGCGATGCGCGGGAACAGCGCGGGCCGCGGGTGGAGGCTGCCTCCCGCAGGGCGCGGCCCTGACCTCGACTGGAGCAGGCGGGGAGCCCGGATGGCTATACTTCCGGGTTCCACCGCCACAGCAGGGTCTTTTTCCCCCATGAGCATCGAACAGCTTGCCGAAACCGCCTTGGCGATGGTCGCCCCGGGCAAGGGCATCATCGCGATCGACGAGTCGAACGCCACCATCAAGAAGCGCTTCGATGGCGTCGGCATCGAGTGCACCGAGGAGAACCGGCGCGCCTACCGCGAGATGCTGCTGACCACGCCGAAGCTGGGCGAGCACATTTCCGGCGCGATCCTGTTCGACGAGACCCTGCGCCAGTCGACCAAGGCCGGCGTGCCCTTCACCAAGGTCATGACCGACAACGGGATCATCCCCGGCATCAAGGTCGACAAGGGCACCCACGCGTTGGCCGGCTTCCCGGGCGAAGTGGTGACCGAGGGCCTGGACGGCCTGCGCGCTCGCCTGGAGGAGTACTACAAGCTCGGCGCCCGCTTCGCCAAGTGGCGCGCGGTGATCAACATCGGCGACGACATCCCGTCGGGCACCTGCATCGACGCGAACGCCCACGCGCTGGCCCGCTACGCGGCGCTGTGCCAGGAGCAGGGCCTGGTGCCGATGGTCGAGCCGGAAGTGATCATGGACGGCAGCCACGACATCGACACCTGCTACGAGGTGACCGAGGTCACCCTGCGCTCGCTGTTCGCCTCGCTGTACGAGCAGAACGTGATGCTCGAGGGCACCATCCTGAAGGCCTCGATGGTCCTGCCGGGCACCACCAGCGGTGAGAAGGCCAGCGTCGAGGAAGTCGCCGCTGCCACCCTGCAGTGCCTGAAGTCGACCGTGCCGGCGACCCTGCCGGGCATCGTGTTCCTGTCGGGCGGCCAGTCCGACCAGGACGCGACCGCGCACCTGGACGCGATGAACCGCATGGGTCCCAACCCGTGGCCGCTGAGCTTCTCCTATGGCCGCGCGATGCAGTCGGCCGCGCTGAAGCTGTGGTCGCAGGACCTGGTCGGCAACGTCGGTTCGGCGCAGGAGACCGTGTTCGCGCGTGCGCGCGACAACGGCCTCGCCGCGCTGGGGCAGTGGAAGCCGGCCGCCTGACACGACGCAACCCACAGGTTTGACGACGACGCCGGTCCGGTTCGGGCCGGCGTCGTTCGTTTTGGCCGGCGCTACGCTGCGTCGGCCTTAGCAGGCAGCATGGGGAACCACATGCGGATCATCGCAGGGGCGATTGCGGCCCTGGCATTGGCCATCGCGGCGCCGGGCGCGCACGCCGATGAAGACATCTACTACGTCGACCAGCAGACCACCGTCCAGGGCGCTTACGGCGGCACAGTCAACCAGCAGGTGCTGATGGGAGTGGACCTGCGCCCCGAGGGCGACGCCGGCCGTATGCGGGTGCGGCAGCTCTGGGCCCGGATGCACGGTGGCGGCCACACCCAGGACACGCTCGCACTGGATCCCGCCGACCCGGACGAGTCGCCACTCATCCGCGTGCTGGCCACCGGGTTCGAAGCGGCACTTGGTCGCGACGGCCAGGTGGAGGATTTCGCGCCGGTCGACCCGGACGCGTGGGTGGCGCTGGTGGAGCGGAACCCGCGTGCGGCGGAACTGCTCGAGACGATGCGGCAGACGGCGGGCATGGCGCCGCACCCGCTTCCGTCGAAGCTCGCGCCCGGCCAGAGCTGGAGTGTGCGCGAGACACTCCCCGGACTCGGCGAGGTCCAGTGGGACCGGACCGTCGTGCAACTGGAGCCGGACGAGGTCCTGGTCGACGTGCACGCGCATGGCCCCGCGGTCGAGCTGCGCGGTCGCCAGGCCCTGGTCCGCGCCGATGGCATGCCGATCGAAGCCTGGCTGCGGCTGGTCATGCCTCCCACCACGGAAGAGCCGGCCACCCGGTCCCGGCTCTACATGGTCAACCTGCGACACCTGGAGGGGCTGGAGACCGAGTCGGACGAAACCTACGATGACATCTTCGAGCAGTACCTCCTGCAGCCGCCGTTTGCCGGCAGCGCCGCGGAGGCCGAGCCGTTCCTCTCCACGGCGACCACCGCCGAGGGTGAGCTGGAACCCTGGATGACGTCGCTCGAAGACCTCGACATGATCGATCCCACGCTGGTGTTCTCGCTCCAGCGCGACCATCGGGCGGCGCGTCCGCTGCTGCGGATCGGCGGGCAAATGGACGTGCCGCGTCCCTACGGCGAATGGCCGCGCGCGCTGGAGGCGCACCTGCGCGGTGTGGCGCTGCTCGACCGCGACGGGCGCGAGATTCCCGGGCTCGAGGCGGTGCCGGTCCGACGGGTTGCCAATGCGATCCGCGGTGCCGAGCTGGAGCTGGTCGAAAACCAGGCGCGGTTTCCGTTCCGTCTGCCTCCGGGCACGCCGGCCGCGGCGCTGGAGCCGCTGGACCGGATCCGCCTCGACCTGGACCTCCCGGTGTACGAGTGGGCCGGCAGCGAAACCGTCACGGCGGGGACGCCGGCCAATGCCGACGGGCGCCTGGCGATCGACTGGAACGGTCGGCGTGCCACGCTTTCGGGCGGGGTCCCCGGCGAGAGCGGCATCTGGACGACCGTGGTCGCGCTGGATGCCGACGGAGCGCCGATCCCGTACCACCAGTCCGCCCTGCCCCTGTTCGACCCCGCCACGGCGCCGGGACCCGGCGCGCGGCGCCTGGCGTGGGAGCGGGTGCGGCGCCCCGCGCGGATCGAGGTGGTGGCCGCCCGGCCGATCGGCGCGCTGCAACTGCGGCATTACCGCTGGGGGCCGGTCCGGCGCCAATGGACGTTCCGCAACCTCGGCACCATGGGCGCGGGTGGCCCGCTCGTGGGTGTGCACTACATCGCCCCGCCGCCGGCGCCGCCAGTCGGCGAGCACGGCGCGGAGGTGCTCGCGGCCATGCGGATCGGCTCCCCGGCGTATTCCTACGACAACGTGACGCTGGAAGGCGCGCTGGTGCCATGGGCCGTGGCGCACTGCCGGGCGATGTCAGCCGGGCATGCCGTCGAGCCGGTGCCAGGTTCCGGCGACGATGGCGCGGGTTACCGGGGTGTCGTCGAGTTCGTCGAGCCGTCGCCCGGCCCGGGCGGGCGCCCGGACGCTTTCGAAACGATCGACCCGAATTCCAGCACCCACTGGGCCTTCGCGCCTCCGGTGGGCGCGGCGGGCACCGGGCCGCTCACCGCGACCATGGAATGCCCGGCGTGGACCCGGCGCAGCCGGGAGCCGATTGCCACGAGCACCTGCTTCCAGTCCGAAGGCGATGGCTGGCTCACCATCCGTGGGACCTGCCGCGGCCAACTCGACCTCGGCACGGTCAGCGCCAGCGATGCGCAGGGACGCCACCTTTCGCCGCTTCCCGCCGGCGACCGCGAAGACGCGCTGCGCTTCTGGGGCGAACCGGCCATGGTCGATTACACCCTCCGGAGCGAGCGGGTGCTGCAACGGGAGCTGCAACTGGCGCCGCCGCGCTGAGGCAGCGGCGCGCGAAGGCACTGGCGCCGCAGCGGGAAGGCGCACCGGACCGCCCTTCGACCCGGCGCTACGGCAACCCCCCAGCCAGTCGTCATCCGAACCTTCCGCCACGTCCCCGAACAGGAAGGTGCGAGGTAGCGTTCGCCGGTGTTGGGCGGCATCGCCAGGATCCTGTTCGCAGACCCGCAAAAAAACCGACGAGCGGTAGCCTCGTTCCGGTATTCAGCCCGTTCTATCGGTCAGGAAGTCGCGCGTTGCGGCGTTCACTACCGGACTTGCCATGCCGCTGGGCAGCTCGCAACGCATCCTTTTTGAGCGCTGCGCCAGCCACTGCTTTAAGCAGAAGGTGTGGCCGTGAATCGAGGGAGAGAGGGCATGGATGAGCATTTAATTCGACGATCGATCGCCGCGCTACTGGGTATTGCTGCTATGACGTTTCTGGGGGTCGGATACGCAGTGATGATGGTGGAGGTTCGGCATTGCCGATCTGGCACTGCGTGTGCCGGGAGCGGCACTGATCGCGTATGCCGCCAAGAGTCGCACTGTTGGAGCACGTGGCACGAGACATCCGGGGGTAGCGCGATTGCCGATCGAACAGAAAAAATTGGTGGTCGGCCCCCCGTGGAATTGCCGCGGGTTAGCCCAGATGACAACTCTGACGCAACGATGGATTGCTGGAAGAACATCACCAACAGCCCTACCAAAGCATCACCGTTCCCAAATCGATACGATGGGCGCACTCACAACGGCGTAGATATCGGATCAGCTACAGCAAACTATGGCCGCGGCGCACCAATCCGTTCATTAGGTGCAGGGTACGTCACTGAGGCTGGTGCGAATTCAGCGAACGGGAACTATGTGCGAGTAATGCAGGGTGATGGTAACGAAGTCACCTATATTCATCTGCTTGATTATGGAGTCGAAGAGGGTGAAAAAATAGCGGTAGGCCAGCAATTGGGGCGAATGAACTGCACTGGATATTGTGGGGGCAAGCCAGGTGATGCGGGGTACCAGAAGGTAAATAAGACTCACGTCCATGTGCAAGTCAGGCGTGTTAGCGACAAAAAGCTTCTCGATGCGTGGGACCTGTATGGTGGTGAGGATTGCACTGCTTCTCTGCCCCCCGGGCCGCCTCCAGGTGGCGGGCCAGGCCAGTGCCCGTTAATCAACGATGTCGAGGCATCACCCTCGGCAAAACACTGCCCGTAGCGGGCCAGTATCGAGTATGGAACTTCCAGAACAAGGAAGCTGAAATGAATACTAATTTCATGAAATTTTTCGTCGCGGCTACGTCTCTCCTGGTGTCTCAGGGCGCCAGCTCGGGAGTCATCGAAAGAGCTGGAACTCCGAGCAGCTCGAATGGCATGACTATAAGCTGCAACAATCCATATCGAAATCTTGGAGTTGTCCGGGCGCCGGGAAGCACGGTGGTATTCCAGACCAGTCCTCACGGAGTGGAGTGGCGCCACTCGCTGCCGGAAATGGAGTTCACGTCCGACAGGTACTTCATGGCCCCGGACGGCTCAGCAGTCGTTGTCGGGGTATCGCCAGATTCCTCGTACCTGGTCGCCGACGAAATTGGTGTGCGGGAGCTTGAAGGCGCGGCACTAGCAGTGGACTACCAGGGTGACAGAGTGTTGATTGCCACCTCCATCGGCCCTGACACGGGCGCTGATGAGATGGAGGCTGAGGTCGTTTCAGGGCTTCGCGTCCGCGTTTTCAACCTGCGTTCTGGGACCCTGATTGGCGACTCCCGCTTCAGTGACGAGATTCCCGTTGTGGACTCCGAGTTCATTGTCCGGCTGTCGGAGGATGGCAGCTTCTACTATTACGTGGAGCGCGTTGCGACCGGCGGGGAGAGGCCGGTGCTGCGCGATGTGAAATCCGGGGAAAAAGAACTGCTGGAAGCGGAGGTTCCCGGCTCCGTCGAGGATGTGATGATGTACTCGCGTGCGCTCGGGCACGTGATTTCCGAGGAGCGGATCTACTCGATCGGGCCAGGTCAAGTGGTCCCTGTCGCTGATAACGAAGCCGTGGGTGGGGTGTATCGGCTCGTACAGTCCAGCGACCCGACCATCCAGGCTGTGAAGGGGCGGGAGGGGTGGGGAGTGTTCAACGCCGGAACGGGGGAGTGGATACTGACCGGGGTCGGGTCGACGCTTTCGTTCTCCGGGCCGCGACTGGTCGTGGTGGATACGTCCGTGGACTCCAGGGGAATTCGCGTGTGGGATTTTTCCGGCGTACGGCCAAAGCTTGTCGTGGACAGCCGGCCGGGCAGGACTCTCGATGGAAAGAGCCTGGTATGCGCCGGCCCATTTGGATTCATGAGCTTCGAGCGCGGCGAACTCCAGTGGCATGGAACGTCCAGGCCGTGAGGCACGGGTGGCCGGCAGGCCATGCGGCGCCGGTGCTGCAGCCGCAAAGGCCAGAAAACTAGTTGCGCTGGGGGCGCTCGAGGGCGCCCCGACTGCTTCGCTCAGGGCAGTCCCGCCAACCAGTCTTCATCGGAACCTTCCGCCACGTCTTCGAACAGGAAGGTGCTGAGGTAGCGCTCGCCGGTGTCGGGCAGCATCGCCAGGATCACCGCGCCGTCGTCGGCATCCTTCGCGACCTGCAGCGCGGCGGCGACGGTGGCGCCGGCGGAGATGCCGGTGAAGATGCCTTCCTCCGCCGCCAGCCGGCGCGCGGTGTCCCGGGCCAGCACGTCGTCGATCGGGAGGATCGCGTCGGCGGCATCGCGATTGAGGACTTCGGGTACGAAGTCCGGGGTCCAGCCCTGGATCTTGTGCGGTTGCCACTCCTTGCCGGCCAGCAGCGAGGCCCCGGCGGGCTCGCAGGCGGTAATCCGCACTTCCGGTCGGGCGAGCTTGAGCATCTCGCCGACCCCGGTCAGGGTGCCGCCGGTGCCCCAGCCGGTGACGAAATGGTCGAGCCGGTGGCCGGCGAAGTCCTGCAGGATCTCGGCGGCCGTGGTCTGCCGGTGGTAGGCCGGGTTGGCCGGGTTCTGGAACTGGCTGGCCAGGAACCAGCCGTGCTTTTCGGCGAGTTCCGAGGCCCTGCGCACCATGCCGGTGCCGCGTTCGGCCGCCGCGGTCAGGATCACCTTCGCCCCGTAGGCGCGCATCAGCTTGCGGCGCTCGATCGAGAAGGTCTCGGTCATCACCGCAACGAACCGGTAGCCGCGCGCGGCGCAGACCATCGCCAGCGCCACGCCGGTGTTGCCGCTGGTCGCCTCGACCACGGTGTCGCCGGGCTTGAGCAGGCCGCGGGCCTCGGCGTCGAGGATGATCGCCAGCGCCAGCCGGTCCTTGACCGATCCGCCCGGATTGAACGACTCGACCTTGGCGTACAGGGCGATGCCCTCGGGCGCGATCCGGGTCAGGCGGACGACCGGTGTGCGGCCGATGGTGTCGACGATGCTGTCGTGGAGCATGGGGTGACTCCTTTGCACGGACGGGCGGGCCAGCGTGCCACAGCTGTTCACCGGGGAACGTGCCCGCCGCCGCGGCGCGGCCAGGACGCCTTTCCGCCGGGCCGCGCGGTCCATTGCGTGACCGCTTTGCCGCTTCTGCTGTCAACCTTTGGCCCACGTCCCCGTTACCTACTCGCGTCTAGACTCTCCGATTCACTTTCCCTACCGAGACAGCATGCGATTCATGACCCGATTCGGCGCCGCCTGCGCCCTTGCGATGGTGCTGGGCATGGCCGGCTGCGGCGACGCCGAGCCGGAGCGCGAAGGCGCGAGTGCCGAGATCGTGACGACCCGGGCCGTGCGGATGCAGCCGTGGAGCGACACGGTGCGGGCGCTGGGCACGGTGCGGGCGCGCGAGTCGGTGACGGTCACGGCGAAGGTCAGCGAGACCGTCGAGGACGTGCATTTCGACAGCGGCGACGTGGTCAAGGCGGGTGAGCCGCTGGTGACCCTCAGCGGGCGGCAGCAGCGCGCCGCGCTGGCCGAGGCGCAGGCCGCCGCCGACGAGGCCGAGCGCCTGTACGGGCGCCAGGCCGACCTCGCCGAGCAGCAGCTGATCGCCCGGGCCACGCTCGACACCCAGCGCGCCACCCGCGACGCCGCCAACGCGCGGGTCGCGCAGATCCGCGCCCAGCTCGGCGACCGGGTGATCCGGGCGCCGTTCGCCGGCGTGCTCGGGCTGCGCCAGGTCAGCCCCGGGTCGCTGGTCACCCCGGGGACCGCAGTCGCGACCCTGGACGACACCGCCCGGGTCTACGTCGACTTTCCGGTGCCCGAGACCGCGCTGGCCTACCTTGCCGAGGGCCAGCAGCTGACCGCGACCAGCGCCGCCTATCCCGGCCGGGAGTTCACCGGCACGGTGGCGACCGTCGATTCGCGGGTCGACCCGGCCACCCGCGCGGTGACCGTGCGCGGCGATTTCGCCAACGCCGACCGCGCGCTGCGCCCGGGCATGCTGATGCAGGTCACCCTGATCCGGCCGGAACGCGAGGCGCTGCTGGTGCCGGAGATCGCGGTGGTGCAGGTCGGCAACACCTCGTTCGTGTACCGCACCAGGGACGACGACACGGTGGAGCGGGTCAACGTCGAGATCGGCGCCCGCCGCGGCGGCCTGGCCGAGGTGCTGTCGGGGCTGGAGCCGGGCGACCGGATCGTGGTCGACGGCACCGACAAGCTGCGCCCGGGCGCGAAGATCCGGGTCGCTCCGGACAAGGCCGCCGGCGCGCCGGCCGGCAGTGGTGACAACGCCGCGCAGGCGCCGGATGCGGCCGCCGAAGCCACCGACGCGACGGACTGAGCATGAGCATTTCCGAGCTGTCGATCCGCCGCCCGGTATTCGCCACCGTGGTGAGCCTGCTGCTGATGGTGCTGGGCGTGATGGCGTTCTCGCGGTTGACCCTGCGCGAGCTGCCGGCGATCGACCCGCCGATCGTGTCGGTCGACGTCAACTATCCCGGCGCCTCTGCCGCGGTGGTGGAAACCCGCGTCACCCAGGTGCTGGAGGATGCGCTGTCGGGCATCGAGGGCATCGAGACGATCCAGTCGCGCAGCGTCAACGGCCGTTCGGCGGTGACCCTGGAGTTCACCCTGGAACGCGACATCGAGGCCGCCGCCAACGACGTGCGCGACGCCATCAGCGGCGTCGCCGACCGCCTGCCCGAGGAGGCCGACCCGCCCGAGGTCGAGAAGGCCGACAGCGATTCCGACACCGTGGTCTGGCTCAACATGAGCTCGACCACGATGGACACCCTGCAGCTGTCCGATTACGCCGAGCGCTACATCGTCGACCGCCTGTCCAGCCTCGACGGCGTGGCGCAGGTGCGCGTCGGCGGGCGCCAGCGCTACGCGATGCGGATCTGGCTCGACAGCGCGGCGATGGCCGCGCGCGGGATCACCCCCGGCGATGTCGAGGCGGCGCTGCGGGCCGAGAACGTCGAACTGCCGGCCGGCCGCATCGAATCGGCCGACCGCGACTTCACCCTGCGCGTGGCGCGCCAGTACGAGGAGCCGGCGCAGTTCGCCCAGATCCCGGTGAAGGAGGGCGCCGACGGCTACGTGGTGCGGGTCGGTGACATCGCCCGGGTCGAGCTGGCCTCGGCCGAGCGCCGCGCGTACTACAAGAGCAACGGCGAGACCAACGTCGGCCTTGGCATCGTCAAGACCTCCACCGCCAACGCGCTCGACGTGGTCAAGGCCGCGCGCGCGCAGGCCGAAGAGATCCAGAGCACCCTGCCGGAAGGCACCGACATCTTCGTCGCCTACGACGACACGGTGTTCATCGACGCCTCGATCAAGCGCGTCTACTGGACCCTCGGCGAGGCGATGGCGCTGGTGCTGGTGGTGATCTGGCTGTTCCTGGGCAGTTTCCGCGCCGCGCTCATCCCCGCGGTGACGGTGCCGGTGTGCCTGGTCGCGGCGTTCATCCCGCTGTACCTGTTCGGCTACTCGATCAACCTGCTGACCCTGCTGGCGCTGGTGCTGTCGATCGGCCTGGTGGTGGACGACGCGATCGTGGTGCTGGAGAACATCCAGCGCCGCGCCGACCTTGGCGAACCCAGGCTGGTGGCGGCTTCGCGCGGCACCAAGCAGGTCGCCTTCGCGGTGATCGCGACGACCACCGTGCTGGTCGCGGTGTTCCTGCCGGTCGGCTTCATGGAGGGCAATACCGGCCGCCTGTTCCGCGAGTTGTCGGTGGCGCTGGCGGGCGCGGTGGCGCTGTCGGCGTTCGTCGCCCTGACCCTGACCCCGATGATGTCGTCCAAGCTGGTGCGGCCGCACAAGGAAGAGACCTCCAACCGGCTCAACGTCTGGATCAACCGCAAGCTCGACGCGCTCGCGGGCGGCTACCGGCGCTGGCTGCAGCGGCACGTCGGCAAGCGCTGGCTGCTGGCGGCGCTGATGCTCGGCACGCTGGCATTGAGCTACGGACTGATCCGGCTGGTGCCGTCGGAACTGGCGCCGGCCGAGGACCGCGGCAACTTCTTTGTCTCGGTGACCGGACCGGAAGGCGCCGGCTTCGACTACACCGTCGGCCAGATGCGCCAGGTCGAGCAGATCTTCGCCGACAACACCGGCGAGGGCACCGCGATCCGCCGCTACAACTCGCGCGTGCCGGGCGGCTGGGGCGCCAGCGAGGAGATGCACACCGGCAACGTGATCGTGTTCCTGCAGGACTGGGGCGACCGCTCGCGCAGCACCGCCGAGGTCGCCGAGGAGCTGCGCCGGGAGCTGTCGGTGCTGCCGGGCGTGCGCGCGCAACCGCGGGTCGGCGGCGGCCTGGTCGGTGGCCGCGGCCAGCCGATCCAGATCGTGCTCGGCGGCCCCGAATACGAGGAGATCGCCGGCTGGCGCGACATCATGATGCAGCGCATGGAGGCCAACCCCGGCTTCTTCTCGGTCGACTCCGACTACAAGGAGACCCGCCCGCAGATGCGCGTGCAGATCGACCGCCAGCGAGCCGCCGACCTCGGCGTCAGCGTGTCGAGCATCGGCCAGGCGCTGGAGACGATGATGGGCAGCCGGCGGGTCACCACCTTCGTGCAGGATGGCGAGGAGTACGACGTGATCGTGCAGGCCGAGCGTGGCGACCGCGCCGACCCGGCGGACATCGCCGCGATCCGCGTCCGCGCCGAGAGCGGCGAGCTGGTGCCGCTGTCCAACCTGGTCACCCTGAGCGAGCTGGCCGAGGCCGGCAGCCTCAACCGCTTCAACCGCCTGCGCGCGATCACGATCACCGCCGGCCTGACCCCCGGCTACAGCATGGGCGAGGCGCTGGCGTTCCTGGAGGCGACCGCGCGCGAAGAGCTGCCCGAGTACGCCCAGATTGACTGGAAGGGCGAGTCGCGCGAGTTCCAGAAGGCCGGCGGCGCGGTGCTGCTGACCTTCACCCTGGCGCTGCTGGTGGTGTTCCTGGTGCTGGCCGCGCAGTTCGAGAGCTTCATCCACCCGTTCGTGATCATGCTGACGGTGCCGCTGGCGGTGTTCGGCGCGCTGATCGGCCTGGCCGCGACCGGCGGCACGCTCAACCTGTTCAGCCAGATCGGGATCGTCATGCTGGTCGGCCTGGCGGCCAAGAACGGCATCCTGATCGTCGAGTTCGCCAACCAGCTGCGCGACGAGGGGCGTTCGATCCACCAGGCGATCATCGAGTCGGCCGGCGTGCGGTTGCGGCCGATCCTGATGACCTCGATCGCGACCGCGGTCGGCGCGGTGCCGCTGGTGGTCGCCGGTGGCCCGGGCTCGGCCAGCCGCGCCACCATCGGCGTGGTGGTGATCTTCGGCGTCGCCTTCTCGACCCTGCTGTCGCTGTTCGTGGTGCCGGCGTTCTACGTGCTGCTGGCCCGGTTCACCCGCTCGCCCGATGCGGTCAGCCACGAACTCGAGCGGCTGGAGGCGGAGACCCCGCAGGCGGGCGGCCACGCGTGACGGTGGCGGTGGCGGGCTGCGGCCCGCCACCGAATCCGGTTAAGGTGCGGAGCTTGTCAGCCCCAAGGATCACCGCCACGTGGAAGACCTGATCAACTCCCTCAACGGCATCATCTGGAGCCGCGCGCTGGTCGTGCTGTGCCTTGGCGCCGGCCTGTACTTCTCGATCCGCACCCGCTTCATGCAGGTGCGCGGCGTGCCGGAGATGGTCCGGCTGATGCTCACCAACAAATCCTCCGCGGCCGGCGTGTCTTCGTTCCAGGCACTGGCAATGTCGCTGTCGGGCCGGGTCGGCATCGGCAACATCGCCGGGGTCGCGACCGCAATAGCCTTCGGTGGCCCGGGCGCGGTGTTCTGGATGTGGGTGATGGCCTTCCTCGGCGCGTCGACCGCGTACGTCGAGTCGACCCTGGCGCAGATCTACAAGGAAAAGGACGACCAGGGGCGTTTCCGCGGCGGCCCGGCGTACTACATCGAGAAGGCGATGGGCCAGCGCTGGTACGCCTGGATCTTCGCGGCGGTGACCATCGTCGCCACCGGCTTCCTGCTGCCTGGCGTGCAGGCCAACGGCATCGCCGAAGGCATGACCAACGCATTCGGGTTGCCGCCGGCAGTAACCGCGGCGGTGGTGGTGGTCGCGTTGGGCTTCATCATCTTCGGCGGCGTCAAGCGGATCGCGAAGTTCGCCGAGCTGGTGGTGCCGTTCATGGCGCTTGCCTACATCCTGGTCGCGGTTGTCATCCTGTTCCTCAATGTCGAGCGGGTGCCGGCGATGTTCTCGCTGGTGTTCTCCAGCGCCTTCGGCATCCACGCCGGCTTCGGCGCGATGCTCGGGCTCGCGGTGGAGTGGGGCGTCAAGCGCGGTATCTACTCCAACGAGGCCGGGCAGGGCACCGGTCCGCACGCGGCCGCCGCGGCCGAGGTCGAGCATCCGGCGCAGCAGGGCTACGTGCAGGCGTTCTCGGTCTACGTAGACACCCTGCTGGTATGCACCGCGACGGCGTTCATGATCCTCTCGACCGGCATGTACAACGTGGTCGACGCCGGGGGGCGGATGCTGGTGGAGGCACTGCCGGGCATCGCCGCCGGACCGGGTTTTGCGCAGAACGCGGTCGAAGTGGTGCTGCCGGGCTACGGCGCCGGTTTCGTCGCCATCGCCCTGCTGTTCTTCGCCTTCACCACCATCGTCGCCTACTACTACATGGCCGAAACCAACGTCACCTACATCAACCGCAAGGTGCACCGGCCGTGGCTGGTCTTCGCGCTTCGGGTACTGCTGCTGGCCGCGGTGACCTTCGGCGCGGTGCGCAGCGCCGGCATGGCGTGGACGCTCGGCGATATCGGCGTCGGGCTGATGGCTTGGCTCAACCTGATCGCGATCCTGGTCCTGCAGAAGCCGGCCCTGAAGGCACTGCGCGACTACGAGGCGCAGAAGAAGGCCGGCGCCGGCTACAGCTTCGACCCGGAGGCGCTCGGCATCCGCAACGCCAAGTTCTGGGAGCGCAAGCAGGACGGACTGGAGCCCGTGCTGCCCGATCCGGATCGGACGCTGGACCCACGTGACGGGCACTGATGCGAATGCACCTCGAACTCCCGTGTGCGCCGACGTCGCCCTCTTTGCCCATTGTCACGACCGGCGGGCCCATGCGCCGCGGTTCCACGTCGCCCTATGACCATGCCCGCTGACCCCTATGGCCGCCATCGGGGCGGCAGGCGCCCGGCGGAGGGAGAGCGTGCATCGCGTGCGCCCAGTCGCATGCAGGTGGGCGACACACGGGCAGGCGACACGCGGCCAAGCAAACAGTCCGCCGTCGATGCGGCGCCCCGCGAGCTGCGCCTGTACGGGCTGAACGCGGTGCGCGCCGCCTTCGCGCGGCGACCGCATGCACTGCGCAAGCTGTACCTCTCGGAGGCGCGGATCCCCGTGCTGCAGCCGCTGCTGAAATGGTGCGTGGCCAACCGCATCGGTTACCGCGTGGTGGGTGAGGACGACCTGCGCAAGCTGGCGGCGAGCTCGCACCACGAGGGCGTGGTCGCCGACCTGCTGCGCGAGGAGCCGCAGCCGCTGGCGGACTGGCTGGCCGCGCTGCCGGCCGGCCCGCAATGCGCGGTCTGGCTGGATGGTGTCGGCAACCCGCACAACCTCGGGGCGATCCTGCGCTCGGCCGCCCATTTCGGCGTCGCCGCGATCCTGCTGCCGTCCGATTCCACTCTGGCGCTGTCCGGCGCCGCCGCGCGCGTGGCCGAAGGCGGCGCCGAGGCGGTGCCGCTGGTGCGGCTGGACGACGCCGACACCTTGCTGGCCCGCTTGCGCAGCGCCGGCTTCGCGCTCGCCGCGACGGTGGTCGACGGCGGTGCCGACCTGTTCGCCACCGGGTTGCCGCAGCGGCTGGTCTACGTGCTCGGGGCCGAAGGCGCGGGCATGGACCGCGGCCTGGCCGCCGACTGTGACCTGCGGTTGTCGATCCCCGGCACCGGAGCGGTCGAGAGCCTTAACGTGGCCGCGGCCACCGCGGTGCTGCTGGCCGCGTGGCGCACGGCGGCCGGCGGATCTGCCGGCACATCAAAGCCGCGCCGGTAGGAGCGACGCAAGTCGCGACCCACTGACCCTGAAGAACCGCCGCGTTCGACGCCATGTGGCATCGCGCGAACGAGGAACCGCGTTGAACGTCGGACCCGATTGTCAGTGGGTCGCGACTCACGTCGCTCCTACGTGGGGCGGTGCGGCGGACCACCCGTCGGCAACCGCGCCCGCACGCAGGTGCCGCCCTGCGCCCCGCGCACGACCTCCAGCGTGCCGCCCAGCTGTTCGGCGCGTTCGCGCATCGTCACCAGGCCGAGGCCGTGGGTCTGGCGGGGGTCGAAGCCGCGGCCGTCGTCATCGACGTGCAGTTCGAGCACGTCGTCGGCGGTGTCCAGGGTGACCTGCACCTCGGTGGCATCGGCGTGGCGCAGGACGTTGGTCAGCGCTTCCTGGGCGATGCGGAAGCAGGCCAGTTCCACCGCCGGTGCGGGACGGCGCGGCAACGGTTCCAGCGCCAGCGACAGCCGCGGCGTGCCGGCCCGGAACAGCGCCCCCGCCTGCCAGCGCAGTGCGGCTTCCAGTCCAAGCGCATCCAGCTGCGGCGGACGCAACAGCAGCGACAGGTTGCGCAGCTTCATCACGGTCTGGTCGGCGATCGCGGAGATCTCGGCGATGGTCGCCGCGCGGCGGGCGTCGTCCTCGTCGTGGAGTGCCTGCGCGCTGAGCTTGATCGCGGTGATGGCCTGGCCGACGTCGTCGTGGAGTTCACGCGACAACGCGCTGCGCTCGTCCTCCTGCAGCGTGATGATGCGGCGGGTCATCGCCTGCAGTTCGATGCGCTGGCGGCGCACGGTGTCGTCGTTGCTGCGCAGCCGGCGCCGGCACAGCCGCTCGTAGCAGATGCCCGCGCCCACCAGCGCCGACAGCACGGCGATGAGCAGGATGGTGGGCGGGGCGGAGAGCCAGGACATGGCCGCAGTGTGCCCAGTGGCCCGCGAGGGGTCTAGCGCGGCGCGGCAGCTGCCTGGCGTGGCGCGGCCGCGCCGCCGGAGGTGCGGCGGATCGTGCGGTGCCCCCGTGCGCCCGGTGCGCCGGCGTGGTCCCGCAAACGACGATCCCCGCCGAAGCGGGGATCGCGAAGCTCGTTCGTTGCCGGGACGCGGTCAGAACAATTCGACGCTGCCGGCGTCCATCGACTGCTGCATCACCGGCTTGTGCGGCGGGCGCTCCCACTCGGTGCGCATCTGCCCGATGCGCTGCACCAGCTTCTTGAGCGCGGCCTGCACTTCGTCGTCGTGGTGGTCGCGGTGCAGCAGTTCGTGCAGCGCGGTCGCCTCGGTGTTGATCGCGCTCAGGCGCTCCAGGTGGACGTTCGCCGCACCGAGGGCCTGGGTCGCGATGTCCTCGAACTGCAGCGAGCGCACCGCTTCGGCGACCGAGCCGTCGATCGCGCGACCGCAGTCGGCGATCTCGCGCATGCCGTTGCCGAGGCCGCGGTTGATGCCGTCGACGCGCTCCAGCATCGCCGCCGCCTCCTGGCGCGCGCCACGCGAGCGGTCCAGGTCGCGCGAGGCCATCGTGGTGACGGTGTCGCGCACCTTGGCGATTGCGTCCTTGGAGCTGTGGGCCAGCTTGCGGATCTGCTCGTTGAACGCGGTCGAGCGCTCCGACAGGTTGCGCACCTCGTCGGCGACCACCGCGAAGCCGCGGCCCGCCTCGCCGGCACGTGCCGCTTCGATGGCGGCGTTGAGCGCGAGCAGGTTGGTCTGGTCGGCGATCGACTTGACGTCCTCCAGCAGCGCGAAGATGCCGTCCAGGTGCTCGGCCATCGCGTCGATGTGGGTGACGGTGTTGCCGCTCTGGCCGGCGACGGCCTCCAGCGCTTCCACCAGCTGCTCCATCTTCTGGCTGGCCTGCAGGGCGAACTGCTGCACGTCCACGCCGCCACCGTTGTCGTTGCCGGTGCGGTCGATGATGCGGGCCACCACTTCGCTCTGCTCGCGCGACTTGCGGTTGACCGCCTCGAAGCTGTTGCCGAGCTTGGCGACCGATTCGCGGATCAGCTCGCGGGTGCGCTCGATCTCGGTGCGCGAACCCTGTACTTCGGTGCCGACGAAGCTGCGCAGCTCCTCCAGCAGGCGGGTCTGCTCGCGCGCCATCGCACCGGCGTGGCCGGGACGGTAGGCGAACCAGGCGAACACCAGCCAGGCGGCGGTCATGGCGACCAGCGCGCCCAGGCGCACGGCGACGGGCCAGCCGAGCAGTTCGGCACACATCAGGACGGCGGTAAGCACCAGGGGTGCAGCCAGTCGAATCATTACGCGGGAGTCCATCTGAGCTCTCTCGGGGGCAGTCACTTGCGATAACGGCGGCGGGCGGGGTTGCTTTAGGTAGAGTCCGGTCGTTTTTGCGACGGCCGCCCCGCTGCGGATGTTCCGCACGCTCCGGCGCCGATGCACGCCGCTTCGGGTTACCGCGCCGCGGCACCCTCGCGCGGCGGCGGGGCGAGCAACGCCTCCGCCACCTCGTCCAGCGAAACCACCCGCTGCGCGGCGCCGAGCGCGACCGCGGCGCCGGGCATGCCCCAGATGACGCTGCTGGCCTGGTCCTGCGCGAAGGTCGCGGCGCCGGCGTTGCGCAGCGCCAGCAGCCCGCGCGCACCATCGTCGCCCATGCCGGTCAGCAGCGCGGCCGAGGCGTTGCCGCCGGCGTGCTGGGCGACCGACTCGAACAGCACGTCCACGCTCGGGCGGTGGCCGCGCACGGCGTCGTCGTCACCCAGCCGGCAGCGCCAGCGCGCACCGCTGCGGAGCACCCGCAGGTGTCGCCCGCCCGGCGCGACGTAGGCGTGGCCGGCGAGCAGTTGCTGGTCGTCCTGCGCCTCGACGACGGTCATCCGGCTGTGCTGGTTCAGCCGCTGCGCAAACGCACCGCTGAACGGGGCGGGGATGTGCTGGGCGATCACGATCGCCGGCGCATCGGCGGGCATGGCGGCCAGCACCGAACGGATCGCCTCGGTGCCACCGGTGGAAGCGCCGATCGCGAGCAGGCGGTCGGTGGTGCGGTACGCGATCGGTGCCGGACCGGGCGCCGGCTGCCGCTCGGGCAACAGGCGGGTGACCCGCGCCCCGGCCGCCTGCTTGACCTTCTCGCGCAGCAGCGCGGTGTGTTCGACCAGGCCGCGTGCGAGGTCGAGCCTGGGCTTGGCGACGAAGTCCACCGCGCCCAGCGCCAGCGCGTCGAGGGTGATGGCCGCGCCGCGCTCGGTCAGCGACGACACCATCACCACCGGCATCGGCCGCAGCCGCATCAGGTTCTGCAGGAAGGTGAGGCCGTCCATGCGCGGCATCTCGACGTCGAGCGTGAGCACGTCGGGGGCGAGCTGCTTGATCTTCTCGCGCGCGATGAACGGGTCGGCCGCCGCGCCGACCACCTCGATGCCCGGGTCGCCTGCCAGCAGTTCGGTCATCAGCTTGCGCACCAGCGCCGAGTCGTCGATCACCAGCACCCGGACCGGGCGTCGCGGCTTTCGTGAGGGTTCCATCAGCGCCACCACCGTCAGAACAGCTCGACGCTGCCGGCCACCGGCGCACGGTTGAGGCTGCCCAGGTAGGCGCGCTCGGCCCGTGCGATCTCGTCGTCGCGGGTCGTCGGCAGGCGCTTGACCAGGGTGCGGCCGGTCTGGGCGAAGAAGCAGACCTTGCGCGGGTGGATGTCGCCGAGGTCCTGCGCCATGACCGGGATGCGCTCGGCGGCCAGGTATTCGAGCACGAACCGCGCGTTGCGGGTGCCGATCGGGTCGGTGTGGAAGCCGCTGAGCACGTTGCCGCCGCCGAACACCTTGGCCAGCAGCCGCGGCCGCCGCGCACCGCGCTTGAGCAGGTCGTTGATCAGCAGTTCCATCGCGTGCGCGCCGTAACGGGCGCACACGCTCTTGCCGTCCTCGCCGGGCAGCATGAAGTGGTTCATGCCGCCCACCTTCACCGCCGGGTCGTACAGGCAGGCCGCCACGCACGAGCCGAGCAGGGTGACCAGCGCGACCGGGTCGCCGGTGGCGACATAGTCGGCCGGCAGCAGCTTGATCGCCTCGGTCTGCAGCGTGTTGTCGTAGTAGCGGCCGGGCGCGGCCTCGGCGAGCGGCAGGACCGCGTTCATCGGCGTGCCCCCAGGCCCGGCGCGGCGCGGTAGACGGTGCGTCCGCACGGCATGACCAGGTCCTGCGCGTGGCCGAAGCTTTCCGAATGGCCGGCGAACAGCAGGCCGCCCGGTGCAAGCAATGGCGCCATGCGGCTCAGCACCGCGTACTGCGTCGGCTTGTCGAAGTAGATCATCACGTTGCGGCAGAACACCGCCTGGAAGCCGCCGCGCAGGCCGTAGTCCGCGTCGAGCAGGTTGAGCTGGCGGAAGCTCACCAGCGACTGCAACGCCGGCTTCACCCGGCACATATCGGCCTGCGGGCCGCTGCCGCGCTGGAAGTACGCCCGACGGCGCTGCTCCGATACCGCGGCGATCCGTTCCAGCGGGTACACGCCGGCGGCGGCGGTGCGCAGCACGTTGGTGTCGATGTCGGTGGCGAGGATCCGTACCGGAGGGGCCGGCGTGTCGAACGCCTCGCAGGCGGCGATCGCGATCGAGTAGGGCTCCTCGCCGGTGGACGCGGCGCTGCACCAGATGGTGATGCGTTCGGCATCGACCGCGCGCAGGTGCCGGACCAGTTCGTCGAAATGGTGCGACTCGCGGAAGAACGAGGTCAGGTTGGTGGTCAGCGCGTTGACGAACGCCTCCCACTCGGGGCCTTCATCGGCTTCCAGGGCGTCGAGGTAGTCGCAGAAACGGGCCAGCCCGAGCGCGCGCACGCGACGCGCCAGCCGGCTGTAGACCATGTCGCGCTTGTGCGCGCTCAGGTGGATGCCGGCGCGCTCGTGGATCAGCCGCGAGATGCGGCGGAAGTCGCGCTCGTCGAAGGCGAAGTCGCGCCGGCCGGCATCGTCGGCCGGCGATGCGCGCTCGCGCAGGAGGGCGGCGTCAGCCATGGCCAGTCGCTCCGGGCGCCGTCCACGCCGCCGCGGCCGGGTCGCGGGTCTGCGCGGCCAGCCATTCGCCGAACGCCTGCGGACTCAGCGCCGGCGCGTACAGGAATCCCTGCGCGCCGTGGCAGCCCAGGCCGCGCAGCAGGCTGGCCTGTTCGTTGCTCTCCACGCCCTCGGCGATGACCTGCAATTCCAGGTTGGTGGAGATCAGCAGGATGGATTTCACGATCGCGGCGTCGCCGTGGTTGGCCAGCATGTCGCGCACGAACGAGCGGTCGATCTTGACCTTGTCGACCGGCATGCGCTGCAGCATCGACAGCGAGGCGTAACCGGTACCGAAGTCGTCGAACGACAGCCGCACCCCGCGCTCGCGCAGGCTCGCCAGCGAGCGCGCGGCGGCGTCGTCGGGATTGAGCGCGATGGTTTCGGTGATCTCCAGCTCCAGCCGTTCCGGCGGCAACCCGCTGCTGGCCAGCGCGTGGTCGACCTCGCGCTGCAGGTGGCCGTTGTTCACCTGCACCGGGAACAGGTTGATGCTGATGGCGAGCTGGACGCCGTCCACCTTCGGCCAGGCGGCGGCGTCGTGGCAGGCCTGGCGGATGATCCAGCGGCCGACGTCGGCCGCCACCGGGCTTGCGGCCAGCGCCTCGATGAAATCGGCGGGCAGCAGCAGGCCGCGCTCGGGGTGGCGCCAGCGCAGCAGCGCCTCGGCGCCGAAGGTGCGGCCGGTGTCGAGGTCGATCTGCGGCTGGTAGTGCACCTCGAACTCGCCCTGCGCGTAGGCGCGGCGCAGTTCCAGATCGAGCATGCGGCGATCGTTGACCTCCTGCCGCATGCCGGGATCGAACCGGCAGCATTGCCGTCCGCCGGCCGCCTTGGCCTTGTACAGGGCAAGGTCGGCACGGGCGATCAGTTCGCTGGCCGAGCACTCGTCGTCGCCACCCTCGTGGCGGATCGCGACGCCGATGCTCGCGTCCAGGTGGACCGCGTGGCCGTCGTACTCGTGTGGCTCGGACACCCGCTGCAGCAGCGCCGCCAAGTGCTCGCCGAGCCGGACCGCGTCGGCGGCCGGGTACACCAGCGCGAACTCGTCACCGCCGAAGCGCGCCAGCAGGGTGCCCGCCGGCAACGCGGCCTGCAGCCGCGCGGCGGTGCTGTTCAGCACCGCGTCGCCGGTCTCGTGGCCGAGCGTGTCGTTGATGGTCTTGAAGTTGTCCAGCCCCACCAGCGCGAACCCGAGCGCGCCGCCGTCGCCGATGTGCCCGGCCAAGGCCTCCACCAGCGCGTAGCGGTTGGGCAGGCCGGTCAGCGGGTCGTACAGCGCGACGCGGCGCAACTGCTCCTGCTGCTCCAGCTGCTCGGTGATGTCGCGCAGCACCAGCGCCACGCCCTCGCCCTGCTGCAGCCGCCACGCGCAGCGGGCGGCCTCCAGGGTGCGCACCGACCCGCGCGAGGCCACCCGCAGGTGGAAGCGCTCGGCAGCCGCGGCGTGGCCCTGCAACCAGGCCTGCGCGGCGTCGGCATCCTCCTGCAGGTGCGCCGGGAACAGCATGTCGACCGGCATGCCGCGCATGCCGCGCGCGCGCCCGCCGAACAGTGCCTCGGCGGCATGGTTGACGAACGCCACGCCGCCGGCCGCGTCGATCACCACCACCGCGCTGAAGTCGGCCTGCATGATCTGGTTGGCGATGCGGTTGCGGCGCTGCAGCTGGTGGCGCTCCAGCAGGCGCGCGGCGAGCCGGCCGAGCTGGGCCAGCAGCGCCTCGCTGGCCGGCGGCAGTTCGGCGCGCGGCGCGGTGTCGGCAATCGCCAGCAGTCCCAGCGGCTGGCCGTCGGCGCCGTCCACCGGCAGGGTCAGCAGGAAACGCACGCCCGCGGCGACCAGCGGGTCGCGGGCCAGACGCGGGTCGGCGGCGGCATCGTGCAGCACGCGCGCCTCGGATTCGGCCAGCAGGGGGCTGTTCGCCGCTTCAGGCACGTCGAGCCCCTGCCCGGCCACCACCCGCGCCTCGTCGCCCTGGCCCACGGCGAGCATCGCGATCGGCGCACTGAACAGCGCGCTGGCGAGCGACACCAGGTCGGCGAACTCCTCGCCGCCGGACTGCGCGTCGCGGGGCAGGTCGTCACCGATCCGACTCCACGGCGCGCCGGTGTGCTCGGCGGGGATGGCGAAAGGCGAAAGGCGCTGCGGCATGGGGGTCCTTGGGGGTGGACCGGGTGTGGGGCCGGTGCCGGGGCGACCACGTGGGGGCACCTGAAAGCGTTAACGGCGGGGCCGGGATCGACTTGAGGGGGGCGGGGAAGGGGCGCGGACGCACGCAGCGGCGCCGCCCGCGACGCCTGCGCCGGGCGGACATCCCCTGCCGCCGGGTCAGCGGTCCACCGGCACCAGCACCGGCCGGGCTCCGCGTGCGTGGGCGGCCATGGGCGGTGCGTGCGGGTGGCGGTCGGCGGCGAGCTGGAACACCGACACCGCCTGCACCAGCTGCCCGGCCTGCTGCTCAAGGCTGCGCGCGGCGGCCGAGGCCTCTTCCACCAGCGCCGCGTTCTGCTGGGTGCCCTCGTCCATCTGCAGCACGGCCTGGTTGACCTGCTCGATGCCGCTGCTCTGTTCCTGCGCGGCGGCCGAGATGTCGGCAATGATGTCGGTGACCCGCTTCACGCTGCTGACGATCTCGTCCATCGTCCTGCCGGCTTGGTCGACCAGCGCGGTGCCGTTCTCGACCTTGTCGACCGAGTCGTCGATCAGCTGCTTGATCTCCTTGGCCGCATTGGCCGAGCGCTGTGCGAGCGAGCGCACCTCCGAGGCGACCACCGCGAAGCCGCGGCCCTGTTCGCCGGCGCGCGCGGCCTCGACTGCGGCGTTGAGCGCCAGGATGTTGGTCTGGAATGCAATGCCGTCGATCACGCCGATGATGTCGATGATGCGGCGCGACGACTCGTTGATCGCCCCCATGGTGTGCACGACCCTGCCCACGACTTCGCCGCCCGCGGTCGCCACGTCGGCGGCACCCGCGGCCAGCTGGCTGGCCTGGCGTGCGTTGTCCGCGGTCTGGCGAACGGTCGAGGTCAGCTCCTCCATTGACGAGGCGGTCTCCTCCAGCGCGGCGGCCTGCTGCTCGGTGCGCTGCGACAGGTCGTTGTTGCCGGCGGCGATTTCTCCCGCCGCCGAGCTGATCTCGTCACTGCCCTGGCGGATCTCGCCGACGATGCGGGCCAGCCGCTCCACGGTCTGGTTGGCGTCGTGCGCGAGCCGGCCGAACTGGCCCGGCAGCGCCTCGTCGGCACGCTGGCCGAGGTCGCCGTCCGCCACTGCGGTGAGCAGACGGCCGACATCGGACAGGCCCCGGTCGGCGGTGTCCATCAGCGCGTTGAGGCTGTCGACCGACTCGCGGTAGACGAACTCGAAGCGCCCGGCATCGCCGCGCTGGCTGAAGTCCCCCGCCATCGCGGCCTCCACCAGCCGGCCGATCTCGGCGTTGATCGCCTGCATCCCGGCTTTGACCGAATCCACCGCCGCGGTGACCGCGGCTTTCTGGCCGGGCAGCCGGTCCATGTCCTGCGACAGGTCGCCGCGGGCATAGGCGGCGACCACCTCGATCACCCGCATCTTCACCGCGATGTGGGCACCGACCAGGCTGTTGATCTGCCCGGCCATCTCCGCGTAGGCACCACTGAACCGGCTGGCGTCGATGCGGTGGGCGATCATGCCTGCCTCGTGCTCGCGGGCAATCTCGCCCTGTGCCTCGGCAAAGCACTGCAGGCCGTGCTGCATGTCGCGCATCGACCCGAGTAGCCCGGCGACCTCATCGCGGCCATTGACCTGCACGCGACCGTCGAGCTTGCCCGCGGCGATCTCGCGCGCCAGCCGGGTGGCCTCGCCGAGCGGCGCGACCAGGCTCGCGGTAATGGTGAAGGCCAGCACGCCGCCGACCGCCAGCGCCAGCAGCGCGATGACGATCAGGAGCGCGCGGCCGTCGGCGTAGCTTTCGTTCGCGGCGGCGTAGGCGATCCGGTTGGCCTCGGCCTGCAGGATCAGGTTCTGCCGCAGCGCTTCCTGCCAGGCCGTGACCGCCGGCGCGGCCTGCTCCAGCAGCACCGTCTTGGCCTCGTCGTCGCGCTTGAGCGAACCCAGCCGCAGCACCTCGTCGTTGAGCGGCAGCGCCGCCTCGCGCGCGGCGTCGATGCGCGCGCGCTGCTCGCGGCCTAGCGCGTCGGCCGGCAGCTTCTCCAGCGCGGCGCGCGCGGTGTCGTAGTCGGCGCGATAGCCGGCGAGCACCTTCATCTGCCCGGTCGCGTAGGCGGGGTCGTCCATCAGCGCGATGTTGCGGATCAGCACCGCGGTCTGGCCGGTGCGGTCGAACATGATCTCGGTCTGCGTGGTCTTGGCGTTGTTGTCGAGCGCGATGTCGTCGAGTTGCGCCTGGATCTCGGCCATCTTGGCCAGCGCGACCGCGCCGAGCACGACCAACAGCGCGAGCAGGACGCCGAAGCCGGCGATGAGACGGCTGCGGACGGGGTGGTTCTGCATGAAGCGGATCACGGGTGGGTCTCTCCGGAGGGAGGGTCGGGGTGGCTCCTTCCGGGGCCGATGGGTGACGGGTGCGCGGCCGGCGGGTCGCGCTTCGTTTCGACCTTGATATCGGCGCCAGAGGTGTGGACTTTGGTCCTCCTCCCGGGCGATGTACGGCACCGTGATGGCGGTTCGCATTCATCCGGATGCGCACGCGCAAACGACAAAGGCCGCGTCGTCGGACGCGGCCTTGCCGGTGTTGGATGGAGCGTTGCGGATACGGCCGGTCAGAACTCCTGCCAGTGCTGGTCGCCACCGGCGCCTGCACCGGCCTTGGCCGCCTTGCGCGCCGGTCGCGGCTTGGGCGCAGCCGCCTCCGCCTTCGGAGCGGCCCTGCGCGGGGCGACCGGCGCCGGCTCGGCAACGCGGGTGATGGTCGCCACCGGCGTCTGCACGCCGCCCTCGCGGGCGTTCAGGCGGAACGCGGCGACGGTCTGCACCAGGTGCGAGGACTGCTGCTCCAGGCTGCGCGCCGCGGCCGAGGCCTCCTCGACCAGCGCGGCGTTCTGCTGGGTGCCTTCGTCCATCTGCAGCACGGCCTGGTTGACCTGCTCGATGCCGCTGCTCTGCTCCTGCGACGCGGCGGAGATGTCGGCGATGATGTCGGTGACCCGCTTCACGCTGCTGACGATCTCGTCCATGGTCTTGCCGGCCTGGTCGACCAGCTGGCTGCCTTCCTCGACCTTGCCGACCGAGTCGGTGATCAACTGCTTGATCTCCTTGGCGGCGTTGGCCGAACGCTGCGCGAGCGAGCGCACTTCCGAGGCGACCACCGCGAAGCCGCGGCCCTGCTCGCCGGCGCGCGCGGCCTCGACCGCCGCGTTGAGCGCGAGGATGTTGGTCTGGAAGGCGATGCCGTCGATCACGCCGATGATGTCGTTGATCTTGCGGGAGGACTCGTTGATCGCGCTCATCGTGTGCACGACCTTGCCGACCACCTGGCCGCCCTGTTCGGCGACGTCGGCCGCGCCGATCGCCAGCTGGTTGGCCTGGCGGGCGTTGTCGGCGTTCTGCCGCACGGTGGAGGTCAGCTCCTCCATCGAGGATGCGGTTTCCTCGAGCGAGGCGGCCTGCTGCTCGGTGCGCTGCGACAGGTCGTTGTTGCCGGCGGAGATCTCGCCGGCGGCCGAGCTGATCGCGTCGCTGCCCTGGCGGATTTCGCCGACCACCTGCGCCAGCTGGCGCACGGTGCCGTTGGCGTTGCGCGCGAGCTCGCCGAACTGGCCGGGTAGGGTGTCGTCGGCGCTGCGGGTGAGGTCGCCTTCGGCCACCGCCGCCAGCAGCTCGCCCACTTCGGCCAGGCCGCGGTCGGCGCTTTCCATCAGCTCGTTGAGGCCGTCGACCATCTCGCGGTAGACGAACTCGAACCGCGTCGCGTCGCCGCGCTGGCTGAAGTCGCCGGCCACGGCGGCGTCGACCAGGTTCTTGATCTCGCCGTTGACGGCCAGCATGCGTGCCTTGACGTCGTCCACCGCCTCGGTGATGCGCGCCTTCTGGCCCGGCAGCCGCTCGATGTCTTCCGACAGGTCGCCGCGGCCGTAGGCGTCGACGATCGCGACCACGCGGGTCTGCAGTTCGATGTGCGAGCCGACCAGGGTGTTGATCTCCTCGGCCATGACGCCGAAGGAGCCGCGGAACGCGTTGCTGTCGAGGCGCTCGTCGACCTGGCCGGCCTGGTGGGCTTCGAACAGGCCGCGCTGGGCGTCGGCAAACTGGCGCAGGCTGGCGACCGCCGAGCCGAGGCTGACGCCAATGTCGTGCAGCTCGTCGCGGCTGTCGACGGTGACGCGCTCGGGGAACTCGCCGGCGGCGATCGACCTGGAGGCGGCTTCGATGCGCTGCAGCGAGCTGCGGGTGCTGCGGGTGAAGCCGAGGAACAGGTAGGCCGTCACCAGCACCATCGCGACGATGAACAGCCAGGTCAGCCACAGCTGGCGTTGCAGGCCGGCGATTTCCGCATCGGCGGCGACGCGCAGGCCGTTGTTGGCGCCGATCAGCGCCGCACCCAGCGCCGCACGGGTGGCTTCCTCACGCGCCGCCATGGCCGAGACCGGCTTCTCCAGCATCGCCGCATCGAGGATGTTTTCCTGGATGTAGGCGTTCTGCTTGTCGACGGCGGCCAGCGCGGCTTCCAATCGCTTGCCAACGTGCTCGGCGAGTTCGGGCATCGCTTCGGCGGCACTGTTCGCATCCAGCTCGGCGCGACGCCGCAGGAAGCCCTGCATGTTGCGCGTGATGGCCAGCGTGGTGCGGTCGTCGACCCAGATCGCGCCGCTGCCGAGCACGGTCATCGCGGTCGCGGCCTGCTGCGAGGTGTACTCGGCCAGTGTCGGCAGCCATTCGGTCGCCATGTTGTTGGCGTAAAGGATCTGCGCGCGGTCGGCCCGCGAGAGCCCCGAGAGGTCGGCCATCAGGCCGATCACCTGGCGCAGCTTGCGGTTGGCGTTGTCGCGGGCCTGGACGCCGGCGGCGACGTCCGCGTGTTCACCCGTGGCCGTCTTCCAGGCAGCGTTCGCTTCGTCGAAGGCCTTCTGCAGCGCGGGGTCGACCAGGCTTGCACCTGCCCAGCGCTCGACCGTCTGCAGGTTCGTGGTGACCCTGGCGGCCGCGTCGTCGATGGCCTGTTCGGAGACTTCGTCCCCGGCCGCCGCGCGGACCACCAGCTGGCGGTGCTCCTGCATGGCCAGCATGGCGTTCTGCAGCCGGGCGATCGGTGCGATCGCGTCGCGCTGCATGCGCGCCTCGCCCAGCGAGCCGGTGGCATTGACGATCAGCATGCCGCCAAGCACGCCGCAGGTCAGCATGAAGGATGCGCCGATCACCAACGCCTTCTGGCTGAAGCGCAGGCGCGCCATCAGTCGCGTCGCCGGCGCGAGCGCCTGGTCGATCAGTGAGGAGGAGGGGCGTTTGGACATGGGAACCTCGGGGCAGTGGCGGACCCGTCATGGGTCGACTCCCAGACCATCGGCGAGGCGGCGGGAAACTTTAGGCGGCCTGGTTGTGCCGGGATCGGCGGAGCGCGCGGGGCCGGTCGAGCTGCGTTTGCATGCCTGAAGTGCGGAGTGCGGGCGGTGCTGCGGACCGCGTCGATGCAGGAGCGACGCAAGTCGCGACCCGGCGAACACTGGGGCGATGTACAGGTCGCGACTTACGTCGCTCCTAAGCGGAGCTGCCATCCCGTCGCCGCGCGGTGGGGGAAGCCTGTGCAACGTGGCGGCCATCACAGTTCATACAATGGCCGCGAAAGAATCGGCGACGGGCGCCGATGTATGGGGCACCCCTCAAAGCAGTTCCCCTCCAAGGAGTCATCCCATGTCCCGTACCTCCATCTTCGTCGCGGCCGCGCTGGCACTGGCGTTCGCGGTGCCGGCCCACGCCGACCCCGACCTGAAGCCGATCAAGCGCGTCGAGCCCGAATACCCGACCGATGCGCTGCGCGCGGGTACCGAAGGTTTTGTCGAGGTCGAGTTCTCCGTCGATGCCAGTGGCAAGGTCGAGAGCGTTTCGGTCGTCAATGCCAACCCCTCGCGCGTGTTCGAGCGCTCGGCGGTGGCGGCGGTCAAGCAGTGGGCGTTCGCCCCGGGCGGCGGCCGCGGCAAGGTCCGTCTGGACTTCGCGCTCTGACCAGCGATGCCGCCGGGCTCCGGCGGCATTGTCCGGAAAGCGCAAGCGCGCCCTCCGGGGCGCGTTTTTTTTGGGCTGCTGGAGGAGTCGCTCGCCGCGTCAGCCATGCGTTCGCATGGAGGCGTGTCATACCGGCGTGGTAGGAGCGACGTAAGTCGCGACCCGCCGAACGCGGCAGGCGCATCGCGATTCGCTTGCGGATGGATTTTCCCGAAGCTGCTTCGGCGACCGCGTCGCGGCTGACGGTTCCGTTGTTTTTCGCGGCGATGTACAGGTCGCGACTTACGTCGCTCCTACGAGGCGCAGGCGCATCGCCGCGGAAAGAGGCGGACACGGGCCGCCAGGACGAACAGCAAAAAGGGCGCCCGCCTTTCGACGCGCGCCCTTGCCAGGACTGTCTTCCGGCCTCCGCGGCCGCGCCGGCTTACGCCGCCAGCGCTTCCGACATCAGGCCCATCTCGGCGCTGGTCATCAGCCGCTCGATGTCGAGCAGGATCAGCATGCGCTCGTCGAGGGTGCCGATGCCGGTCAGGAACTGGCGGTCGATCGCCGCGCCCAGCTCGGGGACCTCGCGGATCTGCTCGCCGCCCAGCCGCACCACGTCGGACACGCTGTCGACCACGATGCCGACGACGCGGTCGCCGATGTTGAGCACGATCATCACCGTCAGCGCGTTGTATTCGGCCGCCAGGCGGAACTTCAGGCGCATGTCGATCACCGGCACGATCACGCCGCGCAGGTTGATCACGCCCTTGATGTAGTCGGGCGCGTCCGGCAGGCGGGTGACCGCGTCGTAACCGCGGATCTCCTGCACCTTGAGGATCTCCACGCCGTACTCCTCCTCGCCCAGGGCGAAGGTCAGGAACTCGTCGGTGCCACCGTCGCCGTCGAGGCCCTGGTGGGCCTGGCCGGTCGGCTTCCTGGATGCGGCGGTGTTGCTCATTGTGGTGTCCTTCGATGCGTTTCGGTCTTGCGGCGCTCAGGCGGCCGCGGGCAGGGAGTTCGATTGGCCCAGGCCGCCGGCGTCGACGATCAGCGCGACCCGGCCGTCGCCGAGTATGGTCGCGCCCGACACGCCGGCCACGCGGCGGTAGTTGGCCTCGAGGTTCTTGACCACCACCTGCTGCTGGCCGAGCAGCTCGTCGACTTCCAGCGCCAGCTTGCGGCCGTCGCTTTCGACCACCACCGCGATGGGCGTGGAGGTCGCCGCGTTGGCGGCGGTATCGGCCGGCAGCCGGTACTGCTCGCGCAGGTTGAGCAGCGGCAGGTAGTCGTCGCGCACCTTCAGCACGCGGGTGTCGTTGGCGATCGTCCTGACCTCGCCCGGGCCGGGCTGCAGCGACTCGATCACCATGTTCAGCGGCAGGATGAAGACCTCGCCGCCGACCGCGACCGACATGCCGTCGAGGATCGCCAGCGTCAGCGGCAGCTTGATCGACACCGTGGTGCCGACGCCCTTGGCGCTGCGGATCTCGACCTGGCCGCCGAGCGCGACGATGTTGCTCTTGACCACGTCCATGCCGACGCCGCGGCCGGACAGGTCGGTCAGTGCGTCGGCGGTGGAGAAGCCGGGGTGGAACACGAGGTCCCAGACCTGTGCGTCGGTCGGCTCGGCCGGCACCGGCAGGCCGCGCTCGGCGGCCTTGCGCAGGATCCGCTCGCGGTCCAGTCCCTTGCCGTCGTCACCGACCTCGATGACGATGTGGCCGCCCTGGTGCGCGGCGCTCATGCTGATGGTGCCGGTCTCGTCCTTGCCCGCGGCGCGGCGCTCGGCCGGCGACTCCAGACCGTGGTCGATCGCGTTGCGCATCAGGTGCACCAGCGGGTCGACGATCTTCTCGATCACGCCCTTGTCGAGCTCGGTGGCCTCGCCCTGGGTCTTCAGGCGCACCTTCTTGTCGAGCCGCGCGGCGAGGTCGCGCACCATACGCGGGAAGCGGCTGAAGGCGAACTCGACCGGCAGCATGCGCACGCTCATCACCGCCTCCTGCAGGTCGCGGGTGTTGCGGTCGAGCTGGTCGAGGCCGCTGAGCAGCGCCTCGTGGGTGTTCGGGTCCAGGCCGGTGGACTGCTGGCGCAGCATCGCCTGGGTGATGACGAGCTCGCCGACCAGGTTGATCAGCGCGTCGACCTTGTTGACCGCGACGCGGATCGACGTCTCGGCTTCGGTGGTCGGACGCGACGCGCCGGCGTCGCCCACGGCGTCGACCGGCGCTGCCGGCGCGACGGGCGCGACGGGCGCGGCGGCGGCGGGCGCGACCGCCTCGATCGACAGCTCGCACTGGTCCTCGACCCAGGCGAATGCCTCGTCGATGGCGCCGCGCGGCACGCTGCCGGGCAGCATCAGGTCCCAGGCGAGGTGGGCCTCGAACGGGTCCAGCTCGGTGAACGGCGGCAGCCGGTCGTCCAGGCAGGTCGCCTGCACCGGGCCGTGGGATTCGAGTTCGCGCAGGATCCGCAGCGGGTCGTTGCCGCTCATGAACAACGACGGTTCCGGACGGAAGCCGATGCGCCAGCTTTCCGGGCCGGCGGGGCTGCTGGCCGCCTCGGCCGGCGCGGCGCCAGCCACGCCGGCGGCGCCGCTCAGCATCCGCTCCAGGTTGGCGCGTGCGCGGGCCAGGGCCTCGCGGTCGATGCTGCGGCCCGAATCGGCCCCGCGTTCGGCGACCGCCAGCAGCCCGCGCAGCACGTCCACCGCTTCCAGCAGCACGCCGATGGCCTCGCTTCCCAGCGAGCGCTGGCCGCTGCGGGCCTCGTCGAGCAGGGTTTCCAGCAGGTGGGTCAGGTCGCTGACATCGGCGAAGCCGAACGTGGCCGCGCCACCCTTGATGGAGTGCGCGGCGCGGAAGATCACATTGATGGTGTCGGCGCCATTGCCGCCCGCTTCCAGTCCCAGCAGGCCGGACTCCATGGCGTCGAGACCTTCGCGGCTTTCCTCGAAGAACGCGGCGTGGAACTGGGTGATGTCCATGGCGTCAGCCGAGAACCTTGCGAACAGTGGCGAGCAACTGCTCGGGGTCGAACGGCTTGACCAGCCAGCCGGTGGCGCCGGCGGCCTTGCCTTCCTGCTTCTTGTCGCCGCCGGACTCGGTGGTGAGCATCAGCAGCGGGGTGAACTTGTAGTTCGGCAGCTGGCGCAACTGGCGGATCAGCTCGATGCCGTCCATGCGCGGCATGTTGACGTCGGTCACGACGGCGTCGAACTTCGCGGTCTTGGCGATGTCGAGCGCGGCCTGGCCGTCCTCGGCTTCCTTGACGGTGTAGCCGCCCGACGACAGCGCGAAGGCGACCATCTGCCGCATGGAGGTGGAATCGTCGACGATCAGCAGGTTGGCGCTCACGCGGGGTCTCCAGTGGGTGTGTCGACGCCGAGGCTGGCGGCGAGCGCGAGCGAGCGCGCCGCGTCGGCCAGGATCGGCGAGGCGAGGGTGACGATGGTGCTGCGGCCGGCGGCGGCGCGGTCGCGTACGAAGGCGTGCAGCAGTTGCAGGCCGGCGGCGTGGACGCGCTGGACCTGGTCGCCCGCCAGCTGCAGCGGGTTGTCGTCGTCCAGGTGCGGCAGCAGCGCGGCCTGCAGCTCGGCGACGTGCTCGATCCCGAGATCGGATTGCAGCGACAGTTGGGTCATGGCGGCGGCGCGGCGAAGGGGTGGTCGAGAGGTTTAACGGCGGCGGCCGGGCGGACTTGAGGGGTGCGGCCGGTCCACCGGGCTCAATCGAACAGCGCGTTCGCATCCAGCAGAACGGTCGGGCTGCGGCCCACCCGGGCGATGCCGACGATGGCGCCGGCATCGCTGCCGATCAGCGGCGGTTCGATGTGTTCGCGCCCCAGGGTCGCCACGTCCTCGACGCGGGTTACCAGCACGCCGATCAGTTCGTCCTCGCGCTCGACCACGACGATGCGCGAATGCTCGCTGGTCACCACGTCGGCGCCGCCGAGCCAGCGGCCCAGGTCGAACACCGGCACGATCCGGCCGCGCAGGTTCATCACCCCGAGCACCGACGGCGCGGCGCCGCGCATGGCAACGATCGGGGCGACCCGCACCACCTCCTGCACCCGCAGCAGCTCGAACGCGTAGTGGTCGGTGCCGATGCCGACGCGCAGCCAGCGGCTGGTGGCCGCTGCGCGCGGACGCGGGGTGGCGTCGCCGGCGTCATGCGGCATCGGGGCCGGCCGCGCCACCGGCGTGGCGGGAGCGATGGGGGTGGGCGCGAACGACATCGGGGCGGGCTCGGCGGCCGGCGGTGGAACCGGCGGGATGGCGGCGGATGGAACGGGTGGCGCGGGCGGCGCGGGCGGCGCGAGCGCCGGCACCGGTGCCGGCTCCGGCGAAGCCACCGCCGTCACCGAGGCTTCCGGCATCGCGGCCGGCGTGGCGTCGGTCGGCCGCTCCGCCGCTTCCAGGTCGACCAGCAACTCGTCGAGGTAGGCGTCGACCACGGGGTTCTTCACGCGGCCTCCTGCTGCGGCGGCAGCGCGTCCAGCAGCCAGGTCAGCGCGGAGTGGTAGGCGTCGGCGCCGCGGCCGCTGGGCGGCTCCGGCGCGGTGAGGGTGGCGGGGTCGCGCAGGCGGGTGTCCATCGGCACCGCGCGCGGCCAGACCCGGCCCTCATAGCGGTCGTGCAGCTGCTCCAGGCTCTGCACGCCCGATTTGGTGCGGCGGTCGTACAGCGTGGGCAGGATGTGGCGCGGCAGCGGCCGGCGGCGCGAACGCTCGACCATGTCGGCGGTGCGCAGCATGTCCGCCAGCCCGTGCAGGGCGAGCGGGTCGGTCTGGGTCGGGATCACCAGCCGGTCGGCGGCGGCCAGCGCGTTGACCATCAGCAGGCCGAGCGTGGGCGGGCAATCGAGCACGGCGTAGTCGAACGCTCCGCGCGCGGCGTGCAGGGCGCGGCCGATCGACAGGCCCAGGCCGGGTTGGGTGGCGCCGCGGCGCTCGAGCGTGGCCAGCGCCGGCTGCGCGGCGACCAGCAGTAGGCCATTGATCGCGGTGCCGCGCGCGAGCGAGCGCAGTTCACTCGCGCCGCTGGTGTCGAACAGGTCGTGGCTGCCGGTCGGCGGCGGGTCGGTGGGGATGCCGAAGGCGCGGGTCAGCGACGCGTGCGGGTCGAGGTCGATCAGCACCACGCGCGCGCCGCTGGAGGCCAGCCCGCGGGCCAGGCACAGCGAGGTGGTGGTCTTGCCGACGCCGCCCTTCTGGTTGGCGATTGCCCAGGTCTGCATGTCAGGGGGCTCCCAGGCCGGAGGTGCCGCCGGCGACGACGCTCGGCGGCGGGATGGTTGAGGGGATACGTTCGGCGGCGGCCGCGGCGTCGGCGGTGCGTCCGTCCGCGGCCTCGCCGGTATCGGCCACCACCGGCGGCAGCGGCGCGGTGATCGCGTCCGGGCCCTGCGGTGCGGCCAGGATCACCAGCAGCACGCGGCGGTTGGCGTTGCGGCCCTCGACGGTGGCGTTGTCGGCCACCGGCTGGTGCTCGCCGAAGCCGACCACCGCCAGCCGGTCCGGCTGCAGGCCGGCGTCGATCAGCTCGTGGACGACGTTGCCGGCGCGCGCGGCCGACAGCTCCCAGTTGGACGGGAACTGCACCGTGCGGATCGGCTGGTTGTCGGTATAGCCCTCCACCCGCACCGAGTTGGGCTCCTCGCGCAGCACCTCGGCCAGGCGGTGCACGGTTTCGACGGCCAGTGCGCTGGGCGTGGCGACGCCGCTGGCGAACAGGATGTCGCTCTGGATCTCGACCTCCAGGAAGGTCGCGCCGCGGCGCACGGTGACCAGCTTCTGCCGGACCAGGTCCGACAGCGCCTCCTCGATGCGCCGCCCGATGGAGTGCAGTTGCTCGCGCTGCTGCCCTTCGCCGCCACGCTGGGCCACCGCGGGGGTCATCCGTGCCTGCTGGCCGAACGTCGGCATGTCCAGCACCTGCAGCAGGCGCGGCGAATCGATCGGCGCGGCCGCCGACGGGCCGGACTTGGAATCGGGCGTCTGCATCGACGGCCGGTCGAACGAGGAGCCGCGCAGCTGGGTCTGGCCCAACTGGATCGGCGAGATCGTGCGCGGCTGGCCGCCGAACGCCGACGACAGCGAGTCGGCCAGCACGCGGTACTTGCCCTCGTTGAGCGAGGAGATCGCGTACATCACCACGAAGAAGGCCAGCAGCAGCGTCAGCAGGTCGCCGTAGGGAATGGCCCAGGCTTCGTGGTTGACGTGATCTTCGTGCTTGTGCTTTCTGCGCGCCATGGCCGGATCAGTGCAGGAAGCCCTTGAGCCGCGCCTCGATGTTGCGCGGGTTCTCGCCCTGGGCGATCGCGATCAGGCCTTCGATGACCATTTCGCGCTCGCGGGTCTGGCCGCCGACCACGCCCTTGATCTTGGCCGCCATCGGCAGCAGCGCCAGGTTGGCCATGCCGATGCCGTAGATGGTCGCGGTGAACGCGGCGGCGATGCCGTGGCCGAGCTTGCTCGGGTCGGCGAGGTTCTTCATCACCGCCATCAGCCCGAGCACCGCACCGATGATGCCCATGGTCGGCGAGTAGATGCCGGCGCCCTCGAACACCTTGGCGGCGGCGAGGTCGCGGTGCTCCTGGCCTTCCATCTCGATCTCGAGCATCTGGCGGATCGACTCGGGCTCCAGCCCGTCCACCACCATCTGCAGGCCCTTGCGCAGGAACGCGTCGTCGATGGACTCGACCTCCGATTCCAGCCCGAGCAGGCCCTGGCGCCGCGCGGTGCCGCTCCACTCGACGATGCGGGCGATCAGCGCCTCGTGGTCATGCGCCGGCGGACGGAACACCCAGCGCACGATCTTCAGCGCGTGCTTGAAGGTCGCGATCGGCGTCTGCACCAGCACCGCGGCGATGGTGCCGAGCACCACGATCACGAATGCCGCCGGCGACCACAGGCCCGACAGGCCCGCGCCCTTCAGCACGCTGCCGCCGACCAGCGAGCCGAGCGCAAGTACGATTCCGATGACGCTGAGTCTGTCCATTGATCGAATTAACGGTTCGCGGGCGGGTTACTTGAGCGGCCGGTGGCGGGTTGTTGACGGTGGTCACGACGGGAAGCCGGCTGCTGCGCGTGCCGGCGCCCGTGTCGATGCAAGCCGCTCCTACAAAAGGCCAGTGGCCTTCTTTGTAGGGGCGACGTAAGTCGCGACCCGCCGAAGGCTGGAGGCGATGTACAGGTCGCGACTCACGTCGCTCCTACCCGGAGCGAAGGCTTCGCTCCCCGTTACCTTTTTGCCCCGCACACCCCCACACTCAGCCGATCACCGCCCGCCGCGCACGCCGGTGCGGTACAGCGCGTCGACATCGAGGATCAGCGCCATGCGGCCGTCGCCGATCAGGCTTGCGCCGGCGTAGCCGGCCAGCCCGCGCAGGGTCTTGGGCAGCGCCTTGATCACCACTTCCTCGCGGCCACGCACGCTGTCGACGGCGAGGCAGAAGCGCTGCTCGCCGGACTGCAGCACCACTGCGGTGGACTCCGACAGCGCGGTCTCGCCCAGGCCGAGCCAGCGCCGCAGCGACAGCAGCGGCACCGGTTGTTCGCGCAGGTCGAGCACGGTCTGGCCGTCGACCTGCATCGCCTCGCCGGGGCCGTGGGCGAGCACTTCGACCACGCGCACCAGCGGTAGCGCGTACACGTCGCCCTCGATCTCGATCAACAGCGTCGGCAGGATCGCCAGCGTCAGCGGCACCCGGATCAGGAAGCGGCTGCCGCGGCCGGGCTCGGACTGGATCTGCACTTCGCCGGAGAGCTCGCGGATCTTCGACTGCACCACGTCCATGCCGACGCCGCGGCCGGACAGGTCGCTGACCTCGGTGCGGGTGGAGAAGCCGGCCATGAAGATCAGCTGCAGGCATTCGTCGCCCGACAGCCGCGCGGCGGCCTCGGCGTCGATCAGGCCCTTGCGTACCGCGCTGTCGCGGATCTTGTCGGGGTCGATGCCGGCGCCGTCATCGCGCACCTCGATGGCGACGTGGTCGCCTTCCTGCTGCGCGCTGAGCACGACCTGGCCCTGCGCCGGCTTGCCGGCGGCGAGGCGGGCATCGGGGCTTTCGATGCCGTGGTCGATGGCGTTGCGGACCAGGTGCACCAGCGGGTCCGACAGCGCCTCGACGAGGTTGCGGTCGAGCTCGGTCTCGGCGCCGATGACTTCCAGCTCGACCTTTTTCTGCAGCTGGCGGGCGACGTCGCGGGCCAGCTTGGGGAAGCGCGAGAACACCCGGCCGACCGGCTGCATGCGCGCCATCATCACCGCCGACTGCAGGCGCGAGGTGGCGGCGTCGAGCGTGGTCACCGCGCGGTCGAGTTCGTCGTCGCGCAGGCGCGGGCGGATGGTCTTGAGCCGGTTGCGGGCGAGCACGAGCTCGCCGACCAGGTTGACCATCGCGTCGAGCCGGCGCACGTCGACGCGCACGGTCGGGTCTTCCTGGTGCACGGCGGGCGCGGGTTTGCGCGCTGGCGCCGGTTCGGCCGGGCGCGGCGCGGGTGGCGGTGCCGGCGCCGGTGCGGACGGCGCGTCGCCGGCCGTTGCGGTGTTCGCGGCCGGGTTCGCCTCGACCGTGCCGGGAATGCCGCCCGAGCCGTGCAGGCTGTCGAGCAGGGCCTCGAAATCGAGGTCGTCGAGGCCGTCGCCCGCCGGTGCGTCGGCCGGCACGCCCGGCGTCGCCGCCGCCGCGCCGCCGCCGCCCGCCCGCAGCCCGTCGAGCAGCGCCTGCGGCGCCGGCATCAGGGTCTCGCCGGCGGCCACGCAGTCGAGCAGGTCGACCAGCAGGTCGAGCGACTGCTGCGCGCCGTCGAAGGCGTCGGCATCGAGCGGCACCTCGCCGCTGCGGGCGGCATTGAGCCGGTCCTCCACCGCGTGGCAGATCGCCACCATCGGTGCGAAGTCGAGGAAGCCGGCGCCGCCCTTGATCGTGTGGAACCCGCGGAACACCGCGTTGAGGCATTCGCGGTCGGTGGGGCTGCGCTCGAGCGCGACCATCTGCTCGCCCAGCTGGTCGAGGATCTCGCGCGCCTCGATCAGGAAGTCGGCGCAGATGTCGTTGCCGGTGTCGTCGTCGAACGCAGCATTCATGGTCACAGCCCCAGTGAGGACAGCAGCTCGTTGGCGTCGTCCTGGGTCGCCGGCGCCGGGTCGATGCCGGCGATCGACGGGCCGTTGCCGCGGCTGGACAGGTGCAGCGGCTCGGCCGGGCCGGCCACGTCGCCGAGGCCTTCCTGCACCGCGCGCACCAGCTCCACCACGCGCAGGATGATCTGCCCGGTGAGGTCCTGGTAACCCTGCGCGGCGGTCATCTCCGACAGCCGCTCGCGGATGCCGGCGACCGCGTCGGCCTGGCTGGCATCGCCGGACTGCAGGCGGCCGAGCAGGCCCGAGCACTCCTGGATCAGGTCGAGCGTGCGCATGCTGGCGGTCTCGGTCAGGGTGACCACGTGCTCCAGCCGGGCGCAGGCGTCGGGCAGCGAACCGCGGTTGCCGGCGTCGCCGCCGTCGCCGAGGGCGAGCTCCAGCTCGCGCGCGATCCGTGCCAGGCCCTGCACGAACGGCTGGGTGCGCCACTGGATCAGCTCGTCGACGTTGGCCCGCCAGCCGGCGTGGTCGTCGTGCTCCAGCGCCCACAGCGCCGCGTGCAGGCGCTTGGTGATCAGCTGGCGGTCCTGCACCGGCAGGGTCTTGCCGTCCGGCGCGCCGGTGGCGACGCTGCTCACGCCGCGGTCTCCAGGCGCTCGAAGATCTTGCCCAGCTTGTCGCCCAGGGTGGAGGCGGTGAACGGCTTGATGACGTAGCCGTTCACGCCGGCCTGCGCGGCCTCGATGATCTGCTCGCGCTTGGCCTCGGCGGTCACCATCAGCACCGGGGTCTTGGCCAGCGCGGCGTCGGCGCGGATCGCCTTGAGCAGGTCGATGCCGGGCATGCCGGGCATGTTCCAGTCGGTGATGACCAGGTCGAACGGACCCTTGCGCAGCTCGACCAACGCGGTGGAGCCGTCGTCGGCCTCGGTGGTGTTGTAGAAGCCCAGGTCGTTGAGCAGGTTCTTGACGATGCGGCGCATGGTCGAGAAGTCGTCGACGATCAGGATGCGGATGTTCTTGTCCATGGGTCAGGCTCGTGCAGCGGGAAGGCGGGGTGGGCAGGCAAAGCGATGAGGCAGGGTGGCGGTCGGTGCGGTTCAGTCGTCGTCGAGCCGCGCTTCCTCGCGCCAGTCGCCCAGGCGGGCGCGCAGGCGCAACATCGCCTGGCCGTGGATCTGGCAGACGCGGGATTCGCTGATCGACAGCACCGCGCCGATCTCGCGCAGGTTCAGCTCCTGCTCGTAGTACAGCGACAGCACCAGCTGCTCGCGTTCGGGCAGGTCGCCGATGGCGCCACCCAGGGCTTCGCGGAAGGCGGTGTGCTCGAACTCGCGCGCCGGGCTGGCGGCACCCGTGGCGGCCAGGCGCGGCTCGCCGTCGTGCTCCTCCAGGTGCGCGTCGAGGCTGATCAGCTGGCCGCGCGCGGCGTCCTCCAGCATCCGGTGGTACTCGTCGAGCGGCACCTCCAGCTGGGCGGCGACTTCCTGCGCGGTGGCGGCGCGGCCGGTGTCCTGCTCGACCGCGCGGGTGGCGGCGACCACGTCGCGGTAGCGGCGGTGCACCGAACGCGGTACCCAGTCGCCGCGGCGGATCTCGTCGATCATCGCGCCGCGGATGCGGATCGATGCGTAGGTCTCGAACGCCGCGCCCTGGTCGGCCTGGAAATTGCGGGCGGCGCCGATCAGGCCGAGCATGCCGGCCTGGATCAGGTCGTCGACCTCGACGCTGGCCGGCAGGCGCGCGGCAAGGTGGTGGGCGATGCGGCGCACCAGCTCGCCGTGGCGCTCGACGATGAGCGCCGCGTCGCGCGAGGCGTCGGTCGGCTGGTGGGCGCGGTAGGCGGCAGCGACGGCGCTCATGCGGCGGCACTCCGGGCGGGCTGTGCGATCAGCCGCTCCATGAAGAACTCGACGTGGCCGCGGGGGCCGGGCGGGCTCTGCCACTGCCCGGCGCGGCGGGCGATGTCGCGGAAGGCGGCCGAGGCCGGCGCCGACGGAAACGCGTCGACCACCGCTTCCTGGCGCTGCACCGCGCGGCGCAGCCATTCGTCGCGGGGGACCGCGCCGAGGTAGTTCAGGGTGACGTCGAGGAACTTGCTGGTGACCCGCTGCAGCTTGTCGAACAGCTGCCGGCCCTCGGCCACGTGCTGGACCTGGTTGGCGAGGATCTGGATCCGGCTGACGCCGCGGTCGCGGCTGAGCACCTTGATCAGCGCGTAGGCGTCGGTGACCGAGGCCGGTTCGTCGCAGACCACCACCACCACGTCCTGCGCGGCCTGGCAGAAGGTCAGCACGCCGTCGGCGATGCCCGCGGCGTTGTCGACCACCATGGTGTCGATCGGCACGTCGAGCTGGCTGAAGGCGTGCACCAGGCCGACGTGCTGCTGCGGCAGCAACTCGGTCATGTGGCGCTTGCCCGAGGCGGCGGGCACGATCCACATGCCGCGCGGGCCTTCCAGCAGGGTGTCCTTGAGTTCGCAGCGGCCGGCGAACACGTCCGCCAGGGTGAACCGCGGCGACAGGCCGAGCATCACGTCGACGTTGGCCAGGCCCAGGTCGGTGTCCAGCAGCAGGGTGCGCTGGCCGGCGTTCTGCAGGGCGAGGCCAAGGTTGACCGAGACGCTGGTCTTGCCCACGCCGCCCTTGCCGCTGGCGACCGCGATGACGCGCACGGGCGCCGGCGCAGCGCCCGGCTGCGTCGCTTGGAAAGCGGGATTGTGGTCAGGCGACGGCATGACGATCCTCGGTGGCAAGGGGGTTATCGGCAGCACGGCGCAATTTCTCCAGTAGCAGCACGAGATGGGAGGCATCGGCGCGGGCGAGGTCGGTCGCGACCTGCTGTCCGGCGGTGGTGTAGGCCAGGCTCAGGCCGTTGCGGATCACGGTCGAGAGGGCGGCGCCGAGGCGGCCGGTCTCGTCGAGCTTGGTCAGCACCACGCCCTCCGGGCCGGCCATGCGGTAGCGGCGCACGACCTCGTTCATGTCGTGCGGATGGCTGTTGGCCGGCAGCACCAGCAGGCTGCGCAGGTTGCGGGTGGCGCGCAGCCAGGTGATCTGGCCGAGCAGGGCGCGGTCGCGGGCGCCGTAGCCGGCGGTGTCGACCACCACCAGCGGGTAGTCCTGCAACTGGTCGAGGGTCTGCTGCAGCGCCTCGGGACCGTTGGCCTCGCAGACGGTGATGCCGAGCCGGCGGCCGTGGGCGTGCAGCTGCTCGCAGGCGCCGACGCGTTCGAAGTCGGTGGTGACCAGCGCCACGTCGCGGGCGCGGTGGCGGGCGGCGAAGCGGGCGGCGATCTTGGCCGCGGTGGTGGTCTTGCCGGCGCCGGTCGGGCCGACCAGGGCGATGACGTTGTTGTTGCCGCCGACGTCATCGATGGGTTCTTCGCGGGCGATGGTCAGCATCCGCGCCAGTTCGGCCAGCATCGGGGCGTGCACGCGGGCGGGGTCCAGCGCCGGGTCGATCTTCGCGGCGAGGGTCTGCGCCAGGGTTTCGTCGCAGCCGTAGCCGAGCAGGGTGTCGAACGCGGCGGCGCGCGCCGGCGAGCCACGCAGGCGCTCGACCGCGAACTGGCCCATCTCGCGCTCGATCAGCTGGCGCATGGTGGCCAGCTCCTCGCGCATGGCGGCCACCGCGGGGTCGGCGTCCCAGCGCGGGACGACCTGCAGGCGGGGAGCGGTGTCGGAGGCGGCGGCGTCGGTTTCGGGTTGCGGCGCGGAGTCGGGCCCGGGCTCGCGTTCGGCCAGCGGCTCCAGGCTCAGTTCGAGCTTCGGCGCGGGCGCGACGGGCTCCTGCACGTGTGCAACCTGCGGGACCTGGGCAGCCGCGACCGTCGCCGGGGCATCCTGCTCCGCTGACGGCCGCGACGACGCAGGCGGGGAAACCCGGGCGGCCGCGTGGCGTGCGGCGCCGGAGAAGGTGACCACGTCATCCGCGGGTTCGGCTTCGGCCGCGGCGCTGGTGGGCGCGCCGAGCGCGGCCATCATCGCGTCGAAGCGGTTCGCGCCGGCGTCGGCCGCCGCCACGTCGGCGTGCGGCATGGCCGCCGGCGCGGCAGCGGCGGTTTCGGTAGGCGGCGCGTCGGCGGTGAGTTCGGCCAGGGTCGGCTCGTTCGACGCCGGGCGGATCGCATCGCCGATCTTGAACACCGCGCGGGCGCGGCTGGCGAGGGTCTCGCGGACCGACGGCGGGGTCGCCGCGGTGGATGCGGCGCCGGCCCTGGCGGTGGCGAAGGCCGGCAGCGGCTGGGCGGCCGGCGCGGCGGCCGGAGCCGGAGTCGCGGTCGCGATCGAAGCCGACGCGGCGGCGTTCGGCGCGACCGGTGCCGGCGCGGCGGACGGCAGCGACGGCGTGGCGATGCCCGGTGCGGCGGCGCGCAGCGCCTGGTGCACCAGCGCCTCGTCGTAGTCGGTGGCCGAGACCACTTCCACGCCCTCCGCGCAGGGGCGGTTGGACAGGATCACCGCATCCGGACCCTGTTCGTCGCGGACCATGCGCAACGCGGTGCGCATGTCGCTGGCAATGAATCGCTTGATTCTCATCAACTACCCCTGGCCGCTCCGGCTCGTGCCGGCTTTGTGTTCTTCCGCACCGCCTGCGCGGTGCTGCTCTTGTCTGTTCAGCCGATTGCGCCGACCAGGCGCAACCGTTTGTCTTCCGGCACTTCCGTGTAGGCCAGCACCGACAGCGCGGGGACGCTGTGGCGGACCAGCCGCGCGATCGTCGCGCGGATGCCCGCCGGTACCAGCAGCACCGCGGGTTCACCGCGGCCTTCCTGCTGGGTCACGCAATCGCTGAGGTTCTGGTGCAGCCGCTCGGCGAGTCCGGGTTCCAGCGCGGCCCCCTGGCCGTTGACCGAGTCCTGCAATACCCGTTCCAGCGCCGGCGCCAGGGTGTAGACGGGCAGCTCCGGGTTGAGCCCGTTGAGCTCCTGCACGATGAAGCGGCCCAGCGTGGTGCGCACCGCGGCGGTCAGCGTGGCCGGGTCCTGGGTGTGGGCGCCGTGCTCCAGCAGGGCCTCGACGATCTGCCGCATCTGCCGCAGCGGCACCTTCTCGATCAGCAGCGACTGCAGCACCCGCACCACCACCGACAGCGGCAGCAGCTTGGGCGTCAATTCCTCGACGAGCTTCGGCGTCGCCTTGCCGACGCTGTTGAGCAGCTGCTGGGTCTCCTCGTGGCCGAGCAGTTCGGACGCGCGCTCGCGCACCAGGTGCGAGAGGTGGGTGGCGACCACGGTGGCGGCGTCCACCACGGTGTAGCCCAGCGATTCGGCGTGCGCGCGCTGGTTCTTCTGGATCCACACCGCGTCCAGGCCGAACGCCGGGTCCTTGCCGGGAATGCCGTCGAGCGGGCCGAACACGCGGCCGGGGTCGAGCGCCAGTTCGCGGTCGGGGTGCAGCTCGCCGGTCGCGACCGGTACGCCGTGGACCAGGATCCGGTAGTGCCCCGGTGCCAGTTCGAGGTTGTCGCGCACGTGCACGGCCGGGATCAGGAAGCCCAGGTCCTGGGTCAGCTTGCGGCGCACGCCCTTGAGGCGCGCCAGCAGTTCGCCGCCCTGCGCCTTGTCGACCAGCGCGATCAGCTTGTAGCCGACCTCCAGCGCCAGCGGCTCGACCGGGCGCACCTCGTCCCAGCTCAGCTCGGCGGTGGTCGGCGCGGCCGCCAGCTCGGTCGACTCCTCGGCGACGCGGGCCTGGGTGTTCTCGCGCTTGTGCAACTGCCAGGCGGCGTAGCCGAGCACCGCCGCCAGCAGCAGGAACGGAATGTTGGGCATGCCCGGCACGATGCCGACCAGCCCCATCAGCAGGGCGGCGACGATGACCGCGCGCTTCTGCCCGAACACCTGCTTGCGCACGGCCGGGCCCATGTCCTGCTCGCGGGTGGCACGGGTCACCAGCATCGCCGCCGCGGTGGAGATCAGCAGCGCCGGCAGCTGCGCCACCAGGCCGTCACCGATCGCGAGCAGGGTGTAGGTGGACGCGGCGTCGCCGAAGCCCATGTCGTGCTGCAGCAGGCCGATCGCGATGCCGCCGATCAGGTTGATCGCCAGGATCAGCAGGCCGGCGATGGCGTCGCCGCGGACGAACTTGCTGGCACCGTCCATCGAGCCGTAGAAGTCGGCTTCCTCGCGGACCTCCTCGCGGCGCGCCTTGGCGTCCTCGCGCGAGAGCAGGCCGGCGTTGAGGTCGGCGTCGATCGCCATCTGCTTGCCGGGCAGGGCGTCGAGGATGAAGCGCGCCGACACCTCGGAGATGCGCCCCGAGCCCTTGGTGACGACCACGAAGTTGACGATGGTCAGGATCGCGAACACCACGATGCCGACCGCGTAGCTGCCGCCGATCACGAACTGGGCGAACGATTCGATCACGTGGCCGGCCGCGCCCGGGCCCTCGTGGCCGTGCAGCAGCACCACGCGGGTGGAGGCCACGTTCAGCGCCAGCCGCAGCAGGGTCACCATCAGCAGCACCGATGGAAAGACCGAGAACTCCAGCGGCCGCTTGACGTAGACCACCGCCATCATCACCACCAGCGACAGCGCGATGTTGATGGTGAACAGGCCGTCCAGCAGCAGCGGCGACAGCGGCACCACCACCATCGCCAGCATCGCCAGCACGATCACCGGGGCGGCGGCACCGCTGCGCACCGAGGCGGCGATGCCGGAAAACCGGCTGGGCTGGCTCATCGCGACGGCTCCCCGTCGCCGACGGCCGTGCCATCCGCGCCTGCCGCGACCCGCGCCGGCGCCGCCGCCGTCGTCGCCGTCGCCGTCGTCTCCTGGGACGGGTGCCGGCGCCTTGCGGCGTAAAGGGGGGAAAGCTCCTGAAGGACAGCGGCGTAGCGATTCACCGGGGATTCCTGCTCGACCTGCGCCTACCGATACAAGACGCGTGCCAGAGCGGCCATCGGCGATGGAAGGGACGCCGTGGCCGGCCGGCGGGGGGCTACTCCGCCGGGTCCGGCGCGCCGTCGGCGCCGACGTCGATGTCCGACAGCGTCGGCGCCGGGCCGTGGGCCGGGTGCCAGCGCTTGAGCTGGTAGATGTAGGACAGCACCTGGGCGACGGCGGCGTAGAGCTTGACCGGAATTTCCTGGTCGACCTGCGACTGCCGGTACAGGGCACGGGCCAGCGGCGGGGCCTCCAGCACCGCGACCCGGTGCTTCTCGGCGGTGTCGCGGATCGCCAGCGCCATCTCGTCGACGCCCTTGGCCACCACCTTGGGTGCGCGCATGTTGCCGGCGTCGTACTTCAGCGCCACCGCGTAGTGGGTCGGGTTCATGACCACCACGTCGGCGGTCGGCACCGCCTCCATCATCCGGCGCTGCGACATCTGGTGGGCGATCTGGCGGACCTTGGCCTTGACCTCGGGGTTGCCCTCCATCTCCTTGAACTCGTCGCGCAGCTCCTGCTTGGTCATCTTCAGCTTGCTGCGGTGCTGGTAGTGCTGCCACGGCACGTCGATGGCGGCCAGCAGGCCGAGCGAGCCGGCCATCGCCAGCAGGGCCCACAGCGCGGTGTCCAGGCCGCTGCCGATGGCGTCCTCCAGCGACATGCCGGGCATTGCCAGCAGGGCGTCGAACCCGCGGTAGATGATCATGCCGCCGACGCCCAGCACCAGCAGCACGCGCAGCAGCGAACGGGTCAGCTCGGCCAGCGCGTCCTTGCCGTACATGCGGCCGAGGCCCGCCATCGGGTTGAGCCGCTTGAAGTCCGGCTGCAGCGACTTGCTGGAGAACCGCAGCCCGCCCAGGAGCGCCGGGCTGACCAGGCAGGCCAGCAGGGCGGCCAGCAGCATCGGCAGCACCGGCAGCACCAGACCGATGGCGAGCCGCGCGCTGTGCGAGAGCAGCCGGTCCGGGTGGCCCAGCAGCGCCGGGTCGAGGGTGAGCGCGCCGCGCAGCCATCCCTGGCCGGCGTTGCCCAGCGACGAGGCGGTCACCATCAACGCCAGCGCGGCGGCCCCGAGCACGGCGACGTTGCCGAGCTCGCGCGAGCGCGGGACGTCGCCGCGTTCGCGGGCTTCGCGAAGGCGTTTTTCGGTAGGTTGTTCGGTGCGGTCGTCCTTGTCTTCGCTCGCCATTGCGTACCGGCCTCGCGGGTGCGGTGGTCAGGGGGTGAGGGCGCGCGCCGCGAGGAAGGCGTCCTCGAACAGCCGCTGCACCGGCCCCTGCAGCTCCCGTGCCAGCAGCGTCAGCAGGACCAGGCCGACCAGCAGGGCGACCGGCAGGCCGATCTGGATCGGGTTGAGCGAGGCGGCCGCGCGCGAGAGCACGCCAAAGGCGAGGTTGCTGGCCAGCAGCGCCATCATCACCGGCAGCGCCAGTAGTAGGCCGACCCGCAGGCAGGTGCCGAAGAATGCCGGGAGCGCGGCGAGGAAGTCGTTCACGTCGGCCAGCGGGGTGCCGATCGGCAGCGCCCGGTAGCTGTCGGCCAGCAGGTGGACCAGCGCCAGGTGGCCGTCGACCGCGAAGAACAGCAGGCCGAACACCAGGAAGAACCACTGCGACAACACATTCGACGAGGCCCCGCTGAGCGGATCGGCCATGGTCGCGAACGACAGGCCCATGCCCTGGCTGATCAGCTCGCCGGCGAACTGCCCGGCCTCGAACGCCAGTCGCAGCACCAGCCCCAGCGCGATCCCCACGGCGAACTCGCGCACCACGTTGAGCACGGTCGCGGCGTCCACCGCGGCCGGCGGGGGTGCCGGCAGCAGGGTCGACATCGCCGCCGACAGCGCCAGCGCGAGGATCATCCGCGCCCGCACCGGCATGCCGCGTCCGCCGATCATCGGCAGCACCTGCAGCGCCGCGCCGATGCGCAGCAGGTGCCACAGCACCGCGGCGAGCATGCCGAACAGGTTCAGCCCGTCGACGGTAGTGGCGGTGACCGGATCCATCAGGCGCTGCGCAACGGCCGGCTCAGCCGATCAGGTGCGGGATGCGGTGGAACAGGTCGGTGGTGAACGACACCAGCCGGCCGAGCAGGAAGTGCCCGGTCATCGCCAGCACCGCCACCAGCGCGATGGCCTTGGCGACGAAGGCGATGGTCTGTTCATTGATCTGGGTGGCGGCCTGCAGGATGCCGACCAACACGCCGATGGTCAGCACCGCCAGCAGCGGCGGGGCGCCCAGCAGCAGGGCCATCTGCAGGCCGCGGCCGATCTCGGTCATGGCGACTTCGGGGGTCATCGTCGTGGCCTCAGACGTTGAAGCTGGCGGCGAGCGAGCCGACCACCAGCACCCAGCCGTCGACCAGCACGAACAGCAGGATCTTGAACGGCGCCGAGATCATCATCGGCGACAGCATCATCATGCCCATCGACATCAGCACGCTGGCCACCACCAGGTCGATGATGACGAACGGGATGTAGATCAGGAACGCGATCTCGAACGCGGTCTTCAGCTCGCTGGTCAGGAACGACGCGGCCAGCACGCCGAACGGCACGTCCTGCGGGCTCGCGTACGGACCGGTGCCGGACAGGCCGGCGAAGGTCATCAGGTCGTTCTCGCGGATCTGCGCCAGCATGAAACCGCGGAACGGCTCCAGCGCCGCGGTCCAGGCCTGGCGGAACTCCATCTGGTCGTTGAGGTAGGGCGAGATGCCGGCGGCCCACGCCTGGTCGAACACCGGCGTCATCACCATCGCGGTCAGGAACAGCGCGAGCGCCAGCAGCACCTGGTTGCTCGGGGTCTGGCCGGTGCCGAGCGCCTGTCGCAGCAGGCCCAGCACGATGATGATCCGGGTGAACGCGGTGATGCCCAGCAACGCCGCCGGCAGCAGCGTGATCGCGGTCATCAGCAGCAATACCTGCAGCGGCATGCTGACCGGCTCGCCGCCGACCTGGCCGACGGTGACGTCGGGCAGCGGCTGGGTGACGCCCGGCACCGCGGACGACGCGGCCGGTGGCGGTACGTTGGCCGGCGCGGTCTGGGCGTCGGCCGGGGCCATGAAGCACATCAGCGCCAGCGCGAACGCCAGCCCCATGCATACGCGCAGCAGCCGCGCCATCGCGCCGTCGGCGGCGCGGCCCTTGCGGGCAATGATCTGTCGGGTGGCCATCACGGCTTCTTCTTTCCGAATTGCTGCGCCAGCACCTGCGCGAACGGCGACGGGGAGGCCGTCACCACCGGCAGCGGCTGTTCGAGGGTGTGCAGGGTGCGGGTGCCGCCGGGACCGGTGGCCAGCAGCAGCTGGGTGCCGCCGACATCGACCACGACCACGCGTTCGCGTGGGCCGAGCGCCAGCGAACCGACCACCTTCAGCGCCGGGTTGCTGGCGCCGCCAAGGCCCGGCATGCGCTTGGCCAGCCACGCCAGCAGCAGGATGAAGCCGATCACCAGCAGCAGCGTGACCACGGTGGTGCCGACCATGCCGGCGCTGCTTTGCGGGGCGGCGAAGGCGGGGGCGGCGGATGCCTGGGTGGTGGCGCTGGTGGCCGCCGGGTGGGCGGGCAGGACGGGTGCGGCCGCAGGCGCCTGCGCGTTCGATGCCGCGAGTCCGGCGCCTTTGGCCACGGGGGGTTCCGCAGCGGTCATGTTCGCCGCGGCGGTGGCGTCGGCCCGGGGCGTAGCGTCTTCGTGCGGCACGGCGGCAGCGCCCACCGCAGCGGCGTCGGCGCCATCGTTCACGGCCTTGCCGGTGCCGGCCACGGCGGCATCGCGGGAAGCGGTCGCCGTCGCCGGTGCGCCGTCGGCGTGGCCGGCCAGCGGTTCGACCACCGGCGAGGCGGCGACGCCCACCAGCGGCCAGGTCTGGGCCGCGCCGACCGAATCGGCGCCGATCGGTGAGGGTTTCATCGCAGCCGCTTGATCCGCTCGGCCGGGCTGACCACGTCGGTCAGGCGCACGCCGAAGCGGTCGTTGACCACCACCACCTCGCCCTGGGCGATCAGGGTGCCGTTGACGAACACGTCCAGCGGTTCGCCGGCGGCGCGCTCGAGTTCGACCACCGAGCCCTGGTTGAGCTGCAGCAGGTTGCGGATCGGGATGCGCGCGCGGCCGACCTCGAGCGACAGCGATACCGAGACGTCGAGGATCACGTCGAGGTTGAGGTCGGCGCCGCCGACGCCCTCGGCGGTCAGCTGGTCGAACGACGCACGGGCCGCATCGGACTCGGCAGCGAAGTTGTGGGTGTCGTTGTTCATGGCATCTGCAGCAGGCTGAAGGAGGGAAGGGTGCGGGCGGGCTGGATCGAGTGGATCTTCACGGCGTTGCGGCCGTTGTGGCTGCCGAACTCGCCGGTGAACAGCGGCATCTGTTCGACCTGCAGCTGCACCGTTTTGGGCAGGTCGATCGGGATCACGTCGCCGACCTTGAGCTGGCACAGCTCGCGCAGGCTGATCTGGCGTTGCGCGAGTGCGCAGGCGAGTTCGACCTCGGCGTCCTGCAGCTGGCTGCGCATCGCTTTGGTCCAGCCTTCGTCGCGTTCGACGCGGTCGCTCTGCAGGCCGGCATCGAGCTGCTCGCGGATCGGCTCGAGCATCGAGTAGGGGATGGAGATGTGGAACTCGCCGCCGCCGCCTTCCAGCTCGACGTGGAAGCGGCTGACCACGATGTACTCGCGCGGGCTGATGATGTTGGCGAAGTGCGGATTGACCTCGGAGTTCATGTATTCGAACTCCACCGGCATCACCGGCGCCCAGGCCTCGACCAGGTCGGCGAAGGTCTGCTTGAGCAGCAGCTGGATGACGCGCATCTCGGTCGGAGTGAACTCGCGGCCCTCGATGCGGGTGTGGTACTTGCCGTTGCCGCCGAAGAAGTTGTCGACCACGGTGAACACCAGCCGCGGCTCGTACACCACCAGCGCGGTCCCGCGCAGCGGCTTCATCTTCACCATGTTGAGGTTGTTGGGCACCTGCAGCGAGTGCATGTACTCGCCGAAGCGCATCAGGTCGACGCCGCGCACCGACAGGTCGGCCGAGCGCCGCAGCAGGTTGAACAGGCCGATGCGCCAAGTGCGGGCGAAGCGCTCGTTGATCATCTCCAGCGTCGGCAGGCGACCGCGGACGATGCGGTCCTGGCTGGCGAAGTCGTAGCTGCGCGCCTCGCCGGGCGCGGGCGGGGCGTCCTCGGTATCGACCGCGCCGCTGTCGACGCCGTGCAGCAGGGCATCGATTTCGTCTTGTGAAAGCAGGTCGGCGCTCATGCGTGGGTCGCTTCCGGGCTCGGTTACTGGGTGACCAGGCTGGTGAACAGCACGGCTTCGACCTTGTCGGCGGCGCTTTCGGCGCGCAGCACCGCCACGACCTCGGCCAGCGCCTTTTCCTGCAGGCGCTCCTTGGCGCTGCGCTGGGCCAGCTGCTCGGCCGACTGCTGGCCGAACAGCAGCAGCAGGCGGTTGCGGATGGCCGGGGTGTGCAGCTCCAGCGCAGTCGCGGTGGCGGGGTCGCGGGTCATGATCTGGACGTCGGCCTGCAGGTAGCGCACCGCGTCGGTGTCGGCCAGGTTGACCACGAAGGCCGGTTCCAGCGGGTAGTACTGCGCGGGCAGGCGGGCCGGGGTCGACTTCCCGGCCTCGGCGGCATCACCTTCGGGAGCGGCACGCGACTGCATGAACCACCAGCCGGCACCGCCGGCCACCACCAGCAACAGCACGGCGACGATGATCCAGGGCAGCTTGCTGGCCTTGGCGGCGGGGACGGCGGAACTCTGGGCGGACACGCGGGGCACTCCGGATCGGTGGTGCCGGTGTCGATGCAAGGCGTGTGCCGCGCCGGGCGCCGGGGCGTCCGCCGGGGATTTGACGCGAGGCTGAACCGCTCGGTGTCCGGTGGCTGACGCGGGGGCTGCGGCCGCCGCGCGGCCGCAAGCGACGCAGGCCCGGGCCGTCGGGTTGGCGTCCGAAGCGGCTTGCCGGGGTGGTCCCGCGAAAGGCGGGTTCCCGGCGTTCCTGCCGGGTTCGGCGGGTCGCGACTCACGTCGCTCCTACCAGGTGGCTGGTTCACCCAGTAGCCGGTTCACCGCGAAAACATGGGCTTTTGCAGGAGCGGCTTCAGCCGCGATGGTGGGACGGGTGCGGGCGAACGATCAGCCGATCGCGGCTGAAGCCGCTCCTACAGAAGCCCGGAGATTGGCGCGGGCGCCGGGTATCGGAATCCGGCCCCGTTCCCTGCCGCGATCGGGCCGCCGCGTCAGGCGTACTCGTCCAGCAACCCGCGCGAGCGGATGACGGCGGGGCGCTCCGCAAAGCCCGGCTCCAGCGCCGACGGCTCGCCGCCACCCTGGGCCGATCCGCCGCCCCGGCCATCGCCGCGTCCGTGGCCGACATCGCTGTGGGCCAGCTGCAGGCCCTGCTGGCCGAGCATGTCGCGCAGGCGGCCGACGCTGCTTTCGAGGGCGTGGCGGACGTCGGCCTGGGCCGAGTGGAACTCGGCGCTGACCCGGGTGCCGTCGATCTGCAGGCGCACGTCGATGGTGCCGAGCTGGTCGGGGTTCAGGCGGATCTCGGCGCGGCCGATGCGCTGCTCGGCCAGCCAGCCGATGCGGGCGCCGAACGCGTCGTCGAATCCGGCGTCCGGGTCGGCCGGGAAGGCGATCGGTTCCTGGCCGGTGGCGGCGACCGCACGGGCGGCGGTGGCGGCCGGGGCCGTGATGGTCGCGCCCGGCAGGGTGCGGTCGACGGCTTCGAGGCCGGTGTTCGCGTCGCCGGCGTTCGCCTCCACGGCCTGGTCGAGCACCTGGGCGAAGTCGACCAGCGGGATCGCCCCGGTGGCACCGGCGTCGGTCGCAGCAGCCGCGGCCGTGCCCGCTCCGGTCGCCGCCGACGCGGCCAGCGCGGGCATCGCGAGGGCGTTGGCGGCAGGTGCCCCGCCTTGGGCGGCGTCGCCGGCCGGCAGTACCGGCAGTGCGCCGTCGGTGGCGCCGGCCAGCGACGGCAGCAGCGGAGTCGGCCCCGGCGCGGTGCCGGCGGCCGTGCCCGGCTGCCCGGCGGTGGCCACGTATGCCGCGGCCGCGCTGGCCGTTGCCGACGGTGCCGGCCAGCCGCCGATCAGGGCCAGCAGCTGGTCCGGGAGCGCGGCGTCGGCGGAAACGGCTTCGCTGTCGTCGGCGTCGGCGTCGGCGTCGGCGCTCGCGTCGGCGGCTGCCGGGTCGGCGGCGTCTTCCGGCGCGGCGGCGTCGACCTTGGCGGTCCGGTCGGCGCCGGCCTGCGACGACGGCTTGCCGGCGCCGGAGCGCGCAGGCCGGGCGTCCGCCCCGGCGGGCGGGTTCATCAACCGGTCGAATTCTCCCTGGCCGGCTTCACCCGACGAGGATGCCGCCGGTGCGCCGGACGGCGCCGGTGACGGTGCCGCCGCGGTCGTGCCCAGGCCGGAGGCGATCACGACGCCACCTCCTCCTCGTTGCCGGCGCTGGCGCCCGGCGCGAGGCGCACACGGCGCGCGCCGAGGTCGTCGAGCTCGCGCTGCACGCGCTGGTCGGCGGCGCGCGACTCCTCGGCGCGGTAGCTGGCCGACAGCTTCTCCAGCACGTGGGTCTCGCGGCTGGCCAGCAGCAGGCGGGCGCGCTCGACATCGCAGTGCTGGCGGGTGTCGTGGACCACGCGGGTCTGCTGGGCGACGGCGGCGTCCAGACGCTCGCGGAACGCCAGCCGGTTGGCCAGCAGCGCGGGGTTGGTGAGGCTGGCCGCCGGGGCGGCGTACTCGGCGGCGTACTGGCGCAGCGCGGCGAGGCGCTGCTCCTGCTCGGCCAGGGCGCGGTCGCGCTCGGCGACCTCGCGGGCCACCTCGTCCTGTTGCTGCTGCTTGACCCGCAACAGCGGATCCAGGCGCTGCGATCGCGTCATCGGGAGGTCTCCTGCAAGGTCGTCTGTTGTGGGGCCGGCGCGGCGACGTCACGGCTGTCGTCGAGCAGGCGGGCGAGGGCGGCGCGGCTGGCCTCGACGTCGGAGGCCTCCCGCACGTCCTGGCCGAGGAAGTCGAGGATCTTCGGCCAGCGCGCCAGCGCCTCGTCGACGATCGGGTCGCTGCCGCGCTGGTAGGCGCCGATCGCGATCAGGTCGCGCTGGGCGTTGTAGGCCGCCATCAGGCGCTTGAGCTTGCGGATGCGCTCGCGCCAGGCGGGATCGGTGATGTCCTGCATCACGCGGCTGACCGACACCTCGACATCGATCGCCGGGTACTGGCCGGCATCGGCGATGCGGCGGGTCAGCACGATGTGACCGTCGAGGATCGCGCGGGCGGCGTCGGCGATCGGCTCCTGCTGGTCGTCGCCCTCGGTCAGCACGGTGTAGAACGCGGTGATCGAGCCGCGGCCGTCGGCGCCGTTGCCGGCGCGCTCGACCAGCGCCGGCAGCTTGGCGAACACGCTCGGCGGGTAGCCGCGCGTGGTCGGCGGCTCGCCGACCGACAGGCCGATCTCGCGCTGGGCATGGGCGAAGCGGGTCAGGGAATCCATCAGCAACAGCACATGCAAGCCCTGGTCCCGGTACCACTCGGCGATGGCGGTGGCGCGCAGCGCACCGTGCAGGCGCGCCAGCGGCGGGCGGTCGGCCGGGGTGGCGACCACCACCGAGCGGCGCAGGCCGTCCTCGCCGAGCGTGCTTTCGACGAAGTCGCGCACTTCGCGGCCTCGTTCACCGATCAGGCCCACGACGATGACGTCGGCGGCGGTGTAGCGGGTCATCATGCCCAGCAGCGTCGATTTGCCGACGCCGGAGCCGGCGAACAGGCCGACGCGCTGGCCGCGGCCGATCGGCAGCAGGGCGTTGATCGCGCGCACGCCGACGTCGAGCGAGCGGGTGATCGGCTCGCGCATCAGCGGGTTGATCGCGGTGCCGCCCAGGCCCACCCAGCTTTCCGAACGGATCGGCCCGCGGCCGTCGAGCGGCACGCCGTCGCTGTCGATCACGCGGCCGAGCAGGCCTTCACCGACCGCCACCTCGCCCTGTTGCGGGGTGGAGACCACGCGCGCGTTCGGCAGCAGGCCGGCGAGGTCGGCGGTGGGCATGAGGAAGGTGCGGTCGCCGGCGAAGCCGACCACTTCGGCGTCGACCCAGCGCCCGCCGGCGGTCTCGACCCGGCAGCGCGAGCCGAGCGGGGCGGAACAGCCCGAGGCCTCCAGGGTCAGGCCGACCGCGCGGCGCAGCACGCCCTCGCGTGCCAGGCCCAGCGACGGCGGCTGCGGGTTGGCGGCGTCGAGGCGCGCGGCCAGGCGCAGGTTGCGCGCTTCCTGCCAGTGTTCGGCGGCCACGGTGGTCATGCGGCGGCGCTCCCGGTGCCCTGCACCACGGCATCCAGGCAGGCCTGCAGGCGCGCGGCGAGGGTGCCGTCGATCCGCACGCTCTCGCTGTGCAGGCGCAGTTCGCCGCGGGCGAGCGCGGTATCGGCGGTCAGCCGCACCCCGCTGAGGCCGGCCAGGTGCGGCATCAGCACGCCGAGGTCGTCGGGATGCAGGCGCAGTTCGATCTCGCGGCTGCTGGTGCCGACCGCGTCCAGCGCCTCGCGCACCAGGTCGGCGAGCAGGGTCGGATCGGCGGCGTAGGTGCGGCCGAGCAGCGAGCCGGCGATGCGCACGGCCAGCTCGCCCAGCGCATCGGCGACCTCGGCGTCGAGCCGGGCCAGCGGGCGGGTGAAGCCGTCGAGGATGCCCTCCATCTGGGCGATCTGGCGGCGGATCTCGGCCTGCCCGGCGGCGAGGCCCTCGGCGTGGCCGGCGGCGTAGCCTTCCTCGCGCGCGGCGTTCTCCAGCGCCTGCAGCTCTTCCACGCTCGGCGGGGTGGGCAGCGGTTCGGGCTCGACGTATTCGAAGCCCGGGGCGGTCCAGCGCACCGCACCGGACGGGTCGGCGAACCGCGCCTCCAGCATCGCGGCGTCGGTCATACGAACGCCTCGGCCTTGGCGGCCAGCTGGATGGTGCCGTCATCGGCCATCTTGCGGACGATGGCGAGGATCTCCTTCTGCGCGGCCTCCACTTCGGCCAGCCGCACCGGGCCGCGGGCCTCCATGTCCTCGACCAGGATCTCGGCCGCGCGCTGCGACATGTTGGTGGTGATCTTCTCTCGCACGCGCGGGTCGGCGCCGCGCAGGGCGACGGCGAGCTTGTCGGACGGCACGTCGCGCAGCACGGTCTGGATCGCGCGGTCCTCGAGTTCGGCGAGGTTGTCGAACACGAACATCAGGTCGCGGATCCTGCCGCCGAGCACGTCGTCGATCTCGCCGATGGTGCCGAGGATGGTCTCGTCCTGTCCGGAGTCCATGAAATTGAGGATGTTGGCCGCGACCTTGATGCCGCCGACCGTGGACGACTTGATGTTCTGGCTGCCGGAGAACTGCCGCGCCATCACGTCGTTGAGCTCGTTGAGCGCGTTGGGCGGGATGCCGTCCAGGGTGGCGATGCGGATCAGCACGTCCGGGCGCACGCGCTCGGGCAGCACCTTGATGACGTCGGCGGCCTGGTCGGGGTCGAGGTGGGACAGCACGATGGCGATGATCTGCGGGTGCTCGTTGCGCACCAGATCGGCGATCGCGCGCGGCTCCATCCACTTCAGCGTGTCCAGGCCGGAGGTGTTGCGGCCGGCGAGGATGCGGTCGATCAGGCTGCTCGCGCGTTCCTCGCCCAGGGCCTGGGTGAGCACCGCGCGGATGTAGTCGTCGGCCGAGCCGAGCGCGCCGGGCTGGGCCAGCACGTCGACGAAGTCGTCGAACACCTGCTGGACGGACTCGTGCGAGATGCCGCCGACCGAGGTCATCGCCAGGCCGAGCTTCTGCACTTCCTTGGCGCTCATGTGCTTGAGCACTTCGGCCGCCTGCGCCTCGCCGAGCGAGAGCAGCACCACCGCGGCACGCTGGGTGCCGCTCAGCACGTCGAGCTTGCGGCCGTTGGCGGTCGGCTCAGCCATCGTTTTCCACCCAGTTGCGCATCACGTTGGCGACCCGCTTGGGGTCGTTGCTGACCGCGGTCTTGGCGACCTGCAGCTTCTCGTCGAAATCCATCGCCGCCTGCGCGGTGACCTGCGGGTCGCGCTTGGGCTTGGGCGCCGGCGCCGACAGCGTCACCGGCACTTCCTCCTCCTCCGGCAGCAGGGTCGCGACGACCGGCTCGGGCACCTTGGGCGCGAGCAGCTGGCGGAACGCCGGGCGCAGCACGGTGAAGATCAGCACCAGCACGGCCAGGCCCCCCAGGGCGATGCGCAGCAGCTCCTGCGCGCGCGGGTGCTGCCAGAACGGCGGAGCCTCGGGTTCCTCGCCGGTGGCGCCGCGCGCGAACGGGGCGTTCACCACCGACACCACGTCGCCGCGCTGCTGGTTGAAACCGACCGCCTGCTGCACCAGGGTCTGGATGCGCGTCAGTTCGTCGTCGGTGAGCGCGCGGTAGGTGGTCTTGCCCTCGGCGTCGGTCTGCGGAACGTTGTCGACCAGCACCGCGGCGGTGACGCGGGTGATCTGCCCCGGCGCCTGGCGGGTGTGGGTCAGGGTGCGGTCGATCTCGTAGTTGCGCACCGCGGTGCGCGCGCCGGTGCCGCTGCCGTTCGCGGCGGGCGGCGTGGCCGCTGCGGCCGCGGCCGCGGCGGTGTCGGGGTTGTTGCTGGCCGCGCCAGGCACGCCCTGCGGCCCCTGCAGCGCGGCGAGGTCGCCGGACTCGGAGATCTGCTCGCTGCGGATCATCGCCGCGTCGGGACCGTAGGTTTCGCTGGCCTGCTCGGTCTCGGCGAAGCTCATGTCGATGCTGACCTGCGCGCTGACCCGGCCCGGGCCGGCCAGCGGCTCCAGCAGCTCCTGGATGCGCTGCACGTAGACCGCCTCGGCGCGGCGCTGCTGCTCGAAGCGCTGCGCGGTCTGCGCCGACTCGCTGTCGGGATTGTCGTTGGACAGCATGCGGCCGAACTGGTCGACCACGGTGACGTTCTCGACCGGCATCTGCGGCACGCTGGAGGCGACCAGGTGCTCGATCGCGGCGACCTGGCCGGGCTCGAGCACGCTGCCGCTGCGCAGGTGCAGCACCACCGAGGCGCTGGCCGGCTCCTTCTGCCGGGTGAACGCGCTGGGCTTGGGCAGGGCCAGGTGCACGCGCGCCTCGCGCACCGGGCGCAGGTTGGCGATGGTGCGCGCCAGCTCTGTCTCCAGCGCGTGCTGGTAGCGCGCGTTCTCGACGAACTGGCTGGTGCCGAAGCCCTGGTCACCCTGCAGCATCTCGAAACCACCGCCCTCCGCCGCCGGCAGCCCGGCCGCGGCCAGCGCCAGCCGCGCCTTGCCGACCTGGTCGGACTCGACCGACAGCGCGCCGCTGCCCGAATCGATCTGGAACGGGATCTGCGCGGTGCGCAGCAGGTCGGAGGCCTCGGCGGTGGCCTTGGCGTCCAGCCCGGCGAACACCGGCACGTAGTTGGGCTTCTGGGTCCAGAAGAACAGCCACAGGCCCAGCGCGATCGCCGCGGCGACCAGCGCGAACAGGCCGATCTGGCGCACCACCGGGATGTCCTGCAGCGGACCGAGGTCCTTCAGGTTGCTGGCGGCGTTCTTGGGCAGGGTGATGACGCTCATGCGGGGTGTCTCGGCTCGTCATCCCCGCGGGCGCGGGGACCGGGATGTGTCGGTGGGCGGGGCCGTGCGTCAGATCGGCATGTTCATGACGTCCTGGTAGGCCTGGACGAGCCGGTTGCGCACCTCGGCAGTGGCCTTGAAGGCGACCGAGGACTGCTGCATCGCGACCATCACCCGCGCCAGGTCGGCACGCGGGTCGCCCATTTCGAACGCCTTCTGCAGCTCGCCGGACTCGCGCTGGACGCGGCTGACGTTGTCGAGCGCGTTGTTGAGGGTCTGGCCGAAGCCCGGCGCCCCCGCTTCACCGGCGCGCCCGATCCCGTCCGGCCGCAGGCCCTGCGGATTGATCGCGTTGCCGGCCGGCGCATCGGCCAGGGGCCCGCGCGCCCGCATCTCGTGGGCGCGGATCTGGGACAGGATCGATGAAATCGCGTCGGTCATGGGGCGTGGCTTGCGCGTTCAGCGGGTATGCCCCGGTGTAGGCAAGGCGCGTGCCACGACGGCGACGGGATTCCGGCGCAGGGGGCCGGCGCCCGCGACGTGCTGCCGTTGCCGGCGCCTGCGAAAACCTGTCACCGCGGTAGGAGCGACGTAAGTCGCGACCCACTGACCAATGGCCGATGGTGGAAAATGCGGGCGGCAACGTTCCGTGATCGCGCGATCCCGGAAGTCGCATTGCCGGAGCGACGCGTTGATCGACCGCGGAGCGGGCGGTCAGTGGGTCGCGACTCACGTCGCTCCTGCAGAAGCAGGGGGTGCGCCCCGGGACCCTATTCCCGCTCGATGCCGTACTTGCGCAGCTTCTCCACCAGCGTGGTGCGGCGCAGGCCGAGCAGCGGGGCGGCGTGGGCAACCACGCCGTCGGCCTGCTGCAGGGCGGCGCGGATCAGTTCCAGCTCGATCTCGGCGATGTGGCTGCGCAGGTCCAGGCCTTCGGCCGGCAGGGTGGTGGTGGGCGACAGGGTGCCGGGATGCAGGGTGCTGCCGTCGAGCGGGCGGGCGTCGAGCATCGACGGGGCGGCCGGCAGCTCGTCCTCCAGCGGCGGCTCGGGCATGGCGGCCCGGTAGCGCGCCGGCAGGTCGGCGGCGCGCACGGTGCCCGCCGGGTGCAGCACGGCGAGGCGCTCGAGCAGGTTGCTCAGCTCGCGCACGTTGCCGGGCCAGTCGTAGTGGCCCAGCGCGGCCACTGCGCCGCCGCTCAGGGCGACCTGGCCGCGGCCGCTCTCGGCCAGCTGGCGGGTGATGGCACCGATCAGGTCCGGCAGGTCGGCGACGCGCTCGCGCAGCGGCGGCATCTCGATCGGGAACACGTTGAGCCGGTAGAACAGGTCCTCGCGGAACTTGCCCTCGTGGATGTGCGCCTCGAGGTTGCGGTGGGTCGCGGCGACCACGCGCACGTCGCAGTGGATCACGCTGGTGCCGCCGACGCGCTCGAAGGTGCGCTCCTGCAGCACGCGCAGCAGCTTGACCTGCATCGCCAGCGGCATGTCGCCGATCTCGTCGAGCAGCAGGGTGCCGCCCTCGGCCATCTCGAAGCGGCCCTTGCGCTGGGTCAGCGCGCCGGTGAAGGCGCCCTTCTCGTGGCCGAACAGCTCGCTCTCCAGCAGGTCCGGCGGGATCGCGCCGCAGTTGATCGCCACGAACGGCTTGCTGGCGCGCTTGGAGCGCTGGTGGATCGCGCGGGCGGCGACCTCCTTGCCGGTGCCGGACTCGCCGAGGATCAGCACGGTGGTGTCGAACGGCGCGACCTGGTCGATCATCCGCGACAGCTCCAGCGTCGCCGGGCTGCGGCCGGTGGGGCCGCCGGCGGACTGCTCGCGGCGCTCGTCTTCGTCGATGCGCTTGAGGCTGGCGCGGCGCAGCGCCTCCTGCAGCTGCACGCGGCGGATCGGATAGTCCAGCGGCCACTGGGTTTCCGGGTGCAGCGCGGTGCGCCACGGCGCGTCGGCGGCGTGGCCGGGCAGGACCAGCAGCGGCGGATGCAGCGGCTGCCGGCCGAGCCAGTCGACGAAGTCCTGCCAGTCGGTGCCGTCGCCGGTATCGCCCACGACAATCGCGACCCAGTCGCTGCCGCGCGCCTTGTTCAGGTCGACGTCGGAGGCCTCGGTGACGATCCGCGGGGTGAAATCCATGAACTCCAGCAGCGTGGCGACGTGTTCGGCACGGTCCATGTCCTGGTCGATCAGGAGGATGCGCGACTCACTCATCGGCGGCGCCAGCCTCCGCGGTCGCCATGCCGTTGCCGGCCAGCGCTTCCAGCAGCGGCACCACGTCGTGGATGTAGGACAGCTTACTGACGAACGCGTCCGCGCCGGCACGCATGGCGTGCTCGCGGTGCTCGGTGTCGTCGAAGTGGCTGGCGATCACGATGTACGGCGGATTGTCCTGCGCCTTGATCAGGCGGGTGGCCTGCAGCCCGCCCATCTCCGGCATGGCCAGGTCCATCAGCACCGCGTCGGGCCGCAGCGCTTCGCACTGGGCGATCGCCTCGATGCCGTTGCCGGCCGAGCCGACCAGTTCCAGCCAGTCGAGCCGGCGCAGGTGGCGCATGGCGGCGTTGATGAAACCTTCGTGGTCGTCGACCAGCAGGAGTCGGAGGGTGCGCATGTCGTTTTCCTGGATCAGGCCGCGGCCGCGGGCCTGCAGCGCTGGCGCGCGGAGGGGATCGAGAGTTGGTCACGGTACTTTGCCACCGTGCGGCGGGCGATGCGCACGCCGCGGCGGGCGAGCAGCCCGGCGATGACGTCGTCGGCCAGCGGCGACTGCGGCGGCTCGGCGTCGATCAGGCGCTTGACCATCGCCTTGACGGCCGCGCCGGACACGCTGGCGCCTTCCAGCCGCACCGCGAACAGGCGCTTGAGCTCGAAGGTGCCGCGCGGGGTCTGGATGTACTTGCCGCTGGTGATGCGCGAGACGGTGGACTCGTGCATGCCGATCGCGTCGGCGACCTCGCGCAGGGTCAGCGGGGCGATCGCCTCCTCGCCGCGTTCGAGGAATTCGCGCTGGCGCTCGACCAGCACCTGCACCGTGCGCAGCAGGGTGTCGTTGCGCATGGCGATGCCGCGCACCAGCCAGCGGGCTTCCTCCAGCAGGCCGCGCAGCACGGACTGGTCGCCCGGCGCATGGGCCAGGGCCTGTTCGCAATGGGCGGCGATGCGGATGCGCGGCGCGGCGCGGCCGCTGAGTGCGACCCGCCACTGGCCGCCGAGGAAGCGCACGCTGACGTCGGGAATGATGTGGCCGTCGTCGCTCGCGGCCGGCTCCTCGATGGCCGAGGGGCGCAGCGACAGGATCAGCGCGGTGGCGGCGGCGACCTGTTCGACGGTCACCTGCAGGGCGGCGGCCAATGCGGCGTGGTCGTGCGCGGCGAGGGCGTCGATGCGTTCGAGCAGGATGCGCTCGGCGAGGGCGCGTTCGGCTGCTTCCGGTGTCCGGGCCAGCTGGGCGAGCAGGCATTCGGCGGCGGTGGAAGCGGCGACGCCGGTCCAGTCGCCGTGCAGCAGGCGCTGGCGCGCGGCTTCAAGGGTGGCGGCGGGGATGTCGAATGTGGCGGCACCCGCGGCGGTGAGTTCGTCCAGCGGCTGCTCGAGGAAGCCGAGTTCGTCGCAATGGTCCAGCCACCACTGGGCCAGCCGCAGGTCGGCGGCGTCGAGGTCGAACGACAGCTCCTGCAGCAGGCGCACGCGCCAGTCGCTGGACTCGCCGGCGGCGATGCGCGCGCAGGCGTCGTCGTCGCCCCCGGTGATCCCGCCGCCGGACAGGTACGCCGGTTCGGGCAGTTCGTCCCAGGCAGCGGCTTCGAGCGCGGTCTCCGTGTCGGCGCCCTCGGCGTCGGTCTCGCCGATTTCGTCGGCCTCGTCGGGCTCCAGCATCGGGTTGCGGTCGAGGGCTTGGCGCAGCTCCATCTCCAGCTGCGGCGCGGTCAGCTGCAGCAGCCGGATGGATTGCAGCAGTTGCGGCGTGAGGTTGACGCTCTGCGCAAGCTGGGTGCGGACGCTGGTCTTCACGTTCATTTCCCCTCCGCCTGCATGGCGGCCGGGCATAAATCCTGCAGGAGCGGCGACGGCGGCCGCATCGGGAGAATCCCCTCACGTGTCGGGCAGGACATGACGCAGGTAGGGGAATCCCCCACACGATCGCCGGTTTTCCGGCATCGGGGTCACGCTACGGCGGCAAAGCGAAATGCGGGTATTGGGACGGATGTCCGGTTGGCCGCGCGCTTTGGCGCGGGTGCCGGGGCGGCGGTTACAGCTCGCCGCGCAGACGCATCGCGGTGCGCAACAGTTCCACCCCGCTGCGGCAGCCGAGCGCATCCATCAGGCGCGCGCGGTGGGTCTCGACCGTCTTGATGCTGATGCCCAGGTCGGCGGCGATCTGCTTGGTGCTGCGGCCGGCGCCGATCGCGGCGAGGATCTCGCGCTGCCGCGGTGGCAGCGCATGCACGCCCTGGGCGCGCTGCGGCCGGCCAGCAGACAGTTGCGGCGCCGACACCTGCGGGCTGAGGAACGTGCGGCCCGCCGCCGCCGCGCGCAGGGCGATCTCCAGTTCGGCCGGCGCGGCCTCCTTGACCACGAAGCCGACCGCGCCGCGGGTCAGCGCCTCGCGCACGTGGATGGCGTCGTCGTGCATCGACATGATGACCACCGCGGCTTCGGGGCAGGTACGGCGCAGCTCGTCGAGCGCGTCGAAGCCGCTGCGGCGCGGCATCGACAGGTCCAGCAGGACCACGTCGGGCAGTGACTGGCTCGCGCGGATCACCGCCTCGTCGGCGCTGGCGGCCTCGGCCACCACCTCGATGCCGTCGAAGGACTCCACCAGCCGGCGCAGTCCCGCCCGGATCAGGGTGTGGTCGTCGCAGATCAGTACCCGCACGTTGAGTGGCGTCTCCGTCGCGATGTGCGCTGCGTCAACCTTAGCCGAGCGCGGCGGGGTTGCACAGGCGAGATGCGTGAGCCTTGGCCGGACATCGGTAGTCGCCCGGATGTAGGAGCGACGTGAGTCGCGACCCACTGGCAAATGGCAGCGCCGCGATGGTCGCAAATCCCGATCGCGCGATGATCGGTCGTTGGCGCTCGGAGGTCACCCGGAACCCGTTGTCAGTGGATCGCGATTCACGTCGCTCCTACCAACACGGGCCGCCGTGATCGGCATCGAGTCGGGGCGCCAAGTCCTAGCGTCGGCCGGCCCCCCCTTTCCTCCGTTTCCCGAGCCCGGCGCGCGCGGTCAGCGCACCCGCCGGCTTTCGGCGATCGCCCGGCGGTGCACGCGGAACAGGTGGCGGGCGAGGGCTGATTCCAGCGCGGGGGTGAGCGGGCCGAAACGCAGCCACAGCTGCCGGCCGTCGTCCTGTTCGACGCTGGCCAGCACCGTCGCCGGCAGCAGCAATGCCTCCGGCAGCCAGTCGGACGGTTGCACCCGGAGCGCGCCGGCGGTCCCCGGGGCCACGGCGTCGTCGACTTCCAGGCAGGCGCCCAAGGCCGACCAGCGCAGCGGCCGCATCGGGTCGAAGTGCTCGCCCAGCTTGCTGGCCACCAGCGCGGTCAGCAGGTCGAGCTTGGCCTCGATGCGGTGCAGGACGAGGTCATGGGAACCGTGCTCGCCGTCGTCCTCGCCGCGGCTGTCCTCGACCACGGCCAGCGAGCGCAGCAGGTTCTCGCCGCGCAGGCAGGCGGTGCGCAGCGCGGCGGGCGACAACGCGCCGGGAAGGAACGCCGCCGGCCGCACCTCGTCGCAGGCGAGCGAGTCGCCGAACACCTGGGCGCGGGCGGTCTCGGCGTTCATCCCTGGGCGCCCTTGTACGCGGCCGCGCCGCGATGGCTCTGGCGCAGGCGCTGCAGCGCCGAGCCGGCGTGGCTGCGGGCGGTCTGCAGTTGCTCCATCAGTTCGCGCTGGGCCTGAAGCAGCGCCAGCCAATGGGTCCGACTGCGGGCATCGGGCGGTTCGGCCGCCACCGCGTCGCGGACCGCGCGTTCGTGCTCGGCCAGCAGGGCCGACGCGCGGTCCCACTCGCCGGCGTCGAGCGCCTGCCGCACGGCGCGGATCGGCAGCACCGGGATCATCGGGTCCCGCCCCCCGGGCCGGTCGCCTCGGGATCGATCGCGCGCCAGGCCTGCTCGATGTCGCCGAGCAGCTCGTCGACCTCGGCCAGCGGCGCGGGGTCGTTGTTGCTGTTGGCCTCCAGCAGGCGGCGCTGGAAATAGTCGTACAGCGCATGCAGGCCCTCGGCGATCTCGCCGCCGGCCTTCATGTCGAGCGTGCTGTTGAGGCCGCCGATGATGCCGCTGGCGGAAGTGATCGCGTGTGCCTTGCGGGCGACATCGCCGCGCTGCAGGCAGGCGATCGCCAGCTGCACGCGTTCGCGCGCGCCGCCGAGCATCAGGCTCACCAGCTGGTGCGGGCTGGCATCGAGGATGGCGCTGCTGGCGCTGGTCTGGCGGTACTGGTTGGCGAAGGCGCGGGCGCTGTGCATGTCATCAACTCTGCGAGTAGGTCGGCAGCCGGGCGAGCTGCTGGGTAAGGAAGGAGCTGACCGAGCTCATCTGCGCGACCATGGTGTCGAGCGCGGTGAACTGGCGCAGGTAATTGGCCTCGACCTTTTCCATCCGGCGGTCGAGCGCGAGGCGGTCGCTTTCGAGGCGGTCCATGCGCGTTTCCAGCGCCTCGGTGCGGCCGCTGATCATGCCGTCGTCGCCGAGCCAGGACTTCAGCGCACCGGCCAGCGGCTTGCGCAGCGAGCCCTCGTCGCCGAGCAGGCGCTGCACGGCCTGGGGGTCTTCGGCGACCAGCTTGTCGAAGGTTTCGCCGTCGAGGCTGAGCGAGCCATCGACCTTGGTCTCGAAGCCGAGCGCGGCCAGTTCGGCGTAGCCCTGGCTGACGAAGCCGCGCAGCGACTGGGTGATGCCGCGCGGCGCGGCGTCGCCACTGAGCGCCGCGCCGGGCGCATCCTCGCTGCCGGCGGCGCTCTGCGTGCGCAACTGCGACAGCGCGGTGTTGTAGGCGCTGACGAAGCTGAGCAGGCTGGCCTTGAGCGTGCTCGGGTCGGAGGTCAGCTCGAGGTTGAACGACTCGCCGGGCTTGGCTTTGGTCAGGTCGAGGGTGACCCCGTCGATCAGGTCGTCGATGCGGTTGCTGCTGCTGGTGCGGGTGATGCCGTCGACCACCACCACCGCGTCGTTGCCGGGATCGGCCACGACCATGGTGCCGCCGGTGGTGGCCAGCGCGGACAGCCCGCCGTCGCCGCCACTGGCGGTGATCTGCATGCGGCCTTCGCTGCCGGTGTCGGTGGAGGCCAGCACCAGCACGTCGCCGTCGTCGCCGTGCACGATCGTGGCGCTGACGCCCAGTTCGCCCGCCTGGTCGTTGATGGCGTCGCGGATCGCGGCCAGCGAACCGTCCCCTTCGGCGACGGTGACGTCGACCGGATCGCCGTCGCCGACGGTGATCGTCAGCGTGCCGTGGCCCAGCTGCGCATCCGCGGCGAGCGCGGCGGACTGCAGCTTGTGGGTGCTGGCCAGGCTTTCGACCGTCACCCCATAGCTGCCCAGGGCGGCGCTGGCACCCGCCGTCGCGCTGAAGCCGGCGTCTTCCGGCACCTTGACCTTGCGGCCCGGCGACGCACCCTCGTCCTCGAGCTTGGCCAGCACGTCCTGCAGCCCGGACAGCGCGCTGCTGATCTTGCCGAACGCGGAGATCTGCGACTGGGTGGTGCTCTCGATGCGGTTGAAGCGGTTCTCGCTGGGCGCGCGCTCGGCGGCGACCAGCTGCGACACCATCGTGTTCACCGGAAGGTTGGAGCCGACGCCTGGGCTGGAGAGTGATGCCACTGCTGCCTCCTGGGGCGGGTGGACGGGTGGGCGTGGATGCTTCGGACTGCGATGCTTCAAACAGCCGGGGCAAGAATCGTTCCGCCGGGGTTTTGACACCGTGCAATGCCGCGCCTTGCGTTGCTTCCGGTAACGGCCGCCGGCGCCGTGGCTTTAGCGTCGGGGCGGCGCGGAAATCTCATCGCGCGGCAAAAAAAAACCGGCCAGGGCGAAGCCACTGGCCGGTCCGGAGAGACGAGGATCTCCCGTTTGCGGTGATCAGCGCAGCAGGCTGAGCACGCTCTGCGACGACTGGTTGGCCTGCGCCAGCATGGCGGTACCGGCCTGCTGCAGGATCTGCGTGCGCGACAGGTTGGCGGTCTCCTTGGCGTAGTCGGCGTCCATGATCCGGCTGCGAGCGGCCGACAGGTTCTCCGAGCCGGTCTGCAGGTTGGTCACGACCGAGGAGAAGCGGTTCTGCACCGCACCCAGGTCGGCGCGGGCGTCGTTGACCGACTTCAGCGCGGCGTCCATGGCGAGCATGGCGTTGTCGGCACCGGCGACGGTGGAGATGTCGAGGTCGGCGAAGCCGGTCTTGGCCTCACCGGCCACCTCGGCAACAGCCACGTCACCGTCGGCGATACCACTCGACGCCGTACCGGCGGCGGTAGCCGTGATCGTGATGTCCTCGGCCGAGGTCAGCACGATGCCGTCGCCGTCGTCGTTCACCGTGGCGGTGACGCCGGTGATGCCGGCCGCCGTGATGGCTGCCTGGACGGCAGTGGCCTGGTCAGCGGCGGTCGCGTCGGCGGCGGACTCGGCGACCAGAACGTCGGTGCCGTTGATCACCAGGTCGCCCGCGCCGATTTCCGCAAAGGTCGCGCCGGCGGTCTTGTCAGCCAGGGCGGAGCCGGTGGCGGTCGCTTCGTTCGTGGTCACCGAGGTCCAGGTGCCCAGCGAATCGGTGTTCGCATTGGCGATGGCAGCGATGTCGATGGTCTCGCCCTGGTTGGCGCCGACCTGGAACGACTGCGAAGTGAAGGTGCCGTCGAGCAGTTTGGTGCCGTTGAAGTTGGTGGTCTCGGCCACGCGGCCGATCTCGGCCTTCAGCTGGTCGACTTCCTTCTGCAGGGCGGCGCGGTCGTCGGTGGAGTTGGTGGCGTTGCGCGACTGCACGGCCAGCTCACGGATGCGCTGCAGGTTGTTGCCGATCTCGCCCAGCGCGCCTTCGGCGGTCTGCGCCAGCGAGATGCCGTCGTTGGCGTTGCGGGCGGCCTGGTCCATGCCGCGGATCTGGGTGGTGAAGCGCTCGGAGATGGCGAGGCCGGCGGCGTCGTCCTTGGCGCTGTTGATGCGCAGGCCCGAGGACAGGCGCTGGATGGTGGTGCCGAGGTCCGCGCTGTTGGTGCTCAGGTTGCGCTGCGCGTTGAGCGACATCACGTTGGTGTTGATGACAGACATTTTGAAGTCTCCTGGATTCGGAAGTCCGGCGTTTCGCGCCGGTTGGCGTCGCAGGGGCTTGCCGTGATCCGGTCCTGTCCGCTGCTGAAATGGATAACGGCCGGGGCAAGGAACGCTTTAGGCCGTTTTCGAAACTTTTTGCTTTTTGCCGCAGGGGCTGGTAGTGCCTCGAACAGGCATGCAAAGCGCCTCGCCCCGTTATCGGGCAAGGCGACGGAAACTGAAGACGGGGGCGGTTACAGCTTGTTGAACAGCGACAGGCCCTGCATGCGCAGCGTCACCTGCTGCGCGGCTTCCAGAGCGGTGAGCTGCATGGCGAAGCGCGTGGCCGCTTCGGCGTAGTCGATGTCGCGCAGGTCCGACAGCGTGGTCTCCAGCGACAGGCCGGTGGCGCTGCGGCTTTCGGCGGCGTTGTCGAGGCCGGACAGTCGTGCGCCGGTGCTGGCGCGGGCGGCGAGCAGATGCTCCTGCGCGGTGGCGAGGTCGCCCAGGCCCATGGTCAACACGTTGGTGCGGCGTGCCGCCTCGGCGGGGCCGCCGTCGGGCGCTTCCAGGGCATCGGCGAGTGCATCGAGCGTGCCGAAGATGTCCCGCGTGCCCGCGCGCTGCACGCCGAAGCTGTCGCCGGCGGCAGGCGTGCCGTTGATCTGGAGCTGGACGCCGCCGGCGCTGATGGTCTGGCCTTCTTCCCAGGTGCCGGTGCCGATCTCGGTACCGCCGGCGTCGAGCACCCGGTAGCTGCCGGGCGCGGTGAATTCGACGGTGATGCCGTCGCCGTTCCACGCCCCGTGGTCGGTCACGCTGGCGGAGGCCAGCACGCCGCTGCCGGTGTTGGCGGCGCCGACCGAGCCGCGGACGATGCCGTCGCCGGTGGGCACCTGCATGAACAGCGCGTTGCCCGGGTCGGTGTCGTCCAGGCTGAGGCCCGGCGCCACTTCGACCTCGTTGCTGCCGCTGTTGCCGGCGTACGTCACCACGCCGCCGTTGTCGGCGAACGGCACCACGCCGTCGCGGGTGCCGGCGAACAGGGCGCGGCCCGCGCCGTCGCCGCGGTTGCCGATGGTGATCATCTCCGCGCGCAACTGCCGCAGTTCGATCGAGATGAGCTTGCGGTCCTCGCCCGACAGCGTCGGGGTGTTGGCACGGATGATCAGTTCGCGGGCGCGGATCAGCTGGTCGCCGGCGTCCGACAGGGCGTTTTCCTGCAGGCCTAGGCGGCGCTCCAGATGCCCGGCATTGCTTTCGAACTGCTCCAGCGACGCCAGGGCGTGGTCGAGGCCCTGCACGGCCGCGGCGGCGGAAGGGTCCTGCGCGGCATGGGTGAAGCGCCGGCCGGTGCTCATCTGCTCCTGCGTGCGCGCCAGCTCGGACTGCCGCTGCATCATGCTCTGCAGGCCCTGGTTGAACATGCTGGCGGTGGAGATTCTCATCGGTCGCTCCGGGCGTTAGCGGCGCACCGCGCCGAGCAGGGACTGGAACAGGGTGTCGGCGGTGGCTATCACCTGCGCCGCGGCCTGGTAGGCCTGCTGGTAGCGGAGCAGGTTGGTCGCCTCCTCGTCGAGGTTGACGCCCGACAGCGACTCGCGCTCGGCGATGACCTGCGAGTGGATGGCCGTCTGCGCCTCCAGGGTCAGCTCGGCCTGGCGCGCGGCGCTGCCGGTGGTGCCGGTGAACTTCGACAGGCCCGCGGTGAGGTCGACGGTGCCGCCGGTGAGGAGGTCGCGCTCGTCCAGTGCCGCCATGTCGCGCGCGTTGCCGTTGTCGGACGAACGCGGCGGGGTGCGCGTCAGATTGAACGCATCGCCGGCGCCGGGGGTGCCCTGCAGGTCCAGCGACCAGCCGTCGCCGGTGATCGGCGTGCCGGGCGTCCAGGCGATCGGGTCGCCGCCGTTGATGGTGTAGGTGCCGGCATCGATGAACTCGATGGTGGCCCCGGAGAACGCCGCGAACGCGGCGGGGTCGGTGATGCGGCTGGCGCCGGCGGTGGCGTTGCCGATGTTGCCGGCCGCGGCGGTGGATTCCAGTGGCGCGGCGGCGGCGATCGCCGAAGGGTCGTCGATCAGCACCTCCATGCCGCCGGCGACGCCGGAGGTGGGGCGCAGCGAGAAGCGGTCGCCCGGCGCAGGGGTGCCGCCGACCACCAGTTCCACGCCGTCCACGCGCAGCGGGTCGGCGGCGGTGCCGGTGCCGGTCATGGGTACCGTCTCGCCGGTGTCGGCGCGGGTGGCGCTCCAGCTGCCCGCGTCGAAACGCAGGACCAGGTCGTTGCCCTTCAGCGCGCCGAGGTCGCCGATGCTGGCGTCCAGGGTGGCGGTGCCGCTGTTGCCCTGGTGGCGGTCGATGCGGGGCGGCGGCAGCGAGAACAGGTCGGTGCCGACCGCGCCGTTGTAGTCGACGCCGGCGCGCTGGGTGGCGTTGAACGCCTCGGCGAAGCCGGTGGCGAGGCGGCCCAGCTCCGCGCGTGCCGGATCGAGCACGCGTTCGCGGAATTCGATGAGGCCGCCGACCTCGCCCGACACGGTGTCGGCCGGCAGGCGCATGGCGGTACCGGCGGGGGTTTCCAGCGACAGCTGCAGGCGGTCGGCGCGATAGGGATCGCGTACTGTGCCCAAGGTCATCGCGCGGTTGCCGAGCACCATCGGCTGACCGCCAGTGGTGAACACGTTGAGCGAGCCGTCGTCCTGCTGCACGGTCTCCGCGCCCACCAGGCCGGCGAGCTGGTCGATCCGCAGCGCGCGCTGATCCAGCAGGTCGGGCGAGGCGTTGCTGCCGGCCGCGGCGATGTCGCGGTTGAGGTTCGCGATTTCGCCGGCGAGCTGGTTGGCGGCGGCGACCTGGGTCTGCAGCCGGGCGTCCACCTCCTCGTCGAGCTGGGCCACCTGGCGGTCCATCGCGCTCCAGCGCGAGGCCAGCTGGTTGGCGCTGGCAAGCAGTTCGTTGCGCGCCGACGAGGACGTCGGCTCGGCGGTCACGCCCTCGGCGGCGGCGAAGAACTCCGACCACGGACCGGCCAAGCCGCTGCTGGGATCGGAGACGATCTTGTCGAGCCGCCCCGACAGCGCCGACAGCTGCTCCAGCCGGCCCATCTCGCCGCTGCTGTCGACCTGCCGCCCGAACACCAGCCCGTCGGCGAGGCGCTCCAGGCGTGCGATGTCGACACCGGCGCCGATGTAGCCCGCACCGTGGTTATGGCCCACCCGTGCTTCCATCTCCACGCGCTGCCGGCTGTAGCCGGGCGTGGTCGCGTTGGCGACGTTGTGGCCGACGGTGTTGAGGGCGCGCTGGAAGGCGAGCAGGGCGGAGCTACCGGTGGAGAGCATGTCGGCCAAGGTCAGCCTCGCGGAGTCGTGTCGGGCAGCGCGGCGTAGGCGCGGCCGTGGAGGTCGTCGAGCCCGGCGAGCGCGCGCTGCAGGGTCGGACCGTTGGTGATAGCGGTGATCTTGGCCGCGTACGACGGGTCGGTGGCGTAGCCGGCGCGCTGCAGTGCGCTGGCGAAGCGCGCCGGGTCGTCGCCGGCGGCGAGCGCGCCGGCGTAGCGCTCGTTGCGCATCAGCCGGGCGTAGTCCTCGAAGCTCTCGTGGATCGAGCCGTAGGCGCGGAAGTCGTCGCGCTGGTTGTGGCGCACGCCGCCAACGAACTCGTGGGTGGCCGAGTTCACCTTCGCGCCGTTCCAGCCGGTTGCCTTGATGCCGAACAGGTTGTGCGAGCCGTCGCCGCCGACCAGTCGACGGCCCCAGCCGGTCTCCAGCGCGGCCTGGGCGACCAGCGCCCTGGCCGGCACGCCGAGCTCGGCCGCGGTGCGCTGCGCGTGCGGCCAGATCGAGCGCACGAACGCCTCGGGGCTGCTGCAGTCGAGCTTCGCGTCCGCGTCGCAGGCCGCATCGACGGCGGTCGGTTCGGGCAGCGGCGCCGCGAGCGGAGCGACCGCGCCCAGCGACACGCCGCTGCGGGTCGGCGCCAGGGTGAGTCCCGCGGAGCCCGACGGCAGCGCCATCGCGGTAGCGGACGAGGCCGACAGCGGCATCGCCATCGGCAGGTTGCGGGTCAGCGGCAGGCCGCCGTGAGGGCCGAAGGTGACGCCGGTGTCGCCGTCCGTCCCGGTCGTGCCCTGGCTGCGCTCGAGCTGGCGCACGATCATCGGCGCCAGGCCGAGCCCGTCGCCCTTGGCCATTTCCTTCGCGAGCTGCTGGTCGTACATCTCGCGGTACATGGTGTTGTCGCCCAGCATCGGGTCGCCGAAGCTCGCGCTGCGCATCGACTTGAGCATCATCTGGGCGAACTGGGTTTCCAGCTCGCGCGCAGCCGTACGCAGCCGGTCCCGGGAGGGTTCGGCTGCGCTGAGCGGCATCGCGGTGGCGGATTGCAGGTGCATGGCCGTGGCTCAGATCACCTCGAGTTCGGCGCGCAGGGCGCCGGCGCGCTTGAGCGCTTCGAGGATCGCGACGATGTCGCCCGGGGCGGCGCCGACGGCATTCACCGCCTGCACGATCGCCTGCAGCGAGGCGCCTTCGAGCACGAACATGCGGTTGCCGTCCTCGGTGATTTCAATCGAGGACTCCGGCACCACTGCGGTGGCGCCGTTGGCGAACGGACCCGGCTGGCTGATCTGCGCGCTTTCGACAATCGACACCGTCAGCGAGCCGTGGGCGACCGCGGCCGGCAGCACGGTGACTTCGCCACCCATCACCACGGTGCCGGTGCGGGAATTGACGATGACCTTGGACGGCGCGGTGCCGGGGCTGACCTCGAGGGTTTCCAGCCGCGACAGGAACGCGATGCGGTCGCCCGTCGGCGGCGCGACTTCGATGGTGACGCCGTCGACCGCGTGCGCGCGACCGGGACCGAACGCGGCGTCGATCGCCGCGACGATGCGGGCGGCGGTGGTGAAGTCGAACTCGTGCAGGTTGAGGGTGACGCTGCCGCCCGGCGCCGCACCCGGCACCGCACGCTCGACCACCGCGCCGTTCGGAATGGTGCCGGAATTGGGCGCGTTGACCGAGATCCGCGAACCGTCGCGGCCGGACGCGCCGAAGCCGCTGACCATCAGGCTGCCCTGGGCGATCGCGTAGACCTGGCCGTCGGCGCCCTTGAGCGGGGCCATCAGCAGGCTGCCGCCGCGCAGCGAGCCGGCGTTGCCGATCGAGCTGACTGTGATGTCGATGGTCTGGCCGGGCTTGGCGTGCGGCGGCAGCTCGGCGTGGATCGCGACCGCGGCGACGTTCTTGAGCTGCGGGTTCACCCCCGGCGGAATGCTGACGCCGAGCTGGTCGAGCATGGTCTTCAGGCTCTGCACCGTGAACGGCGTCTGGCTGGTGCGGTCGCCGCTGCCGTCGAGGCCGACGACGAGGCCGTAGCCGACCAGCGGGTTGCCACGGACGCCGGCCACCTGGGCGAGGTCCTTGATCCGTTCGGCCGAGGCCGGGGCGCTGGCGAGAGCCAGTCCCAGCGAAACGATGATGGCGATGAGCAGGCGCATGGAGGGGATCTCGGCGTGCTGTCAGTAAGGGAAGGCGGCGGAGTTGAAGAACCGGCCGAGCCAGCCCATCGCGTTGGAACGTGCCAGCGTGCCGCGACCGCCATAGACGATCTGGGCATTGCCGACGCGGTCGGAGGTGATGCGGTTGTCGGGACCGATATCGGCCACCCGCACGATTCCTTGAACCTGCACGAGTTCGTCGCCCTGGTTCAGGCGCATCTGCTTCTGGCCGCTGACCAGGAGATTGCCGTTGCCCAGCGTGCGGACCACCTGCACGGTGATCTCGCCGTCGAGCCGGTTGCTCTGGGTGGAGTTGCCGGCGCCGTCGAACTCGCGCCCGGCCTCCACCTCGGCCTGCAGGATCGACTGGCCCTTGTAGGTCACCGGCACCCCGGCGATCACCGGCGCGCCGAGGCTGAAGCCGCTGTCCTTGGTGACCGAGGTCTGCGCCCGCGAAGTCGAGGAGGTGTTCTCGACCAGCACGATGGTCAGCAGGTCGCCGACCTGGCGCGCCTTGTTGTCCTCGAACAGGCTCATCGTGCGCCCGCCGCCCTGGACCGCACTGCTGGCGGCGCTGGCGTAGATCGAACCGGTGGCGGCCTGGGCGGCGCCCATGGCCGGCGCCGGCACCGCCCCGGGGTAGGCCTGGGCGGCTATGGCCGGGTCGATGGCCGGGACCGGTGCGATCGGCTCGAACGGGCGGACGTCGCCGACGAGGCTGGCGCAGCCGGCGAGCAGGAGCAGGGCAATGGAGGCAACGAGGCGCTTCATGGTCACAGGTTCTGGTTGAGGAAGCCGAGCATCTGGTCGACCGTGGAGATCGCCTTGGCGTTGGTCTCGTAGGCGCGCTGGGTCTCGATCATCGACACCAGTTCCTCCACCGTGTTGACGTTGGAGGACTCCAGCGAGCCCTGCGCGAGCAGGCCGATGCCGCCGGTGCCGGGGCCGCCGACCTGGGCCGGGCCGCTGGCGCCGGTCTCGACGAACAGGTTGCCGCCCTTGGCCTGCAGGCCGGCGGGATTGACGAAGTCGGCCAGGGTCAGCGCGCCGACCTGCACCGCCTCGGCCTCGCCGGCGACCTGGACGCTGACGGTGCCGTCGGCGGCGATGGTCACGCTCTGCGCACCTTCGGGGAACTGCAGGCCGGGCTGCACCGGGTAGCCGGAGTTGGTCACCAGCTCGCCGTTGGCATTGATCTGGAAGCTGCCGTCGCGGGTATAGGCCGGGCTGCCGTCGGGCATCAGCACCTCGAAGAAGCCGCGGCCGTTGATCGCCACGTCCAGCGCGTTGCCGGTCTGCGACAGGTTGCCCTGGGTGAACTGCTTGGCGGTCGCGGCCACGCGCACGCCGGTACCGGTCGACAGGCCGGACGGCAGCTGGGTCTGCTCGCTGGACGCGCCGCCGGGCTGGCGGACGGTCTGGTACAGCAGGTCCTCGAAGCTGGCGCGGTCGCGCTTGAAGCCGGTGGTGTTGGTATTGGCGAGATTGTTGGAGATGACCGCCATGCGCGTTTGTTGCGCGTCGAGGCCGGTCTTGGCGATCCACAGAGCCTGGGTCATGGCGGGTTACCTCTTTGTTCCGGTGGTGCCGACCGGCGGTCCGGTCAGTCAAGAAATCAGCGCGAGGACAGCAGCGAGTTGCTTGCCTGCGCGCTCTCGTCACCGCTCTGCAAGACCCGTACCTGCATCTCGAACTGGCGCGAGAGCTGGATCATCGAGACCAGCATCGAGGTGTTGTCGACATTGCTGCACTCCAGCGCGCCGGAGGTCAGGACATTGCCGGCGGCGGGCGGAGCCGGGTCGGCACCGGGCGGCATCCGCATCAGGCCGTCGTCGCCGCGCACCAGCTGGTCGGTGCGTGCTTCGACCACCTGCAGGCGCCCGGCTTCGGCCAGCGTCGACGGCGGCTGGCCCAGCGGGACGACCGAGATCGTGCCGTCGCCGCCGATCAGCATCGACTCATTGGGCGGCACTGCGACCGGGGCGCCGCCCTGGTCGAGCACCGGCAGGCCCGAAGACGTGGTCAGCAGGCCATTGGCGGTCAGTTGCAGGTTGCCGGCGCGGGTGTAGGCGACGCCGCCGTCGGGCGCCTGCACCGCGAGCCAGCGGTCCTGGTGCAGGGCGATGTCGGTGGCGTTGCCGGTCGCGTTTATGGCGCCCGGCGCCGAGCTGACGCCGAGCGTGCGGTGGCTGGCGGCCACGCGCGAGTCGAAGCCCTCGCCCTGCACCGGCGCGGCGACGGTGCCGCTGAGCGTGGCCTGGAAGCCGACCGTGTTCGCGTTGGCGAGGTTGTGCGACACCGACGCCTGCGCCTTCAGCGTGGCGCTGGCGCCGGTCATTGCGACGTAGAGGGCTCTGTCGATCACGGCCGGTTACCTCCCGCCTCAGCGGATGTTGATCACCGTCTGGGTGACCTGGTCCTGGGTCGAGATCATCTGCGCGTTGGCCTGGAAGTTGCGCTGCGCGGTGATCATGTTGACCAGCTGTGCGGTCAGGTCGACGTTGGAGGCTTCCAGCGCGCCGCCCTGGACCAGGCCGAACTCGGACGAGCCGGCCGAGCCGAGGCGGGCGTCGCCGGATTCGGCGGTTTCCGCCCAGCCGTTGTCGCCCAGCGGCTGCAGCCCCTGCGGGTTGGCGAAGTTGGTCAGCGCGACCTGGCCCAGCGGGGTGGAGACGCCATTGGTGTAGCGGGCGTTGACGATGCCGGCCGAGGAGACTTCGATGCCGGTCAGGCGGCCGGTGGCGTGGCCGTCCTGCACCAGCGCCGAGACGCCGAAGTCGTTGCCGTACTGGGTGGAGTCGGCCAGGTCGAGCTCGATCGCCATTGGCGCCGCGCCGTTGCCGGGGTCGTGGCCGGGCAGGGCGATGGTGCCGGGGTTGGGGGTCTGCAGCGCGCCGACGTCGGAGTACTGCAGCGTGGTCGGGCCGCCGACCGCGGTGCCGTCGATGGACGCGTGCACCTGCCACTCGTTCGGGTTGGCGGTCTTCACGAAGTGCAGGGTCTGGGTGTGCGACGCGCCCAGCGAGTCGTACACCGTCAGCGAGGTGGTGTGGTTGTAGGTGGTCGGGTCGGTGGCGTCGAACGGTGCCACCGCCGGCACGGTGGCGTTCGCCGGCAGGTTGGTGCCGATGTCCACCTCGGCGGTGGCCTGCGGCGGGGCGTCGCCGGTGGCCAGCTGCAGGTCGGTCAGGCGGCCGGTGTCGAAGCCGGTGCCGGCTGCGTTCGGCGGAAACACCTGCAGGCGGTGGCCGCTCGGATTGACCACGTAGCCGTCGCTGTCGGCGCCGAAATTACCGGCGCGCGAATACACCGTGGCGCCGCCGTTGGACAGGGTGAAGAAGCCCTGCCCGCTCAGCGCCAGGTCGAGCGCCTTGCCGCTGAACTCGACGTTGCCCTGGTCGAACTGCTGCGCGACCTGCGCCAGCTTCACGCCGGCGCCGATGGCGTTGCGCGACAGGCCGTAGGCCGACACCGGGAAGACGTCGGAGAACTCGGCGCGCGACTGCTTGAAGCCGGTGGTGTTGGCGTTGGCGATGTTGTTGGAGGTGACGTTGAGGTCGGCGGTGGCCGCGTTCATGCCACTGAGCGAGATGCGGAAACTCATGATGCGTGCTCCCTGTTCGGATGCTGGTGGACGAGGCGGCGGTCAGCCGACGCGACGGATGGCGGACAGCGGGTGGCTGCCCAGGCCGGAGAGGTTGAGGACGAGACCGGTGGGTTCGATCGACACGCTGTCGATGTGTGCGGCGACGCCGACAGCGAGCGCTTCAGCGTCCTCGCCGAGGCCACTGCTGGCGCGGATGCTGTACTCGCCGGCCGCGATGGGCTCGCCGTTGTTGTCGCGGCCATCCCACTGCCACGGCACGCTGCCGGCGCCGTCGGCCTCGACCGAAGTGGTGCGGACGATGGCGCCGGCACTGTCGAGGATGTCGATCCGGATCGGGCCGGCGCCGGTGGCGGCGACTTCACCGTTGACCGCAGCGCCCGCCGCCAGCTCCACGGTGTCGGCCTCGACCAGCGCCTCGCGCCCGACCAGGCTGGCCGCGCGCAGGGTCTGGTCGGATTCCATCACGCTGGCCATCGAGCCCATTGCGCCCTGCATGTCCTCGATGCCCTGCACCGTGGAGAACTGCGCGAGCTGGCCAAGGAACTGGTTGTTGTCGAGCGGCTTGAGTGGGTCCTGGTTCTTGAGCTGCTCGGTCATCAGGCGAAGGAAATCGGCCTGTCCGAGCGTGGTGTCCCGCTCCTGGGTCGGCTTGGCCAGACCCAGAGCGCCATAGGGGTTGTCGTTGCCGGTAGCGCCGATCGCGGTCATCTGGAGGTCTCGTCAGTCACGGGCTACCTGCCCATGTTCAGGGTCGCGGTCGCCAGTTCCTTGGCGGTGTTGAACACCTCCACGTTGGCCTGGTAGCTGCGCGAGGCGGAGATCAGGTCGACCATCTGCGCGACCGGGTCGATGTCGGGGGCGTAGACATAGCCGTCGCCATCGGCCAGCGGGTGGCCGGGTTCGTAGCGCTTGAGCGGGGCGGCGGTGCTGTCGACCACTTCGGTGACGCGCACGCCCGAAAGGCCGGGATCGCCGGCCACGGGGGCGGCGTTGAATACCGGCAGCTTGGCCTGGTACACCGCGTCGGGGTTGCCGGAGACGGTGTCGGCGTTGGCCAGGTTGCTGGCGACGGTGCTCAGGCGCACCGACTGGGCATTCATCGCCGAGCCGGCGACGTCGAAGATCGGGAGGTTGCTCATCGTCCGCGCCCCTATTGCCCGGTGATCGCGGTCAGCATCCCGCGCACCTTGGCCTCGACGAACGACAGCGAGGCGCGGTATTCCAGCGAGGCCTGGGCGAAGGCGGCCTTGGCGCGCTCGCCGTCGACCGTGTTGCCGTCGAGGCTGGGCTGGCTGGCGGCGGGCGCGTACTGCGCCATCGCGACCGCGTTGTCGATCGCGTCACCGGGGCCGACCGGACTCAGCGCGGCATTCAGCGCGGACTGGAAGTCCAGGTCCTGGGCCTTGAAGCCGGGGGTGTCGGCATTGGCGATATTCCCCGCGAGCAACTGCAGGCGCTGCTCACGCAGGGCCAGCGCGGTGCCGTGGATGCCGAGGAACGATGAATCGAGTGAAGGCATGGGTGCCCTCCGGGTCTGGTTCACCCGGGATCAGGCAAGCGCCGTGCCACGACGTGGAGGATCGCGCCCCCGGCCGGCCCTACGCGGCGCGCTGCAGCGCCGTCATCCGCACCGCGATGCGTTGCGCCAGCTCGTGCTCGGAGTACTTGGGCACGAAGTCGTCGGCGCCCACGCGCTCGACCATCGCGTGGTTGAACACGCCCGACAGCGAGGTGTGCAGCAGCACGTAGAGGCCGCGCAAGGCGGGACTGCGACGGATTTCCGTCGTCAGGGTGTAGCCGTCCATCGCCGGCATCTCGATGTCGGAGATCACCATCGCATAGCGGTCGCACGGCGATCGGCCGCTGTCGGCCATCTGCTGCAGGTGCTCCAGCGCCTGGCGGCCGTCCGAGAGCAGGGTGGCGCCCAGGCCGAGCTGCTCGAGGACCTGGCGGATCTGGTTGCGGGCAACGCGGGAGTCGTCCACCACCAGCACCTCGTGCGGCACCCCGGCGGTCTGCGCGAGCGGGGTGATGCCGGCGGCGTCGCTGGCGCGCGGGGCCGATTCGGCCAGCACGCTCTCCACGTCGACCAGCTGGATCAGCTCGCCCTGGTGGCGGGTGACGCCGGTGAGGTAGTGGCCTTCGCCGCCGAGGTCGGGCGGCGGCTGGATGTCCTCGACCGCGATGTTGACGATGCGCTCGACCCCCGACACCAGGAAGCCCTGCACGGTACGGTTGAACTCGGTCACCACCAGGTAGCCGGGCGCGGCGCCGTCGTGGGCGTGGCCGATCGCGCGGGCCAGGTCGAGCACCGCCACCGTGCGGCCGCGCACGTCGGCGGCGCCGGCGAACGCCGAGGGCAGCTGCGGCAGGGTGAACAGCGGCGGCCGCGGGATCACCTCCTGCACCTTGAACACGTTCACGCCAAAAAGCTGACGCGTGCCCAGGCGGAACAGCAGCAGGGCCAGCCGGTTGTGGCCGGCCAGGCGGGTACGTTGGTCGATGCGGTCCAGCAGGTCGCGGCTCATGGCGAGGTTGTCGGCCGCCCTGCGCGGTTCTTGAGCCCGATCGGGCAGGTCCGGTCGCCACGGGCGGCACGGGTCTTGCTTGAAGCCGGGCAGGTCCGTTCCGGAATCCATCGTGCGGCAGTTGTTCTCCAAAACCTGGCTGATCGTGGCGCTGTGGGGGCTCGCCGCCTCCGTGGCAACCGCCGCGGACGCCGCGCCGGCATCGATCACCGCACCCGCGGCGATCCGTGCGGCGGCGGTTGCCGCGCTCGGCGTCGATCCGTCGCAGGCCGAGGCCTCGGTCGATCCGAACCTGCGGATGGCGGCCTGCGACGCCCCGCTGCAGGCGGTGCCGACCAGTGCCCGGGTGGTGCAGGTGCGTTGCCCGGACCAACCCGGCTGGCATCTGTATGTGCCCGTGCAGGTGCGCGATATCGAGGAAGTGGTGGTGCTGACCGAGCCGGTGCAGGCCGGCGAAACCATCACCGCCGACATGCTCGCCGTGCGCAGGCGCGACATGGCCGGAACCGGCAGCGGCTTCGCCGATCCGGCCGCGCTGGTCGGCCAGACCGCGCACCGCAGCCTGGCGCCGGGCTCGGCCCCGACCCGCGGGGACGTGGCCGGGGAGCGGCTGCTGCGGCGCGGCGACCCGGTCGTGCTGGTCTCGCGCGCCGGCGGCATCGAGGTGCGGGTGGCCGGGCGGGCGCTGGGCCGGGCGGCGCCGGGCGGGGCGATCTCGGTGGAGAACACGCAGTCGCGGCAGATCGTCAGGGGGCGGGTCGTCGGCGACGGCGTGGTGGAGGTCATGCGTTGAGGCACAAGCGTCTGGCGCGGGTTGGGATCGGGTTCACGGAACCGCTAAAGTTCGCCGGCGGCGGGCCGTTACCGGGTTCGACCGAGCCACCAGGAGCACTTCCATGACCACCAAGATCGACGGCGCACCGCCGCCGGCCGTCCGTACCGCCGAACTGGCGCAGGCCGGTGCCGCCCAAGTGCGGTCGGGCGAGGACCGTTCGCAGCCGGTCGCCGCCGCGCCCGCGTCCGACAGCGTCCGCCTGACCGGCGAGGCCGAGGGCCTGCAGGCCCTGCAGCGCGAACTCGGCGCCCCCGGCATCGACGTGGCGCGGGTCAACGAGGTGCGCGCGGCGCTGGCCGACGGCAGCTACCGGATCGACCCGCAGCAGATCGCCACGCGCATGCTGGCGCTCGAGAGCGAGCTGGGTCGATGAACCCGGCGGTCGCGCAGCCGATGCCGGGCAGCCCGGCCGACCCGCTCGACACCCTGGAGCAGGCGCTGCAGGCCGAGCGCCGCGCGCTGCTGGCGCAAGACGTCGACGCGCTGCTCGACTCCACCCAGGCCAAGTTGCGCGCGCTGCGGCTGGTCGAATCGCAGCCCTTGCGCGGCAACGACCCGGCCCGGGTGACCGCGCTGAGCGAGCTCAACCGTGCCAACAGCATCCTGCTGGCGCGTCGCCGCCGCGAGGTGAACTGGGCCCTGCGCCACCTTGGCCGCGTCGAGTCGACGGGCGTGTACGATGCCGGTGGGCAATCGGGCGCACGTCCGCAGGTGCGCTGCCTCGGAGTGGGATGAGCGAACGCGAGACACCGGCCGCCGCGAACGACTGGAGCGCCCAGATGCTCTGGGCGTTGACGATGGTCGACACCGCGGTGCTGCTGCTCGATGGCGAGGGTGGGCTCGTCCACGCCAACGACGCGGCCCGCGCGCTGGCCCTGCGCCTGGATGCCCGGGCCGACCCCGACCGGCTGCTGGCCCGGATTCCCGACGGCGCCTGGGATATCGCCTGCGAAGCAGGGCGCTGGACCGGCGAGGTGCTGGTCGAGGCGCCGCCGCTGGTGCTGGAGATCAAGCTGTTCTGCGGCCTCGGCGAACAGGTCGGCCGTCGGCTGGCGTCGTTCAGCGACGTGTCCGCGCGTTCGGCGCGCGAAGGCGAGCTGCAGCAGCGCCACGATGAACTGCAACGCACCTACCGCCGCCTGGCCGGCACCCAGGAGCAGTTGCTGCAGTCCGAGAAGATGGCTTCGATCGGCCAGCTCGCCGCCGGCGTCGCGCACGAGATCAACAACCCGATCGGCTACGTCCACTCCAACCTCGGCACGCTGCAGGAGTACACCGGCGCGCTGCTGGCGCTGATCGACGGTTATGCCGGCGCGCTCGCCGGCGACGACCCCGCTGCCGCGCGCGAGGCGATGGCGCAACTGCGCGAACGCCTCGACTTCGACTTCATCGCCGGCGACCTGCCGCAACTGCTGGCGGAGTCGCGCGAAGGCATCGAGCGGGTCACCAAGATCGTGCAGGACCTCAAGGACTTTTCGCGGATCGGGCGCGACGAGCCGATGCGGCCGTCGGACCTGCAGAAGGGGCTGGAGTCGACCCTCAACATCGTCTGGAACGACCTCAAGTACAAGGTCCGCGTGGAGAAGCACTACGGCGAGCTGCCGCTGGTGGAGTGCCACCCGTCGGAGATCAACCAGGTGCTGATGAACCTGCTGATCAACGCCGGGCAGGCCATCGCCGAGCGCGGCACCATCGTGCTGGCCACCGGCTGCGAGGACGACGAGGTCTGGATCACCGTGTCCGACAGCGGTTGCGGTATCGCCGAGGAATCGCTGCAGCGCATCTTCGACCCGTTCTACACGACCAAGCCGATCGGCCGCGGCACCGGGCTGGGCCTGGCGATCTGTTACAGCATCGTGGCCAAGCACAACGGCCGGATCGACGTGAGCAGCCGGCTGGGGGCGGGCACGACGTTCCGGGTGGTGTTGCCGGTGCGGCAGCCGGTGGGTGGGGCGGGCGAACAGGCGGTCTGAAAGGCTTTCTTGGCGGGCATTGCCGTTACGCCGCGTTGTGGCGACCCGTGCGCGGTGCGGAGTTCCGGGCTGTTGTAGGAGCGGCTTCAGCCGCGATCGGATGATCCTGTGCCCGTGCCGACTCCACGATCGCGGCTGAAGCCGCTCCTACAAATGCATGACCCGGCATGAGCTACGCCGTGGGAGGAAGGTCCCTCGCAGGAGCGACGTAAGTCGCGACCCGCCGAATGCCTGAAGTGATGTACAGGTCGCGACTTACGTCGCTCCTACATTCCTCCCGGTGGGATTGGACGAGATCCGTTGCCACGGGTGCCGGTCGGCGGCGCAATCGCTGCACGCCGAACGCCAAAGCTGCACACCCAAAGAGAGGCGGGAGGCGGATGCGCGACGTGGGTGTACCGCGCGCACGCGCTCGGCGCTCAGTACGCCGCCTCGCCGGTGGCGCGCCGCTCGAACGCGCGGAATGCGGCATGGATGTGCTCGCGCAGTTCCTCGTCGTTCCACGGCTTGGTCAGGAAGCGGTAGATCGCGCCGCGGTTGATCGCTTCGGTGATCGTGGCGACGTCGGTGTACCCGGACAGCACCATGCGGATGGTGTCGGGGTAGAGGTCGCGCACGCGGCCAAGGAACTCGGTGCCGCTCATGTCCGGCATGCGCTGGTCGGAGACGATCACCTGCACTGCGTTGCTGGCGAGCAGGTCGAACGCCTCGCGCACACTGTTGGCGGTGAGGATCTGGTAGCCGTCGCGGCGGAACAGGCGCACCAGCGAGCGCAGCACGTTCTCCTCGTCGTCGAGCAGCAGCAGGGTGCGCTCGGGCCGGGTGGCGGCGAACGCGCCGGGCAGCAGGAAGCGGCGCTTGATCAGCTCGTCGAGGCGGTCGGCCGGCAGCGGTTCGCTGAACAGGTAGCCTTGGAAGAAGTCGCAGTGGTTGCGGCGCAGGAAGCCCAGCTCGGCCTCGTTCTCCACCCCTTTCGCCGTGACCTTCATCCCCAGGCGGTGGCCCATCGCGATGATGCCGCGCACGATGGCCGCGCTGCGGGTGTCGCTGGCGACGTTGCGGATGAAGCTGCGGTCGATCTTGATCCGGTCCAGCGGGTACTGGGCCAGCGCGGCGAAGCTCAGCCCGCCCAGGCCGAAGTCGTGCACGGTGAGGGTCGCGCCGAGTGCGCGCAGGCCGGCCAAGGTGTCGAACACCTGCCGCGCGTCGAGCGCCAGCACGTTCTCGGAGATCTCGAACTCCAGTGCGTCGCCGGGCAGGCCGTACCGGTGCAGCAGCTCGCCGATGCGGTCGACGCAGTCGGCCTGGGTCAGCATGGAGCCGGCGAGGTGCACCGACATGCCCACGTAGTCGAGCCCCTGCGCGCGCCATTGCGCCAGCTGCGCCAAGGCGTTCCCGGTGACCCATTCGCCGAGCCGCGCCGACAGGCCCACCCGCTCGACGATGTCCATGAAGCGGTTCGGCCGAAGCAGGCCGTTGTCGGTCTGCCAGCGCAGCAGCGCGCCGAAGCCGGTGAGGCCGCCGTCGTGGGCGCTGACCAGCGGCTGGTAGAACAGCCGGAATTCATCGTTGTCCAGTGCTTCGATGAAGCGCTCGGCGAATCCGTCCGTCGCCGCGCCGCGGGCGGGACGGGTCGAATAGTGGCCGACCGCATCGAGCCCTTCCTCCTTGACCCTTCGCAGCGCCTGCTCGGCCTTGGCCAGCAGGCCGGCGGCGTCGGAGGCGTGGTCGGGGAATACCGCCACGCCGATCGAGAGCGTCATCGGCAGGGTGTAAGGAGGGATCGACAGCGGGATCTCGAGCGCATCACGCAGGCGTTCGGCCAAGCCGGCGCCGTCGAGCTCGCCGTCGCGGTAGCCGATGCCGGCGATGAACTCGTCGCTGTTGAGCCGCCACAGCCACGCGTCCGACGGAATCGCCTTGCGCAGGCGTTGGGCAATGGCCGCCAGGGCCTGGTCGCCGATGTCCTCGCCCATGTTCGCGTTGATCGAACGGAACATGTCGACGTCGATGTGCAGCAGTGCCACCCGCCGCTTGGTGGCGCCGGCCGCGGCGAGCGCGGTCGGCAGGCTGGGGCCGTTGGCCCCGAGGCGGTAGATCCCGGTGACGGGATCCACCGCGATGCTTCCAAAATCGTCGTAGCGCTGCGGCATGCCCACAGCTTACTGCCCGGCGGTGTCTCCGCCGTCGTCGCGGCCGCCACCGAAGTCGCCTTCGGCCGACGCCGCCAGGTAGGCGAACACCGCGTAGGCGGCGACGTTCTGCGCGAGCGCTTCGGGGTCGATCTTGTCGAAGGTGTCGTCCGGGGTGTGGTGCAGGTCGAAGTAGTCGGTGCCGTCCTGTGCCAGTCGCGCCCAGGCGAGGCCGTCCTCGGCGAACGGGCTGATGTCCGGGCCCGGGCCGCCGGCATCGCCCGCGTACTCGATGCCGAGCGGTGCCATCACCTGGGCGATCCGCTTCACCGCGCCCTGCGCATAGTCCGGCGCGCCGGTGCTGATGGCGTAGATGCGGCCGGCGCCGAAGTCGCTCTCGGCGGCGATCTGGTGCTTCTTCACCTCGTCGGCGTACTTCTCGGCATAGGCCTTGCCGCCCCACAGGCCCTGTTCCTCGTTGGCGAAGGCGACCACGCGGATGGTGCGGGCCGGGGCCTGGTCGAGGTCGCCGATCAGCTTGCCGGCGGCCATGGTCAAGCCGACGCCGGCGCCGTCGTCGATCGCGCCGGTGCCCAGGTCCCAGGAGTCGAGATGGCCGCCGATCAGCACCACCTCGTCGGGCCTGCTGCTGCCGGTGATTTCGCCGATGACGTTGTAGCTGGTGGCTTCGCCGTCCCAGCCGCAGTCCAGCGCCATCCGCACCCGGACCGGCTCGCCGAGCGCGAGCAGACGGGCGAGCTGGTCGGCATCGGGTACCGCCAGCGCGGCCGACGGCACCGGCGTCAGGCCGTCGTCGAAACGGGTGATGCCGGTGTGCGGGTTGCGGTGGGAATCGGTGCCGGCCGAGCGCATCAGGTAGCCGATGGCGCCGGCGCGGATTGCCGCCGAAGGGCCGCCGCTACGCACGCGCGAGCCGGGGCCGTAGCCGCTGCCGTCGCGGGCGCGCTCCATCCTGTAGTCGATGAAGGCGATCTTGCCCTCGAGCGAACCGGCCGGGGCCGCCTCCAGTGCGGCGAGGTCGGCGAAGCGCACGACTTCGCCTTCGACCGTACCGGCCGGGCTGCCGCCGAGCGCGGTCAGCGACAGTGGCTGGGCGTAGCGGCCGAGCACCTGCGCGTTCTCGCTGCGGCGTTCCCACTTGGGGAAGGTGACCGGTTCGGTCCAGACCTTGTCGTAACCCAGCGCCTCGAACTTGGCCTTGGCCCACTCGACCGCGCGCGCATCGGCCTCGCTGCCGGCCATTCGAGGGCCAACTTCGGTGGTCAGCGACTCGGTGATCCGGTAGCCGAGGTCGCTGGCCAGCGCCGTTTCCCGCAGCTGGGTCGCGTTGGCGACGGCGGACTCGGGGATGCTGGTCTGTGCGGTGGCCCCATGCGCGGCGCCTGCAACGACCAGGGAAGTGGCCAGGGTGGTTCCCAGCGCCGTCAACATCGCTCGCATCCGGTTCTCCTGCAGGGCATGGCCCGAAAAAAGGACGAAGCCGCGAGGGTAGCAACTCGCGGCTTCGTCCTGGGGTGCCTCAAGTCACGCGGCGTTGTGCCGCACTTGGCAGTTCGTCGCCGATCAGGGCGCCTCGCGCTTGAGCGAATCACGGATCTCGCGCAGCAGCAGGACCTCCTCGCCCGGCGACGGAGGCGCCGCTTTCGCCGGAGGGTTCACCCGGTGGTAAGCCTTGACTACCAGGAACACCACGAAGGCGATCAGCAGGAAGTTGATGATCGTCTGGAGGAAGGCGCCGTAGGTGATCACCGGGGCGGCCGCTTCCTGGGCGACGGCGAGACTGGCGTAGTCGTTGCCGTCAAGGGCCACGAACAGTTGCGAGAAGTCCACCTTGCCCAGCGCCATCCCGACCACCGGCATGATGATGCCGTCGACCAGTGCGGTAGTGATCTTGCCGAATGCCGCACCGATCACCACCGCAACGGCGAGGTCGAGCACGTTGCCGCGATTGATGAATGCCTTGAACTCGCTGACCATTCCCATCCTGCCGCGCTCCTTTGAGTGGAAGTTGTCGGAGCGAGTATAGGAATTCCGGGCAAACGGGTCGTGCGGTCAGTCCCCGGCAGCAGCAACCGCCATCGCGCACAGGTGAGTCCCGCGCTAGGGCGCGCCGCCGGTTACCCTGCCGCGCAGTTCGATCAGGCCGTCCAGACTGGCGACGTACTCGTCTCCGCGCTGCAATGGGCCGACTCCTGCCGGTGTGCCCATGAAGACCAGGTCGCCGGCCTTCAGCGCAAACAACCGCGAAAGCTCATGCAGGATTTCGGGCACGTTCCAGATCAGGTCCGTGAGCGAGCCGTGTTGGCGTACTTCACCGTTCACCCGCAGTGTGAGCGAGCGACCATGGAGGTCGCCGGCTTCCACCACCGGGACGATCGCGCTGATGGGCGCGGAATGGTCGAAAGCCTTGCCGGTGTCCCAGGGCAGGCCCTTGGCCTTGGCGGCGCCCTGCAGGTCACGCCGGGTCAGGTCCAGGCCCACCGCGTAGCCGTACACCAGAGCACCGGCCCCGGCGGGATCAAGCAGGCCCGCAGGGGCATCGGCGCCGAGTGCGACCACCAGCTCCACTTCGTGGTGGAGGTCGGCGGTGCCAGGTGGGTAGGGCGCCAAGCCATCGGGCACGACCGCGTCGGCCGGTTTGCAGAAGAACACCGGATGACCGCGGTCGGCTTTCGAGGCCGGCGCGGCAGCGCCCATCTCGCGGGCGTGGTCGGCAAAATTGCGGCCGACGCAATAGATGCGGCGGACCGGAAAGGTAGCGCCATCACCGGAGCGAACCGGGATGCGCGGCTGTGGCGGCGCCGCGATGACATCGACCATGGATAAAGTCCGGATCGGAAGCGAGGCGGCTCGTGCCGATCAGCGGGTCAGCACGGGTTTGCCGACCACGCGGTATTCGCCGTCGACGATGCGGGAATCGCTCTTGCGGCCAACGGCCTTGCCCCGGCCGCGCCAGAGTTTGAACACCAGGCCCGCCGCCAGCATCGCCGCGCCCAGCGCGACCGAGAACATCACCAGCAACGCGAGCAGACCCAGGCCGACGACACCGAGCACGAACCGCAGCACGCGATGGCGCGGTTTGCGCGGCTCGAATGCGGAGCGCATGCGTGACTGGAACTGCTGGGTATCGAAGCGGAAGCTGGAACTGATCATCGGAAGCATCGTGACACAATGCGGCGACATCGCCGGACACCCGAGTATCGCGGCGCGCAGGATGACAGTTGTGAGAACTTCGTTAAGTATTCAGCACACAGCCGGTGATGGGGTTGTGAAAGACCGATCCGGCAATGGCTGTCCCGTCCGCGGGGCAATGGCCACCGCGGTAAGCGCGCTGCCGTATGCGGTGGTGGTGGCGCCATGAACATGCCGTTGGCGACTGTCGAGCAGCTTGCCGATGGTGGCTTCATCGAGGTCGAGGCGACCGTGGACGGGGACGCCGAATCGCTGGTGCTGTACCGCGAAGGCGAGCAGGTGCGGGCCTGGTTCAACATCTGCCCGCATGCCGGCCGCCGCCTCGACTGGGCCCCGGGGCAGTTCCTCAAGAGCAGGGAAGGCTTGCTGGTCTGCGCAGCACACGGTGCAAGTTTCGAGTTGCAGGGCGGTGAATGCGTCGCCGGCCCGTGTCGTGGCGAGTCGTTGCGCCCTGTCGATGTCGAGGTGCGTGACGGCGCCGTCTGGCTGCGTTGAGCCCGCTCAGAAAAGCAGGTTCACCATCAGCACCGCGATCACCGAGTACACCAGCGACAGCGGCGCACCGACCTTCCACAGCTCCTTGCCGGTGTAGCCCGCGGGACCGGTGATCATCGAGATCACCGGATTCGATGCGGTCATGAAATTGTTCGACGCCGACAACGCGACGATCAGCGCGAACGCGGTCGGGTTGCCGCCGGCGGCCAGCGCGATGTTGATCGCCAGCGGCACCATCACGATCGCCGCGCCGACGTGGCTGATCACCAGCGAGAACGCCGTCGTCAGCAGGCCCAGCGCGAGTTGCAGCAGCCAGCGCGGCGTCGCCTCCGGCAGCTGTTCGATCGTGTGCCCCGCCACCCAGGCCGCCGCGCCCGACGAGTCCATCGCCCACCCGAGCGGGATGAGGCAGGCCATCAGGAACACGGTCTTCCAGTTGATCGCCGAGTAGGCCTCGTCGATGTGGATAACGCCGGCGATCAGCATGCCGGCGACGCCGGTCATCAGCGCGATCGACACCGGCAGGCGCGAGGACAGCGCCAGCAGCATCGCCACGCCGAAGATGCCCAGCGCGATCTTGAGCTTGTGCGGGCGCTGCTCGCCCTTCGGGTAGTCGGTGACGACCACCAGGTCCTTGCCCTTGGCGGCCTCGGCCAGGTCGGTCCAGATGCTGTGCAGCACCAGCATGTCGCCGGCGCGCAGCGGCACGTCGCGCACGTTGTCGCGCATGACGTTCTTGTCGCGGTTGACCGCCAGCAGGCTCAGCCCGAGCTGCTTGCGCAGCTGCAGGTCGCGCCCGGTCTTGCCGATGAACTTCGACGTCGCCGGGATCACCGCCTCCGAGATGCCGGCCCGGCTCGGATTGAACAGGTCGCCGAAGTTGCGCAGGCGCGTGCTGAGCCGGAGCATCTGGTTCTGCGCGAAGTCGCCGACCTGGCGCCGTGAGCCCATCGCGCCGATCACGCTGCCGACCCAGATCCGCGCATCGGCCGGTGGCGACAGCCGCGCCTCCTCCTTGGTCTTGAGCGCGAGCACCAGCGGCGCGCCGTGCAGCGCTTCGGCCTCGCCCAGCGACATGCCGACCAGCGGGCTGTCGGCGGTCACGGTCAGTTCGTAGACATCGCCTTCGATGCCGTAGGCGTTGGCGAAATAGCTCTGGGTGCGTGCCGGGGTGACGCCCTTGCCTTCCTCCTCGTGCAGCCGGCGGTTGCCGAAGAAGCGGAAGTACAGCAGCGAGGTCGCCAGCAGCGCGGCGCCGATCGGCAGCGGCGCGAACATCTTCAGCGGTTCGAGCGTCGCCACGCCCGAGGGCAGGTTGCTGTTGGCCTGCAGCAGCAGGTCGTTGAGCATGATCAGCGGCGAGTTGCCGACCATCGTCAGCGAGCTGCCCATCACGATCGCGGTGGCCAGCGGCAGCAGCAGCCGCGGCAGGGTCAGGCCGGTGCGCGAGGACAGTCGCGAGGCGACCGGCAGGTACAGCGCCATCACCGACGGGTTCTGCATCACCGAGGAGTTGATGCCGGCGATCGCACCGGTCAGCAGCAGCAGCCGCTGCTCGACCCCGTGCGCGCGCCGCAGCAGCCAGCCGGCGAGGCGATTGAGCGCGCCGGTGCGGTCCAGCCCGGCGCCGAGGATCATCGTCGCGATGATGCTCATCACCGCGTTGGACGAGAAGCCGTTGAAGATCTCCTCCGGCGCGACCAGCCCCGACAGGCCCAGCAGCACCAGCACGACCAGCGCGACCACATCGGCGCGGATCCGCTCGAACAGGAACATCACCATCGTGAAGCCCACCAGCCCGAGGACGAGCTTCATGTCGGTGGTGAGCGTCAGCGCGGTTTCCATGCCCGGGGTCGGCTACTCGTCTTGGGCCGGCGACTCCCGTGGAGCGGTCGCGGACGGCTTGTCGTACAGCAGGTCCCAGACGCCGTGGCCGAGCTTCTGGCCGCGGGTCTCGAAATGCGTCTGCGGGCGCCATTCCGGCCGCGGCACCGCACCGCGCGGGCCGGCCCGGTTGGCGATGCCGGCGGTCGCGTCGAGCACGTCCCACATCTGCTCGGCATAGTCCTGCCAATCGGTGGCGAGGTGCAAGCGGCCGCCGGGCGCGAGCTTGCGCACCAGCAGCGCGGCGAACTCCGGCTGCACCAGCCGCCGCTTGTGGTGGCGCTTCTTGTGCCAAGGGTCGGGGAAGTAGATCCGGACCTCGTCGAGGCTGGCGTCGGCGACCTCGCGGGTCAGCACCTCGACCGCGTCGTGGTGGTAGACGCGCACGTTGGCGGCGCCGTCGGCGGCCAGCGCGTTGAGCAGGCGGCCGACCCCGGGGGCGTGGACCTCAATGCCGATCAGGTCGCGCGCCGTGTCGTGCTGCGCGGCGAAGCGCAGCGCCTCGCCGTTGCCGAAGCCGATCTCCAGTACCCGGGGCGCGCTGCGGCCGAACACCGTGTCGTAATCGCGCGGCGTGCCCTGGTAGTCGATCCCGTAGTGCGCCCACTGCTGGTCGAACGCGCGCTGCTGGGCCGGGGTGAACCGGCCCTGCCGCAGCACGAAGCTGCGCACCTGGCGGTGGCCCGCGGTGACGGTAAAGGGCTTGGGCGGCGCGACCTTGCCGGGCGCCTGCTCGCTGTCGTCCATCAGCCGATCAGTCCATCCACCGGGCTCGACGCACTGGCGAAGCGCTTGCGCGGGATGCGGCCGGCCTTGAACGCGGCGCGGCCGGCCTCGACTGCGAGCTTCATCGCGTGCGCCATCAGCACCGGGTCTTTCGCGCCCGCGATCGCGGTGTTCATCAGCACGCCGTCGCAACCCAGTTCCATCGCGATCGCGGCGTCGGACGCGGTGCCGACGCCGGCGTCGACGATGATTGGCACCTTGGCGTTTTCGACGATCTCGACCAGGTTCCACTTGTTCTGGATGCCGAGGCCGGAGCCGATCGGCGCGGCCAGCGGCATCACCGCGACGCAGCCGATTTCTTCCAGTCGCTTCGCCAGCAGGGGGTCGTCAGAGGTATAGACCATCACCTCGAAACCGTCCTTCACCAGCGTCTCGGCGGCGGCGAGGGTCTGCACCACGTCGGGGAACAGCGTGCGCTGGTCGCCGAGGACTTCGAGCTTGACCAGGTTGTGGCCGTCGAGCAGCTCGCGCGCGAGCCGGCAGGTGCGCACCGCTTCGTCGGCGGTGTAGCAGCCGGCGGTGTTGGGCAGGATGGTGTAGCGGTCCGGCGGCAGCACGTCGAGCAGGTTCGGCTCGCCGGGGTTCTGGCCGATGTTGCTGCGGCGGATGGCGACGGTGACGATCTCGGCGCCGGCGGCCTCGGTGGCGCGGCGGGTTTCGTCGAGGTCCTTGAACTTGCCGGTGCCGGTCAGCAGGCGCGAGGCGTAGGGCGTGCCGGCGATGACGAGGGAGTCGTTGGGGGAGTTGGTCATGCCGGCATTATCGCACTGGCGCGCGGCTGACCGCCGCTCAGCCGCCACCGAGCGCGTGCACGATCTCGATGCGGTCGCCATCGTTCAGCACGTGCTCGCCATGCCGGCTGCGCGGCACGATCTCGCCGTTGACCTCCACCGCGACCCGGCGCCCCGCCAGTTGTTCGGTCTCGAGCAGTCCGCTCACGGTCAACGCGGCCGGGAACGTGCGGGGTTCGCCATTCAGGGTGATGTCCATGCCCGGCATTGTCCCGCGGAGCCGGTACCAAGGCCAGATCGGGCGCGTGACCCGCGCATCCGGCGCCGGGCTCGAGACATCGGCAGGCGCCTTGTCTGACGTTCCCGACCGTGCTTGGATGCAGGCCATCCGCCGGCGCATGGCGCGCCGTTCTTCCGTTGCAGGAGCATCCGTGATGAAACCAGCCCGCACCATCCTTGCCGCCGCGCTCGCGCTGGCGGCCGCACCGGCCCTGGCCCAGTCGGGCGCCGAGTCGAGCGACCAGCCGTATTCGCAGACCGTGTTCTTCGGCGACAGCCTGACCGATTCGGGCCACTTCCGCCCGGCGCTGGTGCAGCTGGCCGGCCCGCAGGCGGCGGTCCTCGGCCGCTTCACCACCAACCCGGGGCTGGTGTGGTCGGAGTACCTGGCCGGGTTCTACGGCACCGACGCCACGGCCGCCAACCAGGGCGGATCCAATTACGCCGTGGGCGGGGCGCGCGCCGGCATCGACGCAGTCGGTGATCTCGGCTTTACCCCGGCAGTCACCACGCAGGTCGCCAGCTACCTCGCGGCCACCGGCGGCAGCGCCGATGCGAATGCGCTCTACACCCTGTGGGCCGGCAACAACGACGTGTTCGCCGCCGTCGCGACCGCCGCCGCGGGCGGCGACCCGGCGCCGGTGATCGGCGCCGCGGTGACCGCACAGGTCGGGGCCGTCGGCGCCCTGCAGGCCGCCGGCGCCCGGTACGTGCTCGTCCCGACCATCCCCGATATCGGCCTGACGCCAAGCTTCCGTGCGCAGGGTCCGGCGGCGCAGGCGGCGGGCACCCAGCTGTCGGCGGCGTACAACGACGCCCTGTTCGGCGCGTTCGCCCAGAACGGCCTGCGGGTGATTCCCCTCGACACCTTCAGCCTGTTCCAGGAAGTCGTGGCCGACCCGGCGGCGTTCGGTTTCGGCAACGTCACCGGCACCGCGTGCCAGCCGCAGATCACCGCCCAGTCGCTGACCTGCAACCCGGCCACCTACGCCTCGCCCGATGCCGCCACCCGCTACGCGTTCGCGGACGGCGTCCATCCCACCGGTGGCGCCCACGAGGTGATCGCCGACTATGCGGTGTCGGTGCTGGAAGCGCCGCGCCAGGTCGCGGTACTGCCGAATTCCGCCGCGATGACCGGCCGCGCCCGGGCCGATCGCGTCTCCGCCCAGCTGATGGCCCCGGCCGCGGATGAAGGCACCCGCTGGTGGGCCGACGTGCGCGGCGACTTCCAGCGCTACGACCACGGCAACCTGTACGACGGTGCCGGTCCGGCGCTGACCGTCGGCGTCGACTGGCGCAGTGGTGCGATGACCTTCGGTGCGTTCGGTGGCTACGGCCGGCAGGAGCATGACTGGGGCCAGCGTGGTGGCAACTTCGACCAGAGCGAGGCAAGCATCGGCGCCTACCTGGGCTGGGCGTCCGAGACCGGCGGTTGGGTCAATGCGCAGGCCAGCTACAGCCGGCTGGGCTTCGACATCGAGCGCAACGCGAATCTTGGCCTGGCCACCCGCACGCACCGCGCCGATGTCGACGGCGACAACCTCAGCCTCGGCCTCAACGCCGGCTGGGAGTTCGGTGACGGCGCCCTGCGCCACGGGCCGGTGATCGGCGTGCTGGCCCAGCAGATCGACATCGACGGGTTCGCCGAAAGCGAGCCGGCGCTGTCCACCTCGCTGGCATACCCGGAGCAGACCTTCGATTCGATGATCGGCAGCGCCGGCTGGCAGGTGCGGTTCGACGCCGGTGCGGTCCAGCCGTACGCGCGGGTGACCTGGGACCGCGAGTTCGAGGACCACCCCGAGCAGGCGTTCGCGCGGCTGCAGTCGATGCCGGGCACGATGGACTACGCGGTCCCGGGCGTGGTGTTCGACGACAGCTATGGCACCGTCATGTTCGGCGCCCGGACCTCGCTGTTCGGGCTGGACGCCAACCTCGGCAGCAGCCTGACCGTCGGCCAGGGCGAAGGCCACCACGCCACCGTGTTCGCCAGCCTCGGCCGCCGCTTCTGACCCCGGCCGCCCTCCCACCGGCGCGGCGGGAGGATGCTTCCTGTAGCGGCCCGGCTGGCTGTAGACTTCCGGCCATGCGGGTGTAGTTCAATGGTAGAACTTCAGCTTCCCAAGCTGATAGCGTGGGTTCGATTCCCATCACCCGCTCCAAATACACGGCGGCCCCGCTCTTCGGACGGGGCCGCCGTTTTCGTTGTAGCCCATGAGCCCACGCGCGAGCCTGCGCCGGGCGTACCGCAATCGCGGAGGCGGCGCATGCCGGTGTCGATGTCATCGAGGGTCGTGCTGGGCTGGCGCGAATGGGTGGTGCTGCCCGGCCTGGGCGTCCAGGCGATCCGCGCCAAGGTGGACAGCGGGGCGCGCAGTTCGGCGCTGCACGTGGACGCGCAGTGGTGCTTCAGCGAGGGCGGCGCGCCGTGGGTCGGGTTCCGGTTGACGCCGGGGGCCGGCAGCGAGGTGATCGAGTGCACGGCACCGGTGTGCGACGAGCGCGAGGTCACCGACTCGGGGGGGCACGCCACCCGGCGCGTCTTCATCCGCACGCCATTGCGGCTGGCGGGCGTGGAACGCGAGATCGACATCAACCTGACCCGGCGGCATGGCATGACGTTTCCGATGCTGCTGGGCCGCAGTGCGATGGCTCGCATCTTCGCTGTGGATCCGGCGCGATCGTTCCTTCACGGCCGCACCGGTCCCGCGCCGGCAGCTTCTTCCTTCGAATCCCCGCAGCCCCGGCCATGAAACTCGCCATCCTGACCCGCAACACCAAGTTGTACTCGACCCGCCGCCTGGTCGAGGCCGCGCGCGAACAGGGCCACACCGTCCGCACGCTGGACCCGCTGCGCTGCTACATGCGCATCGCCAGCGACGGCTTCGCGATGCACTACAAGGGGCAGTCGATCTCGGGCTACCACGCGGTGATCCCGCGCGTTGGTGCGTCGGTCACGCGCTACGGCACCGCGGTGCTGCGCCAGTTCGAGCTGATGGGCAGCTTCACCCCCAACTCCTCCGACGCGATCCTGCGGGCGCGCGACAAGTTGCGCAGCCATCAATTGCTGGCCGCGCAGGGCATCGGCATGCCGGCGACGGTGTTCGGCGACAACCCCGACGACACCGCCGACCTGCTGTCGATGCTCGGCCCGCCGCCGCACGTGATCAAGCTCAACGAGGGCACCCAGGGCGCCGGCGTGATGCTGACCGAAAAGCTGTCCGCGTCGAAGGGCGTGATCGAGGCGCTGCGCGGGTTGTACGCGCAGTTCCTGGTGCAGGAGTTCATCCCCGAGGCCAAGGGCGCGGACCTGCGCTGTTTCGTGGTCGGCGGCAAGGTGGTGGCGGCGATGAAGCGGCAGGCCCCGAAGGGCGACTTCCGCTCCAACCTGCACCGCGGCGGCAGCGCCCGCGGCCTGAAACCGACGGCCGCGGAGCAGGACGTGGCGATCCGTGCCGCGCGCGTGCTCGGGCTCGGGGTGGCCGGCGTCGACCTGATCCGTTCCCGTCGCGGGCCGCTGGTGCTCGAGGTGAACGCGTCGCCGGGCCTCGAGGGCATCGAGGAGGCGACCGGCGTGGATGTCGCCGGGGCGATGGTGGGGTACGTCGCCGAGCGGCATCGGCGCCTGCTGGCCAAACGTGCCGCGGCCAAGTCGTAAGTCACTGAGTAGATAGATATTTTTCGGGAATTACGGATCGTTTCGCCCGGCTTAACGACGCTTTAATCGGCGACCGGTTACGGTCCTGCAAACCGCAGCTTTGCCCGGCGGGTTCCTCGGCGCAGCCACAGGAATCCCGCCCGCACGGTGCGGTATCGGGGCAACAACCTTTGGCCCAGGCGCGGTGGCTCCGCGCCTGGGTTTTTTATGGTGCGGATGCGAGCCGGCGCACGCCGACGGGCCCGTCACGGCCGATGCGGGCATGCTGCGCCCGGCGCGCTCTGGCAGAATCCATCGGATCGCCGACCCGCGCCTCCACGCCTCTTTACCGTCCGGTCCGGCGACCGGATGGCCGCCCCCACAGGAAGGTCCGATGCGCATACTCGTGATTGAAGACAACCAGGACATCGCCGCCAATCTCGGGGATTTCCTCGAAGATCGCGGCCACACCGTCGATTTCGCCGCCGATGGCATCACCGGCCTGCACCTCGCGGTGGTCCATGACTTCGACGCGATCGTGCTCGACCTCAACCTGCCCGGACTGGACGGCCTCGAGGTCTGCCGCAAGCTGCGCAACGAGGCGCGCAAGCAGACCCCGGTGCTGATGTTGACCGCGCGCGACAGCCTCGAGAACAAGCTGGCCGGCTTCGATTCCGGCGCCGACGACTACCTGATCAAGCCGTTCGCCCTGCAGGAAGTGGAGGTGCGCTTGAACGCGCTCTCCCGCCGCGGTCGTGGCGTGCAGACGCGCGTGCTCAACGCCGCCGACCTGGAATACAACCTCGATACCCTCGAAGTGCGCCGCCAGGGCAAGCTGCTGCAACTCAACCCGACCGCGCTGAAGATCCTGCAGGCCCTGATGGAAGCCAGCCCGGCGGTGGTGACCCGGCAGGAGCTGGAAACCCGCGTGTGGGGTGAGGAGCTGCCGGACTCCGACAGCCTGCGCGTCCATATCCATGGCCTGCGCGCGGTGGTGGACAAGCCGTTCGACACGCCGCTGATCCAGACCCGCCATGGCATCGGTTACCGGATCGCCGAGATCGATGCCGGAAACTGAAGCATCCGCCGACGCCGCGCCCGCGCAGCGTCGCACGCGTTACCGGCGGCAGCTGCGCAGCCGCATCATCCTTTCCTTCGTCCTGCTCGGCTTCGGGTTGACCACGCTGTTCGCGTGGGCCACCAACGAAGTGCGCTCGCGGGTGGAAAACCAGCTGGTCGAGGAGATGATGAACCGCAACATCTCGAACGCCGCCCGGCAGTTCGAGCTCGACCCCGACAACCCCGAGTTCCCGGTCGACCAGATCCGCGCGTTCGTCTACACCCCGGACAAATTCGAGTCGGTGCGGATCAATCGCCCCGAGTGGTACGAGCTGTCGGACGGCATCGTGGGCATGACCGGCGTGGACGAGGAGGGCGAGCAGTTCGCCTACAAGCTCGCAGTGCGCAAGACGCCCGACGCCTGGTTCTATCTCGCCTACGACATGACCCAGACGGCGAAGGCGGAAGAGAAGTTCAACCGCGCGATCTACGGCTCGGTGTTCCTGTTCACCCTGCTGTCGCTGCTGGTCGGCTGGTGGGCGGCCTCGCGCGTGATGAGCCCGGTGTCGGAGCTGGCGAGCCGGCTCAAGCAGTCCGGACGGAGCGCGCAGCCGGAGTCGCTGGCCTCGCATTTCCCCGACGACGAGGTGGGCCAGCTGGCCGAGGCGCTGGACGACTACGCCGCGCGGCTGACCGAGGTGGTGCAGCGCGATCGCGAGTTCAACGCCGACGTCAGCCACGAGCTGCGCACCCCGCTGTCGGTGATCAAGGGCGCGGCCGAGCTGCTGCTGTCGCGCCCCGACATCGACGACAAGACCCGCGCGCGCCTGCAGCGTATCCAGCGGGCCGAGCAGCAATGCACCGACCTGATCAGTGCGCTGCTGCTGCTGTCGCGCAACGAACGCGGGCACGGCGCGACCGACGTGGCCAAGGTCGCCACCCAGCTGATCGAGGTCCACCGCACCCAGACCGCCGGCAAGGCGCTCGAGCTGCGCCTGGAGCGTGAGCACCACGACCTGGTGGTGGATGCGCCGGAGGCGGCGGTGGCGGTGGCGCTGGGCAACCTGGTCGGCAACGCGGTCAAGTACACGAGCGAGGGCGAGGTGGTGGTGCGGATGCTGCCTCGTGCGGTGGAGGTGATCGACTCCGGGCCGGGTTTGAGTCCGGAGGACGCGGCGAAGCTGTTCCAGCGCGGCTACCGCGGCACCCATGCGGGTCATTCGCAGGGCGGTGGTATCGGCCTGTCGATCGTGCGGCGGCTGTGCGAGCTGTACGGCTGGGACGTGTGGGTCAAGCCGGGCGATACACGCGGCGTGGTGGCGACGCTGACGTTCGCGCGGCCGGCCGCACCCGCGACAGGCGCGCCTGCGGCGGGCTAGCCGCTCAGCCCTTGATCCACACGCAGCCGAAGTGTTCGTGCAGGTCGAACGTCGTGTCGGCGGGCGTGCTGCCGTCTTCGAGGGTCTGCACCACGCGCAGCGCGACCGGTGCCTGCATCTCGCTGGCGGGGTAGTGATCGCCGGCCACCGGTGGGGGCGGGTCCAGCGGCAGTGCGGAACCCATGCCCATCGCCGGCGGCGCCGAAGGATCCCTCGAGGGGACCGGATCGGTGACGCTGGCTAGCGCCGCGTGCAGGCTGGGCAGCGGTGACGCGGCCATGACCGGCACGATGTCCACCAGCGGGCGCTGCACGACCGCTTCCAGCCGGTCCATCACCGCGTAGCCTCCGCTGCCCGACATCCCTGCCCAGTGGTAGACGTTGGCGAGCCGGTTGGGGTCGCGCGCATCGATCGCGGTGCTCATCTCGAACATCAGGTCCTGCAGGTTCCGCGCGCATCCGCCGCGGTACACGCGCCGATTGCCCGGAAGGCCGGGACCGGCGGGGGCGCGGGCGATCGCGTCGACGTCGGTGCAGCGGTGGTCGGTGTAGACCGACGAGCCGTCGGCGCGCTCGCAGCGCGAAACCTGCCCCGCAGCCGTCGAAGGAAAGGCGAAGCACAGCAGCAGCGCGCCGGCGAACGCGGCAGGAAGGTGGCGGGGTTGGAAAATGGCCATTCCTGCAGCCTACCTTCCCGTGAAGAAGGGGTGAAGTGGCCGGACCGGGGCGGGCGTCGCGTTCTTGCGCGTTGAACTGTACGGCGGCTCAGAACCGCACGAAGTAGCAGCCGTTGTAACGCTGTACCTGCAGGTCCTGCACGCGGCTGCCTGCGCCGTCGTCGAACACCAGTTGCATGACCCCGACGGTGGCATTGGACGTGGCGACCGGTGCGGAGGCGTCGGCGAACTGCATCATGCCGCTGCCGATCCGCGCATCGAAGAATTCGGCATCCCACAGCGTCTGCCCGGCGAGTCGTTCGAGACGTTGCATGATCGACCGGCCCTGGTCGGCGCCGAGCCCGGCCCAGTGGTAACTCTCGGCGATGCGGTTCACGTCGCCCAGCGCCCAGGCGCCGTGCAGGTCCATGGCCAGCTGGGTGGGCGTGCGCGCGCAGCCACTCGCCGGCGAGCGCCTCGCGATCGCAGCGGGTAGGGGAGTGTCGGGCGTGGTCATCGCGCTGCCCGCGCCTCCGCCGCCGGTGTGTACCAGCCGATTGAGGAGCTCGCCACGCATCGGCGAGGCGGTGGCGCCGAGCGCCGTGCACGCCTTGTCGGTGTAGATGGCGGTGCCGTCATCGCCAACGCAGCGCTGGATACCGGTCCCGGCATCCTGCGCGGGGGCGGGCGCGGGTGCGGCAACGAAGGACAAGACGAGGCCGGCTGCAGCGAGGAGGGAGATTCTGTTCACGGCGGGGTGCACTGCGAAGGGTCATCGCGATGCTCCGCCGCCTGCTGTCAAAGCCTTGTGTGACAAGGCCTCCGGGGATGAACGAGGCGGTAATGCCGGCTGAATCACTCCAGCCGCGCGAGCACGTTCAGCGTGGGTTTCGCCAAGTTCAACGTGTAGAAGTGCAGGCCGGGCGCACCGCCGTGGATCAGGCGCTGGCAGAGTTGCGCGACCACGTCGGCACCGAACGCGCGGATGCTCTCGGCATCGTCCGCGTAGGCCAGCATCCGCTGGGCGATCCAGCGCGGAATCTCGGCGCCGCACATGTCGGAGAAGCGGCGGATCTGGCTGAAGTTGGAGATCGGCATGATGCCCGGCACCACCGGGATGTCGATGCCCGCGGCGCGGATATCGTCGACGAAGCGGAAGTAGGCGTCGGCGTTGTAGAAGTACTGGGTGATGGCGCCGTCGGCGCCTGCGCGCACCTTGCGGATGAAGTTCTCGATGTCGATCCGGGAATCGCGCGCCTGCGGGTGCATTTCCGGATAGGCCGCGACTTCGATGTGGAAGTGGTCGCCGGTTTCGGTCCGGATGAACTCGACCAGCTCGCTGGCATAGCGCAGGTCGCCCGGGCTGACCATGCCCGAGGGCAGGTCGCCGCGCAGGGTGACGAGGCGTTTGGCGCCGAGTGCACGGTAGAGCTTGAGCAGGCCGCGGATTTCCTCGCGTGAGCCGCCCATGCAGGTGATGTGCGGCGCGGCGTCGTAGGCATGCTGCCCGCGCAGCCGCTGGATGGTTTCGGGCGTATGGCTGAGCGTGGAGCCGCCGGCGCCGAAGGTGACGCTGACGTAATCGGGCGCGCGGTCCTTCAGCCGCGCCGCTGTCTTGTCGAGTTGCGCGCGCTGTTCGTCCGTCTTGGGTGGGTAGAACTCAAAGCTGATCGGGATCATGGCGCGCGGCTGCGATGAAGGTGTCCGCAATATATCGCTTCATCGGGATGGATGTAAATGGAATCGTGACTCTTGATGTCTTGATGTCTTGATGGTCCGATTTTTTTGTAGGAGCGGCTTCAGCCGCGATCGTGGAGCAGGCGGGGGCGGGTCATTTGCAGATCGCGGCTGAAGCCGCTCCTACAAAGGCCGCTCCAGTCCCTGACCGAAGAACGCCCCGGCGGAGCCGGGCCGGGACACCCGGCGTCCCGCGGGCTGCGCGTTGCCCTCCCTGCCTCATGCAAAAAAAACGGGCGCCGAGGCGCCCGTCTTTCGGTGGGACTGAGCCCGCCGGATCAGTAGCGGTAGTGGTCCGGCTTGTACGGTCCCTCGACCGCGACACCGAGGTACTTCGCCTGCTCGTCGCTGAGCGTGGTCAGCTTCACGCCGATCTTCTCCAGGTGCAGTCGCGCGACCTCCTCGTCCAGCTTCTTGGGCAGCAGGTAGACCTGCTTGCCGTAGCTGTCCTTGTTGGCCCACAGGTCGATCTGCGCAAGCGTCTGGTTGGCGAACGAGTTGGACATCACGAAGCTCGGGTGGCCGGTCGCGCAACCCAGATTCACCAGGCGGCCTTCGGCCAGCAGGAAGATGCTGTTGCCACCCTTGAAGGTGAACTTGTCGACCTGCGGCTTGATGTTGGTCTTCTGCACGCCGTCCAACGCATACAGCGCGTCGACCTGGATCTCGTTGTCGAAGTGGCCGATGTTGCAGACGATCGCCTGGTCCTTCATCGCCTGCATGTGCTGCACGGTGATGATGTCCTTGTTGCCGGTGGTGGTGACGTAGATGTCGCCACGGCCGAGGGTCGACTCGACGGTGTTGACCTCGAAGCCTTCCATCGCCGCCTGCAGCGCGCAGATCGGGTCGATCTCGGTCACCACCACGCGCGCGCCGTAGGCCCGCAGAGAGTGCGCGCAGCCCTTGCCGACGTCGCCGTAGCCGCAGACCACCGCGACCTTGCCAGCCAGCATCACGTCCATCGCGCGCTTGAGGCCGTCGGCCAGCGACTCGCGGCAGCCGTACAGGTTGTCGAACTTGCTCTTGGTGACCGAGTCGTTGACGTTGATCGCCGGGATCAGCAGCTTGCCCTGGTCGGCCAGCTGGTAGAGGCGGTGGACGCCAGTGGTGGTCTCCTCCGACACGCCCTTCCAGTCGCGCACGACGGTGGTCCAGAAGCCGCGGCGCTCGGCGTGCACGCGCTTGAGCAGGTTCTTGATGACCTGCTCCTCGTGGCTGCCCGAGGCGCTGTTGACCCAGGACTCGTCGCCCTGTTCCAGCTCGTAGCCCTTGTGGATCAGCAGGGTGACGTCACCGCCGTCGTCGACCACGAGCTGCGGGCCGAGGTAGCCGCCGTTGCCGTCGGGGAAGCTCAGCGCCTCCAGCGTGCAGTCCCAGTATTCCTCCAGCGTCTCGCCCTTCCAGGCGAACACCGGGGTGCCGGTCGCGGCAATCGCTGCCGCCGCGTGGTCCTGGGTCGAGAAGATGTTGCACGAGGCCCAGCGCACGTCGCCGCCGATGTCCTTGAGCGTCTCGATCAGCACCGCGGTCTGGATCGTCATGTGCAGCGAGCCGGTCACGCGCACGCCCTTGAGCGGCGCCTCGGCGGCGTACTTGCGGCGGATCGACATCAGCCCCGGCATTTCGTGCTCGGCGATGTCGATTTCCTTGCGGCCGAAATCGGCCAGCGAGATGTCGGCGATCTTGTAGTCGCCGTCCATCGAGAAGGTCTTTGCTACAGCGTTCATGGGTGAAGCTCCGGTCATGGGCCCCGATCCGTTGCGGTGGGGCGGGTGAAGACAACCGGGCGCCGTTGGTGCGTGAAACCGCGCCGAGCCTGGCCGCGCTTGGTGGCCGGCACACGGAGTGCAGGCCGGTGCGGATGGGTCCGCACCGCATCGCGGTCGCAGCGCCCCTCGGCGGGGCAGGTGGGGAATTCTATCGCGGGCCGGGAACGGGCGATTGAACGCGGGCCCGGCGGCGACGGGTTTTTGTAGGAGCGGCTTCAGCCGCGATCGGATCGCCGGTCGCTCGCGCCGAATCACGATCGCGGCTGAAACCGCTCGTACAGAAGCAAAAAGCCGCGGCCCTCCGGATGGGAGGGCCGCGGCCAACCACTTACTTCAGCTTCGCGGCCTTGCGCAGCTCGTCGGCGCGGTCGGTCTTCTCCCACGAGAACGCAGTCGCGTTGTGGGTGACGCCGGCAGAGTCGGTGTAGCTCATGTCCTTCGGCTTGCGGCCAAAGTGCCCGTAGGCCGCGGTCGACTGGTAGATCGGGTGCACCAGGTCGAGCATCTGGATGATGCCGTACGGACGCAGGTCGAAGTGGCGGCGGATCAGCTTTTCGATCTGCTCGTCGGGGATCCGGCCGGTGCCGAAGGTGGTGACCGAGATCGAGGTCGGCTCGGCCACGCCGATCGCGTAGCTGACCTGCACCTCGCAGCGGTCGGCCAGGCCGGCGGCGACGACGTTCTTGGCGACGTAGCGCGCGGCATAGGCGGCCGAGCGGTCGACCTTCGACGGGTCCTTGCCGGAGAACGCGCCACCACCGTGGCGCGCCCAGCCGCCGTAGGTGTCGACGATGATCTTGCGGCCGGTCAGGCCGCAGTCGCCGACGGGACCGCCGATCTCGAACTTGCCGGTCGGGTTGATGTGGAACTTGGTGCCCTTGTGCAGCCACTTGGCCGGCAGCACCGGCTTGAGGATCTCCTCGCGCACGGCCTCGACCAAGTCCTTCTGCTTGATGCCCGGGGCGTGCTGGGTCGACAGCACCACCGCGTCGATCGCGGTCGCCTTGCCGTCCTCATAGCGAAGAGTGACCTGGCTCTTGGCATCCGGGCGCAGCCACGGCAGCGGCGAGTTGCGCTTCTTGCGGATCTTCGCCTGCTGCTCGACCAGACGGTGCGACAGGTGGATCGCCGCCGGCATGTAGCTTTCGGTCTCGTTGGTGGCGTAGCCGAACATCAGGCCCTGGTCGCCGGCGCCCATTTCCTCGGGCTTCTTGCGGTCCACGCCCTGGGCGATGTGCGGACTCTGCTTGCCGATCAGGTTGAGCACGCCGCAGGTGGCGCCGTCGAAGCCGACGTCGCTGGAGTCGTAGCCGATGTCGAGGATCACCTTGCGGGTCAGCGCCTCCAGATCGATCCACGCGGAGGTGGTGATCTCGCCGGCGACGATCGCCACGCCGGTCTTGACCATCGTCTCGCAGGCCACGCGGGCGCGCTTGTCCTGGGTCAGGATGGCATCGAGGACGGCATCGGAGATCTGGTCGGCGATCTTGTCCGGGTGGCCTTCGGACACCGATTCGGAGGTGAACAGGGTGCTGGACATCAGGGCTATATCCTTGCATTCGGATAAAAGGATGGGCGCGAATCATACAGACTCGCCGCACCCGTCGCATTCTGCCCGCAACGGGGTATGCCTGCGGTTAAGGCGGCGTGGGCGGTTAGCATGCGTCGATGGACTCGCTCACCCAGATACTGCTCGGCGGCGCGGTGGCCGCGGCGATCGCCCCGCCGGGACACCGCCGCGCGGCGCTGCTGGCCGGCGCCGCGCTGGGCACGCTGCCCGACCTCGACGTGCTGCCGATCAACCTGTTGACCGACGACCCGGTCGAACGCATGACCTGGCACCGGGGCATCAGCCATTCGCTGCTGGTGCTGCCGTTCGTGGCGTGGGCGGTCTGGGCCTGGTGCCGCAGCCGAGGGGGGCGGGTCGCGCAGGCACCGCGCCGCTGGTTCTGGGCGATCCAGCTGGCGTTGCTCACCCATCCGCTGCTGGACGCGTTCACTGTCTACGGCACCCAGTTGCTGTGGCCGTTCTCGCCGCAACCGGCGATGTGGTCGAGCGTTTTCATCATCGATCCGCTGTACACGGTGTGGCTGCTGCTGGGATGCGTGGTGGCATGGTTCGCGCGCGGGCGCCGGCTCGGCACCCAGGTGCTGCTGGCGGGGCTGGCGCTGAGTACCGCCTACCTCGGCGCTTCGCTGCTGGCCAAGTGGCAGGTCGAGCGCGTGGCCGGGCGGTCGCTGGCGGCACTGAACCTGCAGGACGCGCCGCGGTTCTCGGTGCCCACCCCTTTCAACATCCTGTTGTGGCGGGTGGTGGCGATGACGCCGGAAGGTTTCGTCGAGGGCGAGCGCTCGCTCGTGGCCGACCGCGGGGCGATGCGTTTCCGCGAGTACCGTACCGACGTGAAGGCGCTCGCCGCGGTGTACGAGTACCCGGTGGTGCAGCGGCTGACGTGGTTCAACCGCGGCTTCATGAAGGCCGAGCGCCGTGACGGCCAGCTGGTGCTGAGCGACCTGCGCATGGGCTCGGAGCCCGATTACACCTTCCGGTTCGTGGTGGCCGAACACGATGGCCAAGGCTGGCGCGAGGTGCCGGTGCGGCAACTCCAGTGGCCGTGGGAGGCCAGCGGGCGGCTGGCCGCGCTGTGGCGGCGCATCTGGACCGCGGACGACACCGCGTGGGCGGGCCAAGGCGCATCGGGTGCATATCGGCGCGGACCGGGGTCCGTCTCGGCCCCGCCGGGTGCGCCACCGTCAACGGACGGGCGCGGCGCGTCGCTTCAATAGACGACCGCGCGCGCCTGCACGAACGAGAAGAAGAACACCGCGTTCGGGTCGTTCTGTACCTGCCGCATCTCCTCGCGCACGCCCGCGACCACCTCCGGCGTGACCTTGCCGGCGGCGACCAGCTGGTCGGCGGCCGACAGCAGCAGCTCCTCCCAGAACGCGATCATGGTCTTGCGACGCGCCGGCTCGCGGTTGTCGAAGTGGAAGGTCTTCACCTCGGTGGTGACGTCGTGGAAACCGCCGGCCAAGAGCAGGTTGCCGAGCTTGGCACCGACGAACGGGTCGCCGCCGCTGTCGATCTGGAAGTCGTTGAACGCCATCCAGTAGCGCCAGGTGTTGGGCGAGTACGGGTCGAGCAGGAACGAGGCGTTCATGACCTCGGTGACGTAGACCACCGAGCCGGGTTGCAGCACCCGGCGCACCTCGCTGAGGGCGCGTGCCGGCGCCGGCACGTGCTCCAGCACCCAGCACAGGAAGGCGGCGTCGAAGCTGCGCGGCTCGAACGGCAGGTCGGTGGCGTCGGCCTCGTGGATCTCGTAGCGGCCCTCAAGCCACGACCGCGCGCCGAGGTTCGCCCGGGCCGCGCCGATCTGCGCCGGGTTGAGGTCGACGCAGGTGACGTGCAGGTCCGGGAAGCGCCGCAGCAGGATCTCGGTCTGCGCGCCGACCCCGCTGCCGACCTCGAGCAGGCGCCTGGCGCCGGCGTAGTCGATGTTGCGGAAGATGGTCGATTCGGCGAGCCGCGCCTGCTTGACCAGGCGGGCCTGCTCGGTCTCGGAGAAGCCGTGCAGGTAGGGGAAGTCGGTGGCGCTGCAGGATTCGATCATGGGCAGGGAACTCGGGCCGTGCGCGCTCAGGCGGCGGCCGGCAGGTCGGGGGCGACGCCGGCCACGAGGGCGTCGAAGTAGTCGCGGGTCAGGCGCAATTGTGCCTCGGCGCTGTCGGCGCGGTTCACCACCGCGCGGAACGCGGCGTTCTCCGGGCGGTCCTTCGCGTACCAGCCCAGGTGCTTGCGGGCGATGCGCACGCCGGAGGTTTCGCCGTAGAAGTCGTGCAGGTGCGCGAGGTGGCCGAGCAGGATGTCGCGGACCTCGGCCAGCGTGGGCTCCGGCAGGGTGTCGCCGGTGGCGAGGTAGTGGGCGATCTCGCGGAAGATCCACGGCCGCCCCTGCGCCGCGCGGCCGACCAGTACCGCGTCGCAACCGGTGTGCCTGAGCACCTCCTCGGCCTTGCGCGGCGAGTCGACGTCGCCGTTGGCCATCACCGGGATCGACAGCGCCGCCTTGACCTCGGTGATGGTGTCGTACTCGGCCACGCCCTTGTACTGCTGGTCTCGGGTGCGACCGTGCACCGCCAGCGCGGCGATGCCGGCGGCTTCGGCGATGCGGGCGATCTGCAGCGCGTTGCGCTGGTCGGCGGCCCAGCCGGTGCGGATCTTCAGCGTCACCGGCACGTCGACCGCGCCCACCACCGCGTCCAGGATGTCGGCGACCAGCGCGGGCTCGCGCATCAGCGCCGAACCCGCCCAGGCGTTGCAGACCTTCTTGGCCGGGCAGCCCATGTTGATGTCGATGATCTGCGCGCCGTTGTCGACGTTGTGGCGCGCGGCGTCGGCCATCACCTGTGGCACCGTGCCGGCGATCTGCACGCTGATCGGATCGGGCTCGCCGTCGTGGTCCATGCGGTGGCGGGACTTGGCGGTGTTCCAGAAGCGCGGGTCCGACGTGGTCATCTCCGACACGCACAGCCCTGCGCCCAGGCGCTTGCACAGCACCCGGAACGGCTTGTCGGTGACCCCCGCCATCGGGGCGAGGACCACTTTCGGGTCGATGGGGTGGGGGCCGATGCGCATGGCGACAGTTTAGCGACACATGGCGTCTTGTTCCGGGCGCTCCCGGGCGTCTGCAGGAGCGGCTTCAGCCGCGATCATGGAATCGTTCGCCCGCGCCGGCTCACGATCGCGGTTGAAGCCGCTCCCACGGAAGCCCGGTCTCATCCGGGTTGCGGCGAAGAGGGCGGGCGGCGCTCTCGTCGCGGACAAAAGCGTCAGGAAGCCAGTTCGCCGATCAGCGGCATGGCCGATGCGGCGCCCGCACGCTCGGTCGCGCGAGCGGCATAGCGTCCCGCGAATCGTGCGTGATCGGCGAAGCAGGGGCGACCCGAGGCCAGCGAAGCCGCGAGTGCACCGCTGAACGCGTCGCCGGCGCCGGTGGTGTCGATCGCGCGTGCGGGGCTGGCGGCGAGCCGGTAGCACGCCTGCTGGTCGCCATGCCGCGCATCGTTGGCGTGCGACACGAAGCAGCCCGCCTCACCCAGGGTGACCACCACGGTTCCGTGCGGGAGCAGCCGTCGACACAGCGCATGCAACGCTTCGTCGCCCATCCCGGCCACCGCTTCGGCGTCGATCCGCTCGCCGCAATGGCGGGCGAGCTGAGCGCAGAATTCCGACTCGTTGGGAGTCAGCACGTCGGCCAGCGCCAGCAGCGACGGCGGCACGTCGGCATCGGCCGGGGCGGGATTGAGCACCGTCAACGCACCCGCCTGGCGGGCGAGGTCGAACCCCGTGGCCACGGCGTCGATCGGCGACTCGAGCTGCGCCAGTACCACCCGGGTCCGTTCCAGTACGTCCTTCTGCGCCTGGACGAATTCAGGCGACAGCGTGGCGTTGGCCCCAAGGCCGATCACGATGCTGTTGCGGCCCTCGTGGTCGACGTAGATGCCGGCGGTGCCGGTCGGCGCGTCGCTGGCGTGGTCGCGCAGGTCGATGGCGTCCGCGGCGGCCAGCGCCCGCGCCAGTTGTCCACCGGCATCCGCGCCCAGCGCGCAGAGGAAAGCGGTGTCGGCGCCCGCCCGTGCCGCGGCGGTCGCCTGGTTGAAGCCTTTCCCGCCGGGGCCGGTGCGGTACTCGCCGCAGCGGGTCTCGCCCGGTCGCGGCAGCGCCGGCAGCGACCAGACGTGGTCGACGTTGAACGAGCCGATGACGACGACGGAGCTCACGGGACCCCGATCAGCCGCCGAACCAGGTCAGCACGCCGGCGATGGTCGCGGTCATCAGGGTGGCGATGGTGCCACCCAGCACGGCGCGCAGGCCGAAGCGGGCGAGGTCCTGGCGGCGGTCCGGGGCGAGGCCGCCGATGCCGCCGATCTGGATCGCGATCGAACTGAAATTGGCGAAGCCGCACAGGGCGTAGGTGGCGATCAGCCGGCCCTGTTCGGTCAGCACCACGCCCGGGTTCTGGCCATTCACGATCTCGGCCAAGTGCAGGTAGGCGACGAACTCGTTGAGCACGATCTTCTCGCCGATGAGACCGCCGACGACGTTGGCGTCCTGCCACGGCACGCCGATCAACCAGGCGATGGGCGATAGCACGTAGCCCAGCAGGGCGGCCATGTCGGTCGGCTTGCCGAGTGCGGCCGAAAGCCCGGTGACCTCGCCGATCCAGGTCAGCGGCCAGTTGATCAGCGCAATCAGCGCGATGAAGGCCAGCAGCATCGCGCCGATGTTCAGCGCCAGCCGCAGGCCGTCGCCGGCGCCGGCGGCGGCGGCGTCGATGACGTTGCTGGTGGTCTTCTCGACCTCCATCTTGACCGTGCCGCGGGTCAGCGGGGTGCCGGTCTCGGGGATCAGCAGCTTGGCGACCACCATCGTCGCCGGCGCGGCCATGATCGACGCCGCCAGCAGGTGCTTGGCATAGAACGCCTGCGCCACCGGGTCGCCGCCGCCGAGCATGCCCACGTATGCCGCCAGCACGCCACCGGCGATGTGCGCCATGCCGCCGATCATCATCGTGATCAGCTCGGACTCGGTCATCTTCGAGATGTACGGGCGCACCGTCAGCGGCGCCTCGGTCTGGCCGATGAAGACGCTGGCGCACACGCTGGTGGTCTCCGCGCCCGACACCCGCATCACCTTGGTGATCGCCCAGGCCATCGCCCGCACCACCGCCTGCATCACGCCCAGGTGGTACAGCACGCTCATCAGCGAGGCGAAGAAGATGATCGTCGGCAACACATGGAAGGCGAAGATGAAGCCGTAGGTGTCGACGTCCATCAGGCTGCCGAAGATGAATTCCGAGCCCGCATTGACGAAGCTCAGCAGCCGGACGAAGCCGTTGCCGAGCGCATCGAACACGTCGCGGCCGCCGGGTACCAGCAGCACCAGCGCGGCGAAGCCGATCTGCAGGGTGACGCCGGTGAGCACCAGGCGCCAGTCGACGGCCTTCTTGTGATTGGAGAACAACCAGGCGATGCCGATCAGTACCGCAAGACCGAACAGGCCGAAGGCCACCCGTGCAAGACCTTCCATTCGTTTCCCCTTCGGCCCACTGCCGTACGACCGCGCAGGTTAGGGCAGCGCGCCGGGTGCCGGCAACCGATCCGCGGTTCAGCTAACCGGCCGGCGATCCTCCCGGGGGTGTCAGCCGTCGCGCGCGATCACCCGGTTGCGGCCTTCGCGCTTGGCCAGCTTGAGGCGCTGGTCGGCGCGCCGCAGCAGGCTCGACAGGTCCGGTCCGTCACCCGGACTGGCGGCCACGCCGGCGCTGAAAGTCAGGCGCAGCGGATCGAGGTTGCCGCGTTCGGGATCGAACGGCCGCTGGCCGAGCGCGCGCCGGACCGCGTCGACCCGCTCCCACGCGGTGCCGAGCGGCTGCGGGGTGATCAGCACGAATTCCTCGCCACCGAGACGGACCAGCCAGTCGCCGCGGTCCGCCATGCCCTTGAGCACGCCGACGATGTGGCGGAGCGCGCGGTCGCCGGCGTGGTGCCCGGCTTCCTCGTTGACGCGGCTGAAGTGGTCCACGTCGATCAGTGCCAGGCTGAGGCTGCCGCCATCCTCGCCCGCCGCCTCCAGCAGGCGCGGCATCCGGTGCAGCAACCAGGTGCGGTTCGGCAATCCGGTCAGGCCGTCGGTGCCGGACAGCTCGACCAGGCGCTGCATCCGGTACACCACCATCGCGGTGATCAGCGTCGCTATCGCCAGCAGCATCATGCGCTGCAGCTGGCTGCCGACGGTCACCGCGCCGTAATCGCTGGAGATCAGCTGCTCGGGCGAGGACACCGTGGCGAATACCGCCAGGTTGAGCAGACCGTACTCCAGCAGCGCCAGCGCGCCGGCGAACACGGTGGTGCGGCCATCGCTGCGCAGGGCGGTGAGTACGATCGCCAGCAGATAGCAGCCCCACACCACCATGCTGTTGAGCGCTGCCGGCAGGTGGTTGAACGCGAGCACCACCAGCACCGAGGTGGTCGCGGTGACGTCGAAGGCGACCGTGGCGAACGGCAACCAGCGGTAGCGCCGCCGCCGCCGCGCGAGCTGCAGCCAGACCTGTGCGAAGAGGTTGACCACCACCGCGCCGAGCAGGCCGATCAGGGTTTCGCGGACGCTGCCGCCGGTCACCGCATTTACCAGCGGCAGCAGCAGCAGCAGCGCGGCGATGACCGCACGCAGCCGAGCGACCAGCAGCTCGCCCCCAGCGCCGACTTCCAGCAGGATCTCGTCCGGCCGCCCGAGCAGCCCGGCCACTGCGTCACGGGCGTTTCGGCTGCTTTCCATGGTTTCACCCCGCATGCCCCGCGGCAGCATAACGCAGGGCGGCACGTGCAGCGGGACGGCGCCGCCGGGTCAGCCGATGCCGCGCCAGACCACCCATCCGGCCAGCAGGGCGAACACCGCCGCGGCGACATAGCGTGCGGCCTTCAACGGCAGCCGGTCGGCAAAGCGGCTGCCGAGCAGCACCACCGGCACGTTGGCCAGTAGCATTCCGGCGGTGGTCCCGGCGATCACTTCCCACAGCGGGGTGTAGCGCGTGGCCAGCAGGACCGTCGCGACCTGGGTCTTGTCGCCGATCTCGGCCACGAAGAACGCCAGCGTGGTGGCGATGAAGGCGCCGCGCGCGGGCAGCTGCGCATCGTCATCGATCGAGTCGGGCTTGAGCGTCCACAGCGCGACCGCGAGGAAGCTGGCGGCGACGACCCAGCGCAGCACCTCCGGCCGCAGCCACTGGGCGGCGACCGCACCCACCCACGCCGCCAGCGCGTGGTTGAGCAGGGTGGCGACGAGGATGCCGGCGATGATCGGCCATGGCCGGCGGAAGCGCGCGGCCAGCAGCAACGCCAGCAGCTGGGTCTTGTCACCGATCTCGGCGAGCGCGACGGTGCCGGTGGAAATCAGCGCGGCGGCAAACGGGATGGACCCGGCAAACAGGGTTTCGGGAGCAGGAAGCATGTAGTGGCGTGGGGCCGGGCGGGGCAGGAGGAAAGCAGTCGCCGTGCGGCCCGGCCCCGCACCGAAGTGCCGGGGTCATTCGCACGGGTCTGCCTTCGGTCTTGCCCGGGCCGCGTGGCGGCTCTCGTGCGCCATGGCCTGCCGGCCAAGCATGTTGACGCACGTCCCCGCGCGGTGGCGCGGGTGGGCTACTCCCCGGAGGAATCGCCGGCCCATTGTAGAGGCTCGGGCAGGTACTGGCGATCGCGCCGCCGTTGCGGGAGCCCGGCCGTAAACTGCGCATGCCTTCAACGGAGTCCCGCCATGCATTACCGCCGCCTCGGATCGTCCGGCCTGCAGCTGTCCGCGCTGTCATTCGGCGCCTGGCTCACGTTCGGCGCGCAGGTCGGCCGTGGCACCGCGCGCAACCTGGTCGCGGCGGGGTGGGACCACGGCGTCAATTTCTTCGACAACGCCGAGAGCTACGCCCACGGCGACGCCGAACGGGTCATGGGCGACGTCATCGCCGACCTGCGCCTGCCGCGGGACGGATACTGCGTGTCGAGCAAGGTCTTCTTCGGTGCGACCGCGGATCCGCGTCCCACCCAGCAGGGTCTGTCGCGCAAGCACGTCACCGACGCGTGCCATGCCGCGCTCGGGCGCTTGCGGGTCGACTACCTCGACCTGTTCTATTGCCATCGCCCGGACCCGGACACGCCGATCGAGGAGACCGTGCGCGCGATGGACGCGCTGGTCCGGCAGGGCAAGGTGCTGTACTGGGGGACGTCGGAGTGGTCGGCCGGGCAGATCCGCGAGGCACACCGCATCGCCCGTGCGCAGCACCTGCAGCCGCCGACGATGGAGCAGCCACAGTACAACCTGCTGCATCGCGACCGGGTCGAGCTGGAGTACGCCCCGCTCTACGCCGAATACGGGATGGGTGCGACGACGTGGTCGCCGCTGGCCTCCGGCCTGCTGACCGGGCGCTACAACGCCGGCATCTCCGAGGACGGCCGCTTCGGCGCGCTCGGTCCGCACCTGCGCCGGACCATCGTCGGCAGCGAGAGCGAGCGCCGGCTGGAGCGCGCGCGCCGCTTCACCGCGGTGGCCGACGAGCTGGGCGTCGCCCCCGCACCGCTGGCGATCGCCTGGTGCCTGCGCAATCCCCACGTATCCAGCGTGATCCTCGGGGCGAGCCGGGTCGAACAGCTCGAGCAGAACCTGCAGGCGCTGGAGCTGGTGGAGCGGCTGGACGAGACCGCCTGGCAGCGGGTGAGGGCCGAGAGCGCCTGAACCCCCCCGCTTGAACATCAAATGAGAATCATTATCATCATGGCGACTCCTCCAGAGGCTGCCGTCGATGAACCCGCAAGCCGCTCCGCGCCATAACGTCCTCCACCTGTCCGCCCAGGGCCGTGCTGAACGCGCGATGCCGCCGGTGTACTCCCCGGCGCCACTCCCGGCACTGCACAGCGATGCCCTCCTGCGGGGCACCCGCGAGGTGCTGATCCGCCACGGCGGCGAGGTCTACCGCCTGCGCCACACCCGCAACGACAAGCTGATCCTCACCAAATAGCGCTCCGCGCCCGACCCCACCGGCGGGCGCGCTGCCTATACTCACTCCAACAAACGGAGGGGGTGGGCATGAGTCTGGGGACGATTCTCGCGGTCGTTTTGCTGGTCGCCGGCGTGGTGATCCTGTTCAAGGCGGTGCGCATGGTGCCGCAGGGTTACGAGTGGACCGTCGAGGCCTTCGGCAAGTACACCCACACCCTGTCACCGGGCCTGCATTTCCTGATCCCGGTCTACCAGGGCATCGGCCGCAAGATCAACATGATGGAGCAGGTGCTGGAGGTGCCCAGCCAGGACGTGATCACCAAGGACAACGCGGTGGTCAAGGTCGATGGCGTGGTGTATTTCCAGGTGCTCGACGCGGCCAAGGCCGCCTATGAAGTCGCGCAGCTGGAGATCGCCACCCTCAACCTGGTGATGACCAACATCCGTACGTCGATCGGTTCGATGGACCTCGACGAATCGCTGTCGCGGCGCGACGAGATCAACGCCAAGGTGCTGGCCGCGGTCGACCAGGCGACCCACCCGTGGGGGCTGAAGGTCAACCGGATCGAGCTCAAGGACATCGCGCCGCCGCGCGATCTGGTCGAGGCGATGGCGCGCCAGATGAAGGCCGAGCGCGAGAAGCGCGCCAACATCCTCGAAGCCGAGGGCTTCCGCCAGGCCGAGATCCTGAAGGCGGAGGGCGAGAAGCAGAGCACCATTCTCGAAGCCGAGGGCGAGCGCGAAGCCGCGTTCCGCGAAGCCGAGGCGCGCGAGCGGCTGGCCGAAGCCGAAGCCAAGGCCACCCAGATGGTGTCGGACGCGATCTCGGCCGGCAACGTGCAGGCGATCAACTACTTCGTCGCGCAGAAGTACATCGAGGCATTCAAATCGCTGGCCGAGGCGCCGAACCAGAAGTTCGTGCTGATGCCGATGGAGTCGGCCGGCGTGATCGGCTCGCTCGCGGGCATTGCGGACCTCGCCAGGGAAGCGCTCGACCGGCCGGCCAGCGCACGCACCGCCGTGCCGCCGCGGAGCGGAGGCTGACATGCGCTGGGACTGGCCCGCGGTGACATGGGCCGCGATCGCGCTGCTGCTGTTCGCAGCCGAAGCGCTGGCGCCGGGCGCCTTCATGCTGTGGCTCGGGTTCGCGGCAACGGCGGTGTTCGTGCTGGTGCTGCTGTTCGACCTGCCGCTGCTGGCGCAGGTGGTCGCTTTCATCGGCCTGAGCTTCGCCTCAATCCAGCTCTACCGCACCCGCTTCCGCGGCCGCGAGCGCCAGAGCGACCGGCCGACCCTGAACCGCCGCGCGGATGCGCTCGTAGGCCGGGTGGTGCCGCTGGAGCAGGCGATCGTCGCCGGCCGTGGGCGCGTGCAGATCGCCGACGCCTACTGGGACGTCAACGGTCCGGACCTGCCCGTCGGTGCCGCGGTGCGCATCACCGGCAGCGAAGGCATGGCCCTGTTGGTGGAACCGGCCTGAAGTCCTTTGCGTCGGCGGCCGCGTCGGCGCGACGTCCGCCGTTCCGTACGCCGGCGCCGCCGGCGGCCGTCCGGTCTGGGATAATGCGGATCCCCCATCGCAGGCCGCCGACTCCATGACCCGGAAGACCATCCTCAACGACAGCCACCGCGCGCTCGGCGCCAAGATGGTCGACTTCGGCGGCTGGGACATGCCCATCCACTACGGCTCGCAGATCGACGAGCACCACCTGGTGCGCCAGAGCGCCGGCATGTTCGACGTCTCCCACATGACCGTGGTCGACCTGCGCGGCGATCGCACCCGCGAGTTCCTGCGACGGCTGGTCGCCAACTCGGTCGACAAGCTGAGCAAGCCGGGCAAGGCGCTCTACACCTGCATGCTCAACGAGCAGGGTGGCGTCATCGACGACCTCATCATCTATTTCCTCGCCGAGGACTTCTTCCGCCTCGTGGTCAACGCCTCCACCCGTGAGAAGGATCTGGCCTGGATCCGCCAGCAGGCCGAGCCCTTCGGTGTCGAGGTCGGCGAGCGCGAGGACTTCGGCATGATCGCGGTGCAGGGGCCGCAGGCACGCGAGAAGGTCATCGCCCTGCTGCGCGAAGACGACCGCGCGGCGATCTCCAAACTCGGTCGGTTCGCCGCGCGTACCGCGCAGATGGACGACGGCACCGAGTTGTTCGTCGCCCGCACCGGCTACACCGGTGAGGATGGGTTCGAAGTGGTGGTGCCGCAGGACCGCGCCGTCGCCCTCTGGGAAGCCCTGCTCGCCGCAGGGGTGAAGCCGGCCGGCCTGGGCGCGCGGGACACCCTGCGGCTGGAGGCGGGCATGAACCTGTATGGCCAGGACATGGACGATGCCGTTTCGCCTTACGAGGCCGCGCTCGGATGGACGGTCGCACTCGACGAGGGACGCGACTTCATCGGCCGCGACGTACTGGAGCGGCAGAAGGCGAGCGGTGCCGCGCGCCAGATGATCGGCCTGGTCATGGACGAGCGGGGCGTGCTCCGCCACGGCCAGAAGGTGCTGACCCCGCACGGCGAAGGCGAGATCCTGTCGGGCACGTTCTCGCCGACGCTCGGCAAGGCGATCGCGTTCGCGCGGGTTCCGGCAGGCGACCTCGCGCCCGGCGCCGCGGGCGATGTCCGGGTCGACATCCGCGGCAAGGAAGTGCCGGTGCGGGTGGTGCGATTCCCGTTCGTGCGCGAGGGCCAGGCACAGGACGGCGTGCTTGCCTGACCGCCACGCGCCGGCAATCCCGCCGGCGCCTTCGCTACACTACTTTCCCCTTCCTTCCATCCCGCATCCGGAGCACCCATGAGCGAGATTCCCGGCGACCTGAAGTTCCTGAAATCCCACGAATGGGTCCGCGTCGAAGGCGACGGCAAGGCCACCATCGGCATCTCCGAGCATGCGCAGGGTCTGCTGGGCGACCTGGTCTACGTCGAACTGCCCAACGTCGGCGACCGCATCGAGGCGGGCACCGCGTGCGCGGTGGTCGAGTCGGTGAAGGCGGCGTCGGATGTCTACGCGCCGGTGTCCGGCACCGTGCTCGAGGTCAACACGGCGTTGAACGACAAGCCCGAGACCATCAACGAGGATGCGTTCGGCGACGGCTGGATCTTCACCCTCCAGATGGAGGAGCCGGAGCAGGCGAACGAGCTGCTCGACCCCGACGCCTACGCCGAGCTGCTCGAAGACGACGAGCACTGAGTCGTCGCGCCGCGCAACCGTCCCGGTCGGAACGGGAGCGGTGACCGGAATCCGCGTCGGCGACGGCGCGGATTTTTTGTTGCACGGATGGAGGCGAGCCCGATGCGCGGCTCGAAAACACGGTGGCGGGTTCGCGCAAAAACGTCGCAATCGTGCTTGTGCGTTGCGAAACACGTACCGGACACCCACCCTCCGCACGGAAAACCGGGTGGTGAAATTATCGCCAACCCGGTGCCGCGGGAATTTCCGGTCGCGTTCGCCTGCGCGCGGCAAGCATCGACGACCGATACGCTGCAGGCCACGCTGCGCTTGGCTTTCAGCGCGTGCCACCACCATCGCTTTGCCATTCCTCCAAACGCGCCGATCGCAGCAGATGACACGGGCGCTGGAAGCCAAGCACAGCAGGCCTTGCAGCCATCGAAAAAAAATCGCGGACACTTGTTGACACTATGAAAAACCGTGATTAGGTTTCGCCAAGCAGACGTTTCCTGCGGAAGCGAGTGAGCAAAGACAACGCGACAACGCGGGCAACAAACCGGACCTCCGCCCTGATGCTCAAAACGGTGGACGCGGCATTCCTGTCCCCGGCGGAATCGGCACTCGCGAAATCGCGGAAACCTCCCTTGCATGCAACCCGGTTCGCCAACGGCGGATCGGGTTTTTGTTTGCCCGGCAGCCGCGGTTCCGGCGGGCGGCATCATGCGAGGCGAGGTGCGGATCCGATCCGGTGCCGACAGGTGCCGGCGGTTGGTCGCGGGGTCGCCCCCCGCGGCATTGCTACTGGGCTGTACACCCCGATAGACCACTGACGAGGAGCCATCACATGGCCACGAAGAAAGCTGCGAAGAAGAAGCCTGCTGCCAAGAAGGCGGCGAAGAAGACTGCCAAGCCGGCAGCCAAGAAGGCCGCTGCCAAGAAGACCGCAGGCAAGTCCGCGGCCAAGAAGGCGGTGAAGAAGCCGGCCGCCAAGAAGGCCGTCAAGAAGAGCGCCGCCAAGAAGTCGGTGAAGAAGGCGACCGCCAAGAAGGCGGCGACCAAGAAGACCGCCAGCAAGAAGACCGCGACCAGGAAGACCGCCAAGAAGGCCACCGCGAAGAAGGCGACGGCAAAGAAGGCCACGGCCAAGAAGGCGGTGAAGAAGTCGGCCAGCAAGAAGACCGCGACCAAGAAGACCGCCAAGAAGGCGGCGACCAAGCGTCCGGCCGCCAAGAAGACGGCTGCCAAGAAGCCGGCGGCGAAGAAGGCTGCCGCGAAGAAGCCGGCCGCCAAGAAGACGGCTGCGAAGAAGCCGACCCGCCGCGCCACCAAGAAGCAGCAGGCCCCGACCGCGATGCCGGCCACTCCGGCACCGATGATCTAAGCCGACCCGGTACCGCAACACCGCAAATGCACCCTCCCCCGCGGCCCAGGCGGGGGAGGGTTTTTTAATGGGCAGGATCAGGCGTGGTGAAGCGCTACCCGCGCAATGCCGGGCAACGCGCAATCCGCGCGAAGTCGCCCGCTACCAGCGACGCGGGTGCATCACCGTGGCGCGGCGGTTGCGCGGGTCGCGGTGCTGCCGGGGGCGGTGCGGCCGTTCTCCGCGTACCAGGTCGGCTGGTCGAAATCGATATCGAGCCAGGCGGTCGCTTCCGACGGAATGCCCAGGGCCCGGTCGACCATCGTCGGCAGCAGGCCGGACGGCAGCGAGCTTTCGCCGTTCCACAACACGGCGATGCCGAGGTCCTGCCCGGGGAGCACGGCGATCATGCCGCGATAGCCCTGCACCGCGCCGGCGTGGTAGACGAGGCGCTCGCCGGCGTAGTCGTACAGTCGCCAGCCCAGGCCGTAGCCGGCCCAGTCCAGCCGCGCGCGCCGCCACGCGGAGCTGCGGGTCTGGTACGGCGTGTCGACCAGCGGCTGGTGCAGGGTGGCCAGCAACGGAGCCGGGATGACATCGGTGCGATGGCCGGTCTGGGCGATCAGCCACTGCGCCATGTCGGTGGCGCTGGCGTTGACACCGGCCGCCGGGGCGACTTCGTAGTAGGTCGGCTTGGGCATCACCGACACCCAGCCGCCGCGGCCGCGCACGTGCGGCTTGGCCCAGCGGGCGCTCGATTCGATGCCTTCCAGGCCGAGGCTGGCGTCGTTCATCCCGAGCGGCTTCAGCAGCCGGTGCTGCACTTCCTGGCTGTAGAAGTCGCCGGTGGTGGCGAACACGATGTCGCCGATCAGGCTGAAGGCGACATTCTGGTAGGCATAGCAGGTGCCCGGTTCGCACTTGAGCGGCGCGTTGGCGAGCTTGCGGGTCAGGGTGCGGTAATCGACGTAGTTTTCGAGGTCACGGTCGTAGGCGTTGTGCGACAGGCCGACGCGGTGGCTGAGCAGGTCGGCCACGGTGATCTTCTGCGCCGCGCCGGGCTGGCTCAGGTGGAAGCCGGGCATGTAGTCGGTGAGCTTGCTGTCCCAGCGGAGCATGCCGTCGCTGACCAGCAGGCCGGTGAGCGTGCCGGCGAACGCCTTCGACAAAGAAGCCAGGCGGAACACCGTATGGGCGTCGACCGGTTCGGCGTCGCTGACGTCGGTGATGCCGTAGCCGCGCGCACTCAGCACCTTGCCGTCGTGGACGATCGCCATGGCCAGGCCGGGCACACGCTGATTAACGACGATCTGCTGCGCCATCGCCTCGAACATGCGTACGTCGAACTCGGGCGGCAGGGGCGCGGCCGGCGGACGAGCCGGTGGCTGCGGAACCGCGGCGGTCGGCGCGGGTGCGGCCTCAGTCGTGCCGGAAGCCGGGACGGCCGATCCGGACGTTGCCGTATCCGGCGCGGGATGAGCACCCCAGGGCAGTGACGTCTGCGCGGCCGAACCCAGGGTCAGGGTCAGCAGGAAAGCGAGCGCACCCAAGCGCCCACCAATGCGAGGGAGCCGGCCGGCTTCGTCTTTCATAGGTCGCTATGCCTGCGTATGCTCGGGGCAACCGATCATAGCGCCGAATTTCCGGACTACGCGAGCAAACATGTTCAGCTTCATGATTTTGTTGGCTTTGTTCCTCCTGTTCATGTTCTGGGCGATCGGCATGTACAACGGCCTCGTCACCGCGCGCAACGCGTTCCGCAACGCGTTCGCCCAGATCGACGTCCAGCTGCAGCGGCGCTTCGAGCTGATCCCCAATCTTGTCGAAACCGCCAGGGCGTATCTCGGCCACGAGCGCGAAACGCTGGAGTCGGTCATCCAGGCGCGCGCGGCCGCGGTGTCCGGACTGGCGGCGGCCAAGTCGCGGCCCGGCGACGCCGGGGCGATGGCGCAGCTGGATGCGGGCGAGCGCCAGCTCGACGGTGCGCTGGGCCGGCTGATGGTGGTGGCCGAGGCGTATCCGGAGCTCAAGGCGGACCGGACCATGGCGCAGCTCACCGAGGAGCTGACCAGTACCGAGAACCGGGTGGCCTTCGCGCGTCAGGCCTACAACGACGCTGTCATGGCATACAACAACAAGCGCGAGGTCTTCCCGTCGAGCCTGATCGCGGGCAACTTCGGCTTTGCCGCGGCCGCACCGCTGTCGTTGCCGGCCGACCAGCCGCAGATGCGGCTGGCCCCGCAGGTGCGGTTCTGACGACCGGCGTGGCGGCTTCCGGCCGCTGACGCCCGGGTGGGGGCCCGGCCATGAACTTCTTCGAACGCCAGGCGTCCGCGCGCCGGACGACGACGCGGCTGGTGGTGCTGTTCGCGCTCGCGGTCGGCGCCATCGTGCTGGCAGTCGACGCGCTGGCGTGGCTGGTGACCGGCGGCAGCGTTGCCGCGGTGGGGGTCGCCACGGTCCTGACCCTGATGGTGATCGGTTGCGGGTCGCTGTACCGCATCGCCGGCCTGGCCGGCGGCGGCGAGGCGATCGCCGCGCAACTCGGCGGTATGCCGGTAGCGGAGGACTGCACCGACGCCGACCTGCGCCGCCTGCGCAACGTCGCCGAAGAGGTCGCCATCGCCTCGGGCGTGCCCGTGCCGCGATTGTACGTGCTCGACCACGAACCGGGCATCAACGCCTTTGCCGCCGGCCACACGCCCGCCGACGCGGTGGTGGCGGTCACCCGGGGCGCGCTGGAACGGCTCAACCGCGACGAGCTGCAAGGCGTGATCGCGCACGAGTTCGCCCACGTCCTCAACGGTGACATGCGCATCAATCTGCGGCTGGTGGGCGTGCTGTACGGCATTTCCATGCTGGGGCTGATCGGCCGGCACGTACTGGATTTCGGCAGCGCCGGCCTGAGCACCCGGGGGCGCGGTCTGGCGTTCGGGGTGATGACGGTCGGAGGGCTGATGATCGTGATCGGCTGGATCGGCTTGCTTTTCGCGCGGCTGATCCGGGCCGGCGTGAGCCGCAGCCGTGAGCGGCTGGCCGACGCCAGCGCGGTGCAGTTCACCCGCCAGAACGCGGGCTTGGCCGGGGCGCTGAAGAAGATCGGCGGGCTGGAGGACGGCTCCGCACTCGCGTCGGGCGGCGCGGAGGAGATCAGTCACATGCTGTTCGGCGAAGGCTCGGGGTGGGGCGGGCGACTCGAGTCCTGGTTCGCCACCCACCCGCCGCTGCTCGAGCGCATCCGCGCACTGGAACCGGGCTTCAACGCGCCCCGGCTGGAGGCGCTTTCGCGCCAGTGGGCAGATCAGCCGCCACACGGCCTGCCGGAAGACATGGCCCTGGGGTTGCATGTTCCCGCGGGCCTGCCGGGAACGGATGCCGAACAGGGCATCAGCGCGGCGATGGTGGCCGCGCACGTCGGCAGCCCGGACGGCGACGACCAGCGCCGTGCGGATGCGGTCGTCGGTGGATTGGGCGAGCCCTTGAGGGCGTTGGCACGCGACCGCGAAGCGGTGATGCCGATGCTGCTCGGGCTGCTCCTCGACCGCGACGGTGCCGTGGCGCGACGGCAGTTGTTCGGGATCGGAGGGCGGCTCGGCGCGCCCGTGGCGGAACGTGCGCGTGACCTGCACGAGCGCCACCTCGCGCCGCTGCACCCCATGCTGCGCCTGCCGCTGGCCGAGCTCGCGTTTCCGGTGCTGCGGCGGCGCCCGCGTCCGCAACGCGAACTCTTCCTCGACGCGGTGGACGCCATGGTGTCGGCCGACGGTGGCGTTTCCCTGTTCGAGCACTGTCTGGGGCGTCTGCTGGTGGTCCAGCTGCGCGAATCACTCGACCCGGGACGCCACGTCGCTTTCGGACGTCGCAAGCCGGGGGCGCTCAGAAACGAGATCGCGACCCTGCTTGGGGTGGTCGCGCAGGCGGGGCATGCCGACCAGGCATCCGCCCGCCATGCCTATCTCGCCGGCATGCAGCGCGTCCTCCCGCGCGAGCACATCCCCTACCAGCCGCCGCGTGATTTCGTGCGCGCGCTCGACACGGTGTGGTCGCCGCTGGACGCGCTCGACCCGCTGGCCAAGCAGGTGCTCGTCGAGGCGGTCACCGTGGCGATCAGCCACGACGGCCGGGTCAGCGTCGCCGAAGCCGAGCTGCTGCGCACCGTATGCGCCGTGCTGCATTGCCCGTTGCCGCCGGTATTCGGTGCCGTCCACTGACAGCGGCGGCCGTCTTCGGCTACCGTGCCGCATCGTCCGCCGGCCTCCGTCCTTGACCTCCGTTGCCACCTCACGCCTGCATCGCTTCCGTGGTGCGCTGGCCGAGTCGCCGCCGTTGTGGTGGTCGCTGCTGTACTTCTTCAGCCTGCTGTGCGGCTACTACGTGCTGCGGCCGGTGCGCGATGCGATGGGCGCGTCGGGCGACGCCGCAACGGTGTTTCCGCGCTGGCTGGTCGAGCTCTCTGCAGGTGCCGGTTTCCCGCTTGGCGACTACACGCTGCAGGTGCTGTTCAGCGTGGTGTTCGTCGCGATGGTGTTGCTGCAACCGGTGTACGGCGCGCTGGTCGCGCGATTCCCGCGGCGGGTGTTCCTGCCGGTGGTGTACCTGGTCTTCATCGCTTGCCTTGGCGGCTTTTACTGGCTGTTCGACACCGGCGTGTCCGGCCGCGGCGCCGCCTTCTACATCTGGAGCGCGGTGTTCAACCTGTTCGCGGTCGCCGTGTTCTGGAGCTTCATGGCCGACGTGTTCGACAACGAGCACGCCAAGCGCTTCTACGGCTACATCGGCGCGGGAGGCACGATCGGCGCGCTGGTGGGGCCGGCGATCACGCGCTGGCTGGTCGGACCGCTCGGCGTGGCGAACCTGCTGCTGGTGTCCGCCGGATTCCTTGCCGTGTGCCTGCTGTGCATCCTGCGCCTGCGTCCCTGGGCGTTGCAGCGCGAACGCCTGCACGGCGAGCGCAGCGGCGAGGTGGCGATGGGCGGTTCGGTGCTGGCGGGGCTGCGCCTGGTGTGGGAACGCCCGCTGCTGCGCGCGCTCGCCCTCATGATGCTGTTCGGCGTCGGGGTCGGCACCCTGCTCTACAACGAGCAGGCGGCGATCGTCCGCGAGTTCTACCCGACGGCCGAAGCGGCCACGCGCTACTACGCGACGATCGACTGGGCGGTCAACGGGCTCACCCTGGTGGTCCAGCTGTTCCTGACCCGCTGGCTGCTGCGCCGGCACGGCGTGGCGCCGTCGCTGATGATTCCCGCGTTCGCGATCCTGCTCGGCTACTGCATGCTGACCGCCTCGCCCCTGCCGTTGATGGTGGCGGTGGTGCAGGTGGCGACCCGCGCCGGCGAGTTCTCGTTGGCCAAGCCCGGTCGCGAAACCCTGTACACCCGGGTCGACCGCGAGGCCCGCTACAAGGCCAAGGCGGTGATCGACACCGTGGTCTACCGCGGCGGCGACCTTACGTTCGTATGGGTGCACAAGGCGGTGGCGGTGCTCGGTTCCACGGCGGTGTTCGCGACCGGCGTGGTCGTGGCGCTGGGCTTTGCCGCTGGGGCGTGGGGCGTGGTGCGGGCACAGCGCAGCCTTCCGGCGGATCGCGCGGCCGCCGGGGAGCCCTAGCGGGCAAAAAAAACGGCGGGCCCGGGCCCGCCGTTCTCCATCAATCCGCGGTGGTGGTCAGGCGACCGCGCGCCGGTCTGGCGATTCGTCGCGATAGCCGGCCGAGCGCAGTTCCTCGGGGTCGAAGTCGTCGACGCTGATCGTGTCGACGGTCATCGCGCGCAGCGCTTCCAGCTGGCGGCGCTCGTCGGCGTTGATCCAGCCTTCCCGCACGCCTTCATCTAGCTGCTCGGCGAAGCTCAACGACTCGATGTCGCTGTTCTTGATCGCCTTCAGGAACTTGCGCTCGACCGGTTCGGCCAGCACCACGGCCTGCAGGTAGCTGTTGACCCGGCCGGCCGGGTTGTTCGGGCCCGGGGTGGTGAACACCCCCTCGGCCAGGCGGTCGCGCGCCTCGTTGGGCGACATCAGCAGCGAGGCGGCACGGCGGCCGAGACGGTCGCCCGGCGGGGTGGCGCGACGGCCGAACGGGAAGATCAGGGCCCACAGCAGCCAGCCGACCGGCCGCACCGGGAAGTTGCGCAGCGCGCCCGACAGCGCGACCTCGATCTTGTGCACGGCGTTGAGCAGCGACCAGGCCAGCAGCGGCTGGTCGGCCTCGGGCCGGCCCTGGTCTTCGTAGCGCTTGAGCACGGCGCTGGCGATGTACAGCTGGCTCAGCACGTCGCCGAGGCGACCCGACAGCGACTCCTTGAACTTGAGCTTGCCGCCGAGCAGCAGCATCGAGGTGTCCGCGCAGAGCGCCAGCGCCGCCGAGTAGCGGTTGAGCTTGCGGTAGTAGCGGCGTGTGTAGGCGTCGCCAGGCGCCTTGCCGAGCCGCGCGGCGGTCAGGCCGAACCACAGCGATCGCACCGCGTTGGAGATCGCGAAGCCGATGTGGCCGAACAGGTTGCGGTCGAACTCGCGCACGCGCTCGTCTTCGTCCGCCAGCGTGGTGGCCTTCATCTCCTTGAGCACCCACGGATGGCACAGGATGGCACCCTGGCCGAAGATCATCAGCGAGCGGGTCATGATGTTGGCGCCCTCGACCGTGATCGCGATCGGCGAGGCCTGCCAGCTACGGCCGAGGTAGTTCTTCGGGCCAAGGATGATGCCCTTGCCGCCGTGGATGTCCATCGCATCCTGCGCGACCTGGCGGCCCATCTCGGTGCAGTGGTACTTGGAGATCGTCGACGGCACCGCCGGCAGTTCGCCACGGGTCACCGCCGCGGCGGACGCCTCGGACAACGCACTGATCGTGTACGCGTTGCCGGCGATCCGCGCCAGCGCCTCCTGCACGCCCTCGAAGCGGCCGATCGACAGGCCGAACTGCTTGCGGATCCGCGCGTACGCGCCGGTGACGATGGCGCCGAGCTTGGCGCCGCCACTGGCGGTGGAGGGCAGGGTGATCGAGCGGCCGATCGACAGGCATTCGACCAGCATCTGCCAGCCCTTGCCGGCATAGGTCTCGCCACCGATCAGCTGGCTCAGCGGGATGAACACCTCGCGACCGTGCAGCGGACCGTTCTGGAACGGGCTGTTGAGCGGGAAGTGGCGGCGGCCGATGTCGATCCCCGGGGTTTCGCGCGGCAGCAACGCCAGGCTGATGCCGATGTCGCGCCGGTCGCCGAGCAGGCCGTCCGGGTCGTACATCCGGAACGCCATGCCGATCAGGGTCGCGACCGGCGCGAGGGTGATGTAGCGCTTGTCGAACGTGAGCTTGACCCCGACCACGTTCGCGCCGTTCCAGTCACCCATGCAGACGACGCCGAAGTCCGGGATCGAAGTCGCGTCGGAACCGGCCCACGGGCCGGTCAGGGCGAAGCACGGCACTTCACGGCCATCGGCCAGGCGCGGCAGGTAATGATCCTTCTGCTCCCGGGTGCCGTAGTGCATCAGCAGCTCGGCCGGGCCGAGCGAGTTGGGAACGCCTACGGTCGAGCTGACCACCGAGGAGATCGATGCCAGCTTCTGGATCACCTTGTGGTTGGCCAGCGCGGAGAAGCCGAGGCCGCCATACTCCTTGGGCACGATCATCCCGAAGAACTTGTTCTTCTTGATGAAGTCCCAGACCTGCGGAGGCAGGTCCGCGCGCACGTGGGTGATGTCCCAGTCGTCGGTCATCCGGCATAGCTCTTCGCACGGGCCGTCGAGGAAGGCCTGCTCCTCGGCGGTCAGGGTCGGGGCGGGTTGGTCGAGCAGCACCTGCCAGTCGGGGCGACCCGAGAACAGTTCGCCCTCGAAACCGACCGTGCCCGCCTCGAGCGCCGAGCGCTCGGTCTCCGACAGCGGCGGCAGGATCCTGGTGTAGAAGCCGAGCAACGGTTTGCTGATGAAGGGCAGGCGGATCTGCGGCAGAAGCAGCGGCACCGCGATGATCGCGGCGATCACGCCGGCCACGACGGTGGCCACACCGCTGGCGCCGAGCAGCCAGCACGCCAACAGGACGACGGCGGTCAATACGGCCCAAGTCGGCAACCGCAGGCGATGGTAGGCGGCGAACCCGCCCACCAGGAGGAGGGCAAGGAAAGGGACGGCAATGCTCATGTGGACGCTCCAGCGGCGGTGCGACTGACAATTAAAGGTAATCACTGCGGCGTGACAGGCGCGGGCACTGCCCCGCCGATCAACATACGCACGAGTATGGTAGTCTCTCCGGCACCGTGTCAACTTCACGCGCCTGGCCGCGCTTCAGTACGCTCCCCGTCGGTGCCGTACGGTTGCTACAATCGTGACCTCATGAACACGCCCGCCGCCACCGCCCGTCCCGAACGCAATGGCCGCCTCAGCGCCGACGACTGGGGCCAGGCCGCGCTCGACCTGATCGCCGAGCAGGGCGTGGCCGCGGTGGCTGTCGAACCGCTGGCCCGGCGCCTGGGCGTGACCAAGGGCAGCTTCTACTGGCACTTTCCCTCGCGCGACGCCCTGCTGGTGGCGGCGCTGGAGCGCTGGGAGAAGGTCGAGCAGGAGCAGGTGTTCGGCCAGCTGGAAGCCATCGCCGATCCCAGCGAGCGCCTGCGCGCGCTGTTCAACCTGGTCGCGCACGAATACAAGTCGCACGTCATCTATTCGGAACTGCTCAAGGCCCTCGACCACCCGGCCGTGCAGCCGGTGATCGGGCGGGTGTCCGAGCGCCGGATGGAATACCTGACCGCCTCGTTCCGCCAGGCCGGCCTGGGGCGTACGGATGCCCAGCACCGTGCCCGGCTGGCGTATGCCGCCTACATCGGCTTCCTGCAGCTCAACCTGCAGCTGCACCAGGCCCGGCTGCAGCACGACGAGTTCGAAGCCTACGTCGAGCACGTAATGGCGACCCTGATTCCCTCCGAGTGACCGGCGCGTCCGGGTCCACTCCGTTCCCGTTTTCGAAACCCACCGGCTGGAGGCCAATGCCGTGAATGCCATTTCCGAAGCTGTACCCGTCGCCGCGACTGCCGGCAGCAAACTCGAGGCGCTGAACGCCTGGGTCGCCGAGGTCGCCGCGTTGACCCGTCCCGACCGGATCCACTGGTGCGACGGCAGCGACGCGGAGAACGCGGAACTGGTGCGCGCGATGGAGGCCGACGGCACCCTGATCCGGCTCAACGAGCAGACCCATCCCAACAGCTGGCTGCACCGCTCCAGCCCGGACGACGTGGCGCGCGTCGAGCACCTGACCTTCGTCTGCACGCCCGAGCGCGACGACGCCGGCCCGAACAACCACTGGATGGCCCCGGCCGAGGCCCACGCCAAGATCGACGCGCTGTTCGAAGGCTGCATGGAAGGGCGCACGATGTACGTGATCCCGTACTGCATGGGCCCGATCGATTCGCCGTTGTCGCGTTGCGGCGTCGAGATCACCGACAGCCCGTACGTGGTCGCCAACATGCGCATCATGACCCGCATGGGCGCGCCGGCGCTGGCGCGGATCGAGCGTGAGGCCAGCTTCGTCAAGGGCCTGCACTCCACCGGCGAGCTCGACCCCGATCGCCGCTTCATCATGCATTTCCCCGAGGACCTGACGATCAAGTCATACGGCTCGGGCTACGGCGGCAACGCGCTGCTGGGCAAGAAGTGCCACGCCCTGCGCATCGCCTCCCACCAGGCGCGCAATGAGGGCTGGCTGGCCGAGCACATGCTGATCCTCGGCATCACCAACCCGCAGGGCGAGACCCACCACATTGCCGCGGCCTTCCCGTCGGCCTGTGGCAAGACCAACCTGGCGATGCTGATCCCGCCGGAGGGGTACCTGAAGGACGGCTGGAAGATCACCACGGTCGGTGACGACATCTGCTGGATGCGTCCGGGCAAGGACGGCCGCCTGTACGCGATCAACCCGGAAGCCGGCTTCTTCGGCGTCGCTCCGGGCACCAGCAGGAAGTCCAACCCCAACGCACTGGCCTGCCTGCAGCGCGATGCGATCTTCACCAACGTCGGCGTTACCGCGGACAACCAGCCGTGGTGGGAGGGCCTGGGCTACGGCGAGCCCGCCACCGACTGGCGCGGCGAACCTTACGACGCCGACAAGCGCCCGGCCGCGCACCCCAACTCTCGCTTCACCGTCAGCGCCAAGGCCTGCCCGAGCTACTCGCCGGAAGCCGAGAACCCCGAGGGCGTGCCGATCAGCGCGATTGTCTTCGGCGGCCGTCGCGCCTCGCTGGTGCCGCTGGTGTTCGAGGCCCGCGACTGGACCCACGGCGTCCTCGTCGGCGCCGCGATGGGGTCGGAGACCACCGCCGCCGCGACCGGCGCGGTCGGCGTGATGCGCCGCGACCCGATGGCGATGAAGCCGTTCTGCGGCTACAACTTCGCCGACTACTTCAGCCATTGGCTGTCGTTCGACAACGGCGAGAACAAGCTGCCGAAGATCTTCCACGTCAACTGGTTCCGCAAGGGCGACGACGGCAAGTTCCTCTGGCCCGGCTTCGGCGACAACCTGCGCGTGCTGGAGTGGATGATCGGCCGGGTAAAGGGCGAGGCCAGCGCGGTCGAGACCCCGATCGGCCACCTGCCGTCCACCGCCGACCTCAACCTCGACGGAGTCGAACTGGGCGACGAGGCGCGCGAGAAGCTGTTCGGTTTCGAGCGCGAGGGCTGGAAGGCCGAATTCGACAGCATCGGCGAATACCTCGACACCTACGGTCCGCGGATGCCGCAGGCTTTGAAGGATGAGCAGCAGCGGGTGGCGGAGTCGCTGTAGCCTGCGCGCTTCTAAGACCTCGAAAGCCCCGGCCGAACCCGGGGCTTTCCATTTCCGAAGTCACATCGCCTCAGCGTCGAGGTCGCCCATGGCGGCCACCAGCTCCGCCAGCGCGATCTGCTCCACCTCGGTCAGGTGGGGATTCCAGACGTCGAACAACAGGATCACGCGGGTCGCCGTGCCCTTGTTCCACGCCTCGTGTTCAAACGTGTCGTCGAAGGTGAAACAGCGCCCGGGCTCCCAGGTGTGGACATGGTCGGCCACCCGCAGCCGGCAATCAGGCGGAACTATCAGGGGCAGGTGGGTGACGACGCGGGTGTTGGTGACACCGTGGTGGGGACGGATGTGCGACCCGGGACCCAACACCGAGAACAGCGCTTCGGGCGCGTGCTGGCGGATCCTCACTATCGGCGCCTGGTCGAGTGCTTCAACCGTGCGGGGACACTTGGCAACGTTCTCTTCGAAAGTCTGCCCATGCCGGTAGAAAAAGAACGCGTCCCAGCGTGGCGCGTCCGATTCGCCGTTCCCGCCCAGATAGCTGGACTTCATTCCCGGCGGTGGCTCGCCCAGGAAAGGTTCCAGTTGTGGCTGGTCCCCGAGTACCGCGAGCAGCTCTTCGCGAATCGCGTCGGTGGCGGCCTCCAGCTTCGGATACCACGGGAACAGTTCGCGCGACAGCACGGGCTCCGATGGAAGGTCCGGGAAGTAGAGGAACTGGGGCTTCTGTCTGCTGTCCGGAGGTGTGGCGCGTGTCCCCCCCAGATGGCTGGCGAGGCATCGCTCGACCCGGTCCAGCGATCCGGCGCCAAAGCGCTCCTTCAGCGGGGCCAGCACCGCCGCGAGCAGACGGCCCCTGCCGTCACGGGCGGCCGCCATGGCGTGCTCGACCGCGGACCGGATGCCGGGAGGGGTGGTTGCGGGTGAAGTCCAGTAGCCCAGCGACTGCGCCCTGGAGACAGCGCTGAAGTATTCGATGGTGGCGCCACGGGCATCGCCGCGTCGTTCGAGGATGACGCCAAGATACAGCCGCGCCACGAAGAATTCGGGATCGTTTTTGATCAGTCCACGGAATACCTGCTCGGATTCGTCGAGCTGTCCGGTCCGCAACAGCAGCAGCCCCTTGTTCTTGAGAGTGGGCACGTCGCCCGGATGTGCCAGCAGCGCTCTGTGCAGCAGGTGGCCGGCCTCGGCGACGCGGCCGGCCGACAGCTCAAGGACGGCAACGTAGTTGAGTGCCTCGGCATCGTCGGGCACGGCCTCCAGCAGTGCGCGGAAGTGTTGGAGAGCCTCGCCCGCGCGTCCACTTTCGGCCGCGCTCCGGGCGCGGGCGCGGTGGACGTCTGAAACCGCGGATGGTGTGGTTCCACGCATGTCGGCGGTTGGTCGTTGGTCGAATTTCAATTCTACGTCTCCACAGTATCGCGCCGCCCAAAAGAGAAGCGGCCCCGTTGCCGGGGCCGCCTCCTGACACTCACTTCGATCGACGGATCGATCAGAAGCGCTGGCGGTACTCCATGTAGTAGAACTGCCCGGGGGTGTCGTACTGGTAGTCGAACGAGTTGGAGTTCGCCTGCTGGTACGAAACCGGCGGGTCCTTGTCAAACACGTTGTTCACACCGACCGACACGGTCGCGTTCCAAGGCGTGTTGTAGCGCGCCTGGACGTCGTGGTAGGTGGTGGCGCCAATGTGGTTGCGCGGCTCGGCGCCCGCTTCGACGCGACGATCCGGATCCGAGCAGTGCGACAGCGCGAACGTCGGGCAGTCTTCCTCCATGCCGGAGAAGTAACGGGTAGTCCAGCTCAGACCGAAATCGCCCATGGTCCAGTCGGCATTGAGGTTGGAACGCAGACGCCAGGTCGGCGCACCTGCGCTGTACAGGCCAACCACGTAGTTGAACTCGCCCTCGGGCGTGGAGCGGGACTCGTAGTTGGAGATGTACGAGCTGTCCCACATGAACGAGAAACGGCCCCAAGCGGTCTCGGCCGTACGGTAGCGGGCGCTGACGTCCCAACCTTCGACGTTGGTCTGGGCAAGATTGCGCAGGCCGCGGGCGAGATAGGTGATCGTGCCGAACTGATCGCGGGTCAGCTCACCGTCGACATAGAGAATGTCGCAGAAACCCTGGTCGCCCTCGACGAAGCACTGATCAAGCATGTAGGTCGCGGTCGGACGGCTGATCGCTTCCTCCAGTTCGATTTGCCACCAGTCGACGGAGATGTCGAAGCCGGCCAGGAACTCCGGGCTGTACACAAAGCCCAAGGTCTTGTTGGTCGCGGTCTCCGGACCGAGGTTCTGATTCGGCACCCAGTCAAACGGGAATACCGTTTGGCCGAAGTAGGCTTCGCCCGAGTTCGTGCGCTGGACGTAGTCGGTCGGAATGCCTGCGGCAGCGCAACGCTCCTGCACCTCGGGACGCTCGTAGTACGGGCTGTCGATGGAGCAGGGATCGCCGAACGTATCGTAGCTGGCTGCTGCACCACCGAAGAGATCGTTGATGGTGGGGGCGCGGAAGCCCTGCGCCCAGTTACCACGAACCAGCAGCGAGTCGATCGGCTTCCATTTGAAACCGAACTTGCTGTTGGTGGTCTCGCCGAAGTTGCTGTAGTCGGAGTAGCGGCTGGCAAGGCTGAACTCGAGCAACTGCGCGCCCGGCACATCGGACAGTACCGGCAGCAGGATTTCCGCGTAGAAGTCGTCGAGCGAGTATGCACCCGAGGTCGCCTGGCGGGCATTGCCCGACGTCAGGCCAGCGGACACGAACGCGTCCGGGATGTCGTAACCCGATTCCTTACGGTGCTCGTAACCGGCCGCGAAACCGGCCATGCCACCCGGCAGTTCGAACAGGTCGCCGCTGATGTTCGCGGTGTAGCTCTTGGACGTGTTCTGGTACTTGTCCTTCGCGTTGAACAGGATGTAGCTGAGCATGTCGCCCTGGATTTCGCCCGGGGAGCTCAGCGGGTTGAACGGCGTGCAGCCTTCAATCACGTCGCCGGGAGTACCGCAGACGATGTTGCCGTCGGCATCCATGAAAGACGGGCCGGTGGCATTGCGAAGGTTCTGCATGTTGACGTCGCCAACCTGGGTGTCGATCTGGTCGTTGCGATTGAACGCATAGCCCATATCCCAGTTGAAACCCCGATCGCCGATGTCGAAGAAGCCTTCGAAACCGCCGTAGAAGTGCCACGTCTTGACGTCCTGCTCATAGAAGCGCGCCTGTTCAACCAGGCGGCGGCTCCAGTTCAGCTCGCGCGCCTCGGGCGTGCCGTTGGTCGGGTTGTAGTAGCTGTCCGCCGACAGTCCCTGCTCACCCGACAGATAGCTACCTTCGCCGAGCGGGAAGCCCGCAAGCTGCTGGGCCGACAGGCGCTCGTTGTAGAGAGCGTCCGTCTTGAACGAAACGCTGTCGGTCAGGTCGAAGCGACCCTGCACATACAGCGACGTACGCTCCTGCGGCGTCCGGAGGAAATTGTCCTGCGCGAAGTTGTAGCCATCGCCGCCAGCGCTGCTGAACGGATGGTAGTTGTCCAGGTCGCGTCCATCGGCGCCGTCGTCGAGTACGTACTGGGCAACGGATTCGGCTTCGCTGATGTCGCCGGTGGGGTTGCCAGCGGCATCAAGGAGCTCCCAGATCTGACCGTGGTCGTCGAGCGCGCTGTAGCGCGAGCGACCGAAGCCGAACGCCGGATCGGCGGAGATCTCACGATCACCAGCCATGACCGACTTTTCTTCGTGATGCGAGATGCCGAGCACGATGTTGCCGCGGTCGCTGTTGGCGCCGAGGGTGAAGTCCGCCGAGGTGCGCTCGCCGTCGCCCTGCGAGAACTGGCCGACGTAGGCGTGTGCTTCGGCACCTTCGAAGTTCTGGCGGGTGATGACGTTGACCACACCGGCGATTGCGTCGGAGCCGTAGATGGAGGAAGCGCCGTCCTTCAGGACCTCGATGCGCTCGACCATGGCCGACGGGATGGTGTTGAGGTCGACGCTGCCGCCCAGACCGGTCACCCAGCGACGACCGTTGACCAGCACCAGAGTGCGGTTGGAACCGAGACCACGCAGGTCCACGGTCGACGAGCCGTCGCCGCCATTGTTGACCTGGGTGTTGATCGGAGCACCGTTGACGGCGATGTTCTGCAGCAGTTCGGCGACCGACGTGCGGCCCGACTGCTCGATGTCTTCACGATCCAGCAACAGAATCGGCTGCGAGGTTTCGGCGTCGACCTGGCGGATGCGCGAACCGGTGACTTCGATGCGGTCGAGCGTGGTGGCTTCCTGCTCGGCCGGGGCGGCGTCCTGCGCGAACGCAGAGCCGGTGACGGCGGTGGCGCCCACGACGAGCGCGAAGGAGATCGCGTCGCGGAGCTTGGTGGTCTTCAAGGTCATCTCTCTCTCCAAGTGAGTCTTGGTGTCCCATGGGAACCCCGCCGGTGAAGTCAAGAAAGACGCCAAATCCGGCAAGGTCGGCCGATGGTAGCCCTGCTTTGGAGAAAATTAAAGTGTCGTTAACAAATCGGTCCGAAACCGTTTTTCGTCGCGATAATTACTGTCAAATCAGTAACTTGCTATAAATTCGCGAACGCGAACAGGGTCGGCGGTCGCATTCAGCGTCCAAGCGAGCGAAAAAAAGCGCGATCGGAAGACGTCCGACGTGCACGGTGGTGTAGTCGCTGTACCCGTCCCGCGCGCCTGCGCAGGCATGCGGAAACGCTGCGTATGCAGGTATGGGCCGCCGTCCGGAATTCAGAAGAGGGCAGGCGCGACAAAAAATCCGCCGCCGCGACCGGTCGCTGGACTCAGAGGTCCTGTTCGTAACGGACGTAGGGCACGGTGCCTTCGTCCTGGTCCGCGTTGTCGGGCGCGAACGGGTTCTTGCCGCGGGTGACCACGTTCTCGGCGCCAACGGTGAGCTGGCCGCTCCAGGGGGTGCGCCAGGTCAGCCCGACCCCGAGGCCTTCCCAATGCCCGGGTTCGTCCGGCGTGTCGACGACGCGGCCGACGATATTCGCGCCGAAGTCTCCCAGCCCGGCGCCCACCGTGATGCTCTGGCTGTTCCAGCGATCGGCGAGGGTGGGGACGTCGCCGGCGGGGATGAGTCGCGCGCGTGCCCAGGTGCCGCCGATCGAAACAGTGGCTTCGCGGCCGATGTTCTGCTGGCCGTAGACAGTGAGGGTGTTCTGGTCGAACTGGTTGCTGCGGCCACCGGGGCTGAGCCAGGCCGGCAGGGTGTCGTGGCCCTTGCCGATCGCCAGGGCGAGCCGGGTCCCGGCGCGACTGATGCCGGCGCCGATGCTGGACTGGCGACTGCCGTTGGCGCGCGGACCGTCCTGCTCCAGCGCGGCGAGCAGGCAGTGGTTGGCCAGGTTGCCGATGGTGCCCGCGAGCCCGGTCTTGCGGTCGCACAGCAGGCCGAGTGTGTCCCCGGCCTCGAGTCCGAACGCCGCATCGAGCGTCGTGCGACCTGCACGCCAGCGCGCGCTGGTGGTGGAGCTGCCGGTCGGTTCCAGCAACAGCACGGCTTCGAGCTTGCCGCTGGCGTTGTTCCACACCGGAAGCACGGTGGCGTCCTTGCGTGCGGCCGGTTTGGACTGTGCGTGCACGCCCGTTGCCACGCCAAGGGCGAGCAGCAGGGCTAACGGCAGGCGGAGCAGGCGCACGTCCATCGGTGTCGATACGACCGGAGCGAACCGGCGTAGTTCCCCAATCCAGGTGGATCGATCTTATCGGGTTTATGAATCCTTAACAATCAACGCAGCGTGAAGACGGACTCACTGGGAGCGCGGCGGAGCGCCCAGTTCGGACGCGGAGACGGCCAGCAACCCGCGGATCGCGTCCTCGCTGAAACGATACTGCTCCCCACAGAACTCGCAACGCACCTTGGCCTCGCCTCCGGCCGCCGCCGCGAGCGCCTCGTCTTCGCCCAGCGAGACCAGCATGGATTCGACCCGCTCCCGCGAGCACGAGCAGGCAAACGACAGCGGCTTGTGCCCCAGCAACCGCACACCGTCTTCGTGGAACAGCCGGTCGATGAGGACGTCGCCCGGTACCCGCAGCAGTTCCTCCACGCCCAGCGTGTCGAACAGCGCCCCCACCCGGGTCCACCCGTCGTCATCGCCCGCGTCACCGGGCAGCTTCTGCAGCATCAGTCCGACCGCATGGCCGGCGTCGCTGGCCAGCAGCAACCGTGTGGGGAGTTGCTCGGATTGCCGGAAGTAGTCTTCGAACGCCTCCGACAACGAGGGCGACTGCAGCGACACCAGTCCCTGATAGCGCACCGGCTCGCGGCCGCCGCGGGCGGGATTCTCGATGGTGATCGCCAGTACCGCGCCGTCGCCGAGCTCGCGCAGGTCGCGGGAGACCGCTCCCCCGTCCTCGGAGAGCTGCACGATGCCGCGCGCGGTTCCGGCGGCGGTGCATTCGGCGAAGACCGTGCGCAGGGTGCCGGTACCGCGCAACTGCACCGACAGCCGTCCGTCGACCTTGGCATGACCGGTGAACAGCGCGGCCGCGGCGGTGGCTTCGCCCAGCATCTCCACCGAGGCCGGCGCCTGCGCGAAGGCATCGTCCACGCGCGCGCGGATCTGCTGCCAGGTGTCCTGCAGGCGTACGTGCACGCCGCGCACGCCGGCCTGTTCGATCAGGAACCGGGTAAGGCTGTCGGACGGGGCCGTGGTGGGTTCGGGCCGGTCGGTGGCTCGGGTCATGGGCAGGCACTCCGGTATCGGGCGCATGGCGGATAATGCGCGCGGGATGGCGACGAATGCCCGAAATGGGGGCTCAGGCGGACCGGTGCAAGCAACACGAGAAAACAGGACACCCCGCTGCCGTCGATGGCTGCGCTGGCTGTTCGCACTGCCGTTGCTGTTCGTGCTGGTCACGACGTTGCAGGTGGCGGTGCTGCGTTTCCTGGACCCGCCGTTCACTGCGTTCATGCTGGCTCGCCAGGTCCAGGCGTGGGGCGCGGGCGAGGGGGGCTTCCGGCTCGCCTACGACTGGCGCGACCGCGACGAGGTCTCCACGCACCTGCCGGTGGCGGTGATCGCTTCGGAGGACCAGCGCTTCGCCGACCACCACGGTTTCGACCTGGATGCGATCGAGCAGGCGCGGCGCAGCAACGCGCGCGGCGGCAAGGTGCGCGGCGCCAGCACGATCAGCCAGCAACTGGCCAAGAACCTGTTCCTGTGGAGTGGCCGCAGCTGGGTGCGCAAGGGCATCGAGGCCTGGTACACGCTGCTGATCGAAGCGCTGTGGCCGAAGGCGCGCATCCTCGAGGTGTACGTCAACGTCGCCGAGTTCGGCGACGGGGTTTACGGCGCACAGGCCGCCGCGCGAACGTACTTCGGCAAGGACGCCTCGAAGCTGGGACCGGCCGAAGCGGCGCGGCTGGCCGCGGTGCTGCCGAGCCCCAGGCGGTACAGTGCGGCCCGTCCCGGCCCTTACGTGCAGCGGCGGACCCGGGCCATCCAGCGCCAGATGCGGCAGATCGGCGGAGCGGGTTATCTGGAACGCTTGGACTGACCGGATCTTCCAGTCCGAGGATCTCGACCGTAGGCCTGTAGGAGCGGCTTCAGCCGCGATCGGATGATTGCCCGTCCGCGCCGGTTCCACGATCGCGGCTGAAGCCGCTCCTACAGAGGCCCGGCTGGCGGCTAACATGCCGGCATGAGCGCGAACGCCCCGCACGACTGCCTGACCATCGTCGTCGCCGCCTTCAACGAGGCCGACAGCCTGCCGTTGCTGCAGCCGCGCATCGATGCCGCGCTGGAGGCCGTGCGTGCCGACCACCGCCTCGAGTGCCGCGTGCTCTATGTCGACGACGGCAGCTCGGACGCGACCTGGGCCGTGCTGCAATCGCTGGCGGCACACAACCCGCGCATTGCGCTGCTGCGGTTGTCGCGCAACTTCGGCAAGGAACTCGCGCTGACCGCCGGGCTCGACCACGTCGAGCGCGGCGCGGCATTGATCCTCGACGCCGACGGCCAGGACCCGCCGGAGCTGATTCCGCAATTCGTCGCCAAATGGCGCGAAGGCTTCGACGACGTGTTCGGCACCCGGCTCGAACGCGAGGGCGAGGGCTGGCTCAAGCGCGGCACCGCGCACGCGTTCTACCGGGTGATCGGTCGCCTGTCGAAAACGCCCATTCCCGCCGACACCGGGGATTTCCGCCTGTTGTCGCCGCGCGCACTGGCCGCACTGAGGCAGCTGCGCGAGCGCCACCGCTTCATGAAGGGGCTGTTCGGCTGGGTCGGCTTCAACCGCATCGCGATCCCGTACCACCGGGAACCGCGCGCGGCCGGCGCCAGCAAGTTCAATTTCTGGCGCCTGTGGAACCTGGCCCTGGAGGGCATCACCAGCTTCTCGACCGCGCCATTGCGGCTGGCCACGTACCTGGGCCTGCTGACCGCGGTGGTGGCCTTTGCCTACGGCGCGTGGGTGATCGCCAAGGCGCTGCTGTTCGGCGATCCGGTACAGGGCTGGCCGACCATGATGGCGGTGATCCTGTTCCTCGGCGGGGTGCAATTGATCGCCCTGGGACTGATCGGCGAGTACCTGGGCCGGCTCTACGAAGAGTCCAAGCAGCGGCCGCTCTACCTTGTTGACGCGTGGCTGCCCGGCGCGGGCGTATCCTCCGGGCAGGTCACGGCCCAAGGAGGCAGCCATGCGCAGCGTGCGGCACCTGCTCGAAGCGAAAGCGCCTGAGGTTTTTGCGATCGGCCCCGATGCGCCGGTCATCGACGCGATCCGGCTGATGGCCGAGAAGCGGATCGGCGCGTTGCTGGTGATCCACGAGGGACAGCTGGCCGGAATCATGTCCGAGCGCGACTACGCCCGGAAGATCGTGCTGCAGGGACGCTCCTCGTCGACCACCGCGGTACGCGAGATCATGACCGCGGACGTGGTCAGCGTCGGCCTCGACGACACCGTCGACCGTTGCATGCAGCTGGTGACCCATCGGCGGATCCGCCACCTGCCGGTGGTCCGCGATGGCGAGGTGCTGGGGGTGGTGTCGATCGGCGATCTGGTCAAGGCGGTGATCGAGGACCAGCAGGTCGAGCTGGACCAGTTGCAGCGTTACATCGCCAGCTAGGCTGCTACGCGGTTGTGGTGGCTGTGCTGGCAGGATGACCGACCAGCTCTATTCGCTGCGCGGACGCTCGGCGGCATTCGTCCCTCACACCCGGATAGCGGATTGCTGGAAGTGCCGAGCTGGCCGGCAAGCTTGGCGGAAACCACCGGCCGGGTCGCCTGTCCCTCCACGGCGTTGATCCAGGGCCCCGTTGTCAGCGGGTCGCGACTGACGTCGCTGCTATTCGGCGTACTGGCCGCCGCAGGAGGCGTTCTCGCCCGGTCCGAGTTCCAGCGTGGCCAGCAAAGCGGCGGGGGGCGCGATATTGCCCAGCGTCAGGGCGATCGCCGCGCGCAGGCCGATCCGCCCCAGGTCCGGGCGGAAGCTGGGGTTCTTGAAGGTGCCGTCGACTAGCAGCGGCGAGCGGAACGCGAACAGGCTGCGGTCCTTCGGGCGTGGCTTGATGGTCAGGTCCAGCTGCTCGTCCCGCAGGTTGATCGTGCCTTCGCCGACGAGGATCGTGTCGGTGGTGTCGAAGGCGAGCGAGCGCACGGTCATCAGGCCGTTTTCGACCTTGAAGTCGCCGAAGGCGCAACGTACCGGGATCAGGCGGTCCTCGGTGAGCTTGAACTTGATGATCTCGGCCAGGTCGATGCCGGCCAGTTCCATCAGGAGGTTGCTGATCTTTCCCTGCCCCATGCCGACCGCGAGTTCGCCGTCGCTGCTGCCGAGCATGGCCGCAATCGAGTTGCCGGTGCCGTCCAGCGTGGCGTGTCCACCCACCTGGCCGATCGCGTTCCGTGCGAGTTCCACATCGGGAAGCAGGCTCGACAGGTCCAGGCCCCGCGCGTTGACGTCGGCGCGGGTACTGATCGGAGACTCCCGTGCGTTCATGCGGATCGTCGAGCGGATGTCGCCGCCGGCCACGCCGAAGTTGAGCGGATCCAGCCGCAGCAGGCCGTTTTCCAGCAGCAGGTGCGCGTCCATGTCGTCGATCGGCAATGACGGCGCGTTGATGCGCGTGGCCTTGAGCCGCACATCCGCGTCCATCGCCTGCAGCTTGTCGAGTTCGTAGGGCGTATCGGGCAGGACCCGGGCGCTCGCCTCGCGCGCGGCGTCCTTGGCTGCAAGCTCGGGATTGGTGGTCTCGTCGCCTTCCGCATCGGGTGCGCCACCCACGAAGCCGGCGAGGTCGTCGAAATCCAGCCGCTGCGAGCGCAGGTCGGCGCGCAGGTAGGGGCGCTCACCGCCGGTGTCCACGTTGGCGTCGCCGCCCAGGTCGCTGTCGCCGACCGCGCCGCTGAAATCGTTGAAGAACCAGGTGGTGCCGTCGCGGGTGAAATGGCCCTCGAGGGTGTAGGGCGGGGTCGGCGGCATCGCGATGCCGATGAGCGGGTACAGGTGTTCGAGATTCGCGCCGGCGAGTTCCATCTGGAGGTCGAAGTCGCGCAGGCGCAGCGGATCCAGCAGGGTGCCGCGGGCGTGTGCCCGGGTCGCGCCGGCGCGGGCACGGACGTCGACCCGATAGGGGCTGTCGGGGTCCTGCAGGGCCAGGGGCGACTCGGCCGAGCCTTCCACCGAGAAATCGTTGCCCTGCCACTGGCCACCGCCCTTGACGACGATGGGTGGGGCGACGTCCGCACGGCCGGGGTCGGTGGTGGACACGGCCACGTCGATACTGGTGTTGTTGGCCGCATCGAGGAACGTGAGCCGGCCGTCGTCGACCCAGACCCGGCGGAACTCGACGTCACTGCCACCGGTGGACTCGCCGAACTGCCAGTTGCCGCCGTCCGGGCCCGTTTCAAGATGCAGGCGCGGGGTGGTCAGCCTGATTTCCGGGATACGCACCTGGCCGCGGAACAGCGGCTTGAGGGCGATGCCGATGTCCACGCGGTCGGCCTGTGCCATCACCGGCTGCGCGGCCCATTCGGCGTTGCCGAAACTGAGCCGCTCGGCACTGATCACCGGCACCCAGCCGAGGTCCACGTCCAGGTCGCCGCCGATCTCGAAGTCGCGCCCGGTGCGCGCTTCGACCTCACGCTCGACGGGACCTTTGAACCAGTTCCAGTCCCACAGCACGATCAGGATGACGATGCCCAGCACGAGCAGTGCGAAGGCGGTCAGCCATGGATGCCGGCGGGGCCAGTGCAGTGCGCCGCGTCCATCGGGAGCGGGTTCCGGGCCGCGGACGCGGGGTTCCTCCGGCGGGGGCGTGTGATCGGCCACGGTGCCGCGGTCAGACCGCTTCCTCGCAGGTGAAGGGCCCGCCTTCGTCCTGGCCCAGGACGGCGCCGTCGCCATCGATCGAGAACTCCAGCGCTTCACCGGCAAACAGGGGCGGGCTGCGATCGGCAACCCGGTGCAGTTCGATCACCCGGCCGTCGTCGGCGGTGACCTGCACCACGTCGCCACGCACCGCGACATTCCACCCGCCCTCGCAGCTGTAGCGCATGGTGGTGCTGTCGTCGTCGCTGGCGTCGACGTCCGGCAGGGTCGGCTGCACCGGCGCGGCGCCCGGCTCGGTGGCCGCCGGGGGAGCGAGGTCGTCGTTCCCGGTCTGCCCGCATCCGGCCACGGCCAGGACGCCCAGGCACGCGATCAACAGCAGGGATGTCCTGGCGGCGAAGGTGGAATCAGGGCGCATGCAGCTCTCCGGGCAATCGGGTGTCCACCATCGGCAGCGCGCGGTCAAGCGTGGGTGAACGCGTTGCGAAGGATTCAGCGGTGACATCAATCCGAGCCGGGCAGCGCGTGGCAGTTCAGCGAACTGCCGGTTCGCATCAACCGGATCGAGCGGCCTTCGCGTTGCAGCCCCAGTTCCCCGCCGACATAGGCGTCGATGCCGCCCGCGGAAGCCGATTCCGCGCGCGGCAAGGTGCTCGTGGTGCCGTCCGACAGGTGGACGGTGGCGTCGTAATGACCGTAGCGCACCCGCACCGTGCTGCCGTCGCTGCAGGCGTAGGAGAGCCGGACGCTGCCGCCCCACGGTTCGGGCCCGGCGGATTCGGCGGGCGCCTCCGGAACCGGTGCAGGAGCGGCCGGGGGCGGCGCGGCCGGCGGGCTGGCGACAGGGCTGTCCTGCCCCCCGCAGGCGACCAGCGCCGTGGCGAGCAGCAGCGATGCGGAACCGGCTTGCCTCATATCCACCTCGTCTCCAGCGGAACCGGAGCGAGGCTAGCCGGCGCTCCGGCAGCGCGACGTGAGCGGGCGTGCGCTCAGTCCGGCGCGGCGGCGTGCGCGTGTTCGCGGGTGGCGAGGAATTCGACGTCCGGCGCCCGCTCCTGCGCGAGCTGCAGGTTGACCCGGGTGGGGGCGAGGTACACCAGTTGCCCGGCGGCGTCGACCGCAAGGTTCGTCGCGTTCCGGTCGCGGAACTCCTCGAGCTTCTTCTCGTTGCCGCAGCGCACCCAGCGCGCGGTGGCGATCGTCACCGGCTCGAAGATCGCGTCGACGCCGTACTCGTCCTTGAGCCGGTAGGCGACCACGTCGAACTGCAGCACGCCGACCGCGCCGAGGATCAGGTCGTTGCTCATCAGCGGCCGGAAGAACTGGGTGGCGCCTTCCTCGCTGAGCTGGGCCAGGCCCTTCTGCAGCTGCTTGAGCTTGAGCGGGTCGCGCAGGCGCGCGCGGCGGAACAGTTCCGGCGCGAAGTTCGGGATGCCGGTGAACGACAGCTTCTCGCCCTCGGTGAAGGTGTCGCCGATCGAGATCGTGCCGTGGTTGTGGATGCCGATGACGTCGCCGGAATACGCGGTCTCGGCGATCTCGCGGTCGCTGGCCATGAAGGTCAGCGCGTTGGCCAGCTTCATGTCCTTGCCGCTGCGCACGTGGAAGGCCTTCATGCCGGCCTCGAACTTGCCCGAGCAGATCCGCATGAAGGCGACGCGGTCGCGGTGCTGCGGGTCCATGTTGGCCTGGATCTTGAACACGAAGCCGGTCAGCTTGTCCTCGGTCGGCGCGACTTCGCGGCCGGTGGTCGCGCGCGGGCGCGGTGACGGCGCGTGGCGGACGAAGAAGTCCAGCAGCAGCTGCACGCCAAAGTTGTTGACCGCCGAGCCGAAGAACACCGGGGTCTGCTCGCCGGCGAGGTATTTGTCGAGGTCGAACGGATGGCTCGCGCCCTGCACCAGTTCGAGTTCGTCGCGCAGCTCGGCCAGCGTCGCCGCGCCGATCGCCGCTTCCAGCGCCGGGTCGTCGATCGACTTGAAGATGGTCGAGTCCTGCCGCGTGAAGTTGCGCCCCTGCTCGTACAGGTGGACCTCGCCGCTGACCAGGTGGACCACGCCCTTGAGCCGCTTGCCCATGCCGATCGGCCAGGTGATCGGCGCGCACTGGATGCCCAGCACCGACTCGACCTCGTCGAGCAGCTCGATCGGGTCGCGGCCCTCGCGGTCAAGCTTGTTGATGAAGGTCATGATCGGCGTGTCGCGCAGCCGGCAGACCTCCATCAGCTTGATCGTGCGCTCCTCCACGCCCTTGGCCACGTCGATGACCATCAGCGCCGAGTCGACCGCGGTCAGCACGCGGTAGGTGTCCTCGCCGAAGTCGGCGTGGCCGGGGGTGTCGAGCAGGTTGACGATGTGGCCGTCGTAGGGGAACTGCATCACCGACGAGGTCACCGAGATGCCGCGCTCCTTCTCCAGCGCCATCCAGTCGGAGGTGGCGCTGCGGCTGGTCTTGCGCGACTTGACCGAGCCGGCCATCTGGATCGCGCCGCCGAACAGCAGCAGCTTCTCGGTCAGCGTGGTCTTGCCGGCGTCGGGGTGGGAGATGATGGCGAAGGTGCGGCGGCGCAGGGCTTCTTGGGAAACGTCGGACATGGCGACGGCGCGCGCGTGCGCGCCACGGGGCAATGGGAAGGCGCGGATTATAGCGGCTGGCGAAAACTGCCCACGCAATCACACAAGCGGCGGTTCAGCGCCGTCGGCCACGGCCGATACTGTCAGCGGAGGCGGGGAATCCGCGACGGGTAGAGGAACGAAGGTGCTGATTGTCATCGTGGGGAAGGAGCGCGGTCGGGCCAGCGAGCTGGAGGAGGCGCTGAGCGACTTCGGTCTGGCCTGGGACGTGCTTTGGGTCGAGAGCGCCGCCGCGGCGCTGGCCCTGGGTGCCGAGCGGCCGATCGACGTGGTGGTGAGCGAGGTCGAGGCCGGTGGGCCCGACCTGCTCGGGCAGCTGCGCGAACACCATCCCGAAGCGGTGCGGATCCTGCTGCTCGACCAGGGCCAGGACGCCGACGCCCTGCGCTCGATGGCCAGTGCCCACCGCCTGTTGCGCCAGCCGCTCGACGCCGGTGAGCTGATCGAAGCGGTCGAAAGCGTGGCCGAGCTGCGCGAGCTGCTCGACAACGCCCACCTGAAGGAGGCGGTCGGCCGGATCGAAACGCTGCCGCCGCCGCCCAAGCTCTACCTCGACCTGACCCAGCTGCTGCGCGACCCCGACACCAGCAGCGCCGAAGTCGCCGAACTGCTGGCGCAGGACCCCGCGCTGGCGGCCAAGATGCTGCGCCTGTGCAACTCGGCGTATTTCGCCGCCGGGCGCGTGGTCACCGACATCCGTGCGGCGGTCACCCGCCTGGGCCTGCAGAACACCCAGCGCTTGGTGCTGGCCGCCGAGGCCTTCGGCACGCCGGCCGAGGTCGACGGCGTCGACCGCGAGGCGATGCAGGACCGCGCACTGCGCACCTCGCAACTGGCCGCGCGCATCCTCGGTGGCTCCAGCGCCGAGCTGGCGGCCACCGCCGGCCTGCTGGCCGAGGTCGGCCGGTTGCTGCCCGGCATGCGCTACACGCTGCCCGACGGCACCGAGCAGAATCCCGACGGGCCGCATTTCGCCGAAGGCGGTGCCTACCTGCTGGGCCTGTGGGGCCTGCCGATGCCGATCGTCGAAGCGGTCGCCAACCACCACCAGCCGGCGCGCATGCGGATGGCAGGCTTCTGGGTCGCCGGCGCGGTGCACGTGGCGTCGGCGCTGGTCGCCGGGACCGAGGTCGACGAGGCGTACCTGCGCTCGGTCGGGCAGATCGACAAGCTGCCCAAGTGGCGGCTGCTCAACGAGCAGATGGCCGAGGCGGCGTAAAGCGGCAAGCGGCCGCGGCGGATCTTCCGGAGCGGCCCGCGCCGAGACTGCAGGCCTTTGTAGGAGCGGCTTCAGCCGCGATCGTGGAACCGGCGCGCGCGCACGACCATCCGATCGTGGCTGAAGCCGCTCCTACAGTGCTTCCGTGCCCGGCGCGTTGTCGTCTTGCGCGTCGGCCCCGATCTCCAGCGGCCCGGCCGGCCCGACCATCCGGAACGGCAGCGACAGCAGCCGCATGCCGCGGTTCACCTGCACCACGAAGTGCAGGTGCGGCCCGGTGGTGTAACCGGTGTTCCCCGACAGTCCGACCTGTTGGCCGGCGCGGACACGCTGGCCCGCATGGACCAGCACGCCGCCGGCCTTGAGGTGCGCGTACAGCGCCATCGAACCGTCGTCGTGCAGGATCCGGACGAAGTTGGCGCGGCCGGCGTAGCGGTCGCGGTCCAGGCCGGTACGGTCGAAACCGGCCTCCAGCTGCATCACGACGCCGTCGCGCGCGGCCAGTACCGGGGTGCCGACCGGCGTGGCGAAATCCACCGCGTAGCGGTTTTCCGGATCCACGTGGCTGAAGCGGCCGCCGTACCCCTGGTCGATGCGTGTCGACACGCTGTGCAGCGGCAACCGGTAGACCACGTCCTGCGGCGCCGCGCTCGGATGGCCCGGCAGGCTGTCCATGCGCAGCTCGAAACCGACCGCCCGGACCGGATCGGTGGCATCCAGCACCGCCACCAGCGCGCTGCCGCCGGCCGTCACCGTCGCGCGCGCGGGCAGGGCGGGGCGGCTGCGGACGTTCTCGCGCCGGCTGTAATGCAGCATCACCTCGACCGGCCCGGCGAGGCGGTTGTCGGCCCAGGCCTGCCAGCCACCCTCGACGGCTTCGATCCGCAACCGCGCGATCGCCGCGGGTTCGACGAACACCGGCACCGTACTGACCTCCACGTCATCGCGCGCCGGTCGCCGGTCGCCGTAGTGGGTGATGCCGTCCGCGTCGGTCCAGCGATACACCTGTCCGGCGCGGGCGGCCGGGTGCGGCAGCGACAGGGCCGTTGCAACCGTCACCAGCAGCGCTGCGCCCGCGAGCGGCCGAAACCGCGGCATCGTCAGCCGCCGCACTCCGCGGCCAGGCCGAGGGTCCGGGCGATGTCGCCCAGGTCGAACGCCGCGACCGCGGCATCGTCGTGTACCGCGAACAGCGCGCCCTGCGGGAACGCCCGGGTGGCCGCGGCATGCAGCGCCACGCCATCGGTGAAGGCGGTCGCCTCGCCCTGGAAGCTGCCGGCCGGCTGCAGGCTGTCGCGCTCGAACAGGTGGAACACGGTGCGTGGGGCGAGCTGGTCGACCGCGATCCAGTAGCCGAGGTCCGCCGTGCACGTCCACAGCGCCACGCCCTCGGCTTCCGCGCTGAACATGTCCTGCGGCAGGCTGTGGCCGGTCGCGCGCCCGTCGAGGCGGTACTCCCGCAACGTGGAGGCGGTGCCGCCACCGGCCGCGGGGATGCGCTCGTCGGCGATGAGCAGGCGGTCGCGCGAAGGGTCGCCGGCAATCGACTCCACCACCCGCAGCGCGTGCGCGCCGGTGTCACCGAACGCGCCGGCGTAACGGCTGTGCAGCGCGCCCGAGCGCAGGTCGAACCGCACCCGGTAGCGCCGCACGCGCTGGTCGAGCTCGGCCGCGGGCGGCACCACGTCGAAGCGCTCGCCGTACATGAAGCTGTCGGTCACGTAGATCTCCAGCTCGCCCGGCTCGGTCTCGTTGATCCACAGACCGTAGGGGCTGCGCAACTGCGCCGGGCCGAAGCGGCCGAGCGGCTCGAAGCCGGGCAGGGCGAACGCCTGCACGCGACGGTTGTCGCGCTCGACCACGAACAGGTGGTCGCCGTGCACGGCCACGCCGTTGGGGCGGTCGAATTGTCCGGGCGCGTCACCGGGGCCGCCGACCGCACGCAGGCGCTCGCCGCTGTCGGCGTCGAACACCACCAGCCGGTCGCTGGACTTGGCGCTGGCAATCAGCCAGGTACGGCCGTCGGGCGCCGGCCAAGTGGCGAGCGAGTCGAGTTCGTCGGCCTGATCGTCCGCGGAAACATAGCGTTCGGCGACCACCAGCGGTGCTGGTGCGGCGGCGTTCGACGGGGCGGGTGGTGGCGGCTCGACGGCGGGTGGCGTGCTGGCGCAGGCGCCGACCAGCAGCAACGGGAGCAGAAGACAGGCGCGGGAGGTCATGGGCGCGAAGTGTAAGTGCTGCCGGCGCTGCCGGCCCGCTCCAGTCACCGCTGATATCGTCCGTCCAAAAACAAATCGCTTTATCCGGATAAAGCGATTGACATCCTTGGAAGGCGGCGGCAGACTGCGGCCATCCATCGAGACCGGCTGAGGGACAGGCCCTTTGAAGCCGGGGCAACCCAGCACCGCGCCAGCGGTGTGAAGGTGCCAATTCCTGCGGACCCGGCCCGGCCGGTCTCCGAAAGATGGTTGCGTCGCGCTTCCCGCGGGGAGGGGCGTGCTTCCTTCAGCTCGATGGCCTCCCTCGTCAAGGAAGCCGCCATGAGCCTGCAATCCGTCTCCGTTTCTCCCCCGCGCCGCGAGCCTGGCGCCTCCGTCCTGTCCTGTCCCGGGTCGACTCCGGTGGTTCCCGCCACCGGCGGTGAATTCCGGACGGACCTCGACCTGCGCCATGCAGGCCGCCACACCGTGACCCTTCGTTATGAACGGCTCGGGGACCCGACGCTGCCGGTGGTGTTCGTCGCCGGCGGCATCTCCGCCGACCGCCACGTCGCCGCCACCGACAGCTCCCGCGCGCCGGGCTGGTGGGAAGCGCAATGCGGCACGGGCCGCGCGCTGGACCCGCGTCGCCACTGCCTGCTGTCGTTCGACTGGCTCGGGGCGGACGGCCGTCTCGACCTGCCGCTGGACCCCGCCGACCAGGCCGACGCCATCGCGGCGTTGCTCGATCGGCTCGACATCGGGCACCTGGCCGCGTTCGTCGGCTGCTCGTACGGCGCGATGGTCGGCCTGCAGTTCGCCGCCCGCCATGGCCACCGGCTGGAGCAACTGGTGGCGATCAGCGGCAGCCATCGCGCCCACCCGTACTCGAGCGCGTGGCGTGCCTTGCAGCGCCGTGCCGTCGCGCTGGGCGCGCTGCAGTGCGACGACAGCCACGGCCTCGCGCTGGCCCGGCAACTGGCCATCCTGAGCTACCGGACCGCCGAGGAGTTCGACCGCCGCTTCGACCCCGCGACCGTGGTCGACGGCCGCGTGCGGGTCGGCGCCGAGGACTACCTCGACCACTGCGGCGCGCGCTTCGCCGAACGCGTGGCCCCGACCGGCTTCCTGCGCCTGTCCGAGTCGATCGACCTGCAGGCGCTGGAGCCCGAATCGGTGCGCGTGCCGGTGACCGTCGTGGCGGTGGCCGACGACCGCCTGGTGCCGGTCGCCGACGCCTACGAACTGGTCGAGCGCCTGCGCGGCGAAACCCGGCTGCGCGTCCTGCAGTCGCCGTTCGGCCACGACGCCTTCCTCAAGGAGGAGGCGGCGATCGCCGGCGTGCTGGTCGAAGCGCTGCTCGATGCGGAGGTGGCGGCATGAGCGTCGACCGGTTGCCCGGCGCGGCCGCCACGCGCCGGCCCTGCACCGCCGCCGTGCGTGCCGGCATCGACCGCGACACCGCGTTCGGCGCGGTCACCCCGCCGCTGGTGCTGTCGTCCAACTTCAGCTTCGCCGGCTTCAACGACAAGCGCCGCTACGACTACACCCGCAGCGGCAATCCGACCCGCGACCTGCTGGCGGACGCACTGGCCGAGCTGGAAGGCGGCGCCGGCGGCGTCGTCACCGCCACGGGCATGGCCGCGATCGCCCTGGTGCTGCACGCGCTGCTCAGGCCCGGCGACCGGCTGGTGGTGCCGCACGACGGCTACGGCGGCAGCTGGCGGCTGTTCAACGCACTGGCGGCGAAGGGCGCGTTCGAGTTGCTGACGGTCGACCTGACCGACCCGCGGGCGCTCAGCGATGCGCTCGCCACCGGCCCCGCCGTGGTCTGGATCGAGACCCCGTCCAACCCGCTGCTGCGCATCACCGACCTGCGCTTCGTGATCGAGGCCGCGCACGCCGCCGGTGCGCTGGCGGTGGTCGACAACACCTTCCTGTCGCCGGCGCTGCAGCAGCCGATCGCGTTCGGTGCCGACGTGGTGGTGCACTCGACCACCAAGTACATCAACGGCCACAGCGACGTGGTCGGCGGGGCGGTGATCGCGCGCGACGCGGCGCTGCACGAGTCGCTCGCCTGGTGGGCCAACTGCCTGGGCATCACCGGCGCGCCGTTCGACAGTTTCCTGACCCTGCGCGGCCTGCGCACGCTTGACGCCCGCCTGCGCGTGCACCAGGAGAACACCGCCGCACTGGTCGAGCTGCTCGACGACCACCCTGCGGTGCGCACGGTGCATTACCCCGGCCGGACGGAGCACCCCGGCCACGCGATCGCCGCGCGCCAGCAACGCGGTTTCGGCGCAATGCTCGGCGTGGAGATCGCGGGCGGGGAGCCGGCCGTGCGCGCCTTCATCGACGGCCTGCAGTGCTTCACCCTGGCCGAATCGCTCGGTGGCGTCGAAAGCCTGGTCGCCCACCCGGCGACGATGACCCACGCGGCGATGTCGCCCGAGGCGCGCGCCGCCGCCGGGATAGGCGACGGCCTGCTGCGCCTGTCGGTCGGCATCGAGCACGTCGACGACCTGCGGGCCGACATGGCCGCGGCACTCGAGCGCGTCGCCACGGCGATCGCGGATCGCTGTCGCGTGTCGAAATGAGCGCGCTCGCGAGCGTGGTCGGAGTCCACGCGCAGGCTCCCGTATCGGCGGTGCCGGAAGCGCGCATTGCCCTGCTCGGCACCGGCCAGGTGGGTTCCGCATTGCTGCAGCGGCTGGCTGAACCGCCGTGCGACGCGCGCGGGCGGCTGTCGCTGGTGTACGTGGCCAACTCGCGGCACGCACGCACGCGCGGTGCGCTGCTGCCCTGTCCGGCGGGCGTCGACGACGCGAAGCAGTGGTCGGGCGGTCACGCGGATGACCTGGAACACCGGCTGCCCACCGACCTGCACGATGTCGCGCCGGCACTGGGCGAACACGGGACACGCATCGTCATCGACGCCACCGCCAGTGACGAGGTCGCCGCCCGCCACGCCGGCTGGCTTGCCGGGGGTATCCACGTCGTCACCGCATGCAAGCTCGCGCAGGGCACGTCGCTGCGACGCTGGCGCGAGGTCCAGGCCGCGCGTACGCAGGGCCGCACCGAATACGGTGACGCGGCGACCGTCGGTGCGGGGCTGCCACTGCTGCGTTCGATCCGCGAACTGCGTGCCGGCGGCGACCGCATCCACGCGGTCGCCGGCGTGCTGTCGGGCTCGCTGGCGTGGCTGTTCAACCATTACGACGGCTTGCGGGCGTTCTCCGGCTTCGTCCGGAAGGCGCGCGAAGCCGGTTACACCGAACCCGACCCGCGCGAGGACCTCTCGGGCGAGGACGTGCGCCGCAAGATCCTGATCCTCGCGCGCGCCGCCGGTTACGCACTGGAGAACGACGACGTCGAGGTGGAGTCGCTGGTGCCGGCGCCACTGGCGGACCTGCCGCGCGGGGAGGTCGACGCCGCGCTGCCCGCGCTCGATGCCGCCCTGCGGGAACGCTTCGCCCGCGCCCGCAAGGAAGGCGCCCGGCTGCGTTTCGTCGCGCGCCTGGAGGACGGCTGCGCGCGGGTCGGACTGGAAGCATTGCCCGAGGGCCATCCGCTGGCGGGCGGCGCCGGCACCGACAACCAGGTGGCGATCTGGTCCGATCGCTACCCCACGCAACCGTTGGTCATCCAGGGGCCGGGCGCAGGCGCCGAGGTCACCGCGGCAGGGCTGCTCGACGACGTGCTGCGGATCGCCCGCACGCGGGCCTGAGGCCGGCGCTCAGGCCGGCTCGGGCGTACCACGGGTGCCGAGCAACTGCAGCCGACCCGTCTCCAGCAGCGGATCCGGCCCGGCCTGGAGGTCCTGCAGCAGCGTCGACAGGCGGGTGGTGGCGGTCGGCCGGAACGCCGCCCAGCCGTCGCGGCCGTGGGTCTTGACGTAGTACATCGCCTGGTCGGCGAGTTCGACCATGGTTTCCCAGGTCGGGGTGCCGCGATCGTCGCGGAACATCGGGTACTCCGACAGTCCCACCGAGCAGGTCAGGTGCAACGGCTCGCCGGTGCCGATGTCGAACGCATGGCCGGCCACGGCCGCGCGCAGGCGCTCGCCGACGACCGCGAGGTTGTCCGGTGGCATCGGCCGGAACACCAGCAGGAACTCCTCGCCCCCCCAGCGCACCACGTAGTCGCCGGTACGCACCAGCGCGCTCAGCACCTGGGCGAACTGCTGCAGGACCAGGTCGCCCGCGCGGTGGCCGAAGCGGTCGTTGATCGATTTGAAATAGTCCACGTCGACCAGCGCGAACATCATCACCTCGCCGTGGTGGTTGCCACTTTCGAGTTCGCGGTCGTAATAGGCCAGGTCGGTCGGGAGCTGGCTAGCCATGTGCCGGCGGTTGCGCAGGCCGGTCAGCGGATCGGTCAGGCTGACTTCGCGCAACTGTTCGTTGGCGGCGGCCAGCGCCTCGGTGCGCTGCTGCACCAGCGTCTCCAGCGCGTCGCGCTGGACCCGGTGGCGGCGCAGCTGGTAGCGGTAGCCGGCCAACGCGACCGCGGCGGCCAGCAGCCCCAGCACGACGCGAAACCAGACGGTCTCGTGGAACCGCGGGCGGATCGAGAACGGCAGCCGCGCCGGCCGGGCGCTCGGCACGCCTACGTTGTTGCGCCCGCGCACCTCCAGCACGTAGTCGCCCGGTGGCAGGTTGGTGTAGCGCGCGTTGCGGTTGAGCGGGTCGGCCCGGCTCCAGTCCCTGTCATAGCCGAGCAGGCGGTATTCCACCTGGTTGCTCTTGGGGTCCTGGAAACTCAGCACGGTGAACTCGAACGAAAGGTCGCGGGCATCGGCCGGCAGCTCGGTCCCGGCGACGGCATGCGCGGCGGACCAGCCGTTGCCGGCGTTCACCCGCTCGATCGCCACGGTGGGCGGCAGCGGGTTCATCCGGATCGCGGCGGTGTCCATCGCCACCACGCCGTCGCGCGAGGGCAGCCACAGCGTGGAGCCGCGACGGAAACCCTTGGCGTTGCCGGCGCCGTTGCAGCAATAGCCCTGCTGGCCGCTCATCGGGTCGCCGCGTTCGTTGAGCAGCATCTCGCCACGCACCTCCGCGCGCGTGCCGGCGGCCAGCCCGGCCAGGTCGCCCACCGGCACCCGGGTGATGCCGCGCATGCCGCCGGTCCACAGGTAGCCGCCGTATTCGCTCAGGAAGAACGGCGAATTGGCCGGCATGCCTTGGTCCGGACCGAGCACATGCCAGCGGTCTTCCTGCTGGAAGTAGGTGCGCTCGGAGAAGGTGCCGATCACCAGCCGGCCATCGGCCAGGCGATGGATCGCCATGATGTCGAGGTTGGGCGGCAGGCCCCTGTCCAGCCCGACCACGGCGAAGCGGCTGTCGCGCAGCTCGTACAGCCCGGTCTGGGTGCCGACGTATATGCGGCCGTCCGGGTCCCGGTGGAAGTAGTTCACCCGGTTGTCATCGAGCCCGTCGTCCGGCCCGAACGAGCGCAGTACACCGTCGCGCAGCCGGTACAGGCCTTCCGTGGTGGCGAACCACAGCGTGTCAGGGCCGGTGCGGACGATGCCGCTGATCTGCGCCTGCGCCATGGGCGCCAGCACCGCCGGACGCTGGATTTCACCGGCGCGGGGACCGGCGTGTTCCAGCACCGCCACGCCGCGTCGCGTGCCGATCCACAGGCGGTCCGGCTCGGCCAGCAGGTTGTAGCCCTGCGGGTGCGGGAGGGCGCTGCCGGGCACGACCCCGCGCATGCGGCCATCCTCGAGCACGCTGACGCCGTCGTTGCCGCCGATCCAGATCCGCCGCCCGTCGGGATCAGGGGCCAACGACCAGACGATCGGGTCGGCCAGGCCTTCGGCCGTGCTGTAGCGGCGGGTCCAGCTGTCGCGCAGGCGGGTCAGGCCTTCCCACTGGCTGCCCAGCCACAGGTTGCCTTCGCGGTCCTCGAACGCGGTCCGCAGGCCGCGGATGCCGCCGGGGCTGTCGGAGGCGACGAACTCGACCAGACGCCCGTTGCGGATGCGCGCCAGTCCTTCGTCGCCCCCCGCCCAGAGGCTGCCGGCGCGGTCCACGTACAGCAGCTCCACCGGCACGCCGTGCAGCGCCGGCGTGCCCGCGAACGGTTGCCAGCGCCCCGAATCGAACACGAACAGGCCCTTGGCGGTCGCCGCCCACACCCGGTCCTGGGCGGCGGCGAGTCGGTTCACCGGGGCGTCGCCCGCCGCAGGCGGCAGCGGCAGCGTGTGCCAGCCGGAGCGATCGCGCCGATGCACCGCGCCACGCCCGCCGACCCACAGCGCATTGCCGCCGGCCAGCACCGCATGCGCCATCGCCGGGCTCCCGGCCACGCGATGCAGGCGCTGGTCGCGCGCTTCGAACAGGCCCGAGGTGGTCGCCACCCATATGTGGCCGGTGCTGTCCTCGGCGAAGTCCTGCACGTCCAGGGATGGCCAGCGCTGCGGATCGGCGGCCGGTACCGCGGCGAACCGCTCGCCGTCGTGCACCGCCACGCCCTTGTAACTGCCGATCCAGAGCCGCCCGTCACGCCCGGGGTGCAGCGCATGGATCCAGATGCCGGCCAGCGCCGGTTCGGTTTCCGGCCCGTAGCTGGTGAAGCGCACGCCGTCGAACCGCGCGAGCCCGGCCTGCGTCCCCACCCAGAGATAGCCGTCGCGATCCTGCGCGATCGCCCCCGCGCTGATCTGGGGCAGCCCCTGCTGGATCGACCAGTTGCTGCGGACGTGGTGGTGGAAGCTCTTGTCCAGGTCCAGCGCGTGCGCGGCGGACGCCCAGCACGCCAAGGCGAGCAGAACAGCGAAGAGACGCACCGGGAGCTCCGTCAGGGGATTGGCTATTGCCCGACGGGAGGCAAATTCCGTGCCCCGAAAGACCTGCGGCGGCGTTCGCGGGCGGGGTGCGATGAACGGTTCAGTAAAATTCCGGCCGAGGTCACGGGCGACCGCCTGCCGGGCGGCTCAGCACTCGATGACGTTCACCGCGAGCCCGCCGCGGCTGGTCTCCTTGTACTTGTCCTTCATGTCGTTGCCGGTGTCGCGCATGGTCTTGATGACCTTGTCGAGGCTGACCTTGTGCTTGCCGTCGCCGCGCATCGCCATCCGGCTGGCGTTGATCGCCTTGACCGAGCCCATCGCATTGCGCTCGATGCAGGGGATCTGCACCAGACCGCCAATCGGGTCGCAGGTCAGGCCGAGGTTGTGCTCCATGCCGATCTCGGCCGCGTTCTCGATCCGGCTGACGCTGCCGCCGAGCGCGGCGGTCAGGCCACCGGCGGCCATCGAGCACGCCACGCCGACCTCGCCCTGGCAGCCGACCTCGGCGCCGGAGATCGAGGCGTTCTCCTTGTAGAGGATGCCGATCGCCGCGGCGGTCAGCAGGAAGTCGCGCACGCCCTGCAGGTTCGCGCCGGGGATGAAGTGGTCGTAGTAGTGCAGCACCGACGGGATGATGCCGGCCGCGCCGTTGGTCGGCGCGGTGACGACGCGGCCGCCGGCGGCGTTCTCCTCGTTCACCGCCAGCGCGAACAGGTTGACCCAGTCGAGCATGGTCAGCGGGTCTTCGGCCGTGGCTTCCGGGCGGGCGACCAGCTCGGCGTGCAGCAGCGGCGCGCGGCGGGTCACGTGCAGGCCGCCGGGCAGGGTGCCGCCGGAGCGGATGCCGCGCTCGACGCAGGACTTCATCGCCGCCCAGATCTCGTCCAGGCCGGCGTCGATCTCGTCGCGCGTGCGCCAGACCTGCTCGTTGGCGTACATCAATTCGGCGATGGTGATGCCATGGCGTTCGCACTGGGCGATCAGCTCGTCGCCGGAGTTGAACGGGTACGGCACCTCGGTGGTGTCGGCGACGATCCGGTCCTCGGCCGCCTCGTCCTGGTTGACCACGAAGCCGCCGCCGACCGAGTAGTAGTCGCGCGTGGCGATTACGCCACCGTCGGCGTCGTACGCGGTGAAGCGCATGCCGTTGGTGTGGAACGGCAGCTTCTGGCGCTTGTTCATGATGAGGTCGTGCTTCTCGTCGAAGCCGATCTCGTGGCGACCGAACAGGCGGATGCGCTTGCTCGAACGGATGCGCTCGAGCGCGTCGGGGATGATGTCGGGGTCGATCAGGTTCGGCCAGTGGCCTTCCAGCCCCATCAGCACCGCCTTGTCGGTGCCGTGGCCGCGGCCGGTGAGGGCGAGTGAGCCGAACACTTCCGCGCGGACGCGCGTGGTGCGCTCCAGGTCACCGTTTTCGATCAGCCAGCGCTCGATGAAGCGCGCCGCCGCCCGCATCGGGCCGACGGTGTGCGAGGAGCTCGGCCCGATGCCGATCTTGAACAGGTCGAACGTGCTGACGGCCACTGCGGACTCCAACCGGCGGAGGCCGGCATCTGGCGCCGATCGGACGCGACCGGCCAAACCGATATTCTACGGCGCCGAGCCTTTCGCTTCAGGGCGCGAGGACCGATCCGGCCGCTCCCTCGCTTCCCTCGCCACCAACCCGATGCAAATCCCGATGAACGACTTGCCCGCACCGCTGACCCTGCTCCAGCGCGACGACTGCCACCTGTGCGACCTCGCCCTGGAAGTGCTCGCCGCCGCCCGTGCGCCGGAGTTCGAAAGCGTGTTCATCGACGACGACGTGGCGCTGGAGGCGCGCTACGGCATCCGCGTCCCGGTGTTGCGCGACGAGGTGGGCGGCGCCGAGCTGGACTGGCCGTTCGACGTGCCCGCTGTCCAGCGCTTCCTCGCCAGTCACACGGATCTGTAGGAGCGACGTGAGTCGCGACCCACTGACTCCTGCCATCGCGGCGTTCAACGCGCCGTTTCGATCGCGCGAAACCAGACCGCGTTGAACGTCGGGAACCGGTTGCCAGTGGGTCGCGACTTACGTCGCTCCTACGAACCCCGCTGATCGGGAGCTCGACGTGGTATCCGGGTCAATCCACCGCCCGCAACCGCACCTTCGTGCTGATCGCCACCGGGTTCGGGATCAGTGACAGGTCGGACCAATCACCGCCGCCCACGTTGAAGTCCAGCCGCTGCACGGTCGCCTTACCGTCCAGCAGCGCGGGCGTGCCATCGGTGAAGGTGAAGGTCAGCGTCACCGGGCGGGTGGTGCCACGCAGGGTCAGCTCGCCGTCGGCGGCGTAGCGGCCGTCGCCGAGGTCACGGAACGAGGTGGCGGTGTAGCGCGCCTGCGGGAATCTGGAGGTCGCGAAGAAGTCCGCACCCTGCAGGGTGGCGTCGCGATCGGCGTTGGCGGTGGTGGCGCTGGCCAGCGGAATCGCCACGTCGAGCTTCGCATCCGACAGGTCGGCCGGATCGAAGCTCAGGGCGGTGGTGAACTGGCCGAAGTGGCCGCTGAACACCTCGCCGTCGTACTCGGTCGCGAACGCGAGGGTCGAGCCGGGCGCTTGCACGTAGTCGGTGGCGAGGGCGGGCGCGGCGGCCAGCAGCGCGGCGGCGCCGAGCGCCGGCACGCGGAGGCGGGACAGGGGAAGGCGCGTCATCACGGGGCTCCGGGATCGGTGGGGCGGCGACGCCGCGGCAGCATCCGCCGCAGGGTGTCGTCGCGCTGGAAGACGTGGTGGTAGAACGCGGCGGCGGCGTGGCCGATGACCACGAGCAGCAGCAGCCAGAACAGCCATTCATGTGCGTCGTGGCCGAAATCGGCCAATCCCTCATCCGGCGGGCTGAGCTTCGGCACTTCGGCCAGCCCGTACCAGCGCAGCGGCCGCAGCCCGCTCGCCGAGTCGTACAGCCATCCCGACAGCGGCATAGCCAGGACCAGTGCGTACAGCAGCCAGTGGGTCGCCGAAGCCAGTCGCGCCTGCCAGGTCGGCGTGCCGGGCACCGGGCGCGGCGCGCCGGCGTAGAACCGCCAGCCGATCCGCAGCACCACCAGCGCGAGCAGGGTCAGCCCGGTCGATTTGTGCAGGTCGTAGACCCAGAAGTACTTCGGCGAGCGCGGCAGGCTGTCGAGCGACAGCCCGACCACCGACAGCACCACCAGCAGCAGCACGATCAGCCAATGGAGGCACTGGCTGACCGGGCCCCATCGATCGTCGGTGTTCTTCCAGCTCATCGTTCGGCTCCGTCGATGGCGGCGTCCGGTGTGCCGCCGAACATCCGTTCGGCGAACGCATCGCTGGCGCGGGTGGCCTCGACCTCGATCCGCAGCGCGACCTCGTCGCCGATCATCGACGACCAGGCGTCGATGCCGTAGTCGCTACGGTTCAGCGTGGCGGTCGCGGAGAACCCGGCGGTGCGGCGGAACGGCGGCATCGGGTGGCGTTCGACCGCATTGAGGGTGACGTCGAGACACAGCGGCCGGGTCACGCCGCGCAGGGTGAATTCGCCGCATACCTCGGCGCGGCTGTCGTCGTGCGCGGTGACGGAGTTCGAGACGAACCGCGCGACCGGGTGGTGTTCCCCGTCGAGCAGGTTGCGCGCGAGGGTGGCGCGGTTCCATTCGGCATCGCCCAGGTCCAGCCGGGTGACCGGGATGTCGACCACCAGCCGCGCGCCGCGCCAGTCGCCGGGGGTGTAGAGCAGGCCCCCCTCGCTGCCCGACACCGTGCCCAGCGCTTTGGAGAACCCGGCGTGGGACACCGCGAACATCACCCGGGTGTGGACCGGGTCGAGCTTCCAGGCCGGCGGGTCGTCCCCGGCGTCATCCGGCGGCACGTCCTGCGCGGACGCCGGCGTGACAGCCAGCAGCACGGCGAGCAGCGCCACGGACGGCAGCGCGAGGGGGCGGGCCAAAGTGGCCGGGAAGGGGTTCGATGCCATCCCGGGATTCTAGGCGCAGGTGGTTCCGGCTGCCGGCGCGGGCGTGGCACGAAGCGTTGCGCCGGCCGGAATGCTTGCCGCCGGCGGCACTATCGCCGACGCTTCCGGACGGCGAGGCGGCCTCGTGGCCGCCGCGACGGACCACGGAGGGGACGATGCGCGACGTGAAGCGGTGGGCGGGGTCGAGCAAACTGAAAAGCCTGGCAGCGGGACTGCTGCTGTGGGGACTGGTGGCGAGCGCGGCCACGGCGGGGGCAACGTCGGGGCCGGCGATCCCGGAGATGCCGACCCTGCGGCACATCGGCGTCGCCGACGGGTTGCCGTCGAGCAACATCAACAGCCTCGCGCTCGATCCCGACGGCTATCTCTGGCTGGCGACCACCGACGGATTGGCGCGCTACGACGGCGTGGACATGCGGGTCTGGCGCCACGCGCCGGGCGACCCCGCGTCGCTGCCGGGCAATTACCTCACCGTGCTGCACGTGGACGCACGCGGCCGGGTCTGGGTCGCGCCCGAAGCGCGCGGCCTGAGCGTGCTCGATCCGGCCGCCGGCGACTCGTTCCGCCACTACCGCCAGGCCACCCACCCGGCGATGGGCAGCGACGAGGTGTGGGCGATTGCCAGCCAGGGCGAATCGCTCTGGTTCGGCACCTTTGGCGGCGGCCTGCACCGGCTCGACCCCGACGGCACCATCAGCCGCTACATGCCGCGTGACGGCGATCCGCGCAGCCTGCCGTCGGACATCGTGCTCTCGCTCAGCGTCGACGCGCGCGGCGCGCTCTGGGTGGGGACCACGCAGGGGCTGGCGCGCTGGACCGGGCGCGATTTCGAACGCGTCGCGCTGCCCGGCGACCGGCCGGCCCCGACGATCTTCTCGGCCACGCCGCTCGGCGACAGCCTGTGGGTCGGCGCCAGCAGCGGGCTGTTCAAGCTCGAACCCGACGGCAGCTGGCACCGGCCGACCTGGGCGGCCATGTTCGAGTACCCCAACGCGGTATTCGGCGTGATGCCCGGCCCGCGCGGCGACCTGTGGCTGGCCAGCCACCGGCAGTTGTGGCACGCACCGGCCGGTGCCGTGCCGGTGCCGGTGCCGATCGGCGCGCGGGGACCGGTGGTGCCGATGTACCAGATGCTGCGCCAGCCCGATGGAGCGATGTGGTTCCCCGTCGCCGGTGTCGGCCTCGGGTACCTGCAGCCGGACTGGCGCCGGATCGCGCCGTTCCGCGGCGAGCAGGACGGGCTCTCGGCCGGGTTGTACCTCGGGGTGGCGGTGGCCGCCGATGGCGGCGTGTGGCTGGCCGGCGAGCGCGGACAGCTCGAGCGGCTCGGCAGCGACGGCAGCGTGACCCCGCTCGACGGGGCACTGCTCGAGCGGCTCAACGGCGCCAAGGCGGCCTCGGTCCTGGAAGACCGCGCCGGCGCGCTGTGGGTCGGCCAGACCCGCGGCCTGCTGCGGATCGACCCGGCGCGCGGCACCGCGCAGTACTGGGATCGGCAGAGCGGGGTGGACCCGGCGCTGGGTGGCCATGCCGACCTCGTCGCGCAGGCACCGGACGGCTCGATCTGGATCTCCTTCGCCGGTGCCGGCCTGCAGCAACGCGATGCGGCCACCGGCCGGGTGCTGGCGACCGTGCTCCCCGGCGCGGAGCAGGGCCTTGGCGTGGGCGACAGCGAGGCGCTGGGGTTCGGCCCCGACGGTGCACTGTGGGTCGCCGGCGGGCAGGGCCTGCGACGCTGGGACCCGGTGGCGGGGCAACTGCTCCAAGCGCCCGGCATCGACATCGCCGACCGCGTGTTCGCGTTCGATTTCGACGAGCGTGGCGAACTGTGGCTGCAACGACTGTCCGGACTGGAGCACTACCGCCGCCTGGGTGACCGCTGGCAGCGGGTGGCGTCGGTCGGGGTGGAACAGGGCATTCCCGCCGTCGAAGGCGCGGGGTTGCAGGTCGACCGCGGCGGCCGGGTGTGGCTGGCGAGCCGGCGCGGGCTGTTCCGCTGGGATCCGGAGGGCCGCCACGTCCGCCATTTCGGCCTGCGCGACGGGCTGTCGAGTCAGGAGTTCGTCGAACGCAGCCTCGTACTCTCCGACGACGGCGTGCTGGCGGCATCGCTGGCCGACGGCGGTGTGGTGATGCTGGATACGCGGGTGCCGGACCCGCCGGCGATGGTGCCGGCACTGCATGTCGACCGGGTCGAGGTGCGGCGGGCCGGCGACTGGGTCGCGCTGGAGGCGGGCGCCCCGTTGCGGCTGGCGCCCGGCGAGCGCGAAATGCGCGTGCAACTGCGGCTGCTGTCCTACGACGATCCGCAGGCGAACCGCTATTTCACCCGGCTGGAGGGCTACGACGACGACTGGATCGCCCACGGTGCCAGCGGCGAACGGGTGCTGGCGGGATTGCCGCCGGGGCACTACACCCTGCGGGCGCGGGCGGTCGACGCGGCCGGCAATCCGGCCGCCGAGCAGGTGATGGCGTTCGCGGTGCAGCCGCCGTGGTGGCGGACCGGTTCGGCACTGGCCGGGTTCGCCGCCCTGGCCGCCCTGCTGTTGTGGTGGGGCGCCGACCGCTACCGCGCGCGCCTGCGCCAGCGCCAGACCTGGCAGCGTGCCGAACACGAGCACGAGGTCGCCCGCCAGGCGTCGCTCGCCAAGACCCGCTTCCTCGCCACCCTCGGCCACGAGGTGCGCACGCCGATGACCGGTGTGCTCGGCATGACCGAACTGCTGCTCGGGACCGCGCTCGCACCGTTGCAGCGCAACTACGCCGAGTCCATCCGCGGCGCCGGCGAGCACCTGCTGCGGCTGGTCAACGACGCCCTGGACCTGGCGCGGATCGAATCGGGCAAGCTCGAACTGGCCGACCAGGCTTTCGACCTGCGCGCGCTGGTGGACGAGGTCACCGCGCTGATGGCGCCGCTGGCCGGCGCGCGCGGGCTGGAGTTCCGGCGGGAGGTGGCCACCGATGCGCCGCGCGGACTGCGCGGGGACCCCGGTCGGGTGCGGCAGATCCTGCTCAACCTGCTCGGCAACGCCATCAAGTTCACCGAACGCGGCTGGGTCGCGCTGGACGTCGCCGCCGATGACGCCGGGGTGGTGCTGTGCGTGGCCGACAGCGGCCCCGGGCTCAACGACGAGCAGCAGACGCGCCTGTTCCGTCGCTTCGAACAGGCCGACGGTGCCCGTACCGCGGCGCGCTACGGCGGCAGCGGTCTGGGCCTGGCGATCTGCCAGGAACTCGCGGCGGCGATGGGCGGGTCGATCCGGGTCGACAGCGTGCCCGGCGTGGGCACCCGCTTCGAAGTGCGGCTGCCGCTGCCGGTGGCGCGCCTGGAAGCCGCACCCCTGCCGGCGCGCGCGGCGCCCTCGGCGGGGCGAGCAATCTTGCTGGTGGAGGACGACGCCATGGTGGCCGACGTGATCGCCGGTTTGTTGCGCGCGCAGGGCCATCGGGTGGTCCACGCCGCCCACGGACTGGCGGCGCTGGCCGAAGTGGCGACCGACCGTTTCGATGCCGCCCTGCTCGATCTCGACCTGCCGGGCATGGACGGCCTCCAGCTGGCGCGGCAGCTGCGCTCCCAGAGGTTCGACGCGCGCCTGGTGGCGATCACCGCGCGCGCCGAGGTCGATGTCGAACTGCTGGCCGAGGCCGCGGGTTTCGACGCCTTCCTGCGCAAGCCGGTCACCGGCGCGATGCTGCGCGACGCCCTGGAGTCGGAGCCGGCGCTGGAGGCGCCCTGATCAGCCCGGAATCGAGCGTCGCCCCCGCGCCGGCACGCGCCGACTCAGCGCGCGCTCAGCGTATGCACCGCCTCGACCAGCACCGCGACGTGCTCGGGATTCATGTCCGGCGACATGCCGTGACCGAGGTTGAACACGTGGCCCTCGCGCGAGCCGCCATTGCCGTCGCGGTAGCTGTCGAGCGCGCGCCCCACCTCGCGGCGGATCGCCTCGGGGTCCGCGTACAGCGTCACCGGGTCGAGGTTGCCCTGCAGCGCGACCTGGCCGCCGGTGCGGCGCGCCGCCTCGCCGAGCTCGATGGTCCAGTCGACGCCGACCGCGTCGGTACCGCTGGCGGCAAGGTCGGCGACGTGCAGGCCGTTGCCCTTGCCGAACAGGATCAGCGGCGTACGCGCGTCGCCGTCGCCGCGTTCCAGCTCGGTGGCGATGCGCTCGAGGTAGCGCAGCGAGAACTCGCGGTACATCGCCGGTGACAGCACACCGCCCCAGGTGTCGAACACCTGCAGCGCCTGCGCGCCGGCCGCGCGCTGCGCCGACAGGTAGGCGATGACGGCATCGGTGGTGACATCCAGCAGCCTGTGCATCGCCGCCGGGTCGTTCAGCGCCAGCGACTTCACCCGCGTGAAGTCCTTGCTGCCGCCGCCCTCGACCATGTAGCAGGCCAAGGTCCACGGGCTGCCGGAGAAGCCGATCAGCGGCACGCTGCCGTCGAGCTCGCGGCGGATGGTCGACACCGCGTCCATCACGTAACGCAGGTCGCTGCCCATGTCGGGCACGCCGAGCCGGCCGATGTCGGCGGCGTTGCGCACCGGGCGCTCGAACTTCGGGCCTTCGCCCTCGACGAAGTACAGCCCCAGGCCCATCGCGTCCGGCACGGTGAGGATGTCGGAGAACAGGATCGCCGCGTCCAGCGGGAACCGGCGCAGTGGCTGCAGGGTGACCTCGCAGGCCAGCTCGGGGTTCTTGGCCATCGCCAGGAAGCTGCCGGCGGCCTTGCGGGTGGCACGGTACTCCGGCAGGTAGCGGCCGGCCTGGCGCATCAGCCAGACCGGCGTGCAGTCCACGGGCTGGCGGCGCAGGGCGCGCAGGAAGCGGTCGTTGCGGAGCGGGCTGGTCAAGGTGGAGTCCTCGGAGACACTGGAGTTCTGGAATGCGGTGGGCGCGGCGCGGCGTATATGGCTGGAGAGTTCGCCGGAGCGCGCCCGGCATCGCGCGATGGCGCGCATGGTACGCGGCGGCGGCGGTCGACGTTCCGGGTTGGGGCGGGACGCAGCCTCCCGCGGCTCAGCGGCGGCCGTCCATGCCTTGGCTGAACATCAACTGGAAGCCGCGCTTGAGCTGCTGGTCGCGTGCCTGCTCCAGCGCCTGCAGCGCGCTGTCGCGGTCGAGGAACTGCTCGCGCCGCAACTGGCTGCGCCCGCCGATCTGCCCGGCCTCGCGCACCAGCGTCCAGCCGCCGAGCAGGTCCGGCTGCAGCATCAGCTGCACGAAGCGCGGAGCCTCGGGGCCGTCGGGCCGTTGTTGCAGGAGCAGTCGCATGGGCCGGATTGTACGGGGCGGCGGCGGTGGCGCGGTGTGTCGACGGTCGCCCCGGAGGTTCAGCGTGGCACCCGGTTCGCAACGCTCCTACAGCGGTTTCGAGTCCGCGGCGGGCATGCCCTGCTCCAGCACCCCCAGCACCGCGCCATCGTCGATCCCGGCCACCACCTTCGCCGCACCCGCGCGATCCCACAGGATGAAGCGGATGCCGCCGGCGTCGGCCTTCTTGTCGAGCCGCATCCGCTCCAGCAACGCGGGCGGTGCGAGCCCGGCGGGCACAGCGGTCGGCAGGCCGAGCCGCTGCAGCAGCGTGTGCAGGCGTTCGGCGTCGCCGGTCGGGGCCAGCCCCAGCGCGGCCGACAGTCGCGCCGCCAGCACCATGCCGACCGCGACCGCCTCGCCGTGGTTGAGGCCGTCGGCGCTGCCGGCGTAGCCCTGTTCGGCCTCGATCGCATGGCCGAAGGTGTGGCCGAAGTTGAGCAGGGCGCGCTCGCCGCGTTCGAACGGATCGCGCTCCACCACCTCTGCCTTGTACCGGCACGAGCGCGCGATCGCTTCGGCCAGCGCGTCGTCGTCGCGCGCCAGCAGTGGGTCGGCGTGGGCATCGAGCCAGTCGAGGAACGCGGCATCGAAGATCGCGCCGTACTTCACCACCTCGGCCAGGCCGGCGCGCAGTTCGCGGTCGGGCAGGGTACGCAGGGCGCGGGTGTCGGCGACCACCGCGCGCGGCGGGTGGAAGGCGCCGACCAGGTTCTTGCCGGCCGGCAGGTCGACCGCGGTCTTGCCACCCACGGAGGAATCGACCATCGCCAGCAGTGTGGTGGGCGCCTGCACCACGTCGATGCCGCGCATCCAGCACGCGGCGGCGAAGCCGGCGAGGTCGCCGACCACGCCGCCGCCGAGCGCCACCACCGTCGCGTCGCGGGTGGCCCCCAGCCTCGCCAGCGCATCGAGCACTTCGCCGAATCGCTGCAGGGTCTTTTCGTGTTCGCCCGGGGGCATCACGAAGCGGGCGATCGCCAGATCGGGACGGGTGTCGAGCAGGCCGGCTTCGACGGCATTCGCGTACAGCGGCGCGACGTGCCCGTCGCTCACCACCAGTGCATGGCGTCCCCGGAGGTGGCGTGCGAGCGCCCCGCCGTCCTCGAGCAGGCCGGGTCCGATCGTAATGGTGTAGGGGCGGTCGCCGCCCACGTTGACCACGCGCTGCATGCTCATGCCGCGGCTCCGCGCTGCCAGCGTTGTTGCAACTCGCCCGCCAGCCGCGCGCCGGCGTCGGCGGCGGCGAGGCCGTCGGTATCGAAGGCGAGGTCGGCCACGTGCGCATAGAGCGGCGTACGCAGGCGCGCCATCTCGTGCAGCACCGCGTCGCGGTCCGGACGCTGCAGCAGCGGCCGGCTGCGGTCGCGTTCGAGCCTGGCCAGCTGTTGCGCCGGGCTGACCTGCAGGTGGACGACGAAACCGCGCGTGCGCAGCAGATGCCGGTTGTCGGGATCGAGCACGGCGCCGCCGCCCGTGGCCAGCAGCACGCCATCGCCGGCCAGCAGTTCGGCCAGCACCGCCCGCTCGCGCGCGCGGAAACCGGCCTCGCCTTCGCACTCGAAGATGGTGCCGACGCTGGCGCCGGTGCGCTGCTCGATCTCGCAATCGGCGTCGGCCAGGCGCAGCGCGAAATGTTCGGCGAGGTGGCGGCCGATGCTGCTTTTGCCGGCGCCGGTGGGGCCGACCAGGATGAGGTTGGCGGCGGGATTCATGGCGCCGATTGTAGGCGGCGGCTTTGCGCCGGTTGCGATGGCTTAACACCGCCCGGCCCAGCATGGCCCGTCCGGGCATCCGCCCCCGCACAGGAGAATCCCATGGCAGTCGCAAAGGTCATCGAACTCAACGCCTCGTCCACCAGGAGCGTCGAGGACGCGGTGCAGTCGGGACTGCGCAAGGCGGCCGAATCGGTGAAGGGCATCAAGGGCGCCTGGATCAAGGAGGTCAAGGTGGTGACCGACGAGGACGGCAACATCCAGGAGTGGCGGGTCGACATGAAGGTGACCTTCGTCGTCCAGTAGGCGGCAGCGCCTTCAGGCGAGCGGTCGCCGCTGCGCGTCGAGCCGCACGGTCCGCTCGGCGATGCCGGGCAGCACCTGCCAGCCATGGCGGCTGACCCGTTCGAACAGGTGGATGAAGCGTTCGACCTGCGGCCGGGTCATCGCCGCGCGACCGGGGTTGGCCGCCTGCAGCGTGCATTCCTGTTGCCAGCGCCAGTCCGGCACGATTTCGAAGCCCGGCCCCTGCAGGAACAGCAGGCGCTCCAGCAGCGCCCACAGCGGCGGGTAGTCACGGCCGAGCGAGGCGTTGCAATAACGGCGCCACGTGCCGTCGGCGTCCTCGTCGCGCTCGAGTGCGTTGACCGGTTCGGCCAGCGCCGCCGGTTCCTGCGCCGGCACCTTCTGGAACCAGCCCTCGAACAGCACGAGGTCGGCGCCCTTCTGCAGCGGCCACTCGGTGGTGGGCAGGCGACGGTCGGCGATCTTGTCGAACCGAGGCAGCCGCACCGCGCGGCCGTCGCGCAGCGCCTCGACCACCTCGCACGCGAGCGCGACGTCGTGGGTGCCGGGCGGGCCGCGCGTGGCCAGCAGCGGGTGCACCTCGCGGCCGAGCGCCAACCGCTCGGGCTGGTCGAGATAGAAGTCGTCGATCGACAGGACCACCGCGCGCATGCCGCGACGTGCCGCCAGGTCGGCCACCTGCGCCGACAGGGTCGACTTGCCGGTGCCCTGCAGGCCGGCGATCGAGTACACCCGGCAATCGTGCGCGAGAGCGTCGTCGAGCACGGCGGCGACGAACTCCGGCGCATAGCCGGCGTGGGTTTCGGGGGTGGAGTGCAGGGGCGGCGTCATCCGGACACAATAGCCGAATGGACACTCCCGACCTGCTGAAAGACGCGCTCGCGACCTTCGACGAGCTGTTCGCCCAGGCCCGCACCGCGGGCGAGCCCGACCCGACCGCGATGGTGGTCGCCACCGCCGGGCTGGACGCGCGGCCGTCGGCGCGCACGGTTCTGCTGAAGGCCCACGACGCGCGCGGTTTCGTCTTCTACACCCACCTGGACGGCCGCAAGGGCCGCGAGCTGCAGGCCAACCCGCACGCGGCGCTGCTGTTCCACTGGCCGCGGGTGCAGGAAGGCGTGCAGGTGCGGATCGAGGGCCCGGTGGAGCTGGTGTCCGACGAGGAGGCCGACGCCTACTTCGCCAGCCGCGCGCGCGGCAGCCAGGTCGGCGCTTGGGCATCCAAGCAGTCCGAGACCATGGAAACGCGGCAGCGCTTCGAGGAGCGCATCGCCGAGGTCGAGCACGAGTTCGAAGGCCGCGACGTCGCCCGCCCGCCGCGCTGGTCCGGCCTGCGCGTGCGGCCGATGTCGATCGAGTTCTGGTACGCCCGCGGCCACCGCCTGCACGAGCGCACCGTCTACGAAAGCGACGTCGCCGGCATCTGGTCGAAGCGGATGCTGTATCCGTGACCGGCCCGCGGCGCATCGTCTGCCTGACCGAGGAACCGACCGAGACCCTCTACGCCCTCGGCGAGCAGGACCGCATCGTCGGTATCAGCGGCTTCACCGTGCGCCCGCCGGTCGCGCGGAAAGAGAAGCCCAAGGTCAGCGCGTTCACCAGCGCCAAGGTCGGCGAGATCCTCAAGCTGCAGCCCGACTTCGTGGTCGGGTTCTCCGACATCCAGGCCGACATCGCCGCCGAGCTGATCCGCCACGGCATCGAGGTCTGGATCAGCAACCACCGCAGCGTCGACGGCATCCTCGGCTACATCCGCCGGCTCGGCGCGCTGGTCGGCGCGGCCGAACGCGCCAACGCGTATGCCGACGATCTGCAACGCGGCCTCGAACACATCGCCGGGGCCGCCGCCCGTCTGCCGCGGCGGCCGAAGGTCTACTTCGAGGAATGGGACGAGCCGCCGATCACCGGCATCCGCTGGGTCGCCGAGCTGGTCCGGATCGCCGGCGGCGACGACGTCTTCCCCGAGCGCGCCGCCGAGCCGCTGGCGAAGCAGCGCATCCTCGAGGACGCGTCGGACGTGGTGCGCCGCGCGCCGGACATCATCCTCGGCTCGTGGTGCGGCAAGAAGTTCCGCCCGGAAAAGGTCGCCGCGCGGCCGGGCTGGGACGCGATCCCCGCGGTGCGCGACGGCGAGCTGCACGAGATCAAGTCGCCGATGATCCTGCAGCCCGGCCCGGCGGCGCTGACCGACGGCGTCGGTGCGATCGCCGCGATCATCCGGGACTGGGCCGTGCGCCACGGATGACGCCGCTCCTACAAAAGCGCGGGATACACGAGGCCGGGATGGCCGGTGCAAGGCGCGGCGCGACCCTACCTCCGGTCGAAATCCCGGCTGAACTGCATGCGCGCCGGCGGGGCGCCCTCGCGCCGGATCTCGACGTCGAACGCGAGCGTCTCCGGCAGGTCCACCCGGAGCGTGCCGACGTGGTCGACCAGGCCGCCGGCGTGCAGCTCGCGCATCGCGACTTCGTGCCGGTTGCCACGCAGGTCGGTGGCGGTCGCGCTCACCGCCGCCGGTACCGAGACCTCCTGCGCCGGCGGACCCTCGCGCACGCCGACCAGCAGCATCACCGTGCCTTCCTCGCGCTCGATGCCGTACTGCGCGGCCACCGCTTCGGAGAGCGTGGCGGTCTGCATGACGGTGGCGCGGATGGTGGTGCTGCCGGCCTGCAGGATTTCCTCCTGCGGCACGGCGGCATGGCCACGGGAAGGGGGCTCGCCACTGCAACCGGCGAGCACGAGCGCGGCGCACAGCAGCGCGGCGAATCGCATCCGGCCGGCGTCAGTCATCGTTCGCCGCCGACAGCTCGCGCCCGCGCTCGGTCGCCGCGGTCACCGCCCGGTCGACCAGCTCCCGCAGTCCGCCGGCTTCGAACGTCTCGATCGCGGCCTGGGTGGTGCCGCCGGGCGAGGTGACCTTGCGGCGCAGCGCGTCGGCCGGCTCGTCCAGCTCGGTCAGCATCTTCGCCGCGCCCAGCAGGGTCTGGCTGGCGAGCTGGCGCGCGGTGGCCGCTGGCAGGCCCTGCCGTTCGCCCGCCGCCTGCATCGCCTCGGCCAGCAGGAACACGTATGCCGGGCCGCTGCCGGACACCGCGGTCACCGCGTCCATCTGCGCTTCTTCCCCGATCCACACGACGGGTCCCACCGCCTCGATCAGGTGCTCGGCCTGCCCGCGCTGGTTCGTTTCGACGTGCGCGTTGGCGAACAGCCCGGTGATGCCGGCGCCGAGCAGGGCGGGGGTATTGGGCATCGCGCGCACGACCGGGACGTCGCCGCCCAGCCAGTTGGACAGCTGCAGCGAGGTGATGCCGGCGGCCACCGAAATCGAGACCGGCCGGGTGGCCTGCGCCACCGGCGCCAGGTCGTTGCAGACGGCGCGCATCACCTGCGGCTTGACCGCGAGCAACCACACCGCGGCGCCCTCGACCGCCTCCGCCGCGGTGGCGAAGCAGCGCACGCCAAAGTCGGCCTGCAACGATTCGCGCAGGGCGTCCACCGGTTCGGCGACCCGCACCCGGGCCGGGTCCGCGCCGCGGGCGATCATCCCGCCAATCAGGCTGCGCGCCATGTTGCCGCCGCCGATGAAGGCGACCACGGGGGAGTCGGGAGAACTGGAGGCTGACTGGGTCATGCGCGTGGAATCCTCGTGCTGCGAATCAGGCGACAGTGTAAGAGGACGGCCCAAACGCTGCTTACCGGCGAGGTAGGAGCGACGTCAGTCGCGACCCACTGACCTCCGGGTCGACGTCGCTTCCACACGGTGGGTGGTCGCGCGATCGGACCGGTGCGTTGATGGCCGTGCTTCGGGCGGCCAGTGGGTCGCGACTCACGTCGCTCCTACGCACGGCCAACCGGGGCAGGGTCTCACTTCCGCGGCCGCGCCCCGAACAGCGCCGTGCCGATCCGCACCATCGTCGCGCCTTCCGAGATCGCCACCGCGGCGTCAGCGCTCATGCCCATCGACAGCGTGTCGACCTGCGGGTACTGCGCGCGCAGTCGATCGAACAGCTCGCGGGTGCGGCGGAACGCCGGGCGGCCCGATTCCGGGTCGTCGTGCGGGGTCGGGATCACCATCAATCCACGCAAGCGCAGCAGCGGTTTGGCCGCGACCGCCGCCGCCAGCGCAGCCACCTCTTCGGGCCGGCAGCCGTGCTTGCTCGCCTCGTCGTCGATATTGACCTGGAGCAGCACGTTCAGCGGCCCGCGTGCGGGGTCGCGATGCCTGGCCAGCGCCGCCACCAGCTTGGGGCGGTCGACGGTCTGCACCCAGTCGAACAGGGTGGCGGCTTCGCGCGCCTTGTTGGATTGCAGGTGGCCGATCAGGTGCCACTCCAGCGAGGCGGCGCGTGCACCCATTCCGGACTGCTTGGCGGCCGCCTCCTGCACGTAGTTTTCCCCGAACGCACGCTGGCCGCCGTCGGCCAGCGCGTCCACCGCGGCGGCCGGCTGGGTCTTGCTGACCGCCAGCAGCCGCGGCACCGGCCGGCCGGCCGCCTCGGCCGCGGACCGGAGCTGCCGGGAAACCTCGTTCAGACGGTGGGCGGGGTCGTTCAGCGGGGGCGTGGTCACGGTGTTCATCCTGGGCGGGCGCCATCACGGCCATCCTGTGACAACGGGCTGGATTGGCGGCGCGGGTCGGGGGCTATACTGCCGGCCAGGGGTTTTTCGTGCATCGGTCAAGTCGCGGGCAGTGCCCGGGACGGCTGGCGGCACCATCATCGCAGTGCGGGGGAGCACGCATGGATATCGCCGAACTGTTGGCGTTTTCGGTCAAGAACAAGGCATCCGACCTGCACCTGTCGGCCGGCTTGCCGCCGATGATCCGGGTCGACGGCGATGTCCGCCGCATCAACATCCCGGCGCTGGACCACAAGGCCGTGCACGCGCTGGTCTACGACATCATGTCGGACAAGCAGCGGCGCGACTTCGAAGAGTTCCTCGAAGTCGACTTCTCGTTCGAGATCCCCGGCCTGGCGCGCTTCCGCGTCAACGCGTTCAACCAGAATCGCGGCGCCGGCGCGGTGTTCCGTACGATTCCGTCCGAGGTGCTCACGCTCGAGGACCTCGGCACGCCGCGGATCTTCAAGGAGCTGATCGACCAGCCGCAGGGCCTGATCCTGGTCACCGGCCCGACCGGCTCGGGCAAGTCGACCACGCTGGCGGCGATGATCGACCACCTCAACAAGAACGAATACGCGCACATCCTCTCGGTCGAGGACCCGATCGAGTTCGTGCACACCTCGCAGAAGTCGCTGATCAACCAGCGCGAGGTCCACCGCGACACCCACGGCTTCAACGAGGCGCTGCGCTCGGCGCTGCGCGAGGATCCGGATTACATCCTCGTCGGCGAGTTGCGTGACCTGGAGACCATCCGCCTGGCGCTGACCGCCGCGGAAACCGGCCACCTCGTGTTCGGCACCCTGCACACCTCGTCGGCGGCCAAGACCGTCGACCGCATCATCGACGTGTTCCCCGCCGGCGAGAAGCCGATGGTGCGCTCGATGCTGTCGGAGTCGCTGCGCGCGGTCATCTCGCAGGCGCTGCTGAAGAAGGTCGGCGGCGGACGCACCGCGGCGTGGGAAATCATGGTCGGTACACCGGCGATCCGTAACCTCATCCGCGAGGACAAGGTCGCCCAGATGTATTCGGCGATCCAGACCGGCCAGCAGGCCGGCATGATGACCCTCGACCAGCACCTGCAGGACCTGGTCAAGCGCGGCCTGATCCTGAAGCCGCAGGCCCGCGAGTACGCCAAGGACAAGCGCCTGTTCGACTGACGGACCGACCTACCGACACCGGCTGCCGGGCCTGCTGTCCGGCGTCCAGAGGAATACCGCGATGAGCACCACCCCCGGCACCAACCCGACGTCCGCGACCCCGGCCACCGGCTCCACCCCGGCCGGCCCGATCGACTTCACTTCGTTCCTGAAGCTGATGGCGCACCAGAAGGCGTCCGACCTGTTCATCACCGCCGGCATGCCGCCGTCGATGAAGGTCAACGGCAAGCTGCAGCCGATCACGCCCAACCCGCTGACGCCGCAGCAGAGCCGCGACCTCGTGCTCAACGTGATGAACCCGATGCAGCGCGAGGAGTTCGAGAAGACCCACGAGGCCAACTTCGCGATCGGCGTCGCCGGCGTCGGCCGCTTCCGCGTGTCGTGCTTCTACCAGCGCAACCAGGTCGGCATGGTGCTGCGCCGGATCGAGACCAAGATCCCCACCATCGAAGAGCTCAGCCTGCCGCCGGTGATCAAGACGCTGGCGATGACCAAGCGCGGCATCATCATCTTCGTCGGCGCCACCGGCACGGGTAAATCCACCTCGCTGGCGGCGATGATCGGCTACCGCAACCAGAACTCGACCGGCCACATCATCACCATCGAGGACCCGATCGAGTTCGTGCACAAGCACGAGGGCTGCATCATCACCCAGCGCGAGGTCGGCATCGACACCGACAGCTGGGAGAACGCGCTCAAGAACACCCTGCGCCAGGCGCCGGACGTGATCATGATCGGCGAGGTGCGCACCCGCGAAGGCATGGACCACGCGATCGCCTTCGCCGAAACCGGCCACCTGGTGCTGTGCACCCTGCACGCCAACAACGCCAACCAGGCGATGGACCGCATCATCAACTTCTTCCCCGAGGACAGGCGCGGCCAGCTGCTGATGGACCTGTCGCTGAACCTCAAGGGCGTGGTCGCGCAGCAGCTGATCCCGACCCCGGACGGCAAGGGCCGGCGCGTCGCCATGGAAATCCTGCTCGGCACCCCGCTGGTGCAGGACTACATCCGCGACGGCGAGATCCACAAGCTCAAGGAAGTGATGAAGGAGTCCGTGCAGCTGGGCATGAAGACCTTCGACCAGGCCCTGTTCGAGCTGTACCAGGCCGGCGAGATCAGCTACGAGGACGCGCTGCGCTACGCCGACTCGCAGAACGAGGTGCGCCTGCGCATCAAGCTAGCCCAGGGCGGTGACGCCAAGACGCTGTCGGCGGGGCTGGACGGAGTGGAAGTCGCCGAGCTGCGCTGAGCGGCGGGCACGCTCCACCCGGGATACGCGGTGGTGTACCTGTAGGAGCGGCTTCAGCCGCGATCCGGAATTGTCCGCCCGCGCCGACTTCCCGATCGCGGCTGAAGCCGCTCCTACGAGAGCCCGGGCTCTTTCCCGATCGGCCGTATCTCACCACGCCCGGGACACGGCACCGGCAGCCCGAGCTTTTTCATCAACCCCTGTGCGTCGAACGGTGCATGCACCTTCGCGTCGTTGTCGAAGTAGCAGTACACGTCGCGGCCAGCGCGCTTCTTTGCGGGCGCCGCCGCGCGCGTGGCGTCCGCCGGCTCCCCTCCCGTGCTCCAGTGCCGGATGCGCTCGGCCCACCATTCCAGCGCCGGGTCCGAGTAGCCGCTGACATACAGCTCCGCGTCGCCATGCAGGCGCAGGTAGACGAAGTCGGCGGTGACATCCTCCAGGTACGGCCAGCGTCCGGCGGTATCGGCGAACACCAGCGCAACGCCGTGCCGTCGCAGCAGCGCGATGAACGCCGGGTCGTCGAAGCTCGGGTGGCGCACCTCCAGGGCGTGCCGCAGCGGGCGGTTGGCATCGACAGCGAGCGCGCTGCGGCCGCGCATCAGTTCGACGTCGCGCCGGCGCGCCAGCGACAGCGCCGCCGCGGTATCGCGGGGCAGCCGGCCAAGGAAATCCTCGAGGACGTCGGGGTTGAACTTCATGCTCGGCGGCAGCTGCCACAGCAGCGGGCCGAGCTTGGCGCCCAGCCGCAGCACGCCCGAGGCGAAGAAGTTCGCCAGCGGCCGGTCGATGTCACGCAGCCGCTTCATGTGGGTGATGTAGCGCGGGCCCTTGACCGCGAACACGAAGCCGTCGGGCGTGGCGTCGTGCCAGGCCGAGTAGCTGTCGGGCGTCTGCAGCGAATAGAAGGACCCGTTGAGCTCGACCGTCGGAAAGCATCCGGCGGCGTATTCCAGCTCGCGCCGCTGAACGAGGTCCGGCGGATAGAACACGCCGCGCCACGGCGCATAACGCCAGCCGGAGATACCGATGCGGAGGGTCATGCTCCGAGCGTCGCCGCCGGCTCGTGCAAACCCCGTGTAGGAGCGACGTCAGTCGCGACCTGTACATGGCCACCCGAAGCCTGCATGGCGAACAACCGGAGTGCGCGATGACTACCCAACGCTCTTGGCGTGCCGATGGCTGCACGCTTCGGCCGGGTTCGGCCGGTCGCGACTTACGTCGCTCCTACGGGCACCGCTGAGGATTCCCGCGCCCACGGCGCCCCGGCCGCCATCGCCCGGGCGAACACCGGACAGTCCTCCCGGTGCGCACCGGGCAGGTAGCCCAAGCTCATCAGGAACTCGCCGGTGATCTCGCCGCCGGTGAACCGGAAAGTGCGTTTGAACAGCTTCACCCAGCCGGCCTTGTCGCGCCGCACCTCGCCGTCCATCACGTGCGCGTCCAGCCAGGCCGCGAAGCCGCCGTGCGAATCGCGCAGTCCCTGGATCACCTGCGCGTTGTGGATCGCCGCGTCCACCTTGAGCCGGTTGCGGATGATCCCGGCGTCGGCCAGCAGCCGCGCCCGGTCGGCCTCGCCGTATGCCGCCACCGTGTCGACATCGAAGCCGTCATAGGCGCGACGGAACCCCTCGCGCTTGCGCAGCATGGTCTCCCAACTCAGCCCGGCCTGGTTGATCTCCAACAGCAGCCGCTCGAACAACACCGGTTCGTCGCGCTGCAGGAAGCCGTACTCCCCGTCGTGGTACGGCCCGTGCAGTGGATGGCCGGGTGCGGAATCGCAGTACCCCGACATCCGCTACTTCCCGGCGTACTGCGACAGCCCGAGCACGTCGAGTCCCTGTTCGAAGCGCACGTCGATCGGAATGCCCGCGGCTTCCAGCTTCTCCAGGTCGGCCGCCAGCTCCGGCTTCACCACGCCCATGGTGTCGGTCATGCGCTTGGCCTCGGCGTAGTCGCCGTCGCCCTGCACCGTCAGCAGCTTGGCGCTGAGGTCGTTCATTGCCGCGCGCATCTTCTCGAAGTCGACCCGGTACTTGCCGGTCGATTCGTCACGGGCGAACGCGCCGGCGTCGGCGAAATAGTTGAAACGCAGCATGTTGGCCTTGCCGTGGGCGTCGCTCGCACCGAAGCGCACCGAGCGCAGGATGCCGGCCAGGAAGGTCACGTAGCTGTCCATCAGCCGGTCTTCGGAGGCCGAGGCCACGTCCGGCTCGCCCGGCACGCCGCCGTCCAGTTCGCCTTCCCGCGCGAGCGCGTCGACCATGTAGAGCCCGAGGATGTCGGCCTTGCCTTCCTCGAAGCTGGACGCGTACTCCTTCAGCGCCTCGTCGACGGTGCCCTCGCCATCGAGCGTGTTCTTGATGCCCAGGCCGTGGGCGACCTCGTGGAACATGGTGTTGCCGAAGAACGCATCGAAGGTGACGTGTTCGAGTTGGTCGTCGGCGATCAGGACCTTGGCGATCGGCACCAGGATGCGGTCGAACTTGGCCTGCATGACGTTTTCCAGCTGCAGCCGGCGGGTGCCCTTGGCCAGCTGCACCACCTCGTCATTGGGCAGGTTGATGGCGATGGTCTTGGCGCCGACGTTGGCGTTGCCGCCGTAGTACACCGCCTGGTACGCGCCGAGGTCGGCGTCCGAACCCGGCACCTCCGCCTTGTACTCGGCGTCCACCGGCAGGCCCTGCTGCAGCGTCGGGAGGAACTGCGCGAACCGGGCCAGCCGCTCGCTCCACGCCCGGTCCTTGATCAGCACCAGCCCTTCGTAGGCCGCCTTGTAGCCGAACAACTGGTCCTCGTAGGTCTCGATGGGACCGATGACGATGTCGACCGGGTTGGTCTTCATCTCCATCCACGCCATGTCGCTGGCGCGGAAGTCGTCGTCGAGCAGGGCGTCGGCGCGCATGGCCAGGTACTCGGCGAAGGCGTCGTCGTCGCTCAGTGCGGATGCCTCGCGCAGCAGCGTTGCCGCGCGCTCCAGGTCGGCGCGGTAGGCCTCGTGGTAGGGCACCGTCACCAGCTGGCCGTCCTGGCGGCGCAGCAGGGTGTAGTTGGAGGTCTTGTCCGGCAGATCGGCGGACTCGAACGCCGCCTTGCTCATGTCCACCGGATAGAACGTGCCGCCTGGCGGCCGCGGCTCCACGCCCTCGATGAACGGCGTGTCCTCGTTGAGGCGGTCCCACGGCCCGTAGTTGATCCGCACCAGCTCGCGGGTGGCCTCGTCGGGGGCGCGGGCGAGCAGGGCGTCGCGGTCGCCGGACCACGACTGCTGCCACCACAGGTCATCCATCACCTGCGAGGCTTCGACGAGTCTGGCGATCATTTGCCGGCCACGGGCATCGAACGCCGAGAGGTCCGCCTGCAGCGGTACCACCGCGTAGTCGTTGGCATGGACGCGCGCGTACTCGCCCGGATCAGTGGCGGGCTCCGCGGGCGCGGCGGCGGCGGGGGCGGCCGGGGGCGCGGGCTGGGGCTGGCAGGCGGCCAGCATCGCGGCGGCGCAGGCGAGCAGAAGGGCGCGAACGCGCGGACGGGCGTGCAGGCGGATCAGAGACATCGGGATTCCTGGCTGGCGATGTGGGGCGGAGGCCATCGTACGCCAGCCGGGAAGCTCAGGCCGGGCAGGGCGGAGCGGCCGGCTGCAGGCATTCGCGCACCGCCTGCGGCATCCGCGCGAGCTCGTCCTTGCACACGTAACCGTCCGCACCGGCACCGAGCGCGGCCTCGGCGGCCAGCGACCCCACCGGCGCCCCGGAGCAGAACACGAACGGCACACCGGGCAGCGCCGCGCGCACCAGGCGCAGCGCCTCGACCCCGTCGAAACCCGGCAGGCTCAGGTCGGACACCACAAGGTCGTGGCCGCCCGCCGCGAGTGCGCTGCGCAGCGTGCTCTCGCGGTCCACCCGCACCCAGGTCGTGTCGATGCCGGCCTCGGCCAGTTCGATCGCGAGCAGCTCGGCGTCGTCGGCCGAGTCCTCGATGAGCAGGATGTTCAGCGCGGGCATGCCGGGCTCCCGGTCACTCCGACGGGACTTCGTTGAACACCGCCCAGAACTGGCCCAGCGTCTTCACCGCCGCGAAGAACTGGTCGACGTCCACCGGCTTGACCACGTAGGCATTGACGCCCAGGTCCCAGCTGCGGGCGAGGTCGCTTTCCTCGTTGGAGGAGGTGAGCATCACCACCGGGACGCGCTTGAGCGACTCGTCCTCGCGCATGCGCTGCAGCACTTCCAGGCCGTCCATGCGCGGCATCTTGATGTCCAGCAGCAGCACCGCCGGGTTGCCTTCCGGGCGATCGGCCCAGCTGCCGCGGCGCATCAGGTAGTCGATCGCCTCGACGCCGTCCTCGACGTGGACCACGGGGTTGACCAGGTGCGCCTCGCGCAGCGCGTCCAGCGCCATCTCGGCGTCGGCGGGGCTGTCTTCGGCCAGGAGGATGGTACGGATGCCGGTGTTCATGCAGAGGGGCCTTGTGTCGGGTGATGGTGGTCGAGATCGGGAGGCAGGGTGAAGTGGAACGTCGCGCCGGCATCGGGCTCGGCGTCCGCCCGGATGCGGCCGCCATGGCGGAGCAGCACGCGGCGGACGCTGGCCAGTCCGATGCCGGTGCCCGGGTATTCCGACGCCTTGTGCATGCGCTGGAACACACCGAACAGCTTGCCGGCGTATTGCATGTCGAAGCCCGCGCCGTTGTCGCGGACGCTGAACTCGTGGCTGCCGTCGTCGAGGCGCCGGTGGCCGATTTCGATGACCGCCGGTTCGCGTCGCGCGCTGTACTTGACCGCGTTGCCGAGCAGGTTGAGCCAGACCTGGCGCAGCATGTTCTCGTCGCCGACCACGATCGGCAGCGGCGCGATTCGCCACTCGACCCGGTGCCCGGGGTGCTCGGCTTCGCTGTTGGCATCCAGGATGGCACGGGTCTCGGCCACCAGCGACTGCATGTCGGTCGCCTGCAGGCGCATGGCGCTGCGGCCCAGGCGCGAGTACACCAGCAGGTCGTCGATCAGGGTGGACATCCGCCGCGCCGAGCTTCCGATCACCTCCAGGTAGTGGCGCGTAGTGCCGTCGACGCCGTCGCCGAGGTGGCGGCCGAGCTTGTCGGCGAACCCGGCGACGTGGCGCAGCGGCGCGCGCAGGTCGTGCGACACCGAGTAGCTGAACGCCTCGAGCTCGCGGTTGACCTCCGACACCTGCTCGACCTTGCCTTCCAGCTGCTGGTTGAGTTCGCGGATGCGGGTTTCGGTCGCCTTCTGGGTGGTGACGTCGCTGACCGTGACCAGAACGACGCGGTCGTCGCTGTCGGGCAGCGGCATGCGGCGCGCGTTGATCAGCATCACCCGGTCGCTGCCGTCGCGGGTGGTCTGGTGGTGCTCGTAGTCCCACAGTTCGCGGCCGCGGGTCAGCACGTCGTTGAGCCGCTGCAACACCGCGGGGTCGCGCCAGGCGCCGTCGCCGACCTCCTGCAGCGGCCGGTCCTCGAGGACGTCGGCTTCGGCCGCGACGTCCTCGCCCGCGTACAGCTCGGCAAACGCCGGGTTGTGCATGACCACGCACTGGCGATCGTCGACCAGCGCGATCGGCTCGCGCACCGTCTGCATCACCGAGCGTGCGCGGGCGCTGGCGCGGCGGGTCTCGCGTTCGCTTTCCAGCCGTTGCCGCAGGTGGCGCTGGGACAGCCAGGTGACCAGGCCGAACAGCAGCAGCTGCGCGGCCATCGTCACCCATACCAGCAGCTCGGCCTGGCGGCGCAGGCGGTCCGCACGCTCGCTGCGGGCGGCCAGCAGGGCGGCTTCCTCGGCGAGGATCTGATCGGCCACGCCGCGCACGGGATAGCGCACCACGATTTCGCCGGCGCCTTCCGGCGCCGCGCCGCGCGGACTGGCGAGGATCTCCCGGGTGAACGCGGCCCGGCGATCCAGCAAGGCCTTGAGCTCGCCGATCCGGCGCTGCTGGTTGGGGTTGTCGCGGGTCAGTTCGGCGAGCGCTTCGAACTCCTGCGGGATCCGTGCGTCGCTCTCGGTCAAGCGGGAGCGGACCACCGGGTTGTCCAGCCCGGCGACGGTCGCCAGCACGGCCGCTTCGTTGTCACGGATGGCGTAGAGCAGGGCGTGGGTGGCGCGTTCCACCAGGCGGGTGTGCTCGACCAGTTGCGCGGCGTCGCGGCTCTCGCGCATCTCGTCGGCGAGGTAGACAAACGGCAGCACCACGATGACCAGGATCGCGACGCCGAGCGCCGGCAGGTGCCACCGGCGCCACTTGTCGACCTCGTTTGCCTGCATCTGCCAGCCCCCTCCGGACCAGGGCCGCCAGCACGGTGCCCGACCGTGGATGATCGCCGGTCGACCGGTACCCCGCAACTTGGCGGCTCACGGCCCGCTCGCGGGGCGCCGGGCTAGAATTGACGCATGACCCAGAACGCCACGCTCCTGACCAACCAGCTGCTGATCGCGCTGCCGTCACTGGCCGAGACCAATTTCTCCCGCAGCGTCGCCCTGGTCTGCCAGCACGACGAGGACGGCGCGATGGGCATCGTCGTCAACCAGCGCTCGGAGTACACGCTGGGCGAGGTGCTCGGCCAGATGGGTGTGGACGGCGGCAGCGACACGATGAAGGCGCAGGCGGTGCTCGCCGGCGGCCCGGTGCATCCCGAGCGCGGCTTTGTCCTGCACGACGGCGGGATGCAGTGGGACTCGACCCTGGCGATCACCGATTCGCTGTTCCTGACCACCTCGCGCGAGATCCTCGAAGCGATGGTGGCCGGCGAAGGCCCCGCCCACGCCATTGTCGCGCTGGGTTGCGCCGGCTGGGGCTCGGGCCAGCTGGAGCAGGAGCTGACCGAAAACGACTGGTTGACCGCGCCGGCCGACCCGGAGCTGCTGTTCGACCTGCCGCTGGAAGCGCGTTGGCAGGCGGCGGCCGGGCGCATCGGCGTCGACTTCGCTTACCTGGCCGACTACTCCGGCCACGCATGAGCCGCGACGAAGCCAGCGGCGGAGCCGGCGCGACCGCCACGGGCGGGAGCATCCGCCGCGACGGCACCGTGCTCGGTTTCGACGTCGGTTCGCGCCGCATCGGGGTGGCGGTCGGCAGCGCCTTCGGCCACGGCGCACGCGCGCTGGCGGTGGTCGACGTGCATGGCCACGGCCCCGACTGGACCGCGCTGGACCGCCTGCACCGGGAGTGGCGCCCGGACGGCCTGATCGTCGGCGACCCGCTCACCCTCGATGACGGCAGCCAGCCCGCGCGCGAGCGTGCCCACGCCTTTGCCCGCACCCTGCACGAGCGCTACCGCCTGCCGGTGGTCCTGGTCGACGAGCGCTCCAGCTCGATCGAGGCGGCGCAGCGTTTCGCGGTCGACCGTGCCGAAGGCCGCAAGCGCCGCCGCGACGCCGATGCGCTCGACGCCGTTGCCGCCGCCGTCATCGTGGAGCGCTGGCTTGCCGCCCCCGAACAGGCGGTCGACCTTCACCTGCTTGCCCCGGCCGCGCCGGCCCCCTGACCCGAACCGCCGCCCCGCATGACCGACTCCGCTGCTGCCCGCCCGCTGCAACACCTGCTCACCCTCGAGAACCTGCCGCGAGCCTCGCTCGTCGCCCTGCTGGAGCGCGCCGAGCGCTATGCCGATGGCCGCGACCACCGCGAAGCGCTGGCCGGCATCGCCATCTGCACCCTGTTCTTCGAACCCTCGACCCGGACCCGCCTGAGCTTCCAGCTGGCCGCGCAGCGGCTCGGCGCCGACGTGCTCAACTTCGACGTGTCCACCTCCTCCACCAGCAAGGGCGAGACCGCGCGCGATACCCTGAAGACCATCGAGGCGATGGGCGTGCGTGGCTTCGTCATCCGCCACCGGCAGGACGGCGCGGTGGCCGCCCTGGCCGAGGCCGCCGAGGCGGGCACCGCGCTGGTCAACGCCGGCGATGGCCGCAGCGCCCACCCGACCCAGGGCCTGCTCGACATGCTGACCCTGCGCCAGGCCAAGGGCGCCGACTTCAGTGCGCTCAAGGTGTTGATCGTCGGGGACGTGAAGCACTCGCGCGTCGCCCGCTCCGACTTGCACGCCCTGCGGACCCTCGGTGCCGGCGAGATCCGCGTCTGCGGCCCCCAGGCGTTGCTGCCGGAAGACGCGACCCTCGACGGCTGCACCGTCGGCAACGACCTCGACGCGGCGCTCGAAGGGGTCGACGCCATCATGATGCTGCGGCTGCAACGCGAACGCATGGAGGAGGGGCTGGTCGCGTCGCTGGACGACTACCATCGCCGCTACGGCCTCGACGCCACCCGGCTGCGGCGTGCCGCACCCGATGCGGTGGTGATGCACCCCGGGCCGATCAACCGCGGCATCGAAATCACCGACGAGGTGGCGGACGGCCCGCAGTCGCTGGTGCTGCGCCAGGTGCGCAACGGCGTGGCGGCGCGCATGGCGGTGCTCGAAACGCTGTTGGGCACCCGCTGAGCAGCCAGCCGGACAGTCATTCCGGATCGGGCGGCGGCAGCTCGTGCCGCACCCGCAGGAACCGCGCGAACCGCGGCACCCCGTTCGACGTCAGGCCGTTGTAGCGGTAGGTCACCCAGGCGCCCAGCGGTGGCGGATCGGCCCGTTCGGCATCGGTGAAGCCGCTGCCCAGCCGGAACCGCAAGCCGTCCGCACGTTCCACCACCAGCGCGCCGAGCATGCCCTCGTACTTTCCGGTGCCGGCGGTGTGGCCGACCACCCGCGCCTCCGCGTCGTCGTAGGGCTTGTACTTGAGCAGTGACTCGCTGCGCCCGACGCCATAGAAGGCATCGCGATGGTGCAGCATCAGCCCCTCGCCGCCGCCGGCCACCACCGCCTCCAGCCGCGCGTCGAGCGATGCGGCGTCCCCGCCGCGTGACTGCGTCACCGGTCGCAGCCAAGGCACGTCGGACGCATCGAGCAGCGACCGCATCGCCCCGACCCGTGCCTCGAACCGTCCCCCGTGCCGCGGCAGGTCGAACACCATGAACGCCGCCTCGCGCCATAGCGGGTCGTCCGGCGCCGCGGTGCGTACCAGCACGCTGGCCTCGTCGAACCGGCCGCGGCCCAGCCACAGCTCTCCGTCCATGGGTACCGGCGGCCAATGCTCGGTGAACCACGCCGGCGCATCGATCCGATGCCCGCCGCGCGTCCACAATCCGCGCCCGTCCCAGCGGCCGCGCACGCCGTCGAGCTTCTCGCTCACCCAGTACTCGCTGACATCCAGCCCCGCTTCGTAGGTCGTGGCGAGCATCAGTTGCGGTGGCGCCGGCTCCCGCGCCGGCAGTGCGGGGCATCCCAGGCAGAAAAGCAGCAGCAAACATGCGCGAAGCGTCATCGTCTCGTCCTTGAGTCTGGAGGTGCAGCACCGTGGCTGCGCGCGGCCTTCCTGGCGGCGCGGAAACTAGGCTAGCAGAACGCCCCGCCGGGTTCGGCTGCGCTCGGCTCACCCGCCCGCATCACAGCGAGCCCGCACCGAGGGCGGCCAGGCACGCAAGCCCGGCAAGAAACGAAAGGATGCGCCGCGGTGTCCTTGCGGCCTGGTTCGTGGCGAGCACATATCCGGACACAAGTACGAGCACCAGCAGAAGGGCCAACGCCGCCACCAGTGTCCATGAGGCGATGTTCCAGACGAGCGGGTCCGTCGGGAACGTGAGGAGGACTCCGACGGCGGCAGCGGAGATGGCAATTGCGACTACGATCAGGGAGCTCGTGGACACCGCCCATTCCTGTTTGGGTGATTGCGGCTCATCGCCGCTCATGTGAGGCCCACTGCCAGAAGATGCATCTCCAATCACTTCTTGTTCCGCATGGCGCGAGTGTGTGCGATGGATGGCTCGCTGACCAGCTTCTGATACTCGGGTGTGCCGACCGATACCAATGCCACATGTCCTGCTTCGTTGAAATGCAGGCCCCAGCCATATGTCTTCGCGAGCGGCGAGGTGCGCATGCACGCCATGGCTCTTTCAAAGAACGTTCTGCGCAGGTGCGCACCGTTTGATTGCAAATGTTGGGACGACAGGCCCTTACGCATCGCGTGGACGTGAAACTGCACATCCTCCTGGGTATGCGAGTAGGGCCGTTTCGAAACGAACTCGAACTCAAGTTCCGCAACGGTCGGATTGCCCAGGCGCGACTTTGGCGTTGTGCCTTCTGTGGCCCTGCAATCTTCGGCGACCTCAATGAAGGTATTGATGTAGTTCACAGGAATGTCCGTCTAAAGCACCTAACGCCAGAGTTAACGAATTGTTAGGCGCGCGCGCCCGACCGTTGGGGACACATTGTAAAGGCCATGGATCCGCTCCCAGTCCGCTTGCTCGTCGAGGATGGAGTGGAAATTCTTTCATAGCGATAGCCCAAGGCTGCATGTCCAGCTCTACATGCCAAGCAGTCTTTCCTTGCTTTCCGTGCAGGTGATAGCTTCCACTCCAGTACCCTATTTTCTTCTTGGCTTTCCTAAGGTTCGCGGTGGCCCAGCCAAGCTCAACCTTTGTGGCATGAACGATCCTGTTGCAGCTCTCACGAACAGTAAGGTTGAAGGAGCCGCTATGTACGGCGCCAATCTCGAACCCATCTCTAGCTTCAGAGTCGGCGTTAGCCATGTCTATTTCGGTGCTGCTAGCGGCGCACTCAGTAGCCTAGGAACTGATTAGCTCTTGCAGCTGATACGAGTAGTCGCTCCGCTCGCCCTCACCATGCCGGCCGACGGTGCGCTCTATGTCTCTTTCCTCGCAGTAAGCACGCCTGCCAAGGACGACTTTCTGGATCAGGAACAGCCGCTCTTCGATTCCCTTGAAGTCGATGCTATGGGTCATAGCGCACCTAACGCCCGAATTTAGCGGCGCGCGTGGCGCGTCCGCTGGAATGAGTAGTTAGGCGACGGTGCCCACACGTTGCACACGCCGTTGAACGAAGCGGTGCCGCCCACGCCGTAAATGTAGCAAACGCGACGCGCCTGGCGCTGGCCGTGGGAGTGGAGGCAGGCGGTCGGCTGGAGTGCCGTGTCAGGACATCAACTCATTCCCCTTTTACGTAACCCATCGCCTCGACAATGCGCCCGCCACGGACCCGCATCAAATTGATGCCACGGATCGAGCTGGCGTCATCCGTGCCCCAGCAGTAACGCCACCTGACGACCGCCCGTTCGTCGATGACGAATACCTCTTCGCGCACGAACCGGGCGCTCGTCGAACCGGCGATGCCTTGCCAATTCGCCAGGCACGCAGCCTTTCCGACGAGGCGGGCACCGTTGGGGGCGGGGTTGGTATTCTCGATGACGCAATTATCGGCCACGAGATCTTCCATGGCTTGTGGATCGTGACGCTCGAACGCCTCGTGAAATTTGCGGATGACGTCCCTTGTCTCGCTCGCGGCGTTATCCGCGGGCCCCAGGATCGTGATCTGATCCGGGGCGAGAGATGGATGCTTCATGATCTTCTCCTTAGAACGGGAATGGCGATACCTGCCCCTGAATCCAGCCGCCATGCGAAACGGGCCCGGCCCGAGTTGCCAGACATCGTCCCGCACCATTGGCTCATGTTGAACCTGCCCGGTTATCCGGCCTTCAACGGCCCGACGACCTTGTAAGTACTGAGGATGACGCCGGAAGGCAGTGCTTTCGTGCCGAGGAGCTCGAACGAGCATGCCGGTGTTCCTTCCGCAAAGAGGCGCTTCCCCGTGCCCAGCAGAACCGGATAGACGATCAGCAGGGCCTCGTCCGCAAGCCCGTGTTCGAGCACCGGCGACGTGAGCGTGGAGCTGCCCCAAAGGATCAGGTCCGGGCCGTCCTGCAGCTTGATGCGGCGGACACTTTCGACAGGGTCCGGTCCCAGACTCTCGAACGGACCCCAGGCAAGGCTCTCCGGACGATGGGTGACGACATATTTTGTTGCCGCATTGAGGCCGTCGGCCATCGGGCTGGCCGGTGCCTTTGGCCAATAGTCCGACCAGATATCGTAGGTGCGGCGACCCAGCAGCAGATCGAAGCGCTCGCCCAGCGCGGACGTGAGCATGTCCAGGCCGGCGGGAGTTCGATAGGGCGTGGTCCAGTTGCTGTAAGGAAACCCGCCCTCATCGGCGGAGTGCTGGATCACGCCGTCCAGCGAGATGTGTTCGATGATTCTGAGCTTTCTCATATGGCCCTCCGGGTTCACGGTTCTGCGGCGCCGACGTAAGTAAAGACGCGGCTTGCTGCCATACGACGAACAATGGTCGTGGCTTTCGACAGTTCGAGGTGCTGGCCAGCCCGGATAGCCGGGAGCAGGGGGCGGACGGCCTGTGCGACGCCTAACGCCTTATGTCTTCCTTTTCCCCTAGCCTGAGCGTCGAGAGCCCGGGGTGCGCGCCCGATAACGCCTCGGTGTCAGCACCACCGTAGCTCAGCAGGGGCCGCACGCCGGATCTCGCGCCCTGCCGCCCGAACAGTTGATCGAGGTCTCCCTCGAACCGATAAGCGTGGGCCTCGGGCGCGATGCTCTCGACGGACCAACTCTAGCGGAGCTCGGTCATGACGGCAGCGGGAATCGACGTGGGCAAGTCCAGCCTGGACTTGGCCGTAGAAGGGCAGGCGGGCGTCGTTCGGTTCGCCAACAATCGCGCAGGGATCGTCAAGCTGGTCAAGCATCTGCGGATGCTTGGTACGCAGCGGATCGTCGTGGAGGCCACCGGCGGCTATGAGGAGCCGCTGCTTGAAGCCTGCTGCGATGCCGGCCTGTGGATCGCCCGGGTCAATCCGCGGCAGGCACGGGACTTTGCGCGCGCCACCGGTGAGCTGGCCAAGACCGATGCCATCGATGCGGGGTTGTTGGCGCTCATGGCCCGGATATTCGACGGCCGGCTGCGCCCGCACGTCGCGCCGCTCCCATGGCAGCGCGAACTGCGGGACTGGCTGCGTCGACGCAGCCAGGTGATGGTGGCGCTGCAGGCGCGAAAACAGCAAGCCGCGATGGCGCCGCCGGCGGTCCGCAAGCTCTCGGCCCACACCATCGCGGCCCTGCGCCGTGAGCTGGTGGCGATAGAGCGCACCATGAAAACGCTCATCGCGCAGCACGCTACACCCGCGTTGAGCTCGGGCAAGGGGCTGGGGCCGGTGTTCCAGGCGACCGTGCTGGCGCAGTTGCCTGAGCTGGGACACCTTGATCGCCGGCAGATCGCCAAGCTTATCGGCGTGGCACCGATGAACCGCGACAGCGGACAAGGGCACGGTAAGCGCCGCATCCGCGGCGGGCGCGCACCGGTCCGCGTCGCGCTGTACATGGCCACACTCTCGGCCGTGCGCTGGGATCCGCTGATGAAAGCCCACTACCAGCAGCTGCGAGCACGCGGGAAGCTGGGGAAAGTGGCGCTCGTCGCCTGCATGCGAAAGCTGCTGGGAATTGTCAATGCGCGGCGTCGGGACGAGCTTCGCGCCGAGGGCTTGGCACTGGCTTGAGCGGTACGTTTCAAGACAGTTGCTGAGTTAAGCCGAACCGCGTAGTGGAGGCAAAGGCATGGCAAGCTTTTCCTGCCATGCCTTTGCCGTAACGAAGCGGTTTCGGCTTGAACGAATTGTTAGGCGGCACTTGCGCACTACTTGAGCTTTGATTGCAGGCGCTCGGCCCGCTTATCCAATGATTCCACCACGGACTTGCTTGGCTGAACTGGGTCGAACGTTGTCCGCCAATCTTGAATCAGAGAAAGCGCGTCTGCATAAGCTTTCCGGCACTCAAGCAAAAGACTCAAGCGATCTACAGGGGCGTGCAGCCGGCGGTGTGCTGATGCGTATGGATTCGTCGTTGTGAAAGAACGAATTTCTGCAATGGCTTGAGTCAAAGCTGGAATTGCGGCGTCAGTGTCTCCGTCCTGCTCAAGTTTAAGCGCAGCAGCTACCTGCTCATCTACTTTTTTGGCGCAATCTTCAAGTTGCGCGCGTCTGCCCCAATCAGGGTCGCCCTTGGTAATGCGGAGAACGACACCAACAGATTTTTTACCAAGAAGCCGCTTGAGCCAGCTTGTACCGCCGCGCACCGCATGAACTGCGGCCTCGATGGGCTCGCCCTTGAGCAATGCATCTGCATCCCGAGCATCCGAAGGAAGCCAGCCTATTTGCTCCCCAGATTGCGTAAGGACTTTGACTGCCCATCTGTCGTGTTGATTTGTCGGGTCAGCTTTGAGTTGAACCGGCTCGTTGGCTCGCATGCGACGAATGATGTCTTGGCGCGATGCACCGTCATCGTTGTTGTGGCTCTCGCCGCGCACGCTAACAAGAAAGGTTCGGCTCATGGTTCGGTTCCCAAGATTGCTCGGTTGTGCCGCCTAACACTTGAGTTAAGCCGCGCCGCGAAGCGGCGTCGGCTTGGACGAATTGTTAGGCGGCACCGAGGAGCTGTTGGCCCGCCACAGCGCCCAGCCCACCAGCGCAACCCACAGGAAGAAGCACAAGAAGGTGATGCGCTGACCGATGCTGGCCATGCCAGCGAAGCGCAGAAACCCAGTAGCGATTGACGCGATTACGAGGGCGAGCGACGGCGTTGCTGCCCAATGCCATGAGTTGACCTTCCGGAACAGTGAAGGCAGCCAGAAGCCTGCTACTAAGAACGCGATGTAGCAGCCAAAGCTGCCTACCGAGTGCAGGAGCGTCGTAGTGGATTTGAAGTCCGTCATGTTGGCGGGAAACGCGCCGGACAGTGCCATCAGGAGGCCTGCGGCCACCAATGCCATTGCTGGAGCAGTGGCCGGAAGCCCGCGGCCTACGAACTCGCGCCGGAGCCCGATGCCCAAGAGTGCTATAGCGAGGCCGGGCAGGATGTAACCGAGAACGTTCCAAGCCCAGAGGTTGGGTGCATCCAAGCTGCCCAGCTCACTAATAGCCTGGTCGGTGTGTACGTAGTCCGGCCGCATAGCCGACATTACTAAATAGACGGTCAAGAACCATGCCGGAGTGGCTATTGCGACAAGGCCAATCTTCTTTTGAGACATCATGTGTGGTGCGGTCCCTGTGCCGCCTAACGCCTTATGTCTTTCGTTTCCCCTAGCCTAAGCGTCGAGAGCCCGGCGTGCGCGCCCGATAACGCCTCGGTGTCAGCACCACCGTAATTCAGCAGGGGCCGCACGCCGGATCTCGGCGCCCTGCGCCCGAACAGTTGATCGAGGGTTCCCTCGAACTGATAAGCGTGGGCCTCGGGCGCGATGCTCTCGACTAACCGACTGTAACGGAGAACGGGCATGCGGGTAGCGGGTATCGACGTGGGCAAGGCCAATCTGGACCTGGCCATCGATGGGCAGTCGGGCGGGGCGCGGTTTCCCAACAACCATGCCGGGATCTGCAAGCTGATCAAACGCTTGCGGGCAGAGGGCGTGGAGCGGATCGTGGTGGAGGCCACGGGTGGTTATGAAGAGCCGCTGCTGGACGCGTGTTGCGATGCCGGGCTCTGGATTGCCCGCGTCAATCCGCGCCAGGCCCGGGACTTTGCCCGGGCGACCGGCGAGCTGGCCAAGACCGACGCCATCGATGCTCGCCTGCTGGCGCTCATGGCCGGCATGTTCGGCGATCGCCTGCGGCGTCACGTCGCGCCACTCCCGTGGCAGCGCGAGCTTCGTGATTGGCTCAGACGGCGCGGCCAGGTGGTCGTTCTGCTGCAGGCGCAGAAGCAACAGGCGGCGATGGCCCCGCCTTCAGTACGCAAGCTGGTTGACCGCACCATCGCGGCCCTGCGCCGTGAACTGGTGGCGATAGAGCGCACCATGAGAGCGCTCATCGCGCAGCACGCTACACCCGCGTTGAGCTCGGGCAAGGGGCTGGGGCCGGTGTTCCAGGCGACCGTGCTGGCGCAGTTGCCTGAGCTGGGACACCTTGATCGCCGGCAGATCGCCAAGCTTATCGGCGTGGCACCGATGAACCGCGACAGCGGACAAGGGCACGGTAAGCGCCGCATCCGCGGCGGGCGCGCACCGGTTCGCGTCGCGCTGTACATGGCCACACTCTCGGCCGTGCGCTGGGATCCGCTGATGAAAGCCCACTACCAGCAGCTGCGAGCACGAGGGAAGCTGGGGAAAGTGGCGCTCGTCGCCTGCATGCGAAAGCTGCTGGGAATTGTCAATGCGCGGCGTCGGGACGAGCTTCGCGCCGAGGGCTTGGCACTGGCTTGAGCGGTACGTTTCAAGACAGTTGCTGAGTTAAGCCGACTTGCGTAGTGGAGCCAAAGCCATGGCAAGCTTTTCCTGCCATGGCTTTGGTGTAACGAAGCAAGTTCGGCTTGAACGAATTGTTAGGCGGCAACTCACTTGACGTCCCATGCGATCAGGATGATTGCGGTGACGATGCTGCCCAAGATGGTGAAAATCATTGCTGATGTGTGATTGACGAGCCATTGCCGGAAGGCACTTGGTTCTTTGCCAGGCGGTGAAGCGAGCCAAGAGACGCCTTTGATGGTGAGGCCGCCATCAATTGCTACCGAGACAATGCTGTTGTAGGTCTCACGACGCTTACTGACCATGAAATGCGCTTGCTCGATGAGCCCTTGATCTAGTGCGGTCTTGAGGTGGCGGGCAGTCGGTTGAAAATGAGCAACTGCCTCTGGTGATGGCAGGGCTGGCGCAAAGTTGCGGTCGCCAGCCTGAACTCGCAGAAGGATATCTTTCAATTCGCCGTGATCTGCCATTGCCGCCTAACACCCGAATTAAGCCGTGCCGCGAAGCGGCATCGGCTTGAATGACTTGTTAGGGCTCATTTTCGCGAGGCCCTCCCCGGTTGCATGAACTCGCGCCCGGTCATCTCTGCGGAGATCTCGTCAATGAATTGAAGCGGGGCGGAGTCAATGAACTCAGAAAGCAGCCAGTTGTGTTGCGCCTCGAAATGCTTGGCTAGCCGGTCTGGTGTATAGCGGGATAGTTCACTCAGCTTATGCATCGCGGCGAACGTCAGCGTTAGCGATGATCGAGAGATGGCGCAAGGGATGTTGCCGCCGCGTTTGAGGTACCAAAGCCGCTGGGGGCCACAAATGTAGAAGAGGTGCTTTCGCAGACTCTGGTGGTACGTTCTGTACCGCCCCATGCTGGAAGTCAGGCGTCGTGGCTGCCAGGTGAATCGTGCTTTGCGTCGGATAATGACTTTCTTTTGGTCAGGGCCACCAATCTCGCGCTCGAACTCATTTGGCAGCTTGGCAAGCGTGTTCCCGTCTGCGTACTTTCCTGTCAGTTCTGCAATGAACCACGCCTCATGCGTGCGATCTGAACGCACTATGGTGGGCGAGCTGATCGGGATATAAAGCTCTTTAGAGCTCTTATAGGTCAGGTCGTAAGCCCGATGGATGAAGGGAAGGTTGTAGAGAACGTCGGATAATGGATAGTTCGTGGGTCCTGACGGCTCTCCGAGATGCGTACAGAGTGCTGCAAGGATGCCCCCACTCTTAAACTTGACGATCTCTTTAGAAAGAGAGGTCTTTCCGGGGAGAGTCTGGCCCGAAACTCCATGCTGATCCCCGAATGCTGCGCCCTTTGCGAGAAGCAGGGCCTTAGTCGCGTTCAGAAAGCAATAGTATGCGGGTAATGGCGAAGCAGTCTTTGGAAGCAGTTTTGTTGCTTCATAAAAGCTATGTGCTTGTTGCCAGTAAAATCTTGCCTTGTCCTTCTTTGACCTTCTGAGCCACAAATCCACGTAGTCCCACGTATCCGTGACGAGGACGGTCTTTTCTTCGAAATGGGGATGAGTTACCGCTTTATGAATCGTCAGCGGCTTTCCCTTGTAGCTAACGTCGACGAATCCCATGTGAGCCCTAACGCCTTATGTCTTTCGTTTCCCCTAGCCTAAGCGTCGAGAGCCCGGCGTGCGCGCCCGATAACGCCTCGGTGTCAGCACCACCGTAATTCAGCAGGGGCCGCACGCCGGATCTCGCGCCCTGCGCCCGAACAGTTGATCGAGGGTTCCCTCGAACTGATAAGCGTGGGCCTCGGGCGCGATGCTCTCGACTAACCGACTGTAACGGAGAACGGGCATGCGGGTAGCGGGTATCGACGTGGGCAAGGCCAATCTGGACCTGGCCATCGATGGGCAGTCGGGCGGGGCGCGGTTTCCCAACAACCATGCCGGGATCTGCAAGCTGATCAAACGCTTGCGGGCAGAGGGCGTGGAGCGGATCGTGGTGGAGGCCACGGGTGGTTATGAAGAGCCGCTGCTGGACGCGTGTTGCGATGCCGGGCTCTGGATTGCCCGCGTCAATCCGCGCCAGGCCCGGGACTTTGCCCGGGCGACCGGCGAGCTGGCCAAGACCGACGCCATCGATGCTCGCCTGCTGGCGCTCATGGCCGGCATGTTCGGCGATCGCCTGCGGCGTCACGTCGCGCCACTCCCGTGGCAGCGCGAGCTTCGTGATTGGCTCAGACGGCGCGGCCAGGTGGTCGTTCTGCTGCAGGCGCAGAAGCAACAGGCGGCGATGGCCCCGCCTTCAGTACGCAAGCTGGTTGACCGCACCATCGCGGCCCTGCGCCGTGAACTGGTGGCGATAGAGCGCACCATGAGAGCGCTCATCGCGCAGCACGCTACACCCGCGTTGAGCTCGGGCAAGGGGCTGGGGCCGGTGTTCCAGGCGACCGTGCTGGCGCAGTTGCCTGAGCTGGGACACCTTGATCGCCGGCAGATCGCCAAGCTTATCGGCGTGGCACCGATGAACCGCGACAGCGGACAAGGGCACGGTAAGCGCCGCATCCGCGGCGGGCGCGCACCGGTTCGCGTCGCGCTGTACATGGCCACACCCTCGGCCGTGCGCTGGGATCCGCTGATGAAAGCCCACTACCAGCAGCTGCGAGCACGAGGGAAGCTGGGGAAAGTGGCGCTCGTCGCCTGCATGCGAAAGCTGCTGGGAATTGTCAATGCGCGGCGTCGGGACGAGCTTCGCGCCGAGGGCTTGGCACTGGCTTGAGCGGTACGTTTCAAGACAGTTGCTGAATTAAGCTGAGCCGCGAAGCGGCTTCGGCTTGAATGAATTGTTAGGCACCACTCTAGCGCAACCTGGGTGGGTGCTGCTGTGCTGATACTAGTGCTAGCGGGAACGCCACCAATGGCTTACCGCCGTGGCACTTGCAAGCATGATAAATACAGCGCCGCCGAGCATGAGGCCCTTGGCAAGGCCATAGCCAAACCAGAAGATGGCGAACGCCGCGAGCGCAATGAAGGCATTCGCCTTGAGGCCGTTTCTTAGCTGGATATCCATAGTGGTTGGGGTGGGGCCTAACACCTTATGTCTTTCGTTTCCCCTAGCCTAAGCGTCGAGAGCCCGGCGTGCGCGCCCGATAACGCCTCGGTGTCAGCACCACCGTAATTCAGCAGGGGCCGCACGCCGGATCTCGCGCCCTGCGCCCGAACAGTTGATCGAGGGTTCCCTCGAACTGATAAGCGTGGGCCTCGGGCGCGATGCTCTCGACCAACCGACTGTAACGGAGAACGGGCATGCGGGCAGCGGGTATCGACGTGGGCAAGGCCAATCTGGACCTGGCCATCGATGGGCAGTCGGGCGGGGCGCGATTTCCCAACAACCGTGCCGGAATCTGCAAGCTGATCAAACGCTTGCGGGCAGAGGGCGTGGAGCGGATCGTGGTGGAGGCCACGGGTGGTTATGAAGAGCCGCTGCTGGACGCGTGTTGCGATGCCGGGCTCTGGATTGCCCGCGTCAATCCGCGCCAGGCCCGGGACTTTGCCCGGGCGACCGGCGAGCTGGCCCAGACCGACGCCATCGATGCTCGCCTGCTGGCGCTCATGGCCGGCATGTTCGGCGATCGCCTGCGGCGTCACGTCGCGCCACTCCCGTGGCAGCGCGAGCTTCGTGATTGGCTCAGACGGCGCGGCCAGGTGGTCGTTCTGCTGCAGGCGCAGAAGCAACAGGCGGCGATGGCCCCGCCTTCAGTACGCAAGCTGGTTGACCGCACCATCGCGGCCCTGCGCCGTGAGCTGGTGGCGATAGAGCGCACCATGAGAGCGCTCATCGCGCAGCACGCTACACCCGCGTTGAGCTCGGGCAAGGGGCTGGGGCCGGTGTTCCAGGCGACCGTGCTGGCGCAGTTGCCTGAGCTGGGACACCTTGATCGCCGGCAGATCGCCAAGCTTATCGGCGTGGCACCGATGAACCGCGACAGCGGACAAGGGCACGGTAAGCGCCGCATCCGCGGCGGGCGCGCACCGGTTCGCGTCGCGCTGTACATGGCCACACTCTCGGCCGTGCGCTGGGATCCGCTGATGAAAGCCCACTACCAGCAGCTGCGAGCACGCGGGAAGCTGGGGAAAGTGGCGCTCGTCGCCTGCATGCGAAAGCTGCTGGGAATTGTCAATGCGCGGCGTCGGGACGAGCTTCGCGCCGAGGGCTTGGCACTGGCTTGAGCGGTACGTTTCAAGACAGTTGCTGAATTAAGCCGACCCGCGAAGCGGGTTCGGCTTGAATGAACTGTTAGGCCTCACTGCGATTAGAGGCATGCACAAGCTGCGCTGCTTCCAAGAAGAGCTCACGGGCAATGCCTTGCGCCTCAGCCAAGCTGTGAACAGACCGTCCATAGGTTTGATGAACATGGGACGCAATTCCTTGGGGCAGCCTCTTAGTGAGAGGCCAATTGTCACAGATGTACCTAGCTATGGCTTGTTTGTCAGGTGAGAGCAAATGGGCATGCTCTCTAAGCAATTCGATTGACCGATCTGCTGGCATGTGAGGCCTAACACCTGAGTTAAGCCGCGCCGCGAAGCGGCGTCGGCTTGAACGAATAGTTAGACCGCAGCCTATTGGAGTTGATGCTTAACTGCTAGAACTGTGGCCAGACACAGAGCCACGTAGCCAACATTTGCTGAGGCCCTCGCCCACCAAGAACGGCCCGTGAAGCTGATTGAGAATTCCCTGCCAAGGACTACGCATATCCCCATGAGCGTGAACCATGGAATGAACAAGAACGCGGCTCCCCCACGAGCCGCCATTGTCACAAGGTCATGGATCGCGCCACTCACAGTGAAGGTGAGCACCAGCGCCAGCCCCTTCGGCAGCACGCGACGTAAAGGACTGTAGACATAGCGCCCGAGCCCGTAGCCAAAGACAGGATTCCAGTGCTGCCAGAACCCTGCAAAGGTGGGCGACCCCAAAGACCTTTGCAGCATGTTGCGGAGACTCCCGCGCGCACCAGGTGGCAGACCATTTCGATGAACGATGTACTGCGACATAGACAACACGTGTTTCGCCATCTTTTGCTTCAACCACCTCACCGCTTCTGACGCGGTCTAACCCCTGAATTAAGCCGAGCCGGGAAGCGGCTTCGGCTTGAATGAATTGTTAGAGCGCATCCTTGTTGAAGGCCTTCTGTGAAATCAGGCTCAAATGATCTCGATCTAGGACCTTCTTTCTAGGCATGTTGTCGAGAAGCGAAAACTCGACAACCAAGGGTGTAAAGTTCCCGCCGTTATCTGAGATGCAGTTGTAGAAGAGAAGAAGAAGCTCTTGATCGGAGAGTTGTGCCCTGATTAGCCGAATGTAGGGACCGCTTTCTTGTCCTTCATCTTTGATGAAGCGGACGATGTTGTACAGATAGCGATAATAGTGTCCCAGCTCACTCTGGTGCACGTTCCAGAACTCCGAGTACGCCGCCGAGAGCGGCTCACTCGCAAGGCGATTCTTGTAGTAGCGCTCTTCCCGCGCACGAAAGATCTTGTTGAGCCTTGTGTAGAAGACACTAAAGCAGTCTCTCCCTTGAGTTCTGGCACCCTTGTCGTTGATCAGGTCGATGGAGTTGACGATTGAGTTATGGATAGAAAGCATCTGGAAGAACGTAGACTCGAAGTTTTGCTTCCTTCTACTTTCGTTCTGTGCAGAAAGGGCATCGGCCGATCGCTTTAGCTCCTTACGTGTTTCTCTCAACTCGGTTTGCTGCAGGATGATGGTGATAAGCAGCCCGGTGAACGTGAGAAACGTCAAAAGGGGATTGGCAACGCCCCCGAAGTAGTCTCCCCATTCGTTCGGCGTAAGGTCGCGAATTCTGAAAAGGCCGAATCCCAGGACGGCTAAAAGAACTGCAAGGGCTGAGCAGAACAAGTAGAACAGATGTCGATAAGAGCCTTGTCGTCGCGGTGAGAGTAGGGACACGAAGGACTTGTATGCGGTCGCGGCAATCTTCATATGCGCTCTAACACCTGAGTTAAGCCGACTTGCGTAGCGTAGCCGACAACGTGGCAAGCTTTACCTGCCACGTTGTTGGTGTAGCGAAGCAAGTTCGGCTTAAACGAATTGTTAGGCCTCATTCGGCCGAATGTACTGGCCAAAGTTCCTGATGTAGTCATCTAGGTTTTCTTCCAGCATGGCGCGATACTGCTTGACGAAGTAGCCAACCGTCTCTTCCTTTGCGGCGGCCATTTCTGCCGCGGACTCATAGCCCGTAGCGTTTACCCAAGCATTGAAACGTGCGGTGGCATACATGCATGAAGCGCTGACCTTGCCGCGCGTTACCTCACCGATCTGCTCGTTTGCAAGGTGGATGACCGCATCGGCACGATTGTAGAAGTCACTGTCTGTTTCAGCTGCCACGTGGTTTGTCCTTGAGGCTTAACACCTGAGTTAAGCCGACTTGCGTAGCGGAGCCAACAACGTGGCAAGCTCTTTCTGCCGCGTTGTTGGTGTAGCGAAGCAAGCTCGGCTTGAACGAATTGTTAGGGCGCTATAAGTTGAACCGCCCCGACCACCAGCAACAGAACTGCCCCAATTGCCAGGACCCACTTAGAAACCCGTTTGATGGTGCGATATGTGTCCTCGCCGCGTTTTACTCTGATCCATTCACCCTTGAGGATTCTCTGAATTGCCTTTGAGAAGGACTCAATCTCGGCCTTTCTTTGAGCGTGCGTTAGCCCGGTCAGCGATTCTCCTTGCGCGAGAAACCCGAGGCTCTCAATCACCTCGGCGTGCTCACCCGGGTTTAGGCGCAGCTCAATTCTGGCCTGAAGGATCTCTAGCTCCATGAATTGATCCTTCATGCTACGCCAGAAATCTCTTGTGGAAAATTCCTCCGAAGGGACGAGTTCCAGCTCCGCTGCGACGTAGTACCAAATGCCTATGAACCTAGCCGTATCTTCCCGGAGCCCTTCGATCCAGTTCTGCCGGAAGTCGGAAACCTTATTCTCCTTGGTAAAGACAGCGACAAGAAATGTAATGCCGCCGCCGACCAAGGCCGCGACAATGGTTGCAATGGCACCTGCGAGCGTCGAGAAATTTTCCATAGCGCCCTAACACCTGAGTTAAGCCGACCCGCGTAGCGTAGCCGACAACATGGCAAGCTTTACCTGCCATGTTGTTGGTGGAGCGAAGCGGGTTCGGCTTGAACGAATTGTTAGGGCCCACCCAGCGACCCTGTAGCTACAAGTATCTCGTGATAGCGATGATTGTCTATGCCCGCGGATTGCTCCGCAGCAAGGCAGTGGTGGCCAGCTTCCACTGCAACCGTAGGCCGGCTGGTGCTGCTTTGGAATTGCACCCTCACGGGTAGGCCAACGGTTGGAGGGTAGCCCGGAAAAACATTGGCGATGGTGCCCGATACCGGAGGCTCAGCACTCCCATCTTTGTCGTAGATCTCAACGTAGCGGTAGAAGTCAGTCTCCGCCACCTCAACCCATGTGCCCCAGCCGTAGTAGCCAGGCTGATCTTTGAACGGGAGCTTGAGAACACAGCGGATGAAATGGCGCTCACCGAACTGGCACAAGTCGCTGTTGAACTTGGCTTCGTTCGATCGCTTCGCCTCTGGAATAGCCCACACATCGTCAGGAAGTTTCCAGCCGTGATCCGTAGGCAAGCCCTCGTGTGTTTCGCCGCAAGTTGAACAAATGAACGATGAACTCACATGTGGGCCCTAACGCCGGAATTAAGCCGAGCCACGAAGTGGCTTCGGCTTGAATGACTTGTTAGGCCGCACTGTGCCCCGATGAAGGGCCGAGCGCGACGAAGCCTTTGCGCGAACCTGCGGTGACAACCGTGCTGCGCGCCGAGAACCTGCACCGCCAGGAACCGCACGATGCGATGAACTGTCCGAGCGAGAACCCGCCCGCGCAGGCCGCCGCGAACTGCCATGGCAACTTGCCGAAGGGCGAGAGCGCTGCAAAAGCGATACGCCAAAAGAACCGGCAGCGCGATGAACTGCAAGCCGCCGCTGCCCGAACAAAAGAACGCTACTGCTTGTGCGGCCTATTGTTAGGCCTCAGTGGTTGTGCTTTGACTGCTCTTGCTTGGAGTCAAATTCGCGGTCACTTATCCGGATGTGGCGCGCCCACAGAGCGCTGCCTACACCAGTGAGAAGTGGACCAAAAACCGCCCAAAGCTTTAAATAGTCATCCGCTTCCATGAGTCTCCTCTGAGGCCTAACGCTTGAGTTAAGCCGACTTGCGTAGTGGAGGCAAAGCCATGGCAAGCTTTTCTGCCATGGCTTTGGTGTAACGAAGCAAGTTCGGCTTGAACGAATTGTTAGGCCTTGGCTGCGCACACTATACCCCTGCAACAATAGCCATTGTGGCCAGCAACACCATGGCTGAGCCTAGCACTAGGCAGTGCCTGCACGAACTCCTCTCTCCGTACAGGACGCTCAAGCCCTTGCCCGCAAAAACGAGCGCAAGCACCGTCCAAGCGAGAACGACCGTGGCAGCGGCCGACCAGAGCCAGACCGCAACGCCACACAGGACCATTGCCGAGAGGGAGGCGTAAGCGTGAGCGACCCGAAGCGGCCCAAGCCACGGTGGCCCAGAGCCTAAGAACATGTCTCGGCGATTGTCGGGATAAGAAAGCACCAGCAGCCCGAACAGTCCGAAAAGGATGTACGTGACGGCAACTATACGGGCGAGGGTATTGAGTGATTCCAAGGCCTAACGCCGGAATTAAGCCGAGCCGCGAAGCGGCTTCGGCTTGAATGAATTGTTAGGCGCTAACCCGGGAAGAGGCGAACACCCAGCTTACATGGCAAAAGCAAGATGAGCTATTTGCTCCGCCCACTGTTTCGGCCAAATAGAACGGTCAGAAATGTGATAAGCCCGGCAACTGAAGCGAATAGGCCGTAGAGGATTGCGCCGGTAGCTGTGACACTTCCAAACGGGAGTGCTGGGCAGTCATATCCGCACCCAATCCAGACGTAGAAGCCACGGAAACCTAGGGCAATCCCGGCAATGAACAATGCCGTTGCTACGCATCTAGCCATTAGCGCCTAACACTTGAATTAAGCCGACCCGCGAAGCGGGTTCGGCTTGAATGAATTGTTAGGTGCTTACTCGGAAGAGTGAATCTCTTCCTCAAGCACCTGCCGGATTCCCTGTTCTGTGATTTCGGTGATGACTCGGCGATTGATGATGATGCGCTCTACCGGCCGATCCTTGACCTTGTCGTAGAGCCACGCGCTGAAAAGGCCGATCTCAACGTTTACGGAAGCGTCAACAATGAACTGAAGTATCTCCGGGATGCCGAAGGACTTGCGGACGATTGCACCTTGAAACACAACTTTTGCGCCGCCTGGAACATCCACTGCTGTGCCAGCGGAAAGACTGTTGCCTACTCCAGCAATGTCGAAGCCTAGGCGCCGATCATGGGTTTCAATGTCCAGCTGAACTCTCATAAGCACCTAACGCCTGAGTTAAGCCGACCCGCGTAGCGGAGCCAGCAACATGGCAAGCTTTACCTGCCATGTTGCTGGTGTAGCGAAGCGGGTTCGGCTTGAACGAATTGTTAGGCGGCTAGCCCGCCCGGCCTGATAGCGATGGTGTAGCGCCTGACGCAGTATGGACCCGCAACCACGAAGCCTACGCCAAGAGCGAGAACCGTGGACGGAAGATATGGTTGAAGCATGGGCAAGAACGGCTCCAACCAGAAGCCCTTGATGCGGTTGTACTCAGGAGGCGTGACCCATCCGTACTTGGAGTTGAAGTATGCAAAGAACGCTCCACACCCCATGATCAGAAAATAAGCTCCGCGGAGTGCCCACTTGCTTTTATCCGTCTGCAACGTCATTTCCCCTGCCGCCTAACACTTAGTCGACCCCAAAATTGAGGCGGTATCGGATCGTCGCTGCTGGACCGCTTATCGTCAATCGGAGAAATCCTACAACGGATCAAAGGCTTACCCGCTGTGCGCCGCAGCCTTGTTGGGAGATGGTTCCGGGATATGCGGCAACTTTGGGGCGGTATGTCATATCACGGCGACGACGCGGCGGTATCCGACAGGCAAGGCGGTGGCGAGCGGGCCGGGCGGCCACGCGAAGACGGTAAAACGGCTGCCGCTCGACCCCCGCGGCTGCTTGAGCAGGTCAGGGCACGCTGCCGGCTCAGGCATTACAGCATCCGCACCGAGCGCGCCTACGTGGGCTGGATACGGCGCTTCATCCTCGCCAATGGCAAGCGGCATCCCAGGGACATGGGCGCGGCGGAGGTCGAGGCATTCCTGTCGACGCTGGCCACGCGGGACGATGTCGCGGCGAGCACGCAGAACCAGGCGCTGTCGGCGTTGCTGTTCCTGTATCGGGAGGTGCTCGGGGTCGAACTCCTGTGGATGGAGTCGGTGGTCAGGGCCAAGCGCCCGCAGAAGATCCCGGCGGTGCTTTCGCGCGACGAGGTCGCGCGGATGCTGGCGATGCTGGACGGGCAGCTTTGGCTGATGGGCGCGCTGTTGTACGGCACCGGCATGCGCTTGATGGAATGCGTGCGGCTCCGGATACAGGATGTCGACTTCGGGCGTCGCGAGATCGTGGTGCGCAACGGGAAAGGCGGGAAGGATCGACGAGTCCCGCTGCCTCGGCGCTTGCACGAGCGGCTGAACGAGCACGTCGAGCGCGTGAGGGTGCAGCATCATGCGGACCTGCTGGCAGGCCATGGGGAGGTGTACCTGCCGCATGCGCTCGCGCGCAAGTATCCGAACGCCGGGCGCGAATTCGGGTGGCAGTACGTGTTTCCGTCGCCGCGCCACTCGCGCGACCCGCGAAGTGGCGTCGTGCGTCGGCACCACGTGGATGAAGGCACGTTGCAGCGGGCCGTCAAGGCCGCGCGCCAGGCGGCGGGGATCCGGAAAGCCGCCACCTGCCACACGCTCCGGCACTCCTTCGCCACCCATCTGCTGGAAGCCGGGCACGACATCCGCACCGTGCAGGAACTGCTCGGCCACAAGGACGTGGCCACCACCCAGATCTACACCCATGTGCTCGGCCGCGGCGCGGGCGGGGTGTTGAGCCCGCTGGATCGCGATTGATCCGCGGGCCCCCGCTCAGCCCAGCAGCACCAGCGTGGCCAGCCCGAGGAAGCTCAGGAAACCGATCACGTCGGTGACCGTGGTCAACACGACGCCGCCGGCGAGTGCCGGGTCGATGTTCATCCGGCGCAGGCTCAGCGGCACCAGGACGCCGGCCAGCGCGGCCACCACCAGGTTGATCATCATCGCGCCGCCGATCACCAGCCCGAGTGGCGCGTCCCGGAACCACGCCGCGGCGACGACGCCCACCACGATCGCCCAGGCAAGGCCGTTGAGCAGGCCGACCGAGGCCTCCTTGGCCAGCAGCGCACGCAGGTTGCCGCTGCCGACCTGCCCCATCGCCAGCCCACGCACCATCAGGGTCAACGTCTGCGTGCCGGCGACGCCGCCCATGCTGGCGACGATCGGCATCAGCACCGCCAGGGCGACGATCTGCTCCAGCGTGCCTTCGAAGCGGCCGATCACCCAGGACGCCAGGAACGCGGTGGCGAGGTTGATCCCGAGCCAGATCGCACGCCGGCGCGCGGCGCGGCGGACCGGGCTGAACAGGTCTTCGTCCTCGTCCAGGCCGGCGGCGCCGAGCGCCTGGTGCTCGGCGCGGTCGCGGATGATGTCGACCACGTCGTCGATGGTGATGCGGCCCAGCAGCACGTGGTTGTCGTCCACCACCGGCGCGCTCAGCCAGTCGTGGTCGGAGAATTGCCGCGCGACTTCGTTGGCGGATTCGTCCACGTCGAACGCGGGCTGCTCGCCGTCGATCAGCTGGTTGATCGGGGTGCCGGCCTCGTGGGTCAGCAATTGCGCCAGGCTGATCCGGCCCAGGTACTGGTGGCGCCGGCTGACCACGTACAGGTGGTCGGTGTGCTCGGGCAGTTCGCCGCGCAGGCGCAGGTAGCGCAGCACCACGTCGACGGTGGTGTCGGCGCGCACCGTCACCACGTCGGGGTTCATCAGGCGCCCGGCGGTGTCTTCCGGGTAGGACAGCACCTGCTCCAGCCGCTCGCGGTTGTCGCGGTCCATCGACTTGAGCACTTCGTCGATGACGGTGTCGGGCAGGTCCTCCACCAGGTCGGCGAGGTCGTCGATGTCGAGGTCTTCGACCGCGGCGACGATCTCGTCCGGGTCCATGTCGGCCAGCAGGCTTTCGCGCACTTCGTCGCCGACGTGGACCAGCACCTCGCCGTCGTCCTCCGGGTCGACCAGACCCCATACCACCACGCGCTTGCCCGGCGGCAGCGATTCGAGCAGGTTGCCGATCTCGGCTGGCGAGAGCGTGTTGACCAGCCGCTTGACCGGCCCGAGGCGGCCGCTGTCGAGCGCGTCGGAGAGCAGTCGCAGCTGGCGCGCGGTCTTGTCGTGGCGGACGGCCTCGGCCATGCGGACTCCGTGGGTCGGGCGGGGGAGCCGCAGCCGTTCCGGCGTGCCAGACGGATGCGACGGCATCAGGTGTTCATCGCCGCATTATCGCTGCTGCGCCCGGTGCTGCCCAGCCGTGGCGTGGCTTGAAGCCGCCGCGCGGCTTTTTTGTCGAGCGTGAAAAAAGGGGCGGCTCCTACAACAGCCCGTCGTTACGCGGTGGACGTTGGCTGTACCGCGACCGCCTAGTGCCCGCACTGCGCCTCGATCCAGCGCTCGATCTCGACCCGCTCGCGGGCGCGCATCAGCGCCGGGGCCTGCGCACGCAGGCGGTCGAGGTCGCAATTGCGGATGGTCCGGCGCACTTCCAGCAACGTGGTCGGGTGCAGGCTGAACTGCTCCAGCCCGAGCGCCAGCAGCATCGGCGCGAACCGGGCGTCGCCGGCGATCTCTCCGCACACCGCGATCGGCTTGTTGCGGGCCTTGGCCTGGCGGATCAGGTCGCGCAACAGGCGGATCACCGCCGGGTGCAGGGCGGTGTACAGCTCGCCGAGCGCCTCGTTGTTGCGGTCGGCGGCGAGCAGGTACTGGATGAGGTCGTTGGTGCCGATCGAAAGGAAGTCCACCCCGCCGATGAAGCTCGGCAGGGCGAGGGCGGCGGCCGGGATCTCGATCATCGCGCCGAGCGCGATGAAGTCGGCGATCTCGTGGCCCTCGCTGCGCAGGTCGCGGGCGAGGCGCATCATCTCCACGCGGACGGTGCGGACTTCCTCGCGGCTGCTGATCATCGGCAGCAGGATCCGCAGCGGCCCGTAACCCGACGCGCGCAGCAGGGCGCGCAACTGGGTCTGCAGCAGCCCGGGCCGGGCCAGCGACAGGCGCACGCCGCGCAGGCCGAGCGCCGGATTTGGCTCGTCGCGCAGGGCCAGGCCGGTGCGGTCGGCCTTGTCGGCGCCGAGGTCGAGCGTGCGGATCGTGACCGGGCGGCCGCTCATGCCGAGGATGACGTCGCGGTAGGCGCGGAACTGCTCTTCCTCGTCGGGCAGCTCCTGCCGCTGCAGGAACAGGAACTCGGTGCGGTACAGGCCGATACCGGTGGCGCCCAGCGCATGCGCCTCGGCCACGTCCTCGCGCGACTCGGCGTTGGCGTACAGCTGGATGTCGGTGCCGTCGCGGGTGCGGTTCGGCTCGCGCCGCAGGCGGTTGAGTTCGCGCAGCTCGCGCGCGTAGCCGCGCTCGCGCTCGCGGTGGCGGCGCAGGTCGTCGGGCGCCGGTTCCAGCACCACCTGGCCGGTGCCGCCGTCGACCACCAGCGCGTCGCCGTCGTTGACGCGTTGCAGGATCCCGGCCGCGCCGACCACCAGCGGCAGGTGCAGGCTGCGCGCCAGGATGGCGCTGTGCGAGAGCGCGCTGCCCGCGCTGGTGACGATCGCGACCACGCCCTGCGCCTGCAACTGGGCAAGCTCGGCGGGGGCGACGTTGTCGGTGACCAGGATCTCGCCGGCGGCGCCCGCGAGGTCGCACTCGCGCCGGTGCAGCGCGGCATGGACGCGGCCGATCACCTGGTCGACATCCTCGACCCGGCTCTGGAAGTAGGGGTCGTCCATCGCCGCGAACACCGAGGCGATCCGGTCGCGCTGCAGCCGCAGGGCGTAGTCGGCGCTGTAGCGGCCGACCCTGACCAGTTCATCCAGGCCCTGCAGCAGTTCGGGGTCGTCCAGCAGCAGCGCGTGCAGGTCGAGGAACTCGCCGACCTCCTGCATCAGCGCACCGTGCAGGCGCTCGCGAAGGGTGTGCATCTCGCTGCGGACCTTGGCGATGGCGTCGTGCAGGCGGGCGAGTTCGGTGTGGACGGCCTCGGCGGGGATGCGCTCCTCGACCACGTCGAGGACGTGCGGCAGGCGCACCCGGGCACGGCCCAGCGCGCTGCCGCGCGAGGCTCCGTGTCCGGTGAATTCCTGCCGCACCGCGCCGCGTCCTACTGGTCTTCGTCGAAGCGGCGTTCGAACAGGGCGGTCACCGCGTCGGCGGCCGCCGCTTCGTCCTCGCCCTCGACCCGCAGCTTGACCGGCGTGCCCTGGCCGGCGGCCAGCAGCATCACGCCCATGATGCTCTTGGCGTTGACCTCGCGGCCCTTGGCGGTGAGCGTGACGTTGCAGCGGTAGGCCGACAGCAGCTGCACCAGCTTGGCGGTGGCGCGTGCATGCAGGCCGAGGCGGTTGGAGACGGTCAGTTCGCGTTCGATCATGGCGTTGTTCCTTGTGGCCGCCAACGGCGGCTGTCGAAGACCGGATCCCGGACCCGGCCCGGCAAAACGCCGTGTGCGCAGGCGCGCCCTCTCAGGCGTCGTCCATCAGCACGCCGTTGCGTGCGCCGGCCGCGGCAACCGCCGAAAGCTCCTCCAGGGTGAGCTCGGCGTAGTTCATCACCCGCAGCAGCATCGGCAGACTCACCGCCGACACCCGCCGCACCGGCGTGCCCAGCCGGGCGACCTTTGCGGCCAGGTTGCTCGGGCTCGCGCCGTACAGGTCGGTCAGCACCAGCACGCCGTCGCCGCCGTCGACCCGCCGCAGCGCCGCACTGGCCTGTGGCAACAGCGTATCGGGGTCGTCATCGAAGCCGACTTCCAGCGCCTCGGCCTTCAGCGGCAGGGCGCGCAGCAGCCGGGTCGACACCGCCACGATCGAACTGCCGATGCCCGGGTGGGTGATGAGGAGGACGCCGACGGCCATCGCCCAACGTTAGCAGACCGGTACGCAACCCGGAAAGACAGTGGCGCGCGCTCAGTCCAGTTCGCGGTGGTGGACGGCGACCTCGTCCCAGCCCTGTTCGCGGGCGTGGGCGGCCATGCGTTCGGCCAGGTACACCGAGCGGTGCCGCCCACCGGTGCAGCCGAACGCGACGGTGATGTAGCTGCGGCTGGAATCGGCATGCATGCGCGGCAGCCAGGTATCCAGCAACTGCGCGATCTGGGTGGCGAACGCGCCGACGTCGGGCTGTGCGTCCAGGTGTTCGGCGACCGCCGCATCGCGCCCGGACAGCGGCCGCAGCACCGGGTCCCAGTGCGGGTTGGGCAGGCAGCGGGCGTCGAACACGAAGTCGGCGTCGGGCGGGACGCCGCGGCGGTAGGCGAACGATTCGAACAGCAGCGAGACCGAGCTGCTTTCGCTCAGCCCGAACTCGGTGATCACCCGCCGGCGCATCTGGTGGACGTTGAGGTCGCTGGTGTCGAGCACGATGTCCGCGAGCTGCCGCAGCGGCTTGAGCACCTGCCGCTCCAGCGCGATCGCATCGGCCAGCGACAGCCCGAGGTGGCTCAGCGGGTGGCGGCGCCGGGTGTCGGCGTAGCGCTTGAGCAGGACTTCGTCGCGGCTTTCGAAATAGATCAGCCTGGGGTCGAACCCGAGCCCGCCGACCGCCGACAGCCACGCCGGCAGGCTGCTGAGGTCGCTGTGGCTGTTGCGCACGTCGATGCCGACCGCGAGCTTGGCGCCGCCGGTGCGTTCCTCGCCGGTGGCGCTGCGCACGAACTGCGGCAGCAGTTCGGCCGGCAGGTTGTCGACGCAGTAATAGCCCAGGTCCTCGAAGGTCTTGAGCGCGACCGACTTGCCGGAGCCGGACATGCCGCTGACGATCACCACGCTGGCATCGGGAACGGTATTCATCTAGTGGTCGCCGCGTTCGAGGAAGTTGCTGTGGCGCGCGATGAACGCCGCCGCCGGATCCAGGCCCTTCACCCGCAGACTGTGCAGGCGCGTGGCGGCCTCGGCCAGCACCGCCAGGTTGCGGCCGGGCATCACCGGCAGGGTGGTCATCGGCACGTCGAGGTCGAGCACCCGGCGCGCGCTGTTCTCGCCGGTCAGGCGCTCCAGCCCGGTCGCCGTGGCGGATTCGGCGCGCTCGTCCTGCGGCCGGGTCAGGTGGATGATCAGGCGCAGGTACTTGTTGGCCTTCACCGCGGTGTCGCCGAACATCTCGCGGATGTTCAGCACGCCCAGGCCGCGGACTTCCAGCAGGTCCTGCAGCAGCTCGGGGCAGGTGCCGTCGAGCACGTCGGGTGCGATCTGGGTGAACTCGGGGGCGTCGTCGGCCACCAGCCGGTGGCCGCGGCTGATCAGCTCCAGTGCCAGCTCGCTCTTGCCGGCGCCGGAGTCACCGGTGATCAGTACGCCGATCGAGTAGATCTCCATGAACACGCCATGCAGGGTCACTCGCGGCGCCAGCGTGCGGGCGAGGTGGTACTGCAGGTAGTTGAGCAGTTCATGGCCGCGCCGGGTCGAGCCCCACAACGGCGTGCGCGATTCCTCGGCCGCCTCCACCAGGTCCGCCGGGGCGTCCTGCCCCTTGCTGATGACCAGCGCCAGCGGTCGGAACTGGATGATTTTCTCGATCGTCTCCCAGCGATGGCGCGAGTCGAGTGAATCGAGCCAGGCCAGCTCCTCGGTCCCGAGGATCTGCACCTTGTTCGGATAGATCGCGTTGAGGTAGCCGGCCAGCGAAGGCCGCCGGGCGACGGTTTCCACCGCCTCCAGGAAGCGGCCCGCGCCGTCCTGCCCCGCGTACCAGCGCAGGTCCAGGCGTTCGCGTTGTTGTTCGAACAGCTCGCCGGCACTGATGCGGGCGCTCGACATCGGCATATCAGCGTGACCTTGCCTGGGGTGTCTGGATGGCCGCCGGCGCGCCCAGCAGGCGGCGCCGCAGCGCTTCGGTGTTCTCGGCCTGGCGCAGCTCGCGGCGGAAGCCGGGATCGCCGAACCGCTCGGCCAGTTCGGCCAGTTGCTGGAGGTGCTCCTGCAGCGCGTGCTCGGGGACCGCCATCGCCAGCACCAGGTCGACCGGCTCGCCGTCGACCGCGCCGAAGTCGACCGGCTCCGCCAGCCGCAGGAATGCGCCGCGGGTGTGTTCCAGCGAGGCCACCCGCCCGTGCGGGAACGCCACGCCGTGGCCGATGCCGGTGCTGGCCAGCTGCTCGCGGGCGTGCAGGCTGTGGCCGATCGCCCCGTCGTCGCCGGCCGGGTCGGCCAGCAGCCGGGCCACGGCGTCGATCACCGCATCACGATCGCCCGGCGCGTCGAGGATCCCGATGCGTCCGGGATCGAGCCACTCGTGCAACGGCATCGTGTCAGCCGAACTCGCCGCTGCGGGCGAGGCTTTCACCCCGGTGGTGGTCGACCTGCTTCTCCTTGTGCTTCATCAGCAGGCGGTCGAGCTTGTCGGCGAGCAGGTCGATCGCGGCGTACATGTCGATCGCGGCGGCGTCGGCGTGCAGGGTGCGGCCGGCCACGTTGACGGTGGCCTCGGCGCGGTGGTCGGGCTTGTCCAGCGTCAGCAGGGTACGGACGTCGAAGGGCTGGTCGAAATGCCGCGCGAGCCGCGCCAGCCGGGTTTCGACATAGTCGCGCAGGGCGGCAGTGACTTCGATCTGCTGGCCGTGGGTTTCGATACGCATCGGAAAGCTCCTCCTACGTCGCGACTCGGGCCTACAGCATAGCCCAGCGCGCCGGACTGGACGGCCGGCGGCGACGCCATCTTTGGCCGCCGATCAGGTCCAGACGGTGCGCGGCAAAAGCCGCCTTCAGCCGATGCGCACGCGGTCCTGCGAGGAGGGGATGCTCATCGCCTCGCGGTACTTGGCGACGGTGCGGCGCGCGACCGGGACGCCGGTGGCCTTGAGGGTTTCGGCCAGACGCGCGTCGGACAGCGGCTTGCGCGGATTCTCGGCTTCGATCAGCCGGCGGATCATGGCCTGGATGGCGGTGCTGGACGCCTCGCCGCCGCCGCCAGTCTCGATGCCCGAAGCGAAGAACGCACGCAGCGGGATGGTGCCGCGTGGGGTGCGCGCGTACTTGCGGGCGATCGCGCGCGACACGGTCGACTCGTGCAGGCCGATCTCGGCGGCGACTTCGCGCAGGGTGAGTGGCCGCAGCGCGCTGTCGCCGAACTCGAGGAAGCCGGCCTGCTGGTGGAGCAGGCAGCGGGTCACCTTGAGCAGGGTCTCGCCGCGCGCCTCCAGGCTCTTGAGCAGCCAGCGCGCTTCCTGCAGGTGGCCCTTCAGGTAACTGGCATCGGCCGCGCTGGCGTGCTGGATCATGTTCTCGTAGCCGCGGTGGATGCTGACCCGCGGCCGCATGCTTTCCGACAGCGCGACCCGCCATACGCCGTGCTGGCGCCAGATCACCACGTCGGGGGTCACGTAGGTGTCGGTGGCGATCGCGCCGATCTGCGCGCCGGGGCGCGGGTCGAGCGAGCGCAACAGCTGCACGGCGGCTTCCACCTCGCCGACCGCGAGCTTCATTTCCGCCGCCAAGCCGGCCGCGCCCACCCTGGGCAGGCGTTCCAGCGCGCCGCGGGTGAGGTCCATCGCCAGTTGCCGCGCCGGCGTGTCTTCGGCGAGCGTCTGCAACTGCAGGCGCAGGCACTCGCCGAGGTCTCGTGCGCCGACGCCGACCGGGTCGAACCGCTGGATCTGGCACAGCGCGGTCTGGATCTCCTCGCAGCTGGCGTGCAGATCGTCGTCGAGCGTGGCGGCGATGGCGTCGAGCGGTTCACGCAGATAGCCGTCGTCGTCGATCGATTCAATCAACGCGACCGCGATCTGGCGGTCGCGCGGCGACAGGGGACTGAGGTGGAGCTGCCACAGCAGGTGGTCGTGCAGGCTTTCGGACTCGGCGACCTGTTCGGCCTGCAGGCCGTCGTCATCGGGATCGGCCGGGCCGCTGCGCTGGTACCAGGTGTCGCCGTCGCCGCCGCCGGTCCACTCCGCCTCGGCCGGGGCCGGCGTGTCGAGCGGGGGGGCCTCGGGTTCGCCTTGGCTGTCGCCATTGGACGGTGCGCCGGCCTCGGGCGCCGTGCCAGTGACCTCGGTCCAGTCGAGCAGCGGGTTGCTCTCCACCGCGGTCGCCAGCTCGGCGTCCAGTTCCACCGCCGACAGCTGCAACAGGCGGATCGCCTGCCGCAGTTGCGGCGTCATCACCAGGTGCTGTCCGAGGGAGGCTTGTAGGCGGGGCTTCATGATGGGGAACAAACGCGACCGAAAGGGAGCGACGGCCGCTGCGATGCATCATGCCGGTGCGGGCACCGGATCAGCCGTGAAGGCTACAGGCGGAAGGTTTCGCCCAGATAGACGCGACGGACGTCGGGGTTGGCCAGCAGCGCGTCCGGAGCCCCCTGCGCGAGCACGCCGCCTTCGTTGAGGATATACGCGCGGTCGCAGATCCCCAAGGTTTCGCGCACGTTGTGGTCGGTGATCAGCACGCCGATCCCACGATTCTTGAGGTGGCTCACGATCCGTTGGATCTCGCCGACCGAAATCGGGTCGACGCCGGCGAACGGCTCGTCGAGCAGCATCAGCCGTGGCTTGCCTGCCAGCGCCCGCGCGATTTCGACCCGGCGCCGTTCGCCGCCCGACAGGCTGGCGCCGAGCTGGTCGGCGACGTGGGTCACCTGCAGCTCGTCCATCAGCGAGGCGAGTTCGCGTTCGCGGCCGGCCTTGTCGAGGTCCTCGCGCAGCTCGAGCACCATCATGATGTTGTCGGCGACGCTGAGCTTGCGGAACACCGACGGCTCCTGCGGCAGGTAGCCGACGCCGTACTTGGAGCGCACGTACATCGGGTCGCCGGTGATGTCCTTGCCGTCGAGCAGGATCTGCCCGGCGTCGGCCGGGACCAGGCCGACGATCATGTAGAAGCAGGTGGTCTTGCCGGCGCCGTTGGGGCCGAGCAGGCCGACGACTTCGCCGGCGTCCAGGGTCAGGCCGAAATCGCGCACGACCTCGCGCGAGCGGTAGGCCTTGCGCAGGCCCTCGGCGACCAGCATCAGCCGCCCTCCGCCGGGTTGGCGGCAGGCTCGTCGGCGCCCGTTCCGGGCGGCGGGTCTTCGTTCCGGCTGCCCGACGGCGATGGCGTCGCGGAGCTGCCGCCACCGTTCTTGGGCAGGATCCGCATGCGCACGCGGCCGGCGCCTTCGCCGCCGCTGGTCACCTGGCCGGAGGCCATGTTGTAGACCACGCGTTCGCCGCTCAGGCTGCCGCGCGGCTGCTTGATGGTGACGTTGCCGGTGAACACCACCATCTCGGTGTTGGGGTTGTAGTCGACCTTGTCGGCGACCGCGCTCATCGGCGAGCCGTCATCCAGTTCCTGGTTGAGCCGTGCCGGACCGCCGCTGAGCACGACCCGGGCGATCTCGCCGCCGCGGGTGCTGATCTCGGCCCGCGAGGCTTCGGCGTGCAGGGTGCCCTGGTCGATGGTGACGCCGCCCGAAAGCACGGTCGGGGTGTCGTCACCCAGGCCGCCTTCCTGCTTGCCGGCGGTGACGTCCATCGCCTGGTTGCGGTCGGACTTCCTGGCCTCGGCCAGCGGGCTCGCGGCGATGGCGGCGGCGACGAGCAGCCACGTGAGGGCGTGCCTGGGGGCGGCGTTATGGGGCATAGCGGGAGCGGACCTCGGATTGGAGCGTGTACTGCTTGGTGGCCAGGTTCACCTCGAGGCCAATGCCGCGCAGTATAGAACCGGGCCTGTTAATGGTTACCGCCACCGGCGAGGCCACCCGGTCGGCTTCGGGGTAAACGTTCAGCCGTTCGGTGGTGATCGTCACCGGGGCGTCGTTGCGGCCGTCGCTCTCGGCCTTCACCTCGCCGCTCAGGCGCAGTTCGTCGCCTTCGGCACTGACCCAGCCGCGGTTGGCCCGCACTTCCCACGCATCGCCGCCGCCGTCGGCTGCTCGCGGCGGGATCAGGAACAGCGGCGTGGCGATCTCCATCGTCTTGGTGCCGGGGTCGCGTGCCAGTTCCGGCGCTCGAAGCGTGAACGATTCGCGGCCTTCGGCGTCCAGCGCCACCAGCTCGAAATCGTGCAGCAGGTAGTCGGGCCGGCCGCCCTCGGCCACCGCCGCTTCGGCCGGCGCCTCGCGTTTGGACCACAGGGACCAGCCGCTGACCGCGGCGACCACCAGCAGTACGAGGGTGACGCCGGTGCGCCAGTTGATGAGGGCGTTCATGCCGGCCCCTCCACCCGCGTGCCTTCGACGCGGGTGACCTCGTCGATCAACGCCGCCACCCGCCCGTGCGCATGCAGCAGCAGGTCGCAGAACTCGCGCGCCGCGCCGCGGCCGGCCAGTGCCGATGCGCGCCAGTCGACGCGTTCGGCCACCCACGGATGGGCATTGGCCGGGGCGGCGGAAAGGCCGATCTGCGACATCACCCGCAGGTCCGGCAGGTCGTCGCCCATGAAGGCGACTTCGTCCAGCGCCAGGCCGAGCCGCGCGGCGATCTCGCCGACACGGGCCAGTTTGTCCTTGACGGCCGTGTGCACCTCGGTGATGCCCAGCTCGGCCGCGCGCTGCTCGGCGATGGTGCTCACCCGTGCGGTGATGAAGGCCACCTCGATGCCGCTCTTGCGCAGCAGCACCAGGCCGAGCCCGTCGTGCACGTGGAACGCCTTGAGCTCGCGGCCTTCGCTATCGAACAGCAGCCGGCCGTCGGTGAGGGTGCCGTCGACGTCGAAGCACGCCAGACGGACGCGCGCGGCGCGTTCGCGCAGTGGCGCGGCAAGGTCGCTGTGACGGTCGGCGGGGCGATCGGCGGGCACGGGAATCCTGGAAAAGTGCTGCGGCGCGGACATGCGGAGGAGAGCGGCGCGAGGCCGCCGTTAAACCACCCGCGCGCGCAACAGGTCGTGAATGTTGAGGGCACCGACCACGCGCTGGTCGCCATCGACCACCAGCAGGCCGCTGATCTTGTGCGCTTCCATCAGCTGCGCCGCTTCCACCGCGAGCGCGTCCTGGCCGATCGTCCTGGGCGAGCGGGTCATGACCTCGGCAATGCGGGTGGCGCGCAGGTCCACGCTGCGGTCGTCCAGGCTGCGGCGCAGGTCGCCGTCGGTGTACAGGCCGAGCAGGCGGCCGGCGTCGTCGACGATGGCGGTCATGCCAAGCCGCTTGCGGCTCATCTCCACCAGCGCTTCGCTGACGGTGGCGTCGGCGCCGACCCGCGGCACGTCCTCGCCGCCGTGCATGATGTCGGCGATGTGCAACAGCAGCCGGCGCCCGAGCGCGCCCGCCGGGTGCGAGCGCGCGAAGTCGTCGGCGGTGAAGCCGCGGGCTTCCATCAGGGCCACCGCCAGCGCGTCACCCATCGCCAGCGAGGCCGTGGTGCTGGACGTCGGCGCCAGGTCGATCGGGCAAGCCTCGGCGGGCACGCTCACGTCCAGGTGGACATCCGCTTCCCGCGCGAGGCTGGAGCCGGGCCGGCCGGTCATGGTGATGAGCCTGTTGCCCTGGCGCTTGAGCACCGGCAGCAGCATCAGCACCTCGTCGCTCTCGCCGGAGTACGACAGGGCGAGCACCACGTCGGCGTCGGTGATCATGCCCAGGTCGCCGTGGCCCGCCTCGCCCGGATGGACGTAGAACGCGGGGGTGCCGGTCGAAGCGAAGGTCGCCGCGATCTTTCGCGCGACGTGGCCCGACTTGCCCATGCCGGTGCAGACCACGCGGCCGGAGGCTTCGAGCATGAGCCGGCAGGCCGCGCTGAAGTCGCCGTCGAGCCGGGCGCCGACGGCGGCGAGCGCCTCGGCCTCGAGCTGGAACACGCGCCGGCCGCTGACGGCGAAGCCCTGCGCGGAAGGATCGGAAGGAACGGGGGATGCCATTTCGGGATGGGCCATTTTCGGACCGGGGGCTTTCCGTTAGGCTGACTGCCTAGTGTAAGCGCAATCGCGCGCACCCCAGTCCCGGACAGCGAACCGACCGTGAATCCCCAGACCATCCAGTCCCTGATCGAACAAGGCCTGCCCGGCGCCAGCGCCGACGTGCGCGGTGATGACGGCGTCCATTTCGAGGCGACGGTGGTGTGCGAGGCGTTCGCCGGCAAGTTGCCGCTGGCGCGCCACCGGATGGTCTACGCCACCCTGGGCGAGCGCATGGGCGGCGAGATCCACGCGCTGGCGCTGAAGACATTGACCCCCGCCGAGGCCGGCCAGGGCTGAGCGCGTGCCTGCGCGGCCGCACCGCGTACGGCGTTTTCCTCCCGCATGACCGGCGTCCAGCCGGTGTTTCCGCAGCGTGGTGCCCATGCAGAAGATCGTGGTTGAAGGTGGTGTCGCCCTCGGTGGCGAGGTGCAGATTTCCGGTGCCAAGAACGCGGTGCTGCCGATCCTGTGCGCGACCCTGCTGGCCGACGGGCCGGTGGAGATCAGCAACGTGCCGCACCTGCACGACGTGGTCACCACCGCCAAGCTGCTGGCCGAGATCGGCGCCGGCATCAGCATCGACGAACCGGCTTTCGATGGGTACGGGGGCATCACCGTCGACCCGACCACGGTGCACAGCCAGGTTGCACCGTACGAACTGGTCCGGACCATGCGCGCGTCGGTGCTCGTGCTCGGTCCGCTGCTGGCCCGCTACGGCCACGCCGAGGTCTCGCTGCCGGGCGGTTGCGCGATCGGCTCGCGCCCGGTCGACCTGCACATCAAGGGCCTGCAGACGCTTGGCGCGCAGGTCACCGTCGAAAACGGATTCATCAAGGCGCGCGCCGAGCGCCTGCGTGGCGCACGGCATGTGTTCGAGATGGTCAGTGTCGGCGCGACCGAGAACGTGCTGATGGCCGCCACCCTCGCCGAAGGCACCACCGTGCTCGAGAACGCGGCGATGGAGCCCGAGATCGTCGACCTCGCCGACTGCCTGACCGCACTCGGCGCCCGCATCCAGGGCGCCGGTACCGGTCGGATCGTGGTCGAGGGCGTCGAGCGACTGCACGGCGGCGCCCACTCGGTGGTGCCCGACCGGATCGAAGCGGGGACGTTCCTGGTGGCCGCGGCGATGACCGGTGGGCGGATCACCGCACGGCGGACACGGCCGGAGACCATGAAGGCGGTGCTCGACAAACTCGCCGAGGCCGGCGCCTGGCTCGACTGCGACGGCGATCGCATCACCCTGGACATGCAGGGGCGGCGGCCAAAGGCGGTGAACATCACCACCGCCCCGCACCCGGCTTTCCCGACCGACATGCAGGCGCAGTTCATGGCAATGAACTGCATCGCCGAGGGCGTCGGCGTGATCAACGAGACGATCTTCGAAAACCGCTTCATGCACGTCAACGAGTTGCTGCGGCTGGGGGCCGACATCCGGGTCGACGGGCATACGGCGGTCGTTCGCGGCGTGACCCAGCTCAGCGGCGCGCCGGTGATGGCGACCGACCTGCGTGCGTCGGCCTCGCTGATCCTGGCGGGGCTGGTGGCGCAGGGGGAGACCACCATCGACCGCATCTACCACCTGGATCGCGGCTACGAGAACATCGAGGAGAAGCTCTCCGGGCTGGGGGCGAAGATCCGGCGCGTGGGTTGAATGCAACGAACGCGGGTGGATGTGGTGCCTTTGTAGGAGCGGCTTCAGCCGCGATCGGAAGTGGGTCGCCCGGCCATCATCCGAGCGCGGCTGAAGCCGCTCCTGCAGAAGCCCGGGACAAAGAAGCCGGTTGAAACAAAAAGCCCCGCAATCGCGGGGCTTTTTTGCTTCACCACCAAGCACGTGCTCAATGCACCGCCTGCACCCGCAGGTCGATCGTGTCCTCGCCGTCCTCGCGCTGGAGGATGCGCGCCGGGACGGGCATGTCGTCGACCACCCAGGCGATCGTCTGCTTGTCGCCATCGGTGCTGACCACCTTGGTGGCGTCCTTCTGTTCGCCGCCAACACTGATCTGCTCCTGCCCGGCGACGCGGTAGTTCATCTGCTTGACCCGGCCGTTGTCGACCATGCGGTAATTCAGCGGCCTGCCGGCTTCCACGTCGCGCACCAGCGCCAGGTTGATCAGCAGCGCATCCATGTCGCCCGGCTGCAGCTTGATCGGACCGGCGCGGTCCTCTTTCACGTCGCCGCTCCAGCTCGCCACACCGCGCGACCAGTCGTACTCGGCGTTCTTGTCGGACTTCTTGACCAGCACGTTGGAGGAATCCTTGCTGCTGATCGGGCGCCAGTGGCCGTCGTGCTCCTCGAACACGGTGGCCTGGCTGAGCGAGGCCAGCGAGTTGCTGATGTCCAGGCTGTAGCGCCAGCGGTCTTCGCCGGCCGGGGCGAGGCTCATCTTGCCGTTGGCCTTCATGCCCATGTAGGTGGCCTGGTAGTCGGCGGTGAACGGCTCGACCGCCAGTGCGGGCGCGCTCGCCGCCAGCAGCAGGGCGGCGCCGGCCAACGCGCCGGACAGGTGGCGGCGCAGGGCGGTGGCGGGCTGTTTCGTCATCGACATCTATTCGGCTCCTTTGTATTCGACCAGGCGCAGGTCGTAGGTGTCTTCACCATCTTCGCGCTGGAGGATGCGGATCGGGGTGGGTACGTTCCTGGCCACCCAGATCACCGTTTCCTCGTTTTCGTCCTTGGCCCGGGTGGCTTTCATCGCCTTGTAGCCCAGGCCGCCGACGTTGATGCTCTCAAGCTCCTCGGCGACGACGTACACGTGGCTGCGCGTGCGGCCGTCATCGACGAAGCGGTACTCCAGGGTTGTGCCCGGCTCGGCATCGCGGATCACCGCCAGGTTGATCAGCAGGCCGGTCATGTCGCCATCCTGCAGTGCGATCGGCCCGCGGCGGTGTTCCTTGGTTTCGCCGCTCCAGCGCGCTTCACGGGACGACCAATCGTAGACACCCACGGTTTGCTTGCGGGTGAACACGGTTTTATTGACGGTCGCCTGGCTCAGCGGGCGGTAAGTTTCGCCGGCTTCGTAGAACACGGTGCTCTGTTCGGCATTGATCCCGGCCAGGCCGAACAGGCCGCGGGTGCCCTGCATCACCAGGTCGACCCGCCAGCGCGGGGGCTGCTGCCGGACGAGTTGCATGGTGGCTTCACCGAGCTGCTTGCCGCCCTTGTAGACCAGGTAGCTGGCCAGGAAAGGCTGCAGGGCCGCGGCCTCCACCGGCGCTTCCTCCGTGGCGGGGGCGGGCGCGGGCTGCGCCTGCTGCGCGGGGGCGGCGAAGGAAATGAGGAACGACGCGAGGGCGAGGGCAGGCAGGTGAAGGCGCATGGGAGTCAGGGTGGGGTGGCGGAGGGGGGAGGTGTTGCGGGTTGCAGGGTGCGGTCGTCGTCGGCGAGGTACAGCGGCGCGGCCAGCGGCCGGTTGTCGAGCAGCACCCGTGCCTCGGATGCGCCGCCCAGCGCCACTCGCCCGGCGGCGAGCAGTTGCAGGGTCGCCAGCAGCAGCGGGTGTTCGCGGCCGAGGACGCGCTGCGCCAGCTGTGCGGCGTCGTCGCCGGCGTTCACCGGCACGCGCGCCTGGGCGATGACCGGGCCGCCGTCGAGTTCGGGCGACACGAAATGCACGCTTGCGCCGTGCTCGGCGACCCCGGCGTCCAGCGCCTGCTGGTGTGTATGCAGACCCTTGAACGCCGGCAGCAGTGACGGATGGATGTTGATCATCCGGCCCAGCCGCGCCGTGACCGCGAACTCGCTGACCAGGCGCATGTATCCGGCACAGACGATGAGATCGGGATGAACGGCGTCGACCTGGCTGAACAGGTGTTCATCGAACTCGAGCCGGGTGGCGAAGTCCCTGGGGCGGATGGCGGTCGCAGGCAGGCCGGCCCGTCGTGCCCGTTCCAGGGCGAACGCGGTTGGCCGGTCGGAAAACACACCGGCCACGCTCGCTGCGAGGTGCCCGGCGGCGATGGCGTCGAGGATCGCCTGCAGGTTGCTGCCGCCACCCGAAGCGAGCACGGCAATGCGGAGCGGTGCGGACACGGCGTCCCCCGGCACGGGCGGGCGTGGCGGGGCGGTCAACCGATCCGCACGCGCTCGTCGCCGGCGTGGGCGACCACCTCACCGATGCGGCGGTGCGACAGCGCCAGGCGATCGAGTTCGGACTCGATCGCCGCAACGCTGGCTTGCGGCACCACCAGCACGAAGCCGATGCCGCAGTTGAACGTGCGCCACATCTCGGCGTCGGCGACCCCGCCCTCGCGCTGCAGCCAGTCGAACACCGGCGGCAGGACGATCGCCGAAGCCTCCACGCGGAGTCCAAGCCCGTCCGGGACGACCCGGATGATGTTCTCCGACAGGCCGCCGCCGGTGATGTGCGCCATCGCGTGGATCGCGTCGCCGTGCGCGCCGCGCAGCAGCTCCAGCACCGGCTTCACGTACAGCGCGGTCGGCGCCATCAGCGCATCGATCAGGCGGACGCCGCCGACCTCGGTGTCGGCGGGGCGGCCGGCGCGGTCGAAGATCCGCCGGATCAGCGAATAACCGTTGGAATGCGGACCCGACGAGGCGAGGCCGATCAACACGTCGCCCGCCTGCACCCGTGCGCCGTCACGCAGTTGCGCCTTCTCCACCGCGCCGACGGTGAAGCCGGCCAGGTCGTACTCGCCGGGGCCGTACATGTCCGGCATCTCGGCGGTCTCGCCGCCGATCAGCGCGCAACCGGCTTCCTCGCAGCCGCGCGCGATGCCGCCGACGACGGCCACCGTGGTGTCCAGCTCGAGCTTGCCGGTGGCGAAGTAATCCAGGAAGAACAGCGGCTCGGCGCCCTGCACCAGCACGTCGTTGACGCACATCGCCACCAGGTCGATGCCGATGGTGTCGTGGCGGTTCAGCTGCTGGGCGAGCTTGAGCTTGGTCCCGACGCCATCCGTGCCGGACACCAGCACCGGCTCGCGGTACTTGCCCGAGAGGTCGAACAGCGCGCCGAAGCCGCCCAGCCCGCCCATCACTTCGGGACGGAAGCTGCGCTTGACCAGCGGCTTGATCCGCTCGACCAGCTCGTTGCCCGCGTCGATGTCGACGCCGGCATCGCGATAGGTCAGGGGCGTGGGGCTGGACGGGGTCGAAGTCACGGCGGGCTCGATGGTGCGGGGAGGGCGCGATTCTAGCAGTGGCACCTTGGCGCGGGCCGCCGCCGGACCACCGACCGTGCAGGCCGCGAGCCTGCATCCGGCCTTCAATGGACGCGCCGACGCCCGTGCGGCACCATTTCGCCATTCCCCCAGTGGCAGGACAGCGATGGCGCACGCGAACGGTGTGGCACTCCACCCGGCAGGCGAACGGGCGACCGGAACGGCGGCAACCGCCGCGTGGCGCGCAGTGTCGAGGCGTTTGCCGTGGCTGCTCGCGGTCGCATTGTTGCTGGCGAGCTCCGTCGCCTCCGCCCAGCGCGTGGAGGGCGACCGCGCCGCGGCGCAGGGCGTCTATTCGGCCGAGGTGGAGGTCAACGGGCAGGGTGGGGGCGAGCGCGACGCGGCCTTCGCCCGGGCGCTGGCGCAGGTGCTGGGCAAGCTGTCCGGCGACCGCGGTGCCGCCTCCACGCCGGGGATCGGCCGCGAGCTGCGCCGTGCCGGTGAATACGTCGACAGCTACGACTACCGGCAGGACGAGGGCGTGTCCGCCAGCGGCGCACCGAGCTTCAAGACGACCCTCGTGGTCCGCTTCGACCGCGAGCAAGTCGACTCGCTGGTGGCCGCGCTGGGCCTGCCGGTCTGGCCGCAGCCGCGACCCAAACCGGTGCTGTGGCTGGCGATCGACGACGGCAGCGGCCCGCGCCTGGTCGGTCTGCCGAAAGCCGCGGCGGCGCGCTCCACGCTGAACCGCGCCGAGCAGCGCGGTTTCCGCCTCGGCCTGCCCAACGGCAGCGCTGCCGAGCAGGCGCTGGTCGGCGCGATCTGGCGCGGCGACGCGGCCGCGGTGGCCCGGGCGTCGCGGCGCTACAGCCCGCCGATGCAGCTGATCGGCAAACTGTACCGGCACGACGGCGGCTGGAAGGCGGACTGGACCTTCGTCGACGACGGCCAGGTGCTCTCGCGCTGGTCGGAGACCGGCGGCAATGCCCTGCAGGTGATGGCGACCGGTGCCGACGGCGCCGCCGACGCACTGATGAAGCGCTACGCGAAGGCGCCCGAGACCGGCCCGGCCGGCACCTACCGCGTCGCGTTCACCGGGCTGGACAGCGCCGACGACTACGTGCGCCTGTCCGGTTACCTGCAGGGCCTGGCGGTGGTGCGCGGCCTCACCCCGCTGCGGGCGACCGCGCAGGGGATCGAGTTCGACCTCGAACTGGTTTCCGGACTGTCCGGTTTCGGTCGCCTGGTCGACGGCGGCGACGTGCTCGTCGACGGCACCATTGAAGGGGGAGAGCCGGTTTACCGGTTGCGCTGATGGACCACACCGACCCGCTCCACGACATCGCCCGGTTCCTGCGGCGGTTGCAATGGGCCGCGCTCGCGTTGTTCGCGTGCTGGCTGTTGTGGCTGCTCGCACCGATCCTGACCCCGTTCGTGCTGGCCGCGATGCTCGGCTGGCTGGGCGACCCGCTGGTGGACCGGCTCGAACGCGCCGGGCGGCGCCGCAACGTCGCGGTCACCCTCGTGTTCACGGCGATGGCACTGGCGGTACTGCTCGGCCTGGTGCTGCTGGTGCCGACGATCGAAAGCCAGATCGCGACGCTGGTGGCGTCGCTGCCGAGCTATCGGCTGTGGTTCATCGACACCGCGCTGCCCTGGCTGGAGATGCGGACCGGGTTCGACATCACCAGCTGGCTCGACTTCAACTACCTGATCGAGCTGGTGCGCAGCAACTGGGAGCGCGCCGGCGGTTTCGCGACCACGCTGCTGGGCTACATGTCGCGCTCGGGCTTCGCGCTGCTGGCGTTCGTCGCCAACGTCGCGCTGCTGCCGGTGATCACGTTCTTCTTCCTGCGCGACTGGGACGTCATGGTGGCGCGGGTCGCCGCGCTGGTGCCGCGCGACCACATCGGCACGGTCAGCCGGCTGGCGCGCGAGTCGAGCGACGTACTCGGCGGCTTCCTGCGCGGCCAGTTCATGGTGATGCTGATCCTCGGGGTGATGTACGGCATCGGCCTGTGGGCGGTCGGCCTCGACCTGGGCATCCTGATCGGGGTGATCGCCGGCCTGCTGACCTTCGTTCCCTACGTCGGGCCGGCCAGCGGCATCATCCTGGGCTGCATCGCCGCGCTGGTGCAGTACGGCGACTGGCAGCACGTCGCCGGTGTGCTGGTGGTGTTCGGCCTGGGCCAGGTGATCGAGAGCTACTGGTTGACCCCCAAGCTGGTCGGCGACCGCATCGGGCTGCATCCGGTGGCGGTGATCTTCGCCGTGCTCGCGGGCGGGCAGCTGTTCGGCTTCCTCGGCATGTTGCTTGCGCTGCCGGTGGCCGCAGTGGCCAACGTGCTGCTGCGGTATGCGCAGGAGCGCTACACCCACAGCCGCCTGTATGCCGGCGAACACCCGGCGATCGTGGTCGGCGACGGCCCTTCCGCCGTCGCGCACGTGTACCCGCGGGAGCCGGAGGCCGAGTGAAACCGCCCAGTGCGGGTGGCGGGCCAGCGGCCCCGTCGCCGGTGCCGCAGTTGCCGCTCGCCCTGCGGTATCCGCCGGACCAGCGGCTGGACACTTTCATCGGCGCGCCGGACGGTGCCCTGGAGCAACTGGCGGCACTGGCCCGAGGTGACAGCGCGGACTGGCTGGTGATCGCCGGGCCCGCCGGCGCCGGCAAGACCCACCTGCTGCTGGGCGCGTGCGCCGCGGCCGATGCCGCCGGGCGCCGCGCGGCCTATCTGCCGCTCGCGGCCGCCGCCGGTCGACTGGCCGATGCACTGGACGCGCTGGAAGGCAACGACCTCGTGGCGCTGGACGGCCTGGAGGCGATCGCCGGGAACCGCGATGACGAGGTGGCCCTGTTCCACGCCCACAACCGCGCGCGTGCGGCCGGAGCCTGCCTCGTCTACGCCGCGCGCGCCCACCCGGATGCATTGGCGATCGGCCTGCCGGACCTGCGTTCGCGACTTTCGCAGTGCAGCCGCATCGCCCTGCAGCCCCTTGACGAGGGCGGGCGTCGCGAAGTGTTGCGCCAGCGTGCCCACCGGCGTGGCTGGGTGTTCGAGGACGCGGCGCTGGACTGGCTGCTCAGGCGCGTCGACCGCGACCTGGCGGGGCTGACGGCCCTGCTGGACCGTCTCGACCGCGCGTCGCTGGCGGCGCAGCGGCGGATCACCGTGCCGTTCCTGCGGCAGGTGCTGGGCGGGTGACCGGTCAAGCCCGGGGCGCGTGATGCGCCGAGAACATGTGTAGGAGCGGCTTCAGCCGCGATCGGATGCACGGGCTTGCAACCGGTCCACGATCGCGGCTGAAGCCGCTCCTACAGAAGCCCGGATATTCCGGGTTTCCGATGCTGGAATGAGCGGAAAAGCCGTGCGCGAACCGTAGAGCCTGCGAGGCGTCGACTGGGCGCGATTGTCGTCGCGCCTACAGGACTTCGGGGCCGTCGCGCAGCGATCGGTCCAGTTCGGCCAGGCGCTGCGGGGTGCCGACATCGGTCCAGCGGCCGCGGTGCTGCTCGCCGGTGACCCGCTCGCGCTCCATCGCCGCGCGCAGCAGCGGTGCGAGCTTGAAGCGCGGCGGGTTCCGTTCGGCGCCTTCGGTCGTGCCGATCACGTCGCGCCAGTCATCGAACAGCGACGCCCGGTAGACCCCGATGCCGGAGAACGTGAGCCGGGCGGCGCCGCTCCAGGCCAGCCGCGCGTCGGCGCCGAGGGCGAAGTCGCCTTCCGGGTGGTGCGCCGGGTTGTCGACCAGCACCAGGTGCGCGTCGCCGGCGGGTTGGGTCGGCAGGCGGGCGTAGTCGACGTCGCTCCAGATATCACCATTGACCGCGATGAACGCGGCGTCCCGGCCGAGCAGGTCGAGCGCGTGCCACATGCCGCCGCCGGTCTCGAGCGGGTCCGGGCCCTCGTAGGAATACCGGATGTCCAGACCCCAGCGGGCGCCGTCGCCGAGTGCCTGCGGGAACTGGTCGGCGAGCCAGCTGGTGTTGATCACGACTTCGCGCACGCCGCACGCGCCGAGCTTTTCGAGATGCCAGGCAATCAGCGATCGACCGCCGGCCTTGAGCAGCGGCTTGGGCGTGCGCTCGGTCAGCGGCCGCATGCGCTCGCCCAGGCCGGCGGCGAGGATCAGTGCCTTCATTGCCGTGCCCTCATCGGCTGGCGGTGAGGGCCGGCCGCACGTACCGGTCGATGATCGCCACCAGCGGTGCGAACTCGGGATACCGCGGCAGCACTTCGTCGAGGTAGCCGAAAAAGCGCGGCACGTCGGCCAGGTATTTGGACTTGCCGTCGCGGTGGTGCAGGCGCGCGAAGATGCCGATGACCTTGAGGTGGCGCTGCACGCCGATCAGGTCGGCGTCGCGCCGGAAGCGCGCCAGCGGCGGCACCGGCAGGCCGACGGCACTGGCGCGGGCGTGGTACTGGGCCAGCCAGTCGCCGACCCGCGCCTCGGGCCAGCTCAGGAAGGCATCCTTGAACAGGCTCAGCGCGTCGTAGGCGATCGGCCCGCGGACCGCGTCCTGGAAGTCGAGGACGGCCGGTCCATCGCCGGCCGGCATCAGGTTGCGCGGCATGAAGTCGCGATGCACCAGCACCTGTGGCTGCGCGAGCGCGGCGTCGATCAGCAGGCGGTAGGCGGCGTCGAGCTGTTCCAGTTCGCCGCAATCCGGGGCGACGCCCAGGTGCCGGCCCAGGTACCACTCGTCGAACAGGCGCAGTTCGCGCGCGAGCAGGGCTTCGTCGTAGGCGGGCAGGTCGGGCGGGCACGCGATCGCCTGCAGCTTCAGCAACTGCTCGATCGCGGCGTCGAACAGCCCGTCGGCGTTCTCGGCGTGGATCACGTGCAGGTAGGTGTCGGCGCCGAGGTCCTCCAGCAGCAGGAAGCCGGCATCGACATCGCGGGCGAGCACCCGCGGCACTCTCACCCCGCCGCTATCGAGCAGTTCGCGCATGCGCAGCCAAGGCCGCACGTCCTCCTTGTCGGGCGGCGAGTCCATCACGATCACGCTCGACGCATCCCCGCCCGCGTGGGCGGTGGCGGCACGCCAGTAGCTGCGGAAGCCGGCGTCGGTCGAGGCGCGGGCGAGCTCGAGGTGGGCGTCGCCGATGGCGGCGCGCGCCCAGGCCAGGCGCGCGGCGGCGCGGTCGGGGCAGTCAGCGGCAGGCAGGGTCATGCAGGCTCCGGGCGGCGTCGGCCGCAGGTGCACAGGGTACTGACCCGCCGCGCGCCGCGAAACGCCGGCCGCACGTTATGTCGCGCCGCCGGCGGCGGTGTTCAGGCGGCGACCGCTTCGCGCTCCAGTTCCGCCAGCCACTCGTCGTCCGAACCCTCGGCAACACCTTCGAACAGGAACGTCGACAGGTAGCGCTCGCCGGTGTCCGGCAGCATCGCCAGCAGGGTGCTGCCGGCCGGTGCCTGCCGGGCGACCTGCAACGCGGCGGCGACGGTGGCTCCGGCCGAGAGGCCGACGAACAGGCCTTCGCGCGTCGCCAGCAGGCGTGCGGTGTCGCGGGCGACCACGTCGTCGATCGCCAGCACCTCGTCGGCCACCGAACGGTCGAGTACCGACGGCACGAAGTCCGGTGTCCAGCCCTGGATCCTGTGGGGCTGCCACGGATGGCCGGCCAGTATCGCCGCGGCGGCGGGTTCGGCGGCCGCGATGCGCAGGTCGGGCCGTGCCGACTTGAGCACCTGGCCGGTGCCGGTGAGCGTGCCGCCCGTTCCCCAGCCACTGACGAACCAGTCGAGACGCCGTCCGGCGAAGTCGCGCAGGATCTCCGGCGCGGTGGTCTGGCGGTGCCAGGCGGGGTTGGCCGGATTGTCGAACTGGCGCGCGAGGAACCAGCCGTGCCGTTCGGCCAGTTCCGCCGCCTTGCGCACCATGCCGGTGCCGCGCTCGGCCGCGGCGGTCAGGATCACCTTCGCACCGTACGCGCGCATGAGTTTGCGGCGCTCGACCGAGAACGTCTCGGTCATCACCGCCACGAACGGATAGCCGCGCGCCGCGCAGACCATCGCCAGCGCGACCCCGGTGTTGCCCGAGGTCGCCTCCACCACGGTCTGCCCAGGCTTGAGCGCGCCGCTGCGCTCGGCGTCGAGGATGATCGCCAGCGCCAGGCGGTCCTTCACCGAGCCGCCGGGATTGAACGATTCCACCTTGGCGTAGAGCGACACGTGGTCGGGCGCGATGCGGTTGAGGCGGACGATCGGGGTGGAGCCGATGGTGTCGAGGATGCTGTCGTGCAGGGGCATGGAGGGGTCCTTTTTCGAATGGCGTGGAATGCGGGTCAGGCGGCGTGCGGCAGGGCTTCGGGTCGACAGCCGCCGAGTGGCGGGTCACCGAACCAGTGCAGCTCGTCGGCCAGTGCCGCGACTTCACCGACCACCAGCAGCGCCGGCGACGCGACGCCGTGGACGCGGGCACGCTCCGCCAGTTCAACCAGCCGGCCGGTGACCACGCGCTGGCCGGCACGCGAGCCGTTCTCGACCAGCGCGAACGGCGTGGCCGGGTCGCGGCCGTGGGTGATCAGGCGCTCGCCGAAGCGCTCCAGCGCGCCAACGCCCATGTAGACCGCGAGCGTCTGCGACCCGGCGGCGAGCGAAGCCCAGTCGAGGTCGTCGGCCGAGTCCCTGCAATGGGCGGTGAGCAGTCGCACCGATTGCGCGTGGTCGCGATGGGTCAGCGGAATGCCGGCGTACGCGCCGCAGGCGAGGGCGGCGGTGATGCCGGGCACCACTTCGTAGTCGATGCCCCGGGCGCGCAGCACCTGCAGCTCCTCGCCGCCGCGGCCGAACACGAACGGGTCGCCGCCTTTCAGGCGCACCACGCGCTTGCCGGCGCGGGCGTGTTCGACCATCAACGCGTGGATCCGCGCCTGCGTGGTGTGGTGGTGGCCGGCCTGTTTGCCGACTTCGATGCGCTCGGCGTCGCGCCGGGCGAGGTCGAGTACCTCGGGGCTGACCAGGCGGTCGTGCAGGATCACGTCGGCCTCGTTGAGCAGGCGCAGGCCGCGCAGGGTCAGCAGGCCGGGGTCACCGGGGCCGGCGCCGACCAGCGCGACCGAGCCGGTCGACCGCGTGGGGGCATCGGCCAGCACCTGCTCGAACATGCGCTCGGCCGCGTCGCGGGCGCCGCGCCGCAGCAGCGCCGGCAACGCGCCGTCGAGCAGGCGATCGAAAAATCGCCGCCGCGCGCAGGTGTCCGTCAGGCGCGCGCGGATGCGGCCGCGCTGCCGGGTCAGCAGCTCGGCGAGCGCGCCCAGCGACTCGTCGAGATGGGTTTCCAACCGCTCCCGCATCGCCCGGGCCAGCATCGGTGCACCGCCGCCGCTGGAGATCGCCACCTGCAGCGGTCCGCGCCGGATACGCGAAGGCACGTGGAAGGTCGACAAGGCCGCGTCGTCGACCACGTTGACCCAGACCCGGTGCGCCACGGCGGCCGCGGCCACCGCGCGGTTGGTCCATTCCTCGTCGGTTGCAGCCACCACCAGCCAGGCACCGTCGAGCCAATCGGGCTGGAACGACCCGTCGATGTGGACGATGCGGTCCTGTCGGGCCCAGTCGGCCAGGGCGGGCTCGAGCGCAGGCGCGCCGACCGTGACACGGGCTCCGGCGTCCAGCAGCGCGGCCGCCTTGCGTCGCGCAACGGTCCCGCCGCCGACCACCAGCACCGGGCGGTCGCGCAGATCGGCGAACACGGGAAACAGCGAAGGCGCGGAGGAGGGCATGGCAGGGGAACGCGGCAGGGGTGTTGCGACGCTAGCCAGATCGCCCCATCCAATGAAATGACCGCCCTCTCTGCCCTTATGCCGCCAGGGCATAAGCCAAGCGCCAACGGGGACGCGGGATCATGTATAAATCGCTGCATCGCAATGAAGAGATGGACAGCATGAAACTGTTTACCCGGATGAGCACCTGCCGTGGCCCGGCGTTCCCGCGTCCCCGTCTCCGCCCGCCCGCATCCGGACCCCTGCGAACATGACCCTGACCCAGCTGCGCTACCTCGTCGCGATTGCCGATTCCGGCCTCAACATCACCCTGGCGGCCGAACGCGTGCACGCCACCCAGCCCGGCCTGTCCAAACAGCTCAAGCAACTGGAGGAGGAGCTCGGCTTCCAGCTGTTCCGGCGCAAGGGGCGCAGCCTCGATGCGGTCACCGAAGCGGGCGAGCGCGTGCTGACCCATGCCCGGCTGATCCTGGAGCAGGCCGGCAATATCCGCAGCCTGGCGGCCAACCAGCGCGGCGAGGATGCCGGCGAACTCGTCCTCACCACCACCCACACCCAGGCGCGGTTCGTGCTGCCGGCGGCGATCGCGCGGGTCAAGCACGCGTTCCCGCGGGTCAGCGTCCACCTGCAGGCCGCCGCCGACGGCGAGGTGCTCGGCCAGCTGGCGCGCGGCCAAGCCGATTTGGCGGTGATCAGCACCGCCGGGAGCGTGCCCGATGGAGGACTGGCCGTGCCGCTGTTCCGCTGGCGGCGCGTGGTGCTGGTGCCGCGCGAGCATCCGCTGGCGGCCCTGCAGCGCACGCCCACCCTGGCGGAGCTGGGGCGTTCGCCGCTGGTCAGCTACGAATCGTCCAACCGCGCGGATTCGTCACTGCGTCGCGCGTTCGCCGATGCCGGTGTGGAGCCGCAGGTGGCGATGACCGCCCGCGACGCCGACCTGATCAAGACCTACGTCCGCGCCGGCCTCGGCGTGGGCGTGCTTGCCGAAATGGCGCTGACCGGCGCCGCCGACGACGACCTGCGCGCGCTGCCGGCGCCGCCAAGCCTGCCCGAATGCGTGACGTGGGCGGTGATTCCGCGCGCGCGGGTGTTGCGCGAATACGCGCTGGACCTGGTCAACGCGCTCGCCCCGCAGATCGACCGCCGCGACCTGCGGCGGGTGGTGGAGGGGAACCAGGAGCCCGACTGGCCGGTGGCGCCGAGCTGGGTGGAGCTGGGGCAGGCGATTACGAGTTGAGGCGCGTGGTCGCGTCGTGCACCCGGCCGTCAGCAATGAAGGCGCGTCGGCTGGATTTCCCGGTCGCGATGCGCACGACCGGTTACGCGGCCTGCTCCCCGTCGCTGCCGAAATGCAGCCCGCATTCCCGCGTCAGTCCGAAGAAGCGGGTGTCTTCCTCGTGCATTCCGGGCGCCAGCCGGCGGGTGGAGTGCACGTCGCCGATCGAGACGTAGCCCTGGTGCCACAGCGGGTGGTACGGCAGGTCGTGGCGTTGCAGGTAGCGCCAGACGTCGCGGTCGCTCCAGTCGGCCAACGGGTGCAGTTTCCAGCGGCCGTCGCGGCGTTCGAGCAGGTCGATCGCCGCACGGGTGCGCGACTGGCTGCGGCGCAGTCCGGCGATCCAGGTGCCGGCGTTGAGCTCGGCCAGGGCGCGCTGCATCGGCTCGACCTTGTGCACCTGGTTGTAGCGGTGGATGGCGTCGACCCCGGCCGCCTGCAGCCCGGCGACCTCGGTCGCGCTCCACGCCCGTGCCGGGTCGGGACGGTAGACCCGCAGGTCGAGTGCGAGTCGGGCGCGCAGCTCGTCGATGAACCGGTAGGTCTCCGGGAACAGATAGCCGGTGTCGACCACGACCACCGGCGTGCCTGGCGCCTGCCGGCTGACCATGTGCAGCGACACCGCGGCCTGTGCGCCGAAGCTGGACGACAGCACGTGGGCACCGGCGGTGTTCTCCAGCGACCAGGCGACGCGCTGCTCGGCGGTGCGGCCGGCGAGCCAGTGGTTGATCTCGTGCAGCGCACGTGCCGAACCGCCGGCGAGGCCGGTGGCGACGCTCATGCCTCCTCCTCGGCGGCCAGCCGGAGCGGGATCCGACGCGGCGCCGCGACGACTCCCGCGCGCACGAGGAAGTCGCCGAAGCCTTCGCCGCTACCGCGCTCGGCGGCATAGCGCGCCAGCAGCGGGTCGAGTGCGGCGAGGATGTCGGCCTCGGTGATGTTTTCGCGGTACAGGGTGTTGAGCCGTTGGCCGCGGTGGTCGGCGCCGAGCATCAGGTTGTAACGGCCAGGCGCCTTGCCGACGAGCGCGATCTCGCCGAGATACGGCCGCGAGCAGCCGTTCGGGCAGCCGCTGATGCGCAGGTGGATCGGCGCGTCGAGCAATCCATGGCCGGACAGCAGCGCTTCGATGCGGTCGAGCAGGACGGGCAGGTAGCGCTCGGCCTCGGCCATGGCCAGGCCGCAGGTCGGCAGGGCGACGCAGGCGAGTGCATTGCGGCGCAGCGGGCTGGCGTGGCGGTGGCCGTCCAGCCCGAACCGGGCGAGCAGGTCCTCGATGGGGCCGCGCAGGTTGCGTGGCACGCCGGCGACCACCAGGTTCTGGTTCGGCGTCATCCGGAACTCGACGCCGTCGGCCTGCATCAGCAATGTCGCCAGTTCACGCAGGCCGCTCTGGTGAAGGGCGGCGTCTTCGTCCTCGATGCGCCCGGCGGGAATCCGCAGCGTCAGGTGCGCGCGGCCGTCCCCGCCGTCGACCCAGCCGAAGCGGTCGCCGTTGTGGATGAATTCGAACGGCCGCGCCGGCGCCAGCCCGAAGCCGGCGCGGCGCTCGACTTCGGCGACGAACCAGTCCAGCCCGCGGTCGTCGATGGTGTACTTCAGCCGCGCGTGCTTGCGGAGCAGGCGGTCGCCGTGGTCGCGCTGGGTGCCGATCACCGCCTCGGCCAACGCGGTGACCTGCCCAGGGGTGACGAAGCCGATCACGTCGCCCAGGCGCGGGTAGGTGGCCGGGTCGCCGTGGCTGGCGCCCATGCCGCCGCCGGCGCTGACGTTGTAGCCGGCCAGTTCGCCGGCCTCGTCGAGGATCGCGACAAGGCCGAGGTCGTTGGCGAACACGTCCACGTCGTTGTACGGCGGGATGGCGAAGCCAATCTTGAATTTGCGCGGCATGTAGGCCTCGCCATAGACCGGCTCCTCCACCGCAGGGGTGCCGGCGACCTGCGCCTCGTCGAGCCAGATTTCGTAATAGGCACGGGTGCGTGGCAGCAGGTGTTCCGACAGCGCCGCCGCCTGCGCGAAGACCCGCGCGTGGGCGTGCGACTGCTGCGGATTGGCCGCCACCATGACGTTGCGGTTGACGTCGCCGCAGGCGGCGATCGTGTCGATGACCGCGGCGTTGATCGCCTGCATCGTCGCCTTCAGTTCGTGCTTGACCACGCCGTGGAACTGGATCGTCTGCCGCGTGGTGATGCGCAGCCCGCGTTCGGCGTAGCGCGTGGCGATCGCGTCCAGTTGCAACCACTGCGATGGCGTGACCATGCCGCCGGGCGTGCGGATGCGGATCATGAAGGCGTGGGCGGGTTCGAGCCTGGCCAGCCGGCGTGCCTCGCGCAGGTCGCGGTCGTCCTGCTGGTAGCTGCCGTGGAACTTGACCAGCCGTTCGTCGGCCTCGCGCAGGCCGCCGGTGTGATGGTCGGCGAGCGATTCGACCAGGGTGCCGCGCAGTCCGCTGCTGGCGCGCTTGATGTCTTCGACGGAGTGGCTGCTCATCAGTAGACGTCCCGGGCGTAGCGGCCCTGTTGCTGCAAGGTGTGAAGGTGCGCCTCGGCGTCCTCGCGCGACACCGCGCCGTGGGTGGCGATGACTTCGACGAGGGCGGCGTGCACGTCCCTCGCCATGCGGCTGGCGTCGCCGCAGACATACAGGTGGGCGCCGCCGTCGAGCCAGGCGTAGAGCTCGCGGCCGTGTTCGAGCAGGCGGTGCTGCACGTAGACCTTTTCGGCCTGGTCGCGTGAGAAGGCGAGGTCGAGCCGGTGCAGCCGCCCGTCGCGAAGCGCCTGCTGCCATTCGGTCTGGTAGAGGAAATCGGTGCGCAGGTGAGGGTTGCCGAACAGCAGCCAGTCGCGCCCGCTCGCGCCCACCGCCGCGCGTTCCTGCACGAAGCCGCGGAACGGCGCGACGCCGGTGCCGGGGCCGATCATGACGACGTCGCGGGAGGCGTCGGCGGGCAGCCGGAAGCGTTCGTTGTGTTCGATGAACACCGGCACGGTGTCGTCGGAGTCGCTGCCGGCCAGCAGGTGCGAGGCGGCGCCCCAGCGGATGTCCCCGTCGCGCGCGTACTGCACATGGGCGACCGTGAGGTGGGCCTCGTCGCCAACGTGTTTGCGGCTGGACGCGATCGAGTACAGCCGCGGCGCGAGCGGGCGCAAGGCCGCCACCAGCGCCTCGGCATCCCACTGCGCGGGGTGCATGCGCAGCAGGTCGACCAGCTGGTCGCGGTCGAGCAGGGCGGTGATCGCCGCGGCGTCTCCGCCCGACAGCAGGGCGCCGAGCCGCTCGTCCCGCGCGCGTTCCGCATGGCGGGCGAGGAAGGGCCGGGTGAGCCGGGTCAGTTCGCGCTTTTCCGCCAGCCACTGGCGCAGCGGCCGCTCCTCGCCGGCGTGGGCCACCGGCGTATCCGCCTCCAGACCGAGCGTGGCCAGCACCGCATCGACCAGCGCCGGCGGATTGCGTGGCCACACACCCAATGCGTCGCCGGGTTCGTAGGGCAGGTTCGCGCCGTCCAGCGACAGTTCGATGTGGCGTATGTCGCGGTCGCTGCGGTGGCGGCGTCCGCCGCTCGCGGTCAGCGGCTGGTTGGCCAGCAACGCGGCCGCGAACGGGCGGTCGCGATCGAACGTCGCTGCCGCCGGCCGCAACGGGGTCACCGTGGCCCCGCTCGGGCGCGTCGACGGCGTGTCGGCGGCGGTTTCCCTGGCCGTCCGCACCGCGCGTTCGAGCCACGGGTTCGCCACGCTGTCGATGTCGAGGTCGGCCTCGCCGACGGGAAACAGACGGCTGCCGCCGAGTTCGGCCAGGCGCGCGTCGAGCTGGCGGCCGATCGCGCAGAACTGCGGGTAACTCGAGTCGCCCAGTGCAAGCACGCCGAACTGCAACTGCGGCAGTGCCGGCGCGCGCCGGCCGGCAATGAATTCGACCAGTCCGCGCGCGTCATCGGGCGGCTCGCCGTCGCCCTGGGTGCTGATCACCAGGTAGAGGCGGCGCTCGTCCTTCAGCTCGCGGGTGGGGTAGCGGTCCGCCCGCAGCAGGCGGACCGGCACGGCGCCGGCTTCCAGCTCCCGGGCCAGCTTCTCGGCGAGGCGCCTGGCGTTGCCGGTCTGGCTGCCATAGACCACCGTCAGCGGCCGGGTGGCGTTCGTCGGTGTGACATCCACCGTCGACGCGACCGGCGCCGCGCGGCCGCGCGCCAGCCCCGCGGCGTAGCCGGACAGCCACCACAGGCCAGTGGCGTCCAGTTCGCCGGTAAGCCGATCCAGCGACTGGGCCTGGTCCGGCGACAGGAGGTGCGGCGGAATCGTCGCGGGGGTGGCCGTGGCAGGCGCGGACATCGGCAAGCTCGCAGGAAGGCAATGCCGCCAGCCTAGGAACCGCCGCGCCACGGCGGAAAGGAGCACGGGTTATACGGTCATGCCGTTACCGCTTCGGCCACGCACAAAAAAACACCCCGGCGAACCGGGGTGTCGTTTGACGTTCAATCGCGGACGGCTCAGCAGCAGCCGTGCTCGCCGCGCTCCTGCGTGCTGGCCGCGGCCGCCACGCCGGTGGTCTCGCCGCGCGCGCTGGCGCGGTGGTGGTCGGCGATGACGTGGGCGACGCAGGCGGTGACGCGCTTGCCCATCGGGATGTGCAGGAACTCGTTGGGGCCGTGCGCGTTGGAATGCGGGCCGAGCACGCCGGTGATCATGAACTGCGCGCCCGGGAACTTCTCGCCGAGCATGCCCATGAACGGGATCGAGCCGCCTTCGCCCATGTACATTGCCGGCTTGCCGTAGAACGCCTGGCTGGCATCCTCGATCGCGCGGTTGAGCCACGGCGACTGCGCCGGGGCATTCCAGCCGCTGGAGGACTTCTCCAGCTCCAGCGCGACATGCGCGCCATTGGGCGGGTCGCGCAGCAGCACGTCCTTCAGCAGCTCACCGGCCTTCTTGCCGTCCAGCGTCGGCGGCAGGCGCAGCGACAGCTTCACCGCGGTGTGCGGGCGCAGCACGTTGCCGGCCGAGTCCAGCGGCGGCATGCCGTCGATACCGGTCACCGACAGCGCCGGGCGCCAGGTGCGGTTGAGCACCAGCTCGGCGAGGTCGTCGTTCATCGGGGTCATGCCGTCGAGCAGCGGGAATTTGTCGAACACCGCTTCGCCGAGCACGCCGGCCGCGCGCCGCGCCTGTTCCAGCCGCTCGGCCGGGACCTCGACGTGCAGGCCCTCGACCAGGATGCGGCCGCTGGTCTCGTCCTCCAGCCGCGACAGCAGCTGGCGCAGCAGGCGGAAGCTCGACGGCACCACGCCGGACGCATCGCCCGAGTGCACGCCCTCGTCGAGCACCTTGACGGTGAAATTGCCGCCGGCCAGCCCGCGCAGCGAGGTGGTGCACCACAACTGGTCGTAGTTGCCGCAGCCCGAATCGAGGCAGACCACCAGCGACGGCTTGCCGATGCGGTCGGCGAGGTGGTCGACGTAGGCCGGCAGGTCGTAGCTGCCGGATTCCTCGCAGGCCTCGATCAGGATCACGCAGCGCGAATGCGGCAGGCCCTGCTCCTGCAGCGCCATGATCGAGGTCAGCGAACCGTAGATCGCGTAGCCGTCGTCGGCGCCGCCGCGGCCGTACAGGCGGTCACCCTTGATCACCGGCTTCCACGGGCCGAGGTCGTCGTCCCAGCCGGTCATCTCCGGCTGCTTGTCGAGGTGGCCGTACAGCAGCACGCAGTCGTCATTGCTGCCACCGTTGGCGGCCGGGATGTCGAGGAAGATCAGGGGCGTGCGGCCTTCCAGCCGGACCACCTCGACCTGCATCCCTTCGATCCGCTGCGCCTTCGCCCAGCCTTCCATCAGCGCGACGGCCTGGTCCATGTAGCCGTGCTCGACCCACCTGGTGTCGAACATCGGCGACTTGTTGGGGATGCGGATGTATTCCGCGAGCTGCGGGACGATCTCGTCGTCCCACTTGGAGCCCACGAAGCGCTCGATTCGGGCGTGGTCGATCTTGTTGGCTTCCATGGTCCGGCCTCGTCTTGCAAAGAGGCCAATTGTAGCGCCGGCGGCCGTGTAGGACTTTTCCTACAGCGGCATGCGGCGGGTTCCGGGCGTCCGGCGGCCGGTAAGGCGATGGGGCCGCGCCGCGGCGGCGGGGAGACTGTCTCCACCGGCCAGGGACGCCGGCTGGACCGTCCTCGTCACGCCACTCACCGGAAGGAGCCCGTCATGAAGTCCATCAACACCGTAGCCATCCTCGCCAAGTCGCTGCTGCTGTCTCTGCTGCTCGCCGGCTCGGCGCTTGCCGCCGAGAAGGTCAACATCAACACCGCCGACGCGGCCACCCTCGACCAGGTGCTGCTCAACGTCGGGCCGGCCAAGGCCCGCGCGATCGTCGACTACCGCGAGGCCAACGGCGCGTTCCGCAGCGCCGAGCAGCTGGCGCTGGTCAAGGGCATCGGCCTGGCCACCATCGAGAAGAACCGCGATCGCATCGTGGTCGGCGCCGCCAAGGCGAGTGCCGCCAGCGCCAAGCGCTGACGCATGGGCAAGCGCGGGCAGGACGCCCGCAGGAGATCAGGGGGAGCCCTGGACACGGATGTGCGCCGCCCGCCGCGGAAGGAACCGCGGCGGGCGGCACTCTTTTGGGGCATGCGCGGTCCCGGCCGGAGCTCGTTGGCCCCGACCCTCGCCGTGCAGGGGCGGGTGCCCGGTCGCTAGACTGGCGCGCCCCGCCATGCCCGGTATCGCCATGTCCGGTTCCCGCGTCATTCCCGCCAACGAATACCGTCGCGAACGCTGGCGCAACCAGCTGGGCTGGACCCGCGAGATCTGTCGTACGGGCAGCGGCGATGACTGGGACTGGCGGCTGTCGATCGCGGAGATCGAGCAGGATGCCGCGTTCTCCAGCTTCCCCGGCGTGGACCGCGAGCTGGTACTGCTGTCGGGCAACGGCCTGCGCCTGCGATTCGACGACGGCGAGGCGGTGGAACTGCACCCGCCGCACGACCGTCACCGGTTCGCCGGCGAACGCGCGCTCACCGGTGAGCTGCTGGACGGCCCGACCCACGACTTCAACCTCATGTGGCGCCGCGACCGCGTCACCGCCGAGCTCTGGCACCGGCCGCTGGCCGGACCGATGGTGATCTTCGCCGAGCCGCATTCGGTCTGGGCGGTACACCTGATGGCCGGCCAGGCGCGGTTCGCCGACGCCTCCGGCCTGCCGGCGCTCGAATCGGGCGATACCGCGATCCTCGCCGCCGGGCCGGAGCGCCTGCGCCACGTGCTGGACGGCGGTGGCGAGGCGCTCCTGATCAGGCTGGCGGCGCGGTCGCCCTAGCGGCGCTCAATACACGTCGCGACGGTAGCGGCCCTCGGCCGCCATCGCTTCCAGTGCGTCGCGGCCGACGATGTCGGCCAGCACCGCGTCGACCCCCGGTGCCATCCCCTCCAGGCTGCCGCAGACGTACACCGCGGCGCCGGCGTCGAACCACCGCCGGACCTCCTCGGCGGCTTCGGCCAGCACGTGCTGGACGTAGCGGCGCCCGGGCTGGTCGCGCGAGAACACCAGGTCCAGCCGGCGCAGGTGGCCGTCGCGCTGCCAGGCCTGCAGTTCCGCGGTGTGGAACCCGTCGTGGGCCGCGCTGCGCTCGCCGAACAGCAGCCAGTTGCGGTCGTGGCCGGCGGCGATGCGGGCCTTCAGCACCGCCCGCAGGCCCGCCAGCCCGGTGCCGTTGCCGACCAGCAGCAGCGGCCGCGCGTCGGCGGGCGGATGGAACGACGGGTTGCTGCGGATGCGCACGTCGATGGCGTCGCCGACCGCCGCGGTCGAGGTGAGCCAGCCGCTGCCACTGCCGGGGCGGCCGTCCGGGTGGGTCATCCGCCGGATCAGCAACTGCAGGCTGCCGTCCGAGGGCAGCGAGGCGATGGAGTATTCGCGGTGCGGCAGCGGCTTGAGGACGTCGGCCACCGCCTGCGCCGATTGCCAGCGTGCCGGCATCGGGTCGGGCAACTGCGAACGCGCCAGCATGGCGTCGAGCGCCTGCTCGCTGTCGCCGGCGGACACGGTTTCGTTCCCGTCCAGACCGGCCGCCGCCAACCAGGCGTCGACGTCGGCCGGCGCATGGCGCGGACCGATCTCGGCGATGTCGCCCGCCTCCCAGTGGAGGTCGCCGGGATCCACCGGCACCAGGGCGAGGTGGAAGGCCGGCCCGCCCGCGCTGCCGGGATTGAGCAGGCGCCGCTCGGCCAGGCGCCACTCGCGGTATTCGGGGGCACGCCAGTCCGGTGCCCCGGTGTGCCCGGTGAGCTGGCCGAGGTGGTGCTGCCAGTGGCGCAGCGCGGCCGGGTCGCCGCCGTCGACGTCAACCCGGTCGAACAGCGGCTGCGCGCCGGCGTGGTGGAGCTGCTGGTCGAGTGCGCGCCCGAAGCCGCAGAAATGTTCGCCGTAGTCGCGGTCGCCCAGGGCGAGCACGCCATAGCGCAGCCCGCCCAGTCCCGGCGGGTGGTCGCGCAGCCGCCGCGCGAACGCCCGCGCCGGGTCGGGAGCTTCCCCGTCGCCGAAGGTCGACACCACGAACAGTGCCCGCGGGTACGCGGCCAGCCGCTCCGGGGCCAGCGTGCCCAGCGCGTGGACCTCGGCCGCGCAGCCGGCGTCGCGCAGCATCGCCGCGGTCTTCCAGGCGAGCCCTTCGGCGGTGCCGGTCTGGCTCGCGTGGGCGACCAGGACCGGGCCGGCACCATCCGCGCTGGCCACGGCCGGGCGTGCCTGCGCCTCGCGCGCCAGCTGGCGGGCGGCGCGCTGGCCGCGGCGGCGGTCGAGGTAGAGCATCCAGCCGGTGATCGCGAACAGCGGCATCAGCAGGCTGGTGAGCATGAAGATGACCACGCCGCCGAGGCCGAAGAAGCTGCCGCGGTGCAGGGCGAACATGCTGGCGCCGATCTTCTGCCGCCAGCTGCCGTCGTCGTAGCGCTCGTGCGCCGCCGGAGCGAGGGTCCAGCGGTCGAGGCTGAGCGTGTTGCGCGCGCGCTCGTGGGCGGGATCGGCGTCGAGGTAGCGGAACTCCAGTGGGCCGTCGCCCCTGGGCCAGCCGAGCGTGGCACTGCTCCACGCGGGCGCCGCCGCGGTGAAGGCGCGCCAGGCGGCGTCCACGTCCAGCGCCGGGGGCTCGCCGCGGTCGGCCGCTTCGACCCGCGCCGTCTTCTCCTGCGCGCCGCCCTCGGCCCAGCGGTTGACCGCGTCGCGGTACCAGTCGTAGGACCACCACAACCCGGTCAGCGACATCACCAGATAGGTGACGAGGACCCAGGTGCCGACGATCGAGTGCAGGTGCCAGAGGAAGTTGCGGCCCTTCTGCCGCCAGTCCAACGCGAACCACGTTCTCAGGCTGCCCCAGCGCCGCGGCCAGCGCAGGTACAGGCCGGAAAGGCAGAAGAACACCAGGATCACCGTCGAGGCCCCGACGATCTGCTTGCCGATGTCGTCGGCCACCAGCCAGCGGTGCAGCTGCATCGTGGTGCGGAAGAAACCCTGGTGGCGCGGTTCGGGCAGCACCTCGCCGGTATACGGGTCGACATGGCGCCGCTCGCCGCGACGGCCGCCGTCCTTCGGCGCGAAGCCGACCATGGCCGCGTCGCGCGGATCGGACGACAGTTCAAGCGAGGTGATCGCCTCGCCCGGCCGCTGCTCGCCCACGCGCTCGACCAGCGCCGAGGGCGCGAGGGCCGCGCCGCGCGGCTCCACCGTCATCACGCCCGGGTTGAGCGCCTTGAGGATCTCGTCCTCGAAACTGAGGATGCCGCCGGTCACCCCGACCAGCGCGAGCACGATGCCCGCGGTGATGCCGAAGAACCAGTGCAGCTGGAAGATCGCGTTGCGGAAGGTGGTGGTCATGGCTGTCGGGGATCCACTTCAACGATGTACGGGTTGCGGGTGCGCGTCGCTGCGGCGGCGGGGAAGGGTGGCGTGCCGCCAGCGCCGCTCAGGTCTCGGCCCAGCGCCGCAGCAGGTTGTGGTACACGCCGGTCAGCCGCAGCACGGCTTCGGCGTCCGCGCCGGTCCGGGTGAGCGCCTGGATGGCGCCGTCCAGCTCGTACAGCATCTGGCGCCGGCCATCATCGCGGACCAGGCTCTGCACCCAGAAAAACGCCGCCACCCGCGCGCCGCGGGTAACCGGCGCGACCCGGTGCAGGCTGCTGGAGGGATAGACGATGAGGTCGCCGGCCGCCAGCTTGACCTCGTGTTCGCCGTAGGTGTCATGGATGACGAGCTCGCCGCCGTCGTAGTCCTCGGGCGCGGAGAGGAAGAGCGTGCAGGACACGTCGGTGCGCAGGTGGGTCGCGGCGCCGTCTGCCGGCGGGGCCAGTGCCATCACCGAACCGTCGACGTGGAACCCGTATTCGCCGCCGCCCTCGTAACGGTTGAAGCGTGGCGGCAGCGTGCGCGCGGGCAGCACCGCCGAGAAGTACTGCGGGTTGCCGGCCAGCGCCGAGAGCACCTCCGCCCCCAGCTGCCGCCGCACCGGGGAATCCTCCGGCAGCTGCAGGTTGCGCTTGACCCTTGCGCCCTGCGGACCGACGGTCTGCCGGCCGTCGGTCCAGTCGGCGGCACCGAGCGCCTGGCCGAACCGGGCCAGTTGCGCGTCGTCCAGGATCCCGGGGATGTGCAGCAGCATGGTGCGTCCTCTCGATGCGCGGACGCCTTCCCGGGGGAAGGCGTCCTTGTTGCCTGGGTCTTCCGGAGGGTGCCGGCGATGCCGGTCAGAAGCGGAAACTGGCGGTCAGCATGGCCGAACGCGGTGCGCCGGGGGTGTAGCGGTAGCCGCTCTTGTTGATGGCCGCCACGTACTCCTCGTCGAGCAGGTTGTAGAGGTTCAACCGCAGCTCGAACTGTTCGCTGAACGCGTAGCTGGCGACCGCGTCGACCACCCAGTAATCCTCGGTGTAGGCCGGGGTGCCGACCGCACCGTCGTTGCCGCGCTTGAGCTCGCCGGAGTAGCGTGCGCCGCCGCCCACGGTCAGGCCGAAGGGGAACTGGTAGGTGGTCCAGGCGGTGAACGCGTGCTCGGGCGTGTAGGCCAGGTCGGTGGAGCCGTCGACCGAGACCGTCGGGCCCTCGACCACTTCGGTGTCCATCGTGGTGAACCCGGTCGAGATCATCCAGGCATCGGTGATCCGGCCTACCGCGCTCAGCTCCACCCCGCGCACGCGCTTGCGGCCGGTCTGGTAGTAGAGCTGGTCGATCGGGTCCTGCACGATCTCGTTGGTGATCTCGGTGTCGTAGGCGGCGGCGGTCAGCAGCAGGGCGTCGCCGGCGAGTTCCCACTTGGTGCCGATTTCGGCGGTCCTGGCCTTCTGCGGGTCGAACGCGGGGTTGTTGGCGCTGTTGGCGCTGTCGCTCAGCTCGAGGCTGGCGCCGCCCGGAGGCTGCTGGGAGATCGCGTAGTTGGCGTAGATGCTGCCGTTGCGGGCCGGCTTGAACAGCACGCCAAGCTTCCAGTTGAACAGGGTGTCGGAGGTGTCGTCATCGACGCCCGGCACGATCGAACCTTCCGGTTCGCCGCCGCAGTCCGGGCCGCGGCGTCCGCCGCACGGCACCAGGCTGCTGTACTCGGTGGTGTAGTGGTCGAGCCGGATGCCGCCGTTGAGCTGCCAGCGTTCATTGAAGGTGACCGTGTCGAACGCGTAGATCGCGGCGGTGTCGGTGCGGCCGTCGCCGCGTGCGCCGGTGTGTCCACGCACCAGGCCGGTCACCGCGGGGTCGGGCTGGTAGAGGTCGGCCGCCGGCCAGGCGGTGCCGTCCAGCGCGGCCACGCCGAGCGACTGCAGCTCCTCGCGGGTCAGCTCCAGTCCGGTGCTGAGGTCGTGCTGCACACCGCCGGCTTCGAACGAAGCGACCAGGCTGGTCTGGTTGGTGAGGATCTCGTTGCGCTGGTCCTTGAAGGTCGGCAGGTTGCGGGTGATCGTCCAGGTCGAGGGGTCGGCCAGGTCCGGAGTCACCAGGTTGCCGGCACCGCCCATGAACGCGGTCAGCATGTAGTCCTGCCGGGTGCGGCCCCAGCGGGTGGTGTTGGTCAGGCGCGCGTCGGCGCCGAAGTCGTGTTCGACGCGCACGGTCGCCATGTCAGCGGTCACATCGTCGAAGTCCGACAGCGTGCCGTAGAAGTTCTCCGGGTCGACCTGCGGAGCGGTGCCGATCTCCGGGCGCGCCGGGTCCGGCGAGGTGTAGCCCGGCAGGCCGATGGTGGGCACGCCGCCGTCGGGGAGGTTCTCCTGCTGCACGTGCAGGAAGTCGAGGTAGACCCGGGTCGCGGTGTCGAGCCCGAAGCCCAGGGACGGAGCGACGCCCCAGCGCTTGTTCTCGACCACGTCGCGCGCCGGCACGCCGCCGTCCTGGGCGAGCAGGTTGAGGCGGAACGCCGCGCCCTGGCCGAACGTCCGGTTCCAGTCGGCGGTAAGGCGGGCCTGGTCGGCGCTGCCATAGGACGCCATGGCCGACGTGCTGTCGCGCAGGAACGGACGCTTGGTCACCAGGTTGATCGCGCCGGTCGGCGCGGTGCGGCCGTTGTCGGTGCCGGCCGGGCCCTTGGCGACTTCGATCTGTTCGATGTTGAACACGTCGCGCGAGATCGAGCCGAGGTCGCGCACGCCGTCCACGAAGATGCTGCCGGAGGTGTCGAAGCCGCGCAGGTAGACCGCGTCGCCAGTGGTGGTGTTGCCGTTCTCGCCGACATAGAAGGTGCTCACGCCGGGGCTGTTGCGTAGCGCCTCGGTGAGAGTGGTGGCGCCCTGCTCGTTGAACAGGTCGCTGCCGATGACGTTGATGGTGCGGGTGGTGTCGACCAGCGGCTGGGTGAACTTGGGGGAAGTCAGCTCGCCGGAGTAGCGCTTGATCTTCTTGCCTTCGACGTTGATGCGATCCAGCGTGGTGGCCTGCGCCTCGGCGGCGGGACCGCCGGTGCTCTGCGCGGCGGCTGCCAGCGGCGCGCCGAGGGCGAGGCCGGTCAGCAGCGATGCGGTGGTGAGCGAGCGCGCCGACGATGCGCGGACAACAGGGTGCTTGCGGCTCTTGATCTGGGCCATTTCCTTGCCTTTCAGGGGAGTGGGGTTCGCCCGCTCGCGGGCGGGTGGCGTTGTCCACTGCGTGGCGTGCCGTCCCTGGCGGAACCGCACTGGCTACGTCACAACGTGGTGGCGAATGTTAAACGCAATTAAGAATGATTCGCAACAGTATTTGTTGCGCATCCGCGCAGGCGCTGCGAACAGACAGAAAAGGAGGATCGAAGACGCTTGCGGCGAAAAGAGGCCGCGGAGCGGGTCAGCGGTCGTCGCGGGTCCAGACCACGCCATCCTCGACCTTGACCGGGAATCGCACCGCCGGCTCGTAGGCCGGGGCGCACAGGGCGCGGCCATCACGCACGTCGAACTTCGCCCCGTGCAGCACGCATTCGATGGTGGCGTCCTCGCCATCGAAGTGGCCGGCCGACAGTTCGAAGTCCTCGTGCGAGCAGCGATCCTCGAGCGCGTAGAAATCGCCGTCGTAGTTGCAGACCAGGATTGGCGTGTCGCCATCCCAGGCGACGGTCGATTCGCCGGGCAGCAGTTCGGCGGTGGTGCAGACGCGGGTCCAGTCGGTCATGGGAGTGTCCGGCTCTTGCAGGAGCGGCTTCAGCCGCGATCAGTGCCTGGGGCGGGCAGATGACTCCAGGTCACGCTTCGGCCCACGCGCCCGGCAAAGCCTTCTCCAGCACCGCGAAACGCAGATCGTCACGCAGCGGCAGGCCGAAGCGCGGATCGGTGGCAGGGAAGGGTCTGGTCTCGCCGGTGCGCCGATAGCCGCGGCGCTCGTACCAGTCGATCAGTTCGGTGCGCAGGTCGATCACCGTCATCCGCATCAGTGGCAGGCGCCAGTCGGCGGCGGCGATGCGCTCGGCCTCGGCGAGGATCGTCCGGCCCAGTCCGCCGCCCTGCAGCTCGGGCCGCACCGCGAACATGCCGAAATAGCCGGCGCCGTCCTCCTCGGCGACGTGGGCGCAGCCCAGCAGCGCGCCGTCGCACTCGGCCAGCAGGATGCGGCTGCGCGGGCGGGCGATGTCGGCCAGCAGCACCTCGGGGACGATCCGGTTGCCGTCGAGCAGGTCGGCCTCGGTGGTCCAGCCGGCGCGGCTGGCCTCGCCGCGGTAGGCCGAGGTGACCAGCGTGACGAGGGCCGGGACGTCGGCGGCGGTGGCGTGGCGGAAGGTCGGGTCGGGCATGGGGTGTCGGGCGTGTCAGAGCAGCAGCTTGCGGACCTTGCCCAGCGCAGCGATGAAGGCGTCGACCTCCTCGAAGGTGTTGTAGAACGCGAACGAGGCGCGGCAGGTCGCGGGCACGCCGAAGTGCTGCATCAGCGGGTGCGCACAGTGGTGGCCGGAGCGCACCGCGACGCCTTCGAGGTCGAGCAGGGTGGCGAGGTCGTGCGCGTGCGCGCCTTCGATCAGGAAGCTGATCACCGCCGCCTTCTCGCGCGCGCGGCCGAAGATGCGCACGCCGTCGGTTTCGTCGAGTCGCCTGGTCGCGTACGCCAGCAGCTCCTGCTCGCGCGCCTCGATGTGGGCCATGCCGATCGCCGACAGGTAGTCGACCGCGGCACCAAGGCCGATGAAGCCGGCGATGTTGGGGGTGCCGGCCTCGAACTTGTGCGGGGCATCGTTAAAGATCGTGCCGTCGAAGCGCACCTGCTTGATCATCTCGCCGCCGCCGAGGAACGGCGGCATCGCATCGAGGTGCTCGCGCCGTGCCCACAGCGCACCGGTGCCGGTCGGGCCGGCCATCTTGTGGCCGGTGATCGCGTAGAAGTCGCAGCCGATGGCGGCCACGTCCAGCGGCCGGTGCGGCGCCGCCTGCGAGCCGTCGACCACGGTAACGATGCCGCGCCTGCGCGCCTGCCGGCAGATCTCGCGCACCGGGTTGACCGTGCCGAGTACGTTGGAGACGTGCGCGACCGCCAGCAGCTTCACCTCGGGCGTCAGCAGCGAATACAGCTGGTCGAGGTCGAGGTCGCCGCGTTCGTCGATGTCGGCGACCTTGATGGTCGCGCCGGTGCGCTCGGCGACGAGCTGCCACGGCACGATGTTGGCGTGGTGCTCCATCCGCGTGACCACGATCGCGTCGCCGGCCTTCAGCCGCGGCAGCGCCCAGCTGTAGGCGACCAGGTTGATCGCGAAGGTGGTGCCACTGCACAGCACCAGCTCGTCGCCGCGGACGTTGAGGAACCTGGCCAGCTTCGCGCGCGCGCCCTCGTAGGCTTCGGTCGCCTCGCTGCCGAGTGCGTGCACGGCGCGGCTGACGTTGGCGTTGTGGTGGCGGAAGAAGTCGTCGACCGCGTCGATCACCTGCGCCGGCTTCTGCCCGGTGTTGGCCGAATCCAGGTACACCAGCGGCTTGCCGTGCACCTGGCGCTTCAGCACCGGGAAATCCTCGCGGATGCGCGCCCAGTCGATGGCGTCGGCGGCGATCGCGGCTTCGTGGTTCATGCGTCCACCATCCCGGCGGCGACCGAGCGCGCCAGCGAAGCGTCGAGCCGGGCGCCGACCGCGTCGCGCACGACGTCGTCCTCGATCACCGACAGCGTCTCGCGGCAGAACGCGGCGGTCAGCAACGCGCGGGCGCGATCGGCCGGGATACCGCGCGAGCGCAGGTAGAACATCGCGGTCGGGTCGAGCTGGCCGACCGTCGCACCGTGCGCGGCCTGCACCTCGTCGGCGTGGATCACCAGCACCGGCTGGGTGTCGACCTCGGCGCCGGCACTGAGCAGCAGGTTCTTGTTGGACAGGTTGGCGTTGGTGCCGTCGGCGCCCTCGCGGATCAGGATGCCGCCGTGGAACACCGCCTTCGCACGGTCGGCGCCGATGCCGCGCCAGGTCAGCTCGCACGCGGTGTCGCGCGCGGCGTGGTCGACGCCGAGGCGGGTGTCGAGATGGCGCTTGCCATCGGCCAGCAGCACGCCATTGGCATGCAGGCGCGCATTGTCGCCCTGCAGGGTGACGTTGAGTTCGTGCCGTGACAGCGCGGCGCCGAGTTCGAGGTCGAGCCGGCGGTACTCGGCGTTGCGCGCCAGCACCGCGTCGGTGCGGTGGAGCAGGGTGGCGCCGGTCGACTCGTCCTGCACCCGGCCGTGCAGCAGGCGCGCGTCGCGGCCGAGGTGCACGTGCATCAGCGAGTTGCCGAGGTGGCGGTGGTCACCGGTCGAGAGCTGGTGCTCGACCACGCGCAGCTCGGCGCCGGCCTTGAGCTCTATCAGGTGGCGCAGGTGCCAGGCGAGGTCGCCATCCGCCGGCACGCCCACGAACACGAGATGGATGGGCTGCTGCGCGCGGACGCCGGCGTCCGCGCGCAGCACCACGCCCTCGTCGGCGAGCGCGGCGTTGACCCGGGCGAACACCTCGTCGGCGCGCTCGAAGCGGCGGGCGAGGAAGTTGGCGCCGCGCTCGTCGTCGTCGTGCAGCAACCGCGACAGCGGCTGCAGCGTGACGCCCTCGGGCAGGCCGCCGAGGTCGGAACGCGCGGCATCGAAGCGGCCGTTGGCGAACACGATCCGCGGTGCCGGGATAGCGTCCAGCGCGGCGGCGTCGAACGCCGGCGCGGCCTCGGCGCGGGCAAAGCTGCGGCGCTCCAGCGCCCGCAGCGGGGTGTACTTCCATGCCTCCACGCGCGCATGCGGCAGGCCGTCGCGCAGGGCGGCGTCGAGCGCCTCGCGGCGCGCGTTGCCGAGCCCGGCGGCGTCGCGCACCGCGATCGTGTCCAGGGTGGACGCCAGCGAGTCGAGCAGGGCGCTCATCAGGCGGCGGCCTCCGGCGTCATGCGGTCCTTGAGCCACTCGTAGCCGTGTTCTTCGAGCTGCAGGGCCAGTTCGGGCCCGCCGCTCTCGACGATGCGGCCATCGGCGAGCACGTGCACCACGTCCGGCTTGATGTAGTCGAGCAGGCGCTGGTAGTGGGTAATCACCAGGAACATGCGCTCGGATGAGCGCAGCGCGTTGACGCCTTCGGCGACCGTCTTGAGCGCGTCGATGTCGAGGCCGGAGTCGGTCTCGTCGAGGATCGCCAGCTTCGGTTCCAGCAGCGCCAGCTGGAAGATCTCGTTGCGTTTCTTCTCGCCGCCGCTGAAGCCCTCGTTGACACCGCGGTGCAGCAGCTCGTCCTTCAGGTGCAGCACGGCGAGCTTCTCGCGCACCAGCTTGAGGAACTGCATCGAATCGAGCTCGGCCTCGCCACGCGCCTTGCGCTGCGCGTTGAGCGCGGTGCGCAGGAAGTAGGTGTTGTTCACGCCCGGAATCTCGACCGGATACTGGAACGCGAGGAACACGCCGGTCGCGGCGCGCTCCTCCGGCTCCAGCGCCAGCAGGTCCCGGCCGTTGAAGGTGATCGAGCCTTCGGTGACTTCGTAGCCCTCGCGCCCGGCGATGATGTTGCCCAGCGTCGACTTGCCGGCGCCGTTGGGGCCCATGATCGCGTGCACCTGGCCGGGCTGCAGCTCGAGCGTGAGGCCCTTGAGGATCTGCTTGCCGGCGACGCTGGCGTGGAGGTTTTCGATCTTCAGCATGGTGGTGTTCCCGTGTCCCGCAAGCGGGTGGAATGTTGGGTTCTCTTGTAGGAGCGACGTGAGTCGCGACCCGCCGAACCTTGGTGTCGATGTACAGGTCGCGACTCACGTCGCTCCTGCATGGCCTGGCCCCGGTCTAGCCGACCGAGCCCTCGAGGCTCACTTCCAGCAGCTTCTTGGCTTCGACCGCGAACTCCATCGGCAGCTCGCGGAAGACCTGCTTGCAGAAGCCGTCGACGATCATCGACACCGCGTCCTCCTCGCCGATGCCGCGCGAGCGGCAGTAGAACAGCTGGTCATCGCTGATCTTGGAGGTGGTCGCCTCGTGCTCGACGGTCGCAGTCGGGTTCTTCACCTCGATGTAGGGGAAGGTGTGGGCGCCGCACTTCTTGCCGATCAACAGCGAGTCGCACTGGGTGTAGTTGCGCGCGCCCTCCGCGCCTGCGGCCACCTTGACCAGCCCGCGGTAGGTGTTCTGCCCGCGGCCGGCGCTGATGCCCTTGCTGATGATCTTGCTCTTGGTGCGCTTGCCGACGTGGATCATCTTGGTGCCGGTATCGGCCTGCTGGCGGTGGTGGGTCAGCGCGACGGAGTGGAACTCGCCGGTGGAGTCGTCGCCGATCAGCACGCAGCTCGGATACTTCCAGGTGATCGCCGAACCGGTCTCGACCTGGGTCCAGTGGATCCTGCTGCGCGCGCCGCGGCACTCGCCGCGCTTGGTCACGAAGTTGTAGATGCCGCCGACGCCGTTCTCATCGCCGGGGTACCAGTTCTGCACGGTCGAGTACTTGATGTCGGCGTCTTCCAGCGCGACCAGCTCGACCACCGCCGCGTGGAGCTGATTCTCGTCGCGCATCGGCGCGGTGCAGCCTTCCAGGTACGAGACCTGCGCGCGGTCCTCGCAGATGATCAGGGTGCGCTCGAACTGGCCGGTGTGGCCGGCGTTGATGCGGAAGTAGGTGCTCAGCTCCATCGGGCAACGCACGCCCTCGGGGATGAACACGAAACTACCGTCGGAGAACACCGCCGAGTTGAGCGCGGCGAAGTAGTTGTCGCCGACCGGGACCACGCTGCCGAGGTATTTCTTCACCAGCTCCGGATGGTCCTTGATGGCCTCCGACATCGAGCAGAAGATGATGCCTTTCTCGGCCAACTCCTTGCGGAAGGTGGTGCCGACGGACACCGAATCGAACACCGCGTCGACCGCGACGCCGGCGAGCTTGGCGCGCTCGTGCAGCGGGACGCCGAGCTTGTCGTAGGTGTCGAGCAGCTCCTGCGGCACCTCGTCGAGCGATTTGTACTTCGGGCCCTTCGGCGCGGAGTAGTAGCTCAGCGCCTGCAGGTCGATCGGGGCGATCTCGAGCTTGGCCCAGTCGGGCATCGGCATGGTCAGGAAGTGCCGGTACGCGGCCAACCGCCATTCGGTCATCCACTCGGGCTCGTCCTTCTTGGCCGAAAGCGCGCGGATGGTGTCTTCGTCCAACCCGGGCGGCAGGCTGTCGGACTCGATGTCGGTGACGAAGCCGGCGTCGTACTTGCGGCCGAGCTGGGCGTGGATTTCCCGGTTGGCGCCGTCTTCGGCGACGGCGGTGTCGGGTCGGGTATCGGTGAGCTGGGTGGCCATCTGGCTGCCTGTCATTCGTTAAGCGTTCGCCAGGCGCAGGTCGATGCGCCGGGAGGGAAGGGCGGGGGTGTCCGGCGGCGCGGGCGGCACGCCGTCGATCATCTGGGCGAGGCTGACGTTGCGCAGTGCATCGACCACGACGTCGTTGATCCGGCGCCAGTTGGCGCGCACGCCGCACTGGTCCTCGATGGTGCAGTTGCCTTCGTGGATGCTGCACTCGGTCATCGCGAGCGGGCCTTCCATCGCCTCGACCACCTCGACCAGGCTGATCGAGGCCGGCGCCCGGGCGAGCCGGTAGCCGCCATTGGCGCCGCGGAAACCGTCCACCAGACCGGCCTGGGCCAGCGGCTTGAGCAGCTTGCTGACCGTCGGGGCCTCCAGCCCGGCGCGCTCGGCCAGCTCGGACGCGCTCAGCACGGCCTCGGGATCGGCGGCGAGCACGGTCAGGACGACGGTCGCGTAGTCGGTGAGCTTGGTGACCCGGAGCATGGTCTCGGCCTCAATTCGTACCGGAATTGTACGGATTGTCGGCGCCCAGGCCAAGCGCCCGATTGGCCGGCGGTGATGCCGGCGCGGCGGCTTGCGGCACAATCGGGGTTTCGCCCGCTGGGACAACCGCATGCCGCGCAAGATCGTCGCCCGTCGCTCCGCCATCCACGGCAACGGCGTATTCGCCCTCGAACCCATCAGCAAGGGCGAGCGCATCATCGAGTACAAGGGCCGGCGCCGGACCCACGCCGACGTGGATGCCGGCGACACCGGCGATGCCGAGTCCGGCCACACCTTCCTGTTCACCCTGAACGACGAGTACGTGATCGACGCCAACTACGAAGGCGGCGTCGCGCGCTGGATCAACCACAGTTGCGCGCCCAACTGCGAGGCGGTGCTGGAGGAGCACGACGGCGACGACCGCCGCCGGGACCGGGTGTTTATCGAAGCGACCCGCAACATCAAGCCGGGCGAGGAGCTGGCCTACAACTACGGCATCACCCTCGCCGAGGCGCACACGCCGCGGATGAAGAAGATCTGGGAATGCCGCTGCGGGGCGAAGGACTGCACCGGCACGATGCTGCAGCCGAAGCGCAAGAAGAAGGACTGAGGCGTCCGGCCCGGGCATTTGTAGGAGCGGCTTCAGCCGCGATCGGATCGCCGTCCGCTCGCGCCGGCTTCCGATCGCGGCTGAAGCCGCTCTTATAGTGGGGCAGGCGCCCTGCCCATTGGACGAAAGCACCACGCCCGGCCGCGGGGCGCCGTCACCTCCGCTCGCTACCATGGGCGTCATCGCATCCACGGAGCCCGCGCATGTCCCCGATCAAAGGCAAGGTCGCCCTCGTCACCGGCGCGGCCAGCGGCATCGGCAGGGAAATCGCGTTCGAGCTGTCGCGCGCCGGCGCGGCGGTTGCGGTCGCCGACATCAATCTTGAAGGCGCCCGCGCCGTCGCCGCCGAGATCGGGCAGGCCGGTGGCCGCGCCATCGGCGTGGCCATGGACGTCACCGACGAGGCCGCGGTCATCGCCGGCACCGGACAGGTGGTCGAGGCGCTGGGGCCGGTCGACATCCTCGTCTCCAACGCCGGCATCCAGATCGTCAACCCGATCGAGAACTACAGCTACGCCGACTGGAAGAAGATGCTGGCGATCCACCTCGACGGCGCCTTCCTGACCACGAAGGTGGCGCTGCCGCACATGTACGCGGTGGGCGAGGACGGCAGGCCGCGCGGCGGTACGGTCATCTACATGGGCTCGGTGCACTCGCACCAGGCCAGCAAGCTCAAGTCCGCCTACGTCACCGCCAAGCACGGCCTGCTCGGCCTGTCACGCACGCTGGCGAAGGAGGGCGGCGAGCGCGGCGTGCGCAGCCACGTGGTCTGCCCGGGCTTCGTGCGCACGCCGCTGGTCGACAGGCAGATTCCGGAACAGTCGAAGGAGCTGGGGATCAGCGAGGACGCGGTGATCCGCAACGTGATGCTCGGGCAGACTGTCGATGGCATCTTCACCACGGTCGAGGATGTCGCGCAGACGGTGCGGTTCCTGTGCGAGTTCCCGAGCGCCGCGCTGACCGGGCAGAGCTTCATCGTCAGCCACGGGTGGCATATGCAGTAGCCCCCGGCGGCGGATCTTGGGCTGCGGCCGCCGCCCGGAGCGGCCGTAGGAGCGACGTGAGTCGCGACCCACTGACAATCATTCCGCTCGATCCACGCGTGGGTGCGTTCGCGCGACCGCCGCATGGCGATGACCGCCGCACGTTGGCCGGGTCGGCGGGTCGCGACTTACGTCGCTCCTACATTGGGGCGAACCCAACCGCTGCGATGCCGCGAGGCCCGGTCTGGTTGCCATGACTTGTGCCAGTCGGCCGGGCGGGCGATCGCGCCTACCCTGCGCGCCGTGCCGACTACCCCGATCCCCATGCGCCTGCTGCCCATCTCACTCCTCGCCTGCCTCGCCGTGCCGGCCCACGCCCATGCCCTTGCCACGTCCGGCTCCGTGCCAGCGTCCGCCGCGGCCGAGCCCCGCGTAATCGAGGTCGACGGCCGGATCGATCCGGCCGAGTGGGCCGGCGCGCGCCACATCACCGATTTCCGCCTGACCCAGCCGCTCTCGATGGAGGCCTCGCCGTACCCGACCGAAGCGTGGGTGAAGTCGACGCCGGACGGCCTCGCGGTTGCTTTCCGCAGCATCCAGCCGCCGGACGTGCCGCGCACCCGCACCCGGACCCGCCGCGACGAGGGCGGCCAGCTCGACCGGGTCAACGTGATCGTCGATTTCGACGGCGACGGCCGCACCGGCTACGACTTCATGATCACCCTGGCCGGCGGCATCGCCGACGAGGTCGTGACCAACGAGGGGCAGTTCAACAACGACTGGGACGGCAACTGGAAGCACGCCTCGATCGAGACCGAGGCCGGCTGGGATGCCGAGTTCCTGATCCCCTGGTACACCGCGCCGATGCGCAAGGCCGACGGCGGCGAGCGCACGATCGGCCTGTACCTGGACCGCGTGATCGGCTCCACCGGCGAGCGCGTGGCCTGGCCGGCCGCCAGCTGGGTGCGCCCGCGCTTCCTGTCGGATTTCAACCGGGTCGAGCTGCCGGCCTACAGCCAGTCGCTGCTGGCGGTCACCCCGTACGTCGTCGGCGTGCACGACAACATCCACGGGGAAAGCGAGTTCGACGTCGGTGCCGACATCCTGTGGAAGCCCAACGGCCAGACCCAGCTGACCGCGACGATCAACCCCGACTTCGGCCAGGTCGAGAGCGACGACCTGGTGGTCAACTTCGGCGCCGAGGAGACCTTCTTCAGCGACAAGCGTCCGTTCTTCACCGAGAACCAGGGCATCTTCAATTTCGGCCTGCTGATCGACAACAGCCAGCTGATCTATACCCGCCGCGTCGGTGGCGCGGCCGACGACGGCAGCGGCGCCAGCGACATCGAGGCGGCGGTCAAGCTCAACGGCAGCATCGGCGGCCTCAACTACGGCGTGATGGCGGCCGAGGAGGACGGCGAGGCCGGCCGCTCGTTCCGCGCGCTGCGGCTCAACCACGACTTCCAGCGCCAGAACGTCGGCCTGCTGGCGACCCAGGTGCTGCGCCCGTGGCTCGACCGCGAGGCGCGCGTGCTCGGCATCGACCATCGCTGGCAGCCGACCGGTGCGCTCACCATCACCAGCAACGCGGTCGGCAGCGACATCGAGCAGGAGGGCCGGACCACCCGCGGCAGCGGCGCCACCACCGTCGTCGACTACGAGATGGGCAACGGCTGGCGCCAGCAGTGGCTGGCGATGCACTTCGGCGACGACCTCGAGGTCAACGACTTCGGCTACCTCGGCCGCAACAACCTCAACTACGGCCACTGGCAGCTGAGCCGGCGCCTGTCCGACCTGCCGGCATCGTCGGGCTATTCGTCGCACGACTACCGCGGCCGCATCATCGGCATGGACAACGACCACGGCCTGCGCCTGCAGCGCCAGCTGCGCCTGATCCGCCAGAGCGACCGCCGCGACGGCGGCAGCGAGTACCTGCAGCTCAACGTCAACGCGCCGTCCTACGACGACCTGCTGACCCGCGGCGACAACCCGCTGTACCGGCCGGGCAACTTCTCCCTGTCGTTCGAGCGCGTCCGGCCGCGCAAGGGCGCCTGGGCATGGGAGTTCGACGCGTTCGTCGAAAGCGGCGGCCTGGCCGGCAACGACAAGGTCGGTTACGGCGCGGAGTTCGTGCCCACCTTCCATTTCAGCGATGCGCTGAGCGCATTCGCGGGTGCGTACTTCGAATACACCCCGGACTGGCTGGTCTGGCAGGAGGAAAACCTCGTGGGCCGGTTCGAGGAGCGCTCGCTGGAATTCAACGCCGGGCTCGACTGGAGCATCGGCCAGCGCCAGGAGTTGCGGGTGAAGCTGCAGGCGATCGGCCTCGATGCCGCGCTGGACGAGGCGGTGCGGGTGCAGCCCGACGGCCGTGCGGTCGCCACGGCCGACCCGGTCAACGATTTCAGCCTGCGCAATCTCGGTTTCCAGGTGCGCTACCGCTACATCCTTGCGCCGTTGTCGGACCTGTACGTGGTCTACGGCCGCGGCGGCTACATGCTCGACGAGTTCGCGACGGGGCCGCGCGAGCAGCTGTTCGACAGCTTCTCGCTGCGCGACAGCGAGCAGTTGCTGGTGAAGCTGTCGTACCGGTTCGAGCTGTAGGGGCCGGCGATCCGCGATGACTGGCGTCGCCTTTGTAGGAGCGGCTTCAGCCGCGATCGTGAGCCGTGCCCCTGCATCGATTTAAGATCGAGGCTGAAGCCGCTCCTACAGGGGAGCGGATGCGGCCCAGCCCTCCGGCGTGGTGATTTCGAACCGCCCCTCCCGGCGGCAGCGCCGGGCCAGCGACAGCAGGTGGCGGTCGCGGCTGAGCAGCCAGCGGGCGCCGGCGTCGTGCGTCAGCTGCAGGAATTTCTGGTCGTCCGGATCGCGGCAGCGCGGCAACGGCGCCGCCGCCGCGTGCGATACCGGCGGCAGCGGGTGTGCCAGAACGTCGAACGCCGCGGCCATGGCCTCGCGGTCCGCGTCGCCCAGCCGCAGCAGCGGATAGCCGAGCACGCGCAACCATTCGTCGCGGCAGTCGCCATCGGACACAGCGAGGACGCGGCCGTCTTCCAGCGCCGCCCGCAGCGCGGCGGCCCGCGGGTCACCGAATACCAGCAGGTCGAGCCAGACGTTGGTGTCCAGCACGATGCGTGGGGGTGGCATTCCGCCCGCGTCCCGGGCGTGCCCGGTCCCGGTTATTGCTGCACCTCGCGGATGTCGGCCGAGGCGATCCGCCATGACTGCTGTTCGGCGCTTGCGCCGTCGACCACCGCCCGGCGCAGGGTGTAATGGCCGACGTACTTGCGCACGCTGCCGTCGCTGCGGGTGGCGCTGACCGCCACCGGCACCTCGATGTAGCGCGAGCCGGCGGCCGCGCCGACGTTGCCGGGCGACATGATCTCGACCGACACACCGGCGGTGTCGGCAAAGCCGTCGGCGAACTGCTGCGGCGACTGGTTACTGGCGCTGCCGCCGCCGGACCACAGCGAATACGCGCGACCATAGCTGCCGGCGTTGATCGATTCGTAATAGGCCTTCAGTACCGCGACCGCCTCGGCGGGCCCGGGGCCTTCCGCCGGGGCGGTGGGCGCGGCCGGCGCGGAGGGCGGCGTGGCCGCTGACACCGGGAGGTCGCCGGGGTCCATGTCCGGCAACGGCAAACCCGCGGGGTCGAGCGGCAGGTCCGGCACCGGCAGCGGGTTGCCGTCGTCGTCGAAACGGGGTTCGGCGTCGGCCGCGATCGCAACTGGCGCCGGCGCCAAGGTGTCGCGCGGGTCGCGTGCGCCCGGCATGCCGGTCACGCTGCCGCCGGTGCGTTCCGGCGCCGGCAATGCTTCCTGGTCCGACACCTGCGTACCGTCGCGTGCCACCCTGCCGTCCTGTTCGTCGCAGCCGACGAGCAGCGTCAACGACGAGGCGACGGCGAGGGGAAGCAACGCGCGGGAAAGACGTGGATGCATGTCACTCGTCCAGGTTGACCACGACCACGCCGCGGTCGATCTGGGTGGAATCGATGCGGCGGGCGCCGATCCGCTCCAGCAGGCTGCTGTCGAGCCGGTAGACCGGTTCCTCGCGCGCGTAGTCGGCCAGCCACGCATTGAGCATCTCGCGCGAGGTGCCGCTCATGACGCCGCCGAGTGCCGGCACATCGACGGACTCGATCACCGGATCCTGCAGATGCAGGCCGCGCGTGGCCATGTCGAAGCGCAACCCGCTGCTGAGTGCGAAGTGTCCGGTGGTTGCCAGGCGGCTGCTGCCCAGGGCGGACAGGCCGACATCGAAGTCCAGGCGCAGGCGCGTGCTGTCGTAGGGGATGGACAGGGTGGGATTGGTCAGCCGCAGCGACACCAGGCCGCCGAGCTCCTCGTATTCCTTCGGGAAGTTGCGATCCAGCGCGTGCTGCAGCTGCGGCTGGGTGAAGGTGACCCGGCTGCCGAGCAGGGCGCCGAGCGTGTTGAGGGTGGAGCAGCCGGCCACCAGCAGCGCGAACAGAAGGAAAGCGGCAACGGCCACGGGTTTGCGCATGTTCGATCCTCGACTGACGACGGCCACCTTACGCAGCCGCGGTGAATGACGGGTTAGCGCGAAAGGTGCGCGCGCGATGGTCGATCCTAGCGCGAAGCGGTGTCCGGCGAAGCCGCTGCGGAGGTGGGATCCGCGACGGCGCGCAGGCGCGGCAGCGGGTCGAGCGCGGCGCCATCGGTATAGATGCCGTAGTGCAGGTGCGGCGGCGTGCCGCGCGCGTTGCCGGTGGTGCCCACGTAGCCCAGCACCCGTCCCGGCAGGACCACGTCGCCGGCGGCGAGCCCGTCGGCCCAGTCGTCGAGGTGGGCGTAGTAGTGGCGCTCCCTGCCGGGCCCGAGCACCCATACCTGGCGGCCGCCCAGTCCGGTCTCCCTGACCGCGCTGACCACGCCGCGGGTGGTGCTTGTAACTGGCGTGCCGCGGGCGGCGAAGATGTCGGCGCCTTCGTGGCCGCGGCCGCCGCTGCGCGCCGCGCCCCAAGTGTCGGGAATGTCGTCGGCGGCCACCCCAACCACCGGCACCGGCAGCGATGCCGGCGCCGGCATGCGGCTGATCTCCCACATCATTCGGGTGGAGGCCATGAAGGGTTGTTGCCACGCCCACCAGCCGGCCCCGGCGATCAGGACCAGCCCCAGCAGCGTGCCCAGCAGCCGGCGCGCGGCGGGAGCGTAATCGCGGCGGGGCGGAGGGATGGCCATGCGGCGACCCTATCCGGCGCGGCGACACCGCCGCGTCAATCGGTGGAAGACGTCGGGGTCGCCTTGGCGTCGCTCGCGGGGCCAGCGACGGGTCCGGCGGGCAACGGCGCCGGCGGCGGGACCCCGGCATCGGCGGCGTAGGCACGGTAGCTCTGGAACAGCCCGAGCAGCGTCGGCGTGTGGTCCAGGTCGTGCGCGGCCGGCGCGCCGGTGCGCGGCTTGAGCACGGCGAACCAGCGGTTCGCGCCCGGCAGCACGGCGTCGGGCAGCGGCCTGCCGGTCGCGTCGGTGGCGACCACGCTCAGTGTCACCGCCTGGGCGACGTTGCCGCCGATCGCATACAGCCGCCGCGCCGTCGGGTCGGTCTTGACCACCAGGTCGCAGTGCAGTGCGTTGGAGTCGCTGTTGCCATGGCGCACGTCGGCGATGCTGCCGAAGCTCGCCCCCGCGCGAGCGGTGCACAGCAGGTCGCCGGCGGCGGGCGCGGCCTCGGCGAGGTCGTGGGCCAGGTAGAAGTGCCGGTCGTCTTCGCCGTCGCGTGCACGCACGGCGGCAAGCACGTAGTCATGGTGCGAGGCGCTGCGCCGGAAGCGTCCGTCCAGCCCGGCTTCGCAGGCCAGCCACGAGATGAAGGCGGCCGACCACGGCGTCGCCCAACCGGCCGTGTGCGCGCCGAAGTCGACGATCGCCTGCGAGCGCAGCACGTCGGCCCCGCCCGGGGTGGCGGCCCAGTACCCGGCGATGGTGGCCTCCACCGGCGCATCGTCCTCCATCCAGCCCAGCCGCGGCGCGCTGCGGGCCACCCGCCGGCCGATCGAGAAGTTGCGTGCCGGCGCGATGATGTCGAAGCCGTCGCCGGCAACGCGGCCACGCGGCACCGCCTCGATGGACCCTGCGGAAAGGTCGACCACCGGCAGCCCGAACCACGCCCATTCGGCCGCCGCCAGGTCGATCATCCGCGTCCGCGGATCGCCCGCACCGGGCGCGGGGCAGGCGGTTCTAAGCGCCTGCCAGGCCGGTGCGGTGACCGCCACGTGGCTGCCGTCAGGCATGCGCCGGTACAGGGGTTCGACTCCGCCCGGCGGCGCAGTGAAGCGGACCCGCAGCGGGGGCGCTTCGGTGCCTTCCCGCAGGTGCACGCGCAGTGCCGGATCGGACGAGCCGATCGGACGTGGAAAGCTCGGGATCGCCCGGTCGGCGGCGAATTGCTGGGCGCCAAGCGGAGCGGCGAGGGTGCCGGCGATCAACAGTGCGCACACGCGGAGGGCACGGCGCGCACTCCCGGGGCGATGCCGGTGGGGCATCAGGACTGGACTCATGCGACTCCCCGCGGATGCGAAGCCGGCATCTTTGCAAGGGCGGCGGAAGGCGGGGTCAACGCCGCCGGCCTCCGCCTTCACACCGGATTGCCGCGGCGCGGGGAATAACTGGCTGCCAGTCATCCGCCGAGCCCGCAGGAGCCGCCGCCATGTCCCCCCGCATGTTTTCCATCCTGATTCTGGGTGCGCTCGTCGCCAGCGCCCCCGCCATGGCCGCCGACGTGACCGTCCGCGGCGTCTTCAGTGGCACCCAGGTGATCTCCGCGACCGACTCCGCCGGCACCGGGGAGGTGAGCGCGGTACTCGAGGACGACAACGACCTGATGGTCGACCTGGTCTATGCCGGCCTCGGCGACGGCCTGACCGGCGCCGCGTTGCACACCGGCCGGGCCAACGAGAACGGCACCCGGGTGGCAACGCTGGATGTCCCGCTCGACACCACCGAAGGCCAGGTGCGCCAGGTCAGCCTGGCCCTCTCCCCGGAAGTTGCCGAGCGGGTTCGCGCCGGCGAGGCCTATCTGGTGCTCACCACTTTGCCGAACCCCGACGGCGAGCTGCGGGCGCAACTGGTGCCGCAGCCGGTGCGCCTGGGCGACCTGGCCGGCGACTGACGCGTACCGTCAATCCTCCTCGTGCCGCGGCTGGTACGCCGCGACCAGCTTCTGCTGGACCTGCGGCGGCACCGGTTCATAGTGGCTGAAGTCCAGTGAATAGCGTCCGCGGCCGGCGGTGATCGACTTCAGTTCGGCCGCGTAGCCTTCCAGCTCCGACAGCGGCACCTGCGCCTTGACCACGATTTCGTCGCGCACGGTGTCGGTGCCGTTGATGCGCGCGCGCTTGCCGGCCAGGCCGCCGCTGATGTCGCCCATGTGCTGCTCGGGCGCGCTCACCTCCAGGTCGACGATCGGTTCGAGCACCTGCGGCCGCGCCCGGGTGACCGCATCGAGGAAGGCCTTCTTGCCGGCCGCGACGAACGCCACCTCCTTGCTGTCGACCGGGTGGTGCTTGCCGTCGTAGACCACCACACGCACGTCCTGGATCGGGTAGCCGGCCAGCGCGCCGCTGCGCAGCACCTGCTGCACGCCTTTCTCGACCGCCGGCAGGAACTGTCCGGGGATCGTGCCGCCCTTGACCTCGTCGACGAACTCGAAGCCGCGGCCGCGCGGCAGCGGCTCGACCCGCAGGAACACTTCGCCGAACTGGCCCGCGCCGCCGGTCTGCTTCTTGTGGCGGTGGTGGCCCTCGGCCCGATCGGCGACCGTTTCGCGATAGGCGATCCGCGGCGGGCGTGCATCGACCTCGACGCCGTACTTGTCCTTCAGCCGGTCCAGGTTGACCCGCAGGTGCAGGTCCGACAGGCCGCGCACGACGGTCTCGTTGGTTTCGGTCTCGTGCTCGACCACGAAGCACGGGTCTTCCTCGGACAGCTTGTGCAGCGCGGTCGCGAGCTTCTGTTCCTGGCCCTTGCTGGCGGCCTCGATCGCCAGTCCGAACATCGGTTTCGGGAAGTCCAGCGACGAGAGGTGGATCTGGTCCTCGTCGTGGCTGTCGTGCAGCACCGCGTCGAAGTGCAGGTCCTCGATCTTGGCCACCGCGGCGATGTCACCCGGTACCGCGCGTTCGATCTCGACGTGGTCCTTGCCCTTGAGCTTGAACAGATGCCCGACCTTGAACGGCTTCTTGCCATCGTCGATGTAGAGCTGGCTGTCCCGCCGCACCGTGCCCTGGTAGACGCGGAACACGCCGAGCTTGCCGACGAAGGGATCATTGACGATCTTGAATACGTCGGCGATGACGTGCGCGGACGGGTCCGGAACGGCCTGGATGCGCTCGCGCCCGGCGCCTTTTTCGAACGGCGGCGGATTGGCCTCGGCCGGGTTGGGGAACCACTTCTCGGCGATGCCGAGCAGCTCCTTCACGCCGACCCCGCTGCGTGCCGAGCAGAACAGCACCGGCACCAGGTGGCCTTCGCGCAGGCATTGTTCGAAGGCGTCGTGCAGCTGCTCGCCGGAGAGGCCGCCCTCGCCGACATCGAGGTAGCGCTCCATCACCGTTTCGTTCACCTCGACCACCTGGTCGATGATCTTCTGGTGCCAGTCGGCGACCGGACCGAGGTCGCTGTCGCCGTCGGGCCGGCCGAAGCAGTCCACCACCTTCGCGCCGCCGTCGGCCGGCAGGTTCAGCGGCAGGCACTCGGGCCCGAAGGTCCCGCGTATGTCGTCCAGCACGCGTCCCGGCTCGGCGCCATCCTGGTCGATCTTGTTGACCACGATCGCCCGGCAGAGCCCGCGCGATCGTGCCCGCGCCATCATCCGGCGCGCGCCGTAGTCGACCCCGCTGGCGGCGTCGAGCACGATCGCGACGGTCTCCACCGCCGACAGCGCGGACAGCGCCGGGCCGCGGAAGTCCGGATAGCCGGGCGTGTCGATCAGGTTGACGTGGACGCCGTCGTGGTCGATCCCGGCGACCGCGATGTCGAGCGAATGGCCGCGCTGCTTCTCGACGGGATCGAAGTCGGACACGGTGCTGCCGCGTTCGACCGTGCCTGCCGTCTGGACGGTGCCGCCGGCGTGCAGCAGGGCTTCGAACAGGGTGGTCTTGCCGGCGGCGGGGTGGCCTGCGAGGGCCACGTTCCGGATGTCTTGCGTGGTGTAGGACATGAGCGGACTTCTCCCTTGGTGCGGGATGGAAGGCCGTCATGGCTGTCCGCGCTGCGCGCCGGGCGTGGTGCGCTCGGCGGGCGGTCATGGCGGGAGGCCGGCGCGAACGCCGGAGCCCAAGCCTCGCGCCGTCGCGGGGTGGCGTCAAGCCGCGCTGCGGCGTGCATGCGCGGCTAACGCGGTGGTGGCGAGGATGGCGTTTTCCGGTCACAGAAGGAGCACGCCATGGGCATTTCGCGCCACGCCACCGCGCACTGGGAAGGGGACCTCAAGAGCGGCCGCGGCCGCCTCGCCACGCCGCAGAGCGGGCTGATGTCGGACACGCCGTACGCCTTCAACAGCCGCTTCGGCGACGGCGGTACCGGTGAAAGCCGGGGCACCAACCCGGAGGAGCTGATCGCGGCGGCGCACGCCGGCTGCTTCACCATGGCGCTGTCGGCCAAACTGACCGAGGCCGGGCACCCGCCGGCCCGGCTGGACACCCGGGCCGAGGTCGACCTGTCGATGGAAGGCGGGCCGGCGCTGTCGCAGATCCGGTTGAAGGTCGAGGCCGAGGTGCCGGGCATCGACGACACGACGTTCCAGAACATCGCCCGCGATGCCAAGGAGAACTGTCCGGTATCCAAGGCGCTGTCGGCGGTGCCGATCTCGCTGGAGGCGACGCTGAAAGGCTGACGCGGGTTACCAGTCGAGGGTGCCGCGCACGACCGGACAGACGCGCCCGCCGGACCACACCTCGCCTTCCGGATCGACCCGCAACTGCAGGCGTGCGTCGGCGCCGACCTCGCGGCCCTGGCTGGCGACATAGCGGCCATCTCGGCCGGGCAGGGCGTCGTTGCGCGCCAGCCAGGCCGCCAGCACCGCGTTGGCGGCACCGGAGGCGGCGTCCTCGAACGGACCGCTGGCGCCGACAAAGGCGCGGACGGCGAGGTCGTAGTCGCCGGCCGTCGCGGCGCGGGCGTAGGCGCAGATCCCCATGCTCGCGGTGTCGCGGGCCAGCGCCGCGATCGCCGGCCAGTCCGGCTGCGCGCTGCGCAGGGCGCCCTCGTCCGCCACTTCCACCAGCCACCAGCGCCGGCCCCCGTCGGCCAGGGCAGGCGGCAGCCGACCCGGCGACAGGGCGGCGACCGCAGCGGCGAGGCGCGGGTCGCCGCGGTCAGCCACTTCTACCACCTCGGTGCGCGGCGTCCGCACCGCGATCGTGCGCCGGGCGCCGTCGCCTTCGACCGACAGCGGCAGGACGCCGGCGATGCCTTCCTGCAGCAAGCGGCCGTTACGCGCGGTGGCCAGGCCGGCATCGAGCACCGCGAACGCGGTCCCGACGCTCGGATGGCCGGCGAACGGCACTTCACGCTGCGGGCTGAACATCCTGACGCGGTAACCGGCCCCGGCCACGGTGGGCGCGAACACGAAGGTCGTCTCCGGCAGGCGGGTCCAGCGGGCGATCGCCTGCATGGCGGCATCGTCCAGGCCGTCAGTGTCCAGCACCACCGCGAGCGGGTTGCCGGCTCCGGGCCGGTCGGCGAAGACGTCGAGTTGCAGGTAGCGGCGCAGGGGCATGGGGGGATGGTCGCTGGGAAGGGAGGCCGTGGCGGCGCCCCGTCGGGGGGCGGGTGGCTGGCGGGCGGAGCGCACCCTAGAATCGCGTGTTCGCGATCAGGCGGGCGTTGAGGGGCGGCCATTCTAGGCGCTTTGTCCACGCGAGCCGACCCGCATTCCGCAAACCAGGGGCAGACGTGGTGGCTCAAGCGCAACGCTGGGTAGTACTCAAGTTCGGTGGCACTTCGGTGTCCCGCCGCAACCGTTGGGACACCATCGGCCGGATCGCCGCCAAACGCCGGGCCGACGAGGGCGTGCGGGTGCTGGTGGTGGTGTCGGCGCTGTCGGGCGTCACCAACGAGCTGCTCGCGATCAGCCACGGCGACGACATCGGCGGCCGCGTCGCCGCGCTGGTGGAGCGCCACCGCGGCTTCTGCGGCGAGCTCGACCTCGACCCCGACACCGTGCTCGGCGAACGGCTCGCCGCGCTGCAGTCGCTCGCCGGCGACCCACGCGCCGCAGCGCGCCCGCTCGACTGGCAGGCCGAGGTGCTGGCGCAGGGCGAGCTGCTGTCGTCCACCATCGGCGCCGCCTACCTGCGCACGCAGGGCCACGACTTCGGCTGGTGCGACGCGCGCGAGTGGCTCGATGCGGTGGCGCTGCCGAACCAGAGCGACTGGGCCGCACGGCTGGCGGTCAACTGCCGGCGCGAGGCCGATGCCGCATACGGCGGGCGCTTCGCCGCGCAGCCGGCACCGATGCTGCTGAGCCAGGGCTTCATCGCCCGCCACGCCGACGGCGGTACCGCGGTGCTCGGCCGCGGCGGCTCGGATACTTCGGCGGCGTGCTTCGGGGCGTTGCTCAGGGCCGAGCGGGTGGAGATATGGACCGACGTGCCCGGCATGTTCAGCGCCAACCCGCGCGAGGTGCCCGACGCCCGCCTGCTGGCCCGGCTCGACTACGCCGAGGCGCAGGAAATCGCCACCACCGGCGCCAAGGTGCTGCACCCGCGCTCCATCGCGCCGTGCCGCGATGCCGGCGTGCCGATGGCGATCCTCGACACCGAGCGCCCGGACCTGCCCGGCACCCGCATCGATTCCAGTGCCGATACCGTGCCCGGGGTCAAGGCGATCAGCCGCCGCGACGGCGTGGTGCTGGTGTCGATGGAAAGCATCGGCATGTGGCAGCAGGTGGGCTTCCTCGCCGACATCTTCGAACGCTTCCGTCGCCACGGCCTGTCGGTCGACCTGATCGGCTCGTCGGAAACCAACGTCACCATCTCGCTTGACCCGAGCGAGAACCTCGTCACCAGCAACGTGCTGGAGGCGCTCGCCGCCGACCTTGCCGAGATATGCCGGGTCAAGGTCATCGTGCCGTGCAGCGCGATCACCCTGGTCGGCCGCGGCATGCGCTCGCTGCTGCACAAGCTGTCGGACATCTGGGCGACGTTCGGACGCGAGCGCGTGCACCTGATCTCGCAGTCGTCCAACGACCTCAACCTGACCTTCGTGGTCGACGAGGCCGACGCCGACGGCCTGCTGCCGCAACTGCACGCGGAGCTGATCCGCAGCGGCGCGATGCCGGTGCGCGCGGCCGGCGTGTTCGGCCCGAGCTGGCGCGAACTGGCGGTCGGCCGGCCGCAGCGGCCGCCGTCGTGGTGGGTCGGCAAGCGCGAACAGCTGCTGGCCCGCGCCGCCGAGGGCACGCCGCGCTACGTCTACGACCTGGCCACCGTGCGCGAGCACGCGCGGGTGCTGACCGGCACCGACGCGATCGACCGCTGCTTCTTCGCGATCAAGGCCAACCCGCACCCGGCGATCCTGCGCACCCTGGTGGCCGAGGGCTTCGGGCTGGAGTGCGTGTCGCTGGGCGAGATCGAGCACGTGTTCGCCAACGTTCCCGGATTGCCGCCGCAGCGCGTGCTGTTCACCCCGAGCTTCGCGCCGCGGCGCGAGTACGAGGCCGCGTTCGCGCACGGCGTCACCGTCACCATCGACAACGTCGAGGCCCTGCAGCGCTGGCCGGAGGTGTTCCGCGGCCGCTCGGTCTGGTTGCGGCTGGACCTCGGCCGCGGCGAGGGCCACCACGCCAAGGTCAAGACCGGCGGCGTCGCGGCCAAGTTCGGCCTGCCGCTGGCCCATGTCGACGCGTTCCTCGATGCCGCGCGCGCGATCGACCTGCGCATCGGTGGTCTGCACGCGCACCTGGGCAGCGGCATCGACGACGCCCGCCACTGGCACGGCGTGTACGCGCAGCTGGCCGGGCTGGCCGACCGGATCGGCACGGTCGAGAGCATCGACATCGGCGGCGGGCTGCCGGTGCCGTATGCGCCGGAGTCGCCGCTGTTCGATGTCGGTCTGTGGCGTGCCGGTCTCGAAGGCATCAAGGCCGACTACCCGCGCTACCGGCTGGTGGTCGAGCCGGGCCGCTTCCTGGTCGCCGAGGCCGGCGTGCTGCTGCTGTCGGTGACGCAGGTGGTCGCCAAGGACGGCGTGCGCCGCATCGGCGCCGACGCCGGCATGAACGCGCTGATGCGGCCGTCGGTGTACGACGCCTACCACGGCATCCACAACCTGAGCCGGTTCGGTGACGACGACACCCTGGAGTTCGACGTGGTCGGCCCGATCTGCGAAAGCGGCGACGTGCTCGGCCACGAGCGCCCGCTGCCGGCCGCGACCGCCGAGGACGACGTGCTGCTGGTCGCCGACGCCGGCGCCTACGGCATGGTCATGGCCAACACCTACAACCTGCGGGCGCTGCCGGCAGAGGACGTTTTTGAATGAGCGAGTGGAAATTCCGTCGTGACGCGATCGCCGCGTTCCGCTTCGTGCGCTGCGGGTTCGACCCGGCGACCGGTGTCGCGCAACTGGTGTACGCCTTCGACGATGGCCCGGAGCTGGTCGAGACGGTCACCGTGCCCGGCGCGCCGTTCGTGCTGGAGGGCGAGCGCGCCGCCGCGGTCGAACGCGCGCTGCGGCTGCTGCACCTGATCGCCGGCGTCAGCTACTACAAGGCCGCGGTGCCCGGCGAGATCCGCATCGACGGCTACACCATCGACGCCGACACCGCCGTGCTGCTGGAGACGATCTACCTCAACGGGTTGGGCGAGTTCGCCTACCGCAATGGGCTCGACCTGCACGGCCGCATCCGCTTCCCGCATGGCGACGAGGCTACGGCTTCGGCGCGGTCGGTCGGCCTGCGTGAGCACGCGCTGGTCGCGATCGGCGGTGGCAAGGATTCGCTGGTCAGCATCGAGGCGCTGCGCGCGATCGGCGTCGATCAGACGGTGGCCTGGGTCGGTGGCTCGCAGCTGATCCGCGCCTGCGCCGAACGCACCGGGCTGCCGACGCTCAACATCGGCCGCGCGCTGGCGCCGCAGCTGTTCGACTACAACCGCGAGGGCGCGTGGAACGGCCACATCCCGGTGACCGCGGTGAACTCGGCGATCCTGGTGCTGGCCGCGTTGCTGCACGGCATCGACCAGGTGGTGTTTTCCAACGAGCGCTCGGCCAGCTATGGCAGCCTGATCGAGGGCACCGGCGAGGTGAACCACCAGTGGTCGAAGGGCTGGGCGTTCGAGGCCGCGTTCGGCGCCCACGTCGCGCGCCACGTCGCCGCCGACCTGCACTACTACTCGCTGCTGCGGCCTCTGAGCGAGCTGGCGGTGGCGCGCCAGTTCACCCGCACCGACCGCTACGATGCGCACTTCTCCAGCTGCAACCGCAACTTCCACCTGCTCGGCGAGCGGCCGGTCAACCGCTGGTGCGGGGTCTGCCCGAAGTGCCACTTCGTGTTCCTGGCGCTGGCGCCGTTCATGAGCAAGCCGCGGCTGGTCGGCATCCTCGGCCGCAACCTGCTCGACGACACCGCCCAGACCGCCGGCTACGACGCGCTGCTGGAGTACCGGGACCACAAGCCGTTCGAATGCGTCGGCGAGGGGCGCGAATCGCGCGCGGCGATGGCGGCGCTGGCCGATCGTCCGGAGTGGCGCGAGGACGCGCTGGTCAAGCGCTTCATCCGCGAGATCCGCCCGCAGCTGGCCGACGAAGACCTGGGGATCGAGCCGCTGCTGGCGATCGACGACGAGCATCGCATCCCGCCGCAACTGTGGGAGCGCCTGCGTGCGCACCTCGCCGCTTAGGATCGCGCAGCTCGAAGGTCGCAGGGTCGCGCTGTGGGGCTGGGGCAGGGAAGGTCGTGCCGCCTACCGTGCGATCCGCTCGCGCCTGCCGGCGCTGCCGCTGACACTGTTCTGCAATGCAGGCGAGGCCGACGAGGCACGTGCGCTCGGGGATACCGCGCTGGAGGTCGCCACCGAAGCCGGCGGCGAGGCACTGGCCGCGTTCGAACTGGTGGTGAAGTCCCCGGGGATCAGTCCCTACGGTCCCGAGGCGAGCGTCGCGGCCGCACGCGGCACGCGTTTCATCGGCGGCACCGCGCTGTGGTTCGGCGAGAACGCCGGTGCCGACGGCGTGGTCGCCCACACCGTCTGCGTCACCGGCACCAAGGGCAAGAGCACCACCACCGCGCTGCTGGCGCACCTGCTGCGCGCGGCGGGCGAACGCACTGCGCTGGCCGGTAACATCGGCCTGCCGCTGCTGGAGCTGCTGGACCTGCCGCAGCCGCCGGACGCCTGGGCGATCGAGCTGTCGAGCTACCAGACCGGCGACGTCGCCGCCGGTGGGGGGCGCCCCGAGGTCGCGGTCGCGCTGAACGTGTTCCCGGAGCACCTTGACTGGCACGGCTCGCAGGCGCGTTACGTCGAGGACAAGCTGCGCCTGCTGACCGACGCGCAGCCACGGATCGCGGTGCTCAACGCCGCCGACCCGCAACTGGCCACGCTGGAACTGCCCGACAGCGAGGTGCGCTGGTTCGGGCGCCCGGACGGCTGGCACCTGCGCGGCGACGACCTGTACCGCAGCGACGCGTTCGTCATGGACACGCTGCCGCTGCCGCTACCGGGGCGGCACAACCGCGGCAACCTGTGCGCGGTGCTGACGGCGCTGGAGGCGCTGGGGTTCGACGCGACGGCGCTGGCCGGGCTTGCGATGTCGTTCCGGCCGCTGCCGCACCGGCTGCAGATGCTCGGCACCCGCGGGGCGCTGAGCTATGTCAACGATTCGATCAGCACCACGCCGCATGCCAGCTTCGCCGCGCTGGAGTGCTTCGGCGCGCGCCCGGTCGCGCTGCTGGCCGGTGGCTACGACCGCGGGGTGGACTGGTCGGGTTTCGCTACGGAGATGGCGCGGCATGCACCGGCCGCGATCGTCACGATGGGTGCCAACGGGCCGCGCATCCACGCGTTGCTGGCGCCGCTCGCGGCGGAAGGGCGGTTCCTGCTCGGCGCGGCCGATGACCTCGCCGACGCGGTCCGGCAGGCCGAGGCTGCGCTGGACGGCGAGGGCGTGGTGCTGCTGTCGCCGGGCGCGCCGAGTTTCGGGCCGTACCGCGACTACGTCGAGCGCGGCCGCCACTTCGCCGCGCTGGCGGGGTTCGACCCCGACGCGATCAGCGCCATTCCAGGGCTCGGCGTGGCCTGAGCGCGCCGATGGCGGGTCGCCCCGCGCCTGACGCCCCCGTCCGAACAGCGCTACCCTCCGGTCAACCCACCGGAGGAGTCCCGCCATGCGCCTGCCTCGCCTTGCCTTCGCGCTCCCGCTTGTCCTGCTGGCCAGCCCCGCCTTCGCCGCGATGCAGGCCGAACCGGTCGAATGGTCGATCGGCGACACCACTTTCAGCGGCGTGCTGGTCCACGACGACGCCAACGCGATCACGCGGCCGGGCGTGGTGATGGTGCCGAACTGGATGGGCGTGACCCCGTCCGCGATCGAGAAGGCCAAACAGCTCGCCGGCGACGACTACGTGGTGCTGGTGGCCGACGTCTACGGCAAGGACGTGCGGCCGGCCGACCGCGAGGCCGCGGGCGAGGTGTCGGGCGCGTTGCGCGATGACCGCGGGTTGCTGCGCACGCGCGTCGGGAAGGCGGTCGAGGTGCTGCAGGCGCAGGCGGGCAAGGTGCCGGTCGACGCCGACCGCATTGCCGCGCTGGGTTTCTGCTTCGGCGGCACCGCAGTGCTGGAACTGGCGCGCGCGGGCAGCGACGTCGCCGGCGTGGTCAGCCTGCACGGCGGTCTGTCGACGCCGGTGCCGGCGAAGGACGACGCGGTGCGGACCTCGATCCTGGTGCTCAACGGTGCCGACGACCGCGGCGTGACCGACGAGGACATCGCCGGTTTCGAACGCGAGATGGATGCCGCCGGCGCGGACTGGCAGTTCGTCAACTTCAGCGGCGCGGTGCACTGCTTCGCCGAGGCGGACGCGAACAACCCGCCGGGCTGCGTCTACAACGAACGGGCGGCGACCCGGGCGTTCGAGATGACCCACGACTTTCTGCGCGAGCGCCTCGCCGCGGAATAGCGCCGCGGACCTGCAGGAGCGGCTTCAGCCGCGATCGGATGATCGTTCGCCCCGAGCCGGTTCCACGATCGCGGCTGAAGCCGCTCCTACGACAAAACGTGGCACTCAGTGATCCCGGCTGACCGCGTACGCCGCCAGCCCGCGCAGCGCCGCCACGTAGTCGTTGTCCGGCAACCCGTCCAAAGCATCCACGGCCAGTTCGGCGTAGTCACGCGCACGCTGGCGGCTGTACTCGAGCCCACCGGTGGCGTGGATCGCGTCCACCACCGCCGGCAGTGCACCGGTGTCGCCATCCTCGATCGCCTTGCGCAGCCGCGCCGCGGTGGCATCGTCGGCATGGCGGATCGCGTGGATCAGCGGCAGGGTCGCCTTGCCTTCGGCGAGGTCGTCGCCGAGGTTCTTGCCCAGCGTCTGCGCGTCGGAGGCGTAGTCCAGCACGTCGTCGGCGATCTGGAACGCGTAGCCGAGGTTGAGGCCGTAGTCGTGCAGGCGCTGCTGCACCGCCTCGTCGGCGCCGGCCAGCAGCGCGCCCAGCCGCGTCGCGGCGGCGAACAGCACCGCGGTCTTGCGCTCGATCACCCGCAGGTAGGCGACCTCGTCGGTGTCGGGGTTGCGCACGTGCAGCAGCTGCAGCACCTCACCCTCCGCGATCCGGTTGGTGGTGTCGGCGAGGATGCGCTGCACCTGCATCGAATCCAGCTCGACCATCAGCTGGAAGCTGCGCGAGTACAGGAAGTCGCCGACCAGCACGCTGGCCGCGTTGCCCCACACCGCGTTGGCGGTGCGGCGGCCGCGGCGCAGGTCGGACTCGTCGACCACGTCGTCGTGCAGCAGGGTGGAGGTGTGGATGAACTCGACCACCGCGGCCAGCTGGTGCGCGTCGGCGCCGCGATGGCCGAGCGCGCCGGCCGCCAGCAGCAGCAGCATCGGCCGCAGTCGCTTGCCGCCGGCGCCGACTATGTACTCCGCGACCTGGTTGATCAGCACCACGTCGGATGCGAGCCGGTGCCGGATCAGCGCGTCGACGGCCTGCATGTCCTCACGGGCGAGCGCCTGGACGTCGGGCAGGCCAAGGGCGGACGGGGGCTGGGTGCGAGCGTGCATGGATGGACCGGGGGCGGGGGTGCCCGATTATAGGCCGGCGCCCACTCGTGCCCGTCACCGCGAGCATCTCGGACGCAGTCCGCAACGGCCGGTCGCCCGACCCTGAAAACCGGTGTTTTCCGGCGGGGCGTGGGCAGGCCGGCGGGTATACTGGCCTGCCGCTCGCCCCCTGCGGCGACCCATTCGACCGAACAGGACCGAATTCATGGCACGTGGCGTAAACAAGGTGATCCTCGTCGGCAACCTCGGCAACGATCCCGAAACCAAGTACACCCAGGGCGGCATGGCCGTGACCACCCTCAGCCTCGCCACCACCAGCGTGCGCAAGGACCGCGACGGCAACACCCAGGAGCGTACCGAGTGGCACCGGGTCAAGCTGTTCGGCAAGCTCGGTGAGATCGCCGGCGAGTACCTGCGCAAGGGCCGGCAGGTCTACATCGAAGGCTCGATCCGCTACGACAAATTCACCGGCCAGGACGGCGTGGAGAAGTACTTCACCGACATCGTCGCCGATGAAATGCAGATGCTCGGCGGTGGTGGCGAGGGCGGTGCGGGTGGTGGTGGCGGTGGTGGTGGCTTCCGCGGCAGTGACCGTGGCGACCGCCCGTCGCGCGCGCAGGCCCGCCAGGAAGCCCCGCGTCGCGAGGCCCCGCCGGCCAAGTCCAACGACTTCGGCAGCGACTTCGCGGATGACGATATTCCGTTCTGACCAGTCGATTCCGGAGCGATCCGGCCACCTGCCTATTTTTTCTGGAGCACCTGATTGTCTACATGGCTCGTGACCGGCGGTGCCGGCTTCATCGGCGGCAACTTCGTTCTTGATACCGTCAACCGCGGTGTGAAGGTCGTCAATCTCGACCTGCTCACCTACGCCGGTAATCCGCATACGCTGTCCTCGCTGGACGGGAATCCGGATCATGTTTTCGTTCAAGGCGACATCGGCAACGCTGCGCTCGTTGGTGAATTGCTTGAGCAGTACCGCCCCGATGCGGTAATCAACTTCGCCGCGGAAAGCCACGTCGATCGATCAATCGATGGTCCGGCCGCTTTCGTGCAGACCAACGTCGTGGGTACGCTCAACCTGCTGGAGAAGGTGCGTGATCACTGGCGGTCTCTTGATGCGGCGGCGAGCGACGCGTTCCGTTTCCTGCATGTGTCCACCGACGAGGTCTACGGCTCGCTTGGCGAAACGGGCAGGTTTTCGGAAACCACGCCGTACGCTCCCAATTCCCCGTATTCGGCATCGAAGGCCGCGTCCGACCATCTGGTCCGCGCGTTTCACCACACGTACGGCTTGCCCGTTCTGACGACCAACTGCTCGAACAACTACGGCCCTTACCAGTTTCCCGAAAAGCTCATTCCGCTGGTGATTGCCAAGGCGCTCGCGGGTGAACCGCTGCCCGTCTACGGGGATGGCCTCAACGTTCGCGACTGGCTGTACGTTGGCGATCATTGCGCCGCGGTCCGGCGCGTGCTCGAGGATGGGCGCCCGGGCGAAACCTACAACGTCGGCGGCGATGCCGAGCGCACCAACATCGCCGTGGTACGCGCCATTTGCGAACTGCTGGATGCCCGTCGTCCGCTGCCCGACGGGCGTAGCCGGGCATCACTCATCACCTACGTCAAGGATCGCCCCGGACACGACCGTCGCTATGCAATCGATGCGACCAAGTTGAAGGACGAGCTGGGCTGGGCACCGGCAGTGACCTTCGATGAAGGCATGGCAAGAACGGTCGACTGGTATCTGGACAATGGTGCCTGGGTGCAGCACGTGCTCGACGGAAGCTACCGTCTCGAGCGGATCGGGCAAGCCTGAGCAGGAGAAGGCATGAACCGGAAGGGCATCATTCTCGCCGGAGGCTCCGGCACGCGGCTGTATCCGATCACCCAGGCCATCAGCAAGCAGCTGCTGCCGGTCTACGACAAGCCGATGATCTATTACCCGCTGAGCGTGCTGATGCTGGCGGGCATCCGTGAGGTGCTGATCATCAACACCCCGCATGAGCAGGCGCTGTTCCGGAATCTGCTTGGCGACGGTTCGCAGTGGGGGATGAAGATCGATTACGCCGTCCAGCCAAGCCCCGATGGACTAGCGCAGGCTTTCCTGATCGGGCGCGAATTCCTCGATGGAAAGCCCAGCTGCCTCGTACTTGGCGACAACATATTCCATGGCCCGGGGCTCACCGGAATGCTCAGGCGCGCGCATCAAAGAGAACGCGGTGCCACGGTCTTCGGATACTGGGTCCGCGATCCACAGCGCTATGGTGTTGCGGAATTCGACGGTCATGGAAGGGTGGTTGGCATTGAGGAGAAACCTGCGCAGCCGCGCTCCAATTACGCGGTCACAGGACTGTACTTCTACGACGGACGTGCGAGCGATTTCGCCGCCAGCCTTGCGCCGTCGGCGCGGGGCGAGCTCGAGATCACCGATCTCAACCGGTGCTACCTGGATGAGCAGTCACTCCACCTCGAACAGCTGGGGCGCGGCTACGCATGGTTGGATACGGGGACGCACCAGTCGTTGATCGAAGCTTCTACGTATATCCAGACAATAGAGGCCAGGCAGGGGCTGAGGGTCTGCTGCCCGGAAGAAATCGCCTTCAACAACGGGTGGATTGACGCCGCGCAATTGCTGCAACTGGCCCGGCCATTAAGTAAGAACGGCTATGGTGAGTATCTGCGTTCTCTCATCGAGCGGGGAACACCGCATTGAAGGTGATCGAGACAGAGGTGCCAGGTTGCCTGGTATTCGAGCCGCGTGTCTTCACGGATGCGCGGGGATTTTTTTTCGAATCCTTCAACCATGCCAAGCTCGCGCCTTATGGTCTGCAGCCCGCCTTCGTGCAGGGGAATATCTCGCAGTCAGAGCATGGTGTGCTGCGCGGGCTGCACTATCAATGGCCCAATCCTCAAGCGAAGTTTATTTCCGTTCACGAGGGCGAGATATGGGACGTTGCTGTGGACGTGCGACGTGGATCACCCACTTTCTCGCGATGGACGGCGGTTCTGTTGAGTGGCAGCAACAAGCGACAGATGTGGATTCCCGAGGGTTTTGCCCATGGGTACGTGGTGCTTAGTCAACGGGCGGTGGTGTCGTACCTGTGTACAGCCAGCTACGACGCCGATGCGGATTCGAACATCCGATGGGACGATCCGCAACTGGCGATCGATTGGCCGGTGAGTGCGCCGGTGCTTTCGGAGAAGGATACGCGTGCCCCCCTGCTGGGTAACGTCCCGGAGCATCGTCTGCCTGTATATCCGGCTTGAGGGGTTCCGATGAGGACCCTGCTGATCGGTGGCAATGGCCAGGTAGGCGATGCAGTACGACGCCGCCTCGTCGCTGAGGAGCGTGCACCTGTAACCACCACGCGTAACGGGATGCTGCCCGACGGCACTACCTGCGAGTCGCTGGACCTCACCGACCTGGATGCCGTCGAGCCGCTGATCAAGCGGATCGCCCCGGAAGTCGTCATCAATGCGGCGGCATATACGGCCGTGGATCAAGCGGAGGACAACCCCGCGGCGGCACTGCTCCTCAATCGCGATGCGCCGCGGCGAATCGCCGAAGCGTGTGCAGCGCGGCGAATCTCGCTGATCCATTACTCCACCGACTACGTGTTCGACGGAGCCGGCGATCGTCCGTATCGGGAGCAGGATGCGCCCGCCCCGCTGGGGGTGTACGGCAGAACCAAATGGGCAGGTGAGCAGGCTATCGCCGCCACCGGCGTGCGTCACCTCATCCTGCGCACCGCCTGGGTTTACGGTCTGTACGGTGCCAACTTCCTTCGCACCATGCTCCGGCTGGGCGCGGAGCGGGACGAACTGTGCGTGGTCGCCGACCAGGTGGGGTCGCCAACGCCGGCGTGGCTGATTGCCGATGCGACCGCGTCCATCCTGCGGCAAGGCATCGAGGCCTCCGGGGTGCGGCATCTCGTCAGTACCGGGCAGACCAGCTGGCATGGGTTCGCCGAAGCGATCTTCGAAGACGCGTACGCACTCCACCTGCTGCCACGCAGACCGTGCGTGGTGCCGATCTCCACCGCCGGGTTTCCCACGCGGGCCGAGCGTCCCAGGTACTCCGTGCTGGACAGCGCACAGCTCTCTGCCGAGTACGGGCTGGACCTGCCGGGGTGGCGTAGTGCCTTGCAAACGACGCTGCAGACCGCGCGACCCTGAGCCGACCGGGTTAGGCTTGGTGGCGGGGAAACACTGTTCCGGCTCGAAGTGCGATGTGGCGACGTGTCGATTGTTGGCTTCGCGTCGAGGTCGCGCCAGGCAGCCGGAGCCGACGCATCAGCGAGGGGATAATGAAGGGATTGTTTTTTGGCGCTGCGCTGGTCGCGGCGTTGTGGGGTGCACCGTCGGCAGAGGCGGTCGAACTGGACGCCTTCATCAAGAGCGACAAGTTCGGTGAGATCAAGATCTCGCCGACGGGTGAGTACTTCGCGGCCAGCGTGCCATTGGACGAAGGCAGCCGCACCGCACTGGTCATCATGCGCCGCGAGGACAACAAGGTGACCGGCACCTTCATGCGCGGAAAGAACACACACGTGGAGAGCTTTACGTGGGTGAACGACGAGCGCCTGGTGATCGGCATGTCCGAAAAATTCGGCGCGCTGGAGGAGCCCGGTCTGACAGGCGAGCTGTACGCGGTGAATGCCGACGGCACCCAGGCGGACATACTGGTCGGGCAGCGGGTGCAGGGCGCGGGTCTCGGAACCAGGATCCAGCCCAAGAAGGTGGAGCGGGTGGCGGCATTTCTGGTCGACGACCTGCCGCGGGACGACGATCACATCATCATTTCCGTCAGGCCGTTCCATGCGGATCCCTACACGGATGCCGAACGCCTGGACGTCTATAGTGGTCGCCGCGTTCCGGTGGCCTCGGCCCCGGTCCGCAATGCGTCCTTCGTGACGGACAACCAGGGCGTCGTGCGTTTTGCCGTCGGCGCCGGCACCGATAACCGGCAGAAGCTGTACTACCGGGTTGGCGACCGGGCCGAGTGGCAGCTGATCAACGATGAGTCGGCGACAGGGCTGAAGCAGTGGCCGATTGGTTTTTCGGGGGATGACCGGACGGCGTACTTCGAAGCCGAGCAGGCCGAGGGTCCCAACGCGGTGCTGGCCTATGACATCGCATCCGGGGCACAGAGGGAGATACTCAGGGACGACAGCGTCGACCCCGCGACCTTCCTTTATCGCAACGGGAGCGGGGCGCCGGTGGGTGTCCTCTTGACGGACCGTAAGGCCCGGACGGTGTTCTTCGACGATTCAAGTGACGAAGCGCGCCTGTACCGGAGCCTGGAGGCTGCGTTTGCCGATGCCTCCGTGCTGATCACCTCGCGCACGGCCGATGGCCGAACGGCGCTGGTGCGGACGTGGAGCGATCGCAATCCCGGTGACTTCTATTTGTTCGATACGGTCACGAGGAAGGCCGACCATCTGTTGAGCCGACGCGCATGGTTCGATCCCGCACGCATGGCAGGCAAGCGCCCGGTTCGGCTCACGCCGCGCGATGGTATCGATCTCCATGGTTATCTCACGGTCCCGCACGGGTCCGCAGGCATCCGGCTGCCCGCCGTGGTCATGCCCCATGGCGGACCCTTTGGTATCCGTGACACCGCCGACTTCGATGGTGAGGTCCAGATGCTTGCGCAGGCGGGCTACGCCGTCCTGCAGATCAATTTCCGCGGGTCCGGTGGCTACGGCAGGGATTTCATGGCGGCAGGTGCACGCCAATGGGGCCGAGCCATGCAGGACGACCTCACCGATGCCACCCGGTGGCTGATAGAGGAGGGTGTTGCCGCGCGCGACCGAATTTGCATCTATGGCGCCAGCTATGGTGCCTATGCCGCGCTGATGGGCGTCGTGCGGGAGCCGGATATGTACCGGTGTGCAGTAGGGTACGTCGGAGTGTACGACCTGCCGACCATGCATACGCATGGAGATATCCAGCGTTGGAGTTCGGGCGAGAACTACATCGAGGAGTGGATCGGCGACCGTGCCTCTGTCGCCGATTTCTCACCCAACCGCATGGCGGAGACAATCAAGGTGCCTGTTTTCCTTGCCGCCGGCGGGGAAGACCAACGGGCTCCCATCCAGCACAGCAGGATGATGGAGCGGTCACTCCGCGAAGCCGGGGCGTCCGTCGAGACGCTCTACTACGACAACGAAGGCCATGGCTTCTATCTTCCGGAGCATCGTCGCGAGTACTACACCCGATTGCTCTCGTTCCTGGCGCGTAACCTGGGTGGCAGAACCGTTACGGCGGAAGCCGGGGCAGGGGGCCTGGCCGATTAACTCCCGTACGGCCAGGCACGGCGGCGCTTCCGGGCACGTTTCCCGCTAGGCGAGCCCCGCCGCGCGTGCCAATATCGCGCGATTCGACGACAGGAACCGCCATGAGCACCACGCCCGTTCCGCAACTCACTTTCCGTGCCGTGTTGCTGGCCATCGTGCTGGCGATGATCCTGGCGGCGGCCAACGCCTACCTGGGACTGTTCGCCGGACTCACCATCGCCACGGCGATCCCCGCGGCGGTGGTGTCGATGGGGGTGCTGCGGCTGCTGGGCGGCGGCACCATCCTGGAAAACAACATCGTGCAGACGGGCGCGTCGGCCGGCTCCTCGATCGCGGCGGGCGTGATCTTCACGATCCCGGCGCTGGTGATCCTCGGGTACTGGGACGACTTCCGGTACTCGTGGGTGCTGGCGATCGCCGGCCTGGGCGGCTTGCTCGGCGTGCTGTTCTCGGTGCCGCTGCGGCGCTCGATGATCGTCGAGGAGCCGCTGCCGTTCCCCGAAGGCAAGGCTGCGGCCGAGGTGCTGAAGGCAGGCGAGAACCCGGGCCCGGGGCTGAAGATCCTCGCGCTGGCGGGCGCCATCGGCGGCTTGGTGAAGGCGGCCGCGGCAAGTGGGCTGCGCCTGATCCCCGACACCGCGGCATCGGCCGGTTACGTCGGCAACTACCTGGGTTATCTCGGTACCGGGCTGTCGCCAGCGCTGCTGGGCGTGGGCTACATCGTGGGGCTGAACGTCGGCATCGTGGTGGTGTCGGGCAGCATTCTGTCCTGGCACCTTGCGATCCCGATCTACGACGCGTTTTTCCTCGGCAGCGATCCCGCGCTGGCAACCGCGGTGGCCGGCCAGGACGCGGCGACCACCGCATTCGCGATCTGGGACGCCAAGATCCGCTACCTCGGCGTCGGCGCGATGCTGATCGGCGGCGTGTGGACGCTGTTCTCGCTGCGCAAGTCGCTGGTGTCGGGCATCCGCAGTGGCATCGCGGCGACCCGCAAGGGCGTCGGGGAGGTTGTCGCGGACACCGAACGCGACCTCCCGATGAAGTGGATGCTGGTGGCGCTGGTGCTGTTCGTGCTGCCGTTGGCGGCGCTGTACCAGGCGATCGTCGGGCAGTGGACGGTCAGCATCCCGATGACGCTGATCATGATCGTCGCCGGCTTCCTGTTCGTGTCGGTGTCGGCCTACCTGGCCGGCCTGGTGGGCTCGTCCAATAATCCGGTGTCGGGCATCACCATCGCGACCATCCTGTTCGCCTCGCTGGTGCTGGTGCTGCTGCTGGGCAGCGACTCGCCGATCGGTGCGGTGGCCGCGATCATGATCGGCGCGGTGGTGTGCTGCGCCGCGGCGGTCGGCGGTGACAACCTGCAGGACCTCAAGGCCGGCTACATCGTCGGCGCGACGCCGTGGAAGCAGCAGTTGATGCTGGCGATCGGTGCGTTCTCCTGCGCCCTGATCATGGCGCCGGTCCTGAACCTGCTGGCACTGGCCTATGGCATCGGTGCGCCGACCGCGGAGCACCCCAACGCATTGGCCGCGCCGCAGGCGACGCTGATGGCGTCGGTGGCCAAGGGCATGTTCGGTGGCGAGCTGCCGTGGGGAATGATCGCGCTGGGCGCGGCGATCGGCGCGGGCATCATCGGTCTGGACGAGTGGCTGAAGGCGCGTGGCTCGGCGTTCCGGGTGCCGGTGCTGGCGGCGGCGATCGGTATCTACCTGCCGCTGGAGCTGATGGTGCCGATCTTCCTCGGCGGCCTGCTGTCGCACCTGGTCGAACGCCGGCACAAGCTTCGTGCCGGTGACGAAGAGATGCGCGACCGCATCCACCGGCCCGGCACGCTGTTCGCCGCCGGGCTGATCACCGGCGAGGCGCTGATGGGCATTGCGATCGCGATCCCGATCGTGGTGTCCGGTCGTGCGGACGTGCTCGCGTTGCCGCCGACGCTGCAGTTCGGCCAGTGGCTGGGGCTGGCGGTGCTGGTGGTGGTTGGCTGGCTGCTGTACCGCAGCGGTACGAAGGCGCCGGCAACGCCGTGACCCGGCCCGGCGCCGCCGGTCGCCCGCCCGGAACGACCGTGCGGGTTTTGCGGCAACCGGGTGCCAGCGCCTAACATCGAAGATCGTCGACTTGGGGAACCCGCCATGAACCTGCGTCAAGCCGTCCTGCCGGCGCTGATCGCGCTCGTCCTGCCTGCCGTGAGCCTGCCGGCCGAAGCCGCGACCCGCGGGTTGCAGCCAAAGGACCTCGCCACCCTCGACCGCTGGTCCTCGCCGACGTTGTCGCCCGATGGACGTCTGCTGGTGGTGGCCAAGCGGGTGGTGGACTTCGACCAGGGCAAGGCGTCGACCTCGCTGTGGATCGAGAACCTCGTCGCCCGCGACGCGGCGCCGCCGGTGCGATTGACCCCGGCCGGGTGGAACGTCAACTCCCCGCGGTTCTCGCCCGACGGCCGGACCGTCTACTTCCTCAGCGCCAAGTCCGGCAGTTCGCAGCTCTATGCCATTCCCGCCGAAGGCGGCACCCCGCGCCAGCTGACGGATTTCGCCCTGGATGTCGGCGGCTACCAGCTCTCGCCCGACGGCGGGCGGGTGGCGTTCAACGTCGAGGCCTTCATCGACTGCGGCAGTGACCTGGCCTGCAGCAGCAAGCGGCTGCAGGCGGAAGCGGAAAGCCCGGCGACCGGCGTGGTCCACGACCGGATGTTCGTCCGTCACTGGGACGCCTGGAACGACGGGCGCCTGAACCGCGTCTTCGTGGCGGAACTGCCTACGGGCGACGCACCGGTGAGCACGGCGACCGCGATCGCCACCGACGTCGTGGCCGACGTGCCGTCGCGCCCGTTCGGCGACAGCAGCGAATACACCTGGGCACCGGACGGCAAGTCGCTGGTGCTGAGCGCACGCAAGGCCGATCGGGCCGAACCGTGGTCGACCAACTTCGACCTCTACCGCGTCAGCGCCGATGGCAGCGGCGCGGCCGAGAACCTTACCGCCGACAATCCCGCGTGGGACACCGGCGCGGTGTTCGGCGACGACAACACGCTTTACTACCGCGCGATGAAGCGTCCCGGGTTCGAAGCCGACCGCTTCGGCCTGATCAAGCTCGACCTGGCCACCGGCGAGCGTCGCGAGATCGCTCCGCAATGGGACCGCTCCGCCGGCAGCATCGCCGTGTCCGAGGACGGCGAAACGCTCTACGTGACCGCGCAGGACATGGGGGAGCACCCGCTGTTCGCGGTCCATGTCGACAGCGGCGGCGCCACCGAGATCGTCGGTGACGGCAGCATCGGCTCGGTGGAGCTGCAGGGCGGCACGCTTGCATTCACCCGCGACACCCTGGCCAGCGGCGCCCAGGTGTTCGTTGGCGGCATCAACGGTGCCCCGCAGCGCGCCATCACCCCCAGCGCCGGCGAGATGCTGCCGGACGTCGGCTTCGGCGAATACGAGCAGTTCACCTTCAAGGGCTGGAACAACGACACCGTGCACGGCTACGTGGTCAAGCCGTGGAACTATGAGGAAGGCCGCCGGTACCCGGTCGCGTTCCTGATCCATGGCGGTCCGCAGGGCAGTTTCGGCAACGGCTGGAGCTACCGCTGGAACCCGCAGACCTACGCCGGGCAGGGCTACGCAGTGGTCATGGTCGATTTCCACGGTTCGACCGGCTACGGCCAGGCCTTCACCGACGCGATCAGCCAGCACTGGGGCGACCGCCCGCTGGAGGACCTGCAGAAGGGCTGGAAGGCCGCGCTGCGTCAGTACCCGTTCCTCGACGGCGACGACGCCTGCGCGCTCGGTGCCAGCTACGGCGGCTACATGGTCAACTGGATTGCCGGCAACTGGAACGAACCGTGGAAGTGCCTGGTCAACCACGACGGCGTGTTCGACACCCGCATGATGGGCTTCGTGACCGAGGAGCTGTGGTTCACCGAGTGGGAGAACGGCGGCACGCCGTGGCAGGTCCCGCAGAACTACGACAAGTTCAACCCGAGCCGGCACGTCGACAAGTGGCGCGTGCCGATGCTGGTGGTGCACGGCCAGCAGGACTTCCGCATCCCGGTCAGCCAGGGGCTGGCGGCGTTCACCGCGTTGCAGCGGCAGGGCATCGAGTCGAAGTTCCTGTACTTCCCCGACGAGAACCACTGGGTGCTCAAGCCGCACAACAGCGTGCTCTGGCATGACACGGTGAATGGCTGGCTCGAGCAGCACCTGGGTCAATAGCTTCGCAGACGAACCCGTGCCCGGCCGCGCCGATCCCGCATTGAACCCTGCCCGGGTCAATGCGTCGGCTGCGTGGCCGGTCCGCGCGGGCATGCCGCTGTCGGGACGGAATCCGGCGGATCGCGGCTGCGGTATGCAGCCCAGTCACTCCATCGGAGCTACACATGGCGCCAAACAGCACTGCCCTGATCACCAACGACGCCGTCGTCCTCGGCCTGCTCGCCGCCACGCTCGGCGCGGTGTTCTGGACCGCCTCGCGGCCGTCCGGCTTCTGGCACCGGTTCTACACCTACGTGCCGGCGCTGCTGATGTGCTACCTGCTGCCAGCGGTCTACAACACCTTCGGGCTGATCGACGGCGGCGCCTCGGGTCTGTACCCGATGGCACGCGACTACCTTCTGCCCAGTGCACTGATCCTGTTCTGCGTGGCGATGGATATCGGCGCGGTGCTGAGGCTCGGACCGAAGGCGATCATCATGTTCCTGACCGGGACTGCAGGCGTGATGCTCGGTGCAGTGGTCTCGCTGCTGGTGATGCAGGTGCTGTTCCCGTCGGTGGTGGCCGGCGACACCTGGCGCGGCATGACCACGATTGCCGGCAGTTGGATCGGTGGCGGCGCCAACCAGGCGGCGATGAAGGAAGTGTTCGAGGTCGATGCCAACCTGTTCGGCCAGTTCGTCGCCGTGGACGTGATCGTGGCCTATTTCTGGATGGCGATCCTGCTGTTTCTGGCCGGACGTGCGAAGCAGTTCGACCGCTGGACCGGTGCCGACACGTCGGCGATCGAAGACCTCAAACAACGCATCGCCAGTTACCAGGCCGAGCACGCGCGCGTGCCGTCGATGAGTGACCTGATGATGATCTTCGCGGTCGGTATCGGCCTGACCGGCCTGTCCCACCTGCTGGCCGAGCCGCTGGTGGGCTGGATCCGTTCGCTGCCGGCCGAATGGCGCCTGCAGGACTACAGCCTCGATTCGACCTTCTTCTGGCTGGTGGTGCTGGCCACCACCTTCGGAGTGATCCTGAGCTTCACCCGCGCAAGGCGGCTGGAAGGCGCGGGTGCGTCGAACGTGGGCTCGGTGCTGCTGTACGTGCTCATCGCGACCATCGGCATGCAGATGGACCTGAAGGCCTTGGCCGAGCGGCCCCTGCTGTTGCTCATGGGCGTGATCTGGATCAGCGTGCATGCGGCGCTGATGCTGGGCGTGGCCAAGGTCATCCGGGCGCCATTGTTCTTCCTGGCGGTCGGTTCGCAGGCCAACGTGGGCGGCGCCGCGTCGGCGCCGGTCGTGGCGACCGCATTCCACCCGGCGCTGGCGCCAGTGGGTGTACTGCTGGCGGTGTTCGGGTACGCGCTGGGGACGTACTGTGCGTACCTGACCGGCATCATGCTGCAGGCGATCGCCGGCTGATTGCGGTCTGGCGCGTGGCTGGCCCTCCGTGGTCAGGGTCGCGGGCGGTCGCCGCTACAGCCAACGCGCCCGCTTGAACATCCTGTACAGCACCGCGCAGACCACGGTGACCACGCCGACCAGTACCGCATAGCTCCAGCGCCCGGCCAGCTCCGGCATGTGGGTGAAGTTCATCCCGTACCAGCTGGCGATCAGGGTGGGCGCCGCCAGCAGCGCCGCCCACGCGCCCAGCCGCTTGACGATCTCGCCCTGGCGCACGGTCACCAGCGACAGGTTCACGCTGACCGCCGCGGTGAGCATTTCGCGCAGGGTGTCGGTGGTTTCGTTGATGCGGACCGCGTGGTCGTGGACGTCGCGGATGTAGAGCTGGATCTCCTCGTCGAGCAGGCCACCCCGGGCGCGGGTGAGCTGGCCGAGGATGTCCTGCAGCGGCGCCACGGCCATCCGCAACCGGGTCAGTTCGCGCTTGAGGTCATAGAGTTTCTGCACCGTGCCCTTGCGGAAATCCTCGGCGAAGATGTCCTGCTCGAGCGCGTTGAGGGCGTTGCTGAACTCGTCGACGATCGGCAGGAAGTTGTCGACGACCATGTCGAACACGGCATACAGCGCGGCCCCGGGCCCGTGGCGCAGCAGGTCGGGTTCGCGCTCCATACGGGCACGCGCCGCGCTGTAGCTGGACGAGGCGCCATGGCGCACGGTGACCAGGTAGCGTGGGCCGACGAACACATGGGTCTCGCCGAAGCGGATGTGGCTGTCGACGGTCTGCGCGGTGTGCAGGGCGATGAACAGCGACTGCCCGTAGGTCTCGATCTTGGGCCGCTGGTGCGCGTGGTGGGCGTCCTCGACCGCCAGGTCGTGCAGGCCGAATTCCTCCTGCAGCTTTTCCAGCAGGCCCTCGCCGGGCTCGTACAGCCCGACCCAGACGAAGCTGCCGTCGTCGACTGCCAGTACGTCGCTGATCGCGTCCAGGCTGATGTCGCGGCGCTCGCCCCGCCGGTCGTACGCGGCGCAGTTGACCACGCTTCGCGGGCACAACGGCGCGACGGAGTGGGCGGAGTCTGCGGTCTGGTCGCTCATGTCCGCATCGTGCCCATCCGACCCGGGCGTCACAAGCGCCGGGGCGGGTCTCCCGCGCCGCGTTGGCCAAAGACCCACGCCAGCGCGAGATGCACCGGCCACAGCAGCGCGATCCAGTGGAGGTGGCGCTGCGGCAGTACGCTCAGCCAGTAGGCGAACAGCGCCGCCAGCGGCAACGCCGCCACCAGCCAGAGCAGCCCGCGGAACCACGCCCGCGGCACTCGACCGCGCAACAGCGACCAGCCCCCCGGCAGCAGCAGCCAGCACAACGGATTGAACAGCAGCAGGCCGCGATTGGCCCAGCCGAACCGGTGCACCGTGCCGAGCCAGATGAACAGCAGCAGCGCGCCGACCACGGCCGTGATGAACCAGAACACCATTGCGACGCCCGCGACCGGCCGTGGTGCCCTTCGGCCGGTCCAGACCAGCGCGCCTGCGAGCGCGATCCCACCGAGTGCCCACCAGCCCCAGCGGACCGGAGAAGCCAACGGCTCCGGCGGCAACCGGTGCGGAAGGATCTGCTGCTCCTCCACAACGAGTGGGCGACCGTCGGGCAGCGTCGTGTCACGCAGGGCGGCGGCGAGCCTCATGGGCACGAACGCTTCCGCCCAGCGCGACAACGGCCGGTCGGCGGCCGGGCCCAGGCCGATGTCGAAACCCAGCCACATCCCGGGTTCCGGTGACGCCAGCCGCACGGCCTCGCTGCGGTAGGTGCTGCCCTGCGACCGCCCGGCCATCTGCCGGTGCAGCGCGCCGCCCAAGGCACTGTCGATCGCATCGCGCACGCGGGTGGAGCAGTTGTCGAGGAAGTAGTCGTAGCGGTAGTACGCGTTTTCCGGTCGGGCGTTTTCGGCCAGCGCGTCCGCCAAGGCCCGGGCGCTCGCCGGGTCGAGATCCAGCCACTGGATGCTGACGCCGCGGCCTTCGTCGCGGTAGATCGCCATGTCCTGCTCGAACGGCAGCGCGGCGAGCCGGTAGCGCATCTCGCCGCGGACGAAACGGCCGATGAAGTCCGGTTCGGTCGGGTCGAAGAAGCCGTAGTTGTACGAGATCGCCTCGCCGGTACCGGTGTCCATCACCACCAGGGCGTTGTGGCCGAAGCGCTCCCAGAAGATTTCCCCCGGCTGCATCGTGGCCACGCCGATGCGGGGGGCGGCCAGCGCGCTGCCCGCCAGCAGAAGCCACAGCGTCGCTGTCGACAGCAGTCGTCCCCAAGCCGCGTCCGCGTGGCGCGCGAACCGGGCACCCAGAAGGTCACGCATCCCCGAGGACGCTCACGTGAAAGGCGTGCACGCGCCGTGCGTCGGCCCCCGAAACGCGGAACACGAACCGGTCCAGCGCCAGCTCCTCGCCGGCTTCCGGCAGGTGGCCGATCGCGGCGGTGACCAGGCCACCGATGGTGTCGTACTCGTCGTCGTCGAAATCGGCGCCGAAGCGCTCGTTGAAATCCTCGATCGGGGTCAGCGCGTCGACCACGAACTGGCCGTCGGCCTGGGCGGCGATGAGGGCGTTCGGATCCTCGGCGTCGTCGTGCTCGTCGTCGATGTCGCCGACGATCTGCTCCAGCACGTCCTCGATGGTCAACAGGCCGGCGACGCCGCCGTGCTCGTCGATCACGATGGCCATGTGGTTGCGCGACTGGCGGAACTCGCGCAGCAGGATGTCGAGCCGCTTGGATTCGGGGATCAGCACCGCCGGACGCAACAGGGCGTGGATGCTGGCCGGGCCGTGGTCGGCGACCACGCCGCGCAGCAGGTCCTTGGCCAGCAGGATGCCGAGGATCTCGTCCTTGTCGTCGCCGTGCACGGGGAACCGCGAGTGGCCGGACTCGACCACCAGCTTCATCAGCTCGAGGAACGGCGCGTCGGCGGGCAGCGCGACCATCTGCGAGCGCGGGATCATCACGTCGCCGACGGTCAGGTCGGAGACGGCGATCGCGCCTTCCATCATGGTCAGGGTGTCGGCCGCGATCAGGCCGTCGGCCTGCGCATCGCGCAGCAGCTCGACCAGGTCCTCGCGGGTGGTGGGTTCGCCGGACAGCGCGGAGCTGATCCGGTCCAGCCAGGAACGACGCTTGTCGTGGGGCCGGTCGGCCGCGTCGGTCGGATGGGTGTGGGTGGGGGTACTACTGTCGTCCTCGGACATTGAATGCAATCATGAATACGCCCGGGGGATGGGCGCCGGCCCGAGTCTAGCGCATCGGCATGGCGCAGGTCGGAGCGGCCGGAGGCCTACTCGGCGACCAGGTACGGATCGTCGATGCCCAGGCCGGCCAGGATCTCCCGTTCGAGCTGCTCCATGCACTCGGCCTCGCGTTCGTCCTCGTGGTCCCAGCCGAGCAGGTGAAGGGCGCCGTGGACGGTCAGGTGGGCGTAGTGGTCGGACAGCCGCTTGCCCTGCTCACGCGCCTCGCGGGCGACCACCGGGGCGCAGATGACGAGGTCGCCCAGCACCGGCAGCTCGACGCCCTCGGGCAGGTCCGCCGGGAAGCTCAGCACGTTGGTGGCGTAGTCCTTGCCCCGGTAGTGACGGTTGAAGGCGCGGCCTTCCTTCGCGTCGACCAGCCGGATCGCCAGGTCGGCGCGGCGGATCCGCCCGTCCAGCGCGGCCGCCACCCAGCGGCGGAAGCTCACCGCCGACGGAATGCCCGCACGTGGCAGGCCGTAGCTGATGGACACGTCGATGAGGGTGGGCGCCCGGCTCATGCAGGGATCCTCAGGCCGCGGGCCCGGTCTGGGCCTCCTGGGCATCGCGGGCGTCGTAGGCGTTGACGATGCGGGCGACCAGCGGGTGGCGCACCACGTCGCGCGATTCGAAGAAGGTGAAGCTGACCCCGTCCACGTTGCGCAGCACGTCGAGCGCGTCCCGCAGGCCCGACTTCTGGTGGCGCGGCAGATCGACCTGGGTGAGGTCGCCGGTCACCACCGCGGTGCTCCCGTAGCCGATGCGGGTCAGGAACATCTTCATCTGCTCGATCGTGGTGTTCTGCGCTTCGTCGAGGATCACATAGGCATCGTTAAGCGTGCGTCCGCGCATGTAGGCCAGCGGGGCGATCTCGATGACGTTCTTCTCCAGCAGCTTGACCACCTTCTCGACGCCGAGCATCTCGTACAGCGCGTCGTACAGCGGGCGCAGGTACGGGTCGACCTTCTGGGTGAGGTCGCCGGGCAGGAAGCCGAGCTTCTCGCCGGCCTCCACCGCCGGGCGCACCAGCACCAGCCGCTGCACGCGCGACTCGTTCAGTGCCTCGACCGCGCTGGCGACCGCGAGGAAGGTCTTGCCGGTGCCGGCCGGGCCGATCCCGAAGTTGATGTCGTGGGTGGCGATCGCGTGCAGGTACTTCGCCTGGTTCGCGCCGCGGCCGCGGATGGTGCCGCGCTTGACCCGGATGGCGACTTCCTGCGGCTCGATGTCGTCGTTGACCATCCGGTCGGCGTCGATGCCGGTCAGGGCGAGATGGATCGCCGGCTCGTCCAGCACCTGTCCGGCGGTGTCCTCCCAGAGCCTTCGCAGGAGCTTTTCCGCCTTGCCGACCATCGGTTCCGGACCGGTCAGGCGATAGACGTTGCCGCGACTGGCGAGTTCGACGCCGGTGCGCAGTTCGATCATGCGCAGGTGGGCGTCGAAGGGACCGTTGAGGTTGGCGAGCCGCTCGGCATCGGGCGGGTCCAGGGTGAACTCCGAAGTGGTGCGTGGGGGCATCGGCAACGCGGTTTTCAGGGGGCATGCCAGCTTGCGCCTGCACGGCCTTTTTCGCAAAGTGCGGTGACTTTCACGCGGGGAACGGGCATGCGGACGATGCGGAACACGACGCGATGGATGGTGCTGGCCGCAATGCTGACCGCCGCCCCTCTGGCAGTGGAGGCGGCCGGGGTGACGGTACTGACGGCGGCGAGGATCCACACCATGGATGCCGCGCAACCCCGGGTGGAGGCGATGGCGTTCGACGACGGCGGACGCATCCTTGCGCTGGGTACACGCGCGGCGCTGCTGGAGTCGTATCCGGACGCCGGGCGAGTGGATGCGGGTGCGGCCACGGTCATCCCGGGGCTCATCGACGCACATGGGCACGTCGCCGGGCTGGGCTTCGACCAGATGCGCGCCAATCTGGTCGGCGCCACCGACAAGCACGACGTGCTGCAGCGCCTTGTTGATTTCGCCGCGGACCTGCCGGAAGGAGCCTGGCTGCTCGGGAGCGGCTGGGACCAGAACGACTGGCCGGAAAAGGCGTTTCCCACTGCTGCCGACCTCGATGCCGCGTTCCCCGACCGGCCCGTGTGGCTGAGCCGTGTCGACGGCCACGCCGGTTGGGCCAACAGCGCGGCGATGGCGGCGGTGGATCGCGACCTGTCTGGCGACTGGCAACCCGATGGCGGACGGATCATCCGCGACGGGCAGGGCGCGGCGACCGGCGTATTCGTCGACGCCGCGATGGCTCTGGTCGAATCGAAGGTGCCGTCGCCGGACGAGGCGACGGTCGAGCGCGCGCTGGTCCTCGGCATGCAATCCGCGGTGGCCCATGGCCTGACCGGCGTGCACGACGCCGGCGTGTCGCTGCAGCAGTTGCGCATCTACCAGTCGCTGGCCGACCGGAACGCGATGCCGTTGCGCATCCATGCGATGGCCGACGGAGATGACGAGGCCCTGGCGTGGCTGTGCGATGATGGCCTCTACGCGCATCCGGGCGGCCGCCTCCAGATGCGCGCGGTCAAGCTCTACATCGACGGCGCGCTCGGCAGCCGTGGCGCCGCACTGATCGACGACTACAGCGATGACGCCGGCAACCACGGACTGTTGCTGATGACACCGGAGCAACTGCTCGGTGTGGCCGCCCGCGCCAAGGGCTGTGGCGTGCAGGTCGCGACCCATGCGATCGGTGACCGTGGCAACCGGGTCGTGCTTGACGCCTTCGAGCAGGTCCTCGGCGCCGATGCCGCGGGCGACCACCGCTGGCGCATCGAGCACGCGCAGATCCTCACCCGGACCGATATCCCGCGATTCGCGGAGCTTGGCGTGATTGCATCAATGCAACCGACCCATGCGACCTCCGACATGCCTTGGGCGGCTGACCGGCTGGGCGACGAGCGCGTGCAATGGGCCTACGCGTGGCGCAAGTTGCGCGATGCCGACGCGCGGCTCGCGCTGGGGTCGGACTTCCCGGTCGAGTCGGTCGACCCGCGTCTGGGACTCTACGCGGCCGCCACCCGCACCGACGCCGCGGGCGCACCGGCCGGCGGCTGGCAACCGCAGGAGAAACTCACCGCGTGGGAGGCCCTGCGCGGCTTCACCACCGATGCCGCCTATGCTGGTTTCGCCGAGGACCGCATCGGCAGCCTGGAAGTCGGCAAGCGCGCCGATTTCGTGCTGCTGGCACAGGACCCGCTGGCGATCGATCCGGCAGGCCTGGACGAACTCGACGTGCTGGCCACCTACGTCGACGGCGAGGCGGTGTACCGCCGCCCGTGAGCGGATGATGCGCCCGCACCCTGCAACGGGGTGCGGGCGCAGCGCGACGGCTGTCACGCTTGCGGGGGGGTGCCGACTTGATTCCGGTTGCACCGTTCCGGAATGCGCGACGTCGGCCCGTGCCGGCGTCGTCGTCGCATCCGGGCTTAGTCTGGGGTCAGTGCCGCAGTGCGCGGACCAGCACCGCCACGGCGACCGTCGCGACCACCACGCTGCCGCCCAGCCACAACCAGGCGATCGCGGTCGGCGCAAACACCCCGCCGTCGAAGGCGCGCATGCCGAACTGCAACAGCCCGAGCGCCGCGACCGCGCACAGCCACAGGCCGATCGCGCAGCGGCGGAGCAGGGTGTCGGGCGGGTTCACGGGGGGCGCGCCTAGACGGTTTCGACGCGGCCGCGCAGCGAGTTGCTCAGCGCCTCGGTGATCACCACGTCGACGAACTGGCCGACCAGCCGCGCCGGCCCGGCGAAGTTGACCGAGCGCATGTTCTCGGTCTTGCCGGTCAGCTCGGCCGGGTTCTTCTTCGACGGCCCCTCGACCAGCACCTTCTGCACGCTGCCGACCATCGCCCCGGAAATCCGCCGCGCGTTGTCGTTGATCGTCGCCTGCAGCCGCGACAGCCGCGCGTGCTTCTCGTCCGGCGTGGTGGCGTCGTCGAGGTCCGCGGCCGGGGTGCCGGGACGGCGGGAGTAGATGAAGGAGAACGACTGGTCGAAACGGACGTCCTCGATTAGCTTCATGGTCTTCTCGAAGTCCGCGTCGGTCTCGCCGGGGAAGCCGACGATGAAGTCCGACGAGATGGAGATGTCCGGCCGCACCGCGCGCAGCTTGCGCACCTTCTGCTTGAACTCCAGCGCCGTGTAGCCGCGCTTCATCGCGCTGAGCACGCGGTCGCTGCCCGATTGCACCGGCAGGTGCAGGTAGTTGGCCAGCTCCGGCACGTCGCGATAGGCCTCCACCAGCGAGTCGGAGAACTCCAGCGGGTGCGAGGTGGTGAAGCGGATCCGGTCGACGCCGTCGATCTGCGCGATCGTGCGGATCAGCAGGCCGAGGTCGGCGATGCCGCCGTCCGCGCCCGCGTCCCGGTCCATCGGCCCGCGGTAGGCATTGACGTTCTGGCCGAGCAGGTTGACCTCGCGCACGCCCTGGGCGGCCAGCTGCGCCACCTCGACCAGCACGTCCTCGAACGGCCGGCTGACCTCCTCGCCGCGGGTGTAGGGCACCACGCAGAAACTGCAGTACTTGCTGCAGCCCTCCATGATCGACACGAACGCGCTCGGCCCCTCGGCGCGCGGCTCGGGCAGGCGGTCGAACTTCTCGATCTCCGGGAAGCTGATGTCGACCTGCGGGCGGCCGGACTCGCGCCGGGCGCGGACCAGCTCCGGCAGCCGGTGCAGGGTCTGCGGGCCGAACACCAGGTCGACGTACGGCGCGCGCTTGACGATCGCCTCGCCTTCCTGGCTCGCCACGCAGCCGCCGACACCGATCAGCACCGGCCGCTCCCCCTGCTTCAACGCCTTCCAGCGACCCAGCTGGCTGAATACCTTTTCCTGGGCTTTTTCGCGTATCGAGCAGGTATTGACCAGGATCACGTCGGCTTCTTCGACGTTCGTGGTCAACTCCAGGCCGTCGGAGGCGGCCAGCACGGCGGCCATCTTGGCCGAGTCGTACTCGTTCATCTGGCAGCCGTGGGTCTGGATGAAGAGCTTTTTCGCGCCGGCCGTGACGGTCACGGCGGCATCGTCCCGCGACGGGACGGCAAGGATGTCGGTCATTTCGGGTGTCCGGGAAGGGCGGCGGTTAATCCGCGCCGGAGTGGCTGACTGGAAGCCGAACAGTTTAGCCCGGAGACGGTGCGAACCCGCGCGGTCCGTCGCGTTTTGGAAAACTTTGCGGAATCAGGGGCTTGGCAAGTTCCGGGTGAAGGGGGACACTCGTGTCCATGAGGGGAGGGATCGGGTTTCTCGCGCTTGCCTGCCTGCTGGTCGCCACGCCCGTGGTCGCCGGCACCGTGTACCGCTGCGACAGTGCCGACGGCGGTCGCAGCTACGTCAGCAAGCGCATCCCCGGCGCGAAGTGCAGCGCCATCAGCAGTTATACCGCCAGCAAGTCGCCGCCGCCGGCGGCCAAGACGGCGCCGGGCGCGGCGGCGGTCGGCAGCGCCACCCCGGCGAGCCGCACCGAGGGTTCACCCGCGTCGGTCTCCGCCTCCATGACCAACGCCGCGCCGGTGCGTCCGGTCCAGTCCGGTTCGGCCGGATCGCGCTTGGTCCAGGGGCAGGTGTATTCCTACATCAAGGACGGCGTGCGCCATTACACCAGCGAGCGGCCCAAGGGCGCGGTCGCCCGGGCCAGTGCGGTACGCACCATCCAGTACAGCTTCCTGGAGACCTGCTACGCCTGCGCGGCCAAGCCGGGGGTGGATTTCGGCAATGTCCGTCTCAACACGACCGCCTACCGCGATGAAATCGCCGCGGCCGCGGCGAAGCACGGCGTCGACGAGGCGATCGTCCGCGCCATCATCCATGCCGAGTCGGCGTTCAATCCGACCGCCTTGTCGCGGGTAGGTGCGCAGGGTCTCATGCAGCTCATGCCGGCGACCGCGCGCCGCTTTGGCGTGGGCAACGCGTTCGACGCCGGGCAGAACATCCAGGGCGGGGTGGAATACCTCGCGTGGTTGCTGAAGCGGTTCGACGGCAACCTGACCCTCGCCGCCGCCGGCTACAACGCAGGCGAGGGCAATGTCGACAAGTACAACGGGGTTCCGCCCTTCAGCGAGACGCAGCGGTACGTCCAGCGCGTGGGCGTGCTGGCCGAGCGCTATCGCGCGGCGCAGTGACCTTCGCGTGCCGCGTCGCGAGCGGAATCGGGACAAGGTCACCGCGTAACCGGATTGTCGGGTCGTTAACCGTTCCGTTACACTTCCCCGTCTTTTGAGCCGCCAGCCGTCGCCAGTGGCGCGGGCTGTGCGGTGAACGTCGATTTCAAGATTTGCGGAGTGCCGGATGGCCAACCAAGGGATCCATGATCCTCGCAGCGAGCACGCGGGCGTGCCCGCTGGCGAGCCCGTCAACCACGGTCGCCGCAGGTTCCTGACCGCGACCACCGCCGTGGTCGGCGCCGTCGGTGCCGGTTTTGTGGCGGTGCCGTTCATCAAGTCGTGGAACCCCAGCGAGCGCGCAAAGCTTGCCGGTGCGCCGATCAGCGCCGACATCAGCACCCTCGACGTGGGCCAGCGCCTCGTCCTGGAATGGCGCGGCCAGCCGATCTGGATCGTGCGCCGCTCGCCGGAGATCCTGCAGGCGTTGCCGACCCTCGACGACCAGCTGCGCGACCCGATGTCGGAGAACCCCGAGCAGCAGCCGGCCTACGTGCTCGAGGGCGACGCCCACATGCGCTCGATCAAGCCGGAGGTCTCCGTGCTGGTCGGCCTGTGCACGCATCTGGGCTGCTCGCCGGAAATGAAGGCCGAGATCCGCCCCGAACCGTTCGACCCGAACTGGAAGGGCGGTTACTTCTGCCCGTGCCACAAGTCGCGCTTCGACATGGCCGGCCGGGTGTTTCAGGGCGTGCCCGCACCCACCAACCTGCTCGTGCCGCCGCACCACTACGAAAACGACACCACCATCGTCATCGGTGTCGATCCTCAGGGAGCTGCCTAAGCCATGGCGAAGATCATCCAACGCCTGTCGGTGGGCATGACCAACTGGGTCAACGCGCGCGCCCCCGGCCTCGCTCCGGTCTACAAGAAGCACATGACCGAGTACTACGCGCCGAAGAACTTCAACATCTGGTACATCTTCGGTGTGCTGTCGCTGGTGGCCCTGGTCAACCAGATCGTCACCGGTATCTTCCTGACGATGCACTTCAAGCCGAGTGCGGCGGAAGCCTTCGCGTCCGTCGAGTACATCATGCGTGACGTGGAGTGGGGCTGGCTGATCCGCTACATGCACTCCACCGGTGCCTCGCTGTTCTTCATCGTGATCTACCTGCACATGTTCCGCGGCCTGCTCTACGGCTCCTACAAGAAGCCGCGCGAGCTGGTGTGGATCCTCGGCATGCTGATCTACCTGGTGCTGATGGCCGAAGCCTTCATGGGCTACGTGCTGCCGTGGGGCCAGATGTCGTTCTGGGGCGCCAAGGTGATCATCTCGCTGTTCGGCGCGATCCCGGTCATCGGCAACGGCCTGACCGAGTGGATCATGGGTGACTACCTGCCCGGCGATGCCACCCTCAACCGCTTCTTCGCATTGCACGTGATCGCGATGCCACTGGTGCTGTTGCTGCTGGTCGTTCTGCATCTGGGCGCGCTGCACGAGGTCGGCTCGAACAACCCCGACGGCGTCGAGATCAAGAAGGGGCCGAAGGGCAACCGCTGGTCGCCAGTGGCACCGACCGACGGCATCCCGTTCCATCCGTACTACACGGTCAAGGACACGGTGTTCGTCGGGTTCTTCCTGCTGTTCGCCGCATTCATCATTTTCTTCGCCCCGGCATTCGGTGGCTGGTTCCTCGAGCACGACAACTTCGTCGAGGCCAACCGCCTGGTGACTCCGGAGCACATCAAGCCCGTCTGGTACTACACCCCGTATTACGCGATGTTGCGGGTCATCCCCGACAAGCTCGGCGGCGTGATGGTCATGTTCGGTGCGATCGCGATCCTGTTCGCGGTGCCGTGGCTGGACCGCAGCAAGGTCAACTCGGTTCGCTATCGCGGCTGGATCTCCAAGCTGATGCTCGCCGTGCTCGCGGTGTGCTTCGTCTGGCTCGGCAAGATCGGTGCCGGCCCGGGTACCGATCCGGTGGAAACGATCATCGGGCGTGTCCTGACCTTCCTTTATTTCGCCTTCTTCATCACGATGCCGCTGTGGACCAAGATCGACAAGACCAAGCCGGTGCCGGAACGGGTGACGATGCATGACTAAGTCCAAGCTTTTCCGCAACCGGATGTTCTCCCGCTTCGCCACCGTCGTGGCCGGACTGCTGGTTTCGGCTTCGGCCGTCGCCGCCACCGGTGGCGAGCTCGAGCACGCGGGCGTCGACCTCGGTGACCAGGCTTCGCTGCAGCGCGGCGCCCAGCTGTACATGAACTATTGCTCGGGCTGCCATTCGCTCAAGTACCTGCGTTACTCGCGGATCGCCGAGGACCTGGACCTGACCGAAGACCAGGTCATGGAGAACCTCAACTTCACCGGCGCCAAGTTCGGTGAACAGGTCCGCATCGCGATGCCGGAAGAGCACGCGACCGAGTGGTTCGGCAAGATGCCGCCGGATCTCAGCCTGATCGCGCGCGTGCGTGGCAGCGACTGGATCTACACCTATCTCAAGTCCTTCTACCTGGACGAGTCGTCGACGCTGGGCTGGAACAACAAGCTGTTCCCCAACGTTTCGATGCCGAACCCGCTGTGGGAGCTGCAGGGCCTGCAGCATGCGGAGTACGGCGATCCCGACCCGGCCACTGGCGAACGCGCCGTCACCGGGCTCAAGGTCACCCAAGCGGGGACCATGGACCCGCAGGCGTTCGACCAGGCGGTGCGCGACATCACTGCATTCCTCGAGTACGCCGGTGAACCGGCCGCCCTCAAGCGCCAGAGCATGGGCGTGTGGGTGATCCTGTTCCTCGCCGCGTTCACGTTCCTCGCCTGGCTGCTGAAGAAAGAGTACTGGCGCGACGTGCACTAGGCGTTCCCGCTGGAAAGGCCCGCACCCCGTCGTGCGGGTTTTTCCATGTCGGGCCGGGATGCCGGTCCGGCGGCGGGTGGACGCGACTCGAGGCCGTGACGACCGCCCGCGCTGGGTGGGCGGCGTCTTGCGACCGGCGGATTCCGGGCGCTGGAGAGGTCGATGATGGCGGCGAGTCCCCGTATGCGTAATGCCCTTACCCTGTTTTCCTCGAACGACTGCGTCCTGTGCCACCGCGTGCGGCTGGTGCTGGCTGCCAAGGGCGTTACCTACGACCTGATCCCGGTCGATCCGCAGAATCCGCCCGAAGACCTCGTCGACCTCAACCCCTACCACTCGGTGCCGACGCTGGTCGAGCGCGATCTGGTGCTGTACGCGGCCAGCGTGGTGAGCGAATACCTCGACGAGCGTTATCCGCACCCGCCGCTGATGCCGGTCGATCCGCTGTCGCGGGCCCGGCTCCGCCTCGCGATGCTCCGCCTCGAGCACGACTGGGTGCCGCAGGTACAGGCCATCCAGCTCGGCAACAAGGCCCAGGCCGACGCCGGCCGCAAGCGCCTGAAAGAGCTACTGACGGCCTCGGTCCCGTTGTTCAAGGCGTTCAAGTTCTTCCTCAACACCGAGATGAGCCTGGCCGACTGCGCCATGGCACCGATCATCTGGCGCCTGCCCGCCCTCGGGGTGCCGCTGCCGAAGGATGGCAAGGCGATCGAAGATTACGGCAACCGTATTTTCCGCAATCCGGGCTTTACCCGCAGCCTGACCGAACAGGAACGCCGCCTGCGCGACCTGCCGGCCTGAGCTCCGAGGCCGGCATGCCCGTGCGGGCGCCACCGGATGTGGCGTGATGAACGCGCGCCGGTCGTCCGAACGCGTCGCGTCCACGCGCGACTGCTCTAGACTGCACGCATGAATGAACATGCGCCAATGACCAGCCACCGCCCGTACCTGTTGCGGGCGCTTTACGAGTGGATCGCCGACAACGACATGACGCCGCACCTGCTGGTGGATGCCACCCGCGCCCATGTGCGGGTGCCGGCGCATGCGGTGAAGGACGGCAGGATCGTCCTGAACGTCGCGCAGCGGGCGGTGTCGGGCCTGCAGATGGACAATGAACTCATCAGTTTCAGCGCCCGCTTCGGCGGCGTCAGCCAGGCGGTGTCGGTGCCGGTCGGGGCCGTGCTGGCGATCTACGCGCGCGAGACGGGGCAGGGGATGGCATTGCCGGAAGACGCCACGGACGAAGCCGATGGCGGCACAGCCGCCGTATCGGATGATCGTCCGGCATTGAGTGCGGTGCCGGGCGAGAGCCGCCAGGAGACGAACACGACGGAAGGTGACGGCGACGGCGAGGGACCGGAGCCAGCGCCGGACGGATCCGGCGCTCGGCGCGGCGCGCACCTGCGCGTGGTCAAGTAAGGCTTCGCAGGCGACCTGCCGGCCCGCGGATACCGGAGGGCGGGAGGCGCGTCATCACTGCACGCGTCATTACTGCAATCGCGCCGGCGCCGGTGTGACCGGGCCGCTGAAGGACACCAGCCGGTCGCCTCGTAGCACCAGTCGCCCTGCATGGCGGTCCGCGCCGTTGCGGGAGTAGTCGAAGCGGAACGTACGTTCGAAGCCGAGCCAGCCGCTGTCCTGCCGGCACAGCCGCAGTCCGATCGCGTGGACGCTTTCGTCGAGCCACTGGACGCCGGCAGCCCGGCACGCATCGCGGCCCATGCGTTCTGCCTGCTCGGCCGCGGCACGGCCCGCGCTCCAGAACGCGAACACGCCCGCTGCGACGATCATCACGATCAACAAGGTTGGCATTGGCTTAATGTGGCGGCGCCCGATGTCGCGCGCAAGAGGCGCGGGATCGCTTTTCAGGGGGAAAGCATCCGACATGAAACTGGTCTTCCCGGGTGGCGAGCACCCGCAGGTCCTGCTCGGCCGTGGCATCAACCGGGTCGGCTCGGACCCCCGTGCGAACATCGTCCTCGACCGCCCCGGCGTCATGCCGCAGCACTGCCAGCTCCATGTCACCGAGCACGGCGTGATGCTGTCGGTGTCGAACGGGATGGCGGTCAGTGTCAACGGCCGGCCGGTCGACGGGCTGATCCGGCTGCGGCCGGGCGACAGCGTGTGCTTCGACCAGGTCCAGGCCCGGCTTGCGTCGCTCGAGCCGATCACGATGGCGGCGTCGGACGTGGCCGCCGGTTTTGCGCGGCCGGCCGCCAACGACGATCCCGGCGCCACCGCGGTGCGCCCGGTGCTGCCACGCTTCACGTTGCGCGTCCTGTCCGGCCGTGCGGCGGGACGCAGCTATCCCCTGGTCGGCCCGGTGACGGTGGGGCGTGCGGCGGAGTGCGACGTCCAGCTCTCCGACGACGGGATTTCGCGGCGCCACGCGCGCCTGGTTCCCGGCGCGGACGGTGTCCGGCTGGAAGACCTGGGTTCCTCCAATGGAAGCCTCGTCAACGGCAAACCGGTGTTGCGTGCGGTCGTTCGCGCCGGTGACGAGATCGGCTTCGATTCGGTCCGGTTCCGTCTCGTCGAAGCGGGAGCGGTGGAGCCGATCCATGTCCCTGCCACCGCCGGACGCCGCAACACGCAGGTGCCGGTCTGGGTGTGGTCCGCGGCCGGCGCGATCGGTCTGGTCGTACTGGTGGCGTTCGCCTTCCTGCCCTGAGTCGCAGGCGCGTCAGGCGGCGACCGGCGGCGGCCCGAGCTTGAGCGACAGGTCGATGGCGCGGACGTGCTTGGTCAGTCCGCCGATCGAAATGCAGTCCACCCCGTCTGCGGCAATGGCGCGCAGGCCGTCGAGATCGACCCCGCCGGACACCTCGAGCGGGACCGGCCTGGGGTGCGCGGCAGTGATCGCCACCGCCTCGCGGCGGGTGGGCGCGTCGAAATCGTCGATCAGGATCCGGTCGCATCCGGCGTCCAGCGCCTCGCGTAACTGCTCCAGCGTCTCGACTTCGACGATCAGGGGCAGTGCGGGCTGGGCGTCACGGGCGATGGCGATGGCCCCGGCGAGCGAACCGGCGGCGCGGACGTGGTTCTCCTTGAGCATGACGGCATCGAACAACCCCATCCGGTGGTTGTGCCCGCCGCCGACGCGAACGGCGTATTTCTGCGCCTGGCGCAGGCCGGGAATGGTCTTGCGCGTGTCGAGGATCCGCGCGCCGGTGCCCCGCACCGCGGCGACATGCAGCGCCGTGGCCGTAGCCGTGGCCGAAAGGGTCTGCATGAAATTGAGGGATGCTCGCTCGGCGCTCACCAGGGCCCGCGCGCGGCCCTGCAGTGTCGCCAGCACGGTTCCGGCAGCAACCCGTTCGCCTTCGCCGACCCGCCAGTCGATCCGCACGTCCGGGTCGAGCGCGCGATGGCAGGCGTCGAACCAGGGACGGCCGCAGACGATCGCGTCCTCCTTGCACAGCAGGTAGGCGCTGTCGTCGATGTCCGGCAGCAGTGCCGCGGTGACATCGCCGGTGCCGAGGTCCTCGGCCAGCGCCGCGGCCACGTCCGCCGCGACCGCCTCCAGCGGTGGAGCGAAGTCCGCGCTCATGCCGGCGGGAAACCGTCGACCTGCGCGGTGGCGAGCGCTTCCTCGGCCAGCAGCACGGGAATCCCGTCGTCGACCCGGTAAACCCGCTTGCGGTCCCGCGTCACCAGCGCCTCGCGCAGCGGCCCGGACTGGGGCGAGCCGTCGCCGCGGACGACGCCGCCAGCCGCGATGGCCTGGTTGATGGCCTGCAGGTCGCGGTTGTCGACCAGCGCGAGCGGTTGGCGGGTGCTGGGGCAGACGAGCAGGTCGAGCAGCTTGCGATCCACGGGAACTCCTTGGTCGATCGCCGGTGCGGCCGTCCGGATCCCGTGCGGACCGGCGGTGAAGCACCGGCGGAAGGTCGGTAGAATACCGTTTTGCCGCAGGGCCGAAACATGACAGACACCGCGCAGGCGCCGCTCGTCGGCATCGTGATGGGCTCCCGCTCCGATTGGGAAACGATGCAGCACGCCGCCGCACGCCTCGAAGCGCTCGGCGTGCCGCACGAGGTCCGCGTGGTTTCCGCGCACCGCACGCCGGACGTGTTGTTCGATTACGCGGCAAGCGCGGCCGGGCGCGGATTGCGCGCCATCATCGCCGGCGCGGGCGGCGCCGCGCACCTGCCGGGGATGCTGGCGGCGAAGACGGCGGTGCCGGTACTCGGCGTGCCGGTGCAATCGAAGGCGCTGAACGGCATGGATTCGCTGCTCTCGATCGTGCAGATGCCGGCCGGCATCCCGGTGGCGACATTCGCGATCGGCAACGCCGGGGCGGCCAATGCCGCGCTGTTCGCGGCGGCGATGCTCGCCGGCAGCGAGCCGGGGATCGGCGAGGCACTGGCGCAGTTCCGCCAGCGGCAGACCGATGACGTCGCCTCCAACGACGACCCCCGCCGATGACCACGGTCGGCATTCTCGGCGGCGGCCAGCTGGCCCGCATGCTCGCGCTGGCGGGTGCGCCGCTCGGCCTCCGGTTCCTGGTCATGGATACCTCCGCGGACGCGTGCGCCGGCCAGTTCGCGCCGATGGTCGTGGGCAACTACACCGACGAGGCGGCGCTTGCGGAGTTCGCTTCGCGGGTGGACGTGGCGACGTTCGATTTCGAGAACGTCCCGTCGGACTCGGCCGAGTGGCTGGCCGGCCGCGCCGATGTTTTCCCGAATCCGCGCGCATTGGGTATCGCCCAGGACCGGCTCGCCGAGAAGAACCTGTTCAGGGAGCTCGGCATCCCGGTGCCGGAGTTCGCCGCCATCGACACCCGTGAGACACTCGGCGACGCGGTCTCGCGCATCGGCACGCCTTGCATCCTCAAAACCCGGCGCCTGGGCTACGACGGCAAGGGTCAGTTCCGGATCAGGACGCCGGACGATGTCGATGCGGCATGGCAGGCGCTGGGCGAACAGGCCGCCAGGGTCGGGTTGATCCTGGAGGGCTTCGTGGCCTTCGAGCGCGAACTGTCGGTGGTCGCGGTGCGCGGCCGCGACGGCGAGTTCCGCGCATGGCCGCTCACCGAGAACTGGCACGTCGACGGCGTGCTTTCGGCGAGTCTGGCACCGGCGGCGGTGGAGGACGCCCTTGCGGCCACCGCTTTCGAATACGCCAGGTCGCTCGGCGAAGCGCTGGACTACGTCGGGGTGTTCGCTCTCGAACTGTTCTGCCGCGATGGCGAACTGCTCGCCAACGAACTAGCCCCGCGCGTGCACAACTCGGGGCACTGGACGCTCGAGGGCGCCGAGACCAGCCAGTTCCAGAACCACCTGCGCGCGGTGCTCGGCATGCCGTTGGGGTCGACCCGCACGGTGGGCCACGCCTGCATGCTCAACTGGATAGGCACGATGCCTGATCCGGCCGCCGTCCTGGCCGAAGCCGGTGGGCATTGGCACGACTACGGCAAGAGCGCCCGGGAAGGTCGCAAGGTCGGCCATGCCACCCTGCGGGCCGATTCGCCCGATGAGCTGGCCACCGCCCTGGAAGGGGTGGCGGCCGGGCTGGCACGACACGCCCAGGTGGCTCCCGTCGTGACCCGCCTGCGCGAACGGGGCTGACGTCCGGCCCCAATGAAAACGGCCGGGTCGCCCCGGCCGTCGGCATCACGGGTCAGCGGTGGGCGCTCACTTCATGTTCGAAGCGACGAACTCCCAGTTGACCGTGTTCCAGAACGCCTCGACGAACTTCGGCCGCGCGTTGCGGTAGTCGATGTAGTAGGCGTGCTCCCACACGTCGCAGGTCAGCAGCGGAGTGTCTTCGCCGGTCAGCGGGGTGTTGGCGTTGGACGTGCTCACCAGCGCCAGCGCGCCATCCGGGCGCTGCACCAACCAGGCCCAGCCGGAACCGAAGGTCTTGATGGCGGTCTCGCTGAACTGCGCCTTGAACGTGGCGAAGTCGCCGAACGCCGTGCTGATCGCCTCGGCGAGCGGGCCGGTCGGCTCGCCGCCGCCGTTGGGCGACATGCAGTTCCAGAAGAAGGTGTGGTTCCACACCTGGGCGGCGTTGTTGAACATCGCGCCCTGCGACTTGCGGATGATGTCCACCAGCGGCATGTCGGCGAACTCGGTGCCCTCGATCATCTTGTTGAGGTTGTCGACGTACGCCTTGTGGTGCTTGCCATGGTGGTAATCGAGCGTCTCGGCGGAAATGTGCGGCTCGAGGGCGGCGCGATCGTAGGGCAGGGGAGGCAGTTCGATGGCCATGTGGCGGGCTCCTTGGGTGAGAGGGCTGGCTGGGGGAACGCCGGAGTGCGACCGCGTGGTCGCGTCGGCGGCACTTCGAAGGATTACAATTCACATTCTATCCCCACGTCCCGTCGGCGGGCCGCTTCCGGCCGGGACGGGTCATCCCAGGAGTGAAGCAATGTCCGTGCTTGAGCGGATCCAGGCCGAGGTCGAAGGCCATCCGATCGTGTTGTTCATGAAAGGCACCGCGCAGTTCCCGATGTGCGGCTTTTCCAGCCGTGCCGTGCAGGCCCTGCAGGGAGCCGGCGCCACCGCGCTGCACACCGTGAACGTGCTGGAGGACCCGGAGATCCGCGCCAATCTGCCGCGCTATTCCAACTGGCCGACGTTCCCGCAGTTGTTCATCCACGGCGAGCTGATCGGCGGCTGCGACATCACGATGGAATTGTTCGAGTCGGGCGAGCTGGCCCGCATGATCAGCGAAACCCAGAGCCAGTGAGCGCACCGCAGGAGACCGGCGCGACCGCGTCGCTCGACGGTCGGGTGGTACTCGTCACCGGCGCCACGGGCGGGCTCGGCAGTGCCGCGGCCAAGGCGTGTGCGCGTGCGGGCGCTACCGTGGTGCTGCTCGGCCGCGCGCTGGCCCGGCTGAACCGGGTGTATGACGCGGTCGCCGCCGAAGGTCCCGAGCCGCTGCTGTACCCGCTGGACCTCGAAGGGGCCGGTCCGGACGATTACCTCGAGCTGGCCCGCCGCGTCGGCGACGAACTGGGCCGGCTCGACGGTGTGCTGCACTGCGCCGCCGAATTCCGGGGCCTGACCCCGCTGCTGCAGACCGACCCGGCCGCGTTCGCCCGCGCGATCCACGTCAACCTGACGGCGCCGTGGTGGCTGAGCCAGGCGTGCCTGCCGCTGCTGGCGCGGGCCGAGGACGCGGCGCTGGTGTTCGCCGTCGATGACCTGGCCCGGGTCGGCAAGGCCAACTGGGGCGGCTACGGGGTGGCGAACCACGGCCTGGCGGCACTCGTCGCCATGCTGCACGCCGAGCTGGCGCATACGACCGTCCGCGTTGCCGGCCTGCAACCCGGTCCCATGCGTACCCCGCTCCGCGCGCGGGCCTATGTCGACGAGCACGACCGCGCCGCTCGCGATCCGCAGGCCTATGCACAGGCCTGCGTGACGCTCCTGTCGCCGGAGGGCGCGGCTCACCGGGGCAACGTCTGGTCGCCGTCGCCGTGACCGCACCGGCCCCATCCTGACCGGAGTTCCCCCATGACCGTCGCGTCCGCAGCGCTGCTGCTGTTCCTCATCCTCGACCCGCTCGGCAACATCCCGGTGTTCCTGAGCCTGCTGCGGACCCTGCCGCCGCAGCGCCAGCGGATCGTGCTTGCACGCGAACTGCTGATCGCGCTGGCAGTGCTGATGCTGTTCCTGTGGGCCGGCAAGTACTTCCTGGAGGTGATGCACCTGCGCCAGGAATCGGTATCGATCGCCGGCGGCATCGTCCTGTTCCTGATCGGTATCCGGATGATCTTCCCGCCGCCGGAAGGCCTGATGGGCGAGTTGCCCGACGGCGAGCCCTTCATCGTGCCCATGGCCATTCCGCTGGTCGCCGGCCCGTCCGGTATGGCGGCAGTGATGCTGATGGGCAGCAACGAGCCGGGGCGACTGGGCGAGTGGAGTCTGGCGCTGATGATCGCCTGGGGTGCGACCGCGGCCATCCTGTTCTCGGCAACGGTCCTCTACAAGTGGCTGGGCCGGCGTGCGCTGACCGCGGTCGAGCGACTGATGGGCATGTTGCTGGTGGCGATTTCGGTACAGATGTTCCTGGACGGCCTGGGAACCTACCTGCAGCTGACGCCGCCCGCCTGACCGGGTGTCATTCCAATGTCATACGATCCGGGCAAGGCCCTCCCGAGCCTCCTTGTTGAAGCGTTCGGACGACGTCCGCAGTCATGAAACTGTCAAGCGCCCGCAGTAGTATCGCGGCGTGTTAAACTCGCGTTAACCGGCGTTCGCGCCGGTTTGTCGTGTCCGATCCGCCCGCGTGATCGTTCCGTGATCCCGGGCCCGTGCAAATTTCCAGTCCCGAGGCCATCGCAAATGTCCCACTCCAGCCGCGTCCGCATGTCCAAGCTCACGCTGGGCCTGCTCGCCGTCCTTGCCGCCGCTCCCGCTTTCGCCCAGAGCACATCCGCCGGTGTCGGTGGCCAGGTCTTCGGTGCTGACGGTCAGCCCGTAGTGGGCGCAGACGTCACCATCGTCCATACCGAGTCGGGCACCGTCAGCCGCGTGACGACCGATGCCAGCGGCCGGTACACCGCGCGGGGTCTACGCGTAGGCGGCCCGTACTCCATCACCATCAACAAGGCGGGCGCAGGTACGACGTCCCAAGAGGACGTCTACCTCCCGCTGAACCAGGTGGCGACGGTCAACGCGCAACTCAACGACGACGTGACGACGCTGGAGTCGGTCCAGGCCGTCGCCGTGGCCGGCTCGGAGATCTTCAGTGCCGAGAAGATGGGCACCGGCACCAACGTCAGCCAGGAGCAGATCGACGCACTGCCTTCGGCCAGCCGCAACATCCAGGACTACATCCGTCTGGATCCGCGCATCTCGCAGATCAGCAAGTCCGACGGCGCGATCTCCGCCGGCGGCCAGAATTCCCGCTTCAACGTGATCCGCATTGACGGCGTCAGCAGCAGCGACCCGTTCGGCCTCGAATCCAACAACATGCCGACCGAGCGCCAGCCGGTGTCGATGGACGCGATCGAGGAGATCAACATCGATCTGGCCAACTACGACACCACCATTTCCGGTGGTACCGGTGCGGTGGTCAACGCGGTCACCAAGTCGGGTACCAACGAGTTCCACGGCACCGCCTACTACAACCTGCGCGACGGCGACTGGGTTCGCGAGGACCTGCAGGGCGAAGAGTTCAACGGCTTCGACGAGGAGGAGACCTACGGCTTCACCCTCGGCGGCCCGATCATGAAGGACAAGCTGTTCTTCTTCGCCAACTACGAGCAGTTCACCCGCGCCGCTCCGGGCACCAGCCTGGCGGGTACCCCGTACGGCCGTGGCGAGATCACCGATGGCGACATCGCGCGCGTGCAGGCGGCCGCGCAGGGCTACGGCTTTGATGCCGGCGGCTTGATCCCGCCGGCGAGCAGCGAGACCGATATCGAGGAATACGCCCTCAAGCTGGACTGGAACATCAACGAGAACCATCGCGCTGCGCTGCGTTACAGCAAGCTCGAGCAGGTGGTTCCGAAGCTGCCGGGCATCGGCAACTCCAGCATCGCGCTGAGCAGCTACTGGTATGACCAGAACAAGACCTTCGAGAGCCTGGTCGGTGAGGTCTTCAGCAACTGGACTGACGATTTCTCCACCGAGTTCAAGGTTTCGCGCCGTGACTACACGTCGGAAGCGGCGACCAACGGCAGCCTGCCCAGCATCTCCATCGACGTGGGCGAGCAGTCGATCAATCTCGGCACCGAGCGCAACCGTCACGCCAACCTGGTCGAGACCGAGCAGTTGAACCTGTTCGGCGCCGCCACCTGGTACGTCGGCGACCATGCGTTCAAGTTCGGCTTCGACCACGAGGACAACGACATCCTCAACTTCTACGGCCGCGACATCAACGGCGCTTACGAGTTCGACAGCATCGACGACTTCGAGGCCGGCACCCCGTCGCGCTACCAGGTCCGCGCACCGCGTCCGGGCGGCAGCTATGCAGACATCCCGGCGGCCTACAACTTCAAGAACACCGGTGTCTTCATCCAGGACGACTGGGCCGTCAACTACAACCTGAGCTTGATGTTCGGCGTCCGCGTCGACATGCCCGAGTTCGGCGACAGCCCGATCTACAACGCCCGCGTCGAGGAGATCTACGGCCTCGACAACACCGTGACCGCGGACAAGGAACTGGTGCAGCCGCGCTTCGGCTTCAACTACACCTTCGACACCGAGCGCCCCACCCAACTGCGTGGCGGCGTCGGTCTGTTCCAGGGTGGCAACCCGAACGTGTGGCTGGCGGGTCCGTTCCAGAACACCGGCCTGAACTTCGACTCCTACGACTTCCGTGGCGACGATGCCCCGGCCTTCGATCCGACCGTGCCGCCCACCATCGTGGGTGACGCAGGCACGCCGCTGATCACCGCCGACATCATGGAGCCGGGTCTGGCGCTGCCGTCGATCTGGAAGGCCAATCTGGCCATCGACCACGAGTTGCCCTGGTATGGTGTCGTTGCGTCCGCCGAACTGCTGCTGACCAAGAACAAGGACGCGCTGTGGTTCGATCGCGTCGATGTCGGCAGCCCGACCTATTACGGCCAGGATGGCCGCGCCATCTACTGGAATGACGAGGGGCTGGACCCGGCCAGCGCGGGTCGCTTCGGCATCGACGCCGGCCTCAACGGCGCGCGTGACCGGGCGAACAAGAATCCGGCCGTCAATCAGGCCATCGTCATCCGCAACACCAACAAGGGTTCGGCCCGCCAGCTGACCGTCGCGCTGTCCAAGCCGATGGTCGAGAACTGGGGCTGGACGCTGGGCTACACCTACACCGACGCGACCGAGTTCAGCCCGGCTACCAGCTCGCAGAACTCGTCGAACTGGGGCAACACGATGGTGTTCAACACCAACGAGCCGGTCGGCTACAACTCGCGCTACGCCATCCGTGACCGATTCACCGGCGTGCTGACTTGGCAGAAGGATCTGTTCGGTGACAACACCACCAGCTTCGGCCTGTTCTATGAAGGCCGTTCGGGTCGTCCTTACAGCTACATCTATTACAACGACATCAACGGCGACAGCGCGGAGACCAACGACCTGTTCTATGTGCCGGCGGGTCCGGGTGACGTGATGTGGACCGGTGGTGCCGAGATGGAGCAGGCATTTTTCGAGTGGATGGAGGCCAACGCGCCGGAGCTTCAGGCCTACCGTGGCCAGGTCGCTCCTGCGAACGAGTTCCGCGCCGGGTGGACCAATACGTTCGACGTCCGCGTCAGCCAAGAAATCCCGGCGTTCTTCGCGGGACACAAGGCCGAGATCGCGCTGGACATCATGAACGTCGGCAACTTGCTCAACGAGGACTGGGGTCTGATCGAGGACTACGGGTTCTACTCGACCCGCCGCGTCGCCAACTACGCCGGCATCGATCCCGCCACTGGCAAGTACATCTACAACTTCAGTGGCTCGACCGACAATGCAGAGATCCAGGAGACCAATGGCGACGGTATCAACACCGGTGTTTCCCGCTGGTCGGCGATGCTGAGCTTCAAGTACAAGTTCTGATCCATCCGGAACGACGCACCACGAAAACGGCCGGGGCAACCCCGGCCGTTTTCTTTTGCCGGCCGCGCCACTAGAGTCGTCCGGATAACAACGACAAGACGAGTCATCGAATGAACCCACCTGCCAACGCCACCCTGCCCACCTGCAATGCGCACATCCACCCGCGCGGCGGCCTGGACATCCTCTCGCGCGCCGAAGTCGCCAAGCTGGCCGACGCATCCGCCGGCGGCATGCACGACCTGCTCCGTCGCTGCGCGCTGGCGGTGCTGACCAGCGGCAGCCAGTCCGACGATCCGCGAGCGGCGCAGGAGCTGTATCCCGACTTCGACATCCAGGTGCACCAGCAGGACCGCGGCGTGCGCATCGATCTCCACCATGCCCCGGCGATGGCGTTCGTCGACGGTGAGATCATCCAGGGCGTGGCCGAGCTGCTGGCGGCGGTCGTGCGCGACCTGGCCTACCGCGCGATCGAGCTGGGGGAAGAGGGCGGTCGTGACCTCGACAGCAGCGGCGGCATCACCGATGCCGTGTTCGGGCTGTTGCGCAACGCGCGCGCGCTGCATCCCGCCGATCCCAACCTGGTGGTCTGCTGGGGCGGCCATTCGATCAACCGCGAGGAATACATGTACACCAAGGAGGTCGGCTACCAGCTCGGCCTGCGCGAACTCGACATCTGCACCGGCTGCGGCCCGGGCGCGATGAAGGGGCCGATGAAGGGCGCGACCATCGCCCATGCCAAGCAGCGCCGGCGCGCCGGTCGCTATATCGGCGTCACCGAGCCGGGCATCATCGCGGCCGAGTCACCGAACCCGATCGTCAACCACCTGGTGATCATGCCGGACATCGAAAAGCGCCTGGAGGCGTTCGTCCGCATCGGCCACGGCATCGTGGTGTTCCCCGGCGGCGTCGGCACGGCGGAGGAGATCCTGTACCTGCTCGGCATCCTGCTGCGCGAGGAGAACGCCGGCGTGCCGTTCCCGCTGATCCTGACCGGCCCGACCGCTTCGGCACCGTACTTCGAGCAGATCGACCGCTTCATCCGGCTGACCCTGGGCGACGCCGCCACCGAGCGCTACGAGATCATCACCGGCGACCCCGCCACCGTGGCCAAGCGAATGGCCGCGGGCGTCCGCAAGGTCCGCGAGTACCGCATCGCCCAGCGTGATTCGTTCTTCTTCAACTGGTCGATCAACATCCCGCTGGAGTTCCAGGTGCCGTTCATCCCGAGCCACGAGGCGATGGCCGGGCTGGACCTGCACCACGGCCGCAAGCCGTTCGAACTGGCCGCCGACCTGCGCCGCGCGTTCTCCGGCATCGTGGCCGGCAACGTCAAGGAAGAGGGCATGCGCCGGATCGAGGAGCGCGGCCCGTTCCTGATCCACGGCGACACCGACATGATGCAGTCGCTCGACGCGCTGCTGCGCGCGTTTGTCGAGCAGCGTCGGATGAAGATCGCCGGTGACTACAAGCCCTGCTATCGCGTGGTGGCGTAGTCGCTTCCAGCGGCGGAGCTGACCTGCAATTTGCGTTCGTTCCGCCGGGGTCAGGGCTCCACCGGCAGCCGCACGGTTGCCACGAACCGACCGTCCACCACCTCGGTCTGGACGCTCCCGCGGCCGCCGGTCAACGCCTCGATACGTACCTGCGACGCGTTGAGGCCGACCCGGTGTCCCGGCGCCGCAGGCCCCCCGGGCACCGGCAGCGGATTGCTGATCCGGACCACCACCGTGTCGAGCACGGTGCTCACCGTCACCTCGACGTCCCCGCGGCTCATGCGTTCGGCGCCGTGGCGGATCGCATTTTCCACCAGTGGCTGGATCGACAGCGCGGGTACCGTGACCGCCGGCATGGTGCGCGGCAAGTCCCAGCGGACCTGCAGGCGCTCCCCGAACCGCAGCGACTCGATTTCGAGGTAACGGCGGGCCAGCGCCAGTTCGTCCTCCAGGGAAATCCGTCGCGGGCCGGCGAGGGCCGCCCGGAACAGGTCGGCCAGGTCCAGCAGCAGCCGCTCGGCCGCTTCGGGATGCTGGTGCACCAGCGCCGCGCCCGTGTTGAGGGTGTTGAACAGGAAGTGCGGCCGGATGCGGGCCTGCAGCGCCTGCAGTTCGGACTGCTTCGCCCGCACGGCGTGCAGGCGGCCACGCCAGTGGTTCTGGAAGGCGGCGACCCCCAGGAAGCCCACCGCGAGTGTCACGCCCGTCAAGCGCATCGCCAGGAAAATCCACTCGGCTCCGGACATGGACCAGGCGTCCCGGGCCAGCAGCCACGCGAGTGCCACAACCACCCACGTGTTGATCAGCAGCAGCGCCAGGGTGAGCCACGTCAATCGCACCGGGGGTAGGTCCGCCAAAGGCCTGCGGAGCAGATAGAGCATTCCCAGCGTAAGCAGGCTGACCCACTGGATCGCGAGCGAAGCCAGGCCGAACGCCACCAGTCGCCCCTCTGTCATGGCGGTTGACAGGGCCACGACCAGGGCAAGGCATTCCCCGGCCAGAACGACCCAGGTCAGTGTCGAGGCCTGCCATAGAGCGTCGAGTGGCTGAGGGCGTGGGGCGTCCATTCGGGGTCGTGGCTCGGGGGATCCATATGATGCCTGCGCAACCGCGTCCCGACAGGGACCGTCCGGGCACCGGTCGTGCCGCCGATGCGGCCGCCCATCGGTCGGGAGTGGCATGTCCGTGGGGTCCGCTCCTACCCTTGCGGCATATCAACCCGGGGGAGGGGCTGATGGACACCTGCCATCGTAGCGGCATCATGTCTGCAACCGCCAAGGCGCGCGGCTTCACATTGGTGGAGCTGATGGTGACGCTTGCGGTCGCCGCCATCCTGATGATGGTTGCGGCACCGAGCTTCACCGGGCTCGTCAATGGCAACCGCCTGACGAGCGGGGCCAACGAGCTGGTCGCGGCCATCCAGACTGCGCGGACCGAGGCGGTGCGGCTGAATGTCCGTGTGATTGTCTGCCGCAGCACGGATGGCCAGACCTGTGCCGGTGCGGGTGACCTGTGGCCGGCGTGGGTGGTGTTCGCCGACGACGATGCAGACGGCAACCTCGATGCCGCAGAGCAGGTGCTGCGCGTCGGCAACGCCCATCCGAGCCTCCAGGTACGGGCGAGCAACGCCATCACCGCCGATCGCCTGTTGTTCCGGCCGGACGGTTTTGCCCGTGACAGCGCCACGCCGAACGGAGCGTTGCTGACGGCTTCGTTCGGGGTATGCCTGCCGACCGATCGACCCAAGGAAAACCTCCGCCTGGTAAGCATCGGCTCGGGTAGCCGCATTTCAACGGTCGCACGGAGCGGGCAGGGTCAATGCCCGCAACCGGCCAACTGACGAACGGGAGCAATCGATGTCGGTTATTTGTTCACCTCGCATCCCGGCGCGGTCCCGCCAGTCCGGTGTGGGCCTCATCGAGGTACTCATCGCCGTGCTGATCATGGCGATCGGAATGCTGGGCATAGCCGCCCTGCAGGCCACGGCGCTGCGTAACAGCCAGAGCTCTCTGGAGCGCAGCCAGGCCGTTGTCTACAGCTACGCGATGTTCGACGCCATGCGCGCCAACCTTCCGGCGGCACGTGCTGGTCAGTACGACATGGCAATGCAGTGCAACGCGCTGACCGGAGGAACGCTTGCGCAGAACGATCGTTCCTCATGGTTGACGGCTCTCAAACAGACCCTCGGTGACGACACCTGCGGCCAGATCGCCTGCGCGGCCGTGCCGGGCGGAGATGCACGAAATTGCACGATCACCGTGCGTTGGAACGACTCGCGCGGCACCGACGGCGCCGCCCAGCAGACCCTCACGACACAGACGCGCATATGAGCCGGAACAGGATCCGCAACGTGGGCCCCCGCAGTACGCGGGGCCTGAGTCTCATCGAGCTGATGATCGCCATGGTGCTGGGGCTTCTGGTGACCGGTAGCGCGATCGGGGTGTTCCTTTCGAATCAGCAGACCTATCGATCGACCGAAAGCCTGGCGCGCATCCAGGAGAGCGCGCGGATCGCCTTCGAGATGATGGCGCGGGAGATGCGGGAGGCCGGTGGCAACGCGTGCTCGCGTGGACTGCCGGTGGCCAATGTCCTTGAAAGCCCCAACCAGTGGTGGAGCAACTGGAGCAATGGCCTGCAGGGCTACAACGACGGTGCCCTGCCGGCCAGCAGTGGAACCTCCGATGCGGTCGAACTGGTTTCCGGTGCATCCGGGGGGGTAACGGTCACCCAGCACAACCCGAGCTCGGCGCAGTTCAAGGTCAGCACGAGCAATCATGGTTTCGAGAGCAACGACATCCTCGTCGTGTGTGACTACACGCAGGCGGCGATATTCCAGGTGACCAATGCGAACCCGGCCAATGTCACCATCGTGCATAACTCCGGCACCGGCACGATCGGCAACTGCACGAAGTCACTGGGCCTGCCCTTGCCGGCAGCCGATTGCCCGCATGGTACGGGTGGTGGCAGCGGCTCCAACAAGACCTATGGCCCGAACTCGCAGGTGATAAAGCTTCGCGCCACCCGCTGGTATGTCGCCGACAACGGTCGTGGGGGGCGCTCGTTGTACCGCCTGCGGATGGCCAAGGGCACCAACCAGGTCGTGGACGAGATCACGGAGGGGGTCGACGACATGCAGATCACCTATCTCGTCGAGGGAGCCAACCAGTATGTGAACTCCACGGCCGTGGCCGACTGGTCCGCGGTGGTGGCGGCCCGTATCGAACTGCAGCTGCAAGGAACCGCGCGAGTGGGCACTGACGGGCAGGTCCTTGGTCGTGAGTTGCAGCACGTAGTGAACCTGAGGAATCGCACCTCATGAAGACGTCTTCCCTTGCCTCCGCACGCGCGCAGCGCGGCGTGGCTCTCATCGTGGTACTGGTGCTCCTGCTCGCAATGACCCTGATCGGCGTGGCGAGCCTGCGCGGTGCACTGCTCGAAGAGCGCATGAGCGCCAACATGTACGACCGGAGCATCGCCTTCCAGGCGGCGGAAGCCGCGTTGCGTGAAGCCGAGCAGCGACTGCTCCAAGCGGGAGTCCAGGCGTCCTTTCCAACAGGCGCGGGCGCCTGTACGAACGGCCTGTGCGCCACGCCCGTGCCGGCGGAGAACAAGCCCGACCGCGCCGATGACCCCAACTTTGCCGGTTGGGTAAATGCGACCCAGGTGAACGACATGGCCGGAACTCCCCAATATTTCATCGAGTACATGGGCGATGCCCCTGCGTGGCCAAGCTGCCACCTCCAGATGCCCGTCCACCCGACCTGTATCCGCTCCCGCTACCGCATCACCGCTCGCAGCAGCAGTCAGGACCGGGCCGCGGTCATCCTGCAGTCCAGCTTCGCCGGGTCATGACAAGGAACCCCATGAACGCCAGCACTCAACGTCGTGTTCACGCGAACGCCTTCCTCGCCGCCTTCCTCGCGACCTGTCTTTCGCTCCCGGCCAACGCGGTGGATATCCCGGAAGTCCCGCCGAGCTCGGGCAATGGCGTGCCGCCCAATATTCTCTTCATCCTTGATGATTCCGGCTCGATGGTCTTCCAGACCATGCCCGCCGACAATTACCTGAGCAATCTGCGCGACACGATCCAGCATCGCTCGTATGTCCACAACACGATCTTCTACAACCCTGCCATTGATTACCGGGCATGGATGGCCGCGGACGGCAACCGCTTGACCGGTGGTACTACCTTCAGCAGTGCCTACGCCGACCTGAGCAAGGCCGATAAGCCGATCAATCTCGGTTCCGACAACAGCTGCCAGCAGGTGGACGAGAACGGTACCAATCGGTGGGTGTGCGGTGGTGAACAGACGTTCTATGTGCCCCGGGATCCCGCTCGCACCGATGCGGCCTACCTTGATGACGACGACAACTATTACCGGTTTGTAATTGAACCCAACGGCGACGTTAAGCGGCAGACCCGCAAATCGAATGGAAGCTGGGGAAAAAAGACGGACGCTACTCCGACAGGTCGAACCGAAGCCGCCGAGCGGAACAACTATGCCACCTGGTTCTCGTACCACCGCACCCGCATGAAGGCTGCGAAGGCCGGCGCCAGTGAGGCATTCGCAGGGCTCGACGAGGACAAGTACCGCGTTGGCTTCACCACCATCTGGGGGCCGAACGGAAGCGGAGCCGACAATTCGGAGTTCCTCATCCCGGTCGGAACGGACAACGGTCTGTTCCGTGACAGCAACCGGACCACGTGGTTCAACCGGCTCTTCGCGGCCCGCGGCTATAACGGCACTCCGTTGAGGCGTGCCCTGCAACGGGCCGGCAACTATTTCAGCCAGACAAGCTCCTCCGGCCCCTACGGCGGCAATCTGGATCCCGACAACAACCAGTTCCAGTGCCGACAGAACTTCTCCATCCTGACCACGGACGGATACTGGAACGGTTCCAATCCTGACGGAATCAGCAACCCTGACAATTCTTCCGGGCCGACCATCAACGGTCCCCTCAACGATCAGGGCCTGCCCAGCAAGACTTTCACCTACGCCGCCGAAGCCCCGTACAAGGGCAGCAACAGCACGACGCTGGCTGACGTCGCCATGCATTACTGGAAGAACGACCTTCGCACCGACATGGCCAACGTGGTGCCGGTGTCGGCGGCGAACCCCGCGTTCTGGCAGCACATGGTGACCTTCGGTATCTCGATCGGCTTGTCTGGAACGGTGGACCAGACTTCGGTCAAGGCGGTTATGGAGAAGGGTGGCGTGAGCAGGAACGGCACCGATCTGAGCGACTGGCCGAATCCGATGGATACGGAGAACCGCGAGCGCATCGACGACCTGCTGCATGCGGCGGTGAACGGCAGGGGCGAGTTCGTGGCAGCCTCCAACCCGGACGCATTCCAGAAGGGGCTGCAGGATGCGTTGGCGGCGATTGCGGCGCGGACGTCATCCGCATCGAACGTCGCCGCCAGCAGTACTTCCCTGACCACCGGGTCGAGGCTGTTCCAGGCCACTTACGTGGGCGGCGAGTGGGCAGGTGAACTCAAAGCCATTCCGATTGTCGATCGGAGGCCGCAGCTGAATTCACCAGTTTGGGTGGCCTCGGCGCAGATGCCCGTCAGTAGTTCGTCACGGGACGTTTTCACCCATGATGGAAGCGGCAAGACCTTCAGCCATGGCAGTCTGTCCAGCAATATCCGCAATCAGCTGGCCACCCCGCCCGCGGCAGGCATAGACAACGACGATCTGGCCGAAGCGAGAATCGACTACATCCGTGGCGACAACGCCCTGGAGCAGTCCGAAGGCGGTCCGTTCCGCAACCGCTATCGCCCAAGCGCCGGGCGTGTGCCGCTGGGTGACATCATCCACTCTTCGCCGGTTTATCACGCCAGCGAGGATGACGCGGGTACCGACGTTCTCTTCGTAGGTGCCAACGACGGCATGCTGCACGCGTTCAATGCCGAGACGGGCGCGGAGATGTTTGCCTATATCCCGGGCGGCACGGACTGGGAGGCGCTGGTCGATTTCACCAGCCCCGACTATTCACATTCCTACTTCGTCGACGGACCCATAGCGGTATCCGATCGGACTCTTGGAGGCGGAAGCAATGTTCTGGTCGGTACGATGGGCCGGGGAGGCAAAGGTCTGTTCGCACTCAACGTCACTTCGCCGGGCTCCTTCTCGACCAGCGACGTGCTTTGGGATATCACCACGCAGGACGACGGCGACCCTGACTTGGGATTCGTCCTCGGCCGCCCCTTCTTCGCGCGGCTGAACAACGGGCGTCCTGGCGTCATATTCGGCAACGGCCCCAACAGCGCCAGCGGGAGCGCGGTGCTTTACGTGGTGGACCTGCTGAGCGGTGCCGTGATCAAAAAGATCGACACGGGCGTGGGCGGCGACAACGCCCTCGCGGCGCCCACCGGCTGGGACGAGGACGGCGACGGCCGTGTGGATCTCGTCTATGCGGGTGACATGAAGGGCAATCTCTGGAAGTTCGACCTGACCCACAGCAATCCCGTCCAATGGGACCTGGCGATGGAGGATCCGTTGTTCGTCGCCACCGACGCGAGCGGGAACAGGCAGCCCATCACCAATGCGGTCTCCATCGCAACCGACCCGGAGAACTACCAGCGCTGGATTCTTTTTGGCAGCGGGCGGCTCTACAACGATGCGGACCTGTGGAACGCCAACGGAACCGTCAATCGTTCGGTCCAGAGCATCTACGGCATCCAGGACCATGATGATGCACTGGGCACCCGCGCTGCGATCGACGGAGCAGCCGATGGCATCGCCGTGCGCAGGATCGATGTGGCTGGCGTCGCCGAGAACGGTATGCCGGTCCGCGGATTCGAACCCTCGGACGTGGGCTTGGGCGTCAACCAGAAGGGATGGGTGGTCGACCTGCTTACTCCTCCAGCCCCTGGCACCGCGGAAGGCGAACGCGTGATCGGCGAGGTCCAGGTCGTTGCGGGCGTGATGGTGTTTTCGACGATGCTGCCCAGTACCGATCCCTGCACTCCTGGTGGTCGTGGCTACTTGAACGCGCTCAATGCATTTACCGGCACCAGCGTTCCCGAGCACTTTTTCGATGTTGACGGCGATGGCGAGTACAGCGACGACAACGTGGGAGGAAGCGGCGGCGGCGGTGATGACGATGGGGACGGCGGTGGCGGTGGAGACGACGGGGTGCCGGTGGGATCGGTGGACCTGGGTGTTGGCAGCCCGACGGATCCGGGCTGGATGACACCGCTCGTGTGCGTCAACGGCACCGCAGGTGAGACCGGATGTATCCCGTATGACGGCGATGCGCTTTCCGGCCGGATCTCCTGGCGCGAAATTCTGAGGAACTGACAATGAACTTGATCCATTCGCGAAGCGCATGGGCGCCGAATCGCCGGACAGGGGGATTTACTCTGATCGAGCTGATGATCGTCGTGGCGATCATCGCGATCATCGCGGCGATTGCGTACCCCAGCTATCAGAACCACGTCACGAAGACCCGCCGGGCGGCTGCCGCGTCGTGTGCCTTGGAGGCCGCCCAGTTCATGGAGCGCTTCTATACAACGAATCTGCGATACAACCAGGATCGCGCCGGAACGGCCGTGGCATTGCCACAGATGCAGTGCGCTTCCGAGCTCCAAGATCACTACGGCATCAGCTTGGCTGCCACTACCGCCACGACCTATACGATCGAGGCAGAGCCCCGGAATGGGCAGGCGACCCGCGACACGAAATGCGGAACCCTGACCCTGCGGCATACGGGGCAGAAGGAGATCGATGGCTCGGCCAATGAGGTCTCGGACTGTTGGTGACCAACCTGCCAGGCAAAAAAAGGCCCGCATCGCTGCGGGCCTTCTTTTTTATTTTGGCGCCCGAAGTTGGACTCGAACCAACGACCCCCTGATTAACAGTCAAGTGCTCTAACCAGCTGAGCTATTCGGGCGGGGATGCGCATTGTAAGCGCTGGGACGCCGCGGTCAAGTCTGTTGCGCCTGTGGAACATAGGGACAAGCCACCCCTGACTTCGCCCGTTCGCTCCTTGGCCGCCCCGCGTTGTTCACCACCACTTTTCCCAGCAGCCGAGACTCCCCAATCGTGCACAGGCGGATGCTGAGATTGCTGCCGTAGGACCAGCCGTCCGGCGTGAACCGGACGTGCGTCCTGCCGTTGGTACTTCTAAGGGCTATTCCGGCACCGACGTCGTGGACCCGCTGGAGGATCGCGTTGGCCCCCGCTGGTTGTCCCGCCCGATGCGGGTCTGCGAACAGTATCCAGCCGTTCCGCCAGACCGCGTCTCCACGACAGCTCACTCCGTCGCTACTGGGACAGACGGTGACGGGAGCGTTGTGCCTGATCGCCGCGAGCCTTGCGGTTGCAAGCGAGCTGGTCAGTAGGTGGTAGGTGTTGGCCTCGCGCGCCCGCTGGAGAACGCTGGCGAAAGCCGGGACGCCGATCGTCACCAGTACGGCCAACACCGCCAATGTCGCCATCAGTTCGGCCAAGGTGAATCCCCGTACCACGCTTCGCGCGTCCTGCGCCATCGCACTGCTCCATTTCATGGGGCCCTATCGTCGCCAGGACGAGACTGAACAGCAGTCGGCCACAGGGTGGGAACCGGGTAGGGAAATGCCGCGACGACCTCCATGTACCCGTGCTTCTACACTGGGCGTTTCCGCGCCCGACACCGCCGAGCCGATGACCGACAGCCCCACGCCCGAACACGCCAAGCAAGGCGTTTTCCAACTCGTCTCCCCCTACCAGCCCGCCGGGGACCAGCCGCAGGCGATCGAGAAGCTCGCCGAGGGGTTCGAGAACGGCCTGGCGCACCAGACCCTGCTCGGCGTCACCGGCTCGGGCAAGACCTACACCATCGCCAACGTGATCCAGCGGGTGCAGAAGCCCACGCTGGTCATGGCGCCCAACAAGACGCTGGCGGCGCAGCTGTACGGCGAGTTCAAGTCGTTCTTCCCGCACAACGCGGTCGAGTACTTCGTCAGCTACTACGACTACTACCAGCCCGAGGCGTACGTGGCGTCGTCGGACACCTTCATCGAGAAGGACAGCTCGGTGAACGAGCACATCGAGCAGATGCGGCTGTCGGCGACCAAGGCGCTGCTGGAGCGGCGCGACTGCATCATCGTCTGCACGGTCTCGGCGATCTACGGTCTGGGCGATCCGAACGAGTACTTCCGGATGGTGCTGCACATGGTCCGCGGCGAGCGGATCGACCAGCGCGAGCTGATCCGCCGTCTGACCGAGATGCAGTACACCCGCAACGACACCGAACTGCGCCGCGGCACCTACCGCGTACGTGGCGAGGTGATCGACGTGCATCCGGCCGAGTCGGAGATGGAAGCGGTGCGGATCGAACTGTTCGACGGCGAGATCGAGAACGTCACCGCGTTCGACCCGCTCACCGGCGAGACCCTGCGCAAGTTGCAGCGCTATACGATCTACCCGAAATCGCACTACGTCACCACCCGCCGGACGGTGCTGGACGCGGTCGACGCGATCAAGGACGAGCTGCGCGTGCGGCTGGAGCAGCTGTACGCGCAGAACCGGCTGGTCGAGGCCCAGCGACTGGCCCAGCGCACCCAGTTCGACCTGGAGATGCTGGCCGAGGTCGGCTACTGCAACGGCGTCGAGAACTACTCCCGCCACCTCACCGGCCACATGCCCGGCGAGCCGCCACCGTGCCTGTTCGACTACCTGCCGCCGGACGCGCTGCTGGTCTGCGACGAATCGCACGTGACCGTTCCGCAGGTGGGCGCGATGTACAAGGGCGACCGCTCTCGCAAGGAAACGCTGGTCGAGTTCGGGTTCCGGCTGCCGTCGGCGCTCGACAACCGTCCTTTGAAATTCGAGGAGTGGGAAGGCCGCTCGCCGCGCGCGATCTTCGTTTCGGCCACGCCCGGCAAATACGAGCTCGAGCACTCGGAAGGCGAGATCACCGAACTGGTGGTGCGCCCGACCGGGCTGATCGACCCGGAGGTGGAGATCCGTCCCGTCGCCACGCAGGTCGATGACGTGCTCGGCGAGATCAACGAGCGGGTGAAGCTCGGCGACCGTGTCCTGATCACCACCCTGACCAAGCGCATGGCCGAGAACCTCACCGAGTACCTCGGCGAGCACGGCATCCGGGTGCGCTACCTGCATTCGGACATCGATACGGTGGAGCGGGTCGAGATCATCCGGGACCTGCGGCTGGGCAAGTTCGACGTGCTGGTCGGCATCAACCTGCTGCGCGAAGGGCTGGACATGCCCGAGGTGTCGCTGGTGGCGATCCTCGATGCCGACAAGGAAGGCTTCCTGCGTTCGACCGGCTCGCTGATCCAGACCATCGGCCGCGCCGCCCGCAACGTGCGCGGCAAAGCGATCCTGTACGCCGACCGGATCACCGACTCGATGAAGCGGGCCATCGAGGAAACCGACCGCCGGCGGGCCAAGCAGGTGGAGTACAACGCCGAGCACGGCATCACCCCGCAATCGGTGAGCCGGCCGGTGGTCGACATCATGGAGGGCGCGCGGGTCGATCCGGACGCGCTCAAGGGGCGCGGCAAGGCCCGCAAGGCCGCCGAGGAAGCCGCCGAGTACGCGGCGCTCAGTCCGGGGCAACTGTCGGCCCGGATCAGGAAGCTCGAGCAGCAGATGTACCAGCACGCCCGGGACCTGGAGTTCGAACAGGCCGCCGCGGTGCGCGACGAGCTGAACAAGCTCAAGGAAATGGGGTTCGCGGGCTGAGCCCCGCACCGTGCATCGCGCTATTGCCGGAACCGCCCGGCCGGGCTAAACTGCGCGCCCTCTCGCCGGGTTCCACAGGCGAAGGGCGGTTAGCTCAGCGGTAGAGCACTACCTTGACATGGTAGGGGTCACAGGTTCGAACCCTGTACCGCCCACCAATAGATCAACGACTTAGCTCGTTGAGCATTGGGGAGTACGGCAGAAGTACGGCAAACAGCGATGCTGTTTCCTGCTCCTGTGTCGTACTCCCTTTTTGCTTTCTGCAGTTCGTCCCGCTACGCAGCGAGCCGCGCTGCCTGCGCCTCCGCCGCCTTCCTGTTGATCCAAGCGTTGACCTCTGATGCCAGCCACCCGACGGCGCGTGGCGCAATCTGAAGCTTCGCAGGGAAGTCTCCGTTGCGCTCCAAACGGTCGAGCGTTGAGCTGGTGAGGCCGGTGGCCTGAAGTACCTGTCGTTTCCTGATGATCGGATCAGCAATGCCGGGGATGGTCGCTGTCGCTGCAGTACTCATTCCTGGCCTTCCTCGCTGTGACCTTCGCGAGCGCGTGGTGGCAGTTCGCGGCAGTCCTTGTGCGCCTTACCACCAGCGACCACGACTAGATTGGAGCGCCGCAGGTTGAGCGGGTTCCCGTCGCGGTACTTAACCTGCTGCGCGTAGCGGGTTTGCATGATGAGCCGTGCGACCGTTCGGAGATCCCTGCCCGGTAGCTCAGCCTTGACGTAACCGCGATTGTTGCGGGGGCTGCCGTTGTAGTTCAGTTGCCAGTTTGAAGAGGTGCCGCCCTCAATGATTCGTGCGTAGTCGTCCGCGCAGATGGTTGCGTGGTCACCGTTGGGTAGAGGGACGAGGGCGCAGCGTAGGCCGTCGGCGTCGGTGAAGTAGCGCACGGGGCGCAGGGTCTGGGTCTTGCTCATTGGATTGGTTCCGTACGTCGGCCACGCAGCAACGCAGCGCAAGGCGCGAGGCTCTGCACTGGTGGCGGCGTGAGTGGAGGTGACGCGCCCACAGGTGCGGGCACGGATACCCATGCCGCCTCTTGGGCGATGCTGGGTTATCGATACGGGGACTTGGGTTCGGGTAGTTGCCTGCCGGCAGGTTTCGCCGTGGTTCGGCATCGGCCCTGCATCGACGTTACGCGGCCTGTGGCGCGTTCTACGAGGCGCTGTGACGTATCTTCTACGGGGTTCGGGTATAGGGTCTGGCCGGGCGTCTGGCGGCCATGGAGGCGGCTACAGGCGGAGTGCGGACGGTGCTGTTCGCAAAAAAAAGAGCCGACCACCTGAGCGAGTGGTCGACCCTTGGGGCAGCGCGGCGCAAGTGCGGCCGACAGCTGCTGTACGGACAAGTTGCCCGAGAGAAGAGAGCTAACAGTCAGGCCTGAGTTTCTTCCTTGATGGTGGCGATAGACTCAGTCCACGAACAGCCACGGAGGGTTGAACCATAGGTAGCACCCTAGGGCCCAACTACTTTAAGTAACGTTAGGTTTGACCCGGGGGGGGGCTTCCAGCCCTCCCTATACGGGGACTTGGGGCACTCGCTCTAGACGGGGACTCAGCACCTACCCCCCCCCTCCTGTTCAAGCTGACCGCCCCCATGGGGGACAGTGTCTGCAGAGACTAGTACTTAAACACCCCCACGAAAAAATCCAACAAAAAATCAACGTCCCTGCAGAGCCTAGGCGTTGCTCAATTGTGGATCCGTCGACTCGTCCGAAGCTGCGGACCCATTGCCGCGCATCCATGATGCCTCGCCTGTCTCAACGAAATGCGCTAGCTGCATACGCATGGCTTCCGTGAGGCCCATATCGGTCCCGCCACGCATCATCGATTGGAAGACGCGCTCGGCCTGCAGCTGCCTCGGTCCTAATTCACGATGGACAGCCACAATCTCGGATTTCGTACGGTTGATGCACTGCGCTTTTGTGATCTCGGTTGCCCTTGTCAGGGCCGCGATGGCAAAGCCTTCCATCCCTAGTGCTTTTGGATTCCCGATGGTGCGAGCGGCCGCAGCCCGCAGCAGCAGCCTGTCCGCAAAGGCTTCCAAGGACTCGTGGTCATTGCCATCATGGAAGGTGCGGCGGCCGGCTTGGTAAGCGGAAACGACTTCGCTGGACCCTTGTCGCCAGATGGTCACTACAGCCACGACCGCTACTGCGGCTACTCCAGCCGCAACCAATATCCACGTCATCTGATCCCCTGTAAAAGCTAACTATCCCCGCCGTGATGCTAGCAGTCAGATTGCGAGCGTCGCCAGCGCCGCCGTTGCTCGTTCCTGCAGAAGATGGCCATAGGTCTTCTCGATCATCCGTACGGAGGTGCCGGCCAACTTCGCCACTGTAAGCAAGTCAGTTCCCCCGCCGATCACGAGGTCGGTGATGACGGAGTGGCGCAAGGTATATGCCGCCGTCCCGGGAGGCAGGGAAGCTGCTCGCGCGGCTGCGCTTATGGGCTTCTTCCACGCATCCTTGTTCCACCCACTCCCGTCGGCTCGCATGAAGATGAAAGCGGCCGGTAGCTTTCCCCTGATTTGCTCCCGCAGCAGATCGGCCGTCGCAGGCGGCAGCACCAGCGTTCGACCTTCGCCCGCCTTATCGTTTCGTACAGTCAACGTGCTACGTCGAGCGTCGAAGTCGCCAACGCGAGCAGCAGCAAGCGCACCGGGGCGCAAGGGGAGTAGGCACAGCGCACGGCAGAATGCCTGAGCATCTGCAGGGAGTTCATGCACAAGCGCCTGCCGTTCTGCCCGAGTTAGATATAGGTCGCGACGGCTGTTGACCTCTACGGGCTTCAACGCCTCACGCCAAGCGTGGTCGGTCAGCACGTCACCATTCCTGTACGCTTCATACAGCGCAGCGCGGAAAGGAACCATGTCCCGGTTGGTAGTTGCTTGACTCCGTGGGCGAGTGGTCTTTGGACCCAACTTGTTCCGCGACACCTGTGCGGGCATCGCAGCGAGTCGGTCGCGCCATGCGCGAACCTGTCGGGCGGTCAGCTTGTGCAGTAGAACAGGCGCGATAGGGTCACCATAGACGTATCGCTCAAAGCGCCCAGCGGCATCCTTTGGGCCACGCTCGGCGTACCGTTCGCAAGCATCCCGCACCGTCAGCACCTCATGGGAGCCGCCGGATGAAAGGTGCTTGAACCACTCCAGAGCTTCCTTGACTGCAGCGCCGAATCTTTCACTTGGCGGAAGGTGGCCGAAGTCTCCCAGCGACCGTGTCGGGCGCTTCCCGTTGTCCGCGTCATTGAAGCGAGCGATCCACGTTCCGGCGCCTCCCGACTTCGACGGACGGAACCCGATGGCTTGTCCGATGGCCAGGTTTTGCCAGTACGGCTCCCGTCGAGACTTCAACCGCTCTCGGCTACGCACCGTTCTCAGATCTACCACTGCCTTCCCCCTTCGTAAGTCTGCAGCGAGCGGGCGGCGAGTCTAGCCAGTACGGCAGTAGTACGGCAAACGTAGTGGATCGAGTGGAGTCTAGTGGCTATGCAAATCAGTTGGTTGTGGTTAGGTGGGGTCTCTTGAATGCCCGTTTCCCAGCCTTGACATGGTAGGGGTCACAGGTTCGAACCCTGTACCGCCCACCAGTTTCACACATGCAACGGCGGGGTCCTTCGGGGCTCCGCCGTTTGCATTTGCGCGATCGTCCCGTGTTTGTCCCGGGCCGGGGCGCCATGGTCGAGCCGCCATCAGCCGCAGGCACAAGGCCACGCCAGAAAGATTTTCGCCGCGCGGCAATTGTTGCAGCGGGCGCCGGCACCCGTTCCATCGCCACTTTCCGTACACACGCGCCCTGCAAGCCTCTCCGTGCGCTTCGGCCGCTTGGCACCGATCTTGCGCTGCAGACACTTGGAAGAAGCTTGCTTTCACCGCGGCGGGTGTCTTCACCCGTCGCCCCAGACCAGGTGGAATATGGACGGATCAATCGGCAAGAAGAAGAGCACCGACCCGGTCGCGCTGGTGACCGGTGGTGCCGGATTCCTCGGTACGCATCTGTGCGCCCGGCTGCTCGGGGACGGCTACCAGGTGGTCGCGCTGGACAACCTCGTGACCGGCAGCATGCACAACCTGGCGCCGCTGCTCGACCACCCCGCTTTCCGGTTCGTCCGGCACGACATTACGCAGCCGTTCCAGTTGCGGGTCGACCGGATATTCAACCTCGCCTGCTGCGCCTCGCCGGTGCATTACCAGGCCGACCCGGTGAAGACGATCCGCACCTGCATCGACGGGTCGATGAACATGCTCCGGCTGGCCCACGAGTGCGACGCCCGGATCTTCCAGGCGTCCACCAGCGAGATATACGGCGAACCCGAGGAGCATCCACAACGCGAGAGCTACCGCGGCGCGGTCAGCACCGTCGGGCCGCGCGCGTGCTATGACGAAGGCAAGCGCTGCGCGGAAACCTTGTTCTTCGATTACCACCGCCTGCACGGCGTGCAGATCAAGGTGGCCCGCATCTTCAACACCTACGGCCCGTGCATGCGTGCCGACGACGGCCGGGTGGTGTCCAACCTGATCGTGCAGGCGCTCGCCGACGAACCGATGACCATCCACGGCGACGGCAGCCAGACCCGGTCGTTCTGCTACGTGGAGGACCTGATCGACGGCATTGTGCGGTTGATGGACACGCCCGCGGAATTCACCGGGCCGGTCAACCTGGGCAATCCGTGCGAGGTCACCGTCCTGGAACTGGCGCAGCGCATCATCGAGATGACCGGCTCGCGCTCGCGGCTGGTGCATCGGCCGATACCGGTCGACGACCCGACCCGGCGGTGCCCGGACATCGCGCTGGCCCGCGAGGCGCTCGGCTGGTCGCCGAAGGTGCCGCTGGAGGAGGGGCTGCAGCGTACGGTGGCCTGGTTCGAGCGGACGATGACCAGCGCACCCGATATCGACACGAACCTGGAGGTTGCCCGTGGCGTCGCCTGAGCAGGGGCGCCGCGACGGCGCATTGAAGACGGTCCTGATCACCGGCGGCGCCGGCTTCGTCGGGTCTCACCTCGCCGATGAACTGCTGGCGAAGGGATACCGCGTCCGCGCCCTCGACAACCTGTCCGAGCAGGTCCACGGCGACGGCATCAGCCGGCCGGACTACCTGCACGAGGACGTCGAACTGGTGCGCGGCGATGTGCGCGACCCGGCCGCGGTGCGCCGCGCGCTCTCCGGGGTGGACGCGGTGTTCCATTTCGCCGCGGCGGTCGGCGTTGGCCAGAGCATGTACGAGATCGAGCACTACACCGACGTCAACAACCGCGGCACCGCGGTGTTGCTGGAGGCGCTCGCCGCCGCCCCGGTGCAGCGGCTGGTGGTTGCCTCGAGCATGAGCATCTATGGCGAGGGGCTGTACCGCGACGGCGCGGGCGGGGTCGTGAGTCCGCCGGAACGCCAGCTCGCCCAGCTCGCCCGGGGCGAGTGGGAACTGCACGACGGCCACGGCGTGCTGACCCCGGTGGCGACGCCGGAGAGCAAGATCGCCTCCCCCTCGTCGGTGTACGCCCTGTCCAAGCTCGACCAGGAGCGGCTGTGCCTGATCGTCGGCCAGGCGTATGGCATCCCGACCACCGCGCTGCGCTTTTTCAACATCTACGGCACCCGCCAGGCGCTTTCCAACCCGTATACCGGCGTGCTGGCGATTTTCGCTTCGCGCTACCTCAACCGGCGCCCGCCGCTGATTTTCGAGGACGGCCACCAGCGGCGCGATTTCGTCAGCGTGCGTGACGTGGCGCGGGCCTGCCGGCTGGCCCTGGAAACGCCCGAAGCGGACGGACAGGTGCTCAACATCGGCAGCGGCCGCTCGCTCAGCGTGCTGGAGGTCGCCGGGCAGATGGCCCATGCGCTCGGCGTCGACGATCTGCCGGCCGAAGTGACCGGCAAGTACCGCACCGGCGACATCCGTCATTGCTTCGCCGACATCGACCGCGCCGCCGACGTGATCGGCTACCGGCCGCAGGTCGAACTCGAAGAGGGGCTGGAGGAACTGGTCGACTGGATGGTCGGCCAGAGCGCGTTTGACCGGGTCGACGCGGCCGCTCAGGAACTCGCCCGTCGGGGGTTGCAACGGTGACCGGCAGCGCAACCGAACGGACGGCGGGGGCCCACGCGATGGCCGAGTCGGGGCCGGTGCTGATCACCGGCGGCGCGGGCTTCATCGGCACCAACCTGGCCGATCGCCTGCTGGCGGCGGGGCGCGAGGTACGGGTCTACGACAACCTGTCGCGCGCCGGCGTGGAGCAGAACCTGCAGTGGTTGCGCGAGACCCACGGCGAGCGGCTGCAGGTCGACATCTCCGACGTGCGCGATGCCGACCGCCTGCGGAGCGCGGTGGACGGGGTGTCGCAGGTGTTCCACCTGGCGGCGCAGGTCGCGGTGACCTCCAGCCTCGACGACCCCGCCGAGGATTTCGAGGTGAACCTGCATGGCACCCTGAACCTGCTGGAAGCCATCCGCCACGCGCGTCGCCCGCCATCGCTGGTGTTCACCTCGACCAACAAGGTCTACGGCGCCCTCGAGGATGTCGCGCTGGACGCCACCGGGAGCCGCTACCAGCCCCGCGACGCGGACCTGCGGGACACCGGCATCGGCGAGGCCCGGCCGCTGGATTTCCACAGCCCCTACGGCTGCTCCAAGGGCGGCGCCGACCAGTACGTCCTCGATTACGCGCGCAGCTACGGCCTGCGCACGGCGGTGTTCCGCATGAGCTGCATCTACGGTCCGCACCAGTTCGGGACCGAGGACCAGGGCTGGGTCGCGCACTTCCTGATCCGGGCGTTGCGCGGCGAGCCGATCACCCTGTACGGCGACGGCCTGCAGGTGCGTGACATCCTCTACGTCGAGGATCTGGTCGACGCGTTGCTGCGCTGCCAGGCGCGGATGCCGGACGTGGCCGGCCGTGCATTCAACATCGGTGGCGGCCCGGCCAATACGGTCAGTCTGGTGGAACTGCTCGAGCAGATCGGCCGGCTCACCGGGCGACAGCCTTCGGTGGAGCATGCCGATTGGCGCACCGGGGACCAGCGCTACTACGTTTCCGATTCCGCCGCGTTCGTTGCAGCGACGGGCTGGGCGCCGAAGGTCGGCGCGATCGAGGGTGTCCGGCGGCTGCACGACTGGCTGGTGGCGCAACGGCGAGGCGAACGGTCCGCTGTCGCCACGGCGGACCGGGGTCTGCGCGCCGTCGGGACCAGCGCCGCATGAGCGCCATGCAGGCCGCCGTGCTGCGCGGCGATGGGCGCATCGAGGTCCAGCGGTCGGCCCGGCCGGAACCTTCGCCGGGACAGGTGCGGGTACGGCTTGCGGGCTGCGGCGTGTGCGCGTCCAACCTGCCGGTCTGGGCCGGCAAACCGTGGTTCGAGTACCCGCTGGAACCGGGGGCGCCGGGCCACGAGGGCTGGGGCGAAGTGGATGCTGTCGGCGATGGCGTGGACGAATGGAAGCCCGGCGACCGCGTCGCACTGCTGTCCGGCCACGCCTATGCCGAGTTCGACGTGGCGCCCGCCAGTGCCCTGGCGCGGCTCCCGGTCTCGGTGGGCGATCGTCCGTTGCCGGGCGAGCCCCTGGCCTGCGCGATGAACATCTTCCGCCGCAGCGACATCCAGCCCGGGCAGCGCGTGGCCGTGGTTGGCGTGGGATTCATCGGCGCGCTGCTGATCCAGCTCGCCACCCGCACCGGCGCGGAGGTCATCGCGCTGTCGCGCCGCCCGTATTCGCTGCAGGTGGCGAAGGACTGCGGTGCGGTCGAGACCTTCCAGACCGAGGACTGGTACGCGGCCATCGACCAGGTCAATTCACTGACCGACGGCACCGGTTGCGCCCGGGTGATCGAAGCCGCCGGCGAGCAGGCGACGCTCACCATCGCCAGTGGCATCAGCGGCGAAGGCGGGCGCCTGGTGATTGCGGGCTACCACCAGGACGGACCGCGAGAGGTCGACATGCAGCAGTGGAACTGGCGCGGACTGGACGTGATCAACGCCCACGAGCGCGACCCGGCGGTCGCCGCGCGCGGCTTGCGCGAGGCCATGGAAGCGGTGGAGGACGGCCGCCTCGATCCCTTTCCGCTGATGACCCACCACTACCCGCTGGACGGCCTGCGCGACGCCTTCGAGGCGATGCGGCAGCGCCCGGAAGGATTCCTCAAAGCGACGGTGAGCCTGTGAACGCACAACTGCAACCTTCGACGCGACGTCCGCGGCTCGGATTCCTCGGTGTCGGCTGGATCGGCTGCCAGCGCATGCAGGTACTGGCCGGGAGCGGGGTGGCCACGGTGGCGGCCATCGCCGATGCCAGCCGCGACGCGACCGCGGCCGCGTCGGCCTGCGCTCCGGACGCGCGGGTCGCCCCGGACCTTGCCGGCCTGCTGGCCGAAGACGACCTGGACGGCGTGGTGATCGCCACGCCCAGCGGAGCGCACGCCGGGCAGGCGATCGCGGCGCTGGAGGCGGGACTCGCGGTGTTCTGCCAGAAGCCGCTGACCCGCACCGCCGACGAAGCGCGGCAGGTGCTCGCCGCTGCGCGTCGTGCGGACCGCCTGGTCGACGTCGACTTCAGCTACCGCCACGTCAACGGCGTCGCGGCCCTGCGCGACCTGGTACAGGGCGGCGAGCTGGGCGACCTCTATGCCGTAGACCTCGTATTCCACAACGCCTACGGACCCGACAAGGCGTGGTTCCACGACATGCGCCAGTCCGGCGGCGGCTGCGTGATGGACCTGGGCATCCACCTGGCGGACCTGGCGCTGTGGATCGCCGGGGCGGCCGACACGGCCTCGCTGGATGCGCAGCTGTTCGCAAAGGGGAGGGCACTGCCGCGGCCGGTGGCCGAAGTGGAGGATTACGCGACCGCGCAGTGGCGCCTCGAGAGCGGCGCAAGCGTGCGGATGGCGTGCTCCTGGCACCTGCCGGCCGGTCGCGACGCGGTCATCGAGGCTTCGTTCTACGGCACCCGCGGTGGCGCGGCGCTGCGCAACGTCGACGGGTCGTTCTACGACTTCACCGTCGAACGCTTCAACGGCACCGCACGCGAGCGCATCGCCGGGCCGCCGGACCCCTGGGGCGGCCGCGCGCTCGTGCACTGGGCGGGCAGGCTGGCCGACGGCGAGCGGTTCGACCCGGCGGCCGGGCACCTGATCGATGTCGCAACGCTGGTGGACGGTATCTATGGACGTTAAGTGCGCAGCCGCGCCCGGCCAGCGGGTGCTGATGACGGCCGACACGGTCGGCGGTGTCTGGCAGTACGCGCTGGAGCTCGCCCGCGTCCTCGCCCGGCGCGGCGACGAGGTCCTGCTGGCGACGATGGGCGGTGAACCCAGCCCCGACCAGCGACGCGATGCCGGAGCGATTCCCGGGGTCGAACTGCGCACCAGCCCATACAGGCTCGCGTGGATGGCGGACCCGTGGGACGACGTCGAGCGGGCCGGTGACTGGCTGCTCTCGCTGGCCGCCGAGTTCCGGCCCGACATCGTCCAGCTCAACGATTACAGCCACGGCGACCTGCCGTGGGGCGCGCCGGTGCTGATGGTCGGGCATTCCTGCGTGCTGTCGTGGTGGCAGGCGGTGCACGGCGAGCCGGCGCCATCGGCCTGGTCGCGATACCACGACCGTGTGCGCAGCGGCCTCTACGCGGCCGACATGGTGGTCGCCCCGACCGCCGCGATGCTTGCCGCGCTGACGCGCCATTACGGCCCGCTGCCGGCGTCGCGGGTGATCGCCAACGGGAGGCGCCTGGACACCGTGTCCGCCCGCACGCGCGAGCCGATGATCCTCGCGGCCGGCCGCCTCTGGGACGAAGCCAAGAACGTGGCGGCGCTGGCCGAGGTCGCCCCGCGGCTGCCGTGGCCGGTGTGCATCGCTGGCGAATCAAGGCATCCGGACGCGAACCACCAGGGCGCCGGCCGCCGTGACCTGCTCAACGTGCGCGCGCTCGGGCGGCTGTCCTCGGCCGATTTGTCCGAGTGGTTCGCCCGCGCGCCGATCTACGCCCTGCCGGCGCGGTACGAGCCGTTCGGCCTGTCGGCACTGGAGGCGGCGCTGTCGGGCTGTGCCCTCGTGCTCGGCGATATCCGCAGCCTGCGCGAGGTGTGGGACGACGCCGCGGTGTTCGTCCCGCCGGACGACCCCGACGCACTCGAAACGGCACTGAAAAGCCTCATCGACAACGAGCCGCTGCGGCGCTACTACGCCGACCGTGCGCAGCGGCACGCGCAGCGGTTCACCCCCGAAGCAATGGCGCGCGGCTACTGCCAGGCCTATGCCGAGCTGCTGGCGCGGCGCCGCCCCGCCGTGCCGATGGCGATGGACCACCACGCGGCGGCGGAGGTGGCGCCGTGAGGTTCGTCATGTTCTACCACTCGCTGGTGTCGGACTGGAACCACGGCAACGCGCATTTCCTGCGTGGCGTGGTCGCCGACCTGCTTGCGCGCGGACACGAGGTGGCGGTGTACGAGCCGGAGGACGGCTGGAGCCGGAGCCAGCTGATCGAACGGCACGGCCGCGCGCCGATCGAGGAGTTCGAGCGGCGTTTCCCGCAACTGCGCAGCCGCACCTACGACCCGGCCACGCTCGACCTGGAGCTGGCACTCGACGGCGCCGACGTCGCCCTGGTGCACGAGTGGAACGACCCGGCGCTGATCGCCGCGATCGGTGAGCGGGCGCCGCGCGGCTGCCGGTTGCTGTTCCACGATACCCACCACCGCTCGGCGACGGCGCCCGGGGAGATGGCGCGGTTCGACCTGTCCGGCTACGACGGCGTGCTGGCGTTCGGCGAGGCCGTGCGGCAGCGCTATCTCGACCATGGCTGGAGCGCGCGCGCCTGGACCTGGCACGAGGCCGCCGACATCCGGGTGTTCCACCCGCTGCCGGACGCGCCGCGCGAAGGCGACCTGGTGTGGATCGGCAATTGGGGCGACGACGAGCGCAGCCGCGAGCTGCACGAGTTCCTGATCGATCCCGTGCACCGGATCGGGTTGAAGGCGCGGATCCACGGCGTGCGCTATCCCGACGCAGCGCTCGCCGCATTGAAGGCCGCGGGGATCGACTACCGTGGCTGGTTGCCGAACCACCGCGCGCCGGACGTGTTCGCCCGGCATGCGGTGACCGTGCACGTGCCGCGCCGGCCGTATGTCGAGGCCCTGCCGGGCATTCCGACGATCCGCGTGTTCGAGGCGCTCGCCTGCGGCATCCCGCTGGTCTGCGCGCACTGGCCGGACGCCGAAGGGCTGTTCACGCCAGGCCGGGATTACCTGGTCGCCGAGGACGGGCAGCAGATGCAACGCCACCTGCGCGAGATCGTCTACGACCCGGCCGCGGCAGCGGCGCTGTCCGCCCACGGGCTGGCCACCATTCGCGCCCGCCACACCTGCGCACACCGCGTCGACGAGTTGCTGTCGATCCTCGAGGAACTGGACGCGTCGACGCCCGCCCGCGCCGCAGAGACGCCCCTCCGAACCGGAACCCTGTCCCATGCCTGAGCGCCTGCACATCGCTTTCTTCGGGTCCAGCCTGGTGTCGTCGTACTGGAATGGCGCCGCGACCTACTACCGCGGCATCGTCCATGCGCTGCACCGGCGCGGCCACCGGGTGACGTTCTACGAGCCCGACGCATTCGAACGCCAGCAGCATCGCGACATCGACGATCCCGACTGGGCGAAGGTGGTGGTGTATCCGGGCGAGGGCGAGGACGGGGTCACCCGGGCGCTCGAGCAGGCGCGCGGCGCCGACGTGGTGGTCAAGGCCAGCGGTGTCGGCGTGTTCGACGCGCTGCTCGAGCGCGAGGTCCTGAACCTGCGTTCGGACCGCTGCAACGTGGTGTTCTGGGACGTGGACGCACCGGCGACGCTGGAACGCGTGCACGACGATCCGTCCGACCCGTTCAGGGCATTGATCCCACGCTATGATCTGGTGCTGACCTACGGCGGCGGGCCACGCGTGGTGGCGGCGTATCGTGGTCTCGGAGCGCGCGACTGCATCCCCGTCTACAACGCGCTCGACCCGGCGACCCACCATCCGGTTGCGGCCGAGTCGCGCTTCCGTGCCGATCTGGGCTTCCTCGGCAACCGCCTGCCGGACCGCGAGGCGCGGGTGGACCGGTTCTTCTTCGATGCCGCGCGGCGCGCGCCCGGGCAGCGGTTCCTGCTGGGTGGCAGCGGCTGGGACGAAGGCGTGCCCGGCAACGTCGAGCGCCTCGGCCATGTTTCCACCCGAGACCACAACGCGTTCAACTGCAGCGTCCGCATGGTGCTCAACGTCAACCGCGAGAGCATGGCGCGGTTCGGCTGGTCGCCGCCGACGCGCGTGTTCGAGGCGGCCGGTGCCGGCGCCTGCCTGATCGTCGACGCGTGGGAGGGCATCGAGGATTTCCTCGAACCCGGCCGTGAAGTGCTGGTGGCCGGCGACGGTGCGCAGGTGGCCGGCTTCCTCGAATCGGTCGATGCCGACGAGGCGGCGCGCATCGGCGAACGTGCCCGCCAGCGCCTGTTGGCCGACCACACCTACGACCACCGGGCAGAACAGGTCGAGCGCCTGCTGCTGGCCGAGGCGAGCGTCACCGCATGACCCGATCCTTGGACATCGTCGTGCTGGGGCTCACCCTGCGCTCGTCGTGGGGCAACGGCCACGCCACCACCTGGCGCGCGCTGATCGATGCGCTGTGCGAACGGGGCCACCGGGTGCTGTTCCTGGAGCGCGACAAGCCCTGGTATGCCGACAACCAGGACGCGGTCGGCGACCTGCCGGGCCGGCTTGAGCTCTACGACGACCTCGACGAGCTGGCCGACCGCCACGCCGACGCGGTCGAACGCGCCGACCTGGTCATCGTCGGCTCCTACGTGCCGGAAGGCATCGAGGTGGGCGACTGGGTCCAGTCGGTCGCGCGCGGCGCGGTCGCCTTCTATGACATCGACACGCCGGTCACCCTCGCCCGGCTGGACCGCGGCGACTGCGACTACCTGCATCCGCGGTTGATCCCGCATTACCACCTGTACCTGTCCTTCAGCGGAGGCCCGTCGCTGCAGGTGCTCGAACAACGCTACGGCTCGCCCATGGCGGTGCCGCTGTACTGCTCGTTCGATCCGTCGCGCTACCACCCCGAATCGCGTGAACCGCGTCATGACCTGGGGTACATGGGCACGTACAGCGATGATCGCCAGCCGGTGCTGGAGCGCTTGCTGATGCAGCCGGCGCGCGCGTGGGCGGAAGGACGGTTCGTGGTGGCGGGGCCCCAGTACCCCATTGCGATCGACTGGCCGGACAACGTCGAGCGGATCGATCATCTGGCCCCGGCCGATCACCGGCGGTTCTACAACGAGCAGCGTTTCACCCTCAACGTCACCCGCGCGGACATGGTGGCCGCCGGCTGGTCGCCGAGCGTGCGGCTGTTCGAGGCGGCCGCGTGCGGCACGCCGATCATTTCCGACCCCTGGGACGGGCTGGACACGCTGTTCGAACCGGACGAGGAGATCCTCATCGCCCGGTCCGGTGACGACGTGCTGCACTGGCTCCGTGACATGCCCGACGCGCGGCGACGCCGGATCGGCGAGGCCGGCCGGCGCCGCGTGTTGGCCGAACACACCGCCGCCCACCGGGCGGAGACGCTGGAACGGTATTTCGATCGGGCCGTCCAGCGCCGTCTTGTTGTCCGATCGACCGGGAGAGTGTGCGATGGCAGCGAAGCATGAGGCGCAAACGACGACCGACCACGACGAAATCAAGCGCTGGGTGGAGGCGCGCGAGGGCAAGCCCGCGACCGTCAAGGACACCGGCGAGGACGGCGAGGAGGTTGGCGTACTGAGGATCTCGTTCCGCGACGATGCCGCGCTGGAGACGATCAGCTGGGACGAGTTCTTCGAGAAATTCGAGGACGAAGAGCTGGCCTTCCTCTACCAGGAGGAAACCAAGGACGGCAAGCGCAGCCGTTTCTTCAAGCTGGTCGAGCGTGAGTAGTCCGCTGGCCCAGGCCGCGGGCAACACCGCCGACCTGCAGGCACAGGTCGACGCGCTGGCGCCGTGGTTCCACAACCTGCGCATCGATGGCGTACAGACCGCTCCGGAGCATGCGCTGGGCGACTTTCCTTCCTTCAAATGGAAGGAGATCTCGCCGCACGTACCGGCCGACCTGTCCGGCTGGAGCGTGCTCGACATCGGCTGCAATGCCGGCTTCTACACCTTCGAGCTGGCGCGCCGCGGTGCGCGCGTCACCGCCATCGACCTCGATCCCCATTACCTGCGGCAGGCGCGCTGGGCGGCCGAACGACTGGGTCTGCAGGACCGGGTCGAGTTCCGCCAGATGCAGATCTACGACCTCGCCCGCGAGCCGGAGCAGTTCGACCTGGTGTGGTTCATGGGCGTGCTGTACCACCTGAGGCATCCGCTGCTCGCGCTGGACATCATCCGGCGCAGGACCCGGCGGCTGATGGTGGTGCAGACCCTGACGATGCCGGGCGATGCGGTGCTCGCGGTGCCGGAAGATCTCGACATCGATGATCGCGACCGGCTGCGCGAACCGGGCTGGCCCGGCATGGCCTTCATCGAAAAGCGCCTGGCGTGCGACCCGACCAACTGGTGGGCGCCCGATCACGCGTGTGTGGAAGCGATGCTGCGAAGTGCCGGGTTCGACGTGAAGGCGAAGATCGCCCACGAGACCTACCTGTGCGAACCGGCCGCGGAGGGCGGTGAGATGGCCGGGATGATCGACGCGGAGTTGCGGGCCGCGACTGGCACCTGAAGGCGCGTACACGGGGCGGCGGGCTCCGTGCGCGCGCCGCCCCGGCCCGACCTCGTGGCCGCGCCAGTGCGCAGGATTGCCGTTCCGCGCCGGCGCGGCCCTCGGTATTTGACTCCCCGCGCCGATCCTCCACTATCATTGGCCCGAGCCGCGGCCGCCGCCGCGGACGGTCAAAAAGGTGGCCCGCGGAAAAAACGCCGGCCGAGCGTGCGACATGGACACTACCATCGCCCATCTCTGATCCCGCCCGAAGGCTTCCGCACTGCGCAGGCGCCCTCGTGGCGCTTTTTGTTTGTCCGGCCGCCGGCCCCCCTCCATGCTGTTGTAGGAGCGGCTTGAGCCGCGATCGGATGCCCGGTCGCCCGTCCGGTTCCATGATCGCGGCTGAAGCCGCTCCTACAAAACCCGAACACGAACCCCATGATCGCCATCACGCTCCCCGACGGCTCGCGCCGCGAGTTCGACCACCCCGTTTCCGTCGCCGACGTCGCCGCCTCGATCGGCCCCGGCCTGGCCAAGGCCGCGCTGGCCGGCAAGGTCGACGGCCGGCTGGTCGACACCGGTTTCCGCATCGACCACGACGCGACCCTCGAGATCGTCACCGACAAGCACCCGGACGCGCTCGAAGTGCTGCGCCACTCCACCGCCCACCTGCTGGCCCAGGCCGTGCAGCGCCTGTACCCGGGCGCGCAGGTCACGATCGGCCCGGTGATCGACAACGGCTTCTACTACGACTTCGCCTACGAGCGCCCGTTCACCCCGGAGGACCTGCCGGCGATCGAGGCCGAGATGCAGAAGATCGTCAAGGAGGCGCAGCCGGTCAGCCGCAGCGTCAAGTCGCGCGACGACGCGGTCGAGTACTTCAAGGGCATCGGCGAGCACTACAAGGCCGAGATCATCGAATCGATCCCGGCCAACGAGGAGCTGTCGCTCTACAGCCAGGGCGAGTTCACCGACCTGTGCCGCGGCCCGCACGTGCCGGGCACCGACAAGCTGCGCAGCTTCAAGCTGATGAAGGTGGCCGGCGCCTACTGGCGCGGCGACCACAACAACCAGATGCTGAGCCGCATCTACGGCACCGCCTGGCTCAACGACAAGGACCTGAAGGCCTACCTGCACCAGCTGGAGGAGGCCGAGAAGCGCGACCACCGCAAGATCGCCAAGGCGCAGGACCTGTTCCACCTGCAGGAAGAGGCCCCGGGCCTGGTGTTCTGGCATCCGAAGGGATGGTCGATCTGGCAGGTGGTCGAGCAGTACATGCGCAAGGTGTACCGCGAGTCCGGCTACCAGGAGGTGCGCTGCCCGCAGATCCTCGACGTGTCGCTGTGGCAGAAGTCCGGCCACTGGGACAATTACAAGGAGAACATGTTCTTCACCGAGTCGGAGAAGCGCACCTACGCGCTCAAGCCGATGAACTGCCCGGGCCACGTGCAGGTGTTCAACCACGGCCTGCACAGCTACCGCGACCTGCCGATCCGCTACGGCGAATTCGGCGCCTGCCACCGCAACGAGCCGTCCGGCGCGCTGCACGGCATCCTGCGCGTGCGCGGCTTCACCCAGGACGACGGCCACGTGTTCTGCACCGAGGAGCAGATCGAAGCCGAGGTCACCGCGTTCCATGCGCAGGCCATGAAGGTCTACGCCGACTTCGGCTTCACCGACGTGCAGGTCAAGCTGGCCCTGCGCCCGGAGCCGCGGCTCGGTGACGACGCCACGTGGGACAAGGCCGAGGAAGCCCTGCGCGCCGCATTGCGCAAGGCGGGGGTGGAGTGGGAGGAACTGCCCGGCGAGGGCGCCTTCTACGGCCCGAAGATCGAGTACCACCTGCGCGACGCGATCGGCCGCACCTGGCAGCTGGGCACCATGCAGGTCGACTTCATGATGCCCGGTCGGCTCGGCGCCGAGTACGTCGACGAGCACAGCCAGCGGCGCCACCCGGTCATGCTGCACCGCGCCATCGTCGGCTCGATGGAGCGCTTCATCGGCATCCTGATCGAACACCACGCCGGCCTGCTGCCGGCGTGGCTGGCACCGGTGCAGGCGGTGGTGATGAACATCACCGATGCCCAGGGCGAGTACGTGGAGGAGGTCCGGAAAACCCTTGCAAATCAAGGATTCCGGGTGCAAAGCGATTTGCGTAACGAGAAAATCGGCCGTAAGATTCGCGAGCACACGCTGCTGCGCGTGCCTTACCTGCTGGTGGTCGGAGACCGCGAGAAGGAAAACGGCATGGTTGCGGTGCGGACCCGCGGAGGGGAGGATTTGGGGTCGATGACCGCCGCCGAATTCGCCGCGCGTTTACGTGACGAGAACGCCCGCTGAGGCAGCGTGGCATACAGACCCGGCCGCACCGACGCGGCCGGCACGATCGATACCGGAGATTGCAATATCAGTACCCCCGACAAGCGGAATCGCAAGAACCAGGAAATCCGCGTCCCCAGAGTGCGTGTGATCGGCAGCGACGGCGAAATGGTCGGCGTCCTGTCGCGCGATGAAGCCCTGAGCCTTGCCCAGGAAGAAGGACTCGACCTGGTCGAGATCCAGCCGCACGGCGACCCCCCGGTCTGCCGCGTGATGGACTTCGGCAAGTTCATGTTCGACCTGCAGAAGAAGGCCAACGCGGCCAAGAAGAAGCAGAAGCAGGTCGAGATCAAGGAGGTCAAGTTCCGCCCGGTCACCGATGAGGGCGACTACCAGATCAAGCTGCGCAAGATGCGCGGGTTCCTGGAGGAAGGTGACAAGATCAAGGTCAACATCCGCTTCCGTGGACGCGAGATGAGCCACCAGGAGCTCGGCCGCGAGATGGCGGCGCGGATCGAGGCCGATCTCGGCGAAGACATTGTCATCGAATCGCGCCCGCGCCTTGAAGGCCGGCAGATGGTGATGATGATCGCGCCGAAGAAGAAGGCCTGAGGTCCCGGTCGGGCGAGCCGCCCGGCCGAAACGACTGATTTCAAAGCGGTATTTGCAACCCCGGCTGACGGACGGCATAATGGCCGGCCCGGTTCGCCGGGGTTTGTTGTGTGTTGAAGCCAGGACCTGTCGCGATCCTTCCGGATCAACGACTTACAAGCCGGCACGGGCAGGACGGAAAGCGTGGCGCGAGCCACCGCCCAGGCCAGTGACAAGAACCCGTAAGGACATTCGCAATGCCCAAGATCAAGACCCATCGCGGTGCGGCCAAGCGTTTTCGCAAGACCGCGTCCGGCAAGTTCAAGTGCGGCCACGCCAACCGTAGCCACATCCTCACCAAGAAGGCGACCAAGCGGAAGCGCAACCTGCGGCAGACGAACCACGTCCGCGCCGAGGATGCCGGTCGTATCACCCGCATGTTGCCGTACGCCTGAGGAGGACTGAGAAATGGCACGAGTCAAACGTGGTGTGCAGGCGCGTCGTCGCCACAAGAAGATCCTCAAGCAGGCCAAGGGCTACTACCACGCCCGCCGCAAGGTCTTCCGCGTCGCCAAGCAGGCGGTCACCAAGGCGCTGCAGTACGCCTACATCGGCCGCAAGCAGAAGAAGCGCAATTTCCGTTCGCTGTGGATCACCCGCATCAATGCGGCGGCCCGCGCCAACGGCATGAGCTACAGCCGCTTCATGAACGGCCTGATGAAGGCCGGCATCACCCTCGACCGCAAGGTGCTGGCGGACATCGCCGTGCACGACGCGGCGGGTTTTGCCGCGCTGACCGAGAAGGCCAAGGGCGCGCTCGCAGCGTAAGGTGTCGCGTCGCGGCCGTGCCGGTGACGGCGCGCCGCGATCGGACAACGAGGTACACGCATGGGGAAGGGCGCAAGTCCTTCCCCATGTTCGTTTTCGGAATGGGCTTCCCGTAGGAGCGACGTCAGTCGCGACCTGTACATCGCCTCAAGCGTTCGGCGGGTCGCGACTACGTCGCTCCTACAACGGAATCGCCCGGTGACATCGGGATTGCGCAATGAGTGACATCCAGGCATTGACCACCCAGGCCCTCGCCGACATCGCCGCGGCTGATTCGCCGACGGCGATCGAGGCATTGCGGATCGCACTGGTCGGCAAGTCCGGCAGCATCACCGGCCAGCTCAAGCAGCTGGGCAGGCTGCCGGCGGAGGAGCGCAAAGCCGCCGGCGCGGCGATCAACGAGGCCCGCGACGCGGTCACCGCCGCGCTCGGCGAGCGCAAGGCCGCGCTGGAATCGGCCGCGCTCGACGCCCGCCTCGCCGCCGAGACCATCGACGTCACCCTGCCGGGTATCGATGCCGCCCGCGGCGGCCTGCACCCGGTCAGTCGCACGCTGGAGCGCATCGCCGACATCTTCGGGCGGCTCGGCTTCGAGCTTGCCGACGGCCCCGAGATCGAGGACGACTGGCACAACTTCGAGGCGTTGAACTTCCCGCCCCACCATCCCGCGCGGGCGATGCACGACACGTTCTACTTCGCCGACGGCCGCCTGCTGCGCACCCACACCTCGGGCGTGCAGGTGCGCTACATGCAGGACCTGCTCGCCGCCGGCGGCCAGCCGCCGCTGCGGATGATCGCCGCCGGCAAGGTCTACCGCAGCGACAGCGACCAGACCCACACGCCGATGTTCCACCAGGTCGAGGGGCTGCTGGTCGACGAGCACGCCAGCTTCGCCGACCTCAAGGGCACGTTGGCCGAGTTCGTGCGGGCGTTCTTCGAGCGCGATTTCGAGATGCGTTTCCGCCCGAGCTACTTCCCGTTTACCGAGCCCTCGGCCGAGGTCGACATCGCTTGGCAGCAGCCCGACGGCTCGACCCGTTGGCTGGAGGTGCTCGGCTGCGGCATGGTCCACCCGAACGTGCTGCGCAACGTCGGCATCGACCCGGAGAAGTACACCGGCTACGCGTTCGGCCTGGGCGTCGAGCGCTTCGCGATGCTGCGCTACGGGGTCGACGACCTGCGCAGCTTCTTCGAGAACGACGTGCGCTTCCTGCGCCAGTTCGCCTGACCCGCACACGGATTCCGCGATGAAATTTTCCGAGAGCTGGCTGCGCCAGCACGTGCCGACCACCGCCAGCCGCGACCAGCTGGTGGCGACGCTGACCGCGATCGGGCTGGAAGTCGAGGAGGTCACCGACCTCGGCGGCGCGCTCGACAACGTGGTGGTGGCCGAGATCGTCGGCGCCGAAAGGCACCCCGAGGCCGACCGCCTGCAGGTCTGCACGGTCGATGCCGGCAACGGCCAGACGGTGCAGATCGTCTGCGGCGCGCCGAACGCGCGCGTGGGCCTGAAGGCACCGCTGGCGAAGGTCGGTGCGGTGCTGCCCGGCGGCATGGCGATCAAGCCGGCGAAGCTGCGCGGCGTCGAGTCCTTCGGGATGCTGTGCTCGGCCAAGGAGCTGGGCACCGACGCTGATGCCTCCGGCCTGCTGGAGCTGCCGGCCGACGCCACCGTCGGCCAGCCGATGGCCGAACTGCTCGGCCTGCCGGACGCCAGCATTGAGATCAAGCTGACCCCCAACCGCGCCGACTGCTTCGGCGTGCGCGGCATCGCCTACGACGTCGCCGCCGCCTCCGGCAGCGAGGTCGCGCCGCTGGAAATCGCGCCGGTGCCGGCCGCCAGCGAGGCCGGCCTGCCGGTCGAGCTGCACGCCGGCGCCGACGCGCCGCGCTACTGCGGCCGCGTGATCGAGGGCGTCGATGCCGCCGCGCCGACTCCGTGGCGGATCGCCGAGCGGTTGCGCCGCAGCGGCGTGCGACCGGTGAGCCTGCTGGTCGACGTCACCCAGTACGTGATGCTCGAACTCGGCCAGCCGATGCACGCGTTCGACCGCGACACCCTGACCGGCCCGGTCGGCGTGCGCCGCGCCCGCGATGGTGAAACCCTGACCCTGCTCGACGGCCGCGAGGCAAAGCTCGACGATGGCTTCCTGCTGGTCACCGACGCCGACCGCCCGGTCGCGCTGGCCGGCGTGATGGGCGGGTTCGATACCCGGGTGACCGATGCCAGCCGCAACGTCTTCCTCGAGTCCGCGCACTTCGCGCCCGAGGCGATCATCGGCCGCAGCCGCAAGCTCGGCCTGCACACCGATGCCGCCCACCGGTTCGAGCGTGGCGTCGACCCGGAGCTGCCGCGGCTCGCGCTGGAATACGCGACCCGGCTGATCCTCGACGCTGCCGGCGGCACGCCGGGTCCGGTGGTCGAGGCGACGCTGCCCGAGCACCTGCCGCAGCCGCGGCCGATCCTGCTGCGCCGCGATCGGCTGGCGCGCGTGCTCGGACTCGCGGTCGCCGACGGCGAGGTGGAGCGGATCCTCCGCGCGCTTGGCCTGGCGGTCGAGGCCGATCCGGCCGGTTGGCAGGTCACCGCGCCGAGCCGCCGCTTCGACCTCGCGATCGAGGAGGACCTGATCGAGGAAGTCGCCCGCATCCACGGCTACGACGCCGTGCCGACCACGCTGCCCGGCGGCGCGTCGCGGCTGGTGGCGCCCAGCGAGGCACGGATCGAAGGCGGGATGGTGCGCCGCCACTTGGCCGCGCGCGGTTGCCTGGAGGCGCTGAACTACGCCTTCGTCGACGCCACCCTGCTGCAGGCCTGGGGCGCCACCGACGGGAGCGTCGCGCTGGCCAATCCGCTGAGCGCCGAGCTCGGCGTCATGCGCACCATGCTGCTGCCGGGGCTGGTGGCCGCGCTCGGCCGCAACACCGCGCGTCAGCAGTCGCGCGTTCGGCTGTTCGAGATCGCCAACGTGTTCACCGCGCGGGCCGGCGAAGCGCCTTTGCATACGCAGCGGATCGCGGCTGCGGTCTGCGGGAGCGCCGACCCCGAACAGTGGGGCAGCGCCTCGCGCCCGGTCGGCTTCCACGACCTCAAGGGTGACCTCGAGAGCCTGGCGGCGGTGTCGGGTGCGCGGCTGGAGTTCCACCCGTCGGAGCCGGCGTGGGCGCATCCGGGCCGCTCGGCCGACGTGTTCCGGGTCGACGGCGACGCCGAGGTCCGCCTCGGCTGGATCGGCCAGCTGCACCCGCGGCTCGCCGGCGAACTGGACATCGACGTCGACGTGCTGGCGTTCGAGCTCGATCTCGACCCGCTGCTGACCCGCCCGCTGCCGAGGGCGACGACGCGTTCGCGCTTCCCGTCGGTCCGCCGCGACCTTGCCTTCGTGGTCCCGCAGGACGTCGCCTGGGGCGCGCTGGCGGCCACCGTCCGGGCCGCCGCCGGTCCGGCCCTGCGCGATCTGGTGCTGTTCGACGTGTACCAGGGCAAGGGGGTGGAATCTGGATGCAAGAGTCTCGCTATGGGCTTGATTCTGCAGGAAGAAACCCGCACTCTGACGGACCACGACGTGGACGCGGTGATCGCCGCGGTGACTGCGGAACTGCAACAGCGGCACGCGGCCGCGATCCGCGGCTGAGTGGCCGGGGAGCGGCAGGAAGGACACGATGGCACTGACCAAGGCTGAAATGGCCGAACGCCTCTTCGACGAGGTCGGGCTCAACAAGCGCGAGGCGAAGGAGTTCGTTGACGCGTTCTTCGATACCCTGCGGCAGGCTCTGGAAAGCGGCCGGCAGGTGAAGCTCTCGGGTTTCGGCAACTTCGACCTGCGCCGCAAGAACCAGCGACCGGGCCGCAACCCCAAGACCGGCGAGGAGATCCCGATCTCCGCACGCACCGTGGTCACCTTCAAGCCGGGGCAGAAGCTCAAGGAGCGGGTGGAAGCCTACGGCGGAGGCGCGACCCATGCTTGACCCGGGCAGCAACCGCGAGCTTCCGCCGATCCCGGCCAAGCGCTACTTCACCATCGGCGAGGTCAGCGAGCTGTGCGACGTCAAGCCGCACGTGCTGCGTTACTGGGAGACCGAGTTCCCCTCGCTGAACCCGGTCAAGCGCCGCGGCAACCGCCGCTATTACCAGCGCCACGAGGTGCTGATGGTTCGCCAGATCCGCGGGCTGCTGTACGAGCAGGGCTACACCATCGGCGGCGCACGGCTGCGGCTGGAGGGCGAGGCCGCGCGCGACGAGTCGGCGCTGAGCTCGCAGATCATCCGTCAGGTGCGGATGGAGCTGGAGGAAGTGCTGCAGCTGTTGCGGCGCTGACCGCACCGCACAACTCGGCTATACTCACCGCCCGCTCGCGGAGCGGACCAAGCAAGACTTTCGGGGCGTAGCGCAGCCTGGTAGCGCACCTGTCTGGGGGACAGGTGGTCGTCGGTTCAAATCCGGCCGTCCCGACCAATTCAGCGACGTTGTCGACACCAGACGCCCGGCGTGCAGCGCCGGGCGTTTTTGTTTTTGTCATACCGCGAGCTCCGGTCGGGCCGTGTCGCGGGAACTCGCACGTGCACCCGCGGTCAATCCGCGACCTGTCCGTGTCGATCCGCGGTGCGGCAGCCCATGGAACAAGGAGCGAATGGAATGCGCAACGCCGTTGCAATGGTTTTTGAGATTGTCCTCGCGGGCGCGCTTGCCGCGCCCGCGGCCGCCGCGGAAGCCGGTGGACCCTCACCCCGGTCCGTACAGATGCCGCAGGTTCCTCCAGCGGCCAGCGAAGCCATCCGCGACCTGGACACCGTGGTGGTCACCGGCACGCAGCCCGGACCGGGGCTGTGGAAAGTGATCGACGGGAATGGCCACGTGCTGTGGGTGCTGGGCACGGTCAAGCCGCTGCCGCTCGACCTGCAATGGCAGTCGACAGAAGTCGAGGCCGTGATCGCGGAGGCGGATGAGGTGCTCTGGGAACCGGGCTTCGCGATGCACTGGGACCTCGGCTTTTTCAGCGGCCTTGCACTGCTGCCGTCGGCGCTCCGTATCCGCCGCAACCCCGACGGCAAGGAGCTGGAGGATGTACTGCCGCCCGATCTTTACGAGCGTTGGCGGTTGCAGAAGGAGCGCTACCTGGGATGGGAGCTGAGCGTGGAACGCTGGCGTCCGATGTTCGCCGCCCACAAGCTCCACGAAGCGGCCCTGGAGAAGCATGGCCTCGGCGACGCGGTGCTGGGGCCACGACTCAAGCAGGCGACCGAAGTGGCGGGGCTCGAACCGACCGCGGTCAATGCGCGTACCGACGTTGATGAACCGCGGCAGCTGATCCGCGATTACAACCGCACCGCACTCGATGACTCGGCATGCATGGAGGGCACCCTCGAACAGCTGGAAACCGGGATCCCCCGGCTGGTCACGCGTGCCAATGCCTGGGCCACTGGCGACATCGAGACCCTGCGGCGCCTGCCGGAGCAGCGCATCGACCGCGCCTGCATCGAGTCCGTCCTCGACAGCGATTTCGCGCAGCGGCACGGCTACGCCGATATCGGCGACCGGGTGAGGGCGGTGTGGGTGGAACAGGCGGAACGCGCCCTGGCATCGAACCGGGTGACGTTCGCACTGCTGTCGATGGATGAGGTGCTGTCGCCGGACGGCATGCTGTCCGAACTGGTGGGCCGCGGCTATCGGCTTGTGTCACCGGGCGATGCCGGGTCGGCGGACGACGACGGCGATGTGATCGCCGACCGCTCCGCGGGTCCTGCGCAGGCGCTGTAGGAGCGGGCGGGCCGCCGTCAGCCGACGGCCACTCCGCTCGATGTGCCCAGGCCGGGCCAGCGTGCCAGCACGCTGGCCTCGATGCCGGCGGCGTCGAGCCCCGCCTCGGCCAGCAGCTGCTCGCGGCTGGCATGGTGCTGGAACTCGTCCGGCAGGCCGAGGTGCAGCACCGGCAGGGTGATGCCCCCGGACGACAGCAGTTCGGCCACGCCGCTGCCCGCACCGCCCGCGACGACGTTGTCCTCGATCGTGACGAAGCCTTCGTGGCAGGCGGCAAGCTGCAGGACCAGCTCACGGTCGAGCGGTTTGACGAAGCGCATGTTGACCACCGTCAGCCCGAGCGCCGCGCCGACCTGCTCGGCCGCGGCGACCATCGCACCGAAGGCGAGCAGGGCGACCGGACCGCCTTCGCGGCGGACTTCGGCCTTGCCGATCGGCAGGGTATCCAGACCCGGCTGCAGCGCGACCCCGGGGCCGGTGCCGCGCGGGTAGCGCACCGCGGCGGGACCCTCGAAGCGGAAGCCGGTCGACAGCATCTTTCGGCATTCCTCCTCGTCGGCCGGCGCCATCACCACCATGTTCGGCACGCAGCGCAGGTAGCTCAGGTCGAGGTTGCCGGCGTGGGTCGCGCCGTCGGGGCCGACCACGCCGCCGCGGTCGATCGCGAACAGCACGTCGAGGTTCTGGATCGCGACGTCGTGCACCAGCTGGTCGTAGCCGCGCTGCAGGAAGGTCGAGTAGATCGCGACCACCGGCTTGGCGCCTTCGCAGGCCATGCCGGCCGCCAGCGTGACCGCGTGCTGCTCGGCGATGGCGACGTCGAAGTAGCGCTGCGGGTATTCGCGGCTGAAGCGCACCAGGCCGGAACCCTCGCGCATCGCCGGGGTGATGCCGAGCAGGCACTCGTCGACGGCGGCCATGTCGCATAGCCAGTCGCCGAACACGTCGGTGTAGGTCGGCTTCTTCGCGCCCGGCTTGCTGACCATGCCCTGCGTCGGGTCGAAGGGACTGACCGCGTGGTAGCCGATCTGGTCGCCCTCGGCGAGCTCGTAGCCCTTGCCCTTGGTCGTGATGATGTGCAGCAGCTGGGGGCCCTTGAGGCCCTTGAGCGTCTTCAGCGCGCCCAGCAGCGCGCCCATGTCGTGGCCGTCGATCGGGCCGGTGTAGTGGAAGCCGAGTTCCTCGAAGAAGGTGGACGGCAGCACCATGCCCTTCCACTGTTCCTCCCAGCGCTTGACGAAGCGCGCCGGCGCGCCGTGCTTGTCGCCGAGCAGCTTCTTGCCTCCCTCGCGGATCGCGTTGAGGGTACGGCTGCCCGACAGCCGGCCGAGCATCCGGGTGACGCCGCCGACGTTCTCGGAGATCGACATCTGGTTGTCGTTGAGGATCACCAGCAGATTCGGCTCGACGCCGCCGGGCTCGTCGCCCATGCCGCCGCCGTGGGCCAGCGCCTCGAACGCCATGCCGCCGGTGATCGCGCCATCGCCGATCACCGCCACCACCCTGCGGTCGTCGCCGGCGCGCTGCAGCGCGATCGCCATGCCCAGCGCGGCCGAGATGCTGGTCGAGCTGTGGCCGACGCCGAAGGTGTCGTATTCGGACTCCTCGCGCTTGGGGAACGGCGCGACGCCGTCCTTCTGCTTGACGGTGCGGATCGCATCGCGGCGGCCGGTGAGGATCTTGTGCGGGTAGGTCTGGTGGCCGACGTCCCACACCAGCCGGTCGACCGGCGTTTCGTACAGCCAGTGCAGGGCGACGGTCAGTTCGATCACACCCAGGCCCGCGCCGAAATGGCCGCCGGACTGCGCCACCTGTTCGATCAGGTAAGCACGCAGCTCATCGGCGATGGCCGGCAATTCCTCTTCGGGAAACCGGCGCAGGTCGGCCGGCACCGAGATGCGTGACAGGCGCGGATAGCGTTGTGGATCGATCATCAATACGGCATCGGACGGCAGTCGCCCATTGTCCCGCCGCCGCCGGGGCGGGGCAAGGTTGATGGCATCACCGCACTCCGCGCACGGGATGTGCCCCTTGGGCCGCGGACGAATCCATCTGCGCGATCACTCCCGCGCCCGTCGCGGCTGCTTGCGCGCGGGCGACCGTCGAAAGCGGCCGCCGCGCGACTCAGCGCCCGCGCAGGCGACCGAACAGTCCGCTGGACTTCGGCGCCTCGGGTTCGGGTTCGGGCGGGCGCTCCACGTCGGCGAACCCGGTAGCGAGGCTGGCATTGACGAAATCGGTGACATCCGGCTCCGGCACGCCGCTGGCTTCCGCGATTTCGGCAAGCGTCGCCGGCCCCTTCATCATCGCCGTGGCGATGCGGAAGTGCTTGGGGTACTCGCGTTCGGTCTGCGGCCATTTCAGCATCTGGTAACGCGCCTGCGGGTCGAAGCCCGGCATCAGCGTCCCGTGCCCGGACAGCAGCCCGCCGAACCAGACCAGCCGCGTCAGCGGCTGCGCCTCGCCGAGCGCGGACGCCTGTGCATCCCACTCGGCGGTTTCGACGAAGTCGCCGGCGACCAGGTCGTCGCTGACGTGCGGCGTCAACGGCTTGAGCGCGGCCGGGCCGTGGTAGCGACGCGCGGTGTTGTCGATCAGCAGCGTGGTGCCGTCACGTTCCAGCCGGACCTTGCCCTGGACGCGGCCGGACGCCAGCCATTCGGCCAACTTGCGTGGTTCGGGCTCGACTGCCGGCGGGCGTGGCTGCAGCGTCGGCGCGGCCGGCACCACCTGTGCGACTGCAGTGCTTCCCGGTTCGCGCGCATCGGCACCCACTTCCTCGGTCCGCGCATCGACCGTGCCCGGCGCCGGTGCCTGGGGCTGCTCCTCGGGCAACTGGTCCTGCGGCTGCGGCGCGGGGGTGAGACCGGCCGGCGAGGGCACCGCGACATCCGGGGCGAGCTCCTGCAGCAGCTGCGCCACCGAAGCGGCGTCGAAGGGTTGGCCGAGGCGGAAATCCGCCTGCGTGCGCGGAGCGGAAGTCAGCCCGACGACGGTTTTGCCCGAGGCGTGCAGGCGCAGCCAGCTCATCGGCCCGTACATGCTGTCCATGTCGACCACGATGTGGTCGGCCTGCGTTTCCGGGAGCAGTTGCCAGATGCCTCCGAGGCGGTTGTTGGCCTCCTCGAACGCTGCTTTCAGCGAGGTTTCCGTGGCCGGGTCCATGCCGGTCAAGCCGAAAGTCAGGGACATCTTCGAATCCAGTGATGCAGGTGACCGGAGTGTTGCGGAGGCGACCGCGAGCGTCAATGCGCCCGGAACGTCGGAACTGCGCGCATCCCGGCAATGGCTGACGCGGGCCCGACGCGGCGCGTCAGTTCAGTGAGCGCGCGTGCTTCTTCGGCAACTGGCTCTTCAGGAACGCCATCTGGTCGGCCAGGATGTTGCGGTTCGACAGGATCAGGTGCTCGACCCAGCTGGGGCGGTAGGGCACCGCCAGCAACGGCATGCCGGCCTGCTGCGGCGTGCGGTTGCCCTTGCGCGAGTTGCAGTGGAAGCAGGCGGCGACGACGTTCTCCCAGACGTCGCGACCACCTTTGGATACCGGCAGCACGTGGTCGCGGGTCAGTTGCGGGCGGTGGCACTCACGCCCGCAGTACAGGCACAGATGGGCGTCGCGGGCGAACAGGGCGGTGTTGGTCAACGCCGGCGTCGGATCGAGCGCATGCGCGCGCGCATGGCCGCGGGCGGCGACGATCGGGTGCAGTTCGAGGAGGCTCTGCTGTCCGCTGAAGCGGTTGGTGCCGCCGTGCACCTGCAGGCAGGGGTCGCCCAGCGTCCAGGCGACCGCGTCGCGGGCATACAGGCAGGCGGCCTGCTGCCAGTTCATCCAGTCGAGCACGCGGCCGTGCGCGTCGAGCGCGAGCAGGCGGACGGAATTGAGAAGTTCGAGTGCGTGTCGCGGGGCGACCGGAGGACGGTCCGGAACGGGCCGGGTGGTCCCCGCCACGGATCCGGAGTTGACGAGGCGTAGCGGCGCTCGGTCGGTCTCCATCGGGACCGAGCATATACCCGATTTGTGGCCGGTTGTCTGTACCGCCGACACGTGCGCGACCCGGCCACCGCCGGGTGCGCGGATCGGCAGGCTCAGGCGTCGAAGTGCGCGGCGTCGAGCGACATCAGCGGGCCGGCACCGCTGCGGATCGCCGCCGCGTGGGCGAGCGTACGCGGCAGGATGCGCTGGAAGTAGAACCGTGCGGTGTCGCGCTTGGACGCCTTGAACGCCTCGGACCGGTCGGATGCCTCGGCGGCCGCCACGCTGCGCGCCCACCAGTAGGCGAGCGTCATGTAACCCGAGTACATCAGGTAGTCGTACGACGCGGCGCCGACCTCCTCCGGATTGCCGGCGGCGGCCTTGGCGACGGAGACGGTCAGCGCCTCCCACTGCGTCGCGTGCTCCGCCAGCGGGCCGACCAGGTCGGAGACTGCCGGGTTGGCGGCGTTGTCCCGGCAGAAGGCGGCGATCATCGTACCGAATGCCTTCAGCCCGGCGCCCTGCAGCTTCAGTACCTTGCGTCCGACCAGGTCCAGCGCCTGGATGCCGGTGGTGCCTTCATAGAGCGTGGTGATGCGCGCATCGCGGGCGAGTTGCTCCATGCCGTGCTCGGCAATGTAGCCGTGCCCGCCGAAACACTGCAGCGCGTGGTAGGTGCATTCGATGCCCCATTCGGTGAGGCACGCCTTGACGATCGGTGTCATGAACTCGACCAGCGCGTGCGCCTGCTCGCGTTCGGCCGGATCGGCCGCGCCTTCGCTGGCATCGACCATCAGCCCGGCGTGGTACGCCATCACCCGGCCGCCCTCGACCAGCGCCTTGCAGGTCAGCAGCATGCGGCGCACGTCGGGGTGGACGATGATCGGGTCGGCCGGCTTCTCCGGCAGCTTCGGACCCGAGAGCGAGCGCGACTGCAGCCGTTCGCGCGAGTAGGCCAGTGCGTTCTGCAGCGCGCGCTCGGAGAGCCCGAGCCCCTGCAGCCCCACCGCCAGCCGCGCGGCATTCATCATGGTGAACATGTGCGACATGCCCTTGTGCGGCTGCCCCACCAGGTAGCCCTCGGCGCCGTCGAAGTTCATCACGCACGTGGCCGAGCCGTGGATGCCCATCTTGTGCTCGAGGCTGCCGCACGTGACGGCGTTGCGCTCGCCGACGGTGCCGTCGCGCGACACCCGGGACCTGGGCACCACGAACAGCGAAATGCCCTTGCTGCCGGCCGGTGCATCGGGCAACCGGGCCAGCACCAGGTGGACGATGTTCTCCGCCATGTCGTGCTCGCCGGCGGTGATGAAGATCTTGGTGCCGGAGATCGAATACGTGCCGTCGGGGCCGGGTTCCGCACGGGTCTTGAGCAGGCCGAGGTCGGTACCGCAGTGCGGTTCGGTCAGGCACATGGTGCCGGTCCAGCGGCCTTCCACCAGCGGCTTGAGGAATACCTCGCGCTGCCAGTCCTCGCCGTGGTGGCGCAGGGCTTCGCTGGCGCCGTGGCCGAGCAGCGGGAAATTGCCCCAGGCCAGGTTGGCGCTGTCGATCATTTCCTTTTGCACGAAACCCAGCACCTGCGGCAGGCCCTGGCCGCCGAACTCGGCCGCCGCGGTCAGGCCGGCCCAGCCGCCTTCGACGTACTGCGCATAGGCTTCCTTGAAGCCGGTCGGCGTGGTCACCGCGCCGCTGGCCCTGTCGTGCGTGCAGCCTTCGCGGTCGCCGACCTCGTTGAGCGGCGCCAGCACCGCTTCGGCAAAGCGCGCGGCCTCTTCCAGCACCGCGTCGACCAGTTCGCGGCCGACCTCCTCATGGCCGAGCCGCGGCAGGGCCTGTTCGATGCCGAGCACGTCATGGAGCGCGAACTGCATGTCGCGCAGCGGGGCTTTGTACTGGCTCATCGATGACCTCGTTGCATGTTTTGCCTGCACGCTGCGATACGGCGCACCGGCGTGTCGGTTTGTGATGGAAGGGTCAGCGCATCACGCCGGGCAGGCCGGGCGCGGGGCTCAGCGCGCTGCGGCGGGACAGGCCGTCGAACACGCGCTGGCGTTCCTCGTCGGGCGTGGCGGTGATGGAACCTTCCAGCGCGTAGCCGAGGCTGCGCCCCGCGGCCAATGCCTCCGCCACCGCGAGCTTTGCGCCCGCGGCCGGTGCCAGGGACACCTGCACCACGTCGGCCGACTCCGGTCCGATCACGATGGCCGGCTGCGCCTGCAGCGCGCCGGCGTCATGGCTGTCGATCTCGAGCTCGAGCCGCAGGGCATCGAAACGCATGGGAATGCTGCTGAAGTTCTCAAGCCGCAGGTCGACCGACCAGTGGCCGTCCGCGCCCACGGTCAGTTGCTGGATCCGCGCCGTCGGCTCGGAGACCCGCCGCACCGGACCACTCGCGCAACCGGCCAGCAGCAACGCCGCGACCGCCAGCACCGTCCACCGCCTCCAGGCCTTCCCCCTCATGCCGAACGCTCCCGTCTTGTGGAGCGTCGAGGATACTACGCCGCATGGTGCACGCCGATGGGCGGCGGTGCGTCAGCGGGAGCACTCCGGCGATGGCTGCCCGACCTCGCCGCTGGCGGCCAGCCGGTCGAGCGGATCGAACACGCGCACGCAGATCGGAACGCACTGCGCGGTGGACTGGAGGCGTGCATCGCGCAAAGCCGCCGTCCATGCCTGATAGAGCGTCGGGTGACGACGTTCGGATGCGGCGCTGGGGACGAGATCGCCGCAGCGGTCACTCTTGCGCAGCTCGATTCGATACTTCATGGGGGGGCACCGGAGCAGGGCCCGCCGGAACCGCCGCGGACCATCCGCTGCGCGCTTCGGCTCCGCGTTTCGAGGCGCGGTGTGGGCGGACACAGGATGCGAGTGACGCGCGTCACATTGCGTCGGTGCAATCCGCGTCGGGCCGTAGGGGATTTCCTACAGCAGCTCCAGAAACAGAAAACCCCGCGTCGGCGTTGGGCCTTGCGGGGTCTTGGATCGCGTTGCCACCAGAGATGGTGGCCGGGGAGGGAATCGAACCCCCGACACGGGGATTTTCAATCCCCTGCTCTACCAACTGAGCTACCCGGCCACAACACGGTCGGGCCGTGCGAGGAGCGGCATGATACTGGCCGGCGCAGGAGCTGGCAAGGCCGGATGCCGACTGAACGCACCAGTGACCGCAGGGTGCAGCCCAACCGACGCACGGCGCATCATGGGACGCACACATGAGACGCCTTGCGGCGAAGGAGTGGACATGAAGCACTTCGTTCTGGCCCTGGCGACGACGGCTTCGCTCGCCGCCTGCGCCACCGGCCCCCGCCTGAGCGATACCGAGCGCCTGTCGCTGTATCGCGAGCACGCCGGTGAGCCGGTCAACAGCTTCCGGTACACGCAGACCTTGATGGGCTGGACCCCGCTCGGCGACAGCGCGCTCGCGGTGCAGACGCGGCCCACCCAGGCCTACCTGCTTGAGCTGGGCGGCCCCTGCCCGAACCTGGAGTTCGCCCACGGCATCACGATCACCAACCAGTTCGGCAGCGTGCAGAGCCGGTTCGACGACGTGGTGCCGCTGGGCAGCGGGTCGATGCAGATTCCCTGCCGGATCGAGGAAATCCGCCCGGTCGACGTGAAGGCGCTGGACGCCGCGGAGGACCGGATGCTCGAACAGGTCGAGATGGTCGAGCGCGGTCAGGCCGACGGCGGGACGTAGCCCGCGGGCCTCTCGGCGTCGCCACCAAACAGGAACTTGAGCATCTCGCGTTCGAGGAAGGCGCGATGCTCGGGGTTCATCGGCGACAGGCGGTTTTCGTTGATGAGCATGGTCTGGTGCGCGAGCCACGCGGACCAGGCCGGCTTGCCCACGTGGGCGTACACCCGCTTGCCGGCCTCGCCCGGCCATGGCACGAAGTCGAGGCCTTCGGTTTCCCGTTTTTCGTATTCGCAGTAGACGGAGCGGGGCATGGCGGTTCCTGTGAGCAGTCAGGTGCCGCTTTCGAGCAGGCGGCGGATCGGTGCGGGGATGCCGAGGGTGTCCAGCTGGGCCGGGTCCACCCAGCGCAGCTCGGGATTGTCGCCGACCACGGCGCGCGGGGCGATGCCGCGCCACCGCAGTGGCCGCAGTTCCAGTCTGTAGTGGCTGAAGGCATGGGCGACCGGTGCCAGACCTGTGGCGGCACCGGCATCGCCTTCCACGTGGCGGGCGAACCAGGCGAGCGCCGCAGCCTCGTCGTCGGCCTGGGGCAACGTCCACAGCGATGCCCAGATGCCGGCGGGAGGCCGGCGCTGCAGGAGGATGCGGCCCTGGGCATCCTCCAGCCACAGCACCTGCGCGTACCGCTGTGGGGTCGGCTTTCCCGGCTTGGGGGTGGGCAGTTCGGCAATACGGCCTTCGATACGTGCGATGCAGTCGTCCTGCAGCGGGCAGAGCACGCACGCGGGGTCGCTGCGGGTGCACAGGGTGGCGCCGAGGTCCATCTGCGCCTGGGTGTAGTCGGCCATGTGCCGGTCGGCGAGGGCGGCGCTCTGCACATGCGTGTGCGCGTGTTGCCACAGGTTCTTTTCGATGGTTGAACTGCCCGGCCAACCGGCAATGCCGTGATAGCGGGCCAGCACCCGCTTGACGTTGCCGTCGAGGATCGCGTGGCGGTCGCCCCAGGCTTGGGATAGGATCGCGGCGGCCGTACTGCGGCCGATGCCCGGCAGCGCGACGAGCGCGTCCAGGTCGCGCGGAAGCTCGCCGCCATGCATTTCCATGCAGCGGCGCGCGGTGGCATGGAGGTTCCGCGCCCGGGCGTAGTAGCCCAGGCCGGACCACAGCGCGAGCACCTGGTCGAGATCCGCGGCGGCGAGGGCCGGAAGGTCCGGAAGTGCGGCGACGAAGCGCTCGAAATAGGGCGTCGCGGTCGCCACCTGCGTCTGCTGCAGCATGATCTCCGACAACCACACCCGGTAGGGCGTGCGCGGGTGCTGCCACGGCAGGTCGTGGCGGCCACTGTGGTCGAACCAGGCGAGCAGGCGCGCGGCGAAATCGTCCGGGGCGGGGTTGGCGCCGCGTTCGGATGGCTGCGATCCGCCGGCGTCCACGCTTTCACTCATCGTCTTCGCCATCGTCGAACTCGATCGAAACGCCTTCCAGCGTTGCGCCGGGCACCTCCAGCGTCGGGGTTAGCAGCGAGCCGTCGATCGGCGGCAGCGGTGTCCCGGTGGCGATCGCGTCGACCCACGCCAGCACGCGCGGCAAGCGGAACCGCGCATCGAGGCGGGTAGCGCCCCTTTGCAGTTGCAGCGCGGTGTTCCCCGACAGGTCCGGCGCGCCGGCATAGTCGAGCACGAACGGCAGTGGCCCCGGCAGTCCGGCGAGCGGCGCTGGCAATGCCGGCCAAGCCTGCGGCCAGTGGGCGAGCGCGCCGTCCAGCTGCAGCACCATCGCGACATCCCAGGCGAAGCGGCCGCGGGCGTCCAGGTGCGGCACTGGTCCATCGCCTCGCACTGCCACTGTGAGCGGCGCGACGAGCAGGCGTCCGTCGCTGTACCGCACCGGCCCGGCGATGCCGAACGCGAAGTGAAGCGGCGCGCCTGAACCCAGGTGCCGCGCGTCGGCGCCGAGGCGGAACCGGTCCAGCCCCAGGCCGTCGTCGCCCTCGTGCAGGCGGCCGGAGAAGGTCGGTCGCATCGGCATCCGCCACTCCGGCGTGATCACGCTGGCGATGCCGGATGCGCCCACGCCGGCATCCATCGCGATCCGGGACAACGCCACCTGCAGGTCGAACGGAACGGCGGTGTTGCCGTTGCGGAAGCGTCCGCCAACCCGGGCCGCCACGGGCTGCCGGGGATGCAGCGAGGCCAGTTCGACGTTGACGCGATCGACCGACCAGCCGTCGCCAAGCACCTCGCCATCGGTGATGTGCAGGCCATCGGTGAGCGTGGGAATGCGCACCGGGTCCTGCGACGGCGGACGCCCTTCGCGCCAGCGCTGGAACGCGGCGAGGTCGAATCGGGGGGCATCCAGCTCCACCCGTTGCACGGTCAGGTCGGCGCCGTGCGCCCGCAAGGTCGACCACGGCAGCGACAGATGGACGCGCTCGGCACGCAGCAGGGTCGCCGGTGCACCCGGCTCGCGCGCGACAAGGTCACGCACCACGAGCGTCGGGGTGCCGCGCAGGCGGTATTCGCTGACACCGCCGGCGGTGATTTCCAGGCCGAGCGCGGCGCCGGCCCGGTCAAGGACAAGGCCCGCCACCCGGGCGGGTTGCGCCACCCACAGCAGTGCCACGGCGATCAGCGCCAGCAGCACGGCGCATATCCCCCAGGCCAGCGCGCGGCGGCTGACGCGGCGGTTTCGCGGCTCCGTCGCGGTGTTCAACGGGCGACCCGGCTAGGCGCCGAGCGTCTCCGGCAGGAGCGCGTCGACAAAAGCCTCGGCGTCGAATACGCGCAGATCCTCGGGGCGCTCGCCGATGCCGGCGAAGCGGATTGGAATGCCGAACTCGCGCGCGAGTGCGAACACCACGCCGCCCTTGGCGGTGCCGTCGAGCTTGGTCACCACCAGGCCGGTCACGCCGACCGCGGCGTGGAACTGGCGCAGCTGGCTCAGCGCGTTCTGGCCGGTGGTGCCGTCGATCACCATCAGCACCTCGTGCGGTGCGGACGGGTCGATCTTCTGCAGCACCCGTTTGATCTTGCCCAGCTCGGCCATCAATCCCTGCTGGGTGTGCAGCCGGCCGGCGCTGTCGGCGATCAGTACGCCGGTGCGGCGTGCGGTGGCGGCCTGCAGCGCGTCGAACGCGACCGAAGCGGCGTCGGCGTTCTGGCCCTGTGCGATCACGGTCACGCCGTTGCGCTCGCCCCACGCCTGCAGTTGCGCGACCGCCGCGGCACGGAAGGTGTCGCCGGCGGCCAGCATCAGCGGGCGTCCCTCGTCCTTGAAGCGCCGCGCCAGCTTGCCGATGGTGGTGGTCTTGCCGACGCCGTTGACGCCGACGGTCAGCATTACGAACGGCCTGTCCTGTCGCGGTATCTGCAGCGGCACCGCGACCGGGCGCAGCAGGGCCAGCAGTTGCTCGCGCAGGGCGGCGAGCAGGGCCTGCGCGTCGGCGAACTCGCGCGACTTCATCCGCCGGCGCAGCCCTTCCACCAGTTCGGTGGTGGCGGCCACGCCCACGTCGGCGGTGATCAGCGCGGTCTCGATCTGGTCGAGCAGGTCGTCGTCGAGCTTGGGATTGGCGTAGAACAGCCCGCCAAAGCTGCGGGCGAATGCGCTGCCGCGCAGGCGTTCGCGCCAGCCCGGCTTGCCGGCCGGCGCGGCGGGTTTTTCGGAAACCGACGGCGCGATGCCTGGGTCCGGCTCGGCGGGTGAACTTTCGGGAGCGGCGGCTGCCGGCCGCGGAGGCGCGGGCGTCGTCACCGATACCGGCGGCAGAGCGGGTGCCGATGCGGGCGCCGATGCGGGCTTGGCGTCCTCATCGTGGACAGGAAAAATCGGCGCGGAGGCCGGCACCGGGGCCGGCACGGGGGCGGCCTGCGTTTCCAGCGCGCTCACCACCAGCGTCGTGTCGGCAGCGGTGTCCCGCGTGAAGTCGGGGTTGCTGCCGTGCCGCTCCGCCACGTGCTCCGGTTCGTCCGCTGCGGGTGTGACCCCGTCCTGCGCGACATCGGCCTGGGCCGGTGCGCCCGGAAACGCGGCCGCCAGCTCCTCGGCGCTATAGCGCCGATCGGAAGGACTCGCGGATTCGGGCTTCTTGCGACGGAAAAAACTGACCATCGAGTGGCGGCTCGGGACATGTTGGACAATGGCCGCACATGCTAGCACCGGCCTCCAGACCGCTCCGATGAAGAAACCCCCGTCCAGAACCGCCGGCCGACCCGCCAGCGTCCGGCATCCCGCACAAGGCCAGGTGCGCCTGATCGGCGGCCGCTGGCGTGGCAGCAAGCTGCCGGTGGCGGACGTGGCCGGGCTGCGTCCGACTGCCGACCGCGTCCGGGAGACTCTGTTCAACTGGCTGGCGCCGGCGCTGCCGGGCGCGCGGGTGCTCGATCTGTTCGCCGGCAGCGGCGCGCTCGGCCTGGAGGCGCTGTCGCGTGGCGCGGTTTCGGCGGTGCTGGTCGAACGCGACCGCATGCTGGCCGAGGGGCTGCTCGACGTTACGAGGCGGCTGCCGGGCGGGGAGGCGGCCACCGTGGTGCAGGCCGATGCACTGGCATGGCTGCCTGCGCAACCGCGCGGGGCCTTCGATATCGCCTTCGTCGACCCGCCGTTCGCCGCCGGGCTCTGGAGCGACGTGCTGCCGGCATTGACGCCGTTGGTCGCCGACACCGGCTGGCTCTACGTGGAGACACCGCTGGAGGCGCGGGTGGCCGTGCCATCGGGCTGGAACATGCATCGCGAAGGTCGCACCCGCGAGGTCCGCTACGCCCTCTACCGCCGCCCGCCGGCTTCGGACCGGACTGCCGCTGATACACTGCCCGGCGACCCGGCAGGCCCGGATGGCCGCCCCACCGAACCCGTCTCCGAATGACCCTGGCCCGCCACCGTATCGCCGTCTATCCCGGCACTTTCGACCCGATCACCAACGGTCACATCGACCTGGTCGACCGGGCCGCGCAGCTGTTCGACCGGTTGGTCATCGGCGTGGCGGAAAGTCCGGCCAAGCGGCCCGCGCTCGATCTCGACCTGCGGGTACGACTGGCGCGCGAAGCGGTGGCCCACCACCCGCACGTGGAGGTGCGCGGCTTCCATTCGCTGCTGGCCCACTTTGTGTCGGAAGTCGGCGCCGGCGTACTGCTGCGCGGCCTGCGCGCGGTGTCGGATTTCGAGTACGAGTTCCAGCTGGCCAGCATGAACCGCCACCTGATCCCGGACGTCGAGACCCTGTTCCTGACCCCCGCCGAACAGTACGGATTCATTTCCTCGTCGCTGGTACGCGAAATCTCCCGCCTCGGCGGCGACGTTTCCGGTTTCGTGCCACCGGCGGTGGCCGACGCGTTGCAGGCCCAATGGCGGCGCACCCAAGCATGATTTTCCAGACCCAGAAGGGGAACCCGATGAAGACCACCACCCGCCTGCTGTTGATCGCCTGCCTTTCGCTGCCGATGCTCGCCGCCTGCCAGAAGGAGGAAGCACCCGCCGACACCGTCGCCGAAGCCAAGCCCGCGGTGACCCGCCCGGCCGACAACAACGACGAGCAGGCCTGGGGCCTGTACCTGTCCGACGTGGTCACCCGCAACATGGGCGACATCAACAACAACCCGTACCTCTACTACCTGCCGTCCTCCGAGTCGGCCGGCTTCGAGGGTGCGCACGAGCGCCTGAAGGAAGAGATCGAAGTCGCGATGCAGCGCGGCATCGTCGAAGGCAACCTGATCGCGTTCGGCTCGCCGGAGTCGGCGATGATGGCCGACATCATCGTCGGCGCGTTCGGCAAGGTGGACGCGGGTTCGATGAAGGGTGTCAAGCTGCTCTTCATCGGCGACGCCGCCGACAACGAGCGCGTGCGCGCGGCGGTCGAACCGGCCGGCGTGACCTACCAGTTCATCGAAGCCAAGTAATGCCAGTGCCCGCGCCCGGCGGTCGGGCGCGGGTCTTGCCGGTCGCGCCCCTTGCCGGGCGGCGCCCGGTACAGCACCGGATGGCCGCGGTTCTCCTCCGGGAGGTCCGCGGACACGGTTTTCCAGGAGCGGCGATCCGGCAAGGCACAGGTCTTCCTGCCGCCAGCCGCGTACCCCATGTCCCTCAAGATCAACGAACTCTGCGTCAACTGCGACGTCTGTGAACCGGCCTGCCCGAACCAGGCGATCGCGCAGGGCGAAACCATCTACGTGATCGACCCGGCGCGCTGCACCGAGTGCGTCGGCCATTTCGACGAACCCCAGTGCGTGGTGGTCTGTCCGGTCGAATGCATCGATCCGGATCCCGACATCCCCGAATCCCACGAACAATTGCTGGCCAAGCTGGCGCGTCTGCAGCAGAGTCCGTAACCACAGGAGCGAGCGATGCACATGGCAATGCGACCGGTAATGCTGACCGGCCTTCTGGCGTCCGCCGTACTGGCGGGCTGCACCACGAACGCACCGGCCGGCGAGCCGCCGCGGCAGGCGGAGGCCACCCCGCCCGGCGCCGCCATCGCCAGTGCCCATTCGCTCGCTACCGAGGCCGGCCTGGAGATGATCCGCGCCGGCGGCAATGCGTTCGACGCCGCGGTGGCAGTGTCGTCCACCCTGTCGGTGGTCGAGCCGATCAGTTCAGGCCTCGGTGGTGGCGGGTTCTTCCTGCTGCACGACGCCGCCAGCGGGCGCGATGTCTTCGTCGACGCACGCGAAACCGCGCCGGCGGCCGCGACGCCCGAAGCCTATCTTGACGCGGACGGCGACCTCGACCGCGACCGGGCGACCAACGGCCCGTGGTCGGCCGGCATCCCGGGCCTGCCGGCGGCGCTGGTCCACCTGGCCGGCGAATTCGGCGAACTGCCGCTGTCGACCACGCTGGCGCCGGCGATCCGCATCGCACGCGAGGGCTTCCCGGTCTACGAGCGGCTCGAAAAGGGCTACGCGCGCCGCAGCGAGGTGATGGAGCGGTACCGCGGCACCCGCGCGGTGTTCCTGGCCGATGGCGACCCCCCGCAGGTCGGCGAGACCCTGCGCCAGCCGGACCTGGCGCGCACGCTCGAGCTGTTGGCCGAACGCGGCTTCGACGGCTTCTACCGAGGCGACGTCGGCGACGGGCTGCTGGCGGCCGTGGCCGAAGAGGGCGGCCGCTGGACCGCCGACGAGCTGGCCGGCTACCGGGTGCGAGAGCGCGAACCGATCGAGTTCGACTACGACGGCTGGCACGTGGTCACCGCGCCGCCGCCGTCATCCGGCGGCGTGGCCCTGGCGCAGATGCTGCAGATCCTCGAGCCGTGGGACCTGGCCGCGCTGGATGAAGCCAAGCGCACCCACCTGGTGGTCGAGGCGATGCGCCGCGCCTATCGCGACCGCACGATCTATCTCGGCGATCCCGACTTCGTCGAGATGCCGCTCGACCTGTTGACCGATCCCCGTTACGCGGCCGGTCTGCGCGCCACCATCCACCCTGACAAGGCGACGCCCAGCGCGCTGATCTCGGGCCAGCCGGTGCCGCTGGAAGACGAGGAGACCACCCATTTCTCGATCATCGACGGCGAAGGCAACCGCGTCTCGGCGACCCAGACCGTCAACCTGCTGTACGGCTCCGGCCTGGTCGCGCCCGGTACCGGGGTGATCCTCAACAACGAGATGGATGACTTCGCGCTCAAGCCGGGCACGCCCAACGCGTTCGGCGTGATGGGCTTCGAGGCCAACGCGGTGGAGCCGGGCAAGCGCATGCTCAGCTCGATGACGCCGAGCTTCATCGAGTCGCAGGACAAGGTGGCCATCCTCGGCGCGCCCGGAGGCAGCCGGATCATCACCGAAGTGCTGGTGGGCATCCTCGGCTACGACGCCGGCTTGGACGCCCAGCAGGTCGCCGCGCTGCCGCGCTTCCACCACCAATGGCTGCCCGACGTCATCTCGGCCGAACCGGACGCGCTGTCTTCCGACGTGATCGGGACGCTGGAGGCGATGGGCCACACGGTCAACGCGGACGAAGGCACCTGGGGCAACCTGCAGACCGTCGCCTGGGACAAGCGCACCAACACCCTGTCCGGCGGTACCGACCCGCGCAATCCGGTGGGCGAGGCCGAGGTGCTGCTGGAGCCGTAGCGCGGTTTCGCTTCCGCGTCCGATCGCCGATCATTGCGTGCACTGCAGCGTCGCTGCGACTGTCATGGGAGCGGGCATGAAACTCTGGTCGCTGATGGGCAACAGCCAGAAGCTGGACGGCGGCGCCATGTTCGGCAATGCGCCACGCGCGATGTGGAGCAAGTGGGCGCCGCCCGACGAACTCAACCGCATCGAGCTGGCCTGCCGCGCCCTGCTGGCCACCCCGCTGGCGGGGAAGACGGTGCTGTTCGAGACCGGCATTGGCGCCTTCTTCGAGCCGAAGCTGCGCGAGCGCTACGGGGTGGTCGAGGAGCGCCACGTACTGCTCGACTCGCTCGCCGAGGCCGGTTTCGCACCGGAGGACATCGGCGTCGTCGTGCTGTCGCACCTGCACTTCGACCATGCCGGCGGACTGCTCGCGCCGTATGCGGAAGGCGAGCCGCCGCGGCTCGTGTTCCCCAACGCCAGCTACGTCATCGGCCGCGAACACTGGGAGCGGGCGCAGGCGCCGCATCCGCGCGACCGCGCAAGCTTCATCCCCGAGTTGCCGGGCCTGATCGAGGCGACCGGACGGCTGGAACTGGTCGACGGCGAGTTCTCGCGGACGCTTGGCGAAGCGGTGCGTTTCGACTTCAGCCATGGCCACACGCCGGGGCTGATGCTGTCGGAGATCGTCGGGCCGGAACGTGCGGATGGACAGCCCCACGGCGGCGTGGTGTTCTGCGCCGACCTGATCCCCGGCCGGCCCTGGGTGCACGTGCCGATCACGATGGGGTACGACCGCAACGCCGAGTTGCTGATCGACGAGAAGCAGGCGTTCCTGGCCGACAAGCTCGAACGCAACGTCCACCTGTTCTTTACCCATGACCCGGGTTGTGCGCTCGCGCAGGTGACGCGCGACGAGCGGGGCCGTTACGGCACCGTGCACGAAGTGGCCCACCTGCGGGCGAGGTCGCTGTCGGCATGAGGCCGGCCGCGTGGCTCGCGGCGCTGTGGCTGGCCGCGGGCGCGGCGCTCGCGCAGGCGCCGGCCGCGCTCGAGCCGGAGGGTCCGCCGCGCTCCGGCGGCGAGTTGCTGGATCGCGAATTCGGCGTCGGTACCGATCAGTTCGGCCTCGACCGCCGGGTCGAGATGTACCAGTGGCTGCGCGTCGGTGAAGACCGCTACCAGCGCGAGTGGAAGGCCGCGCTGGTGGACTCGTCGGGTTTCGCGCCCGGCCATGAAAACCCGGCGTCGATCCCGCTCGAGGGACGCCGCTGGTGGGCCGACAGCGCGACACTCGATGGCAGGCCATTGGACACCCGGGTGCTGAAGATCATCGGCCGCTGGGAGGATTTCCGCCCCGGCTTTTCGCGCCTGCCGGGCAATCTGTCGGCGACGTTCCAGCCCGAAGGCGACGGCCTGATCAGCTCCGAGAATCCACTGGATCCGCAGATCGGCGACCTGCGGGTGAGCTGGCGCGAACTCGTGTTGCCTCCACTCGCCGGCAAGGTCGAGCTGGTCGACGGCGCCTGGCGGGTGGCCGCCCCGGTTGCCGCCCCTGCAACGCCCGCCGCCCGGCGCACGGCCGAGCCCGCCCGCGCCGTGCCGGCAGCCGACAAGCCCGGTCCGCGCTGGTGGCCGTGGCTGATCGGCTTCGCCGCCGCGGCCGCGCTGGGCGCCTGGATGCGCAAACGCCCGGGCCGCTGAACCGCGGCCCGGACGTCGGAAGCACGTCCGCAGCCGGTCAGCCTTCGCCCATGCCTTCGGCGGGCATTGGCGCGCTGCCTTGGCGGACCTTGTCCTCGATCCGCTGGCCGACCTGCGGGTCGATGTTCTTCCAGTACTCGAACGCGCGCTCCAGCACCGGGCTGCGCACGCCGCCCAGCAAGCTGCCGGACACCTGCTCGACCAGCGCATCGCGCTGGGCGTCGTCGAACACCTGGCGCACCAGCGTGCCGGCCTGGCCGAAGTCGTCGTCCCCGGCATGCAGGGTATAGGCGCTGCGGACCATGTCGCCGTCGGTTTCCCAGCCGTCATCGACCGGGCCGCTCCGGTCGGCCCACGGCCGGCCGCCACTGTTGGGCGCGTGCACCGGTGCGTTGCCGCTGTGGTGGTAGGCCATCTGGCCGTCGAACAGGTAGCTGTTGACCGGGCACTTGGGCTGGTTGACCGGCAGCTGGTGGAAGTTGGTGCCGATCCGGTTGCGCTGCGCGTCGGCATAGGCGAACGCGCGGCCCAGCAGCATCTTGTCCGGCGAAAGACCAATCCCCGGCACCGTGTTGCCCGGCGAGAACGCCGCCTGTTCGATCTGGGCGAAGAAGTTCTCGGGGTTGCGGTTGAGCGTCATCGTGCCGACCGGGATCAGCGGGTAGTCGGCATGCGGCCACACCTTGGTGAGGTCGAACGGGTTGAAGCGATAGTTGGCCGCGTCCGCGTACGGCATCACCTGCACCGACAACCGCCAGCTCGGGTGCTCGCCGCGGGCGATCGCCGCGAACAGGTCGCTGCGATGGAAGTCGGCGTCGCGCCCCGCCATCTCGGCGGCCTGGGCGTTGCTGAAGAACTCCATGCCCTGCTCGGTGTGGAAGTGGTACTTGACCCAGAACTTCTCGCCGGCGGCGTTGATCCACATGTAGGTGTGGGAGCCGTAGCCGTTCATGTGGCGCCAGGTGCGCGGCAGGCCGCGGATGCCCATCACGTAGGTGACCTGGTGGGCGGACTCGGGGTTGCTGGTCCAGAAGTCCCACTGCATGTGGTTGTCGCGCAGCCCGGAGTCGGGCAGGCGCTTCTGGCTGCGGATGAAGTGCGGGAACTTCATCGGGTCGCGCAGGAAGAAGACCGGGGTGTTGTTGCCGACCAGGTCGTAGTTGCCCTCGTCGGTGTAGAACTTCAGCGAGAAGCCGCGCACGTCGCGCCAGGTGTCGGGGCTGCCCTGTTCGCCGGCGACGGTGGAAAAGCGCGCCAGCATGTCGGTCTTCGCGCCCGGCTGGAACAGCGCCGCCTTCGTGTACCTGGACACGTCCGCGGTGGCCTCGAACACGCCGAACGCGCCGGCACCCTTGGCGTGCGGCTGGCGCTCGGGCACCTTCTCGCGGTTGAAGTGCGCCATCTGCTCGAGGAAGTGCACGTCGTGCAGCAGGATCGGACCGTTGGGGCCGATGGTCAGCGAGTGGCGGTCACTGGGGGCCGGCGCGCCGGTTCCGGTGGTCGAACCGGTCGTGTGTCCGGGTTTGCGCGTGTCGTTCTGGCTCATGGGGGAGGCTCCTGGGTGGCGGCGGCTGCCTGGGTGTTCCTACATTGCCCGCGTCTATCGATTTACTCCATTCGATTTGTCATATCACTGCGATAGCCAGCGTCTTGCCGGCCCATCCTGGAACCGGGGTGCGGCACCCAAGAAAAAGGCCGGGACATGCCCGGCCTTTTCGGTACCTCGATCATGGGGGGCGCTCAGGCCGCCGCGGCCTGGCTGGCGCGTGGGCCTTCCTTCAACGCGCGCCCGACCATCGCCACCAGCAGGTCGAGTTCTTCGCTGGTCATGGTGAAGGTCGGGGTGAAGCGCAGCGAGTTGGTGCCGCCGTGGATCACGCCGATGCCGTGCTCGCGCAGCCACTCCTCGGTGGAGTCGGCGCCGTAGCACTTGAACTCCGGCGAGAGCTCGCAGGAGAACAGCAGGCCTGTGCCCTGGACCTTGGTGATCAGCCCGCCCAGCTCTGCCTTGAGCTTCTCCAGCTTTTCGATCGCCTCGGCGCCGCGCGCGCGGATGTTCTCGCGGACCTGCGGAGTCACCATCGACAGCACCGCGCAGGCGGTGTCGAGCGCGCGCGGGTTGGTGGTCATGGTGTTGCCGTACAGGCCCTTGCGGTAGATCCCGGCCGCGCGTTCGCCCACCGCGAGCACCGACAGCGGGTATTGGCCGGCGTTGAGCGCCTTGGAGTAGGTCTCCATGTCCGGCGCCTCGACATTCTCGAAGCCGGGGTAGTCGACGATCGACAGCACGCCGTTGGCGCGCAGGCCGGCCTGGATCGAGTCGACCAGCAGCAGCGAGCCGTGGTCCTTCGTCAGCCGGCGGGCGGCGTTGTAGAAGTCGACCGGCACGCTGCGGCCCGGATCGCCTTCGCCCATCACCGGCTCCAGGAACATCGCCTCGATGAACCAGCCGTTGGCGTCGGCATCGGCGAATACCTGTTCCAGCGCGCCGATGTCGTACGGCTGGACGGCGATGACGCTGTCCTCGCCGCGGTAGCTGGCCAGGTACTGCAGGTAGGTCTTGCGGGTGGAATCCGAATACAGCGCCGGACGGTCGGTACGGCCGTGGAAGCCGCCCTTGACCACCACGCGCTTGATCGCGCGGCCGGCATGACGACCGCCTTCGTCGGTCATCGTCCTGGCGTTGGTGTCGGCGATGCGGGCGGCGAGGGTGACCGACTCCGAGCCCGAGTTGAGGCACAGGAAGTGGCTGTAGGGGCAGTCGCGGCCGAGGCCGATCGCCTCGCGCAGCATGCTGTTGAAGCGCAGCTGCGACAGGCTCGGGGTCATGATGTTGGCCATCGCCTGCGGCTTGGCCATCGCCTCGATCACCTGCGCCGGGGTGTGGCCGAAACCGAGCATGCCGTAGCCGCCCGAGTCGTGCAGCACCGCGCCCTTGAGGGTGACGATCCACGGACCGCGCGCGGCGAGGGCGACATACGGGTTGACCGCGTCATCCTGGTAGAAGTTGACGTAGCCGGCCTGGATGGCCTCGGCCTGGGCGCGCTCGTCGAGGTCGAGCAGGGCCGCGGCGTCGCTGCCCAGCGCGCCGTCCCTGATGCGGCCGTACTCGGCCACCGCGGCATCGACGGCCCCGGCCAGTTCCACGTTGCCGGCGAAGCGGGCGAGGGTGGCGTCGTCGAGGCCGACCGTGCGGCGTTCGCCACCGTGGGCGCGCAGCGGCGCGAGCTTGGCGACGATGGAATCGGAAGCGCTGGACATTCGGGTCGGTTCTCCTGTGGTGCGGAAAACGCCCGGAACGCACAGGCCGGGTCTGCAGCGGCGCCACCCGGCGCCCATAACCCCGTTTGGATGAATCCCGTGGTCCGGCGTTTTCCGTTAAAAAACAATCGTTTGCGCGATTCTATCACGCGCGGTTCGCGGGCATAACCCCCGCCACGGCTACACTGTGCCGTTTCCCCGCGCCGCCCCGGCAGGGCCGGCGCACCGAGAGCCAGCTGCTTGAAGAAGTCCGATTTCATCTACCACCTGCCGCCCGGGCTGATCGCCCAGGCGCCGCTGCCGGAGCGTTCGGCCAGCCGGCTGCTGGTCGTGCCACCGGCGCCGGCGGCGTTCGCCGACCGCGTGTTCTCCGAACTGCCGGACCTGCTCCAGCCCGGCGACCTGCTGGTGTTCAACGACACCCGGGTGATCCCGGCGCGGCTGTTCGGCACCAAGCAGACCGGCGGCCGGGTCGAGATCCTGATCGAACGGCTGCTCGGTGGCATGGAGGCGCGTGCCCAGCTGGGGGTCAGCAAGTCGCCCAAAGCGGGTGCGCGGATCGCGCTCGATGCCGGCGGCGAGGCCGAGGTGCTCGGGCGCGACGGCGAGTTCTACCGCCTGCGTTTCCACGTGCCCGAAGGGCTGGAGCAATGGTTGCTGCATGCCGGCCGGTTGCCGTTGCCGCCGTACATCCAGCGGGAGCCGGGCGCCGACGATGCCGAGCGCTACCAGACCGTGTTCGCCCGCAACACCGGCGCGGTCGCGGCGCCGACCGCCGGCCTGCATTTCGACCAGCCGCTGCTGGACGCGCTGACGGCCAAGGGCGTGCAGTCCGGCCACGTCACCCTCCACGTCGGCGCCGGTACCTTCCAGCCGGTGCGGGTCGATGACCTGTCCGAGCACGTGATGCACAGCGAGTGGATCAACGTCGGTGCGGAGCTGGTCGAACGGGTCCGTCGCACGCGCGCCGCCGGCGGGCGCGTGATCGCCGTCGGTACCACCGTGGTGCGCGCGCTGGAATCGGCGATGCAGCGCACCGCAGCCAATCCGGACGGCGAGTTGCGCCCGTTCGCCGGCGAGAGCCGGCTCTTCATCCTGCCCGGTTACCGGATGCGCTCGGTCGACGCGATGGTCACCAACTTCCACCTGCCCGAGAGCACCCTGCTGATGATGGTCTCCGCGTTTGCCGGCAAGGACCGGATCCTCGCCGCCTACGCGCACGCGATCGCCGAACGCTATCGGTTCTTCTCCTACGGAGACGCGATGCTGCTGTTCCCGGAGGCCCACCCGTGAGCCGGATGTCCTTCGAACTGCTCGACACCGACGGCGCCGCCCGCCGCGGCCGGCTCGCCTTTCCGCGCGGCACGGTCGAAACCCCGGCGTTCATGCCGGTCGGCACCTACGGTTCGGTCAAGGGCGTGCTGCCGCATCAGGTACGCGAGCTGGGCGCCGAGATCATCCTCGGCAACACCTTCCACCTGTACCTGCGACCGGGGCTGGAGGTGATCGAGGCGCACGGCGGGCTGCACGGGTTCGAGCGCTGGGACGGGCCGATCCTGACCGACTCCGGCGGCTTCCAGGTGTTCTCGCTGGCGCACAAGCGCACGATCACCGAGCAGGGCGTCACCTTCGCCGCGCCGACCGACGGCAGCCAGGTGTTCCTCGGTCCCGAGGAGAGCATGCGGATCCAGAAGGTGCTCGGCTCGGACATCGTGATGATCTTCGACGAGTGCACGCCGTACCCGGCGACCGAGGAGGTCGCGCGCAGCTCGATGGAGTTGAGCCTGCGCTGGGCCGAGCGCTCCAAGCGCGCGCACGAGGGCAACGACGCGGCGCTGTTCGGCATCGTCCAGGGCGGCGTCCACCACGGGCTGCGGACCCGTTCGGCGGAAGCGCTCAAGGAGATCGGTTTCGACGGCTACGCGATCGGCGGCCTCGCGGTCGGCGAACCCGAGGCCGAGCGCAATGCGATGCTCGAGCACACCACGCCGCAGCTGCCGGAAGACCGTCCGCGGTACCTGATGGGCGTCGGCCGGCCGGAGGACCTGGTCGAAGCGGTGGCCCGCGGCGTCGACATGTTCGACTGCGTGATGCCGACCCGCAACGCCCGCAACGGCCACTTCTTCACCCGCGAGGGCGTGGTCCGCATCCGCAACTCGAAATACGAGAAGGACCTGCGGCCGATCGAGGAGGGCTGCGACTGCCACGCCTGCGCGGGCGGTTTCAGCCGCAGCTACCTGCGCCACCTGGACCGCTGCAACGAGATGCTCGGCCCGATGCTGGGCACCCTGCACAACCTGCGCCACTACCAGCGGCTGATGGCCGGCATGCGCGAGGCGATCGGGCAGGGAACCTTCGGCGCCTTCCGCGAGTCCTTCTACGCGGCCCGCAGGCCGGGCTGACCACCCGCCCGTGCCGGCCCGCCCGGCCGGCGCCAGCAACGGCAAAGGCCGGCGCCACCGCCGTGGCATAATCCCCGGCTTATTTTCAGTCCTTCACGGATACCGACATGAACCTGCTCGACCTCGTGATCGCCCCCGCCCACGCCCAGACCGCGGCCCAGCCGGGCGGCTTCGGCATGTCGCTGCTGTTCCCGATCCTGCTGATCGGCGTGATGTACTTCCTGATGATCCGCCCGCAGATGAAGCGCGCCAAGGAGCACAAGGCGATGCTGGAGAAGCTCTCGCGCGGCGACGAGGTGCTGACCAACGGCGGCATCGCCGGCACCGTGGTCGACCTGGGCGACAACTTCATCACCGTCGAGATCGCCGACAACGTGCGCATCCGCGTGCAGAAGGGCGCCATCGCCAATGTCCTGCCCAAGGGCACCTTGAAGTCGGCCTGAGCCGTCTCCAACCCATTTGACCAACGGCGGCCGGGGAGCTGCCGCAGGGGCAATCGATGCTGACTTACGCGCGCTGGAAATACGTCGTACTGGTGCTGGCCATCCTGCTGAGCACGCTGTACGCGTTGCCCAACCTGTACCAGAAGGATCCGTCGGTGCAGATCACCGCCAACCGCGGTGCGACCGTGGACGCCGCGCTGGTGGAGCGCGTCGAGACGACGCTCGAGCAGGCCGGGGTGCCGGTCAAGGGTGTCGAGCTCGCCGATGACGGCGTGCTGGTCCGGCTGCCCAACGCCGAACAGCAGACGCGGGCATCCGACGCGCTCGAGCCGATGCTCGGCAGCGACTACGTGTCGGCGCTCAACCTCGCCTCGACCGTGCCTGACTGGCTGACCGCGCTGGGAGCCGAGGGCATGTCGCTCGGCTTGGACCTGCAGGGCGGCGTCCACTTCCTGATGCAGGTCGACCAGGCGGCCGCGCTAGACAAGCACCTGACCGCGATCGTCGAGGACATCCGGGTGGTGCTGCGCGACGCACGGGTGCGCTACGAGTCGGTCACCCGGCGCCCGGACAACAGCGTCGTGGTCACCCTGGCCGATGCTTCCGCGCTCGACCAGGCCCGGCAGCAGATCGCCACCAGCCAGCCGGCGCTGACCGCCGAGGTGGAGGGGCGCACCATCACCGTGCGGATTCCCGAGGCCGAGCTGCAGCGCATGGCGACCGCGGCGCTGGAGCAGAACCTCGGCACCCTGCGCAACCGCATCAACGCACTGGGCGTCGCCGAGCCGCTGATCCAGCGGCAGGGCAGCGACCGCATCGTCGTCGAGCTGGCCGGCGTGCAGGACACCGCCGAGGCCAAGCGCCTGATCGGCGCGACCGCCACCCTCGAGTACCGCGCGGTGGTCGAGGGCAACGCCTACGACGCCGTCGCCAGCGGCAACGTCCCGCCGCAGGCCAAGGTCTACTACCGCAAGGAGCTCGGACCGGACGGCAAGCCGATCCCGATCCTGCTCAACAAGCGCGTGATCGCCTCCGGCGACCAGTTGATCGGCGCGACCTCCGGCGTCGACCCGCAGTCGGGTACGCCCTCGGTCTCGGTGCGGCTGGACGCGTCGGGTGGCCAGCGCATGTTCGACTTCACCAGCCAGAACGTCGGCAAGCCGATGGCGGTGGTGTACATCGACCGCATCCCCGAGGTGCGGATGGTCAACGGCGAGGAAGTCCGCACCACCCGCGTCAGCGAGGAGGTGATCTCGGTCGCGACCATCAACGGCGTCTTCAGCAAGGAGTTCCAGACCACCGGCCTGGACAGCGCCAAGGAAGCGGCGGACCTGGCGCTGCTGCTGCGCTCGGGCTCGCTGGCCGCGCCGATGGATTTCGTCGAGGAGCGCGTCGTCGGCCCGAGCTTGGGCAAGGAGAACATCGAGCGCGGCCTGACCGCCGTGGCGTACTCGTTCTGCTTCGCGCTGCTGTTCTTCCTCGTCTACTACCGCATGTTCGGCCTGATCACCTGCGCCGCGCTGCTGCTCAACATCCTGATGCTGGTCGCGGTGATGTCGCTGTTCGGCGCCACCCTGACCCTGCCGGGCCTGGCCGGCATCGCGCTGACGGTGGGCCTGTCGGTGGACGCCAACGTGCTGATCAACGAACGCATACGCGAGGAGCTGCGCGCCGGTATGCCGGCCAAGACCGCCATCGCGACCGGCTACGAGAAGGCCACCGGCACCATCACCGACGCCAACATGACCGCCGTCCTCGCCGGCGTCGCGCTGTTCGCGTTCGGCACCGGCCCGGTGAAGGGCTTCGCGGTCGCGCTGATCGTCGGCATCGTCACGTCGATGTACACCGCGGTGTCGGCATCGCGCGCGATGGCCACGCTGATCTACGGCTGGCGCAAGAAGCTCAAGTCCATCGCGATCTGACGAGACACGGGAAACGACCATGAAACCTCTGACCTTTTTCCCGGCCGAGCCCAGGATCAACTTCCTGCGGATGAAGTGGGTGGCGTTCGTGATCGCGGCCCTGATGGTCGCGACCTCCATCGGCGCCGTCGCCACCAAGGGCTTCAACTTCGCGCTGGACTTCACCGGCGGCACGGTCACCGAACTGCGCTTCGACAAGCCGGTCGACATCAACGACGCGCGTGGCCGCCTGGCCGAGGCCGGTTTCGGCGACGCCCAGGTCATTTCGTTCGGCTCCGGCAACGACCTGCTGGTCCGGATGCAGCTGGACGGCGTGGACGACGCCGAGGACAACGTCGCCGCCAATGCCCAGGCGGCCCAGCAGATCACCCGCGCGGTGTCGACGCCGGACAATCCCGGCACCGTCGTGAGCAGCGCCTTCGTGGGTCCCCAGGTCGGCCAGGAGCTCGCGCTCAACGGCATCTGGGCGGTGATCTTCGTCGTCGTCGGCTTCCTGATCTACATCTCGTTCCGGTTCGAGAAGAAGTTCGCCATCGCCGCGGTGATCGCCTCGCTGCAGGACGTGGTGATCGTGCTGGGCTGGTTCGCGCTCACCGGCCACGAGTTCGACCTGACCGTGCTGGCCGGCGTGCTGTCGGTGCTGGGCTTCTCGATCAACGACACCATCGTCGTGTTCGACCGCATCCGCGACAACTTCCGTTCGATGCGCGCCGACCCCGACCAGATCATCAACGCGTCGATCAACCAGACACTGTCGCGGACGGTGATCACCTCGTTCGTGGCCTTCCTGACCGTGCTGGCGCTGTACCTGTACGGCGGCGGCTCGCTGCGCGGCATGGCCGAGTCGCAGATGATCGGCGTGGTCGTGGGTACGCTGTCTTCGATCTTCGTGGCGGCGCCGTTGTTGACCCTCGGGTTCCTGAAGGTCACCAAGCAGGACCTGCTGCCGAAGGCCAAGGACGAGGCGGCGCTGGCTCGCCGGCCCTGATCGACGTTTGCCACGGGTAAGAAAAAGGCCACGCGATCGCGTGGCCTTTTCTGTGTCCGGACGGGAGCGGGTTACGCGGGGGCGGGTACGGCTGTAGGAGCGGCTTCAGCCGCGATCATGGAGTGGGTGCGGGCGAACGATTGCCGGATCGCGGCTGAAGCCGCTCCTACAACAGCCCGAATCCCAACCGGGGCCCGAACCCATCGAAAAACCCGAACCGAACCTGGGTCCAGATCCAGGTCCAGTTCCGGATCCGGCTCCATACCGCTGCGCGCGAAAGCACGCCGGCAGGCGCTCACCTGCCCCGGAATCCGTCATTCGAACGCCGCGGCATACCCGGTATTCACGATCCGCTGCTGCAGCAGCTCGGCGACCTTGATGTTGCCTGCCAGCAGCGGACGGGTGTCGGGACTGCGGGCGTCCATCGGGCCGGTCGATCGGCCCCGGTAGTCCGATACCTTGCCGCCTGCCTCGCGAACCATCAGCGCGCCGGCGGCAATATCCCACGGCTTCACCCCGGCTTCGAAATACGCGTCGGCACGGCCGCAGGCGACGTAGGCCAGGTCGAGCGCGGCCGAACCGGTGCGGCGGATGTCCTCGATCTCCACCAGCAGCGTGTCGAGGCACTTGAGCTGCGCGCTGGCGCGCTTGCGCTCGCGGGGCGGGAAGCCGGTGAGGACGATCGCGCCGTCCAGGTCCTTGCGGTCGGCGACGCGGATGCGCTTGTCGTTGAGGGTCGCGCCGCTGCCACGGCTGGCGGTGAACAGCTCATTGCGCAGCGGGTCGAAGATCACTCCGTGGACCGGCTCGCCGTTCTCGACCAGCGCCAGCGAGACGCAGAAGTGGGGGATGCCGCGGAGATAGTTGCTGGTGCCGTCGAGCGGATCGATCACCCAGGTGAAGCGGCTGCCGGTTTTCGACTTCACCGAGCCGCCTTCCTCGCCCAGGATCGCGTAATCCGGCGTGGAGCGGCGGAACTCCTTGATGATCTCCTTCTCGGCCAGTCCGTCGACCTCGCTGGCGAAGTCCAGCCGGTCCTTCTCGACCACGTTCAGCGCATCGAGCTTGTGCATGTGGCGCAACAGCACGTTGCCGGCGGCACGGGCGGCCTTGACCATGAGGGTGACGGCGGGTTTCTGCATGGCAAACGGCCTCGACTTGCTGAGCGAACAGGGGCGGACTGGCGGGGAGAAAGAGCGGGCCGGCGATTGCACGACGGGGTCGTGGCCGGCCGCGCAGTTTACCATTGCACCATGAGCACCAAGTCGACACCGGCCACCCCCGGGGCCGAAGCCCAGCCGATGCCCGGCGAAGCGGCAGCAGGCCACCTGCGGATCGTGCTGGTGGGCACCCAGCACCCCGGCAACATCGGTTCGGCCGCCCGCGCGCTGAAAACGATGGGGCTCGCACGGCTCGTCCTGGTCGCGCCGGAAAAGGCCCCGAACGCCGAATCCGCGGCGCTGGCGGCCGGCGCGGACGACGTACTGGACAGCGCGGCCCGGTTCGACACTCTGGCCGCGGCGGTCGCTGATTGCCGGCTGGTGCTGGGGTGCACCGCCCGCAGCCGCCGGGTCCAGCTCGAGGAACTGCTGCCACGGGACGCGGCAGGACGCGCCGTGGCCGCCGCGGACGGCGGCGACGAGGTCGCGGTGGTCTTCGGCCGGGAGCGGACCGGGCTGGACAACGACGAGTTGCAGCTCTGCCATGCCGCGGTGCACATCCCCGCCAATCCCGGCTACAGCTCGCTGAACCTGGCCGCGGCCGTGCAGGTGCTGGCCTACGAGCTGCGGCTGGCGATGCTGGCGCGTACCGCCCCGGCCGAGCCCGCGCCGCCGCGCGACCCGCCGGCCTCCCACGCACAGCTGGAAGGCCTGTTCGCCCAGTTGGGCGAGGCGCTCGACGATATCGACTTCCACAAGGGGCGCGCGCCCGAGTCTGCCATGCGCAAGTTGCGTCGCCTGTTCCTGCGCGCCGACCTCGACGAACGCGAGGTCCGCCTGCTGCGCGGCATCCTGTCGGACGCCCAGCGCATGGCCATGCTCGCCCGGCGCGGCTGACCGCCGCGTCGCCCGCCGTCGGAAAAGGCGACGGGCCGGGCCATCGGTGGCCGTGGGGCGGCAGTATCGGCCGCGCCGCGTTTGAATTAGGCTCCGCCTGCCCGGTCGTCGGGTGTCCGCGAGCTTCCCGCTTTGATCCCACGCCTGCGCCGACTGGCCGTCCTGCTGCTCGCCCTTGCCTGGCTGGCCACGCCGGCGCTGGCGGCCGACGACGGCGTGCTGGTGCTCGGCCGCATCAGCGACGATCCCAGGTCGCACCACGAGCAGCTCAAGCCGCTGCTGGACTACGTGGTGCCGCGGATGGCGGACGTGGGGATCCGGGAAGGCCGCATCCTGATGGCGCGCGATCCGCAGCAGATGGCCAGCTACCTGCGCCGCGGCCGCGTCGACTGGGTCACCGAGACCGCCGGCACCGGCATGCTGCTGCGCGAACGGGCCGGCGTCGAGCCGCTGCTGCTGACCGAGCGCGACGGCACCAGCCAATACCACACGGTGTTCTTCGCCCGACGCGACAGCGGCATCGAGTCGCTGGGAGACCTGCGCGGGCGCTGCATCGCCTTCCAGCGTCCCTCGTCCACCAGCGCCTATTTCGCCCCCGCCGGCGAGCTGCTTGCCCACGGCATCGCGCTGGAGATACTGCTGTCTCCGGACGATGTGATCGATTCGCCGGCGCTGGGCTACCTGTTCGCCCGGTCCGAACTCAACATCTCGACCTGGGTCCATAAGCGGCTGGTGGACGCCGGTGTGATGAGCAACCTCGACTGGGACAACCCGCGCCGGATGCCGGAGGCGTTCCGCCGCGACTTCCGGGTGATCGGCCGCACCGCGGAGTACCCGCGCGCGGTCGAGCTGGTACGGCGCGACATGGATCCGCGGGTCCGCGCGCGGCTGCAGGAGGTACTGGTCGAAGCCGCCAGCGACCCCGCCGCGCGCGAGGCGATGCTGCGCTTCTTCAAGACCACCCGTTTCCTGCCGGTCGACCCGGCCTCCAGTGAAGCCCTGCAACGGCTGCAGGCCGGCGTCGCCCGGGTCCGGGCGGAAGTCGAATGAAACTGAAGCTGCGTCCCGGGCTGCACGGGCAGTTCCTGCTCGTGATGGCGATCGGTCTGGTCGGCATGGCGGCGCTGATCGCGCTGCTGCTTCATCGCGAACAGCGGATGCAGGCGGCGGTCGAGGGTCTCAGCCGCGGAGCGATCCAGTCGCTGGCCGGCGAGAGCCTGCGGCGTCGCAGCGAGGGCATGGTCGCGCAGCTGGCCGACTCGCTCGCCAACCCGCTGTACTACTTCGACCTCGACGCGATCGGCACGCTCGGCCGCACCGCGATGCGGCAGCCGGATGCGCGCTACGTGTATGTGTTCGATGCCGATGGCAACGTCCTGCACGACGGCAGCCACGACATCCCGGGCTACGGCGAGCCGATGGACGACGCCTTCGCCTACGAGGCGGTCCGCGCACGCGGGCTGCACACGCAATTCAGCGACACCACCATGGACGTGGCCGCGCCGATCATGATCGGCAGCGAGCGGCTGGGCGGGGTACGGGTGGGGTATGACCTGGTCGGTTTCCGCGGGGTCCAGGACCAGGCGGTCGGCGCCTTGCGGTCGCAGCTGGACGATCTGGGGCGGCGCAACCTCACCTGGCTCGGCCTGTTCGGGGCCGGCCTGCTGCTGCTCGGGCTGGTGGTGTCGCTGCTGGTGCGGCGTTCGCTGGTCCAGCCCATCCGCCATCTTGCCGATGCCGCCCGCGAAGTCGAGGCGGGCCGGTTCGAAGCCCGGCTCCCGGCCACCGCTCGCGCCGACGAGCTGGGCGACCTGATGCGTGCGTTCGGACAGATGCGCGAGAGCGTGGCGCGCCACGACCGCGACATCCGCCGGATGGCCTACACCGACGCACTCACCGGGCTGGCCAACCGGCTGGCGTTCCGCGAGGCGCTCGACAGCCACCTGCTGCGACTGCACGGCGCGGGGCGGCAGCTGGCACTGCTGTTCGCCGACATCGACGACTTCAAGCGCATCAACGACACGCTCGGTCACGACGCCGGCGACGACGTCCTGCTGCAGTTCGCCAGCCGCATACGCAGCACGGTCGAGCGGCTCGGCGGCGAGCACGCGATGCTGGCCCGTTTCGGCGGCGACGAGTTCGTGATCCTGGTGGAGGCGCAGGGCGGCGCCATCGACGCGCGCACGGTTGCCGCCCGGCTCGCCGAAGCGCTGGTCGACGAGCTGGGCGCGCCGTTGCTGCTGCAGGGGCGGCAGGTGTTCCTCGGCACCTCGGTGGGCATCACCCTGTTCCCCGAGGACGCCGCCAGCGCCACGTCGCTGATGAAGAACGGCGACATCGCGATGTACCAGGCCAAGGTCGCGGGCAAGAACTGCTTCCGCTTCTACAGCCGGGCGATGGACCAGGCGGTCGAGCGCCGCATGCACCTGGAGCAGGAGCTGCGTGGTGCCTGGGCGCGCGGCGAGCTGAGCCTGGTCTACCAGCCGATCTACCGCCTTTACGACGGCGCGATGGTCGGCGCCGAGGCGCTGTTGCGCTGGCGCCACCCGGAGCAGGGGGTGATTGCGCCCTCGGTGTTCATCGACGTGGCCGAGCAGAGTGGCCTGATCGAGATCATCGGTCCGCAGGTGTTGCGCGCCGCCTGCGCCGATGCGGTGAGCTGGCAACGCGTCCGCACCGGCGGCGAGCCGCTGTTCGTGTCGGTCAACGTCTCGCCGCGGCAGCTGCGCAGCGGCGACTTGCCGCAGGTGGTCGCCGCGTGCCTGCGCGACAGTGGGCTGGCGCCGCAGCAACTGCATGTCGAGCTGACCGAGACCGCGGTCATCGGCGACGAGGTCCTCGCCAGCAAACTGCTGACGCGCCTGCGCGACACCGGGGTGAAGGTCTGGCTGGACGACTTCGGCACCGGGTTCTCCGGGCTCAGCCACCTGCGCCGGGTGCCGGTGGACGGGGTCAAGATCGACCGCAGCTTCGTCGCCGACATCCTGCACGATCCGGACGACCTGGCGTTGACCACCGCGATCATCGCGATGGCGCACTCGCTCGGCATCATCGTGGTGGCCGAAGGGGTGGAGAAGGAAGGCCAGTGCACGCTCCTGCGCGAGCGTGGCTGCGACCAGGCGCAGGGGTTCTGGCTGGGCGAGCCGATGGCGCTGGACGCGTTCATGGCCATGCTCCGGACCCGGCGGCCGCTGCCGTTGCCGGCCGACGAGGCGCCGCTGGGAGCCTGAGTCCTCGAGGTCAGACCAGCAGGTCGACCCAGCCCGCCGCCATCGCCGCCAACTGCCCTGAAAGCACCCCGAACACCGCCACCGCGACGGCGCCGGCGACCCAGGCCACGGCCATCAACCGCCCGTCGCGTTCCAGCAGCGCGAGCGCGAACAGCAACAGCAACGCGCCGAACAGGAAGTTGGTAAAGGGGATCGGCAGCGACAGCAGGATGCCCAGCAGCACCAGCAGCAGGCCGGTCACCGCGCTGGCCAGCCGGCGGTCCAGCATGGCGCTCGCGCGGGGTCGGACGACGCGCTCCAGGCGGGTCAGCCATGGCGCCAGCAGGTCGCGGAAACGCACCATCGAATGCCGGTGGGGCCCGTGGCGGGCCACGAAACGCGGCAGCCACGGCGTGGCCAGCCCGATCAGCAGCTGAGCGCCGACCAGCACCACCAGCGGCCCGCTGATGGCGCCGCCCACGCCGGGGATCGGGATGAAGGCGGGCAGGGTGGAGACGAACAGCAGCATGCCGAACGAGCGCCGTCCCAGGCCGGCGAACACGTCCCCGAGTTTCAGCACCTCCTCCGGCGCGCCGACGGCGAACGCATCGAGCAGGGCCCGGGTACCGGCTTCGTGGAGCGCTTCGTGCCTAGGCGCTGAAGTCATCGGCGTCGGGATCCTGCACAGCCTCGCGATCCAGCAGCAGCTTGTCGATGCGTGGTCCGTCCAGGTCCACCACCTCGATCCGCCACCCCGGCCATGAGAACACCTCGCCGACGTTCGGGATGCGACCGAAGTGGGCGATCACCATGCCGGCGGCGGTGTGGAAGTCGTGCTCGTTCTCGCCGGGAACCGCGTCGCCGAGCAGTTCCCGCAGGTCCTCCACGTGCAGCGAGCCGTCGATCAGCCAGGAGCCGTCGGCACGCTCGACCACCGGCGAGTGGCCGTCGTCGTCGTGGTCGGCCGCCGGGCCCATGCCCGACTGCACACGGCCGATCACCGCGCTCATGACGTCGTTGACCGAAACCACGCCGGTGACGTCGCCATACTCGTCGACCACCAGCGCCAGTGACTGCTGCTCTTCGCGCAGGATCTCCAGCAGCTTCATCGCGTGGGTCGACTCGGACACGAACAGCGCCTCGCGCATGTTGCCGAACAGATCGATCGGCACGCCCGGCGCGAGTGCGCGCAGCAGCGACTTGGCCTCGACCACGCCGACGACGTTCTGGTCGTCGCCGCGCATCACCGGGAAGCGCGAGAACGGCGAATTGCGCATGACCTCGAGGTTGTCGTCCAGCGGGGCGTCGGCGTCGAGCCAGGAGATGCGCGTGCGCGGCGTCATCAGGCTGTCGGTGGTGCGATCGCCCAGGCCGAGCACGCGGTTGACCATCTTGCGTTCGTCGGCGTCGATCACGCCCTGCTCGTGGCTCTCGCTCACCAGCAGGCGGATTTCCTCTTCGCTGATCGCGCTGCGCGCGTCGTCGCGGATGCCCAGCAGGCGCAGCACCGCGCGGTTGATCCAGCCCAGTGCCAGCACCACCGGCTTGGCCGCGCTGGATACCGCCGCCAGGGGAATGGACACCGCGCAGGCGATGCGTTCCGGGTCGGTCAGCGCCAGCCGCTTGGGGATGAGTTCGCCGAAGATGACCTGGGCGGCGGTGATCAGCCCCACCGCGGTGCCGATGCCGATGCCCTCGGCGTATTCGTCCGCGTTGGGCCACATGCCCTGCAGCCAGCCGGCGATGGTCAGGCCGATCGCCTCGCCGCCGAACACGCCGGTGAGCACGCCGATCAGGGTGATGCCGATCTGGACGGTCGACAGCAGGTTGTCGGGGTGCTCGGCCAGCGCCAGCGCCTTGCGCGCCGCGCGGCTCGGGCGTGACGGGTCCTCGGCCAGTTGCTTCAGGCGCAGTTTGCGCGAAGTCATCAGGGCCATCTCCGACATCGCGAAGAAGGCGTTGAGGACGATCAGGGCCGCGACGATCAGCAGCTCCAGCACGGGGCGGCTCCTGGTCGGCAGGGGAGGCGGTGGCACCACGGGCGCGGGAAGCGCGCGGGGCCGGCAGGCGGCGGTCTAGGGTCGTCGTCCATTGAGTGGGCGGAAATCGGAGCGGGCGCACCGGGATCGGCGCCGGGCGATGTTAGCAGCTTGCCCGGGCGCGTCCGGATGAAGCCGGTGAAGCGTGCCCGTCACGAAACCGTCATAATCGCGGTTGCAGCGTGTCCCCGGACGCGCCACACATCGCACCCCTTCGCATTCCACCCTTCTGCCACGCAGCCCGCCGCGGCACGACGAGGTCATTCCATGTTCTCCCTGCAAACCATGTTCGGCCAAGGCAACCAGTTCTACACGCTGCTCGAGGACTCGGCGGTCGCCGCGCACGACAGCACCAAGGCCCTGCACGGGATGCTGAGGGGCTCGGACCGGCAGCCGGCTCTGGATGCCTTCAAGTTGGCCCGCCAGCGCGAGCGCGAGGCGTCCGACAAGATCAGCCAGACCCTGGTCGACAGCTTCATCACCCCGATCGAGCGCGAGGACATCGAGGCGCTGGGTTCGGCGCTCTACAAGATTCCCAAGCAGGTCGAGAAGTTCGCCGACCGCTACTCGCTGGCGATCCAGCACCTGGAACACATCGACTTCGCCCCGCGCGCGGCCATGCTGGAGCAGGCGTCGTCGGTGGTTGTGGAGATGGTCCGCGCGCTGCCGAAGATGAAGCTCGAGCAGATGAAGGCGCTCAGCGACAAGCTGCGTGCGCTGGAGAACGAGGCCGACCGGCTGATGCTGGAGCTGTACCGCGACATCTACTCGGGCAAGCTCGATCCGCTGCAGATGTTCCTGCTCAAGGAGTTCTTCGAGATCCTCGAAAAGGCGATCGACCGCTGCCGCGAGGCGGGCGTGGTGGCCTACGAAATCGTGCTGAAGAACTCCTGAGGACGGCAGGATGCTTACCCTGGTCCTGACGGTGGTGCTCGTTGCGCTGGTCTTCGAGTACATCAACGGCTTCCACGACACCGCCAACTCGATCGCCACGGTGGTCGCGACCAAGGTGCTGTCGCCGATGCAGGCGGTGGCCCTCGCCGCCAGCACCAACCTGATCGGTGCGCTGTGGGGCACCGCGGTGGCCAAGACGATCGCCTCCGGCCTGATCGACGCCGGCGTGGTCGACGTCACCTCGCAGCTGATCCTGTGCGCACTGCTGGGCGGCATCGTCTGGAACCTCATTACCTGGTGGCTGGGCTTGCCGTCGTCGTCCTCGCACGCGCTGATCGGCGGCCTCGTCGGCGCCGCGCTGGCGGCGGCCAGCAACAATGTCGACGCCGTCATCTTCAACGAGCCGGCCGACCCCTGGTACAAGAGCGCCGGCGTGCTGTGGAAGGTGATCGTGCCGATGGTCAGCTCGCCGGTGCTCGGTTTCACCGCGGGCTTCCTGCTGATGGGCGTGCTGTTCGCCATCATCTCCGGCATGGCGAGCAGCGGCGGGCTACTGGCCCGGCTGGCGCGGCCGCGGTGGGTGAACTCGTTCTTCGGCAAGGCGCAGCTGGCCAGTGCCGGCTATATGGGCTTCGCGCACGGCATGAACGATGCCCAGAAGACGATGGGCATCATCGCGCTGGCGCTGGTGGCGGCGCAGGCCGACGGCACCCTCGACAACCTGCCGGGCTTCCTCGCGTTCCTGCACCCCTCGCCGGGAGCCCTGGCCGACGGCGATATCGACCTGTGGATCAAGCTGACCTGCGCGCTGGTGATGGCGGCGGGAACCGCGGCCGGTGGCTGGCGCATCATCAAGACGCTGGGCCACAAGCTGGTGAAGCTGCACCCGATCCACGGCTTCGCCGCGGAAGCCAGCGCCGCCTCGGTGATCACCCTGGCCAGCTCGCTGGGCATCCCGGTCTCGACCACCCACAACATCTCATCGGCCATCATGGGCGTCGGCACGGCCAAGCGCTTCAACGCGATCAAGTGGACCGTCGTCGAGAAGATGATCTGGGCGTGGATCCTCACGATCCCGATGGCCGGCGGCATCGCCTACCTGCTGTTCCGCCTGTTGGCATCGGTCGGCTGGGCGTAGGTTCCGCTCGCGTCCCGCGCCTTCTGCCGGGGCGCCTGCAGGAGCGGCTTCAGCCGCGATCCTGGAACCGGCGGCGTGGGACGATCATCCGATCGCCGCTGGGCCTGCGCCCGCGACGCCCATCGGACAGCGGGCCTCGACCTACAGCAGGTCGCCGTCGGCCGACAGCGCACGTTCCATCCGGTCGCCGAGGCCGCCGATCTCCAGTACCAGGCGGTGCACCTCGGCGGCGTCAAGGCCTTCGAACGGGCGGTTTTCGCACAGCTGCAGGTACGGCACCCCGTCGAGGTCGCCAATCGCCAGGTAACCGACCCGGCTCTGCCAGTTGAATACCAGCGCCCGCCGGGCATCCAGGCCGGTGGTCGGCGCGACGGCCGTGCTCACCCGCAGGTACGGGCGGGCATCGTCGTCCTCCAGTTCCGACAGGAAGATCGCCTGGTGCCGGGTGCCCTGTTCAAGCGACAGCTCGATGCAGAGCACGCCCTCGTCCTGCACCGACATGCGGAAGCCGGCCTGGGCCAGCTGCTGGCGGATCTGGTCGAAACTGGGCATCGTGCGCGCCTCCGGTGCGGGACGCCTATCATCCCCTCCGATGGAGAACGACGCCACCGCCCGCATCCTCGCCGCGATCCGCGCCGTTCCACGGGGGCAGGTGGCCGGCTATGGCGAGATCGCACGGCGCGCCGGCCTGCCGGGACGCGCGCGGATGGTGGCCCGTCTGCTGAGCGGCAACGAGGACGAGCGGCTGCCTTGGCACCGCATCCTGCGCTCGGACGGGCGCATCGCCTTCCCGCCGGATTCGCCCCAATTCGCCGAGCAGAGTCAGCGGCTGCGTGCCGAGGGGGTATGGGTCGAGAATGGCCGGGTGCGCGGCCAGCGCGCGGCAGCGACGATGGACGAACAGGTCTGGGGGCTCCCCCGCTGAGGAGGTGAGCCGCGGCCGGTGCCCCGCGCATCGCCGCCTGCCTGCTCGCAAACGCCAGCCAGGTCCGCGAGGCCTGGTTTCACAGCCGACCGGCTACCATGCGCGCAACTTTGGAGGTGCGATGTTTTCCAACCTGCCGCCCGTCACCAAGGGCCTGCTGATCGCCAACGGCGTGGTGTTCCTGCTGCAGATGGTGCTGGGCGACCTGGCGCTGGCGTCGTTCATGCTGTGGCCGCTCGGCAGCGGCGGCGACGCGTACGCCCCGACCGGGTTCCTGCCGTGGCAGTTGCTGACCTACGGCTTCATGCACGGCAGCTTCGCCCATCTGCTGTTCAACATGCTCGCGCTGCTGATGTTCGGCGCGCCGCTGGAGCACACCTGGGGCGAGAAGCGTTTCCTCACCTATTTCCTGGTCTGCATCGTCGGTGCCGCGGTGTGCCAGCTGGCGGTCGGCGCGTGGACGATGTCGGAGGGCGGCGCGGCGTATCCGACCGTCGGCGCGTCCGGTGGCGTGTTCGGCCTGTTGCTGGCGTACGGCATGCTGTTCCCGCACCAGCGGGTGATGCTGCTGATCCCGCCGATCCCGATGAAGGCGCGCACGCTGGTGATCGTCTACGGCGTGGCGGAGCTGCTGCTGGGTTTCACCGGCTGGCAGCCGGGGGTGGCGCACTTCGCGCACCTGGGCGGAATGCTGTTCGGCTGGTTGCTGATCCGCTACTGGCGCGGGCAGCCGCCATTCGGCAAGCGTCGGCCACCGCGGCCGCGCATCGTCCGCTGAGGCAGGCCAAAAGACGAAGGCCCGGGACAGTGCCCGGGCCTTCGCCTTCCGACCGACGAGGACGGTCGATCCCTGCGCCCGGACCCATGGGCCGGGCGCGTTTTCCACTTACCAGATCACGACCTGCTGGTCGTCGCCACGCACCATCGCGTCGCCGGCTTCGCACTCGAACGCCGCGGCGAACTGCGGCATGTTCGACGGTGCGCCGATCGCACGGAAGTTGGCCGGCGCGTGCGGGTCGGTGGTCAGGCGCACGTTGAGCTCTTCGTCGGTGAAGTTGCGGCGCCACACGGTGGCCCAGTTGGCGAAGAAGCGCTGGTCGCGCGTCATGCCGTCGGTCATCGGGTCCTCGGTGCCCTCGGTCGCCTTCTTCATCGCGTCGTAGGCGATCGCCAGGCCGCCCAGGTCGGCGATGTTCTCGCCCAGGGTCAGCTTGCCGTTGACGTTCTTGCCCGGCATCGCCTCGTAGGCGTCGAACTGCGCGACCAGCTTGTCGGTCAGGCCCGAGAAGCCCTTCGCGTCGGCTTCGGTCCACCAGTTCTCGAAGTTGCCCTTGGCGTCGAAGCGGCTGCCCTGGTCGTCGTAGCCGTGGATCATCTCGTGGCCGATCACCGCGCCGATGCCGCCATAGTTCATCGCGTCGCTGGCTTCCGGATCGAAGAACGGCGGCTGCAGGATGGCGGCGGGGAACACGATCTCGTTGGCCAGCGGGTTGTAGTAGGCGTTGACCGTCTGCGGGCTCATGCCCCACTCGGTCTTGTCCACCGGCTCGCCGATCTTGCCGAGGTTCCACTTGTAGTTGAACTCGTTGGCGGCCAGCACGTTGCCGATGTAGCTGTCACGGCCGGTCTCCAGGCCGCTCCAGTCACGCCACTTGTCCGGGTAGCCGACCTTCGGGGTGAAGCTGGCCCACTTCTCCATCGCCTGCTTCTTGGTCTCCTCGCTCATCCACTCCAGGCCTTCCAGGTGCACCTTGAGCGAATCGCTGAGGTTCTTGACCAGCGTCTCCATGCGCTCCTTGGATTCGGGCGAGAAGGCGACCTTGACGTACATCTGGCCCAGCGCCTCGCCGGCCTCGCTCTCGATGGTGTCGAGCACGCGCTTGCCGCGCTCCTTCAGCTCCTTCTGGCCACGCATGGTCTGACTGTAGAAGTTGAAGTTCTCCTGCACGAACGCGTCCGACAGGTACGGCGATGCGCCGTCGACCGTGTGGAAGCGCAGGTAGGCCTGCCAGTCCTCGACCGGCACGTCGGCCAGCATTTCGCTGAATTCCTGGTGGAATGCCGGGATCGCCAGCGAGAACATCTCCGGGGTGTCCACGCCCTGAGACTCGAAGAAGCGGGTCCACGAGAAGTTCGGCGTCAGCTTGTCGGCGTCGGCCGGCGACACCGGGTTGTAGTACAGCGAGACGTCGCGCGAGAGCTCCTCGCTGGACTTGGACGCCTCCGCCAGGCGGGTCTCGAACGCGACCACGTCGGCGGCCTGTCCGGCAGCCTGGTCGGCCGGAACGCCCGAAAGCTCCAGCACCTTGGCGACGTGCTTCTCGTAGGCTTCGAGCTTGTCCTTCTTGTCGGCGTCGAAGTAGTACGACTTGTCCGGCAGGCCCAGGCCGCCCTGGCCGGCGTAGGCGATGTTCATGTCGGAGTTCTTGAAGTCGGCCTCGGGGCCGAACGAGAACAGGAAGTTCTCGCCGCGCGCGGCGCTGGTGCGCAGGTACTCGGCAACGGCGTCCTGGCTGTCGAGCGCGGCGATCGCGTCGAGGCGGTCCTGCAGCGGCTTGATGCCCTGGGCGTTGATCTGCTCGGCGTTCATGCCGGTCGCCCAGAAGTCGCCGACGATGTCCTGCACGCCGGTGGCACCGTCGTTGGCCGCCGCCTGTTCGGCCAACTGGCGCTGGACCGCGGTGGAGCGTTCGTCGAGCATCTCGAACGCGCCCCAGCTGGTGCGGTCGCCCGGGATCTCGTTGGCGGCCAGCCACTTGCCGTTGACGTAGCCACCGAAATCGGTGCACACGTCCTTGCTGGTGTCGAGCTGGTCGACGGTGAAGCGGTTGACCGGCGGCAGGGTGCTTTCGTCGAGGGTCAGTGCGGTGGCGTCGGTGGCCGGCGCGGCATCGGCCGCGGTGTCGGCCGGCGCGGCGTCCTCGTTGGAGCAGGCGGCGACGACGGTGGCGATGGCGAGGGACAGCAGCAGGACTTGCGGTTTGTTCACGTGTGGCTCCGGCCGGGATGGCGTTGGAAATGACGGCCCGGGCGGACGCCGGGACCGGACGACGTTAAACCTGCGCGGTCCAGCCGGCGGGTGTCGAAGGTCATGCCCCGCGGCAGCTGAATGCGCGTCCGCGGAAACGGGGGAATCGCTGGGGGGTGCCGCGCGTGCGACCCGCCATTGGTCACGGGTGACGTTTTGCCCATGTTGGCCGGTCGGCGCTGTCACTACGATCGCTCGGGCCGCGATCGGCGGTCACTCCGACAGGGATGTACATGCTCACCATCCGCGACCTCTCCAAGACCTACGCCAACGGCGTGCGCGCGCTCGACGGCGTCAGCCTCGACGTGCCGCGCGGCATGTTCGGCCTGCTCGGCCCCAACGGCGCCGGCAAGTCGTCGCTGATGCGCACGCTGGCCACCCTGCAGGAGGCCGACGGTGGCAGTGTGACCCTGGCCGGCGAGGGCGGGGCGGTAATCGACGTGCTGCGCGACAAGGACGCGGTGCGGCGCCAGCTGGGCTACCTGCCGCAGGACTTCGGCGTCTACCCGAAGGTCAGCGCGCTCGACCTGCTGGAACACTTCGCCGTGCTCAAGGGCCTGACCGCGCGCAGGCAGCGCCGCGAGGTGGTCGACGGGCTGCTGCAGCAGGTCAACCTGTGGGACGCGCGCAAGCGCAACCTCGGCACGTTCTCCGGCGGCATGCGCCAGCGCTTCGGCATCGCCCAGGCGCTGCTGGGCGACCCGCGGCTGGTGATCGTCGACGAGCCGACCGCCGGCCTCGACCCGGAGGAGCGCAACCGCTTCCTCAACCTGCTGGCCGAGATCGGCGAGAACGTCGCGGTGATCCTGTCGACCCACATCGTCGAGGACGTGACCGACCTGTGCCCGACGATGGCGATCATGAACAAGGGCCAGGTGCTGCTGACCGGACGCCCGTCCGACGCGATCGATGCGCTGGCCAGCCAGGTCTGGCGCAAGCAGGTGGCCAAGGCCGCGCTGGCCGACTACGAGGGCCGCCACACGGTGCTGTCGACCCGGCTGGTGGCCGGCAACCCGGTGATCCACGTGTTCGCGCCGGAGCGGCCGGAGGAAGGGTTCGAGCAGGTCGCGCCGGACCTGGAGGACGTGTACTTCCAGCGCCTGCGCCAGCAGGCCGCCCGTGCGCCGCAAGCCGCCGCCGTTGCGGCCTGACGGAGCACCGACATGACCTTCGAATTCTTCCGCTTCGAACTGCGGCAGCAGTTGCGTGCGCCGCTGCTGTGGCTGATGGCGCTGATGTTCGGCCTGTTCGCGTTCGGCGCGTCCAGCTCCGACGCGGTGGTGGTCGGCAACGCGATCGGCAACGTCGACCGCAACGCGCCGACGGTGATCGTCCGCTTCCTCGGCATGTTCTCGATCCTCGGGCTGCTGGTGATCGTCAGCTTTATCAGCGGCGCGCTGCTGCGTGACTTCGAGCTGGGCACCGCCGACCTGTTCTTCTCCAGCCCGATGCGCAAGCGCGACTTCCTGCTGGGACGCTTCCTCGCCGCGGTGACCGCGTGCATGGTGATCTACCTCGTGGTCGCGGTCGGGCTGATGATCGGGCCGACCATGCCGTGGGTGGACCCGGAGCGGCTCGGGCCGTTCTCGCTGGCGCCGTATGGCTGGGGCTTCGCGGTGCTGGTGGTGCCGAACCTGATCTTCAGCGGCGCGCTGCTGGCGCTGCTGGCGGTGACCACCCGCAGCGTGCTGGTGGTGTACCTCGGGGTGATCGGCTTCTTCATCCTCAATTCGGTGGCCGGCGTGCTCACCGCCGACCTCGACAACGTCTGGCTGGCCACCCTGATCGACCCGCTGGGCATGACCGCGCTGGACCGGACCACGCGCTACTGGTCGGCCGACCAGATCAACCGCGAGCTGCCGGAACTGGCCGGCTACCTGCTGGCCAACCGCGTGCTGTGGCTGGCGCTGTCGGTGGCGCTGGTCGCGGCGGCGTTCGCGCTGTTCAAGCCGCAGCGCGCCGGCACCGGGCGCGGCTGGTCGCTGCGCCGGTCCGCGCGGCGCACGGGGGGTGCGCAGGGGAGCGCGACGGCACTGCCCGCGCGACCGAACGTGGCCGCGCCGCCGCGGGTGGCGCCGGCGACCGGCACAGCGGTCGCATGGTCGCAGTTCGTCCGGCAATGGCGGTTCGACACCGCCGACGTGTTCCGCAGCGTGCCGTTCCTGGTGATGCTGCTGTTCGGCGTCGCCAACTTCATTGCCAGCGCCAGCCTCGCCGACACCATGTTCGGCACCCGGGTGTACCCGGTGACGTCGCTGATGAACACCTCGCTGCAGAACAGCTACGACTTCATGCTGATCTTCATCGTGATGTTCTACGCCGGCGAGCTGGTGTGGAAGGAACGCGGCGCGCGGCTGGGCGAGGTGACCGACGCGATGCCGATGCCCAACTGGGTGCCGCTGGCGGCCAAGATGGCGGCGCTGGCGGCGGTGGTGCTGGCGTTCCAGGCGATTGGCGCGCTCGCCGCGGTCGGCTTCCAGCTGTTCAAGGGCTTCACCGCGATCGAGCCGGCGCTGTACCTGCAGGAGATCGTCCTCGGAGCGGTGCCGTTCGTGCTGATGGGCGGGCTGGCGCTGGTGCTGCAGGTGCTGAGCAACAACAAGTTCATCGGCTACGGCCTGCTGATCGCTTGGCTGGTGCTGCAGGGCACGCTGGGCTTCCTCGACTTCGACCACAACCTCTACAGCTACGCCTCGGCGTCGGCGGCGCCGTATTCGGACATGAACGGCTATGGCCATTTCCTCGCCGGGCGGCTGTGGTTCCAGTCGTATTGGGGCGCGTGCCTGCTGGCGTTGCTGCTGGTGTCAGCGGCGTTCTGGGTGCGCGGCGTGGCACCGAGCCGGCGCGAGCGGGTGCGGCTGGCGCGGCAACGGCTGGCCGGTGGCAACGGCTGGGCGCTGGCCGCGAGCATGGCGCTGTTCGCCGCGCTGGGCGGCTTCATCTTCTGGAACACCAACGTCCGCAACGAGTACCTGGCCGGCGATGACGCGCTCGACCGCCAGCAGCGCTACGAGGAGCTGTACCGCCAGTACGAGGGCTTGCCGCAGCCGCGCATCACCGCGGTGCGGACCGAGGTCGACCTGTACCCGCACGAGCAGCGGGTCAAGGTGAGCGGCCAGTACACGGTGACCAACCCGCACGACGTGCCGATCAGCGACCTGCACATCCAGTGGTACCCGGACGCCGGGCTGGACAAGCTCGGCTTCGGCGAGGCGGCGGTGACCCGAAACGACGAGCAGCTGGGCTACCGCATCTACCGGCTCGGCACGCCGATGCAGCCGGGCGACACGCGGCAGATGGACTTCTCCGTCAGCTACGCACGCGAGGGCTTCGGCAACGACCAGGGCTGGACCCAACTGGTCGACAACGGCACGTTCTTCAACTCCGAGGAGCTGCTGCCACACTTCGGCTACTCCGCCAGCCGCCAGATCAGCGACCGCAACGAGCGCCGCAAGCGTGGCATGGAGGAGCTGCCGCGCATGGCCAAGCTGGAGGACGAGGCCGCGCGTGCCAACACCTACATCAGCGACGACGCCGACTGGATCGACTTCAGCACCACCGTCTGCACCACGCCGGAGCAGATCGCGCTGGCGCCGGGCGTGCTGGAGAAGGAGTACGAGCGCGACGGCCGCCGCTGCTTCGACTACGCGATGCAGCGGCCGATGCTCAACTTCCACGCGACCCTGTCGGCGGCGTGGGAGGTGCGCAGGGGCGCTTACAAGGAAGGCACCGCCGACGAGCTGCCGATCGAGGTCTATTACGACCCCAAGCACCCGTTCAACGTCGACCGGATGATCGAGTCGGTGCAGAAGTCGCTGGCCTACTACGAGGCCAACTTCAGCCCATACCAGCACGAGCAGGTGCGGATCCTGGAGTTCCCCGGCTACAGCAGCTTCGCCCAGGCGTTCGCCGGCACGATCCCGTACTCGGAGTCGATCGGCTTCATCGCCGACCTGCGCGACGAGGACGCGATCGACTACGTGTTCTACGTCACCGCGCACGAGATCGCGCACCAGTGGTGGGCGCACCAGGTGATCGGCGCCGACGTGCAGGGCTCGACCGTGCTCAGCGAGTCGCTGGCGCAGTACTCGGCGTTGATGGTGATGGAGAAGGAATACGGCCGCGGGAAGATGCGCCGTTTCCTCAAGTACGAGCTGGACCGCTACCTGTCCGGCCGCGGCGGCGAGAGCATCGAGGAGCTGCCGCTGTACCGCGTCGAGAACCAGCCGTACATCCATTACCGCAAGGGCTCGCTGGTGTTCTACCGCCTGCGCGACGAGATCGGCGAGGAGGCGCTCAACCGCGCGCTGTCGCGCTTCATCGCCGACAAGGCCTACCAGCAGGCGCCGTTCACCACCTCGGCCGAGCTGCTGGAATACATCCGCGCCGAAGCCGGTCCGCAGCACAACCAGCTGATCACCGACCTGTTCGAGAAGATCAGCTTCTACGACAACCGCGTGCAGGGCGCGACGGCGGTCAAGCGCGAGGACGGCAAGTACGAAGTCACGCTCGACCTGCACGCCGCCAAGCGCTACGCCGACGGCGAGGGCAGGGAGACGCCGGCGCCGCTGGACGACTGGATCGAGGTCGGGGTGTTCGCGCGCGGGGCTTCGGGCGACGAGGCCGACGAGGAGGTGCTGTACCTCGAGCGCCACCACATCACCGGGGACGCGCCGACGCTGACGGTGGTGGTCGACAAGGTGCCGTACGAGGCCGGCTTCGATCCCTTCAACAAGCTCATCGACCGGGTGTCGGCCGACAACCGCAAGCGCATCTCGATGTAGCGGCTGAACGGGCGGCGCCACGCCAATGGCGCCGCCCCGGCCTTTGCCGTAAGATCCGCCCCGTTCAGCGCACGGCTGCCTACCCCGCAAGGGGCACGTTTCCCAGGTATGCCCTCGCACGGGTTGGCCAACAGGCCAAGACCCCCCGCCCCGAAAGGCGTGGTCCGGTGCGACTATCCCGCACGTCTTTCGTCGCGCCGACACGGCCCGGAGCATCCGGCGCCGTCACACAGAAATACTCGCAGCGCGGTTCAAGGGAACGCTCCGGGTCTTGCCGCACGCATGTGCGGTCCTCTCTACTCGGAGTTCCAACATGACTTTTGAAACCCTCGGGCTTGCGCCCGCGTTGCTGCGCGCGCTTTCCGAACAGGGCTACACCACGCCCACCCCGATCCAGACCCAGGCCATCCCGCTGGTGCTGGCCGGCCACGACCTGCTGGGCGGCGCCCAGACCGGTACCGGCAAGACCGCCGCGTTCGGCCTGCCGCTGCTCAACCATCTTGCAAAGCAGACCGCGCCCAACGGCCCGCGCAAGGTGCGCGCGCTGGTGCTGGTGCCGACCCGCGAGCTGGCGGTGCAGGTCAACGACAGCATCCGCTCCTACGGCAAGCACCTGCGGCTGAACTTCGGCACGATCTTCGGCGGCGCCGGCATGGGCCCGCAGGTCGACATGCTGCGTCGCGGCGTGGACGTGCTGGTGGCCACCCCGGGCCGGCTGATCGACCACATCGAGCGCGGCACCGCGCGCCTGGACGGCATCGAGATCCTGGTGCTGGACGAGGCCGACCGAATGCTCGACATGGGCTTTTTGCCGGCAATCAAGCGCATCCTCGGCAAGCTGCCGGCGCAGCGGCAGACGCTGCTGTTCTCGGCGACCTTCGAGGCGCAGCTCAAGCAGCTGGCGCTGCAGTTCATGCGCAATCCGCAGCAGGTGCAGGTGGCGGCCAACAACACCATCGCCGAGACCATCGCGCACCGCGCGCACCCGGTCGACGCAGGCCGCAAGCGCGACCTGCTCGTGGAGATCCTGGCCAAGCGCCCGGGCGAACAGGTGATCGTGTTCGGCCGCACCAAGCACGGCTGCAACCGGCTCGCCGAGCAGCTGGAGCAGTCCGGCCTGAAGGCGGTCGCGATCCACGGCAACAAGAGCCAGGCGCAGCGCCAGAAGGCGTTGAACCTGTTCAAGGCCGCCAAGGCGCGCGTGCTGGTGGCGACCGACGTCGCCGCGCGCGGCCTGGACATCCCGGACCTGCCGCTGGTGATCAACTACGACCTGCCGATGGTGGCCGAAGACTATGTGCACCGCATCGGCCGCACCGGCCGCAACGGTGCCAGCGGCGAGGCACTGTCGCTGGTGTCGCACGACGAGGGCGGGCTGCTGCGGCAGATCCAGAAGATACTCAAGAACGAGGTGGAGCTGGTGACCGTCGCCGGTTACGAGCCGAGCCGTCCGCTGCGGCTGGACGTGGCGCTGCCGAATCCGCGCCAGAACGCCGGCAACCGCGGGCCGCGCCCGGCGGGTCGCAACGCGGGCAACCGTGGACACGGCAAGCAGGCGGCTGCGCGCCAGGGCCATGCGCACGCAGGGCCGAAGCAGCGTGGCGGCGGTCAGGGGCGTGGTTCGCGTCGTGGTGGCGGTGGCGCTGCCTGACGACACCTGTTGCGTGACGGTTTGATGGGAGGCCGGCAGAAATGTCGGCCTTCTTCTTTGCGTTGACCTTGTCAGGGCACGCGATACCACTGCTTCTCGTAGGCGAGCGATCCCCACAGTGCCTGCGCATGCGCGGTCTTCGCCAACGCCGGGTCCAGCGGGGCGGGTTGCAGGCGCCTGGTGACGAGGTCGTAGCGGAACTGCTGCGGCGGCTTCTGCGGTTGCATCACCACGACGTCGTCGCCCTGCATCCAGGCGAAGTTGGCGTCGTACTGCATGAGGGCGCGGCCGGGCAGGGCGGGCGTGGCGCGGGTGAGGTCGCGGCCGGTCATCGGGGTCGGTTCGTCGATGCCGACCAGGGACAGCAGGGTCGGGCCGAGGTCGATCTGGCTGGCGATGCGGTCGTCGCGGCGCGGGGTGATGCCGCCGCCGAGGATCAGCGCGGGAATGTGGAAGTTGTCGATCGGGACGAGGTCCCCGCCGAATACGCGCGAGTCGTGGTCGGCGACGACGAGGAACACGGTGTCGTCCCAGTAGTCGGAGGCCATCGCGCGCTCGAAGAACCGGCCGACGGCGTGGTCGGCGTACTTGGCGGCGTTGTTGCGGGTCTGCTTCGGCTGCTCGTACAGGGCGATGCGACCGTCGGGGAACTCGAACGGGTCGTGGTTGCTGGACGAGAACACCAGCCCGAAGAACGGTTTGCCGGCGTCGTGCAAGCGGTTGAACTCCTCGTCGGCGCGGGCGAACAGGTCTTCGTCGCTGACGCCCCATGAGCCGGTGAACTGCGAGTCGAGGTAATCCTTCTGCTCGATCACGCGGCCGAAGCCGTTGCCAAAGAAGAAGCCGCGCATGTTGTCGAAGTGGCTCTCGCCCCCGTAGTAGAAGGTGGTGTCGTAGCCGCGCGCCTTGAAGGTCCGGGCGAGGGTGTAAAAGTCGCGCTGGGCCCTGGGCTGCTTGACCACCGCCTGCGCCGGTGTGGGCGCGAAGCCGGCGACCACCGCCTCGATACCGCGCACGCTGCGGGTGCCGGTGGCGTACATGCGGGTGAAGGTCCACGCCTGCTTGCTGAGGCGGTCGAGGTGGGGAGACAGCGGGCGGCCGCCGAGGTGGCCGATGAACTGCGCGCCGAGGCTCTCCTCCAGCACGATGACGAGGTTTTTCGGCTCGCCGGTATACGCCGGCGTGCGGGCGGCGAGGGTGGGAATGCCGCCATCGTCGAAGGCGTCCGCGGGCAGGCCGGTGCCGGCGCGGACCGCGGCGATCACCTCGCCTTCGGGCAGCGCGCCATACAGGTCCATCGCGCTGTCCTCCTGCTGCAGCCATTGCCGGGCGGCATAGGCGAGCGCGTAGAAGGAGTTGAGCGGTAACTGGTTGACCACCGGATTGGCGCTGAAGGCGACCATCGCCGGGTTCAGCGGGCGGTGGCCGAGGGTGGAGCGGGTGCCCAGCGCCGAGAGGAAGAACACGAGCAGGGCGACCACGGCACGCTGCCAGACCGGTGCCGCCGGCCGGGCGCGTGCAAACAGGCCGCGAGCCGCCTTCCAGCTGACCCACAGCGCGGCCAGCACCGCCAGCGGCGCAAGGACCACCTGCAGCGGACGGCCGTTCCAGAGCGTCGAGAACACCTCGCGCGGATAGATCAGGTATTCGAGGAACAGGCGGTTCGGTCGCAGGCCGTACTCGCCCATGAACCCGGGCGTGGCCAGTTCCAGTTGCAGCAATAGCGCCATGCACGCCGACAGCCACAGCGACACTGCGATGTGCACGGGCGGGTACGCCGGCGCCAGCAGCACCAAGACCGCCGGCAACCCGAGCAACAGGCACATCGTGGCCACGTCCACCCGGACGCCCTGCAGCAGCACCGCCGTCCAGCCCTGCGCCTGGGCCACCTGGTCGAACTTCCACACCGCGAGGCCGAGCCGCGAAGCACTCAGCAGCACCAGCCCCGCCACGAAGAACCACAGCACCGGCCGGACCGGCGCGAACACTCTCGACGACATCAGCACACCCACACCACCTCAGCAAGGCTGCGGGGATGCTGGGCGGCGGCGGGTCGGAAGCCGGTGGGCGGGGTGTCGGAAAGGCGTCGGAACGGATGGCGCCCGGCGCGCGGGCTACAGCAGGATGCAGGCCCAGACCACGGCGGCCAGAAGCAGTGCCATGCTGACCGCGGCCGAAGCGGCGTCCTTGGCCAATCCGCTGAGCGCGTGGCGTTCGGCGCCGATCCGGTCGATCGCCGCCTCGATCGCGCTGTTGAGCAACTCCACGATCAGCACCAGCAGGACCGAAGCCATCAGCAGGGCGCGTTCGACGCCGCTGAACGGGCACGCGGCGGCGACTGCCAGTAGCGGGACGGCGAGCACCACCTCCTGGCGGAACGCGGCTTCGTTGCTCCAGCACGCACGCAGGCCGCGCCACGAGTTTCCCGCCGCGGCGAGGATGCGGTCCAGCCCGGCTCTGCGCGCCTTCATCGGCCGGTCCGCGGGGTTCCGGCCGCTCATCGGGGTGCTCCGCGGCGGCACGCGCCCACCAGGTCTCGCTCCGATACCCGCGCGAAGGTCTGCACGTCGAACAGCCCCAGCACGGTGGAGAACAGGGCGTCGTGGCTGGTCGGCCGCGTTGCTCTGTCGCGCAGGCACGGCAGGTCCAGTCCCGCACCCGCGGCGAACCGCGACGAGAACCACATCAGCATCGGAACCTGCAGTTGCTGCTGCGGCGCGATCGGGTAGGGCATGCCGTGCAGGTACAGCCCATTCTCGCCCAGCGACTCGCCGTGGTCGGACAGATACAGCAGCGCGGCGTCGTAGCCCTCCACTTCACGCAGCCGGGCAATCGCCTGCGACAGCACATGGTCGGTGTAGAGCACCGCGTTGTCGTAGGCGTTGACGATCTCCTCGCGCGAGCAGTGGCCCAGTTCGGCCGTTTCGCAGGCGGGCAGGAAGCGCTTGAACGCGGGCGGGTAGCGCTGGAAGTAGCTGGGGCCGTGATTGCCCAGCATGTGCAGGACGATGACCCTGTCGCCGGCGTCCGCTCCGGCCCGGCGCGGCAGGCCCGCCAGCAGGCCCTCGTCCAGGCAACGCAGGCCGTCGCACAGGGCGGGGTCGGCAGATGCGGCCGCCGACTCGAACTCCAGCCCTTCGCACACGCCCTTGCAGCCGCTCTGGTTGTCACGCCACGTCACGTTCACCCCGACGCGCTGCAGGACATGCAGCAAGGACTGGTGCGTGCGGATGCGATCCTCGTCGTAGTCTTCGCGTCCCCAGGGCGAGAACATGCACGGCAGCGAGACCTCGGTGCTGCTGCCGCAGGCCTGCACGTGCGGGAAGTTCACCACGTCCAGGCCCGCCAGTTCCGGCGTGGTCTGGCGCTCGTATCCGTTCAGGCCCCAGTTCTGCGCCCGTACGGTTTCGCCCACCACCAGTACCAGCAGGCGTGGCTTGCGGATGGCCGCCGCTGGCGCTTGGCGCGCATCCACCGCCACTGGCAGCAGGGGCGCGTCATGCGTGTGAGGGTGCGCGAGGGCAAGGTTGCCCAAGCCATACAGATAGTTGGCCGGCGTCACCAGATAGCGCGCCTCGTGCTGGTTGCGTAGCAGGGACGACAGGTCCTTGAACGAGATCGCGGCGCCCAGCATCAGCAGCACCCACATCGACAGCAGGAACCCGGCGCGCACCAGCAAGGCCCGCGACATCGGCCGGCGCACCAGTTCCACGCGCGAAAGCAACGCACACGGCACGCCCGCGAACACCAGCAGGTGCCGGCCGAGCCCGGGGGTGAACAACTCGCGCGACTCGGCCCAATCGGTATGCAACACGTTGCGCAGCATGTCGGCGTCCAGGTACACGCCGTAGGACTGCAGGTGGAAGGTCGCGCCGGCGGTGACCACCAGCAGCAGCGACAACGCCAGCTTGGCCCACGGCCGCGCCAGCAGCAGCCCCAGCAACAGCCCGTGCAGCCCGAACAGCAGCACGAACAACGCCACAGCCAGCCGCCACTGCGCCCAGCCATGGCCCAGTGCCGCCTGCCAGAACGGCCCGTTGGCGGTCAGCGCGAAGTAGCCGCTGGCCAGCATCACCAGCGCCTCCACCGTGCTCCGCGGCCGCCATCGTGCGACTGCGCGCCAAGCCTCTGCCCACAACGCTGGCCGGGCCAGCGGGATGCTGCTCATGCCGGCACCTCCGCGCGGCGCGAACGGAGCACCAAGCGCGACAGCCCCAATGCGATGAACCAGCAGATCGCCGCGCTGTACAGGTCGTGCGACAGGAAGTGCGCCCCGCGCAACTGCTGGTCGATGCCGAACAGCAACCCGAGCCCGAGTCCGGCCGCCAGCCCGCGTCTACGCCACCCGGGCCGTACCGCATCGAAAAAGAAGTACAGCGCCAACCACGCGTAGCCCGCGCTGGCGTGGCCGGCGGGGAAGCAGCGTCCCGGTGATTGCCCGCCGGCCTGCCACGGACGGTGGTAGGCGCGTGTGCCACCGTAGCGCGTGAGATCCCATGGACAATCCATGTGGCTGCCGACCTTCAGCGCCGAGACCAGTCCGGTGCCCAGCAACACTGCCAACGCCAGGTAGCCCAGCGGTCGGCGCCACGCGTGCCAGCCGGGATGCAGCAGCGACGCCAGCCACGTCAGTACCACGCCCAGCCACGCCGCGGTCGACGCATGGCGCGCGCCCGTGTGCAGTACCGCCCCGGTCAGCCAGTGCGACTGCAGCGCCCAACGCCCGCCTTCCCACGCATACAGCCAGTCGGCCAGCCACAGGTCGCCGCGCAGACCCAGCAGCCAGACCGACAGCAACGCCAACGCGGCCAACGGCCACACCCACAACGCCACGTCTTTGGAACCCATGCACGCACCACCACGACCGAACACGCTGCGCATGCTCGGGATGGCCACGTCGGAAGCCGGTGCCCGTCACGTCGGAGCCGCGTGCGTGCGGCGTCGGAGCGCCGTCGGACGCCTGTGGGGTTTCGGTTAACCTGCCGCCGACGGATTTCCGACATGCCGAGCCGCACACTGCACGGCGGCCGAAGGCCGGACACCACGGACTGCCCATGCGCCTGCTGGTCATCGAAGACAACCGCAACCTGGTCGCCAACCTGTTCGCCTACTTCGAGGCGCGCGGCCATGTGCTGGATGCCGCGCCCGACGGCATCACCGGCCTGCACCTGGCGCTGACCCAGCCCTATGACGCGCTGATCCTCGACTGGATGCTGCCGCGCATGGACGGCCCGGAGGTGCTGCGCAAGCTGCGCGACGAGGGCGACAGCGACATGCCGGTGATCATGCTGACCGCGCGCGACGAGTTGCCCGACAAGCTCGCCGGCTTCCGCGCCGGCGCCGACGACTACCTGACCAAGCCGTTCGACCTGCCCGAACTGGAAGTTCGGCTGGAGAGTCTGCAGGCCCGTATCCAGGGCCGCGCGCGCAGCCGTGTGCTGGAGGTGGAGGACCTGCGGCTGGACCTGTCGACGCTGGAGGCCAGCCGCGGCGACGCCCCGGTGCACCTGTTCCCGGCGGGCCGCAAGCTGCTGGAGGTGCTGATGCGCGCCAGCCCCGCCGTGGTCACCCGCGAGCAGCTCGAACGCGCGCTGTGGGGCGACGAGCCGCCCGACGGCGACATGCTGCGCTCCCACATCTACGAGCTCCGGCGCGAAGTGGACGGGCCGTTCCCGGTCAAGCTGATCCAGACCGTGCCGCGCGTGGGCTACCGGCTTGCGCGCGTGGCCACGGCGGACGGGCGCTGATGAAATCGCTGCGCCCGCGCAGCCTGCGCCACCGCATCGTGCTCTGGCTGCTGGCGTTCGCCACCGCGCTGACGGTGGCGGTGATCGCCCAGGGCACGGTGGTGGTCGAGTACGTCGAGCGCATCGCGTGGAAGTCGATGCTGGCGGTCGAGCTCGACCACTTCATCGACCGCAGCCGTGACCAGCCCGGCTACCGCTGGGACGACACCGACGGCTTCACGGTCTACGTCGGCGCCGACGACCCGGACCTGCCGCCGGAACTGCGCGGGTTGGACGAGGGCCTGCACGACGAACTGCGCATCGGCGGCGTCAGCCACGCGGTGCTGGTGCATGACGACGCCGGCACCCGATACACGCTGGCGATGGACATCGAGGCGTTCGAGTCCGACGAATCCGGTTACGAGCTGCTGACCGTCATCGCCGCTGCGCTGTTGCTGCTGGCGATCGGCATCGCCGCGGTGTTCGGCGTGAGCCGGCTGCTGCGGCCGCTGAGCCGGCTGGCCCAGCGCATCGGCACGATGGACCCTGAACGCGGCGCCGGACGGATCGAACTGGAGCCGGGCGCCGGCTCGGAGCTGGTGGTGATCGCCGATGCCTTCAACGACTACCTGCAACGCAACGCGCAGTTCGTCGAACGCGAGCGTGCCTTCATCAACACCGCCAGCCACGAGCTGCGCACGCCGGTGGCGGTGATCAACGGTGCCGCCGAGCTGGCCCTGCAGGACGATGCCGATCCGGCGGCCACCCGGCACCAGTTGCGACGCATCCAGCGCAGCGCCCGCGACATGGAGCAGTTGATCGTGCTGCTGCTGGCGCTGGCCAAGGACCCGGCGCGGCTGGCGCGCACCGGCAAGCCGCTGGCGCTGGACGTGCTGCTGCCGCAGATCGTCGACGACCACCAGCACCTGACCGCCGGCAAGTCGTTGCAGCTGCGGCTGGCACCGCCGCCACCGTGCGAGATCAGCGCGCCACCGGGCATCGTCCGCGCCGCGATCGGCAACCTGCTGCGCAACGCGATCGAGAACAGCGACAGCGGCTGCATCGACATCCGCCTGCAGCCCGACGCCACGGTGGTGATCCACGACCCCGGCCACGGCATGAGCCCGGAGCAGATCAGCGCGGTCTACACCCGCATGGCGCGCGCCGGGGAGGGCACGGGCGAACCAACCGACTCGGGTATCGGGCTGGAGCTGATCACGCGGTTGTGCGAGCACTTCGGCTGGCGGTTGGAGTTGCAGTCGAACCCGGCGCACGGCACCACGGCGACACTTCAGTTCAGTGCCTGAGGCGTCGCCCGGGACGGGTTTTTCTATGTCAGGGCGGCAACTGATGTGCGGCGCTGCATGAGATGGCACTCGTCACTACCCGCCGCGAATCGCATACGGTTCTCCACCCGCTGGCCGTCGGTCCTGCGATCGGATGATGGAGGCGCTTTGCGCGATGTATTGCGCGGCTAAAGGGGCGCGGGAAGGCGGCGAGCTGACGGTTTACGCGCCGCGATCGCCGGCCGGCGGGGAATTGCTCCACCTCGATCAGGGCGTCCTGCCCTGACACGGGGCCGTCGGCCATCCAGGGCCGACTTTCCGCAACCTCCCCGCCGTCCGTCGCCCGCGAGTGGGTTGCGTCGGCTTCGCTGGCTGGGGTGTTTGCGGCAGTGTCCGCTTTCGGCCAGAAGCGGTCTTTGCACCATGTCCGAAGCCTCTACTGACCGTATCATCACCTGAATCCGTCTTGCTTTAGGGGGCTGGACCTTGGAGTGCTTCCGAATCGACGAAAGCGGCTACACAGGCTTTGACCTGCTGAACCCTGAGCAGCGGTTTCAAGGTGCGACAGCAATCGCCATCGACGACGACGAGGCCAGGCGCCTAATCCGAAAGCACTTTCCCAAGCTGCAGGCGGACGAGCTCAAGTACCGGGCCCTAGCGCGACGACCGGGCAACCGTCCCCGCCTGATGGCGCTGCAACGCGACTTGCTGGGCCACCACAAGTGCGTGACCTACGTCTGCGACAAGCGTTACCTGTTGCTGTTGATGTTCCTGAACTACGCCGTCGAGCCGTTCTACTACGAGCGCGGGATGGACTTCTACCAGGAGGGGCAGAACTACTCGCTGGCATCCCTGCTGTACACGGTGGGGCCGAGGCTTCTCGGGCCAGGCGCTCTCGACCGTCTGCTGGCAAGTTTCCAGCGCGCGGTGAAGGAAAAGAGCCCCGCGGCGCTCGCCGAACTGGTCCAGGCCGCGCGTGCCTCGCGCTGGCAGGAATTGCCGGAGGCACTGGGACCCTTGGCGCAGTTCGCCGCCCCCGAGTGCCTGCGAGCGATCGCCACACCCGGCGTCAGCACGGATGCCGCCCTGGTGGTGCTGCAGTCACTGGTCAGCCGGATGGAGGCCATGGCCGACGGTCCCTATCGGGTCGAGCACGACCAGTCGAAGAACCTGCTCACCTATCACGACTTGCTGCAGCGCTACATCCGCCACGAAGACGTGGTCACGTTCCGCCTGTCGGAGATCGCCAGCATTACTTTTCCGCTCAAGTTTCAGTCGGTGACACAGGTCGATTCCAGGAACAGTCCCGCCGTGCAATTGGCGGACGTGATGATTGGCGCGGCCATCGAAGCGGCGAACACGCTCACGGGTCAACGTGTCGGGGCGCTGGACGCCCGTGAGGTCATGGCGCTTTACGCCGATCACCAGCTGATCCACATGCTGCCCTCGACCGATTTCGATGAGCAGAAGCGGTTCCGCCAAGGAACGCAGGCGTCGCAGGTCATCGACTACTTCGAGGAGAACTTCCACAAGCCATAACCGCGCAGAGAAGCACCACCCGCCTGCGCCCGGGCACGGGTGGCCGATCAGCAACGCCAAGGACGCCGTTCGGAGCGTCCTTCTTTGTAGAGGAGCTGCATGGCAAGCATTCATTCGGAATACCACCGTTTCATGGCGCACCTGGCGCAGCGACACGTGCACGACGACGTGCGGCGGCTTGCACACCTGGTGCTTGATCATCTGCAGACACTGGCAGAGGTCGGTGCTGCGCGCCGCGGGCGATCCACGCGCCTGGCACCGCTGGCCATCGCGCATCTGGCGCAGATGCCTGTCGCGTACGACGGGGATGCCCGCGGTCCCGAGACCGGGCCGGCGCTCGGGAGACTGCACCAGCTCGACGTCGGACCGTTTCGCGGATTCATGCGGCAGGAGACGTTCGACCTCAGCCATGACATCACTCTGGTCTACGGTGCCAATGGCACCGGCAAGAGCAGCTTCTGCGAGGCCTTGGAAGTGGCGATGCTCGGTTCGATCAGCGAAGCGCAGGCCAAGCGGATCGACCAACGGACCTACTGCAACAACGCGCGCCTGCGCCGCCACGTCGCTCCGATCCTGTCATCCAAGGCGGCGGCTGAGGCGCAGGCCGTCCAGCCCGACGAAGCCGAATACCGCTTCTGCTTCATCGAGAAGAATCGTCTCGACGACTTCGCCCGCATCGCCGCGCGTACCCCGGGCGATCAGCGTCAGCTCATCGCAACCCTGTTCGGCGTGGACCAGTTCAGCGAGTTCGTGCGCGGTTTCAACCCCTCGCTCGATCAAGACTTGATGCTTGCTGGCGTCCAGGCGGCGCAGTTGGCACAGCGCCGCCTGCAGTTGGCGAACTCCGAGCAGACGATCGCCGCCTATCCGCAAAAGATCGCAGCGGTTGAAGGCCAGGAACAAGCCCTCGCGCAGCGCATGTTGCCCGGCGCGACCTACCAGGTCTGCGTGGACTGGCTGCTCGGTACGCCGCAGCAGCAGGGGCGGTTGCCGTACGTCCAGGCACAACTGGACGCCAAGCCGCCTGCCATTCACGAGGTGACCCAAGCCCGCCTGCAGGCGTTGCTGGCAGAGGCTTACCGCGTCCAGGGACTGTGGAACGCTTCGTCCGCACAACTCACGGCTCGCGCCGGCGAAGTGTCGTACGCGAAGCTCTACGAGGCGGTACTGGCCCTGGCTGACGGTGCGACCGCCTGTCCCGCCTGCGGCACTGGACTGGCTGCCGTGGCGCAAGATCCGTTCGCTAGGGCGCGGACGGGCTTGGACCAGCTCGCGCAACTGGCCGCCCTCCAGCAGCAGGAGACCGGGCTTCGGGCGCAGCTGAGCGAGACGGTCCGAGTGCTGTGGGACGAGATGCGCCGCGTGCTGGCGGCGGCTGCGGCCGCCTGTCCTGCCGAATTGCAGGGCGCGGGCCTTCCGCTGCTGCCTCCCACGGCTGCGGGCAACTGGCTCGGTGCGTGGGTCGACGGGGACCAGCGCGCCTGGCAAGCCTTGCTGCGGATCGCCCACATCATCGAGAGCTTCGACGCGCAGGCGCGTGACGTACATGCCCAGCGCGGCGCGCTGGCTCAGGAGCGGGACCGGCTGCAGCAGCACCAGTTGGAGATCGAACGGCTGCGCACCATGCGCACGACGGCCGATCAGGACCTGTCGGCCGCCCGCCAGACGGTGGCCCAATTCGATGAGGCGAACCGCGAACTGATCCAGGCTGTCGCGGCTGAAGTGCCGGTGGTGGCACACCATCAGCGAATCAAGGCTGCCTACGACGGTTTCCTGCCCGAGATCCAGGCCTACCTGACAGCTCTTCCGGGTGTGCTGCTGCAGGGGCTGGGAGAGCAGGCCCGCCATCTATACAACGCGTTCAACCGAGCCGATCCCCCCGGCGATCTGCTGCACGGGCTGTGGTTGCCGGTGGCGGAAAACGGAAAGATCGAGGTGGAGTTCGCCGGGGAGCCGGACATCCGCTACGACGCGCTCATCGTCTTCAGCGAAGGGCACATCAAATGCTTGGGCCTGGCGATTCTACTCGCCAAGAACATCGCGCAGGGCTGCCCCGTGGTCATCTTCGATGACGTCGTCAACGCGATCGACGACGACCACCGCGATGGCATCTGGCGCACATTCTTCGAGGACGGTCTGCTCGACGGCAAGCAGGTCATTCTCACCTCGCACGCCGAGGAATTCCTGCACCGTATCCAGCAGGAGTTGGGCGTCCGGCGCGCTTCTGCCATTAAACGCTACAAGTTCCTCCCGCATCATGGGGAGCACGAACTGCGCGTCGACAGCGACCCGCCGACGAAGAACTATGTTCTCCTGGCCCAGCAGGCGTTGGCGGCCGACGAGAAGCGCGAGGCACTGCGCCAGGCTCGGCCGGCGCTGGAGAGTCTGACGGACCGCCTCTGGACATGGCTGGGCCGGCGGGTGGACGGTCGAATCGACATCAAGCTGGGTGGGCCCCGCTCGCCCTGGGAGTTGAATAACAAGTGCAGCAAGCTGCGATCGGCGGTCGATCGGATCGCGGCACAGCACGTCGGTGCGTCGCAGGCGGTCGCCGCGCTCGCTGCACTGCTCAATGTCAGCGGCGCGAGTATCGAGTGGGGGTACCTCAACAGCGGCGTACACGACGCCCAGCGTGACCATGAATTTGACCGTGCCACTGTGCGCACAATCGTGGAATCCGTCACTGCATTAGACGCAGCACTAGAAGCGTTGCAGAACCGCTGAGCAACCGCCTTAGGCCGTCCGAGATAAGGTGACTGAGAGATGTCGATCCCAACCAGCATCCTAGACTCATGCCCGGCTCAGACCACCCGCATCGACCCCGTCTCCACAAACCGCCGATGCCACGACAGCGCCTCGTCCAGCAGGTGCGGGGTGTGCTTGCCGTAGCTCTCCCGGCTCGCGCGGTCGAAGTAGTCCTGCAGCATCGGCTTGAAGTCCGGATGCGCACAGCGCTCGATGATCAGTTTCGCGCGTTGCTTCGGCGCCAGCCCGCGCAGGTCGGCCAGGCCCTGTTCGGTCACGATCACCATCGTGTCATGCTCGGTGTGGTCGACGTGGCTGGCCATCGGCACGATGCCGGAGATCTTGCCGACCTTGGCCGCGCTGGGTGACATGAACACCGACAGGTAACCGTTGCGGGCGAAGTCGCCGCTGCCGCCGATGCCGTTCATGATCCGGCTGCCGGCGATGTGGGTGGAATTGACGTTGCCGTAGATGTCGGCCTCGATCATGCCGTTCATGGCGATGCAGCCGAGCCGGCGGATCAGTTCCGGGTGGTTGGAGATCTCCTGCGGCCGCAGCAGGATGCGCTCGCGGTAGAAGTCGACGTGGGCGTTGAACTCCTCGATGCCGGCCGGGCTCAGCGAGAACGAGGTCGCCGACGCCAACCGCAGGGTGCCGTTCTTCAGCAGCTCCAGCATGCCGTCCTGGATCACCTCGGTGTACGCCGCCAGGCCCTGGTAGCCGCCCCGCGCCAGGCCGGCGAGCACCGCGTTGGCGATGTTGCCCACGCCCGATTGCAGCGGCAGCAGTTTGTCGGTCAGGCGGCCGCGCTTGATCTCGTGGTCGAGGAAGTCGAGCAGGTGACCGGCGATCTGTTGCGACGCTTCGTCCGGCGGGCTGAAGGCGGAGTTGCGGTCGGGCGCGTCGGTTTCGACCACGGCGATGATCTTCGCCGGATCGACCTTCAGGTACGGCTCGCCGATGCGGTCGTCGGGCGCGGTCAGCGGGATCGGCTTGCGGTTCGGGGGCAGGGCGGTGCCGTAGTAGATGTCGTGCATGCCCTCCAGCGCGGCCGGCTGCCAGCGGTTGACCTCGATGATCACCTTGCCGGCCTGGTCCAGCCAGGTCTTGTTGTTGCCGACCGAGGACGACGGGATCAGGCGCCCGTCCTCGCGGATGCCTGCGACCTCGATCACCGCCACGTCGATGTCGCCGAAGAAGCCGAACCAGGTGTGCTGGGCGACGTGGCTGAGGTGGATGTCGATGTAGTCGAGCGTGCCGGCGTTGATGCGCTCGCGCACGTTGGGGTCGGACTGGTAGGGCAGGCGCAGTTCCATGCCCTCGACCCTGGCCAGGGCGCCATCGAGTTCTGGCGCCGTCGACGCGCCGGTCAGGACCTTGATGCGGAACGGGTGGCCCTCGCCGGCGGCCTGCTCCATGCGCGCGGCCAGCGCCTGCGGCACGGCCTTGGGGTAACCGGCGCCGGTGAAGCCGCTCATCGCCACGGTCATGCCGGGTTGGATCAGTTGGGCGGCCTGTTGGGCGGTCATCAGCCGCTCGCGCAGGCGGGGGTCGAGGATGCGCTCTTGCATGGGAAGTCCCGTCGTTGCTGGGGGCTACCCGATTCTAGGCCGCGGGCCATGGGCGGACCGTTGCGTGGCTGGAACGGTCGATTCCGGCCAAAAAGAAAGGGCCGGCATTGCGGCCGGCCCTCCCGTGTGCACCGTTTTGCCGGGGTGCCGGCTCAGGCCTTTTCGCTTTCGATCCAGCGGTTGATCTTGTCCTCCAGCACGTCCAGCGGCACCGAGCCGTCCTTCAGCACTTCGGCGTGGAACTCGCGGATATCGAAGTCCTCGCCCAGCGCGGCCTCGGCCTTGTCGCGCATCTCCAGGATCTTCAGCTCGCCCATCTTGTAGGCCAGCGCCTGGCCGGGGATGGCCATGTAGCGCTCGGCCTCGGCGGTGGCCTGGGTCTCGGACTCGGCGGAGTTCTCCAGCATGTATTCGATGACCTGCTCGCGGGTCCAGCCCTTGCTGTGCAGACCGGTGTCGACCACCAGCCGGATCGCGCGCCACAGCTCGTTCTGCAGGTAGCCGAACTCGCTGTAGGGGTCGGTGTAGACGCCCAGGTCCTTGCCGAGCGATTCGGCGTACAGGCCCCAGCCCTCGGTGAAGGCGGTCTCGCCGCCGAAGCGGCGGAAGGTCGGCAGGCCGGTCAGCTCCTGCTGCAGGGCGATCTGGAAGTGGTGGCCGGGAATCGCCTCGTGGAGGAACAGGTCCTCGGCGTCCCAGGTCTTGCGGGTCGGCAGGTCGTAGGTGTTGACGTAGAAGATGCCGGGGCGGCTGCCGTCCTCGCTCGGGCGCATGTACGAGCCGCCGGCCGCCGACTGGGCGCGGAACGCCTCGACCGGGCGGATCTCGAAGGGTGCCTTCGGCGTTAGCGAGAACAGCTCCGGGATCTTCTGGTTGATCTTGTCCTCGAGGCCGCGGTAGTGCGCCAGCAGCGCCTCCTCGGACTCGAACGAGAACCGCGGGTCGGTCTGCATGAACTCGAAGAAGTCCTGCAGCGAGCCCTCGAAACCGACCTCGGCCATGACCTTGCGGATCTCGCCGTGGATGCGCTCCACCTCGTCCAGGCCGATCTGGTGGATCTGCGCGGGGCTCAGGTCGGTGGTGGTCGAGTTCTTCGCGCGGAAGGCGTACCACGCCTCGCCGTTGGGCAGCGCGGCCATGCCGGCGGTGTCGCGGGTGTGCGGCATGTAATCGTCGGCGATGTACTCGCGCAGCTCGCGGTAGGCCGGCATCAGCTGCTGCTCGATCAACGTGCGGTAGTCAGCGGTGATGCGCTCTTTCTCCTCCGCGCTGAAGGATTCGGGCATGTCGGCGATCGGCTTCCAGAACAGCGTGTCGGCGGCGTCGTCCTTGATCAGCGCGTCCAGCTGCGGCAGCACCTTCTCCATCAGCGCGCGCGGCTGCACCACGCCGGCTTCCACGCCCTGCTTCATGTTGGCGATGGCCTGGTCGAACAGCACCGGCACCTGCGAGGCGCGCTTGCTCCAGTTGTCGTAGTCCTCGACCGTCTCGAACGGCTGCGCGCCGGTGCCCGAGCCCAGCTGCACCACCGTGGAGGCGATGTTGTAGAACTGGTTGACCGGCTGCATCCAGCCCGGGAACTGCTCGCTGGCGAGCTCGTCCTTCGCGTTGCGCACGAAGATCTGGTAGCTCAGCAGGTCCTGGCCTTCCAGTCCGTCGGAGCCGACCGCCTCGATCTTCTCCAGCCAGCCGGCGGTGAAGTCGTGGGACCTGTCGCGGTACTCCTCGGACAGGAAGTTCGGCAGCTGGTCGTTGTAGCGCGGGTCGCCCTGGAAGGTCGCGGCCAACGGGTTGAGCTTGAGCATCTCTTCCCAGTACTGCGCGTACAGCTTGTCGAGCTGCGCGGCCTTGTCGGTGGCCTGCTCGCTGGTGGCGGCGCCCGCCTGGGCGGGGTCGGCCGCATTGCCGGGGCTGCAGCCGGCGAAGGCGGCGGCCATCGCGAGCACGAGCAGGGAGCGGGTGGCGTTGAGCGTCATCGTCATCTCCTTCGGTGCCCCGGGTCAGGGCAAACCCCGAGCCTCGCCGCTTGTGCCGGACGCAGGCATGGGCCAAAGGTCACCGGCACGGCCGCTCCGGCCGAGAAGCGGGCGGAGCGTCCGGAAAACGCGCCGGGGCGTCAGTCGGCGCCGGCCGCCTCGCGCAGCTCGCCCGCGCGATCGGCGCCGAGATAGCGCGTGATACCGCGCCGCATGAGGTAGATCAGCGGGATCAGCGCGACCGCGGCGAGCATCTTGTAGCCGTAGTTGACCGTGCTGACCGCCAGGAACAGCGAGGTCGGCCACTGCTGCGGGCCGAGCACGAAGGCGATGTAGAGCACGACGAAGCTGTCGACCAGTTGCGAGACGGCCGTCGAGCCGGTCGCGCGCAGCCATATGTGGCGCTCGCCGGTCGCGCGGCGGATACGCTGGAACACGGCGGTGTCGATCAGCTGGCCGGCGATGAAGGCAACCAGCGAGCCGGCGATCGTCCACAGCCCCTGCCCGAACACGGCGGCGAAGGCGGCCTGGTAGTCGTCCACGCCCTGGGGCTGCGCCGCGGTCACCCACCAGCCGGCGGGCACCAGCGCAATCGCGGCGAACGCGAACGCAAAGCCGTAGACGATCAACCCCGCCGCGAGCCAGGAGATCATCCGCACGCCGCGGCGGCCGTAGAACTCGTTCACCACGTCGGTCAGCACGAACACCATCGGCCACAGCAGGGTGCCGGCGGTGAAACTCAGCGAACCGCTCTGGCCGAACAGGTTCCACTGCATCGGCTCGATGCCGAGGGTGTCCTCCAGCGCGAAGATCTTGACCCCGATGAACTCGGCCAGCACCGCATTGGCGCAGAAGAACGCCGCCAGTGCGATGAACAGCCGGGTGGCGCGGTCGTGCAGCGGGTGGTGCATCACGGCCGTTCGGGCGGCGGCGAGAACGGGATCGACTCGGGCGAGACCGCGCCGCCGGAGATGATGAAGCTCATCGCCTGGTCGACGGTCCAGTCGGTCGGGGTGATCTTCTCGACCGGCACGATCTCCAGGTAACCGGACGTCGGGTTGGGCGTGGTGGGCACGTAGACCGCGGCCAGTTCGCGCCCGGTGCCCTGTTCCTTCAGGACCCGGGTGACGAAGCCAATGGACTTCATCTCGGTGTGCGGGAAGTCGATCAGCACCACCCGCTGGGTGCCGTCAGGCTTGGTCTGCAGGATGTCGAGCAGTTGCCGCGCGCTGCCATAGATGGTGCTGGCGAAGGGCACGCGCCGGATCAGCGACTCGAACCAGCGCAGCAGCCGCTGGCCTATCACCCGGTGCGCCATCATTCCCGACAGCAGGATCACCAGCACGGTGGCGACCAGCGCGATCAACGTCTGCACCCAGTCGCTGGCGAGCCAGCCGGCGATCTGCGGGTAGTCGTTGGCCAGCCGCACCAGCACCGGGCCGGTGATCGGCCGGCTGGTATCGGACAGCAGCACGAACACGAACTTGGCCACGACCCAGGTCAGCCACAGCGGCAGCAGGGTCAGCAGCCCGGTGATGAAGAGCCGTTGCAGGGTGGGGGGCTGGCGCATCGCGCGATTGTACGGGCGGCGCGGACGCGCCGCCGGTGCCTAGAGTTCGCGCACCAGCCGGAAGCCCACGTCGTCGTAGCCGCGTTCGGCGTCCAGCGCCCGGGCGCCGCCCTCCTCGTTGCGCCAGGAGGTGCCGAGCGCCTTGCGTTCGGTGCAGGTGGCGCCGCAATCACGCAGCCACAGGGAAATGTCGCGGCCGCTGATCTCCGGCGCCATCTGGCGTGATTCGGCGGTGCCGGGCAGGCGGTATTCGTGCCCGGTCTGGCGGCTGTACCACTCGGCATACGCCTGGGCGTCGACGGAGGACACGCAGACCACCGGTTCGTTGTCGCCCTGGCCGAAGCCGGGGTCGCGCCAGTCACGCGGCGCGAGCACGCGCAACAGCGATGCGCGTTCGCGGCAGCGGGCGGCGGGGCGCCCGGTGGCGGTGGCGAACTGCTGGTATTCGTCGCGGCTGACCGGCTTGCGGCTGATCGCCACGCCACCGGTGCCGAGCACGGCGCCCGAGGGGTCGTTGGGCAGGGTCTGCCCGCGTCGCGGGATCGCCTCTGCGCGGGCCTGCAGCCGCTGGGTGGCCGGCGCGGGCGAGCCGAGTGCCTGGGCCAGCGTCACCACGGCGGCGGCCCGGTCGCGGTCGAATCCGGCCGCGGCCGTGTCCATGCGGCCTTGCAGTGCCTGGTCGAGGTCTTCCAGCAGCGGCGGCGAGAGGGCAGCGATCGCACCGCCGGTTTCCTCCTCCAGCTTGCGCAACCAGCCGAGGTACTCCCTGGCGCGCTCGTCGCGCTGCCGGTCGACGTTGGCGATCATCTCGGCGCCGAGGGCCGCGGCGAGCTCGCCGGCGACCCGTTGCACCTCGGCGTTGTCGGGGTCGGTCTGCCAGGCGCGGACCACGCTCGCGTACGCGTTGGCGTCCTCGGGCGCGGTGAGGTCGCGTGCGGCCAGTTGCCGGCGTGCGTCCTCGAGCGCGTCCTGGACCGGCGCCTCGGGCAGCGGGCGCATCATCGAGGCGATCGGATCGGCCGAATGGGCCTCTTCGGCGGCGGGCACCCCGGCCCGGAGGAATCCGTCCTCGCCGCCGCGCGAGAGCAGCAGCGATGCCAGCCCGACTACTGCGATTACCGCCAGCCCGGCCCAGACCGGTCGCGGCACCAGCCGCAGCTGGCGGGCGGCGCGCTCGCGCCACATCGTCAGGCGCGGCCAGCTGCGCCGGCGCTCGACCAGGGTGAGCATCTCCGACATCTCGGCGACGTTCTGGAACCGGTCGCCGGTCTGCTTGGCCAGCGCGCGGTTCATGAAACGCTGCCAGTGGCGCAGGTGCGGCGGCAGCCTGGGAATCGGATCCTGCGCATGCATGACCGCCATCGAAAGCGCGTCGCCGGCCTGGTAGGGCAGGTGGCCGGCGAGCATTTCCCAGGCCAGCACGCCGAGGCTGTAGAGGTCGGCGCGACCGTCGACGTCCTCGCCACGGGCCTGTTCGGGGGCCATGTAGGCGGTGCTGCCCACGGCAAGCCCGGCGGCGGTGACGCGCGGTCCGAAGCCGCGCCGCAGGGCGATACCGAAGTCGGCCAGCAGCGGCCGCTCGGTGTCGTCGAACAGCACGTTCTCGGCCTTGACGTCGCGGTGCACAACGCCGTGGTCGTGCGCGTACTTCAGCGCCGACAGCAGCGCGCGCAGGGTTTCGATGACGCGGGGCTCGTCGACGCCGCCGCCCTCGAGCTGGAAGCTGCGCTGGCCGAGGTGGCCGCGCGCCATGTACGGCATCGCGTAGTAGGGCAGGCCCTCGGCGGTGCGGCCGAGTTCGTGGATGCGCACGACGTGGGCGTGCTCGAGCCGGGCGATCGTACGCACCTCGTTCTCGAAGCGGCGGCGGCTGACCTCGTCGGACAGGGCCTGGGTGGCCATGACCTTGATCGCCACCTCGCGGTCGAGCGCGACCTGTTCGGCCAGGTAGACGGTGGACATGCCGCCGTGATTGATCACGCGCAGCAGCCGATAGCCCTTGATCACCGGCAAGGGCGCGGCGGTGGCGTCGGTGTTTTGCGGGTGTGACATCGCGGTCGCGGCCCCCTCTCGCGGAGGTCGAGCATACCCCCCGGCGCAGGGCCCGTGAATCCTCGAATGCGATTGTTCACATCCGCGCCCGCAAGCACTGCGGCCACGGGCGGGAAGGGGCGTGAACCGCCGCGCGCGGTTAGTCCGTGGCGGCACCGGCGCGCGCGCCGCGGCCTTTTTTCAGGCGCACGTAGAGCTGCTTGCGGACCCTGGCCACCACCTCGCCGTCGCTGTCGACCACGTCGGTGTCGAACCAGCGCAGCACTTTGTCGCCGCCGGCCGCTCCGGCGCGCAGTTCATCGAGCACCGCCTCGTCGAGGTCGAAGCGCGCATGCACGACGCCGCGGCCGGGCTTGAGGAAGTCGATGGTGCCGGCGCGGTCCCAGACGATGTAGTCGCGCCCGATCGACTGCAGCACCAGCAGCATCCAGAACGGATCGGTCATCGCGAACAGGCTGCCGCCGAAGTGGGTGCCGACGTAGTTGCGGTTCCACGGCCGCATGCGCAGCTCGACCCGGGCGTGGCGGTAGTCGTCGCCGAGGAGGGTGACGTGGATGCCGCTGAACAGGAACGGCGGCCACAGGTTGATGCCGCGGCGGAACAGGCTGGCTTTCATGGGCGGGGCGGGACGACGTGGGTCGCACAGCCTGCCATACGGCTGCGTACAGTCAAGGCCGCGCGACTGCCGCTCCTACAAGAGCCACGCCCATGTCAGAACAGCACGGACGCCATCTTGCGGCGGTAGCGGCCGACCAGCTCGGCGTCGTCGATCACCTGGAAGGCGTCGATCAGCGCCTTGCGGGGCAGGCCTTCGGCGAAGTCGCGGTCGTGCTGCAGCATCGCGAGGAACTGTTCGAGCGCCTCCTCGTTGCGGCCGGCCGTCAGTCGGTGCGCGCCGAGCAGGTGCCGCGCGTGCAGGTCGGCCGGGTCGGCGGCGATCGCCTGCTGCAGCGACTCGGCCGGTGGCGCGTCCTTCAGCAGCGCGGCGAAGCCGAGGCTGGCACGGGCGCGGCGGGCGCGGTCGTCGGTGGCCAGGTTGGCGGGCAGGCCGTCCAGCAGCGGCTCGGCCTCGGCGGTCGCGCCGGTCTGCAGCAGGGCGACGGCGAGGTCGAGCTTCAGTTCGTCGTTGTCGGGGGTCAGTGCCAGCTCGCCGCGCAGGCGGGCGACCTCGGCCTGCGGGTCCAGCGGCGCGGTCGGCTCCGCGGCGGCGTCGTCGGCCGGCGCGGCCGGTTCGATCCCGTGCTGGCGCAGCAGCTCGCGGATCTGGCCCTCCGGCACCACGCCGGGGAAGCCGTCGACCGGCTGGCCGTCCTTGAGCAGGAACACGGTCGGAATCGAGCGGACCTGGAATGCCGCGGCGATCTGCGGCTCCTTGTCGACATCGACCTTGGCCAGCACGAACGCGCCGTTGTACTCGGCCGCGAGCTTGTCCAGCACCGGCCCCAGCTGCTTGCACGGCCCGCACCACTCGGCCCAGAAGTCGACCAGCACCGGCGTCTGCAGCGATTTCTGCAGGACATCGGCCTCGAAGGTCCCGGTGGTGGCGTCGAAAACGTGCGGCGTGGCGGTGGCGGTCATGGCGGCTCCTGGAGTGCTCGACCGGACATGGTGCCGGATGGCGGTTATTCCAAGCCGGGGATGACCGGGTCAGGGCGACGCGTGGCCGTCGCCCGGCTGGCGGTAGACCACGCCGTCCTTCATGACGAAGTCGACCGCCAGCACCGTCTCGATGTCCTCGAGCGGGTTGCCCGGCATCGCCACGATGTCGGCGCGCTGGCCGGGCGCGATCACGCCCAGGTCGTCGACACCCAGCACCTCGGCCGCGCGGATCGTCGCCATCTGCAGCGCTACCGCGGCGGGGATGCCGGCCTCGACCAGGTAGACGAACTCGCGCGCGTTGTCGCCGTGCGGGCCGACGCCCATGTCGGTGCCGAACGCCATCGGCACGCCGGCCCGGTAGGCGCGCGCTGCGGTGTCCTGGATCAGCGCACCGATCCGCGCCGCCTTCGGCCGCACCACGTCGGGGAAGTAGCCGTCGATCTTCGCCTTGTCGGCGACGAAGCGGCCGGCGTGGATGGTCGGGATGTACCAGGTGCCCTTGTCCTTCATCAGCGCCATCACCTCGTCGCTCATGTAGGTACCGTGCTCGATGCTGGTGACGCCGGCCACGACCGCGCGGCGCATGCCTTCCTCGCCGTGTGCGTGGGCGGCGACGCGGTAGCCGTAGTCCTTCGCCGTCTGCACCACCGCGGCGACCTCGTCGACGGTGAACTGCGGCGCGTCGCCCGACTTCGCGTACGACAGCACGCCGCCGGTGGCGGTGATCTTGATGACGTCGCTGCCTTCCTTGTAGCGCTGGCGCACGGCCTGGCGGGCATCGTCGACCGAGTTGATCACGCCCTCGGTCGGGCCCGGTGGACCGAGCAGGTGCGACAGCGCGGAGTTGTAGCCGTTGGTCGGGTCGGCGTGGCCGCCGGTAGTGGCGATCGACTTGCCCGCCGCCCAGATCCGCGGCCCCGGGACCAGCCCCTGGTTGATCGCGTCGCGCAGGTGCGGGGCGATCTCGCCGCCAAGGTCGCGCACGCTGGTGAAGCCGGACAGCAGCGTCTTCTCGGCGTAGCCGACCGAGCGGAACGCGTAGTCGACCTCGTCGAGACGGAAGCCTTCGGAGTAACTGTCCGGGCCGGACTGGCTGCCCAGGTGCACGTGCAGGTCGGTCCAGCCGGGTGTGCAGGTGTGGCGGGGGAAATAGAACACGTCGGCACCGGCAACGGCGTCGTGGCCCGGCGTCACCGCGGTGATCCGGCCATCGCGCACCAGCACCGTGTGCGGTCCGAGCACCTCGCCGCTGCGGCTGTCGAACAGCTGGTCGCAGTGCAGGGCGGTGGTCGGTGATTGCGCAGCCAGCGGCGCTGCGAACGGGGCGAGAAAGGCAAACAACAGCAGTGAGCGCATGCGTCCGGTCCCGTCGGGTGACGCCCGATCATAGCCGCGGCGCAGGGCCGGTGCGGTCAGGCCACCACGACGCGGTTGCGGCCTTCGGCCTTGGCCCGGTACAGCGCGGCGTCGGCCAGCTCGAGCAGCTGCGCGGGGGTGTTGCCGGCGGCCGGGAAGCTGGCCACGCCGATCGAGGCGGTTACCGGTGCCAGCGTGCGCCTCAGGTGGGCGACGGTGGTACCGCCGATCGCCTCGCGGATCTGCTCGGCGCGCCTGCGCGCATTCTCCGCGTCCGCCTCGGGCAGGACCACGGTGAACTCCTCGCCGCCGTAGCGGCAGGCGATGTCTTCGCCGCGGGTCACGCCTTCGAGCACCTGGCCGACGCGCGCGAGCAGGGCGTCGCCACCGGCGTGGCCGTTCTCGTCGTTGAAGCGCTTGAAGTGGTCGATGTCGATCATCAGCACCGACAGCGGCAGGCCGCGGCGCTGGCAACGCTGGAACTCGCGGGCGAGGTTCTCCTCGAGGTAGCGGCGGTTGTAGAGGCCGGTCAGCGGGTCGCGCAGGGACTGCACGCGCAGGGTCTCGCGCAGGTCCAGGTTGACCATCGTCAGGCTGAGGTGTTCGGCGATGGTCTCCACCAGCGCGGTGTCACTGTCGGCCTCGCCGTCGTCTTCGCGCGCGCTGACGTGCAGCAGGCCGAGCGAGTGGCCTTGCGCGACCAGCGGCACGCACAGCGTCCACACGCCCGCCAGCGAGGGCGCGGGGTCGAGGTGGGCGCAGCGCAGGTGGCCGTGCTGGTCGTCGGTGCGGTGCGGCTGGCCGCGTCGCAGTGCCCAGCACTGGTCGGGTGCGAGCAGGTCGTTGCTGGCGACCGCCGGCGTGCCGAACGCGGCGACGCCCTCGGCGAGGTTCTGCGAGGCGCGCAGCACGTAGCTGCAACCGCCGACGTGCGGCAGCAGTGCCTGCAGGGTGGTGGTGGTCAGCGCAAACGCCTCGTCCAGCGTCTGGCAGCTCTGCAGCATGCCGGCGTACTGGCCGACCACGCGGCGCTGCTCGGACAGGCGGTCGCGCTGCACCAGCACCGCCTGCAGTTCCGCGACCGCGGTGCGGGCCTCCTGCTCAAGCCGGCGCGAGCGGCGGTTCTCCCGCAGCAGGCCGGCCAGCATCGCCGCCAGCAGCAGCAGCGGCACCACAATGCCCATCACCACGAAGGCGGTCAGCAGGCTGGTGCGACGGTCACTGGTGGCACGGCGCTCGGCCAGCAGCCGGCGCTCGACCTCGCGGATGCCGTTGGACAGCGCGACCGTACGGCGCGTGCCGTTGCTGCGCAGGTCGGCCGCGAGCACCTCCTCGCCGGGGAAGCGCGACCGGTCGATCAGGCGTTCCAGCTCGGACAGGCGGTTGCGCACCGCGTTGCGCCAGCTGATCGCGCGGCGCTGCTGCTGCGGATTGTCGGCGGTCAGTTCGACCAACTCGTCGATGTGCTCGGACACCTGCGGCACGGCGAGCTGGTAGTCGGCGTAGGGCGCTTCCAGTCCGGTCCGGCGGTATCCGCGCGCGCCGGCCTCGGCGGCGCGCAGCGAGGCCTGCGCGGCGTCGAGGTGGCCCATGACCCGGTAGGAATGCTCGACCCAGGCGGCGCTGCGCTTGAGGTTCCCGATGCCGGTCACCATCGCCAGCCCGACCGCCAACAACAGGCCCGTCGCCAGCATCAGGGCCGGGTAACGCAGCGGTCGCAGTCGTGAGGTTGGAATGGTCGGGCTCCCCTTCGGACGGCGGCGCCAGTCTAGCAACGGTGCACGCCAAGCGCCGCCAAGGTTGCGGTCACCTTCCGTGGCGGTGGCATGGGCCCTGCGGTAGGCTTGCCGGTCCCCTCCACAAGTGTCCGCGCCGTGTCCACCGAAGCCTCCAGCGTCCCCAGCCAGACCGATCCGCGGGCGTTCGACCCCCAAGCCGTGGAGGCCGCCGCGCAGCGCTTCTGGAACGACAGCCGAGCGTTCGAGGTCGACGAGTCCTCGCCCAAACCGAAGTACTACTGCCTGTCGATGCTGCCGTACCCGTCGGGCGCGCTGCACATGGGCCACGTGCGCAACTACACGATCAGTGACGTCATCAGCCGCTACAAGCGGATGACCGGCCACAACGTGCTGCAGCCGATGGGCTGGGACGCGTTCGGGCTGCCGGCCGAGAACGCCGCGATCAAGCACAGGACGGCGCCGGCCAAATGGACCTACGCCAACATCGCCCACATGAAGCAGCAGCTGCAGGCGATGGGCTACGCGATCGACTGGTCGCGCGAGTTCGCCACCTGCCAGCCGTCGTATTACGTGCACGAGCAGCGCATGTTCGTACGGCTGATGAAGCAGGGCCTGGCCTACCGCAAGAATTCGGTGGTCAACTGGGACCCGGTCGACCAGACCGTGCTGGCCAACGAGCAGGTGATCGACGGCCGCGGCTGGCGCACCGGCGCGCTGGTGGAGAAGCGCGAGATCCCGCAGTGGTTCCTGAAGATCACCGACTACGCCCAGGAACTGCTCGACGGCCTCGACACGCTCGGTGGCTGGCCGGACGCCGTCAAGACCATGCAGCGCAACTGGATCGGCCGCTCGGAAGGGCTGGAGATCCGCTTCGACGTGCGCGACGCCAACGGCAACGCCACCGACCCGCTGACCGTCTACACCACTCGCCCCGACACGCTGCTGGGCGTGACCTTCGTATCGATCGCCGCCGAGCATCCGCTCGCGCTGCAGGCCGCCGCGGGCAACCCGGAACTGGCCGACTTCATCGCCGACCTGAAGAAGGGCGGCGTCACCGAGGCCGAGCTGGAGACGCAGGAAAAGCGCGGCATGGACACCGGCCTGCGCGCGGTGCACCCGGTCAGCGGCGAGGAAGTGCCGGTCTACGTCGCCAATTTCGTGCTGATGGGCTACGGCACCGGCGCGGTGATGGCGGTGCCCGGCCACGACCAGCGCGACTGGGAGTTCGCCACGCGCTACCGGCTGCCGGTGAAGATCGTGATCGTCCCCGATGCCGTGCGTGACGCACTGCGCGAGATCCGCAACGACCTGGGTGAACACGCCGACCCGATGGGCGCCGCCCTCGGCGAATCGCGCCCGACCGATGCCTACGACACCGGCGCCGCGGTGCAGGTGGTGCAGGAGTTCGTGCAGTCGATCGAGAACGACGGCGCGTATACCGACCGCGGCTGGCTGGTGAACTCCGGCGGGCTCGACGGCCTGGACTTCCAGCAGGCGTTCGATGCGTTGGCGGAACGTCTGGAAGGCGAGGGCCGCGGCGCGCGCAAGGTCAACTACCGCCTGCGCGACTGGGGCGTGAGTCGCCAGCGCTACTGGGGCTGCCCGATCCCGGTGATCTACTGCGACGCCTGCGGCGCGGTGCCGGTGCCGGAGGAGCAACTGCCGGTGGTGCTGCCGGAGGACGTCGAGTTCATGGGCACCGGCTCGCCGATCAAGGCGGACCCGGAATGGCGCAGGACGAGCTGCCCGACCTGCGGTGGCGCGGCCGAACGCGAGACCGACACCTTCGACACCTTCATGGAGTCCAGCTGGTACTACGCGCGCTACACCTCGCCGGGCGCCGAGCAGCAGGTCGACGCGCGGGCCAACCACTGGCTGCCGGTGGACCAGTACATCGGCGGCATCGAGCACGCGATCCTGCACCTGCTGTATTTCCGCTTCTACCACAAGCTCCTGCGCGACCAGGGGCTGGTGGCCAGCGACGAGCCGGCGACCAACCTGCTGACCCAGGGCATGGTCATCGCCGACACCTTCTACCGCGACAACGGCGACGGATCGAAGGACTGGATCAACCCGGCCGACGTCGACATCGCGCGCGACGAGCGCGGCCGCATCACCGGCGCCACGCTCAGGGCCGATGGCCGGCCGGTGGTGATCGGCGGCACCGAGAAGATGTCGAAGTCGAAGAACAACGGCGTCGACCCGCAGCTGATGATCGGCCGGTACGGTGCCGACACCGTGCGCCTGTTCTCGATGTTCGCGGCGCCGCCGGAACAGTCGCTGGAGTGGCACGAGTCCGGCGTCGACGGCATGGCCCGGTTCCTGCGGCGGTTCTGGCGCGAGGTCACCACCCACGTCGCCCAGCCCGACCACCCGGTGGTCGACGTGGCCACGCTCGACGCCGCCCAGAAGACCCTGCGCCGGCAGTTGCACGAGACCATCCAGAAGGTCGGCGACGACTACGGCCGCCGCCACGCCTTCAACACCGCGATCGCCTCGTTGATGGAGCTGCTCAACCACGTCGCGAAGTTCGACGACATGAGCGAGCAGGGCCGCGCGGTCCGGCACGAGGTGCTGGAGACGATGGTGCTGCTGCTCAACCCGGTCACGCCGCATGTCAGCCACGCGTTGTGGCAGGCGCTCGGCCATGCGGAAACGCTGCTCGAGGACGTGGCGTTCCCGGTCGCCGACCCGGCGGCGCTGGCGCGCGACGCGGTGACGCTGGCGGTGCAGGTCAACGGTAAGCTGCGCGGCACCATCGAGGTGCCGGTCAACATCGACAGGGCCGAGGCCGAACGGCTGGCGCTGGCCGAGCCGCACGTGGCGAAGTTCCTGGAAGGGCTGACCGTGCGGAAGGTGATCGTGGTGCCCGGCAAGATCGTCAATATCGTCGCGGGCTGACCTGTGCCTCCCACTGTAGGAGCGACGTAAGTCGCGACCTGTACATCGTGGCCGGAAACAACGTGCTTGCAGCTGCCACATTGCCGTCGGAGAAAAACGCCACGGTAATGGCAGGCATGTTTGGCAGGGTCGCCGCCAGCGCATCCTGACGCTCCGGCCGGGTTCGGCGGGTCGCGACTTACGTCGCTCCTAAAAAAAACGCCCGGTCGACCGGGCGTTTTTTATCGTCGAATCACCACCAGCCCCACCACGGCCACGGCGCCGGCCGGGTCACCACATCGACCCGATCGCGCATCGGCCACAGGTAGACCACGTCGGCGGCGACGCGCGGGAAGCGGTAGTCGTACTCGCCGATCCGCTGGTTCTCGTAGCCGTCGATGCGTCCGGTGAAGGTCACCTCGCGGTTCTTCTCGAACAGCGCCGGGTCGTAGAAGCCGTCGCGGCAGGCGATGAAGCGGCCGCCGACGTCGTCGGTGGCCCAGTACGGCCGGCCATGGGCGTTGAGGCGGGTCGACATCATCTCGAAACAGGTGCGGTTGGGTTGCGGTTCGACTTCGACGATGCGCCCGCCCCAGCGGACCACGGCGCCCGTGCGGTCGGTGTCCGCCGCTTCGAGCGGCGTGATCTGGGCGAACTCGCCCTGCAGCGGCCTGGGCTGGCTGACGCATGCGGCCAGCAGCGATACGCCCAGTATCAGCAACCCGAGGCGAGCCGCCGGTATGCCCGGCCCCTTCCCGATCATCCGGCCCTTCGCTGGGCGGTCCTGCTTCAACGTGCTTTTCATCGGCGTGCTCCGTTGTGGCCCCTGTCAGCGAGCCGTTCAGTGCGGACGGTGGGCGCGAAGGGCGCGGATCAACGATCGTCGCGCATTCGCGGTCCCGGTGTGTGCGCCAGCGTAGCGCCAATCGCTGAAACGCTGGCTGAGCCCGCGCACCGCGTCGGCATCCCGTGGGCGTGCCTGGCTGACCCGTTCAGCCCAGTCGAGCGCGGATTCGGCGGGCGCGCGCCCCAATCCCAGCCGGCTATAGCGACGGTCGAGCGCATGCCAGGCGCGCAACACGGAATCGCGCTGGCGCTCGCCCCGGCCGCTCAGCCATGCCATCCACAGCAGCGCCAGCAGCGCCGCCATCGAGAACAGCAGCCCCAGGGTGACGCCGTCCAGCCGTTCGAACCCGAGCGGCCGCAGCATGCGCTGCTGGCGTTCGGCGTCGAAGCCCAGCACGAAGTCGTTCCAGCCGCGGCGCAGCCAGTCGGTGTAGTCGAACAGGCCGCCGGTGTTGTCGAACAGGTCGCCGAACAGGCCGCCTGCGCCGGCACCGGGGCGGCGGTCGTCGATGGTGTCGTAGATGCGCTCGGGTGCGACCGCGGCGGTCGGGTCGACCCGCACCCAGCCGCGCCCCTCCAGCCACACCTCGGCCCAGGCGTGCGCGTCGGACCGCCGGACCAGCCAGTAGCCGCCCACCGGATTGCGGTAGCCTCCGACGTAGCCGGTGACCACCCGCGCGGGAATGCCGGCGCCGCGCATCAGCACCACGAACGCCGAGCTGTAGTGCTCGCAGAAGCCGGCCTGCTGGTCGAACAGGAACTCGTCGACCGCGTGGCGGCCGGGCAGCGGGGTGGTGAGGGTGTAGGCGAACTCGCGGGTGATCCAGTCCAGTGCCCGTCGGACGATCGCGGCATCGTCGGTGCCGGCCGCCGCTCGCCATTGCCGCGCCAGCGCCAGCGTGCGGGGATTGAACCCGTCCGGCAGCGCCAGCGCGATCCGGCGCAGGGCGGGACGCAAGTCGGCTTCGTACGCCAGCGGCGGCGCGGACTCCATCCGCCACCGGGTCAGCGACGTCAGCGGACGCGGCGCCAGGATTTCGTGGGCATGGGTCAGCCGGGTGCGCCCGGGCACGGCGAGTGGCAGGTCGAGCACGACGAACTGGCGCCGGTCGGTCGGCTCGACCGCCACCTCATAGTCCCAGCGCACGTCCGCGTGCTGCACCGGTGCCGGCGGCAACGCGGACAGCCAGCGCGATTGCGACCAGGTGCGTCCGTCGAAGTTCCACAGCACCGGGCCGCGCCAGTACATCTGCGAAGTCGGCGGGGTCGCGCCGAAAAAGTGCACCCGCAGCGCCGGGGTGTCGTCGGCGATCAGGTCGATCCACTGGCCCGGGCTCATCTCGCCCGACAGGCCGGGGCGGGCCATCGATCGCTCCGGCACACCCCACAACGGTGAACCCAGCCGCGGGAACAGCCAGAACGCCGCCAGCGCCAGCGGGAACCCGATGGCCAGCAGGCGGCCGACGCCGGCCAGGCGCCGTTTCGGGCCCACCACGGCGGGATCGCCCGACTCCAGGTCGGCCAGGCGCTGCAGCGCGCACAGCGCCAGTACCGCGCCGGCGACGCCCAGCACCAGCGCCAGCGGCCCCTGATCGAGCAGGAAGGTGGCGAACGGGGCGAACAGCGCAAAGCCGATCAGGCTGCGCGCATCACGCAGGCTGAACGTTTCGGCGGGCTTGATCGCCAGCATCGCCGCCAGCACGGCGCACCCGGTGTCGCGCCCGAAGTTGAAGCCCGACATCAGCACGACCGCGGCGAGCAACCCCAAGGCCAGGACCAGGCGCAGCAGGCCGTGCATGGGTCGCCGCCACGAGGCGAACCCGACCAGCAGCGCCGCGCCGCCGATCAGCAGTGCAAGCGACGTGGGCAGTTGCAGCAGCAGCGGCAGCAGGCACGCGGCCGCAGCGGCCAGCACCCAGCGGCGGCTGCCCGGATCGAGCGCGGCGGATGGGGCGCGCTCAGCCATGCGGCAGCAGGGCGAGCGCGCGCAGGCAAGCGTGGCGGTGCGCCGGACCGTGGTCGGGGCCGATCGGCGGCTGCCCCGGCAGCATCAGGCGATACCGGCGGCCGTCGCGCTCGGCCTCGTCCACCCAGCGCGCCAGCCGCGACACCCTGGATTCGTATGGCATCCGTCCCAGACCGTTCCAGTCCAGCACGACGTCGGCGCCGAGCGGCTGCTCGTACTCGCGCACCAGCAGGGTGTCGCGCCGCGCCGAGGACTTCCACGCGATCGCCCGCCGCGAATCGCCACGCCGGTAGCCGCGCAGGTGGTGGACGTCGTCACCACTGGGATGCACGCGTGCCTGCGCGCGGTCGCCGGAGCCGCTCGGCAGGGGCGGGCCGTCCGCTTCCGGCTGCGGGTAAACCAGCAGCGGCGCCTGCGGCCACACGTAGGACCAAGCGCGGGCGAGGCCGAGCGGCCGCGTCGTCGACACCCTCAGGCGGGGCAGGTCCAGCCATCCGCGTTCGCGCGTCGGCACCGACAGCTGGGCCTCGCCGCGGCCCTGTTCGAGGTTGAGCAATCCGGACTGGCCCGGAGTCGATTCGAGCGCGACCGCGAGTCCGCGGCGGCGTCGCCGGTCATCGCCCTGGCCGTGCACACGCAGCAGCAGGTCGTCACCGGCGGGCACCGGTTTGGCCTCGATCGCGACGACCGCCAACCCGGTCAGCTGCAACTGGCCGCCGATCAGGCTCGCCAGCCCTGCGCCGGCGAGCAGCAGGCCGAGCAGCAGTGCGGGATTGTTGTTGTAGTTCAGCGCGCCGAGCAGCATCGCCAGCAGCAGCCCCGCGTAAAACAGGCCGAACCCGGTCGGCAGCACGTAGACGCGACGGCGATCGAAACGCACCGGCAGCTCCTCGGGCATCCGCGGGCGCGCCCAGGCCAGTGCGAAGTCATGCAGCCGTCGCCGCAGCGTCGCCAGCATCGCTCAGTCCACCGGCACCGCGTGCAGGATCGCCTTCGCCAGCGCCGCTTCGCCGCCGGCGTCGGCATCGGCGACCAGCCGGTGCGCGGCGACCGGGCAGAACAGCGCCTGCACGTCTTCCGGCAGCACGTGTCCACGGCCGAGCAGCAGCGCGTAGGCGCGTGCGGCGCGGAGCAGTGCGAGTCCCGCGCGCGGCGACAGCCCGACCCGCACGCCCGGGTGCCTGCGGCTGCGCGCCAGCAACGCCTGCACGTAGGCGATCAGGGCATCGCTGGCGTGCACCGACCGCACCGCCTCGCGGGCGCCGATCACGTCGTCCACCGTCAGCAGCGGACGCACCTGGGCGATCAGCGCGCGCCGGTCGTCGCCGGCCAGCAGCGCGCGCTCGGCCTCCTCGCCCGGGTAGCCCAGCGCCAGCCGCAGCAGGAAGCGGTCGAGCTGGGAGTCGGGCAGCGGGTAGGTGCCCGACAGGTCGACCGGGTTCTGGGTGGCGATCACGAAGAACGGCGCGGGCAGCGCATGGCTCACGCCGTCCACCGTCACCTGGTGTTCCGCCATCGCTTCGAGCAGGGCGCTCTGCGTGCGCGGCGGCGCGCGATTGATCTCGTCGGCCAGCAACACCTGGGTGAACACCGGTCCCGGATGGAATTCGAACCGGCGCGCCTGCGGATCGAACACCGACACCCCGACCACGTCGGCCGGCAGCAGGTCGGAGGTGAACTGCACGCGCTGGAATTCCAGCCCGAGCGTCGCCGCCAGCGCATGCGCCAGCGTGGTCTTGCCCAGGCCGGGGAGATCCTCGATCAGCAGGTGGCCGTCGGAGAGCAGGGCGACGAAGGCCAGCCGCACCTCCTGCGGCTTGCCCAGCACCAGCGCGTTGACCTGTGTCTGCGCACGGTCAACGGCGCTGCGCAGGCGCTCGGGTAGGATGCTGGCCGAGTTGTGGGATGCCGAAGCCGATACCGCCATTCGCGCTCTCCTTCGAAGGTATTCCGCACCCGCCCTTGAACCCCTGTCGCCGCCGCGGGTCCACTCCCGTGGCGACGCTGCGGGTGCGGCACCACGGGTGCGGCGGCGTTTCCATCCGAGTCTACCGAGGTCGATCGTTCGATGCGGCAAAGCCCACCGTCCCAAACTCCCTTTTCCACCGACGTGCCCGCGCATGCGCCACACCCCGGTGCGGGTCGTGCACGCGCCGTGTTCTGGGCGCTGTTCGCGGTGGTGCTGGCGCTCAAGCTGCTGGTGGCGGCGCGGTTGCCGCTGTTCGTCGACGAGGCGTTCTACTGGCTCGAGGGCCAGCACCTGGCGCCTGCCTATTCCGACCTGCCGGGGCTGACCGCCTGGCTGGCGCGGCTGGGCGTCACCCTTGGCGGCGACACCACGTTGGGGCTGCGCCTGCCGTTCCTGTTGCTGGCTGCGCTGGTGCCATGGCTGGTGATGCGGATCACCGCGCGCGAGTACGGCGACGAATACGGCTGGCAGGCTGGCAGCTTCGCGCTGCTGTTGCCGCTGGCCGGCACCCTCGGCCTGCTGGCGCTGCCGGATGCGGCGATGGCGGTGGCGACGCTGCTGTGCGTGGACGCCGGCGCCCGCCTGCTGCGGCGGGTCAGCGCCGGGGCCGCGCTTGAACTGGCGCTGGGGCTGTCGATCGGCGCGCTGAGCCACTACCGCTTCATCGCGGTGATCGGCGTCGGCCTCGTTGCGCTGCTGCTGCTTCCCGACGGCCGCCGGATCCTGCGCGATGCCCGGGTGTGGACCGCGATCGCGATCGGCGCCGCCGCCTGGACGCCACTGGTGGCCTGGAACTTCGACAACGCCGATGCCGGCCTGCGCTTCCAGCTGGTCGACCGCCACCCGTGGGCGTTCCACATCGAAGGCCTGTGGTTCATCGCCATCCAGGCGCTGATGGTCACGCCGCTGCTGTTCGGCGCGTTGATGCTCGCCGGCTGGCGCGGCAGCCGCAGCGCATTGCCGACCTCGCGCTACCTCGGCCTGCTCGGTGGCCTGGTGGTGCTGGGCTTCTTCGGGTTGGGGTTTTTCGCCGACACCGAGCGGGTCAGTTTCCATTGGCCGCTGCCCGGCTATCTCGCATTGTTGCCGCTGCTGCCGGCCATCCTGTCGGCGTGGCCGCGCTGGCTGCGCATCGCGACGTGGGCCACCGCGGCCGTGGGGCTGGTGGCGATGCTCGGCTACTACACGGCGGTTTCGGTGCCCGACCTGCGTGCCCGCACGGCGGCGGAGAAGTGGTACCCGTCCAACTTCGCCGGATGGGGCGAACTGGCCGAGGTGGTGCGCGTGGCGCGGGCGCAGATGCCGGAGGACACCCGCATCGTGGCGGGCAGCTTCAAGCTTGGCGCCGAACTGGGGTTCGCGCTCGGAGAGCCGCGCATCGCCGTGCTCGACCATCCGCTCAACCACAAGCACGGACGTGCACCGCAGTTGCGTCTGTGGGACTTGCAGAGCGGTGGCGTGGAGGAATGGGGCGAGCAGCCGGTCCTGCTGGTCACCAGTCCGAGCGACGTGCCGTACAAGGACCTGCTGGGGCGGTACCACGACCTGTGCCGGATGGTCGGTCCGCTGCCACCGCCGCAGGTGATCAACGTCGACCACGGCAGCCAGCGCTTCCTGCTGTTCCGCATGGACGCCCGCGGCACGACTGCCACGACCGGGTGCACCGCGCCGGGCATGGCGTGGATCGACGAACCCGCGAGCGGCGCCTCGGTGGCCCCGCGCTTCGAGTTGCGGGGATGGGCGTTCAAGGACGGTGTCGGCGTGGAGCGGGTCGAGGTGACGCTGGACGGGAAGGTCGTGGCCGAGGCGCGCTACGGCCTGCCCAGTCCGGGCGTGGCGGGGTTCTGGCGGATATCCAATGACCCCAACCACCCCCGCGTCGGTTTCGAGGCGGCGGTCGACGCAAGCGCGTTCGGGCCGGGGCGCCACTGGCTGGGCCTGCGCCTGCACGGCAGCGACGGCAGCGTGGAGGCCTGGCCGGAGCAGCCGGTGGATATCCGCTGACGCCCGCGGCCGCCCGGCCGCTCAGGGCAGGGTGAAGCCCGCTTCGCGCAGCAGCCTCGAGGTTTCGATCAGCGGCAGGCCGACCAGGGCGGTCGGGTCGCGCGTCTCGATCGCTTCGAACAGGGTGATGCCGAGGCCCTCGGACTTGAAGCTGCCGGCACAGTCGAAGGGCTGTTCGCGATCGACGTAGCGGGCGATCTCGTCGGCGCCGAGTCGGCGGAACCGGACCGTGGTCGTGTCGAGGGCGACCCGGCGCCGGCCTTGGCCGCACACGCACACGCCGGTGCGGAACGCGACGGCGCGGCCGGACATCGCCTGCAGTTGCGCCACCGCCCGTGCCCGATCGCCGGGCTTGCCCAGCGGACGGCCGTCCAGTTCGGCCACCTGGTCGGAACCGATCACCCACGCCTGCTCGCGGGCAGCCACGGCTTCGGCCTTGGCCACGGCGAGGCGCTGCGCGAGCTCGGTGGGGGACTCGCCGGGGCGGGGAGTCTCGTCCACCTCCGGTCGCGCGGTTTCGAATTGCACTGCCAGCCGCGAAAGCAGCTCGCGCCGATAGACCGAGGTCGATGCCAGGATCAGGCGGGACGTGGTCATGGTCTCAGGCCACCGGCGCGCGGGCGCGCTCGATCCGGCCGAGTTGCAGCTCGATCCGTGCGCGGGCCTGGTCGATCGACTCGCGTACCTGTTCCAGTTCGGCCACGCTGGCGTCGGCGCCGTGCTCCCGCAGCCACAGGCGTTGCCGCAGCATCTCGCGCATCGCGTCGTGCACGGGGTCGTCGATATGATCCCCGGCCACCGCCTCGATCTCCGAACGCGCGGTGCGCAGCCGGGCTTCCAAGGCATCGGCGGCGTCAAGCAGTTGCCGGACCGCGCGTTGCCGGCGGCCGGTCCGCCGCCGCGAACCCACGGCCGTGAACAGGAGAATGGCCGCGATGGCGGCCAGCAGCAGAGCCAGGGTCGTTGCAGTTGCGTTCACGCTGGGCGATACGGCCGGGATGAACGCCCAGTCTGCCGCCCGGCCCCGGAGCGGGCAAATCCCGGCGGCCGGCGCTCGCAGCAGTGCGCCGCGGCAGGGATGTCGGATTGACAGGGGGTGGGGAGCTCCTTAACATTCCGCGGCTTATGTCTGCTGACGCGCCCAAAGTGCCGGTGCCCGAAGTCCTGGATGCCTGGCGCATGGTGGCGGCACGCCGCGGTGTCGAGGGCACGGTGCCTTTGGCGACCCTGGCGCGGTTGCGTGACAGTCTGGTCGATACCGACGGCGAGGTGGCTTTTTCGCTCGACTTCGGCACCGACGAGCTGCAAGTGCCCTACGTGGAGTTGACGGTCCGTGCCGGGTTGCCGCTGCAATGCCAGCGCACCCTGGAGCGGTTCGTGCTCCCCGTCGCGATCGAGCAGCGGCTGGGCCTGATCCGCGACGAAGCCGACGAGGCGGCGTTGCCACCGGGCTACGAGGCGCTGTTGATGCCGCCGGACGGCATGCTGCAGCCGATCGAGCTGGTGGAGGACGAGTTGATCCTGTCGGTTCCGGTGGTGCCGGTGAAGCCGGGCACCGAGGCGATGGAGCGCGACTGGGCCCCGGAGGCGGACGAACTGGAGCGCGCCAACCCGTTCGCGGCGTTGTCGGCCCTGAAAAACAAACCGGAGTCGTCGGAATAGAGCCCGCCGGCACCGCATCGAAGCAACAATTCACGGTTTTCCCTGGAGTAACACCATGGCTGTCCAGAAGTCCCGCGTCTCCCCGTCCAAGCGTGGCATGCGCCGCGCGCACGATTCGCTGTCCAGCAAGCAGCTGGCGACCGATCCGACCACCGGTGAGACCCACCTGCGCCACCACGTCACCGCCGACGGCTACTACCGTGGCAAGAAGGTGATCGACACCCAGTCGAAGATCGTCGACGAAGAGTAAGCTTCGACGCGCCCGCCGCTCACGCGGGCGCTCCCGCGTGCGCGGTTGCCGTCGAGGTTCGACGGTGGCCGCGGCAAGGTCGTCGCACTGAGTGCCCCGGCTGCGGCGAGCTTCATCGCCAGCGTGCTGGCGTCCGTGCAACGGCTTGTTCGCAGCGGGAGTGGTAATGACCGAGCGTATTTTTTCCCGCATCGCGGGCACCGGCAGCTATCTGCCGGAAAAGGTGCTGACCAACGACGACCTGTCCAAGCTCGTCGATACCAGCGATGAATGGATCGCCGCGCGTACCGGCATCCGCGAGCGCCACGTGGCCGCCGAAGGCGAGACCACCGGCGACCTGGCCTACCACGCCGCGGTGCGGGCGATGGAAGCGGCCGGCGTCGAGGCCTCCGAGCTCGACCTGATCGTGCTCGGCACCACCACCCCCGACCTGATTTTCCCGTCGACCGCGTGCCTGCTGCAGCACCGGCTCGGCGCCAACGGCTGCCCGGCGTTCGACGTCAACGCGGCCTGCTCGGGCTTCATCTACGCGCTGACGGTAGCGGACAAGTTCATCCGTTCCGGCGCGGCGAAGACCGTGCTCGTGGTCGGCGCCGAAACCCTGACCCGCATGCTCGACTGGAGCGACCGCGGCACCTGCGTGCTGTTCGGTGACGGCGCCGGTGCGGTCGTGCTCAAGGCCGACAGCGACACCGGCATCCTCAGCACCCACATGCACGCCGACGGCGGCAAGAAGGAGCTGCTGTGGAACCCGGTGGGCGTGTCGGTCGGCTTCAAGCCGGGCGAGCACAACGCCGGCGTCAAGGTGCTGATGACCGGCAACGAGGTCTTCAAGCACGCGGTGAAGGCGCTGGACGCCGTGGTCGAGGAGGCGCTCGAGGCCAACGGACTGGACCGCCACGAGATCGACTGGCTGATCCCGCACCAGGCCAACCTGCGCATCATCGAGGCGACGGCCAAGCGGCTGGACATGCCGATGGAGCGCGTGATCGTGACCGTCGACAGGCACGGCAACACCTCGTCGGGTTCGGTGCCGCTGGCGCTGGACGAGGCGGTCCGCTCGGGGCGCGTGCAACGTGGCCAGCTCGTGCTGCTGGAGGCCTTCGGCGGCGGATTCACCTGGGGCTCCGCGCTGCTGCGCTATTGACCGGTCAAACGGATGTTCTGGCAAGCGCCCCCGCCCCGTCGGGGGCGTTTGCGTTGAGGGCTTGTGGAAGCGGCGACTGTACGCGCCGGTACAGACGACCCGGCGCAATCACTCGTATCATGGCCAGCTGTTTTTTCGTTGGGGCGTCGCGTGACCGCACAACACACCGACCGACAGCTGGCGTTCGTTTTCCCGGGGCAGGGGTCGCAATCGCTCGGCATGCTTGCCGAGCTGGCGCAGGCACACCCGCTCGTCGCGGAGACGTTCGCCGAGGCCAGCGACGGCGCCGGCACCGACCTGTGGACACTGGCGCAGAGCGGGCCCGAGGATCGCCTCAACCAGACCGAGTTCACCCAGCCGGCATTGCTGGCCGCTGGCGTGGCGGTCTGGCGCGTCTGGACCTCGCGCGACGGCGTGCTGCCGGCGCGGCTCGCCGGCCACAGCCTGGGCGAGTACAGCGCGCTGGTCGCGGCCGGAGTGCTGTCGCTGGGCGATGCCGCACGGCTGGTGCGCCGGCGCGGCCAGCTGATGCAGGATGCCGCGCCGCCGGGCACTGGCGCCATGGCCGCCGTCCTCGGCGCCGAGGACGCGCTGGTCGAGGAGGTCTGCCAGGCGGTTTCCTCGCGCGAGGTGGTGGTGCCGGCCAACTACAACTCGCCCGGTCAGATCGTGATCGGGGGCCACTCCGCCGCGGTGGACAAGGCACTGGTCATGCTGGCCGAGCGTGGCGTGCGCAAGGCGGTGAAGCTGGCCGTCAGCGTGCCCTCGCACACTCCGCTGATGCGCGAGGCCGCCGAGCGGCTCGCCGAAACGATGGCCGACCTGGAGTGGCGGGCACCGCAACTGCCGGTCGTGCAGAACGTCGACGCGGAAGTCCACGGCGACGTGCACTCGATCCGCGACGCGCTGGTCCGCCAGCTTTACCTGCCGGTGCAGTGGACCGGTTGCGTGCAGGCGCTGGCGGGTGCCGGCATCACCCGGGTGGCCGAGTGCGGGCCGGGCAAGGTGCTGACCGGCCTGGTCAAGCGCATCGACAAGTCGCTCGATGCCCGTCCCATTGCCGCGCCGACCGATTTCGATGTCGCGCTGGCGGACTGGAAAGTTTCCTGAGGAGATGTCAATGAACCTTCCGTTGCAGGGCGAGATCGCCCTCGTCACCGGCGCCAGCCGTGGCATCGGCGCGGCCATCGCCGACGAACTGGCCGCCCAGGGCGCGACCGTCGTGGGAACCGCGACGTCCGAATCGGGTGCCGCCGCCATTGGCGAGCGGCTCGCGGCCGGCGGCGGCCACGGCCGGGTGCTGGACGTCGCCGACCCGTCCTCGATCGACGCACTGATCGACGGTATCGCCAAGGAATTCGGCGCCGTTTCGATCCTCGTCAACAACGCCGGCATCACCCGCGACAACCTGTTGATGCGGATGAAGGACGAGGACTGGCAGGCGATCATCGACACCAACCTGACCAGCGTCTACCGCACCTCCAAGGCGGTGATGCGCTCGATGATGAAGGCGCGCAAGGGCCGGATCGTCAACATCGCCTCGGTGATCGGCGTTACCGGCAACGCCGGGCAGGCCAACTACGCCGCCGCCAAGGCCGGCATCATCGCCTTCAGCAAATCGCTGGCCAAGGAGATCGGTTCGCGCGGGGTGACGGTCAATGTGGTCGCGCCGGGTTTCATCGACACCGACATGACCCGTTCGCTGCCCGACGACGCCAAGGACGCGATGCTGGGACAGATCGCGCTGGGCCGTTTCGGCGAGCCCGCGGACATCGCCCGCGCGGTGGCGTTCCTGGCCGGTCCGGCAGCGGCCTACATCACCGGCGAGACACTGCACGTCAACGGCGGCATGTACATGGCGTGAGGCCCGGTGGGCCTGGCGCGCGGCACAAGCACTTGAGGCGCAAGGACTTTTGCGGATACTCGCAAAGCGCCCGATTCCACTACACTATTCCATCGAATATCCCGTCCGGGAGGAGTGAACAGCAATGAGCAGCATCGAAGAGCGCGTCAAGAAGATCGTGGTTGAGCAGCTGGGCGTGAAGGAAGAGGAAGTCACCAACAACGCCTCGTTCGTCGACGACCTGGGTGCCGACTCGCTCGATACCGTCGAGCTGGTGATGGCGCTGGAAGAAGAGTTCGAGTGCGAGATCCCGGACGAGGAAGCCGAGAAGATCACCTCGGTCCAGCAGGCGATCGATTACGTCAAGGCTCACGTCAAGTCGTAATCCAGCCGTTGGAGCATGCCCGCGGCCGGTAGCACCGGAGCCGCAGGCCTGTCTTCCGCGTACAGACCGGGGCCGCATTGTGCGGCCCTGCGTCTTTCACACGTATCCGTCCGTCGTACATCCAGGCGCCCGGGCCGGCCCGGCCCGCCCGGGGCACCAGAAGTGGAGTCATCCATGTCCAATCGTCCGGCCTTCAACAGGCGCGTAGTGGTTACCGGCCTCGGCATCGTGTCGCCGCTGGGCAACGACCTGGCCAGCAGCTGGGACGGCATCGTCAACGGCCGTTCGGGCATAGGCCCGATCACCCACTTCGATGCTTCCTCGTTCACCACCCGGATTGCCGGCGAGGTGCGCGACTTCGACGCCACCCGGTGGATCCCGGCCAAGGACGCCCGCAAGATGGAAGAGTTCATCCATTACGGCGTGGCCGCGTCGATGATGGCGATGGAAGACGCCGGCATCACCGTGGACGATTCCAACGCCGAACGCATCGGCGCGCTGATCGGTTCGGGCATCGGTGGCCTGGTGGGCATCGAGCAGCAGACCATCAAGTTCAACGAGGGCGGCCCGCGCAAGATCTCGCCGTTCTACGTGCCCAGCACGATCATCAACATGTTGCCGGGGCAGGTGTCGCTGCTCACCGGCATCAAGGGGCCCAACTTCTCCGCGGTATCGGCCTGCGCGACCTCGAACCACTCGATCGGCATGGCGATGCGGATGATCCAGCACGGCGACGCGGACGTGATGATCGCCGGCGGTGCCGAGCGCGGGTCCTCGCCGACCTCGGTCGGCGGCTTCTGCGCGATGAAGGCGATGTCGACCCGCAACGACGAACCCGAGCGCGCCAGCCGGCCGTGGGACAAGGACCGCGACGGCTTCGTGCTCGGCGATGGCGCCGGCATCCTGGTGCTCGAGGAATACGAGCGCGCCAAGGCACGCGGCGCCCGCATCTATTGCGAGCTGGCCGGTTTCGGCGCCAGCTCCGACGCGTTCCACATGACTGCCCCGAGCGAGGACGGCGAAGGCCCGGCCCGTTGCATGGCCGCGGCGTTCAACGACGCCGGCATCAACCCGGGGGACGTCGGCTATCTCAATGCTCACGGCACGTCGACTCCGCTGGGCGATCTCGCCGAGACACTGGCGATCAAGCGTGCGCTGGGCGATCACGCCTACAGGACGATGGTCAGCTCGACCAAGTCGATGACCGGCCACCTGCTCGGCGCGGCCGGCGGTGCGGAGGCGATCTTCTCGGTACTCGCGCTGCACCACGGCATCATCCCGCCGACGATCAACCTCGAGGAGCCCGGTGCGGGCTGCGACCTCGATTACGTGCCCAACACCGCACGCGAGGTGAAGGTCGACATCGCGGTATCGAACGGGTTCGGTTTCGGCGGGACCAACGGCACGCTGGTGTTCCGGCGCATCTGATCCGCTCGCCGCGGCCGGTGCCTGCGCCGGCGGTTTCGACCGGCGCCCGGCTCGCGGCACCCGTAAGCGACTAGACATGCTCCTGACCCGCGCGCTGGCGCCTTCGCTGGACCTGCTGGACCTGCACCGGCAGGCGCCGACGCGTTACCGCCTGCTGCTCGAGTCGACGGCCCACGGCACTGCGCAGGGGCGCTGGGACCTGCTTCTCCTGGCCGACGGCGACTCACTGCGGCTGGGGTCCGATGGCCACACGCGCGACCGGCACGGCGCTGTCGTCGCGGGGGGATTCCTCGACGCGCTCGACCGGGCATGGACCGCTGAGCGCGTGGCGCGCGATGAGCCGCGCTGGCCCTTTCGCGGCGGCTGGGCGCTGTTGCTTGGCTACGAACTGGCGGCCGAAGTCGAACCGGTCCTGCAGCTTCCCGCCGCGGCAGGCGGTCTGCCGGTCGCGCTCGCACTGCGCTGCCCGGCCGCGGTCCTGCGCGATCACGTGACCGGCGAGTGCATCGCGATCGCCGAGCCCGCGCATGCGGCGCTGCTCGATGAGATCGAAGCCGACGTGGCGTCAATCGGCGCCACGGCGCTGCCCCCCTGGCGCATGCCCGCATTCATCCAGGAGGATCCGCCCGAGCGCTACACCGGCGGAGTGGCGCGGGTGCTGGAGTACCTCGCCGCGGGCGACGTGTTCCAGGCCAACCTGTCGCGCGGCTGGTGCGCGCGGTTCGACGCGCCGCTGGAGCCGGCCGCGTTGTTCCAGCGCCTGCGGGAGAACAACCCGGCACCGTTCGCCGGACTGTTCTCGGGCGGTCCGGAGGGCTGGGCGGTGGTCAGCGCGTCGCCCGAGCGGCTGGTTTCGGTCCGTGGCGAGGTGGTCGAGACCCGGCCGATCGCCGGCACCCGCGCCCGCTTTCCGGGCGACGACGACACATCGCGCATCAGTGAACTGGTCGGCCATCCGAAGGAGCGTGCCGAACACGTGATGCTGATCGACCTGGAGCGCAACGACCTGGGCCGCGTGTGCGCGCCCGGCAGTGTCGAGGTTGACGAACTGATGTCGGTCGAGAGCTACGCCCACGTCCACCACATCGTCAGCAACGTGCGCGGGCGGCTGCGCGGCGACGTGACCCCGGGCCAGCTGATCCGCGCGGTGTTCCCCGGCGGCACGATCACCGGCTGTCCCAAGGTCCGCTGCATGCAGATCGTCGCCGAACTGGAGGAGGTCGGCCGCGGCGCCTATACCGGCGCATTCGGCTGGCTCAACCGGGACGGCGATCTCGACTTGAACATCCTGATCCGCAGCGCCGAAGTGGAGGGCGACGTCCTGCGCTTCCGCACCGGCGCCGGCATCGTCGCCGACTCCGACCCGCAGCGCGAGCTCGACGAAACCCGGGCGAAGGCGCGCGGCATGTTGCGCGCGCTCGGCGTGGAGTAGCGATATGGCTTCCACGAGCCACTCCGCCGGGCCGACGTACCTGCTGTTCCGCGGTACGCAGCGCATCGCGGCGATCGCCCCGTGCGACCGCGGGCTGGCCTACGGAGACGGCCTGTTCGAAACCATGCGCGCGCGCGACGGCGACGTGCCGTGGTGGGATAGGCACTGGGCGCGTCTGCGCCATGGGGCGGAGCGGCTGCACATGCCGTTGCCGCAGCGGGAGCAGGTACGTGAGCAGGCGAGCGAACTGCTGGGCCGCGGCGACGCCGTGCTCCGCCTGCAGGTCACCCGCGGGTCCGGCGGGCGGGGATATGCACCGCCGACCGCCCCGGAGCCGACGTGGCTTCTCTCCAGCCATCCGCCGCCCACCCTCGCCGCACCCGGTGGCCTGCGGCTGCGCTGGTGCGACACCCGGTTGTCGGAGCAGCCGGCGTTGGCGGGCCTGAAGCACTGCAACCGGCTGGAGCAGGTGCTGGCACGCGCGGAATGGAGCGCGTCCGCCACCGGCGAAGCGGATGCCGACGAAGGCCTGATGTGCAGCAACGCCGGGCGGGTCGTGTGCGCGACCGCCGCCAACCTGTTCGTCCTGCACGGTGACCGGTGGTCGACCCCGCCGGTGGACCGCTGCGGCGTTGCCGGCGTCGCGCGCGGGTGGCTGCTCGAACAGTTCGAAATCGCCGAGCGTCCATTGGTCCCGGCCGAGGTCGAAACCGCCGACGCCGTCGTCCTGACCAATGCGGTGCGCGGTATCCTGCCGGTCGCGCGGCTGGGAGGGCGGCGCTGGCCGCTCCATCCCCGCGTGCTGGAGTGGCAACGGCGGCTCGCCGACGCCCACCCCGCGTTCGCCATGCCTGCCCCGGAGATGCCGTGAGCCGTACCCGCAAGAGCCGATTCGGCCTGTTGTTTCTGCTGTTGCTTGCCATCGTGGCCGCGGCTGGCTGGTGGGCCTGGCAGCGCTATGCGGCTTTTGCCGATGCCCCTCTGGCCGGGTTGGAAAAGGGCGCGAGCGTGGTGATCGAACGCGGGGATTCCCTGCCCGTGGTGATCGGCAAATTGCGCGATGCCGGCGTGCGCGAGGGCGAGGCGGCCGAATGGCGCCTGCTGGCGCGCCAGCTCGGTGCGGCCGCCAGCCTGCACGTGGGCGAATACGCGCTGGACCCGGGCACAACGCCGCGCGAACTGCTGCTGGCGATGCGCGAGGGCGACACCATCCAGCACCGCTTCACCATCGTCGAAGGCTGGAACATCCGCGACCTGCGCGCGGCGCTGGCCAAGGCCGATCCGCTGGAGCACGAGTCGGACGACCTCGACGACGCCGCGCTGATGGAATCGCTCGGCCATCCCGGCGAGCACCCCGAAGGCCGCTTCCTGCCCGAGACCTACCTGTACACCCGCGGCGACAGCGACCTGGACCTGCTTCGCCGCGCCTATGCCGCTTCCGAGCGCGCGCTCGCCGCCGCCTGGGAGCAGCGTGATACCGATACCCAGCTCGAGACGCCGTACGAGATGCTGATCCTGGCTTCCATCGTGGAGAAGGAGACCGGCATCGCCTCGGAGCGGCCGCAGATCGCCGGTCTGTTCGAGCGGCGCCTGAGGATCGGCATGATGCTGCAGACCGACCCGACCGTGATCTACGGCATCGGTGCCGACTACGACGGCAATATCCGGCGCAGCCACCTGACCACCGACACGCCGTACAACACCTACACCCGCGCGGGGTTGCCGCCGACGCCGATCGCGATGCCGGGCGTGGCCGCGCTGCAGGCGGTCGCCAATCCGGCCGAGGGCACCGCGCTGTACTTCGTCGCGATCGGCGATGGCAGCGGCCGTCACCTGTTCGCCGACACGCTGGCCGAGCACCAGGCCAACGTACGCAAGTACCTGCGCAACTATCGGCAGAACAACCGCCAGGACGCGCAGTGAGCCTGCAGTCACGGCCACGGCTGGTCTCGCTGGAAGGCGGGGAGGGCGCCGGCAAGTCGACTGTGCTGGAAGCGTTGCGCGACACGCTGGTGGCCGCCGGAGAGGAAGTCGTCTGTACCCGCGAGCCGGGCGGCACGCCACTGGCGGAACGCATCCGGGGGCTGCTGCTCGGCACGCCCGCACTCGGCGCCGCGCATGAAGCCCCGACCGCCGAAACCGAATTGCTGTTGATGTTCGCCGCCCGGGCCCAGCACGTGCGCGAAACCATCGAGCCGGCGCTCGCGCGCGGCGCCTGGGTCATCAGCGACCGCTTCACCGATGCCAGCTATGCCTATCAGGGGGCCGCGCGGGGCGGCGATCCGGAGTTCATCGTGCAGCTTGAACGCCAGGTGGTGGGCATCGCTCCGGGGCTGACCCTGCTGCTCGACGTGCCGGTCGCGATGGGCCTGCAGCGCGCCCGCGGCCGTGGCGAAACCGACCGGATCGAATCGGAGGCCGAGGACTTCTTCGAACGGGTGCGCGCCGCATACCAGCAGCGCGCCGCGGCCGAGCCCGAGCGGTTCCGGGTCATCGACGCCCGCCAGCCGGTCGCCGCCGTGGCCGCCGAAGCCGTCGCCCACCTGTGCCGTCATCGCGAGGGATTGCGATGACCGCGTTCGCGCCGTGGCAGCAGCAGGTCTACGGCCAGGCCTTGGCCGCGCTCGACGCCGGTCGCCTCGGTCACGGGCTGCTCTTCCACGGCCCGGCCCGGCTCGGCAAGTTCGCCGTGGCCGAGCGGCTGGCGCTGCGCGTGCTGTGTACCGGGCGCGACGCCGGCGGCGAGCCCTGCGGCCAGTGCCGCGGCTGCCGGTTGCTGGCCGCCGGCACCCATCCCGATTACCAGCGGGTGTCGTTCGGGCCCACCCGCGATGGCACGAAGCTGCGTACCGAGATCGTGATCGAACAGATCCGCCGGCTGTCCGAGCAGATGGCGCTGACCCCGCAGTACGGCGGTGCCCAGGTCGTGATCATCGATCCCGCCGATGCGATCAACACCGCGGCGGCCAACGCCTTGCTCAAGACACTTGAGGAGCCGGTGCCCGGGCGCTACCTGTGGCTGGTCAGCGCCCAGCCGAACCGGTTGCCGGCGACGATCCGCAGCCGCTGCCAGAAACTCGAATTCCGGTTGCCCACCCGCGCGGATGCGCTGGCGTGGCTGCAGGCGCAGGCGCATGCCCCCGGCGACGCGGAAGAGGCGCTGGAAGCCGCGCGTGGCCATCCTGGCCTGGCCCACGCATGGTTGCAGGGCGGCGAGTTGGCGTTGCGACGCGAGGTGGCGACCGACCTTGCGCGGATCGCCCGCGGTGAGCTGGCGGTCGTTGCCACGGCCCAGCGCTGGGTGGCCGACGATCATGCCGACCTGAGGCTGCGGTTTGCCGCCGACCTGGCGGTGAACGGCGCGGCCGAACGCTTGACCGAGCCGGTGCGCGCGCGCAGTCTGGCTGCATGGTTCGACCGGGCCAACCGCGCACGTGAACTGCTGCGCACCACGGTGCGCGCGGACCTCGTCGTGGTCGAACTGCTGATGGCGTGGCGCGCGGGGGACGCGCGCCGGCCGGCAGAACGACCGCGTGGATGAAGCGCGAACGGGGCGGGCGCGAATGACGCAGGCAAGCATCAACGAGGGAATCAACGCATGAACGCAGGCGGCGCCCGCCAGGGCATCCTGTCGCTGGCCGTGAGGGACAAGGCGTCGCTGTACAACGCCTACATGCCGTACATCAAGAACGGCGGCATCTTCGTGTCCACTCCGAAGCGGTACTTTCTCGGCGACGAGGTGTTCCTGTTGCTGACGCTGCCCGAATCGAGCGAGCGCCTGCCGGTGGCCGGCAAGGTGGTCTGGGTGACGCCGGCCGGTGCGCAGGGCAACCGGCCGGCGGGCATCGGCGTGCAGTTCGGTGACGGTGCCGAAGGCGAGAACGTGAAGGGCAAGATCGAGGCCCTGCTGGCCGGCGTGCTCAACGCCGAGCGGCCGACCCACACGATGTAGACCATGTCCCGGCGGCCCGTCGGGCATCGCCGGACCCGGAGCGGCTCCTACACGAGCGCGGATATCCCGCGCTCGCGATCAGCGCAGTGCCGGCGAATCCCAGCCCGGACGCGGCGCGAAGCGCTCGCCGTGGCGCGCCTGCAACTGCTTCAGCCGCTCCAGCAGCGCGTCGGCACCCGTCTCGCGGATGTACTGGATCGGGCCGCCGCGGAACGGCGCAAAGCCGGTGCCGAAGATCACGCCGGCGTCCAGCAGGTCCGCATCGGCCACCACGCCGTCGTGCAGGCAGGCGACCGCCTCATTGAGCAGCGGCAGCACCAGGCGGTCCTGCAGGTCCTCCGGCGCCTTGTAGTTCTCCGGCAGCTCGGGCTTCACCGCCTTGCCGTCCTCCCACTTGTACAGGCCCTCGCCGTCCTTCTTGCCGCGCTTGCCCGGCTCGGCGCCGCCGGCCAGCGCCGCCGGCACCTGCAGGCCGAGGAACGGCGACAGCTCCGCGCCGACGCCGGCGGCCACGTCCAGCCCGACCGTGTCGACCAGCTCGATCGGCCCCATCGGCATGCCGAACTTCACCGCCGCCTGGTCGATCGCCTTGCCCGGAATGCCTTCGGAATACGCGGTCACCGCCTCCAGCATGTAAGGGAACAGCACCCGGTTGACCAGGAAGCCCGGCGTGCCCGCGACCGGCACCGGCAGCTTGCCGATCGCCTTGCAGAACGCCGCCAGCCGCGCCTCGGTGTCGGCGCCCATCGCATCGTGTCGAACGATTTCCACCAGCGGCATCAGCGCGACCGGATTGAAGTAGTGCAGGCCACCGAACTGCGCCGGCCGCTGCACGCCTTCGCGCAGTTCGGTCAGCGGGATCGACGAGGTGTTGCTGGTCAGCAGCGCGTCGGGCTTCATCCGCGGCTCGACCGCGGCATACAGCTCGCGCTTGGCGTCGGCGCGCTCGACGATCGCCTCGATCACCAGGTCTGCGCTGGCCGCGCCGTCGCCGGCGAGGTCGCCCCTGAGCCGCGCGGCGACCGCAGGCCGCTTCGCCTCGTCCTTCACCTTTTTGGCGAACAGTTCGCCGGCGCGGTTCATGGCGTTGTCGATGAAGCGCTGCTCGCGGTCGGCGAGGGTGACCTCGAAACCCTTGTAGGCCGACCACGCCGCGATGTCGCCGCCCATCACGCCGGCACCGACCACGTGCACGCGGGTGATGCCGTGATCCTTGCCGACGACGCCCTTCAGGCGCTCCTGCAGGAAGAACACCCGGATCAGGTTGCGCGCGGTCGGGGTCGAGGCGAGCTTCGCCACCGACCTGCGCTCGGCCGCGAGCTTGCGGGCGGTGCCCCCGCCGGTGTTCTTCCAGGTGTCGATCAGCGCGTACGGCGCGGGGTAATGCTCCTTGCGTGCCTTGCGCGCGACCTGCTTGAGCGTCATCGGGGCGATGATCTGCCGCGCCGGCCAGGTGTTGGTCGCCCAGCCCATGAAGCGCTGCTTGAACGGCCGCTGCCGGCCCTTCAACGCCAGCGACGCGGCGCTGTCGACCAGCATCGCCTTGTCGACCACCTTGTCGACCAGCCCGTTGGCGCGCGCGGCCGCGGCCGACAGGGTGCGACCGGTCAGCATCATGTCCAGCGCCGCCGGCGCGCCGATCAGCTTCGGCAGGCGCACGCTGCCGCCCCAGCCCGGATAAATGCCGAGCTTGACCTCCGGCAGGCCGATCCGGGTCGATCCGTCCTTGCTGGCGACGCGGTAGTCGCAGGCCAGCGCCAGCTCGGTGCCGCCGCCCATGCAGAAGCCGTGGATCGCGGCGACGGTCGGGCAGGGCAGTTCCGACAGGCGCTGGAACACCTGCTGCCCGCGCTGCAGTGCACCGCCGACGTTGCCGGTGGCGTCGAAACCCTGGAACTCCTTGATGTCGGCGCCGGCGATGAAGCCGCTGTCCTTGGCCGAGCGGAACACCACGCCCTTGGGCGGGTCGATCGCGATCCGCTCCAGCAGCCCGTCCAGCTCGATCAGTACGTCCTGCGACAGCGCATTGACCGACTCGCCGGCGCGGTCGAGCGACAGCACCATGACGCCGTCGGCGCGCGCGGCGGCCTGCCAATGGGTCAGTCGGAGTCCGTCGAGCGTCGGCAGGGCGGTGTCGGGGGAAGCCATTGCGGCACCATCCGTTCAGGTATGGGTCAAGCCGCTATCATCCCGATGTTGTTTCGCCGGCGTCAAATGAGCGCGCGCCGCGCCGGCGCTCGCGTGACCGTTGGCGGTTGCGGGCCGCGCCTGCCGCCCCAATCCTCGAAGGTCGAACTTTTCCCCGCGGGATTGAACTTTTCCACCGCGGGCTTGTCCCATTGTTCGGCCACGGCCGAGCTGACAGGAGTGCCGGCGCGCGACATGGCCGAGAACAGGTTGTTGGACCAGGAGTTGGACCAGGAGCTGGTCAGGCGTGTCCAGCGGGGCGACAGCACGGCGTTCGATGCACTGGTACGCAAGTACCAGCACCGCATCATCGGGCTGATCGGCCGCTACGTGCCCGACTGGAGCGAATGCCAGGACGTCGCCCAGGACACCTTCGTGCGCGCCTACCGGGCGCTGCCGAATTTCCGCGGCGATGCGCAGTTCTATACGTGGTTGCACCGGATCGCAGTGAACACCGCCAAGAATCATCTCGTCGCCCGGAACCGCCGGCCGCCCGCGGACGACGTCGACATCGGCGACGCCGAGCAGTTCGACGCCGGCATCCGGCTGCGCGACACCGATACGCCCGAACGCGAACTCATGCGCCAGCAGGTCGAACAAACGGTGATGCGCGTGGTCCAGGGACTGCCCGAGGACCTGCGTGCGGCCATCACGCTGCGTGAGGTCGAAGGATTGAGCTACGACGAGATCGCCGAGCGGATGGGCTGCCCCATCGGCACCGTGCGGTCCCGGATCTTCCGGGCACGCGAGGCCATCGATGCCGAGCTGCGCCCGCTGCTGGGCAATGACGAGGGCGGGGAACCACGCCGGGAACGGAGCCACTGATGTCGAACCAAGCCCCATCCGATCGCGAAACACTGAGTGCCCTGTTCGATGGCGAACTGCGTGGCGACAGCGCCCGCTTCGCGTTGAAGCGGCTCGACCACGATGCCGACTGGCGCGACGCCTGCGGACGCTGGCAACTGGCTGGCGACGTGCTGCGCGGGCAGGCAATGGCACCGGCGCCGGTGGAATTCGCCGGGAAGGTCGCGGCGGCGCTGGGCAATGAACCCGTGGCCGCGGTTGCAGAAGCCCGGCCGATGCGCGGCCGCTGGATTGGCGGTGCGGCGCTGGCCGCGTCCGTCGCGGTGGCGGCGCTGTTCGTGACGCGACCGTTCGCGCCTACCGCGCCCACTCCCGCCGGCCCGATCGCGGCGGTCGAGGCTCCCGCGGCGCCGGTCGCGGCGGCAAGCAATCCGGCCGATGCGAGTCCCCCGCTCCGTGTGGCGACGACACTGCCGGCGTCGGACGAGACCGGGCGGAACGGGTCCGCCGAGCCCCTCGCTCCCGCAGGTGGCATTGCACTCGCAGGGGCCGCGGTGGCGGTGGCCGACGCGCCTCGCCGTTCCAGCCGGCGCAGCGCCGACGAGCGCGGCACCGACCGTCCGGTCCTCTCCGCCACTGCCGAGGCGCGCGACACCGCGGTGGCGGCCGCCGAGCCGCTGCCGCAGGGCGAGGCCGCCGGAACCGTCCACCCGTTCCTGCCCCCGGACGAGATCGTGGCGCGGCCGTGGCCGCGGGCCGTGTTGCCGGCCTACCGTGCCAGCGGCGCATTCACCGCGAGCTATGACGGCGCATCGGGGCCCGAAGCCCCGTCGTTCTATCCGTTCGAACCCGACCAGCTCGGAGCCCCGCCGGAGTCCAGCGACCCGGCCCGGACCGCTTGGCCGGAACGCTGACCGCGGCAAACGCTACGGGCCCGCGATACACGCCCGGGCCTGCCATTCCGGCGCCGTCATCGCGTCGCCGGCACTGTGATCCACCCGCCACCCCGAGGCCGATTCCATGAACCGACCGATCCGTTCCATCGCCCTGCTGGGCGCCCTCGCCGCCGCCCTGCCGGTGGCCTGCACCGCGCAGCAGTCGCCGACCACCGCGGCCGCCTCGCAGGCGGTGACGCCGGCGGCGCCGACGCCGATCGTCACCGGGCTGCCGGACTTCACCCAATTGGTGAAGCGGGTGGGCCCGGCCGTGGTGAACATCAGTGCCGAGATCGCCCCGCCCGAACGCGATCCGCGTTCGCAGATGCCTCCGGGTTTCGAGGACCTGCTGCGCCAGTTCGGCATGCCGTTCCCCGGGATGCCGGACGGCCCGCGCGGCGGCGGCACTTCGCTGGGCAGCGGTTTCATCATTTCCGATGACGGCTACGTGCTGACCAACCACCACGTCGTCAACGGCGCCGACAAAGTCACCGTGACGCTGTCGGACCGCCGCGAGTTCAAGGCCGAGGTGGTCGGCAGCGACGAGCAGTACGACGTCGCCCTGCTCAAGATCGACGCCGACAACCTGCGCTGGCTGCGGGCCGGCCAGTCCAGCGGGCTGCAGCCGGGCCAGTGGGTGGTGGCGATCGGTTCGCCGTTCGGCCTCGACCATTCGGTCACGGCGGGCATCGTCAGTGCGGTCGGCCGGTCCAATCCGTACGCCGGCCAGCAGTACGTGCCGTTCATCCAGACCGACGTGGCGATCAACCGCGGCAACTCGGGCGGTCCGCTGCTCAACACCTCCGGCGAGGTGGTCGGCATCAACTCGCAGATCTTCAGCAACTCCGGCGGCTACATGGGCGTCAGCTTCGCGATCCCGATCGACCTGGCGATGAACGCGGTCGAGCAGATCAAGGAGACCGGCGAGGTCCGTCGCGGCATGCTCGGCGTCGGCATCCAGCCGGTCACCGCCGAAGCGGCGCGGGCGATGGACCTGCCCGATGCCCGCGGTGCGATCGTCAACAACGTGCAGCCAGGCAGTGCCGCGGACAAGGCCGGCATCCGCCGGATGGACGTGATCCGGGCCTTCAACGGCACCCGCATCGACGATGCCAGCGACCTGCCGCCGCTGGTGGGTGCGGTGGCGCCGGGCAGCGCGGCCACCGTCGAGCTGCTGCGCGCCGGTGACACCGTGCGCTTGGAGCTGACCGTCGGCGCGGAAAGCGCGCTGGGTGCGCCGGCGACCCGGACCAGCGACGGCGATGAGGCGTCGCCCGCCGCCGCCCCGGGGTCCAACTCGCTGGGCATCGCCGCGCGCGAGCTGGACCCGACCACGCGCCAGCGCCTGGGCGTTGAGGGCGACGAAGGCGTCCTGCTGGCCCGGGTCGATCCCGCGATCACCCGCGAAAGCGGGCTGCGTGCCGGCGACGTGGTCCTGCAGGTCGGCCGCGACAGCGTCGACAGCGTGGCGGCGTTCAACCGCGCCCTGACCGGCGTGGAGGCCGGAGAAACCGTGATGCTGCTGGTCCAGCGCGGCGGCACCACCCAGTTCGTCGCCGTCACGGCGCCCGCGGACTGACCCTGTGCGCTCGGGCCGCGCCCCGCTCCGGAGAGTCGCCCCGGTCCCCCGGGGCCGGCCATCCGGTATGCGATAATCGCGCGTTAACTTCCGGCCCGAGCCCGCCGCCCCGCATGCAGCAGATCCGCAACTTCTCCATCATCGCCCACGTCGACCACGGCAAGTCGACCTTGGCCGACCGCATCATTCATTTGTGCGGTGGCCTGACGGCGCGCGAGATGGAAGCGCAGGTGCTCGATTCCAATCCGATCGAGCGCGAGCGCGGCATCACCATCAAGTCGCAGTCGGTGTCGCTGCCGTACACCGCGCGCGACGGCCAGACCTACTTCCTCAACTTCATCGACACTCCCGGCCACGTCGACTTCAGCTACGAGGTCAGCCGCTCGCTGGCCGCATGCGAGGGCGCGCTGCTGGTGGTCGACGCCGCGCAGGGCGTGGAGGCGCAGTCGGTCGCCAACTGCTACACCGCGGTGGAGCAGGGGCTGGAAGTGGTGCCGGTGCTCAACAAGATCGACCTGCCGACCGCCGACATCGACCGTGCCAAGGCCGAGATCGAGGCGGTCATCGGCATCGACGCAAGTGACGCGGTCGCGGTCAGCGCCAAGACCGGCCTCAACGTCCAGGACGTGCTGGAGGCGATCGTCACCCGGATCCCGCCGCCGAAGCCGCGCGACACCGACAAGCTGCAGGCGCTGATCATCGACTCGTGGTTCGACAACTACCTCGGCGTGGTGTCGCTGGTGCGCGTCATGCAGGGCGAGATCAAGCCCGGCGACAAGATCCTGGTCATGTCGACCGGCCGTACCCACCAGGTCGACAACGTCGGCGTGTTCACCCCCAAGCGCAAGGAGCTGGCGAAGCTCGGTGCCGGCGAAGTGGGCTGGATCAACGCCAGCATCAAGGACGTCCACGGCGCGCCGGTCGGCGACACCCTGACCCTGGCCGGCGACCCCGCGCCCAGGCCGCTGCCGGGCTTCCAGGAAATGCAGCCGCGCGTGTTCGCCGGCCTGTTCCCGGTCGACGCCGAGGACTACCCGGACCTGCGCGAAGCGCTGGAAAAGCTGCGCCTCAACGACGCTGCGTTGCGCTTCGAGCCCGAGAGCTCGGAAGCGATGGGCTTCGGCTTCCGCTGCGGCTTCCTCGGCATGCTGCACATGGAGATCGTGCAGGAGCGGCTGGAGCGCGAGTACGACCTCAACCTGATCACCACCGCGCCGACGGTGGTCTACGAGGTGCTCAGGACCGACGGCGACATCGTTTCGCTCGACAACCCGGCCAAGCTGCCGCAGAGCAACCTGATCGAGGAGATCCGCGAGCCGATCATCCGCGCCAATATCCTCACGCCGCCCGATTACGTCGGCAACGTGATCACCCTGTGCGAGGAGAAGCGCGGCAGCCAGATCGGCATCACCTACATGGGCCAGCAGGTGCAGATCAGCTACGAACTGCCGATGGCCGAGGTGGTGCTGGACTTCTTCGACCGGCTCAAGTCGGTCTCGCGCGGCTACGCCTCGCTGGACTACCACTTCCTGCGTTTCCAGGCCGGTCCGTTCGTGCGGGTGGACACCCTGATCAACGGCGACAAGGTCGACGCGCTCAGCATCATCACCCACCGCGCCCACGCCGACCGCCGCGGCCGCGAAATCAGCGAAAAGATGCGCGAGCTGATCCCGCGGCAGATGTTCGACGTCGCCATCCAGGCCGCGATCGGCTCGCAGATCATCGCCCGCAGCACGGTCAAGGCGATGCGCAAGAACGTGCTGGCCAAGTGCTACGGTGGCGACATCACCCGCAAGAAGAAGCTCCTCGAGAAGCAGAAGGAGGGCAAGAAGCGGATGAAGCAGGTCGGACGCGTCGAAATCCCGCAGGAAGCCTTCCTGGCGGTGCTCCAGGTGGACAACAAATAAAGGAAGCCGCATGCGCTGGTTCGAAATCGCCCTGGTGGCGCTCACCCTCGTCACCGGCCTGGTCTGGCTGCTCGACAAACTCGTTCTCGCCCGCCGCCGCGTGGCGCACCAGGGGCTGCTCGACGACGACGCCGAGCCCTGGTACGTCGACTACTCCAAGGCATTCTTCCCGGTGCTGCTGGTGGTGCTGATCCTGCGCAGCTTCATCGCCGAACCCTTCCGGATCCCGTCGAACTCGATGATGCCGACCCTGCTGACCGGCGACTTCATCCTGGTCAACAAGTTCACCTATGGCCTGCGGCTGCCGGTCACCAACACGAAGTTCGTCGACATCGGCGAGCCCGCGCGCGGGGACGTGGTGGTGTTCCGCCCGCCGCATCACCCGGACCAGGACTGGATCAAGCGCGTGATCGGCCTGCCGGGCGACCGCATCGGGTATTTCGACAACCAGGTCCACGTCAACGGCGTGCCGGTCTCCTACGAATCGCTCGGCATCTACGAAGGCCATGACAGCGGCATGGAAATGAGCGGCGCGGAGGAACTGGTCGAGCAGCTACCAGGCCGCACGCACCGCGTGCTCGAGCGCACCTCGTTGCCGTTCAGGGATCCGGCTCAGGGCGAGTGGGTCGTGCCGCCCGGCCACTATTTCGTGATGGGCGACAACCGCGACAACAGCGAGGACAGCCGATACTGGGGTTTCCTGCCGGAGGAGAACCTCCGCGGGAAGGCGTTCCTGATCTGGATGAACATCGATGGCGGCATCGGCTTCGACCGGATCGGCGACAGCATCCAGTAGGGGTCGGTTTGCGGCATAGTCCGCCTCGGGCCCAGACCCAATCCATACCAACATCCAGGGGAACACCGGTATGAAGCGCAACCAGGGTGGCATGACCCTTATCGGGTTCATCATCGTGCTCGCCGTCGTCGGCGTGTTTATCTACATGGGGATGAAGGTCATCCCGATGTACTCCGAGTACTACGCGGTCAAGCAGGCGCTTGACGGGCTGTCGAAAGAGCCGGAGATCAGCCAGCAGGACCCGGCCAGGATCAAGGACCTGTTCTTCCGCCGGCTGTACATCAGCTATGCCGACACGGTGAAATCCGAGCACGTCAAGATCGCCCGCAAGGATGCCGGCTACGTGATGACCGTTGACTACGAAGTGCGCAAGCCGCTGATCGCCAACCTCGACGTGGTCGGCAAGTTCAAGGCCGAACAGGAGCTGCGCCGCGGCGCGAACTGACCGGTGACCGAGCGGATTTCGCACCGGTTCGGCCGCCCCGAGCTGCTGGCCCAGGCACTGACCCACCGCAGCGCGGGCGCGCCCCACAACGAGCGGCTGGAATTCCTCGGCGACGCGCTGGTCAACCTGTTCGTCGCCGAGGCGCTGTACACGCGCTGGCCCAAGGCGGACGAGGGCGCGCTGACCCGCGCCCGTGCCGAACTGGTGCGCGAATCCGCGCTGGCGCCGATCGCCCGCGCGCTGGAGCTGGGCGGCCGGTTGACCCTCGGGCCGGGCGAAATGAAGTCCGGCGGGCACCGGCGCGATTCGATCCTGGCCGATGCGCTGGAGGCGCTGGTCGCCGCGATCTACCTCGATGCCGGATTCGAAACCTGCCGCGCGGCGGTGATGCCGTGGTTCGAGGCGGCGATGGACGCGCTGCCGCCTCCGCACAAGGTCGGCAAGGACGCCAAGACCCGCCTGCAGGAATGGCTGCAGGGCCGGCAGAAGCCGCTGCCGGTCTACCGCCTCGTCGAGGAGACCGGCGAGGACCACGCCAAGACCTTCCGGGTCAGCTGCACGCTGGCCCAGCCGGAGCTGGTGACCGAAGGCGAGGGCAACTCCCGCCGCGGTGCCGAGCAGGCGGCCGCCGAGGCGGCGATGGCGGCGATCGACGCCGACTGACCACCCGGACGGGCGAGGTAAGTCGCGACTCACCTCCCTCCCACTACAATTCCCCAGATGGACACCCCACACCACGCCGGCCACGTCGCCGTCATCGGCCGCCCCAACGTCGGCAAGTCGACCCTGACCAACGCACTGGTCGGGGCCAAGGTCAGCATCGTCTCGCCGCGGCCGCAGACCACCCGTCATCGCCTGCTCGGCATCGCCAGCTTCCCGCAGGGCCAGATCCTGCTGGTCGACACCCCGGGCCTGCACCGCGACCAGGGCAAGTCGACCGCCACCGCGATGCACCGCTGGATGAACCGCGCCGCCCGCGGTGCGCTGGAGGGCGTCGATGCAGCGATGCTGGTGGTGCGCGCCGGCCAGTGGGACGAGGCCGACAGCTTCGCCTACCAGGCGCTGCACCAGGCCAGGGTGCCGGTGGTGCTGGTGGTCAACCAGGTCGACCGGCTCAAGGACAAGACCGCGCTGCTGCCGTACCTGGCGCAGGTCAGCGAAGGCCGCGAGTTCGCCGCGGTGCACCCGGTCTCCGCGCTCAAGCGCAAGGGGCTGGAGCCGCTGGTGAAGGACGTGCTGGCGCTGCTGCCTGAGCAGCCGCCGCTGTACGGCGAGGACGAGATCACCGACAAGAGCCAGCGCTTCCTCGCCGGCGAACTGGTGCGCGAGCAGTTGATGCGCCAGCTTGGCGAGGAGCTGCCGTACGCGACCACGGTCGAGATCGAGCGGTTTGTCGTCGACGGGGCGCTGCTGCGGATCGGCGCGGTGATCTGGGTCGAGCGTGACGGCCAGAAGGCGATCGTGATCGGCAAGGGCGGCGAGCGCCTGCGCGAGATCGGCGCCAAGGCCCGCCAGCAGATGGAACAGCTGTTCGGCGCCAAGGTGTTCCTGGAAAACTGGGTGCGCGTGCGCGAGGGCTGGTCCGACGACGAGGCCGCGCTGCGGGCGTTCGGCTACCACGACTGACCGCGGGCGCTGCCGGTGCGCATCACCGCCGAACCCGCCTTCGTCCTGCATGCGCGCGCCTGGCGCGAGACCAGCTTGCTGGTCGAGGTGCTCAGCGCCAACCACGGACGGCTCGGCCTGGTCGCGCGCGGCGTGCAGGGGCCGAAGCGGCATCCGTTGCGGGCCGCGCTGCAGCCGCTGCAGTCGATCCGTCTGGATGCCGTCCAGACCGGCGAACTGGCCCAGCTGCGCGGGGCGGAAGCCACCGACGCCGCGCCGCGGCTGGTCGGCGACGCGATGCTGGCCGGCTTCTATCTCAACGAGCTCACCCTGCGCCTGACCCCGCGGAGCGACCCGCAGCCGGAGTTGTTCGGTGCCTACGCCCTGACCCGCGAAAGGCTGCGCACCGCCGAACCGCTGGGCTGGACGCTGCGCCGGTTCGAGCGCGACCTGCTCGACGCGTTGGGTTTCGGGTTCGACTGGAGCCATGACGGTGAGGGCGCGCCGATCGATCCCGCGGCGCGCTACCGGATCGATCCCGAGCAGGGGCCGTGGCGCCTGCTCAGCGACCGCGGCCAGGCCGACCGCAGCGGCGCCGCCACCGGCCGCGGATTGCTCGATCTCGCCGCCGATCGCCAGCCGGCACCCGAGGATCTCCCCGGCCTGCGCCGTGTCATGCGTGGAGTGCTGGCGCACCACCTCGGCCCGCGCGGGTTGAAATCGTGGGAGATGCTGGCCGGATTGCCGTCCGCCGGGCCGTCCAGGGGCTAGGGCGGCTCGGACTCGAAGATTCGGGCTCTTGCAGGAGCGGCTTCAGCCGCGATCCGGATGCGGTGCTTGCGGACGGTTGCAAGATCGCGGCTGAAGCCGGTCCTGCAAATGCGCGATCAATCGGTGCCGGGTTGTCCCCGTGTCCAGCTCGCGCCGGTTTCCGCCGCCGCCGTTTCGAAATCCGCGAGCAGGTCGGCATCCGCCGGTCGCTCGTGCAGTGCAGCGACCACGCCGGCCAGCCGCGCCGCACCGACGAAGCCGCAACTGGCGCGCAGCTTGTGCAGTTCGGCGCGCACGGCGTCCGCATCGCCCGCCCGGGCGGCGTGGGCGACCCGCTCGCGCGCGTGCGGCAGTTCCGCGATGAACAGCTGTCGCAGGGTGGCGACGTGCTCGCGGTTGCCGTTGAGCGCGTTGGCCGCGGCCTCGTCGTCCCAGACCGGGTCCGCCGCACCCGAAGTGGAAGCCAGGCCGAGCCGGTCGCGTACCGCGGCCTGTACCGTCGCGGCCGGCAGCGGCTTGACCAGCACCCCGTCGAAACCGGCCGCACGCAGCGCTTCAAGCGCGTGGCGATCTTCCGATGCGGTATGCGCGAGTGCCGGAACGTCGCGGCGCCCGTGCCGCAGCGCGCCCAGCAGCTCCTCGCCGCTGCCGTCGGGCAGGTTCGCGTCGAACAACCACAGGTCATGGTGTCGACGGTCGGCCACTGCGAGCGCATCGGCAACCGTCGCCGCGGTGTCCACCTCGGCCGGGACCGCCTGCACCGCCGCCGCCAGGAACGCGAGGCTGGCCGGATCGTCCTCCACCAGCAACACGCGCGGCAGCCCGCTCGTACCGTCGGCGGCGGTCATGCCGGCGAGTGCTTCGATGGCGTCATCAAGACAGGTTTCATCGGCGCTCCCCCGCGCTGGGTATGCTTTCACGATGTCGCGCCTGATCTTACGCCTGCTGTGGTGGTGCCTGCCGCTGGCCTCCCTGCTGGCCATCGATGCGCATGCGCGTACCGCGACCGCGCGCATCGACCGGGTCGACAGCGCGATCGCCACGCTGGACGGCGTGCGGGTGCAGTTGCACTGGCCAGCGCGGGCCCCGCACGGCGAGTTGCGACTGCAGGCCCGGCGGGCAATCGCACCGGCGCTGGGCTATCACTTCGAGCAGCTGGACTGGCGTTGCCGTCTTGAGCGCGACGGCGATGAATGGCGGTGCGCGGGCGAGCTGCACGGCGGTGGCGAGCGCATGCGGCTGTCGATCGCCCTGGGTCCGGCGACCACCACGGCGACGCTGCAGCGCGGTGGAAGCCGGATCCACCTGGATCGTGACGCCGCCGCGCCCGACCTCACCCGGATCGACCTGACCCGGGTGCCGCTTGCCTGGGCACAGGCGCTGCTCTCGCAGGCGTGGGACGCCGGCCGTATCACCGCAGGCACGCTGGACGGATCGTTGCGGGTCACCGCCCCCGACCACGGACCGCTGCAGGTCGCGGGGCCACTGGTGCTGGAGGCGGCGTCGTTCGACACGCCGGACGGCACGATCGCGGGCGAGAACATCGGCGCCCGCGTCACCGTCGAAGCCGAACTGGGTGAATCCGACCGCTTCTCGCTCGATGGCCAGCTGCGCGGTGGCGAACTGCTGTTCGGCACCACCTATGTGTCGCTGCAGGAGCGCTCGGTGGCGATCGGCGTGGAGGCCGCGCAAGCCGGCGGACGCTGGACGTTGCCGCGCATCGCCTGGCACGACCCCGGCATCCTCCGGGCGGAAGGTCACGCCGCGCTCGGCAGCGATGCGGGGTTGCAGGCGCTGGACCTGTATCTGCACGCCCCCGCCCTGGCGCCCCTGGCGGAGGGCTACCTCAGCGGCTGGCTGGGCGTCGCGGGTCTGGGCGACATGGCCCTCGATGGCGCCGCGGACGCCCGGCTGCGGCTGGGCACGGGTGGGCTGGAGCAGGCCGAGTTGCAGTTGCGGGACGTGGACCTGGTGGACGCGCGTGAGCGGTTCGCGTTCGACGGAATCGACGGCGACCTGCGGTTTTCCTCCGGTGCGCCGGTGTCCAGCCGCCTGGACTGGCGGGGTGGGGCGCTGTACGAACTGGCGTTCGGCCCGAGCCGCCTGTCGTTCCGCAGTGCCGACGGCGTACTGCAGCTGGCCGATGCCGTCGAGTTACCGATGCTCGGCGGTTCCGCGCGCATCGACCACCTGCAACTGCGGCCCCCTTCGGCCGGGCAGCCGCTCGACCTGCGTTTCGGGCTGAGCCTCGATGAACTGGACGTCGCAAGGCTGTCGACCGCCCTGGAATGGCCCGCGTTCACCGGCCGCCTCAGCGGCCGCATTCCCGAGGCGCGGTACTCCGACGACCGGCTCGAGCTCGACGGTGGCCTGGCGATGCAGCTGTTCGGCGGACAGGTGTCGGTCACCGCGTTGTCGATGGAGCGGCCGTTCGGCGTGTTGCCGACGCTGACGGCGGACATCGATTTCGACGACATCGACCTGATGGCGCTGACCGGCGCCTTCGACTTCGGCAGCATCAGCGGCAAGCTCGACGGCCGCATCGGCGGGCTGCGACTGGTGAACTGGCAGCCGGTCGCGTTCGATGCGCAATTGCGCACCGATCGCCACCGCGGCGTGAAGCAGCGCATCAGCCAGCGTGCGGTGCAGGATCTGAGCAGCGTCGGCAACAGCTCGTTCGTCGGCAGCCTGCAGGCGCAGCTGATCGGCTTCTTCGACGACTTCGGCTATTCGCGCATCGGCATCGGCTGCAGACTGGCCGACGAGGTCTGCACGATGGACGGACTGGGTTCAGTGGGCGACGGCTTTATTATCGTGCAGGGTTCGGGCCTGCCGCGGCTGGACGTGGTGGGATACAACCGGCGGGTCGACTGGCCGACGCTGGTGGAGCGGCTGGCGGCAGTGGGGTCGGGCGACGTCAAGCCGGTGGTCGACTGACCATCCGCAGGTGTGACCCGGCAGGCGGTCCGGTCCGGAGACATCGGCAAACAGTTCAACCAGGAGAGAGTGCATGCGTCGTTGGATGGGTATTCCGGTCGCCGCCGTGATGGTCACGGCCTGCGTCACGATCAATGTCTACTTCCCGGCCGCGGAGGCGAGGGAGGCGGCGCGGCAGTTCGTCGAGGACGTGATCGGCGACGAGGCGCAACCGGCGGCGCCGGCCGGGGACGGCGGCAGCGGCGGCCCCAGCGCGATGGTCGAACCGATGTCGCTGCGCGAGCTGGCGTCCCGGGTCGATGTCTACGCCCTGGTGGGCATCGGCAGTGCACATGCGCAGTCGCCCGACATCAGCATCAAGACGCCGGCGATCCAGGCGATCCAGTCCCGCATGGCGGCGCGTTTCGACTCGACCCTGCGCGCCGGGTTCGATGCCGGCGCGCTCGGCTTCGCCAGCGACGGCACCATCGTCGTGCGCGACGCGGCCAAGCTGCCGCTCAAGGACCGGGTGAAGATCCAGCAGGCGGTGGCTGAGGACAACCGCGACCGCAATGCCGTGTACCGCGAAGTGGCCGTCGCCAACGGCCACCCCGAGTGGGAAGGCCAGATCCGCGACGTGTTCGCCCGCCAGTGGATCGCCAGTGCCCGCAGCGGCTGGTGGTACCAGAGCGGCGGCAGCTGGAAGCAGAAGTAACCGCGGCGCCGCGGTGAGTGGGGACGCGATCGGGGGCGGCCGGAGCCGTCCCCGTCTGCGACAATACGCGCCCCCCGATTCACAGCAGCACCCGTGGCCCGCATCGACAAGACTCCCTTCGAAGCCGACATCACCGATCTGACCCATGACGGCCGCGGCGTTGCCCGCCGGCCGTCGACCGTCCCCGGCGAAGCCGGCAAGGCCGTTTTCATTGCCGGCGCGCTGCCCGGCGAACGGGTGGTGGCCGTCCAGACCGCGCGCCACCGCAGCTACGACGAGGCGCGCACGGTCGAAGTCCTGCAGGCCGCGCCGGAGCGCGTGAACCCGCGCTGCGGTCATTTCGGCACCTGCGGCGGCTGTGCCCTGCAGCACTACGACGAAGGCAAGCAGATCCTCGCCAAGCAGCGCGTGCTGCTGGAGAACCTGGAGCGCATCGGACACGTCAAGCCGGACGCCGTGCTGCCGCCGCTGGTCGACGCGGCCTGGGGTTACCGCCGCAAGGGCCGGTTCTCGGTGCGCCGGGTCGAGAAGAAGGACAAGACGCTGGTCGGCTTCCGCGAATCCGATCCGCGCTTCGTCGCCGACATCGCGGCCTGCCACACCGTGATCCCCCAGATCGGGCAGAAGGTCGAGGCGCTCGGGCGACTGGTCGACGGGCTGGAGGCACGGCGCGAGATCCCGCAGATCGAGTTCATCGCCGGCGACCCGGACGCCGACTTCAGCGGCGTCGCGCTGACCGTGCGCCACCTCGCACCACTGTCGGACGCGGACCGCGCCGCGCTGGTCGCCTTCGGTCGCGAGCACGGCTTCGCGATCTTCCTGCAGCCCGGCGGCGTCGACAGCGTGCACCCGCTGTGGCCCCAGGCGCCGCGGCTGGCGTTCACCCTGCCGGAGTGGGACATCGAGTTCCTGTTCCGCCCGCTCGACTTCATCCAGGTCAACGCCGGCCTCAACGGCCGCATGATCCGGCTGGCGCTGGACCTGCTCGACGCCCGACCCGAAGACCGCGTGCTCGACCTGTTCTGCGGGCTCGGCAACTTCACCCTGCCGCTGGCGCGCTCGGTGCGCGAGGTGGTCGGCGTCGAGGGCGAGGCCGGGCTGGTGGCGCGGGCGCGGGAGAACGCCGCGCACAACGGCATCGCCAACGCGCAGTTTTACGCGGCCGATCTTGGCAAGGACCTGAGCGGCCAGCCGTGGATGCGTGAGGGCTTCGACAAGCTGCTGCTCGACCCACCGCGCTCGGGCGCCGACTTCGTGCTGACCCAGCTGCCGCTGAAACAGTTCAAGCGGATCGTCTATGTCAGCTGCCACCCGGCTTCGCTGGCGCGCGACGCCGGCTACCTGGTCAACGAGAAGGGCTGGAAGCTCAAGGCCGCCGGGGTGATGGACATGTTCCCGCATACCGCGCACGTGGAGTCGATCGCGGTGTTCGAGCCGCGTTGACGTGCCGCGCTTTATTCCCGCGTTGGCTTGATCCGGTCCGATGTAGGAGCGACGTGAGTCGCGACCCGCCGAACCCCCCGTCACCATGTACAGGTCGCGACTCACGTCGCTCCTACAAAAGAGCCCGCCATGGCCCTGGAAATCGAACGCAAGTTCCTCGTCACCTCCGGCGCCTGGCGCGCGGCCGCGCACGAAGTCGTGCCGATGGCGCAGGGCTACCTCAACGACCTCGCGGCCATGGACACTGGCGCGATGAAGGCCTCGGTGCGCGTACGCATCGCCGGCGACGCCGCGTTCCTCAACCTGAAGTCGCGCGAGCTCGGCCACACCCGGCAGGAGTTCGACTACCCGATCCCGGTCGACGATGCCCGCGCGCTGCTGGCGCTGAGCGTCGGCGGGCTGGTCGACAAGCGGCGCCATTACGTCCGCCACGAAGGCCACCTGTGGGAGGTTGACGAGTTCCTCGGCGACAACGCCGGGCTGGTGGTGGCGGAGATCGAGCTGGGCCGCGCCGACGAGGCGTTCGCGAAGCCGGCGTGGCTGGGCGCCGAGGTGACCGACGAGCCGCGGTACTACAACCTGGCCCTGGCGACGCGGCCGTATGCGCAGTGGAGCGCGGACGAGCGGTAGCCCGGGCCGGACTCCTTGTAGGAGCGACGTGAGTCGCGACCTGTACAACGCCTCAAGGGTTCGGCGGGTCGCGACTTACGTCGCTCCTACGGAAACCGGCCCCGGCGCCTCCACACGCCACCACCTCACCATCTGCGCGACAATGCCGCCTGTTTCCGCGCGTCCACCGGAGTCCACCCATGCTCGTGATCGGCGTCGCCGGTACCGAACTCACCGCGCAGGAGCGCGACTGGCTGCAGCACGACGGCTGCGCCGGCGTGATCCTGTTCACCCGCAACTTCGCGTCGAAGGCGCAGGTCGCCGAGCTGTCGCAGGAGATCCGCGAGGCCGCGCCGCGTCCGCAACTGGTCTGCGTCGACCAGGAGGGCGGCAGGGTCCAGCGCTTCCGCGAGGGCTACAGCGCGCTGCCGCCGCTGGAGGTGTTCGGCGCGCAGTACCGAAGCGACCCGGCCGCCGCGCTGCAGATGGCCGAGCAGCACGCCTGGCTGATGGCCAGCGAGGTCCGTGCCAGCGGCGTCGACCTGAGTTTCGCGCCGGTGGTGGACCTCGGCCGTGGCAACCGCGCGATCGGCAACCGGGCGTTTTCGGAGGACCCGGAGGTGGTCGCCGAGTTCACCCGCGCCTACGTCCGCGGCATGCACGCGGCGGGCATGGCGGCGACGCTCAAGCACTTCCCGGGCCACGGCTCGGTGCTGGAAGACACCCATTTCGACGACGCCGTCGACCCGCGCCCGCTTGACGAGATCCGCGCGCTCGACCTCGTGCCTTTCGTCGCGGGCGTCGATGCCAAGGCCGACGCGGTGATGATGGCGCACGTGATCTACCCGGCCGTCGCGCCGGAACCGGCCGGTTACTCCAAAGTCTGGATCGAGGACATCCTGCGTGGCCGGATGGGGTTCCGCGGCGTCGTCTTCAGCGACGACATCGGCATGGCCGCGGCGTTCTCGGCCGGCGGCATCAAGCAGCGCGTCGACCTGCACCTGGACGCCGGCTGCGACGTGGTGCTGGTGTGCCATCCGGAACTGGTCGAGGAGTCGCTCAAGGCGGTCGAGGGGCGCGAGCTCAACACCGCCGCGCTGCTCGGCCTGATCGGCCGTGGCCCGATGGGCTGGGACGGGTTGCTCGCCGACGCGCGCTACGGCGACACCCGCGGCCGGCTGGAGGGCATGGCCTGATGAGCGACCTGCAGGCCGCCCTGGCCAATGCCGAAGTCATCCACGACCGCGCCACGCTCGAAGCGGCGATCACCCGCATGGCCGGACGCATCGGCGACGACTACGCCGGCACCGTGCCGCTCTACCTGACGGTGATGCACGGTGGCATGCCATTCGCCGCGCAACTGGCATTCGCGCTGGGCGAGCGCGGGCTGGACCTCGAGTTCGACTACCTGCATGCGACCCGTTACCGCGGCGCGACCTCCGGCGGCGAGCTGGTGTGGAAGCACCGCCCGGCGACGCCGCTGCAGGGCCGCCGCGTGCTGCTGGTCGACGACATCCTGGACGAGGGCCACACCATGGCCGGTATCGTCGCCTGGTGCTGCGAGCAGGGCGCCGCCGACGTGCGCATCGCCGCGCTGGCGGTGAAGGTGCATGACCGCTGCGTGGAAGGTGTCTGCGCCGACTACGTCGGCGTCGAAGTGCCGGACCGCTACGTGTTCGGCTACGGCATGGACTACCACGAGCAGGGTCGCAACCTGCCGGCGATCTACGCGTTGAAGTGACCGCGGACCGCCGTTGGCGGAGCGCGGATTTTGTAGGAGCGGCTTCAGCCGCGAGCGGACAACCATTCGCGCGCGCCGGCTCCGGATCGCGGCTGAAGCCGCTCTTGCAACGGCACAGGGCATTTCGGCACAAACCACTCCGGCGAAAGCAGGGCGACCGAATGAGCAGCGAAAACACCTCCATCGAACTGGCCGTCATCGGCGGCACCGGCCTCTACCAGCTGGCCGAGTTGCAGGACGCCGAGGCGCACCAGCCCGTCACCCGCTATGGCGCGCCGTCCGGCCCGGTCCGGGTCGGCACGCTCGACGGCCACCGCGTTGCGTTTCTCGCCCGCCACGGCGAGGGCCACTCGCTGCCGCCGCACCAGATCAACTACCGCGCCAACCTCGCCGCGCTGCAGGCGCTCGGTGCGCGCCGGGTGCTGGCGCTCAACACCGTCGGCGGCATCACCGAGCGCTTCGGCCCGCGCGTGCTGGCCTGCCCGGACCAGCTGATCGACTACACCTGGGGTCGCATCTCGACAATCTGCGATGAGCCCGGCACCGAGGTCGTGCACGTCGACTTCGGCGAGCCGTACACGCGCGCGCTGCGTCGGCAGGTGGTCGACGCGGCGGCCGGGGCCGGCGTCGCGCTGGTCGACGGCGGCTGCTACGGCGCCACCCAGGGCCCGCGGCTGGAAACCCGCGCCGAGATCGCGCGGATGCGCCGCGACGGCTGCGACCTGGTCGGCATGACCGGCATGCCCGAGGCCGGGCTCGCCCGGGAGATGGGGCTGGACTACGCCTGCCTTGCCATCGTCGCTAACTGGGCGGCCGGGGCCGGCACCGACCCCGACGAGGTCATCACCCTGCAGGACGTGCTGGACAACGTGGCCGTGGCGTCGGCCGGTCTTCCGGCCCTGTTGCGCGCGGTGCTGGCGGACAAAACTGCGGGCTGACCGTGCACCTGTGATTGTCAAGGGTGCGTTCAGTTTGCATACTCGGCCTGCGCCCGGGCTGTTCCCCCGCACCGGCGCGCCCCGCACCCAGCATGAGGTCACCAAGGATATGCAGTACGGCACTGTGAAGTGGTTCAACGACGCCAAAGGCTTCGGCTTTATTTCTCCAGAGGACGGTAGCGCGGATGTGTTCGCGCATTTTTCGGCCATCAACGCGAAGGGCTTCCGCAGCCTTCAGGAAGGCCAACGCGTCAGTTACGAGCTGACCCAGGGTCCGAAGGGCGCACAGGCGTCCAACATCACTTCGGCCGACTGAGCCGGGGCGATGTCGTCCAGGGGCCCCGCTTCGGCGGGGCTTTTTCGTGGCCGGCGTGCGCGCCGGCTGCGCTAGATTGGGCTCCCCTCCAGCAGCGGAGCCGACATGTCCACGTTGCCCGCATTCGAGACCCACCAGGTCGCCAACCAGCCGCCCCGCTTCGCCCCGTGCGACCTGTGGGCGACCGACGCCGTATTGCGCGACGCCGTGCAGCGCGAGGGCGCCGGTGCGTTCGCCGGACAGCTCGCCCGCTACGGCGCGCTTGCCGGCGACACCCTCTACGAACTGTCGTTCGATGCCCATCGCGATCGTCCGCGCCTGCGCAGCCATGACGCGACCGGCCACCGGATCGACCGGGTCGAGTTCCACCCGAACTACCACGCACTCATGCAGGCCGCGGTCGAGCAGGGCGTGGCCGGCCTCTCATGGCGTGATCGCCGGCCCGGCGCGCACGTCGCCCGTGCCGCGCTGAGCTATCTGCACCACCAGGTCGAGCCCGGCACGAGTTGCCCGCTGACGATGACCCACGCCGCGGTGCCGGTGCTCGCGCGCGAACCGGCCCTGGCCGAATGGGCCGGAAAGGCGGCCGCGCCGCACTATGACCCGCGTGACATTCCCATGGCCGACAAGGCCGGCATCACCCTCGGCATGGGCATGACCGAGAAGCAGGGTGGCAGCGACGTGCGTGCCAATACCACCACGGCCACTCCCGATGGCGACGGTGCCTATCGACTGGTCGGGCACAAGTGGTTCTTCTCCGCGCCGATGAGCGACGGGTTTCTGGTGCTCGCGCAGGCTCCCGGCGGGCTGGGCTGCTTCCTGATGCCCCGGCGTCTTCCCGGCGGGGAGAAGAACGCGTTCCGCCTGCTGCGGCTCAAGGACAAGCTCGGGGACTGGTCGAACGCGTCATCGGAAGTCGAGTTCTGCGGCGCCGTCGCGTACCCGGTCGGCGAGGAAGGTCGTGGAGTCGCCACCATCCTTGAAATGGTCATGCTGACCCGGCTCGATTGCATGCTCGGGGCGGCCGCACAGATGCGTATGGCCCTCGCCCACGCGGTGCACCATTGCCGGCACCGCGATGCATTCGGCCGCCGCCTGGCCGACCAGCCACTGATGCGCAACGTGCTGGCGGACCTGGCGATCGAGGCCGAGGCCGCACTGGTGCTGTCGATGCGCGTGGCGCGTGCGGTCGATGCGGCGCGGGGTGACCCGGCCGAAGCGACGTTTGCCCGCACCGCCACCGCCATCGGCAAGTACTGGCTGTGCCGGCGCGCACCGGCTTTCGTCAACGAGGCGCAGGAGTGCCTGGGCGGCAACGGCTACGTCGAGGAATCCCTTCTTCCGCGGCTCTACCGCCAGGCACCGCTCAATTCGATCTGGGAAGGCAGCGGCAATATCCAGTGCCTCGACGTGCTGCGCGCGCTGGCGAAGGAGCCGGAGGCCGGCATGACGTTATGGGCCGAGCTGCAACGCGCCGGAGATGGCCATCGCGCGCACTCCGCGGCGCTTGACCGCCTGCGCGGCACGCTGCTCGGGGACGGCCGGATGGTCGAACCGGCCGCCGCACGCCGCTTTGTCGAGGACCTCGCACTGGCCCTGCAGGCGGCCCTGCTGCTGCAATCGGGCAGTCCCGCCGCCGATGCGTTCTGCCGCAGCCGGCTCGGCGGCGAACACGGTTTGGCGATGGGGACGTTGCCGCCGGATCTGCCGTTCGGGCCGCTGATCGACCGGGTGTTCCCCCCGGCCTGACATCGGCGGCAGGGGGTCAGTCCAGGAACTGCAGTCGCGCCAGTTCCGCGTACAGGCCACCCTCGGCCAGCAGCTGTTCGTGGGTGCCTTCGGCGACGATCCGGCCGCGGTCCATCACCACGATCCGGTCGGCCTTGAGCACGGTCGCCAGGCGGTGCGCGATGACGAGGGTGGTGCGCCCCTGCATCAGTGTTTCCAGTGCCTGCTGCACGGCGCGCTCGCTCTGTGCGTCCAGCGCGCTGGTGGCCTCGTCCAGCAGCAGGATCGGCGCGTCCTTGAGCAGCGCGCGGGCGATGGCGATGCGTTGCTGCTGTCCGCCGGACAGGCGTGCGCCGCGCTCGCCGAGTTCGGTGTCGAGCCCCTGCGGCAGGGCGCCGACGAAATCGGTGGCATGCGCGGCGCGCACGGCGGTGTCGACTTCGGCATCGCTGGCTTCGAGCCGGCCATAGCGGATGTTGTCGCGGGCACTGGCCGCGAAGATGGTCGCCTGCTGCGGCACCAGCGCGACGGCTTCGCGCAGGCTCGCCAGGTCCAGGGTCCGCACGTCATGGCCGTCGACGCGCAACGCGCCGGTTTCCGGGTCGTGGAAGCGCAGCAGCAGGGAAAACACCGTGCTCTTGCCGGCGCCGGACGGCCCGACGAGCGCGACCGTTTCGCCCGGCTGCACGCGCAGGTTGAAGCCCTGCAGCGCGGGGAGGTCCGGCCGCATCGGGTAGTGGAAGGTGACGTCGTGGAAGGCGATTTCCCCGCGTACCGGCCGTGGCAGCCGCTGCGGCTGCGCCGGGCTGCTGATGGCCGGGTGTTCGCCGAGCAGTTCGCTGATCCGTCCCATGCCGCCGGCGGCGCGCTGCAGTTCGTTCCAGACCTCCGCCAGCGCGCCGACCGAACCGCCGGCGATCAGCGCGTACAGCACGAACTGGGCGAGGGTGCCGGCGCTCATGCGTCCCTCGGCGACGTCATGCGCGCCCGACCACAGCACCAGCGTGATCGCGCCGAACACCAGCACGATGGCGATGGCGGTGACCCAGGCCTGGGCTTGGATGCGGCGGCGGGCGGTGGCGATGGCGACCTTCAGCGCATCGCCGAAGCGGCCCAGTTCGTACGGCTCGCGCGCATGCGCCTGCACGGTGCGTACCGCGCCGAGGGTCTCGTTGGCGAGCGCGTTGGCATCGGCGACACGGTCCTGGCTGGCGCGCGAGATCTTCTGCAGCCGGCGTCCGCCGATCACGATCGGCAGCACGGCCAGCGGAATACCGAGCAGCGCGTAGGCGGCCAGCGCGGGCGCGGTCACGAACAGCATCGCGATGCCGCCGACGAAAGTCACGAGGCTGCGCAGCGCGACCGACATGCTGGTGGCGATCACCCCGCGCAGCAGCTCGGCGTCGGCGGTCAGCCGCGAAACCAGCTCGCCGCTGCGGTTGCGGTCGAAGAAGGCGGCATCGAGCGAGATCAGGTGCGAGTACAGCTGCCCGCGCAGGTCGGCGACCACCCGCTCGCCCAGCAGCGATACGAAGAAGAACCGGGCGGCGGTGGCCAGCGCCAGCGCCACGGCGACTGCGAACAGGATCGCGAACGCGCGGTCGATGGCGCCGCCACCGCCCTGGGCGAAGCCCTGGTCGATCATGATCCGGAACGCGTGCGGCAGGCTCAGGGTCGCGCTCGATGAGCAGCCCAGCGCGACGAGCCAGGCGACGAACAGCCCGCGATGGCGCCGGACGAACGGCCAGAGGGTGCGCAGGCTGCCGATCGGAGCCTTCTCGCGGCGGGTGTCGCCGATGGCGCCCTCGGGCGCGGCGGAAGCGTCATTCATCCGGCTATTGTCCGCCATCGGCGGCGCTGCCCGCACCCGTGGTGGCCGAGAGGCGCGGCCACTCGGTAACCGCGCCCGCTCAGTGCGCTTCGTCGACGCGGACCTGGTCACGGCTGGCATCGCGCAACTGCGCCTGCAGCGCGTCCGATCGGTCCGCCGGCAGGCGCAGGTGCAGCCGCGCCCCGGCGGCGTCGAAGGCCTCGTCGAGTTTTTCGGCGCCGTGCTGGGCCAGCGCGGTGTGCACCGCGCCGGTGTGCTCGAACGGGTAGCTCAGGTGCAGTTCGCAGTATTCCACCAGCGCCAGCCGCGGGGCCGCGCGCAGGCATTCGGCCGCGCAGCCGCCATAGGCGCGCACCAGCCCACCCGCACCGAGCTTGATGCCGCCATACCAGCGGGTGACCACCGCGACGACGCGGTCGAACCCCTGGCCGTCGATCGCGGCCAGGATCGGGCGACCCGCGGTGCCGGCCGGCTCGCCGTCGTCGCTGGAGCGGTACAGCCCGCCGATGCGCCACGCCCAGCAGTTGTGGGTGGCGTCGGCAGTGCCGACCGCGGCAATGAAGGCCGTCGCCGCCTCCGGCGAGTCGGCGGGGCCGGCGATGGCGAGGAAGCGGCTGTGCTTGACCTCGATTTCGTGGCGGACCTCGTGCGGCAGCGTGTCGGCGTTCATGACCCGGCCGGCGTCGCGGCGTCCGCGAGCTCGCGCAGGTCGTCCGGCAGCAACACGTCGGGGTGGGCGGCGCGCAGCTGCTCAAGGCTCGCACGGGCGGCGACGGGGTCACCGGCATCGCGGCGTTGGCGGATCCGCTCGATCCAGACCGCCGGGGCGAGCCCGGCATCGCTGGTGACGGGCAGATCGATGACGGTCAGCGCGGTGACAGCCGGCGCGGTGACGGTTGGCGGTGCGGCCTGCATGGACGACGCCGGGGACCTGCGCGCCTGCACCGCGGCGACTGGACTGCCGGGTTGCGCCGCGGTTTCGCGTTCCCGGGACGCTCGCAGCGAGGCGGCCTGTGCCGCGCTGCGCTCACTGGCGAAGGAAGACGCATCGCGGTCGGACACAGGCGCAGGCGGGGCGGGCGGGGCAGGAGGGGGCGGGGGAACGGCCGCTGCTGCCCGAAATGCCGTGGCCGGCTTCGCCACCTTCGCTTCCGGTGCGGCCGCGGCCGTGGCTGCCGACCGGGTGACCGATCGGGGTGCGGCGGATGGGGGCGACCGCTTCGTCATTGATTGCGGGGCGGCGTCATCCGGGGGGGAGCCGGCAGGCGCGACCCCGGGCGAAGCCGCGGTGCGGGCCGGGCTCGCCGGCGGCGCCGGTTCGGCAGGCGCCGCCGGCGCGGTGCCCCCGCTGCTGCGCTTGGCGGAGGCGACCGCCAGTTCCTCCGAGGCAGGTAGCGCGGCCGCCACCGGCGCCTCGCCCAGCGCCTCGAGGGCTTCCACCATCGGCCGCAGCTGCCATGCGATGCCGACCGCCAGCGCCAGTGTGGCCGCCAGACCTGCCACCGCCGGCCAGCGCCGGCCGGGCGACGGGCGGCGGCGGGTGGCGGCGGCCGCGTCCCGGCCCGCGCGGAGGATCCGGGCATCGATGTCGCCAGACGGAATGCGCGCCGGTGCGATCTTCGCCAGCCGATCGGCCAGGGCGCGCTCTTCCGCGGTCAACGGGTCGGCGCGGCGGTTCATGGCGCCAGCTCCGCGCGCAGCTTGTCCATGGCGTAGCGCAGGCGCGATTTCACCGTTTCGCGGCCGGCACCGGTCACCTCGCCGATCTCTTCCAGGCTCAGCTCCTGTTCCAGCCGCAACAGCACGACGTGGCGCTGCTCGTCGGGCAGGTGGTCGATCGCGCGCTGCAGGCGCCGGCGTTGTTCGAACTCGGACAATTCGTGCTCCGGCGTGGACGGGTCGGGCTGGCGGGCGGCGCGCTCGTCACCGTCCTCCGGCGGCGGCGGCCGGTGGCGGGCGGCGCGCCAATGGTCGTTCAGCCGGTTGTGGGCGATCCGGAACAGCCACGTCCGGAACGCCGCGTCCGGCCTCCAACCGGCCAAGGCACCGATCACCCGTTGCCAGACATCCTGGAACAGCTCGTCGGCCGTGGCCGGGTCGCGCAGCTGGCGCAGCAGGAACCGGTACAGCGGCGCGCGATGCCGGGCGTACAGCAGCTCGAATGCGGTCGCGTCGCCCCCGGCCCACGCCAGCACCAGCATCTCGTCACTCGGGTCGGCCGCCGCATTCATCGGCAGCAGGGTACGGGGTAGCGTTGCCGGCGCAAAGCCGGTGGGGCATGGTGGCGCCAGGGGAAACAGGGCGGGGTCGGCAACCAGGTCCATGGTTGGGCCAACGCCCGGGGACGGACGACGGGGTTGCAGACGACGCTCGGGGCCCGTTGCCGGCACCGGCACGCGCCGCGAGTGGCGCGTATTCTGCGTGAGTGACAGGGGCGGTACGTACGCAGTGACCATAGACGGACGCATGATCGGCGGGAAAGGCGAGGCGGGCGAAGCGGCTCCCGTGGCCGGGGCATTGGCGGCCGCGCTGCCGGAAGGCGGCCACGTCGCGGTGCGCTGGCGCATCGACGGGCAGGACGGTGGCGCCGCCAGTCCCGGCGCCGCGCCCGGGCTCGCCGCGCGTGCCGACCGCCTCCTGCAGGACGGCGCCGCACCGGCATCGCCCCTGCAGGCCGATCTCGCCTGGCAGAACGGCGCGGACGGGCGGTTCGCGATCGCCGCCGACCTGGGCGGGCCGCTGCCGCCCGCCACGCGTGAGACATGGATGACCCTCGCGCGGCAGGTTGTCGAGTCCCACGTCGCCACCGGGCAGGCGCACGCCCGGGTCGAGTCGCTGGAAAAGTCCGAGCGCCTGCAGCAGGCGCTGTACGAGATCGCCGACCTGGCCGGTTCCGACCTGGAGATGGTCGACATGCTCGGCCGCATCCACGAGGTGGTGGGCGGCCTGATGTACGCGGAGAACTTCTACATCGTGCTGTTCGACGACGTCCGCGACACGTTCCGCTTCCTCTATTTCGCCGACCGGATCGACACCTTCGAGGCCGATCCGGAACACGAACTGCTCGGTTCGGAGATGCCCAACAGCCTGACCCGCGCGCTGCTGCACCACGGCGAGCCGGTGCGGGGTTCCTCCAACGAGGTGCGTCGCCAGCTGGGTATCGGTCGCGACGATTCGCACGGCCCGGACAGCCAGGACTGGCTCGGCGTACCGATGCGGCGCGACGAACGGGTCTGCGGGGCGATCGTGGTGCAGAGCTACGACGAGCCCCACAGCTACGGCGACGAGGAGCGCGCGCTGCTGGCGTTCGTCGCCCAGCACATCCTCACCGCGCTCGACCGCCACCAGGCCCGCGAGGAGCTCGAGCGCCGGGTCGAGGAGCGCACCCACGCGCTGCGGCTGAGCAACCGCGACCTGCAGGCCGAGATCGTCGAGCGCCAGCGCGCCGAGCGGCTGCAGCGCGCGCTGTTCCGCATCGCCGAACTGTCGATCACCTCCGAGACCCTGGAGCGCTTCTACGCGCAGGTCCACGACGTGGTCGGCGAGTTGCTGTACGCGCGCAATTTCTACATCGCCCTGCTGTCGGACGACGGCGAGCGGCTGGAATTCCCGTACTCCATCGACGAGCGCGACATGGCGCGCGTCACCCGGCGGCTCGGCGCGGGCATGACCGAATACGTGATCCACACCGGGTGCCCGCTGCTGGCCGACCGCGTACGGATCGCCCAGCTGGAGGCCGAGGGCCAGCTGCGCAGCCACGGTTCGCTGTCGCAGTGCTGGCTGGGCGTGCCGCTGTACCGCGACGACGCCGTGGTCGGGGTGATCGCGGTGCAGAGCTATTCGGCGGCGATCACCTTCACCGCGCGCGACCAGGACCTGCTGACCTTCGTGGCCCACCACATCAGCATCGGCCTGGCCCGCAAGCAGGGCCAGGACCGGCTGGTCGCCGCCCATGCCGAGCTCGAACAGCGCGTGCAGGCAAGAACCCGCGAACTGGCGATGGCCAACGCGGAGCTGCTCGAGCAGATCGGCGAGCGCGTGCGGGCCGAGCAGAAGCTGACCCACCAGGCCCGCCACGACGCCCTGACCGGGCTTCCCAACCGGCACCAGTTGCTGGACCGGCTCGGCGCGGCGATCACCCGCGCCCGCACCGATGCGCGCCACAGCTCCATGGGCGAGTCGCCGCGTACGTTCGCGGTGCTGTTCCTCGACCTGGACCGCTTCAAGCTGGTCAACGACAGCGTCGGCCATTCCGCCGGCGACGACCTGCTGGTCGAGGCCGGCCGGCGCATCGTCGCCACGGTCCGGCCCGAGGACACGGTCGCGCGGCTCGGCGGGGACGAGTTCGCGATCCTGGTCGACGGCATCGACAGCCTGCACGTGGCCGAGCAGCTCGCCGAACGCCTGCTGCGCGCGCTGGGCCAGCCGTGCTGGATCGCCGGGCGCGAGGTATTCCCGTCGGCCAGCCTCGGCATCGCGTTGTGGCACCCGCGCTACCAGACCGGTGCCGACCTGCTGCGCGACGCCGACGCGGCGATGTACCGCGCCAAGGCGGGCGGCCGCGACCGCTGGGCGGTGTTCGACGAGGAAATGCGCGAGCAGGCGATGCGCATCCTGGACCTGGAAGCCGACCTGCGCCGGGCCATCAACGGCGACAACTTCGTGGCGTTCTACCAGCCGATCGCGCGGCTGGACGATGGCGTGGTGATCGGCCACGAGGCCCTGCTGCGCTGGCGCCACCCGACCCGCGGCCTGCTCGCGCCGGGCGAGTTCATCGGCCTGGGCGAGGACAACGGGCTGATCGAGGAGGTCGACTGGCTGATGTACGCGCAGGTCATCGCGCAACTGGCCCGCGGCGGCGAAGGCTATGTGTCGATCAACGTCTCGCCGCGGCACTTCCGCACCGTGGACTTCGCCGACCGGTTGCTGCGGATGATCGACTCCGCGTCGGCCGACCCGCGCCGGCTGCGGATCGAGATCACCGAGGTGGCGCTGCTGGACGACGTGCCCCGCGCGCTGCGCACCCTCCGGACGTTGCGCAGCCACGGCGTGCTGGCGCAGCTGGACGATTTCGGCACCGGCTATTCGGCGCTCTCGTACCTGCACCGCTTCCCGATCGAGTGCCTCAAGATCGACCGCAGCTTCGTCGCCGGCCTGACCGGCGAGACCGAGAACGAAAGCGTCGCCGTGGTGCGCGCGATCCAGGCGCTCGCCGGCACCCTGGGCATCTACACGATCGGCGAAGGCATCGAGACCGAGCAGCAGCGCCGGGTGTTGCGCGAGCTGGGTTGCGACTACGGCCAGGGTTTCCTGCTGGGGCGCCCGGCCGAGCCGATGCAGGCCTCGGCCCGGTACGGCGGCGCGATCGGCTGACCGGCGCCGTCAACCCGACGGCGGGAGCGCGGATGCGTCCGCCGCCGCGCTGGCCATCTCCGGTTCCGCCAGGCCGCGGGCCAGTTCGACCAGCTCGATGAACTCGCCGCGCAATGCGTCGCCGTCATGGATGCCGCGCGCGGCGTCGAGCACGCCGTTCCAATCCCAGCCGTCGGTGCGCGTGCCGCCCCGCAGTGCGTCGGCAAACCCCGCCACCGCGGCGGCGAAGCGCAGGGCGTCACCCGGCTGCGCCTGCAGTGATGCGGCGAGGACCGGCGTTTCGACCAGGCGGCTGTGATCATTGCCTGGCACCTTGTAGCGCAGGCGCAGGTGGGCGACTTCGCGGGTGTCGCCGTCAATCCCGCGCTCGCCGCCATAGCGCAGCGCCGGCAGCCGCGCGGCCTCCGAGCCGACCGGCGTGATCTCGTACAGCGCGGTGACCTCGTGCCCGGCGCCGATCTCGCCGGCATCGACCCTGTCGTTGGCGAAGTCCTCGTTGCGCAGGGCACGGTTCTCGTAGCCGATCAGCCGGTACTCGGCGACCACCGCCGGGTTGAACTCGACCTGCACCTTCACGTCGCCGGCAATCGTCACCAGGATCGAGCCCATCGCCTCCACCAGCACCCGCCGCGCCTCGATCGCGCTGTCGATGTAGGCGTGGTTGCCGTTGCCCAGGTCGGCCAGGCGCTCGGCCAGCGCATCGTTGTAGTTGCCGCTGCCGAAGCCCAGCGTGGTCAGCGCGATACCGCTGTCGCGCTGGTCGGAAACAAGGGTTTCCAGCGCGCCCTGGTCCACCGTGCCGACGTTGAAATCGCCGTCGGTGGCGAGCAGCACCCGGTTGGTGCCACCCTTGATGTAGCCCTGCCGGGCCATGTCGTACGCCAGCCGGATGCCTTCGCCGCCATTGGTGCTGCCGCCGGCCTCCAGCCGCGACAGGGCGGCGAGGATCTCGCCCTGGCGGTCACCCGCCGTCGGCGGCAGCACCAGTCCGGCCGAGCCGGCGTAGACCACGATCGACACGGTGTCCTGCGGCCGCAACTGGCGCACCAGCATGCCCATCGCGCGCTTGAGCAGCGGCAGCTTGTCGGGCGAGTGCATGGAGCCGGAGGTGTCGACCAGCAGCACCAGGTTGGCCGGCGGCAGCTGGTCGCGCGGAATGTCGTAGCCCTTGATGCCGACCATCAGCAGTTGGCGCTTCGCGTTCCACGGCGCCGGGGCCAGCTCGGTGCTCACCCGGAACGGGACGTCGCGGCTGACCGGTGCGGGGTGGCCGTAATCGAAGTAGTTGATGAACTCCTCGGCGCGCACCGCATCGGCCGGCGGGCGCACGCCGTCGAGCAGCATCCGCCGGACGTTGCTGTAGCTGCCGGTGTCGACGTCGATCGAGAAGGTCGAGACCGGGTGTTCGGACGCGCGATGGACCGGGTTGTCGTCGAAGTCGGCGTAGCGCTCGGTGTTGACGGCGGCCGGCGGCGCGAATGCCGGCATGGCGGGAGGGACCAGCATCCGCATCGCCGCGGTGGCCGGAGCCGGTGGTGCAGGCGGCGCGGGCGGCGCGGGCAGTGCGCGCACGGCGCGGGCCGTGTGCGCCTGCTCCAACCGCTGCCTTGCCGCCTCGGCCTGGGCGACCGGGCCGCTTTCCTCCGCGACCGGTGACTCGTGGGTGGTGCTGCAGGCGGCGGCGAGCACCGCCGTGAGTATGGCCACCGACAGCGCGGAGGTGGCGGGCTTTCGCGTCGGGGCGATGGCGCGCGGACCCTGCGTCGGCGCAGTGCGACCGAGCGTGATCACCCGCGCGGTGAGGCGGGCGGTGAGGCGGACAGTGGTGAGGGTGGGTCGGTGCATGGCGGTCTCCGTGGTCCGTGCATTACCTCGAAACGTGCATCGGGAGCGAACGGGGTTGTTTCCTGACATCCGGTTTGCCCGCCGCCAAGCGGCGGCTACGCCTCGCGGATCACCAGCAGCCGCGGTTCGGTCATGTCGGCGATCGCGCAGCGCACGCCTTCGCGGCCGAGGCCGGACCCCTTCACCCCGCCGTAGGGCATGTTGTCGACCCGGAAGCTGGGGATGTCGCCGACCACCACGCCGCCGACCTCCAGCCGGTCCCAGGCGCGCATCGCGTGATCGAGGCGGCCGGTGAACACCCCCGCCTGCAGGCCGTAGTCGCTGTCGTTGACCCGTGCGAGGGCGTCGTCGAAATCCTCGAAGCGCTCCATCAGCGCGACCGGCCCGAACGCCTCGCGCCGGTAGAGGTCGCAGTCGCGCGGCACGTCTTCCAGCAGCCACGCGGGCAGCATGTTGCCCTCGCGCGGACCGCCGGCGAGCTTCTTCGCGCCGCCTTTCCGGGCCGCCTTGATCCAGTCTTCGACCCGGCGCGCGGCGTCCTCGTCGATCATCGGGCCGATGAAGGTCGCCTCGTCACGCGGGTCGCCCATCGGCAGCTTCGCCACCGCCGCCCTGAGCTTGCGGCGCAGCGCGTCGTAGATGTCGGCATGGACGATGATGCGCTGCACGCCGATGCAGCTCTGGCCGGACTGGTAGTAGGCGCCGGAGACCAGCCGTTCGACCACGACATCCAGCTCGCGCCCGGGGTCGGCATCGACGATGCAGGCCGCGTTGCCGCCCAGTTCCAGCACCACCTTCTTGCGGCCGGCACGCGCCTTCAGCTCCCAGCCGACCGGGCCGCCGGTGAAGCTCAGCAGTGCGATCCGGTCGTCCTCGACCAGCGCCGAGGCGTCCTCGCTGGAGCACGGCAGGATCGAGAACGCGCCCTCCGGCAGCCCGGTTTCGGCCAGCACCTCGCCGATGATCAGCGCGCCGATGGGGGTCTTCTCGGAGGGCTTGAGCACGAACGGGCAGCCCGCCGCGATCGCCGGCGCCACCTTGTGCGCGACCAGGTTGAGCGGGAAGTTGAACGGGGTGATGAAGCTGCACGCGCCGACCGGCACGCGGCGGGTCATCCCGCGGTAGCCGCGGGTGCGTTCGGAGATCTGCAACTCGATGACCTCGCCGCCGATCCGGGTCGCCTCGCCGGCGGCGATGCGGAACGTGTCGACCAGCCGGGTCACCTCGCCGCGGGCGTCGCCGATCGGCTTGCCGGCTTCGATGCACAGGGCGAGGGCGAGCTCTTCATGGCGCTGCTCGAATCGCGCGACGCAGTGTTCGAGCACCTCGCGGCGGGCGTCGGGGGGGAACTCCGCCATCGCCCGGCGCGCGTCGACCGCGGCGGCGATGGCCTTGTCGACGACCGCGGCATCGGCGAGCGCCACCCGCGTCGCGCGCTTGCCGCTGTACTTGTCGCGCACTTCGAGATCGGTGTTGGCCGCGACCGCGCGGTTGGCGAGGTAATAGGGATAGCTGGATTTCAGCCTGGGCATGACGGGCTCCCGGAATGGCAGGGGGAGATCGTCGCACTGGCCGCGTTGCCGCGACGTTGCCGCGAGGTGGTGCGCGGCGTTCGCTGCTACTGGCGTGGCGGAGATGCGGGTGCGGGTGCTCTTGTAGGAGCGGCTTCCGCCGCGATGGGGTGTTCGTTCGGCTGCGCCGGTTCCGCGATCGCGGCTGAAGCCGCTCCTACAAGACCCAGCGGCATGGGTTGGAAGCTTTCGGCGCTGGAGGGCACCGGCGTTCCACCGTCACCGGCTACTCGACCCGTACCCGCATCTCCCCGTCCGCCAAGCGTGTTTCCAGCGCGTCGCCCGGGGCGGCGTCCAGGACGCTGCGGACCACGCGGCCGTCCTCGTGGCGGAGAATCGCGTAGCCGCGGGCGACCGTCGCCAGCGGGCTGACCGCTTCGAGCGATCGGGCGAGGCCGCGCAGCCGCAGCGCCTCGTTGCCGAGCCGGCGCGCGATCGCGGCCTGAGGGCGCGGCGACACCGCCGCCAGCCGCTCGCGCAGGCGGCCGATGCGCCGCTGCGGGTGCGCGGCGCGCAGCACCGCGTCGGCATGGCGGACGCGCGCGCGCTCGCGGCCCAGACGCTTCTGCCACGCGGCCGCGAGCCGACGCAGCCCCTCGGCCTGTCGGCGGCACAGCAGTTCGAGCCGGGCCTGTGGTCGCAGCGCGTTGAGCCGCAACGCGGCGCGATCGGCACGCTGCATCGCCTGCCGCAGGCGGTGGGCCTGCAATTGCCGCAGTCGGCCGTCGAGCGCACGCAGGCGGCGGGCGAGGTCCTCGCACGATGGCACCAGCAGTTCCGCGGCGACCGACGGCGTCGGCGCACGCAGGTCGGCGGCGAAGTCGGCGAGGCTGAAGTCGGTCTCGTGGCCGACCGCCGACACCACCGGCACCGGGCAGCCGGCAATCGCGCGGGCGAGGGCTTCGTCGTTGAACGCCCACAGGTCCTCCAGCGAGCCGCCGCCGCGGGCCAGCACCAGCACGTCGTAGCGGCCCGAGTCGGCCGCGCGCTGCAGCATCCGGCGGATCTGCGCGGCCGCGGTCGCGCCCTGCACCTGCACCGGCAGCACGTCGGCCTCGACCAGCGGAAAGCGCCGCGCTAGCACGCTCAACACGTCGCGCACGGCGGCGCCGGTGGGCGAGGTGACCACGCCGATGCGCGAGGCGAACGCCGGCAGCGGCCGCTTGCGGTCGGCGTCGAACAGGCCTTCGGCCGACAGCTTCGCCTTGAGCTCCTCGAATGCCCGCCGCAACGCGCCTTCGCCGGCCTCCTCCATGTGGTCGAGCACCATCTGGTATTCGCCGCGGGCCTCGTACAGGGTCAGGCGGCCGCGCGCGAGCACGCGCATGCCCTCGCGTGGCTGGAACTTCAGCCAACTGCTTTTCGGCTTGAACATGGCGGCCCGGACCTGGGCGCGCGCGTCCTTCAGGGTGAAGTACAGGTGCCCCGAGGCCGGCCGCGCGACGTTGCCCAGTTCCGCCTCGATCCACACCAGCGGGAAGGCGCCCTCCAGCAGGTCGCGCGCCAGCGTGTTGAGCTGGCCCGGGGTGAGCACGTGGTTGCGGTCGTCGAGGGGCATGGCGGGGTGGGCGGCGCGGCCGGATACGGTAGCGCAGCGGTCCGGGCCGGTCACGCCGCGGCGGTACAATGCGCGGCATGAATTCCGACGCCCGTCCTCCCTGCGCCCACCCGCTTTTCGGCCCGCAACCGCGGCGCCACACCCGTGCCGTCACCATCGGTGGCGTGCAGGTGGGCGGCAGCGCGCCGGTGGTGGTGCAGTCGATGACCAACACCGACACCGCCGACGTCGCCTCGACCGCGAAACAGGTCGCCGAACTGTGGCGCGCCGGCTCGGAGCTGGTCCGGATCACCGTCAACACGCCCGAGGCCGCCGCCGCGGTGCCGCGCATCCGCGACCGGCTGGCGATGATGGGCGCCGAGGTGCCGCTGATCGGCGACTTCCACTACAACGGCCACCAGCTGCTGACCGCCGAACCGGCCGCCGCCGAGGCGCTGGCCAAGTACCGCATCAATCCCGGCAACGTCGGTTTCGGCAAGAAGAAGGACAGCCAGTTCGCGACGCTGATCGAGCTGGCGATCGAACACGACAAGCCGGTCCGCATCGGCGCCAACTGGGGCTCGCTCGACCAGGCGCTGGCCAGGCAGCTGATGGACGAGAACGCCGGCCGCGCCGAGCCGTGGGACGCCGGCCGGGTGCTGCGCGAGGCGTTGATCCGCTCGGCGCTGGACTCGGCGTACCGCGCGGTCGAGATCGGCCTGCCGGCCGAGCGCATCGTGCTCAGCGCCAAGGTCTCGGGCGTGCAGGAGCTGGTCGCGGTCTACCGCGAACTCGCCACGCGCGGCGACTACGCGCTGCACCTGGGCCTGACCGAGGCCGGCATCGGCAGCAAGGGCATCGTCGCCTCGTCGGCCGCGCTCGGCGTGCTGCTGCAGGAAGGCATCGGCGACACCATCCGCATCTCGCTGACGCCCGAGCCGGGCCAGCCGCGCACCAACGAGGTCGTCGTCGCCCAGGAGCTGCTGCAGACCATGGGCCTGCGCGCGTTCACCCCGATGGTCACCGCCTGCCCGGGTTGCGGCCGCACCACCAGCACCTTCTTCCAGGAGCTGGCCAAGCGTGTGCAGGAACACGTGCGGGCGAAGATGCCGGAGTGGAAGCTGACCCATCCGGGCGCGGAGAACCTGACGCTGGCGGTGATGGGCTGCGTGGTCAACGGCCCGGGCGAGTCGCGCCACGCCAACATCGGCATTTCGCTGCCGGGCACCGGCGAGGCGCCGTCGGCGCCGGTGTTCGAGGACGGCGAGAAGACCGTGACCCTGCGCGGCGAGCACATCGCCGAGGAGTTTGTCGGTCTCATCGACGCCTACGTCGACCGCCACTATGGCGTCGCCGGAGCGGCCTGAGCCCGAAGGGTTGCGCCGCCTGCCGCTGAGCGCGGCGCTGCGGCTGGAGCGTGGCCTGCTGCGCGAAGTGTGGCGACGGCACGGCGGCCGCCTGCTGCTGGTGTTCGTTGGCCTGCTGCTGCCGATGTGGGGTTTTGCCGAATTGGCCGACGAAATCCACGAGCGCGAGCCGCTCGCCTTCGACGAACCGTTGCTGTTGTGGGCGCGCTCGCTGGCCGGTCCCGGCATGGACCGCTGGCTGGTGGCCATTACCGACGCCGGCTACCTGCACGGGGTGGTGCCGGTCGACGTGCTGCTGGTGGTCGCGTTGCTGCTGTGGCGGCGCCTGCCGGAGGCGACCTTCGCCGCGATCGCGCTGGGCGGTTCGGGGCTGCTCAATGTCGGCACCAAGCTGCTGTTCGCGCGCGAGCGGCCGTCGCTGTGGGAGTCGATCACGCCCGAGCTGACCTACAGCTTCCCCAGTGGCCACGCGATGGGCTCGGCGACGCTGGCGTGGGTGCTGGTGCTGCTGGCCTGGCGCACGCGCTGGCGCTGGCCGGTGCTGCTGGTGGCAGTGCCGTTCGTGGTGCTGGTCGGCTTCTCGCGCGTGTACCTCGGCGTGCATTACCCGTCCGACATCCTCGCCGGCTGGGCCGCCGCAAGCGTCTGGGCGGCGGCGAGCTACTTCGCGGTGTTCCGCTTCCGCCGCACCCCGTGGGGCGGCTGAGCGCCTGTCATCCCGCGGAAATATTTGCTGCACTGCAGCACTTTTTCTGGAACACAGTTACAGCCATTAGGCCTCCAGTGCGGCCTGTTTCGGATCCCGCGAGGACCACGGTACGGGGTTTCGCTGCTGTTCATTTTTTCGCCAGCATCCAGTCGCCGTATCGTGAAAGCCGCGTGAGGGCGTCCACGGAAATTGACGGCGTTTCCGGCCATTCCTAGCGTGCCCCGGTCGCGGCCATCCGGTCACGGCGGTTCGTGCATCCGTCGAGTAACGGGAATGTTGACGCCGGCGCAGGCCGGCGGGACGGCGGCACGGAACAGGGGGAAATGCTGAATCCGCCCCGTCACGTCCGTGACGGGAGTTCTCAAGGAAAGGAGGATGTGGGATGTCACGTTATTTCCGTTCGTATCGCCTCAATCTGCTGGTCGCCGCCATCGGCATGGCCGCGATGTCCACCGCGACCGCGGCCGAATCGCAGCAGGTCCAGCGCCAGAGCCTGGGTGCCACACCGATGAACCGGGTCGCCGCCCAGTTGGGCCTCGGCGCGGACATGGCCCTGAAGGCGCGCAGCACCGCACCGACCCGTAACGGCAACCGCACGGTCCGCATGCAGCAGACCTACCGCGGCGTGCCGGTGTGGGGCCACAGCGTCGCCGTCGTGCAGGACAGCCGTGGCAACGCACTGCGCATGCAGGGCCAGGTGCTCCGCGACGTGCAGGTGGAACTGCCTTCGGTGTCACCGCGGCTCAGTGCTCAGCGCGCCCAGGCGGTGCTGGCCGAGCGCACCCGCGCCACCCTGGCGCGCGGCGGCAACGTCAAGAACCGCAAGGCCGACCTGTTCGTCTATGCCGAGCAGGGCCCGGCGCGTCTGGTCTACCTGGCCTCGTACTTCGTCGACGGCGACGAGCCGTCCCGGCCGACCGCGATCATCGACGCCAATACCGGCGCGGTGATCCGGCAATGGGACGGCCTGGCCTTCGCCGACGGTTACGGTCCGGGCGGCAACGAGAAGATCGGCCAGTACCAGTACGGCACCGACTTCCCCGCACTCGACGTGCAGCAGTCGGGCAGCACCTGTTCGATGGTCAACACCAACGTGGAGACCCACAACTTCAACCACGGTTCCAGCGGCCCGATCCACTCGTTCAACTGCCCGACCAACACCGTCAAGCAGATCAACGGCGCGTACTCGCCGCTCAACGACGCGCACCACTTCGGTGGCGTGGTCTACGACATGTACGACGCCTACGTCGGCGTGCCACCGCTCACGTTCCGCCTGAAGATGAACGTGCACTACGGCAACGGCTTCGAGAACGCGTTCTGGGACGGCTCGTCGATGACCTTCGGCGATGGCGCCAGCACGTTCCATCCGCTGGTGTCGCTGGATGTCAGCGCGCACGAGGTCAGCCACGGCTTCACCGAGCAGAACTCGGGGCTCGTCTACCAGTACCAGTCGGGCGGCATCAACGAGGCCTTCTCCGACATGGCGGGCGAAGCGGCCGAGTTCTTCGACCGTGGCAGCGCGGACTTCCTGGTCGGGGCGGACATCTTCAAGGGCGACGGCTCGCTGCGCTACATGTGCGACCCGCCGCAGGACGGTGCCTCGATCGACCATGCCGACGACTACTACGACGGCCTGGACGTGCACTACTCCAGCGGCGTGTACAACAAGGCCTACTGCCTGCTGGCGCAGACCAGCGGCTGGGACGCGAAGGAAGCGTTCCAGGTGTTCGCCTACGCCAACCAGTTCCATTGGCAGCCCAACACCACCTACGACGAGGGTGCCTGCGGCGTCGAAGCGGGCGCGACCGAGCTGGGCTTCCCCGAAGCGGACGTGACCGCGGCGTTCAATGCCGTGGGCGTGAGCTGCGACGGCGGTGGCGAGGAACCGCCCCCGGGCGGTGGCGAGCTCGAGAACGGCGTGCCGGCCACGGGCATCGGCGGCAACCAGGGCAGCCAGCAGTTCTGGACCCTCGAAGTGCCGGCCGGCGCCAGCAACTTGGTGTTCAACATGGCCGGTGGCAGCGGTGACGCGGACATGTACGTGCGCTTCGGCGCGGCGCCGACCACCTCGACCTACGATTGCCGCCCGTATCGCAGCGGCAACAACGAGAGCTGCAGCTTCAGCAACCCGCAGGCCGGCACTTACCACGTCATGCTGCGTGGCTACAGCTCGTTCTCCGGGGTCAGCCTGACTGGCAGCTTCGACGGCGATGGCGGCGGTGGCGGTGGCTTCTTCGAGAACGGCACCGACGTGCAGATCCGCGACCGTGCCACCGTGGAAAGCTCGATCGCGGTCAGCGGCGTCAGCGGCAACGCGCCGTCGGACCTCAAGGTCGGCGTGAGCATCGACCACACCTACGTAGGCGACCTGACCGTCAGCCTGGTGGCTCCGGATGGCAGCGTCTACACGCTGCGCAACCGCACCGGCGGCAGTGCCAACGACATCGACCAGGTCTACACCGTCAACGCCTCCTCGGAGAGCGCCAACGGAACCTGGAAGCTGCGGGTCAACGATGCCTATACCTACGACACCGGAAAGATCGACCTGTGGAGCCTGCAGTTCTGAGGCAGGTCAACGGTTGACAGCGTGACCCACGGACCCCGGCCTCGCGCCGGGGTTCGTCTTGTCACGGGGTGCGGATCACTCGCCCGGCTTGGCGCCGGTAGTGGGCGCCGCGGTGGCGGCGCGGCGGGAGAGGGTCGCTTCGCGATGGGCGATGTAGGCGTTCGCGCCGAGGATGATGGCGGCGCCGGTGATGGTCCAGCGGTCCACGCCCTCGCTGAAGAGGAAGTAGCCCAGCACCGCGACGATGGGCAGCTGCATGAAGCTGATCGGCGTGAGCGCCGACACGTCGCCGAGTTTCAGTGCACGGGTCCACAGCATGTGGCCGGCGGTACCGAGCACCCCGGCGGCGACCAGCCACAGCCAGGTGATGCCCTGCGGCCACTCCCATACCGTCAGCGCCGGCACCAGCGACATCGGCACCCAGAGGATCGTGGTCCACACCACGATGCGGTCGGCCGGCTCGACGCCGGAAAGCTGCTTGATCTGGATGGCGACGACGGCGCTGATGACCGCCGCCGACACTGCGACCAGCGTGCCGGCGCTGAACTCGGCGGTGCCGGGCCGGACGATGGCGAGCACGCCGACGAACCCGAGTACGACCGCGGTCCAGCGTCGCGCGCGGACCTGTTCCGACAGCCACAGGGCCGCGGCGATCGTCACGAACAGCGGGGTCGAGTACGACAGCGACACCGCCTGCGCCAGCGGCAGGTTGCCGATCGCCCAGAAGCCGCAGAGCATCGACAGCGTGCCGAGCAGGCAACGCACCAGGTAGCGCGGGAACTGGGTGGTGCGCAGCAGCCCGGGGCCGTGCCGGTAGACCAGCGGCAGCGCTGCCAGCATGCCGAAGAAGCAGCGGAAGAACGCCACCTCGAAGGTATGGAGGGTGTTCGAGGCCAAGCGGATGGTGATCACCATGAACGCGAAGAACACGGTGCTGCCCACCATCAACAAGGCGGCGCGGGCGTGGGTGGATGCGGCGGAGGTGTTCACGGGCGTCCTCAGGCGAACGGGGCCCGCGTGCCGCTGTCGGCGCGCGGTGGTGGGGAAGTCGCCGGACGTCGCGCGGTCACCAGCGGGCGCCGACGAGGCGGGGCTCGGGTTCGAGTGGCACGCCGAACCGCTGCTGCACGGAGTCGGCAATGCGCCGGGCCAGTTCGAACAACTGCCGCCCACTCGCCCGGCCGTGGTTGACCAGCACCAGCGCATGCGAGGCGGCCACGCCGGCATCGCCGTCCCGGTGGCCTTTCCAGTTGCACGCATCAATCATCCAGGCCGCGGAGAGCTTGCGGGTGTCGCCGGCGCCGCGGAACGCCGGCAGCGTCGGGTGCTCGGCGAGCAGCGCCTCGGCTTGCGCGGCCGGCACGACGGGGTTCTTGAAGAAGCTGCCGGCATTGCCGAGCACCGCCGGGTCGGGCAGTTTGCGTCGGCGTATCGCGATGACGGTGTCCGCGACCTGCGACGGCGTCGGATGGGCAATGCCCTGCGCGGCGAGTTCGTGGCCGATGCCGGCGTAATCGAGCCTGAGGTCCGGGGTGCGCGGGAGGGCGAACTCGACCGCGGTGACCACGAAACGGTCCGGCTGCTGCTTGAACACGCTGTCGCGGTAGGCGAAGGCGCAGTCTTCGCGGTCGAGCCGGTGCCAGGTGCCGGTGGCGGGTTCGAAGGCCTCGACGGCGTGGATGAATTCGCGGACCTCGACCCCGTACGCACCGATGTTCTGGATCGGTGCGGCGCCGACGGTGCCGGGGATCAGGGCGAGGTTCTCGAGTCCGCACAGGCCGCGGGCGAGGGTGTCGAGCACGAATCCGTGCCACTGCACGCCCGCGTCCGCGCGGACCAGGGCGACGTCGCCATCGTCGAGCAGGTGGATCGAGCGGCCGGTCAGCGACAGCAGCGGCTGCGCCGGGTCGTCGACGAACAGCAGGTTGCTGCCACCACCCAGCACCAGCGGCGGTTCGCGGAACGGCCCGCTCGAAAGCAGGTCCGGCAAAGCGGTGGCGTCGGACACCTCGGCCAGCAGCGGGGCGCGCACCGCCACGCCGAACGTGTTTCGCCCCTGCAGCGGTACGTCGTGCAGGACGCGGACGGGCTGGTTCATGCGACCGGGGGAACCGGGCCGCGGCTGGGCGCGAACTTGCGCCGGCGGATCGCCTCGACGCACTCGCCCACCAGCTCCGGGCCGCGGTACACCAGGCCGGAGTAGCACTGCACCAGGCTGGCGCCGGCGGCCATTTTGGTGACCGCATCCGCGCCCGAAAGGATGCCGCCCACACCGACCAGCGGGATCGATTCTGGCAGGCGGGTGCGCATCATGCGCAGCACGGTGGTGGCCTGCGCCATCAGTGGCCGGCCCGACAGCCCGCCGGTTTCGCCGGCGTGCGGCGCGCCCTCGACCGGCTCGCGCGACACCGTCGTGTTGGTGGCGATCACGCCATCTACTTCCAGTTCCGCCAGCACCCGCGCGCAGGCCTCGATGTCGGCCTCCGACAGGTCGGGGGCGATCTTGACCAGCATCGGGATGCGGCGGCCGTGCTTGGCGCCGAGGCGCTCCTGCTCCTCGCGCAGGGTGCCGATCAGGCGGCGCAGCAGCTGCTCTTCCTGCAGTTCGCGCAGGCCCGCGGTATTGGGCGAGGAGATGTTGACCGTCACGTAGTCCGCCAGCGCGTAGACCCGCGACAGGCAGTACATGTAGTCGCCTTCGGCGATTTCGTTCGGAGTGTCCTTGTTCTTGCCGATGTTGATGCCGAGCAGGCCACCACGACGTTCGGCCTTTTCGACATTGCGCACCAGCGCATCGACGCCGGCGTTGTTGAAGCCCAGCCGGTTGATGATCCCCTCGTGCCCGGGGAGCCGGAACATGCGCGGCTTCGGGTTTCCTGCCTGCGGCCGCGGCGTCACGGTGCCGACTTCGACGAAGCCGAAACCCAGCGCCATCAGCGCGTCGATGTGGGCGCCGTTCTTGTCGAGGCCTGCAGCCAGGCCCACCGGGTTGGGGAAGTCGAGGCCGAACACGCGGGTCGGCAGCGGGTCCGGCCGGCGGGCGACCAGATTGCCCAGCCCGGTGCGGTGGACGCGGTCCAGTATGCGCAGGGTGACGTCGTGGGCGCGTTCGGCGTCGAGACGGAACAGCCAGGGTCGGGCGAGGCCGTACACGTTCAGCCGAACACCGCGGCCAGCGAGAACAGGCCAACCAGACCGCCGAAGAACAGCAACGCCATCAGCACTCCGAGGATGGTCACCACGACCATCGCATAACCGAGCACGAGCCCGGCGATCGCCAGGCCGTCGCCTTCGAGGCGGGCGGGGTCGCGGCGGATCTCCGAACGCGCGATGTGGCCGGTGATGATCGCGCCGATGCTGCCGAGCACCGGCAGCAGGGTCCATCCCAGCAGGCCGGCGACCAGGCTGACGATCGCCAGCACGCTGGTCGTCCGGCCGGCCGCCGGCGTGCCCGGCGGCGGGGGCAATGGCGGAGGGGTGGCGTCGCTCATCGCCCGGTGCTCCTTACAGGTCGAACTTGATGCCCTGGGCCAGCGGCAGCTCGTCGGAGTAGTTGATGGTGTTGGTCTGGCGGCGCATGTAGGCGCGCCACGCGTCCGAACCCGACTCGCGGCCGCCGCCGGTCTCCTTCTCGCCACCGAACGCGCCGCCGATCTCCGCACCCGAGGTGCCGATGTTGACGTTGGCGATGCCGCAGTCCGAACCGCGCACCGACAGGAACTGCTCGGCCGCCTTGAGGTTCTGGGTGAAGATCGCCGACGACAGGCCCTGCGGCACGTCGTTCTGCATGTCGATCGCTTCGTCGAGGTTGCTGAACTTCATCACGTACAGGATCGGCGCGAAGGTCTCGGTCTGCACGACCTCCGAATCGTTGGCCAGCCCGGTGATGATGGTCGGCAGCACGAAGTTGCCCTTGCGGTCGACCGCGGCGCCGCCGGTCTCGACCTTGCCGCCGGCCGCCTTGGCCTTCTCGATCGCGCCCAGGTAGGCCTGCACGCCGTCCTTGCTGTTGAGCGGGCCCATCAGGTTGGCCGGGTCCATCGGGTCGCCGGTCTTGCCCTCGACCTGCTTGTAGGCCGCCACCAACTTGGCCAGCACGTCGTCGTAGATCGACTCGTGGATGAAGGCGCGGCGGGTGGTGGTGCAGCGCTGGCCGGCGGTGCCGACCGCGCCGAAGACAATCGCCGGGATCGCCAGCTTCAGGTCGGCGGTGGCGTCGACGATCATCGCGTTGTTGCCGCCCAGCTCCAGCAGCGAGCGGCCCATGCGCTTGGCGACGCGCTCGCCGACGTGGCGGCCCACCTTGGTCGAACCGGTGAAGCTGACCAGCGCGATGCGCTTGTCGTCGACGAAGGTCTGGGCCAGGTCGGTACCGGCGTCGTTGAACAGGAAGAAGATGTCCGGGAAGCCGCCCTTCTTCAGCGCCTCGTTGCAGATCCTGACCGAGGCGATCGCCGACAGCGGGGTCTTGGGCGAGGGCTTCCAGATGCAGATGTCGCCGCAGGCGGCCGCGACCAGCGCGTTCCACGCCCACACCGCGACCGGGAAGTTGAACGCCGAGATGATCCCGACGATGCCCAGCGGGTGCCACTGCTCGTACATCCGATGGCCCGGGCGCTCCGAATGCATGGTCAGGCCGTACAGCTGGCGCGAGAGGCCGACGGCGAACTCGCCGATGTCGATCATCTCCTGCACTTCGCCGTCGCCCTCGGGCTTGGACTTGCCCATCTCCAGCGCGACCAGCGAACCCAGCGCGTCCTTGTGCTCGCGCAGGGCGTCGGCGCACAGGCGCACGGCCTCGCCGCGGCGCGGCGCCGGGGTGTTGCGCCAGACCTTGAAGGCGGCCTGGGCACGCTCGACGATCTTCTCGTAGTCGGCCTGCGAGGAGGCCTGGACCCGCGCCAGCACCTCGCCATCGGTCGGGTTGATCGGCTCGAGGATGCCGGCGTCGGCGGTCGTGGCCCATTCGCCATTGCCGAGGTAGGTGCCGGATTCGGTGCCGCTCAGGCCGAGTGCGGTGAGGACGGGGTGGGTCATCAAGAACTCCTTGCGAAACGAATGAATGGCGACCCCGACACGATTCGAACGTGTGACCTTCCCCTTAGGAGGGGGACGCTCTATCCAGCTGAGCTACGGGGCCATCCGGACGATTATCGCAGAGACCGGCGGGGATGACCTCCCCGGGAGAGCGTGTGTCGGGCGGGGCTCCTACAGGGCGCGGGATCACTGCGGTGCCGGCAACCCCCACGCCTCCCGCAGCCGCCGTAACTCCTTCTCCGGCAACAACACGAACACCGGCGCCGCCTCCGGCACCAGCCAGCCCAGCAGCCGCTCCATCGTTTCCGGCGCCATCGCGGTGCACCCGGCGGTCGGCGTCTGGGGTGTCTTCCACAGGTGGGCGAAGATGCAGCTGCCGGCCTGCGGCACCGCCCGCCCGTTGTGCTCGACCACGAAGCCGAGCCGGTAGCGCTGGTCGCCATCGACGTGGAGGTCGCGGCGCATCGGTTCGGTCGAACCCTCGACCGTGGCCGCGCCGACCTCGGCGGTGTCGACGATGCGGTTGTAGAGCGGCGAGGCGGGGACGTCGATGCAGTAATCGCCGGCGTCCATCGGCGCGTAGGGCAGGGCGGTGGCCGCCGACGGCGCGTAACCGAACGCGGTGCCGATCGCGAACACGCCCGCCGGCGCGCGGCCGTCGCCTTCGCGCTTGGCCGGGCCGGCGTCCTGCGCCGGGTGCAGACCGAGGCCCCAGCCGCTGCCGCCGCGGCCCACCGTCACCGGTGCGGTTGCACCGACCTGTTGCCACGAGGCGTCGGCTGATGCGCGCTGCCAGGTCGAGAGCTCGCCCTTCTGCGCGTTCCAGTCGGACACGGTGACCAGCACGAGCTGGCGCGCGTCGGCCCAGCTCCTCGACGGCGCATCGGCCGGGCCGGTGTGGACGCAGCCGGCGACCGTGGCCGCCGCGATCAGCAGCGCAGAGGTGCACAGGCGATTGAACAGGACGGGAATGCACGGGTGCATGCGGGCTCCACAGGTTTGTTCGAGTCGTGGCCGTGACGTCGCCAGCGCCAGCGCCGGGTCACCCCTCCAGCATCGGCTGGATCCGCTCCATCGTCGCCTGCAGCCGTTCCATCCGCCCGGACTCGCACAGTCGTACGAACATGCGGTCCAGCAGGTGCTGCAGCGCCGAGCGGTAGAGCAGGGGCTCGATGTGCGCGCGCTCGTCGTGGGCGGAGACCAGCAGCGACAGGTCGGCATGGGCGCGCAGGGGATTGGAGCTGTGCCGGGTGATGGTGACGACGGTGCCGCCACGTTCGCGGAACAGCCGGCCGATCTGGCAGAGCGCCGGCTGCTTGCCGTGCTCGGAGAACACCAGCAGCACGTCGCCGGGGCCGGCGGCGGAGACGCTGGCGGTCATGTGCGCGGTGTCGAAGTTGTGCACGGTGAGGATGCCCAGCAGCGACAGGCGCAGGGCGATCGCGCGTGCGGGAATGTCGTCCTCGCCGAGGCCGATGATGAAGACCTTGCCACCCGATGAGGCGTCGAGCAGGACGGAGACCACGGCCTCCAGCACTTCCGGGGGATTAATGGACCGGGTTTCCTCCTCGGCCTGGCTCTTGCGGTGCCACAACTCCATGCCGGCGTCGGGCGGCGGCATGGCGGGCGCGGCTTCGCCGGCGTCGTCGCCGTTGTCGGCCCGGGCGATGGCCTCGCCGACCGAATACTTGAGGTCGGGATACCCCTTGAAGCCCAGCTTCTGGCAGAACTTGACCACGCTGGACTGGCTGATCCCCAGCGCATTGGCGAGCTGCTGCGAGGAGTAGTCGCGCAGCAGTTGGGCATTGTCGAGGACGAAGTCGGCGATGCGGCGCTCGATCGCCGACATCTGGTCGCGGCCGGCGCGGATCTTCAGCAGCGCCGACATGTCAGGCCGCGGCGCTGCCCGCGGCGCCGCCGATCCGCTCCAGCCCGCGGATCTGCTGGATGCCGAGCCCGGGCGCGTCGCTGACCGAGATCTCCGATTCGTTGAAGGTCACGCCGCCCTCGACCGGATCGAACTGGCACAGCGACGGCCCGTCGAGGTCGATCTTGGTGATCACGTCGGCCTTGGCCACCGCCACGTGCACCGCGGCGGCGACGCTGATGCTGGACTCGAGCATGCAGCCGATCATGCACTCCACGCCGTGCAGGGCGGCGATGTCGGCGATGCGGATCGCGTTGGAGATGCCGCCGGTCTTCATCAGCTTGATGTTGATGATGTCGGCCGCGCGCAGGTTGATCAGCTCGATCACCTCCATCGGCCCGAACACGCTTTCGTCGGCCATGATCGGGGTGTGCACGCGCTCGGTGACGTAGCGCATGCCTTCCAGGTCGCGCGCCTTGACCGGCTGTTCCACCAGCTCCAGCCGCACCCCGGCGTCCTCCAGCGTGGTGATCGCGTAGACCGCCTGCTTGGCGGTCCAGCCCTGGTTGGCGTCGAGGCGGAGCAGGGCGCGGTTCTCGACCGCGGCGTAGATCGCCTTGATCCGCTCGATGTCGACGCCGATGTCCTTGCCGACCTTGATCTTGAGCGAGTCGAAGCCGCGCTCCACGGCGCTGATCGAGTCGGCCACCATCTTGTCGATGGTGTCCACGCTGATGGTGATGTCGGTGGTGATGACCGGGTCGCCGCCGCCGAGCATCTTGTACAGCGGCGCGCCGTAGAGCTGGCCGAACAGGTCGTACACCGCGATCTCCACCGCCGCCTTGGCGCTGGAATTCTTCTCCATCGAGGTCTGCACCAGCCGGGTGATGCGGTTGAGGTTGGCGATCTCCTCGCCGATCAGCCGCGGCGAGATGTAGTGGCGGATCGCATCGACGATCGAGCCGTGGGTGTCGCCGGTGATGACCGCGGTGGCCGGCGCCTCGCCGTAGCCGACGTGGCCCGTGTCGGTGTGGATCATCACCACGATGTCCTCGACCCGCTCGACCGTGCGCAGTGCGGTCTTGAACGGCGTCTTCAGCGGTACCCGCAACATGCCGAACTGGATGTCGGTGATCTTCATGGGTCGTGTGTCGTTGTCCTGGTGGCCGTCGCTCAGCGCGGCAGGTCGAGGGTGCCGTGCGGACGCACGATGCTGGTCATGCGGTCCACGTAGGTCTCGTTCTTGTTGAACATCATCGGCAGCAGCGGTGTCACCGAGACGCCGTTGAGCGCCATGCTCCGCAGCTCGCCGTCGGCGCCGAGCACGCTGCCGCCGTTGGTGTCGTGGATCACGTAGGGCGCGCCGTCGACGCGGCCGATCACCATCATCACGTGGCCGGGAATGTAGACCAGGTCGCCGACCTGCAGTTGCGCGACCGCGGCCATGCGGTGGGCGCGGTCGTCGTCCTTGTCGAAGGCGACGTGCGACAGCGCCGGGCTGATCGCCTGCGCACTGGTGTTGCGCGGTACCTGCACGCCCATGCTGCGGTAGATCTCGGAGACGAAGCCGCTGCAGTCGCGTGCGTCGTAGGAATGCCCCCAGCCGTAGCGCTCACCGAGGAACTTGAAGGCCTGGGTGACGAGGTTGGCGCGAGTCAGCGGCAGGTAGTCGGCGTGGGTGTCGGCGATGCGTGGCAGCAGCGCGGGCGCGAAGGCCAGGCTGCCGTCTTCGTTGCGGACCGGCAGCTTCAGGATGTGAGAGGTGTACGGGTGCTGGCCGTTGACCGGCTCGTCGGGCGGCAGGCCCGCCAGCGGCACGCGCACGCCCATGTCGAGCTGCAGCTGCGAGACGCGCGGCTCCTCGCGGGTGAAGGTGGTCCGCTCGGTGGCACCGGTGACCACCCGGTACGGCGCTTCGTCGACGTAACCGAACACCTCGTCGGCCGTGCCCCCGGCGACGTGCTTCTTCTCGATCCACGCCGCGTAGCGCGGGCTGACCACGAACAGCCACCCGCCGTCCGCGCTCTCGTGCGCAATGACGACCGGGGTCCCGGGGAACAGCGCGCTTTCCTGCAGGCGATCGATGTCGGTTTCGCCCTGGCGACTGAACATGCGCTCCGCGGTCGGGAACGTCCGCAGCGCGGCGCGGTGTACCACCAGTCCGTAGCGGGTGGGCTGACGGGCGGGAATGGCATCGAGCGCGAGGTTGGCGACCATGGCGTCGAGCGCAGACGCGGGGACCGGCCGGCCCTCCACGTCCCAGCGGTCGCTGTCGGGGCGTTCGGAGAGATCCTCGATCCAGCCGCCGACGGTGTTCCCCTCCAGCGTCGCCGGGATCGCGCGCAGGTCGTGCATGGATGGATCGATGCGCAGCAGTCGCGCGTTCTGTGCCTCGATCGCCGGGCGGTCCAGCAGCACGCGGTCGGGCTGCGCCATCCGGTCGATCCAGAACCCGGGTGTGAGGTGCTCGGCCGCCACCCCCACCACGCCGTGCTCCGGCACCGGCGGGGACGCACTTTGCCGGGCTCCGGCCGGCGCGGCCAGCAGCAGCGCCAGCGAGATGGCGGCGGCGAACGTGTGCAGTCTCGTTTTCATCGGGCGGGGCGATATCGCGTGCGGCGGCGGGCTTTCAGGATAAGGATCCGGCCGTGTGGTGGGCCCGCGCGAAGCCTTTGCATTCATGCCCGGGTGAGTCATTCCTGCCCCCTTTGCCCGACGGAAGTCGCCGTTGTGCACTGCGGAATACGCGATTCTTATATCACATGAAACAGGAATAATTTATTGACCATGTTCGCGGAGGCGTGCTACACACCATCACACGAGTGGGTCTCCGTAGGGGAAAGAGCGGGTGGACACGATTCGGGCAATTTTTGGTACCACGCGGCTGCGCCACCCTGGCGCGATCGGCCGTGCCTTGGTGCTGGCCTGCGGCCTGGCGGCCGCCGGCGCGGCCGCACAGGGGAGCGACGGTGCCCCGGCGGGCCGCGAGGTGACCGCGGTCGTGTCGCTGATCGACACGGACCGGTTCGACGCCGCGGAGGCCGCGATCGACAAGGCCCTGGCCGACGAGACCCTCGGCAACCGGACCCGCGAGGCGCTGCTGTTCCAGCGCGAGCGCATGCGCCGCATCCTGATCGACTTCCACCTCGACGAGGAAGAAGTGCTCGCGCGGCTGCGCAAGGCGATTCCCGACCTCACCGAAGACGAATTCCAGCGCTGGAAGGCGGCCAACCTGCTCGAGCACCGGGTGATCGACGGGCAGCCGCGCTACTTCGCCCGCGCCGTCCCCAACCTGTTCCGGCTCAGCCCCGAAGCCGCGGCCCGTCGCGCCGACCCCAGGCCGTTCAGCGAAGGGCCGATGGAGTCGCCCAACGCCCATCACGCAGCGGTGCTCGCGCAGACCGAGGCGACCGGCCGCAGCAGCGTGCTGCCGCGCCGGGTGCATGTGACCCAGTCGATCACCGTCGACCCCGACGCGGTGCCTGCCGGCGAGACCGTGCGCGCCTGGATCCCGTACCCGCGCGCCATCGCGGGCCAGCAGGAGGACATCCGCCTGCTCGACAGCGAACCGGCGAAGGCCGCCATCGCCCCGGACGCGACGATGCAGCGCACCGCCTACCTGGAGCAGGTGGCCCGCGCCGGCGAGCCGACCGAGTTCTCGATCGATTACGAGTTGACCCTCTACGCCCAGCACCACGCCATCGACCCCGAGCGCGTGGCCCCCGCCCCGGCGACCGCGGAGCTGGCACGGCACCTGGGCGAGCGGCCGCCGCACATCGTATTCACCCCGGCCCTGCGCGAGTTTTCCCGGAAGGTGGTGGGTGACGAGACCAACCCGTACCGGATCGCGCAGAAGCTGTTCGCCGCCGTCGACGACATCCCGTGGGCCGGCGCGCGCGAGTACTCCACCATCACCAACATCAGTGACTACGCCCTGCATGCCGGCCACGCCGACTGCGGCCAGCAGACACTGCTGCTGATGACGCTGTTGCGGCTCAACGGCATCCCGGCGCGCTGGCAGTCGGGCATGGTCTACTCCGACGACGACTACTGGAACCTCCACGACTGGGGCTGGATGTACCTGGCGCCGTACGGCTGGGTGCCGATGGACGTGACCACCGGCCGGTTCGAGGACGCGGTGGCCGATGGGCGCGGACTGGAGTGGTTCTATCTAGGCGGCCTGGACGCCTACCGGATCGCCTTCAACGACGACTACGGGACCGACTTCGTCCCGGCCAAGCAGCATTTCCGCTCCGAGACCGTCGACTCCCAACGGGGCGAGGTCGAATGGAGCGGCGGCAATCTGTACTTCGATCAGTGGGATTACGACTTCAGCGCTACGCCACAACCATGAGCACCAATCGGGGAGAGATCATGAGAAGCAGCACCCGCAATCTGCGCAAGTCTGTACTTTGCATGGCGATGGGCGTGTGCCTTTCGTCCCTGGCCGCGCCGGTACTGGCGCAAAGCGTTACCGGTGCCGTGGCGGGCGATGCCGAAGCGGGTACGCAGGTCACGATCACCAACACCTCGACAGGCTTGTCCCGCTCGGCGACCGCGGATGAGGATGGCAGCTACCGTATCGGCCAGCTGCCTCCGGGCCAATACACCCTCAGCGCCGGTGCGGGGGCGCCGATCTCCGTCGATGTTTCCCTGGGTGGCACCACGACGGTCAACCTCACCAACGACGGTGCGGTGAACCTGGCGGCCGTGCAGGTGGTCGGTTCGAGGGTGGTGAACCGCGTCGATGTCCATTCCACCGAGTCCGCCACCAACGTCACGCGGCAGGAGTTGGCCCGGTTGCCGGTGGACCAGAGCCTGGGTGCCGTCGCGCTGCTGGCCCCGGGTGTGGTGTCTTCCGGCGCTACGTTTGGTGGCCTTACCTTTGGCGGCTCGTCGGTGGCGGAGAACGTCGCCTACATCAATGGCTTGAACGTCACCGACCCGTATCGCCGACAGGGATTCTCGTCGGTGCCATTCGCGTTCTATGAGGAGTTCCAGGTCAAGACCGGCGGCTACTCGGCGGAATTCGGCCGTAGCACGGGTGGCGTGATCAACGCCGTGACCCGCTCGGGCGGCAACGAGTTCCATGCCGGTGCCGAGCTGACGATGGAACCCGCGGCCTGGACTTCGTCGAAGGATGACCAGTTCCACGATGACGGCACGCTGGATGAACGGGACCGCAGGAGTCGCGACGACGGCTCGTTCTACAAAGCCAATGTCTGGGCGTCCGGTGCCATCGTGCAGGACAGGCTGTTCTTCTTCGGCATGTACGAGCAGCGCGACAGCAACCCGAGGGATATCGACACGCTCGAAGCCTGGTACACCGACAGCAACAACGACTTCTGGGGTGGAAAGCTCGACTGGCAGATCAACGACGACCACCTGCTGGAGCTGCTGGCCTTCTCCGACAAGTCGGACTCGGCCACGAGCAATTACGCCTACGACTGGGACAGCGCCACGCGCGGTGAAAAGACCGGCGAGAGCTACGAGGGGTCAGGCGGCGACAACTGGTCGCTCACCTACACCGGGCACTTCACCGACAACTTCGTCGCGAAGGCCATGTACGGCGTGAACGAACGCAGTGCCACGGCCGGCAGTCCTTGGGACGCGGGCTGCAGCATCGTCACCCGTTCCGGCAGCTACACCGACATCTTCGGCGAAGCTACCGAACAGGAAGGTTGTCACCCGAGCAACAGCAGCATCAGCAGCCGGTTCGACAAGCGCGAAGCGTCGCGTCTGGATTTCGAATGGGCGCTGGGCGACCACTTGGTGCGGTTCGGTGTCGACCAGGAAATCATGGATTCCAACAGCTCGAGGGTCTATCCGGGCGACGGCGTGAGCTATACCGCGATCGGCATCGCCGCCGATGAGGAGGACCGGGAGCTGCCCAACGGGGTGTCCGTTCCGGACGGAGTGACGGCGTACATCGACGCGAGGCGTTACATCACCGGCTCCCCGGTTTCGACCGAGGCGCAAGCGATCTACGTGGAGGACAACTGGAACGTCACGCCGAACCTGCTGCTGAACCTGGGCGTCCGTGCCGACAAGTTCCACAACAAGCTCGCCTCCGGCGCGACCTTCGCCGAGGCAGACTTCTCCGACATGATCGCGCCGCGTCTGGGCTTCAGCTGGGACGTGAAGGGTGACGGCACGACCAAGGTGTTCGGCAACGCCGGCCGCTACTACATCCCACTCACCAACAAGCTCACTGACTATTTCGGGGGGGGGGCCACGGATGAGCACACCTACTACGTACTCGACGGTTGGGTGGAGCAGACCGACCCCGTTACCGGCGGTACCTACCTCTTTCCGAATCTCGGCGAGCAGATCGGGCCGGTCAATACCGAGGGCAACGTACCCGCACCCGACGATGTCCGGACGGCGGTCGACCGCGACCTCAAACAGGTCTTCCAGGACGAGTTCATCCTGGGTTTCCAGCAGGCGATCAACAACGCCTGGTCCTACGGGGTCAATGCCACCTACCGCGAAGTGACCCGCGCCGTCGAGGACGCGCGCATCAACCACGTGGAAGGGTGCGGCTGGTATTCCGGTGACTGGCCGATCATCAACCCCGGCGAGGACGTCACCCTGTGGTGCCCGGACACGGAGGAATGGGTGACGTTCGACAGCTCCGAGGATGGTTACATCGCGCTCGGCAGCGACGCCGTCATGGGCTACAAGCGGCCCAAGCGCACCTACAAGGCCGTCGAGTTCCAGCTCGACCGCGCATGGGATGGCAAGTGGGCGTTCAACGCCAGCTATCTGTGGTCGAAGTCCGAGGGCAACATGGAAGGGCCGGTGAACTCGGATACCGGCTATAACGACACCAACCTCGTGCAGTACTACGACCACCCGGCGGTGAACGAGCGCTACGGAGTTCTGTTCAACGACTACCGCCACCAGATCAAGCTGCGCGGTAGCTACGAACTCAACGACATGTGGAGCTTCGGTGCGACCTTGTCCACCCGATCCGGTGGCCCGATCACCGCCTTCGGCGTGCGTTGGCCCAACGACGACCGCAGCGCCGGCGGACCCGGTGAGTTCAGTGGCGGTGGTTCGGGATGGTTGTGCGTGGCGAACTGCTCCGACTGGGAGACCCGGGAGCTGGTCTACACCGAGAGGGGCGCGTTCGGCCGCATGCCCTGGGTTACCAACCTGGGTGCGAGCGTGACCTGGACGTTGCCCTCTGAGAGCATCGACCTCAAGGCACGCCTCTCCGTATACAACCTGCTCAACAGCCAGACCGAAATCAACGTGCACTCCCGCTACGAGAGCACGCCCGGCAACGAGATGCCGTACTTCGGGGAGCCCACTGTCTGGCAGTCCCCGCGTTATGCGCAGCTGGTCGTGACCTACGCGTTCTGAGTAAAGCCCCTTGGCGGCCCGCTTGTCGGGCCGCCGTTTTTTTGGCGGATTCGCCGGTGCGCGAATGAAGGACTCGCGAACCGGTGATCGCTGTCATCGAACGCGCGACTGGTGAGTGGAGGAACGCATGAACATCCGCATTGGCATCGCATCCGTGGTGCTGGCCGGCTCACTCGCGGGTTGCATGCAGCAGCCTGTGCGCACAACGGCACCCGATCCACTGATCCTCGACACCCACGTCGATATCCCGCTGGATTACATGCGCGAGCCGCGCTACGACGTCGGCACCGACACCGGGCTGAAGGTCGATCTGGGGAAGATGGAGCGCGGTGGCCTGGATGGTGCGTTCTTCATCGTCTACGTGGGGCAGGGGCCGTTGACCGAGGCGGGCTATGCCGACGCGGTGGCCCAGGCCGAACGGAAGTACTCGGCCATCGCGCTGATGCTGGAGAAGTACCCCGATCGGATCCGCCTTGCGACCACGCCGGCGCAGGTGCGGGACCACCATGCACGCGGCCTGCTTTCAGCGATGATCGGCATCGAGAACCCGTACTCGCTCAGTCACGAGCTGTCGCGTCTCGACACTGCGTACGAGCGCGGCGCCCGTTACGTGGGGCTCACCCACGTGGGCAACAACGCGGTGTGCAGCAGTGCCAATCCCGATACCGAGGCTGGCGAACCCGCTCACAATTCGGCGCAGGATCCGGGCATGAGCGGGTTCGGTCGCGAGCTGGTCGCGCGTGCGAACGCGCTGGGGATGATGGTCGACGTCTCGCATGCTTCCGACCGATGCGTGCTTGACGCGATCGCTGCGTCACGGGCGCCGGTGTTCGCGTCGCACTCGTCGGCACGCGCCCTGGTGGACGTGCCGCGCAACCTGCCCGACGACCTGCTGCACGCGATCGCCTCCGACGGCGGCGTCGTGCAGGCCGTCGCCTATTACGAGTTCGTCAAGCACGACCCGGCGCGGTCGGCCGCCGAGAAGGCGTTGCAACACGAGGTCGCCCACGCGGCGGGCGCCGCGGAATTCGACTGGGACGTCCATGGCGAGCTGCCGGCATTCGTCGCCGGGATGGCATGGATCCAGCGCGAGCACCCGCTGGCGACGCTGGAGGAGTACGTCGATCACATCGACTACATGGTCGGGCTGATCGGCGTGGACCACGTCGGCATCGCCTCCGACTTCGATGGCGGTGGCGAGGTGACCGGGTGGATGGACGCGAGCGAGTCGCCCAACGTCACCGCGGAGCTGCGCAAGCGCGGTTACAGCGAAGCGGACATCGCAAAGCTGTGGGGCGGCAACCTGATGCGCGTCTGGCAGGCGGCCATCGACGTGGCGGTCGGCGGGCGGGACGCGCCTTGAAGCGTCTCCATGCGTCCGTTGCATTGCTGTTGGGCCTGTCCTTCGGCCCCGCCGCGGCAGCGGCGTCCAATGCGGGAACCACCCCGGACGAGATCGACGCCATCGCCCGGGCCGTCATTGATCGCTATGACCTCCCGGGCATTGCGCTCGGTGTGATCGAGGACGGTGAAGTGGTGTTCGCCCGGGGCTATGGCGAGACCACCGTCGGCAGCGGCGAAGCGGTCGATACCGACACCCTGTTCAAGATCGCCTCCAACACCAAGGCGATGACCGCGGCGCTGCTCGCGCGGCTGGTCGACGCCGGCCGGCTGCGCTGGGACGACCCGGTGGTGAAGCACCTGCCGCAGTTCCGCATGTACGACGCCTGGGTCACGCGCGAGATGCAGGTGCGCGACCTGCTGATCCACAACGCCGGCCTGCGCGAGGGCGCCGGCGACCTGATGCTGTGGCCGGAACCGAACCACTTCACCCGGGACGACATCATCGCCGGGTTGGCCCACTTGAAACCGCAGCAGAGCTTCCGCTCCGGCTACGCCTACGACAACCTGCTGTACGTAGTCGCCGGCGAGGTGGCCGCGGCCGCCGGTGGCGCGCCTTACGAGGAACTGGTGCGGCGCGAGGTGTTCGAGCCGCTCGGGCTGGAGCGTTGCCGCGTCGGCGCGTTCGACCGGGAGGCGGCCGGCAGTCTCGCCCAGCCGCATACGCGCGGTGGGGAGGGGAACGTCGCGATGCGGCTCGACCCGCCGCAGGTGCCCGCGATCACCTCGGCCGCGGCTGGCGGCATCCGCTGCAGCCTCGACGACATGCTCGTCTGGGCGGGCAATTGGCTCGCCCCGACCCCGGAGCAACTGGAGTGGCTGCCGCCGGAGCGGCGCGCGGAGCTGTGGACCGCACACACGGCGATGCCGATCGCACAGCGTCGCCGCGACTGGGACGGCACCCGCTTCTATGCCTACGGTTATGGCTGGCGACTGGCCGACATTGATGGCGAGTGGAGCGTGTCTCACACCGGCACGCTCGGCGGCATGTACTCGCAACTGCACCTGCTGCCCGACCTCGGCGACGGTTTCGTCTTCATGATCAACGGCGATGCCGACGAGGCGCGCACGGTGCTGAACCAGGTGCTGGTGGAACACCTCACACCTGACGGCGAGTCACGGAGTGTCGGCGAGGTGGTCGCCGCGCTGCAGGCGAGGAGCGGCGCCGCCGATGCGGTGACCGAGTTGCCGGACACCTCGGCCCGCCGCCCCGCGACTGCCGCCGTGATGGAACCATGGCTCGGTACCTGGCGCGACCCGTGGTTCGGCGAGGTCACGATCTGTCCGGCAGGCGACCGTGTCGAGTTCCGATCGGCCAAGTCGCCACGGCTCAGCGGTGACGTGGTGCGCGTGGGTGATCGCCACCTGATCGACTGGCACGCGGACCACGCCGAAGCCTGGGCCGATTTCACCCGCGGCAACGGCACCCTTCGCCTCGCCATGGCCAAGGTCGATCCGGAGGCCGACTTCAGCTACGACTACGAAGACCTGGCATTCGTGCGCACCGGCGGGTGCCCGGGGCAGTCGACGGACACAGGAGAGTAGGTCATGCACATTCCATTGGCCTTGCTGGCGTCGACGGCCCTGTTGGCCGGTTGTGCCACGTCCACCGACCGCGTCGCCCATGTCGACGCGGTGATGACCGACTATGCCGGCCACGTGCCGGGCGCGTCCGTGCTGGTGGTGAAGAACGGCAGGCCGGTGGTCCGGCGGGTTTACGGCCTGTCCGATCTCGAGGCCGGCACCCCGGCGAGTCCGTCGACCAATTACCGGCTCGCCTCGGTGACCAAGCAGTTCACTGCCGCCTCGATCCTGCTGCTGGCCGAGGACGGCCGGCTACGGCTCGACGATCCGGTGCGGGTATGGCTGCCTTCGCTCCCCGCGGCGGCCGATCCCGTCACCATCCGCCACCTGCTCACCCACACCTCGGGGCTGGTCGACTACGAGGACGTCATTCCCGAGTCGATGACCTGGCAGCTGCGCGATGCCGACGTGCTCAAGCTGCTGGAGTCGCAGGACCGCACCTACTTCCCGCCCGGCACCGATTACCGCTACAGCAACAGCGGCTACGCGTTGCTGGCATTGATCGTCGAGCGTGCTTCCGGGCGCGATTTCCCGAGCTTCCTGCGCGAGCGCATCTTCCTGCCGCTGGGCATGGCCAACACCCTGGCGTACGTCCGCGAAGGCCCGCCGGTGCCGCAACGCGCCTGGGGCTACAGCTTCCTCGACGGCCGGTGGCAGCGTACCGATCAGAGCCAGACCAGCGCCGTGCTCGGCGACGGCGGCATCTATTCGTCGATCGATGACCTGGCCCGCTGGGACGCCGCGCTGTACGACGACCGGCTGCTGTCCAACGCTTCCCGCGCACTGGCCTTCGGGCCGGCCACGCCGACCGACGATCCGGCGGTGGAGTACGGCTACGGCTGGCGTATCACCGGCGAGACCCTGTGGCATTCCGGCGAGACGATGGGCTTTCGCAACGTGCTCGTGCGCTGGCCGCAGCGTCGGCTCACCGTCGTCGTGCTGACCAACCGCAACGACCCCGAGCCTTACCGGATGGCGCTGGAGATCGCCCGGCCCTGGCTGCGGGAGTGACCCTGTCCGGCTGACGGCCACCACCCGGGCGGGGTATCCTTCGCCGGCCGACCCCGTCGCGGGGCGGCGATGAAGCATCACCACCAAACGGATTTGGTACGCCATGGACAGGACGTTCCCCGCTACGCCGCTGGCGCTCGCCGGCGCGCTGCTCTCGCAAGACACCCGCCTGATCGAAATCGACCTGCCCACCGCCGGGCTGGGCGACGCGCTGGTGGTGGAGCGCTTTACCGGCTCTGAAGCGGTATGCGTGGATTTCCGGTTCGACATCGACTGCCTGTCGACGTCGGCCTTCCTCGATGCGCTCGCCCTGGTCGGCCAGCCCGTGTCGCTGCGGCTGCGCCAGGCCGACGGCTCGCACCGCCACTGGCACGGCCACTGCACCCGCATCGCATCGCTGGGCAGCGACGGCGGGCTGGCCCGCTACCGGCTGACGATGGAGCCATGGACCGCGTTCCTGCGGCTGCGGCGCAACGCGCTGGTGTTCCAGGGGCTGGACGCGCTCGGCGTGGTCGAGCGGATCCTCGACGACTACCCGCAGGCCGCGCTGAAGGGCGACGTCAGCCAGCCGCTACCGGTGTACCCGATCACCACCCAGTACCGCGAGAGCGACCACGAGTTCGTATTCCGGCTGCTGGCCGACGCCGGGCTGGCGTGGCGCTTCGAGCACGTGCAGGGCGCGGCCGGCGACGGCGAGGCCGGCCACGCGCTGGTGGTGTACGACCGCGCGGCCACGGTGCCCGACGCGGCGCCGTCGGTGCTGCGCTTCCACCGCAGCGACATCACCGAATCGCTCGACGCGATCACCCACTTCACCGAGCAGCGGCAGGTCACCGCCAATGCCTTCACCACGGCCAGCTGGCAACCCGAGCAGGTCGAAGCGGCGTCCGCGACGCTCGCCGGCAACGCTGCCGGCCCGCACCTGCCGGCGCTGGAGCACTACAGCGTGCCGCGCAGCGGCCGCTTCGCCGCGCGCGCGGATGCCGAGCAGGCCGCCGAACTGCGACTGGACGCCCTGCGCCTGCCGCAGCGCCTGCATGCCGGCGCCGGCAGCGGCCGCGGGCTCGACCCCGGCGCCACCTTCACCCTGACCCAGCACCCGGATCTCTCCGGCGAGCGCTTCCTGCCGCTCGCAGTCGAGCACGTCGCCGCCAACAACCTCGGCAGCGGCATCGTCGAACTGCTCGACCACCCCGACCTCGAGCGCGGCAGCTACCGCAACCGCTTCGTCGCGGTGCCGGCCGCCACCCCGGTCGTGCCGTTCGCCCGGCCCAAGCCGACCGCCCCCGGCGCACAGACCGCACGAGTGGTCGGCCTGCCCGACGCCACCGTCACCAGCACCCGCGACCACCAGGTCCGCATCCAGTTCCCGTGGCAGCGCGGCACCGCGCCGAATCCGGGCAGCCTGACCAACACCGGTTCGTCGGCCAACCCCGACGGCCACGCCCCCGGCGACGACACCAGCGGCACCTGGGTGCGCGTGGCCGAATGGCAGGCCGGCCCCAACTGGGGCAGCCACGCCTTGCCGCGGATCGGCAGCGAAGTGCTCGTCGAGTTCCTGCACGGCGACATCGACCAGCCCGTCGTCACCGGCCAGCTCTACAACGGTGATATCGCGCCGCCGTTCGCACTGGCCGACGCCAGCAACCACCCCGGCACCCTGTCGGGCCTGCACAGCCAGTCGCTGGACGGCAGCGGCACCCAGCAGTGGGTGCTCGACGACGCCCCGGGTCAACTGCGCCAGCGCCTGCACACCAGCCTAGCCGACAGCCGGCTGGAGCTGGGTTACCTGCTCGACCACCGCGACGGAAGCCGCGGCGCCCTGCGCGGTCAGGGCTTCGACCTGGCCACGCTCGGCTGGGCCAACCTGCGTACCGGCGAGGGCGTGCTGCTGTCGACCACCGCCCGCAGCAACGCCGTCTCGACCCAGTTCGACATCGCCGAGGCCATCGGCCAGCTCAAGGCCGCCGAACGCACCGCGCAGGCCGTGAGCGATGCCGCCGAAGGCGCCGAGGTCGCCCCACTGGCCGCCAACCCGCGCCAGACCGACCTGATCAAGCAGATCGACCCCGAGCAGGACGGCACGCACCCCGGTAGCGTCAACGGCCAGTCGGCCACCAAGCCCGACGGCACCAACCGCGATGGCGGCGACCCGGTCGAGAAGTTCGCCACCCCCGTGCTGATCGCGGAGTCCCCAGACGCAATCGCCCTGGCGACCCCGGCCAGCGCGATTGCCTATGCCGGCGGCCACACCCACCTGACCGCACAGCAGGACGCCCACCTTGCCGCCGGCCACACCATCGCCGGCGTCAGCGGCGGCCACGTCGCCCTGTTCGCCCAGAAAGGCCCGATCAAGGCCATCGCCGCCAACGGCGCGCTCAGCCTGCAGGCCCACGCCGGCCCGCTGGAACTGCTGGCCGACCAGTCCGTGACCGTCACCGCCACCGACGAGCGCATGGACGTGCTGGCCAAGCAGAAGATCGTCCTGCAGGCCGGCCAGACCGAGATCGTGCTGGAAGGCGGCGACATCACGTTCAAGTGCCCGGGCAACTTCACCGTCAAGGCGGGGCAGGTGCCGTTCAAGGGGGGTGCGAGTAGGGCGGCGGGGCTGGAGGTGCTGCCTGACAGCAAGCTCAAGCTGGAGAACTGGATCGAGGTCAACCATCGCGACGCCGATGACCAGCCGTTTGCGGGGCAGGCTTACACGATCTTTTTCGAGGGCGGCCAGACCATCAGGGGCAAGCTTGACGCCGATGGACACGCGCGCCACGAAGGAGTGCCGGCGCGAGCGGAGCGGGTCGAGTACGAACTGCGCGAACCATTGGAAGATGAGCCGTGGAAGGCAATCGCCCAATTGGTGCAGGTCGCGCGATCAAAGCTGGGTTAAGGATAACCGTCGATGGAATGGGATGAACTCGAGAACGCACTGGCGTGGTTCGCGTCGGCACCGGGAAGACTCGTAGATGGTGTCGGGGAGAACCTCGGCGCCGCTGCAGAATGGATCTGGGAGGTGCTGCAAGGCGACTTCAACGAGGAGCAGACCAACGCGCAGGTGATCACCGGCACGGTGATCTCGATGATTCCGGGCGTTGATCAGCTCTGTGACATCCGCGACGTCATCGCCAATTGCCGGAAGATCAACGAGGACACATCGAACACGTGGGCCTGGATCGGACTGGCGATCACCCTGATTGGCCTGATCCCGGTTCTCGGTTCACTGGCCAAGGGGTGTTTCAAGATTCTGGTGGCCTCGAGCCGCAAGGCCGCCCTTCGCGTGGCCAAAAATACAGCGGATACCGACCTGTGGAAGCACACGGCGTACTGGGTCGAGGCCGGCATCGACAAGCTCAACAAGCACCTGGACACCCCGGCTGTGCGCGCGGCGCTCAGCGCAATGAAACTGGACAATCCGTACAAATGGCTGGCTGCCAAGGTGCGCGAGGTGGCTGGCGGACTCAACGTCTCTGCCCTTACCCGGGCCTTTGACGGAATCATTTCGGCGCTCCGCGAACTCGTGGGTCTGATCCAGCGCTGGGGCTCAGCCGCAATGGGCAGCCAGACCGGGCAACTGCTGCAGATGGTGGTGAGCATCCGCCGGGCGGCCAATGCGCAGCTGGCCAAGGTATTGAGTCCCGTGACGGACTGGCTGGACCGCGTCGCGCGACGGCTGGATATCGAAGCCGATCAGGCGTACCGCGCTCGAGTCAACGCGGTTAATCCACACAACTTCAAGCGGCCGTCCGCGGATGCCGAGCTGGATGCCTTCCAGAAGGACAAGCCGGAGTGGGTGGATGAGGGAAGGGAACTGGAATATGCAGCGTCGCGCACGGCTCCCATGGATCGAGGCCACCCCGACATCGGCGCCAGCGCGCCCAGGCCACTCCAAGACGGATATCAGACATTTCACGGCACGATCAACGCCGTAACCTATCCACCGGGCACCGTTTTGTATCGCATCGTCGATCCGGGCTCCAGCGACAACTCCATCTGCTGGATGGCGAAAGCCGAGTTCGACAAGCTCCGGAACAAGGCCGAGTGGCGTAGGCGGTTTGCGGTCAAAGCCCACTGGAACAGCAACGGCGAGTACGTCACTTACACCGTACCGCCGGGGGAAGGATTGAAAGCTTGGGAAGGGGTGGTAGCGTCCCAGGAGTACAGAAACTCTACGACCAAACGAGTTGAATACGTACTCGAAGGCGGCGCTCGCCAGATTGTTATCGACCCGGCCGATCTGGATGTCGCTCATCTCGGTAAACGCCGCACCACCGGCTGGGGCTACTCCAGTCTGGCGGGTGAGTCGGTGAGTCTGGTCGGTGTGCCGGTACTGAAGAACAACATCTACGTAAGCAAGGATTGAGCATGGCGACCCCGCTGGTTCCGCAAGAAATTTATTTGCTGGAGCGCTTCAGCTCGCTCGATTACTTTCGGCCCATCCGCGACAACTACGAGGCGGCGGTCAAGCACGCTGAGCGATGCCTCGAAGCATTCGTCAACAATCTGCCGCCGGACTACCGCAGCCGGCATCTCAGTCGCCAGCCGGATATCGTCTGGGGGGAACGTGTATTGCCGAACATGCGAGGTACGTTGAAGAGCCTGTGCGACGGCTACATCATGGTGTCGCATGACGATCTCAACGGACTCGGGGCAGCGTCTGAAGTCGCGAGCGATCGCCGCGGCATTGTCGACCATGATATGAGCTGGATGGACGAGCCGCAGGTGACAGCGGTTGCGCCAGGGGGCGCCGACAAGTTCTGGAACTACTTTGCGGCCGCGGGCACGCCGGCCCTACGAGTCGCGGATACCATCGATAGGTACTGGGAGAGCGGCGATCTCACAGATCGGTACTCTGAGCGCGACTTCGGTCCACTGAACCCCCCACAACGCTGGCCACGCTATCGTCTCAATACGGTGGTTCAGGTCGCGACCGGTGAGCCGGTCCCACTAAATGGTATTTACCTGCCGGATACTGATCGCAGTTGCGCGTCGCTCCTCGTGGTCGGTGACAAGGCACCCAAGGCCCGCCACCTGATTCGCGTTGATGACAGTATTGGCGAGAACGGCGTTGTCGTGCAGCGGGTCCCGGTCTCAGAGAAGCGTTCCGCGACCTGGACCCTAGTCGAGCGCGTGCCGGGAGAGACTATCCCGTTCGACGAGGGGCTTGGCCACGACGACACTGTGGTGAGCCGGATTGCTGCGGGCAAGTCCGCGCCGCGAAACGGCTACTGGTTCACCCCCGCCAAGCAGTCCAGCCGCCGCTACTTCAAGCAGGGCGACGTATTCCCCGAAATCGAGGGCAGCAGCTACGGCGCGACGTTCTGGCAGTGGTCGCCCGACCAGTCCGATCCGAAGCTCTGAGCATGCTGCTACTCACGCGCAGGGAGGCGGAGGTGATATCGGTAGGCGGGTCTGTCCGCGTCACCGTGTTGTCCATCCGGGATGGCCAGGCCAAGCTCGGGATTGCCGCGCCGCGGGAAGTTCCGGTGCACCGGGAGGAGATCTATCGGCGGATGCAGTCCGATACATCGCGAGCCGTTCCGGCGGTGGGGAGCTAAGCTGCAAACACGCCGGAAGCAGAATGTACGTTCGGCCGCTCTATGCCGCAGCACAATCGGCACAAGCAAAAAGCCCCGCGCGAAGCGGGGCTTTTTGCTTGGTGACGCTGGATTCGTGGTGGAGCGGAGGAGGATCGAACTCCCGACCTTCGCATTGCGAACGCGACGCTCTCCCAGCTGAGCTACCGCCCCACGAAGGGCGCAATTCTAGCGGGAAGCGGTGGCTACGCGCCAGTCCCTCGGCTTTTCGCCAGCAACGGGGTCAAGGTCGGCTCGAGCGCTTCGCGCCGCCAGCCTTCCAGCGCCCCCGGCCAGTGGCCATGGTCGAGCAGTGCTTCGAGGTAGCGGCGCGAGGCCAGCAGCCCGTCAGGCAGGCCGAGTTCGGCGCCGCGTGCGGCGACGGCTGCCTGCAGGTCGCGCAGGCGCTGTTTGTCGCGCTTCTCGGCGATGCCGGCGTCGGGCGTGTCGGCCTCGTCCTGCAACTCGGTGACCAGGGCGCGCCAGAGGGCGTCGCCGAGCTTGCGCGGCGCCTTGGGATGGGCGTCCAGTCGCGCCTGCAGCGCGTCACGGTCGGGCGGTGGGTTGCGGGCCAGGTCTACCGCCAGTTCATTGTCGAGGATCCAGCTGCGCGGCCGATCAGCGTCGCGGGCGTGGGTATCCCGCCAGCGCAGCAGGCGGACCAGCCGACGCTGGGCGTCGCGGTCGAGGAACTGTGCCGATCGCATCGACAGGTGCGGCCAGCGCTCGGTCGCATCGGCCTCGGCGTTCGCGACGGTGCGCGCGGCATCATCCTCGAGCCAGCGCCGGCGTTCGAGCTGGCCGAGCATGCCGTCGAGCACGTCGTGCATTTCAAACAGGTGGCGGACGTCGTCGGCGGCGTAGTCCAGTTGCGCGGGCGACAGCGGCCGGCGCAGCCAGTCCGAACGGGTTTCGCCCTTGGCCAACGCCACGCCGGTAAGCTGCTCGACCAGCTTCTGGTAGCCGAGGCCACCGCCGATGCCCGCCAGCGCGGCCGCCAGCTGGGTGTCGAACAGCGGGCGCGGCACCGTGTAGCAGGCGCGCTTGAATGCGACCAGGTCCTCGCTCGGGCTGTGCATGATCTTGAGGATCGCGTCGTCGGCGAGGATCGGCGCGAGTGCCTCGTTGATACCCGGTGCCAGGGTGTCGACCAGCAGGATCCGCATTCCGTCGGGGGTCTCGATCGCGATCTGCACGAGCGCGAGTTGCGGCCAGTACGTCCGCTCCCGGATGAATTCGGTGTCCAGCCCGATACGCGCGGGACGTATGGCGAACGCGGCGGTGAGCGCGTGCGGATCGGTGATCCACTCGGGGGCGGGCGAGGCGGTCTGGGGTGAACTGGGCACGTGGATTCCGGTCGAATGACGAAGTTGCCGGGGCGGGCGACAATAGCCTACTTTCAGTGCGCCCTTCGGGGCGCGAGCCGGCCGCGAGGCAGGGAGGACGATTGCGCGCACCATCGCCAGCAGGGCCGCCAGCATCCGGGGCAGCGGGGAACGGACCGCGTGGTGCGATGCGGTGGGTCCGTCCGCCCTCGTTCCTGCAGCGCCGGTTCCCGCTCGGTGCGGTGATCGCCACGTTGCTCCTGCTGGGCGCCTGCTCGGGCGAGGAGCCGGGGCGCGGTGCCGGGGCGGGCGAGACGGGTGAATCCCCTGGCAAGCAGACCGCGCCGATCGTCGCGGTCAGTCCCGACCAGCAGGTGCCGCCCGTTCCGCAATGGCAGGCGCCGCGGATCGAGGTGGCGAACGACGACGTCGAGCAATTGAAGGAACAGGCGGCAGCCGCGCTGGAAGCCGACAAGCTGTTCGGCGATGACGCGTCCGCGATTCCACTGTATCTGGCATTGCAGGCGCACGCCCCTGACGACCCCGCGGTGGCGGCGGGACTCGAACGCGCCGTGGGAGGGCTGGTGGAGCAGGGCGACACTGCGCTGGCCGCCATCGACGAAGACCCGGACGCGTTGCAACGGGCGCGCGAGATTGCCGCCGTCGCGCGGGCGGCGGCGCCGGATCGCGATGCCGTGGCCGGACTGGTGGAGCGTGTGGATACTGCCGTCGCTGCGCAGCAGGCCAACCTGCGTGGCGAACGGGCGCTCAACGGGCACGAGTTCGGTCTGGACGACGGCGGGGCCGTGACCTTCTTCAAGCAGGCGCTGGAGCTGCGTCCAGGGGATGCGCGCGCATTGCAGGGACTGGCCGCGACGGAAAGCGCATTGATCCGCCAGGCGGAGCTTGCGGCCCGCCGCGACGATTACGCCGCGGCGGGCGAGTGGCTGGACCGGGCTGCCCGCGTCCGGCCGGAGATGAAGACCGTCGCCGATGCCCGCCTGCGGATCGCGCGGCAACGCGGCGCACGCGTGGGCAACCTGCGGGACATGGGCATCGCCGCGCTCACCCGCGAGGACGGCATCGAAGAGGCGCGCAAACACCTGGCCGACCTGCTGAGGATCGCGCCCCCCGCTGACCCGGCAGCGGTGGAGCTGAGCGAGCGCATCGAACTGGCGACCCATTACGGGCTGTTCCGCCCGGGCCAGGCGTTTACCGAAGGGCTGGACCGCGGCGGACGTGGACCGGAGATGGTGGTGATCCCGCACGGTGCCTTTCGCATGGGAGCGCCGCCCGACGAGCCCAGTGCGACCGACGCCGAGCGCCCGACGCGCACCGTCCGTTTCGACCGCGGGTTGGCGGTGTCGCGCAACGAAATCACCGTCGGCGAGTTCCGCCGCTTTGTTACCGCCACCGGCTACGAGGCGCGAGCCAGCCGGCGCGGCTATTCCACGGTGTACGACGAACGCAGTGGCAACCTGGTCCGACGCAGCGGGGTGGACTGGCAGTCGGACTACAGCGGCCAACCCGCAGCCGACACGCTGCCGGTGGTCCACGTCAGCGCCCAGGACGCGGCGGCGTACACGCAGTGGCTGTCGGAGCAGACCGGCCACGAATACCGGCTGCCGAGCGAGGCCGAGTTCGAGTACATGCTGCGCGCGGGCAGCGAGGCGCGATTTCCCTGGGGTCAGGGGGAGCCCCCCGCCGGCACCGGGAACTTCACCGGCGACGGCGACGCTTCCCCCAGCGGGCGCCGCTGGCGCAATGCCTTCGACGACTACGACGACGGCGCGTGGGGCCCGGCCCCCGCAGGCTCGTACCGCGCCAATGCATTCGGCCTTCACGACGTGGCCGGCAATGTCAGCGAATGGGTGGCGGACTGCTGGCACGACGGATACCGCCGCGCACCGGCGGACGGCCAAGCTTGGTTCAACCCGGGATGTCGCACCCGTGTGGTTCGCGGCGGCTCCTGGGCGAGTTCGCCGGCGCAGACCCGGTCGGCGTGGCGTCTGGGCAGCGATGCCAACACCACCAACGCGCGAGTCGGCTTCCGCGTCGTGCGCGAGATCTGATCGTCCCGAAAACCCGGCACTGCCGGCACAGGAGGAGCGGTAGATGAGGATCGGATCCGTCCGCGCGGACAGGACCCCGCGAAGTGGCGGCAGGCGCCGGGGTGGCATTCGCTGGTGGATCCTGCTGCTGTTCGCGGCCTACGCTGCGTGGCAGTGGTTCGGCAGTGCCGAAACCGACCCCTACACCGGCGAGACCGCGCACTACGGCGCCAGCGCGCAGGAGGAAGTGCAGCTGGGGGCCCAGGCGTACCAGCAGGTACTCGGCGATGCGCAGTCCCAGGGCGCGCTGCTGCCGGCCGACGCGGAGCTAAGCCGGCAGGTGCGCGGAATCGCCCAGCGCCTGGTCACGCGGGTGCCGGAGGTGACGGCCGACCTCGCCGCCGCCCACCAGCAGCAGGCCCCGACGTCCTACCGCGACTTCCAGTGGGACGTCAGCGTGATCCAGTCCGAGCAGGCCAATGCCTTTTGCCTGCCCGGAGGCAAGATGGCGGTCTACACCGGACTGCTGCCGATTGCGCAGAGCGAGGACGCGATGGCGGTGGTGATGGGGCACGAGATCGCCCACGCCCTGCTGCGCCACGGTTCCCAGCGGATGGCACAGCAGGAGCTGGTGCAGATGGGCCAGATGGCCGCCGGGCTCGCCCTCGGCGGAATGGATCCGCAGCAGCAGCAGGCGGTCATGGCGGCACTGGGCGCGGGTGCGCAGTACGGCTTCATCCTGCCGTACGGGCGCAACCACGAGACCCAGGCCGACCGCGTCGGCCTGATGCTCGCCGCCGCCGCCTGTTACGACCCGCGCGCGGCGGTGCCCCTGTGGGAACGGATGTCGCAGCTGGGCGGTGGCGAGCGGCCGCCGGAGTTCGCCTCGACCCATCCGGACCCGGCCAACCGCATAGAGACGCTACGTGGACTGATGCCGCAGGCGCTGGAATTCCATCAGAAGTACTGCGCGACCCGGCCCGAATAGGCTCAGCGCTTTCCTTCCGGCTTCTTCCCGGTGGATGCGTTCTGGCCCACGCTGCCCGACAGGTTCTGCTGGAACTCCTTCCACATCGACAGGTTGCGCTCGGTCAGCTGGTTCATCATCGACCACGGGGTCTGGCCGAGCATGCCGCCCATCTGCTTGCGGAACTGCTGCTGCTGGTCGAGGAAGAGCTGCATCGACCGCTCCAGGTAGGTGCCCATGAAGCCCTGCAGCGAGTCGCCGTAGAACCGGATGATCTGGCTCAGCAACTGGGTCGACAGCATCGGTTCGCCGTCCTGTTCGTGCTCGGCGATGATCTGCAGCAGCACCTGACGGGTCAGGTCCTCGCCCGAGCGCGCGTCGCGCACCTCGAACTCCTCGCCGTCGACGATCAGCTGGCGCACGTCCTCGATCGTGATGTAGCTGGAGATCTCGGTGTCGTAGAGACGGCGGTTGGGATACTTCTTGATGACGCGCGTCTGGGCCATGGAGCGGGTGCTCTAACTCATGATGCTCCGCAGCATGGCGCACGCCGCCGTCGCTTTGCAACTTGAACGGTCCGCCAGCCCAGGCTCACCAGCCCATGTACTGGCCGCCGTTCGCCGACAGGTTGGCGCCGGTGATCCAACCGGCTTCGTCGGGCACGAAGAACGCCACCGCGTAGGCGATCTCCTCCGGGGTGCCAAGTCGCCCGGTCGGGATCTGCGCGACGATTTTCTCGCGGATTTCCTCCGGCACCGCCATCACCATGTCGGTGCCGATGTAGCCCGGGGACACCGTATTGACCGTGATGCCGAACTTCGCGTTTTCCTGCGCCAGCGAAATGGTGAAGCCGTGCATGCCGGCCTTGGCCGCGGCGTAGTTCGCCTGCCCGTACTGGCCCTTCTGGCCGTTGATCGAACTGATCTGGACGATCCGGCCCCACCTGCGCGCGCGCATGCCTTCGATCACCGGCCGGGTGACGTTGAAGCAGGAGTTGAGGTTGGTGCAGATGACCTCGTTCCACTGCTGCGGCGTCATCCGGTGGAAGGTCGAGTCGCGGGTGATGCCGGCGTTGTTGACGAGGATGTCGACCGGGCCGAGCTGGCGTTCGATCTCGCGGACCAGCGACTCGGCCTGCTCGGGCGAGGACACGTCGCCGGGAGCCAGTGCGACGTCGATGCCGGTGTCCTTCATCCGCTGCTGCCATTCGCGTCCGCGCGCCTCGTCGCGGAAATTGGTGGCGACCCGGTGGCCCATTGCCGCCAGGCGCCGGATGATCGAGGTGCCGATCCCGCCGGTACCGCCAGTGACCAGTGCTACGCGTGCCTGCATGTCGTTCTCCCTTTTCCCGGCCCGGCCCCGAGTCTAGTCCCCGATTGTGAAACGTCCGCCATCGACAGTGGCGGACTGGCGGACATCGCGCGCGGGGATCGCCCCCGGCCGGAAGGCCGCCTGCGCCAGCCGCAGCCAGTCGGCCACCGTTTCCGCGCCGACGGTGGCGGCCGGGTCCTGGCCCAGCGCCTGCCAGGCACGCTGCAGCGAGGGCAGCGGCGCGGCCGGATCGACCGGCTGCGCCGCATCGGATTTCGAGAGCTTGCGGCCTTCGCCATCGAGCAGCAGGGGCAGGTGGGCGTACTGCGGCGTGGGCAGGCCGAGTGCGCGCTGGAGCAGGATCTGGCGCGCCGTCGAGTCCAGCAGGTCCGCCCCGCGCACCACGTCGGTGACGCCCTGCGCGGCGTCGTCGACCACCACCGCGAGCTGGTAGGCCCAGCAGCCGTCGGCGCGGAGCAACACGAAGTCGCCCACCGCGGTGGCGACGTCCTGCGACTGCGGCCCGCGGATGGCGTCGTCGAAGCCGACCCGGGTGCCGGGCGCTACCCGAAGGCGGATGGCCGGCTGCGGGCGCCGGGCCGTGGCGACGCACTCGCGGTGGATGCCACCGGTCGCGCCGAGGTCGGTGCGACTGCAGTGGCAGGCGAAGGCCTGGCCGGTCGCCAGCAGCCGGTCCAGGGCGGCCCGGTACAGCGCGCCGCGCTCGCTCTGGCGCACCACCGGCGCGTCCGGCTGCAGCCCCAGCGCGGCGAGCGTCGACAACTGGCGGTCGGCCGCGCCCGGAACCTCGCGCGGAGGGTCGATGTCCTCGACCCGCACCCACCACTCGCCGCCGGCCGCCCTGGCGAGCAGCCAACTCCCCAGCGCGGCCAGCACCGAGCCGGGATGGAGGTCGCCGGTGGGCGAGGGCGCAAAGCGCCCGCGGTAATCGGAGGACGGCGGGGCGGCAGCAACGATCGGGTCGGCAGCGGACATGAGGCGGCGAAGCTGGGAGCGGCGGCGGCAGGCCGGTCATCTTGAATTCGGGGCGAGCCTGCCACACTTCCTGCGCTGATCGCGCATGGTGCGCGCAAGGGGCTCGACATGTTCAAGCGCGTGGCGCTGTTTCTGGCAACCAACCTGGCCGTGATGGTGCTGCTGGGCATCGTGCTCAGCGTCCTGCAGAGCGTGTTCGGCATCAGCCTGGGCAACAACGCCGGCTTGCTGGTCATGGCGGCGCTGTTCGGCTTCGGCGGCTCGATGATCTCGCTGATGATGTCCAAGTGGGTGGCCAAGCGCGGCACCGGTGCGCACGTGATCGAACAGCCGCGCAACGAAGCCGAGCAATGGCTGGTGTCCACCGTCCGTCGGCAGGCCGACGCGGCCGGCATCGGGATGCCTGAGGTCGCGATCTACGACGCGCCGGAAATCAACGCCTTCGCCACCGGGCCCAGCCGCAACAACGCGCTGGTCGCGGTATCGACCGGCCTGCTGCGCGCGATGGACCGCGACCAGGCCGAGGCCGTGCTGGCCCACGAGGTCAGCCACGTCGCCAACGGCGACATGGTCACGATGGCGCTGATCCAGGGTGTGCTCAATACCTTCGTGATCGTCCTGGCGCGGGTGGTCGGCCGGGTGATCGACGGCTACCTCAGCGGCAACCGCGAAGGTGGCCCGGGCATCGGTTACTTCGTCATCGTGTTCGTGCTCGACATGGTGTTCGGTCTGTTCGCCAGCATGATCGCGATGTGGTTCTCGCGTCATCGCGAGTTCCGCGCCGATGCGGGCGGCGCCAGCCTGGCCGGGCGCGACAAGATGGTGTCGGCGCTGCAGCGGCTGTCGCAGACCTATGGCGAAAACACGTTGCCGCGCCAGGTTGCCGCGTTCGGCATCAGCGGGGCGGTGGGGCATGGTCTGCGGCGCCTGTTGATGAGCCATCCGCCGCTGGAAGAGCGGATCGCCGCGCTGCGCCGGATGCAGGATTCGGTCCAGACGGCCGCCTGAGTACCGGCCACCGCAAAAAAGCCCGCCGAAATGGCGGGCTTTTTCATGGGACGAGTGCGCCGCCTAGCTGAAGTCGTAGTCCATCTCCGGACCGGCGGACGCGAGGAAGTGCCCCTGCGCGTAGTCGATGCCGGCACTGAACAGGATCGTCATGCTGCCGGCGTCCTGCACGAACTGGGCGATCGTCTGCTTGCCCAGCTCGCCTGCCTTGGCCGCGATTTCGCGCACACGTGCCTGGTGCTCCGCGTTGCCCGCGAGCTCCTCGATGAAGGAGCGGTCCAGCTTGAGCAGGTCGGCGTCGAAGTGGCTCAGCAGCTGGAAGGAGTTCAGACCGCTGCCGAACTGCTCCAGTCCGACCCGCACGCCCATCGCCGACACCCGCTGCTGGAACGTCTGCGCGGCCTTGAGGTGGGTGAACACCTTCGACTCGGGCAACTGCAGCACCAGCAGCCCGCCCTCGGCGCCGTGCTTGGCCAGCTGCTCCTGGATGTGCTGGATCAGGCTGTCGTCCTGCAGCGACACCTCGTTGATCCGCACCAGCAGGGTGGTGCGGTGGCCCGCGCGCAGGCGCTCGCCGATGTCGGCGATCGCGCGGCTGACCACCCAGCGGTCGATCTCCCACAGCAGCCCGTGTTCCTCGGCGATCTGCAGGAAGGTCAGCGGCTGCACCAGCTCGCCCTCGTCGCCCTTCATCCGCAGATAGGCGTCGTACATCTCGTTGGGTTCGCCGTGCAGGCTGATCAGCGGCTGGTAGTACATGATGAAGCGGTCGCTGTCGATCGCCTCGCGGATGCGATGGACCCACGCCTGCACGCGTTCTTCCTCGGCACGGTCGACCGCACCCGGGTCGAACACCTCGACCCGGTTGCCTCCGACGCCGAGGCTGGACTGGACACCCTGGTGCGCCTTGCCGAGCACCGCGGTCACGCTGGCGATCTTCTGGCCGATCTGCACGCCGCCGATGCTGGCGGTGGCATTGAACGATCGGTCGTCGACGTCCAGCACGTTCTCGGCGAACGCCGCGCGGATCGATTCGGCCAACGCCACGGTGCCGTGATAGTCGCTGCCGCGACGCAGCACCGCCAACTGGTGCTCGCCGAACCGGGCGGCGATGTCGTCGGGACCCAAGGCGCTGCTCAGGCGCCGGGCGGAGGCGGCAATCAGGTCATCCGCCGCATCCAGGCCGATGTCCTGCAGCAGCTTGGCGTAGTGGTCGGGCTCGACCAGCAACAAGGCGTGGTTGCTGGCGTTCTGCGCCGCGTCGGCGACCGCGTCCTCGAGCGCGCGCAGGAACGTCGGGCGGTTCAACAGACCCGTGACCTGGTCGCGCTGGCGCAGCTCCTCGACTTCGCGGGCGAGCTCGGGGTCGAGCTCCTGGCGCCGCAGGATCACCTGCTGGCAGGCCTCGCCCTCGTAACTGGCGGCGGTGAACTCCATCACGGCGGGGAAGCTCTCGCCCTCGAGGGTGCGTGCCTCCATCTCGAGCCGCGGCGGCGGCGCCTCGCCCTTGCTCAGGCGCTTGAGCAGCTGCTTGAACTCGTCGACGTGCTGCGGCGCGACCATGTCCAGCAGCGACATGCCTTCGATTTCCTCGAACGACTCGAAGCCGAACATCTCCAGATAGGCGCTGTTGGCGCGGATGTGCATGCCTTCATGGACGTAGGCGATGGGCTCCCGCGAGGACTCGATCAACGCGTCGCAGCGGCGTTCGGTCTCGCGGACCTGCGACTCGAGCCGGCGCAGTGCGCGGCGGGTCTCGAGATCGGTCCATTCCTTGCGGACCACGGCTTCGACCTGCTCCATGCGCCGGCGCAGCGCCACTCCGGCCACGCCGGAAGCGGTGGCCTGCAGCAGCACGGTGTCGTCGATCGCATCCACCAGCAGGACCACGGGCAGGTCCTTGCCGGACGCGTCGATGCGCTGCATCACCGTCGCCAGCGGCACCTGGGTGGCGTCCTCGGCCGCCAGCACCATTTCGAACGGTTGTCCGGCGACCATCGCCGCCAGTTCGTCCTCGCCCTCGGGCCGACTGGGCCGCACCGCGATGCCGCTGTTGCGCAGCCCGCTGACGATGGCTTCCGCGGCCTCGACGCTGTCGTCGACGATCAGCAGCCGCAGCACCATGTCCTTGCCTAATTGCATAGCCTCTCCGTCGGATTTTGCCTGTTGCGCGGGTGCAGGCCGGACCGCGCCGATGGCGGCCGGAATGGCGGCCGAATGGAAGCTGCCCGCCACCGCGGCGTCGCCGCTCGCATATGTAAGCATGTTCTCCCCCTGCGTATCGTCGACGTGGCGGTCCCCGGACCGGTTGGCAGCGAACCCCTTCGCCGCGTCGCCGAATCCGCCGCGCGTGACGCGTGTCACCGTCTTATGACAGATCTCCGCGACGTCCGTCCGTGACGCCCCTCAAGTGTTGCAACGTGAATGCGGTCCCGGAACGGCCGCCCGGTCGCAGAATCGCGCCCGACAGGACCGCTACAGCGGCCGCTTGCCCGTATCGCCGGCCACTTCGCGGACCAGCCGCGGGACCAGGTAGCCCGACAGCCGCGCGGCGAGCCCGGCATGCAGTGCGCGGGCGCGGTCGTCATCGACTTCGAAGTGCGCCGCACCCTGGACCCGGTCGAGCTGGTGCAGGTAGTAGGGCAGCACGCCCGCCTGGTGGCCGCGCTCCGACAATGCCGCAAGAGCGTCGACCGAGTCGTTGACGCCTCGCAGCAGCACCGCCTGGTTCAGCAACGTCACGCCGGACTGGCGCAACCGGCCGAGCGCCAGGTCCACCGCCTCGTCGAACTCGTTGGCGTGGTTGGCGTGCAGCACCACGGTAACCGGCCAGGGCAGGCCGGCCAGCCACGCCAGCAACGCGTCGTCGACCCTTTCCGGCAGTACGACCGGCAGGCGGGTGTGTACCCGAAGCCGGCGCAGGTGGCCCACCGCGCCCAGCGCTCCGGTCAGCTCGGCCAGTTTGCCGGTCGCCAGCGACCAGGGGTCGCCGCCCGACAGGATGACCTCTTCGATGCTGCGGTCTTCGCGGATGAGCTCCACCGCCTCGCGCCATCCGCCTGCGGCTGCGGTTTCCTGCGCGTAGGGGAAGTGCCGGCGGAAGCAGTACCGGCAGTTGATCGCGCAACTGCCGGTGGCGACCAGCAATGCACGGCCGCGGTACTTCTGGATCACGCCGTGGCCGGACCTGGCCGCGCCATCGCCGACCGCATCGAGGCTGAAGCCCGGCATCGGCCGCATCTCGGCGTCGAGCGGCAATACCTGCCGCAGCAGCGGGTCGTGCGGGTTGCCAGCGCGCATGCGGGCGACGAACCCGCGCGGCACCCGCAACGGGAACTGGGCCACCGCCGCGTCGGATACCCCGAGCGCCGCCGCATCCAGCCCCAGCAGGTCGAGCAGCTCGCGCGGATCGCGCACGGCGTCGCGCCACAGCTGTTGCCAGCGTGGCGACTGCAGAGCGGCTGGCTGCGGCGGGAGGGGGGCTGCGGGTATCATTCGGATCCAGTTCTGCCTGCGGACCGGTCGTCCGGATGCAGCCCGACATTCTAGCTGCCCGCGTCCGCGTGGGCGCGCCACATCCATCTACATCGCAGGAGCTCCAGCATGGCCACCTACGGCATGAACGACGTCAAGAACGGGATGAAGATCCTGGTCAACAACGACCCGTGCATCATCACCGACACCGAGTACGTCAAGCCGGGCAAGGGCCAGGCCTTCACCCGCATGAAGTACCGCAGCATCAAGACCGGTCGCGTGCAGGAAATCACCATGAAGGCGACCGACTCGGTCGAGGCGGCCGACGTGGTCGACACCGACATGCAGTTCCTCTATGGCGACGGCGAGTACTGGCACTTCATGGACCCCTCCAGCTTCGAGCAGGTCCAGGCCGACAAGAACGGCGTCGGCGACGCGGCCAAGTGGCTCAAGGGCGAGGAGGAGTGCGTGGTGACGCTGTGGAACGGCGTGCCGATCTTCGTCAACCCGCCGAACTTCGTCGAGCTGAAGATCACCGAGACCGATCCGGGCGTCCGCGGCGACACCTCCGGTGGCGGCGGCAAGCCGGCCACGCTGGAAACCGGCGCGGTGGTCCGCGTGCCGCTGTTCGTCGGCCAGGACGAAGTCATCAAGGTCGACACCCGTTCGGGCGAGTACGTCAGCCGGGTGAAGTGAATGAATGACCTCGCCTCCCAGCCCTGCGACCTCCTGATCGAAGCCGGCTGGGTGGTTCCGGTCCAGCCGCACGACGTGGTCCTGCCAGACCACGCCGTGGCGGTCACCGACGGGGTCATCGTCGCGGTCCTGCCGATCGCCGAGGCGCGCGCCCGCTTCCAACCAAGGGAGACGGTGTCGCGGCCGCAGGCGGCGCTGATCCCGGGACTGGTCAACGCCCACACCCACAATCCGATGTCGCTGCTGCGCGGCGTGGCCGACGACCTGCCGCTGATGGAGTGGCTGCAGGGCCACATCTGGCCGGTCGAGGCGGCGGTGATCGGGCCGGAGTTCGTCAGCGACGGCGTCACCCTGGCGATCGCCGAGATGCTGCGCGGCGGCACCACCTGCGCCAACGAGAACTACTTCTTCCCCGACGCGCAGGCGGCCACCTACAAGCGTCAAGGCTTCCGTGCGGTGGTCGGGCTGCCGGTGATCGATTTCCCGACCGCGTGGGCGGCGACCGACGACGAATACTTCGACCGCGCCGGCGAGGTCCACGACCAGTGGCGCGGTGATCCGCTGGTCACGATGGCCTTCGTGCCGCACGCGCCGTACACGGTGTCGGACGCGAGTTTCGAGCGGATCCGGATGCTGTCCGACCAGCTCGACCTGCCGGTCCACCTGCACACCCACGAGACCGCGCACGAGGTCGAGGAGTCGCGGGAGAAGCATGGCCAGCGGCCGCTCGCGCGGCTTGACCGACTTGGCCTGGTCAACGACCGGCTGATGGCCGTGCACATGACCGCGCTGACCGACGGCGAGATCGAGCTGTGCGCGCAGCGTGGCGTCAGCGTGGTGCACTGCCCCGAGTCCAACCTCAAGCTGGCGTCGGGCTTCTGCCCGGTCGGCAAGTTGGAGAAGGCCGGTGTCAACATCGCCATCGGCACCGACGGCGCGGCCAGCAACAACGACCTCGACATGTTCGGCGAGATGCGCACCGCGGCGCAGCTGGCCAAGGCGGTGGCCGACGACGCCGCGGCCTTCAGCGCCGCCAGCGCGCTGCGCGCGGCGACCCTCGGCGGTGCGAAGGCGATGGGGCTGGAGCACGCGATCGGCTCGATCGAAGTCGGCAAGCAGGCCGACCTGGCCTGCGTCGACCTCGGCCAGCTCGAGAGCCAGCCGCTGTTCCACGTGGTCTCGCAGCTGGTCTACGCGACCGGTCGCCACCAGGTCAGCGACGTCTGGATCGCTGGACGCCCGAAACTGCGCCAGCGCGAACTGGTGGATATGGACGTCGCGGCGTTGATCGCCAACGCGCGACAGTGGCGCGAGCGGATCGCCGCGATCCGCGCCTGACGCGGCCGGAACAGCGCGCCCGGCTCCAGCCACGCATCGCATCGACGAGAGGGTTCAATGACCGCATCGCACGCCTCCCCAGGCGGTAATTTCAGCCAGGCCGAACTCGACAAGTTCGGTGCGCTCGCCCAGCGCTGGTGGGACCCCCACGGTCCGCAGAAGGCGCTCCACGCGATGAACCCGGTACGGCTGCGGTACGTTGCCGACCGGGTGCCGTTGCCCGGTTCCCGGGTGCTGGACGTCGGGTGCGGCGGGGGGCTGCTCAGCGAGGCGCTGGCCGGTGCCGGCGCGCAGGTCACCGCGATCGACCTCGCCCCGGAGCTGCTGAAGGTGGCGCGCCTGCACGGGCTCGAAAGCGGGCTCCAGGTCGATTACCGGCTGCAGCCGGTGGAGGCGATCGCCGCAGAGGAAGGCGGTGGCTTCGATGCGGTCACCTGCATGGAGATGCTGGAGCACGTGCCGGACCCCGTCGCGATCGTCGCGGCCTGCGCGCGCCTGCTCAAACCGGGCGGGCGCCTGTTCCTGTCCACCCTCAACCGCACGCCGGCCGCGTTCGCCCTGGCGATCGTCGGTGCCGAGTACGTCGCCGGGCTGCTGCCGAAGGGCACCCATCGGTACCGCGACTTCATCCGGCCGTCCGAACTCGGCGGCTGGCTGCGCGGCGTCGGCCTGCAGCTCGAAGACGTGAGCGGACTGATGTACCAGCCGTGGAGCAACAGTGCGCGCCTCACCGGCCGCACCGACGTCAACTATCTCGCCTGCGCGCGCAAGCCGGCATGACCGCCGCGTCGGAGGGAACCGGTTTCCCCAGGGCCGTGCTGTTCGACCTCGACGGCACCCTGCTCGACAGCGCGCCCGACATGCTCGCCGCGGTCAACGCGATGCGTACCGCACGCGGTGCGGCGCCGATGTTGTTGGCCGAATTGCGTCCGCACGTGTCCAAGGGCGCGCGGGCGATGGTGCAGGCCGCCTTTCCGGACAGCGATGCTGCCGAGCGCGAAGGCTGGATCCCCGAGTTCCTCGAGTGCTACCAGCGCGAGCTTGGCCGGCACTGCGGTCCATTCGACGGCATCGAGGCGATGCTCGCCAGCCTCGAGGCTGCCGGCACCCGCTGGGGCATCGTCACCAACAAGCCCGAGTACCTGGCTGCGCAACTGGTCCCGATGCTGGGCTGGAAAGAGCGGTGCGCGGTGCTGATCGGCGGTGACAGCCTGGCGGCACGCAAGCCCGATCCGCTTCCGCTGCTGGTCGCGGCCGAACGCATCGAGGTGGAACCGGGTCAGTGCATTTATGTCGGCGACGACGAGCGCGACATCGTCGCCGCGCGCGCGGCCGGCATGCCGTCGGTCGTCGCGTTGTGGGGGTATCGTTTGTCGGAAGACGATCCCTTTGCCTGGCGCGGCGACGTCCTGATCGATCGGCCGCGAGACCTGTGCGATGCCATGGCCTGGCCGCGCTGCCATGCCTGAGGCCAGGTCGGAGGCGGCGCCCGACGTGCGCGACGACGGTGCCCAGGCGTTGGCGGGGTTTGTCGACAAATGGCGTGCGCGCTGGCCGGAATGGGCGATCGCCGAGGTGTTCGTGCCCGCGACGCAGCGGCCTACGGCACTCGCCTGGGCCGCCCTGCAGCAGGAACTGACCGACGCCGCATGGGGCGGCAGTGACCCGGTGCCGGGCCAGGCGAAGCTGGGTTGGTGGCAGGAGGAACTGGTCGGCTGGAGCCGCGGTGCCCGCCGCCATCCGCTCGGCGCCGCGCTGCAGCGGGCGCCGGCGCCGTGGGGGGCGCTGGCGGCCTCGCTGCCGTCGCTGGCCGGCAGCCGGGATCGCCCCGGCGACGCGGAAGAAGCCTTCGCGGCGGTGGCGCCGTTCGCGGACGCGGTGGCCGCGGTGGACGCGGCGCTGTTCGCCGGGCGCGCGCCCCCGGATCGGGACGCCGGGGCGCTGGTCACGGCGACGCTGCTGGCCGGACGGTTGCTGCTCGAAGGCGATGCCGGGGTACCGCTGAGCCTGCTTGCGCGGGCAGGGCAGGCCGACCCGCGACCGTCGTGGGCTGCCCGCCTGCGGCAGCGGTGGCCCGGCGCGGGCGCCGCGAGCCGGCCGCGACGGCTCTGGGCCGCACTGGCCAGGGCGCGCCTGGCGCAGCCGGACCCCGCAGGCCCACTGGCGGGCTGGCGCGCGCTGCTGACGGGCTGGCGTGCCGCGCGACGCTGAGGGCTGCGACGCACTGTTCCAGTCCCGCCGCCGGGCCGCGATCGCCGCGCCGGTAGAATGACCGCGTTGCAAACCCCGCACGCTGTCCCCACCCAGAGCCCGTGACCACGATTTCCAACCCCCCCCGCCGCCTGCCCGATGTCGCCCACGACGCTGCCGCGATGGCACGTCCGCTGGACTGGGTCGGGATGTCCAACATCGCGGTGCCGCTCCGGATCGCCGGCCCGGGTGGCGAGGCGATGCAGGTAGCGGCGTCGGTGGACGTATCGGTCAACCTGCTCGATCCCGACGCCCGCGGCATCCACATGTCGCGGTTGTACCTGGAGTTGCAGCACGCCTTCGCCAGCGAGGCGGTGACGCCCGCCGGCCTGCGCCGCGTCCTCCAGACGCTGGTCGACACCCAGGCCGGGTTGTCGAGCGCGGCCCGCCTGGTGCTCCGCTACGAGCAGCTGCTGCTGCGGCCGGCCCTGGCCAGCAGCAACGCCGGGTGGAAGCGGTATCCCGTCGAGATCGACGCCACGCTGGTCGACGGTCACCTGAAGCTGTCGCTGTGCCTCTCGGTGGAGTACTCCAGCACCTGCCCGGCTTCCGCGGCGCTGTCGCGGCAGCTCAATGCCGACCGTTTCGCGGAGGACTTCGCCGACACCCGTCCACTGGCGAGTGCGGTCCACGATTGGCTTTCGTCCGAGCGCGGGCTCGCCGCCACTCCGCACGCCCAGCGCAGCCGCGCCGACATCCGCGTCGAGTTGAGGCCCGCATTCGACGAGTTGCCGCTGACGGCGCTGATCGACGCGGTCGAACAGGTACTGGCGACGCCGGTGCAGACCGCGGTCAAGCGTGAGGACGAACAGGCCTTCGCGCGGCTCAATGCGGCCAACCTGATGTTCTGCGAGGACGCCGCCCGCCGGGTGGCCGCAGCACTCTCGGCCGAGCCGCGCATTGAACGGTTCGACGCCGAGGTCGCCCACTTCGAGAGTCTGCACGCACATGACGCCGTCGCGCGCGTGACCGGAGCCGGCCCGCAGGCCTGATTTCACTCTCGGGCGGCCCCCAAGGTCGGCCCGGCTTTTCCCTGCCGTTGCATCCCGGCGCCACGTTCGCGCTATGCTCGGGCGACCGCACGGCCGGGGTGGGTATGGGGACGCCGCTGCATCGGTGGTTGCACGGGTTATTCACGGGTCTGTCTTTCGCGACAGCGCGGCTGCGGCTGCCTGTCGGGACGCTGCTGGCCGTGGTGGCGGTCGTCGTGTTCGCAACGCCTGCCCGCGCCGACGTCACGGCTGCCGACGCCCTTCCGGGGCTGACTCTTTCTCGACTCGACGCCGATCCGGTCCCGCTGCGGGTGCTTGCGGGGGAGCTGGACGGCGATTTCGTACCGGTCGCGGAGGCGGTGATCCGGGAGCGATCCGCGGAGCCGCGCTGGTGGCGGATCGTGCCGGACCGCGCGATGAGCGCCGGGAACCCGCAACTGGTGCTGCGCTCACCGCAGTTGGCCAGCGTGGAAGCCTGGACGCCCGGCAACCCGATGCCGATCCATCGCGCTTTGCACGGCGCACCCGACGATCCGTCCTTTTCCACCCGTGCGCTGGTGATCCCGTTGCCGCAAGCCCTCGCGGCAGGTGAACCGGTGTACCTGCGCGTGCAGGCCCCGATCGCGGTGGCGATGCCGGTCGCTATCCAGCCGCTGGCGCAGGTCCACCACGACGACCTGGTCCACGTGGCGTGGCGTAGTGCCATCCTGATGGCGTTGTCACTGCTGGCGGTGCTGGCCCTCGGCTTCTGGGTCGGAATCGGCGAGCGGAGTTACGGGTACCTCCTGCTGGCACTGTCGGCACAGGTCGCGTTCTTCGCCAGCAACGGCGGCGAGACGCGGCTGCTCCCGGGCATGGCGACGCTGGTGGGCGGTGATCCGCGCGGGACCATGCTGCTGGGGCTGGTCAGCGCCCTGGCGAGTCTGGCGTTCCTGGTGCACTACCTCGAACTTCGGCAGCGCCAGCCCCGGGTGGCGCGCGTACTGGGTGGCTGCGCTACCGTCCTGGTCGTGCTTGCCATGGCCACGGTGGCGGGGCTGGTCCGCTGGGTGGCGCCTCTGGCCCACCTGACCGCGATCGTGGCGGCGGCCGCGGTGTTCGTCGCCGGTGCGGTCGGCATCGCCCAACGCCAGCGGGCCGCGTTCTTCGTCATGCTGTCGTGGTTGCCCGCGATGGCCCTGTTGCTGGTGGGTAGCGGGGCGTTCTTCGGCCTGTGGCCGGCGCCGGGCTGGCTGGTGCACGCGCTCCCCGGCGCATTCGTGCTGTCGGGGCTGGTGATCATGGTCGGGCTTACCGACACCCTGCAGCAGATGCGCCGCGATCGCGACCATGCCAGCCGGCTGGCGACCTTCGACGCACTGACCGGCGCGTTGTCGCGCCCGGCGATGGAACAGAAGCTCGCCTCCAGCGTCGCCGAAGCGCACCAGAGCGGGACGCCGTTGTCGGTGGTGTTCTTCGACGTGGACCGCTTCAAGCGCATCAACGACGACCACGGCCACCGGGTCGGCGACAGCTTCCTGAAGTTCATCACCCTGCGGACCCGGAACCGCCTGCGCACATACGACGTGATCGGCCGCTGGGGCGGGGACGAGATGGTGGTGATGCTGCCCGACACGCGCCTGAGCGAGGCCCTCGGGGTGGCCGAGAACCTGCGCTCGGCCATCAACTGCCGCCCCCTGTCGATCGACGGGCAACTGTTCGAGGCGAGCCTGAGCCTCGGCGTGGCCGAACTCGCCGCCGGGGAAACCGTCGAGCACCTGGTGGAGCGGGCGGACTCCGCGCTTTACGCCAGCAAGCTGGCCGGGCGGGACCGCGTCACCGGGCACGACCCGCGCGTCACCGGCAGCCATCCGCGTTTCGTCGCCACGTCCAAATAGCCGGCCGTTGCCGCTTACTGGCGCTCCAGCACCAGCAGCGGGTCCACCCGCACGTCGAACCAGTTCATGCCCCAGTGCAGGTGCGGCCCGGTGGCGCGTCCGGTGGCACCCACGGCGCCGATCACCTGGCCCTGTGCCACGACATCGCCGGGGTGTACGTCCATTCGCGACAGGTGCAGGAAGTTCGAGCTGACACCGTGGCCGTGGTCGAGCAGGATCGTGCCACCGGTCAGGTAGAGATCGTCGGCGAAGGTGACCACGCCCGCAGCCGGTGCAAGCACCGGTGTACCGTTCGGGGCGGCGATGTCCATGCCCGAATGGGCCGACCCCGGCGTGCCGTTGTAGATGCGCTGGTTGCCGAATCGTCCGCTGATGCGCCCCCGCACGGGCCAGACGAAGTGCTGGGCGAAGCCGGTGCGCGGGTCGTCGCGGGTGCGCGCGGCGCTGACAGCCGCCTGTTCGCGCGCGATGCGCGCGGCGATCGCGGGCGGCGGCTCGACGGTTCTTCCGGGCACTCCGTTGACGCGCTCGATCGGCCAGTCGCGTGCGGTCACCGCGATGGTCGCCGTCTCGCTGCGGCCGTCGGGATGCACCACTTCCACGGTGACCGGTGCGTCCGCGTCGCGCGCGACGCCGAACACCACGCTGCCGTAGCCGGTCACCCGCAGGTCGCGGCCTGCGTGGCGGGCACGGCTGCCCGGCGGGACCTTGCCGATGACGAGCGCGCCCTGTTGTACCGACGTCGGGAACACGATCCTCCCGTCCGCGGCCGGATGCGCCGAGGCGGCCGCCGGGCTCTCCTGCGCCACGGCAGGCCCCATCGACATCCCTGCGCCTCCCAGCAGCCACGCCGCCGCCGCTACGCGCAGCGCTTTCGTCATCGGTCGAACTCCAGCCGCTGCCCGTTCGGCGTGCCGACCAGCTCGCGCCCGTTCCATGCCAGCTGGCCGTTGACCCACGTCGACGCGATGCGGCTGTGGAACGTGCGCCCTTCGAAGGGCGACCACCCGCACTTCGACAGCACGTCCTCGCGACGGACCACGAAGGGGGTGTCGTCGATCAGTACCAGGTCGGCGGCGTAGCCTTCGCGCAGGAAGCCACGTTCCTTCACGTCGAACAGTTGCGCGGGGGCATGGGCGAACTTCTGCACCACCTGGGCGGTGGTCAGGTCACCCTCGTGCACCAGCTCCAGCGCAGCATTGAGCGCGTACTGCACCAGTGGCAGCCCGCTGGGCGCCCTGGTGTACGGGTTCTGCTTCTCTTCCAGCAGGTGCGGGGCGTGGTCGGTCGCGAGCACGTCGATAACGTCACCGGCCACGGCGCGGATCAGCGCTTCACGGTCGGACGCGTCCTTGATCGCCGGGTTGCACTTGATCAGGTGGCCCAGCTCGGCGTAATCGCTGCGGTCGAAACGCAGGAAGTGGATGCAGGTTTCGGCGGTGATCTGCTTGCGGGTGCCGTCGGCGCGCACCAGCGGGCCGGCCTCGAACAGCGCCAGCTCGTCCGCGGTCGAAATGTGCAGCACGTGCAGGCGGGTGCCGTGCCTGCGCGCCAGCGAGAGCGCCAGCTGCGTCGACTTCATGCAGGCTTCGCGCGAGCGGATGTCGGGATGGCAGGCGGCCGGGATGTCGTCGCCGTACTGCGCCTTGTAGCGGGCCATGTTGGCCTCGATCATCGGGGTGTCTTCGCAGTGGGTGATGATCGGCGTGGGCACGTCGCGGAACACCGCGTCGAGCACCTCCGGATCATCCACCAGCATGTTGCCGGTCGACGCCCCCATGAACACCTTGACCCCGGGCGCGGACAGTGGATCCAGGCGCTGGATGTGCTCCAGGTTGGTGGTGCTGGTGCCCATGTAGAAGCCGTAGTTGCCGCGGACGCGACCGGCGGCGCGGCGGTACTTGTCTTCCAGCGCGTCGGCATCGAGCGTCGGCGGGCTGGTGTTGGGCATGTCCATGAAGCTGGTCAGCCCGCCAGCCACCGCGGCGGCCGACTCCACCGCCATGTCGGCCTTGTACTCCAGGCCGGGCTCGCGGAAGTGCACCTGGTCGTCGATCATGCCCGGCAGCAACCGCCGTCCCGCCGCGTCGATCACCGTCTCCCCCGGCCGGCCTTCCAGGCCGCTGCCGATCTGCGCGATCCGGCCGTGCTCGATCCGCAGGTCGCCGTCGAACTCACGACCTTCGTTGACCATGCGGGCATTGACGATGAGGGTGGCGGTCATCTGGGATCCTTTGGTTGATGTGAGGGCGTATGCGTATGGCTACGCGGGAGGCACCGGGTCGTGGCCGCCGGGATGCAGCGGGTGGCAACGCAGGACACGCCGCACTGCCAGCCAACCGCCCCTGAGAGCGCCGAACCGCGCCACGGCCTGCATGGCGTACTCCGAGCAGGTGGGATGGAACCGGCAACGCGGCCCGAGCAGCGGGCTGATCCAACGCTTGTAGCCGCGCAGCAGGGCGATGAGCAGGCGGTCGATCATGGACTGGGCAACGGTTTTGACGCCATGGTGGACCGCAGGGTGTAGCGTGGGGGTGCAGGCCTCCACCGGGTCCTGTCGAACCGGCCCCGCGAAGCCGTGTTTACGGGCGCTTCGAAGGTTGCCGCAGCTGTCGGGGCAGGGTATAACAGCGCGCTTTCCCGTCACAAGGGAAGATAAAGGACAAGCCGCTCGTGGCAATGAAAAAATCCGCGAAGAAAGCCGTCAAAACCGCCAGCAAATCCGCCGCCAAAAAGGCCGTTCCGGCCAGCAAGACGGTGAAGAGCACGGCGGCAAAGAAGCCCGTGGCCAAGAAGCCGGTCGCGAAGAAGACCGCGAGCAAGGCCCCGGCCAGGAAGGCGGTGCCTGCGAAGAGCGCGCCGAAGAAGGCCGCGGCAAAGAAGCCCGTGGCAAAGAAGCCCGTCCCGACCAAGGCTGCTTCGAAGAAGGCGGTACCCGCCGGCAAGGCGACGAAGAAGTCGGCCACGTCGGCGGTCGCCAAGAAGCCGGTGGCGACCAAGGCGCCGCCTGCAAAGAAGCCGGCGGCCAAGTCCCCGGCCGCCAGGACGCCGGCCGCGAAGCCGCCGTCGAAGAAGGTCGTCGCCGCAAAGAAGCCGGTCGCGCAAAAGGCGCCGGCGGCTTCCAGGTCGTCGACGCCGGAGTCATCCGCCAACAAGGCGGCCAACGCACCGGTTTCGAAGAAGCCGGCCCAGCCGCCTGCCGCGGCCCCGGCCAAGCGGCCCGTCGGCAAGGTTGCTGTCGCGGTCGCGGCCAAGCCGCAGCCCCCCGCACCCAGAGGTAAAGTGAAAGTCGTGCCTTACAAGACAGAAAAAGATGGTCGTCCGATCGTTCCCGAAGGCTATCGGCCGACGGCGGACGAGGAGTACATGAGCCCGCTGCAACTCGAGTATTTCCGCCAGCGCCTGCTGAAATGGCGCGCGGATCTGGTCGAGGAGTCCAAGCAGACGATCGAGAACCTGAAGGACGAAGTCCGTGACGTGGGCGACGAAGCCGAGCGCGCGACCCGCGAAACGGAGAACTCGCTGGAGCTGCGCACGCGCGATCGTTATCGCAAGCTGATCAGCAAGATCGACAGCACGCTCAAGCGGGTGGACTCCGGCGATTACGGCTTCTGCGTCGATACCGGCGAGGAGATCGGCCTGGACCGGCTCGAGGCACGCCTCACCGCCGAGCGCACGATCGATGCGCAGGAGCGCTGGGAGCACCTGCAGAAGCAGATGGGCGACTGAGGCGCTCCGCCTTTCGCTCCACCGGAAAGCCCCGCCATCGCGGGGCTTTCTGTTTTTGTGCCCTCTGTCGTAACAAGATGCGCGCTCCAGCGGACCTGTGGTTTTGGGTGTCTTCCCGCATTTGTAGGAGCGGCTTCAGCCGCGATGTGGAACCGCTGCGGCCGGGGCCGATTATCCGATCGCGGCTGAAGCCGCTCCTACAGGAGCTGAGTCGCTCGCGCGAACGCCCGGTCAATGTAATTCGCGCAGGTCCATCCGCCGCAGTGCAGGCGCGAGTCGCGCGGTGATGCCGACCACCAGTAGCGTCATCGTCCCGCCGAACACCACCGACGGCACCAGCCCGAGCAGTCGCGCCGCCACGCCGGACTCGAACGCGCCCAGCTCATTGGAGGACCCGATGAAGATGCCGTTGATCGAGGCGACCCGGCCGCGCATGGCATCCGGCGTGGCCAGCTGGACCACGGTCGAGCGGATCACCATGGACACGCTGTCGAGTGCGCCGGACAGCGCCAGCATCGCGATCGACAGCCACAGCAGCTCCGACAGCGCAAAGCCGATGATGCACACGCCGAACCCGGCGACCGAGCCCAGCAGCAGGTAACCGGCGTGGCGTTGAGGCGGCCGGCGCGCCAGCCACAGGCCCATGCCGACCGCCCCCAGCGCCGGTGCTGCGCGCAGCAGCCCGAGTGCTTCCGGACCTTCCGCGAACACCTCGGTGACGAACGCCGGCAGCAACGCCACGGCCCCGCCGAACAGCACCGAAAACATGTCCAGCGCAAGCGCCGCGAACACGACCTGGCTGTTCCGGACAAACCGCAGTCCCTCGCCGATGCTGGCGAAGATCGGGCCCCGCTGCAGCGGCAACGGCGGCTCGGTGACCGGCAGCCGCACCACGGCCGCCGCGGCCACCAGCGCGAAGCCGGTGGCGACCAGATAGGTCGACGTGATCCCGCCGCCTGCGATCAACAGCCCACCCAGCGCGGGGCCGAGTACCAGCCCGGTCTGCGTGGCCACGCTGCCCACGCCGGCGCCATGGGCGAACTCCTCGCGCTTGAGCACGCGGGCGAACAGCGACATGTAGACCGGCGTGAGGAACGCACGCACCAGCCCGTTGAGCGCCACCGCCGCGTAGATCAGCAGGTTCTCCGCCGAGCCGAAGCCGGCGGGCAGCAGGCCATGCGCGATGGCGGCCAGCAGCAGGGTGGTGGTGGCCAGCCCGAGGCAGGCGGCCATGCCGATTCGCCGTCGCGGCAGGTGGTCGACCGCGTAGCCGGCGAACAATGCGAAGCCGACGTAGGGAATGACCTCGGCCAGGCCGATCAGGCCGAGGGCGAGTGGGTCGGACGTGCGCTGGTAAAGCTGCCAGCCGACGGTGACGGTGAGGATCTGGTTGGCGAACAGGGCCAGCAGCCGGTAGCCGAGCAACCCCAGGAAGCCGCGGTTGCGCAACACCGTCGCCGCGTCGCCCGCCACCGGTCAGTCGGCCCGCGCGAGCACCGCGCCCGCGTGTTCCCGGATGAAGGCGAGCAGGGCCGCCAGCCCGTTGCTGCGCGTCGGTGACAGGTGCTTCGCCAGGCCGATGTCGGCGATGTAGTCGGCATCGGTGGCGACGATCTCCGCCGCGCTGCGCCCGGAGTACACCCGCAGCGCCAGGTAGATCAGCCCGGAGACGATGGCCGAGTCGCTCACCGCATGGAACTCGAGGCGCGCGGCGTCGCCACGCGGAACGATCCACACCATCGACTGGCAACCGTGCAGCCGGTGTTCCTCGGTCTTCCACTCATCGGGGAAGGCCGGGAGCTTGCGGCCGAGGTCGATCAGGTACTGGTAGCGCTCCGACCAGTCGCCGAAGAACGCGAACTCCTCGCGGATGGCTGCCTGGGCCTCGGCCGCGGTGGGTTCGAGCGGAAAGGGGGAGGTGGTCACGTGCGGTTTCCGATGGTTCTTGCGCGTCTGGCGACCGCGCAGGTGGGCATGGGGTTCAGGCGCGGCGCCAGCGTACGCCGGCCGGCGTGTCCTCCAGCAGGATGCCTTCGTCGGCGAGTTGCTGGCGGATCGCGTCGGCGCGGGCGAAGTCGCGGGCCTGTTTGGCCGCCGCGCGTTCGTCCACCAGCGCCTGGATCCGTACGTCGTCGCCGGCGGCGCCGCGCGCGAACCACTGCGCTGGCGACTGCTGCAGCAGGCCGAGCGCCCGTGCGCCGGCACGCAGGAGATTCCCCAGCGTGGCCAATTCCGCGAGCCGCTCGTCGCCGTCGTCGTGCCGTGGCGTCCCGGCGCCGATCGCGCTGCGCAGGCTGCGCGCATTCGCCGCGATCGCGGCCAGTTCGGCCAGCGCCCACGGGGTGTTGAGGTCGTCGTCCAGCGCTTCCTCGATGACCGCCGGTACGGCTCCGGCGTTACCGTCCGCAGCCACTAGCGCATCGATGTCCCGCAGGGTGCCGTAGAGCCGGTCCAGGGTGCGCACGCTCTGCTCGATCAGGGCGTCCGACCAGTCCAGCGGCTGCCGGTAGTGGGCCGAGAGCAGCGCATAGCGCAGCGCCTCCGGCGGATGGGCGCGGACCAGGTCGTGGACCTTCTCGATGTTGCCCAGCGACTTGCTCATCTTGGCGCCGCCGAAGTTGAGCATGCCGTTGTGCAGCCACCAGCGGGCGAACACCTTGCCACCGTGCGCGCATTCGCTCTGGGCGATTTCGTTCTCGTGGTGCGGGAACTGCAGGTCGACGCCGCCGGCATGGATGTCGATGGTCTCGCCCAGGTGGGCCGCCGCCATCGCCGAGCATTCGATGTGCCAACCCGGCCGGCCACGACCCCAGGGCGAATCCCAGCCGGGCAGATCATCGGTCGAGGGCTTCCACAGCACGAAGTCGCCCGGGTCCCGTTTGTACGGCGCGACTTCGACCCGCGCGCCGGCGAGCATGTCCTCCGTATCGCGACGCGAGAGCTTGCCGTAGCCGTCGAAGCTCGCCACCGAGAACAGCACGTGGCCCTCCGCGGCGTAGGCGTGGCCGGTGCCGATCAGGCGTTCGATCATCGCGACGATCTGGCCGATGTGTCCGGTCGCCTCCGGCTCCATGTCCGGCGGCGCGACGCCGAGGGCCGCCATGTCCTCCCGGTAGGCGGCGGCGAAGCGGTCGGTGATCGTCGAGATCGGCACGCCCTGTTCCTTCGCGGCGGCGTTGATCTTGTCGTCGACGTCGGTGATGTTGCGGGCGTAGGCGAGGGCGCCGTAGCGACGGCGCAGCAGGTCGGCGAGCACGCCGAACACCACCGGCCCGCGCGCGTTGCCGATGTGCACGTAGTTGTAGACCGTCGGGCCGCAGACATACATGGTCGGGCGGGAAGGATCGGCGGGCGCGAACGGCTCGGCCCGGCGGGTCAGGCTGTTGTAGAGGTGCAGGCTCATGGGGGGTATTGCCGGGATTTGCGACATTCTAGCCGGGGTGGGCACGGGTACCGGGGCATGACAGCAGGCATTCAGGCGTTTCCGCCGGCTCCCGCATACACTTGCTGAATACGCCTGCCCGAGCACCCCGAGCCGAATGAACCGCCTCGTCCTGTCGATGCCCATCCTGCTGACCGTCCTGTTGGCGAACGCGGCGTGGGCCCAGGAGACGACGGTGATCCAGGCCGAGAACGTGCGTTTCGCCTACGCGCAGGTGCTGCGGGTGACCCCGGTGTACCAGACCCTTACCGCCACCAGCATCGAAGAGCAGTGCGACCAGTCGCCGGCGCCGGACGCGGATCGCTCCGGGCTGTCGCGCGTCGTCGGTGCGGTCAAGGATGCGCTGACCCGGCAGAGTGACGAGCAGCCCGACCCCGGCTGCCGTGCCGTGCCGGTGGAGCGGGAGTTCCGCCGCCCGATCGCCTATGACGTCGACTACGTCTACAAGGGGGCCAAGTACCGCTCGCGACTGCCGGACGACCCGGGCAACCGCCTGCGGATACGGATCGGCGTCACCCCGGTGGTAACCGGTTCGCGCAGCCACTGAGCGCCTTTTCGCGGCCCGGCGGAAACCTGTTGCCGCCGGCCTGCGCACATGCGAGCATTCGCCACCGATGAGCCACCCCCGCGCCGACGCCGACATCATGACCTCCGCCTGGATGGCGGCGGGGATGACCTCGCGCGCGCGCCGACGCCTGCCTTCACTCCAGGCCGGGTAGCCGCTCGCACGCACGTCATCGTTGCGTGACACACGAAAGCCCAGCCTCTGCGCTGGGCTTTTTTGTTTTTCGCGCCCGGCGATTCCCTCTCCCCGAAGGACTCCCGAGATGACCCCGACTCCCCGCCACTTCCTCAACACCCAGGACTGGTCGCGCGCCGACCTCGACGCGCTGCTCGCGCAGGCCGCCGCGTTCAAGCGCGACAAACTCGGCGACCAGCTGCGCGGCAAGTCCATCGCGCTGGTGTTCTTCAACCCGTCGATGCGCACCCGCACCAGCTTCGAACTCGGCGCGTTCCAGCTTGGCGGCCATGCGGTGGTGCTGCAGCCGGGCAAGGATGCCTGGCCGATCGAATTCGACCTCGGCACGGTCATGGACGGCGAGGCCGAGGAGCACGTCGCCGAGGTCGCGCGGGTGCTCGGCCGCTACGCCGACCTGATCGGCGTGCGCGCGTTCCCGAAGTTCGTCGACTGGTCGGTCGACCGCGAGGACCGGGTGCTGCAGGCATTCGCGAAGTACTCGCCGGTGCCGGTGATCAACATGGAGACGATCACCCACCCGTGCCAGGAACTGGCCCACGCGATGGCGCTGCAGGAGCACTTCGGCACCGCCGACCTGCGCGGGAAGAAGTTCGTGCTGACCTGGACCTACCACCCGAAGCCGCTCAACACCGCCGTCGCCAACTCCGCCTTGACCATCGCCACCCGCATGGGCATGGACGTGACCCTGCTGTGTCCGACGCCCGAGTACGTGCTGGACGAGCGCTACATGGGCTGGGCCGATGCCAACGTCGCCGAGTCCGGCGGCTCGCTCGCGGTCAGCCACGACATCGACAGCGCCTACACCGGCGCCGACGTGGTGTACGCCAAGAGCTGGGGCGCATTGCCGTACTTCGGCAACTGGGCGCCGGAAAAGCCCATCCGCGACCGGTACAGGCACTTCATCGTCGACGAACGAAAGATGGCGTTGACCAACAACGGCGTCTTCAGCCATTGCCTGCCGCTGCGCCGCAACGTCAAGGCGACCGACGCGGTGATGGACTCGCCGCGCTGCATCGCGATCGACGAGGCCGAGAACCGCCTGCACGTGCAGAAGGCCGTGATGGCCACGCTCGCGAACCGCTGATCCGCGTCAACACACACTCCGAAGAATCCGACCATGAGCAAAGACATCGTCCTCGCCTTTTCCGGCGGCCTCGACACCAGCTTCTGCGTGCCCTACCTGCAGGAGCGCGGCTGGGCCGTGCACACCGTGTTCGCCGACACCGGCGGCGTCGACGCGGAGGAGCGCGCCTTCATCGAGCAGCGCGCCGCCGAACTGGGCGTCGCCAGCCACGTCACCGTCGACGGCGGCCCGGCGATCTGGTCGGGCTTCGTCAAGCCGTTCGTGTGGGCGGGCGAGGGCTACCAGGGCCAGTACCCGCTGCTGGTGTCGGACCGCTACCTGATCGTCGAGGCGGCGCTGGAGCGCTGCGCCGAACTCGGCACCCGCGCGATCGCCCACGGCTGCACCGGCATGGGCAACGACCAGGTCCGCTTCGACCTTGCGGTCAAGGCGCTGGGCGACTACGAGATCGTGGCCCCGATCCGCGAGATCCAGAAGGAGCACACCGAGGTCCGCGCCTACGAACAGGCCTACCTGGAGGAGCGCGGTTTCGCAGTGCGCGCCAGGCAGAAGGCCTACACGATCAACGAGAACCTGCTCGGCCTGACCATGTCCGGCGGCGAGATCGACCGCTGGCAGGCACCGGGCGAGGGCGCGGTGGGCTGGTGCAGGCCACGCGCCGAATGGCCGGCGCAGCCAATGCGGGTGCGGGTCGGCTTCGAGCGCGGTGAGGCGGTGACGCTGGATGGCGCGAAGGTCGCAGGTCACGAACTGCTGGCGAAGCTCAACGGCCTGTTCGCGCAGTACGGCGTCGGCCGCGGGCTCTATACCGGCGACACCACGATCGGCCTGAAGGGCCGGATCATCTTCGAGGCGCCCGGACTGGCTGCGCTGCTGGTCGCCCACCGCGCGCTGGAAGAGGCGGTGCTGAGTAAGCAGCAGAACCGCTTCAAGCCCGAGGTCGCGCGCAAGTGGGTGGAGCTGGTGTACGAAGGCTTCTTCCACGACCCGCTGAAGACCGACCTCGAAGCCTTCCTCGCATCCAGCCAGTTGACCGTCAACGGCGAGGTGGTGCTGGAGACCCACGGCGGCGTGGTCAACGCGGTCGCGGTCGAATCCCCGCACATCCTCAACACCAGCGGCGCGACCTATGCGCAGGCGGCGGACTGGGGCGTGGCCGAGGCCGAGGGCTTCATCAAGCTGTTCGGGATGAGCAGCACGCTTTGGGCGGAGGTCAACCGGAAGTAGCCCTGAATCGTCAGGTCGGATCCGATGTCCGACTGGACTTGCTCCGCGGCGTAGGAGCGACGTAAGTCGCGACCCGCCGACCCCGCCTATCGATGTACAGGTCGCGACTCACGTCGCTCCTACACAAAGCACAAAGCAGAACCACAAAGATCCCATGCTCCCCGACATCCTCCGCCACCTCGAAGCCCTCGTCGCCTTCGACACCCGCAACCCGCCCCGCCGGATCGGCACCGGCGGCATGTTCGATTACCTGCTCGCGCAACTGCCGGGCTTCCGCGTCGACGTCACCGACCACGGCGAGGGCGCGGTGTCAATGCTGGCCGTCCGCGGCAACCCGCGCCGGCTGTTCAACGTGCACCTCGATACCGTGCCGTCGTCGCCGGCGTGGAGCGCCGACCCGCACGTGCTGCGCGTCACCGGCGACCACGCGATCGGGCTCGGCGCCTGCGACATCAAGAGCGCGGCGGCCGGGCTGCTGGCCGCGGCGGCGCGCACGTCGGGCGATGCCGCGTTCCTGTTCAGCACCGACGAGGAGGCCAACGACACGCGCTGCATCGCCGCGTTCCTGAAACAGAACGCACTGGGCCGCGACCACGGCTTCACCGAGGCCATCGTCGCCGAGCCGACCGCCTGCGAGGCGGTGCTCGCCCACCGCGGCATCAGCTCGGTGCTGATGCATTTCCGCGGCAGCGCCGGCCACGCGTCCAACGCCGAGGCCCAGCACGCCAGTGCGCTGCACCAGGCGATGCGCTGGGGCAGCCGCGCGCTCGACGTGGTCGAGGCGGAGTCGCACCAGCGCTTCGGCGGGCTGACCGGCCTGCGCTTCAACATCGGCAAGGTCGAGGGCGGGATCAAGGCGAACATGATCGCGCCGTCGGCCGAGCTGCGGTTCGGTTTCCGGCCGCTGCCGTCGATGTCGACCGACGCACTGCACGCGCGCTTCGGCACGCTGGTGGAAGCCGGCGCGGTGGCGCGCTACGAGGAGACCTTCCGCGGTCCGCCACTGCCCGCCGGCGACATCGCCGCCGCCGAGGATCGCCGGCTGCAGGCGCGCGACCTCGCCGAGGCGCTGGAGCTGCCGATCGGCAACGCGGTCGACTTCTGGACCGAGGCCTCGCTGTTCTCGGCCGCCGGCTTGACCGCGCTGGTCTACGGGCCGGGCGACATCGCCCAGGCGCATACCGCGGACGAGTGGGTGGCGCTGGAGCAGTTGCAGCGTTACGGCGAGTCCGTCACCCGGATCCTCGATGGCGCTTCGACGTAGGAGCGACGTGAGTCGCGACCCGCCGAACGCTGGAGACGATGTACAGGGCGCGACTCACGTCGCTCCTACAGGAAACCACCCACGAAGCCGATGACCATCCCCCCCACCATCCACGACCTCCAGACCCGCCAGACCATCGTCCGGCTGCTGTCCAGCATGGCCAGCGCGAAGGAGATCAGCCAGTACCTCAAGCGCTTCTCGCAGCTGGACGCCGCGCGCTTCGCCGTGGTCAAGGTCGGCGGCGCGGTGCTGCGCGACGACCTTGACGCGCTGACCTCGTCGCTGGCGTTCCTGCAGGACGTCGGCCTGACCCCGATCGTGATCCACGGCGCCGGCCCGCAGCTGGACGCGGAACTGTCCGCTGCCGGCATCGAGAAGCGCACCGTCGACGGCCTGCGGGTGACCTCGCCGGAGGCGCTGGCGGTGGTGCGCCGGGTGTTCCATGCGCAGAACCTGCGGCTGGTCGAGGCGCTGCAACGCAACGATGCCCGCGCCACCTCGATCGTCTCCGGCGTGTTCGAGGCCGACTACCTCGACCGTGACGGCCTCGGGCTGGTCGGACAGGTCACCCGGGTCGACCTCGCGCCGATCCAGGCCAGCCTGCAGGCCGGTTCGATCCCGGTGATCGCCAGCCTCGGCGAGACCGCCGGCGGGCAGATCCTCAACATCAACGCCGATTTCGCCGCCAACGAGCTGGTGCAGGTGCTGCAGCCCTACAAGATCGTGTTCCTGACCGGGACCGGCGGGCTGCTCGACGCGCAGGGCAGGGTGATCGACTCGATCAACCTGTCGACCGAGTACGAACACCTGCTGGCGCAGCCGTGGGTGCATGGCGGCATGCGGGTGAAGATCGAGCAGGTCAAGCAACTGCTCGACCGGCTGCCGCTGTCGTCGTCGGTGTCGATCACCCGGCCGGCCGAACTGGCCAAGGAGCTGTTCACCCACAAGGGCTCCGGCACGCTGGTCCGGCGCGGCGAGCGTGTGCTGCAGGCGGACCGCTGGGAGGCGCTGAACCTGCCGCGGCTGCGTGGGCTCGTCGAGTCGGCGTTCGGTCGCCGGCTGGCGCCGGACTACTTCGAACGCACCGCGCTGCACCGCGCCTACGTCAGCGAGAACTACCGCGCGGCGGTGATCCTGGTTGACGGGCACGAAGACGGTGATGGCGGGACCTACCTCGACAAGTTCGCCGTGCTCGACGAGGCGCAGGGCGAGGGCCTCGGCCGTGCGGTCTGGCAGGTCATGCGCGAGCAGAATCCGCGGGTGTTCTGGCGCTCGCGCCACGGCAACCCGGTCAATGCGTTCTACTACGCCGAGGCCGATGGCCACATCAAGCAGGAGCAATGGAACGTGTTCTGGTACGGGATGGAAGGATTCGATGCGATTGCCCGCTGCGTCGCGCATTGCCGCGAACGCGCACCGACCCTGCTCGGGCCGGTCGACGCCGACATGGAGGTGCAGCCATGAGCGGGGCATGGACCACGGTGCCGACGCTGGCCGGCCGCCACGTACGGCTGGAGCCGCTGCGTAGGGAGCACGTCGACAGCCTGCGCGCCGCGACCGACGAGGCGCTGGCCTCGGCCTGGTACACCAGCGTGCCGACGTCCGCCGACATGGACGCGTATGTCGAGGCCGCGCTGCGCAAGCAGGCCGGCGGCGGTTCGATGGCGTTCGCCGTACTCGATGCCGACGACGTGCCCTGCGGCAGCACGCGCTTCTACGACATGGACCCGTCGGTGCCACGGCTGCAGATCGGCTACACCTGGTACGCGCGCCGCGTACAGCGTACCGGGCTCAACACCGAGGCCAAGCGGCTGCTGCTCGGCCATGCCTTCGAGGCGCTTGGCTGCGCCGCGGTCGGCTTCCAGACCAGCTGGTTCAACCACGCCTCGCGCAACGCGATCGAGCGCCTCGGCGCGAAGCGGGATGGCGTGATCCGCAACCACCTGCGCCACGCCGACGGCAGCCTGCGCGACACCGTGACGTATTCGATCATTGACGGCGAATGGCCGGCGGTGCGGCGGCACCTGGAAGCGAAGCTTGCCCGCTACGACGCACCGGAGGCGGCATCATGAGTGGCGCCACAATTTCCCTCGGCATCGTCGGCGCGCGCGGCCATGTCGGCGCCGAGCTGATCCGGCTGGTCGCCGGCCACCCGCGGTTCGAGCTGGCGTTCGTGTCCTCGCGCGCGCTCGATGGCCAGCGCGTGGCCGACCACAACCCGGACTACCGCGGCGACCTGCGCTACAGCTCGCCGGACTACGACGAGCTGCCACGGCTAGGCGCCGACGCGGCGGTCCTGGCCCTGCCCAACGGCAAGGCCGCGCGCTGCGTGGAAGCGTTCGACCGGGCCGGCTCCGACGCGCTGCTGATCGACCTGTCGGCCGACTACCGCTTCGACCCCGGCTGGTACTACGGCCTACCTGAACTGACCCGTGGCGACCATGCCGGCCAGCGCCGGATCAGCAACCCGGGTTGTTACGCCACCGCGATGCAGCTGGTGATCGCGCCGATGCTCGACGTGCTGGACGGGCCGGTGCAGTGCTTCGGCGTGTCCGGCCATTCCGGTGCCGGCACCACGCCGTCCGACCGGAACGACCCCGACAGGCTGCGCGACAACCTGATGCCGTACGCGCTCACCGGCCACGTGCACGAGCGCGAGGTGTCGGCCCGGCTCGGCCACGCGGTCGAGTTCATGCCGCACGTGGCGCCGCACTTCAGGGGCATCACGGTGACCGCCAACCTGCACCTCGCGCGGCCGCTCGCGCTCGACGGGGTGCGGGCGCGCTACCGCGAGCGCTATGCCGGCGAGCCGCTGGTACGCGTGGTCGACGAGGCGCCGTGGGTCAGCGCGATCGCCGGGCGGCACCACGTCGAGATCGGCGGCTTCACCCTGTCGGGCGACGGCCGGCGGCTGGTCGTCGTCGCCACGGAGGACAACCTGCTGAAGGGCGCGGCGACGCAGGCGCTGCAGAACCTCAACCGGGCGTTTGGCTTCTCCGAGCTGACCGGGATCCGCTGAACTACATCGCGCTATTGGCTGCGCCGCCCCTCACCCGCCGATATCGCGCGTCGAACCTTGCACATCGCCCCGATTGCACCCTTTGCCCAACCATACCCATCACACAACCGGATCGCCCACGGAACTCACACCATGACCGACCTCCTCTGGCAGAAGCCTGGCGTCCGCATCGACGAGCGCATCCAGCAGTTCTGCGCTGGTGACGACGTCATCCTCGACCGCGAGTTCTTCGCGTTCGACATCCGCGCCAGCGCCGCGCACGCGGAAGGGCTGCAGCGCATCGGCCTCCTGTCCGCCGACGAGCTCGCCGCGATCCGGCGCGAGCTCGACACGCTGGCCAACGACTTCCAGGGCGGCGCCTTCGTTCTTGACGGCCGCTACGAGGACGGCCATTCGGCGATCGAGGCCCGGCTGGTCGAGCGACTCGGCGCCACCGGCCGGCGCATCCACGCGGGCCGCAGCCGCAATGACCAGGTGCTGGTCGCCACCCGGCTGTGGCTGAAGGACCGCCTCGCCACGCTGCAGTCGCTGTGCCGCGAAGTCGCAGGCGTCGCGCTGGACCGCGCGCAGGCCGAGCGTGACGTGCCGCTGCCCGGCTACACCCACCTGCAGCGTGCCGTGGTGTCGTCGCTGGGCATGTGGTGGGCGGCGTGGGCCGAGGGCTTCATCGACAACGCGGCGCGCGCGCGCGACACCCTGGCCTGGGTCGACGCCAACCCGCTCGGCAGCGCCGCTGGCTACGGCGTCAACCTGCCACTGGACCGCGACCACACCACGCAGGCGCTGGGTTTCGGCCGGATGCAGGTGGCTGCCACGTACGCGCAACTCTCGCGTGGCAAGTTCGAGCTGGCGGCGATCGAGGCACTGTCCAGCGCGGTGCTCGACCTGCGTCGGCTGGCGTGGGACCTTAGCCTGTTCACCAGCGCCGAGTTCGGCTTCGTCGCGCTGCCGCCGCAGTACACCACCGGCAGCTCGATCATGCCGAACAAGCGCAACCCGGATGTCATCGAACTGATGCGCGCCAGCTACGCCAGCGTCGCGGCGGGCAGGGCCGAGGTCGAGCAACTGCTGTCGCTGCCGTCCGGCTACCACCGCGACCTGCAGTTCTCCAAGGGCGCGATCTTCCACGCCTTCGGCCGCGGCCTCGGCGCGCTCGGCGTGCTGCCGGACCTGCTGCGCAACCTCGAATGGAAGCCCGACGCGATGCGCGCCGCGCTCGATCCGTCGATGTACGCGACCGACCTCGCGGTCGACCTCGCACGCGATGGCAAGCCGTTCCGCGATGCCTACCGCGAGGCGGCCGACCCGGCGCGGTGGGGCGAGGGTGAGCCTACGACGAGCCTGGCCGCGCGCGTGTCGCCGGGAGCGGCGGGTGATCTGCGGCTGGACGTGTTGCGCGAACGGCTTGCCGCCTTGACCGACCAATGATGTGCCTGGTTGTAGGAGCGACGTAAGTCGCGACCCACTGACAATTCGTCGGCGCCGCGATCCACGCAATGGCGCGGTCGCGCGATCGTGGGTGCGCGTTGATCTTTCGGCCTCGATTGCCAGTGGGTCGCGACTTACGTCGCTCCTACAGGAGCCTGGTGGCGGTGCGGATGTCGACAGCTGCACATCGTTTCAGGGGGCGTCCGTGCGACCGGTAATCACGGGCGATGGGTCTCATTCGGCTGCGGTGATCGCGCGGCTACACCGCCCCAAACCAACCCTCTCCTGAACCCGTCGCTGGCCCGGAAGCCTTGGAATTGCTAGACTTCCACGCTTTCGAGTACAGCTTCCGGCGTTGGTGCACGTAACGCCGTTGCCTCGCACGTACGTCTTCGGCTTCACTTGGAAGTCCGCCGGTCGCCACGCGACCTCCGACGTATACCGCCGCGAATCACCGCCGCCATCGCCGGTGCATCGCAACCTCCGGGGCACTCCATCCAGCATCGCCGGACACCTTGGCGCTTGGCGCCTACGTCCACGCCGGTCCGCTGTTCTCCTCCCTGTCGCCATGCCCGGCATGCGCGTCGCTGCACTACAGGAGGACCACCGCGCCGATGATCGCCACGTTCCCGGACAAGACTTTCCCCGAACAACCGTTGCCACGCTGGCAGCGCGCCGTGCTCAAGGTCGGCAGCAGCCTGCTGACCGACGGCAAGGGCGGGCTCGGCAAGCGCAATGCCGCCGCACTCGCCAATCTCATCGCGCGTTTCCGTGACCAGGGCCGCGAGGTGCTGCTGGTGTCGTCGGGTGCGGTCGCCGCCGGGCGCGGCCTGATGGCGAGCAACGGCGTCGGTCTCGCCCAGCGGCAGGCGCTCGCCGCGGTCGGTCAGACGCCGATGCTGGCGCTGTGGCAGGGGCTGGTGGAGCAACCGGTCGCGCAGGTGCTGCTCAGCCACGACGACCTGCGCAACCGCCGCCGCTACCTCAACGCCCGCGCGACGCTGCGCGAGCTGCTGCGGATCGGCGCGCTGCCGATCGTCAACGAGAACGACACCGTCGCCATCGACGAGCTCAAGCTCGGCGACAACGACAACCTCGCCGCGGTGGTCGCCACCCTGGTCGAGGCCGACGTGCTGCTGATCGCCACCGACACCGCCGGCCTGTACACCGGCCACCCGGTGCGCGACCCGGACGCGCGGCCGATGCCGCGGGTCGAGGAGATCACCCCCGAGGTGATGCTGATGGCGCAGGGTGGGGCGGGCTCGCTCGGCACCGGCGGCATGTACACCAAGCTGGAGGCGGCCACCAAGACCGCCGCCGCCGGCATCGACACCGCGCTGTTCTGCGGCCACGACGCCGACACCATCGCCGCTCTTGCCGAGGACCGCCTGCGCGGCACCTTCATTCCCGCGCACGGCGACCGGCTGGTCGCGCGCAAGCTGTGGCTGCGCCACACCCCGCCCAGCGGCGGTGCCATCCGCGTCGATGCGGGCGCCGCCAAGGCGCTGGCCGGGCAGGGCGCATCGCTGCTGCCGGGCGGCATCGTCGGGGTGGAGGGCGACTTCTGCCGCGACGCGATGGTCGACGTGCTGCCCGAGCGCGGGCACCGGCGCCTCGCCCGCGGGCTGGTCCAGTACGACTCGACCCATCTGGAGCGCATTGCCGGCTGCCACAGCCGCGAGATCGAATCGGTGCTCGGCTTCCACAACGGCGAATCGGTGATCCGTCGCGACGACCTCGTCCTGCTGACGCCCGCCGCTGCCGCCGCCACCCCCGAACTGTTCACGGAGACCCTTTGATGACCACCCGACACAGCGGCTACGTCCGCGATCTCGCCACCCGCGCGCGCGCCGCGTCCCTCGCCATCGCCGGCCTCGACGACACCGGCCGCGCCACGCTGCTGTCGGCGATGGCCGATGCGGTCGACGCCGGCCGCGCCGGCATCCTCGAAGCCAACGCCGCCGACATGGAGCGCGCCCACGCCAACGGCACCACCGGCGCCATGCTCGATCGGCTGAAGCTCGACGACGCCCGCATCGACGGCATCGTCGCCGCGATCCGCGAAGTCGCCGCGCTCCCCGACCCGGTCGGCCAGGTCACCCGCCGCGAGACCCGCCCGAACGGGCTGGTGGTGGAGAAGGTGCGCATTCCGCTCGGGCTGGTGGCGATGATCTACGAGGCCCGCCCGAACGTGACCGCCGATGCCGCCGCGCTGTGCCTGCGCGCCGGCAACGCGGTGCTGCTGCGGGGTGGCTCGGAGGCGCGCGAGAGCAACATCGCGATCGCCCGCTGCCTGCACCGTGCACTCGCCGACCACGGCCTGCCGGCCGAGGCGGTGGCGCTGGTGGAGGACACCGCGCGCGAGCACGTACTGGAATTGCTGCAGCTGACCGACCTGGTCGACCTCGCGATCCCGCGCGGCGGCGAGCGGCTGATCCGCTTCGTCGCCGAGAACGCCCGGGTGTCGGTGATCAAGCACTACAAGGGTGTGTGCCACCTCTACGTCGACCGCGCGGCCGGCCCCGCGCTGGCGCTGAAGCTGGCGATCGACGGCAAGCTGTCGCGCCCGGGCGTGTGCAACTCGCTCGAGACGATGCTCGTGCACGCCGACATCGCCGAAGAATGGCTGCCGGACGCGCTGGCCGAAATGCAGGCGCGTGGCGCGGAGATCCGTGGTTGCGAGCGCACCCGCGCGCTGTTCCCCGGCGCCAGCGCCGCGACCGAGGACGACTACGCGGCCGAGTTCCTGTCGCCGGTCCTCGCCGTGCGCGTGGTCGATTCGATCGACGACGCGATCGCCCACATCCACCGCCACACCTCCGACCACACCGAGGTGATCTGCAGCACCGACCAGACGGCGATCGACCGCTTCATCCGCGCGATCCGCAGCTCGGCGGTGGTGGTCAACGCCTCCTCGCGCTTCAACGACGGCGGCGAGCTGGGGCTCGGCGCGGAGATCGGCATCTCGACCACCCGCCTGCACGCCTACGGCCCGATGGGGCTGGAGTCGCTGACGATCGAGCGCTACGTCGTGCGCGGCGAGGGGCAGACCCGGCACGCCGATGTGCCGAAGGTCGCCGAGGCGGCCTGAATGCGGCGAGGCCCGCGGCCGAGGCTGCGGGCCCCGGACGGGCGACCCGTCGACCAGACACGAAAAAGCCGGCGCGAGGCCGGCTTTTTTGCGTTCTGCTTCAACTGATTGGTCGGGGAGACAGGATTTGAACCTGCGACTTCTACGTCCCGAACGTAGCGCTCTACCAGGCTGAGCTACACCCCGACTGCAGAGCCGCGCATTTTAGGGGGTGCCGGGGCATCCGGCAAGGGGGCGCATCGCGGGCGGGGCGGGGCCCATGGCGGACCGCTAAACTGTCGCGATCCCTTTGCGCCCCGCCTGGAGCCCTGCCTTGAGCAACGCCCCGACCCCGTCGCCGATCAAGCCGCGCACGCCGCCCGGTGTAATGGAGCTGCTCCCACGCGACCAGATCGCCTTCCAGCGCATGCTCGACACCATCCGCCGCAACTACGAGCGGTTCGGCTTCCTGCCGGTGGAAACGCCGGTGATGGAGCTGTCGGAGGTGCTGCTGACCAAGTCCGGCGGCGAGACCGAGCGGCAGGTCTACTTCGTACAGTCGACCGGCGCGCTGGACAAGGCCGCGCAGGGGCAGGGCGGCGAACTGCCCGAGCGTGCCCTTCCAGAGCTGGCGCTGCGCTTCGACCTGACGGTGCCGCTGGCACGCTACGTCGCCGAACACGAGCACGACCTCGCCTTCCCGTTCCGCCGCTACCAGATGCAGCGCGTCTACCGCGGCGAGCGTGCCCAGCGCGGCCGCTTCCGCGAGTTCTACCAGTGCGACATCGACGTGGTCGGCAAGGATGCGCTGAGCACGCGGTTCGACGCCGAGATCCCGGCGGTCATCCACGCGGTGTTCTCCGAGCTGGCGATCGGCAAGTTCACCATCCAGCTCAACAACCGCAAACTGATGCGCGGCTTCTTCGAGGCGCAGGGCGTGGCCGAGCCGGACCTGCAGGCGCGGGTGCTGCGGGAGGTCGACAAGCTCGACAAGCGCGGCGCCGACTACGTCCGAGAGACGCTGACCGGCGAAGGCTTTGGCCTGGCCGCGGACGCGGTCGCGCGGATCCTCGAATTCGTCGAGGTGCGCTCGACCTCGCATGCCGACGCGCTGGCCTGCCTCGACGTGCTCGGCGATGGCAACGACGCGCTGCGCGAGGGCGTGGCCGAACTGCGCGAGGTACTGGAGCTGGTCCGCGCGCTGGGCGTGCCCGAGGCCGACTACGCGCTCAACTTCTCGATCGCGCGCGGGCTCGACTACTACACCGACACCGTCTACGAGACCACGCTGGACGACTATCCGCAGATCGGTTCGATCTGCTCCGGCGGCCGTTACGAGAACCTCGCCAGCCATTACACGAAGTCGAAGCTGCCCGGCGTCGGCATCTCGATCGGCCTGACCCGGCTGTTCTGGCAACTGCGCGAGGCCGGCCTGCTCGACACCGCCGACAGCACGGTGCAGGTGCTGGTCACCCAGATGGATGCCGAAGTGCTGCCGCATTGCCTGTCGCTGGCGCATGAGTTGCGCCAGGGAGGGCTCAACACCGAGGTGGTGATGGAGCCGTCCAAGCTGGCGAAGCAGTTCAAGTACGCCGACCGCGCCGGCATCCGGTTTGTCGCGGTGCTGGGCGAGGAGGAGATCGCCAAGGGCACGGTGACGGTGAAGGACCTGCGCCGCGCCGACCAGTTCGAAGTGCCCCGCGCCGAGCTGGCGCAGGCGCTGAAGGTCGAGCTGGCGCAACCGCGGATGGAGGGCCGGGCATGAAGCCGGTACGTCTGGATGGCCGTTCGCTGACCCGGGCCGGGCTGGTCGCCGTCGCGCACGGGGCACAGGTGGAGCTGGCCGAGGAGCAGTTGCCGGCGGTCGCCCGCGCGGCGGGGTTCCTTGCCGAACAGGTCCGGCGCGAGGAACCCATCTACGGCGTCTCGACCGGTTTCGGCAGCAACGCCGACCGCCTGCTCGGCAGCCATCGGCTGCGCAGCGGCGCCGGCGAGGACGCGGTCAACCCGCACGAGTCGCTGCACGAGGAGTTGCAGCGCAACCTGATCGTCACCCATGCGGTCTGCGTCGGCGAGCCGTTCGCACCGGAGGTGGTCCGGGCGATGCTGTGCATCCGCATCAACACGCTGATGCGCGGCCATTCCGGGATCCGGGTCGAGACCCTGCAGGCGCTGGCGGCGATGCTCAACGCCGGGATCGTGCCGGTGGTGCCGCAGCTGGGTTCGGTCGGCGCGTCGGGCGACCTCGCGCCGCTGTCGCACCTGGCGATCGTGCTGCTCGGCGGCGGCGAGGCGTTCTACCGGGGCGAGCGCCTGTCCGGCGCCGAAGCGCTGTCGCGTGCGGGCCTGCAGCCGGTGACGCTGTCGTACAAGGAGGGCCTGGCGCTCAACAACGGCACCGCGCAGATGCTGGCCTGCGGCGTGCTGGCGCTGTCGAAGCTGGAGGACCTGCTCGACACCGCCGACCTTGCCGCGGCGATGACGATCGATGCGTTCGCCGGTCGCCTCGGTGCGTTCGCCGAGGAGGTGCACGCGCTGCGTCCGCACCCGGGGCAGGTCGAGGTCGCCGCGCACCTGCGGCGGCTGCTGGACGGCTCGACCCTTGCCGACATCCCGTACCACCTGGTGCCGAGGTTCCGGCCGTGGACGCCGGAGGCATGGGATGCCGCGGAGGCGCAGTCGCTGCGCTTCGACATCGGGTGGGACTGGGTGCCGTTCACCCAGCGCCACGGCCGCGAGAAGTTCTACACCCGGTTCCGGCCGTTCCGCGGCGGCAAGAAGCACCAGCCGCAGGACAGCTATTCGTTGCGCTGCATCCCGCAGGTGCACGGCGCGGTACGCGACGCGGTGGCGCAGGCCGCGCGCGTGCTGGAGGTCGAACTCAACGCGCTGACCGACAACCCGATCGTGTTCCCCGACGCCGACAGGGAGCACGTCGAGGAGCAGGTGATCTCCGCCGGCCACTTCCACGGCATGCCGCTGGCGCTGGCGATGAGCTACGTCAAGGCGGCGATCCCGGTGCTGGCCAGCATCTCCGAGCGCCGCCTCAACAAGCTGGTGGACCCGGCCACCAACGACGGCCTGCCGGGTTTCCTGATCGGCAACGAGGACGCGACCGAGTCGGGCTTCATGATCGTGCAGTACACCGCCGCGGCGATCGTCAACGACCTCGCAAGCCGCGCGCACCCGGCGTCGGTCTATTCGATCCCGACCAGCGCCAACGCCGAGGACCACGTCTCGATGGGCGCCAACGAGGCGCGCCACGTGCTGGCGATGGCCGACGACCTCGGCAAGGTGCTCGGCCTGGAGCTGTACACCGCCGCGCAGGCGCTGGACCTCCGGCGCGACATGATCAACGCCGCCCGCGGTTTGGCCGCCCGGGGCGACGCCGCCGCACTGGCGGACAAGGTGTCCGGCGCGCCGCGCCAGGACCACCGCGACCACGCCGGATTCATCGCCGATGTCGAGGCGCTGCGGACCGAGTTGGCCGATGCGGACGAGTTCCATCCCGGCCGCGCGGTGGCCGCCGCGCACGCGGCGATCCGGCAGCGCATCCCGTTCCTGCAGCGCGACCGTGCGCTGGATGGCGAGGTCGCCGCGGCCGTCCAGCTCGTGGTCGATGGCGTGGTGCTTGCAGCGGCGCGTTCGGCCTGAGCCCACACCGCCTGGGCCACGGCCTGATGCCGTGGCCTGCACCCGGTAGCCCACGCAGGATCCGGTAGCCCGCGCACGACCGCGGCGCCGCCGCGGCAGGCGGCGATCACCGCACCGCTAAACCCACTCTCCGGATCACCTTTGTCCGGGCGGGGACTCCGTCGAGGAAGCCCCGGCCCGTGGCGTCTGCTCCCACAGGAAAGCAGCGGTTGACCTCGTCCAACGCTTGCCCTAATGTGTTAACGCGTTAATACATTGGAGTGACGGATGAAGCGTCGTGCTGACGGAGCGGTGGAGGTACAGGAAGACGTGCTCGACACGCTCGCCTCGGTGATCGACCGCCTGCGCGGGGCGGCCGAGGTGCGGGCGTTTCTCGAAGACCTCTGCACGCCGGCCGAACTCGAGGCGATGACCGATCGCTGGCGGGTCGTGCCGCTGGTGGCGCAGGGCATCCCCTATCGCGAGATCCACGACCGCACCCAGGTCAGCGTGACCACGATCGGTCGCGTCGCACGGACGCTCGAACGCGGCGCGGGCGGTTACGGCCAGGCGCTCAAGCGAAGCCGTATCTGACGCCCCCGACATTCCGGACTCCAGGAACACCCCATGACCCCTTCGACCCCGGTGCGCGACAGGCTGCGCATCGCAATCCAGAAATCCGGCCGTCTGGCCGAGCCCGCCCGCGCCCTGCTGGCCTCGTGCGGCCTGAGCTGGCGCGAGAGCCGGGACCGCCTGTTCTGCTACGGCGAATCGCTTCCCGTCGATCTGCTGCTGGTGCGCGACGACGATATTCCCGGCCTGATCGCCGACGGCGTCTGCGACCTCGGCGTGGTCGGCCGCAACGTGCTGGCCGAGCAGGACGCCGTGCGCGTCGCCGACGGGCGCGGACGGGCGTTCCGCGAGTGGCGTGCGCTCGGTTTCGGCGCGTGCCGCCTGGCCCTGGCCGTGCCGGAGGGCTCGGGATGGCAGGGGCCGGCGCAGCTGTCGGGCAAGCGGATCGCGACCAGCTATCCGGCGCTGCTGTCGCGCTGGTTGGCCGGCGAGGGCGTCGACGCCGAGGTCGTGTTGCTGTCCGGGTCGGTGGAGATCGCGCCGCGGCTCGGGCAGGCCGATGCCGTCTGCGACCTCGTGTCCAGTGGCGCGACGCTGGCGGCCAACCAGCTCAAGCCGGTCGCGACGCTGTGCGAGAGCGAAGCGGTGCTCGCCGGGCCGGTCGCCGAGCTCGACGCGGTCCGTGGCGAGCTCGCGGCGCTGCTGCTGCGCCGGCTCGACGGTGCGCTGCGGATCCGCCACAGCAAGCTGCTGCTGTTCCAGGCGCCGCGCGATGTGCTGCCCAGGCTGTTGCCGTTGCTGCCGGACGCCGAGGCGCCGACGGTGATGCGCGTCGATGGCGCGGAGGACCTCGCGTTGCAGGCGTTGTGCCACGGCGCGGTGACCTGGCAGCGGCTCGAGGAGCTCAAGCGCGCCGGCGCGCGCGGCCTGATGGTGCTGCCGGTCGAGGGCATGCTCGCATGAGCCGCATCGTGCAGTGGAGCGACCTCGACGAGGCGGCGCGTACCGCGATGCTGCGGCGTCCGGCCCAGCAGGTCGGCGCGGAAACGGCGGCCACCGTCGCGGCATTGCTGGCCGAGGTCCGCAACGGGGGTGACGAGGCGCTGCGCCGGTTGAGCGCGCGGTTCGACGGGATCGCACCCGACGGTTTCGAGGTGACCGGGGCCGAATTCGCGGCGGCGGCCGATGCACTCGCGTCGGGGCTGCGCGACGCGATCATCGAAGCCGCCGCCCGCATCGAACACTTCCACCGCACCGGCATGGGCACGGCGCCGGCGGTGGAAACCGCACCCGGGGTCATGTGCGAACGCATGCAGCGGCCGATCGGCCGGGTCGGGCTGTACGTCCCGGCGGGGTCGGCCCCGCTGCCGTCGACCGCGCTGATGCTGGCGGTGCCCGCGCGGCTGGCCGGCTGCGAAGACGTGGTCCTGTGCACGCCGCCCAGGCGCGACGGTTCGGCCGACCCGGCGGTGCTGTTCGCCGCCGCGCATTGCGGCGTGCGGCGGGTCTTCAAGCTCGGTGGCGCCCAGGCGGTCGCGGCGATGGCGTTCGGCAGCGCGAGCGTGCCGGCGTGCGACAAGCTGTTCGGCCCCGGCAACGCGTGGGTCACCGAGGCCAAGCGGCAGGTCGCGATGCTGGAGGGTGGCGCCGCCATCGACATGCCGGCCGGGCCGTCGGAAGTGCTGGTGATCGCCGACGCCGGCGCCAATCCGGTGTTCGTGGCGGCGGACCTATTGTCGCAGGCCGAGCACGGCCCGGACTCGCAGGTGATCCTGCTCAGCGACGACGACGGCGTGCTCGCGCGGGTCGAGGCCGAGATCGAACGGCAACTGCCGGATCTGCCGCGGGCGTCGATCGCGCGGCAGGCGCTGGCCGCGTCGCGGCTGGTCCGGGTCGCTTCGACCACTCAGGCATTCGGGATCAGCAACCGGTACGCACCCGAGCACCTCATCCTGGCGTTGCGCGAACCGCGTCGCTGGCTGCCGTACGTCCGTGCCGCGGGCTCGGTGTTCCTGGGCGACTGGGCGCCGGAAGCGCTCGGTGATTACTGCAGCGGCACCAACCACGTGTTGCCCACCGGCGGTGCCGCGCGCTGGTGCAGCGGCCTCTCGGTGGCCAGCTTCCAGACCGCGATCACCGTGCAGGAAGTGGCGCCGGAGGGCCTGCGGGCGATCGGCCCGTGCGCGATGGAACTGGCCGCCGCCGAGGGACTGGACGCGCACCGCCGGGCGGTGTCGCGCCGGCTGGAGGCGTTGGCGTGAGCCGGTCTCCGATGAACCTCGTGCGCGAGGACCTGCGTGGCTTCGCCGGTTACCGCTCCGCCCGCAGCCACCCGGTCGAGGGTGAAACCTGGCTCAACGCGAACGAGTCGCCCTGGCCGAATCCCGCCGCCGGTGCCGAGCGTCTTCGCCGCTATCCGGAGCCACAGCCCGCGGCGCTGCGGGCCGCGATGGCGTCGCGCTACGGATGCTTGCCGGAGCAGGTGCTGGCCGGCCGCGGCAGTGACGAGGGCATCGATCTGCTGATCCGGGCGCTGTGTCGCCCGGGTGCCGACGCCATCGTGGTGACGCCACCCACCTTCGGCATGTACGAAGTCTGTGCCCGCCTGCACGGCACGCGCGTGCTCACGGTGCCGCTGGAAGACGGCGATGCCGGCTTCCGGTGTGATTTCGACGCGGTTGCCGAAGCCACGCTGGCCGGCGGCGCGAAGCTGGTCTTCCTGTGCTCGCCCGGCAACCCCGGTGGCAACCTGCTGCCGCTGGCCGACATCGAGGCGCTTGCACGAAAGCTGGACGACCGCGCACTGGTGGTGGTGGACGAGGCCTATGGCGAGTTCGCGCAGGCGCCATCGGCGGTGTGGCTGATCGCCCGCCAGCGCAACATCGCGGTGTTGCGCACGCTGTCGAAGGTCCACGCGCTGGCCGCCGCGCGGGTCGGCTGCGTGGTGGCCGATGCCGACCTGGTCGCCCTGCTGCAACGCTGCCAGGCGCCGTATCCGCTGCCGGCGCCCTGCAGCGAACCGGCCCGCGACGCGCTGGGCGACGTGGCGTGGGCGGTCACCCGGACGCGCATCGACACCGTCGTCGGCGAACGCGAGCGGCTGGCGTCGGCGCTGCGGCGGCTTGCGTCGGTCGAGCGGGTGTATCCGTCCTCGGCGAACTTCCTGCTGGTGCGGTTCGCCGACGCGCAGGCGGCGCTGGACCGGTTACTGCAGAGCGGCATCGTGGTGCGTGACATGCGGGCCAGCGCCGGGCTGGCGGACGCGTTGAGGATCACCGTCGGCACGCCCTCGCAGAACGATCGCATCATCGAGGCGATCGCCGCCGTGCAGGTGGCCGCATGAGCGGGTTGACGCCCATCCTGTTCGTGGATCGCGACGGCACCCTGATCGAAGAGCCCGAAGACTTCCAGATCGACCGCTTCGACAAGTTGCGTTTCGTGCCGGGCGTGATCCCGGCGCTGCTCCGGCTGCGCGACGCCGGCTACGCGTTCGTGATGGTGACCAACCAGGACGGGCTCGGCACCGAAGCCTTCCCGCAGGTGGACTTCGACGGCCCGCACCGCCTGATGATGCAGGTGTTCGAAAGCCAAGGCATCAGGTTCCGCGAGGTGCTGGTGGACCGCAGCCTGCCGGCCGACAACGCCCCCACCCGCAAACCGGCCATCGGCATGGTGCTGGCCTACCTGCGGGACCGCGGCATCGCCTGGGAGCGGTCGGCAATGGTGGGGGACCGCGAGAGCGACAACGCGTTCGCCCGCAACCTCGGGGTCCGGGCCTTCCAGCTGCGCACGCCGCAGTTCGGTGGCGACTGGGACTGGCCCGGCATCGCGCGTGAACTGGTCGATGCACCGCGGCGCGCGAGGGTGGAGCGGATCACCCGTGAAACGGCGGTGCGGGTCGTGCTCGACCTCGACTGCGTGGCGGATCCGCGGGTCGGTACCGGGCTCGGGTTCTTCGACCACATGCTGGACCAGCTCGGCAAGCACGGCGGCTTCTCGCTGGAGTTGCGCTGCCAGGGCGACCTGCACGTGGACGAGCACCACACCGTCGAGGACAGCGCACTGGCGCTGGGCCAGGCGCTGCGCGACGCATTGGGCGACAAGCGTGGCATCGGCCGCTACGGCTTTACCGTGCCGATGGACGAGTCGCTGGCGACGGCGGCGCTGGACTTCTCGGGCCGACCGCATTTCGTGTTCGACGGTGGCTTCCGCCGCGAACGCGTCGGCGACCTGCCCACCGAACTGGTACCGCACTTCTTCCGCTCGCTGTGCGACGGGGCCGGACTGAACCTGCACCTCCAGGTACGGGGCGACAACGACCACCACCAGGTGGAAGCCTGCTTCAAGGCGGTCGCGCGCGCGATGCGGCAGGCCATCCGCCGCGAGGGTAACGACCTGCCAAGCACCAAGGGGGCGCTGTGAACGACGTCGTGCTGATCGATGCCGGCGGCGCGAACCTCGGTTCGGTGCGGTACGCGCTGGAGCGGCTGGGTGCCGGTGTGCGGGTGAGCGCCGATGCGGCGGTGATCCGCGCCGCGCGGCGGGTCATCCTGCCCGGCGTCGGTACGGCCGCCGCCGGTATGGCGAGGCTGCACCAGGCCGGGCTGGTCGACGTGGTCCGTGGTCTTCGCCAGCCTCTGCTCGGGATCTGCCTGGGCATGCAGTTGCTGTACGACTCCTCGGACGAGGGCGGGGTCGAGTGCCTCGGTTTACTGCCGGGGTGTGTCACAAGGCTCCTTCCCGGCACCGGCAGCGCCGGCAGTCCGGCCGTGCGTGTCCCGCACATGGGCTGGAACCGCCTGCGCAGGGTGGCTGGCAGCACCCTGCTGGACGGCATCGAAGACGGCGCGCAGGCCTACTTCGTCCACAGCTATGCCGCGCCGGTGGGCAGCGCCACGCTCGCCAGCGCCACCCATGGTCGCGAATTTGGGGCGGTGGTCGGCGATGGCCTTCGTTTTGGCGCGCAGTTCCACCCCGAGCGTTCGGCCGCGGTGGGCGCGCGGCTGCTGCGCAACTTCCTGTCGGAGGCGATCGCATGAGCGTCGCCAAAGCGACTGCGCGCGCGCCCGCGTTCGAGGTGCTGCCCGCCATCGACGTGCGCGGCGGCCGGGTGGTGCGACTGCGCCAAGGGGACTATGCGCAGGAAACGCGCTACGACGACGCGCCGCTCGCGCTGGCCCGGCGCTACGCCGATGACGGGGCGCGTTGGCTGCACCTGGTGGATCTGGAGGCCGCGCGCGCCGGTGGATACACGCTGGGGCCGCTGCTGACGCGGCTGGCGGCTGAAACCGGCTTGCGGATCCAGACCGGCGGCGGGGTGCGGGACGAGCGCGATGTCGCGCTGCTACTCGAGGCGGGTGCGGCCCGAGTGGTAATCGGATCCCTCGCCGTGCGCGAACCCGACCGCGTTTCGGATTGGCTCCGGCGCTTCGGCTCCGATCGGATTACCGTTGCGCTCGATGCGCGGCAGGACCGGACAGGGCGCTGGCGACTGCCGACCTCCGGCTGGACCGAGGACAGCGAGACCGGACTCGAGCCGCTGCTGCGCCATTACGCCGACGCCGGCCTGCGCCACCTGCTGTGCACCGATATCGCGCGTGACGGCATGCTGTCCGGCCCCAACCTCGACCTGTACGCGCGGATACGGGCGTTGGCGCCCGGGGTGCGGCTGCAGGCCTCCGGTGGCATACGCGACCTCGCCGACATCGCCGCCGCGCGCGCCGCCGGCTGCGCCGGCGCGGTGCTCGGCAAGGCGCTGCTGGAGGGCCGGTTCCAGTTGGGTGACGCGCTGGCCGACGCGCTGGCCGGAGAACTGCCGTGCTGAGCCGCCGCATCATTCCGTGCCTGGACGTGCGCGACGGCCGGGTGGTCAAGGGCGTGCGGTTCCGCGACCACGTCGACATGGGCGACATCGTCGAACTCGCGCTGCGTTACCGCGACGAGGGTGCGGACGAGCTGGTGTTCTACGACATCACCGCCAGCCCGCAGGCGCGCTGCGTCGACCGGGGCTGGGTCGAGCGGGTTGCCCGTGTCGTCGACATCCCGTTCTGCGTCGCCGGTGGGATCCGCAGCGTCGATGACGCGCGCACGGCGCTGCATGCGGGGGCGGACAAGGTATCTATCAACACGCCCGCACTGCAGCGGCCGGCGCTGGTGTCGGAGTTGGCCGACGCGTTCGGCGTGCAGTGCGTGGTGGTGGGCATCGACAGCCTGCGCGACGCCGACGGCGAGTGGCGCGTGCGCCGGTTCACCGGTGATCCGTCGCGGACCGAAGTGCTGCCGCGCCGGACGCTGGACTGGATCGACGAAGTGCAGCGGCTTGGCGCCGGCGAGGTGGTGCTCAACTGCATGGGCAGCGACGGCGTGCGCGAAGGGTTCGATATCGAACAGCTGCAGGCCGCGCGACGCGCCTGCGACGTGCCGCTGGTTGCCTCCGGCGGCGCCGGGGAGGCATCGCACTTCGCCAGCGTATTCGAGCAGGCCGACGTGGACGGTGCGCTGGCGGCGAGTGTCTTCCATTCCGGTGCGGTGCCGATCCCCGGACTCAAGCGCGAGTTGCGCAGGCGCGGCGTGGAGGTGCGCGATGGCTGAGCTGACCGGGTTCGACCAGGCCGCGCTGGCCTGGGAAAGGCAGGACGGACTGCTGCCGGTCGTGGTCCAGCATGCCGACACCCTGCAGGTGCTGATGCTGGGTTACATGGACCGGGCGGCGCTGCGCGCTACGCTGGAAAGCCGTCGCGTCACGTTCTTCAGCCGCAGCCGGCAGCGGCTCTGGGAGAAGGGCGAGACCTCGGGCCACCACCTGGCGCTGGTGGCGCTGGAAACCGATTGCGACGCTGACACGCTGCTGGTCCAGGCGCGACCCGCAGGCCCGACCTGCCACCTGGGCCGCAGCAGCTGCTTCGCCGCGGCGCCCTCCGACTTCCTGGCCGAACTGGACGGGGTGGTCGAGCGCCGCCATCGGGAGCGGCCGCCGGACAGCTACACCAGCCGCCTGTTCGACGAGGGCATCCGGCGCATCGCGCAGAAGGTGGGCGAGGAGGGCGTGGAAACCGCGCTGGCCGCCGTCGCACAGGACGACGATGCGCTGCTCGGCGAGGCGGCCGACCTGCTGTTCCACCTGCAGGTACTGCTGCGTGCACGCGACCGGTCGCTGGCCGATGCGGTGGCGGTGTTGCGGCAACGGCATGGGCCGACTGCGCCGGTGAACTGACGTGTGTCTTCGTGGCTTCGCGGCTGTCTTCGCGGATTCGCGCCACCTTTTGCAGGAGCGGCTTCAGCCGCGATCCGGAACAGGTACCGGCGAACGGTTCCAGATCGCGGCTGAAGCCGCTCCTGCAAAGGCCTGCCGCTTGAGCCGATACTGAAAAGGCGCGTGGCTGCGTGGCTCGGCGCGCTGCGTTAGGCTTCCGGTCCTTCCGGAGGCCCGCATGACCGCTTCTCGCCTGCTGCTCCCATTGACTCTGCTGGCGCTGTCGTTTCCCCCGGCCTCGTTCGCCGGCGTAGACGCCTCCGTCTCCGGCGGGGTCTACGCCGACGCAAACGGCAACGGAAGGCGCGATGCCGGGGAACCGGGAGTCCAAGGGGTGAAGCTGTCCAACGGGCGCGCGGTGGTCGCAACCGATCGGGAAGGCCGCTACTCGATCGAAGTACGACCGGGCGACACCGTGTTCGCGATCAAGCCGGCGGGCTACGCCTTTCCGGCCGGTGAAAACGGACTGCCGCGGTTCTGGTCGCACTATTTCCCGGAGGGGTCCCCGCCGCTCGAGTTCGGCGGAGTGCCGAAGGGAGCGGACACCCGCTTCGATCTCGCGCTGCGACCCGCGCCGGCGCAGAGCGGCACCCCGCTCGACGTGCTGGTGTTCGCCGACCCGCAGACCAGCACCCTGACCGATGTGGGTTACTACGCACGCGATATCGTCGCGTCGGTGCGGGAGTCCGGTCACGCGACCGCGCAGCTGGGCCTGACCCTGGGCGACGTGGTCAACGACGACCTGTCGCTGTATCCGGCCATCAACCGGGCCACCGCGTCCCTGGGCGTGCCCTGGCTGCACGCGCCCGGCAACCATGATCTCGACTTCGACGCCGACGACGAGCAGTCGCTGCTGACCTTCCGCCGCCACTTCGGCCCCGACACCTTCGCCTGGGAAGAGCCGACCGCCACCTTCATCGTCTTCGACGATGTCGTCTACCGGCCGGGGCAGTCGCCCGGCTACATCGGCGGCCTGCGCGAGGACCAGTTCGCCTTCCTGCACGCGTACCTCGCCGTTGCCCCACGCGACCGCCTGCTGGTGGTCAGCGCCCACATTCCCTTCTTCGACACCGACCCCGGGCCGGAGCGGGAGACCTTTCGCAGCGCCGATCGCGAGCGGCTGTTCGCGATGCTCGAAGCCTTTCCCCATGTCCTGTTGCTGAGCGGGCACGGCCACGTCCAGCGGCACGTCTTCCACGGCGGATCGACCGGCTGGAACGGCGCCGCGCCCCTGCACGAGTACAACCTCGGCGCCGCCTGCGGCGCGTTCTGGTCGGGCGCGAAGGACGCCGACGGCATCCCGGACACCACCATGGCCGACGGGACGCCCAACGGCTATGCCCGCCTGGTGGTGCACCCCGGTGGCGAATACGCCCTCTCCTGGCATCCCGCGCGCCTCGGCGACGACGAGCCCGGCTCCGCCCCGGCGATGTTCCTGCACGCCCCGCGCGTGCTGCGCCGCGGCGCCTATCCGGCGTGGGGCGTCTACGCCAACGTGTTCATGGGACTGCAGGACACCCGTGTCGAGTATCGCGTCGATGAAGGCGAGTGGACGCCGATGCGAAAGGTGGATCGCCCCGACCCGCGCGTGCTGGCCGAAAACGTCCGCGACGACGAAGCCGCGGCACTGCGGGGTTACGACCGCTCCCCCGAAGCCGTCCCGAGCACCCACCTCTGGCGCGGCGCACTGCCGACCGACCTCGCGCTCGGCGCACATCGGGTGGAGGTGCGGGTGTTCGATCGCTGGCAGGGCGAGCAACGCGCCGCCACCACGTACCACCTGCAGGACGCCCGCCCGTAGCAACGCCGCCGGCCAGCTCCCTCGTCACGCCAGTTTCCGAAGCCCCGCCGCGGATCCCGTGCGCTATCCGGACGCCGGTAGCCGGCTACCTCCCAATCTCGATTTCCGCAAACGACTCCACCCGCCGATGCCCGTTCGCCGCGTCACCGGTACGCGCGTCCGGATAATCATCCCGGCGGTCGACCAGCACCGTCGCCATCCCGGCTTCGCGTGCCGCGTCGAGCTCCTCGACCACGTCCGACAGGAACAGCACCTCGGCCGCCGGCAGGCCGATCGACTCCGCGATCCGGCGATAACTGTCCGCCTCGCGCTTCCCGCCGACCTCGGTATCGAACCACCCCGAGAACAGCGCCGTCAGGTCGCCCGCATCGCTGTTTCCGAAGAACAGCCGCTGTGCCGGCACACTGCCCGACGAATACACGTACAGCGGCACGCCCGCGTCCAGCCACGCCCGAAGCGCCACCGGTGCGTCCGGATAGATGTGCGCGGTGAAGTCCGCCTCCCGGTAGCCCGCCGCCCAGATCATCCCCTGCAGCGCCTTCAGCGCGGTGTGCTTGCGGTCCTGGTCGATCCAGCCCTGCAGCACCTCGACCACCATGTCGTCCTGGCACATCCCGCCGTTCTCGGCGGCGACCGCGTCCAGCCACCTGCGTACGCCCGGGTCCGAGCCGTGGCTGCGGACAAAGCCCGGCAACGCGCGTCGCGCATACGGGAACAGCACGTCCTTGACGAACGAAATGCTGCTCGTGGTCCCCTCGATGTCGGTAAGGACCGCCTTCGCCCGGATCGCCACCATGCTCAGTGCCCCCGCTCGAGACGCGGGAAGCGCTGGGCGATGTCGCTCCCGGTGAAGTGCCCGACCCAGCCATCCGGCTCGGTGAAGAAGCGGATCGCCACGAAGCTCGGTTCCGGACCCATGTCGAACCAGTGGGTGGTGCCGTCGGGCACCGACACCAGGTCGCCGGCCTCGCACAGCAGTTCGTAGACCCGATCGCCCACGTGCAGCGTGAACAGCCCCGAGCCCGCGACGAAGAACCGCACCTCGTCCTCCTTGTGGAAGTGCTCGTCCAGGAACTTGCGGCGCATCTCGTCGCGGTCCGGATGGTCCGGCGCGATGCTGACGACGTCGACGCTCCTGAACCCGTGCTCGGCCACCAGGCGATCGATGTCGGCGCGGTACGCCGCCATGATGTGCTCGGCGCTGTCGCCCGGCGCCACCGGTGCCGTGGCCTGCCATTGCTCGAAGCCGACGCCCACCGGCGCGAGTCCGGCGGCGATCGCGGCGTGGTCGGTGGTAGAGACCAGCGGCGCGGCGGGCTGGTCTTCGGCGAAGATGCGCAGGCGGCTCATCGTTGCAGTTTCCTCAGTTCGAGTTCGCAGCCGAGCAGAAAATCGAAGGCTTCCAGGTGGCGGCGCGCTTCGGCCATGTCGCGGCCCCATGCGTACAGGCCGTGACCGTCGATCAGGTAGCCCCACATGCATTGCCGGTCGAGCAGGGCATCGACCTGGGCGGCAAGGGTGTGCATGTCCTGGCTGTTGGGCAGCACCGGCAGCTCGACCGCGGTCTCGTGGGTGGCGTTGCCGGTGAAGGCCTTGAGCAGTTCGTAACCTTCCAGGTGGACGTGGCCGGCGCCGGCGAACAGCCGGGATGCCACGGTCTGGTTGAACGAGTGGGTGTGCAGCACGCAGCCGATCCTGGCGAAACGCGAGTACAGCTGGGTGTGCAGCAGGGTCTCGGCCGACGGCCGGTGGTCCGTGGCGACCGGCTGCCCCTGCAGGTCGACCACCATGATGTCGTCCTCGACCAGCCGGCCCTTGTCGCGGCCCGACACCGTGATGGCGGCGTGCCTCTCGTCAAGCCGGCGCGAGAAGTTGCTGCTGGTCGCGGGGGTCCAGCCGGCCGCTGCCAGCTCGCGTACGTTGCGGATGATCTCGCCGGCGCAGTGCTGGAGCCGTTGCGGATCGTAGGGGAGGGTGTCCATCCGGCGAGTTTACAACGCCGGTGGTGCGCGGCCGGGCACGGACGGGCCCCGGTGAAACCGGGGCCGCGTGGTTCAGGCGGCCGGCACCCGACGCCGCCCGAACAGGCGGAAAAGTAGCCATGCCACCAGCATCGCCGCCGCCGCTCCGACCAGCATGGTCGGCGAGGTGGAGGCCAGCAGCAGCGCGCAGGCGAACAGCGCGGTGACGCCGAGCACCCGGTCACGCGTGCCCGGGCGCCTGGAGGGCGTTCCGACCACCAGGCTGAGGCCCGCGGCGGCGTAGGCGAGCACCACCAGGTTCACCACGATGCCGATGATCAGTCCGAACTGCTCCGACACGTTGGGCGACAGCGTGGTGAACGCGATCACGCTCATCGCCGAGGCGATGATCAACAAACCCCAACCGGAGGCGCCGCGCTGGTTCAGGCGACCGAAGATCGCCGGCAGGTAGCCGTGCTGGGCGGCGCGCGCGCCGGTCTCGCCGGTGACCAGCATCCACCCGCCCAGAGTGCCGGTGGCCTTCAGCGCGGCGGCCGCGGCAATCGCGATGCCGGCCCACGGCCCGAAGATCTCCGCCGCCACCAGCACGAAAGGTGCGCTGGATGCAGCCAGTTCTTCGGCCGGGATGATGCCCATCACCAGCACCGAGGAGAGGATGTAGACGATCGCGGCGATCAGGATGCCGCCAGCGGTGGCGATCGGCACGTCGCGGTCCGGGTCGCGTACCACGCCGGCGATCATCGCGCCGGTTTCCAGCCCCACGAAGGCCCAGAAGATCGCCCCCAGCGAACCGAAAACGACCGCCGCGTCGGACTCGCCCGACACGTTCCACGAAGCGTCGTAGATGCCGCCATCGAAGTGGCCCCAGCCGAACAGCAGCACCAGTGCCACCGGTGCCAGGCCGAACACCACGCACAGCGACTGGAAGCGTGCCACCGGCCGCGGCCCGAGCAGGTTGATCGCGAACATCAGCCAGATCAGCCCGATCTGCCCGGCCACCTGGACGGTCGGGTTGTCGCCGTCGAGCGGCAGCAGCGTCACCAGGTAACCGAACGCCGCCACCGCGATCGCGTTGTTGCCGATCCACGACGACGCCCAGTACAGCGACGTGGCCAGGAAGCTGGCATCGCGGCCGAGCGACGGCCGCACGTAGTCGTCGGCCGAGGTCAGGTCCGGGTAGTCGCGTGCCAGCCGGGCGAATGCGCCGCCGAGCATCAGCGCCAGCACGGTGCCGATCACCCAGCTGAAGACGGTAACGCCGCCGGAGGTGGCCAGCGAAGCGGGCAACAGGAAGAACCCCGACCCGATCATGTTGTTGGCCACCACGAAGGTGGCCAGCACGGGTCCGATCTTGCGTGGCGTCATCGGCGGCTTACCGCTTGCGCAGCCTGCTGTGGCGGTAACCGTAGACCGCGTAGATCAGCAGGCCGATGGCGATCCAGCCCAGCAGCAGGCGCCAGTGCTCGGCGAACGGCTGCGAGAACAGGTAGAGGCAGGCGACCACGCCGAGCGGACAGATCACGATCGCGAACGGCACCTTGAACGGACGCGGCAGGTCCGGCCGGGTGCGCCGCAGGATCAGCACGCCGGCGCAGACCGTCGCGAATGCGAGCAGGGTGCCCATCGACACCATCTCGCCGAGCAGGCCGATCGGCAGGAAGCCCGCGAGCACGGCGGCGATGACACCGACGATGACGGTGCCGACGTACGGCGTATGGAACTTCGGGTGGACTTTGCCGAACAGCTTGGGCATCAGGCCGTCGCGCGCCATGCTGTAGAAGATGCGCGGCTGCGCCATCAGCATGACCAGGATCACCGAGGACAGGCCGGCGATCGCGGCGACCTCGACCAGCGTCTGCAGCCAGCCCAGCGCCGGGTAGTTGTTGAGCGCGGTCGACACCGGTTCCGGCGTGCCCAGCAGGCGGTAGTCCATCATGCCGGTCAGCACCGCGCAGACCACGATGTAGAGCAGGGTGCAGACCACCAGCGAACCGAGGATGCCGACCGGCATGTCCTTCTGCGGGTTGCGCGCCTCGCCGGCCGCGGTGGAGACCGCGTCGAAGCCGATGTAGGCGAAGAACACGATCGCCGCCGCGCGCATCACGCCGTCCACGCCGAACCGGCCCGGGCCCTCGTTGGCGGGGATGAAGGGTTCCCAGTTGCCCGGATCGACGTACTGGGCGCCGAACGCGATGAACAGCAGGATCACCGTAACCTTGATCGCCACGATGATGCCGTTGACGAACGCCGACTGGGTGATGCCGACGTAGCCCACGCCGGTGACGAACGCGATGATCAGCACCGCCGGCAGGTTGATCAGGGTGCCGGTGCGGATGAACTCGCCGCCCTCGACGGCGAACGGTGCACTGGCCAGCGCCGCGGGTAGCGCGAGGTCGAAGTTGGTCAGGAACGCGTTGAGATACCCCGACCAGCCGACCGCCACGGTTGACGAGGCGAACAGGTATTCGAGTACCAGGCACCAGCCGATGAACCAGGCGACGGCCTCGCCCAGCGTGGCGTACGAGTAGGAGTACGCGCTGCCCGAGACCGGCAGCATCGCCGCGAACTCGGCGTAGCACAGGCCGGCGAATGCACAGGCGATACCGGCGATGACGAAGCTGAGCATGATCGCCGGGCCGGCGTGCTCGGCCGCGGCCTGGCCGGTCAGCACGAAGATGCCCGCGCCGATGACCGCGCCGACGCCCAGCAGGATCAGCTGGGTCCCGGTGAGGGTGCGCTTGAGCGTCGCCTCGCCTTCGAGACTGCCTTCGAACGGTTCACCGGCATCGACGTGGCCTGCCGGCTCGATCGGCTTGGTCGCTAACAGATTCTTGAACATCCGGATCCCCAGTTGGTGGCGCGGCGCATTGGTCCGCGTCCGTAAGCACGCCGGCATGACGCGCGGCAAGTGGCGGGCCACCTTACCCCAGCCCGGAAACGAGCGGCAAGGGACGATTGCCACGGTCACAATGGCCCGGCGCGGGTCGATAATCCGATGCCTCCACCTCGCCCCGAACGTACTGCCGCGTATGCCTTCGCCCACCCCGATCGACAGCCCGCTTCGCCGTTCACTGGACGAGTACCGCCGGCAATGGCCGGGCGAGGGCGCGGTGGTGGACCTGTTCGAAGCGCTGCTCGACGAGCACGACATGCCAACGGGGCCGAACGCCTATGCGCGCGAGCGGCTCGAGGGCCACTTCACCGCGTCCACCTGGCTGGTCGACCGCAGCGGCACGCGTGTGCTGCTGACCCACCATCGCAAGCTCGCCCGCTGGCTGCAGCTGGGTGGCCACGCCGACGGGGATTCCGATCTGGGCGCGGTGGCCCTGCGGGAGGCCGGGGAGGAGTCGGGATTGCCGGGGCTGGAGCTCGAGGGCGGGCTGTTCGATCTCGACCGGCACTGGATTCCGGAGCGCGGCGACGTGCCGGGCCACTGGCACTACGACGCCCGCTACGTGGTGCGGGCCATGGCGGGCGAGGCGTTCGTGGTCAGCGGGGAATCGCTGGACCTGGCCTGGCGCGACATCGTCGCGATCCAGGCCGACGCCGGCGCGGACGAGTCACTCCGGCGGATGGCGCGCAAATGGCTCGCGCGCGAGGTTTTGTAGGAGCGATGCAAGTCGCGACCTGTACACCGCCCCGACTCTCTCCGCGGTCGCGACTCACGTCGCTCCTACACTAGGAGGGCGGACGGACGTCGGTGCGCACGTAGACGCCGGCAGCCACGAATGCGACGCAGGAAAGCGGGCCAGCCGCGTCGGCCCGCTGCCGGCTTCAGTCCGCCCGCCCCGAAAACTCGCCGCTGGTGGTGTTGACCAGCACCCGCTCGCCGTTGGCGATGTACTCGGGGACCATGATCTCGATGCCGGTCGACAGCCTGGCCGGCTTCGGCCGCTTGGTCGCGGTGCCGCCCTTGAGTTCCGGCGGGGTCTCGACCACTTCGATCGCCACCGTCTGCGGCAGCTGCAACGCAACCGGCTGGTCGTCAATGATCTGCACGTAGCAGCCGGTGAGGTCGTCGACGATGTAGCCGGCGTCATCGCCGACGACGTCGGCGTCGAGCGTGTACGGGGTGTAGTCCTCGTCGTCGAGGAACACGAACGCCTCGCCGTCCTTGTAGGAGAACGTGGCCTGGCGGCGGCTCAGCTCGACTTCCTTCAGCTCGTCATCGCCGCCGAGGCTGAGGTCGAACTTGTTGCCGCCGGGCACCGAGTACATGGTGAAGCGGAACTTGACGTTGCCGCCGCGGCCCTGCGGCGAGCTGCGTTCGATGTCGCGCACCTGGTAGACGGTGCCGCTGTGCTCGACCACGTTTCCTTTCTTGACGTCGTAGGCTTTCATGCGATTTCCGGATGTGTTCCAAGCGCTCCACGTGGAGCTTCGTGTAGGAGCGACGTGAGTCGCGACCTGTACATGGCCTCGGGCGTTCGGCGGGTCGCGACTCACGTCGCTCCTACAACGAAGCCGTACCGCCGGACTTACTTCGGCGCCAGCCGCGTCGCGCCGTCGAGGCGGATCGTCTCGCCGTTGAGGTAGGTGTTGCCGAGGATGTACGCGACCAGGTCGGCGAACTCCTCGGGCTGGCCGAGCCTCGACGGGAACGGGATCGTCGCCGCCAGCGACTGCTGCACGCTCTCGGGCATGCCGTCGACCATCGGCGTCCAGAACACACCCGGCGCGACGGTCATCACGCGGATGCCGAAGCGGGCCAGCTCGCGCGCCATCGGCAGGGTCATGCCGACCACGCCGCCCTTGCTCGCCGAATACGCGGCCTGGCCGATCTGACCCTCGTAGGCGGCCACCGAGGCGGTGTTGACGATGACGCCGCGCTCACCATCCTTGCCGGCCTCGTTGTGCTGCATCAGGTCGGCGGCGGCCTTGGCGACGTTGAAGCTGCCGACCAGGTTCACCATCACCGTGGACTGGAACTGCGACAGCGGCATCGGCGCCTCGCGACCGAGCACGCGGCCCGCGCCGAGGATGCCGGCGCAGTTGATCGCCGCATTGAGGCCGCCGAGGAAGTCCTTCGCCGCGGCGACGTTGGCGACCACGCCGGCCTCGTCGGTGACGTCGGTCTTCCAGAAGCGCGCGTTGGCCTCGCCGAGTTCGGCGATCGCGGACGCGCCTTTCTCCTCGTTGACGTCGAACAGCGCGACCTTGCCGCCGTTGGCGACGAGATGGCGCGCGACCGCCAGCCCAAGGCCGGAAACGCCGCCGGTGATGACGGCGCGGGTATCGGAAAGCTGCATGGGAAATCTCGCAGTCGAATGAAGGCGGAATTCTACGGGAGGGCGGCGGCGGGCCGCGAACCCTGGGAGGTGCAGTCGGCGGGGTGCGGTCCCGCGCCGGTACCGCCCCGTATTACCCCACCTCCGCACTGCCGGCCACCGGAGCGGCCGAACCGGCATACCGGTGCTGCATCTCCTCGGGTGACAGCCCGGGCGCGAACAGGAAACCTTGGCCGATACCCACCCCCAGCCCGAGCAGGAACTCCCGCTGTGCCTCGTTCTCCACCCCTTCGGCGACCAGCCCGAGCTTGAGGCTGCGGGCAATGCCGGTGACCGCTTCGCAGACGGCGACGTCGGAGGCGTTCCCCGGCACGCCCTGCACGAACAGCTGGCTCAGCTTGAGGCCGTGGATGGGCAACCGGCGCAGGTAATTGAGCGCGCTGTAACCTTCGCCGAAGTCGTCGATGGTCAGCATGACCCCGAGTTCGCGCAGGGCGGCGAAGGTGCGGGTGGTCTCCGGCTCGTCCTCGATCAGCACCCGCTCGGTGAACTCCAGCTCGAGCGCGCTGCCGGGCAGGCCGGTTTCCCGGAGCGCCGCGCGCACGTTGGCGGCCAGGTCCTCGCCCAGGAACTGGCGGTAGGACACGTTGACCGCGACCCGCTCGATCGGCAGCCCGGTCTCGCGCCAGGTGCGGAGCTGGCGACAGGCCTCGTGCAGGACCCAGCCGCCGATGCCGACGATATCGCCGGTGCTCTCGGCATGGTCGATGAAGCGGCTGGGCTGCATCTGGCCCAGCGACGGATTGTTCCAGCGGATCAGGGCTTCGGCGGACACCAGCCGGCCGCTCGCGAGGTCCACCTGCGGCTGGTAGACCAGGTGGAACTCCTCGTTGCCGATCGCGCGCCGCAGCTGGGTTTCCAGCTGAAGCCGCTGCTGCTGCTGCTCGGCGAGTTCGGCGGTGAACAGTTGCCAGCCGTTGCGTCCGCGGCGCTTGCTGTCGTACATCGCCACGTCGGCGCACTGGATCAGTTGCTCGGAGGTGGTGCCATCGGCCGGTGCCTGGGCGATGCCGATGCTCGCGGTGATGGCGAACTCCTCGCCGCCCAGGCTGAAGCTGTCGCCGAAGATCTCCAGGATCGCACCCGCCAGTCGGGCCGGACGCGCGGGGTCGTCGCCGGTCGCGCAGGTCACCAGGAACTCGTCGCCACCGAAGCGGGCGATCAGCCCTTCATTGCCGACCGCGCGGCGGATGCGGCGTGCCGCCGAGCCCAGCAGGCGGTCGCCGGCCGCGTGGCCGAGGATGTCGTTGACGATCTTGAAGCGGTCCAGATCGATGTACAGCACCGCCAGCGCGGCGCGTGCCGGGTCGGCAAGCCGGGCGTCGAGCTCGCGTCGCATCGCGTCGCGATTGAGCAGGCCGGTGAGCGGGTCGGTGCGGGCCTGCACGTGCAGGCGTTCCTCGGCGTGCTTGCGGTCGGTGATGTCCTGCAGGGTGCCGGTCAGCCGCGCGCTGAGCGGGCCGCCGGCCTCCGCCTCGGCGATCGCGCGCACCCAGAACTGCCGGCCGTCGCCGCGGGTGCCCTGCAACTCCAGGTCGAGCGCCTGGCCGGTGGCCATCGCCTGGTCCAGGGCGTGGCGCAGGCGGACGCGGTCGTCGACGATGAGGCAGCCCAGCAGGTCGCCGATCGAGCGCGGGGCCGGGTGGCGGTCGATGATGCGGCGCGACTCGGCGGTCAGGTACAACCGGTCGCGTCCGGTGTCCCATTCCCAGCCACCGATGTGGGCCAGCGCCTGGGCGCGGTCGAACATCGTGCTGTCGCGCTTGAGCGCGGTGACGTCGGAGAACAGCGACAGCACCTGCTGGACGCGATTGCTGCCGGGACCGAACTGCGGCACCGCGGTGACCGAGAACCAGGTGAGCGTACGCCGCCGGCGGTGGTAGAAGCCGAGCAGGACGCTGCCGACCGGGCGGCCGTCGCGCAGTGCGCGGGCACTCGGCAGTTCGTCGTCGCGCAGCTCGCGGCCGCTTTCGTCGACGATCCGCCAGTGGTCGCGGGCGAGCGCGACTTCGGCGCGTTCCCCCGGGGCGATGCCGAACAGCCGCATCGCCGCCGCGTTGGCCTGGGTGATGTGGCCCTCGGCGTCGCGCACGAGGATGCCGGTGTCGATCGTCTCCATGAGCTCGCGATAGCGCAGCTCGGCGTCGCGGCGGCCGCTGAGGTCGCGGGCGACGGCGACGATGCAGTCGCGGTCGTCGTGGCGGAAGCCGGCCGAGTGCACCTCCACCGGGAAGCGGCTGCCGTCGGCGCGCATGTTGGACACCTCGACGACATAGGTGGCCCCGCGGTTGAGCGTCTCCCAGACCGGATCGAGGTGGTCGCGCGGCAGGTCGGGGTTGAGCACATGGATCGGCTGGCCGACGATCTCCTCGCGCGGCAGCCGGTAGGCGGCGAGGCCGGCGCGGTTGAGGTCGAGGACGATGCCGTGCTCGTCGAGGATGCTGACCGGGTCGGGGACGGCGTCGAACAGCGCGTGGTAGCGCAGGCGCGCCGATTCGGCATCCACCCGCGCGGCCAGCAGGGCGTCGCGTGCGCGCTGGAGCAGGCCGCGCAGGGTGGCGGGCAGGGTGTCGTCGTTGCAGGCCGCTTCCAGCGCCGCCAGCGTGGCCGCCGCGTCCGAGCCGTCGGGGGGCGGCGGCATGCCGGGCGCTGGCGGCGTGCGGCTCATGACACCGCGAGCGCCCGGGCGACGCGGCTGGAGGTCTCCCGGCCCAGGCGGGCGCTGAGCCAGCGCCCGGTATCGGCGAGCCGTTCCAGGTCGATGCCGGTGTCGATGCCGAGGCCATGCAGCATGTAGACCACGTCCTCGCTGGCGACGTTGCCGCTGGCGCCCTTGGCGTAGGGGCAACCGCCGGCTCCGGACACGGCCGAATCGACCACCGCGACGCCTTCCTCCAGGCAGGCGAGGATGTTCGCCAGCGCCTGTCCGTAGGTGTCGTGGAAGTGCACCGCCAGCGCGTCGATCGGCAGCTCGGAGGCGACCGCCTTCAGCATCGCCCGCGCCTTGCCGGGCGTGCCGATGCCGATGGTGTCGCCCAGTGAAATTTCGTAGCAGCCCATTGCGTGGAGTTCACGTGCCACGCGGACGACATCGGCCAACGGCACCTCGCCCTGGTAGGGGCAGCCGAGCACGGTGGAGACGTAACCGCGCACCTTCACGCCGTCGGCGCGGGCGCGGTCGAGCACCGGCGCGAAGCGCGCCAGCGATTCGTCGATCGAGGCGTTGATGTTCCTGCGGTTGAACGCCTCGGAGGCGGCGGTGAACACGGCGATCTCTTCCACCCCGACCTCGCGCGCGCGTTCGTAGCCCTTTTCGTTGGGCACCAGCACCGGGTAGTGCACGCCCGGGCGGCGGGTGATGCCGGCGAACACCTCGGCGGCGTCGGCCAGCTGCGGGATCCATCTGGGGCTGACGAAGCTGGTCGCCTCGATGCTCTGCAGGCCGGTGGCCGACAGCCGGTCGACCAGCTCGATCTTGTCGGCGGTGGACACCATCGCCTTCTCGTTCTGCAGGCCGTCGCGCGGACCCACCTCGACGATGCGGACGTGACTCTTCATGGCCGCTTCAATCCTGCGCCGCCAGGGCCACCAGCACCGCGTCGGCCTCGACGAAATCGCCGGCGCGGGCACGCACCTCCGCGACCTTGCCGGCGCGCGGCGCCTTGAGGCTGAGCTCCATCTTCATCGCCTCGATCACCATCACCTCCTGGCCGGATTCGACCATGTCACCGGTGGCGGCCTTCACCACGACCACCCGGCCCGGCATCGGGGCGGTAACCTGGTCGGCGCCCGCGCCGGGGCCGCTCGCCTCGTGACGATACATCGCCAGCGGCTGCAGTCGCAGGCGGCCTTCGCCGTCGTGCACCAGCAGGTGGGGCGCGTGTTCGAGCACCGCGAAACGGCGCGCGCGGGCGCCGATGCGCAGGCTCAGCTCGCCGCCGGCCAGGCGTGCGCCGCTGACCTCGTGCTCACCGTCCCCGGTTTCCACCAGGTAATGGCCGTCGCTGCCTCGCGCATGCACCTCGATGCGGCGGTCGCGGTGGCCGAATGCCAGGCTGCGCCGGCTGCCATGTCCGAGGCGCCAGCCGTCGGGCGTGGCCCAGGGGGAGCCGGGGTCCTCCGATGCCGCGGCCCGGGTGCGGGCGTCATGCTCCTGCACGAGCAGGCGGGTGACGGTCGCGGCCAGCAGCAGGTCGTCGTCGGACTCGGCGGACGGTATGAACTCGTCCAGGTGGCGGTCCAGGTAACCGGTGTCGATCGTTGCGCCGGTGATCGCCGGGTGGCGCGCCAGCCGTTCGAGGAACTCGATGTTCGACTTGGGCCCGTCGATGCCGCACTGCGCCAGCGCGCTGCGCAGGCGGGCGAGTGCACGCGGCCGGTCGGCGTCGTGCACGATCAGCTTGGCGATCATCGGGTCGTAGAAGATGGTGACGGTGTCGCCTTCGACCACGCCCGAGTCGATCCGCACGTGCGCCGACGGCGCCGGCAGGCGCAGCCGCTCCAGCCGGCCGGAACCCGGCAGGAATCCGGCCTCAGGGTCCTCCGCATACAGCCGCACTTCGATCGCGTGGCCGGTCTGGGTGATCGCCTCCTGCGGCAACGGCAGGGGTTCGCCGGCGGCGACCCGCAGCTGCCACGCGACCAGGTCGAGCCCGGTCACGCACTCGGTCACCGGATGTTCGACCTGCAGCCGGGTGTTGATTTCCATGAAGTAGAAGCTGCCGTCCGGGGCGACGATGAACTCGACCGTGCCGGCGTTGACGTAGTCGATCGCGCGTGCGGCGAGCACCGCGGCCTCGCCCATGGCTTGGCGCAGCGCCGGGGTCAGGAACGGCGAGGGCGATTCCTCCAGCACCTTCTGGTAGCGCCGCTGCGCCGAGCACTCGCGTTCGTTGAGGTGGAGGATGTTGCCGTGGCGGTCGCCGAACACCTGGATCTCGATGTGGCGCGGCTGTTCGATGTAGCGCTCCAGCAGCACCCGGTCGCGCCCGAAGGCACTGCCGGCTTCGCGCTGGCACGATTCCAGGTGGGCCAGGAACTCGCCGGAGCCGCGTACCACGCGCATGCCCTTGCCACCGCCGCCGTGCGCGGCCTTGATCATCAGCGGGTAGCCGATGCGGTCGGCCTCGGCGTGCAGGTGTGCCGGGTCCTGGTCCTCGCCGGTGTAGCCCGGCACCACGGGCACCCCGGCCGCGTGCATCAGTTCCTTGGCACCGGCCTTCGATCCCATCTTCCGCATCGATGCCGCGTTCGGGCCGATGAATGCGATCCCGGCGGCTTCGACCGCGTCGGCGAAGTCGGCGTTTTCCGACAGGAAGCCGTAGCCCGGATGGATCGCCTGCGCACCGCTGTCGCGCGCGACCTGAATGATCGCCTCGCCCCGCAGGTAGCTGTCGGCCGGCCGCGGCCCGCCGATGCAGTACGCCTCGTCGGCCTGACGCACGTGCTGCGCGTCGGCGTCGGCTTCCGAGTACACCGCCACGGTGCGGATGCCGAGTTCGCGGCAGGTACGGATGACCCGGCAGGCGATTTCGCCGCGGTTGGCAATCAGGATCTTGTCGAACATGGCCTTCTTGGACATGGGGATTGGCTTCCTCTCCTCCGCTGCGGGAGGGCCGGATGGATCGGTGGGCGGACGGCTGGCGATCAGTCCCGGTTCAATCGCACCAGCCCGGCTTGCGCTTGTCCAGGAACGCCGCCAGGCCTTCCTGGCCTTCCGCAGACACCCGCAGCCTGGCAATCAGGGCGGCGTTGTCGATGTCGTGGCGGGCGCCGTCGGCATGCGCGGTGACCTGGCGCACGAGCGCCTTCGCGCCGGCCGAGGCGAGTGGGCCGGCCTTGAGCAGCAGTTCGACCTGGCGCGCAACGGCGGTGTCGAGGGCGTCGGGCTCGACCGCCTCGTGCAGCAGGCCCATGCGCACGGCCCGGGCGGTGTCGAAGATCTCCGCCGTGGCAAACCAGCGCCGCGCCTGGCGCGCGCCGATCGCCTCGACGACGTACGGCGAGATCACCGCCGGCAGCAGGCCGAGCTTGCTCTCGGTGAGGCCGAACTTCGCGCCGTGGGCGCCGATGGCAATGTCGCAGCAGGCCACCAGGCCGACACCGCCGCCGAACGCGGCGCCGTGGACGCGCGCGACGGTCGGCTTGGGCAGCTCGTTCAGGGTACGCATCAGCCGGGCAAGAGCGAGCGAATCCGCGCGGTTTTCGGCCTCGCTGGCCTTGGCCATGCCGCGCATCCAGTGCAGGTCGGCGCCGGCGGAGAAGGAGGCGCCTTCGCCTTCCAGCACCACCACCCGAACGCCGTCGTCGCCGGCAAGCGACTCCAGCGCGCCGGTCAACGCGGCGATCAGCATCGCGTCGAAGGCGTTGTGCAATTCGGGCCGGTTCAGGCGCAGCCGGGCCACCGGGCCCTCGCGCAGGTGCAGCAGCGGATTGGTCATGTCGTGGGTCTTTGCGCAGGTGGGCGAATGATAACGGGCGGCGACCGGCGTCCCGTTTGCAGGGTCGCGCGATGCTAGAATGAGAACAATTCCCATTTGTCCGGACGTTGCCTTGAAGCTGACGGAACTGCCGCGGCGCACCGCGGCCACGGTGCTGGCGGTCGATGACATCTCCCCGAACGACGCGATCGCCCGGCGTCTGCGCGAACTCGGGTTCGTCGGTGGCGAGCGGGTCGAGGTGGTGGCGGCCGGGCTGTTCTCGGCCGAGCCGCTGCTGGTGCAGGTCGGTTTCACCCGGTTCGCGTTGCGCCGCGCGGAAGCGGCGCGCATCCGGGTGGGTCTTGAGGCGGAGCAGGGCGTCGACCCCGGTACGGAGCACGAGGTGGCCCGGCAGACCGTCCGCCACGCCGAGGAGCAGGCCGCATGAGCACGAGTGACATGCCGCGGCTGGCGCTGGTCGGCAGCCCCAACTGCGGCAAGACCGCGCTGTTCAACCTGCTGACCGGCAGCCGGCAGAAGGTGGCCAACTACGCCGGCGTCACCGTAGAGCGCAAGGAAGGGCGTTTCCGCGCGCCCTCCGGCCGCGATTACGCGGTGCTCGACCTGCCGGGCGCGTACAGCTTCGACGCCGCCAGCCTCGACGAGGCGGTGACCCGCGATCTGTGCCGTGGCTTCTACCCCGGCGAGCCCGCCCCCGACGTCATCATCTGCGTGGTCGATGCGACCAACCTGCGCCTGCACCTGCGTTTCGCCCTCGAAGTGCGGGCGCTGGGCAAGCCGATGATCCTGGCGGTCAACATGATGGATGCGGCCCGGCGTCGCGGCATCGAGGTCGACCTGGACGTGCTGGAGCGCGAGTTCGGCGTGCCGGTGGTCCCGACCGTGGCGATCCGCCGCGACGGCGCCGCCGCACTGGTCGGCCGGCTGGACGGCGCGGCCGGCGCGGTTCACGCCCCTCGCGAGACCACGGCCGCCGATGCGCGCACGCACCTGGAGGCGCTGCACGAGGAAACCCGGCGCCTGCTTTCGGTGGCGGTCAACATGCCGCGCCGCACCGCCAGGATCGACGACGCGCTGGACCGGTGGCTGCTGCAACCGGTCATCGGCCTGGTGTCGCTCGGCCTGGTGATGTTCCTGATCTTCCAGGCGGTCTACGCCTGGGCGACGCCACTGATGGACCTGATCGAGGCGGGCACCGGCTGGCTCGGCGAAGCGGTCGCCGCGAGCCTGCCCGAGGGGCCACTCGCCAGCCTGCTGGTGGACGGCGTCATTGCCGGTCTCGGCGGCGTCATCGTGTTCCTGCCGCAGATCCTCATCCTGTTCCTCTTCATCATCGCGCTGGAGGAATCCGGCTATCTGCCGCGTGCGGCCTTCCTGCTGGACCGCATGATGTCGAAGGCCGGGCTGTCGGGGCGCTCGTTCATCCCGCTGCTGTCGAGCTTCGCCTGCGCGATCCCCGGCATCATGGCGACGCGCTCGATCCAGGACCCGCGCGACCGCCTGGCGACGATCATGGTCGCCCCGCTGATGACGTGCTCGGCGCGGCTGCCGGTGTACGCGCTGCTGATCGGCGCCTTCATCCCCCAGCAGCAGGTCGCCGGCATCCTCAACCTGCAGGGGCTGGTGCTGTTCGGGCTGTACGCGGCCGGCATCCTCAGCGCGCTGGCGGTGTCGTGGGTGATGAAGAAGTGGCGCCGCGACAAGGGCGAGCACCCGCTGATGCTGGAGCTGCCGTCGTACCGCATTCCGCACCCGCGGGACGTGCTGATCGGCCTGTGGGAGCGGGCGTGGATCTTCCTGCGCCGGGTCGGCGGGATCATCCTCGCGTTGACCATCCTGTTGTGGTTCCTGCTGTCCTTCCCCGGTGCGCCGGAAGGGGCGACCGGCCCGGCAATCGACTACAGCTTCGCCGGCCGCATCGGCCACGCGTTGACCGCGGTGTTCGCGCCGCTGGGCTTCAACTGGCAGATCTGCATCGCGCTGATTCCCGGCATGGCCGCCCGCGAGGTCGCGGTGTCGTCGCTGGCCACCGTGTACGCGTTGCAGGCGGCGGATGAAAGCGCCGCCACCGCCGCGCTGACGCCGATCATCACCGACACCTGGTCGCTGGCCACCGCGCTGTCGCTGCTGGTGTGGTTCATCTACGCACCGCAGTGCCTGTCCACCCTGGCCACCATCAAGCGCGAGACCAACTCGTGGAAGCAGGTCGGCATCGCCACGGGCTATCTGTTCGCGCTCGCTTACCTGGCGTCGCTGGTGACCTATCAGGTGGCCGTGCTGCTGGGCGCCGGGTAATGAGTGGCGGGCTGTTCGCGCAGTACGGGGTGATCGCGCTGGCCGTGCTGGCCAGCGTGGCCTACGTGACGCGGCGGCAGTTCCCGGCGGCGGTGCGGCGCATGCGCATCCTGCTCGCGGTGCCGTTGGTGCGCGAAGGGCGCGCGCCGTGGGTGCAGCGACTCGGCCGCGCAATCGCGCCGCCGGGACAGGGTCCCGGCAACGGTTGCGGCGGTTGCGACGGCTGCGGCTAGCCTCGTAGACCCGCCGCGGGCGGGGCGCAGCTCAGTGCCGGCCGCGCCGCCCCTTGGGGTCCTTCACCTCGGTCGCCTCGACCCGCAGGCTGAAGGTGCGCTCCTCGCCCGGATGCATCGCGCCCACGCCTACGACCTGGCGGTTGATCTCGCGGCCACGACCGTCGCGGATCGACAGCACCATGGAGTACTCGCAGGCACCGTCGGCCGGAGCCGGAATCGTCCCGTCCACCTGCAGCGGCGAGAACGTCGCCGTGGTTGCCGCGTCGGCGTCGAAGCGCAGGTGCCCGCGACACTGCGGGCACACGCTCGCGCTTTCCAGAATGATGGTCTTGCAGTGCGGGCAGGTGCGCGTCGCGCCCGCGGTACCGGGGCGCGGGGCGCTCATGCGGCGTCGTCGTTGCCCGCCTTGGCCTTGCCCGGCTGCTTGTCGCCCCAGCCGAAGTCGACCTGTCCGCGCATCCGCGCGCCATTGGCAACGGTGAGCGCGCCGGCCTTGACGTCGCCGGTGAGCGCGCCGGACTCGAGCAGCTCCACCCGCTGCGCCGATTCGACATTGCCCTCCAGTTCGCCCGCCACGATCACCTTCTGCGCGCGTACCCCGCCGGTGAGCCTGGCGCCGGTTTCGATGGTCAGGTTGCCCTGCACGTTGACGTCGCCGTTGAACTTGCCCGCGATGCGGACGTGGCCGGTGCCCTCGATCTTGCCTTCGATAGTCAGGTCGGCCGCGATCAGCGATTCCTTCAGCTGCGCCTCGCCCGTACGCGGCGTACCGGCCGCCGCTGCGGGGCCGGGCGCCGGGGGCGTGATGTCGCGGACCGGTGCCGGCTCGAAGCTGGCCGGTCGGGCCGATTCGGTGTCGGCCGGGGCGGGGGACGGCGAGGGGGCGTTCGGCTTGGCGGGGGTCGATTCTTTCCAGATGGCCATCGGCAGGAGTCCGGTTCGTGACAGGGGGTTCCGAACTTAGCACCTGCTTCACAGCGTCATCATGTGACGCATCACGTCACGGCGCCGTCCTTCAGGAAACGGTCAGATTCCGCTGGTCCAAGCGGGCGGGCCGGAAGCGCGCTACGCCGTTGTCACGGGCTCGATGCATACAGGTAGTGCCGGAAGCGGTTGTAGTGGCTGATCACATCGGCGATGACCTGCTCGGCCTCGTAGCCGTAGATGTCGTAGCCGCGGTCGCCTTGCGGCAGGAACACTTCGGCTTGGCAGTAGCGGGTCCGTTCGCCCTCGCGACGCGCGGCATCGGTGAGCGCGAACGCGGGGATCGGGTGCTGTACCGGCCGCACCGAGTAGACGAAGTCCGACGCCCCCTCGCCATGATGGACCGTCAGCGCGACGCCTTCGTCGTCGGCGGTGACCTCGGCCACCAGTGCGCGTTCGGCCAGCTCGCCCACCACCGTCGCCAGCGCGGGCTTGACGGTCTTCTGCAGATAGGCGGTGACCTGCGGCAGGCTCGGGTGGCTGACGATGGCCGCCAACCGGCGTCGCCACGGAATCCCGGTCCCGGCACCCCAGGTCATCGGCGCCGCGGGCAGCCGCTCGCTCGCGACCGGCATGTTTTCTGCGACGGTGCGCGAGATCTCGCCGCCGGCCTCGTTGAGGTTCAGCCACATGGCGGTGTTGCCGAAGATCGTGAACCAGATGAAGCTGAAACCCGCCGGCGCGAACAGCACGCCGAACAGGAATTCGCGGATGGTGCGCCCGCGCGAGATGCGCGCGATGAACATGCCCACGAACGGCGACCACGAGATCCACCAGCCCCAGTAGAACAGCGTCCAGGTGCCGACCAGTCGGTCGGCTCGTAGGCATAGATGTGGAACGTGCGCGAGACGAACGCGTTGAGATACAGCCCGATGTTCTCGACGAAGGCCGTCAGCAGGAAGCGGGTGGGCCCGAGCGCCGGGATCAGCAGCATCAGCAGGAACGAGACCAGCAGGATCATCTCGCTGAGGCGGCGGATGCCGTTGTCCAGGCCTGTGGCGACCGTCATCGGCGCCAGCAGGGTGACGGCGGCGATCAGCACCAGCTGGGTCGCCAGGTTCTGCGGCATGCCGAACAGGTACGCCATGCTGGCGTTGAGCTGCGAGACGCCCAGCCCGAGCGAGGTGGCGAGGCCGGCGAGGGTGCCCACCACCGCGAAAATGTCGATCACATCACCCAGCGGCCCGTGGATGCGGTCGCCGAGCATGGGGTGGAAGGCCGAGCGCAGCAGCAGCGGCTGGTTCCGGCGGTAGCCGAAATAGGCCAGCGCGAGGCCGACCACCGCGTAGATCGCCCACGCGTGCACGCCCAGTGGAAGAACGTCACCTCCATCGCGTCGCGGGCGGCCTGTGGCGAGCGCGGCGACGCGTCCGGGGGGAACGAGAAATGGGTGATCGGCTCGGCCACGCCGTAGAACACGATGCCGATGCCCATGCCGGCACTGAACAGCATCGCGACCCAGGTGCCGTAGCGGTAGTCGGGGCGTGACTCGTCCGGGCCGAGCTTGATCATCCCGTAGGGGCTGAGCGCCAGCGCGAGCAGGAACAGCACGAAGACGCCCACGGCCAGCATGTAGAACCACCCCGCGTCGGCAATCACCCAGGCGTTGGCCACCGTAAACATCGCCGCGGCCGAGTCGGGCGCCAGGCTGGCGTAGACGATCAGGCAGAGGGCGATGATCGCCGAACCGAAGAACGTGACGGGGGAGACCTGCTAGAGCCAGGACTTCATGCGCTGTTTCCCCTGTATGCGGAAGCCGGCGCAGCCCGTGGAGCTACATGCGGAACACCCCGAAGCGCGTGCGGTCCGCGATGGGAGCGTTGAGGCTCGCCGACAGGCCCAGTCCTAGCACGCGCCGGGTGTCGGCCGGGTCGATGATGCCGTCGTCCCACAACCGCGCGGTGGCGTAGTACGGATTGCCCTGGTCCTCGTACTGTTGCCGGATTGGGGCCTTGAACGACTCCTCCTCGTCCGCCGTCCAGTCGCCGCCGCCGGCCTCGATGCCGTCGCGCTTGACCGTCGCCAGCACGCTGGCGGCCTGTTCGCCGCCCATTACGCTGATCCGCGCGTTCGGCCACATCCACAGGAAGCGCGCGCCGTACGCACGGCCGCACATCGCGTAGTTGCCGGCACCGAAGCTGCCGCCGATCACCACGGTGAACTTGGGCACGTGCGAGCACGCCACCGCGGTCACCATCTTCGCCCCGTCCTTGGCGATGCCGGCCTGCTCGTACTTCTTGCCGACCATGAAGCCGGTGATGTTCTGCAGGAACACCAGCGGGATGCCGCGCTGGTTGCACAGCTCGATGAAGTGCGCACCCTTGAGCGCGCTCTCGGCGAACAGGATGCCGTTGTTGGCGACGATGCCGACCGGGTAGCCGTGCAGGTGGGCGAAACCGGTGACGAGCGTCTTGCCGTAGCGGGCCTTGAACTCCTGGAACTCGCTGCCGTCGACCACGCGCGCGATGACCTCGCGGATATCGAACGGGCGGCGGGTGTCCTTCGGCACGATGCCGTACAGCTCCTCGGCGGCATATAGCGGTTCCTTGGGCGGCTCGCGCGACGGCTGCACCGCCACCGGCAACACCTTGCGGCGGTTGAACGTGCCGACGATGTCGCGCGCGATCTGCAACGCATGGCGGTCGTCCTCGGCGAAGTGGTCGGCAACGCCGGAGATCGACGTGTGCACGTCGGCGCCGCCGAGGGTCTCGGCATCGACCACCTCGCCGGTGGCTGCCTTCACCAGCGGGGGGCCGCCGAGGAAGATCGTGCCCTGTTCGCGCACGATCACCGACTCGTCGCACATCGCCGGCACGTAGGCGCCGCCGGCGGTGCAGCTGCCCATCACCACGGCGACCTGCGGGATGTTCTCCGCGCTCATCCGCGCCTGGTTGTAGAAGATCCGGCCGAAGTGCTCCTTGTCGGGGAACACCTCGTCCTGCAACGGCAGGAACGCGCCGCCCGAATCGACCAGGTAGACGCACGGCAGGTGGTTCTCGCGCGCGACTTCCTGCGCGCGCAGGTGCTTTTTGACCGTCATCGGGAAATAGGTGCCGCCCTTGACCGTCGCGTCGTTGGCGACGACCACCACTTCCTGGCCCATCACCCGCCCGATGCCGCAGGCCATGCCCGCGGCGGGTGCCGCGTCGTCGTACATGCCTTCGGCGGCCAACGGCGCGATCTCCAGGAACGGCGAGCCGGGATCGAGCAGGGCGGTGATGCGGTCGCGCGCGAGCAGCTTGCCGCGCGCGGTGTGCTTGTCCCGGGCCTTCTCGCCACCACCGGCGGCGGCGCGTGCCAGCCGTGCGTCCAGTTCCTCGACCAGCGCGCGGTGGTAGGCCGCGTTGTCCTGGAAATCCTGCGAGCGGGGATCGAGGGCTGAGCTCAGTCGGGGCATGCGGAGGTCGGCGGTGGTGGAGGCGCCACAGGATACCCGGGGTGGCGGACCGCGGTCGCGCGGGCGTGTGGCGCGGGCGGCGAGGACCAAAGAAAAAGGCCCGCGTGCGCGGGCCTTTCCGGTGCAGCAAGTGCGGACGATCAGTCCTGGACTTCCGCGTCGGCCTCGGCCTCGGCTTCGGCCTGCTCGTCGGCCATCTCCGCCGAGACGCTATCGGCCGCATCGCCGATGGCGCCGGCGGCGTTGGCCTTGCCTTCCTCGTAGGCCTGCTGGATCGGATCGGCGGCCGCGTCGGCCGCGGCCGCGGCCGAACCGACCGCCGCGGCGGCGCCGGCGGCGGCGGCTTCGGCGCCAGCCGCGGCGGCGTCACCCGCGGATTCGGCGGCGACGGCGGCCTGCTCGCCCGCGACCTCGGCTTCGGCGGCCGCTTCGTTGGCTTCCTGGTCGGCGGTCGGGGAGTTGCAGGCTGCGAGGGCGAACGCGCTGGCGGCCAGCAGGATCAGAAACTTGTTGTTATTCATTGCGGACTCCTGTGTCGGCAGTGGACTTCGATAAGGCGCCGGTGCTGCCGGCGGCGGAACTATCCGAGCGCCGCCCGTAAAGCAATGTGAAGACGGCGCCCGCGGACACAAAAAAAAGCCGCCGGCATAAACCGGCGGCTCTCTGGATCAATAACTCGGGCCGGAATTACTGGCCGTCGTTGTTGGTCTCGGCGTCGGCACCGGCAGCGGCTTCTTCAGCAGCGTCCTGGGCCTGCTCGGCGGCGTCGGCGGCGTTCTCGGCCGAGTCGGCAGCGTCGTCGGCGCCGGTCATGTCGGTCGCACCGGCAGCGGCGTCGGCCGAGGTGGCAGCGGCGTCGGCAGCGGCGGCGGCGGTGTCGGCAGCAGCCTGGGCAGCGTCGGCAGCCATGGCGTCGCCGGCAGCGGCGGCGTTGGCAGCGGCTTCGGAAGCCTCGCCAGCAGCCTCGGCGGCCTCGGCGGCGGAATCTTCAGCCTGCTGCTGGTTCGAGCAAGCAGCCAGAGCAAAACCCAGGGCCAGGGCAAGCAGCGCCTTGTTGAAAGTCATGGTTCGTTCCTCGTCGTTTTTAAAAGTGTGGGCAACGCGCAGTTGCGCGCCGTTAACATGATGACAAGGCCGTGACGCCTGTCAAGCGGCACGTTGAAATTTTTAGTTAATACCTTGTTAACCAATTCAGCGGCCGCGCGCGCAAAGTGAACAGGGGCGTGGTAAAAGCGCCGCCGCCCGTTCAGGTCAGCTCGATCGCGATCGCGGTGGCCTCGCCGCCGCCAATGCACAGCGATGCCACGCCGCGCTTTCCGCCGCGCGCACGCAAGGCGTTGATCAACGTCACCAGCAGGCGCGCGCCGCTGGCGCCGATGGGATGGCCAAGCGCCACGGCGCCGCCATGCACGTTGATTCTGTCGTGCGGAATGCCGAGATCCTTGATCGGCGCCATCGCCACGCAGGCGAACGCTTCGTTGATCTCGAACAGATCCACGTCCTCCACCCGCCAGCCGGCCTTCTCCAGCACGCTGGAGATCGCCTTCACCGGCGCGGTGGTGAACCACTCCGGCGCTTGGGCATGGCCGGCGTGCGCGACGATGCGTGCAAGCGGCTTCAGCCCTTGCGCCGCCGCGGTATCGGCCGACATCAGCACGGTTGCGGCGGCGCCGTCGGAAATCTTCGACGACGACGCGGCGGTCAGCACGCCTTCCTTGCCGAACGCCGCGCGCAGGCCCGGGATCTTGCCGGTGTCGATCTTGCCGGGTTCCTCGTCGGTGTCGACCACGACCTCGCCCTTGCGGGTTTTCACCGTCACCGGAACGATTTCGTCCTTGAACAGACCATCGGCCTGGGCCTTCTTCGCGCGGTTGACGCTCTCTTCGGAGAACGCGTCGAGCGCGGCGCGATCGAACCCGTAGGTGCTGCAGGTGGCGTCGCCGAACACGCCCATCGCCTTGCCGTCATACGGGTTGGTCAGGCCGTCGTGCGCCATGTGGTCGAGCATCTCGGCGCTGCCGTAGCGGATGCCGGTACGCGAGTTGTTGAGTACGTGCGGGGCGTTGGTCATCGACTCCATGCCACCGGCGACGATGACGCTGGCCGAGCCGGCCTTGATCATGTCGTGGCCGAGCATCACCGCCTTCATGCCCGAACCGCACACCTTGTTGATCGTGGTGCAGGCCGCGGACGCGGGCAGGCCGGCGCCGAGCGCGGCCTGGCGGGCGGGTGCCTGGCCCAGGCCGGCGGGAAGCACGCAACCCATGATCACCTCCTCGACCTGGCCGGGCGCGACGCCGGCCTGCTCGAGTGCGCCGGTGATCGCGGCGGTGCCCAGCTCCGGGGTCGGTACGCCGGTGAACTGGCCGAGGAAGGAACCGATGGCGGTGCGCTTGGCACCGACGATGACGACGTCGCTCATGGCGGACTCCAGATGATGTGGAAGCCCGCGGGGGCGGGCTCCGGATGGGGCGGCTGCGGCCGGATCGCCCGATTATGCGGCGGCGTGCTGCAGTGCCGCAAACCAGCAGGGCGGCCGGTCGCCGGCGCCATCCACTTCGCGGCGGCCGTGGCGGTTCGCTTCACCAGCTTGAACGCATTGCCGATTGTGTCGCCTGCGCGCCGCATCGATACTCCCGTGAACCGCGCCGCAGGGTCGCCCACCGGCGAGCGGCGCGTCGAAGCCATGGATTCCGGGGGAGACCTGATGAAGCTGCATCCCAACGTGCTCGCACGCGCGTGCCGTATTGCTCTGGGTGGTATCGGACTGGCCGTGCTGGCCGGGTGTGGTGGCGGTGGCGGCGGGAATGGTGGCGGCGTCATCGTCCGGCCCGACACCCCGCCGCCGACCGCGCCGCCGGGCGAGCCGGTGGTGTACGAGCAGGATCCGCGCTTCATCAAGCATCTCACCGTCACCCGCGCCGACGAGGCACTCGCGGCCGGGTTCACCGGCGAGGGCATCCGGATCGGCGTGGTCGACAGCGGCGTCAACCACTACCACCCGTCGCTGTACCCGCGCGTGGTGGAGAACCTCGTCTACCTGGACCCCAGCCAGAACGACCTGGACGTGGACGACACCCATGGCCACGGCACCGCGGTGGCGCAGGTCATGGCGGGCACCGCGTTCGGCGCCTGGCCCGGCGGCGTCGCGCCGGGCGCGGAGATCGTCTCCGCGCGGATCATCTCCGACGAGACGCCCGAGGACGACGGCACGGGGCAGGGCAACGAAGTCGACGGGCCGCTGGGGCTGGAGCCGATCCACCAGGACCTCATCGATCGCGACGTACGGATCATGAACAACTCCTGGGGCGGCCTGTACTGGACCAATCCGGAGGCGACCGCGCCGATCGCCGGGGAATACCGTCCCTTCATCATCGAGCACGGCGGGCTGGTGGTGTTCTCGACGGGCAATTCGGGCTTTGCCGGTCCTTCGAGCATGGCCGCACTGCCGAGCCAGCCGGGCGTCGGCGGCACGACGCCGGCCGCCGACCTGGAGAGGGGCTGGATCGCCGTCGCGGCGGTGAGCACCGATGCGCCGACCCGGTTGGCCAGCTACTCCAACGCCTGCGGCGTCGCGATGGACTACTGCATGGTCGCGCCCGGCGACGTGGTCACCACCGGGACCGACGATGCCTCGGACGATCCTTCGTACTACAACTGGAGCGGCACCTCGTTCTCCGCACCGCTGGTGTCCGGCGCCGCGGCGCTGGTGTGGGAGGCCTTCCCGTACTTCGACAACGATCTGGTGAGGCAGACCCTGCTGGGCACCGCCACCGACCTCGGTACGAGCGGCGTGGACGACGTCTTCGGCCATGGCCTGCTCAACGTTGCCGCGGCGGTGCAGGGACCGGGTCGCCTCGACTGGGGCCAGGTGGAGGCCGATTTCGACAGCGGCACCTCGTTCTGGAGCAACGACCTGTCCGGCGACGGCGGCATCACCAAGCGTGGCGACGGCGCGCTGGTGCTGGAAGGCGACAACGATTACGACGGTGACACGCGCATCGAGGGGGGCATCCTGACGGCCCTGTCCGACATTCCCGACAGCGCGTTCGTCGGCGCCGAGGGTGGTCTTGAACTGCTGGCGAGCGGAGTGGACGGCGCGCTGACCAGCAACGGCGTCGTGTTCATGCACGGCGGCGGGTCGGCTGGCCAGACGCATCGGGTGGCCGGCAATTTCCTGCAGGGGGAGGGCGCCCTGCTGGCGTTCGATGTCGGCTCGACACTGCAGGTCGACGGCACCGCCGCCATTGACGGCGACGCGATGGTGGCCGGCGTGACCGAGGGCTATGTCCACCAGTCCAGCGAGACCTTCCTGACGGCCGACGGCGGCGTCACCGGCCGGTTCGACAACCTGCTCGCGGGCGAGGGCGTGTTCCTCGAGGCGGAGCTGGCCTACACCGCCAATGCGGTGTCGCTGGAAATCGAGCGTCTCGACGTCGGCGCCACCGCACAGGCCTCGGCGATGAGTGCGGCTGCCGTGGGCAGCGCCGTCCGCGTCGAAAACGCATTCCGCATGATCGATGGCGTGCAGGCGCCGGTCGTGGGTGGCTTCATCGAAGGCGCGGCCGCGTTCCAGCGCACGCCCAGCCTGGCGGCGGCCGAGCAATCGCTCGAAAGCCTCTCCGGCGAGCTGCACGCCGCCGACACCGCTTTCGCGATGATGGCGATCGAGGGTGGACGGCACGCTTTGGAATCGCGACTGGACACGCTCGACCGTAGCGGCCTGGCGGGTGCCTGGGCCAACCGGCTCGATGGCGAGCGCTCAATGTGGGCGCACACCCGGCTCGACAGCAACGGATGGCTGGTCGGCCATGACCGCTGGCTCGCGCCGAACCTGATGACCGGTGTCGCGGTCGGCCAGAGCGACGGCTACGCGTCGCACGACCTGCGCGGTGACCGCGAGCGCAACCGCCAGCTCGAGGGCCAGTTCTACGGCGCGTGGGACGACGGCGCGAACTACGTGCTGGGCCGCTTGGCCGTGGGTCGTACGGATCGCCGGATGCAGCGCGACATCCTGCTGGGCGGCAGCCGGTTCGGCGTTGCTGCCGATTACGGCAACCACTACTCGACGCTGGGCGTTCAGGCCGGCCACCGGTTCGACATCGGCGGCGGCACGCTGACGCCGTACATCGGCACGCAGGCGTTGCAGCTGGACCGCGACGGCTTCGCCGAGCAGGGCGCCGCGGGCTTCGGGCTGGCCAGCGCAGCGTCCAGCCTCGAGGCGACCCAGGCACTGGCCGGTGCGCGGCTCGAGCGGCAGTGGTCGCTGGGATCGGCGCGCGTCGGCCTGCAGGGCCGGATCGAATGGCAGCGCACGCTGTCGCAGTCCGGCACTGCGATCGACGCGCGCTTCACCGGACTGGACGTGTGGTCGCCGATCGGCGGCGCCGGGCTGGGCGACGAGGCCGCGGTATTCGGCCTCGGGCTGCAGGCACGCCTGCCGGAGTGGGGACGACTCGGCCTTGACCTCGACAGCCGCCGCGAGCACGGCCGCAGCTACACCGGCGCGTTCGCAAACTGGTCGGTCGGGTTCTGATCCGGGGAATCCAGCCGGATAGGACGAAGGACGCCGCGGTCACACCGCGGCGTCTTTTTTCTGCCGCAGGGTACGTGGCACCTCGCGCCTTGAAGCGGTTCCCACGCAAGCTTGAGCTGTTGTAGGAGCGGCTTCAGCCGCGATCATGGAATCGGTGCGGGTGCCCGATCATCCGATCGCGGCTGAAGCCGCTCCTACAAAAAAGCCCGGATTTTCACGAGACGAAAGCAGGAGCGACGTAAGTCGCGACCTGTACATCGTGGCCGGAGGATCGATGGGCTCGGCGGGTCGGGGTGTCGGAGGCGGGTCTCCAGGCGACTTTATCGTTGCCGGACGGCCACCGGTGGTGGCCGGGTTTCGGCGGGTCGCGACTTACGTCGCTCCTACAAAGCGGAGGGCGGCCAGGAAACGGGCGCGATCAACTCCGCCCGTCGAACAGCTCCCGGCCGATCAGCATGCGGCGGATCTCGTTGGTGCCCGCTCCAATCGCGTACAGCTTGGCATCCCGCAGGATGCGGCCGGTCGGGTACTCGTTGATGTAGCCGTTGCCGCCGAGCGTCTGGATGCCTTCCAGCGCGACCTGCACCGCCGCCTCCGAGGCGTGCAGCAGGCACGAGGCGGCATCCACGCGGCTCTTGTGGCCCGCGTCGTAGTCCCGCGCCACCTGGTAGGCGAACGCGCGGCTGGACTGCAGGGCGGTGTACATGTCGGCGATCTTGCCCTGCATCAGCCCGAAGCAACCGATCGCCTGGTCGAACTGCTTGCGCTCGCGCACGTAGGGCAGGGCGATGTCGAGCGCCGCCTGCATCAGGCCGATCGGGCCGCCGGTCAGCACCAGCCGCTCGGTGTTGAGGCCCGACATCAGCACCTTCACGCCGTTGTCGACCTCGCCGAGCACGTTCTCCGCCGGGATCTCGCAGTCCTCGAACACCAGTTCGCAGGTGTTGGAGCCGCGCATGCCGAGCTTGTCCAGCTTCTGCGCGGTCGAGAACCCCTTCATGCCCTTCTCGACGATGAAGGCGGTCATGCACCGGCTGCCCGCGTCCTTGCCGGCGGTGCGCATGTAGACGATCAGCACGTCGGCCTCGGGGCCGTTGGTGATCCACATCTTGTTGCCGTTGGCGACCCAGACGTCGCCGCGCAACTCGGCGCGGCACGACATCGAGCCCACCACGTCCGACCCTGCACCGGGCTCGCTCATCGCCAGCGCGCCCTTCCACTCGCCGCTGCACAGCTTGGGCAGGTACTTCGCGCGCTGCGCGTCGTTGCCGTTGGCGTACAGGTTGTTGACGCACAGGTTGGAGTGGGCGCCGTAGCTCAGGCCGACCGAACCGGACGCGCGCGAGATCTCCTCCATCGCGACCAGATGGGCGAGGTAGCCCATGTCGCTGCCGCCGTATTCTCCCGGCACGGTGAGGCCGAGCAGGCCCATTTCGCCCAGCTTGGGCCACAGGTCCTGCGGGAATGCGTTTTCTTCGTCGATCGCGGCGGCGCGCGGGGCGATTTCGGCATCGGCGAAGCGGCGCACGGCCTCGCGCAGGGCGTCGAGTTCGTCACCAAGGGGGAACGGGCGCATGGAAACTCCTGGTGGGTCCGGTGGAGGCCGCCGTCCGGGGCGGCCGTGCAATGCAGGTTCCAGAAACGACGACGGGGCACTCGGCCCCGTCGTCGGTACAGCGTCAACCGTGCTTACGCACCGCCGCGAATGCGACCCTGGAAGCGCGGGGTCGAGCGGCCCAGCGGCAGCTTCAGCTTGCCCATCACGTCGATGCGCTCCTCGGCCATGCGGTCGGCGGCCTTGTAGGTCGGGATGCCGTCACGGTCGGCGATCTCGAAGATGCGCGTCAGGTTGTGGTAGATCGTGCGCATCTGGCGCATCGCACGCTCGCGGTTGTAGCCGGTCATCTCCAGCGCGACGTTCATCACGCCGCCGGCGTTCACCGCGTAATCCGGCGCGTACAGGACGCCGCGCTTGGCCACTTCGTCACCGATGGCGTTGTTGGCCAGCTGGTTGTTGGCCGCGCCGCAGATCACCTTGGCCTTCAGGCGGGGCAGGGTGTCCTCGTTGACGGTGCCGCCCAGGGCGCACGGCGAGTACACGTCGGCGTCGACGTCGTAGATCTCGTCCAGGCCCACGGCCTCGGCGCCGTACTCGGACACGGCCTTGTCGACCAGGCCCTTGTTGATGTCGGTCACGAAGATCTTCGCGCCGCGCTCCTTGAGCAGCTTCACGTACTCCATGCCGACGTGGCCCAGGCCCTGCACGGCGTAGGTGTACTTGCCGACTTCCTCGTCGCCGAAGCGCTTGTTGAGCGAGGCCATCAGGCCCTGCAGCGCGCCGTAGGCGGTGAACGGCGACGGGTCGCCCGAACCGCCGTGGACCTGGTGCACGCCGGTGACGAACTCGGTCTCGCGGTAGACGAACTCCATGTCGTTGACGTCGATGCCGACGTCCTCGGCGGTGATGTAGCGGCCGCCGAGCGACTGCACGAACTGGCCGAACGCGCGGAACAGCGCCTCGGACTTGTCGGTCGCCGGGTCACCGATGATCACCGCCTTGCCGCCGCCGATGTCCAGGCCGGCCACCGCGTTCTTGTAGGTCATGCCGCGGCTGAGGCGGAGCACGTCGTTCAGAGCGTCCTGCTCGGTCTTGTACGGCCACATGCGCGTACCACCCAGGGCCGGGCCCAGGACGGTGTTGTGGATCGCGATGATGGCCTTCAGGCCCGCGTCCTTGTTGTGGCAGAACACGACCTGCTCGTGGCCGAAGGTGTCCAGGGTCTCGAAAATCATCGGGTGCTCCGCGTCGGCGCGCGAATGCGTTGTTAACGCTTTACGCCAACTGTTTTTGGTAGGTAGTTGAATCTTTTGGGATTCGCCTGTGCGGCCGAGGTGATGCGCCGGCCGCAGGGGCGGTAGTCTAATCCAATCGCGGGATACGGCTGCGTATGTTTTTCGTGTGACCGGCGTTGCATTCAGGGGGTGACCGGCGCCAGCCGTCACGCATTCCGGTAGCGCCCGTCGCGTAGCCACAACGTGGCCTGCCACTGCTGCCCGCGTTCGATCGCAGCCTCGGCGTGCAGCGCGCAGGCGTCGTGGCTGCCGTCGTCGCGCAGGTTGTCGAACACCAGCGCGGCGCCGGTGGCCGGCCGCACCGTCCGCCGTACCAGCGGGAAGGACAGCCCGCCGCCGTCCTCGGCCGCGCCCAGGCACACCCACACCGTGCGGCGCCGGTTGCCGGCCAGCGGACGGTCGTGCGCCAGCTGCCCGGCGGGCAACGGATCGCGATGGGCCGGCCCGCTGGGCTGCAGCCCTCGGCATTCGACCTGCAGCGGTTCGGCCTGGGCCAGCTCGCCGCGGGCCGCGCGGGCCAGGCGCAACTGCAGCACGCGTAGTGCGAAATCCTCCTGCACGCCGTCCAGCCGGACCGTGCCGGGGCTGTCCTGCGCGTCGGCCAGCATCGCGCTGGCGACCAGCAAGCGGCACTCGTCCGACGTCAGCAGGCCATCGATGCGGGCCAGCCGCGGCCGCTCGGCCATCCAGCCGAGGGTCGGCGGCACCAGCGCCTCCTCGAAGGCGAGGGTGGAATGCGTCACCGGCCCGCGGCCCGGACGCGGCTTCACCGGCAGGGCGACGATCGGCGGCAGCGGCTCCACGCCCTGCTGGCGCAACTGCGCGCGGATTGCCGCGGCGGCGCGCGGCTGCAGCGGGCAGCCCTCGCCGCGCTGCAGCCGCTCGGCCAGCAATACGGCCGCCAGCATGTCGCCGCCAATGGCCGCACGCTCCAGCAGCTTGACGCACAAGGCCTGGTCGACCGGGTTCGCTTTGCGCCCCAGGTGCAGCGCCGCCGCGCGCAACGCCGGCGGGTGGTCGTGCTGTACCGCCACCAGCATCCGTTCGTTGATACGGCCATCGCGTGGCAACAGCACGCTGCCGAGCGCGACCCACGCCAGCCAGTAACCGGCCGTCGGGTTGCCCGCCGCTTCGGCCTGCTCCAGGCAGTGCACCGCGGCGCGCAGCCGCGTCGGGTCGCCGCCGAACAGCCATTCGCGCGCCCGCTCCACCTCGGCGTCGGTCTCCTCGCGAGGACGCGGCGCCCGAGGGGGCGCGGCGGTGGCCACCTCCTCGATCTCCGCCGCCGGCACGGCGGGAGCGGGTGCCGCGGCGGCCGCGCGCAGGGCGGCCAGGCCGTCATTTCCTTGGGCGGCGAACAGGTCCATGAAACGGAACAACGTACCCGCCGCGGCTGAGCGGCCGCCGCCCGTCGCGGCGTTGCCGCCCGGAGCCGCCAAACACCCCCGCGCTACAATCGGTGAATTCCCGTTACAGCAGTCGAGTGCGCCATGAGCACCCCCGCCAGCAACCTCCCCGAGTCCAACGCCGACACCGCCCGCACGCCGCTGCGGTTCGTCACCGCCGCCAGCCTGTTCGACGGCCACGACGCCGCCATCAACATCATGCGGCGGCTGATCCAGGGGCAGGGCGCGGAGGTGATCCACCTCGGCCACAACCGCTCGGTGGAGGACGTGGTACGCGCCGCGCTGCAGGAGGACGCCGATGGCATCGCGCTGTCGTCGTATCAGGGCGGCCACGTCGAGTACCTCAAGTACATGGTCGACATGCTCAAGGAGCGCGACGCCGGCCACATCAAGATCTTCGCCGGCGGCGGTGGCACCATCACCCCCGAGGAGATCCGCGAGCTGCAGGCCTACGGCGTCGAGCGCATCTACCACCCCAACGACGGCATGCACATGGGGCTGGTGGCGATGATCGAGGACGTGGTCCGCCGCGCCGAAGAGGGCCGCCAGGCCGACACCACGCCCGACAAGCCGGCCGCGATCGACGACGAGATCACGATCGGGAAAATGCTCAGCGCCATCGAAGAAGGCCTGCTGGACGAGGCCGAGCTCGCCCACAAGCGCAAGCAGTGGCAGCTGGCCGGCGGCAAGACCCCGGTCATCGGCATCACCGGCACCGGCGGCGCCGGCAAGTCGTCCGTCACCGACGAGCTGCTCAACCGCTTCCTCGCCAACTTCCCCGAGATGCGCATCGCCGTCATCTCCGTCGACCCGACCCGCCGCCGCACCGGTGGCGCGCTGCTGGGCGACCGCATCCGCATGAACTCCCTGCGCAGCCCGCGCGTCTACATGCGCTCGATGGCGACCCGCCGCCAGCACGCCGCCACCAACGCCGTGCTGAAGGACTCGATCGGCTTCCTCAAGGGCCTGGACTACGACCTCGTCATCGTCGAGACCGCCGGCATCGGCCAGAGCGACTCGGAGATCGTCGACCTGGTCGACTTCCCGATGTACGTGATGACCAGCGACTTCGGCGCCCCGAGCCAGCTCGAGAAGATCGACATGCTCGACTTCGCCGAGCTCATCGTGCTGAACAAGTACGACAAGCGCGGCGCCGAGGATGCCCTGCGCGACATCCGCAAGCAGTGGAAGCGCAACCGGGTGAAGTTCGACGTCAAGGACGAGGACGTCCCCGTCTACCCGACCATCGCCAGCCAGTTCAACGACCCCGGCGTCAGCTGGATGTTCGCCAACCTGTGCCGGTTGTTGCGGGAGAAGCTCGAGCTGCCGGCCGATAACTGGTCGCCCGACATCGACACCGCGCTGAAGGAACCGCGCGCGACGGTGCTGATCCCAGGCAGCCGCGTGCGCTACCTCGCCGAAATTGCCGAGCAGGGCCGGGGGATCAACAAGCAGATCGAGACGCAGGCCGAAATCGCCGACCGGGCGCAGTCCTACTGGCAGTCCCTGCACGACCTCGAAGACCCGCAGCTGCCCAAGCAGCTCGACCTCTACCAGGCCGAAGCCCTGCAGTCGGAGGACGACCGCACGCTCCTCACCCTCCGCCAGCGCTACAACGACGCCGTCCAATCCCTCACCTCCGAGGCCCTCAAGCTCCTGCGCGACTGGCCGGCCCGCCTCAAATCCATCACCGACGACGTCAACGAGTACCAGGTCCGCGACAAAACCATCCGCGTCGAAAACTACCGCGAGTCCCTGTCGCACCAGCAGATCCCCAAGATCGCCGCCCCCACCTACAAATCCTGGGGCGAGCTGCTCACCTTCCTGCAAAAAGAAAACCTCCCCGGCGCCTACCCCTACACCGGCGGCGTCTACCCCTACCGCCGCACCGGTGAGGACCCCATCCGCATGTTCGCCGGCGAGGGCACGCCGGAGCGCACCAACCGCCGCTTCCACTACCTCAGCGTCGGCCAGCCCGCCGCGCGCCTGTCCACCGCGTTCGACTCGGTCACCCTGTACGGCGAGGACCCGGCGCCGCGCCCGGACATCTACGGCAAGATCGGCAACTCCGGCGTCAACATCCCCACGCTGGACGACATGAAGAAGCTGTACTCCGGCTTCGACCTGTGCGCGCCCACCACCTCGGTGTCGATGACCATCAACGGCCCCGCGCCGATGATCCTGGCGATGTTCATGAACACCGCCATCGACCAGCAGGTGGAGAAATACCTGCGCGAAGACCAGCAGCGCTGGGACGACGCCCGCGCCAAACTCGACCAGATCTTCGAAGGCAAGCAGCGCCCCACCTACGACGGCAACCTGCCCGAAGGCCATGACGGCCTCGGCCTCGGCCTGCTCGGCGTCACCGGCGACCAGCTGGTGGACGCCGACACCTACGCCCGCATCAAGGCGCAGACCCTCAAGACCGTGCGCGGCACCGTGCAGGCCGACATCCTCAAGGAGGACCAGGCCCAGAACACCTGCATCTTCAGCACCGAGTTCGCGCTGCGGATGATGGGCGACATCCAGCAGTACTTCGTCGACAACGCGGTGCGCAACTTCTACTCGGTGTCGATCTCCGGCTACCACATCGCCGAGGCCGGGGCGAACCCGATCAGCCAGCTCGCCTTCACGCTGTCCAACGGCTTCACCATCGTCGAGTACTACCTCGCGCGCGGCATGAAGATCGACGACTTCGCGCCCAACCTGTCGTTCTTCTTCAGCAACGGCATGGACCCCGAGTACACCGTCATCGGCCGCGTCGCCCGCCGCATCTGGGCCCGCGCCATGCGCGAGCGCTACGGCGCCAGCGCCCGCAGCCAGATGATGAAGTACCACATCCAGACCAGCGGCCGGTCCCTGCACGCGCAGGAGATCCAGTTCAACGACATCCGCACCACGCTGCAGGCCCTGTACGCGCTGTTCGACAACTGCAACAGCCTGCACACCAACGCCTACGATGAGGCCATCACCACGCCGACCGAAGAGAGCGTGCGCCGCGCCGTGGCGATCCAGATGATCATCAACAAGGAACTCGGCCTTAACTTCTGCGAGAACCCATGGCAGGGCAGCTTCATCGTCGACAAGCTCACCGACATCGTCGAGGAAGCCGTCTACAAGGAGTTCGAAGCCATCAGCGAGCGCGGCGGCGTGCTCGGCGCCATGGACACCATGTACCAGCGCGGCAAGATCCAGGAAGAGAGCCTGTACTACGAGCACAAGAAGCACGACGGCAGCCTGCCGCTGGTGGGCGTCAACACCTTCCTGGGCAAGGACGGCCACTCTGATGTGGCCACCGAGATCGAACTGATCCGTTCGACCCCTGAGGAGAAGGGCCAGCAGATCGAGAACGTGGCCGGCTACCAGGACAACCGCAACGCACTGGCCGGGAAGGGCCTGCGCGCGCTACAGAAGACCGCCCGCGACCGCCAGAACGTGTTCACCGCGCTGATGGAGGCGGTGAAGACGCACAGTCTGGGGCAGATCAGCCATGCGTTGTATGAGGTGGGTGGGGAGTATCGGCGAAATATGTGACGTAACACTTCTGTATCGCTTCGACAGTCCACAACTGCTTTGGGCTTGCAGCAGCTCCTAGTTCTGCTAATCTGGCGACATGCCAGCGACTAGGAGTAGCTCCAGTCTAATGTCTGGCCTCTACAGCGCTTTAGTTATTTACGTATGCCCGGCCCGGCGAACAGCTGAAGGCCGGGCATTTCGTTTGCGGTGTTCGAACGTTGCGCAGATGGCGTTGGTGGGAAGGGTATGAAAGCGAGAGAACTGCGGACGCTGTTCGATGCCATGTATCACGGCAAATATGATTTCGATGATTTCCTCAACTGCAACGTTGAAGAAAACTATGACCTCGTGCCGTGGTCTGGTCGCGTTATATATAAGCCCAGCAAGAAGCTCAAATCCTTCCACCGGTTTACTAATAATTTCATTTTTGACCATCTTCCAATAAATGGTCGGGTTGCATTCGCGTATAGAAAGGGGTCAAACCCTCATCATGCGTTGGAGCCTCACTCCGAAAGCCGTGCGTTCTACCAAACGGACCTTACCAAGTTCTTTGACAGTATCACTACTGATTTAATTCGTGGTGTTCTGGCTCACGCAGCGACTCCTGTCTCTGACCTTTCCTCTTATACCGAGCGCGTGTTGGAACTCGTCACTGTCGAGGGGCGATTACCGATTGGCTTTTCATCGTCGCCGCCGCTTAGCAACGCATGCTTGAAGAAGTTTGACGACGCTTTAGAGGAGCTGTGTGGTCGCAAAGGTCTGATCTACTCTCGCTACGCAGACGACATCATCATTTCCTGCCAGGATCGAGAGCGTTTAGCCGGTATGGAAGAAACGCTTAAAGAGTTTCTGCGCCTCCATTTGGGAGAAGGGTTTAGCATTAACCAGTCGAAGAGTAAGCTTACTACGGTCGGTAGAAAGATAAAGGCGCTTGGGATGGTGGTGCTGCCGTCTGGTCAAGTTGCCATCGATATGGCCGTCAAGAAGAAAGTCGAGACCCAACTCCACTTCTTTATCAGCGACCGAGTTCGCTTAGCCAAGATATTCAACAATGACTTGGAGTCCGGGCTACAACAGCTTGCGGGCAGCATAAGTTATATAAATGCTGCTGATCAGGCTTATCTTGAGAAGCTCCGTAGAAAGTATGGCTCAACTGTGATTGATAGTTTTTTACATAGGTCGGCTCAATGAGTCGATTTAGCATTTCAATTCAGGCAGTGCAGCATATCAAGGACTTCCATGTTGACGTGGATCTAGCAAGCCCTGGTCTCTTATGTTTTGTTGGCCGGAACGGTGTTGGAAAGACTACGCTGATGCGTGCATTACGGAATTTGTCGAATGCGGATACCTTCATGAGGACCGCTAGCGCACAAATTTTCGATTCGAATAGTCGCATCGAGTATGAGGTGGACGGGAAAAAATTTTCTTTCAGTTACGATCCGAAGATTCGTTCGCTGAATTGTAGGCAAAGCATCCCAGTTGCGATTCGCACTCTCGTGTCGGCCGAACTGCCAATGCCGCATGGGGCTCGTTTCAACTATTTCAGGAGCGCGAGCGAAGCTGACAACGAAATTCGGCAGTCCTTAATTATCGAGGACTACGGTAAACCTGAGGAATTGATTAGATTCTTATCTTCCATCTACGCGTCAGATAAATACGACCAGTTGGTGGAGGTATCCGCAAGAGGAAGAAGTTATTACTGTATACCTCTTGCGGATGACAGGTATATCCGAGAGGATCACTTGAGCTCGGGTGAATACTTTTTGATAAATTTGTATCGCACGATCAAGGGCGAGGCGCGTCTAATCGCTGTCGATGAAATTGATCTGTCTTTGGATGCGGCAGCTCAGGTTCAGCTGGCAGGCTGGCTCCGTTCGTTCTGCAGGGAGTATCAGTGCAGTATTTTGTTTACTACCCATTCGCTTGCAATGATGCGAACGTTAGAAAAGTCTGAGTTGGCATATATAGACCAGGAGACTGACAGAACGGTTTGCTATCCCGCATCTTATAGCTACGTAAAGGCAAGGCTTTTCGGGTTTAGGGGGTGGGATCGGTACATTTTGACAGAAGACCCGGTTTTGAAAGGGTTCATTGAATATGTCATTCAGGAGTATTGCCCTCGCACCTTCTTTAGCTGCAATGTGATCTACATTGGCGGAGCTACGCAGGTGACTGACTTACTTCGTCGCAACCACGCTGAGCGTTTTCTAGCTGATCCAGGAAGCGTGATTGCTATTCTGGATGGTGATCAGCGCGAAACTGCTCATGCACAGCATCCGGCAGTACACTGTGTGCCGGTCGAGAGTGTGGAAAAGGCAATCCTTAGCCACTACTCTGAGCCCGATTTTCCATACAAGTTGCCTACGCCGAAGGTTTTTACCGGCGCGAAGGATGCTTTCAACTCAATTCAGGAGCAGCAAGTCGCGACAAGGAATGAGCTGTACAGCTTCTTGTGCCGGAAGTATTCGCTCGCGGACCTTTCGCGGACTCTGGCGGAATTTCTTGGTGTCGTCGAGCCTCCTGCGGGTTCGGAACAGCAGCCTGCATGCGGCTCATCGCTCGCGCCCTGACCCTGAGTGTAAGATTCTTGTCGCTCGCGTTGCGCTATGTGCCGATCACTTCCACAGACCGCGGCGGAACAGGGTGAGGCCGGTGCACTGGATTCGCAGACGGATCGACAAGAAGTTCAATGTGCCTTAGAGAGCGATTTTCCGCGACCTCTCCAACGACAAATCGCTCGCCCGCGCCGGTCTGCAGTTGCAAGTTAGCTGAGTAGCCGCTCTCGAGAATGGCCTTTTCCCGGCTTGAAACACACGCTTCAAAAAATCGCCTCTGCGCTGTCGCGGGTCGACGTCCGACATCTCGGATCCCGTCTCGCCCGGTCTAAGAGACCGTAAGGATGTGGATCGGTATCGATTCACATCCCCACGCCCGATCTTTACTAGCTGGTGTGACAACTAGGACAACAGTGGTAGCAGCCGTTGGATTGTGGATACGTTTGCTTTGCCTCTCGTACCGCAGAGTGGCAACTCACGTGATACCCAAGTGACAACTGATTGCTGGAGATGGGAAGGCGGTAGCAGGCGCCAGGCGTCAGGTCGTGGACCTCGTGATCACCGTTCGTTTGAGCGTTTCTGTTGACGCAGAAGTTAGGCATTGGTCGTCCAGTGAGTCGCGAAGAATTTTCGCCAGTTCCTTGTACAGACCGTTTGTCGCACTGGTTGCGACTGACGAGAGCGATGGTTGCTAGATGAACTGCTCTATCCGTCGCTTCGAATGAGGGTCGCCATGTTTTCAAAGTTGCTGGAGATCAGTGAGCACAGGTTTCTCATTCCGTTGGTCCTGATCGCAGCCGCAACAGCGCTGGCGAAGGCCGTGTTTGGCGTGCACCGCTTCCGTAGCCAAGATCGGAAGGATTACCTTGAGCTGTGGAACTCAAGGAAATCCTCTGATGATCTGTGGATCGAGGTTGCCGTGAGACACCAATTTGGCGAGTACCTTCCGGCTAGCTTGATCAGATCTCTGATGAGTGCGCCACAGGCAGGTCGCGCATTGCTGGAGGTTTCGACGATCTGGGCACTACTGGATTGCAAAGACGAAACCGGCGAAGTGCATTGGCGTAGCAAGCGGCATCAGAAGCAGATGTGGCGGGGCATCGAGCGACACGCTATGAACGTTGGTTACTTTCTGTCGATGGGTTCGGCACTGCTACTGAGCTATTTGATTGTAAAGGTGCCCGGTGGTGATGCGTTCTCTTTTGGACACCTTTGGGCACTCGTCATTGCTTTGGTCATCTTGGCCTTTGCGGCGCTGGAGAAAGCGAACGTGTTGCGGATTGCGGAGAAGGCGGCGCCAAGATGGCTAGGCCTGAATTAATTGGGGCCAAGTACGGGCATTCTGTTCATGTTTAACTGCCGTGAGGCGAAAGCATTTTCGAGGTATCAGGCTAGCCGAGCGAGATAGGAGACCGGCTCCAGTTCGCAGCGCGTCGCAATAGCGCCCGATAGTTCAAAAACGCGCGGGCGGTCTCGGAACGCGAAGAGCCGATAGAGGTGGTACTGCTCAGCATCGACCTCCGACCGTGCTAGCTCGTTCCGACTGACGTAGAAGGGAGTGAGTTGGCCAAAGGCCGTGGTCTTCACCTCGATTAGCCTCTCGCGTCCGTTTGTCTCGAACGACAGCACGTCGTAGCCCAGCCCATCTCCTTGCGTGGCGGCCACATGCTCCACTCGATTGCTGAGAGCCTGCTTGCCTAGAGCGTGGAGGCGTCGAACCTCGAGTTCCGCCACGAAGAGCTCGCCCGCTCGACCGAGCGATCTGTTCCTCGCTTCTTGGGCCAGATAGTCGCGGCGGGCTGGCGAGAAGCGCGGGGTGTACGTGGACGCATTCTCTTTCACTGCTGCTGGCTGGGGCGCTGGTACCCAGATTGAGAGGCCATCCTCAAGGGACGCCACGGTTGCTGGGCGTAGCACTGCGGCCTGCGCAGCGTCTTGCACCAATGGGTTGTGCTCCAGTTGCCTTTCCACCACTTCCAGCAACACGGTCTGATAGTTGCCACGCGGCTTGTACCCTTTGATGTACGGGTAATTAAGCTCAAGCATCACAGCACTGATGTTGCAGTGCTTGAACTCCACCGACTGGCGGTTTCGGTCGTCTAGAAGCTTGAGCAGCGCGTGCGCGTGTTCCGTCTTGCTGTAGCGCTGGCCGTTGAGTTCCAGCGTCAGCATGCGCAGGTAGTCCGCCACGCAGGCTTCTACCTCAATACGAGACCAATCGTTTGCCCGTGCCATATGCGTTTCCCGTCCGCGTGGCGCCAGGCTAGCACTCTCAAGTGCTGCGAGCCCCGTCCCTCCTTGGTCTCAAGCGTAGCGATGGGGCGGCAGTAGCTTCTGTCTGATCCCCACCTGCGAGGCTAGGACGTGTCTCATCAACGACAGACCGAACCACACACGATCTTTGAGTACCTCTACCGCGACGCAGGCAACTGGAAGACCGCCGGCGCTTTGTTGCTCACCGGTACTTCTGACAACGCAGAGACCACCACCCGAAGTTCGCTGGAATGGGCAGACCAGTTCGTAGCCGAACAAGTCGGCGTGCCGTCGCTCTGCCCCAAGCACTTCGAGACCACCGGCGACGGCCCGACCGATCTCGACCATGTCTATCACGAGTTCCTCGGCCTCCGTGCTGCAACGGCGGCCGATCTGTTGCTCCCGCTCGCCGGCGAGCTATCCGACCTCGTCGAACGCTTTGGCATCGCCGCCGGCCGTTGGAACGTGACGCTTTCGCCCAACTGCCTTCTGTAGCTCGCGGGTCGGAAAACTTCCCATACCCGCGTAGGACAACGCCGCGACACAGTGTCCGCATCGCCGCCGCGGGGGCTGAGACCGCGCCAAAGCTGCGAGACTCCCACCCGCTCCGATCGCCCCGTACCCGCGATCACCCAGCGCCACACGGACCGCGGCGGAGCATGGACGCACCCGGCATCCCGCCGGGTCGACACAAGGACCGACAAGGAGATCACCGTGTCCCAGAACTTCATTTCGCTCACCCTCACCGACGACCAGGTCACCGACGCCCGCGCCGGGCTGGACCAGCTGGCTGGCGCGCTCGTCGGGGCGGTGGCCATTCCGGATTCGGAGCGTCGCAACCTCATCTACATGGGCCCGCGCTCGGAGCCGTTCGTACGGCAGGTGCTGCGGGTGCTGCAGGCCAATCCGCAGATCGTGCCGCCGAGCATGGACGTGGCCGGCGCCACCGCGGACCTCGCCACGCTCGACCGCCTGCGCCCGCTGCTGGAGGACCTGCAGAAGCTGGTCGCGCGCGTGTCCGACACCGTCGACCTGCTCGGCAGCGACGCGATGGACCTGGCGCTGGACGGCTACGCGCAGATCAAGCTGTCCGGTGGCGACCAGGGTCTGGACGACCTGCGCCGGCAGCTCGGCACGCGCTTCACCCGCGGCCGCCGCGAGACCGCCGAGCCGGTGCCGGGTCCGGAATTGACGCCGGCCTGAGCCTGTAGGCACCGCTGCAACGGGAGAGCCGCCTTCGGGCGGCTTTTTCGTATCCGGTGCCGATCGTGCGGCTATCTCCGGCTAAAACGAGGTCTCGAACCTCATCGACGAGGTTCCGGACCTCGTTCGCGAGGTTCCAGACCTCGTCATCGGGGCTCCGGACCTCGCCAACGAGGTCCCGGACCTCACGCGCGAGGTTCGGCACCCCGTGAGCGAGGTCCCGGGCGTCATCGATGAGGTCCCGAACCTCGCCGGAGAGGTCCGGATGCTCAACGGTGAGGTTCGTCGGGTCACTACTGACTGCTCCAAACCAATCGCCAAGGCCGACTTGTAACATCGGGTCGGCAAGACTCACCTCACTCCATACCCAGCCCGTAAGCGTTCTCGAGGAATGCCAGCAATGCCCATGATCGGCCGTCGTTCGCTGGTGCTGCTCCTGATGCTGACCTGCCTGTTGCCCATGGCATGGGCCGGTGATGACGCGGCGACACCGGGGCTGTGGGTCCAGGACGACCCCGCTGCCGTTGCCTGGCGCCCGCCGCCGGGACAGACCAGCAGGTTTCGCGAGCTCCTGAACCAGGAGCTGCGGCGCCATCCCCGCAACGTGTCGGCACGGATACACAGGGCCTATCTGCTCGACAGGGCGGGCGAGCATGAGCGGGCGCGGCGCGATTACGACGCTGCGCTCGAAGCCGCACCGCCGCAGGGGCCGGAGCTCCGGCACATCCTCTGGTCACGCGGCTGGAGCCGCTACGACAGGGGCGACGTGGCCGGCGCGCTCGAAGACTGGCAGGAGTCCGTGCGCCGGCATGGTGGCCGTCCTCACTGGGCCCCCTATACCTTCGCCCTGGCCTACTGGACGCTGGGCGACGCGGAGCAGGCGCTGGCGTGGTACGAGGCCGCGGCCACTTCGAACAGGGAGTGGGGCACCGAGGCCGGCCTGAAGGACAAGACCAGCCATTGGCGCCCCGAGCAACGCGAACGCATGCAGGCGCTTTTCGGGGTATGGAACGCGGCGGCCGGGCCACGCCGATGATGGAAGCCCGCGCCAGCCATGCTGCCCGGAGCTGTAGCGCGGCTTGTCCGCGGGTGCGGCGTCGTTCTTTCCTTCATCGCCGCCTGATCCCCGCCGATGGTCCGTCGCCTGCGGCTGTGCGTTTCCTGGCCACCAGCGAGCAGACCGGTGGGCGCTTTGCCGTGGTCGAGCTGGCCGAGCAGGGCGGCTACATGACGCCGCCGCATCGCCACGACCACATGGACGAGAGCTTCCACGTACTGGAAGGCGTGCTGCGGGTGACGATGGCGGGCCGGACGGTGGACCACGGGCCCGGTTCGTTCGTGGTCATCCCGCGCGGCGTGGTGCATTCGCAGGGCAGCGCGGACGAGCGGCCGGTGCGCGTGGTGATGACCATGGTGCCGGGCGGGTTCGAGGCGTTCTTCGCCGGGCGTGTCGAGCTGGCGCGGCACACCCGGCGCGGTGAACCGGGGTTCGAGGACGGCATGTGGAAGCTCCTGCGCGAGAACGAGCGGTGGATCCAGCCGGGCGCTGCGGAGTAGGGGTTCCGCATCCGGCCATCGCAAGCACTGCCGCCCGGCCTACTCGCGCTCCAGCCGGGTGAGGATCTCGCCGGCATGGAACACCCGATTCCGGCGCCGGGTCGGCTCGCTCAGGATCTTCCGCTCCACCAGTTGCGCGATCGCTCGGCTGGCCGCCACGAACGATATGCCGTGGGCCCGGGCCACCTGGTTGACGGTGGTGACGGGGTGGCCCAGCAGGTAGGCCGGCAGCCGGTGCGCGGTGGCGTCCGCGCGCAGCCCGGCCAGCCGTTGCGACCAGTCTTCGCGGATGCGCTCCAGGTCGTTGGCGATGGCGATGGCGTTGTCGCAGGATTCGCTCACCGCGCGGGCCAGCAGGCCCAGCCACGGCGCCCAGTCCCATCGCAGCTGGATGTCGGACAGGGCGTCGTAGTACTCGCGCCGGTGGCGCAGCAGGCTGCCCGACACGTACAGCGGCGGGTAGCCCTCGGCGGCCAGCATCACCGGCATCAGCAGGCGGCCGGTACGTCCGTTGCCATCGGCGAACGGGTGGATGGTTTCGAACTGCGCGTGGGCGATGGCGATCTGCGCGACCGGCGACAGCGCCCATTGCTCGTCGTCCCGGGGCGTGTACTGGAGCATGGAGGTTTCGAGTTCCCGCATGCACGCCGCGATGTGTGACGGCGGGGCAGGGACGAACGTGGCGTCCTCGATGCGGCCGCTGCCGATCCAGGCCTGGATATCGCGGTAGCGGCCGCGGCCCACGTTCGCGGGTGCGTCCTGCATCAGGATGGCGTGCATCGCCTGCACCAGCCCGAGATCCAGCGCACGTCGCGAGCCGGCGCGGCGGATGGTCGACAGCCCGTGGTCCAGCGCCTGCACGTAGCGTTCGGTCACCGTCGCTTCGGTCGGCAGGCCGTCGGTCGTTTGCGTGGCCTCGTATTCCAGCAGCTCGTGCAGGCGGGTGCGCGTGCCTTCGATCTGCGAGCTCTGCACGGCCTCGCGGCGGGCGAGGGTGCGGGTGACCATGTCGACGTTGGGGAGGTGCTGCGTGGTCGCCTTCAGGCGCTCCAGCGCCAGCATCGCCTGCGTCAGGTCCCGGTCAGCCGCGACGACATCCGGCAGCCGCCGTGGGGTGGGCGGCGCCACCAGCGCGTGGCAGTGGGGCGTGTCCTCGCATTTGACCAGGTGCGCTTGCAGCTGGGGAGTCAGGTCGGACCGGCGCATGGGCGCTCGCAAAGGTTCAATAAGGCCAGTCGTTATTAAACTCTACTGCCTTAGAGTTCAACAACAGGGCAGGTTATTCAACCTTTTGGCCCAGCGGGGCAGCTCGAACGCCGCCGACACGCGTTCGGTGAAGTCGATGGTCGGTTGCAGGCAGGGCGGGTCTGCGAACTGCGCGGACTGGGCGTTGGGTCGTCAAGCCGGTGTTAACGCCGTCTGGGGGTTTTCGGCGCTGCATGCCCATAAACCGCTGTCGGGCGTGTTTGTCTGCACCGCCGTAAAAATGGTTTCAGGAGCAGACTGCCGCTTGCCCCCAGCGTGGCGGGTCTTCGAAGGAGTTGCGTCGATGGCGCGGGACGCGCGCGACAACAACCGTCGCACTGTCATGGACTACGAACGCTCCGCGCGCGAGTACGTCGCCACGGTGGCAGGCAAGCCGTCGGCCAGTGCCGAAGCGCTGCGGCGTCTGGCCGCGGAGGTGGCGCCCGGCACGCGCGTGCTGGAGATCGGCTCCGGTCCGGGATGGGATGCCGATGCGCTCGAGGCGCTGGGCGTCGCCGTGCACCGCACCGACGTCACGGCGGCCTTCTGCGAGCTCCAGGCCGAACGCGGCAAGCGCTGCGAGCGTCTCGACCTGCTGTCGGACCCGATCGAGGGGCGCTATGGCGGCGCGATGATGCTTTGTGTGCTGCAACACTTCGAGCGCGCCCAGTTGGATGGGGCGCTGCGCAAGCTGGCGGACGCTTTGGACCCCGGCGCGTCGCTATTGCTGATGTACCCCGAAGGCGACGACGAGGTCCGGGAACACGGAGTCGGCGGCGACTACCGGGTCGTGCGGTGGGCGCCGGCCCCGTTCGATGCCCACCTCGCGCGGGCGGGATTCACCGTGGTGTGGGAACACCGCAGGGAAGGGCGCGGTGGGCCGTGGCGCACCCTACTGGCGCTGAGACGGTAGGACCCATAGGCGGAACCTGCGTAGCGGGTTCAGCCGGATGCAGGAGCGGCGCGAAACCGGACCGTCGAGACGGACGCAACGCGTGGTCCGTCCATCTATGATCCGCCTGCGAATCGCTCCGAAACGCTCCGGCTTTCGACCGTCCCGAGGGCTCGTGACCATGCCTGCGAGAACACCCATGCCCCTGCCACTGAAATGCCGCTGCGGCGCCGTCCGCGGGGAGATGCAGCCCGGACGCGCGTACGCCCGGGCCATCTGCTACTGCAAGGATTGCCGGGCGTATGCGCGGTTCCTCGGGCAACCGGGCGTGCTGGACGAGGCGGGCGGCACCGATGTCGTGCCCACGGCGCCGGCCACCGTGCGGCTGACGGCCGGCGCGGAGCAGGTGGCCTGCATGTCGCTCAGCCCCAACGGCACGCTGCGCTGGTACGCCGGGTGCTGCCGCACGCCGCTGGGCAACACCTCGCGCAATGCCGGGCTCCCGTACCTGGGGCTGGTCACGGCGTGTCTGGACGCCACCCCGCAGCAGCTCGACGCGGCTTTCGGCCCGGCCGGCCGCTGCGTGCTCAACACCGCTTCCGCCACCGCGCCGGTGCGCGCCACGCCACTGGCGTTCGCGTGGGGCGGGTTGCGGATCCTCGCCGGCGTGCTCGGTGCCCGCCTGCGCGGCGAGCGCGGGTCGCCGTTCCTCGATGCCGACGGGCAGTGGTTGCGCGCGCCGGAGGTGGTCGGCCGGGAGCAGCGCCGGGAACTGGAACGCGACGGCGGCTGACCGCCAGCTCGCGGTACGCGTAGGGCACCCGGCCTGCAGGCGCGGGTGGCCCGCTACCGCGCCCGGATAAAGATCAGCCGGTTGATCCGCATCGGGCGGCCGCCCTGCCAGATCTGCATCCGGAACCGCCGTGCGGTGCGGTGCGCGGGCAGTACCACGTGCAGCACGTGCTTGTTGTCCGACAGCAGGTGTACCTGCCCGATCACCGTCTGCGGGGCGGGGCGCAGCTCCGGCACGCCCACCTGCCGCGGCTCGGGCGGGAAGTGCAGCTTGATCGTGTGCACGCTGCCGGCGGTCGGCTGGTACAGGGCGATGCCACGGATGGTTTCCTCATGGTGGAACTCGACGTCGATCCATGGTGCGTTGGTGCGGCTCTTCCAGCCGGTCGCGAACTCGGGGCTGTTCATCACCGACGCCGGCGCGGAGTTGGAGGCGCCGTCCTCCGATGACAGCGTCACGCTGCGGGCGGGCACCGCCTCGTGCAGGTAGCGGAACAGCTCCCAGCCCTCGGCCATCGCCAGCGCTTCCCGGGTGAGCGCCTCGGTGGCCTCGATGGCGCGTTCGCCCGAGATGTTGGTGAAGGCGTAGGCGGCGGTGCGGTTCAGCAGGTTGATTTGGCAATTCGCCCGCGACCAGCCGTTGTCGCCGTTGTGGCCGATGGTCGATCGCGCCTCGTTGGTGGACCAGCCGCCGACGGTGAACGGCACGCTGAGGCCCGGCGGGCAGATGCTGGTGTATTGGCGCCAGGTCTCCGGTGAGAGGAACCTGTGGGTATTGGTCGCCACCTCGGCGATAAGCCGCCCGAACGCGCGCAGCGACAGGCACACCGCGCCCGACGGCGCGTGGGTGTAGGCGATCTGGCTGGTGTTGAGGTGCGCGGTGGTGCGCAGCACGCCATTCCCGTCGAAGCCGTGGAACCGCGGCCCGTCTAGCTTGCTGGTGGCCGAGAGCCGGTTGAAGGAGTACCGCTTGATGCCGAGCGGCTCGAAGACATGCGCCTTCATCAACTGCTCCCACGTCTGGCCGGTGCGCTTCTCCATCATCGACGTGACGATGACGCAGCCGCCGGTGTAGCGATGGGACCTGAGACCCTCCTTCTTCGTAGCCCCGGGGTCGCTGAAAGGCTCGTCGAGCATGGCCAGCCGCGCGTACATCCGGCGCTTGGCGATGAGGTTCTTCGACGGTGTGCTGCCGGCCGGGACGTCCAGCAGGCCCAGCGCCTCTTCCTGGTCGACGGACGGCGCACCCGGCAGGCCGGAGGAGTGGGTCATCAGGTCCGCCACGGTGACGCGCGCGTAATGGTCGGCCCAGCGTCGCGACTCGCGGGGGATCGACATGCCCGGCAGGACCTCGCGGTCGCTCTCCAGCCATTCGATCAGGTCGGGGAATACGTCGCCGATGCGGGTGTTCCAGGACAGCTTGTTCTGGTCGATCAGCCGCGCGGCCAGCAGCCCGGTGAGCGGTTTGGAGATCGACCCCAGGCACCAGCGATCGGCCGAAGTGATCGGCGCGTCCTCCTTCCACTGCCGGACGCCGCGCTCCACGCGCAGGGCGATGTCGCTGCCCGAGGTGAGGCCGACGCCCACCGCCGGCAGCACGGAGCGGGCGCGTTGTTCGTCGATCATTCGCCGCAGGTGGTCCCGCGCGTTCATGGCGGTGCGGTCGTTGGGCATGACCAGCTCCTGGGTGGCAGACCCTGTCCGGGTGGAGACACGACCTGACGCCGGTCGGTCTACCTCTCCAACGCGAAATGCCACGGGCGCTGGCCCACAGAGCGGCGACCAGCGCGTGCTGACATCATGGATGGGGGCAGCGGGCCGATGGGCTGGCCACATGAATGGAATCCCGGGGGAGAGGCAATGAACAAGACAGGGGTAATGCGCGGTATCGCCTGGGCGGTGTGCATGCTGGTGGGGGTTCCGACAGTCGCGTACCTGGCGCTCGTGATCGTCAACTGGAATGACCAGCCGCCTTCCGCCGACGTGGAGCGGCTGGTCGCGATGAAGCATGACCGCCCGGTATGGGTCGATGCCGCCAACGGCTATGTCCACATGCTGGGTCTGGCTGGCGGGCCGGACGCGGAGTCGGGCTATAGAGCCGCGCGCCGTCCGGAGGTCACCGCGCTCGCCGAGGCGTGCAGCGAGGCTCCGGCCTGTGCGGAGGCCCTGGGCGCCCACCCCGGGGCGCTCGCGCAATGGCTGGAGTCGGAGCAGTGGCTGCTTGAGCGGTACCGCCGCATGCTCGCGACCGAGGGTTGGCGGGAGGTGATTCCCGATGACGTGGTCGCGCAGTTGCCGCCCTACCAAACTGCGATGGAGGCGCAGAAGCTGCATTTGCTCGACGCACGGCAACAGGCCCTCGCGGGTGAACCGGCGGCCGTGCGCGACCTGCTGGAGCGGGACCTGGTGTTCTGGCGGCAGGTGCTGGCCTCGTCGGACACGCTGATCACCAAGATGGTGGCCGTGGGGGCGGTCCGGCGGAACTTCGCATTGGGCAACCTTGCGCTGCGCGAGCTCCCGCCCGATCTCGCGGACGCGGCCGTGCCGCCGTCCTGGCAGCAATCGCTGACGGTGGCCGAGCGCTCGCTTGCCCGGGCGTTTGGCGGTGAATGGCACTTTGTCGCGAACTCGATGCGGGCGGCCATGCCGCCGGACGGTCAGGACGCCTCCTTTGAAAAGAGCACGGCCGACCGCCTGCTGCGCCCCCACTACCAAGAGCAGGCGACGCTCAACCTGACTGCCGCTCGCATGGTGCGGTTGGGCACGCTGTCGGAGCTGCCCTATCCGGAGCTCGGTCAGGCACTCGAGCGTCTCGCGCGGCCAGGGGAGCAGGCGGGGCTGCGTTTCCACCCGTACAACCCGGTCGGCGCCGTTCTCGATTCGGTGGCGACCGAAGCCGTTTATTCCGATTACATCGCGCGGGCCAGCGATCTCGAGGGGTTGCGCCGCGCCACGCTTTCGGTGGCCAGCCTGCGGGGCGGAGGCGTCGGGAGGGAAGGTGTAGCGGCGGCCGTGCGCGAGTCGCCGATGCGCAGCCCGTACGACGGCGCGCCGTTCGAATGGGATGTCGCTACCGGGTCGGTGGTATTTGACGGTTTGGCGGGGAGCGGGCGCGGGCGACACGCGGTGCTGTTCTAGGCAGCCGCGGGCGTCGCGCGCCCGCTGCTAGGCTGCCGTCCACCCCCACCCAGACCCCCGGAGCCGGTCATGCCCCGTACCCCCAGCGGATTTCGCTCTTCTCTCGTAATCGCCGCCACGTTGCTTGCCACCGCTTGCGCCACGCCGCCCGACGCGGCCCCCGCTGCCGACGGGGCCGTCCGCGCCACCGGCGTGGTGGCGTCCATCGACACCCAGCCGTGGGCCTACGACGGCCATGCGGTCGTGCAGGTGGACACCGCCGACCGCGGCCGGGTCGACGTGCAGTTGCCGGCCCGCTGGAGCCTGTGCAAGGCGCCGCCGGTGGACGTGGAGGCGCTGGCCGTCGGCATGCGGGTGCAGGTGGTGGCCGCGACGGCCGGCGAGGGCGCCCTGGTGGTCTGCACGGACTCGGCGCATCGGCTGGTGCCGGTGGGCGATGCGCCGTCGCCGGCGGGTGGCGAGGGCGACACCGTCGGTGGCGACGGCTCGGCGATCACGCTGTCGCCGCTCACCGCGGCGGACATCGAGGGCGCGTCGCTGGCCGGTGAACTCGCGTGCAGCTTTTCCGCCGCGCCGGGCGATGCGCCGCTGTTGCTGGCCGAGGGCGATGTCGCCTCGGATGCGCCCGCCCGCGGCGTGGTTAAGGTCGGCGACTACGTGGAGCCGGTCGCGGCGCCGGGTGGCTTCGACGGCATGCTGCGCGGCGCGCGTTTCTCGGGCGCCGGCAAGGTGGTGCTGGTCGAGCTCACCGGCCCCGCCACGCAGGGCGGTGAGTCGCCACCCGGCCCGGCAACCCTGACGTACCACCGCGCCGACGGCGCCCGGCGCACGTTCGCCGGCCAATGGCAGTGCGGGCCGTAAGGGGGGCGGGCCTGCACGGTCACGCCGTGCCCATGGCCCCGGTTGCATCCTGCGGGCCTGCGGCACGTGGCCGCGTCCGGACTTGCAGGAGGTCCCATGAGCAGTGCGCTTCAGAACAAGACCGTCGCCATCCTCGCCACCGATGGCGTCGAACAGGTCGAGCTGACCGAGCCGAAGAAGGCGGTGGAGCAGGCCGGGGCGACCACCCGGTTGCTGTCGATCAAGGACGGCGAGATCCAGGGGATGCACCACGACAAGCCCGGCGACAGGCTCAAGGTCGACGGCCGGGTGGCGGACGCGAAGGTTGAGGACTTCGACGCGTTGATCCTGCCCGGCGGCGTGGCCAATCCCGACAGGTTGCGCATGGACGAGGCGGCGGTGGGGTTCGTGCGTGACTTCTTCCGCAGCGGCAAGCCGATCGGCGTGATCTGCCACGGGCCGTGGGTGATGATCGAGGCCGACGTGGTGCGCGGCCGCCGCATGACGTCCTGGCCCAGCGTGCGCACCGACCTGCGCAATGCCGGCGCCGAGGTGGTGGACGAGGAGGTGGTGACCGACAAGGGCATCGTGTCCAGCCGCAAGCCCGATGACCTGCCGGCGTTCTGCAAAAAGATCGTCGAGGAGTTCGCCGAAGGCCGCCACTCGCCGCGCACCTGACACCGCGCGCACCGACACAGGGAGATTGCAGATGGCACTGGTCCATTCGGTTCTGATGGCCGCGGTCGGCGGGATGCGAGCGGTGACGCCACTGGCGGCGGTGGCCAACGCCGCGCGCGACGACCTGCTTCCGCGCGACACCGGGGCGCCGCGCTGGCTGGCCAGCCCCGTCACCTCGGCCGCCACCAGTGCACTCGCGCTGGCGGAGATGGCCGGCGACAAGATGAAGAGTGCGCCGGACCGCATCGCGCTGCCCGGCCTGCTGGCCCGCTGCGCCACCGGCGCGATCGCCGGCGTCGCGCTGGCCCCGGCGCGGCAACGCAACACCGCCGCGTTGCTGGGGGCGGCCGCCGCGGTCGGCTCGTCCTACGCCACCTTCCGGCTGCGCAAGTACGCGCTGAAACGCTACGGGCAGACGCCCACCGGCGTGGTCGAAGACGGGATCTCCGCGGCCGCGGCGGCGCTGGTGGTGGCCAGGGTGGGCCGGGAGGCGCGGCTCCGGCGGCGCGCACCGCTGCGGCGCCTACGCTGACCGGTCGCGCGTTTGCCCTCTAGGGGCGCCGGCTGCGTTAGCCTTCCCGTCCCCGATTTCAGGTCCCAACCATGAGAGCCACCGTTGTCGGTCTGGTGACGCCGCACCTGCTACGCGTCATCGACCTCGCCAATGAAGCCGAGAAGGGCGTCAACGTGGACTGGCACGTGCGCGATGCGGTGTCCCGGTCGATGGCCGAGCTGGCCGACCAGTACAACGCGGCGGCATTGATGCAGGCGCTGGTGGACGGGCTGGAGAGCGCGGCCGCGAACGCGCCGCGGGGCCGTACCGCCTACGCCGGCGTGCTGCAGTCCGCGGCAGAAACGGCCCGCCGCCTGCTGCGCGACTGAGGCATGCCCCGCGCCGCCAAACCCCGCTCCGCCGACGAGTCGCCGGCCGGCACGTCGCCCGCCAGCAGCCCGACGCCTGCCAACAGCCCGGCCCCCGTGATCGCCCGTGACGACGGCTGCGTCCGCGTCCGCGGCGCCCGCGAGCACAACCTCAAGGACGTCGACCTCGACGTGCCGCGCGACCGGCTGGTGGTGTTCTCCGGCGTGTCCGGCTCGGGCAAGTCGTCGCTGGCGTTCGGGACGATCTACGCCGAGGCGCAGCGCCGCTATTTCGAATCGGTGGCGCCTTACGCGCGGCGGCTGATCGACCAGGCAGGCGTGCCGGATGTCGACGCCATCGAGGGCCTGCCGCCGGCGATCGCCCTGCAGCAGCAGCGCGGGGCCAGCAACGCGCGCTCCAGCGTCGGCAGCGTGACCACGTTGTCGAGCCTGGTGCGGATGATGTATTCCCGCGCCGGCGCGTACCCGGCCGAGCAGCCGATGCTGTACGCCGAGGACTTCTCGCCGAACACGCCGCAGGGCGCGTGCCCGCGTTGCCACGGGCTCGGCCACGTGTACGAGGTGACCGAGGCGCTGATGGTGCCGGACCCGTCGCTGACCATCCGCGAGAAGGCGATCGCCTCGTGGCCGCCGGCGTGGCACGGGCAGAACCTGCGCGACATCCTGGTCACGCTCGGCTTTGATGTCGACAAACCCTGGAAGGACCTGCCGAAGAAGGACCGCGACTGGATCCTGTTCACCGAGGAGGCGCCGACGGCGCCGGTGTACGCCGGCTTCACCCCGGCCGAAACCCGCGCCGCGCTCAGGCGCAAGGCCGAGCCCAGTTACATGGGCACCTACACCGGCGCGCGCCGCTACGTGCTGCACACGTTCGCCACCACCCAGAGCGCGCTGATGAAGAAGCGGGTGTCGCGCTTCCTCGAGGGCCGGCTGTGCCCGGAGTGCGACGGCAAGCGGCTCAAGCGTGAGGCGCTGTCGGTGACGTTCGCCGGGGTCGATATCGGCGAGCTCTCGCGCCTGCCGCTGGACCGGGTGGTGGAACTGTTGCAGCCGGTCGCCGAAGGGGCGCTCCCTGCGGAAGCGGGCGAGGGCAGCACCAACGCCAGCGCGACCAGACGTGACCGCGCGAAACGCGCCGCCGCCAAACAGGCCACCCACGCCGCCGCGCCCGACGTGCGCCGCACCCCGGCGATGTCCGAGGAGAAGCGGCTGGCCGCGCAGCGCTTGGCGGAGGGCGTCGTCGGCCGGCTGCACACACTGCAAGCGCTGGGGCTGGGCTACCTGTCGCTGGACCGCAGCACGCCGACGCTGTCGCCCGGCGAGCTGCAGCGCCTGCGGCTGGCCACGCAGCTGCGCTCGCACCTGTTCGGCGTGGTCTACGTGCTCGACGAGCCGTCCGCCGGCCTGCACCCGGCCGACAGCCAGGCGCTGTACGACGCGCTGGAGCAGCTGCGCGACGCCGGCAATTCGGTCTTCGTGGTCGAGCACGACCTGGAGCTGATGCGCCGCGCGCAGTGGCTGGTCGACGTCGGCCCCGACGCCGGCGAGCGCGGCGGCGAAGTGCTCTACAGCGGGCCGCCGGCCGGGCTGGCCAAGATCAAGCAGTCGCGCACGGCGCAGTACCTGTTCGGCACCACGCCGGCGCCCGGCAGCCATGAGCGCACGCCGTCCGGCTGGCTGGAGCTGCAGGGCCTGCACCGCCACAACCTGCACGGGCTGGACGCGCGCGTCCCGCTGGGCGTGCTGACCGCGGTCACCGGCATCTCCGGCTCGGGCAAGTCCAGCCTGATCGCCCAGGCACTGGCCGAGCTGGTCCGCCTGCACCTGGGCCACGAGCCCGAGGACAGCGACGACGACACCCCCGACGCGCCGTCCGCCATCGAGCGCACCCGCGGCCACCTGGCCGGCGACGTCGATGCCGTGAAGCGGCTGGTGCAGGTCGACCAGAAGCCCATCGGCCGCACGCCGCGCTCCAACCTCGCCACCTACACCGGCCTGTTCGACCACGTGCGCAAGCTGTTCGCCGCCACGCCCGAGGCGCGCCGCCGCCGCTTCGACGCCGGCCGCTTTTCGTTCAACGTCGCCAAGGGCCGCTGCGAGACCTGCGAAGGCGAGGGCGTGGTCAGCGTCGAGCTGCTGTTCATGCCCAGCGTCCACGCGCCGTGCCCGACCTGCCACGGCGCCCGCTACAACGACGCCACGCTGCAGGTGCGGTGGAACGGCCGCAACATCGCCGAGGTGCTGGGCATGACGGTCGAGCAGGCCGCCGGGTTCTTCAGCGGGCAGGAGGCCATTGCCCGCCCGCTGCACCTGCTGCGGGAGATCGGCTTGGGCTACCTGCGGCTGGGCCAGCCCGCCACCGAGCTGTCCGGCGGCGAGGCCCAGCGCATCAAGCTGGCGACCGAGCTGCAGCGCAGCCAGCGCGGCCGCAGCCTGTACGTGCTCGACGAGCCCACCACCGGCCTGCACGCCGCCGACGTCGATCGCCTGATGGCGCAGTTGCACCGGCTGGTCGAAGCCGGCAACACGGTGGTGGTGATCGAACACGAGATGCGCGTGGTGGCGCAGGCCGACTGGGTGATCGACATGGGGCCGGGCGCCGGCGAGCGCGGAGGAAGGATCGTCGCCGAGGGCCGCCCGCGCGAGGTGGCGAAGGTGCGCGGCAGCCGGACGGCGGGGTACCTCGGTGCGGCGTTGGATTGTCTGGACGGGGACGCGCCGGGCGACTGACCAGCGCGCTAGGATGCGCGGATGGCCAGCCTGCTTGACCAGATCCGGGAATCCCTTGCCGCCTTCACCCGTTTGCGGGTCCCGCCGGCGCTGATTGGCGGGCTCGCGTTGGCCGCACACGATGTCGTGCGTGCCACGCGTGATGTCGATTTCCTCGTTGATGCAGACGATGGCGAACGGTCGCACGAACTGCTGTTGGAGCTCGGCTACCGCTGCATCCATCGCAGCGAGGATGCGGCCAACTACCTGCGGGGCGATGAGGGTCTCGACGTGCTGTATGCGCACCGCCCCATCGCCCGTCATCTGCTGGCGACCGCCAACGAGCGTGATACGCCCATGGGGCGATTGCGGGTGATCAGTGCCGAGGGGCTGGTTGCATTCAAGCTGCAGGGATATATCAATGACCCGACACGCACGCGCGACCTGGACGACATCCGGGCGCTGCTGCGTGCGCATTTCGAGACCCTCGACCGCGAGGAGTTGAGGAAGTATTTCGGTCTGTTCGAACGGGAGGATCTGTTTGAAGCGCTCGTCGACGAACTTTCCGATTGACAACGACCGCGTCGTCCTCGTCCGCGAGGGGGGGGAGGGCCGCATGCCGCCTCCGCTCGATCCGATCAAGGCATGGATCGACCTGATGGAAGTGGTGGAAATGCTGCGTCCGCAGGCGCGCCGGCGCCCCCCAAAGCGGGCCGGCGGGCGATTTCTGCTGTAGCCGGGGAGTAGGTCGTTCCGTAGACCGAGGCAAGCGGTCCGTCGCTCAAGCTGCTGGAGATCGACCGGAAGGGGCTGGAAGTGTTGCTCCAAGGCGAGTGCTCCGCCCTTGCCGGGCATCCTTCACCCCCGTCGCGCGGCCTCGATCGCGGCGACATCGATCTTGCGCATCGTCATCATTGCGTCGAACGCGCGCTTGGCGGCGGCGCGGTCCGGGTCGGTCCACGCGTTGGTCAGCACGCGCGGGGTGATCTGCCACGACACGCCCCACTTGTCCTTGCACCAGCCGCACTCGCTCTCCTGACCGCCGTTGCCGACGATGGCGTCCCAGTAGCGGTCGGTCTCGGCCTGGTCGTCGGCGGCGACCTGGAACGAGAACGCCTCGCTGTGCTTGAACATCGGCCCGCCGTTCAGGCCCATGCAGGGGATGCCCATCACGGTGAAGTCGACCGTCAGCACGTCGCCCTGCTGGCCGTCGGGGTAGTCGCCCGGCGCGTGGTGCACGGCGTCGACCGAGCTGTCGGGGAAGGTCTCGGCATAGAAGGTCGCGGCGTCCAGCGCGTCGCCGTCGAACCACAGGCAGATGGTGTTCTTGGAGATCATGCGGGGTGTCCTCGGGTGGAAGCGGCAGCGCCGCCGGTCTCCTGACGACGGGCGAGGGCGCCGGGATTCGACAATGCCATGCGCGGGCGGGATGGTGCCGGTGACTCGCGGCAATCACCTTGGGGGTAGGCTATCCGGGTCGGCATCGCGGTATGCGGCCGACGTGGATCAAGGGGGGTCGATGACGATGTTGCGTACCTTGGCAGTGGCTGCGACGTGCCTGCTGTCGGCGCTGCCCTGCGCGGCGCGTGAGCGCTATGCCGTGCAGGGCGCGCCATGCGACGGCTATCCGCGCCTGGCGATCGAGACCATGCGCGGCATGTGCGCCGGGCTGGTGGCCGGCCCGACCGTGCAGGACCCCGCACGCGAACTGCGCCTGCCGCGCTCGCTGCTGCAACTGGACGCCGACACCTGGCTGGTGACCGACCTGGGCCGCTGGGACGGCTCGCACGGTGCGGTGTGGAAGCTGCACACGCGTCCCGGTGAAGGCGCCACGCTGGAGCGGATCATCGACGGGCTGCACCTGCCGCATGCCATCGTCCGTGGTCCCGACGGGCGGGTCTACATCGGCGAGATGAGCCGGATCGTCCGTTTCGACCCCGGGGCGGCGACGCCCGCGGCGACCATCGAACCGGTCGTTACCGGGTTGCCCGACAACCGCCTGCATGCGCACCGGCATCCGCTGTCGAGCTTCGTGTTCCTGCCCGATGGCGACCTGCTGGTGAACGTCGGGGCGCCGAGCGACCAGTGCGCCGGCGACGGGGCGCGTACCGACGCCGGCCTGTGCGCGGAGAGCGAAGGCGAGTCGGACGCAGCGTCGCTGCGGGTCTATCCGCGCGATGGCGAGGGTGGCTGGTCGCCGGACTACACGGTAATGGCGCGCGGGCTGCGCAACTCGGTGGCGCTCGCGGTGCATTCCTCGGGGACGGTCCTGCAGGCGGAGAACAGCTACGACTTCGAAAGCCGCTGGGTGCCGTTCGAGGAGCTCAACATCATCGAGGCGGGCCGGCATTTCGGCTGGCCCTATTGCACGGCGACGTCCCACGTCACGCCCGCATGGCCCGACAGGGGGGAGTGGTGCCGGTCCGACTCGCACGCCACCGCGGCGCTGCTGTTGCCGCCGCACGCGGCGCCGCTGGACATGCTCTGGTACGACGGCGCGATGTTCCCGGCGTTGCAGGGGCGGCTGCTGATGAGCTGGCACGGCTACCGCTCGGTCGGCGGCCGCATCGCCAGCTTCGCGGTGGATGTGCGCGGGGTGCCGATTCCCGACCCGCGTCCGCGCTTCCCGATCTACGGCGCCGGCCACCGCGCGTACGGCGCGGCGCCGGCCGCCACGCCGGTGGTGCTGACGCCCGGGTGGGGCCTGCGTCGCGGGCTGCACCCGCAGGGATCGCCGGTGGGCATGGCCGTTGCCGCCGACGGTGCCATCTGGGTCGCCGACGACCGCGCCGGCGCGATCATCCGGTTGGCGACGGACGAATGAGCCGCCAACCCACGGACCGCCCGCGCAGGCGGATGCTGAAGAAACTTCTTCCCGCCGGCGTATTGCTGGCGCTGTCGGTATGCGTGCTTTTGATGACCGGTATCCAATCGCTGTTGTTCGCCGCCCAGCACGACCCGGCGTTTCCACGCCTGTCGGACAACCTGGCCGCGTCCGGGCACCTGGAAGTGCGCCGGCAGATCAGGGGCAACATCCAGGCGATGTTCGCGCTGCCACGGCGGAACGAGGTCATCGTGGTCGCCGACGGCTACCTGTGGCGCTTCAGCGCGGACGGCCGGCTGCTCGACACCATCGACACGCCCGGGGCGATGCACCGCAACGGCATTTCGTTCGGCGACGAGGGTTTCGTCGACTGGGTGCACACCGGCGTGCGCGCCCGCAAGCCGTATGCGCCCCCGGTCGACGGCAATGCGCTGGAGCCGGCGCGACTGCAGGCCACCCTGTCCGCGGCGAAGGTGGTGGCCTTCGGCCGCGACGACGTGAGCGCCTGGGCCTGGCTGTGGGATGGCGACACCGCCTGGAAGATGGACATCACCGGGTATCGCGAGCGGGTGGACACGTACTGCAACCCGCGTTCGTCCACCGACGACCATCTGTCCTGGGCCGACACCTGCCTGGAGGGACTGGACGCACCGGAGCCGCTGATGGTGGAGATCGAGGCGGATTCATTCGCCGGCGGCTACGGCGGCCGGCCGTCGCGCGTGGAGGTGGTCGGCTTCGACCGCCGCCATTACCACGTGGAGGGTGGGGTGGTCCGCTATGCGGCGGAGGTGGTCGCCGGCGGCGTGTTCAAGGTGATCGCGCCGCACCTGCCGGGCGGCTTGCCGCGCCGGTGCTGGTTCGGCGATGCGCACACCCGCCTGCGGGTGGGCGACGAGGTCCTGCAGTTCAAGGTCTTCGTGGGGCGCGACGAGGGCGACTACGAGTTCCTGCACATGACGTCCTGGTGGGACCCGTCCACCGTCCTGCCCGGCGCGAGTCCGTGGCTGCAGATACGCATGCGCGACTACATGGACCACGCGGGCGAGGACGCGTTGTGGCAGCTCTATCGCGAGGATTTCGGCCTGTACGCCGTGCGGCCACGGCGGAGCGCGCACGATCCGGCTGCCCCGGCGCAGCCGGTCCCGGCGTGGGTGCCCGCGTTCGAAGGGCCGGAGACCGAGCGCGATGCGGTCACCGGCACGGTGGTGCTGGACAGCGGTGCCACGGTCTACCGCTGGTGGCGCGCCCGGCCGGCGGGTCGGCGGATCATTGCTCCGACCGTGGCGCTGGATGCGGACGGTCCGCCGTTGAGCGGACTGCCGACCGCGATGCGGGTGGAGTGGGGCTCGCCGTGGGACGAGGGCAGGCACGCCGTTGTCGAAGTGACGCTGGACCCGGCGCAGACCCGCGCCGCGTTCGCGCGTCTGCCGGCCGCGCACGGCCCGGCCACCCTGCTGTTGCAGGTGCCGGACCTGTTCGGCGAGGTGGACGGGATGCGGTTGGTGCTGCGCCGCGGTGGCACCGACGTGCCGCTGGACCACGCGAAGGTGGCGTACATCCGCCGCCCGACGTTCCGGCCCTGGCACGGCCGCGAGGGAGAGCCGCCGCCGCCGACGCGCGTGGCGCAACTGCAACAGACCGGCGAGGCAGCGGCGGCCGGCGAGGACGAAGCGCTGGCCCGCTTCCAGCTCCAGGCCGAGACGATCGCGCGCGATCCGGGCATCGGGGCCCAGTCGGTGCCGTTCGTCACCGAAGGCTACGCCCGCCTGCTCAACGGCCTGAATTCGGCCGGGCATGTCGACGCATCGACGGCACTGGTGCGGCACTACCTGTCACGGGTGCATCCGTACACGTCCGGGCGTTCGGATGATCCCAGCGTCGCCTACAACACCAGCGTGATCGCGAGCCAGACCCTGGCGGTGGCGATGCGCCGGCCGCAGGACGCCGGGCTGGTCGATGACGTGATGACCACCCTGGTCGGCGCGCAGTTCGATCCCGACACGCACCCCAATGCCACCCTGCTGTACAACCTGGCCTGCTACTACGCGCTGCAGGGCGACAAGCCGCGGATGCTGAGGCACGTGTCCGCCGCCATGCGCCTGGGCAAACCGGGCGAGCAGTTCCAGCGCGACCGGGACTTCCAGCGGTACCGGGGCGATCCGGAATTCAAGGCCGCGGTGTCAGCGCAGTAACCCCTTGGACGCGGGGGCGCACCGTGCGCGGCCAGCTCCCCGCGCGCTGGAACCTCTGGCAGGCCGCGCCGGTAGACGTGGAGGCGCAAGCGCAGGGGCTTCACGCACCCGGCCTATCCTGTCCGCATGCAAAAGCTGGCCGACACCTTCTGGAACCTGCGTGGCACGTACCGCGTCGGCGGCGTGCTCGATATCGGCACGCAGATGTCGCTGGTACGACGGGCCAATGGCCGCTTCGTGGTGGTCGACGGCATCGCGCTGGATGACGGGCAGCAAGACGCGCTGATGTCGCTCACCGGCTACGGTGAACGGGTGGAGGCCGTGGTGCACGTGCACCCGTTCCACACGCTGCACGTGGAGGCGGTGCATCGGCTGTTTCCGTCGGCGACGCTGTACGGCACCGCGCGCCATCGCCGGCGGGCGCCGTCGCTGCCATGGGCGGGGGCGCCGGTGGAGGCGTGGGGCGTCGACCATCCGCTGGCGGACGTGTTCGACCTGTCGGTACCCGACGGCGTCCAGTTCACCTGTCCCGACGAGCGCGTGCACACGGCCTCGGTGCTGGTGCGCCACCGGGCCAGCGGCATCGTCCACGTCGACGACACGCTTAATGTCATGGCCGCGCCGGGGATGCTGCGGCGGTGGCTGCCGCAGTCCTCGCTGCGCATGCACCCGATGCTGGGACGTGCACTCCGGCCCGCGCCGGGGGCGGCGGATGCCTATGCGAGCTGGGCACGCGGGCTGGCGGCAAGGTGGGCCGACACGGCCATCGTCTGCGCCGCGCACTCGGCGGTACGGCGGTTGCCGGAGGGCGGCTTCGCCCGCGAGGTGCTGGCCGCGCTCGACAGGGTATCCGCCACGCTGGACAGGCACCGGGCGCGGCACGGGTAGGCCCGGCGGGGCGCCGAAGGCGTGGATCCATCCGGGGCCGGACGCCGGGGGTGGAGCGCCTAGTGCCGGACGATCTAGCGCCGCCGCGCTTCCGACCCGTTTTCCGGCGCCGCGGCGAGCATGCCGACGGTGGCGATCCGCGGCCCGTCCATGTCGCACACCTGCAGCCGCGTCCCGTCCAGCGCGATGGTGGCGCCGGCGACGGGTTCGCGGTCCAGGTGCTGGCGGATCACCGCTTCCAGCGAGTCTTCGTCCGCGGCGGTCAGGTGCACGCCATAGGAGTTGCGTATGTCCTCCACCGTGGTGCCGCCCTTGAGCCGCAGCTCGAGCTCGGGCAGCGGGTCGGCCGCGCTGTCGTCGGTGGCCTGGGAGAACGCGCGATCCACGAACGGCCGGGTGATGGGCCGCAGCACCGCGAACAGGTGGTCGTCGGCGCGCAGGACGGTGGAGCCGCGCGGCGGGATCACCCCGTCGCCGTGGGTGATCATGGCGATGACGGTGTCCTCCGGCAGCGCCATGCGCGACAGGCGCCGGCCGACGGCGCGCGAATCCGGCGCGAGCGTGTACTCGACGATGTCGGCGTTGACGTTGCCCAGCGAGGTGATTTCCAGCGTCGCCGCGGGGCGGGCCGGTGGCGCTTCGGCCAGGCCCAGCCTGCGGGCGAGCCATGCCAGCGTGGAGCCCTGCATGATTGCCGAGATCAGCACGACGAAGAACACCACGTTGAAGATCACCGGGGCGCCGGGCAGCTCGAACAGCAGCGGGAAGATCGCCAGCACGATCGGTACCGAGCCGCGCAGGCCGACCCAGGACACCAGCGTGGTCTCCCGCTTGCCGTAACCGAACGGCAGCATCAACGGCATCACCGCCAGCGGGCGGGCGATGAACATCAGCACCAGCGCGATCATCAGCCCCTGGATCCACACGTCCAGTAGCGCCATCGGGTCGATCAGCAGGCCCAGCACCACGAACATGGTGATCTGGGCGAGCCACGCCATGCCGTCGTGGAACAGGAACACGCTGCGCTTGAAGGCGAAATGGCTGTTGCCGACCACCACGCCGGCGATGAAGATCGCCAGGAAACCGCTGCCGCCCAGGTTGGCCGCCAGGCCGAACGCCAGCAGGCCGCACGCGGTCACCAGCACCGGGTACATGCCCGAGGCCTGCAGCCGGATACGCCTGAGCAGGGCGACCGCGCCCCAGCCCACGCCCAGCCCGCAAGCCGCCCCCACGCCCATCTGCATCAGGAACAGCTTCAGCAGCCCGACCCCGAGCGGCACGTCGTCGACGATCACCTCGATCACGCCGATGGTCAGGAAGATCGCCATCGGGTCGTTGGATGCGCTCTCCACCTCCAGCAGTGCCTTCAGGCGCTTGCGGATGTGGATGCCCGCGTTGCGCAGCTGGGCGAACACGGCGGCTGCATCGGTCGAGCCGACGATCGCGCCGATCAACAGCCCCTGCAGCAGCGGCCAGTCGAGGATGTGGGCGGCGGCCAGGCCGGTGACCACCGCCGTCACCAGCACGCCCAGCGTCGCCAGGGTGGCGGCCGGCTTCCACACCGAGCGGATCGAGGCCAGCGGGGTCTGCAGCCCACCGTCATACAGGATCACCGCCAGCGCCAAGGTGCCCAGCGCGTGCGCCGCGCCGGGGCTGTCGAAGGCGATGCCGCCGATGCCGCGCTCGCCGGCCAGCATGCCCACGATCAGGAACAGCACCAGCACCGGCAGCCCCAGCCGGGCGGATGCCTTGCTGGACACCACGCCGAGCAGGATCAGCACGGCGGAAAGGAGGAGGATCCGGTCGATCGCGAACATGCGCGGCGCTTCGGGCAGGAGGGACGGACCTTGGACCCTACCGCTGAAGCTGCCCTTGTTGGATCAACACGGTGCCGCGCAGGCGGCTGCTCGGCGCCGGTACACCGAGGCCTGCGGCACGCCGGCGGGCGATCCGCCCGCGCAATGCGAGCGGCGTGGAACGACTCGATACGGCCCGTACCGGGCCGCGCGGTGCTTCGCCGTGCGGGCAGGGCTGAACCGTTCATTGCCCGTCTCACCGGCTGAGACCGGCGCCCGCGACCCTCGCGCGATGAACGTCACCGAAAAACTCGCGGTGCTGGCGGACGCGGCCAAGTACGACGCCTCCTGCGCCTCCAGTGGCGCGGCGAGGCGCGACTCGTCGAAGACCGGCGGCATCGGCAGCACCGGTGGCATGGGCATCTGCCACTCCTACACGCCGGACGGCCGTTGCGTGTCGTTGCTGAAGATCCTGCTGACCAACTTCTGCATCTTCGACTGTGTGTACTGCGTCAACCGCGTATCCAGCAACGTGCGGCGCGCGCGCTTCAGCACTGACGAGGTGGTACGGCTGACGCTGGACTTCTACAAGCGCAACTACATCGAGGGGCTGTTCCTCTCCAGCGGCATCATCCGCAATGGCGACTACACCATGGAGCAGCTGGTGGAGGTGGCGCGCAGCCTGCGCGAGGACCACCGCTTCGGCGGTTACATCCACCTCAAGACCATCCCCGACGCGGCGCCCGAGCTGCTGGCCGCGGCCGGGCGTTACGCGGACCGGCTGAGCATCAACGTCGAGCTGCCGACCCAGGCCGGGCTGGACGCGCTGGCGCCGGAGAAGAACCTGCAGAAGATCCGCGGCGCGATGGGCGAGGTGCGCTGGCGCATCGAGGACGGCCAGGCCGCGCGCAAGGCGGTGCGGCGCGGCTCGGCCAGGCCGCCGCGGTTCGCGCCGGCCGGACAGAGCACGCAGATGATCATCGGCGCCGACGGCGCCGACGACCGCAGCGTGCTGCAGTCCAGCGCCAATCTGTACGGCAACTACCGGCTGCGGCGGGTGTACTACTCGGCCTTCAGCCCAATCCCGGACGCCTCGTCACGGCTGCCGCTGGTGGCACCGCCGCTGGCGCGCGAGCACCGCCTGTACCAGGCCGACTGGCTGCTGCGCTTCTACGGCTTCGAGGTCGACGAGATCGCCCCGGCCGTAAGCCACACCGCGCCCGGCGCCGGCATGCTCGACCTCGACATCGACCCCAAGCTGGCGTGGGCGCTGCGCCACCCGGAGCGTTTCCCGGTGGACCTCAACCATGCGCCGCGCGAGTTGCTGCTGCGCGTACCGGGGCTGGGCACGCGCAACGTGGCGCGCATCGTGCAGTCGCGCCGCAGCGGTGGACTGCGCGTGGCCGACCTGGCCCGGCTGCGCGCGCCGCTGGCCAAGGTGCTGCCGTTCGTGCAGTTGCTCGACCACCACCCCGGCCGCCACCTCGACGATCCGGTGCGGCTGCGTGCGCGGCTGGCGCCACCGCCGCGGCAGGCCGGGCTGTTCGGCTGAAGGCACGCATGCATCGCGCGATGGTGGAGCCGGCATGGAGCCTGGAGGCCTGGCGGGGACAGGCCCGGGCGGCGCTGGCGGCGGGGGTGCCGCCCGAGCAGTTGCAGTGGGACGGCGACGCCCAGCAGGGCCTCGCGCTGGCATCGCCACTGCCGGACGCGCGGCCAGCGGACGCCCGCCCGGCGGTGCCGGCGGCGCTGCCCGAACTGGCCGGCGCGGTGCTGTGCCATCGCGACGCCGGCCGCCACGGCCTGCTGTACCGGCTGCTGTGGCGCGTGGTGCATGGCGAGCGCCGCCTGCTGGAGCGCGCCACCGACGCCGACATGGCGGCGGCGACGGCGCTGGCGCAGGCGGTCCGTCGCGACACCCACAAGATGAAGGCGTTCGTGCGGTTCCGGCAGGCCGGCGAGGGCGCGGAGGCGTACGTCGCCTGGTTCGAACCCGAGCACTGGATTGTCGATCGCGTGGCGCCGTTCTTCGCCCGGCGCTTTGCCGGGATGCGCTGGGCGATCCTGACCCCGTACCGCAGCGTGCGATGGGATGGCAGCGCGCTGGAGTTCGGTCCCGGGGCCGTGCGCGCCGATGCGCCGGCCGAGGACGCCCGGGAGGACCTGTGGCGCACCTACTACGCCAACATCTTCAACCCGGCCCGGCTCAACCCGACGATGATGCGGCAGGAGATGCCGCAGAAGTACTGGAAGGGCCTGCCCGAAGCCGCGCTGCTGCCGTCACTGCTGCGCGACGCCGGCAGCCGCGTGCGCGACATGGCCGAGCGCGAGGCGCAGGCGCCGCGCCGCAGGATCCCGGAGCGGCGCATCGAGCCGGCACCGGCCGACGCCGGCGGCCTGGCGGCGGCGCGGGTGCAGGCGGCGGACTGCCGGCGTTGCCCGCTGTGGGAGCCGGCCACCCGGACGGTCTGGGGCGAAGGGCCGGAGGACGCGCGGCTGATGTTCATCGGCGAGCAGCCCGGCGACGCCGAAGACCTCACCGGGCGCCCGTTCGTCGGTCCGGCGGGCGCTTTGCTGGACCGCGCGTTCGCCGACGCCGGCATCGAGCGCGCTTCCGTCTACCTGACCAATGCGGTCAAGCACTTCCGGTTCGAGCAGCGCGGCAAAGTGCGCCTGCACCAGCGACCCGACGCCGGCCATGTCCGCGCCTGCCACGGGTGGCTGCAGCGCGAGCTCGGTACCGTGCGGCCGGACGCGGTCGTGTGCCTGGGGGCGACCGCCGCGTCGGCCGTGTTCGGGCCCGGTTTCGGGCTGACCGGGCAGCGCGGTCGTTGGCACACCCTCGGCAACGGCGTGCGGGCGATGGCGACGGTGCACCCGGCGTGGGTGCTGCGGCAGCCGGCCGCGAAGCAGGCGGCCGCCTACCGCGGGCTGGTCGAGGATCTGCGCGGCATCCAGTCCGGCAGCGGCCAGCCCTCCGGCCTGTGACGCGCTGGAGTGTGAGCGCGTTCGCATCCGGTCGGTGACGCAGCCATCGCCGCCGCGCACCATGCTGCGGAAAGGGGCTTAAAGCCCTGACGGATTGCGCCGTTACTGGCGGGACCCTCGTGCTTTCCGGAGCTCCCGCTCGTGTATCTGATCATCGGTGCCATCGTCGTCGTCGCCAGCGTGCTCGGCGGCTTCATGATGGTGGGCGGCAAGCTGCTGGCGTTGTGGCACGTCAACGAGGTCATCGTCATCTGCGGCTGCGCCCTCGGCGCCTATGTGATCGCCACGCCCCCCAAGGTGATGAAGAGCGCGTTGCAGGGCATGGTGGCGCTGCTCAAGGGCCCCAAGTACCGGCGGGCCGATTACGTCGACCTGCTGAAGCTGATCTACGAGGTGCTGCTGAAGATGCGGCGCGACGGCACGATGGCGATCGAGGACCACATCGAGAACCCGAAGGACAGCGCGATCTTCCAGAAGTACCCGAAGATTTCCGCCGACCCCCACGTGCTGGAGTTCATCACCGACTGCCTGCGGCTTATGGTGGGCGGCAACATGAACCCGCACGAGCTGGAGTCGCTGCTCGAATACGAGCTGGAAACGCACCACCAGGAGGCGCTGGAGCCGGCGCATTCGGTGCAGAAGGTCGCTGACGCGTTGCCCGGGTTCGGCATCGTCGCCGCCGTGCTCGGCATCATCCTGACGATGTCGATCGTCGGCAGCGCGCCCCCGGCGGAAATCGGCGAAAAGGTGGCCTCGGCGCTGGTGGGCACGTTTCTGGGCATCTTCATCGCGTACGGTTTCGTCGGGCCGATTGCCAGCGCGATGGAGAACCGTGCGCATGAAGAGGGCAAGGCGTTCGAGGTGGTCAAGATGGCGCTGGTGGCCTCGCTGCGCGGCTACGCACCGTCGGTGGCGATCGAGTTCGCGCGCAAGTTGCTGTTCTCCGACGTGCGTCCGAGCTTCCAGGACCTGGAAGCCGACCTCAAGGCCGCCAAGAGCTGACCGAAAGGCACATGGCCGCTCCACTGCAACCGATCATTGTCGTCCGCAAGAAAAAACGCGGCGGCGCCGCCCATCACGGCGGCGCCTGGAAGGTGGCGTATGCCGACTTCGTAACCGCGATGATGGCGTTTTTCATGGTGATGTGGCTGGTCGCCACGATGCCGCAGGAGAAGCTCGGCGGCATAGCCGACTACTTCAGAAACCCGAGTGCGGTCGAGGGGCGTGCCGCGGTGATGGCGCCAGGCTCCAGTGGGCCGGGGGGCGCCGGCAATGCGCCGATCAGAATGTTCGACCATCTCCGCAATCCGCCGGGCGCCGGCCCCGATGTCGCCGCGGCGGGCAGCAGGGACGATGCGGCGCAGAAGGCGCGCGATGCGCGTGACCGCCAGCAACTCGAGGCGCTCCAGCGCGCCCTCGAAGAGGCGGTGGCCAGCAGCCAGGCGTTGGCGCCGTTCAAGGACCAGCTGCTGATCGACATCACGCCGGAAGGCCTGCGGATCCAGATCGTGGACACCCACAACCGGCCGATGTTCGACCTGGGTTCGTCGAACCTGAAGGGCTACGCCAACGAAATCCTCGTCGAGCTGGCGACCTACCTCAACCAGGTGGAGAACCGGGTGGCGATCTCCGGCCACACCGACAACACGCCGTACTCCGGACGGAGCGGCTACAGCAACTGGGAGCTGTCGACCCAGCGCGCCAACGCGGCCCGGCGCGCCCTGGTTGCCGGTGGGCTGCAGGATGCGAAGCTCTCGCGGGTGGTCGGGCTGTCGTCTTCGGTGCCGTTCGACAAGACCGACGAGCGCAACCCCATCAACCGCCGCATCAGCATCGTCGTACTGAGCGACGCCGCCGAACGCACCGCCGCCGAGGTGGACGATGCGCTCCCCGCCGGGGCGGTCAGCGAGGAAGCGGTGGCGGCGTCCCGCGGTTGACGGATCTCCGGCAGCTTCCGTCGACGTTGCTACCGCTGGTCCAGCGCGTGGTGGATCAGCACCACGCATTGCGACGCGAACAGCATCGTCTTCCCGAGCGTGATCCGCTTCGCGCCCAGGCGGTCGAGGCTGCCGAAGGTCTTCTTCGGCATCGGGATGTGGTCGGTCAACAGGAAGCAGGGGTTGCCGTCGAATGCCTGTTCGCCGATCGGCGTGCCCTTGCGATCCATCACGTAGAGCTGGTGGTCTTCGGCCAGTTGCTGCACCAGCCGCTCGAAGCTGACGGTCTGCACAGTGACGCCGGGCTCCACAGGCCGGGTCTCCTCCTTGCCCATGCCGCGGGATGCATCCAGCGCCCGGGCGACCTTGCCCAGCAGCGCCTGCTCGTTGAAGCCGCCGATGTCGTGCATGGCGCTGGCGTCGAACCGCACCGTGCGCGAGAAGTCCTGCGTGCTTTCGAGCACAAGGTAGACCACCACGTCGGGACGGTGCGACTGCGCCACGAAGATGGCGTTCATCAGCGTGTGCGCGAGGATTTCGGTGTGAGCTTCCTGGCCGACGGACGCCAGCAGTCTCTGGCTGTCGGTGGGGGCGGCGCGGGCTCTGAGGACGAAGGTTCGCATGCGGGTCGGGGCGGGGGTTTCCGCCATTGTCCACCAATGGCGGTTCGCGGACGGGGCATGAAGCGGGCGCCGTTTCCGGGACAATGGTCCGCCCCCTTCGAAGCCCCCACAGTCCATGCTCCCATTGCGCGTCGCCCTGGTGTCCCTGCTGATCGCCGCCAGCACCGTGCTGCATGTCGTCCCGTTGATGGCGGTGGCGCTGGTGAAGGCGCTGCTGCCGTCCGGCCGCCTGCGCAAGGCGGCCAACCCGCTGCTCACCGGCGTGGCGGAAAGCTGGATCGGGGTGAACAACCGGACCTGGGACCGGTTCTTCCGCACGCGCGTGGAGGTGCAGCAGGACGTGGACCTGCGGAAAGACGGCCATTACCTGGTGCTGGCCAACCACCAGAGCTGGGTCGACATCGTGGTGCTGCAGAAGGTGTTCAACCGGCGCATCCCGCTGATGCGGTTTTTCCTGAAGCGGCAGCTGTTCTGGGTGCCGCTGCTGGGGCTGGCGTGGTGGGCGCTGGATTTCCCGTTCATGGGGCGGCACACGCCGCGGCAGATCGCGCGCCGGCCGGAGCTGGCCGGGCGCGACATCGAGGCCACCCGCCGCGCCTGCGGGAAGTTCCGCGAGATTCCGGTGGCGATCATGAACTTCGTCGAGGGCACGCGCTTCACCCCGGCCAAGCAAGCCGCACAGGGCGCGCCGTACCGCCACCTGCTCAAGCCGAAATCCGGCGGGGTGGCGTTCGTGCTGGACGCGATGGGCCAGGGCCTGCACTCGATACTCGACGTGACCATCGCGTACCCGGCCGGGCGGCCGTCGATGGTGGACCTGCTGGCCGACCGCGTCCCCGCGATCCGCGTGCTCGTCCGCCAGCGGCCGATCCCCGCCGAACTGCTCGGCGGCGACTACCAGAACGACCGCGCCTTCCGCGTCCGCTTCCAGCAGTGGATGAACGGGCTGTGGCAGGAGAAGGACGCGGACATGGCGCGGCTGCTGGCGGAGTGAAGCGGCAAGGAGCTTCGACGGGACCGCGTGCTCGATCGTGGCCTCGGTGCATGGCCTTTGTAGGAGCGGCTTCAGCCGCGATCGGGTGATCGTCCGCCCGCGCCGATGCCAGGATCGCGGCTGAAGCCGCTCCTACAGACGTCCGCTCCAAAGGGCGACCCGACCGCGCCCTTGTGTTCGGTGACCGCGTTCTCTCTGGGAGGACATGCGACACGCCGCGGCGCGCCTTTATCTCGGCGGCGGCGCGGGCCGGTCCGGGTCGACGTCGCCCGCCAGCGTCCACACCACGTCGCGGCCCTGGGGGTCGCGGCTGAGGTGGAAGTAAGCCGGCCTGCCGGTCGCGAACGCCACCGGGGTATCGCCGGTGCCCGGGTCGAACGGCACGATGTACAGCCCCGAGGCGTCGATCGTCCGGCGTGCACGTACCTCGGCCAGGTCGCCGATGTCGGCGAGGGTGCCACCGCGCTCCAGCAGCGGGCGCTCGAAGTCGACCAGCAGGTCCACCCGCGCCGGCGGCCGGCCGGGGAGGGCGAGCGTGCCGCCGGTGACCCGCAGGTCCGGCCAGACGTCGCCGTTTTCCGGCAGCTCGTCGTAACGCTCGCGCGGCAGCCCCGCGTACGCGCCGGTGGCGATGGCGTCGAGCGCGCCGGCCAGGGCGAGGAAGTTGAGCTTGCGCAGGCGCTGCTTCTGCAGGTCGCCCTCGATGCCGCCGGATTCGATCAGGATCGTCGACACGCCGGCCGCGGCCGTGAGGTCGCCGAACGCGCGTGGGTTGAAGGTGTCGTCCCATTTGGCGATGTGGCCGGCGATGTACGGCTCGAGCACGGCGCGGATGGCGACGGCGACTTCGATGGCGCGGGCGCGGGTCGGGTCGACATCGCGGGCTTCGTTGAAGGCCGGTGCGAGCAGGGCGATGGCGGTGCCGCGGTCGGAGTCGCCGGCGCGGTAGCCGACGTTCTGGTCGTGCAGGTTGAAGCCGAAGTCGGGCCGGACGCGTTGGCGCAGGCCGTGCAAGGCGCGGGCCTCGGGGGAGACGAGGGCGCGCGCGTCGCGGTTGATGTCGATGCCCTGCGCATTGCGACGCTGGAAGCGCGCGGCGCCGTCGGGGTTCATCACGGGCAGGAAGTGCAGGGTGGTGTGCTCGCGCAGGCGGCGCACCAGCGGGTGGTCCGGGTGTTCGCCGAGGAAGCGGAACAGGTCGGCCAGCGCCATCGAGGCGGTGCTCTCGTCGCCGTGCATCTGCGACCACAGCAGCACGCGGGTGTCGCCTTCGCCCCAGGATACGTGGCGCAACGGGCGCCCTTCCACGCTGCGGCCGATCTCCTCGGTATCGAAGCCGCGCGCGTGGCTGGCCAGCGGCGTGGCGATGTCCCACCAGTGCGCCGGTGCGAAGGCGCGGTCTTCCAGGCCGGGTACCCGGATGCGGGTGTCGTACAGCGCGTCCAGTTCGTCCAGCCAGGCCGGGGGCGGGGGCATCGCGTCCGGCGGGTGGGACGGCGGCGTACCGGTGTCGCCGGCGCCGGACACGCCCGGCATCAACAGGGTCGACAGCAGCAGGGACAGCGCGAGGGCGCGAGGCATGGCGGTGCTCCGTGACGTGCCCGCCCGATGCTCGGAGGCGGCCTGCGGGTTGTCAAACCGGGGCTGACGGGCCATCCACGCCCGCGCGGCTAAGGTCGGCCTTTCCGCCACGGGAAACCCGTCCATGCGACTCGAAGGATCCTGCCACTGCGGCCAGGTGCGCTTCCGCTGCGAGGCGTACGCGCCGGTGCCGTTCCTGCATTGCTACTGTTCCATCTGCCGCAAGACCGCGGGCGGGGGCGGCAGCGCGGTCAACCTCGGTGCCTGCGCCGACACGCTGGAGGTGGAAGGCCGCGAGCACCTGGGCGTCTACCGGGCGCGGATCCGCGAGGACGATGGCGGTTGCCGCATCAGCTCCGGCCGGCGGCATTTCTGCACCGGCTGCGGCAGCGCGCTGTGGCTGTTCGACCCGGAGTGGCCGGAGCTGGTGCACCCGCATGCATCGGCCATCGACACGCCGCTGCCGCACCCGCCCGGGCGTGTCCACATGCTGCTCGACTCGAAGGCCGAGTGGGTCGACGTGCCCGGCGGCCGCCACGACGTGCACGTCGATGGATTCCCCGACGAATCGCTGGAAGATTGGCACCGGCGGCACGGGCTGCTGGAGGAGGGCTGAGGCATGCACCGTCGGGACTTCATCCGTACCGCGGCGCTGGCGGCGCTGCTGCCGGCGCTGGGCCGCATCGGCCACGCGACCGCGGCATCGCGCGGGCGGATATTGCCGCTGCCGTTGAACCCCGGCGACACCGTCGGGCTGGTCAGCCCGTCCTCGGCCACCGACGGGCGGCTGGGCCTGCAGCTCGCGCGGGAGGTGATGGAGGCGCTCGGTTTCAGGGTGAAGACCGGCGCCCATTACGCGGCGCGGTACGGCCACCTGGCCGGCACCGACGCCGAACGCGCCGGCGACCTCAACACGATGTTCGCCGACCCGGAGGTCCGGGCCATCGTCTGCGTGCGCGGCGGATCCGGCGCGGCGCGGTTGCTGCCGCTGCTCGACTACAAAGCCATCCGCGCCGACCCCAAGGTGCTGCTCGGCTACTCGGACATCACCGCGCTGCACAACGCCATCCTTGCCAGGGCGGGACTGGTCACCTTCCATGGGCCGATCGGGGCGGGCAGCTGGAACACGTTCAACGTCGACCAGTTCCGCCGCCTGTTCTTCGACCGCGAGCTGATGCACTACGAAAACGTGGTCGACCCCGGCGACGAACTGGTCCCGCGCAAGCACCGCACGCTGACCATCACGGGTGGCAAGGCGCGCGGCGAGCTGGTCGGGGGCAACCTGTCGGTGCTGGTGGGGCTGGCCGGCTCGCCGTACCTGCCGGACTTCGACGGGCGGATCCTGTTCCTCGAGGACGTGGAGGAGGCGCCGTACCGCATTGATCGCATGCTCACCACGCTCAAGCTGATGGGCGCGCTGGACCGGATCGCCGGTTTCATCTTCGGCGAGTGCACCGACTGCGACCCCGGCGAGGGCTTCGGGTCGCTGACGCTCGACCAGATCTTCGACCACCACATCAGGCCGCTGGGCATTCCGGCGTACCGTGGCGCGATGATCGGGCACATCCGCCAGCAGTTCATCGTCCCGGTCGGCGGACAGGTGGAGATGGACGCCGATGCCGGCACGTTCCGCATGCTGGAGCCGGTGTTCCAGGCGGGTGGCGTCCGCTAATGTGAGTCACACTCATTACAGCGGAGACGCGGCGATGCGGCAGTCGGGGTGGTCCAGGCGCGAGGTGCTCGGGGTGATGGCGACGGGCGCGGCCTGCGCGGTGACGGCGCCGGCGTGGGGACGGTCGGCGTCGGTGTCGACGGAGGGCGGCCTGCTGCTGCGCGACGTGCGGCTGGTCGACGGCATCGAGCCCGCACACCCGACCGACGTCCTCGTCCGCGGCGACACCATCGAGCACATCGGCCGGGTCTCCGATGGCGAGGCGCGCGGTCTGCGGGTGATCGACGGCGGCGGCCGCGTGCTGGCGCCGGGCTTCATCGACCTGCACACCCACGGCGACCCTCTGAAGGAGTCGTTCGCTCCGTTCCTGGCAATGGGCGTGACCACGGTGGTGCTGGGGCAGGACGGCGGCAGCCCGTCGTTGCCGGACCGGGACACCGCGCCGGGCAGCCTGGGCGCGTGGATCGGCGCGGTCGAGCACGCCACGCCGGACATCAACGTCGCGACGCTGTCGGGACACGGCGCGTTGCGGCGGCGGGCGGGGATCGACGACGGCACGCGCCGCCCCCCGGACGCGCAGCTGGAGCGGATGCGGACGATCCTCGGGCACGACCTGGCCAACGGCGCGTTCGGCCTGTCCACCGGGCTCGAGTACGTGCCCGGCCTGTATGCCGAGCCGCGCGAGCTCGCCAGCCTCGGCTCGGTGGTCGCCGACGCGGACGGCGTGGTGATGAGCCACATGCGCTCGGAAGATGCCGACGAGGTGCGCGATTCCATTCGCGAGCTGGTCGAGGCGGCCGGCAAGGCGCACGCCCACGTGTCGCACCTGAAGATGGTCTACGGCAAGGGCGAGGCCGCGGCGGACGCGCTGCTCGCCTTCATGCAGACCCTGCGCACGCGCCGCCAGCCGCTGACCGCCGACGCCTATCCCTACGAAGCCAGCTACACCGGCGTGGCGATCCTGTTCCCCGAATGGGCGCTGCCGCCGACCGATTACGCCGCCGTGCTGGAGTCGCGCCGCGACGAGCTGCGCGCTTACCTGCAGCAGCGCATGGAGCAGCGCGGCGGGCCGGAGGCGCTGCTGTTCGGCACGGGTCCGTACGCCGGACGCACCCTGGCGCATGTGGCGGCGCAGCGTGACCTGCGGTTCGCCGACCTGCTGCTGGAGATTGGCCCCGGCGGCGGCAAAGCCGCGCACTTCGTCATGGACCGCGTGCTGCAGGACCGGCTGCTGCTGGACCCGCACGTGGCGATCGCCTCCGATGGTTCGCCCGGCGGCAGCCACCCGCGCGGGGCCGGCACGTTCGCCAGCTTGATCGAGGACTTCGTGGCGGGTGCGTCGCGGCTGTCGCTGGAGGAAGCGGTGCGAAAGGCCGCGGTGATGCCGGCATCGATCCTGCGGCTGTGGGACCGCGGCGTGGTCCGTGCCGGCAACAGGGCCGACCTGGTGCTGTTCGACCCGGGCAAGGTGCGCGCCCGTGCCGATTACGTGAATCCGACCGCGCTGTCCGAAGGGTTCGACCTGGTGGTGGTGAACGGCCAGCCGGCGTACGAAGCCGGCGAGCCGGTGGCACGGGCGGGCCGCATGCTGCGGCGGGGCTACTGACGGCGGTTGATGCCCCGCGGCGGAGGCGCTGTCGATTTCCCCGCGCCCCGTTCGTCGACAGGGAAAGCGCGCCGGTGCGACCGGGCCGGTAAGCCGCTTGCACCGTCACAGAAGAGGACCACGACCATGGCAGCAGACACGAAGACCAAAGGCCCCGCCTCGTACTTCCCCTCCATCGAGAAGACCTACGGCAAGCCGGTGCAGCACTGGTTCGAGCTGCTCGAGACCGTGCGGGACCGCAAGCACGGGGAGCAGGTGGCCTTCCTCAAGTCCGAACACGGACTCGGCCACGGCCACGCCAATGCGCTGGTGGCGTACCGGCGCGCGCAGGCGGCTGCTTGACGCGGCAAAGTTTCCGCCACCTGTCCGCGGAGCCCGTCATGTCCCGACGTTGTAGCGGCCGTGACCTTGTTGACACCGGCCGAGGCCGTCCCCACCCTACGCGCGGACCGGAGGTTCAGGCTGGACGCGATGTATGTGATGCATGGACCGCATCGCCGCCTCCGCAGTCGTGCCTGGCCCCGGCGCCTTACCACCAGGCGGCGCGTAGTTGAGCGACCGACCAGTCACTGACAGGGGAACAGCATGAACAAGACCAGGCTGATGGCGGCAATGGCCGCTGTCGGAGTTGCCGTTATCGCGTCTGCCACCGCGCACGCCCAGAACACACCGATCGGGGTGTGGCAGCCGCCACAGCAGGACGAGGCGGATCCGGCCAAGCGCATCTCCGAAACGCCCCGGACGGCACCCGCGTCCAACGTGGCCTCACAGCCGTACGGCTTTGCTCCGCCTGCTTCAGCTCCGTACGAGCAAGGCCGCGGTGGCTTCTTTCTCGGTGTGCAGGCCGGCAAGGGGTGGGTGTTCGACGATGTCGACCAGTCCGCGCGCATGGTCAATGCCGGCTATCGCTGGCAGGCCGGTGCGGTAACACTGGTGGGGATCGAAGCGGCCGGTGGTCGGCTCGAAGACGCCTGGCACGATGATGCATATTTCGGCGAGGTCGACTACGGCAGCCTCGGCGCGAACGCACGGTTCAACTTCGGTCCCGACAATCCGGTCTATGGCTTGGTGCGGGGCGGCTACTGGCTGGCCCATGAAGGGGCTTTCGGTAGCATCGAAGGCGGCTACTTCGGCGTCGGCCTCGGTGTCGACTTCAACCGCCACTTCAATATGAGTCTGGTTTACACCACCCACGTGTACTTCCAGGACTACTACTGGGAAGGCGATGACTTCTATTACGATCTCAATCGTGCGGATACGCTGATGCTCGGTGCCGAAGCCCGGTTCTGAACCGGTAGTCGCCGCGAATCCTCAGGGCCGCCTTCGGGCGGCCTTTTTATTGTCCGTAACGGGGCGGGGCAGGCCACAAGGCGGAACGACGCACGCTGTCACGAATCCAACCGCCCGCGCGTCCTGGCCATGTCTTGCCCGAGAATCCGCCCATGGACACCGCCACCGCCCTGTTCGAACACCATCGCCCGCGTCTGTTCGGCCTCGCCTATCGCATGCTCGGTTCGCCGGCCGACGCCGAGGACGTGCTGCATGACGCCTGGCTGCGGCTGCACGCGCAGGAGCTGGCCGCGCTCGACGACCCGGAAGCGTGGCTGGTCACCGTCACCACCCGCCTGGCGCTGGACCGCCTGCGCCGCGCCAAGGCGGAGCGCGAGCACTACACCGGCCCGTGGCTGCCCGAGCCGCTGGTGCCGGATGCCGAACGTCCCGACGCCACGTTCGAACGCGGCGAGTCGCTGACGCTGTCGTTCCTGCTGCTGCTGGAACGGTTGAGCCCGGACGAGCGCGCGGCGTTCCTGCTCAACGAGGTGTTCGACTACAGCCACGCCGAGGCGGCGGCGATCCTCGACATCGCCGAAGACGCCTGCCGCCAGCGCGTGCACCGCGCGCGGACGCGGCTGCGGCAGGGGCGGCCACGCTTCAACGTGGACGAGGCGGCACAGCGGCGGCTGCTGCAGCGGTTCGTGGCGGCGATGGCCGAGCCTTCGCTGGAGTCGCTGCGGGCGCTGTTCGCCGAGGACGCGGTGCACGTCAGCGATGGTGGCGGCCTCACGGCCGCGACGCTGCGGCCGTTGCACGGTGCCGACCGGCTCGCCCGGCTGTACCTGCAGATCGGGCGCAATCTGGGCGGGTCCGACGTGCGCTACGAGACGGTCATCCTCAACGGCGCGCCGGCGCTGCTGCAGTACCAGCGCGACGACGTGGTCACCGCGCTGTGGATCGAATGCGACGGCGAGTGCATCACCGCGATCCACGCACTGCGCCATCCGGGGAAGCTGGCGCGGTTGCTGGCTGTCACGAAAGCGCCGGCCTCCGCGTCCTTGCATTGAAGCGGCCGATTCCCCGGCCGCCAATGCAAGGAGTCGTTCCATGAGCCGTTTCTCCATCCAGCGCCACTACGCCGCGCTGCAGCCGCTGATCACCCTCAACCAGAACGTCCACACCGCCGGACGGCTGGAGCCGGCGCTGATCGAACTGGTGCTGATGCGCGTTTCGCAGATCAACGGCTGCGCCTACTGCCTGGACATGCACAGCAAGGACGCGCGCGCCGCCGGCGAGACCGAGCAGCGCCTGTACATGCTGTCGGCCTGGCGCGAGACGAAGCTCTACAGCGAGCGCGAGCAGATCGCCCTGGCATGGGCCGAGGAGCTGACCGAACTGGCCTCGCACGAGGCCGTGTCCGACGCCCTCTACGAGCGTGCGCGCCAGCAGTTCGAGGAAGCCGAACTGGTCGACCTGACGATGCTGGTGGTGGCGATCAACGGCTTCAACCGCATCAACGTGGCGGCACGCACCATCGGCGGGAGCTACAAGCCGGGCGCGCATTCGGCCTGAGCGCGGCGCCGGCGGAGGCCGCGCCTGGGCGCGGTCTCCGCGCCGAGGTGCGGTCCGGGCCGCGGAGCCGTCTCTGCGAAACGGTGGCGGCCGTCCCTGGCCGGGACCGACCGACGTCGCCGGGTTCCCAATTGACACGGACTTAAACCGATCGGGCGCACCGTCGACCATCACCGCCGCGCAGGCGGGGAACGGAGTCCCACTGCCGCCTCCCGCGTACCGCCCCGTCCGCATCGAGACCGGTGCGACGGCACCACGCGCCCAAGGAGCCGCCCATGAACCCGAAGATCGAAGTGGGACAGACGTTCCCCGACTACGTCCTTCCCGACCACACCAGGAGCCCGCGTCGCCTTTCCGCCCTGCAGACCGAAGGCGACCCCCTGCTGGTGGTGCTGATCCGCGGCTTCTTCTGCCCGAAGGACCGCGAGCAGCTGAAGGAGCTGACCCGCTTCCATCCGCAGCTGGTCGTGGGCAACTGTACCCCGGTGGTGATCACCACCGACGACTGGCACACGACCAACAACCTGCGGCAGCAACTGGGTGCGTCCTACACGTTCCTCTACGACGAGGAGCACCGCGTGCGCGACGACCTGGACATCTGCGAGTACACCGACACCCAGCACTACCCGATGATCCCGTACACCTTCCTGCTGGCGCCAGGGCTGGAGATCCGCAAGGTGTGGAACGGCTACTACTACTGGGGCCGACCGTCCAACGCCGAGCTGCATGCCGAACTGCGCCAGCTGACCCGCGATATCCGCGCGGACTGGGACCTGTCCGACCCCGGACTGAAGAAGCGCTGGGACGCCGGCGACAAGTCGGACTTCTACCCCTATGGCCTGAAATCGATGGAACAGACGCTCAAGGAAATGGCGGGCGCGGTGGATCAGTACGCCGGCAAGGCCTGATTTTCTTTTGGAGCTGCGGCCTCACTCTGCCGGGCGCCGACGTGCTGGCGTGCGGCCTCCATAGGCGAGCGGGGTGGCGCAGCCCGCATAATCGGGGGCCCCCACCTTGCCGGCCGCCGCATGTCCGTCGTCCTCACCGACTTCGCCCGTTCCCGCCTGTTCCGCGAGCAGCGCCGCAACACCATCCAGGACGTCACGCCCGCGCAGTTCGAGCAGCACCTCAACGAGGTCGCGCCGCTGGAGGTGCTGGACGGCTACGCGCCGTTCTGCAAGCTGCACGTGCACCGCAACTGGACTTCGACGCGCTGCCTGGCGGTGCCGATCACCGATGGCAACCGACACCTGCTGCGTTCGGATTACGAGGCGCGCACCAAGGACGAGTTGCCGGTGCTGGTGCGCTGGTTCGAAGGACTGGAACCGCCGGTGGCGGATTACCTGGTCGTGATCCTCTACAGCCGCGAGCAGCTGGCGAAGGAGGGCACGACGATCAGCGCCGACTGGGGGGTGGTGGGCTGCATGTACACGGCCGAGCCTGCGGAAACGCCGATGGCTCCCATCACCATGCTGCGCAATGCGCTGGGCGTGGAGGAGGGCGGCTCGGGCGTGCCGCTGGACCGCGAGGCGTACCGGCGCAGCGTCGAGTTCTGGCGTACGCACGCCAACTGGCGCGGCTAGCGCCGATCGGTTCCGGGCCGGCCTGGAGGGAGCGGTGGGACGGGCTGACGCGTGACCGGATCGCCGCGCTCCGCCATGATCCGAAGCACGTCGTCGACCGGCAGCGCGTCGACCTCGTGGCCGTCGCGGCCGGACATCGTCCGGGCGTGGAACAGCGAGTTGAGGATGGCTTCCTCGGTCGCTTCGATGGTGGCCATGAACAGCGGCGACATCGCGTCGTTGCGCAGGACGGCGACCTGCCGCATCGGACTGTCGGATTCGTACGGTACCCGCACCGATTCGCTGGCCGAGAACGCGATCACGTAGTCGCCGCTGCCGTTCGACGCGATGCCGCCGGTCCGTGCCAGGCCCAGCATCGCGCGCTTGGCCACGCGTTCCAGGTTGCGCGCGTCGAGCGGCGCGTCGGTGGCGACGATGATCATGCACGAGCCGTCGGCCGAGTCGTTGAGTTCGTCGCTCAGGTAGTACTTGCCCAGTGCCTTGCCGACGGGCACGCCGTCCACGCTCAGCACGCCGCCGAAGTTGGTCTGTGCGAGCACGCCGACGGTGTAGCCGCCCAGCGATGCCGGCAGCTTCCGCGACGAGGTGCCGATGCCGCCCTTGAAGCCGAACGCCACCGTCCCGGTGCCGGCGCCGACGTTGCCCTGTTCGACCGGGCCACTGATGGCCGATTCGATCGCGCCCAGCACGTCCTGCTCGGTCACGTGGCGGCCGCGGATGTCGTTGAGGTAGCCGTCGTTGGTCTCGCCCACCACGGCATTCACCGACCGCACCTCCTCGTTGTCCGGCAGCGCGAGGGTGTAACCGACCAGTGCGTCTATCGCGGTCGCCACGCCGAGCGTGTTGGTCAGCACGATCGGCGTCTCGACGGTGCCGAGCTCCCGCACCTGCGTGCTGCCGGCCAGCTTGCCGAAGCCGTTGCCGACATGGACCGCGGCGGGGACCTTGTCCTGGAACAGGTTGCCGGCATGCGGCAGCACGGCGGTGACCCCGGTGCGGACGTCGTCGCCATGGATGAGCGTCCGGTGGCCGACCCGCACCCCCGGCACGTCGGTGATCGCGTTCCACTGGCCCGGCGGCAGGACACCGATGGCGATGCCGTGGTCGCGCAGGTTTCCGTGCCGGGCGTAGGCCGAAGCCGCGACGGACAGCAGCAGAACGAGGATGAGCAGGCGAGGGCGCATGAAGGACTCCGTGCGGCGGGTGCAGGCCGACGATAGCCCAGGTGCGGCCGGGTCATGGAACGGCGGAGATCACGCCCGGCGCTTGTGGAAGTACACCCGCTCCGCCGCCCAGCGCAGCGGCGGCGAATGCAGCAGCAGGTCGAACGGCCAGTCGAACTGCAGGCGGTCGTAGGCCCAGCGCAGGGCGCGCTTGGTGCGGAAGCGCGGTGCGGCTTCGACGGCGACCTGCTCCGGCGGGGGCACGCGTCCCGCGGCCCCCGGCGAGGTGCCGCCACGATCACGCAGGTACGCGGCGATTCCGCGGCCCACCGCCCAGCCGTGCTCCCACGCCGAATGGATGCCGCCCGCGGTGACGGGCGAGACGATGCCGGCGGCGTCGCCGACCAGGATCGCGCGGTCGCGGGCCATGTCGAACACCGGACCGCTGCACGGAATCAGCCCTGCGCGGGTGTGACCCGGCCGGAGGTGGCGCGGCAGCCCGCCCGCCATGCCGACGCGCAACAGGAACCCGTCGATGTCGGGCACGCGCGCGTTCGCCGGGTCGTGCCGCAGCGCGAGGCCGGCCTGCACGCCGGTCGGGCTCTGGGCGATCCAGCCGATGTAGCCGGGTGCGTAGCGCTTGCTGATGAAACAGTGCAGCGCGCCGGGCCGGGCGAGGGTGGCGCCCGGGAACTCGTACTCCACGCCGTAGAGGAAGTGCCGCACCTCGCCGAGGCCGCAGCGTCGGGCCACGCGCGAGCGGGCCCCATCGGCGCCGACCAGGTAGCGCGTGCCGCCCACGCCGGCGACCTGCCAGCCGTCACCGTTGGGCACGGCGTCGGTGAAGGCGCAGCCCAGCCGCAGGTCCACGCCGTTGGCGCGCATTTGCCCGGCGAGCCAGCGCATCACCGCCGGTGTGTCGGTCGTGAGGAAGTAATAGCCCGGCGCGGCCAGCGCGACCTGTTTCAGGCTTGGCGCGTACAGGCGCACTTCCTCGACGCGCCGGGTCATCGCGACGGGGACCTGGTTGAGCAGGGTCCGCTCGGCGGCCTCCTTCACGATGATGCCGGTGGTGTGCAGCTTTTCGCCGGGGTCGTGCTTGCGTTCCAGCACGCAGACGCGCAGGCCGCGCTGGGCCGCGGCGATGGCGCAGGCGGCGCCGGCGAAGCTCGCACCGACGATGACGAGGTCGAAGGCAGGGGTGGCGGCGTTCAAGGGCGCTCCGGGCGATGGGATGCGCCGACGATGTCGGCGCCGCGCGAAGCGGCGATGGGGGGACGGTGAAGCGGGCTTGAAGTGTGGCGGCGTCCACCACCGGGTGCGGGTGGCTAGTGCATCAACCGCTGTGGCCTGCCGGGCGATGGCGCCGGAACCGGCGGGGCGCGGTCGGACTGCAGCAGCTCGGCGAACGCCTCGGGCGCCATCGGCCGCGCGATGCCGAACCCCTGTCCGGTGTCGCACCCGGCGGCGGCCAGCCAGCGCCAGGTCGCGGCGTCCTCGATGCCTTCGGCGGCGACGGTGGCGCCGAGGTCATGGGCCAGGCCGATGATCGCGTTGATGATGGCCTGGTCCGAATGCGACGTCAGCAGCGCGGCCACGAACGAGCGGTCGATCTTCAGCTCGTCGGGCGCGAGGCGGCGCAGGTTGACCAGCGAGGAATGCCCGGCGCCGAAGTCGTCCACCGAGATGCGGATGCCGTGGGCGCGCAGGCGCGGCAACGCCGCGGCGACGTGTTCGGGCTCGCGCATCACGTCGGTCTCGGTGACTTCAAGCATCAGCCCGGTGCCCGAAGGCCCGCATGCGCCGATGACGGCATCCACCAGTTGCGGGTCGGCCAGGTCGTTGGCCGACACGTTCACTGCCAGGTGCAGCGGCGGGTCGGCCTCCGGCCATTCCCGGCAATGCGCGAGGCCGCAACGCAGCAGGTGCAGGCTCATCTTGCCGATGACGCGGGCCTGTTCGGCGAGCGGCACGAACTCGTCGGGCGCGAGCGGGCCACGCTGCGGGTGGTCCCAGCGCACCAGCAGTTCGGCGCCGACCCAGCGGCCGCTGTGCAGGTCGAGCTTGGGCTGGAGCATGAAGCCGAGGCGGTCGGCGTCGATGGCGGCGTGCAGGTCGGCGAGCAGCGCCTCGTCCCGGCGCTCGGCCGCGGTGGCGTTGCGCGCCGCGGGCTTCCTCGTCCACCCGTAGGCGGCGAGGCCCAGGGCGACCAGCGTCACCAGCAGGGCCACGACCAGCGGCCAGGTCCGGGGCGGTTCGAGGCCGGGGTTGCCGATCCATTCGACATACAGGTCGTTCTGCACGCCCGCCGCACGCAGCCGCGCCAGCGAGGCGTCGAGCCGCTCCACCAGGTCGGGGCGTCCGCGATGCACCGCGAAGACGTACTTGCGCTCCAGCAGCGGCGGACTCAGGGCGATCACGTCGCCCAGGTGCTGCTGGCGGATCGCGTGGTAACCGATGCCGGTGGGCGCGAGGGCGTAGTCGGCCTCGCCACGCACCACCGCGCCGAGCGTGTCGGCCTCGGTGTCCAGCTCGACCAGCCGCACCCCCGGACCGGCCTGTGCATGCAGGGCTTCGGCGGCCAGCCCGGCGCGCTGCACGGCGACACGCACGTCGGCCAGTTCGTCCAGCGAGGCGAGCGTCGGCCGGTCGCGGCGCCCGAACAGCGCGTGGTGGCGGATCATGATCGGCTGGGTGAAGAGATAGCGCTGTTCGCGCTCGGCCGACCAGAACATCGGCACGATGTCGAGTTCGCCGCGCTCCAGTCGATCCAGCGCCCGGTCCCAGCCGCCCAGTTCGAACCGCGGCGCCAGGCCGAGGTCCCGTGCCAGCTCGCGGGCCAGCGCCACGTCGAAACCGTCGGCATCGCCGTCGTCGTCGATGAACTGGTAGGGCGGGTAGTCGGCGTCGCCGCCCATGCGCAGCACGCCGGCCGTGCCGTCCGCAGCGAAGGCCGGCATCGCCGCCGCCAGCATTGCAAGCAGCCACCCGCACGCGCGCACCGCTACGCCGCGGCCATGGTCCGACACCCACCCCAGACGATCCATGGAGTGCCCCTTCGGTTGGACAGGCGTCCTGTTTAGCACGGTGCCGGGGTGCTTGCCGTGTGCCGGGTCGCAGAGCGGCGCTAGGTGGCCGCTCTGCTGCCGCGGCTGCGGCCAAGGGGACGACGTATGCGGGACTTCGTCCCCGCTTCACACGTGCCCCATCGGGCGCTCACCCGTGGGCCGGAAGCTGGCGCTCCGGAACCCTGCAGGAGAACGAGCGATGGTCGGCAATACGGAAACCCATGGTGTACGGCCCACCGGGCCGGGGCGCGGCAACCGCTGGAGCGCGGTGACATGGGCCGCGGCCGCGTGCCTGCTGTTGCTGCCGGCGGTGGCGATGCGGTTCACCGACGAGGTCGACTGGGGCGCGGAGGACTTCATCGTGATGGGCGCGATGCTGGCGGCCGCCTGCGGCAGCTACGAGCTGGCAACGCGGCTGTCGGGCGGCCGGTCGTACCGCGCCGCCAGCGCCGTGGCGATTGCCGGCGGGTTCCTGCTGGTGTGGGTGAACCTCGCGGTCGGGATGATCGGCTCGGAGGACCACCCGGCCAACCTGCTCTATGCCGGTGTACTGGTGGTGGGGCTCGTCGGCGCCGTGTTCGTAAGGTTCCGCGCAGGTGGGATGGCCCGGGTGATGGTGGCGGTGGCGGTCGCGCAGATGCTGGTGGCACTGGCGGCGGTCGCCGCGGGCTGGGGCGCGCCGTACAGCCCGCCGGCCGAGGTGCTGGGCGTCAGCGCGCTGTTCGCGATGCCGTGGCTGATGTCGGCGGCGCTGTTCCGCCACGCGGCCCGGCCACCTACGGCCGGCTGACCGGACGTGCGGGTCGCGCGGCCGGTGCCGTCAGGGCCCGGGCGCAGTGGCCGGCGCGCCCAGTACGGTCGACACGTCGACCATGTCCGCACGTTCTGACCATCGGCACGGACGATGACGCCGCTGCCACCCGCGCCACCGCACCATCGAGGCCCCGTCCCGCTGCCGGTGTCCGCATGCCCCTGATCGATGCCCATGACCGCCGCCCGGACCGGGCGGCCGAGGCTCCAGGCGGATGACTCCGGCATCGACCGTTGGCGCCGCGAACGGGGTCCGGATCGGCTGCGCCGGCTGGTCGATTCCTTCGCGCCACGCCCATCTGTTCGGCGAAGGCGACAGCCACCTTGCGCGGTACGCCACCCGTTTCGACATCACCGAGATCAACTCGACGTTCTACCGGCCGCACCAGCCGCGGACGTTCGAGCGCTGGGCGGCGAGCGTCCCCGCGCGCTTCCGGTTCTCGGTGAAGGTGTCCCGGGCGATCACCCACGAGGCGCGGCTGCAGGGCACCGGCCCTGCGCTGACGGCGTTCTTCGACGGCGTGTCCGGGCTGGGTCGCAAGCTTGGCGGGGTGCTGGTGCAGTTGCCCCCGAGCCTGGCGTTCGACGCGCGGGTCGCCGACCGGTTCTTCGCGATGGTGCGGCGTCGCTGCACGGTGCCGGTGGCGTGCGAACCGCGTCACGCAAGCTGGTTTGAACCGGCGGTGGACGCCGTGTGGCAGCGCTACGGCATCGCACGTGTCGCCGCCGATCCTGCGCGGCTGCCGGAGGCGGCGCGGCCCGGCGGTGCCGGCGCGGCGGCGCGCTGGAGCTACTGGCGCTGGCACGGTTCGCCGCGCATCTACTACAGCCGCTACGACGATGCCGCCTTGGATGCCTTGGCGCAGGCATTGCGCGGGCACGGGAAGGCGCGGTCGCCGGCATGGTGCATCCTGGACAGCACCGCGCACGGGCATGCCATCGAGGACGCGGCGCGACTACAGGGTCGGCTCATCCGACCTGGATCGTCCCCTTCATGATCGCCGAGTGGCCCGGGAAGCTGCAGAAGAACTGGTACGGGCCGCCGTCCTGCAGCTCGCTGACCGGGAAGGTGACCGAGGTGGATTCGCCGCCGCCGACCAGATCGGTGTGGGCGATCACGCGTTCGTCGCCGGGCATCACGTAGTCCGCCTCCAGACCCGCCCCCATTCCCTCGGCGGCGACGGCGGCCATGTCGGAGGCCGCGGTGATCACCACGTTGTGTCCCATCGCCACCACGGGCATCTGGCCGGTGTGCTCCAGGGTGATGGTGAATTCGGTGCACGAGGACGGCACGGTGATGGAGCCGATGTTGAACTGCATCGCGTCGCTGCCTTCGATGGTCGTGCCGCAGTCGCTGACCACCGCGGCGGGCTTGCCGTCGGCGGTCGGCATGGCGGCGGGGGGCTGCGCGCCGGCGGCCGGGGTGCGCGCCGCCGGTGCCATGGTGTCGGGCGCGGTCGTGGCCGGCGCGGTATCGGCGGGCGCCGTGGCCGGGGCGGCGGTGCCCTGGGTGTCCGGCGCATCGTTGCCGCAGGCGGCCAGGGCGAGCGCGCAGGCCGCGGCGGTGAGGGTGGTCTTGAGGTTCATTGGACGGTCTCCTCGTCGGGTCGGCGGCATGATCGGCCGGCGTGCCCCGGCGCCATGTGAAAGCCGCCGTTCGCGGTCCGGGCGGTGCCGCTACTCCGGCCCGCCGTCTCCCGGTCCGCCCGACGCCGCCTGCACCCGGTTCCGGCCGCCGTGCTTGGCCCCGTACAGCGCCGCGTCGGCGCGGGCGACCAGCGCCTCGGCGGTTTCGCCGGACAGGTACTGGGCGACGCCGAAACTGCAGGTGATCGAATCGACGCCGGCGAAGGTTGCCCGCGCGATCGCCTCGCGCACCTTCTCCGCGGCCAGGCACGCCGAGTGGGCGTCGGAGCCGGGCATCAGGATCAGGAACTCCTCGCCGCCCCAGCGCACCAGCAGGTCGGTGTTGCGGATCACGCCGGGCACCAGCCGGGCCAGCTGGATCAGCACCTGGTCGCCGGCCGCATGGCCGTGGGTATCGTTGACCTGCTTGAAGCGGTCGACGTCGAACAGCACGATCGACAGCGGCATCTCGTAGCGCTGCGCGCGCGCCATTTCCGCGGAGAGCGTGTGCTCCAGCATCAGGCGGTTGTGCAGGCCGGTGAGCGGGTCGGTGGTGGCCTTGACGCCGAGGTCCTGCGCGAGCGCCTGCAGCTGCAGGCGCTGGCCGGCCTGGATGTCGTCGTGCATCCAGCGGCCGCGGCCGATCAGGTAGATCAACGCCATCAGCGCGGTCAGCAGGGTGATCACGATGCCGAGGAAGCGGTTGGCGAAGATTTCCCGGCTCGGCTCGAAGATCACCAGCGACCAGCCGTGGTCGTCGGCGAACTCGCGCCGCACGTAGTCCGAATCACCGTCCACCCGCGTCCACGCCGTGTCGGTGACTTCGGCGCCAAGTATCGGCCGTGTGCCCAGGCGGTCGTAGCTGCGCGCGAGCTCCGCCCGTTCCGCCGTGTCGAGTGGCCAGAGCGGGCGGAACAGCGTGGCGGGGCGATTGGTCAGGACGATGATGCCGTGCGGATCGGCCACGAAATACGGACGGTCGAAATTGCGCAGGTCCGCTTCGAAGGTATCCAATGACCGCGTGAGCATGGCGGTGCCGACGGTGCGCCCATCCACGGCGCGGACCGGCTGGCTGGCGAAATACAGCGGACGGGCCAAGGCCGTATCGAACACGAAGCCGCTGCCGCCGTGGGGGCGTGCCGGCGCGGGGAAGTGCCGCGTGCGCGCGGCGGCTGCCGGCGGCGTGGAGGCGGCGACCACCGCGCCCGAGGCGTCGCTGACCATGCCGTCGCGCGCGCCGGACGCGCTGACGGCCAGGTCGACCACGCGCTGCAGGTTGCGCGCCGCGGCGCTGCGTTCGCCGGGGGCGTCGACCAGCGCCGGCACCACCGACGGCGAGCCCGCCAGCGCCATCGTCATGGCATCGACGATGGCGCGCTCGCCCGCCAGGCGGCTGGCGATCAGGTCGAGGTCACTGGCGGCCTGTTCCTCCACGTCCTCGCGGTAGATGCCGCCGAGGAACTCGGTGAGCGTCCAGCCGGCCAGCATGATCCCGCCCAGTACCACGACGGTCCGCACGAACTGGCCGCGCACGAAGCGGGAACCGCGAGGACGACACCTCCGCGGCCAACTGCTCGCTCCAGACGGCCCAGATGCAGAACGATATCCAGCAGGCGATCAGTCCACGCACGAGTTGTATCGGCACGCCGGTGAGCGCGGCGAAGGTGTCGTGGTTGAGCGTGTCGGCCGGCCAGAACGACGCCCGCGGGACCACGAGGCCGGCGCAGACCGCGTAGAGCAGGAAGCCGGCGGCCGCCGACACGGCAAAGCGCTTCGCGCCGTCCGGCAGGCTGTCGGCCAGCCGCGCCAGCACCACGCTCGTGCCCGCCGCGCCGACAAAGCCGAGCGCGTAGCGGGCCGCGACATTGGCCGCGGGAGTGCCGTGGAGAAAGCCCACCAGCGCCACCAGCAACAACAATGGCACATGGATCCAGCGCCCCGGCACGCGTGCGCCGAGTCGCGCCCCTTCCAGCCGGGCGAACTCCAGCAACAGCACGAAGGAAACGGCCATCACTGCGGTACGCCCCGCGGCGAACAGCGGCGTGTCGCCGACGATCAACGCCGCCAGGTCGAGCCATTCACCGACGCCGTGCACGAGACCGAAGCCGCCCAGCGCCGCCCAGGCCCCGCGCCGGCCCACGCCGCGTGCCGTGGTCCAGCACGTGGTACCCAGCAGCAGAAACGCCAGGCCGTAGAAGAAAAATATGAAATCGAGCTGGTTGGCGAGCATGTCCATTGCAGGTCCGGACGTGGGGTGGTGACGCTGGCTCCACGCCGCCACTTTCCCGCAGCGACGGTGACCGGCGGCGCCGCCGATCCGATGGTGCTGACGCATCGTGAAGCGCCATGTGATGACCGGTGTTGGCATCGGACGGATGTCCGAGCCCCCGGTAGACATGCAAAGTGCACGGCGCGGGCTCCACGACGCATCAGTTATGGTGCGCGCGGAGGCGACCATGACCCATGCAACGAACAGCGCGGCCCCGGCCTGGATGGCCGCACTGATGCAGCCGTCGCTGCTGTGGCAGGGCGCCGCGGTGGTCGCGTGCCTGGCGCTCGCATGGCTGGCGCACCGGCGTTACGCCGGCTGGCGGGCGCGGCACCCCGCTGCCGCCGGAAGCGCCGCGCCGCTGGCCCTGACCGCCCTCGCGGCAGGCCGCCTGCTGGTGTTTCCGCTGGCGGCCTGCGTGTCCCTGCTGCTGGCCTGGGGTGCGTTCGCCGCGCTGCGGCAACCCGACGGCATGGTGCGCATCGCGCTGAGCCTGGCGGTCGCCTTCGGGCTCGTCCGGCTGGCGGTCTACCTGCTCTCGACCGCGCTCAATCCCGGGCCCCTGCTGCGTGCGTCCGAGAGCCTGATCGTCGCCGTGGTCTGGGTCGGCGTGGCGCTGCACCTGCTGGGCTGGTTGCCCCGGGTGGTCGGTGCGCTGGACGCGGCGGCGTTCTCCGTCGGGGACACCCGCATCTCGGTGTTGCTGGTCCTGCGCGCGCTCGCGGTGGTGCTGCTGGTGCTGGTCGTGGCGGCGTGGCTGTCGCGCCTGCTCGAGCGCCGGGTCATGGGTTCGCCCCATCTGTCCGCCAGTGCCCGCGTCGGCATCAGCAAGGTCGCCAAGCTCGCGCTGATGACGGTGGGGGTGGTGGTCGCGTTGCAGGTGGTGGGGCTGGACCTGTCGGCGCTGGCGGTGATCGGCGGCACCCTCGGCCTAGGCCTCGGCCTGGGCCTGCAGCGCATCGTCAGCAACTTCATCTCCGGCTTCATCCTGCTGGCCGACCGCTCGGTCAAGCCCGGCGACGTGGTCACGGTGGAGGACCAGTCGGGCAGCCGCTACGGCTGGGTGCAGGAAATGCGCGCGCGCTACGTCGTCATCCGCGACCGCGACGGCGTCGACACCTTGATGCCCAACGAGAACCTGATCATCAACCCGGTGGTCAACTGGAGCTACGGCGACCAGAACGTGCGGCTCAAACTGCCGGTGCGGATCAGCTACGACGCCGACCCGGAACTGGCCATGGCGCTCATGGAGCGGGCGGCGAAGGGCGGACAGCGCGTGCTGGACGATCCGGCTCCCGCGTCGCGGCTGATGGCCTTCGGCGAGAACGGCATCGAGCTGGAACTGCGCGTGTGGGTGACCTCGCCGGAGCAGGGCGTCAACAACGTGCGTTCCGAGATCAACCTGGCGATCTGGCGGGCCTTCCGGGTGCACGGCATCACGATCCCGCTTCCGCAGCGCGAGGTGCGGCTGCCGGGTGCCGGTCGCGGTGGTGAAGCGGGCGGGGCCGCCGGTCACGCAGGGCCGGGATGACGGTTGGCGCGGCGGCGACGGGCCTTCATCATCGGGTGCTTGTACCTGCGCAGGACCGACCATGACACGCACCGATTCCTTCTATCCCATCGGCACCCCCGGCACCCCGTGGGGTGCGCCCGAAAAGGCCGCCTGGCTGTCCGGCCAGCGCCGCAGGCGCAGCTACGAGGCGGACGTGCTCGGGGCGGTCGAGCGCCTGCGCGGGCGCTTCGACGTGGAGCAGTACGGGCAGCTCGACTACGCCGGCGAGCATTACCCGCTGCTGGCGATCAGGAGCCGCGGCTGGCGCGACGACCTGCCCGTGGTGCTGGTGACCGGCGGCGTGCATGGCTACGAGACCAGCGGCGTGCATGGCGCGCTGCAGTTCGTGGAGCAGCACGCGGCCGACTACGAGGGGCGCGCCAACCTGCTGGTCGCACCGTGCATCAGCCCGTGGGGCTACGAACGCATTCACCGCTGGAACATGCACGCGGTCGACCCGAACCGCTCGTTCGTCGCCGACAGCCCGGCGCCCGAGTCGGCCGCATTGATGGCGCTGGTGGCGCCGTACCGCGGTCGCATCGTGCTGCACATCGACCTGCACGAGACCACCGACAGCGACGAGTCCGAATTCCGCCCGGCGCTCGCCGCCCGTGACGGCAAGCCGTACGAGCCCGACGACGTGCCCGACGGCTTCTATCTGGTGGGCGACAGCGCGAACCCGCAGCCCGAATTCCAGCAGGCGATCATCGAAGCGGTGGCGAAGGTGACCCACATCGCTCCGGCCGATGCGAACGGCCGGATCATCGGCTCGCCCGTGGTCGCGCCCGGCGTCATCAACTACCCGGTCCGGCAGCTCGGCCTGTGTGCCGGCATCACCGACGCGGCGTACACCACCACCACCGAGGTCTATCCCGACAGTCCGAAGGCCACCCCGCAGCAGTGCAACGACGCCCAGGTGGCGGCGGTGCGCGCGGCGATCGACTTCGTGCTGGCGCAGCAGTAGACCGGTCTTCGCGCTGCGCCTCCGGGGAATTCCGCACGCCGCGCTAACCCGGGGCCTGCTATTCCAATCCCTTCCGCCGCATTGTTGCGGCGCTGACGGAGACTGGAAATGGCCGACCCCCGCGAGCTGGAAGCGAAATTCTGGAAGGCGCTGCACGACGACCGCACGATGATGCTGGGGCTGGACGGCGTCGAAGACGGCCACGCGCGCCCGATGACGGCGCTGGCCGAACACGACCGCAGCCCCATCTGGTTCTTCACCGCCCGTGACAACGCGCTGGTGCAGCAGCTCGGCCCGGGCGGCGGCCGCGCCGTCGCCGCATTCGCCTCCAAGGACCACGAACTGTTCGCCAGCATCCGCGGCACGCTGCGCGAGGACACCGACCGGGCGGTGGTCGAGCGCCTGTGGAACCCGTTCATCGCCGCCTGGTACGAGGGCAAGGACGATCCCAAGCTGGTGCTGCTGCGGCTGGACGCCGAGGAGGCCGAGGTGTGGCTCAACGAGTCCAGCCTGCTGGCCGGGGTGAAGATGATGCTCGGGGCCGATCCCAAGAAGGACTACCAGGACAAGGTCGGCGACGTCGACCTGCGGTAGCGGGCGCTGCGGTAGCGCGGGCGGGCGTGGACGCGCGGTGCTGACGTCGCGCTGACGCCCGCGCTGGTCCACTCGCTCCGACGCCGGCGCGGCGAAGTGGACGGGGTGGATTCTGGGCAGCGTTTCCGATCTGGTGGTGACGACGCCCGACGGCCTGTACTGCCCGGCCGGCGATTTCCACGTCGACCCGTGGCGGCCGGTTTCCCGCGCGGTGATCACCCACGGCCACGGCGACCACGCCCGGGTCGGCATGGGCTGCTACCACGTGGTCGACGCCGGCCTGCCGATCCTGCGGTGGCGGCTTGGCGAGCAGGACTACCGCGTGCACGCGCACGGCGAGCGGTTCCGGATCGGCGCGGCGACGCTGTCGTTCCACCCGGCCGGGCACGTGCTCGGCTCGACCCAGCTGCGCATCGAGGTCGACGGCGAGGCGTGGGTCCTGTCGGGCGACTACAAGCGCGACCCCGACCCGACCTGCCTGCCGTTCGAGGTGGTCCCGTGCGACGTGTTCGTCACCGAGGCGACGTTCGGGCTGCCGGTCTACCGCTGGCCTGCGACCGCCGACGTGGCGCGCGACATCGCGGAGTGGCGGGACGAGTGCGCGGCCAATGGCGAGGCGGCGATCCTGTACTGCTACGCGCTGGGCAAGGCGCAGCGGGTGCTCGCCGAGCTGATGGCGCATACCGACCGGCCGGCGTGGCTGCACGGCGCGATCGACGCCGGCGTGCAGGTGTACCGCGAGGTCGGCGTGCCGATGCTGGAAACGCGGCGCGTCGTCGACGAAGCGCGCGGGACCGACTTCGCCGGTGAACTCGTCATCGCGCCGCCGTCCGCGGCCGGCAGCCCGTGGGTGCGCCGCTTCAAGCGGGCGCAGCAGGGGTTCGCGTCGGGCTGGATGCGCATCCGCGGCAACCGCAGGCGGCGCAACCTGGACCGCGGCTTCGTGGTGTCCGACCACGCCGACTGGCCGGCGCTGCTGCGCACCGCGCGCGAGACCGGCGCTGGCCGCGTCATCGCCACCCACGGCGATACCGACGCGCTGGTGCGGGTGCTGCGCGAGTCCGGCATCGACGCGGGCGTGTTCCGCACCGATTACGGCGGCGACGACTGATGCGCCGCTTCGCCGCCCTGTACGAACGGCTCGACCGCAGCACCGGCACCGGTGACAAGCGCGCGGCGCTGGTCGACTACTTCCGCGACGCGCCGCCGCGCGATGCCGCGTGGGCGCTGTGGCTGCTGGCCGGCGGCAAGGTCGGCGGCGCGCGTGCGCGGATCGCCTCCAGCGGCGAGCTGCGTGCGTGGATCGCGGTCGAGAGCGGCAACCCGGACTGGCTGGTGGAGGCCAGCCACCATGCGGTCGGCGACCTGGCCGAAACGCTGGCCCTGCTGCTGGACGACCCGCGGGACCCCGGCGACGACATCGGGCTCGCGGAGTGGATCGAACGGCGGCTGGTGCCGGTCGCCAACGCCGACCCGGAGGCGCGGCGCGCGGTGGTGGTGGCGGCGTGGCGCGGCCTGTGTTTCCGCGAGCGGCTCGCGTTCAACAAGCTGCTGACCGGCGCGCTGCGGGTGGGCGTGTCGGCCGGGCTGGTGCAGAAGGCGCTGGCCGAGCTGTCGGGGCTGGACGTGGCGCTGGTCGCGCAGCGGATGCTCGGACGCTGGACGCCGTCGGCGGCGTTCATGGAAGGGCTGCTGTCGAACGAGCCGCAGGCCGGCGACGCCGAGTTGCCGTATCCGTTCTTCCTCGCCTCGCCGCTGGAATCCGACGCCGCCGCGCTCGGCGATATCGGCGACTGGCTGCTGGAATGGAAGTGGGACGGCATCCGTTTGCAGCTGATCCGCCGCGGCCCCGACATCGCGCTGTGGTCGCGCGGCGAGGAGCGGATGGACGGCCGCTTCCCCGAGATCGAGGCCGCAGCGGCGGAGCTGCCGCGCGACGCGGTGATCGACGGTGAACTGCTCGCCTGGCAGGGCGAGGACGAGGCGCCGTTGCCGTTCTCGGCCCTGCAGACGCGGATCCAGCGCCTGAAGCCGGGGCCGAAGGCATTGGCGAACGCCCCGGCGCGGGTGCTCGCCTACGACCTGCTGGAACTGGACGGACAGAACCTGCGCGAGCGCCCGCTGGCCGAGCGCCGCCGCTTGCTGGTCGACCTGCTCGACCCCGCCGCGCACCCGCTGCTGCGGGTGTCGCCGGAGGTCGTCGCACCCGACTGGGGACAGGCCGCCGGGTTGCGCGAGGAAGCCCGCGGCCGCGGTGTCGAGGGGCTGATGCTCAAGCGCCGCGACTCGCCGTACCGGCACGGCCGCAAGCGCGGCGACTGGTGGAAGTGGAAGGTCGACCCGCTGACCGTCGACGCGGTGCTGGTCTATGCGCAGTCCGGCTCGGGCCGGCGCAGCACGCTGTACACCGACTACACCTTCGCGCTGTGGGACGGCGACGCGCTGGTGCCGGTCGCCAAGGCGTACTCGGGGCTGGACGACAAGGAGATCCTGCAGCTGGACCGCTGGATCCGCGCCAACACCGTCGAGCGCTTCGGTCCGGTGCGTTCGGTGACGCCGGAGCATGTGTTCGAGCTCGGGTTCGAGGGGGTGAACCTGTCGAAGCGGCACAAGTCGGGCGTGGCGGTGCGGTTCCCGCGGATCCTGCGCTGGCGCACCGACAAGCCGGCGTCCGAAGCCGACCACGTCGATGCGTTGAAGGCACTGGCCCGGTGAGCGCGCAGGCGCCGCCCGCGGGCGGAGAGGAGCCGGGCGCGCCGCGACGGCGACGCCGCACCGCCGATGCGCCGCTGCTCGACTGGTTCGACGCGCGCGGGTGGCGGCCCGCGCCGTTCCAGCGCGAGGCGTGGCGGCGTTACCTCGCCGGCGAGTCCGGCCTGCTGGTCACGCCGACCGGCAGCGGCAAGACCCTGGCCGCGCTCGGCGGGCCGCTGCTGCAGGCGCTGAAGCTCGGCGACACCGCGGCGAAGACGCGCCGTGGCGTCGCCGCGCCGCCGCGGCTGCGCCTGCTGTGGATCACCCCGCTGCGCGCGCTGGCCGCCGACACCGCGCGCGCGATGCAGGAACCGATCGCCGCGCTCGGCGTGCCGTGGACGGTCGCCATGCGCACCGGTGATGCCAGCGCGCGCGACCGCCGCCTCGCGCGCAAGGGGTTGTCCGACGTGCTGGTCACCACGCCGGAGTCGTTCGCGCTGATGCTGTCGTACCCCGATGCCGCGCAGCTGCTGGGCGGCGTGCGCGGGGTGGTGGTCGACGAGTGGCACGAGCTGCTCGGCAACAAGCGCGGCGTGCTGTTGCAGTTGTGCCTGGCGCGCCTGCGCGCAATCGCCCCGGCCGCGCCGGTGTGGGGGCTGTCGGCCACGCTCGGCAATCTGGAAGAAGCGCGCGACGTGCTGCTGCCGCACGCGCCCGGCGCGGCGATCGTCGCTGCGCCACGCCGGCGCCGGATGACGGTCGAAACGCTGCTGCCCGGCGAAGGCGAGCGCTTTCCGTGGGCCGGTCATCTCGGCCTGTCACAGCTGCAACGCGTCGCGGCGGTGCTGCAACGGGCGCGTTCGAGCCTGCTGTTCACCAACACCCGCTCGCAGGCCGAGCTGTGGCACCGCGCGCTGCAGTCGGTGTGGCTGGACGACCCGGCCACGCTGGCGCTGCACCACGGCTCGCTCGATGCCTCGCTGCGTGCCGCCGCCGAAGCCGGCCTGCGCAACGGCAGCGTGCGCTGCGTGGTCGCCACGTCGAGCCTCGACCTCGGCGTCGACTTCCCCGCGGTCGACCAGGTGCTTCAGGTCGGCAGCCCGAAGGGCATGGCGCGGCTGCTGCAGCGCGGTGGCCGCGCGCGGCACCGGCCGGGCGAGGCCGGCCACGTGGTCTGTGTGCCGACCCACGCGCTTGAGTTGGCCGAGTACGCCGCGGCGCGCACCGCGCTGTCGCACGGCCGCATCGAGGCTCGGCCACCGCCGCGGCTGTCGCTGGACGTGCTGGCCCAGCACTGCGTGACGCTCGCGCTCGGTGGTGGATTCACGCCGGACCGGTTGCTGGCCGAGGTGCGCGGCACCCACGCCTACGCCGGTCTCTCCGACACCGCGTGGCAGGCGGTGCTCGACTTCATCGTCCGCGGCGGCAGCGCGCTGGAGCACTACCCCGACTACCGCCGCGTGGTCCGCGACGACGACGGCGGCTACCGCGTCCACGACCGCCGCATCGCGTTCCGGCACCGGCTGTCGATCGGCACCATCACCAGCGACGGCAGCGTGCAGGTGCGTTTCGCCAAGGGCGGCTATCTCGGCGCGGTCGAGGAGGCCTTCATTGGCCGGCTCAAGCCGCGCGACCGCTTCCAGTTCGCCGGCCGCACGCTGGAGCTGGTGCAGCTGCGCGACATGACCGCCTATGTGCGCATCGCCAAACGCGCCGACGGCCGGGTGCCGCGCTGGCAGGGCGGCCGCATGCCGCTGTCGAGCGAACTGGCGGAGGAGGTCGAGGCGATCCTCGCCGCGCCGCCGGACAGCCCCGAGATGCGCGCGCTGTCGCCGCTGCTCGACCTGCAGGAGCGCCTGAGCGGGCTGCCGACGCCGCGCACCCTGCTGGTCGAGGCGGTGAAGACGCGGCAGGGCTGGCACGCGTTCGTGTTCCCGTTCGCCGGTCGCGCCGTGCACGAGGGACTGGCCGCGCTGATGGCGCTGCGCTGGGGCCGCGAGGCGCCCAACACCTTCGGCTGGGCGGTCAACGACTACGGGCTAGTGCTGACCGCACAAGCGCAGGCCTGGCCGGATCCGCCGCTGCTGCAGCGGCTGCTGTCACCCGACGGGCTGATGGACGACCTGCGACAGAGCCTCAACCTGGCCGAACTGGCACGCCGGCAGTTCCGCGAGATCGCCCGCGTCGCCGGCCTGTTGCCGCCGTCACTACCGGGGAAGGCCGCGCGTTCGCTGCGGCAGCTGCAGGCGTCGAGCAGCCTGCTGTTCGACGTGCTGCGCCAGCACGACCCCGGCCACGTGCTGCTGGCGCAGGCCGAGCGCGAGGTGCTCGACGCGCAACTGGAGGTGCGACGGCTGCGCGAAGCACTGCAACGTTGCCGCGACCGCGTACTGGCCCTGCACCGGCCGCGCAGCCTGACGCCGCTGGCGTTCCCGCTGTGGGCCGAGGCGATCCGCGGCCAGCTCAGCACCGAGGACTGGCGCACCCGCGTCGCGCGCGCTGCGGAACAACTGGAGCAGCGCCATGCCGGACGCGCTTGAGCTGGTGCTTGCCGGCGAACGAGTGCACGCGCTGGCCGACCGCGCGCTGTACTGGCCGGCGCGGCGGCGGCTGCTGATCGCCGACCTGCACCTGGGCAAGGGCGACATCCTGCGCGCAGCCGGCATCGCGGTGCCCAGCGGCGGTACCCGGCACGACCTGTCGCGGCTTGACGGTCTCCTGCAACGCACCCGCGCCCGCGAGCTGTGGATCCTCGGCGACTTCCTGCACGGCGCGCGTCATCCGGGCGTCGAACAGGCATGGCGGGACTTGCTCGCCGCGCACCCGGCGCTCCCGGTCGCGGTGGTCGCCGGCAACCACGACCGCGCGCTGCGGGCGGACGCGCTGCAGGTCGAGCTGCTGCCCGGCGAGGTGCGCGACGGCCCGTTCCGGTTCCGCCACCATCCGCTGGACGGCGCGTCGATCGCCGACGGCCACGTGCTGTGCGGCCACGTGCATCCCGTGGTCGGGCTGCCGGGGCTGCCGGGGCGCTTTCCGGCGTTCCTGCTGGAGCCGGCGCAGATGGTGTTGCCGGCGTTCTCCGCGTTCACCGGCGGCTGCCGGGTGGACGAGCCGGAGCGGCAATGGATCGCCTGTGCGAAGGGCGAGCTGGTCGCGCACCTGCGGTGACGCCGCGCGACGGAGGGTTACGCCGGCGCCGGCACCTTCGTAGAGTGGGGGGCCGCCGACCAGGAACCCCTCATGCAGCAACGCGACCGGCGCGAACCGCGCGAGCCCATCCAGATCCAGTTCGACATCGGCGCGCTCGACCTGCCCGACATCCTCGGCACGATCGACCAGGAAGTCCGCGCGCGCTTCGGCGAAGGCGAGGTCGCCGACTACATCGACGCGCTCGCCAACGTGCCGCGGGACCGCTTCGGCATGGCGCTGGTCACCCGTGACAACGAGGTGCACGAGGTCGGCGAGTCGCGCGAGGCGTTCTCGATCCAGAGCATCTCCAAGGTCCACACCCTGACAATGGCGCTCGATGCCGTCGGTGACGCGCTGTGGGAGCGGGTGGACCGCGAACCCTCCGGCGACCCGTTCAACTCGCTGATCCAGCTGGAGTACGAGAAGGGCATCCCGCGCAACCCGTTCATGAACGCCGGCGCGCTGGTGGTGGCCGACGTGATCCTGTCGAACTACGAAAAGCCCGAGCAGGCGCTGGTGGAGTTCATGCGGGCGCGGTCCGGCGCCGTCGACGTGGGCGCGGATGACGTGGTCGCGAAGTCCGAGCGTGAAAGCGGCTACCGCAACATCGCCACCGCCAACTTCATCCGCAGCTACGGCAACATTGTCAACGACGTCGACGCCGTGCTCGACTTCTACTTCATGCAGTGCTCGCTGCGCATGAACTGCGTGGACCTCGCGCGCAGCGTGCAATACCTCGCCCGCGGTGGCTTCTGCGGCATTTCCGGCCAGCGCGTGGTCGACTGGCAACTGGCGACCCGGATCAACTCGCTGATGATGACCGCCGGCACCTACGACGCCGCCGGCGACTTCGCGTTCTACGTCGGCCTGCCGGCCAAGAGCGGCGTCGGCGGCGGCATCGTCGCCGTGGTCCCGCACGTAATGAGCCTGTGCGTCTGGTACCCGGGGCTGGACGACAAAGGCAACTCGGCGCTGGGCAAGTACGCGCTGCATCGTTTCGCCCAGATGACCGGGCTGTCGGTGTTCTGAGTAGGGGTCACTCCGCGGCGGCCAGCGCGGCGCACTTCGTCGATGACCCACGGGGCGTGGCGTGAGCAGAAGAACCCGGCCCAGTCCTCCAGCGGCTCCTCGCCGGGATGCCGCAGGGCGAGATCGATGTGCGGCGAGCGCAGGAACCGGCGGATGCGGGCGCGGCCTTCCGCCTCGGGCCACTCGGACCAGCCGCAGAACCTCTGGACGACGCCGAACTGCAGCGGCACGCCGCGCTGGCGCAGCAGCCCGGGCACCGGCTGGCGCGCATCGAAGCGGCCGCTGTCGAGCAGCATCATCAGTAACTCGAGGTCGGCGCCGTTGTTGTGGTTGATCGCGGCGAGGATCGCGGCGGGGGTGACGTCCACCCGCGGGTCCGCGAGCAGCACGCCGGTTTCGGTCAGGTCGCGGCGGCCCGCGTGGTACGCCAGCGGATCGCCCAGGTTGGCGTCGATGCCGGGCCGCGTGAGCAGCCATTGCAGGGCGCGTGGCCCGGCGAAGTGCAGCACCGTGCGGCCGGACGCGTCGGCGCGGTTCCAGTCGATGTCCTGCATCGACTCGAGCCGGGCCATGTCGTCGTAGCGGGCGGCGCGCACGGTCTGGGCGAACTCTTCCGCGTTCGTGGCGTCGACGCCGCCGGTGTCCGCGACCGGCGTGGAAGACGAGGCGCCGGCGGACGTGGCGCACAGCAGCCCCAGGAGAAGCGCTGCGAGCGTTGTGCCGCGGCGGCGACAGCGGTGAGGGACGTGGTGCATGGTCATGGATGCATTGCCTGCCGAGGCTCCGGGGCGGGGAGTCTAACCAGCGCCGGCGGACCGGGCTCTCCCGTCGGCGCGCCTGCGGGAGCTCCGTCGCGAGTCAAGCCGCGGTGGCGGCCGCCGGATCGGCAGGGACGGGGGCACGTGCGGTGCCTGCTGCCAGCCGCTCGACCAGCGCGTCGACCTGCGTTTCCGCTGCGGCGATGGACGCCTGCAGCCGCTCGTCGCGGAACTCGTCGTACTCGATGGCGATGCTCTCGGATGGACGCCGCGCTCCATCCGTGCCCTGTCAACCCGGCAGGCGGCGGGTAAGCTCGCCGAACCCGCCGCTGGAGCCGGCCCAATGCAGCTGATCTACACCCCTCGTTCCCATTTCGCCCGCAAGGTCCGGATCCTCATGGCCGGCCTCGGGCTGGAAGCCGGACTGGTCGACGCCGGCAATGTCGTGGAGAGCGACCCGGTGCCCTACGGACCCAACCCGCTGATGAAGGTCCCGACGCTGGTGGACGGCGACCGCACCGTATTCGAGTCCGACCACATCGCGGCCTACCTCGTCCGTCGCCACGACCCCGACGATCGCTTCGGCGTGCTGACCGGTGACCCCGACGTACTCAACGCGCGTACGGTGATGAACGGCGCCATGGCGTTGGAGGTCGAGCTGATCCTCGCCGAGCGCAGCGGGCTGGGCACGTCCCATGCGCGATTCGGCAAGATGCGGATCGCGCTGGTGCAAGCGCTGCAGTGGCTGAATGCAAATGCCCGTGTGTTCGGAGAGGAGCCGAACTACCTTGGATTCCACCTGGTCGCGATGTGGGACCACATGGAGGCGTTCGGACCGGTGGCCCTGGATGATTACCCCCGATTGCGCGGGCGGGCGACCGCCTACTCGGCGTGGCCGTTCGTGGCGACCTCGCGCCCGCCGCGCTGAGGTCCGGGGCGAACGATCGAGTCGCGACGCGCGGGCCTGCTGCACTATGGGGCACCTTCCGGCTGGATCGCCCATGCCCAAGCTCGACCTCAGCGCCATCGCCGCGACCAATGCCACCGGCTATCCGGCGCCGTATTCACACGTGGTGGCGGGTCGCTGGTACCGGCGCCTCGCCCCCGCATCGGGACTGAGCGACTTCGGCGCCAGCCACGTGACCCTGCAGCCGGGCGCCTGGTCGTCGCAACGGCACTGGCACGAAGACGAGGACGAACTGGTGGTGATGCTCGCCGGCGAGGCGGTGCTCGTCGACGACTCGGGCGAGACGCCGCTCCGGGCCGGCGACGTCGCGGTGTTCCCCAAGGGCGACGGCAACGGCCACTGCCTGCGCAACGACAGCGACGCCGATTGCGTGTTCCTCGCCGTAGGCCAGCCGACCACGCGCGTCTGCCACTACCCCGACATCGACATGCACCTGCCCGAAGGCGGCGGATTCCATCACAAAGACGGACGGCACTACTGATGCCGATGCTGGAGTCGATCCTGGGCGCCGTCGTCCGGCGGCATGCGGACACGGGCAGCGAAGTGACAGCCGCAAGCGTCCCGGCCGGGCGTGCCGGCCTCCGCGCGGGCGTCCTGGCGGGCATGCTGTTCGTGCTTGCCGGTTGCTTGACCGCGCCGCGGACCGCGGGCCCGGCGCCCGATGCGGTACAGGCGGAGATCGTCCGCCGGATGCCCGTCGACGTCGAGGACCGGGCCGGCTGGGCCGCGGACATCCAGGCCGCGTTCGCCGCACAGGGGATCGACCCGATGCCGGAGAACATCTGCGCGACGCTCGCGGTGATCGAGCAGGAATCCGGCTACAAGGCCGACCCGCCGGTGGCCAACCTGCCGGCGATCGCGCGCGGCGAGATCGAACGGCGGGCCGCTTCGATGCATGTGCCCGGCTTCGTGGTGGATGCGGCGCTGAAGCTGCGTTCCACCGATGGCCGCAGCTACGCCGAGCGCCTGCGCGGGGTGCGCACCGAGCGCGAGTTGAGTGACATCTACGAGGACCTGACCGGCCGCGTGCCACTGGGCGACCGGCTGTTCGACGGTTACAACCCGGTGCAGACGGGCGGGCCGATGCAGGTGTCGATCCCGTTCGCCGAGTCGCATGCCGGCGGCTATCCGTACGACGTCGACGGCAGCATCCGCGACGAGGTGTTCACCCGCCGCGGTGGCCTGCATTTCGGCATCGCCCACCTGCTGGGCTACACCACGCCGTACACGCGCAAGGTGCATCGCTTCGCCGACTTCAATGCCGGCTGGTACGCGAGCCGCAACGCCGCGTTCCAGAACGCGGTGGCGCTGGCGACCGGGCGCACGCTCGCACTGGATGGCGACCTGCTGCGGCCCGGTGCGCCGCTGGACCGGCCCGGCGAAACCGAGCAGGCGGTGCGGTCGCTCGGCAATCGCATCGGCCTGGACGACCGCGCCATCCGCGACGCGCTGGAGCGCGGCGACCGCCTCGACTTCAACGACACGGCCCTGTTCGCCCGCGTGTTCGAACTGGCCGAGACGCGCGCCGGCAAGCCGCTGCCGCGGGCGATGATCCCCGGCATCACCCTGGAGAGCCCGAAGATCACCCGCGAGCTGACGACGGCGTGGTTCGCGACCCGGGTGGACGCGCGCTACCGGGACTGCATGGCGCGCTGAGCGGCGGTTCCACAGAGGCCGGGCGATCGCGGCGGACCGGGCAGCGTCCGGGACACAGTGCGCCACGATCGGCACTCGTCGCGATCGCAGCGCCGCCGGATAATGGCGCCCCCTGCCCAAGGCCCTCCCCATGTCCGATGGCTGCACCCCCGCCGCCGCGGCGACTGTCGCGTCGCCCTCCGCCGGCCACTCGCTGGAGCCGCGGGTATTGATTCCGCTCGCCCTGCTCACGCTCTACGTCGTCTGGGGCTCCACGTACCTCGGCATCCTGTACGCGCTGAAGAGCTACCCGCCGTTCCTGCTGGCCGGCGTGAGGTTCCTCGGTGCCGGTGTGGCGATGTACGCCTTCCTGCGCTGGCGCGGGCATGCCGCGCCGAGCCGCCGGCAATGGCGCAACGCCGCCATCACCGGCGTGCTGCTGCTGGGGTTCGGCAACGGCCTGGTGTGCTTTGCCGAGGAGCGGGTGAGCTCGGGCATCGCCGCGGTGGCGGTGTCGAGCATGCCGCTGTTCGCCGCCGCCTTTTCGGGCATGTACGGCCAATGGCCGACCCGCCGGGAGACGGTCGGCCTGCTGGTGGGCTTTGCCGGCGTGGTGGTGCTCAACCTCGGCAGCGGCCTGTCGGGCGAGCGGCTCGGTGCCATCGCGCTGTTGACCGCGGCGATGTGCTGGGCGTTCGGGTCGGTCTGGAGCCGGCGCCAGGACATGCCGTCGGGGCCGATGAACACCGCCGCGCAGATGCTGTGCGCCAGCGTCGCGCTGCTGGCGGTCGGCTTCGGCACCGGCGAACGGCTGCCGGCGGACCCGACCTGGCGCGCCACCGCGGCGCTGGTCTATCTGGCGGTATTCGGCTCCATCCTCGCCTTCAGCGCCTACCTGTACGTGCTCAAGCACGCGCGGCCGGCGGTCGCGACCAGCTACGCCTACGTCAACCCGCCGGTGGCCGTGCTGTTCGGCGTGCTGCTGGTCGGCGAGACCGTCGGGCCGTACGACCTGGCGGGCATGGCGATCATCCTCGCCGGGGTCGCGGTGATCACGCTGGCGCGGCAGCGACGCACCTGACAACGACACGCGCGGGGGCGCAGGCCAATGAGGGCGGAAGGTGTCCGCATTGGCCGGCAGACTGCCGCCATCGACGTTCATCCACCACAAGGAGCACCACCATGGCCGAAGCACCCGCACTGACCCTGTACCACAACCCGCAGTCGCGATCCGCCGGCGTGCGGGTGATGCTCGAAGAGCTCGGCGTCGACTACCGAATCGAGCTGGTGAACCTGCAGGCCGGCGAGCAGCGCCGCCCTGAATTCCTCGCGCTCAATCCGCTCGGCAAGCTGCCGACGCTGGTGGACGGCGACACCGTGGTGACCGAGCAGGTGGCGATCTACCTGCACCTGGCCGACCGCTTCCCCGAGGCGGGGCTGGCCCCGGCCATCGGCGATCCGGCGCGCGGCGAGTACCTGCGCTGGATGGTCTATTACGCCTCGTGCTTCGAGCCTGCCGTGGTCGACCGTTCGCTCAAGCGCGAAGGGGCCGAGCCGATGGTGTCGCCGTACCGCGACTTCGACAGCATGCTGGCCGCGCTGGAAGGCCAGCTCGCCAAGGGGCCGTGGGTGCTGGGCGAGCGTTTCAGCGCCGCCGACGTGCTCTGGGGCACCGCACTCAACTGGACCACGCAGTTCGGCCTGGTACCGAAGAGCGCGGTGATCGAGCGCTACATCGAACGCGCCAAGGCGCGTCCCGCGTTCCAGCGCGCCGCGGACAAAGACGCGGCGTTGCTGGCGACGGCGTAGGCCAACCTGCCACGCGGCAATGCAACGGCCGCGACGCCCCCGCTGCCCATGGGCCGTTCAAACCGGAACCCCGGGCTGGTGCAGGAGCGGCTTCAGCCGCGATCGGATCTCCACAAACCAGACGCCCGCCGCGTTCCCGCGGCGGGCGTCTGCATCGCATCGACTGACAGCGCTTACGCCGCCTGCTGGCGCGCCTTCGTGCCCATCAGGTGCCCGAACAGGTCCTTCGGGTCGGCCATCACCGGCACGAGGTCGGTCCGGCTGCCGAGCTTGAGCTCGCTGGCCAGGTCGCGCACCAGCCGCAGCGCCGAGTAGTCCTCCAGCGCGAAGCCGACCGAGTCGAAGATCGTCACTTCGTCGGCGGCGGTGCGGCCCTCGGCCTCGCCGGCGACCACGCGCCAGAACTCGGTGACCCGGAAGTCCTCCGCCATGTGCTGCAGCTCGCCCTCGATCCGGCTCTGCGGCTCGAACTCGACGTAGGTCTTCGTGTTGGCCGTGGTCAGGATCGCCGGGTCCAGCTCGGTCTTGCCCGGGCAGTCGCCGCCGACGGCGTTGATGTGCATGCCCGGCTCGACCATGTCGGCGCTGAGGATGGTCGCGTTCTTCTTGTCGGCGGTGACGGTGGTGACGATGTCGGCGCCGCGCACGGCCTCGCGGGTGTCGGCGGCGCGGACCACGCGCAGCTTCGGCGCGGCCTCGGCGAGGTTGGCGGCGAGCTTGTCGGTGGCGGCGGCGTCGACGTCGTACAGCCGCACTTCCTCGATGCCGAGCATCTGGTGGAAGGCCAGCGCCTGGAACTCGCTCTGCGCGCCGTTGCCGATCAGCGCCATCACCCTGGCGTCCTTACGCGCGAGCTTCTTCGCGGCCATGATCGAGGTCGCCGCGGTGCGGATCGCGGTGGTCATGGTCAGCTCGCTGAGCACGGTCGGCATGCCGGTCTCGACGTCGGCCAGGGCGCCGAACGCCATTACCGTAGAGAGGCCGTGCCGGTAGTTGGTCGGGTGGCCGTTGACGAACTTGAAGGCGTACTCCTTGTCGTCGGCGACCGGCATCAGCTCGATCACGCCGACGTCGGAGTGCGCGGCGGTGCGGGCGGTCTTGTCGAAGTCGTTCCAGCGGGCGAAGTCGGCCTCGAGGTAGTCCACCAGGCGCGAGAACATCTGCGGCAGGCCGTGGGTGGCGACGATCCTGGCGACGTCGTGGGTGGTCAGCAGGGTGGTCATGCAGGCTCCTTTCGATGCGTCGGCGCCAGCGGGCGCCGGGGACACGACCATTGTCCGGACCTGCGCGTCAGCGCGAAACGGCAGGAGTGCGGCGGATCCGCCAGAAAGCTGGCAAAGTGGCAGCGCCAACTGACGGATTGAACGGATGGATGACCTCGACCACCGCCTGATCGCCGCGCTCCGCCACGATGCGCGCGCCCCGGTCGCCAGCCTCGCGCAGGCGCTCGGCGTCTCGCGCGGCACCGTCACCAACCGCATGGCGCGGCTGGAGCGCGACGGCGTCATCACCGGCTATACCGTGCGCCTGCGTCCCGACGCCGCGCCCGACGAGATCCGCGCCTGGACCAGCCTCGCGGTGAAGGGCAACCAGCACTCGGTGATCCGCGCGCTGCTGGGCGAGCCCGGCGTCGCCGAGCTGCACGACACCAACGGCCGCTGGGACCTCGTCGCCGAACTGCGCGTGGCCGACCTCGCCGAACTGTCGAAGGTGCTTGAGCGCATCCGCGGCATTCCCGGCATCAGCAACAGCGAGACCAGCGTCCACCTGCAGACGCTGCGGGGTTAGCCGCAAGGATTGCGAGCGTGCAGTGCTCGTGCGGGAGTAGGGCCGGCCGCGATCGGGTGTAAGCGTGTTCGCACCATGTCCACGCCGCGCCCGGCACGCTCGGCCACCCGCCCGAAGGTTGCGCCATGGCCCGTATCCCCCGTCGCACCGCGCTTGCCGGTGCCCTCGCGTGCCTTGCCGCGTACGCCGCGCCCGCCCTTGCTCAGCAGAACGACGGCACCAATACCGCCGCCCGCAACACCGTCTTCCAGCCGGCCCCGCTCGAGGCCACGCCCGAACGGCTGGCTTCCGTCGAGCTGCCGGACGGCTTTGCGATCGCACCCTTCGCCACCGGCCTGAAGAATCCGCGCATCCTCGCGGTCGACCCCGCCGGGCACGTCTACGTGTCGCGTCGCGAACAGGGCGACGTGCTGCTGCTGCGCGACGCCGACAAGGACGGCCGCGCCGACGGCGAGCCGGTGCAGGTGCTGCACCGGCCGGCCGCGCACGGGCTGACGGTGCACGACGGCCATCTCTACGTCGCCACGGTGAAGGAGATCCTGCGCGCGCCGATCAGGCCCGACGGCACGCTTGGCGAGGCGGAACTACTGGTCGACGACCTGCCCGACGGCGGCCAGCACCCCAACCGCACCCTCGCGTTCGGCCCCAACGGCAAGCTCTACGTCAGCATCGGCTCGACCTGCAACGCCTGTAACGAGAGCAACCCCGAGCACGCGAGCCTGCTGCGGTTCGAGCCCGACGGTTCCTCGCGCAGCATCTTCGCCAAGGGCCTGCGCAACACCATCGGCTTCGGCTGGCAGCCCGAAACCGGCGAGCTGTGGGGCATGGACCACAACATCGACAGCCTCGGCGACGACCGGCACGCCGAAGAGCTCAACCGGATCGCGATGGGCAAGCAGTACGGCTGGCCGCACGTGTTCGCCAAGGGCGACCTGCACCCGCAGACCAGCCCGCCCGGCGGCATCACCCACGAGCGGTGGCGCGACATGAGCGAGCCGATGGTGCTCGGCTACGACGCCCATGCCGCGCCGATGCAGATGGCCTTCTACCAGGGCGCGGCGTTCCCGGCCGAGTACCGCGGCGACGCCTTCGTCGCCATGCGTGGTTCTTGGAACCGCAAGCCCGCGTCGGGCTACGAGGTGGTGCGCATCCGTTTCGACGACGGCCGGCCACAGGCGATCGAGCCGTTCGCGACCGGCTTCCTGCTCGACGACGGCGAGCATCACATCGCCCGGCCCGTCGGCCTGACGGTGATGCCCGACGGCGCCCTGCTGGTCAGCGATGACAGCAATGGCGCGATCTACCGCATCGCCTACGCAGGCGGGCAGGGTGCGGCCAGCGCGGCCGCGCCGAAAACCCCGCCGGCCGGGCCGATGCAGCAGCAGGCCAGCAAGGGCCACGGCGTACCCTTGGCGTTCGATCGTCCGGAAGCCGAGGCCAGCACCGGGGCCGCCCTCGAGCTGCGGTCGGATGCGTTCGGCGACAACCAGCCCATTCCCCGCCGCCACAGCGACTACGGCGAGGGCATCTCCCCGCCGCTGGCGTGGCAGGCGGTCGAGGGCGCGCGCTCGTACGCACTGATCATGGAAGACCCCGACGTCGCCAAGCCCAAGCCGTTCGTGCACTGGGTCGCATGGAACATTCCCGCCAACCTCACCGCGCTGCCGGAAGGCCTGCACACGCTGCCGCGCCTGACCGAGCCCGAGGACCTGCGACAGGGCAGCAACAGCCGCGGCTCCACCGGCTACTTCGGGCCCAAGCCGCCGCCGGGCACCGGCACCCACCACTACCACTTCCAGCTGTTCGCCCTCGACGCCACGCTCGACGTCGACCCTGGCGCCGACCGCGACACCCTGCTTGAAGCGATGAAGGGCCACGTGCTGGGCAAGGCGAAGGTGGTGGGGACCTTTGCGGCGCCGGCGGACGCGGGGCGCTGAGCACCTGGACCGTGTCGTTCTCCACATGAGCAAGAGCGACATGTAAACGCCGGCAGCGTGACGCGAGTGCTTATTCCAGGATCGCGGAAGCGAGCCCGATGCCGAGCATCACCAGAGCGGGCGACCCGACGGCGACCACTTCCAGCCGTCGCGACAGCGGATGCGGCGCCATCAATTGCAGGTAGCCCACGGCCCCGACGATCACCGAGAGCAGCGACAACACGAAGCACACCATGAAGGAGAGAAGTATCGCGCCGAGCAGCGGCATCCCGCAGAACTCGGCGCCCCGGGACGGATCCGGATGCAGGAACTCGGTACGCGCCCAGACGAAGAACACGGCAGGAACGAGAACCGACAGCGCGCCAAGAGTCAGCGAAGCGGCACGCCATCGGCCGCGCCCTCTGGAATCAGAGATTGTGGAAGACACAGAGAATCACTCGGCGCACGCGTCCCATTGCGGACGACCCACGCCCCAAGGCACCGGCACAATCGATATCGCACCCGAAACGTGCTGCTTCAAACAGAAGTTTTCCCGGTAGAGCCGAGTGGCCCAGCCGTCGCCACGCGGCTCATCCTCGGGCTCGGCTCCCATGACGGAAAGTGCGTAGTGCGCTCCCGGGACGGGCGTTTCCCGAAGCACCTCAATCACGCCTTCGCCATGTGGCGCGCCGGGGCGCAAACATTCCCCGGGGGCGAGAACGAAAGGTTCGGATGCACCGGTGAAGTCGAGTTCCCAGACCGCTTCCGCCCGGTCACCCGAAAGCCGGCTCAGCGTCAGGCCCGCAAGCCTCGTTGTGTGCGGCCGGGTACCGCTGTCGCTCGCGACGGATACGCATATCTGTTCGTCGACCATGGCGACGGTGGCGCGCTGGTACAGATCGGCCGGCTGGGTGCATCCACCCGCGATGGGCAACATCAGCCCCGTCAGGAGCGTTGTAGTGCGCTTCATTCGGTCACCTGCGGAAGGTTGCCTGTGTCGTGTGGATTGCCGAGGAACTCCGACAAGGTGTGCTCGTACATCGGCAGCACGTCGAAGGTACTGAACATGTACTGCGTTTCGTAAAGGGCACGTCTGTCGCCGTGCACCTTCAACGTGTAGTAGTCGGCAATGATGTTGCCTTGGGCTTCCATGTTGTAGTCGCTGAACTTTCGCCCCATGCCCAGCGTGTAGGAGTAACTCATGGAGGGACGGAAAACCCGGATCCGCTTGATCGGATAGCCGAGCTGGTACTGCCAGACATGCGTGAGTTCATGTATCAACAACCGTTGCTCGGTTGGTCCGAGTAGAGAGAAGTCCGGTTTGAACAGGTCTTCGGGCAAGTAGATCTCCCCGTTCGGTGCAGTCGCCGTGTCGTCCCGCTGAAAGCCGAAGAACGCCCAATACCCGTGGTTGTGGAGCCTGACTGATCGATAGTCGATCGCTTCACCAAAAACCTGGCGGGCCATCACGATCTCTCCGCTGGTCAGGCTCCGGTCCTCAGCCTTGTTGACACCGGCCTGATGGACCGACGTCCCTACCTGGTTGCCGTTGGTCGCGACACCGCCCAAGGTGACCTGTACCGACTGCGACGGAAGCCCCGTAGCGCTGCAGCAACCGGCCGCTTGCGCCGGGGCCTGCAACTCTGCCCGGGCAATGCCGAGCGGCGCAGGGGTCGTTACGCGCCCGGTCCGGCCGTCGTCATCGGTTACCCCGTCGACACTGCTCCCATCTTCCAGATGCAGCACATAGCCGATGTTCGATAGCGCCACACCAGTTGGGCCCACGAACCGGATCTGCTCGTCAAAGACCGCCTCGTCGCCTGCAGCCGCCGCCGCAGTCGGAGCGAGAGCCGCGGCTGCGGCCGCGAGTGCACCGGTCCCGGCTGCGGCGCCTTCTGCTGCCGAACCCGAAACCGATCTGGCGCCACCGGCGCCACCCCCCGCATCCACGAAAACCCGCATCTGCTTCACCGCCAGCACCATGCAACCGCAGGCCAGCGAACTGCCATGCAGGGCCACCGCCTCGCCATCGATGACGGTGGTCGGGTCGCCATCGACGATCGGAAACGTCCCCTTGTGCTTCGGGCACGTCGCCTTGTCGTTGACCCGGGCGACGGGCTTGCCGTCGATATCGGTGAAGGGTGAGCCGCTGATCACCTGGCCGCCGCTCGACGTAGCGTCGCCCAGCACAATCCACATCCTTGTCATGTTTTCTCCTTGTCTTGGCGCAGACGTGGCGAGTTTAGCCCGCGCCCGTCTCACTCCACGCAATGCCCTGACGTATCCTGCTGATGGTGCTGGAGCAAAACCCCGACATCGTCCCTGCCGCGCTGCGGCTGGAGGAGGCGCAGGCCGACCTGCGCGCGGTCGACGCGTTGCGCCCGGTGTTGGCGCGCCTGCAGCGGCTGGCCGAGCGGGTGTCCGATTCGGAGATGGCGCTGGGCAGCGACGCGATGAGCACCGCGCTGGAGGGCTACGCCCTGCTCAAGGTCACCGGCCGCAACCGGGGGGTGGAGGCGCTGAGCGCGGCGCTGTCGCAGCGCTTCGCCCGCTCGGCCCCGGCCCGCGAACCCGCACCGGCGGAGTAATTCGCCCGTACGCGCAGCTGATAACCCCGCGCCCACAGAGAAAAGCCCCGGCAACGGGGCTTTTTTCTTGCCCGGTGGAGCGCAAGGCCCGGACCGCCGACCTTTCTGCTCCGCCATCCGGGCGTTCTGCTCCACCGGCGGAGCGTTTTGCCCGGCGGTCGGAGCAAAAAGGGCTGTCATCGCGGCTTTTTGCTCCGGAGTTGGACAAATTTTGTCCAACCTGGGGGTTCCGTCACTCCGCCGGCGCAAGCCGGGCAGCCGCTCGACCCTGTGACCACCGCGAGCCGGATGGTCGCCATGCCGAACGCGAGCGCGTTGGGGGACGAGGACGCCGCGAAGGCGCACTTCGACGCCGCCGACGCGGACCTGTTGAGGTCGATGAAGGTCGCCGACGCCCGTCGCCCGATCAACCGGGAGGCCGCGCGCGCGGCGGCACGTCAGGTGCCGGGGGTGCGCTCGGTTGCATGGGTGGATCGCCACCACCTGCTGGCCCTGGTGGACGGGCAAGGCCATCGCACCCAGCAGACCATCGACGGCATCTGCCATCGGCTGTAACCGCTGGGTGACACGTTGGCCGTGGTGGTGCACCTGCAGGACGCCACCGCCCGGACTGGCGACGAGCTGGAGACCATTAGCCGCAACTGCCAGTTGAAGCAGGGCGATGCCGCGCTTTTCCAGCGCCCCCGCCAGTTGGATGTGGTGGCGCCCGTGGTTCGCGCTCAGCACAAGGCCGTCAATGCAACCGCGCCGGATGTGGAGGAGTCGCAGCGGCGTGCGGACGAGGCGATGCGCCTGCTGGAAGACAGCACTCCGTCGATGTGAGATCGCGACGACTGTCGGCAGCCAGGCGCGGCGAGTGCAGACCGCGTCACTCGCGTGCCATGCCCGCATGGGCACGCGCCCACGACCCGCTGGCTGCAATCATTGCGGCATGCCACTTACACGAACCCTCGTTCTGCTGCTCGCGTGCCTGGCTGCACCAGCCTGCGGGCAGATGCCCGCGCCGTCAGCTGCCGGCAGCGCCGGCGGTACACAGGCTGAAGACCGCCCCGTGGCGGTGACGGCAGTCCGCACGGATCCGGGACCGGCGGTTGCCGAACTGCTCGATCAGGCCGAGTCGATCCAGCCGCTGAAGGCTGTCGCGGTCGCCCTCGACGGCGAAACCATCGCCGCGCGCGGCTACCGTGGTGCGACGCCGGACACGTCGACCAACATCAAGTCGGCATCCAAAACCGTGGTGTCGGCGCTGGTCGGCATCGCGATCGACAAGGGCGTGCTGGAGGGCGTGGACCAGCCGATCGCGCCGATTCTGCGCGACCAGTTGCCGCCGGACCCGGACCCGCGGCTGGCGCGGGTGACAGTCGGCCACCTGCTGTCGATGCAGGCCGGGCTGGAGCGCACTTCGGGGCCGTACTACGGACGCTGGGTGGGCAGCGACAACTGGGTGCGCGCGGCGCTGGCACGGCCGTTCGTGAACGAGCCGGGTGGGGCGATGCTGTACTCCACCGGCTCCACCCATCTGCTATCTGCGATCCTGACCCGTGCCAGCGGCCGTTCGACGCTGTCACTGGCGCGCGAATGGCTCGGGCCGCAGGACGGCTTCGCGATCACCGCCTGGGAGCGCGACCCGCAGGGCATCCATTTCGGCGGCAACAACATGGCGATGAGCACGCGCTCGCTGCTGGCGTTCGGCGAGCTGTACCGCAACGGCGGGGTGAGCGCGGACGGCGAGCGGTTGCTGTCACCCGGGTGGATCGAAGCCTCGTGGCAGCCGCGCACCCGTTCCCGCTACACCGGCGATGGCTACGGCTACGGCTGGTTCCTGCGCGATTTCGCAGGCGAGCCGGTGGCCTACGCCTGGGGCTACGGCGGGCAGATGCTCTACGTGGTGCCGTCGCTGAAACTGACGGTGGCGATGACTTCCGACGACAGCCAGGCGTCGGCACGCACTGGCCACCGCGACGACCTGCACCGGCTGATGGGCCGGATCATCGAGGCGGTGCGGGGATAAGCGTCCGCACCCCGCAAGAGGGTTCAACGCCCGGGCGGGCTCTGCACGCGCTCGGAAAGCGATACTCGCGCATGCCCCAGGTTCTTGCGCATGAAGTCCGAAGCGGCGGGGCAGAGCCGGCTGAACTGCGAAGTGGCGGCGATGGCCGGCGGCGCCTCGTCGCGTTCCACACGTCGATAGCCGTGGCGCTCGAAGAACCGCGTCGCGGTGGTGGTCAGCAGGTGGAGCGTTTCGATACCGTCCGCCCGGGCCTGCTGCTCCGCGAACTGCAGCAACTCGACCCCGAGACCGGTGCCGCGGTGCGACGGGTGCACCGCCAGCGAGCGCAACAGGGCGGTGTCGCCGTACACCTCCAGTGCGACGCAGCCGGCCGGCTCGCCGCCGATGGTGGCGACGAACAGCCGCAGGGCGGGGTGGTCGTGCAGGTCCCCGGTCGGCAGGCCGGCGTCGGCGAGCAGGGCGGCCAGTGCGGACGTGACGCGCGTGGCGTGGATATCCGTCATGCGCGGGCCTCCCGTTCCGTCGTGGTGCGGGTACGGTCGCCCTCGTACCAGCGCTGCGAGCGGTTGACGATGCGCACCACCGACAGCATCACCGGCACTTCGATCAATACGCCGACCACCGTGGCCAGTGCGGCGCCGGAGTGCACGCCGAACACGCTCACCGCGGTGGCCACGGCCAGTTCGAAGAAGTTGCTGGCGCCGATCAGTGCCGATGGGCCGGCGACGCAGTGGGCCACGCCAAGGCGGCGGTTGAGCAGGTAGGCCAGACCGGAATTGAAGTAGACCTGTATCAGGATCGGTACGGCGAGAATGGCGATGACCAGCGGCTGTCCGATGATCTGCCGGCCCTGGAAGCCGAACAGCAGCACCAGTGTCAGCAGCAAAGCGCCGAGCGAAAACGGCGCAAGCCGCGCCAGCCAGGATTCCAGCAGCGCGGGGCCGCCGCGGCCCAGCAGCCAGCGCCGCAGCACCAGCGCGACCGCCACCGGCACCAGGATGTACAGGCCTACCGACAGCACCAGGGTCGCCCACGGCACGGTGATCGACGACAGCCCCAGCAGCAGCGCGACCAGCGGCGCGAACGCGACCACCATGATCGCGTCGTTGAGGGCGACCTGGCTCAGGGTGAAGTTGGCATCGCCGCGGCACAGGTGGCTCCACACGAACACCATCGCCGTGCAGGGCGCGGCTGCCAACAGGATCAGCCCGGCGATGTAGGAGTCGATCTGCCCCGCCGGCAGCCACGGCGCGAACACGTGGCGCAGGAAGAACCAGCCCAGCAGTGCCATCGAGAACGGTTTGACCGCCCAGTTGATGAAGAGCGTCACGCCGATGCCGCGCCAGTGCCGCCCGACCTGCCCGAGCGCGCCGAAGTCGACCTTCAGCAGCATGGGGATGATCATCAGCCAGATCAGTGCGGCGACCGGCAGGTTGACCTTGGCGACTTCCATCGCGCCCAGCCGCGCGAAGGTGTCGGGCAGCAGGTAGCCCAGGCCGGTGCCGACCACGATGCAAAGCGTCACCCACAGGGTGAGGTAGCGCTCGAAGAAACCGATCCGCGGGGTGTCGGCGGAGGTGGCAGGGACCGCGTCAGACACCGGCGGCGCCTCCAGTGGATTCTGGCTCGGGCTGCACGGAGCCGATACGGTCGAGTGCCTGCTTCAGCGCCTCGCGGTCGGTCCAGGTGTCGGCCGGAATCGCCAGGAAAGCCAGCAGCCGCGCCTTGATGATGCGGTGCGCTTCGGCGAAGGCGACGCGCCTCCCGTCCTCGCTGCCCGTCACCGCCGCCGGGTCGAACAGGCCCCAGTGGGTCCGAATGAAGTCGCCGAACATCACCGGGCAGGTTTCCGCCGCGGCGGCGTCGCACACAGTTACCACCAGGTCCAGCGGCTGCGCACCTGGGCCTGCGAACTCGTCCCACGACTTGCTGCGCACCCCGGCGGTGGCGATGCCTTCGGCGGCCAGTTGCGCGACCGCGACCGGATGGACCGCCCCGGACGGGTGGCTACCGGCGCTGTGCACCTCGAAGCGGTCGCCGGCCCAGGCACGCAGCGTGGCTTCGGCGAGCACGCTGCGGGCGGAGTTGCCGGTGCAGAGGAAGAGGACGCGGGGTTTCATCGGCTCGATGCTCGTCAAGAGGGCGGAAGGGACGGGTCAGCAGGGGCGGCGGCCATTCGCCGCCGGGGCGCAGCCCATGGCCGGCGAGCCCGCGCAGCAGTTGTGGGTCAGGTAACCGATCAGTGCGTCCATCGCAGCGAAGTTGGCGCGGTAGCAGACGTTGCGGCCGCGGCTCTCGCTTTCGGCGAGGCCGGCGGTCACCAGCTCCTTGAGGTGGAATGACAGCGTGGCCCCGGGCACCGACAGGGCCTCGGCGATCTCACCGGGGGTACGCCCCGCGGGCCCCGCCTCCACCAGCAGGCGGAACGCGGCCAGGCGCGTGGCGTGGCCGAGAGCGGTGAGCGCGTGGATGGCGGCTTTCGTTTCCATTGTTCTAGAATATTCGAATGAACAACGAACAACAATCCGCCGCTCTGGACCTCCGGATGCACCCTGCGTCCAGTCCGCTCTTCGACACCCACTTGTTGCCACCGCCCCGCGCCGACGAACTGCGCGCGGCCGGCGATGACCGCCATCCGCCCCGCGTCTTGCTGCTGTACGGGTCGCTGCGGCCGCAGTCCTACAGCCGCAAGCTCGCGCTCGAGGCCGAGCGGGTGCTGCGCCACCTGGGGGCCGAAACCCGGGTGTTCGACCCGCACGACCTGCCGATGCTCGACAGCGTGGGTGCAGGCCACCCGGCGGTGCAGCGGTTGCGCGACTGGTCCCGGTGGTCCGAAGCGCATGTATGGGTGTCGCCCGAGCGCCACGGCACGGTGACCGGCGTGTTCAAGAACCAGATCGACTGGCTGCCACTGGAAGAGGGCGGCGTCCGTCCGACCCAGGGGCGGACGTTGGCCGTGATGCAGGTCTGCGGCGGCTCGCAGTCGTTCAACACGGTCAATACGTTGCGGGTGCTTGGGCGCTGGATGCGGATGGTGGCCATCCCCAACCAGTCGTCGGTGCCGAAGGCGTGGCAGGAGTTCGATGACGACGGTCGGATGAAGCCATCGCCGTACTACGACCGCGTGGTGGACGTGATGGAGGAGCTGGTCAAGTTCACCCTGATGGTGCGCGGACGCGCCGACTACCTGGTGGACCGCTACAGCGAGCGCAGGGCGGCCGCGCGCTAGATGCCGTGGGCGAGGGTCTGTGCCGGAACTGCACGACGCTCACTTCAGGAAATACAGCACCACCACGCCGCCGACGTACGCGGCCAGCACCAGCCAGCTGTCCGGCCCCAGCCGCAGCCAGGTGCGGTCTCGCCGTTCGACCAGTCCGGCCAGGTAGATCAGCGTCACCACCACGCCGAGCAGGGCGCCGAACGCGGCGAAGTTGCCTTGGGTGTCGAGCACCGGCTGGCCCGGCGCGACCGCGTCGATCAGGAAGACCAGCATCAGATCGATGATGTTGGTGCTGAAGATGTCCGCGAAGGCCATGGTGTAGCGGCGGATCCGCACCGCCATGACCACGGTGCTGATTTCCGGCAGCGAGGTGGCGGTGCCGACCAGCGTCATGCCGACGAAGCTCTCGCCCAGCCCGGTCTGCGTGGCCAGCGCGTCGCCGGTGCTCGCCAGCAGCCAGCCGCCGCACATGATGATCCCGCCCATCGCCGCGGTCAGCAGCACCGCGCGGCGCAGGGTGTCCGGCTTGCCTTGCGACTCGGCCGGCCGGGAGGCCGGTTGCGGGATCGCCTTCCAGGTTTCCCGGCGCTTGTAGCGGGCGATCAGCCAGAACATGCCGAGCCCGCCGACCAGCATGCCGGTGGTCCATGCACCGACACCGAACAGTGCGGCGTCGCCGGCGACGACCCCCATGGCGACCGCGATCAGCATCACGCACGAGAAGATGCCCTGCAGCAGCACGGTGGGGCTGGGTACCTGCGAGGTGATCGCCCGGCCGCGCAGCAGCGCATCGCCGACGGCGATGATCACCACCTGCAGCGCCACGCCGCCGAGCAGGTTGCTGACCGCCAGGTCGGCGTTGTCGTCCAGCCCCGCGGTGACCGACACCGCGATCTCCGGCAGCGACGTCACCCCGCCCAGCACGAGCATGCCGACCATCGCCTCGCCCATCCCGGTGAGCTCGGAGATCGCATCGGCGTAGCGGGTCAGGCGTGCGCCGGCCCACCACACCGCCACCGCCGTGGCGATGAAGACGGCGACGTTGAGCCACGGTGACCAGTTCGAAAAATCCGGCATCGCTGTTTCGTCGTTACGGCATGTCCAGGCCCCATCACGCGGGCTGCAACCACCGCGCGTGGCTGCGGCCGCACCGGATGCCGGCGCGGCCGGGCGTCCGCGCCGGCCGAGGCATCAGGCGGTCGAGGCGCCGCTTTGCGGAGTGTCGATCAGGTCGGCCAGGTCGAAGCCCTGCGCACGCGCGGTGTCGAGGTAGTCGCGACGGGTGGCGTCGTCGATGCGCGGCTCACGCGCCAGCAGCCACAGGTACTTGCGGTCGGGGCCGCCGACCAGGGCCACGCGGTAGTCGGGGTCCACCCGCAGCACCCAGTAGTCGCCCTTGGTGAACGGGATCCAGCGCAGCCCGTCGGGCAGGAAGCTCACCTCGAGCTTGCTGTTGTTGCTGCCGGGAACGGGCGTCGCCTCGCCGATCGACTCCTCCGGCTCGCCCCTGCCGTTGCGGGCGCGGTTGGCGACGCGGACCTTGCCGTCGTCCTGCAGCGAGTAGGTGGCGGTGATGTCGGTGTAGTCCGTCGGTTCGTGGCGCATCGGCAGGCGGGCGATCTCGTACCAGGTGCCGAGATAGCGCGGCAGGTCGAGCGCGGGGACGGTGGCGGGTTCGTCGTGGGAGTTCATGCGGGCTCCGGTTGGGGGCGTGGCGCCGGTGTAACCCACGGACGATGAAGGTCGCGGCAGGGCGGCGCCGGGCGACGGCTCGGGGCGGGCCGCTACGGATGCAATGAACTAACGCGCGCCGCAGTAACGTCGGGCCCACGTTCCCAGGAGGCACCCCGATGCGCGTGGCCCCGCCGGCCGCCAGGCCGATGTCCGTGTCCCCGCATGCCCGCGGCGCCTGAGCTCGCGTCCGCGCACGTCCCGCCCACGGTCTGGGCGCTGATGATCGCGCTGGTGGTCGGGCTGCTGCTGTTCGACTACATCTTCCACGTCCGCAAGGCACACGTGCCGGGCCTGCGCGAGGCGGCGGTCTGGTCCGCGCTGTACATCGCCGTGGCGCTGCTGTTCGGCATCGCGGTGGTGGTGTGGGGCCGGGAGGGGATGGGCACGGAGTACTTCGCCGGCTACATCACCGAGAAGGCGCTGTCGGTCGACAACGTGTTCGTGTTCCTGGTGATCCTGTCGAGTTTCCGGGTGCCGCGGCCGTACCAGCAAAAGGTGTTGCTGTTCGGCATCGTATTTTCGCTGATCGCCCGTGGCGGGTTGATCTTCCTGGGCGCGGCACTGATCGAGCGGTTCTCGTGGGTGTTCTACCTGTTCGGCCTGTTGCTGCTGATGACCGCGGGCAACCTGCTCAAGCCACGCTCGGGCGAGCACCACGAGAACATCGTGATGCGGCTGGCGGTGCGCTGGTTTCCCACCAGCGGCCACTACGACGGCCAGAAGCTGTTCACCCGGGAGGCTGGCCGCCGGGTGATGACGCCGCTGATGCTGGTGATGATCGTGATCGGCGGCACGGACGTGCTGTTCGCGCTGGATTCTATCCCCGCCATCTTCGGCCTTACCGAGGATCCGTTCGTGGTGGTCACCGCGACGGCGTTCTCGCTGCTGGGCCTGCGCCAGCTGTACTTCCTGATCGACCACCTGCTCGAGCGGCTGGTGTACCTGTCCTACGGGCTGGCGGTGATCCTGGCCTTCATCGGTGCCAAGCTCATCCTGCATGCGCTGCACGAGAACAACCTGCCTTTCATCAACGACGGCGCGCCGGTCAACGTGATCGAGATCACCACGGCCACGTCGCTCTACGTGATCGGCGCGATCCTGCTGGTAACCGTGATCGCCTCGCTGGCGAGCCGCAAGGGCAAGGCCAAGAGCGCGGTGGCGAACCTGCGCCAGCTCGCCACCGAGTACATGGACCTGGACGACGCGACGTTCGCGGCCGATCGCGAGCAGCTGTACGCGCGGCTGGTCGCCGCCGAGCAGCGCGTTGCCGCGCTCGACGAGGAGCTGCGCCGTTTCATCCCCGACCGTGAGGCGCTGAAGGCCACCCTGGCCCGCGCCCACGCGCGCCACGGGACCGCGGGCTTGTAGGCGGATCGGAGCGGGCGATCCCTACTTTTCCAGCGCCTCCACCGCTGCGAGCATCTCCCGGACATGGCGGTTCGGGTTGAGGTCGGAATACGCGGCGGTGATGGCGCCGTCGGGCGAAATCACGTACGACACCCGGCTGGACCACTCCGGCTTGCGATCGAGCACGGCGTCGTACTCGGCGGCGATCTTCGCGCCCGGGTCGGCGGCGACGGCGAACTTGCCGCCGCAGTAGCGGGTGTCCTCGGAAAACGCGGCCAGCTCGTCGACGTTGCCGGCGGTGACACCGATCACCGTCGCGCCGTGCGCCTTGAACTTCTCCACCGCCTGCGAGAACAGCGATGCCTCCAGGTTGCATCCGGGCGTGTGCGCGGCGGGGAAGAAGTACAGCACCACCGGCCCCTTCGCCAGCGCGTCGGCCAGCTCGAAGGTGAAGGGCTCGCCGGCAAGGTAGGCCGGTGCGCTGAAGTCCGGCGCCGGGTCGCCGGGCGCGAGCTCGGCGGAGGCGGGGCCGGCAGCGAACGCCGTGGCGCACAGGGTGGCGAGGGCGGCAAGCGTCGGGGTCTTCATGGAGCGCTCCTGTACTGGCAAAAAGGGCGAAGTGTCGGGCGAGGCCATGCTACGCCGCTGGCGCGTGGCCTTCCGCGGTGTACGGTCGGGCCAAACCCGAATCATGCTGCCAATAGGGACGTCACTGGAAATACGAACGCTGCTGAGGCGTGCGGTTCACGGCGTTGCCATTCCGCCGTCGATACGGTGACGGTCCAGCCATCGCGAGGACCGCCTCATGTCCCCCATTGCCCGCCCCGGTGCCCACGACCCCCGCGACGTTCCCGGCCAGGTCCCGCACCCCGCACGCGACCCCGTTCCCGACCAGCCGAGGGATCCGGTGCCCGATCGGCCGGTCGACCCCGTTCCCGATCGCCCGGTGGACCCGACCGCGCCTCCGCCGCTGCGGGAGCCGGAAGGCCCGGGGCCGCATCCCGAGCATTGAAAGGTGCATCCTGCGGTCTGTGCAATGGAGGAGAAGCCGATGAACAGGGTGCCCCGATGGTTCACCGCGGTAGCGGCCGGCGCGCTGGTGTGGAACCTGCTCGGCTGTTTCGCGTTCGTGTCGGACCTGCGGCTCGCGCCGGAGCAGGTCGCGGCGATGTCGCCGGAGCTGCAGGCGCTCTATGCGGCGCGGCCGGCGTGGGCGCTGGCGGCGACGGCGGTGGCGGTGTTCGGTGGCGCGCTGGGCTGCATTGGCCTGCTCGTCCGCCGGCGGTGGGCGTATCCCGCATTCCTGCTGTCACTGCTGGGCATTCTGGTACAGGATTTCGGACTGTTCGTGCTGGTCGACGGCGCCACGCTTGCCGGTCCCGGCGCAGTGGTGATGCAGGTGATCGTGCTGGCGGTTGGCATCGCGCTGGCCTGGCTCGGCCGCAGGGCGATCGCGCGCGGCTGGATTTCATAGCCGGAAGGCGACTGCGCCGTGACGGATTGCGACGTGGACAGATGGGAATGCGCCGAAGCGGGATGCGTGCGGAGCTTTGAGCGCGTCGTTCGCCTGCGCCGAATCCGCGAGCGCGGCTGAAGCCGCTCCTACAAAATGCCCGCACCAGGACGAGGGGACAGAATGTACGGAAAGGCTCCGGGGGCAGTGACATGAAAGTACGTCGTATCGTCGCCAACATCGCCACGGCGGATCCCGCGGCCGCGGACGCTTTCTACCGCGATGTGCTGGGACTGGACCTGCTGATGGACCACGGCTGGCTGCGCAGCTTGGGGTCCACGGAGAAGATGACGGTGCAGGTCGGCATCGCCTCGCAGGGCGGCTCCGGTACGCCGGTGCCTGACCTCTCGATCGAGGTCGACGACCTGTCCGGGGTGCTGGCGCGGGTCCGGCGCGCGGGGATCGCCATCGAATACGGACCCGTGGACGAGCCGTGGGGTGTACGTCGCTTCTACGTGCGTGATCCGTTCGGAAAGCTCGTCAATCTGCTCCAGCATCTCTGAGCCGGAGGGCTTCGGCACATGACGAAATCGACTCCGATCAACCAGCGCGTTGCCCGTCTGGCATCGATCCTGATCCACCCCGCGGCGGTGATGGCGATCGCGGCGGCGGTGGCCGCGGGTGCGGGGGACCGCGGCACCGGCGTGTTGTCGCAGGCGCTGGGATTCACGCTGGCGGCGATCTCGGTGGCGATGCTCTACAGCGCCTGGCAGGCGCGCTCGGGGCGGTGGTCGCACATCGATGCCTCGCGCGGGCACGAGCGGTCGCAGCTCAACCGGTTCCTGTCGTGGTTGCTGCTGGGGCTGGCGGCGGTGCTCGTGATCGCGGGGGCGCATCGCGGCATTGCCGCGGCGATCGCCGTGGCGGGTCTCATCTGCTTGATCGCGCACCTGTTGCGGGGCCGCCTCAAGAGCTCGTTGCACGTGGCATTTGCGGTGTTTGCCGCGGGGCTGGTGTGGCCGCATCCGATGGCGTGTACCGGCCTGGTGCTGGCGGCGGCGGTGGTCGCGTGGTCGCGTGTCGTGCTGGGGCGGCACGCGGTGTCGGAGGTGGTCGTCGGCGCGGCCATCGGCGCGTCAGGGGGCGTGTTGTTCCAGCTCGCCGTCCGCGCGCCTGCTTTCGCATGACTGCACACCACGCGCGCTTTACGGGGGCGGGCGCAGGCTGGCGTCCGGGTTCCCGGTAAGCGCCCGCTACCGCTTCACAGGTTGGCCGCCATGGTTTCGCAGGTTATCGACCGCGCCGATCCGCAGGGTGATGCAGCGGCTCCGTCCTGGCGCGATGTGCTGGGACGGGCGGCGGTGTCCGGCACGGTCGCCGCGCTGGCGTCGGGATTGACCGTCGCGCTGCTGGCGCGCCGCCGTACCGGACACCTGGCCAGCGGGCCCAATGCGACCAGCCACGTGCTGTGGGGCGAGTCCGCCGGGGATTGCGACGAGGTCGACCTGCGCCATACCGCGGCGGGCGCGGCGATCCACCACGGCAGTGCGGTGTTCTGGGCGGCGGGATTCGAGTGGCTGCTGGCCAGGCGACGTCCGCCCCATCCGGTGGTCGCGGCGGCGGCGGTCACCACCGTGGCCTACGTGGTCGATTACCACGTGGTGCCGAAGCGGCTCACGCCGGGGTTCGAGCACCACCTGTCGGGACGCGGAATGTGGGGCGTCTATGCCGCACTGGCGGCCGGGATGGCGGTGACGGCGATGCTGCGCAGGCCGCCATCGCGCGTTTGACGTATCCCTGCCGCGGCCTCGGCCGCCGCCGCCGCCGCCGCCCGCGGGCGGGTCGTGCGTCGGCCAACCGCCAACTTCGGACACTGCCTTCCGGGTGCCGGTCGCGGTAAAAGGGAGTGTCGTACACACCGCTTCCGGGGGAACATCTTGAACAAGACACTGCTCAGCCTGGCGACCGTCGTCGCCCTCGGCCTGGCCGCCGCGCCGGCCGCCCAGGCCCACCAGACCTGCGTCGACGACGCCTGCGACACCACCGCGCTGTTCGCCTCGGCCGACCACGCCGGCGGCGGCAGCACCGGCGCGATCGCCGCGAACCGGTTCGGCAGCTGGGGCATCGACACCGCGGGGATGGACGCCAGCGTCGACCCGGGTGCCAACTTCTTCGACTATGTCAACGGCGCCTGGGCCGACCGCACCGAGATCCCGTCGGACCGCTCCAGTTACGGCTCCTTCCTGGTCCTGCGCGACCTGTCCGAGGCCCGCGTGCGCCAGCTGGTCGAGAGCTACCCGCACGGCGACCCGGCCAGCGATGGCGACGCCGCCAAGGTCGCCGCGCTGTACCACGGCTTCCTGGACGAGGCGGCGATCGAGGCGCTCGGCGCCGCGCCGCTGCAGCCGCACCTGGATGCCATCCGCGCGGCGGACGACAAGGAGGCCATAGCCGCGCTGATGGGCCGGTCGAACGGCGGCTTCGGCAGCAGCCTGTTCGGCGCCTACGTGTCCGACGACCAGCGCAACCCCGATACGTACGCGCTCTACCTTAGCCAGGCCCGGCTCGGCCTGGGTGACCGCGAGCTCTACCTCGACGACAAGTTCGCCCCGCAGCGCGAGCGCTACGTCGACTACATCGCGCAGATGCTCGCACTGGCCGGCTGGGACGCGCCGCGCGCCCATGCCGAACAGATCATGGCGATGGAGACCCGGATCGCGCAGGCCCACTGGACCCGCGCCGAGAGCCGCGACCGCGACAAGACCTACAACCCGGGGGCGCTGGCGGAGATCGACGCCTACGCGCCGGGCTTCCCGTGGGCGACGTTCTTCAACGCCGCAGGCGTGGACTACGCCGACCGCGCGGTGATGCGCCAGAACACCGCCATGCCCAGGATCGCGCAGGTGTTCGCCGACGCCGACCTCGACACGCTCAAGGCCTGGCAGGCGTTCCGCACCACCGACAACGCCGCGCCGCTGTTGTCGAAGGCGTTCGTCGATGCCGAGTTCGACTTCCGCAGCCGGTTCATGTCGGGCCAGCCGGAGCAGCGCCCGCGCTGGAAGCGCGCGGTCGCCTACGCCGAGGGTGCTATGGGCGAAGCGATCGGCCGCGATTACGTGAAGCTGTACTTCCCGGCGGACGCCAAGGCCAAGATGGACGACCTGGTCGCCAACGTGAAGGCGGCGATGGGCGCGCGACTGGAGCAGCTGGACTGGATGAGCCCGGCGACCAAGGCCGAGGCGGCGAAGAAGCTCGCCAACTTCGGCCTCAAGATCGGCCATCCCGACACCTGGCGCGACTACAGCGGCCTGCAGGTGGCGAGCGGCGACGTGTTCGGCAACGCCGAGCGCTCGCTCGCGTTCGAATGGGAGCGCGACCGCAAGCGCATCGGCCAGCCGGTCGACGACAGCGAGTGGGGCATGACCCCGCAGACGGTGAACGCCTACTACTCCTCGGTGAAGAACGAGATCGTGTTCCCGGCGGCGATCCTGCAGCCGCCGTTCTTCGACCCGGACGCCGACCCCGCGGTCAACTATGGCGGCATCGGCGGCGTGATCGGCCACGAAATCATCCACGGCTTCGACGACCAGGGCCGCAAGTCCGACGGCAGCGGCCTGCTGCGCGACTGGTGGACCGCCGACGATGCGGCCAAGTTCGAGGTCCAGGCCGAGCGCCTGGGCGCGCAGTACGAGAGCTACGAGTTCGACGGCCTGCCGGGCGTGCACATCAACGGCCGCGCCTCGATGGGCGAGAACATCGGCGACCTCGGCGGCCTGACCATCGCGCTGGAGGCCTACCGCCGCTCGCTGCATGGCGGGGAAGCGCCGGTCATCGACGGCTTCACCGGCGAGCAGCGCCTGTTCATGGGCTGGGCGCAGGTCTGGCGCTCGCTGTACCGCGACGACGCGCTGCGCCAGCAGCTGGTCGGCGACCCGCATTCGCCGGGCCATATCCGTGCCTTCGCCCCGTTGCGCAACATCGATGCGTGGTACGAGGCGTTCAACGTCACCGAGGCCGACCCGCTGTGGATCGCGCCGGAGGAGCGCGTACGGATCTGGTAGCCGCCGGCATGGCCGGAAGTCAGGACGGAAGAACCCCCGGCGACCCCGGGGGTTTTTTCTTGTCGCGGCGGCATCGGGCGCCGCCGGGCGGGCACGAAGTCGTGCGTCTGGACGGGCTTGTCGCGCCACCTTCGCGTGGCCTTATCGGCGCAACCGGCACCATCGGTCCACCTTCGACGGATGTGGCGCTGCAGCCGCATCACCCTGCCGAGGCGCACCCCGCGTGCGCTGCCACTCTCGACCTGCGGAGCCCCACATGAATTCTGTCCTGCGCCTGACCACCGCCTTCGCCGTCGGCATCGCCGCGATGTACTACCTGGACCCGGTCGCCGGCCGCCGCCGCCGCGCGCTGGTCCGCGACCGCGGCGTGTCCGCCTGCCACGACGTGGAGGACTACGCCCGCGCCAAGTCGCGACACGCGCTTGGGCGGGGCCAGGGGCTGCTCGCGCGGGTCCGCTCAGGCCTGGTCAGTGACCCGGTCAGCGACCAGCAGCTGCAGGGGCGCATCCGCACCCGGCTGGGTCGCCTGGTCCAGCAGCCCGGGCTGGTCGATGTCGAGGTGAGCGAAGGCTGCGTGGTGCTGCGCGGCAGTGCGTCGACGGCGGAGATCGAAGAAGCCGTCACCACCATCGCGGCCATGCGCGGCGTGCGCGAGGTCGACAACCAGCTGACCGCGACTCCGTCCGGCGGCGAAGTCCACTGACCGTCGACCAGCCACGCACACCGCGCACCCGCGCGACTACAGGAGGCCGCCATGCGTCCCGACCACCAGAAGCTCAATGCCACCCAGAAGGAAGGCGCCAAGGACGAAGCGAAGGACTTGGCGAACCGTCGCCAGCCTGAAGCCGCGTCCAGGCAGGGCCACGAGCGCGAGGCGAGCGGGCAGGCCCACGTCCGCCGGCTCGACGGCAGCCGGGACGAAAAGGGCGGTCCGCGCTCCAACGGCTGACACTGAGGCGTTGCCGCGCCGCGTGGCGGTCAGCCCCCGGGTGAACGTTAAGATGGCGTTTTTGCCGGGGACGCCATCGCCATGCCGCCATCTTCCGTCGTAGTCGCGGGTTTCGCGGTGCTGCTGGTGGCGGGTGTTTCGCTCGGGTGGATGACGCTGCGCCGCCGTGGCTCGGCGACCGCCGGTTCCGGGCGTGGGCAGGGCGCCGCTTTCGGAACGTCACGGTCGGGCGAGCCGCCGGACACCGCGGGGCTGGCGCGTGATCATGCCGGCGACCACGAGGGGCGCGAGTTGCTGCGTCGCCTGTACGCGGTCGGCACCGAAGGCCGCGCCTTCAGCCACGGCGTCGTGGTGGCGGGCTCGCCCCATGCCGAGATCGTGGCGCGCGCCGTCGGCACGCTGGACCGGATCGATACCCAGCCGCGCTACACCCCGCGCCGTCCACACCTGCTCCCCCAGCTGATGCGCACGGTGAGCGACCCCGACGCGTCGGGCAAGGCGATCGCCGCGATCGCCGGACAGGACCCGGTGCTCGCCGGCAACCTGCTGCGCATCGCCAGCAGCCCGCTGTATTGCGGTCAGTCACGCCCGGTCGAGGACCTCGCCCACGCGGTGGCGATGGTCGGCACCGACGGCTTGCGCCAGCTGATCGCGGTGGCGCTGGTGCAGCCGGTGATGGGCGGTGGCGGCACCGGCCCGTTCCGCCGCCTGGCCGACCTGCTGTGGGAGCACACGCTGCTCTCGGCTGCCGCGGCGGCCGACCACGCGCAGCTGGTCGAGCGCGCGGATGCGTTCTCCGCGCAGCTGGCCGGGCTGACCCATGGCTTGGGCGCTGCCGCGGTCGCCCGGGTGGCGCGCGATCAGTACGGCCGCCGCCCCGCGCTGGCTCCCGACGCCGACGTGGTCCATGCGTTGCTCGATGCCTGGGCGACACCGACCGCGCTGCGCATCGCGGCGAAGTGGGAGTTGTCCGCACACGTCCACCAGGCGCTGGAGGACCAGCAGCAGGAATCGCCCCGCACCGCGCTCGGACGTTCGCTGCGCTTCGGCCGGATGGCCGGTGCGCTGGTCCTGTTGTGCCGTGAAGCGCGGGTGGACGAAGCCGACGCGATGCGCACGCTGGCGCCGTCGGGCGCCGCCGAAACGATCGCCATCATCTGGAAACGCCTGAGCCGCGGCGCCGACGCCCCGGGCGCCCGACCCGGCGAATGAGCAGGCGCCGTCAGCGGCCGTCGGGCGTACCCGCGTCCGGATCGGTGGCGTAGCGCCGGTACTCGTTGTCGTGCACATGGTTCAGTGCGTCCCGCACCTCCGGCGCGAGCCGCTCGACATCGAGTACGACTTTCTTGGAGTGCACGTCGCGCACCGCCGACAGCGGGATCACGAAGTCGCCGGCGTTCTGGATGTTGATCACCAGCTCGGCTTCACGCACCTCGCGCACGCCCGCCACGCCCATTTCGCCGTCGGCGACGAACACCATGAAGCCTTCCTCGATCTGATCGCGCATTGTCGGTTCCTGTGTGGGGGCGGCTGGCGTGCATGTGGCTGGCATGTAGCCGGTTTGCAGGTAGTCGGCATGCATGACCGGCATGGGTTCGATGATCTGCGGCGTGTCGTCGCCGGTGGGTGAAGCCGTTCGGCGTGCGCGGATGGGCAAGTCTTGTAGGAGCGACATCCGTCGTGGCCCGCCGAACGGTGGAGCGATGTACAGGTCGCGACTGACGTCGCTCCTACAAAGGCCCGCGAGCCTGCATGTAACGCAGAGCACGCCCCGAGCCATTCCCGTCACCCGAACGTGAACGCATAGGCGCGCACGCCTGGGTCGAGGAAGGTGATCTCGAACAGGCGCTCGCCGCTGCCGTCGGCCTGGCGCACCAGCTGGTAGAGCCGCTCTCCGGTGACCACGCCGTAGCCGTCGGGGTCGACGTCGATGCCCGCGTCCGCGCCCGGTGGCCGGCCGTCCAGGGTGACCCGGAACCGCACCGGCTCGCCTGCCGGGCCGGGCCCGAGCACGAGATGCAGGTCGCGGCCGCGGAAGCGGTAGGTGATGCCGCCGCCGGCGCGGTCGAGTGCCGCGTGCTCCGCGCGGACGGTCCAGCGGCCCTCCAGCGCCCACTGGTGGACCTGCAGCGACCGGGGCGCCTCGTAGTCGGCCGGCTGGCCGCGAACGATCCGGTCCCCGGCGAAATGCGCGATCCGTGCATGGCCGAGGTAGGTTTCCGGCGATCGGTTGAAATCGCCGGAGTCCGGCGCCTCCGCGCCTTCGCCGCGCTCTCCGACGTAGCCGCCGGGCAGGCCGGTGGCGCCGGCTTCGACCAGCAGGCGCCGGATCACGTCCTCGCTCTGGCGGTACTCGCCCTCGCCGAAGTGGTGGTGACGGATGCGGCCCTGCGTATCGATGAAGTAGTGCGCCGGCCAATAGCGGTTGTCGAAGCCGCGCCAGATGGCGAAGTCGTTGTCCAGCGCGACCGGGTAGTCGATGCCGAGATCCTCGACCGCGTCGGCGACGTTATCCGGGTCCTTCTCGAACGCGAACTCCGGCGCGTGCACGCCCGCCACCACCAGGCCGTGGTCGCGGTACCTGGCGGCCCAGCCGCGCACGTAGGGCAGGGCACGCAGGCAGTTGATGCAGGAGTAGGTCCAGAAATCGACCAGCACCACCCGGCCGCGCAACGCGGACGCCGTCAGCGGCGGACTGTTGAGCCAGCCGGTGGCACCGGCCAGCGACGGCATCCGCCCTTCCACCGGCAACGGCTCGCCGGGCGCGGGCGGAGGTGCGGACGGCGCCGGGGGCGGCTGCACGGCGTCGAGCAGTTTCTGTTCGACGATCCCGGTGCTGGCCAGTGACAGCCGCGCCAGCCAACCGGTATCCAGGCCAAGCGCGATCGCCGCCACACCGGCCAGGACCAGCACGCCCAAGCCCCGCCGCAGCCATTCGCCCGCACTCAGCGAGCGCTTCATCGCTTCGAACACCCGTCCACCGAGCAGCAACGCGAACGCCAGCGAGGTCACCGCGCCGGCGGCATAGGTGAGCAGCAACAGCGTGGTCTGCACGCTGGCACCGTTGAGTGCCGCCGCGGTCAACAGCAGCCCGAGAATCGGCCCCGCGCACGGCGCCCACAGCAGGCCGGTCGCGATGCCGAGCCCGGCGGCGGACCACGGTGAACCATCGTCCGCCTTCCGCGACAGCCGGTAGCCGAGCGCCACGAACGGCCGGCTGATCCATTCGGCCAGGCGCGGCCACACCAGCGTCAGCCCCAGCAGCGCCAGCACGGCCATCGCAATCAGGCGGCCATACTCGTTGACCTGTATCGCCCAGCCGCCGCCGACCGCCGCCAGCGTCGCCACCACGGCGAAGGTCACCGCCATGCCCAGCAGCATCGGCAACCCGCTGGTGGCGAACGGACGGTCGGCGCGCGCGAACACGAACGGCAGCACCGGCAGGATGCACGGGCTGATGATGGTCAGGACGCCGCCGAGATAGGCGAGCAACAGGATGAGCACGGCGCCTCCCTGGGCGGGGAAATGGGGCCGCCGGCGCGGCGGCTGAACGCGCGCAGCCCGCGTCGGGCCGCGGACCACGCCGACAGTGCGAAGATACGCGCCTCGCCGCGTCGACACCGCGGCCCATCCCAGGACTCCATGAAGACCCCCACCGGCCTGCAGGCGCTGATCGACGACGGCGTGATCGACGAGGTGTTGCGACCGCTCAAGAGCGGCAAGGAGGCGGCGGTCTACGTGGTGCGCAGCGGCGACGACGTGCGCTGCGCCAAGGTCTACAAGGACATGGCGCAGCGCAGCTTCCAGCAGCGGGTGCAGTACCAGGAAGGCCGCAAGGTGCGGGGCAGCCGCGAGGCACGGGCGATCGGCAAGGCGACCCGATACGGTCGCAAGCAGCAGGAAGCCGCCTGGAAGAACGCCGAGGTCGACGCGCTCTACCAGCTGCGCGACGCCGGCGTGCGGGTGCCGGAGCCGCACGGCTACTTCAATGGCGTGCTGGTGATGGAGCTGGTGAGCGACGCCGGGGGATTCGCCGCGCCACGCCTGGGCGAAGTGGAGCTCGAGCCGGGGCAGGCCCGCGAGTTCCACCGCGTGCTGGTGCGGCAGGTCGTGCGGATGCTGTGCTGCGGGCTGATCCACGGCGACCTGTCGCCCTACAACGTGCTGGTCGGGCCCGACGGCCCGGTGGTGATCGACTTCCCGCAGGTGGTGAGCGCGGCCGGCAACAACGCCGCCCGCACGATGCTGCTGCGCGACGTCAACAACCTCACCGCGTATCTGGGCCGGTTCGCCCCGGAACTGTTCGACACCTGGTTCGGCGAGGAGATGTGGGCGCTGTTCGAGGCCGGTGACCTGCAGCCGGACACACCGCTCACCGGCCGGTTCGTCCGCGACGAGCGCCGGGTCGACCTGGACAGCGTGCGCGATGCGATCAACGACGCCCGCGAGGAAGCGCTGATCCGCCAGCAGGGCCGCGAGGCGGCGGCGGAGGACGACGGCCGCTAGTGCGTCCCGGGCGGCGGCCCGGCGCCCGGCCGTCTCAAGGATGAGACGTCGCCCTGCGATCATCCGGACTGCTTTCGTGGAGCCTGAACGATGACCCGACGCGCCGGGAGCGCCGACCTGCCGTTGCACGGCGGACGCGTGCCGCGCTGGCTGGCCGACCGGATGACCCGGCTCGGCGCGGTCATGTCGCAGGCGATCGTCCACGAGTACGGCCGCGACGAACTGCTGCGGCGGCTGGCGCACCCGTTCTGGTTCCAGTCCTTCGGCGCGGTAATGGGGATGGACTGGCACTCCTCGGGCATCACCACCAGCGTGATCGGCGCGCTGAAGCGTGGCCTGACCCCGCTGTCGGGCGAACTCGGCATCCATGTATGCGGCGGGCGCGGGCGCCACTCGCGCGCCACCCCGGGTGAACTGGTCGCGATCGGCGAACGGGTCGGCTTCGACGGCACCGCGCTGGCGGCCGCCAGCCGCTTGGTTGCCAAGGTCGACAGTGCGGCGGTGCAGGACGGCTTCGACCTGTACCTGCACGGCTTCATCGTCAGCGACGACGGCCGCTGGGTGGTCGTGCAGCAGGGCATGGACGGCGACCGCAAGCAGGCGCGGCGCTACCACTGGTTGTCGGAAGACCTGAAGAGCTTCGTCGACGACCCGCACGCGGCGGTGGAGGGGCCGGGGCAGGGCCGCATCGTCAACCTGGCGGACCGCCGGGCGAAAGCTTCGCGCGAGGCGCAGGTCGAATTGCTGCAGGCGCTGGGGCCGGACGGGATCACCCGCGAGTTCGGAAAGATCGAGCGTCAGGACGGGTTATCCGCGGGCACGTCGCGGAATGTCACGCAACCGGTCGACGAGTCGCCCCAGCTCACCCTGCTACCGCACCTGTCGATGCCCGACCACCACGACGTGCGTGGCAGCGACATCGTGACCCGGCGCCTGCACGGCAACCTCGCCGCCGCAACCGAGAACGGCCCGCGCGACTTCACCGAACTGCTGCAGGTACCCGGCGTCGGCGCCCGCACCGTGCGCGCGCTGGCGATGGTGGCCGAGGTGCTGCACGGCGCGCCGTGCCGCTTCACCGACCCGGCCCGGTTCTCGCTGGCGCACGGCGGCAAGGACCGGCACCCGTTCCCGGTGCCGACGCGTGTCTATGACCGCACCATCAGCGTGCTCAAGTCCGCCGTCGAGAACGCGAAACTCGGGCGCGAAGAGCAACTCGCGGCGATCAGGCGCTTGGACGAGCAGGCACGCCGGCTGGAGCGCCATGCCACCGGCCCGTCGGTGGAGGCATTGATCGAAGAGGAGCGGCGGCAGTCGCACGCCTACGGCGGGCGCAGCATCTTCGGTTGGGAGCCGCCCACCGACACGGATTTGCAGTCCGCTGCACCGGTTGTCGGCGAACCGGGCTTTCCCGCCACTCCCGCGCAGAGGCGAGCCCGCTGACGACGATCGGCTGATCCGGCAGCCGCGGTACCGCGGTCAGAACTTCTCCCCGACCGGCAGGTAGCGCCACTCGCCCACGGGCATCTTCGCCAGCGGAATGCGCCCGATCCGCAGCCGCCGGATCGCGACCACGTCCAGCCCCACCTCGCCGCACATGTGGCGCAGCTGGCCGGGTTGCACGTTCTTGATCGCGAACCGCAGGCGGATCTCGTTCTGCCAGCTGACCTTGCACGGCGGCAATGCGCGGCTGCGGTAGTGCAGGCCATGGGCGAGGCGCTTCATGCCGTACGGACGCAGCTCGCCGTCGACTTCGACCAGGAACTCCTGCTCGATCTGCGCGTAGTCCTCGGTCAGGCGCCGCCGTACCCGGCCGTCCTGGCTCAGCACGACCAGCCCGCTCGCGTCCGTGTCCAGCGGCATCAACGGCGCCAGGTGCTGGAAGTGGCGCTTCAGCACGCGCACGCCCGACAGGTCCCCTTCGGTATGGGCGGCGGGCGTGACCAGCGCCGCGGTGGCGGCCAAGTCAAGGCCGGCAGGCTTGTGCAACAGCATCGTGGCCGGCTCGATCGGTTCCAGGTGCGCACCGTCGGCCAGCTCCACCCGTTGCGTGGTGATCGTCGCCTGTGGCTCTTCCACCACCTCGCCGTCCACCCGCACCCAGCCGCCGGCGATGTACTGCTGCGCTTCGGCGCGCGAGCAGCCGGTCAATTCGGCAACATGCCTATCAAGGCGGGGCCGATCGGGGCGGGTGGAAGCATTGGGGTCGGACATGGGAGGGCTCGGCAACACGGGTGCCGAGTGTAAAGAAACCCGGCGGCGTCGTTCCTCAGAACCGTCCCGACACCGAGAACGAGAAGATCGGGCCGATGCGGCGGTCGCGGGCTTCGTAGTAGTCGACCGGGCCGGTGCGGCGGTCGACGAACACCGTGCGGTCCCACATGCTCATCGCGTCGCCCTGGTTGCCGGCGGTGGCGCGCAGGGTAACCCCCCGCAGGTTCTTCCGCTCGACGAACACGCTCGCCCACACCGGGCCTTCCCACACCCGGCCGACTTCGGTGAGCCGGTAGTCCAGGGCGTAGTACTCGTAGGTGAGGTTGCCACCCCACGCCCAGTCGGTGCCGGGGACGTCGTGACGCAGCGAGAGCTCGCCCAGCCGCAGCAACTCGTTGCTGATATGGCGCGAGGCGCCGGTGAGCGGGTCGTCGACGCGGCTGTCCTGCCACTGGAACCGTGCGTCGAGCTTCGCGCCGCGCCAGCCGAGCGGGTCCAGCTGGAGGGTGCTCTTCCACTCGATGCCGTACAGCGTCGCCTGGTCGAGGTTGCCGGGGCTTTCGCCGGTCTCGCCGATCGGAATGGTGTCGACGATGTCGTCGATGCGCTGGCCGTAGACACGGACGCTGGCGTTGCCGTAGCGGCCCAGGTCGCGCACCGCCTCCAGGTCCAGCTCCCAGCTCTGCTGCGGAACGAGGTCGGGGTTGCCGGCGTTTTCCTGTTCGTCGGCCAGGTCGACCGAGGCCATGAAGTCGTAGAAGTCCAGTTGGCCGACGCGACGCTGCAGCTTCATGTTGATGTCCAGCTGCGGCGTCGCCTCCCACGCCAGCGACAGTGAGCCCTTTGGCCGGGTGAAGGCGCGGCTCAGCCCGCCCGCGCCGACCTGCCGAATCCGCGAGTGCTCGCCGCCGGCCGACACCTGGAGAGTGGTGCGGGACGAGAGCGGGCGGCCGTAGCTGGCCATGAGCTCGTAGCGGTCCTCCTCCACCGTGGCGGTACCGCCCGGCAGCGGCACCTCGTCGAACCCGCCGTCGGTGCCGAGCGTGTACAGATGGGCGACGTTGTCCAGGCTGTTGAACGCGCCCTCGGCGGACACCTGCCAGTCCGCCACGCCGACTTTCCAGCGGTATTCGGCGCGGGCGATGCGCTCCTTCTCCTCGCTGACGCGGGCATAGCGGCTGCCCGTCGCCGGAGTGCCGCCGTCGTCGGTGCGGGTGACCACCGTTTCCGAAACCGGCGAATGCGCGAAGCGGTGCAGGCCAATGAGTTTCAGCTGTCCGGCACCCAGCCCGAACTGGTAGTCGCCACCGACTTCGTGGTTGTAGCCGCCTTCCTCCACCTGCACGCGCCGGGTGCGGTCGGGGAGGTCCGGCCCGGTGCGCGTGCCGTCCTCGACGTAGTCATAGTAGATGCGCTGGTAGGACGCATTGAGGTTGCCTGCGCTGCCGGTCGGCCGGGTCCATGCCATTCGGCCGCTGACGGTCGGGGCGTCGAATTCGCCGGTCCACACGTCGTCTCGGTACTCGACGAACTGGCGCGCGGCGTCGTGGATGCGCGTAGCGCCGCCGGCGCCGCTGTGGCTGGCGCCGTTCTCCAGCGCCAGCGTGTAGTCGAAGGCGCCGCGCGCCACGCTGGCGGACACCTCGCCACGGGTGAGCAGCGGGTCGGTGTAGTACGAGCGGAACTCCGGGCGCCAGGCCCATTGGCCGCTGACCCCGGCCGCACGCGCGACCACGTTGGCGACCTGGCCCGAAAGCCCCGGAATGTCGAGCGTCGCACCGTCGACGATCTCGATGCGCAGCACGTTGTCGGCCGGAATACGGCTCAGCTCGGCAAGCACGTCATTGGATTTGCCCGACAGCCGCTGACCGTTGATGAGCACGTTGCCGGTGGCCTGACCCAGACCGCGTTCCTCCAGTGCTTCGCGGATGACGAAGCCGGGCACCTGCTCGAGCATGTCGAGGGCGTTGCGCGGCGCGTAACGGCTGAAGTCCTCCGGCGCGTAGGTGCGCGTCTCCTGCACGCCCGCAGGCGTCGGCGCCGCGGCGACCGGCACCTGCTGCGCGAGGGCGGTGGCCAGCGACAGCGGCAGGGCTGCAACGGAAAGCGCGAAGCGCCGGGCAAGACGAGCCATTTGCGGATCCCCAGGTAGTGAGTGGCCCGGGACCGCACGTCGGAACGGGCGGCTCGGGACCGGCCCGCCGTGCGGACCTGTGACTGGGACGCGGCTTGGCGGCCGACGGTTTAAAGCCGTCGCGCAGTTGAAGCGTGCCGGCAACGGATGCAGCTCGACGGCGCCTGGATGGATGTTGGGTGAACCCTTCAGCGAGCGCGCCATCGTTTCACACGGACCTGATCTCGCGAGGCGCTTTCTATCGGTGCCGGAGCACCGGCATTCCCTTCAGGAGTTCGTGATGAATAACAACAATCAGAACAATCGCAACGAGCAGAACAACCGTCAGGAAGGCCAGAACCAGCAGAACCAGCAGAACCGCCAGGAAGGCCAAAACCAGCAGAACCAACAGAACCAGCAGAACCAGCAGAACCAGCAGAACCGCGAGAACGAGCAGGAGCGGCAGAACCGACGCGAAGAGCGTTGATTCATGCCCTGTGCGCATGACGCGCACTGTGCTTTGACGACGAGCGCCCCCGGTTAGCCAGGGGCGTTTCTTTATGACCATGGAACTGCCCGCACGATGAAGCCTTTTTCGTCCGACGATCTCTTTCTGCACCGAACGCTGCAGGCGCTGCAGGGTTCGTCCGCCCACAACCAAGCCGCGTTCGTCGTTTCGCGCCCGATGAAGGAGAGCGACAGCTACGAGGCGGTCGCGTGGTCGCTGGACCCGTCGAGCGGCGAGGCGCCGCGATCGCTGACCTCGCCGGCGTTCAACGCCAAGTCGCCGGCATTGGATCCGCACGGGCAGCAACTGGCGTTCCTGTCCAAGCGCGACGGTGAAAGCCTGCAGGTCCAGTTGCTGCGGCTCGATGGAGGTGAGGCGCGGCAGCTCACCCACTCGGAGCACACGTTGCAGGCCATCGAAATGTGGTCGCCCGACGGCGGGCGGCTGCTGGTTACCACCAAGGTGCCGTGGGCCGAGGACGAGGCCGACGACAAGAGCATCACCAGGGACCGTCCGTGGGTGGTCACGTTCCTGCCTTACAAGCTCGACGGCTCCGGTCCGCTGGTCGGGCATCGCGACATCCTGCTGGAGGTGGACGCGAAGAGCAGCAAAGAGCGGGTGCTGGTGGAGGGCGACTTCGATGTCCGTTCGGCGCAGTGGTCGCCCGATGGCAAATCGCTGGCGTTCGTGCGCAATCGCTCCGGCACCCAGCGCCACCTGCAGGATCTCTGGATCGCCGACGCCGATGGCGGCGACGCCCGGCAGGTGACCCATGAGGAGGTGAGCATCAGCGGTATCCGCTGGTCGCCGGATGGGACGTCGATCGCGTTCGGCGGCAGTCGCCGGGAGGGCGATTCGATGATCCACCTGTGCCTGCTCGATGTCGAAAGCGGCGAAGTGTCGCGTCCGGCAGGCAAGGAGCTGCAGCTGGAAGGCAGCCACATCGTCTGGCACCCCGACGGCGACCGCGTGGCGCTTGTCGCGGCGCGACGCGGCCTGCACCAGGTGGTGGTGGTCGATATCGCCAGCGGCGACGTCGAGCGGGTCGACTCCGGCCTGCGCCACGCCTCGGGCCTGTGCGCCAGCGGTGACCGGCTGGTCTTCGTCTCGGCCAGCGTGCGCCACCCGGAAGAGGTGTATTCGGTCACCTGGGACGGCCGCGACGAGCGTCGCCACAGTGCGTTCAATCGCGATTGGTTCGAGGACCGCGCGCGGCCGCGTGTCGACAAGCGCACGTTCAAGGTGCCCGACGGCGATGGTGGCACCGAGGAAATCGACGCGTGGGTGCTGCTGCCGGCTGAAGGCGACGGCCCGTTCCCGGTGCTGCTGGATTTCCACGGCGGGCCGCAGAGCGATGTGCTGATCGACTATGCCGCCCACGTCTACTGGTACGACCTGTGCTCGAACGGCTGGGCGGTGGTGGCCGCCAACGCGGTGGGGTCGGGCGGCTACGGCGTGGAGTTCGCCCGGCGCATGTGCGGATGCTGGGGCGAGCTCGACCTGCCGCAGCACCTGGCGATCCTCGACACATTGCAGGAGGAGGGCACCGCCAGCGATCGCCTTGCCTGCACCGGCAAGTCCTACGGCGGCTATCTGGCCGCGTGGGCCATCGGCCACAGTGAGCGCTTCAAGGCGGCGGTGATCAGTGCACCGGTCGCCAATCTGGAATCGCATACCGGCACGTCCGACACCGGCTATTACGTGGGGCCGTACGCGATGGACGGCGAGATCACCGAGGTGCGCGAGCGCTACCACGACCTCTCGCCGATCGAGTACTGCCACGGCAGCACCGCGGCGACCCTGCTGCTGCAGGGCGAAAAGGACGAGCGGTGTCCGCTGGGACAGGCGGAGGAGGTCTTCGCCAACCTGATCCGCTGCGCGAAAGCCACCACCCGGATGGTGGTCTATCCGGGCGCCAGCCACAAAATGGCCGGCACCGGCAAGCCGAGCCATCGCGTCGACTACCACCGGCGACTCGCCGCCTGGGTGCGGGAGCAGACGTAGCGGGGCCGGCTCCCCGGCAACGTCCGTCAGCGGCGCGACACGCTCGGGCTGCCGGCGACGTACCACCGCCATGGCGCGTCCGCGGCACGCGAGATGCCGATGCGCGTGGCCACCACCGGTGAGGCGGGCGGCGGCATGCCGTCGTCGAGCACGCGGTACGCGCCTTCGACCAGGTCGATGCCGTCATGCACGCCGGTGATACCCATCGCCTGCGCGAGCCGGGCCGGGCCGCTGCACAGGTCGCGGTCGCGCTTGGCGGCCGGGCGCGCGGCGTACATCTGGTCCAGGCCGTGCAGCGGTTCGAGCGCGCGGAACAGGACGGCAACGCCCTCGTGGGTTGCGCCGCAGACCGCGTTCGCGCACCAGTGCATGCCGTAGGTGAAGTAGACATACAGGTGCCCGGGCGGGCCGAACATGGTGGCGTTGCGCGCGGTCCGGCCGCGATACGAGTGCGACGCGGGGTCGATGGCGCCGCAGTACGCCTCGACTTCGACGATCCGCCCGGCGCGCCCGTCGGGCCCGACCAGCACCTTGTTCAGCAGCGCGGGTGCGAGTTCGCGCGCGTCGCGCCGGTAGAACTCGCGCGGCAGCGTAGGCGAGGCCTGCACCAACGCCGATGGGTGGGCCGTGGGCAGATCGTCGCCGGGTCCGGTCATCGGCTCAGCCCTGCGCGCCGGCGCGGTGGTGCGCCAGGGTGTCGTGCAGGTGGTGCAGCTCCTCGGCCAGCACCGCCGGCAACCCCGCGGCCAATGGTCGCGCGCGGCCGTCGAGTACGGCGGCGGCGAGGTCGCTAAGAGCGGCGTCGACGGCGGCGGCACCCGCCGGATCGAACATGGCGCGTCCGGACTCGCCGGCCGCATCGTGTTCCGCCCGTTCCAGCGTCCAGGCGGTCGACAGGGTGCGGTAGACCAGCCGCTGGGTGGCGGCGATCACCGGCCAGGTGCCCTCGGCGGCGCGGCGTTGTTTCATCGAGGCCACCGTCGCCGCCTCGTAGGCGTGCTCCAGGGCGAAGCTGCGGGCCTGCAAGTCACGTCGCCGCGTTCGTGCCGCCTCCGAGGTGACTTGGCCCGTGGCGAGCACGCGCACCACCGCCGCGGCGGCCTGGAGCGTCCGCGCCAGCTCGTCCGGCAGCTGTGCCGCCGGCCGCGGCGGCAGTCCCCAGAACACCAGCAGCGCCAACGCGCAGCCCGCTGCCGTGTCGATGCCACGGGCGGCGAGGAAGCGGCCGACGTCGGCCACCGGCAGACCGCCGGTGGCGATCGTCAGCGCGGCTCCGGTGATGAAGACCACCGCCAGCGCATAGTTGCGCACCACCAGCATCTCGATGCAGAACTGCAGGACCACGATGGCCAGCACCAGCCACAACCCCTGCGGGTGCAATGCCAGTACCGCGCCGGCCAACAGCAGGCCGGCCCCGGTGCCGAGCACGCGTTCGACGCTCCGCTGGAGCATCCGCGGCCAGTCGAACCCCTGGTGCAGCATCAGCACCGCCGCGGCCACCGCCCAGTAGGCGCGTTCAAGGTGGAGCGTGGCGCCGAGCGCGCCGGCGGCCAGGGCGGCAATACCGACCCGCAGCACCACCCGGCGCGACAGCGAACCCGGACGCAGGGCGTCGACCAGCGCGGCCCGGATGCCGGGCCGGCCCAGGGGCAGGGCGTCGGCTCCCGTCGCCGGCGTGCGCGGTGGCAGATGCACCGCCTGTTCGATCAGGGCCCGGGCCTGACCGCTGGTACCCGGGGCCGGTGGCACGCCGCGGCTCGCCGCGCCCATGGCATCGGCGAACAGCAGGTGCAGGTCGCGGTTGACCCCGCGCAGGCGGCTCAGGCGGCTGCCGGCGGACAGGTGGCGCGGCTGGAAGCGCACCAGGTCCGACCACGCGTCGTGCAGCAGCAACGCCGCGGCGTGGCGGTCGGCGCGCTCGCGCGGGGTACCGATCGCGCCGAGGTAGCGCACCACCGCGCGACCGGCCGTGACCACCGCGTCCTGCTCGGGACCGCGCGGCCGGAACCACGCCCCCGCCATGTGCACCACCCAGGCGAACAGCCCGCCGCCGAGCACCAGCACGAAGGTGTGGCCGGCCCGGATGTGCTCGACCGGCATCGCGGTACCGGCCGCGCAGGCGAGCATGAACATGTAGGCGCCCGGCGGTCCGGTCCGCAGCGCGTTGCACAGCCAGGTCGCCAGCATCGCGATCGCCGCGACCGTGAGGATCGCCAGCCACGGCACGGCCGCCACCCACATGCCCAGCGCCACCGCGCACGCGAACGACAGCGCCACCACGGCGAGCAGCCGCGCCCGCAACGCGTAGGGGCGGCCGCTCCCGTACAGCGAGGTGAAGCCTCCGATGGCCGCCATCAGGCCGGCGGAGGTGTCGCCGGCGAGCCAGCCGGCCAGCACCGGCATCCCCATGCAGCTCGCGGCCCGCAGCGCGAACGGCCAGCGCTGGCGCGACACCGGCCGCAAGGTCGAGAGGCCGCGCAGGGCCTGCTTCAGCGGATGGGCGGGGCCGGCGGAGGGCGCGGGACTGGACACGCGGACCAGAATATCGCGCGCTGCGTGGAGGCCGTTTCGCGAAGAACCGTCGTGTCCGGCGTCCGCGGAGGTGATCCGATGCGGGAAGCGTGGATCGCATCACACTCTTTCGGACGTGCGCTCACCGTGGCTTTACCGCCGGTCGCCGAGCATCAGCGGTTGCGTCCCAGATCGCGGCAGGGTGAGACATTCGATGGGTTCCAGCACCGGGCAACAGCAGGCTCCGCGGATGCTTTCGTGGACCTCCGCGGCACACGGCCGGAGCGAATACCTGCGGCTGCGTGGCGTGGTCGATGCCCTGGTCAGGATCGCCGAGCACCCCGGCGACACCCGCTCGTTCCTCGGCGAAGCGACCGCGACCGTGATGGAGCTGACCCGGGCCACCGGCGCCGCGGTGCTGATGGCCGACGACCGCCGCGGGCTCAAGGTGGCGTCCGCGCGCGGGCAGATGCGCAAGGTGGGACGCAGCGCCTTCGATTCGGGCCAGACCCTGGCCCGCGCCTGCCTGCGCTCGCACCAGGTGCTGCATGGCGACGCGGCGCTGTCCGACCCGCGCATCCACGGCACCGCGCGTGCGGAGTACTCGCTGCACTCGCTGATCGCCACGCCGCTGCGGTTCGGCGAGGACGTGCTGGGAGTGCTCGAGGTCTGCTCGAGCGTGGCCTGCGCGTTCGACGACATCGACACCCAGGCGGTGGCGCTGGTCGGCAACGCGCTGGGCGGGGCGCTCGGTCGCCATGTCGCGCTGGAAGACAACGCGCGGCTGCTGGAGCGGCTGGAAACGGCGCTGGAGACCACCCGCAAGCAGGCTCGCGAATACCAGGATGCGGCCCTGTACGACGCGCTCACCGGCCTGCCCAACCGGGCCCACTTCCTCGCACGGCTGGAGGAGGCCTGCCAGCAGCACCAGGGATGCAAGGACGGATTCGCGGTGCTGTTCCTGGACCTGGACGACTTCAAGGCGATCAACGACACCCACGGCCACGCGATGGGCGACGCGGTGCTGCGCGAAACCGCGGTGGCGCTCCGGTCGCTGCTGCGCGAGGGCGACCTGATCGCGCGCCTGGGCGGCGACGAGTTCGTGGTGCTGCTCGGATCATTGCGCCACGGCGAGCGCGACATCCGCGCCATCGCCGCCCACCTGCTGAAGTCGCTGGCCGCGCCACGGCGCATCGCCGGGGTCGAGCAGGGCATTGCGGCGAGCATCGGCTGGGTGGTGCACGACGGCGTCGCCGGCACCTCCGCGTTGCTCGCCACCGCCGATGCCGCGATGTACCGGCACAAGAAGTCGCGACGCGCCGCGGCGTGATCGCCGCGGCAGCAGGTTCCAGCGCTTGAGAGCACCCGGCCAACGTGCAACGGCACGGCGTTGATTGGGTGCCGCGTCGCAGCCGTCTACACTGGCCGCTTCCCCACAGAGACGACGGAACCCATGGCGAAGCCCAACTACTCTTTCGAAAAGCGCCAGCGCGAACTGGCCAAGAAGAAGAAGCAGGACGAGAAGCAGGCCAAGAAGCAGGCCGCGAAGGAAGCCGCCAACCCGACGGCGGCGCCCCGCACCGACACGCCCGAGCAGTAACCGCGTCGGCGTAGCCGATTCTCCGTTCCGCCCGCGCCCTGCGGATGCCGGCACGCCGGCACCGCGCAGGCGCCGGGGCGGAGCCGGCCGGGGCTCAACCGGGCGACGAAGGCGAGCGCATGATCGACATCGCCGCCGTCTTGATCTTCGCCTGCATCGCGATCGCGCTGGCCGCCGAGGACTCCTTCCAGTCCTCGTACTGCTCGTCCATCTCCGCCAGTTCCGATGCGCTGAACAGCTGCCGGACGGCAGCGAACATGCGGGTCTCTTCCTCGGTGGCGTGGTGGTCGATCATCTCGCCGAACACCTTCACCGAGCCGGCGAACTGGCGTGAGTCGACGTCGGCGGCGTGGATGTCGGGCAGCACCGACTGCTCCACGGCGCGGTGCTCCTGCATCGCCTCGGCATACAGCAGCTTCTGGTCGTGGCTGGCGCGCTCTTCGAAGGCGGGATAGAACACCGTTTCCTCCCACTTCGCGTGCGGGATCAGGTTCGCTTCGATCTGCTGCAGCAACTGTTCCCGGGTGTCGGTGTCGTCGTCGGCGGTGGCGTTGATCCGGCCGAACAGTTCGCGGAGGGCTTCGTGTTCGCTCTTGAGGGTGGCGAGGATGTCGCGCATGTCGGGCTCCTGCGTGGGGTGCCGTCATTGCACGCCCGGCGCCGTTGCCCGTTCGTGAAGCGCGTCGGTGCCGGTTCAGTCCAGCTCGAAGCCGCCGGATCGCCGGTGGAGCTGGCGCAAGCGTTCGCCCAGCGCATCGATGTTCGCTTCAGTGCCGTGCATGGCGGTCCGCAGCGGCGGTGACAGCCAGCGTTCGGCCTCCGCGCGCAGGTGCTCGCGGCGATCCAGCCACTGCGCGGCGCGGCGTTGGCCTTCGCGCATCAGCGCGTCGCGCTCGGCCTGCTGCGGCAGGCCGTAACCGCCGGCCGGGAGCAGCGCGGCGGGCCGCGCGAGGACGCCTTCCAGTTGCAGGACCTCGCGCAGCGCGCCCAGTGCGTCCGTCCCGCCGGCGGGGGCGTCGCCATCATTGCCGGACAGGCGGCGCTTGAGCTCGTCGCGAGCGAGCAGCTCGTTGCGGCGCAGCGCGGCGTTTTCCAGCAGCAGCAGGGCGGCGGCGGTTCGCAGGTCGGCGCGCTCCAGCCACGGGCGTCGCTCGCCCGGCGGCAGGTCGAGCCAGTCCTGCACGCGCGCGTACGGCAGGTCCAGCGCCTGCCGTGCGATGTCGAACATCGCCTGGTAATGGGCGCTGGCCGGTTCGAAGTAGTAGCCCAGCCGGCGCGCTTCGGCGCCGTCGTCCAGGACCGAAGTATCGGCGATGCCGGCGTCGGCCAGCCGCCGCAGCAGGCCGGTCGGGGTGATGCTGGACAGGTCCGCGCGGGCCAGGCGCGGTACCCCGTCGTGCAGCAGCTTGAAGGTTTCCACCGCGCAGTTGTTGCCGACGAAGTAATAGCGGCCGTCGTAGCTCCAGTGCAGCCTGGCGGCGCGTTCCAGCAGGCCGGTGATCTCGGCCGGGCCCAGTCGCAGCGGGATCGACTGCAGGCCGCGCAGTTCCACGCGGGTGTACTCCTCGACCACCTGCGCCAGCGGCAGCACGAACAGGCGCGACGGGTACGAGCCGGTCAGCCCGCGCCAGCTGGAAATCTGCACGTCGTCGACGAACGCACGGAACGACAGCACGCGGTGGTGCTGCAGGTCGAGCCGGCAGTCCGGCCCCGGCGGGCGGCCCGGAGCGCAGACCACCAGCCGCAGCATGCTGTGGCCCCAGCGGCTCATGAGGCGGTCGTTGCCTTCGGCCAGCAGGTAGTCGACCGCGTACACGCGCGCGGGGTCGATGTGCAGCAACGGCGCGTCGGCGGTCTCCACGCCTGCCTGCAGGAACACCTGGCCCGGCGCGCACGCCGCGGTGGGCGGGGCCGCACCGAAGTGGGCGGTGAAATGGCGGTGCAGTGCCGGCCGGCGGCAGGCGTACTCCGGGTCGAGCAGGAAGTGCTCGAGGTTGACCGCGACAAACTCGACCGGGTCGGTCAGCTCGTACGGGTCGGGGCTGCGGTCGCTGAAGGCGTTGTCACGGCCGCGCCCCGGACGCAGGGGACGCACCTGCCAGCCGGCGAGGTCGAGCAGGCGCGGGTCGCGCGACAGGCCGCCGGCGGCGCTGCGGTCATGGAAGTGGGCCAGTTCGTGGATGACCGCGGCGAGCGCGGCCCGGGTGGCCGGGTGCCCGGTGCCCGCATCGGCGGGCCGCGCCATCCAGCCGTCGAGCAGCGCGCGGTCGAGCAGGATGCGCTCCGCCTCGGCGCGGCCGTGCACCTGTGGCGGGAGGTCCTCGCGCCATTCGACCGCGATGCGGCGGTCCAGCGATGCCACCCAGGCAGCGGGCAGGTGGGCGACGGCCGTTTCCAGCAACCGGCGGCTGGCGGCGGCTTCGGCCGGGGACAGCGTCGCTCCGGCCGGTCGCAGGTCGAGCGCCTGCGCGGCGCCGGTGCAGGCGAGCAGCGCCGCGGCCACGGCCCACCGCGGCGCGAGCCGACGGCGCGGCGTCATGGCGGATGTTGCGGTGGTGCCGGGCAATTAGAGCGCGAGGATGGCCTGCGCCAGCTCCAGGTCGCTGGCCTGGCGCGCGTCGGCGCGGTGGTCGCGCAGGTGGCGCAGCGCCGCTTCCAGCTGGACGCCGCGGATGCGGCCCTCGCTGGCGACGAAGCCGGCGGCGTCGTCGCGCGCCTGCAGCACGATCTTGTCGTCGCCCGACGTGCTGCCGGAGGACGCGGAGGAACCGGCGGAGGACGCACCGGCCGAGGTGCCGCCGAAGCTGGACGCCATGGCCGCGGCGGTGGGCAGCGCCAGCAGGGCGCACAGCAGGAACGCTCGGATCATCGGGAAACTTCTCGTGGACAGGGAAGGGGCCGCCGGTCGGGCGGGCGGGCGCGCAAAGACTACCTGCACATCGGATGCGATGGCTGAACTAGCGGCCGCCGTCCGCCGGCACGGGTCGGATTTCGTGACCTGCGACCCGCCAGGCTCTGGCGCGGACTAACCCGCGCCCTCGTCCTCGCCGCGTCCGGCGGCGACGTCGGCCTCGCGCAACGGCATCAACGGCCCGCGCCATCGGCGTACGGTGCGCTGGAAGAACAGGTTGTTGGGCACCCGCAGGACGGTATCTGCGCCGGTTCCGTGGGTTTCCTGCAAGGTGGTGTAGACCAGGTTGACGTCGATGACGCGCCCCTTGAGCCCGGCCTTCTCGCCGTTCTCCAGTACCTCGATGTGGTCGTACAGGCGGAACGGCCGGGTGGTGAGGATCAGCACCGTGCAGAAGATGTTCGACAGCACGCTCCAGGCGGCGAAGAACGCCACCGCACCCACCGCGGCGAAACCCGTGAACGCGGTCCACAGCACGGTGCCCGACACCCCCAGGCGCTCGAGCACCAGCAAGGTCGCGCCGGCGTAGATCAGGAAGCCGACCAGGCGCTGCCCGACCACCGTCAGTTCGGGTGGCAGGTCGTAGCGTCGGCACAGGCGGTCGAACATCCGGCGCGACAGCGCCCGCAGCAGCCACGCCGCCAGGACGATCAGCAGCACCTCGCCCAGCGGCACGACCGAACCCAGCCAGTTCTGGACCCACGGCGGAAGTTGTTCTCTCATCGGCGGGATCTGTTCGTGGCGCGGCCATGCGACGGGTCGACAAGGATAGCGGCGGTGGCCGATGAAGCGGATCGTCGCCTCCGCGCGGGGTTCATCGGGCTGCGGCTATCCTCTGGCTTTCACCGATCCGCAAATCCGGAGACTCCCATGGCAACCGGCTGGGCAGGCGACGGCGCCGTACAGGACCAGATCGACGCGACCGTGAAGGACGCGATCAAGCGGGCCCGCAGCCAGCTGCGCGATGGCCCGGGGCTCACCCATTGCGAGGAGTGCGACGCACCCATTCCCGAAGCCCGGCGCAAGGCCGTGGCCGGTGTACGCCTGTGCGTGGCCTGTCAGGAGGAGGAAGACCGCGAGCAGGGCGCCAGCGGCGGATACAACCGCCGCGGCAGCAAGGACAGCCAGTTGCGCTGAACCCGGCTCCGGGGCATGGCCGCCACGCGGTACTCACCGGCGGAGACCCGCCGTCGCACCGGCACAGCGGCCCGCGTTATCGAACCCGCCCGCCGGTCAGGGCGCCGGTACCGCGCCGACGACGAACGGGAAGCGCTCGAAGATCGCCGCGACCGCCTGGTCGGCGGCATCGGCGCGTTCCTGCGGCGTGCGCTGGGTGACCCGGCCGATCGCATCGCCGGTCCACACCAGGTGGTTGCGTTCGGCGTCCACCAGGTCGATGGTCAGGGTGCCCTCGGTGTACTCGCTGACGCGCGTCTCGTCGTACCACACCGGCACCGCGAAATAGCTGCGCGCACGGTAGCTGTAGAAGTACTGCACGTCCGTGCGCGGCACGCTGTACACGTCGCTGCGCTCGCGGATGTAGCCCTGGAAGTTGACCCGCAGGTCGGGGTCCGCCGGGTCGAAACGGTAGCCGCGCTGGTCCATCTCGCGGCGGACCGCCTGCTTGATCCGCTCCGACAGGTAGCTGGTGTAACCGGACTGCTCCATCGCCAGGGGCTCGTAGAAGGCGTAGGTGCGGTACGCGGAGAAGTCGACCCGCGGGTCGGCGTCGGTGACCACCCGCGGACCGGTGGCACAGGACGCCAGCACGAGGGCGAGCAGGCCGGCGAGGAGCAGGCGGAGGACGGAGGTTCGCGGTAGAGCCGCGAAGCCGCGGGAAAGAGGGCGACGAGGCATGGCACGGGTCTCCTGGAGCGGGCTGCCACGACGCTAGCAACGGCGCCAGGGAGCGCGCGTGAAGCCCGGCGGCGGCGCGCCGGGCGGCTCCGCATCAGTCCGCGTTCCTGCGCTGCAGGTGCAGGGTGCGCTGCTTCCAGGTTTCGGCCGTTTGTGGCTTGACGAACAGCGCCACCACGTCCGGGTGCCGGCGCTGTACGCAGGCTTCCACCCGGTTGATGCAGGCCTCGACCTGCGGCGTGGTCAGCCGGTCGTGGAAATCGGCGCTGAGCGCGGCGATCACCGTGTCGGGGCCGAGCTGCTCGGTGATGACGCCGTTGGCGCAGCGGATGTCGGGGTCGGCCCCGGCGATCCGCAGGATGTCGTCGCGCACGTGCGACTGCGCGGCCTCGCCGAGCAGCAGCCCCTTGGTCTCGCGCGCCAGCAGCATCGCGGTAACCGCCAGCAGCAGGCCGATGCCGATCGAGGCGAAGCCGTCGTAGCGCGGATCGCCGGTCACCTGCGCCGTCGCCACGCCGGCCAGCGCGATCAGCAGGCCCAGCACCGCCGCGGTGTCCTCGAACAGCACGGTGAACGTGCTCGCGTCCTTGCTGTCGCGAAAGGCCTGGAACCAGCCGCGCTCGCCCTTGGCCGCGCGGAACGCCTTCAGCGCGATGTACCAGGTGATGCCTTCGAAGATGATCGAGGCGCCCAGCACCACGTAGTTGACCATCGGGTTCTCGATCGGCTCGGGGTGCCGCAGGTGGCTGATGCCCTCGTAGATGGAAACGCCCGCGCCCAGCGCGAACACCAGCAGCGCCACGATGAAGGCCCAGAAGTACAGCTCGCGGCCGTAGCCGAACGGGTGCGTGGCGTCGGGTGCCTTGCCGGCCCGCTTCATGCCGTACAGCATCAGTACCTGGTTGCTGGTGTCGACCAGCGAGTGCACGCCTTCGCTGAGCATCGCCGAACTGCCGGTCGCCGCGGCGGCGACGAACTTGGTCACCGCCACGGCGCCGTTGCCGAGTAACGCCGCGACCACCACCTTCCTGCTGCCGGTTTTTGCCATGTCGTTTCCTGTAGGGGGGGAGCGGCCGGAGGGACATCCCGCCGGTTTTGCCGGTGCGTGGATTACGGCCCCGTGCGGTCCAGCTCGGCGGCCATGCGGGCGCGGATGCCGCCGTGCACGCCGGTGCCGATCGGTGATGGCGCGTGCACGTTGCCCGGCGTCGCCGTGGCGGGTGGCGCCTGCTCCATCTGCAACTGGTGGGCGACCACGCCGGTCACGGCCTGGGTGGGGCCGGGTGCGAGCCGTTCCGACAGCGCGGCCGCGGCCGCCGGCAGCCCCACGGTGACCTCGTCGCGTGGGCGCTGGACCACGTCGACGATCGCGTCCACCACCTGCCCGGCGTCGGTGATCGGGAACGGCCACAGGTCGTGGCCGGTGTAGTTGGCGGCGTGCTCGTAGAACGGCGTGTCGGCCGCCATCGGCAGGACCGCGCAGACGTGGATGTCGCGTTCGCCGCCGACCTCCAGCTCCTGCCGCAGCGATTCGGACAGGCCGAGCACGCCGTACTTGGTGGCGCAGTAGGACGCGTAGTACGGCGACGGCGTGCGGCCGAGCATCGAGGCGATGTTGACCAGCGTGCCCGAGTGCATGCGGCGGAAGTGGCGCATGGCGACGTGGCTGCCGTTGATGGCGCCGCCGAGATTGGTCTGGAGCACTCGCTGGTGGTCGCGCAGCGGGATCTCGTCGAAGCGGCCGAGCGCGGCCACGCCGGCGTTGTTGATCCACACGTCGAGCCGGTTGAACTTCGCCAGCGCGGCCTGCGCCAGCTTCTCGACATCATCGGGGTTGCCGACATCCGTCGTCACCGCGATCGCGTTGCCGCACTCGGCGGCCAGGTCCTGCAGCACGCGCGAGCGGCGCGCGGCGAGCACCAGGTTGAAGCCCTGGCCGGCCAGCCGCAGGGCGACGCCGCGGCCGAAGCCGCTCGATGCTCCGGTGATCACGACGGTACGGACGGGTTCCATGGCGACTCCGCTCGGTAGGGGCGGGGCCATCATCCGCACGCGGGTGTGGAGGCGGGGTGGGGGACGCGATGGTGGAAGGCGGAACGTGGTCTCAAGTTCCGCGCCGGCCGGCCGATAGGATCGCCGAGGAGCCTTCAAGAGCTTGCGATTTTGAACAACGAACTCCGCAGCGGCGGACATCCGTCCGCGCCGGCGCCGGGCCGCGACGCGGATATCCGCATGTCCGGTGGCCGGCCCGAAGGCGCGGAGGCTCGGGGTACGCGTTCTTCCGGAATCCGCGGATGGGCCGCGCGGCGGCTGCAGGGGTTGTTCGATGCCACGGCCGGCCGGGATGCCCGGCTGAGGATTTCCACCACCCAGTGGCTGATCACCGTCCCTGTCTACTGCGGCAGCGCGGTCGTCTACGGCCTGGGTGCCGCGCAGGGCTGGGTCTCCATGTTTCACATGGTGGTCTGGAGCGCCTGCGTCGCCGTGGCGCTCGCAGGGTTCTACGTCGCCCTGCGGAGTGGCTGGAGCGCACGGTTCAAGGACCCGACGCTGACGTTCGCCCAGATCGTCTTCGCGGTGGTTGCGGTGGACTGGGGCTATCTCGTCACCGGGCCGCTGCGCACCGCGACGCTGTTCCCGCTGTTGCTGGTGCTCACGTTCGGATCGTTTTCGCTGCCGTGGCGCCGGATCGTGTCGCTGACCGGCTTCACCCTGTTCAGCTTCGCCTGACCGTCTACGTGCTCCACCTCGTCCGCTCTGGCGGCGGCTGGTCGCTGGCCGATCCGGCGTTGCGGGTGGACCTGATCAACCTCGGGATGCTGGTGATCCTGCTGCCGGCGGTCTCGCTGGTGGCGGCGCGGCTTTCGTCGCTGCGACGGCGGCTGCGGGCCGAGCGCACGGCGCTGACCGACGCCCTGCGCGAGGTTCAGCGGCTGGCCACGCGCGACGAGCTGACCGGCTTGGCCAACCGCCGCCACATGCAGCAGTTGCTGGCCGCGGAAGAAGGCCGCTTCCAACGCCGTGAACATCCCTTCAGTGTCGCGGTGATCGACCTGGACCACTTCAAGCGGATCAACGACCTGCACGGCCACGCGACCGGCGACGAGGTCCTGCGCGCGTTCGCTGCACAGGCCGGTGGCTCCCTGCGCGGCAACGACGTGCTGGCACGCTGGGGCGGCGAGGAGTTCCTGCTGCTGATGCCCTATACGCGGGTCGAACAGGCCATCACGACGGTCACGCGGCTGCTGGCCGCCATGCGCCGGTTGCCCACCGAAGCCGGCGCGATGTCGTTTTCGGCGGGCGTGGCCGAGTTCGGGCGTGGCGACACGATGTCGGCCGTGCTGGCGAGGGCCGACGAGGCGATGTACGCGGCCAAGCGGGCCGGTCGCAACAGGGTGATGCAAGGCTGACGCCGGTGTGACCGCGGTCGCGGGAACGGATCCCGTGCCGGGGATGGCGCGGATCGCCCTCAAGAGTGCGCGCGGCGGGTCGATATGGCGCACGTGGCTTCCCCCGACCTTCCGTCCAGAGATTCCGTCCAATGAAATCCCCCCGTCTGCGCGCAGGTCTCCTGCTCGCCGGATGCCTGTCGCCTGCCGTCCCCGCCGTCGCCGGTGACTGGCTGCAGTGGCAGGACAACAGCATCACCTACCTCGCCGGCCGCGACTACACGGTCAATCCGGATCAGCAGCAGACGCTGACGTTCGAGCACGCCAACGGCTGGAAGTACGGCGACACCTTCGCGTTCGTCGACGTGACCGCCTTCAACGGCACGGTCGACCCCGGCACGGGCAGCGTCGCGTGGTACGGCGAATTCGCGCCCCGGTTATCGCTGGGCAAGCTGTCCGGTCGCGCGCTGGCCCTGGGTCCGGTCAAGGACGTGCTGCTCGCCACCGCGTACGAGTTCGGCGAAGGCGACGTCGAGACCTGGCTGGTGGGACCGGGTGTCGACCTCGACATCCCGGGCTTCGACTACGTGCAGCTCAACGCCTATCGCCGCCATCCGCGCCACGGTAGCCCCGATGCGCAGTGGCAGGTCACCCCGGTGTGGGCCTGGACGGTGCCGGTGGGCCGCTCGGACCTGCTGCTGGACGGCTTCATCGACTGGGTGGTCGACAACGGTCGCGGCCGCCACGCCCACCTGCACGTCAACCCGCAGGTGAAGTATGACCTCGGCAAGGCGCTGGGCTGGGGCGGGAAGACCGTCTACGTCGGCGTCGAGTACGACTACTGGAAGAACAAGTTCGGCATCGACGACGACGGCGTGCTCGGCCGCGATGTGCTCGGCGGTACCGACCAGAACACCGCCAGCCTGCTGTTGAAGGTCCACCTGCCATGAGCCGGCGGCCGATGGTGCAGTGGTCCACCGGCTCCGCCCCGTTTCCCGACTCCTCTCCGGTCGCAGTGCCCCGCACGCGTGACGACACCCCCTCCCCGAAGGTGAATGCAATGCAGTGGTTCAAGGACATGCCCATCGCCCGCAAGCAGTTGCTGGGCGTCTCGATGTCGGTCGTGCTGACCATCGTGCTCGGCGTGCTGGCGTACAACCAGATCACGTACTCCAACCAGCAGGTCGAGCGCATCACCCGCTACCAGATGCCGTCGGTGCGGGCGATCGCCAACATGTTCGCGTGGATCTCCGAGCTGCGTACCAACGAGATGGTGCTGCTGCAGACCCGCGACTACGAAGGCGCGCTGCCCGGCTTCGAGTTCGCCCGCAACGGTGCGCACGAGGCGAACGACCTCTATGCGTCGCTGTTGACCGACGACAGCTCGCGCAGGATGTATGCGGCGATCGCGCCCATGTACCAGCGCTACCTCGACGGCAGCCAGGCCTTCCTCGACGCCGCCAGGGCCGGTGACTACGACACCGCCACCTCGCTCGCGATGGACACGCTGCACCCGCTGCGGCTGGAGATGTTCACCGCGCTCAACAAGCTCAAGGACAACGACGATCGCCTGCTGCAGGAGCAGCTGGCCGAGTCCGACGCGGTCTACCGGCGCTCGCTGGTGGTGATCACCGCGCTGACCGTCGCGGTCGCGGTGCTGGCACTGGCGTTCGGCCTGCTGCTGGCGCGGATGATCGGCCGCGCACTCGGCCGTGCCACCCGCATTTCGGCGGCGATCGCGCAGGGCCGGTTCGACAACGAGATCGTGGTGGACTCGCGCGACGAGGTTGGCCAGTTGCTGGGTTCCATGCGCTCGATGCAGGACGGCCTGGGTCGCTTCGTCGAGGCGCAGCACGAGATTTCCCGCCGGCACGCGGCCGGCGAGACCGACCACCGGATCCAGGCCGACGCGTTCCCGGGTGCGTACGGCGACATGGCCAGCGGCGTCAACGAGCTGGTCGACTCGCATATCCGCATCAACGCCCACGTGGTCGACGTCGTTTCGCACTACGCCCGCGGCGACCTGTCGGTGGACGTGGACCGGCTGCCCGGCCGGCAGGCCGAGATCACCCGCGCGATCGACGCCGTCAAGGCCGGCATGGCCGCCATCAACGGCGAGATCAGCCGGCTGGTCGCCGCCGCGGTCGCCGGAGACTTCTCCCAGCGCGGCCAGGAAGACCGCTTCGAGCACGTCTACCGCGACATGATCGGCTCGCTCAACCAGCTCATGCGCACCTCCGACGAGAGTCTGGACGAAATCGGCCGGCTGCTCGCCGCGGTGGCCGACGGGGACCTCGGGCAGCGCATCGACCGCCCGCTCGCCGGCCGGTTCGGCGACGTGGCCGACAACGCCAACGCGACCGTGCACCGGCTGGCCCAGATCGTCCAGCAGATCCGCGGCGGTTCCGACGCCATCAACGAAGCCGCGCGCGAGATCGCGGCCGGCAACGTCGACCTGTCCGTCCGCACCGAACGCCAGGCCGCTTCGCTGGAGGAGACCGCCTCCTCGATGGAGGAGCTGACCAGCGTGGTCCGGCAGAACGCCGACAACGCCCGGCAGGCCAACGAACTGGCGATCAACGCCTCGGACGTGGCGGTGCGCGGCGGCGAAGTGGTGGGCCGCGTGGTGACCACCATGAGCGAGATCAATACCTCGTCGCACCGTATCGTCGACATCACCGGCGTGATCGACAGCATCGCCTTCCAGACCAACCTGCTCGCGCTGAATGCCGCCGTGGAAGCGGCACGCGCCGGCGAGCAGGGCCGCGGCTTCGCCGTGGTCGCCTCGGAAGTGCGCACCCTGGCGCAGCGCTCGGCCAACGCCGCGCGCGAGATCAAGCAGTTGATCCAGGACTCGGTGGAGAAGGTCCAAAGCGGCGCGGTGCTGGTCGACGAGGCCGGCCGCACCATGCAGGACATCGTCGGTGGCGTGCGCCAGGTAACCCAGCTGATGGCGGAGATCAGCGCGGCCTCGGCCGAGCAGAGCGCCGGCATCGAGCAGGTCAACCAGGTGGTGATGCAGCTCGACGACAGCACCCAGCAGAACGCCGCGCTGGTGGAGGAGGCGAGCGCGGCCGCCCGCAGCCTGGAACAGCAGGCCGGCAGCCTCAGCGACTCGGTATCGGTGTTCCGCCTCGGGCGTTCGGAGGAACGCATCGGCGCATCGGAGACCCGCGCCGCCGCCTGATGCGGGCCGGGTTCCCCGCTGGTGATGGAATCAGGGCGGCGCTGGTCAGGCCGCTCCGAAAAAAAAGGGCAGCCATGTGGCTGCCCTTTTCCGTTGCGCCCGTGACCTCAGGTCCCGGGGTTGTTCTCGTCCTGTACGTCGCTCGGATCGTTGACGTCCTCGGGATCGTCCATCTCGGTCTCGTCGGCCGGGGTGATGTCGACGTCCGGCACCGGCACGGTGACTTCCTCGGTATCGACGTCCACGTCCGGTGCGTCCACGTCATAGGCCGGCATCTGGCCGCCCTCGGCCTGCACGTCGACGTCCGGCAGCTCGCCCTCCTGGGTCTGGTCGACATCGCAGGCGGACAGTGCGAACGCCGAACCAAGCGCGAGCGCCAGAACCGCCGTCTTCTTCGTCAAGTTGCTCATTTCACGACTCCATGGACTGTTGTGGGTTCGCGCCTTCGCCTTCGTTCCAGCGGGCTTGCTGGTTCGACCGGCTGACTGTGACACCAGTACATGGCGAATACGCGCATACAGCTTTACCCAACCCGCGTTCACGTCAGGTGAGAAGGTCGCGGGCGACGGTCACAGTTGACCGGAATGAGAAGAAGGCCCAGCGGCGGACAAGGAACAAGTCGCCGGCTGAGCCTTCCGTGCCGGGACGCTCGCTCCGGACCTCGGCCCTTCGCTGTGCATCTCCGACGGTTGGAGACTACGCCTTCCTTCGTTACCGCATCGTCAAGCGGAAGGATGCGGGATGTAAGGACAGCGCGGTTCAGCGCTTGTCGCCGGAACCGGCATCGCCGCCGTTTTCGCCGAGCGTGCGCCGCTGGTCCTTGGTCGGCGCGTCGTCGCCGTTGCCCATCAGGTCACGGCGGTCCTTGTCGTTGATCCCGGCCAGGCCCTGGCCGAGGTTCTTGCCCTTGTCCGCGCCCTGCTGCTCGCGGTTGCGTTGGTCGGATTGGCTCATGTGCATGCTCCTTCGCTGCGGGGGGAGGCCGCGCAGTGCGGCCAGTCCGAGCCTGCGCCCGCGGTGGTGCACGGCGCGTCGCCGTCGGCGCGGACCCGCGAGTGTCGGATGCGGCGGGTCAATCCATGTCCAGCGTCACCCAGGTCGGCGCGTGGTCGCTGGGTTTGGGCAGGTCGCGCACCCAGCGGTCCACGCCGGCATCGACCAGGCGGCCGGCCAGCGGTGCGCTCAGCAGCAAGTGGTCGATGCGCAGGCCGGCGTTGCGTTCCCAGTGCTGGCGGAAGTAGTCCCAGAACGTGTAGATGCGCTCCCCGGGATGGCGGGCGCGCAGCGCGTCGGTCCAGCCCTGGTCGAGCAGGCGCGCCCAGGCGTCGCGGCTCCCGGGCTGCAACAGGGCGTCCTTCTTCCATGAGCGCGGGTTGTAGATGTCCAGCGCGTCGGTCGGCACGACGTTGTAGTCGCCGGCCAGCACCACCGGGTGTGCGCTCTTCCACAGGCCGGCCGCATGGCGCAGCAGGCGTTCGAACCACGCCAGCTTGTAGTCGAACTTGGGCCCGGGCTGCGGATTGCCGTTGGGCAGGTACAGGCTGCCGACGATCACCCCGTGCGCGGCCGCTTCCAGGTAGCGGCTCTGGCGGTCCTTCGGATCGCCCGGCAGCCCGCGGCGGCTTTCCAGCGGATCCATCCCGCGCGCGAGGATGGCCACGCCGTTCCACGACCGCTGGCCGTGCCAGATCGCGCCGTAGCCGGCGGCGCGGATCTCCTCGATCGGAAACGCTTCGTCGGGCGCCTTGAGTTCCTGCAGGCACGCGATGTCGGGCGCTTCGCGCTCCAACCACTGTAGCAGCGACGGCAGTCGCGAGCGGACGCCGTTGATGTTGAAGGTGGCGATGCGCAGCGTAGTCATTGCCGGAGGGTGCCGGCCGGACGCTCTAGGCCGGGTGAGGGAGCGTCACGCGCAGTGCACGCGGCGGGAACCGCGCATTAACGCCCGCCCGGCTATTGATCCGGCATCGCCAGCGGCATTCGCCGCTCCCACGCCACGAGGAGATTCCGGTGCGACACACCCTTCAGATCAAACTGTGCGGCGTCATCGCGCTGCTGTGCCTGGCCGGCTGCGCACAGGACGCGGCCGACCACATCGACGCCAACGACGTCCGCGACGCCGCGGCCGACGCCAACGCCCCGGGCAACGAACTGGGCCCGGCCACGCCGCCCGGCACCGGCCCCGACAGCAGCGTCGGCGGCACGGTGGAGGGCACCGGGCAGCTGGGCAGGGACGCGGCCAACGCGCAGGGCGCCGCATCCAATGTGCTGACGGTCGCCACTGCCGGGGGGGCGGGGCCGTACCTGGTCAACAGCGCCGGCAGCGCGTTGTACTACGTCGAGGGCGATACCGACGGCGCCAAGTGCGTCGACCAGTGCATCGAGGTGTGGCCGCCGCTGCTGGTCGCCGAGGCCGCGCCGACGCCGGGCGCCGAGCTCGAGGCGGGGCTGCTGGGCACCATCGAGCGTGAGGACGGCTCCACCCAGGTGACGTACAACAACCACCCGCTGTACCGCTACGCGGCCGACGTCGGCGTCGGCCGCACCGGCGGACACGACCTGCAGGACAAGTGGGGCCACTGGCACCTCGTCAGCCCGCAGGGTGAGGCAGTGACCGGATCGGCCCAGGAACAGGCCGCCCAAGGGCAACAGGGTACGCAGGCGAACGACTCGACGAACGAACAGGCCGGCGGGCAGTAGCCGAGCCACGTTGCGCACCGCCGGCGGCGCGCTAGCAGCGGTTCGGCGGCAAGCGGCGGTGGACGGACGTGGCGGCGATCGCCGCATGTCCGACCGCCACCGCGATCTGGTTGAGCGCGCTGGCGACGTCCCCGATAGCGTACAGGCCATCGACACTGGTCTGCAGGTGGTCGTTCACCAGCAGCGCACCGGCATCGTCGACCACCGCCCCCAGCGCGGTCGCGAGACCGGACTGCGCATCCGCGCCGAGCACGGGATACACGGTGTCGAAACGCTCGCGCCGGCCATCGGCGAACTCGGCTTCGCAGCCGCCGTCGACCAGGGCGAGGCGGCGCGGCGGTGACAGCAGGTGTACGCCGGCGTCGGCGGCACGCTGGCGCAGGGCGTCGTCCGCTTCCGCTCCGTCGCTGCCCAGGTGTTCGATCGCGGACACGCGCCGCGAGAACGTCCGCAGGAACAGCGCGTGGTTCACCGCTTCGTCGGCGGGCGCGAGGACCGCGATCGCATCGTCCTTGGCTTCGTAGGCATCGCAGACGGCGCACAGGCGGATCGCGCCGCTGGCGATCGCCTCCTCGATCCCGTCCAGCTCCGGCAACCGGTCGACCACGCCGGTGGCCAGGATCACCTTGCGGGCCCGCCACTCGCGCGCGCCGGCACCGGCGACGAAACCTTCATCCGCCAGCGCGAGCCGGTCGACATGGGCGGACTCGATGGCCACCCCGTAGGCCTCGGCATGGGTGCGAAAGCGCGCCAGCAGCTCGTTGCCGGCCACCCCGAAAGGAAAGCCCGGCACGTTGTGGCTGGCCGGGATCCAGCGGGCACGGCTGCGGCCGGCGTCGACCACCACGATGTCGCGGCGGAACCGCGCGAGGTAGGTGGCGGCGGTCAGGCCGGCAGGACCGGCCCCGACGATGAGGCAGTCGTGCAGGTGGGATGGAGCAGGCATGCGGTGGCCTCGGGAACGACGAGCCGCGAGTGGGCCGCGGCCGGCGTGAAGGCACCGTCGCCTGTCGCGGGGTCGGCCGTCAGCCCGGCGGGGCCTCCAGCGCGGGTTCCGCCGGCTCCGCCGCCGCATGCGAGCGGACGTCCAGCTCGGCGAACGGACTGTCGAGACGGCAGTTGTCGTCGGGGAAGCCGAAGCGTTCGCGCAGCTCCAGCCCGCAGGTGTTCATCGCCTCCAGGTCCTCGCCGGAACCGGCGCAGCGGCGGTCGAAGCTGCGGAAGAAGTCGTCCCGCCGACGCACGAAGTCCTCGCCGCACTTGCGGGCGAGCCGGATCCGGTCGAGGTCGTCCTGGGCGGCGTTGATCCCGGCGATGCCGTACTGGTCCAGCTCCTCCTCGGTGAGCAGGCGCAGGCTGCGGTTGGGCACGGTCATCATCAGGTCGGCCACCGCCACCGCGCCGCCGTTGCGGGCGAGGTACTGCTCGATGTTGGAGTGCACTTCCTGCAGCTCGCGGCTCAGCTCCGCACGCGAGGTCGCGTCGGAATGCAGGCGGATGATCCGGTGCACGCCGACCTTGCCCGAGAGCAGGCGGTTGTCGCCGCCGGCCAGCACCAGCACGCACGAGCTGTGGCAGATGGCGTCCTCGCGCACCCAGATGGTCCAGCCCGATTCGGCGATCAGGTCGCCGGCGCGGATCGCGGCCTCGACCTGGCCGCCGCTGGAGTCGATGTCGAGGATGCGCTTGCCGATCTCCATGCGGTCGGCCATCACCGCGACGCGTTCGATCAGCGCGGCGAAGTCGGGGGCGACCTTGCCGGTGTAGCTCAGCCGCAGCACGCCGGGCTCCTGGCAGGGCTGCATGGCCTCCATCACCGGCTCGAAGCCGAGGTCGACCAGCGGCTGGCCATCGCCGGCGGCTTCGTAGTCGACCGAGCAGCTGATCAGCGCCTCGCCGGAGGTGAGTTCGACGGCGGGCCAGTCGGTGGTGCTGGCGATGTCCGGCGGCGGTTCCGGCGGGGCGGGTTCGTCGACCGAAACCGCGCCGTAATTGCCGTTCCCGTCGCCACTGGTGGCCGCTTCGATGATGACCGGCTCCTCCGGCGGAGCGGCCGGGCTGCAGGCCGCCAGGGCCAGGCACAGCGCGAGCGGGAACCATTTGATGGGCATGCGCATCCTCGGTCGGGCGGGCACCGGCGGCGGGCCGGCGACAGGTCGTTCCAGTCTAGGGGAGGGCGGTGCGGCCGGGCGCAACCTGCGATGAATGCGGCGGCCTCGTGCCGTTCCGGGGGAATTTCATGCCGCGCTACGGAGCGTGGCGCTTCAATCGGGGCTTTACATCGGGGCACACCATGGAGGAGCGCAACGAGCGGTCTCCGCAAGGACAACCCGGCAGCGATGTCGGACCATGGGTGCATCGACCCGCGCCGCGACCAGGCCGCCGTGCCGTCCCGGAACGCGCGCCGCCCCACGCTGACAGTGAGTACCTGCCTTGACCACACGCGACATTCCGCTTTCGATCCTTGACCTCGCCCCGATCACCGAGGGCAGCGACGCCCGGCAGACGTTCGCCAACTCGCTGGACCTGGCGCGCCACGCCGAGCGCCTGGGGTACAGCCGCTACTGGCTGGCCGAACACCACAACATGCCCGGCATCGCCAGTGCGGCGACCGCGGTGCTGATCGGCCATGTCGCCGGCGGGACCTCGACCATCCGGGTGGGCGCGGGCGGCGTCATGCTGCCCAACCACGCCCCGCTGCAGGTGGCCGAGCAGTTCGGCACGCTGGCGTCGCTGTACCCCGGGCGGATCGACCTCGGCCTCGGGCGTGCGCCCGGCACCGACCAGCCGGCCGCGCGCGCACTGCGCCGGTATTACCAGAGCGCCGAGGAATTTCCGGCCGACGTGGTCGAACTGCTGCGCTACTTCGAGCCGGCGCAGCGTGGCCAGGCCGTGCAGGCGGTGCCCGGCGCGGGTGTGGACGTGGAGGCGTGGATCCTCGGGTCGAGCCTGTTCGGCGCGCGGCTGGCGGCGGCACTGGGCCTGCCGTACGCGTTCGCCTCGCACTTCGCCCCGGATGCGCTGGAGGACGCTCTGGCGCTGTACCGGCGCGAGTTCCAGCCGTCGGCACGGCTGTCGCAACCGCACGTGATGCTCGCTTTGAACGTGGTCGCCGCCGACAGCGACGAGGAAGCACGGCGCCTGTTCACCACCCAGCAGCAGAGCTTCGTCAACCTGCGGCGCGGACAGGCCGGCCTGGTGCCGCCGCCGCTGGCGTCGGGCGAGGCCATCGACGGGTACTGCTCGCCGCAGGAGAAGATCGGCATCGATCGCGCACTGGCCTGCACGGTGACCGGCGCTCCGGAGACGGTGCGCGCGGGCGTGGAGGCCTTCATCGGGCAGCACCGCCCCGACGAGCTGGTGCTGACCGCCAACGTGTTCGATCACCAGGCGCGGGTACGCTCGTTCGCGCTGGCCATGGAGGCGTGCCGCAGAGAGTGAGGCGGGGAGGGACGCCTGCGCTCCCTGCGACACGCCGGGACTGCCGCGAGGTGGAAACGCCGCCGCCGGTCGGAGCCGGGCGGCGGCGTGTTCCGGTGACGCGGAGGGCGCGGCCTCAGTGGGCCCGACCGCTGGACGCGCCGGCCGTGCCCGCGGCAGCGGCGTGGGACGCCTGCGGGGAACCGGCCCCGGCCGATGGCGGCGCGGTGACTTCGCGCCCGGCCTCGGCGGCCTGGTCGAAGCCCTTTTCCACCGTTTCCCGGGCCTTGTCGGCGAGGTGGTCGCGGGTGCCGCCCATCAGCTCGTCCTCCTTGCGGGTCGCGGGCAGCAGCGCGCCGAGCAGGGCGCCGACCGCGATGCCGATCGCGCCCACCGCCATCGGGTTGTCCTCCAGCATGTGGTGGAAGCCCGCGTTCGCGCGCCTGGCGCCGTGCCGCATGGAATCCATTGCGCCGTGGGCGCCCTCGCCGATGCGCTCCCTGGCGTGGCCCATGTGCGCCCTGGCGTCGTCGACCTTGTCCGACATGCGCTCGCGCAGGTCGCCACCGGCCCCCGTGTGGGTTTCGGCCGTGGCGGCGTGCGGGTGGCGCTGGGCGGAAGCCAGCCACGCCAGCCCGGCGGCGGTCAGCAGGGTCGGCACCGGGTTGGCCTTGATGGTCTGCGCGAGGTTGCCGGCGAACTCGCCGCCGCCGTCCTTGCCGTGGCGCATCACGCTGGCAAACAGGTCCCCCGGCGAAAGCCTGCCTTCGAGGGCCTGCAGGAGCTCGCCGATATGGTCGCGTTGCCGGTCGATTTCGTGCTCGAGCTGCTCGGGGTCTTTCCGGGACTGCGCCCGGATGGTGTCGGCGGTGTTCATTGCATCCTCCCTCGAATGGCTTCTTTGTCCTTGTGCAGCGAATGCATGGTGTGCTCGGGCCGCAGCGACTCGGAGCGGAACTTCTTCTTGCCCGCCTGCACCATCGCCAACCCGGCGAAGGTCACCACGCCGCCGACGATGACCGCCGCCAGCCAGGGCGCCATGACGTTGCTGAGGCCGTACACCGCGCCGAGCAGCAGGATGATGAAGCCCGACAGTGCCACCGCGCCGCCGCTGCCGACGGCCGCCGCGCCTTCCCGGGTGGTGCGCATGGTTTCGCGCGCTTCGCTCTTGGCCAGCGCTACCTCGTTGGTGAGCATGGAGGTGCCTTCGTGGAGCAGTTCCTTGAGCAGGTGGCCGACCGAGGCGCTGGACGTGCCGGTCGCGGACGCCGTGGTGCCGGCCGTGCTGCCGCGGTAGTGGCCATGGCCGTTGGTGCCGGTGCCGTTGGTGCCCGCGCGGCCGTCCGGGGTTCGGGTATCACGGGGTTGCGCGTTCATCAGTGCGTTCCTCCTCGGTTGCCTGGTGGGGTGCTGCCGGACGCAGGGGCCGGACCGGGATTGCCGGGCGTGCCCGGGCGGGAGACGCTGGCACTGCGGGTGTCGGCGGTGGTGCCGGTGCCCTGGGCGGACGCCGTGGCCGCCGTGGTGCTCCCGGCCGCGACGCCGGTCGGCGTGGTTGCGCCGGAGCTGGCCAGGCCGCTGCCGGGCATGCCGGCCGTACCCGGCTGCGACGACCAGGTGCTGGTGCCGTCCGCACTCGTGGCGCTGTCACCGGTATGGGAGGCGGAGGGCTGCGACGCCCGCGCGAACCGTCCCAGTCCGAAACCGATCGCGATGCTGCCGGTCACGAAGAGGGCCGGGTTCTCGCGCGCCAGCCGACCGATGTCGCGCAGCAGTTCATCTCCGCTCTTCTCGCGCAGGCTGCCGGAAAACCGGCCCATGCCGTCGGCAAGGCTGGAGATGTACTGCGACATGTGGCCGACGTCGTCCTGCGCCAGACGCGACGCCGCGGCCTGTACGCCTTCGGCGAGACGGTCGACGTTGCCGGCGGCGGTTTCGCGCAGGTCGTCCATGCGCGCCTTGCCTTCGACCTTGGCCTTTTCGCCGAGTTCGTGGGCCGTCTGCCGCGCATCGTGGCCGTTGCCGCGGGCGCCACTCGCCGGCGTGCCCGCCTGCGTGGCGCCGGGCTGGTTTTGCGGGGGTGAGGTCATGGGTGCGTTCTCCTTGTCGTTGCGGCCGGCGCGGCGGTCGGGTGGGGCACGGTGCCGGCGTGCTCACCGGGAGGTGCGACAGCGGCCGGCGGACGGGCCTGCAACGAGCGTGTCGCCGCAGCCATGGTCCGCGCCGTGTTACGCCGGCTCCGCCATCACCGATTGGGGCACGGCGCGCGTAACCCGGCCGTAAAGGACGGCCCGCGTTTTCTTCGCGTGCGGTTGATGTTTCGTCCGCGTCCGCGTCCGGGCGCCCGGCCGGGCGCGGACGCGTCAGTTGTCTCCGCCGCCGGGCAGGGCGTACGCGATCACGTGGTCGCCCGCCCGGGTACCCAGTGAGCCGTGGCCGCCGGCCACCACCAGCAGGTACTGGCGCCCGTCGCGGCCGAGATAGGTCATCGGCGTGGCCTGGCCGCCGGCCGGCAGGCGGTGCTCCCAGAGCTGCTCGCCGGTGCTCACGTCGTACGCGCGGACGAAGTAGTCGAGCGTGCCCGACAGGAACGCCACCCCGCCCGCCGTCATGATCGGCCCGCCGAGGTTGGGCACGCCCATCCGGAACGGCAGCGGCAACGGCGAGCTGTCGCGGACGGTGCCATTGCGGTGCTTCCAGAGGATCTCGCCGGTGGTCAGGTCGGCGGCGGCGACGTAGCCCCACGGCGGCTCCTGGCAGGGCAGCCCGAGCGCCGACACGAACGGCCCCAGCTTCACCGCGAACGGCGCGCCGAAGTTTTCGTTGAGCGCGGGCAGGGCGGTGCCGTGCTGCGGCGCGCTGCTGCCGGTGTTGATGTACAGCGTGGTGTCGTCCTCGCGCGGGATCAGGGTGGACACGAACGCCAGGTAGGTCGGCGTGGTGAAGGCGATCTGCCGTTGCGGGTCGACCGCGATGCCGCCCCAGTTGAACACCCCGAAGTTGCCCGGGTAGACCAGCGTGCCCTGCGTGCTCGGCGGCGTGTACCGGCCCTCGTAGCGCAGCTTCTTCAACGAGATGCGGCAGGCGAGCTGGTCCAGCAGGGTCGCGCCCCACATGTCGCGGCCGCGCAGCGGCGGCGGGTCGTACGACAGCGCGGATACCGGCTGGGTCGGCGCGGTGTGGTCGCCTTCGGCGGCGCCCTGCGGCGCGGGGACTTCGGTCACCGGCAGCAACGGCTCGCCGGTACGGCGGTCGAGCACGTACAACTCGCCCTGCTTGGTCGGCTGCACCAGCGCGGGTACGGTCGCGCCGTCGATGGTCAGGTCCACCAGGCTGGGCTGCGAGGGCACGTCGTAATCCCACAGGTCGTGGTGGACGGTCTGGAAAACCCAGCGCACCCGGCCGGTGGCGAGGTCCAGCGCCACCACCGAGGAGGAATGGCGTTCGGTCGCGGGGCTGCGGGCGCCGCCCCACTGGTCCGGCGGCTGGTTGCCGAGCGGCACGTAGAGCAGTCCGAGCGCCTCGTCGACGCTGGAGATCGACCAGCTGTTGGGCGAGCTAGGCGTGTAGGTTTCGCCGGGCGGCAGGGGCGCGGTATCGCCCGGGTTGCCCGGGTCCCAGCCCCACACCAGGTCGCCGGTGCGCACATCGAATGCGCGGATCACGCCGGACGGCTCGGTGGTGGACACGTTGTCGAGCACGGTGCCGCCGACGATGACCAGCGACTCGGTGACCACCACCGGCGAGGTCGAGTAGTACGAGCCCGGGTTGACGTACGGCATGTTGGCCCAGAGGTTGATCTGCCCGCGGCCGTGGCCGAATTCGGGGCAGACCTTGCCGTTGTCGGGGTTGATCGCGATCAGGCGCCCGTCGGCGGTCGGCATGAAGAGCCGGGCGATGCAGCGTTCGGCGACCGGCAGGTTGCGGGTGGCGATCGGCGCGTCGGTGGGGCGTGGCGCGGCAGCCGAAGTGCCGGGCGCCGGCGCGGTGCGCTCGCTCGCTTCGGGGTTGCCGTCGGTGACCGGCGCGGTGGTGGCGGCCGCAGCGGACCGTTGCTGTCCGGTGGCGTCCGCCGGGCGCGCGGCCGCGGAAGCGCTGTCGTCGGACGACGACCCTGCCGGTGCGGAGGCGGCCGGAGCGTCACCACCGGCGTGGTAGGACAGGCCGCGACAGGTCAGGTGCTGCAGCGCCAGCTCGCCCTGGATCTCGGGATCGAGCCGCCAGATCTCTTCGCCGGTGGTCGCGTCGAGCGCGATCACGAACTGGTGCGGCGTGCACAGGAAGAGGCGGTCGCCGATCTTCAGCGGCGTCACCTCGAAGGTGGTTTCGACCGGGTCGCCGGGTTGCCCGCGGACATCGCCCGTACGGTAGGTCCACGCCACCTCGAGTCCGTCGACATTGGCGGGCGTGATCTGGTCCAAAGGCGAATAGCGCTGCCCGAATGGGGTGCGCCCGTACGCGTGCCATTCGCCTTCCGGCACGCCGGGCGCCGCGGGCCGGGCGCGCGCCGCGGGAGCGTGGCCTTCGATCCGGTGCGGGTCGTTGAACCACGAGAGCGCGGACACCACCACCGTCAGCGCCACCGCGACCGTCAGCGGCAACGCGGCGCCGCGCCACGCGCGCGGGTGCGAAGGGTGGTCGAGGGTGCCGCGCACCGGCTGCAGCGGTCGCGTGATCCACGGCATCAGCAGCCACAGGCCGAGCAGGAACGGCAGGCCCAGGCGGGCCGCCAGCGGCCACCAGTCCAGCCCCGCTTCCCACCAGGACCACGCCAGCGTCGACGCCAGCAGCAGGCCGTAGACCGGCAGTGCCGCCCGGCGTCGCGTCAGCAGCAGGACACCGGTGAGCACGAAGCCGACGCCCGCGGCGAGGTAGAACCACGACCCGCCCAACGCGACCAGCTGGATGCCGCCACCCCCGAGTGCGAGTCCGATCAGCAGGAAGACGATTCCGGTGATGAGCAGGGCGATGCTGCGCCGGTGGACGGACATCATGGCTCTCCATTCGGTGGACCACCGCGCCTGGCGGCCCGCAGTGGTCGAAAGGGATCGCCCGAGCCTAGCGCCCGGGTGTTTACGCCGCGTGCATCGGACCGGCGGCCGTTGATCGACTCGGCTCGCTGATCCGCGCGCGCCGGCCGTCGGCCCACGGTGCTCGGGTAAGATCGGTGCCATGCGCAGCCGTACTGGTCATCCGAGTGCTTCGCCCGCCGTGCCCGTCGACGTGCATGCCGGCGAGGAACTGGCCAATGCGATCACCCATGGGCTGGGCGCGGCCGCGGCGCTGGCCGGCGGTGCGGTGCTGATCACCCTGGCGGCACTGTTCGGCGATGGGTGGCAGCTGGCCGGGGCGATCGTGTTCGGCGTCTGCCTGTTGCTGCTGTACCTGGCATCGACCCTGTACCACGCGATCGCGCATCCGGTGGCGAAGGCGCGGCTGAAGGTCTTCGACCATTGCGCGATCTACCTGCTGATCGCCGGCACCTATACGCCGTTCACCCTGGTCGGCCTGCGCGGGCCGTGGGGCTGGAGCCTGTTCGCCGCGATCTGGACGCTGGCGATCGCCGGCGTGGTGTTCAAGCTGTTCTTCACCGGCCGGTTCAAGCTGCTGTCGACGCTGCTCTATGTCGGCATGGGGTGGCTGGCGCTGGTGGCGATCAAGCCGCTGCTCAACGCGCTGGACGGCTGGACGCTGGGCTGGCTGCTCGCCGGTGGCGTGTTCTACACCCTGGGCACCTTGTTCTATCACCGCCCGGCACTGCGCTACTCGCATGCGGTGTGGCACCTGTTCGTGGTGGCCGGCAGCGTCTGCCACTACGTGTCGGTGATGGCGCTGGTGGTCTGACCGGCACAAAAAAGCCCGCGACCGGCGCGGGCTTTTCCGGCATTCGGCATGGGTCAGGCGGCAGGTTCCACGTGGCCCTGGTTGAGCTCCTCCTCGGAGGCTTCGCGTACGTCGGCCACCTCGACCGCGAAGTGCAGGTTCTGCCCCGCCAGCGGGTGGTTGCCGTCGACGGTGACCTCTTCCGGCTCCACCTTGGTCACGGTGACCAGCAGCGGTCCCTGCGCGGTGCGGGCCTCGAACTGCATGCCCGGCTGGACCGATTCCACGCCTTGGAACGCGCTGCGCGGCACGGTCTGGATCAGCCCGTCGTGGCGCGGGCCGTAGCCCTTCTCGGGAGCGACGTCGACGGTCAGGGTATCGCCGGTCTTCTTGCCGACCAGCGCCTGCTCGAGGCCGGGAATGATGTTGCCGGCGCCTTGCAGGTAGCTCAGCGGGGCTTCCGCGGCGGACTTGTCGATGACCTCGCCGGCGTCGTTGGTCAGGGTGTAATGGATGGTGGCGACGCGCCGATCGGCGATCTCCATGGGGAAACCTCACAGTAGGGAAGGGTGGAAATACGCCGGTGAAACTCACGGCGCAGGGAAGATGAGCGAAAGTGCTACCGCCCCAGCCTAGGAAAGTCGGACGCCCGCCGCAACCCGCGCACGGTTTTTTGGGACAATGGCGCCTGTTCAGGGGCCGGGAATGCGTGGATGCGCCCCGGTCATCGAGATTTTTACGTCGCCGCTGATAGGTTCCCGTGCATCAGGGAACGGAGACCCCCATGAGTCCTGTCGTTCCAGCCCGGTTCCGTGGCGCCCTGAAGAGCTGCGTGACCTTGGCATTGACTGCTTCACTGAGTGCCTGCGCCACATTGCACGCACCTGCCGCGCCCGATTACGACGCGTCGATGCTGCTCGCGCGCAGCCATGCGGAGGCCGGCCAGGTCGATGCCGCGGTCGCCACGCTGCAGCAGGCCGCCGCGCTCGACCCCACCCGCAAGGAGCCGTGGCTCGAGATCGCCGGCCTGCGCTATCGGCAGGGACGCGCGGTCGATGCGCTCTCGGCGGCCGAACAGGTACTGCGGCGCGACCCGGCCGACGCGCAGGCCCACGAGCTGACCATCGCCAGCGGTCTGCTGGTGGCGCAACGCACGCTGGAGCGCCTGCGTGCGTCGGGTGCCGCGGTCGATGACGCCCACCAGGCCACGGCGCGCGAAATCGCCACGCTGATGGCCGACGTATTCGGCCCCGAGACGCTGGTGTCGGACGAGTACCGCGAGCAGCTGGCGCGCGAGGCCGTGGCGCGTTACCGCGCCGCGCGCATCGAGCGGCTGCCCGAAGCGCGGCAGGAAGAACCCAAGGGCGACCCGCTGGATCTGCTCGGCGGCGACTGAACCGATCACGGTCACCTCATGCCGGCGATGCAACGATGGCCGGCATGGACAATCGAAACGACGCGGCCGTCGACGCGCCGCCGCAGTATTTTTCCCGCGACGAACAGCTCGTCCTGCAGCACCCCAGCGACGACTGGGACATCGTCCTCGGCGAGGGGCCGGTGGTCGCTGCCGCCATCCACGATGGTCATGCCATGCGCGATTCGCTGCTGCCGCACCTGGCCTTCAGCGAGGAAGAGCGGCGCCGTGACGAGGACCCGCTGACCGGCATCCTGACTTCCGTCGGCGACGTGCGCATCCAGGTGCGCGCCTCGCGCTTCCAGGTTGACCTCAACCGTCCGCGCGCGAAGGCGATCTCCACCAATCCCGCTGACACCTGGGGCCTGAAGGTCTGGCGCGGCCCGCTGCCCGCCGACGAACTGGACGCGTCGCTTGCCGGGCACGACCGCTTCTACGCGATGGTGCGCGCACTCATGGACGAGGTGCTGGGGAAGTGGGGCTGCGTGCTGCTGCTGGATATCCACAGCTACAACCATCGACGCGACGGCGCCGGCGCGGACCCGGCGCCGCAGCACCGCAATCCCGATATCGACCTGGGCGTGACCACGCTCGACGCGCGCCGCTGGGGCCGCACCGTCGACCGCTTCGCCGAAGTGCTGCGCGACACCACGGTCGCCGGACGCCGCCCGGACGTGCGCGAGAACGTGCGCTACGAGGGCGGCGGCTACTTTCCCGAGTGGCTGTATGCGACCTATGGCGAGCGCGTCTGCGCCATTTCGCTGGAATACAAGAAGATCTACATGGACGAATGGACCGCACAGGCCGACATCGGCGTGGTCGAGGCGTTCCGCGCCAGCCTGCAGGACGCGGTCGATGCGGTCCGCGGGGAGTTCCTGGCGTGCCGGTGACCGGCGTACCACGTGCGGCGCGCCGGCCGCGGCCCTTGCCCCCGGTCGCGGCGCAGGTCGACGCCGAACTGGCGCGGATGGACAGCGAGGTCGACTGGCTGCTGGCGCTGTCGCCCATCCACAACGACCGTTTGTGGACACAGTTCGAGGCCAGCGGACGGACCCGGGTGCCGCCGCTGGAATACCTCGATCCCGATATCGACCTGCACGCAGTACGCGAGCGGTTGCTCGCCCTGCCGGTCGAGAAGATCGAGTCGCCGCTGCTGGCGGGTCTGCTCGCGGAGAAGCAGCGCGAGCTCGACCGCCAGATCGAACTGGTGCGGATGCGCGACACCGACGGCTTCATCAATGCCAGCCTCGACCTGTTCGGCGGCGTGGAGCCGCGGCTGCTGGCGCTGGCCGAGCAGATCCTCGCCAGCGTCGGGCCGAGCGTGCCGCTGGAGGCGGAGGCCGGCATCGACGAGGTGCTCGCCGCGGTCGAGGACGAGCTGGACTGGTACCGCGACCGCTCGCCGGATTTCTTCGCCGAGGTGGTCGTCGACGCCGATCTGAATTCATTGATGATGGTGTCGCACGGCAAGTTCTTCATCGACGGCGACGTCCGGCTCCCGCGGGCGCGGGTGCAGCCGCTGATCCAGCACGAGATCGGCACCCACCTGGTGACCCGCCACAACGGCAACCGGCAGTCGCTGCAGCAGTTGCGGGTGGGCCTGGCGCACTACGACCCGCTGCAGGAAGGCCTGGGCGTGCTGGCCGAATACCTCGCCGGCTACCTGCCCGGAGAGCGCCTGCGCGTGCTGGCCGCGCGCGTGGTGGCGACCGACATGGCGATACGCGGCGAGGACATCCCCGTGATTTTCGACGTGCTGCACGGTACCCATGAGCTGCCCACCGACGACGCCTTCGACGTTGCTGTGCGCGCCCGCCGCGGAGGTGGACTGACCAAGGACGCGGTGTACCTGAGCGGCCTGCGCGACCTGGTCGAATACCTCGCCGGCGGCGGCGAGTTCGAGCCGCTGTTCATCGGCAAGTTCGCGCTGTCGCACCTGGTGGTGCTGGACCAGCTGATCGACGAAGGCTGGGCGGTCGCACCGGACCTGCTGCCGCGCTACTGCTCCGCCTACGGCGCCGGCGAACGGCTGGCCCGCTGCCGCGAAACGCCAGTCGAGCGCCTGTTCCACGTCGAGCCCGCCGCCGACGGTCCGGCCCGCACCGGGAGCCGCGACCCCGCGCACGCGCCGCCCCCCGGGCTGGCGCCGGAACACGTCGCGGGTCGCTCCGCGCGCAGCGCACCCATCCCCCACCAGCAAGCCTCCAAGGATCACGCATGAGCCCGTCCCCGGTCAGCGGCCCCGGCAAGCCGATCAAGCTCGGCTTCGTCATCAACGACATGGCCACCGAGAAGAACAACTACACCACCATCCGGCTCGCCCGCGCCGCGGTGAACCGTGGTCACGACGTGGCGCTGATCGGCCTGGGCGACTTCATCTACGACGCCAACGGCACCATCCGCGCCCGCGCGCACGTGCCGCGCCAATCGCAGTACGCCGACGACGACGCGCTGCTTGCCGACCTGCAGGGCACCGATTGCGAGACCCACCGGATTTCGGTCGAGGACCTCGACGTACTGATGCTGCGCAGCGACCCGGCCGAGGAGGTCGTCGACCGCCCGTGGGCGCCCAACAGCGGCCTGCTGTTCGCCCAGCTGGCCGCGCTCAAGCACGTCATCGTCCTCAACGACCCGACCCACCTCACCGACGCCTCCAACAAGACCTATTTCCAGCACTTCCCCGAGGAGCTGCGGCCGGTCACCTGCATCACCCTGGACGCCGACGAGATCAAGTCGTTCATCGCCGCCCACGACGGCTACGGGGTGATCAAGCCACTGCAGGGCTCGGGCGGGCAGAGCGTGTTCGTGGTGACGCCCGACAGCGGCGCCAACCTCAACCAGATGATCGAGGCGGTGACCCGCGACGGCTACGCCATCGTGCAGGAATACCTGCCCAAGGCCGCCGAGGGCGACCTGCGGCTGCTGACCCTCAATGGCCGGCCGCTGTGCGTCGACGGCCAGTACGCCTGCTTCCGGCGCTACAACGACAGCGGCGACGCGCGCAGCAACATCACCGCCGGTGGCAAGATCGAAATGGCCGTGCCCGACGAGGACGCGCTGCGGCTGGCCGAGATCGCCGCGCCCAAGCTGATGCGCGACGGCATGTACCTGGCCGGGCTCGACATCGTTGGCGACAAGATGATGGAGATCAACGTCGACACCCCCGGCGGCATCAACATGGCCGAGGAGCTCACCGGAGTGGATTTCAGCGGTTACATCATCAGCGACCTGGAGCGGAAGGTGCGCCTGCGCGACCAGTACAACCGGACGCTGACCAACAACGAGCTGGCGATGATGTAACGGCGGCTCCGCGTACGGCGCGCGTGCCCGCGAGGCCGGCGGACGATCCAGCGGCCCGGCTTGAACTCGGCCGACCGCTCCACGCATCCTGACGCCCCGCATCGCCGAGCCGCCGGACGTGGACCTCTTCCTGATCGCCCTGGACCTCCTGGGCACGTTCGTGTTCGCCATCGCCGGCGCGACCGTCGGCGTGCGGCACCGGCTCGACCTGTTCGGGGTGCTGGTGCTGTCTTTCGCCGCCGCGACCTCCGGCGGTATCGCCCGCGACGTGCTGATCGGCGACACGCCGCCGCTGGCGCTGGTCAGCTGGAGCTACCTGGCGACCACCTGTCTGGCGGGGCTGCTGACGTTCTACCGCTACGCCGACGTCGAGCGCCTGCGCAATCCGGTGCAGGTATTCGACGCGGCCGGGCTGGCGCTCTTCGCGGTGTCGGGCGCGATCAAGGCGATCGACTTCGGCCTCGGCCCGGTGTCGGCCACGCTGCTGGGGATGCTCAGCGGCATCGGCGGCGGCATCGCCCGCGATGTGCTGGTCGCGCGTACGCCGGTGATCTTCCAGGCCGAGCTCTACGCCGTCGCCGCCATGGCCGGCGCCGCCACCGTGGTGATCGGCCACCGGCTCGGGTGGCCGCTGGCGCCGGTGGTGGTGGTCGGGGCGCTGCTGTGCTTCGGCCTGCGCTACATGGCGATCCGGCACGGCTGGCGCCTGCCCGTGGCGCAGCCGCGGGACCCGTAGGTGGATCTGCGGTTGGCGCGCACCGTCGCCTGAACACCGTGCTTACGTCGCCTCCTGCGTAATGGGGCATCCCAAGCGCGGAGGCAACATGGATACCCACCCCGGCAGCATCTGGATGACCGGCCACGCGGAGGCGGGCGAGGTCGCCTACCCGGCGCTGTCCGGGGCGACGCTCGACGTGGATGTCGTGGTGGTCGGTGGCGGCATCACCGGCGTGACCACCGCACTGATGCTCGCCGAAGCCGGCCGCTCGGTCGCGCTGCTCGAGGCGGCGCGGATCGGTGCGAGCAACACCGGGCGCTCGACCGGCAATCTCTACGGCACCCTGTCGAGCGGCCTGGCCAAGGTGCGCGCGAAATGGGGCGACGAGGTACTGCGGGAGGTCGTCGCGATGCGCTCGGCGGCGGTCGACCGGATCGGGCAGAACGTCGCGCGCCTCGGAATCGACTGCGCATTCGAGCGGCGCGCGCTGTACTGCGGCGTGGCGGGCGACGGGGCAGCTGCGCTGCAGTCGCTGGAGGAGGAGTTCGACGCGGCTTCCGCGGCCGGGCTGGCGCCCGAATGGGTCGAGGCGGGTGCGCTGCCGGTGCCCTTCCACCGCGTGCTGCGGATCGATCGCCAGGCGCAGTTCAATCCGTGGCGGTACACCCGCGCGCTGGCCTCGGCGCTGGCCGGCCACGGCGCGCACGTGCACGAGCACAGTGCGGTCACCGACATCGACGCGGGCGATGGCATCGTGCGCACCCGCACCGGCGAGGTCCGTGCGCGGCACATCGTGCTCGCCACCCACACGCCGAAGGGCTTCAACCTGGTGCAGGCGGAGATGGAGGTCCAACGCGAATACGGGGTGGCCGCACCGATGCAGGGCGCTCCGGACGGCATCTTCTGGGTGCGCGACCGCTCGCGTTCGGTACGCAGCTATCGCCACGACGGGCGCGACTATCTGGTCGTGGTCGGCGAGAAGCACAAGACCGGCGAGCACGAACCCGGCGCCGACTACTACCAGCGCCTGCGCGACTACGCCCGCGCGCAGTTCGGTGTCGAGGAGTTCAGCCATGAATGGTCGGCCCAGCAGTACCACGCCGCCGACGAGCTGCCGTACGTCGGACCCAGCGCGCACGGCAACGTCTTCATCGCCACCGGGTTCGCGGCCGACGGGCTGACCTGGGGCACGGTCGCGGCGGCCGTCCTCTGCGATCTGGTGCAGGGACGGGAGACCGCGGCGGCCGAGCGCCTGTCCGCGCGGCGGTTCACTCCGGCCAAGTCCGCCCGCGGCTGGGCGACCGAGAACACGACGGTGGTCAAACACCTGGTCGGCGACCGGTTCGCGCATGCGGAGCTGGAAAGGCTGTCGCAGGTGCGGCCCGGCGAAGGCCGGATCGTCGATCTGGACGGCCGCAAGCACGCGGTCTACCGGTCGCCCGAGGGCGAGCTCACGGTGCTCTCGCCGGTGTGCCCGCACCTGAAGTGCCTGGTGGCGTGGAATCCCGCCGCGACGAGTTGGGACTGCCCCTGCCACGGCAGCCGCTTCGGCGTCGATGGCCGGGTACTGGAAGGGCCGTCGCTGCATCCGCTGGAGCATCTGGTGATCGGCTGAAGCCGGACCGGGCCGGGCCGGGCGCCTACTCCGTCTAATGACGATGTCCGGGCTCTTGTAGGAGCGGCTTCAGCCGCGATTTGAAACCGGCGCGCACGAACCGGCGGCCGATCGCGGCTGAAGCCGCTCCTACAAAGGCGCGCGGCTCCCGGCGGTGCCCCCACGTTGGCCGCACCCTCGCCGATGTGCCATGTTCGTGGGACGGGCGGGGGCTGCCCGCGTCCACGCCAAAGGGGAGTCTTCCATGGGGTCACGTCACCACTTCGCACTCGCGGGTCTGCCGCTGGCGCTCTTCCTCATGGCCGACCACGCCGCCGCCGCGGGGCAGGGCCACCCCGGCCAGGGCAACCTGACCGACCACACCTACGCTTCCGGCGCGCCATTGACGGACGAGCAGAAGGCGGTGGTGTTCGAGTCGGCCGACCTGCAGTTCCAGGTGTTTCCGGACACCCGCCGGCTGCGCGGCGACGCCACGCTGGGTTTCCGCGCCACCGCGCCGGTGCCGCGGCTGGTGCTCGATCTCGATCGCAACCTGGCCATCGGCTTGATCACCGTCGACGGCCGCACGCTGCCGGCGGATGCCTGGAGCAATCCGGACGGGCGGCTGACGATCGATCTGCCCGCTGCCCTTGCGCCCGGCGACAGCGTCGAGGTGCGGATCGCCTACGAGGGCGAGCCGCACGTGGCCGAGCGCGCGCCGTGGGACGGCGGCTTCGTCTGGGCGACCGCGCCGACCGGCGAGCCGTGGATCGCCACCGCGGTGCAGGGGCAGGGCTGCGACCTGTTCTGGCCGTGCATCGACCATCCGATGGCCGAGCCGCAGGTGGTCACCCAGCACGTAACCGTGCCCGCGCCGCTGGTGGCCGCCGGCAACGGCGTGCTGCTCGGCACGGACGAGAAGGACGGATGGCGCACCTGGCACTGGCGCACCGAGGACCCCAACACCTACGCCATCGCCCTCAACATCGGCCCGTACGAGCTGCTGCAGGACGAGTACGAAAGCCGCTACGGCAACACCATCCCGCTGCGTTTCTGGCACCTGCGCGACCGCGACGGGCAGGCGCGCGAGCTGTTCGCCGAGTTCCCGCGGATGCTGGACTTCTTCGAGGCCACGATCGGCCCGTACCCCTTCGCGGGCGAAAAGATGGGCGTGGTCGAGACCCCGCACCTGGGCATGGAGCACCAGACCATCAACGCCTACGGCAACGAGTATCGCAAGGGCGAGTTCGGCTACGACTGGCTGCTGCAGCACGAGTTCGCCCACGAGTGGTTCGCCAACCAGCTGACCAACCACGACTGGGACGACATGTGGCTGCACGAGGGCTTCGGCAGCTACATGCAGCCGCTGTATGCGCAGTACCTGCTCGGCGACATGGGCTATCACGCGCAGCTGCACGACCAGCGGCTCGGGTTGATCAACCGGCACCCGATCGTCTCCGGCCAGCCGATGCTGGAGCACGAGGTCTACGACGCGGAGGCCGGCCCCTGCGGCGACATCTACGCCAAGGGCTCGTTGGTGCTGCACACCCTGCGCGGAATGATCGGCGACGAAGCGTTCTTCCGGGCGACCCGCCGGCTGGTCTACGGCACCGACGACCCGCGGCCCGGCCGGTTCGCGCCGCGCTACGCCGACACCCCGGACTTCATCGACATCGTCAACGACGTGACCGGTGACGAGCTGGGCTGGTTCTTCGACGTCTACCTGTACTCGTCGGCATTGCCGGAGCTGGTGGTCGAGCGCGGTGCCGGCGGGCTCGATCTGCGCTGGAAGACGGAAGGCGACAGGCCGTTCCCGATGCCGCTGCAGGTGCGGGTCGGACCGCCCGGCGGCGAGGTGGTCGAGGTGCCGATGACTGGCGGGCGCGGCCACGTCGCATTGCCGGTCGGTGAGGTCTTCACCGTCGATCCGGCGTCGAAGGTGCTGCGGGCGATGCCGCATGTCGAGGCCTACCGGGCCGACCAGAAGGCGAGGGCGAAGAAGGACGCCGAATGAGCCGTTTGCCTGTCCGCTGCATGGTAGGAGCGACGTAGGTCGCGACCCGCCGAAGCCGGCCCGGTTCGCGAAGGCCGGTTACGGACGCGCCTCCCGAAGCGCTCTTTCTTCGGAAGCGACAAGGGCGACCCGGAGCCCGTCATCCTCGGCCACGATGTACAGGTCGCGACTCACGTCGCTCCTACAGCTCGAGATCCGCCATCCTCGCACTGCCATGCCACCGACCGCCGCGCCGATGACCGACACCGCCACCACTCCGGCCAACTCCAAGGCGCGCGTGCTGTTCGCCAGCCTGATCGGCACCACGATCGAGTTCTTCGACTTCTACATCTACGCCACCGCCGCGGTGCTGGTGTTCCCGCGGCTGTTCTTCCCGGATGCCGACCCGGTGTCGGCGACGTTGCAGTCGCTGGCCACCTTCGCGATCGCCTTCTTCGCCCGGCCGGTCGGCTCGGCGGTGTTCGGCCACTTCGGCGACCGCATCGGTCGCAAGGCGACGCTGGTCGCGGCGCTGCTGACGATGGGCGTGTCGACCGTCGCGATCGGGCTGCTGCCCACCTACGACCGCATCGGCGTCACCGCGTCGGTGCTGCTGGCGCTGTGCCGCTTCGGCCAGGGGCTCGGGCTGGGCGGCGAGTGGGGCGGGGCGGTGCTGCTGGCGACCGAGAACGCGCCGCCCGGCAAGCGTGCGTGGTACGGCATGTTCCCGCAGCTCGGCGCGCCGTTGGGCTTTTTCCTCGCCACCGGCGTGTTCCTGCTGCTGAGTGCGTGGCTGGACGAGGCGCAGTTCTTCGCCTGGGGCTGGCGCGCGCCGTTCCTCGGCAGTGCGGTACTGGTCGCGCTCGGGCTGTGGATGCGGTTGAAGCTGGTCGAGACGCCGGACTTCCAGCGCGCGATCGAGCGGGAGGAGCGCGTCCGCCTGCCGATGTGGACCGTGGTCACCCGCCACCCCGGCGCGCTGCTGGCAGGCACCGTCGGCGCGCTGGCGACGTTCGTGCTGTTCTACCTGATGACGGTGTTCGCGCTGAGCTGGGGCACGTCCGCGCTGGGCTATCCGCGCGATGCATTCCTGTGGATGCAGATGCTCGGGGTGGTGCTGTTCGCCGCCTTCATCCCGCTGGCGGCGGTGCTCGCCGACCGGCGCGGCGCACGCGCGGCAATGATCGTCGCGACCGTGCTGATCGCGTTGTTCGGGCTGGTGTTCGCGCCGATGTTCGTGGCCGGCGACCTTGCCGGGACGATGCTGTTCCTGGCGATCGGGCTGGCGCTGATGGGGCTGACCTACGGCCCGGTGGGCACGATCCTGGCCGGCATGTTCCCGACCGCGGTGCGCTACACCGGCGCGTCGCTGGCATTCAACCTGTCGGGCATCTTCGGCGCCTCGCTCGCGCCGTATGTGGCGACCTGGCTGGCGCGGCACCACGGTCTGGAATGGGTCGGCTACTACCTGACCGCCGCGGCGGTGCTGACGCTGGCGGCGCTGCTGGCAGTGCGCCGCCAGCCGCACGACGGATGAGCCGCATCCACGCGCATGCCACGCCGCGTGCGCGATGCTGGTCGCCCATCGCCGGACCGCACGCATGAACGACACTCCGCTCCTCATTCCCTGCCCGCACTGCGGCGCGATAAACCGCCTGCCACGCGGGCGGCTGGGCCAGTCACCCGGGTGTGGCCGTTGCCATCGGGCGTTGTTCGACGGGCGTCCGCTGGCGCTGGGCGCGGCCGACTTCGACCGGCACGCCGTGCGCAGCGGACTACCCCTGCTGGTCGACTTCTGGGCGCCATGGTGCGGCCCCTGCCGGACGATGGCGCCGCACTTCGAAGCCGCCGCGGCCGAACTGGAACCGGGGGTGCGGCTGGCCAAGGTCGACACCGAGGCCGAGCCGGCGCTGGGCGCGCGCTTCGGCATCCGCAGCATCCCGACGATGGTGCTGCTGCATGAAGGCCGGGAGCTCGCCCGCCAGTCCGGGGCGATGGCCCGGCCGCAGATCGTCGCCTGGGTGCACGGCCACCTGCCGCGATGACGGTTTCCAGCGCTGGACCGGCGGGGACGGGAAACGCGGCACCGCACGCGGCCGCGCGTGCTCCCGCGGAGACAGCGCCTGCGGCCGGCACACAGCGCGACGATCCGCGCCCGCGGCCGCCCGAGGAGCCCGACCCCGCCGATTGCTGCGGCGAGGGCTGCGTGCGCTGCATCTACGACGTCCACGACGAGGCGGTGGAGCGCTACCGCGCCGCGCTGGCGGCCTGGCAGGACCGCCATCCGGAACGGCCGGGCTGACGCTCCCACCTCCGCCCCGGGCGTAGGAGCGACGCAGGTGGCGACCCATGGCCCGACAGACGCGCCGCGGTCCACGCGATGCACCTTCGCCCGAAAATCGAACTCTCGCGAACCCCGGATCGTCGAATTGCGCGGCTGCGGGATCGCTGACGGTTCGCGCGTCCGCGAAATCGCGCGAGCACACGCCGAGCTCCGCTTCCGATGGTCAGTGAGTCGCGACCTACGTCGCTCCTGCGTCGGGCGGTGTGGAGTTGCCGCCGTTTGTGGGTGGGGTCCCTCGCAGGGGCACCGCCGCCACCTGCGCGGCGGCCTCGCGCAGCCGGATCCGGTCGGCCTCGATCACCAGCCCCGGCAATGCGCGCTCCAGCGCCTCGGCCGAGTGGCGCCTGGCGTGGCGTACGTAATCGGCATCGCCCAGTCGCGCCAGCGCCAGCAGCGACTTCTGCAGCCGCAGCCCGACCTCCACGACGGCCGCGCCGTCACGTCCGATGGGGGTGAACAGGTCGTCGAACAGGTCCGCGACGTCGATGGCCGGCACGTGCACCCTGGGGTGGCGCGGCGGCTCGCCGGCGTCCTCGTGCGGTTCGCTCCAGATGGCCAGCAGGCGCACGCCCCGGCCGAGCACGTCGATGGCGGTCCCCGGGTCGTTGACCGCCGGCGACAGCGCCCGCGAGGCGATCTCCGACAGGACGATCATGCCGAAGCGCGGATCCTGGTCGAACGTGCGCAGGTCGTCGACGGTGAACGCGGTACGGATGCCGTCCTCCGCCTCGGCGGGCACCCCGACCGCCCACGCCAGCTCGCGCGCGGGATCGACGAACGCACCGGGCAGGGCGGCCAGGTAGACCTCGGCGCGCTCATAGGGCTCGACCAGTGCCGCCAACGCATGGATGTCGACGTGCTGCACGTAGCCGATGCGCCGCGCGAACACCGCGACCGCGCCCTCGGGCAGCACGCTCCCGGGCTGCAGCGGCGTGCCGCCGAGGTGGGGACGCTTGTGGCGCTCGTGCATGGCCTCGGCGGTAGCCTTCTCGATGTGGTGGGTGGTCTCGGCGACCTGCCCGAGGGTGGACACGTGGTCGATCCAGCGCAGCAGGGTCAGCACCACGAACGCGATCACCGCCAGCGTCGCAATGAACAGCACCAGCCGCCCCTGCACCCGGTACAGCCCGGTGTTGAGCGCGATGATTCCGACCAGGCTGAACAGGAACGCGCCGACGAAGGTCCCCAGCGCGTTGTGCGCGGTGGCGTCCTCCACCAGCAGGCGGATCGCCCGCGGGGTGACGTTGCTGTTGGCGGCGATGTAGGCCGTCACCATCGTGCTGAGCGAGAAGATGGTGACCGCCAGCATGCTGGTGGCGATGACCCCGAGGATGCTGCCGACCGCGTCGGCACCGACCGTGGCCGGTATCCCGGCGGGGATGTACGGGGCGACCACGACCGCCAGCAGCGCGGTGCCCACCGCCAGCACGGAGAACAGGGTCACCCGCACCCACAGCCGCCGGCTGAGCTGCAGCAGCAGCCATTGCACGCGCGAGGTCATGTGCGTCCTGTCCGCGGGGTGGGGTCGGGTCAGCGGAAACCCGTGCCGGTCAGTGGCCCAGCTTGCCCAGGGAGCTGTCCAGCACCCGCTGCAGCTTGCGCGCCGCCCCACCGATCGCGCCGCGCATGGTGGGGGCCTCCGCGGTGGCGGTGGCCGGTGGCCGGCCCTCAAGCCGGGCTTCCATCGTGCAGTGCTTGTCGTCGTCGCCCGACTTGCCGGCATTCACGTCCGCCAGGTGCACCTCCACCCGCATCACCTGGCTGCCGAAGCGCCCGAGGGCATCGGTGACCACTTCCTCGACGTGCTGGGCAAGGGCTTCGTCGCCCTGGACGTGGTTGTCGGTGTTGAGCAGGACTTTCATGTGATGCGGCCTCCGTCGGTGCTGCGTGGGTCTGGAGCCACGCTAGCGCCGCCGGCATCCACGCCGCGAGAAGGTGCCCGATGTCCCGGCCGCGGGGCCGGCGGCCGGTAAAATCGGCGGATGATCCTGAACGTCGCCGCCTACCACTTCACCGCCATCGAGGACCCGGCCGCGCTCGCCGACGCCGTGCGCGAGCGCGCGGGAGCCGCGGCGCTGCGCGGCACCGTGCTGGTGGCGGGCGAGGGCATCAACCTGTTCCTGGCCGGCGCCACGACAGAGGTCGAAGGATTCCTCGGCTGGTTGCGGAGCGATGTGCGCTTCGCCGACCTCATCGCCAAGGCCAGTCACAGCCGCGCCCAGCCGTTCGCCCGGCTCAAGGTCAAGGTGAAGCCGGAGATCATCAGCTTCCGCCGTGCCGACGCGTCGCCGCTGGCCGGGCGCGCGCCGGTGGTGGTTCCGGCCGACCTGCAGCGCTGGATCGGGCAGGGCCACGACGACGCCGGCCGCCGGCTGGTGCTGCTGGACACCCGCAACCGGGAGGAGTTCGGCCACGGCACTTTCGCCGGCGCGCTGACCCTGCCGATCGACAATTTCACCGAGCTGCCGGCGGCGCTCGCGCCGCACCGCGAGGCGCTGGCCGACGCGACCGTGGTCAGCTTCTGCACCGGCGGCATCCGCTGCGAGAAGGCCGCGCTGCACCTGCAGGCCGACGGCATGGACAACCTGCTGCAGCTCGACGGCGGCATCCTCGGCTACTTCGAGCAGGTCGGCGGCTTCGGCTACGAAGGGCGCTGCTTCGTGTTCGACGAGCGGGTCGCGCTGAATCCGGCGCTGCAGCCGCTGGTCGATGCCGTGGCAGCGGACGGCGACGTCGCGGCCTGAACCGGCGGCAGGTTGACCTTCCCATGATGGGAAGCCGGAGCATGATGGCCATGCCCGCTCCGGAGAACCCCATGAACGCCGCCGCCCATCCCGCCGATACGCCACGCGAGTTCCGCCTCGAGGTCGAGGGCATGAACTGCGGATCCTGCGTCGGGCGGATCGAGAAGGCGCTGGCGGCGGTTCCCGGGGTCGAGTCGGCCAGCGCCAACCTTGCTACCGCGCACGCCGACATCCGGACCGGCGGCGACGTGCCGCTGGCGACGCTGGCCGAGGCGGTGCGCAAGGCCGGCTATGGGGTCGCGACCGGATCGGTCGACCTTGAAATCGCGGGCATGAGTTGCGCGTCCTGCGTCGGCCGGGTCGAGAAGGCGCTGGCGGCGGTGCCGGGCGTGCTCGGGGTGGAGGTGAACCTCGCCACCGAGCGGGCGCAGGTAACGGCGGTCCGGCGCGACGGGTTGGAGGCCGACCTGCTCGCCGCCGTGACCCGGGCCGGCTACACCGCGCGCCTGCCGCAGGTCGCAGCGGACACCACCGATGCTGCCATGCCGGCGCCGGACCCGCGCCGCTCGCGCGAGCTGCGCCACCTCTTCATCGCGATCCTGCTGTCGGCGCCGCTGGTGCTGCCGATGCTGCTGATGCCGTTCGGCGTGCACTGGATGGTGCCGGGCTGGGTGCAGTTCGCGCTGGCCACGCCGGTGCAGTTCTGGCTCGGCGCGCGGTTCTACCGCGGCGGCTGGGCGGCGCTGAAGGCCGGCACTGGAAACATGGACCTTCTGGTCGCGCTCGGTACCAGCGCCGGCTATGGCCTGAGCGTGTACCACCTGCTGGCCGGCAGCGGGCACCTGTATTTCGAGGCGTCCGCGGTGGTGATCACGCTGGTGCTGCTGGGCAAGTGGCTGGAGGCGCGCGCCAAGCGCCAGACCACCGAGGCGATCCGCGCATTGCAGGCGCTGCGCCCGGCGACCGCGCGGGTGCTGCGCGACGGCGTCGAGCGCGAACTGCCGCTGGCCGACGTGGTGGTCGGCGACGAGGTGGTGGTGCGGCCGGGCGAGCGGATCCCGGTCGATGCCGAGGTGGTCGACGGCCGCAGCCATGCCGACGAATCGCTGATCACCGGCGAGTCGCTGCCGGTGGCGAAGGAGCCCGGCGACCGGGTCACCGGCGGCGCGCTCAACGGCGAGGGGCGGCTGCGGCTGCGCACCGTCGCGGTCGGCGCCGAAACCGCGCTGGCGCGGATCATCCGGCTGGTCGAGGACGCGCAGGCCAGGAAGGCGCCGATCCAGCGGCTGGTCGACCGGGTCAGCGCGGTGTTCGTGCCGGTGGTCGTCGGCATCGCCGCGCTGACGCTGCTGGGCTGGGGTTTCATCGGCGGCGACTGGAGCGCGGCGATCCTGCACGCGGTCGCGGTGTTGGTGATCGCCTGCCCATGCGCGCTCGGGCTCGCCACGCCGACCGCGATCATGGCCGGCACCGGCGTCGCCGCGCGCGCCGGCATCCTGATCAAGGACGCCGAGGTGCTGGAGAACGCGCGCGCCGTCAACGTGGTCGCGTTCGACAGGACCGGCACCCTGACCGAGGGGCGGCCGCGGTTGGCCCGTCACGTCGCGCTCGACGGCGACGACGCGGCGCTGCTGCGGCTGGCCGCGGCGCTGCAGGCCGGCAGCGAGCATCCGCTCGCCATCGCGGTACGCGAGGCCGCGTCCGGGCTGTCGTTGCCACCGGCACACGGCACTCGCGCGGTGGCCGGCCGCGGCGTCAGCGGCGAGGTCGAAGGCCGCCGGTTGCTGCTCGGCAGCAGCCGCTGGATGGACGAGGAGGGCGCGCTGGCGTCCGCGGGTGCCCTGCGCGCCGAGTCCGATGCGCTCGCCGGCAGCGGCCACAGCGTCTCTTGGCTGGCGGAGCAGGGCGACGCCGGCGTGCGGCTGCTGGGCTTGCTGGCCTTCCACGACGCCCCGCGCGCCGAGGCGAGAGAAGCGGTCGCGACCCTGCACGCGCTCGGCATCCGCACCGCGATGATCTCCGGCGACAACCGCGGCGCCGCGCAGGCGGTGGCCGACGTGCTCGGCATCGACGACGTGCGCGCCGAGGTCCTGCCCGGCGACAAGGTCGACGCGGTGCAGTCGCTGAAGGCGCACGGCCGGGTGGCGATGGTCGGCGACGGCATCAACGACGCGCCGGCGCTGTCGGCGGCGGATGTCGGCATGGCGATGGGCAGCGGCAGCGACGTCGCCATGCACGCCGCCGGCGTCACGCTGATGCGGCCCGATCCGCGGCTGGTCGCCGACGCCATCGCGATCTCGCGGCGCACCAGCGGCAAGATCCGGCAGAACCTGTTCTGGGCGTTCGTCTACAACGTGGTCGGCCTGCCACTGGCGGCCGCCGGCCTGCTCGACCCGGTGGTGGCCGGCGCGGCGATGGCGCTGTCGAGCGTCAGCGTGGTCGCCAACACCCTGCTGCTGCGGCGCTGGACCCCGCAGGCGACCAGGGAGGTGGCGTGATGGCGAAGAAGAACGCCCGGCCCGAGCTGGCCGAGGCGCTGGCCGACGGCCTGCACAACATCGGCGACGCCGCGCGGCTGAGCGGCGTGACCGCAAAGATGATCCGCCACTACGAGGCGATCGGCCTGATCCCGCCGGCCGGCCGCACCTTCGCCGGCTATCGCATCTATTCCGACGCCGACCTGCATCGCCTGCGCTTCATCAAGCGCAGCCGCTCGCTCGGCTTCCCGGTGAAGCAGATCGAGACCCTGCTGGGCCTGTGGGACGACCGCGAACGCGCGAGCGCCGAGGTCAAGCACCTGGCCGAGGCGCACGCCGACGAACTCGGCAGGAAGATCGAGGAAATGCAGGCCATGCAGCGCACGCTGCAGCAACTCGCCCGCCGCTGCCACGGCGACGACCGCCCGGATTGCCCGATCCTCGATGACCTGGCCGGGCCGGATTCCGCAGGAGCGACGTAAGTCGCGACCCCCCTGACAGACCGACTTGGCCGCGCTCAACGCGGATCCCGCCGCGTTCGAACGGCCGAGACGGGAGATCCGCGACCGGCTGCTGCACTGGCTGTTGTAGGAGCGGCTTCAGCCGCGATCGGATGACCGTCCGCCCGCGCCGACTCCACGATCGCGGCTGAAGCCGCTCCTACAGAAGCCCGTGGTGGCGCGGTTCATTTCGCGGTGTCGGTCGCTTGGAGGAAGCCTCGCGTTCACCGCGTCCGGATCGACTTGTCAGTGGGTCGCGACTTACGTCGCTCCTACAAGAGCCCCGGACGGCGCGGGAGAGGGATGGGGCCGCTACCGCCGCAGCCACTCGACTGCGGCCAGCCCGGCGCGCTTGCCGCTGGCGAAGCACGCGGTCAGCAGGTACCCGCCCGTCGGTGCCTCCCAGTCGAGCATCTCCCCGGCGGCGAACACTCCCGGCAGCGCCTCCAGCATCAACCGCCGGTCCAGTGCCTCCAGCCGGACCCCACCCGCGCTGCTGATCGCCTCGGCCACCGGTCGCGGCCGCTTCAACACCACAGGCAGGCGCTTGATCGTCGCCGCCACGCGCCGTGCATCGCCCAGCCCGTCGCGCCCCAGTACCTCGTACAGCAGCGCCGCCTTCACGCCGGCCAGCCCGGCATGGCGCCGCAGGTGTTCGCTGGTACTGCGCCCCGCGCGGGGCGCGGCGAGGTCCCGCTGCAGCCGTGCCAGCTCGCGGCCGGGCGCGAGGTCGAGCCACAGCATTGCCTCGCCATCGCGAGCGATCGCCTCGCGCAGCGGCGCGGAGAGTGCGTAGACCAGGCTGCCTTCGATGCCGGTCGCGGTCACCACGCATTCGCCCTGCAGCGCGTGCTCGCGGCCGCCCTCCTGCCAGTGCGCGACGACCGGTTTCAGCGGCGCGCCGGCGTGGCGCTCGGCGAAGTGCGCGCTCCACCCGATGTCGAAACCGCAGTTGGCCGGCACCAGCGGCGCCACGTCGACGCCGCGCGCGGCGAGCCACGGCTGCCACTCGCCGTCGGAACCCAGCTGCGGCCAGCTGGCACCACCGAGTGCGAGCACGGCGGCACCGGCGTGGACCAGTTGCTCACCGTCCGCCGTCGCGAAGCGCAGCGCACCGTTGGCCTCCCAGCCCAGCCAGCGGTGGCCGACGTGGAAGCTCACGCCCTGGTCGCGCAGCTGCCGCACCCAGCCGCGCAGCAGCGGCGCGGCCTTGCGGTCGTCGGGGAACACCCGGCCGGAGCTGCCGACATAGGTGCCGACGCCGAGTCCGCGTGCCCATTCGCGCAGCGCTTCGCCGTCGAAGTCGTCGAGCCAGTCGGCGACTTCGGCGCGGCGCTCGCGGTAGCGTGCGTCGAACGCGGGCCGCGGCTCGCCGTGGGTGAGGTTGAGCCCGCCCTTGCCGGCGATCAGGAACTTGCGCCCGACCGAGCCCTTGCCTTCGAACAGGTCGACCTCGACACCCGCCGCGCGCGCGACCTCGGCCGCCATCAGGCCGGCGGGGCCGCCGCCGATGATCGCGAGGCCGGGGAGGGTGGTGGGGTCGGGCATGGGAGGCGGACGATTATGCGGCCGCAAAGGATCGCATGCCGCGCTAGGACGGGGCTTTGGTAGGAGCGACGTGAGTCGCGACCCACTGACCACCGGAGCACCGCATTGCCGTGCACTCGCCCCGTTGTCCCGGTCGCGCGAACGGGGGCCCGCGTTATCCGCAACGTGGTCGGTCTGTCAGTGGGTCGCGACTCACGTCGCTCCTACGGGCGACGGCGACGGCGACGGATGGCGGATGGCAGATGGCGGACATCTCGGGCCGCCGGGAGCGCGGGCTGCGGTAAGGTCCATCCTTCGCTTCCGGGGAGCCTGCATGTCCGACACCATCCTCTTGCGCGCGACGCTGCTCGCGCTCGGCCTGTCGTTGGCCACCAACGCCGCGGCGCAGACCGCGTCGCCGGGCACAGCCGCCGCGCAGGCCACGGCGCCGGGCGCCACCGCCGTCGCGCAGACGTCCCCGCTGGGTGCCACGACCACCGCGCCGGCCGCCGCCCCGCTGCAGGACTTCGACGCCTACATCGACAACGTCCGCGAGCAGTTCGACGTGCCCGCGATCGCCGTCGCCATCGTCAAGGACGGCGAGGTGGTGCTGGAGCGCGGCTACGGGGTCAAGGACCTGGAATCCCGCGAGCCGGTCGACGCGCACACGATGTTCGCGATCGCGTCCAACACCAAGGCCTTCACCGCCACCGCGCTGCAGATGCTGGCTCAGGACGGCAAGCTGGCGATGGACGACCGGGTGATCGACCACCTGCCGTGGTTCCGCATGTCCGATCCGTACATCACCCGCGAGATGCGCATCCGCGACCTGCTCGCGCACCGCAGCGGCCTCGCGCTCGGCGCCGGCGACCTGCTGTACTGGCCGGGCACCGACTACACCACCGAGGAAGTCGCCCGCCGACTGGCCGAGGTGCCGATCGACGGCGGCTTCCGCGAGCAGTACGCCTACGACAACATCCTGTTCGGCGTCGCCCAGCTGGTGATCGAGGCGGCCAGCGGGCAGACGTTCGAGGCCTTCCTGCGCGAGCGCATCCTGCAACCGCTCGGCATGGACGAGACCCGTTTCAACAGCGACCACCTGCGCGCGGATGACAACGTCGCCACCGGCTACTCCAAGGCGAACTTCACCGATCTGGTGGCCGCGCCGCGGATGTCGTGGAGCAACGTGTCCGGCGCCGGCGGGCTGTACTCGAGCGTGCACGACCTCGCCAGATGGGTGCAGGTGCAGCTCGACCAGGGTGTCATCGACGGGGCCGGCGGCGACGCCAGGCGCCTGTTCGGCGAGGCGCAGCAGCGCGACATGTGGAACGTGCTGACTCCGATCCCGCTCGGCGAGCCGTCCGAAGTTGCCGCGCTCGCCGCCGCGGCGCCGAACTTCCGCGGCTACGCGCAGGGCTGGAACGTTTCCGATTACCGCGGCGAGCGGCTGGTCTGGCACACCGGTGGCTGGCCCGGCTTCTACTCGCGCATCACCCTGGTGCCCGAACAGGAGTTCGGGATCGTCGTGCTGACCAGCGCCGAGGTCGACGGTGCCTTCAACTCGGTGACGATGCGGGCGCTCGACGCGATGCTCGGTGCGCCGGCCACCGACTGGACGGCGGCTTACCTGGAAGCGCGCGGCCAGTCGCAGGACGAAGCCGACGAGGACTGGCGCAAGCACGTCGCCGCGCGCGACACCGGCTCCCGTCCCTCGCTGCCGCTGGACGATTACGCCGGTACCTATCGCGACCCTTGGTATGGCGACGTGGTGGTCGAGCAGGGCGAGGACGGCCTGCGCGTCCGCTTCACCCGCAGCCCCGCGCTGGTCGGCAGCCTGTCGCACTGGCAGCACGACACCTTCGTGGTGCGCTGGGACGAGCGCTGGCTGAATGCCGACGCCTTCCTGGACTTCGATCTCGACCCCGATGGCGAAGTGCGCGCGGTGCGGATGGAGGCGATCTCGCCGCTGACCGACTTCAGCTTCGACTTCCACCACCTGCGGCTGGCGCCGGTGGACACGGAGGAAGACGGCGGGGAAGACGCGTGAGCTGGATCGGAATCGTCCTCGTCGTGTTGTGCGTGTGGCTGGCGCTCAAGGTGGCCGGCTTCGCGTTGCGGCTCGCGCTCTGGGCGCTGGTGCTGTGCGGGTTGTACTGGGTATTCGCGCCGCTGCTGGGATTGCCGCGGCCGTTCTGACCGCCTGCACGCCTGTCTTTTTGCTGCCGAGTGTGTGTCTGCGGGACCGGGCTTTTGCGACTGCCCGGGCTTTTGTAGGAGCGGCGTCAGCCGCGATCGGATGATCGTCCGCTCGAGCCGACTCCACGATCGCGGCTGAAGCCGCTCCTACAAAAGCCCGGGCCCCGTTGTGGAGTTCCGATGGTGGAGCCCAATCAGCGCTCCTCCACCCCCAGCAGCTCCACCTCGAACACCAGCGACGCCTCCGGCGGGATCACCCCGCCCGCACCCTTGCGTCCGTACCCGTATTCCGGCGGGATCAGCAGCACCCGCTTGCCGCCGACCCGCATCCCGGCGACCCCTTCGTCCCAGCCGCGGATCACCCGCCCGGCGCCGAGCAGGAAGGTGAAGGGCTCGCCGCGCCCGCGCGAGCTGTCGAACTGTTCGCCGCGCCGGTCGGGGGCGTCCTCGTCGTACAGCCAGCCGGTGTAGTGGACGCTGACTTCGTCACCGGGCGAGGCGCGGGCGCCGGCGCCCTCCGCCACCTCGATGCGCTGCAGCTCGGCGACGCGGCCGCCTGGCGGCGGTCCCGGTGGGGTGCAGGCGCACAGCAGCAATGCAGCGGACAGCAGGGCGCCCAGGAGGACGGCGTTCGGGCGGGGCGAGTTCGTCATCGGGCGGCTCCGGAAGTGCGGACAAAAGGGTAGCGGACGGTCGGGGTCGCCGGTGTCGCGCGGCGTGCAGGGCATGCAGCGGCTCCGATGGCGCCGGCCGTCTCGTGGCGCACCGGTACGTGCGTCACCGGCCGGGCCGTGTCGCCACCGGCGGTACACGTGTGCATAACGGAGGGCGGAATACGGTCGATCGCACTCATCCGCGCATCCCGCGTATTCCCCCAGGAGAGCACCAATGATTCCGATCCGCACACGCTCGCTCCGCTCCCGCACCCTGCTCGCGCTGTCCACCGCCTCGCTGCTGGCCTTCGGTGGCGCCGCCCTGGCCAACGAGAAGGGTGAATGGCAGAAGATGGATGCCGACGGCGACGGCATGGTGACCGCCGCCGAGTCCGGCAGTGCCGCCCGCGACATGTTCTCCCGCGCCGATGGCGACGGCGACGGCCGCGTTACCGCGGCGGAGATGCAGGCCGCCCATGCCGACAAGGCGGGCGACGGCGAAAAGACCGCGGAGGACTTCAACGAGAAGGTCCGCAAGATGGACGGGAACAACGACGGCGGTGTGTCGGCCGACGAGTTCGCCGCCACCGCGCGCGAGAAGCACGAGACGGCCGATGCCGACAGCGACGGCAACGTGAGCCGTGCCGAGTTCGACGCGGCCATGGCGAAGCACAAGGCCGAGAAGGGCGCCGACTGACCGCCCCGGTCGCGGCGATGCGCGCCATCGCCGCGACCAACCCCGTCGTGGCCGCAAGGAGCCCCCATGCAGATCCCCAACGAAGCACTGGTCATCGTCGCCGACGGCGAGGGCGCGCGCGTGTTCCGCAACCGCGGCGATGAACGCCGGATTTCGCTGCACCAGTACGACCAGCTCGAGCTGGTGAACATGAACGACGACGGTCCGTCGGGCTCGATGCCGGACGGTACCGACGACTTCCGCATCGACAAGGCGACCTTCGCCAAGCAGCTGGCGCAGCGCCTCAACGACGGCGCGCTCAAGCACCAGTACCGGGACCTGGTGCTGGTGGCCGACGAGAAAACCCTTGGCGAGGTGCGTCCGCTGCTGCACAAGGAAGTGCGTGAGCGTCTTTGTGGCGAGGTCGACAAGAACCTGACCAACACGCCGCTGGAGGAGCTGGAAAGGATCCTCTCCTGACCGCAGCCCATCGAGGAGTCCCATGTCCAGGCTCAAACCACTCGACCAGCAGGTGATGGTGATCACCGGCGCTTCCAGCGGCATCGGCCTGTGCACCGCGTTGATGGCGGCCGAGCAGGGCGCCGGGCTGGTCCTCGTCGCCCGCAGCAGCGACACCCTCGCCACCGTGGTCGGCCAGATCGAGGCGGCAGGCGGCGAAGCGGTCGCGGTGACCGCCGACGTCGGCGACCGCGAGCAGGTGGAAGGCGCCGCGCGCGCCGCGATCCAGCGCTTCGGCCGGATCGACACCTGGATCAACGACGCCGGCGTGGCGATCTACGGTCGCTTGGTCGAGGTCAGCGAGGAGGACAGCCGCCGACTGTTCGATACCAACTTCTGGGGCGTGGTCAACGGCTCGCTGGCGGCGTTGCCGCACCTGCGTGCAAGCGGCGGCGCGCTGATCAACGTCGGCAGCGAGGTCTCCGACGCGGTGGTGCCGCTGCAGGGCATGTACTCCGCCTCCAAGCACGCGGTGAAGGGCTTCACCGACGCGTTGCGGGTGGAGGTGGAGGAGGTGGACGACGCACCGGTGTCGATCACGCTGATCCAGCCCACCGCGGTCAACACGCCGTACCCGCAGCACGCCCGCAACTACATGGACCGCGAGCCGAAGCTGCCCGACCCGATGATCGACCCCTCGCGCGTCGCCGAGGCGATCCTCGGAGCCGCGACCGATGGCGGGCGTGACGTCAAGGTTGGTGCCATGGCGCGGATGAACACGATGGCCTCGAAGCTGATGCCCAGGCTCGCCGACAAGATGGCAGCCATCCAGGCCGGCCGGCAGCAGAAGGACGTCGCTCCGCGGGATCCGGCGGGCACGTTGTACAAGCCAGGCGAAACCGGGCGCGTGTATGGAGAGATGCCGGGCTAGGAGAGCTGTCCTGGTTTTCGCGCCTTGGAACGCCTCCGCGGGTTCGCGTCATTTCTGACTGGGCGCGAATCTCCGCCCGGCCAGCCGGGAGAAGCCCGGACAGTCGCCAACGCGTGGCGCCTGGCAAGCCGCGGAAACCTTCGCTACACCGCCAACCCGGCGGCGTGCCCGGAGGCCCAGGCCCACTGGAAGTTGTACCCGCCGAGCCAGCCGCTCACGTCGAGAACCTCGCCGACGAAATACAGACCCGGCACCGTGCGCGACTGCATCGTGCTTGACGACACGCCGTCGGTATCGACGCCGCCCAAGGTGACCTCGGCGGTGCGGTAGCCCTCCGTTCCGCTCGCCACGAGCGCGAAGTCTTCCAGCACCGCGGCGACCTCGCGCAATTGCGGGGCGTTGTACTGCTTCATCGGCCGGTTCGGCAGCCACACCTCGCACAGCCGGTGGGCGAACCGCTTGGGCATGACTTCGCCGAGCACGGTCTTCAGTTCCGCCGCGGGCCTTTCCGCCTGCCATCGCTGCAGGGCATCCAGTGCATCGGTGCCAGGCAGCAGGTCCAGCCGCAGGTCGTCGCCGGGCTGCCAGTAGGAGGAGATCTGGAGGATCGAGGGCCCGCTGATGCCGCGATGGGTGACCAGCATGAAGTTGCTGAAGGCCTGGCCATTGCAGCGGGCGGTGACCGGCAGTGCCACGCCGCTCAGGTCGGCGAAGCGCTCTTGGTGCTTGCCACTGAGCGTGAGCGGCACCAGCCCCGCGCGCGTCGGCAGCACCGCGTGGCCGAACTGCCGCGCCAGGTCGCAACCGAAGCCGCTGGCGCCCATGCTGGGGATCGACAATCCACCGCAGGCGACCACCAGCGACGGTGCGGACAACACCCCACGCGCGGTGTGGAGCCGGAATGCGCCATCACCGCCATGTACCACCCGCTCGACGCTGCAGTGCGTTTCGATCCGCACCCCCGCGGCCGCGCACTCGTCCAGCAGCATCTGCACGATCAGCTTGGACGACACGTCGCAGAACAGCTGGCCGAGTTCCTTCTCGTGGTACGCGATGCCGTGCCGCTCCACCATGTCGATGAAATGCCACGGCGTATAGCGGGCGAGGGCCGACTTGCAGAAATGCGGGTTGGCCGACAGGTAGTTGTCGGGCGTGGTGCCGGTGTTGGTGAAGTTGCAGCGTCCACCGCCCGACATGAGGATCTTCTTGCCGACCTTGTTGGCGTGCTCGACCACCCGCACCCGCCGCCCGCGCCGGCCCGCGGTGAGGGCGCACATCAGCCCGGCGGCACCGGCGCCGATGACGATGACGTCGGCGTGCTCGGTCACGTTGTCGTCCGCGACCGGATCAGCCGGCGGCCGCGGTCCGCACCGTGGGCCGCAGCGACACGCTGCCGCGCTCGCCCATCAGCTGGAGCTCGCCGTCCTGGATCAGCGCGTTGAGCCGCATCCCGCGCTCGCCGATCGCCGGCAGGGCATCGACCACGTCGGACGGGATATCGATCACGGTGAGGTTCTTCAGGCGGGTCAGCGAGCTGGCCGTGCGCTCCCACCAGAGGTCGGACGCGCGGCCGCCGTAGTTCACCACCACGACCTGCTCCGAGCGCCCGCACGCCTTCTTGATGCGCGACTCGTCGGGATTGCCCAACTCGATCCACAGCTCGATGTCGCCGGTGTAGCCGCGTTTCCACAATGCCGGCTCGTCCTCGTCGCTGAGGCCACGGCCGAACTCCAGCTTCTCGTCGGCATACAGGGCGAACGCCAGCAGCCGGACCATCAGCCGCTCGTCGGTCTCCGACGGGTGCTGCGCCAGGGTGAGGTTGTGGGTGGCGTAGTAGTGCCGGTCCATGTCGCTGACCTGCAACTCGGCCTTGACCACGGTGGATTTGAGCGCCATGCGGATGAGCCGGACGGGAGGGGGCGTCATTCTAGCGGGGCGGGGCGATGACTTGTCCGGCGCGTGCTTCGTCGCGGAGGTGGCAAGGCGCCGGGCGTGATGTCCCGAAGATTGCGGCGTAGCCTGTCCCACAACGCAACCCCACACGACGGAGATCCCGATGAATACGAAGGCCTACGGCGCACTCGCCGGCGACAAGCCGCTGCAAGCGATGGACATCGAACGACGCCCACCCGGTCCCCACGACGTCCAGATCGACATCGCCTATTGCGGCGTCTGCCACTCCGACCTGCACACGGTGCGCGCGGAATGGGGCGGCACGCGCTACCCGTGCGTACCCGGCCACGAGATCGTCGGCCACGTGAGCGCCGTCGGCGGGGAGGTCACCGGCTTCAAGGTCGGCGATACCGTCGGCGTGGGATGCATGGTCGACAGCTGCCAGCACTGCCCCGCCTGCGCGGAAGACCTCGAGCAGTATTGCCAGAACGGCTTCATCGGGACCTATAACGGCCGCACCGCGGACGCGCCGGGGCACACGCTCGGCGGCTACTCGCAACGCATCGTCGTCAGCGACCGGTTCGTGCTGAAGATCCGCCACCCCGAAGCGCGGCTGGCCGCGGTGGCGCCGCTGCTCTGCGCCGGCATCACCACGTACTCCCCGCTGCGCCACTGGAAGGTCGGGTCGGGTTCCAAGGTCGGCATCGTCGGCATTGGTGGCCTCGGCCACGTCGGCATCAAGCTCGCCCATGCGATGGGCGCGCATGTCGTCGCCTTCACCACGTCCGAGAACAAGCGGCAGGACGCGCTGGACCTGGGTGCCGACGAAGTGGTGGTGTCGCGCAACCTCGAGGAAGTCAGGAAGCACGCGGGCACGTTCGACTTCATCCTCGACACCGTGGCCGCCAGCCACGATCTCGACACCTTCACCGAACTGCTCAAGCGCGACGGCACGCTGTGCCTGATCGGGGTGCCGGAGCACGCGCATCCGAGCCCCGGCGTTGGCCAGCTGATCTTCGGCCGTCGTTCGATCGCGGGTTCGCTGATCGGCGGCATCGCCGAGACCCAGGAGATGCTCGACTTCTGCGCCGAGCACGGCATCGTAGCGGACATCGAGATGATCGCCGCGCAGGACATCGACAACGCCTACGACCGCATGCAGCGCAGCGACGTGAAGTACCGCTTCGTCATCGACACGGCGTCGCTGGAGCGCTGAGGGCCGCCAGCGCGGGCGCGGAGGCGACCCCGATGACGGGGTCGCCTCCGCCGGCCGTCGGCGGCAGTGCCGCGGAACGTCCGGCCCTCCGCGGCCGCTGCGGTGGAGTCCTCAGTGCCCGGCCGGACCTGCGGGGTCGTCGCTTGCCCCGACGTACTTCTCGTGCAGTTTCACCGGCGTGGCCTTCGCCTGCCGCCGGCGGATCCACAGGTTGATCATTTCGACGAACACTGAGAAGGCCATCGCCGCGTAGATGTAGCCCTTCGGGATGTGCACGCCGAAGCCGTCCGCGATCAGCACCAGGCCGATCATCAGCAGGAAGCTGAGCGCGAGCACCTTCACCGTCGGGTGGCGTTCGACGAAGTCGCTGATCGGGCGGGCGAAGGCGAGCATGAAGACGATCGAGATGACGATGGCGGTGACCATCACCCAGCGCTCGTCGACCATGCCGACCGCGGTGATGATCGAGTCCAGCGAGAACACGATGTCCAGCAGCATGATCTGCGTGATGACGCCGCCGAACGTCGCGGCGGCGCTGGGGGCGACGTGTTCGGACGCGCCCTCCAGTTTCTGGTGGATCTCGTGGGTCGCCTTGGCGATCAGGAACAGGCCGCCGCCGATCAGGATCAGGTCGCGCCAGGAGAAGGTGTGGCCGAACACCGAGAACAGCGGCGCGGTCAGGCCGATGATCCACGCGATGGCGAACAGCAGGGCCAGCCGGGTAACGGCGGCCAGCATGATGCCGACCTTGCGGGCGCGGTCACGCTGTTCGACCGGCAGGCGGCCGGCGAGGATCGAGATGAAGATGATGTTGTCGATGCCGAGGACGAGTTCGAGCGCCGTCAGCGTCGCGAGCGCGATCCACAGTTCGGGGTTCGCCAGTGCTTCCATTGGTTTTTTTCCTTCGCGATGGGCAACGCGCCGGCAGGAATGCTGGCGCGCGGTACGTGTCCTGCGGATGACGGATGACCATCCCTGCAGGGTCGCGAAGGTCTTGCTCGCACGTGGTGACGTGCCGCCGGACCGGAGCGGATGCTCGTATTGACGGCCGTGGCGATCGGGAGCTACTCCCCTTCGAGCGGCGAGGCTAGCACGGCGGCCGCGTACGCCGACATCATTTTTTCACCGTGTGGACGGTCCGGTGGGGAGTCCCGCCGGGGAGCTGCTAGCGTGTGGCGATGAGCACTGCGTCGCCGCCCGCCGCCATGCCCCCGAGTCGCCTGCAACTGCCGCCCGGCCCCTGGACGACGCTGCTGGACGGACTGGTGGCGCATTTTCCGCGGGTGTCGCGCGACCAGTGGGTGTCGCGGTTCGCGCGCGGCCGGGTCACCGACGGTGGCGGACACGTGCTCGCGCCGGACGCGCCGTACCGCGTCGGCCTGGAGGTGCGCTATTTCCGCGAGGTGGAGCAGGAGCCGCGGATCCCGTTCGACGAGGCTGTCCTGCACGTGGACGAACACCTGGTGGTGGCGGACAAGCCGCACTTCCTGCCGGTGGCGCCGGCGGGGGCGTTCGTCGAGCAGACCCTGCTGGCCCGGCTGGTCCGGCGGCTCGGCAATCCGGCGCTGGTGCCGCTGCACCGGATTGACCGCGGCACCGCCGGACTGGTGCTGTTCTCGGCCAATCCCGACACGCGCGCCGCCTACCAGGCGCTGTTTCGCGAGCGGCGCATCCGCAAGCATTACGAGGCGCTGGCGCCGCCGCTGCCGGCTATCGAGTTCCCGCACGTGCGCCGCAGCCGGCTGGGTCGCGGCGAACCGTTCTTTCGCATGGCCGAGGTAACGGGCGAACCCAACAGCGAAAGCCGGATCGACGTGCTGGAGCGCGGCGACGCGTACTGGCGCTATGCGCTGGAGCCGGTCAGCGGGCGCAAGCACCAGCTTCGCGTGCACATGGCGGCGCTGGGCGCGCCGCTCCTCGGCGATCCGTTCTATCCGCGGCTGCGGGAAGAGGGCGCGGATGACTTCGGTCGGCCTTTGCAGCTGCTGGCGCGCAGGTTGTCATTCGTAGACCCGCTTTCCGGGCAGCCGCGCCGCTTCGAAAGCGCCATGCGCCTCAAACAACCCGAATGCACCGGTCCGTTGTAGGAACGGCTTCAGCCGCGATCGCGGAATCGATGCGGGCGGCCGATCGACCGATCGCGGCTGAAGCCGTTCCTACGCCCGACCCGCGTCGTCCGGATCATGCTTGAAGCGCCCGAACGCGGCCACGACGACGAAGTTGATCGCCGCCAGCATGACCGCGTGGCCCCAGTAGCCAAAGCCGGCGGCAGCGCCGATGGCGCCGACCACCCAGATGCTGGCCGCGGACGCGGTGCCGGTCACGTGGTCGTCGTGCTTGAGGATGGCGCCGCCGCCGACGAAGCCGATGCCGGTCATCAGGCCCTGGAGGATACGCGCGGTCGCCGCCGGGTCGTCGTCGCCGATGAACTCGCGGGCGACCAGCACGTAGCCGCAGGCCCCGAGCGAGACCAGCGGGAACGTGCGCACGCCCATGATCCGGCTGTGCTTCTCGCGGTTCCAGCCGACCGGCAACGCCAGCAGCAGCGCACCCAGCAGGGCGAGTCCCGTCTGCACGACGTCCGGCAATTCCATGGCGCTCCTCCCGGCGGTTGGGGCGTCCTCAGCGCGGCGGGCGCGGTTTGAACGGCTTGCGCGGCCCGGCACCGTGCGGTCCGCCACGGCGCGGGCCGCCCGGACCGCCGGGCCGGTGGCCACCGGGTCGTCCGCCCGGCCGACCGCGGCCGCCCTCGGCATCGCCCGGTCCGGCACGCTGGATCTTCAGCGGCTGGCCGGCGACGTAGACGCGCTTGAGGTGCTCCATCAGCTCGCGCGGCATGCCCTCGGGCAGGTCGACCAGGGTGTACTCGTCGCGGATGTCGATGCGGCCGATGTAGCGGCTTTCCAGATCGGCCTCGTTGGCGATCGCGCCGACGATGTTGCCCGGCTGCACGCCGTGGTGGTGGCCGACCTCGATGCGGAAGGTCTCCATGCCGACATCGGCCTCGCGCGGAGCACGGGCGGGGCGCTCGCGCGGCTCGTGGCGCGTCGCCGGCGCGTCGTCGAACAGCATCTCGCCGGCGTTGCCGGTGGCGGCCGGCGGGGTGGTGCCGCGGTCGTCGTGGCGCGGCGGGTGCGCGGCGGCGGGGCGCGGGGCGCGGTGGTCATCGCGCGGTTCGCGGTCGAACGACCGGCCGCGCGGTTCGTATCCCTTGCCGTGCCCGGGGCGCTCGAACGGCTTGCGCTCGGGCCGTGCCGGGGCGGTCAGGAGCAGCGGGTTGTCGCCCTGCACCAGCTTCGCCAGGGCGGCGGCGATCTCCACCGCCGGCACGTTCTGCTCGCGTTCGTAGCGTTCCACCAGCTCGCGGAACAGCGACAGGTCCTCGCCCTCCAGCGCCTCGCCGATGCGGCCGAGGAACCTGGACACGCGCTGCTCGTTGACGGTCTCGATGCTCGGCAGCTCCATCGGCTCGATCGGCTGCCGGGTGGCGCGCTCGATCGCGCGCAGCATGCCGCGCTCGCGCGGGGTCACGAACAGGATTGCCTCGCCCTTGCGCCCGGCGCGACCGGTGCGGCCGATGCGGTGGACGTAGCTCTCGGTGTCGTACGGAATGTCGTAGTTGAGGACGTGGCTGATGCGCTCCACGTCGAGGCCGCGCGCGGCGACGTCGGTCGCCACCAGCACGTCGATCTTCCCGTCCTTGAGGTTCTGGATGGTCTTCTCGCGCTGCGCCTGCTGCACGTCGCCGTTGATCGCGGCGGCGGCGATGCCCCGCGCGGCCAGCTTGTCGGCCAGTTCCTCGGTGCCTAGCTTGGTGCGGGCGAACACGATCATCGCGTCGAACGGCTCGGCCTCGAGGATGCGGGTCAGCGCGTCGAGCTTGTGCACGCCGCTGACCGACCAGTAGCGCTGGCGGATGTTGGTCGCGGTGCTGGTTTTCGCCTTGATCGCGACCTCGACCGGGTCCTTCAGGTAGGTCTGTGCGATGCGCTTGATCTGCGGCGGCATGGTGGCAGAGAACAGCGCGACCTGGCGGGTCTCCGGGGTCTTCCTGAGCACCGCCTCGACATCGTCGATGAAGCCCATGCGCAGCATCTCGTCGGCCTCGTCGAGCACCAGGCAGCGCAGCTGCGACAGGTCCAGCGAACCGCGCTCCAGATGGTCGATCACCCGGCCGGGCGTGCCGACCACGACCTGCACGCCGCGCTTGAGCGCCTGCAGCTGCGGGTAGTAGCTCTGGCCACCGTAGATCGGCAGCACCTGGAAGCCGGGCAGGTGGTGGGCGTACTTCTGGAACGCCTCGGCGACCTGGATCGCCAGCTCGCGGGTCGGCGCGAGCACCAGCACCTGCGGCGCCTTCTGCGCGGGGTCGATATTGGCGAGGGCCGGCAGCGCGAACGCGGCGGTCTTGCCGGTGCCGGTCTGCGCCTGGCCGAGCACGTCGCGGCCCGCCAGCAGCGGCGGGATGGTCGCGGCCTGGATCGGCGACGGTGACTCGTAACCCACGTCCGCGAGCGCGCGCAGCAGCGGCTCCGGCAGGGCGAGGTCGGTGAACTTTACGGTGTCGGTGGCCGCAGCGTCGGCGGGCGGGGTGTTGGGGGTCGCGGGCGTTTCGGCGCTCATCGCTTCTCTCGTTGGCGCCGGCAGGGCCGGTCGGGGGGCGGCAATTGTATCCGTCCACCTGTCACGGGCGTTGCAAATGCTCCATCTGCCGTGAAGCCGCTGCTGCGACGGCCGCCTGCCGTTGCAGGGCCGACGTAAGTCGCGAACGCCCCAGAAGTTCCAGCCGCTGCAGCAGGCAGGCTTGGGGCGTGGCACCGGTCTTCAGGTTCTTCGGCTTCGGATCGCGCTGCGCGGTCGCGACTTACGTCGCTCCCACGGTCGTCGCGCCAACGAACGGAGTCGTTACGACGAGGGCGATACGATCTCCGGATGTTGCAATTCGACTTCGACAACGCCTTCATCCGCGAGCTGCCCGGCGACCCACGCGTCGGCCCCGGCGTGCGCGAGGTCGCGCAGGCGTGGTCCGCGGTCGACCCGACGCCGGTCGCGGCACCGCGCCTGGTCGCGCAGTCGGCGGAGATGGCGCAGGCGCTCGGCATCTCCGCCGAGGATGTTGCTTCCGACCACTTTGCCCGCGTCTTCGCCGGCAACGAGCTGTTGCCTGGCATGCAGCCGTTCGCCGCCAACTACGGCGGCCACCAGTTCGGCCACTGGGCCGGGCAGCTCGGCGACGGCCGCGCGATCAGCCTCGGCGAGACGGTCAACGCCGCCGGACAACGCTGGGAGCTGCAGCTCAAGGGCGCCGGACCAACGCCGTACTCGCGCAGCGCCGACGGCCGCGCGGTGCTGCGCTCGTCGGTGCGCGAGTTCCTGTGCAGCGAGGCGATGCACCACCTCGGCGTGCCGACCACCCGCGCGCTGAGCCTGGTCGGCACCGGCGAGCCGGTCGTGCGCGACATGTTCTACGACGGCCACCCGGCACCGGAGCCCGGCGCGATCGTCTGCCGCGTGGCGCCGTCGTTCCTGCGTTTCGGCAACTTCGAGCTGCCGGCCGCGCGCGGCGATTTCGAGCTGCTGCGGCGATTGGCCGACGTCTGCATCGCCCGCGACTATCCGCACCTGCGCGGCGATGGCGAAGCGCTGTACGGCGCGTGGTTCACCGAGGTCTGCGAACGCACCGCGGTGATGGTCGGCCACTGGATGCGGGTCGGCTTCGTCCACGGCGTGATGAACACCGACAACCTGTCGATCCTCGGCCTGACGATCGATTACGGCCCGTACGGCTGGATCGACAACTACGACCCGGACTGGACCCCCAACACCACCGACCGCCAGCACCGGCGCTACCGCTTCGGCCAGCAGCCGGCGGTGGCGTACTGGAACCTCGGCCGGCTGGCGGCGGCGCTGTCGCCGCTGTTCGACGGCGTGGAGCGCCTGCAGGACGGGCTGCAGCGCTACATCGACAGCTACACCGCGGCCGACCGCGACAACACCGCCCGCAAGCTCGGCCTGGCCGGATGCCGCGACGACGACGTCGAACTGATGCAGGCGCTGCGGGACCTGATGCGGACCGCGGAGGTCGACATGACGCTGATGTTCCGGGCGCTGCTGGACTTCGCGCCGGAGGCCGGTTCCGAGTCGCAGTCGGCGGATTTCAGCGCGACGTTGGGAGCGGCGTTCTACGACGACGGCAGGCGCGCGGCGTCGGCCGCCGCACTCGACGAATGGCTGGCCCGCTATGCCCGGCGCCTGCGCGACGATTCGCTGGCTCCGGCCGAGCGACGGGAGCGCATGCGGCTGGCCAATCCGCGCTACGTGCTGCGCAACTACCTCGCCCAGCAGGCGATCGACCGCGCCTCCGCAGGTGAGCCGGAAGCGGTAATGGAACTGCTCGATGTGATGCGCCGGCCATACGACGACCAGCCGGGGCGGGAAGCGTTCGCGGCGAAGCGGCCGGACTGGGCGCGGACGAGGGCGGGATGTTCGATGTTGTCGTGCAGTTCCTGAAATCCGGCGCCGGTTCTCGGCCGTTGCAGGAGCGGATTCACCCGCGATCGGAAGTTGTCGCGGGCGGACAATTCCACGATCGCGGCTGAAGCCGCTCCTACCAAAGCACGGGCATTCACCCGAGTGGACGCAGCCATCAGAGCGCGCGCGGCGACGCGCGCTTCGACCACACGTGCTGGATTCCCAGGCATCCATGCACCGGAACAACGTGCGCCACGCACCGCCGCCTGCCTGAACCGCCACCCGCCCCGATAACCCCCGGTTCACCTCCCGCCAACGATGCTCGGAACCCCGCGACCAGGAGCCGAGCCATGACCATTCGGACCGATTCCATGCGGCGGCTGCGTACCGCCGCCCGCTGGCTGATCCTTGCCGCGGCCGCGTTCCTGCTCGCCGGCTGCATGACCGGATACGGCGGCTATGGCGCTCCCGACGGCGGCCACGGCCAAGGCGACAGCTACGGCTATGGCAGCGAGCGCATCCTCGGCACGGTGCAGGACGTGGACCCGCGCTACGGACGCATCCTCCTGACGGCCGACCGCGGCTACGGCGGCCGCGTGTCCCAGGTCGAGCTGCGGTACGACCGCAATACCCGCCTGGTCTACCAGGGGCAGCTGCATGACCCCGCCGGGCTGGAACGGGGCGACCGCATCAGCGTCGAGGCGGTGCGGTCCGGCGACGCATTGTGGGCCCGTGATATCGAGGTGGTGCACAACGTCCGCGACAGCTACGGCGGCGGTTACTACGGCGGCGACCTGCGTGGTTCGGTGCGCTGGATCGATCCCCGTGCCCAGGTCCTGGAGATCACGCGCGGCGGCTACAGCGGCCGGCCGGAACGGGTGCGCTACGACAGCCGCACCCGGGTCGAGTACCGCGGCCAATGGTTGCGGCCCGAGCAGCTCGAGGCCGGCGACGTGGTCCGGATCCAGGCGCGGCCATGGGGCAATGACTGGCTGGCCGAGCACATCCGGGTGGAAGTGGACGCGCGTTCGCGCTACTGACGCATGCGCGCGGCGGATGGCGGCGTGGGCCACGTAGAATGGCCGGATGCCCCTGATTACCCTGAACAACGTCGACTACAGCGTCGGCGGCCCGCTGCTGCTCGAGAACGTCGATTTCGCGGTCGAACCCGGTGAGCGCGTCGCGCTGATCGGCCGCAACGGCGCCGGCAAGTCCACCCTGCTCAAGCTCATCGCCGGCGACATCGTCCCCGACGACGGCGAGGTCCGCCGCGAGGGGGGCGCGCGCATCGCCCGGCTCGAACAGGAAGTCCCGGCCGGGGCCGACGGCGACGTGTTCGACGTGGTCGCCGACGGCATGGGCGAGCTGGGCAAGTGGCTGGCCGAGTTCCACCACCTCAGCCACGCCGACGAGTTCGACGCCGACGCGATGGCCGCGGTGCAGGCGAAGATCGACGCCGCGCAGGGCTGGAGCGCCGACCAGCGCGTCGTCGAAACCCTCGACAAACTGGGCCTCGACGGCGACGCGCCGTTCTCCGGCCTGTCCGGCGGCATGAAGCGCCGCGTGCTGCTGGCCCGCGCGCTGGTGTCGGCGCCGGACCTGCTGCTGCTGGACGAGCCGACCAACCACCTCGACATCGAGTCGATCGACTGGCTCGAAGCCTTCCTGAAGTCCTGGCAGGGCGCGCTGATCTTCGTCACCCACGATCGACGTTTCCTGCGCGCGCTGGCGACCCGCATCGTCGAGATCGACCGCGGCCAGCTGACCAGCTGGCCCGGTGACTGGGCCAATTACGAACGCCGCCGCGAGGAGCGCCTCAACGCCGAGGCGCAGGAGAACGCGCGTTTCGACAAGCTGCTGGCGCAGGAGGAAGTCTGGATCCGCCAGGGCATCAAGGCCCGCCGCACCCGCGACGAAGGCCGCGTGCGGCGGCTCAAGGCGATGCGCGAGGAGCGTGCGCAGCGGCGCGAACGCACCGGCAACGTCCGGATGGAGTTCGCCCAGGCCGGGAATTCCGGCAAGAAGGTCATCGAGGCCAAGCACGTCACCTTCGGCTACGGCGGCCGCCTGCTGCTGGACGACGTCTCGACCACCGTGTTCCGCGGTGACCGCATCGGCCTGATCGGCCCCAACGGCAGTGGCAAGACCACCCTGCTCAAGGCGCTGCTGGGCGAGCTGGCGCCGACCGCCGGCGAGGTGAAGCTCGGCAGCAATCTGCAGGTCGCGTACTTCGACCAGTACCGCGCGACCCTGCGCGAGGACTGGAACGCGATCGAGAACGTCGCCGAGGGCCGCGAGTTCGTCGAGGTCGGCGGCAAGCAGAAGCACGTGATCGGCTACCTGCAGGACTTCCTGTTCACCCCCGAGCGCGCCCGCGCGCCGATCACGCGGCTTTCGGGCGGCGAGCGCAACCGCCTGCTGCTGGCCAAACTCTTCGCCCAGCCGTCCAACCTGCTGGTGATGGACGAACCGACCAACGACCTCGATGTCGAGACGCTGGAACTGCTGGAGGAACTGCTGGGCGACTACCCCGGCACCCTGCTGCTGGTCAGCCACGACCGCGACTTCCTCGACAACGTGGTGACTTCGACCCTGGTGATGGAGGGAGAGGGACGGGTTGGCGAATACGTCGGCGGTTACAGCGACTGGCTGCGGCAGCGCCCGACACGCGATGCACGCCCGTCGGCGGGCAAGCTGGAGCCGATGGCGGGCGGAGCCGCGTCGACGCCGGTCCCGGCGCCCGCGGCGCCCAACGCGGCCGCCCGCAAGCTGAGCTACAAGGAACAGCGCGAGCTGGAGCAACTCCCCGCCACGATCGAGGCGCTGGAGACCCGCATCGAGGCGATGACCGCCGAGATGAACGACCCCGCGTTCTACCAGCGCGACAGCGGCCAGATCACCGAACACAATCGCGTCCTGGCCGAGACGCAGGCGGAGCTCGACGCGGCCTACCTGCGCTGGGGCGAACTCGACGCCTGAGCCGGGCGGCGGCCGGTGAACCGCCGCCAACCGGCGTTTCGCGCGTCGCAGTGGACGCGACGCGCCGGCCCCATGTTGTGGCCATGTCGCCCGCCGCAGGCCAACCGGGACTGTTCGACGCCTTCCCCGGAGGAGGCGAGCGGGTGCTGGTGGAAGACGCCGAATGCGGCATCCGCTACCGGCCGGGCGTGGTCGATGCGGCGACGGCCGCGCGCTGGTTCGAGGCGCTGCGCGAGGGCATCGACTGGCAGGCGCAGCGGCGGCCGATGTACGACCGGGTGGTCGACGTGCCGCGGCTCACCGCCTCTTGGCGGTTACGCGATCCCGCGCTGCCGCCGGCCCTGCGGGAAGCGGCCGCGGCGGTCCGCGCGGAGGTGGACACCCCGTTCAACGCGGTCGGCCTGAACCATTACCGGGACGGCAACGACAGCGTCGCCCCGCATGGCGACAAGTTGCACATCTTGGTGCCGCGGCATCCGATCGCGCTGCTGTCGCTGGGCGCACCGCGGCGGATGGCGATCCGGCCGAACCGGCCGCCGCGCCGTTCGCTGCATGTCGACCTGGAGCCGGGCAGCCTGTTGCTGATGAGCTACGACTCGCAGCTGCACTACGAACACGGCGTCCCCAAGACACGGGAGCCGGTCGGGCCGCGCATCAGCCTGGCGTTCCGGGTGCGGCCGTTGCGATAGTGCCGGCGACGGGCGTCCCGTCCTTGTCCACGCCCGCGGGAGATCTCCATGGACCAACCCGGCCTGGCCGGCTTCGACACCGCGCCGCCCACCCTGCATCGACTGTTCTTCGCGCTCTGGCCCGGAGATGAGCTGCGTCGCGACATCGCCGAGGCGGCGGAGCGCCTGCACCGGGAACACGGTGGCGGTGGACGCCGGATCGGTGCGCACCGCTACCACCTGACCCTGCAGTTCCTGGGCGACTTCGCGCAGTTGCCGCCGTCCCTGGTCGACCGGGCCGCAGGCGCGGCCGCCAGCGCGGCGGGCACGGTGCCCGCGTTCGATTTCACCCTCGACCGGGCGGGGAGCTTCCGCAACCGCTCGATCCCCTGGTGGATCGGTTGCGAGGCGCTCCCGCCGGGGCTTGCGCATCTCTGGAGCACCCTGGGCGACGCGCTGGCGCGGGCCGGCGTGCGGGTGGCGTCGGGCAAGTCGCTGGTGCCGCATGTCACCGTGGTCCGCGACGCGCCACGGCCGCTTGCGCCGGTCGCGATCGAACCGCTGCGGTGGCGGGTGGATTCGTTCGTGCTGATCCACAGCGAACTCGGCGCCCGCAATGCCTACACCGAGGCAGGTCGCTGGCCGTTCGCCGGTTGACGCAGTAGCGGCGGTTTCAGAGTCCGGGGTGTCGGATCTTCAGCCGCGGCGCCTGGTCCACGCTTCCGTCGGGGCGGATCACCGCCCAGGATGCGTCGCCGGCGAAGATCACCGGTACCGCCATCCGCGCAGGCGAGCGGACCGGCGCTTCGCCGGGGGACTGGCGCACGAAGCGCAGCTCCCAGCCGAGGCGCTCCAGCAACTGCAGGGCCGCGGACTGGGCGTGGTTGAGCTGCTGCCGCATCTGCCTCGTATCGGCGGGAGCATGGCTGCGACGTTCGCGCATGGAGATGGTTCCTTCCGTCGGCCCCCCGATATCCGGTCAAACGCGGAAAACGGCATCGGACAGGACGTGCGAAGGCGTCCCTGGGGTCCGCCGGCCCGGCGGCCGTTCAGAACGCGCGGCTGATGGTGAAGCTCCCGTACGCCGGGAAGCGGTCCTGCCCCTCGAACTCCCGCGTGCGGAAGTAGCGCGCGAACGCCAGCTTGGTGCGCCCGCGGGTCACGGCGACGCCGATCGCCGCTTCCGCGACCCAGGGTTCCTTGTCGACACTGTGGCTGTTGCGGAAGGTGTTGCCGTCCAGCGTGATGTCCCGCAGGACACGCCGTACGTCCGCGGCGAGGAACCCGTGCCAGGCCCAGCCGCGGGTCCGGCGGGAATCCACCGGCGGCGCGGTGTTGTTGCCCGCGGGGCGGACCGGACTGGAGCCGAAGTCGTCCGGGAGGCGCTGGCCCAGGCGCAATTCGAAGCCGCCGTTGACCTGCGTGAGCAGGTTGCCGAAGGCGCCTCCCCAGTGGCTGATCGCGTCGAACTCCAGCGAGCCGGCGACCGGCACCACCGGACTGCGCAGCGACTGCTCATGGATGAGGTTGAGCACCGGCTCGTCATGGAGCTGGTGTTCCCAGCCCTGGAACTCGCGTGAACCGGTCACGTCGTGGATGAGCCCCTGGGTCGATTCGGCCAGCGATGCCGGACCCACCATGCCCACGGTGAGCTGGGTGGTGCGCAGGCGATTGTCCTTGCGCGCGTTGTAGCCGAAGCTCACCAGCAGCGCGCCGGCGTAGGGGCGGTCGTCCTCGATCAGGTCGGTGCGCTCCGGATCGGCCGGGGTGAAGATGCCCTGCGCGACGTGGACCACCATGTTCTGCTGGTCGAATCCTTCCGGCTGCAGCCGCGCCAGGTACGTGTTGAGCCACCGCGCCGGCGCCGGAAGACACGGGTCGTCGACGTAGTCGCGCAGGTTGGGCGAGACCATGCTGAGCATGACGCCGCTGGTGTAGCCCTCGTCCTGGTTGGCGAACAGGTCGTTGTCGATCCGCAGGCTGACCACCGGCGGGTACGCCTGCATGGTCGACGTTTCGGGGCAGCGGTCGGCGGCCAGCGCGGGGGTGGCGCAAGCGGCGATCAGGCCGGACGCCAGGCACACGGCGAGGGGGAGGGCGGGCCGGCGGGGCGGTCGCATGGCGGGGATACCGGAGCGGTCGGCGAGGTCAGGGTTTCATCAGCAGCGGCACGATCTCGCGCAAGGCCGTATCGAGCAGGGCGCGGTCGAGGTCGGGTTCACGGGTCTCGCGGATCTTCAGGCCTTCCACCAGCACCTGCAGCAGCAATGCCCGCGACTGCGCCAGCGGGGTCGGCAGGCCGTGGCCGTCGCGTTCGCGCGGCCCGGACAGCCACTCGACCAGGGCGGCCCGCAGGGTGCGGTCGAACTCGTCCAGCGCGGCGGCGATCTGCGGGTCGCGGGTGGCCTCGGCCGAGATCTCCAGCAGCAGCGCGGAGTTCATCCCGCGACCCTGCTTGGTGCACGACTGCCCGTAGTGCGACGCCAGTTCGGCCGCCAGGTCGACTTTGCGGTGGAGCTTGATGTCGTCGCGCAGCAGCTCGAGCTGGCGCTGCACGATGGCCAGGATGATCGCGCTCTTGTTCTCGAAGTAGCGGTAGATCAAGCCGGCGCTCATGCCCGCCGTGTCGGCGATGCTCGCCATGCTGGCGCCGTGGAAGCCGTTCTCGATGAAGCAGCGCTGCGCCGCATCGAGGATGCGGGCGCGCTGCTTCTCGGCGCGCTCCTGGGCCTTGTCCGACTGCTCGCTGGTGTTCATGTGCCGGTTTCCGTCCAGCCCCCGCCCAGTGCCTTGTACAGGGTGACGCGGTTTGCCTGTTCGGCCAAGCGGGTGGCGACCAGTTGCTGCCGCGCGGCATAGAGCGTGCGCTGGGCGTCGAGCAGGACCAGGAAGCTGTCCTGACCGGCGTCATAGCGCGCCTGGGAGAGGTCGTGCGCGCGCGTGGCGGCCTCGAGCAGCGCCTCCTGAGCCTCGCGCTGGCCGGCGAGGCTACGTGAACGCGCCAGCGCGTCGGCGACATCGCGGAAGCCGCTCTGGATCGCCTTCTCGTACTCGGCCAGGGCGATGTCGCGATCGGCGTTGGCCACGCCCAGGGCGGCCCGCAGGCGCCCGCCCTGGAAGATCGGCAGGGTGATCCTCGGGATGAAGCTCCAGCCGACGGTGCCGCTGTCGAACAGGCCCGAAAGCTCGTTGCTGGCGCTGCCGACGCTGCCGGTCAGGCTGATCGACGGGAAGAATGCCGCGCGGGCGGCGCCGATGTCGGCGTTGGCGGCGCGCAGGCGGTACTCGGCGGCGAGCACGTCGGGGCGACGCAGCAGGACTTCGGACGGCAATCCGGCCGGCAGCGGACCGAGCCCACTGACCTGAGGGGTAAAGGCATCGGGCAGCAGCGAAGGGTCGACCGGGCCACCGGCGAGCAGGGTCAGCGCATTGATGTCCTGTGCGACCTGGCCCTCGAACCGGGCGACGTCGGAGCGCGCGGTTTCCAGCTGGGTCCGGGCCTGGCTCAGCACCAGGCCCGACACCGCCCCGAGTTCATGGCGGCGCTGGTTGAGCTCGAACGACGCCTGCTGGCTCTCCAGCGTGGCGGTGGCGATCGCCAGCAGCTCCCGGTCGGCGCCCAGTGTCAGCCAGCTGTTGGCGACTTCGGCGATCAGCGCCAGTTGCGCGCTGCGCCGCGCCTCTTCGGTGGCGAAGTACTGCTGCAGCGCGGCCTCGCTGAGGTTGCGCACGCGGCCGAACAGGTCGAGTTCGAAACCGGCGATGCCCACGTTGGCCGAATAGCTTTCGGACACGTCGAGGTCGTCGCCGCCGGTGCGCGTCATTTCGACGCTGCCGGCCACCGAGGGCAGGCGGTCGGCGCGCTGCACGCGGTACAGCGATCGTGCACGCTCGACGTTGAGCACGGCGACACGCAGGTCGCGGTTGTTGTCGAGCGCCTGCGCCACCACGGCGTCGAGCCGCGGGTCGGCGAAAAAGTCGCGCCAGCCGATGTCGGCGACCTCCCGCGCCGGCGTGGTGCCGGTCGCATCGGACGGGGTCTCGGCGGGCAGCGGCCATTCGGTCGGGACCGACGGCGTGGCCTCGGGCAGGTCGGGTTCGAGGGTGGCGCAGCCGGCGACGAACAGCGTCGTCGCCAGCGCGAGGGTTGAAACGAGGGGACGGATCATTGCGGGGCTCCTGCCGGGTCGGTCGGCGCTTGGCCGTCGTCCGGCGTGGTGGCGGTGCGGCGCTTGCCGAACAGGCGCTGGACGACCACGAAGAACAGGGGAATGAAGAACAGGCCGAGTGCGGTGCCGACGATCATGCCGCCGAGCACGCCGGTGCCGATCGCGCGCTGCGCACCCGAGCCGGCACCGCCGGCGAGGGCCAGTGGCAGCACGCCCAGGCCGAACGCGAGCGAGGTCATCAGGATCGGGCGCAGGCGGTCGCGCACGGCCGTCATGGTGGCCGCGATCACGTCCATGCCCTTTTCCAGGTTCTCCTTGGCGAACTCGACGATCAGGATCGCGTTCTTGCTGGTCAGGCCCACGGTGGTGAGCATCGCCACCTGGAAGTAGATGTCGCGCTCCATCCCGCGCATCGTGTTGGCCAGCACGGCACCGAGGATGCCCAGCGGGGCGACCAGCAGTACCGCGGTCGGCACCGACCAGCTCTCGTACAGCGCCGCCAGGCACAGGAACACGATCAGCAGCGACAGCGTGTACAGCAGCGGGGTCTGCGAACCGGCCTCGCGCTCCTGGTAGGACAGCGCGGTCCAGGCGACCGAGAAGCCGGGCGGCAGTTCGCCGGCGATGCGCTCGATCTCGGCCATCGCGTCACCCGACGCCACGCCCGGCGCCGCCTCGCCCTGGATCTCCATCGCCGGCACGCCGTTGTAGCGCTCCAGCCGCGGCGAGCCGTAGTCCCAGTGCGAACGGGCGAACGCGGAGAACGGCACCATCTCGCCCTGGTCGTTCTTGACCGACCACAGGTTGAAGTCCTCCGGCGTCATGCGGAACGGCGCATCGGCCTGGACGTAGACGCGCTTGACCCGGCCGCGGTCGACGAAGTCGTCGATGTACCGGCCGCCCCAGGCCGCCGACAGCGTCGCATTGATCGCGTCCATCGACAGGCCCAGTGCGGCGGCCTTGTCGGTATCGACGTCGATGCGGAACTGCGGGGTGTCCTCCTGGCCGTTCGGACGCACGTTGGCCAGCAGTTCGCTCTGCCCGGCGGCACCGAGGAGCTGGTTGCGCGCCGCCAGCAGCGCCTCGTGGCCCTGGCCGGCATTGTCCTGCAGGTAGAACGAGTAACCGGCGGCCATGCCCAGCTCCGGCATCGCCGGCGGGGCGAAGGCGAAGATCATCGCGTCCTTGACCTGCATGAGCGCGCCCATCGCGCGGCCGGCGACCGCATCGATCGACATCGCCTCGTCGGTACGTTCGTCCCAGTCCTTGAGCTTGATGAAGGCCATGCCGGCGTTCTGGCCCATGCCGGCGAAGCTGAAGCCCTGCACGCTGAACACCGACTCGACCACTTCGGTCTCGTTCTGCAGGAAGTGATCCTCGAGCTTCCTGATCGACTCCATCGTGCGCTCCTGGGTGGAGCCGACCGGCGCCGACACCAGCGCCATCAGCACGCCCTGGTCCTCGTTGGGCAGGAAGGAGGAGGGCAGGCGCACGAACATCACGCCCATCACCAGCACCATCGCCGCGAAGATCGCCAGGAACCGGCCCGGGCGGCCCAGCACGCCACGCACGCCGCGCTGGTATTTGTTGCTGCCCTGGTCGAACTTGCGGTTGAACCAGCCGAAGAAGCGCGCCATCAGTCCGGTGCCGCTGTCGTGGTGCTCGCCCTTCTTCAGCGGCTTGAGCATCGTCGCGCACAGCGCCGGGGTCAGCACGATCGCGACCAGCACCGACAGCGCCATCGCGGATACGATCGTCGCGGAGAACTGGCGGTAGATGACGCCGGTCGAGCCGGACATGAAAGCCATCGGCACGAACACCGCCGACAGCACCAGGCCGATGCCGACCAGCGCGCCGGTGATCTGCTTCATCGATTTGCGGGTGGCCTCCAGCGGCGACAGGCCTTCCTCGCTCATGATGCGCTCGACGTTCTCCACCACGACGATGGCGTCGTCGACCAGCAGGCCGATCGCCAGCACCATCGCGAACATCGTCAGCATGTTGATCGAGAAGCCCAGCGCGGCCAGGATGCCGAAGGTTCCGAGCAGCACCACCGGCACCGCGATCGTCGGGATCAGGGTGGCGCGGAAGTTCTGCAGGAACAGGTACATCACCAGGAACACCAGCACGATCGCTTCGAGCAGGGTGTGGATCACGCCCTCGATCGACACCTGCACGAACGGCGTGGTGTCGAACGGCACCACCGCCTTGAGCCCGGCGGGGAAGTACGGCGACAGCTCGTCAAGCGCTTCCTTGACGCCCGCCGCGGTATCCAGTGCGTTGGCCCCCGTGGCCAGCGAGATGGCGATGCCGCTGGCGGGTTTGCCGTTGTAGCGGGTGATGAAGTCGTAGGTCTCCGCGCCGAGTTCGACCCGCGCGATCTCGCCCAGCTTCAGCACCGACCCGTCGGCGTTGCTGCGCACGACGATGTCGCGGAACTGCTCCGGCGTCTGCAGCCGGTCCTGGGCGTTGATGGTGGCGTTGAGCTGCTGGCCGTCGATGGCCGGGGTGCCGCCGAGCTGGCCGATCGCGACCTGGGCGTTCTGCGCCTGGATGGCGGCGATCACCTCGGGCACCGCGAGGCCATAGGTGTCGAGCTTGTTCGGGTCCAGCCAGATCCGCATCGCGTACTTGGCACCGAACACCTGGATGTTGCCCACGCCCGGCACGCGGCTGAGCGGGTCGACCAGGTTGGCGCCGACGTAGTCGGAGATGTCGACGCGGTCCATGCTGCCGTCCTCGGACACGAAGCCGATCACCTGCAGGAAGCCGCTGGCCGACTTGCTGACGTTGACGCCCTGCCGCTGGACCTCCTGCGGCAGCAGCGGCATTGCCAGCTGCAGCTTGTTCTGCACCTGCACCTGGGCGATGTCGGGGTCGGTCCCGCTCTCGAAGGTCAGGGTGATGGTGGCCATGCCGTTGGAGGCGCTGTTGGCCGAGAAGTAGAGCAGGCCGTCGAGGCCGGTCATGTTCTGCTCGATGACCTGGGTCACCGAGTTCTCGACCACCTGCGCCGAGGCGCCGGGATAGGTCGCGCGGATCTCGACCGACGGCGGCGCCACGGTCGGGTACATCGACACCGGCAGGGTGGTGATCGCCAGCGTGCCGGCGAGCATGATGATGATCGCGATCACCCACGCGAAGATGGGGCGATCGATAAAGAAGCGTGCCATGTGTTTCTCCGCTTACTGCTGCGAGGCCGGGGCGTCGGCTGCCGGTCCGGCGGCGTCGGGGGCCGACGCGTCTTCCGTGCCGGCGCCACCGACGGGTGCCTGCTCCGCGGCTCCGGCGTCCGCCGCCGGCTGACCGGCGGCTCCGCCTGGCGCCGCCTCGCTGCCCTTCTCGGTGGCCTGCACCGGCATGCCCGGCTGGATCTTCTGCAGGCCCTCGACGATGACCCTGTCGCCCGCGGCCAGGCCGCTCTCGACCAGCCACCGGTCGCCGACGGTGCGGCTGACCTTGACCGGCCGCACCTCGACCGTGCCGTCCTGGCCGACCACCATCGCGGTGGTGTTGCCCTTCGGGTCGCGGGCGATGCCCTGCTGCGGCACCAGGATGCCGTCCTCGCGCACTCCGCTGCCGACCACCGCGCGCACGTACATGCCGGGCAGCAGCAGGTGGTCGGGGTTGTCCACCACCACGCGCAGCGAATAGCTGCCGGTGGTCGGATCGACGGTCACTTCGGAGAACGCCAGCCGGCCCTCGTGGGCGTAGGTGCTGCCGTCCTCAAGGAGGATGGTCACCGGCATTTCGCCGGTGCTTTCCAGATCGCCGGCCGCCAGGCCCTTGCGCAGCGCCAGCAGTTCGGTGGCCGACTGGGTGAGGTCGACGTAGATCGGGTCCAGCTGCTGCACGGTGGCGAGCGGGGTCGCCTGGTTGGCGGTGACCAGGGCGCCGCGGGTGACCGCCGACTTGCCGATCCGCCCGGTGATGGGCGAGGTGATGCGGGCGTAGCCGAGGGTGACGTTGCTGCGCTGCAGGGCGGCGCGGGCGACGCCGACGTCGGCTTCGGCCTGGCGCAGGGCGGCGGTCGCGTTTTCGGCGTCCTGCCTGCTGACCGCGTCGATTTTCGCGAGCTCGGCCGTGCGCGCGGCGGTCAGGCGCGCGGAGGTGAGGGTGGCCTCCGCGCGGGCGAGCGCCGCACGCGCGCTGGCGGCGTCGGCGCTGTAGGTCGCGTCCTCCAGCTGGTACAGCGGCTGGCCGGCCTCGACCTGTCCGCCTTCGGTGAACAGGCGGCGGTCGACGATTCCGGTCACCTGCGGACGGACCTCGGCGACCAGGGACGGGTGGGTGCGACCCGGCAATTCGCGGGTCAGGGTGACGGGTGCCGCCTCGAGCGTCACCACGGTCACCGGAGCGGCGGCCATCTGCGCCGGTGCGGGATCCCCGCTGCAGGCGGCCAGCGCAAGGGAGAGGGCGAGGGGCAGGAACAGGGCGCGGCCGACCGTGCGGCGGGGGGGCTGGGTCATGGGAAGTTCGTCCGGAAAGAAAAAGGGGCCGCGAGGCCCGTTCATGTGCGTAAGAATGAATGATCATTCTTTTTTTGTCAAAGGCCGCTCACCCCCGGCCGCCCGTCCGTCGGATGGAACGAAAAAAGGCGCCCCGTCATGGGGCGCCTCGCGGTCTCACCGTCAGCGCGGTGCGCGGTCGGTGCGCAGCACCGGATAGAGGTTGAAGCGATCGTCGTACGAGGAGTGGCGGCGATAGAAGAAGTCCAGGCGCTCGCGCGGACTGGCGGCGAACTCCTCATCCTCGCGCAGCCGCTTTTCGAACTCCGCCTTCAGCCGGGCGTCGCTGTCCAGCATCTCGCGGGCGACCGCTTCGGCCACGTAGTCCTCCATGTACTCCTTGCGCTCGAAGGCGTTGTTGAATTCACCCCAGGCGGCCAGCGCGTCCGGCGCCTGCGGCTCCAGAATCGCCATCACCAGGCGGGCCTTGGCCTGTGCGATCGGGACGAACAGGGCGCCGGCGGCCAGATCGTGGGCTTCGCGCTCCCACTGCCCCTCCAGTTCGAGCCGCTGGTGGCCTTCGACCGGTTGCGCGGCGAACTCGCGGGACTCGGCGCGGAAGGCTTCGACCCTGGCGTCGGACAGCGCCTGCTCCAGCCGGCGATAGTCGATGTCGTGGCGGTCCAGCCGTTCGGCGACCCACGCCGCGTGAGCGGCCGGCACCAGGTAGCCGGCCCCGGGGGCGTCGACCACCAGATCAGGCTGCACGTCGTCGCACAGCGGCACCGTCCAGGTCTGCGGCGTGTCCTCGTCGTAGCGGGTCATGATCCCGCCGGATACCGCAGACGGCGTGCGGGTGTAGGCGTAGCCGAGGAAGTCGATCTGCCGGCACTCGTCGCTCGCGTCGAAAGACAACGCTACCGGGTCGCCGCCGAGCTTGCGCGCCCGCGTGTCGGCCGCCTGCGCCAGCGACAGCCATTGCCCGCCATGTTCGGCGACCTGCCCGAGCACCGCGAGGATGGCGTCGTGGGTGGACTTCACCCGGTGCGGGTACTCGCGCCACGAGTGGGTCTCCACCAGCATGCCCAGCCGGTTGCGCAGCTGCATGTAGCCGTGCGAGAAGCGCGGCGTGGCGACGCCGTCCTCGAAGCCCGACGCCGGATTGTCGTACTGCACGAACGACGGGTAGAACGGCAGCGGCAGCGAACCGTGCCCGGCGAGGTAGGCGATGGTGTTGCCGCGCAGCGCCTTGCCCGCCGCGCGCAGGGCCGGGTCGCCGCTGTTGACCGGCTCGACCTGGATCGAGACGTCGTGCTGGAACTTGGCGCCGTCGGTAACGTGCAGGTCGACGTAGGCCAGCGGGTCCCAGCGGTTGATCAGGCCCAGCATTGCCTGCATCTCGGGCGAGTCGGCCTTCACGTAGTCGCGGTTGAGGTTGTAGTTCTGCGCGGTGGTGCGCCAGCCCATCTCCTTCGGACCGCGCTGGTTGGGCCGGTTCCACGCGCCGAAGCGCTCGTGGCCGTCGACGTTGAACACCGGCACGAACAGGAAGACCTGCTTTTCCAGCACGTCGGCCGGGACGTCGGCCGCCTCGCCCTCCAGCAGCTCGCGCAGGGCGAGGAAGCCGGCGTCCTTGCCATCGATCTCGCCGGCGTGGATGCCGCCCTGCATCAGCGTCACCGGCAGGCCTTGCTGCGTGGCTGCCTCGGGCGTGAACGCACCGCTGCGGGTGACCACCAGCAGCTTCATCGGCCGGCCCTCGGGGCTGGTGCCGAACGTCTCGCAGCGCACCGCGTCCGGGTAGCGCGCGGCGAATGCGTCGCACAGCGCGATGACCTCGTCGTAGCGGCCGGTCTCGATGAAGCCGCTGCGCTCGGACACCGTGGTCAACGGCGCGTCCTGCGCGGCGGCGGGGAGGGCGGTGGCGAGCAGGCCGGCGAGCACGACGGCGAGCGGGGCGGAGCGCAGCAAACGGGTCATCGGGCGGTTCTCGTTGAAATCCGGCGCCGATGGTAACGGCCCGCGCGCGGGGGCGCCCGGCACCGGCGCGCGGCCCGGCGGTTCGGGTAGGCTTGGCCACTTCGCCCAGCGCCTCCGTCCAGGATTCCGCCGCAGATGACGACAACCGCAACGGCCCCGGCCGCCGCGGGCAGGATGCCCCGCCAGATCCCCTACATCATCGGCAACGAAGCCTGCGAACGCTTCAGCTTCTACGGGATGCGCAACATCCTGGTGCCGTTCCTGATCAGTTCGGTGCTGTTGCAGTACATCCCGGCGGGGATCGACCGCGAGTCGGCCGCGAAGGACGTGTTCCACACCTTCGTCATTGGCGTGTACTTCTTCCCGCTGCTGGGCGGCTGGCTGTCGGACCGGTTCTTCGGCAAGTACAACACCGTCCTGTGGTTCTCGCTGATCTACTGCGCCGGCCACGCCTGCCTGGCCATGTTCGAGAACAGCCGCACAGGATTCTTCACCGGCCTGTTCCTGATCGCGTTCGGGTCCGGCGGCATCAAACCGCTCGTGGTGTCGTTCTGCGGCGACCAGTTCGACCAGACCAACAAGGACAAGGCGAAGATCGTCTTCGACGCGTTCTACTGGATCATCAACTTCGGCTCGTTCTTCGCCTCGCTGTTCGCGCCGCTGCTGCTGCGCCACTACGGGCCGTCGATGGCGTTCGGCGTGCCGGGCGTGCTGATGTTCATCGCGACCTTCGTGTTCTGGCTGGGGCGCCGGCAGTACGTCAACGTGCCGCCGTCGGGCGCGGACCCGGATTCCTTCCTGTCGGTCTCGCGCACGGCGCTGCTGGCACGCGCATCCGGGCAGGGACGGCCGGCTTCTGGAAGGCCCGGGCTGGTGATCGCGGCCATCGGCGTCGCGGTCGCGGTCGGCCTGTTGCTGCTGTGGGCGCTGTCGCTGGGCGGCATGGCGCCGGGCTGGTGGCCGGATGATTTCGGCTTCGTCATCAGCGCCTGCCTGGCGCTGGGCGTGCTGATCGCGTTCGGCGGCGTGGGCACCTCGATGCAACTCGACCGTGCGCGCGGGATCCATCCGGATGCCGCGGTCGACAGCGTGCGCGGCGTGCTGCGGGTGCTGATCGTGTTCGCGCTGGTGACGCCGTTCTGGTCCCTGTTCGACCAGAAGGCCTCGACCTGGATCATCCAGGGCCGCGAGATGGTGGTGCCGCACGACCGCTGGTGGTGGCCGAGCTGGCTGGTGATGGAGCCGGCGCAGATGCAGGCGCTGAACCCCTTGCTGGTGATGCTGCTGATCCCGTTCAACAACATCGTGCTGTACCCGGCGCTGCGGCGGATGGGCTTCCAGGTCACCGCGCTGCGGCGGATGGGTTGGGGCATCGCATTCTCCGGCGTGGCGTGGGTCGCGGCCGGCGTGATCCAGCTGTGGATCGACGGCGGCGACGAGGTGTCGCTGGCCTGGCAGACGCTGCCCTACGCGCTGCTGACCTTCGGCGAGGTGCTGGTATCGGCGACCGCGCTGGAGTTCGCCTACAGCCAGGCCACGCAGTCGATGAAGGGCGTGATCATGGCGTTCTGGTATCTCACCAGCACCTTCGGCAGCCTGTGGGTGCTGATCACCAACGCGGCGGTCCGCAACGACGCGGTCACCGCCGGCATCGCCGGCACCGGCTACAGCGAGAACGCGTTCCTGATGTTCTTCTTCGCGGCATTCGCGTTCGTGGCGGCGCTGGCATTCGCGCTGTACGCGCGGCGCTATCCGATGCAGGACAACTACCGCGTCGCCTGACCGCGGCCTGACACCCGACCACACCGGAATCCCCAATGCTGACCCTGATAATCATCGGCGTGACCGTCCTGGTCACCTGGCTTGCCTTCAACAATCCGCGTCTGCTGGACCGCCTGATCCTGTGGCCGCCGGCGATCGACCGGCAGAAGCAGGTCGACCGCCTGCTGACCCACGGCTTCATCCACGCCGACTGGCAGCACCTGCTGTTCAACATGATCACGCTGTTCTTCTTCGGCCGCTTCGCCGAGCAGGTGGTCTCGTCGCTGATCGGCCCGGTCGGGTTCGTGCTGTTCTACCTGTCGGCGATTGTCATCGCCATCCTGCCGACCTACCTGCGGCACCGGCACGACAGCCGCTACCGCAGCCTCGGCGCGTCGGGCGCGGTGTCGGCGGTGCTGTTCGCCTTCATCCTGGTCCAGCCGTGGTCGCTGATCTTCGTGTTCTTCCTGCCGGTGCCGGCGATCCTGTACGGCGTGTTCTACGTCGGCTACTCGTTCTGGATGGACCGGCAGGGTGGCGGCAACACCAACCACAACGCGCACCTGTCGGGCGCGATCTACGGCGTGCTGTTCATGCTGCTGATGGAGCCGCGGATCGGCGGGTTGTTCCTGCAGCGGCTGATGAGCCCGTCGTTCGGCTGACGGGTCGGGCCGCGGCGGCGGGGTCGTCCGCCGCCGCAGAACGGCAGGCATCGCCGCCAACGGAGGGCTCCGGACGGGCTGGCCACTCACCCGGCTTGCATGCGGGCCGTGGTATCGAGACAGGGCCCGGCAAACGCGCGATGCGCATCGCACCCGATGGCACGCCTGCCGAATCCGACGGAGGAGTGATGGCCACCACACCCAGCGCCCGCAAGAGCAGTCCGACCCGCCAGATCACGCCGACCGGCAAAAGGGCCGGTGGATCGACCGCCAGCAGGTCGACGTCCGGCTCGGGACGCGCCGGTTCCGCCGCCAGGGCGACTTCGACCGCGGAGGCCACCGCCGCTGAACTGAAGGCCCGCAAGAAAGCCGGCTCGAAGGCGGCGGGGACGTCGAGGCCCGCGCCGGCGACAACGAAGACCACCAAAACCACCAAGGCCGCCAAGATCGCCAAGACCAAGACCGCCACGGCGACGAAGACCGCGAAGGCGACCGGAAGCAGCAAGCCGGAAAAGGCGAGCGCGGCCAAGAAGGCAAGCAAGGCAGCCAAGGCCACGAAGGCCGCCAAGAGCACGAAGACGGCCAAGCCTACGAAGGCGGCCAAGAGCGCTAAGGCGGCCAAAGCCACGAAGGCGGCCAAGAGCACGAAGACCGCCAAGACCACGAAGGCGGCCCAAGCCGCGCAGCCCACCCCCACGCCGTCAGCGACGAAGAAGGCGGCCAAGCGCCCCGTCGCCAGAAAAACGGCCGTCCGCACCGGCGAAGCAGCCGCCCGCAAGGGCCCAGCCGGCGCCTCGGCACGCCGCCCGGACGGCGGTTCACGCAGGATCACGCCCGATCAGGCGCTCGCCAACACCAGGGAACTGCTGCAGGCCAAGCAGCAACAGGCGCGCCAAGAGCCGTCGTGGCAGGCGCTCGGTGGTCAGCCGGGCGATGGCGTACATGCCGGCTACCAGTCCAACCGGGCGGCCGAACAGGCCGAGGACCTGCATGCCGCGGAAGCACGCCTGCAGGGCACACAGGGCAGCATCAGCACGCACGACCGCCACAATCAGGGCAAGCGCGACAATCGTTGATATGGAGCAATGCACCGGTAGCGGTTCCGGCCGCTCCGGTGCCGGTGTTCGACACCGTCGCCAACCGGCCCGTTACCGTCTGCAAACCAGAAGCGCGCTTCATCCACAGGGGGCAGCATGTCCGAATCGTTCCAGATCCGCCACGAACCCGGCCAGCGTCATTTCGTCGTCAGCGTCGACAATATGGACGCGATACTCGACTACCGGCTGGAGGATCACTGCATGGTGATCACCCACACCAATGTCCCCGACGCGATCGGCGGGCGGGGCATTGCCGCGGAACTGACCCAGGCGGCCTTCGAGCACGCCCGCCGCGAGGGCTGGCAGGTCCGTCCCGCGTGCTCCTACGCCGCCGGCTGGGCGGAGCGGCACCCGGAATACAGCGAACTGCTCGGCTGAGCGGTCGCCGGGCTCGCCAATGACGGGGGGTTGTGCCAGCCTGTTCGCCCCCCGCGACCCGGCCCCCGCATGCGCCTCAACAAACACATCAGCGAAAGCGGCTTCTGCTCGCGCCGCGAAGCCGACCGGCTGATCGCCGAGGGGCGGGTCACCATCAACGGCGTGCGCGGGCGCGTCGGCTCGGAAGTGGGCGAGGGCGACGAGGTCCGGGTGGATGGCCAGGCGCTGCGCACGCGCACCGTCGCCAAGGGGCAGAAGCAGCACGTGTATATCGCCCTGAACAAGCCGGTCGGCGTGGTCTGCACGACCGAGTCGTCGGTGAAGGACAACATCGTCGACTTCGTCGGCCACGAGCGCCGGATCTTCCCGATCGGCCGGCTCGACAAGGACTCCGAAGGGCTGATCCTGCTCACCAGCAACGGCAACATCGTCAACGAGATCCTGCGCGCGGAGAACAAGCTGGAGAAGGAATACCTCGTGGCGGTCAACCACGAGGTGACGCCGGAGTTCCTGCGTGGCATGGCCAAGGGCGTGCCCGTGCACGGACAGATGACGCTGCCCTGCAAGACCGGCAAGCTGGGAAGGTTCGGTTTCCGGGTGGTGCTGGTGCAGGGCCTCAACCGGCAGATCCGCCTGATGGCGGCGCACTTCCGTTACCGGGTGAAGCAACTGGTGCGCGTGCGCATCGGCAACGTCAAGCTGGGCCGCCTGAAGATCGGCCAGTGGCGCAACTTGACCGACGCGGAACTGCGCGGCCTGCTGCCCCATCGCAGCGACTGGTAGCGCGAGGCCGCAACCTCCACGGCGGCGCAACTGCCTGCATCCGGGCGTCACATCGGCGGCGATAAGGTCGACCCCGGTCAACAGGGGCTGCCAAATGAAGGACACGAAACGGACGGGCGCGCGCTGCAGGGCCGCCTGCCTCGCCATGATGCTGGCCGGCATCGTCGCCTGCGACCGCGATGCGACGGCACCCGGGGAGGCTGCCGCCCCGGCGCCGGCACCGGGGGCGCCGACCGCCCCGGCCGCCCCGTCTACCGGCGGGAGCGCGGCACCGGTCGAGCTCGAGGACGTCTCCGAAGCCACCGCCGACTACATCATCGGGATCACCTACCCGCAGTCGGCGAACCAGTACCCCCTCCTGGCCGCGGAGCTGAAGCGGTACGCCGACGACGCCCGTGGTGAACTCATGGAATCGGTGCAGGCGCGGCAGCAGCGCGAGCCGGCCGGGGAGGGCAGCGAGGGCGCGACCATGTACGACCTCTCGCTGGCCTTCACCGAAGTGCTCGACAGCCCGCGGCTCGTCGCCTACGCCGCCGACGGCAGCATGTACACCGGTGGCGCGCACGGCATACCGCTGCTGGCGCGTTTCGTATGGCTGCCGGGCCAGGACCGGCGGCTCACCGCGGAGGCCCTGGTGCCGGAGCCGGGCGGCTGGGCCGCCATCGCCGGGTACGTGCGCGAGCAGCTGCATACCGCGCTGTCGCAGCGCGCCGAGAGCGATGGCCTGACGCCGGCCGAACGCAGTGGCCTGGTGCGCAACGCGGGCCGGATGATCGACGCCGGCACGGGCGCCGAACCCGAGAACTTCTCGCAGTTCGAGCCGGTGGTGGACGAGGCCGGCCGGGTCACCGGACTGCGCTTCGTGTTCGCGCCCTATCAGGTGGGGCCGTACTCCGACGGCACCCAGACCGTCGAGGTTCCCGCCGCGGTCCTGCTGCCGCACCTTGCGCCCGAATACCGGAGTCTTTTCCACGTCGCCACCCCGGCTCCGGCAGCGGGAGGCGAGCCCGCCACTGCCCAGCCCACTCCGGCTCCGCCTGTCGAGGAGACCACCCCATGAATGCAAGCGCCGGGCGCATCGGCCGTACCCGGTGGGCCATCGCCGAAGGGTACCTGCCGGGCTGGAGCAACGGTCCCGAGCCGCAGATGGCCAGCCACGAGACCTGCTGCATCCTCAATGCCTGCGATGAACCGGCGAACGTCCGGATCACGGTCTATTTCGAGGACCGCGAGCCGGTCGGCCCCTACACGGTGACGGTCGACCCGCGCCGCACCCGCCACCTGCGCTTCAACGAGCTGAGCGATCCCGAGCCGATTCCCACCGACGTGCCGTACGCCAGCGTGATCGAGTCGGACGTGCCCATCGTCGTGCAGCACACCCGCCTCGACTCGCGCCAGGCGGAGAACGCGCTGATGACGACGATCGCCTTCGGCGCGGACTGAGCACCCGCCGCGGCGATGGGCGAAGCTCGCTTGCTCCGATGTATCCCCGCTGGTCCGACTTCGCGCGGGTGCGGCAGGCCATGGACCCGCAGGGCACGTTCCTGACGCCATACCTGCGCGAACTGCTGGGAGTGCCGGCGCCATGAGCGATCTGCAGCAAGGCGACGCGGGCGCCCTGGGACGACGTCGCTGGGTCGTTTCGGCGGGGTGGATACCGGCGCGCTCCCACGGCGACGAACCGGTGTTCACCAGCGCGACGAACTGAGCCTGCTCAACACGGGCCACCGGCTCGCCAACGTTCGCATCACCGTGCTGTACGCCGCCCATGGCGAGGTCGGGCCCCACCGGATCGGCGTCGCGCCACGACGGCTGCGGCGGATCCGGGTCAACGACCTGATCTTTCCGGAAGCGGTGAGGCTGGAAGAGGCGTACGGGTTGCTGATCGAGAGTGACGTGCCGGTGGTGGTGCAGTTCACCCGCCAGGACACGCGGCAGCGTGAGAACGCCGGGATGCTCGCCACCGCCTGGCCGGGATAGGAGCGACGTGAGTCGCGAGCCACTGACCTCGCGCACGCTTGCGATCAACGCGATGTGTGATCGCACGATCGCCGCTACGCGTTTACCGGGAGGAATCGACGTGTCAGTGGGTCGCGACTCACGTCGCTCCTACGGACGCCACCCCTGACGCGGTCGAAGCCGCGGCACAAAAAAAAGCCGCCCGGATTGCTCCGGACGGCTTCGGTACTGCAAGGCCGGACGAATCAGTTGTTCGGCTTGGGTGCTTCCGGCGACGGGGCCTTCGGCGCGTCCGGTACCGCGGCGTCGTCGGCGACCGGGGCATTCAGGCCGCGGCGCTCCAGCAGCGGCTCGATCCGCGGCTCGTGGCCGGTGAAGTCGCGGAACAGCTGCAGCGCATCCTTGCTGCCGCCCTGCGAGAGCAGGCTGGCGCGGAAGTGATCGCCGTTCTCGCGGGTCAGGCCGCCGTTGTCCTTGATCCACGCCACCGTGTTGGCGTCGAGCACCTCGGACCAGATGTAAGCGTAGTAGCCGGCCGCGTAGCCACCCATGATGTGGCTGAAGTACGGGGTGCGGTAACGCGGCGGCACGGCTTCGAAATCGGTGCCGTTGGCGGCGAGCGCCCTGGCCTCGAAGTCCATCACGCCCGCTGCGTCCGGCACCTCGTCCAGCGCCAGCTGGTGCCAGCTCTGGTCCAGCATCGCCGCGCCGAGGTACTCGGTGGTGGCGAAGCCCTGGTTGAACTGGGCGCTGGCCAGCACCTTGTCCAGCAGCGCCTGCGGCATCGGCTCGCCGGTCTCGTGGTGCTTGGCGTAGTTGGCCAGCACGCTCGGCCAGTCGGCCCACATCTCGTTGACCTGCGACGGGAACTCGACGAAGTCACGCGGCACGCTGGTGCCCGAGAAGTACGGGTACTTCACGTCCGAGAACAGGCCGTGCAGCGCGTGGCCGAACTCGTGGAACATGGTGGTGACCTCGTCCCAGGTCATCAGGGTCGGCTTGCCTTCGGCCGGTTCCGGGATGTTGAGGTGGTTGGCCACCACCGGCAGGTTGCCGGTCAGCCCGGACTGGTCGACGTAGGAGTTCATCCACGCGCCGCCGCGCTTGGACTCGCGCTGGTACGGGTCGAAGATGAAGATGCCCTGCTGGCTGCCGTCCTTGTCGAACACGTCGTAGACGGTGACGTCCTCGTGGTAGACCGGCAGGTCGGTGCGCTGCTTGAAGCTCAGGCCGTAGAGCTGGTTGGCGGCGTAGAACACGCCGTTCTCCAGCACGTTCTTCATCTCGAAGTACGGCTTGAGCTGGTTCTCGTCGAAGTCGTACTCGGCCTGGCGGACCTTCTCGGCGTAGTAGGCCCAGTCCCACGGCTCCAGCTTGAAGGTCGGCTCGCCCTTGGCGGCCTGCTCCTTGTCGATCATCGCCTGCAGCTTGGCCGCCTCGGCCTTGGCATTGGCGACCGCGGCCGGGGCGAGCTGGTCGAGCATGGCGTTGACCGCTTCCGGCGTCTGCGCGGTCTCGTCGGCGAGCACGTAGGCGGCGTAGGTCGGGTAGCCGAGCATGTTGGCCTTCTCGATGCGCAGCTTGACCACGTCGGACACGATGCCGGTGTTGTCCCACTTGTTGGCGCGGCTGCCGCGGGCGACCGACGCCTTGTGGATGCGCTCGCGCAGGTCGCGGTTCTCGAGGTAGGTGTTCGGCGGCTGGCCGGTGGTGTTCTGCAGGGCGATCACGTACTTGCCGTCCAGTCCGCGCGACTTGGCGGCCTCGGCGGCGGCGGTGATGGCCTGCTCCGACAGGCCGGCCAGCTCCTCGACGGTGTCGACCACGATGGCCGAATCGTTGACCTCGGCCAGCACGTTCTGGCTGAAGGTCGTGCCCAGCTTGGCCAGCTCGCCGTTGATTTCCTTCAGGCGGGTCTTGTCGGCATCCGACAGCTTGGCGCCGGCGCGGACGAAATCGGTGTGGTAGCGCTCGATCAGGCGCACGCCCTGCGGGTCGAGGCCGAGGTCGTTGCGCTGCTCGTACAGCGACTCGATGCGCTCGAACAGCTTCGGGTTCAGCGAGATGGCGTCGCTGTGGGCCGACAGCTTCGGCGCGTACTCGGCCTGGATGGCCTTGCGCGCGTCATTGGTGTCGGCGCCGACCAGGCTGAAGAACACCGAAGCGGTGCGCGACAGGATGTCGCCGGATTCCTCCAGCGCGACGATGGTGTTTTCGAACGTCGCCGGCTCGGGGTTGTTGGCGATCGCCTCGACTTCCTTCAGGTGCTCGGCCATGCCGCGATCGAAGGCCGGGCCGAAATGGCTGTCCTTGATCTGGTCGAACCGCGGGTAGTGCAGCGGCAGCGGGCTTTCGGTGAAGAACGGATTGCTGGCGTCGGCGGTCACGGCGGTGTCGGCTTGTGGGTTGGCTTCGGACTGGGCGCACGCGGCGAGGCTGGTGGTCAGCGCGACGGCGAGCGCCAGGGCGAGGGGATGCTTCATCGGACGGGAACCTGCTCGAAAGGAACCCGAAGCCTACCGCAACGCCGTTTGGCGCCACCATGACGAAAGCCATGGTGGCCGGCCCCGCGGCATCCGGTCAGCGTTGCCGCCAGATCCGGCGAGGTGCCGGCAGTGCCGCGGCAAACGCGCGGGTCACGGACCGGTAACCGGAGGCGCGGCAGGGTGGACCTTCCCCCGCACCACCAGGAGTTTCCATGAACATGACCGTGAACAACGTGATGACCGCCCACCCGGCGTGCTGCACCGGCGACACCCCGTTGCGGGAAGTGGCGCGGATGATGGTGGAGAACGACTGCGGCGAGATCCCGGTGGTCGACAGCCGCGATTCGGGCCGTCCGGTCGGCGTCGTGACCGACCGTGACATAGCCGTGCGCATGGTCGCCGAGGGGCGCGACACCAACGCGGCCTGCGCGTCTGACTGCATGAGCTCGCCGGTGACTACGGTGCCGGAGAGTGCGTCACTGGCCGACTGCGCCCGCGCGATGGAACAGAACCAGATCCGCCGGGTGGTGGTGGTCGATGACTCCGGCGCGGTCTGCGGGATCGTGGCGCAGGCCGACATCGCGCTGGCCGGACGCGACCGCACCACGGGCGAGGTGGTGGAACAGGTGTCGCGTCCGACCGCGCATTGATCGCTCAGCCGTTGCCCTTCGCCCTGGCGAAAGCGGCGGCGAGCGCGTTGTTGGCCGGCGGGGCGGGGGTGGCGCGCGGCCCACCTCCGTGGGAATCCGGGCGTCGTGCATTGCCGCGGGCGCCGTCGCGGCCATCACGGGCATCCGCCCGTCCACCGTCGCGTCCGCGCCCGTCGCGCTCGCCGCGCGGTGCCGGCGAGGTGTCGTCGAGCCGGCAGGTCAGTGCAATGCGCTTGCGGGGGATGTCGACCTCCAGCACCTTCACCTTGACCACGTCGCCGGCCTTGACCACCTCGCGCGGGTCCTTGACGTAGCGGTCCGACAGCGCCGAGATGTGGACCAGCCCGTCCTGGTGCACGCCGATGTCGACGAACGCGCCGAACGCGGCGACGTTGCTGACCACGCCCTCCAGGATCATCCCGACCTGCAGGTCCTTGAGCTCCTCGACGCCGTCGGCGAAGCGCGCCGCCTTGAACTCCGGGCGCGGGTCGCGGCCGGGCTTCTCCAGCTCCTTTAGGATGTCGCGGATGGTCGGCACGCCGAACTTTCCGTCGGTGTACTGCTCCGGGCGGATGCCGCGCAGGAAGCCGGCGTCGCCTATCAGCTGCTTCACCTCGCGGCCGCAGTCGCGCACGATCCGCTCGACCACCGGGTAGGCCTCCGGGTGAACCGATGACGCGTCCAGCGGCTGGTCGCCATCGGCGATGCGCAGGAAGCCGGCGCACTGCTCGAAGGTCTTGTCACCCAGCCGCGGCACCTTCAGCAGCTCCTTGCGGCTCCTGAATGCACCATTGGCGTCGCGGTAGACCACGATGTTCTCGGCCACGGTCGACGACAGGCCCGACACCCGCGAGAGCAGGGCGGCCGAGGCGGTGTTGACGTGCACGCCGACCGCGTTGACGCAGTCCTCGACCTTCGCGTCGAGCGCACGCGCCAGCCGGAAGCCGTCGACGTCGTGCTGGTACTGGCCCACGCCAATGGCCTTGGGCTCGATCTTGACCAGCTCGGCCAGCGGATCCTGCAGCCGGCGGGCGATCGATACCGCGCCGCGTAGCGACACGTCGAGGCCGGGGAACTCCTTCGCCGCGAACTCCGACGCCGAGTACACCGAGGCGCCGGCCTCGCTGACGACGATCTTCTGCAGCTTCAGCTCCGGTGCCAGCTTGATCAGGTCGCCGGCGAGCTTGTCGGTCTCGCGGCTGGCGGTGCCGTTGCCGATCGCGATCAGCTCGACCGAGTGCTTGGAACACAGCGCCTTCAGCGTGTGCAGCGAGGCGTCCCACTGGTTGCGCGGCTGGTGCGGGTAGATGGTGTCGGTGGCGACCAGCTTGCCGGTGCGGTCGACCACCGCGACCTTGACGCCGGTGCGCAGGCCCGGGTCCAGCCCGAGCACCGCGCGCGGGCCCGCCGGTGCGGCCAGCAGCAGGTCCTTGAGGTTGTCGCCGAACACCGCGATCGCCTCGGCCTCGGCCTTCTCGCGGGCCTGGCCGAACAGGTCGAGCATCAAATGCAGATGCAGCTTGGCCTTCCACGCCAGCCGGCAGCCGTCCATCAGCCACTTGTCGGCCGGGCGGCCGGCGTCGCGGATGCCGGCGTGGTGGGCGACCCGGCCGGTGGCCTGCAGGTGGCCGGCCTCGGCGTCGGCACCGGGCTCCAGGTCGAGGAACAGGATCTCCTCGCGGCGGGCGCGGAACAGGGCGAGCAGGCGGTGCGAGGGGATCTTCGCCAGCGACTCGGCGTGGTCGAAGTAGTCGCGGTACTTGGCGCCTTCGTTCTCCTTGCCGTCGGCGACGCGGGCGCGGATCTGGCCGACATCGTGCAGCCAGTTGCGCAGCTCGCCGACCAGCGCGGCGTCCTCGCCCCAGCGCTCCATCAGGATCGCGCGGGCGCCGTCCAGCGCCGCTTTCGTATCGGCCACGCCCTTGTCGGCGTCGACGAAGCCGGCGGCGAACGCGTCCGGCGCCAGCGACGGGTCGGCCAGCAGGCCGTCGGCCAGCGGCTCCAGCCCGGCCTCGCGGGCGATCTGCGCCTTGGTCCGGCGCTTGGTCTTGTACGGCAGGTACAGGTCTTCCAGCCGCGACTTGGTGTCGGCGGCCTCGATATCGGCGCGCAACTCGTCGGTCAGCTTGCCCTGCTCGTCGATGCTCGCCAGTACCGCGGCGCGGCGGTCCTCCAGCTCGCGCAGGTAGCCCAAGCGCACTTCGAGGTTGCGCAGCTGGGTGTCGTCCAGGCCGCCGGTGACCTCCTTGCGGTAGCGCGCGATGAACGGCACCGTCGCGCCCTCGTCGAGCAGGGCGATCGCGGCGCGCGCCTGCGCAGGCTGGGCGCCGATCTCGTCGGCGATGGTGCGCGCGATCTGCTCGGCGAGCGAGGTGGCGTGGGCGGTGGTGCTGTTGGACATTCGGATGCTGCCGGGGAACGGAAACCGCGATTGTGGCGATGCGGGCGCACCGGCGTCACCGTTGACAATCGGGGCTTGGGAGGGCATCGGCGGGAGGCGCGCGCCGGCGAGCCGTGACCGGGTTCACGATGTGTGGGGGTGATCCGGTCGATGCTCGCTGCGGACTCAACTCAACTCGCACCATCCGGAGCCGTTAAACAGCCATGGGGATCCGCGTTCCGCTCTTCTTGTTGATGCTGCTTGCGCCGTTTTCCACGGTGGCAGCCACTGTGGACGACGTTCTGCAGACCCAGCGGATGCACGGCTATCACTCGGTGTCCGACGCCCTGGAGCAGTTGCGTGGCGCGACCGATGTGCCGACAGGCGATTCGCCGCCGCTGCGGCAGTACCGCTACTACTCCCGGCTGGGGGAGCTGGCCGCCGCGCTTGCGGACAACACCCTCGCCGACGAGGTACTGACCCGGCTGGACGCGTTGGCGCGGACTGGCGGGTGCCCGCCATGCACGGCCGACGCCGCCCTGTTGCGTGCCAATGTCGCCATGTGGGCGGGCGACAACACGCGCGCCCGGGAATATGTGGAGCAGGCCGCCGGCCTGATCGGCGACGACGACTCGCCGTTGAGGTTGCAACTGGCGCTCGTCCGTTCCCGCCTGGCCGATAACGAGAGCCGTTTCGCCGACGCGCTCGGTCATTCGGTCGATGCGTTGGCGCTGACCGAGCGGCTCGGCTATCCCGCGTTGCGTACCGAGGTCCTCAACTCGCTGGTCGGCTTCAATGCGGACCTGGGCTATACCGATCGCGCCGCGGCCTACGCCGAGGAGGGCATCGCGCTTGCCAGCGAGATCGGCTTCGACGAGTCGTTGGGTTACCTGCGGCTCAACCAGGGACACCTGTACTCGGTCACCGGGGACCTTGGCCGCCAGTTCGAGGCGCTCAGCGGGGCGCTGGCGATTTCCGCCGGCGACCCCGAGCTGGCCCGGATCGAGATCACCACCCGCTCCAACCTCGCCGACTACCACCTCAAGGTGGGCGACAACGCCGCGGCGCTGGAGCAGGCGCGCCAGGCCGAGACACTGGCCCGCGCCCACGAGGACAACCGTGGCCTGGTGGTCTCGCTGGCCAACAAGGGCATTGCGATGGCCGGCATGGGCCGGGTCGGGGAAGGCGTCGCGGTGCTGCGCGAATCGATCACGCTGGCCGAGGACATCGGGCACAAAGGGTACATCGTCGGCATCACCGCCGAGCTGGTCCGGGTGCTGGAGGACGCAGGCCGCTATCGCGAGGCGCTGGAGGCCATGCACCGGGTCGACGAAGTAGAGGCCGACATCACCCGGGAGGAGCGCGAGCGCGCCGTGCTTGAAGTGCAGGAACGCTACGCCACCGACCGGAAGAACCGCGAAATCGCCCGGCTGGAGGCCGAGAACCGCGCGAGTGAAGCCGAAATGGCCGCGCGCAGCCTGCGCCAGCGGTTGTGGGCCGCGCTGGCGGTGGTGTTCGCCCTCTCGGCCGTGTTGCTGGTCCAGTGGCTGGTGCGCAGCAGCCGCAGCAACCGCCACCTGCGTGCGATCAACGCCGGTCTCGCCGAGGAGAGCAGCCACGACCCGTTGACCGGTGCGTTCAACCGCCGCCACTTCGAACAGCAGATGGCACGGCTGGGCGAGGACGACGAGGCCGTGGTCGGGTTGATGGTGCTGGACGTCGATCACTTCAAACAGATCAACGACCGGTTCGGCCATGACGCCGGTGATGCCGTGCTGGTGGAGCTGGTGCGCCGGCTCGGCGGCGTGCTGCGCAGCCAGGACAGCGTGGTGCGCTGGGGTGGCGAGGAGTTCGTGCTGATGCTCCCCGGCACCGCCGGTGCCGGTCTGGAGACGCTGGCCGCGCGTGTGCTGGCGGCGGTCGGTGGGCAGCCGATGCAATACGGCGGCCGGTCGTTGACGGTGACGGCCTCGGTGGGCGCGGCCGCGCACCCGGTGGTGCCGGACCATCCGTGGGAGAACGCCCTGCGCCTGGCCGACGCGGCCATGTACCTGGCCAAGCAGACCGGCCGCAACCGTGCCGCGCTGGTGACGGTCGCCGCCGACGATCCGGATGCCCTGGCGACCGCGATGGCGCAGATGGACGCGGCGCGGGAGGGCGGTCATCCCGCCGTGCGGGTCATCGAAGGCCCCGCGCAACGGCCGGTGCCCGCGGCGGCCATCGACTGATCCCGAGGCTATTTCTCGACGAACGCCCGCTCGAACACGTACTGCCCCGGCGTGCCGATGCGCGGCGCGGCGGTGAAGCCGCGGCCGTCGAGCAGGGCGCGGAAGTCCGCCAGCATCTGCGGGCTGCCGCAGATCATCGCGCGGTCGTGCGCCGGGTCCAGCGGCTCGATGCCGAGGTGCTCCATCATCTGGCCGGTCGCCATCATGTCGGTCATCCGGCCGCGGTGGTCGCGGCCCTCGTGGACGAAGTCCTCGCGGGTGACGGCGGGGAAGTAGCGCAGCTTGGCCCCGATCAGCCCGCCGAGGAACTCGTGGCGCGGCAGCTCGCGTTCGATGTAGTCGCGGTACGCCAGGTCCTGTGCGTTGCGCACGCCGTGGCAGACGATCACGCGCTCGAAGCGCTCATACGTTTCGGGATCCTTGATCACCGACAGCCACGGCGCGAATCCGGTGCCGGTGCCCAGCAGGTAGAGGTTGCGGCCGGGGTGCAGGTCGTGGATCAGCAGGGTGCCGGTGGGCTTGCGGCCGACCAGCAGCGGGTCGCCGGGCCTGATGTGCTGCAGGCGCGAGGTCAGCGGGCCGTCGGGCACCTTGATGCTGAAGAACTCCAGCTGCTCTTCCCAGTTGGCACTCGCGATCGAATACGCGCGCAGCAACGGCTTGCTGCTGCCGTTGGGCTGCGGGACGTCGAGCCCGATCATCACGAACTGGCCGTTCTCGAAGCGGAAGCCGCTGTCGCGCGTGGTGGTGAAGCTGAAGTAGTCGTCGGTCCAGTGACGGACGTCGAGCACGGTTTCGGTGCCGAAGGCGGAGGACATGCAGGGCCGGTGGTGCGGGTGAGCCGCCCATTTTAGCGGAGCGTCACCCGCCGGGCTGCGACCCTTGCCCCTGTCCCGTGACCTGCTCCTTGACCTGTTCCTTCGCCTCGTCGGCGGCGGCCTCTCCCAGGTCCGGCCGTGCGCGATCGCGCTTCACTTCCCTGGCGATGCCGGCGATGCGTGCCGGGTCGATCAGGCCGATGCCGGCCGCGTGCTCGGCGATCGCCAGGCTGTCGCGGCTGCGCAGCATCGGTACCGAGGTGCCGGCGACCTTCTCGATGAATCCGTCGACCTTGATGTCCAGCGGCGAATCGGACGCCGGGTCGACGTCGCGGATGTAGATCGCCGCGATGCGGTCGCCGAACTCGCGCGCGGCCTCCGCATACAGCTCGGCGTCGGCCTGGCCGGAGTCGCCCAGCAGCACCCAGCGCAGGGTGGGGAAGCGCTGGATCAGCGTCCGCGCGCGCTCGAGCTTGTGGCCATGGCCCTCGGTCTTGATGAACTTGCCGGTGTCGGTGCCGAGGTCGCGCAGGAAGACCGGGCCGCACGGAATGGCGTTGAGCTCCATGAAGTCCTCCAGCAGGTCGTAGAGGTTCCACGGCGAGGACGAGACGTAGAAGATCGGGTGGCGTCCGCTGCGGTCGGCGCCCTCCTGCAGCGCCTGGTAGAGCATCGCCACGCCGTCCAGCGGCTTCCGGGTGCGGGCGTTGTGCAGGAAGGTCAGCTGGGCGGCGGTCTTCCAGTCGGTGATGGAGCTCTGCAGGACGGTGTCGTCGATGTCCGAGATGATTCCGAAGCCGGCATCGGCGCGGACCTGCAGCACCGGCTGCGCGGTGGCGAGGGTGCCGTCGGCGAGGCTGACCGTCGCGTTTTCCCACAGCGCGTCGCTCGCCGGCGCGCTGCTGGCGATGGCGGCGGTGTAGTAGCCCTCGTGGTCGCTGATCGCGTCGACCTCGGCGCCGCGGAAGCGGGCCTTGAGGGCGACCGCGGGGACCTCGTCGCTCTCGAAGCGGCGGTAGGTATTGAGCAGGTTGTCCCACCAGGTGTCGTCCTCCCCGGGGCCGCCCTGCGGCTTCTCGGCCAGTACCCGGCCGAACAGCTCGGCGCCGCGCTCGTCGGCATAGCCGCGATAGGCCGCGAGATGGCGCGGCTGGCCACGCCCGAGGCGCTGGTCCAGCCGGCGCCAGGCGGCGTCGAGGTGGTCATCGGCGTCGATGACGAAGTGCTCCAGCCGCGTGCGCAGCGCGGAAGGCCAGGTGTCGGGTGGACCGGATCGATGCATGGCGGCGTCCTAGCGCGGGCTGCGCTCCTCGTGGGGTTTGGCCCGGCGGTCGCTGAAAAGCGCGCTGAGCACGATGGTGATGCCCAGGACGGCGCCGATCAGGAACAGCACCAGCGCGATCGCCGGATAGCCGAACAGCAGCGGTCCGGCGCCGACATCCATCATCAGCGCCGATGCGAGGATCAGCGCCGCGGTGACGATGCCGGCCGCCACCCGGTTGGCGATCTTCTGCAGCGCCTCCAGCACCTGCGAGTCCTCGAACCCGCAGATGCGGACCTGCAGGCGATTGTCGGCGAGCAGGGAAAGCACGTCGGACACCTTGCGCGGCGCCTCGCGCAGCAACCCGTGCAGTTCGATCATCTCGCCCGCGAGGTGGGCCGGCGACAGCGACTTGCGCAGGCGTGCGCGCATCACGTGGTCGAGGTGGTCCTCCACCACGTTCTTGACGTCCAGCTCGGGGTCGAGCGCGTGGCACACCGACTCCAGGCTCAGCAGGGTCTTGCCCAGCAGGCTCAGCTCCGGCGGCGTGCGCAGGCCGCAGGCGGTGGCGATGCGGGTCAGGTCGAGCACCAGCCGGCCCTCCGACATGGTCTGCACATGCCCCGGGCTGGCGTGGTGGGCGGCGTAGCGCGAGACCAGCTGGCCGACCTCGCGCAGGTAGCGCTCCTCGTCGAAATCCTCCAGCCGGGTACCCATCGCGATCGCTTCGCCGGCGACCTCCTCGCCGCGGCCGTCGACCGCGGCGAACAGCAGCTTGAGCAGCCGGTCGCGCTGCTTGGGCGGCACGTGGGCAACCATGCCCAGGTCGAAGATCGCCAGGCGCCCGTCCCCGGTGACCAGCAGGTTGCCCGGGTGCGGGTCGGCATGGATTTCGCCGTGGACGAAGGTCTGGTCCAGGTAGCCGCGCATGAGCGCTTCGGCCAGCCGGTCCATCGGCTGCTCGGCCCGGCGCATGCCGCTGATGTCGGTGACCTTGGTGCCGGTCACCAGGTCCATGGTCAGCACGCGGGTACGGGTCAGGTCCCACACCGGTGCGGGCACGGTCAACTCGGGATAGTCCTCGAAATGGCGGGCGAAGCGGTCGAGGTTCTCCGCCTCGGTGCGGTAGTCGAGCTCGGCCATCAGCGTCTTGCGGAACTCGTGGACCCAGTCGCCGAAGCGCATCCGGCGGCCGATCCGGGTCGAGTGGTCCACCCGGCCGGCGATGGCGGCCAGCGCGTCGAGGTCGGCGCGGATCTGCTCGACCGCGTGCGGGCGCTGCACCTTGACGGCGACCTGGCGGCCGTCTCGCAGGGTCGCGCGGTGCACCTGGGCGAGCGAAGCGCAGCCCAGCGGAGTTTCGTCGAAGGTCTCGTACGCCTTGCTCAGGCGCACGCCCAGCGCGTCCTCCACGGCCTCGCGGATGACCGCGAAGTCCACCGGTGCGACGTTGTCCTGCATGCGCTCGAGCGCGACGAGATACTCCGCCGGCACCATGTCGGGCCGGGTCGACAGCGCCTGGCCGATCTTGACGAAGGTGGGACCGAGCGCCTCCAGGTCGGCGACGAACTGCTCGGGCCGGCCGGCGCTGGTGGGCGCTGCGACGCCGTGCTCGGCGGTGGCGGCGTCCAGGTCGAGGCCGCTGAACACGCCGGCGTTGCGGTACTTGAGCAGGAACCGCAGGATCCGCGCGCTCCGGGTCAGACCACTCTCCGGCGCATGGTTCCGGTGGGCGGAGGTCGCAGTCTCGGGTGCATCGTCTGGCTGGTTCATCTCGCTCTCCGCGGGGACCTCCGCAGCCTAGCCACCGTCGCGTCAACGCCGCTTCACCGGACGCTTCACGGCGACGGCGGCACCATGGCCACATGGCGGAGAAGGGCCCCTCGGATAACAGACCCCCGGAAAACGGATCCATGTTGTGGACCATCGGACATTCGACCCGCGAATGGGAGGTTTTCACCGGAATGCTGGCCGATGCCGGGATCGACGTCCTGGTCGATGTGCGCCGGTTCGCCGGCTCGCGCCGCAACCCGCAGTTCTCCGGTGAAACCATGGCGCACACGCTGCCGGCCGCGGGCATCGAGTACCTGCCGATGCCCGACCTCGGCGGGCGCCGCAAGCCCGATCCCGACACCCGCAACACCGCGTGGCGCAACGCCAGCTTCCGCGGCTACGCCGACTACATGGAGACGCCGCCGTGGCGATCCGCACGCGACCGGCTGGCGGCGCTGGCCCGCCGCCGACGGGTGGCGATCATGTGCGCCGAGGCGCTGTGGTGGCAGTGCCACCGGGGCCTGATCTCCGACGACTTCAAGGCGCATGGGTGGGAGGTGATCCACCTCGCCGCGCCCGGGCGTTGCGAGGAGCACCCGTACACCTCGGCCGCCCGGATCGTCGACGGGGAGCTGGACTACAGCGCCCCGGAGCCGCCGCAGGCGTCGCTGTTCTGAGGGAAGGTGCCGGTCGCCCGGATGGGCAGTCGCAAGCGATTCTGAAGCGGCGCTCTCTCGTGAGCGCCGGGCGTTTGTAGGAGCGGCTTCAGCCGCGATCGTGGAATCGGCGCGGCGGATGATTGTCCGGTCGCGGCTGAAGCCGCTCCTCCAAGGGCCTGCGCGCTTAGCTGGAGGAGCGACGTGAGTCGCGACCTGTACATCGCACCGGCTCGCTGCGCGGTCGCGACTCACGTCGCTCCTACAAATCGCGCGGCCGCCGCACGCTGGCGCTGCCTGCCTGGTAGGCAGAACACCCCCGGACGCACGCGCTACAATCGCCCAGGCGTCCAAGCCGGATCCGCCCGGCGTCAAGAGGGCGCCCGCGCCCGTCCGTTCCCGGAACCCCTTCGTGCCTACGCCACCCTGATCCCGCCATCGTGATCCGCCGCGCCCGCTTGCGGCAGTTGTGCGTATTTCGACTTCGACAGTCGCGTCCGGCGGTGCCGGGCGCAGGAGTTCCTCTTTTGATCAATATCCAGCGGCTGCGCCAGGACTGGCTCGGCAACATCCGTGGCGACGTGCTCTCCGGCCTCGTCGTCGCCCTCGCACTCATCCCGGAGGCGATCGCGTTCTCGATCATCGCCGGGGTCGACCCCAAGGTCGGCCTGTATGCCTCGTTCTGCATCGCGGTGGTGATCGCCTTCGCCGGTGGACGGCCGGCGATGATCTCGGCCGCGACCGGTGCGATGGCGCTGGTGATGGTCGACCTGGTCCGCGACCACGGCCTGCAGTACCTGCTGGTGGCGACGCTGCTGACCGGCGTGATCCAGATCGCCATCGGCGTGGCGAAGCTGCCGGCGCTGATGCGGTTCGTCTCGCGCTCGGTGATCACCGGCTTCGTCAACGCGCTGGCGATCCTGATCTTCATGGCGCAACTGCCGCAGCTGGTCGGCGTCCCGTGGGCGGTGTATCCGATGGTCGCCGCGGGGCTGGCGGTCATCTACCTGCTGCCGCGGCTGACGAAGGCGATCCCCTCGCCGCTGGTGGCGATCGTCGCGCTGACCGCGTTCGCGCTCGCGATGGACATCCAGGTACCCACCGTCGGCGACATGGGCGAGTTGCCGGACGCGCTGCCCGTGTTCCTGCTGCCGCAGGTGCCGCTGACGCTGGAGACGCTGTCGATCGTGCTGCCGGTGTCGGTCACGCTGTCGATCGTCGGCCTGCTGGAGTCGATGCTTACCGCGCAGATCGTCGACGACCTCACCGACACGCCCAGCGACAAGAACCGCGAAGCGCGCGGGCAGGGCATCGCCAACATCGCCGCCGGCCTGCTCGGCGGCATGGCCGGCTGCGCGATGATCGGCCAGTCGGTGATCAACGTGAAATCCGGCGGGCGCGGGCGGCTGTCGACGCTGGTGGCCGGCGTGTTCCTGCTGATCCTGGTGGTGTTCGCCGGGCCGTGGGTGGCGCGCATCCCGATGGCGGCGCTGGTGGCGGTGATGGTGATGGTGTCGATCGGCACCTTCAGCTGGTCGTCGATCCGCGACCTGCGCAAGCACCCGCCGACCTCCAGCATCGTCATGCTCGGCACCGTCGTGGTCACGGTGCTGACCCACGACCTCGCCAAGGGCGTGCTGACCGGCGTGCTGCTGTCGGCGCTGTTCTTCGCCCGCAAGGTCGGCCAAGTGCTGCACGTCGGGTCGGTGTCGGCCGATGGCGGGCGGGCGCGGCACTACGAGGTCACCGGGCAGGTGTTCTTCGCCTCGGCGCAGGACTTCATAAACCGCTTCGATTTCCGCGACGCGGTGGAGCGCGTCCGTATCGATGTCCGCGGCGCGCACTTCTGGGATTTGACCGCGGTCGGCGCCCTCGACAAGGTGGTGCTGAAGTTCCGCCGCGAGGGCACGCAGGTCGAGGTCGTCGGCCTGAGCGAGGCCAGTGCGACGCTGGTCGGGCGCCTTGGCGTGCACGACAAGCCCGGCGCCGAACGCCTGATGGGCGACCACTGAGGACCCCGCCATGAATACCGCATCGCAGATTCCCGTCGACGGCCGTGTCCTCGCCGCGATCGATACCTCGATCTACACCGAGAGCGTGTGCCGGTACGCCGCCTGGGCGGCCACTCGGTTGGCGGCACCGCTGGAGTTCGTCCACGTGATCGATCCGGCCGAGCAGACCACGCCGGTCGACCTGAGCGGCAACCTCGCGCTCGGGGAGCAGGAAACGCTGCTGCTGGAGCTGAGCGCGCTCGACGAGAAGCGGGCAGGGCTCGCGCAGGAGCGCGGTCGCCTGCTGCTGCAGCAGGCGCGCCATTTCGCGACGACGCACGGCGCGGACGTCGCCGATGTCCGGCTGCGCCATGGCGGCCTGTCCGACACCCTGCTCGAGCTGGAAGCCGGCGTGCGCCTGTTCGTGGTTGGCAAGCGCGGCGAACATGCTGATTTCGCCAAGGGCCACCTCGGTCGGGAAGTCGAACGTGTCGTGCGCGCGGTGCACCGGCCGCTGCTGGTCGCCTCGCGCGAGTTCCGGCCGGTACGGCGCGTGCTCATCGCCTTCGACGGCAGCGCCACCACCCGCAAGGGCGTCGGGATGGTCGCCGCGAGTCCGCTGTTCCGTGGGCTCGAGGTCCACGTGGTGGCCGTCGGATACGGCGAGGGCCGACGCGGGTTGGACCGGGCGGGGCAGGTGCTCTCCGCTGCCGGGTTCGCGATGGTCCCGCGTGCGGTGGAGGGTGAGCCCGAGGACGCGATAGCCGCCTACGTCCGCGACAACGCCGTAGACCTGCTGGTCATGGGCGCGTACGGGCACTCCCGCATCCGCCAGTTGATCGTCGGCAGCACGACCGCCGCCATGCTGCGCAGCTGCCAGATTCCGGTGCTGTTGTTGCGGTAAGGGGCGGGGCGCGGGCCGTTTCTGGTGCGCATCGTTCCGTAGATTGCACGAGGTTGCGCGTGCGCCGCTTCGCAGGTTGCGTGCGCTTCGTTCCGTAGGTTGCGCGATCTTTCGGGGAGCGTTACTCCCCGAAGAATAGCGTGCTCTGGAGCGCACCGGCGTCCGGGGCGGCGCCCGGGCCTTTTACGTGGCCCCGGGCGTTTGTAGGAGCGGCTTCAGCCGCGATCGTGGAATCGGTGCGCGCGAATGATTGTCTGATCGCGGCTGAAGCCGCTCCTACAAAAGCCCGGACCAGCGTTCCGAAACTTCGCCGTCCGCATCACCGTAGGAGCGACGTAAGTCGCGACCTGTACATCACACCGATTCCCTGCGCGGTCGCGCCTCACGTCGCTCCTACATTCCGGTGAAACCGGCCTGCCCCCGTCGGCAAGCGCCATCGACGCTTCCCGCTTGCCGCTACCGCTTCCCGCCCTTGGCGCTCGCCTGCCGGTTCGCCTCGTGCCGCTCGGGGGCATCGGATTCGGTGCCCGCGCGGCCGACCCGCACCGCGTCGTCGGACAACGGGTTGCTGATCCGGCCGGAACTGGAAAACCCGCTGCCGATCTGGTTCTCGCCGCTGCGCACGCCCTCGCCGGCAGGACCGAACGACGACGAGCCGTTGTCGACCCGGATGCGGTTCTCGATCTCGCGCACGCCGCGGACCTCGTCGGCCAGGTCCTCGGCCAGGTGCTTCATCCGGCGCTCGGGTACTTCGCCGCTGAGGGTGACCACTCCGTTCTCCACCATCACCAGGATCTCGGTCGCATCCAGGCGCTCGTGCTCGGTCATGCGGTCGATGAGCTCGTCGACAATGCTTTCGTCGGATCGGGTGTAGTTGCGCGGGCCACGGCCCCGATGGCTGGTGCCTGCCGAGCGCCGTTCGCGATCGGCGAAATCGGAACCGCCGCGGCCATGCCCGCTCTGCGCATGCCGTCCCTGGTCCTCGCCATAACCGCCCTGGGTGAAGTCGCCGTAGCCGCCTTGGCCCTCGTAGCCATAGGAGTACGCATCGTTGCCTTCAGAGCCGGCACCCCACTGGCGGTTGGTCACCGCGGGCATGTCGCGGTAGTTGCGCTGGCGGGGATCGGAATCTCGGTCGCGGCGCGGGCCGCTCTGGTTGCCACGGTTCATCGGGGTTCTCCGCACACGGGGGAGTCAACAACGTACGCAGCGGCGCGTTAGGGCGGCGGCAACAGGAGAGGCAGCACGGTGATGTCGGGGGCGGTTGTAGGAGCGGCTTCAGCCGCGATCGGGAATTGACGCGAGCCAACGGTTTCATGATCGCGGCTGAAGCCGCTCCTACAAATGCTCCATCCACGCGTAGGAGCGACGTAAGTCGCGACCCGCCGAACCCGTCAGAAGTTCGGTTGTTGGATATCGATGATGCGGCCGGAGCTGATCTTCGGTGGCCTTCGCTCTATCCGCGTTCACCGTCTTCGGACATGAAGTACAGGTCGCGACTTACGTCGCTCCTACAGAAGAAGAGCCGGACCGTGCGGACGCGATCGGCGGCCGGCCTCACCGGTACCCCGCCGCCTGCAGCTCGAACAGTTCGGCGTAGCGGCCGCCTTCGGCCATCAGCTGCTCGTGGGTGCCGCTCGCCTCCAGCCGCCCTTCGGCCAGCACGAGGATCCGGTCGGCCATCCGCACGCTGCTGAACCGGTGGCTGATCAGCACCGCGGTGCGCTGGTCGGACAGCTCCTTGAAGCGCTGGAAGACCTCGAACTCGCTGCGTGCATCCAGCGCGGCGGTCGGTTCGTCCAGGATCATCACCTGGGCGTCGCGCATGTAGGCGCGGGCGATCGCGATCTTCTGCCACTGGCCGCCGGACAGGTCGACGCCGGTCTTGAAGCGTCGCCCGATCAGCTGGTCGTAGCCCATCGGCAGGCCCTCGATCACGCCGTCGGCCATGGCCCGCCGCGCGGCCTCGCGGATGCGGGTGTCGTCGCCCATCGCCTCGATCTGGCCGACGCCGATGTTCTCGCCGGCGGTCAGGTGGTAGCGCACGAAGTCCTGGAAGATCACGCCGATGTTGGCGCGCAGATCGTCGAGGTCGTACTCGCGCAGGTCGCGGCCGTCGAGCAGGATGCGGCCTTCGTCGGGGTCGTACAGTCGCGCCAGCAGCTTCACCAGCGTGGTCTTGCCGGCGCCGTTCTCGCCGACCAGCGCCAGCACCTCGCCGGCACGCAGTTCGAAGTCGAGCCCGCGCAGGGCCCACTTGTCGGCATCGGGGTAGCGGAAGCCGACGTTCTCGAACACGAAGCCGCGGGTGATGGGTCTGGGCACCGGCACCGCATCGGCCGGCGAGACGATCTCCGGCTCGATCTCGAAGAACGAGAACAGGTCCTCCAGGTAAAGCGCCTGCCCGGCCACCTGCGAGAACCCGACCAGCAGCCCCTCCAGCAATTGCCGCAGGCGGCGGAAACTCGATGCGAGGAAGGTCAGGTCGCCGATGGTGAAGTCGCCGCTGACTGTGCGCCACGCGATGTAGGCATACGCCACGTAGTAGCCCAGCGTGCCCAGCGCCGCCAGCAGCGTGCCCCAGGCCGCGCGGCGGCGGGCGAGCGCCCGGTTGGCGCGGAAGAAGCCGTCGGCCAGCGTGCGGTAGCGCTCGATCAGGTACTTGTGGAGGTTGAAGATCTTCACCTCCTTCGCGGTCTCGACGCTCGCGCCCATCTGCCGCACGTATTCCAGCTGGCGGCGCTCCGGCGTCCACGCGTAATTGAGCGAGTACCCCAGCGCGTTGAAATGCGACTCGCCGACGAATGCCGGGATCAGCGCCACCGCCAGCAGCACGATCAACCACGGCGCGTACACCAGCAGGCCGATCGCGAAGCTGACCACGGTGATCGCGTCCTGCACCTGGCCGAACAGCATGCTCATCAGGTTCATCCGGCCCATGGTCTGGCGCCGGGCGCGATCGAGCTTGTCCTGCAGGTCCGGGTCCTCGAAGTCCTCCAGGTCGAGCGTCGCCGCGTGCTCCATCAGCCGCACGCTGGTGGCATTGGTGAACAGCTCCGACAGCAGCGAGTCGCCGTAGCTCACCAGCCGGCCGATCAGGTCCGAGACGATCGCCAGACCGAACTCCAGCGCCAGCAGCCACAGCAGGGTGTCGAGCACGCCGCTGCGCCAGGCCGCCTCCAGCGTGTCGAAGCCAACGCCGTCGCCGACCAGCCGCACCGCCTCGTCGATGATCAGCTTGCCGATGTACAGCGTCGCGATCGGGAGGAACGCACGCACGACGCGCAGCCCCAGCGTGGCGATGGTCAGCGCCGGGCTGGTCGCCCAGATCTGCCTCAGGAACGGCGGCAGGTTGCGCAGCGCGTTGAAGCGCTCGCGCAGGCTCGGCTTGGTCTGGGGGGAAGCGGCGGAGGCCGGCGGCGGGGCTGAATCGGCGGATCGGGGCATGGCGCGATTCTGACCAGTCGGCGCGGGCGGAGGGTGAAAGCGGCGGCATGGCCCATATAGCGCCGGTCCCCGGCAACCCTCACCGCGATCGCGCCGTGCAGGGCCTCGCCTGAACGGTTAACCCCAATGTTTTCGTGGCGTCCAGCTCACGATCACGTAACCGCGTCGATGGTTATTTGCACCCATGACGCAACACCCGCCGGGCTTGCCGGCATTTCCCCCAGGAGAACGATCGTGAAAGACCGCCAGAACCAGGACAACCAGCGCCAGGAAGGTCAGCGTCAGAACCAGGGACAGGGTCAAGGCCAGAACCAGGGTCAGCAGACCCAAGGCCGGAGCCAGAACCAGGAAGGCCGCAACCAGCAGAACCAGCGTCAGGAAGGACGCGGTCAGCAGAGCCAGCGTCAGCAGGGCCGCAACGACCAGCGTTGAACGGGCGCCGGTTCGACACGTTTCATAAGCAGGGCGTCCCGGCTGATCACCGGGGCGCCTTTTCATATGCGGCTGCCGACAGGAGGACGACGCCGGCATGAAACCGTTCACCGCCGAGGACCTCTACCGGCATCGTTCCATCCACGGCCTGCAGGGGGCCCCGGCGCACGGCCAAGTGGTGTTCACCATTGCGCGTGCGGTCGAGTCGGTGGACGACTACCGCACCCGCGTCTGGCAGCTGGCGCCGGACGGCGAAGGCCGGGCGCGGCCGCTGACGGCGCAGGGATTCCCGGTGCGCTCGCCATTGCTCGATCCTGCCGGTGGACGCCTGGCGTTCCTGTCCCGGCGCGGTGATGACGGTGACCAGGTGCACCTGATGCGCCTGGACGGCGGCGAGGCGCGGCAGGTCTCCCATTGCGACCGTGTCCCGCAGGCGCTGCAGGGATGGTCGCCCGACGGCACCCGGCTGCTGCTGACGGTGCAGGTGCCGTGGGCCGAGGACGCGCACGACGATCCCGGGCAGGGCGGCAGCCGTCCGTGGGTGGTGAACCATCTGCCGTACAAGCTCGACGGCGCCGGCCCGATCGTCGGCTACCGCACCCACCTGCTCGAACTGGAGCTCGACTCCGGCCAAGCGCGGATGCGGGTCGAGGGGGACTTCGACGTGAAGGAGGCGCGCTGGTCGCCCGACGGACGCCGGCTGGCGTTCGTGCGCGGCCGTTCCGGCGCGCAACGCCACCGCAGCGACCTGTGGCTGGCCGACGCCGACGGGAGCAACCCGCGCCAGCTCACCTCCGAACTCGCCTCCGTCAGCGGCATCGCGTGGTCGCCGGACAGTACCCGCCTGGCCTTTGCCGGCATTCGCCGGGAGGGCAGTTCGCTGAGCCGGCTGTGGCTGCTGCACCCCGACGGCGGCGAGCCGTGGCGGCCGGCCGGCGACCTGCAACTGGAGGGCGGCACCATCGCCTGGCACCCCGGCGGCGACCGGCTGGCGACACTCGGCGCGCGTCGCGGCCTGCACGAGGTCGTGGTCGTGGACTGTGGCGCCGGCGGGCAGGGGACCGGGCGCGACCAGCGCGAGGGCGTCGCGGTCACCACCGGTCTGCGCCAAGTGCTCGGGCTGTGTGCCAGTGGCGACCGCCTCGTCTTCATCGCCACCAGCGTGCGGCGGCCGGACGAGGTGCACTCGGTGCGTTGGGACGGCAAGGACCCGCGCCGCCACACCGCATTCAACCGCCGGTGGTTTGCCGCGCGCTCACGGCCGCGGGTCGCCAAGCGGCGGTTCGAGGTGCCCGACGGCAAAGGCGGCACCGAGAAGATCGACGCCTGGCTGCTGCGCCCCGCGGAAGGCGACGGCCCGTTCCCGCTGCTGCTGGACCTGCATGCCGGCCCGGAAAGCGTGGTGCGCATCGACTACGCCAGCCACCCGTACTGGTACGAGCTGTGCGCCAACGGCTGGGCGGTGCTGGCGCCCAACGCGGTCGGCTCGGCCAGCTACGGCAAGGCGTTCGCCCGCCGCCTGCACGGCCGCTGGGGCGAGCTCGACCTGCCGCAGCACCTGGCCATCATCGACACGCTGCAGCGCGAGCGCCTCGCCGGCGAGCGGCTGGCCTGCACCGGCGAATCCTACGGCGGTTATCTCGCCGCCTGGGCCATCGGCCGCTCGTCGCGCTTCAGCGCGGCGGTGGTGCGCGCGCCCGTCATCAACCTGGAGTCGCACTCCGGCACGTCCGACACCGGCTACTACGTCGACCCGTACGCGATGGGCGGCGAGGTCATCGAGTCCCGCGACCGCTACCACCGGCTGTCCCCACTGACGTACTGCGACGCGGTCAGCGCCGCCACCCTGCTGCTGCAGGGCGAGCAGGACCAGCGCTGCCCGCTCGGCCAGGCCGAGGAGTTCTTCGCCCACCTGGTCCGCTGCGGCCGCGCGCCGGTGCGGATGGTGGTCTACCCCGGCGCCGCCCACAGCCTGTCGTCCAGCGGCCGGCCCGGCCACCGGGTGGACTACCACCGCCGGCTGGTCGCGTGGGTGCGGGACCACGCCTGAGACACGCGAGCCCACGCCGTCCTCACCGCGCCGATGCCATGTTCCCCGCCAGCCAACCACACCGATGGAGAGCCAGATGGATGCAATCGAACTGCTGACCGCCGACCACGAGAAAGTCCGCAAGCTGCTCACCCAGCTCGCCGACACCACCGTCCGCGCCGAGAAGACCCGCACCGAGCTGCTGGAGAAGATCCGCCTCGAGCTGGAAGCGCACACCACCATCGAGGAGGAGATCTTCTACCCGGCGTTCCGGCAGGCCGGCGACGAGTCCGACGACGACAAGATGTATTTCGAGGCGCTGGAGGAGCACCGCGCCGCCGGCGAACTGGTGTTGCCCGACCTGCTCAAGACCGAGGTCGCCTCCGAGAAGTTCAGCGGCCGCGCCAAGGTGCTCAAGGAGCTGATCGAGCACCACGCCGACGAAGAGGAAAAGGACATGTTCCCGCGGGCGAAGAAGCTGCTCGACAAGGCCCGGCTGGAAGAACTCGGCGCGCAGATGGACGCGCGCAAGCAGGAGCTGCTGGCGGCCGGCATCTGATCCCGCGCCGGGACTGACGGAACAAGCAGGCGGCGGACCCGTTGTGCCGGTCCGCCGCCATACGCGCCCCGTGCGCAGCGGAACTCCAGCGGATCGTCCGATGAACGCACAGCCCCGCACCGACTTCGATTCCACCGTTCCGTCCGACCTCGCCACCCTGTACCTGCTGCCGGCCGCCGGGCGGGAAGGGGCGGGCGACCACACCACGCTCACCCGGACCGACCTGGCGCGGCGCCTGGCCGCGCTGCTGGGGCATGCGTTCGGTGGTGAATACCGCCCGGGGACGCCGCGTCCACCCGGCGGGGCGTACTTCGTGCCCACCGACACCCTGCTGGCCGGCGATGCCCGGCCCCTGGGCATCCGCGACGAGCGGGACCTGTTCGGGGGCGTCGTCCCGCACGCGTTCCTGACCACCAAGACCATCAGCCACCCCGCGCTCCACCCGGAGGCACGCGTGCCCGAGGGCTGGTCACACGATCTCTGGCGCGACATGGGCGACGCGGTGCTGCCCGGCTACTCCACGTTCTCCCCGTCCGACGCACGGGACGCCGGGGAACGCCTGCTCCGCTGCGGCGACGTGCGCCTGAAGCTGGCCAATGGCGTCGGCGGCAGCGGCCAGAGCACCGTGTCCGACAGCCGCCAGCTGCAGGCCGCCATCGCCGCCCTGGACATTGACGACGTGCACCGGCACGGGGTGGTGCTCGAACTCAACCTGGCCGAGCCCGTCACCTACAGCGTCGGCCAGCTGCGCCTGGGCGACTGGCAACTGGCCTACTACGGCACCCAGTGGATGACCGACGACCACCGCGGCCAGCAGGTCTACGGCGGTTCGCGGCTGCACGTCGTGCGCGGCGGGTTCGATGACCTGCTGCGGCTGCCGCTCGCGCGCGGGCCACGGACCGCGGTGGAGTACGCCCTGCGCTATGACGCCGCGGTGGGCCGCGCCTACCCGGATTTCTTCGCCTCACGCCGCAACTACGACGTGGCCGCCGGCCGCGACGGCAACGGCCAGGAGCAGTGCGGCGTGCTGGAGCAGTCCTGGCGGATCGGCGGTGCCAGTCCGGCGGAACTCGCCGCCTTGCTCGCCCTCCGCGACGACCCGGCGCTGGAGCACGTGCACGTGTCCTGCCACGAGATGTACTCCGCCGAACCGCCACCGGTGGGTGCCACCGTCCATTACCACGGCGACGACGCCGAGGCCGGCATGCTGTGCAAGTACAGCCTGGTCGAGCGCGACCCGGCCGCGAACCGCCACCACGAGGGCCGCCATACCGCATGAGCATCCGCCTGGACCCCGTCGAAATCCCGGTCGAGCAACAGAAGCTCGAAGGCACCGTACTGTCGCCGACCACCCAGTTTCCCGGCGTGCTGTTCGTCCACGGCTGGGGCGGCAAGCAGGCGCACGACCTGAGCCGTGCGCGGGAGATCGCCGGCCTCGGCGCGGTCTGCTTGACCTTCGACCTGCGCGGCCACGAACGCAACGAGGACCAGCGGAAAACCGTGAACCGCGAGCAGAACCTCGCCGACCTGTGCGCCGCCTACGACTGGCTCGCGGCCGAGCCGAACGTGGATGCCGACTCCATCGCCGTGGTGGGCATCAGCTACGGCGGCTATCTCGCGTCCATCCTGACCGCGGTGCGCAAGGTGCGCTGGCTGGTGCTGCGCTCGCCGGCGCTGTACCAGGACGAGGGCTGGGAGCTGCCCAAGCGGCAACTGCACGAGGAGATCGACCTCAAGGCCTACCGCCGCAGCCGCGTCAAGTGGCGCGACAACCGCGCGCTGCGCGCCGCGGCGGAGTTCACCGGCGACGCACTGATCGTCGAGGCCGAGAAGGACGAGGTGATCCCGCCGCAGGTGATCAAGAACTTCGTGGCCGCCTTCCGCCATCCGCGCTCGCTGACCTCGCGCAAGCTGACCGGCGCCGACCACGAACTGAGCACCAAACCCATGCAGAGCGACTACAACGCCGTGCTGGTGAAATGGCTGACCGAGATGATCGTCGGCGCCCGTGCCGGCGATGCCGCCTCGCTGGTCGAACAGCACAAGCAGGCGGCGCCGCCGTCGGGGAAAGAGGAGCCGGACGGGCAGGGGTGAGGCGGGGTCTGGCAACCATCGTGCCGCGGGGACACCGCACCGCGAGTCTTTCGTTCGCCGATGGGCTTTGGACTGATCTCGGTCAAGGCACGCCGACACCGCCGGGTTGAAGCTGTTTCCTGTGCCGGCACCGGCCGGATCAACAGGAGACGCCCCCATGCTGTTCGAAGTGGAAGACATCAGCTGCGAGAAGTGCAGCGACAGGATCGAGAAGGCCATCCGTGCCGCCGACCCGACCGCACAGGTGGCGGTGAAGACCGACGAGAAGCGCGTCCGTGTCGAGGGCCTGCTGACGCCGGCGCAGGCGATTGCCGCACTGAGCGCCGCCGGTTACCCGGCCTCCGAGGCGCCGCCGCACAGCGGCGAGGGCAGCGAGTGCTGCGGCGGCTGCTCCTGAGCCGTTGCTCAGGTGGTACGGCTGGGCGGGCCTGACCGCCGTGCCGTGCCGGCCGCCCCCGCCGGCCCGACACAGTGTTCCCGGGGTGCAATGCCCCGGATCGGGGGCGCCGGTAGAATGGGCGGGTTTTCCGCCAGCCCAGTGCCCGCCGTGAACCTGCCTGCCAACCCCGCCGCCCTCCGCTCCTCCGTCGCGATTCGCCAGGAGGACCTGATCCAGTCCGTCGCCGACGCGCTGCAGTACATCAGCTACTACCACCCGGTCGACTACATCAAGAGCCTCGCCGCCGCCTACGAGCGCGAGGAGTCGCCGGCGGCGAAGGACGCGATCGCGCAGATCCTGATCAACTCGCGGATGTGCGCGGAGGGCCACCGGCCGATCTGCCAGGACACCGGCATCGTCACCGTGTTCCTCGAGATCGGCATGGACGTGCGCTGGGACGACGCCACGATGGGCGTGGAGGACATGGTCCACGAGGGCGTGCGCCGCGCCTACGCGCACCCGGACAACAAGCTGCGCGCCAGCGTGCTGGCCGACCCGGCCGGCAAGCGCGTCAACACGAAGGACAACACGCCGGGCGTGGTCAACGTCAAGGTGGTGCCGGGCAACACGGTCGACGTGATCGTCGCGGCCAAGGGCGGCGGCTCGGAGGCGAAGTCGAAGTTCGCGATGCTCAACCCCTCCGACTCGATCGTCGACTGGGTGCTGAAGACCGTGCCGACCATGGGCGCCGGCTGGTGCCCGCCGGGCATGCTCGGCATCGGCATCGGCGGTACCGCCGAGAAGGCGATGCTGCTGGCCAAGGAATCGCTGATGGAGCCGATCGACATCACCGAGCTGCAGGCGCGCGGCGCGAGCAACCGTGCCGAGGAGCTGCGGCTGGAGCTGTACGACAAGGTCAATGCGCTCGGCATCGGCGCGCAGGGCCTGGGCGGGCTGACCACGGTGCTCGACATCAAGGTCAAGGATTACCCGACCCACGCCGCCAACCTGCCGGTGGCGCTGATCCCGAACTGTGCGGCGACGCGCCATGCGCACTTCACCCTCGACGGCAGCGGCCCGGTGATGCTGGACCCGCCGTCGCTGGCCGACTGGCCGCAGCTGACCTACGACGCCAGCAAGGGCCGCCGGGTCGACCTCGACACCGTGACCCGCGAGGACGTCGCCAGCTGGAAGCCGGGCGAGACGCTGCTGCTCAACGGCAGGCTGCTGACCGGCCGCGACGCCGCGCACAAGCGCATCGTCGGGATGCTCGACAGGGGCGAGCCGCTTCCAGTCGATCTGCGCGGGCGCTTCATCTACTACGTCGGCCCGGTCGACCCGGTGCGCGACGAGGTGGTCGGCCCGGCCGGCCCGACCACGGCCACGCGCATGGACAAGTTCACCGGGCAGGTGCTGGAACAGACCGGTCTGCTGGGCATGGTCGGCAAGGCCGAGCGTGGGCCGGTGGCGCGCGAGGCGATCCGCGAGCACCAGTCGGCCTACCTGATGGCGGTGGGCGGCGCGGCGTACCTGGTGTCGAAGGCGATCAAGGCGTCGCGCGTGGTGGCGTTCGAGGACCTCGGGATGGAGGCGATCTACGAGTTCACCGTGCAGGACATGCCGGTGACGGTCGCGGTCGACAGCCACGGTGATTCGGTGCACGAGAGCGGCCCGCGGGAGTGGCAGGCGCGGATCGGGAAGATCCCGGTGGTGGTGGCCTGAGGCGCGGTTTGCCTGACGCCCTCCGACGAGGGATTTCCACGACGCCCCGCACTGTCGGGCTTCGTGCTTTGTAGGAGCGACGTGAGTCGCGACCCACTGACCCCCGGCTTGCGCCGCGGTTGACGCGAGTGTCCGGTCGTGCAAGCGCGGCGCCGCGTGGATCGTCGCGTTCGGGCGGGATCAGTGGGTCGCGACTCACGTCGCTCCTACGGGAGGACGGCACGGGCCGGGTCGCATTGGCCGCATATTGAGGCGGTCCCGGCAGCCTCGCCCGCTCACGGGCGAGGCCACGGTCTTGCCACCTGCGGTTTACTCGCCCTGCAGCGCCTGACCCCGTTCGAGGTGCTTGGCAACCGCGTCGCGGGTGCTGGTCAGGTGGGCCTGCAGCGCCGGGTCGGTGGCGGCGGGGAGCAGCTGATCGTCGATCATCGCCAGCGCTTCGGTGTGGCCCTTCACCATCGCGTCGACGTAGGCGTCCGCATAGGCTTCGCCGTCCAGCTCGGCGAGGCGGTCGAGTTCGGCCTGGCCCTTCTCCTTGTGGGCGGTGACCTTGTCGGTGGTCGCCGGGCTGATGCCGCTGTCCTGCGCAAGCTGCTGGTCGGCCTCGAGGTTACGGCTGTGCTCGGTATGGAGCATGTCGGCGTACTCGGCCACGTCGTCCGGCAGGTCCTTGCCGCGGGCCTGCTCGGCCGCGTCGATCTCGTGCTGGTCGACCGCCATCACGAGCGCGAGCGCTTCGCCGGCGCCGGCGCTGGCGTCGCCGGGCATGTCCATGCCGCCGGCCATGCCGGGGTCGTTCATGCCGTCGACGCCGTCCATGTCGTTCGGATTGCCGTCGGACATCGCCGGGTCGGTGGTCGCGTCGGTGGTCGCGCCCGCCGGGGTGGCGGCGTCGGTCATCGCGTCGTTCTGGTTGTTGCAGGCCGCCAGGCTGGCGGTGGCCAGCGCCAGGGCGGTGAGGGTAGCGATCGTCTTGGTGCTCATGGGGACTCCAGGGTTCACCGGGGATGTGTCCACCCGCGGGTGGCCCGGCCACGCTAGTCGAGCAATCCGTTGGCGATCGTGAAGGTGCTCCAGCGGCCGGCTGAACAGGCGCTCGGCCGCGATGCGGGTCAGAACAGCGCGACCAGCGACTTCAGCCGCTCGCGGGTGTCGGGGCGCGCGAGGTAGTCGCCGGCGAGCTTCTCCAGTGCGGCGATGTTGGTCGCGCTGGTGTCGTCGAGGTCGTCGAGCCCGACCAGCAGTTCGGCCTGCATGCGGAAGTACGCGTCGCCCACCAGCTGCCGGGCGATGTAGTCCACCGAGTCGGTGTTGCCGTCGAACAACACGTCGATGATCGGCACGGCCCACTCCAGCGCGCCCCATTCACGGGCGGCGGCCAGGCTGATCGGGCGGGTGCGTTCGCCGGTGCCGACCGACAGCACCACCAGCTCGCGGCTGTTGTCGACGCGGCGGTCGTGGCGCAGCGCTTCGGCGATGGCGCAGGCGGTCGGGTTGTTGGCGACCACGCCGCCGTCGATCAGTGCGCAATTCCTGCCGGCGATCGTCATCGGGTGGGCGGGGAAGTAGGTCGGCGCGGCGGTCGAGGCCCGGCAGACCTCCCAGACCGGCAGGTCTCGGTGGTCGGGATGGAAGCTCTTGAACACCACCGGCTTGCGCGAAATGGTGTCGTAGCCGGTGACCAGCGTCGGCACTCTGAGCTGCCCGAAGGTAGTGGTACCGAACACCTCCCTGAGCACGTTCTCCAGTCCCTTGGCGTCGTACTTGGGCGCCGACGCGCCGGCGCTGAACAACCGGCCCGCACGCGACCACAGGCGGCCGGCCATGCCGGGGAATATTTCGTGGCGGCGCACCTTGTACAGCTCGGCCATGGCTTGCGGTGCGAGCCCGATGCCCAGGCCGCAGGCGACGATCGCGCCGGTGGAACTGCCCGCCAGCAGGTCGAAATGCTTCAGCAGGCCGGGCTTGCCCTGCGCCGCCAGCATGTCCTCGACGCCCGACAGCCAGATGCAGCTGACCAGGCCGCGGATGCCGCCGCCGTCCAGCGAAAGAATGCGTCGTGCCTGCATCGCCTGCGCCTCCGTGTGCCGTCCGGTACGGAGCGTAACCCGGCCGGCTCCCCGTCGTCCGCGGCGCGACCGGTCAGAACCACTCCAGCAGCGAGACGCCCAGGCCGATGTGGGTGGAGCGGTGGTCGTAGTCGATCAGGCTCTCGCCGTAGCCATCGAACACCTGCAGGTGGCCGCGCAACGTGCGGGTGAGCGGGAAGCCCCAGTCGAACTGCACCGCGCCGCGGGAATCCTCGCCACCGCGCAGCGAATGCCGCGCCATCAGCGCGAACTCGTGCCCGCCGCGCACATAGACCAGGGTGGCGTCGCCGCGACCGATGTAGTTCTCGATGCCGGGGTTCTCGTCCTCGTCGCCATCGGAGATCCGCCACCACGGCCGCAGCATCAGCGCCCAGTTCTCCCGGTCGAGGCCGACATTGACGATCACCCGGTTCCAGCTGCGCGAGAGCGGGTCGGCACGGCCGTTGGACTGGTGGTTGACGCCGACGGCGAGCATCCTGCCGCGCCACTCGCCCAGGCCGTAGCCGGTGCGGAACGCCAGCATCACCTCGGGCTCGTAGTTGGACTCGCGGAACGGGCGCGAGGCCTCGCCGCCGTTGTAGACCTGCCACCTGGAGCTTTGCGTGTAGCCCATCCAGATGTCGCCGTTGTCGCCGAACAGGTTCTCGACGGCCTTGGTCTTGAAGCTGAGCTGGAACTTGGCCTCGGTGTCCTTCAGCGACTGCTCCAGCGGCGCGATGCCCGGGTTGGAGGAGGTCGGCAGGTCGTTCGGATCGCTGCCCCAGAACACCGGCAGCAGATAGACCGGCTTGTAGGCGCGGAAATTGAAAATGCCCAGCTTGGAATCGCGCGCAAGCTCCCAGCGGCTGTCGAGCAGACTGCCCTTGCCGACGTTGGCGATGCGTGCCTCCAGCGAGGCGAGCTCGGGTTCGGCGCTGAACAGGTCGCTGACCACGCGCCGCGCCCGTTCGCCGGCCGGCAGGGTCTCGCGCTCCAGCTGGTCGACGTGGCGCTCGACCTCGGCAATGGTTTCCTTGGTCTGCTTCGCCTCGACCGCGGCGGCATCGGCGCTGGCCGGATCGGGCGATCCGCGACGGAAGGCGGCGTCGTAGCAGGCCAGTCGCTCGGCGTCGATCTCCACGCTGGCGCAGGCGCCCGGGTCCGGCGGCGCGGGGATCTCCTGGGCGTGCAGGGACATCGCCGCGGACAGGGCCATCGCCAGCACGGCGCTGCGGCGGGTCAGGCGGAAGGGCGGGGCGGTTTGCTGGGGCATGCGGGACTCGCGGTGGGGGCGCCGCCGGGGTACGGGGCGGCGTGGACCCGGCCAGCTTATCGCCGGCGGGCGGGCGCCTTACAGCTGGGACTTGATCGGCAGGAGCACGCGTTCGGCCAATTTCCGGGTCCAGGGACGGTTCCGCCACATCTCCAGCGTGTAGCGCTTCGTCGGCTCGAGGTCGCGTTCGAATACTTCGGTCATACGCGCCGCGAACTCGTGGTCGTAGACGTTAAGGCTCGCCTCGTCATTGAGCCGGAACGAACGGATGTCGAAGTTGGTCGAACCGACCGACACCAGCTCCTGGTCGATGATCAGCAGCTTGGTGTGCAGCATCGTCGGCTGGTACTCACGGATCTCGACGCCGGCGCGCAGCAGCGGTCCCCAGCTCGCCTTCGATGCCACCCGCACCGCGTCCGAGTCGATGTGCGGGCCGGGCAGCAGGATCCTGATCTTCACCCCGCGTTCGCAGGCGTCGAGCAGCGCCTTCATGATCAGCTCGTCCGGCACGAAGTACGACGCGGCCAGGTCGATCGACTGCTCGGCGGCGGCAATCGCCATCAGGTACATCAGGTGCATGCTCTCGCTGCCGCCCGCGGGCGAAGCGATGAACAGGTGGGCGTTGGCGTCGCCGGCGGGCTGCAGCGGCGGGAAGTACTTCGGCCCGTTGAGCACCTCGCCGGTGGTCTTGATCCAGTTGTCGTTGAAGGCGGCCTGGATCTGCGCGACCACCGGGCCCTCGATCCGGAAGTGCATGTCGCGCCAGTGGTCCGGGTCCTTGGCGTCGCCGGTCCAGATATCCGCGATGCCGACGCCGCCGGTGAAACCGATGCGCCCATCCACCACCAGCAGCTTGCGGTGGGTGCGGTTGTTCATGCGGGCGAGGTTGTACCAGTGCAGCGGACGATACCGCTCCACCTCGACACCGGCATCCTCCATCCGGTCGAGCAGCTCCTGGTCCATCTTGATGCTGCCGACCCAGTCGATCGTCACGTGGACCGGAATGCCCGCGCGGGCGCGCTCGGCCAGCGCGTCGGTGAACTCCTCGCCGATCTCGCCCGACCAGTAGATGTAGGTTTCAAAGGTAATGGAGACCTGCGCGCCGCGAATGGCCTCCAGCATGGCGGGGAATATCTCCGTGCCGTTGTTGAGGGCCGTTATGCGGTTTCCCGGCATCACGGACGGGCCCATCATCACCGACATTTCCCGCAGGAACTGCGGGTCGGAGATGGAATAGTGGTGCTCGATCTTGCGTTCGAGTTCCTTTTCCGGCGTCGCGAAGTTCAGGGCCAGCACCACCGCGAGCGCGGTCAGTGCGACGGTCAACACGATGATCCAGGTCATGCGTTTGCGGCTCCAGCGTGGCATCGGGTCCCCCGTTCAGAATGCAGACTGTGCGTGCCGGCGGACGAGCGCCGCGTGAACGCCTCGCGCTCCCGTCGATTCAGAAGAACCAGGCGAACGCGAACAGCCCCAGCATGGCGAACGCCAGGCCGATCTTCAGTACGGTGCCCAGCAGGATGCCCAACCACGTGCCGAAGCCGACCCGGGTCGCCTGCCGTACTTCCCGTCCATGGATCAGTTCGCCGGCCAAGGCCCCGACGAACGGCCCGGCGATGAGGCCGATAGGACCGAAGAGCAGCCCGGCGAAGGTGCCGAGCACCGCCCCGGCCACCGCAAGCCGGCTCGCGCCGACCCGTTTGGCCCCCATCGCGGTGGCGAGGAAATCCACCCCCAGCGACAGCACCGTCAATATCCCCAGCAAGGCCAGGACGCCGGCGCCGACCTGTTCGAACCCACCGGCCCAGGCCGCCAGCAGCATGCCGGCGAACACCAGCGGCAGCCCCGGCAGGGCGGGCAGTACCGTGCCGGCCACGCCGACCAGGACCAGGAGGCCGGCGAGCAGGTAATAAACCGTTTGCATATCCAAGAGGGGCTCTCCATCGCGCCGCGGGCGCGATTGCAATTTCATGGGACGCGGGGTAGTTTTTTTGCCGCTGTTTGCCAGGGTCACCGTGAGCGTGAATGTTTAACCGTGGCCCGATGCGGATGATCCAACGATCGCTACATCGTTGCACCTCGCTTCCTCCTTGCAACCAGCACGGCGCCTGGCGTCGTTTACCAACCAAATGTTCCAGGGAGCAAGTAAATGTCGAACCGTGAAACCGGTACCGTCAAGTGGTTCAACGACGCCAAGGGCTTCGGCTTCATCAGCCGCGAGAATGGCGAGGACGTGTTCGTGCACTTCCGCGCGATCCAGACCCAGGGCTTCAAGAGCCTGAAGGAAGGCCAGCAGGTTTCCTTCACCGTCGTTCAGGGCCAGAAGGGCCTGCAGGCGGACGCGGTGGAGCCGATGTAAACCGTCGCCGGCCTGCGGGCCGCGCGATTGAAAAAGCCCGGCTTCGGCCGGGCTTTTTCGTGGGTGGCAGTCGGGAGGGAACGCCGGAATCAACGAGCCCAGGCGCGTCCGTTGTACACGCGCACGTAGGAGCCCTCGCGGATGCCGCCGAGATCGTCCTGGGTCACCACGGTGGTGCGGCCGTCGTCCATGCGGACATGGACGTTGAAGCGCGCATCGCTCACCCGCTTCTGGATGGCGTTGCCCGCGACGGCGCCGGCGACGGCGCCCGCGACGGTGGCGGTGTTCCGGCGGCCCTTGCTTTCGTCGTCGGCGAGTTCGCGGCCGGCGGCGGCGCCCACCAGGCCACCGAGAACCGCGCCGGTGGCGCTGGGTGCGGCACTGCCGCCCACCTGCTCGATGCGGGTCACGGTGCCGCAGTCATAGCAGCTGGTGCTGCTGCCGTAGCCGGGAGAGCTGGTGCCGTAGCCGCTGGAGCCGTAGCCCGAGGTGGCGCAGCCGGCGAGTGCGAGGCTGGCGGCCGCGGCCACGCCCAGCAGACGAAGATTCATCATGTTCATGCGGGTCTCCTGCGTCGAGGGGCGGATGGCGTGTTGGCCACGCCAGATCACGCTGCCATCGGACGCTAGTCGCGCTGCCGTGAACGAGCGATCAACCCCGCCGCGAACGGTTCAGGCGACGCCCTGACGCACTGCCGCCGGAATCAGCCGCGGAAATCCTGGTGGCATGCCTTGCAGGCTTCTCCGATGGCGGCGGTGGCTTCGCCCAGCGCGGCGCAATCCGCCGGCGGGTTGGCCAGCGCCGTATCCAGCGCGCCTCGCAGCTGGCTGGAGGACTTCACGAAGCGCTCGTCGTCGCGCAGGTCGGGGAACGCCGGCTCCAGGTCGTTCGCCATGACGCGCAGGGTCTGCAGGTGCGGCAGGCTGTCGTTCGCGCTGCAACGGTTCTGCTCGATGGCGGTTCGCAGCTGGCCGAAGTGCCATTGCTGTACGTGCATGATGCTGCCGTGGAAGTGATCCTTGCGCGCCTCGATGGCCCGCATCGCCATCACCGTGCAGATCGCGCCGATGACCAGGCCCAGCAGGAGCAGCGCGATGTAGCGCGCACCGTTGCCGTGTGCGGCGCCGTGGGGGTGGGTGTTGGGATCGCTCATGGCAGGGCTCCGTCGAGATTCGGCGCAACATATCACGCACCCGCGGCGTGGCTGCGACGCCCGCAATGACCCGCCCGACTACAATGTGCGGCATGAGCAATCCGCCCGTTGACCCCGCCCTGCAGGAGCGTTTTTCCGGCATCGACAGACTGTATGGCCACGGCGCGCTGTCGCGGTTTGCCGGCAGCCGGGTGGCGGTGGTCGGGATGGGGGGAGTGGGGTCGTGGGTGGTCGAGGCGCTGGTCCGCAGCGGCGTCGGCCATCTGACCCTGATCGACGCCGACGACATCTGCGTGTCCAACAGCAACCGGCAACTGCCGGCCCACGCCGGGCAGTTCGGCCGGGCCAAGGTCGAGGCGATGGCGGAGCGTTGCCGCGCGATCAATCCGCTCGTCGACGTGGTGGCGGTGCCGAGCTTCCTGGTCGCATCCAATATCGAATCACTCCTCGCCGGCGGGTTCGATCTCGTGCTCGACGCCTGCGACAGCTTCCGCAGCAAGGTGGAGCTGATCGCCTGGTGTCGCCGCCGCAAACTGCCGCTGATCGTCTGCGGCTCGGCCGGCGGCCGGATCGATCCGACCCTCGTGCGCATACGCGACCTCTCACGGACCGAACACGATGCGATGTTGGCGTTGATCCGCAAGAAGCTGCGCGGCGAGTTCAACTTCCCGAAGAACCCGCAGCGCTATTTCGGCGTACCGGCGGTGTACTCGCTGGAGAACGTGCGCTACCCGCAGGCGGACGGCAGCGTCTGCGGCCTGCGGCCAAAAGTGGACGGCGAGACGGCGCTGAAACTCGATTGCGGAGCCGGGCTCGGTGCGGCGACCCACATTACCGGCGCATTCGCGTTCGCGATGGTCGGCAAGGCGCTGGACTTGTTGCTCAAGCAACGTGGTGGGCCGGCCGAGTCGTAGCGGCGGCCGCGCGAACCGCTGGTTCTGCGATGGAGCGAGCGGAGCGCTGGGCTGAGCGTCCGCAACGCAAACGGACTTCTACGCTGCCTCGATCGGCGTGAGCCGGAACAGACGCTCCGCGTTTGCCGTCGTCGCCGCGGCGAGTTCCCCGGGGGCCGTGTCGCGCAATCGCGCGATCGATTCAAGCACGGTGGCCAGGCGCGCAGGCTCGTTGCGCTGGCCGTGATGGGCGGCGTCGGGCTGGTCGGGCGCGTCCGTCTCCAGCAGCAACCACTCCAGCGGCACGGTCGCCGCCAGGCGGCGCAACCGGTTCGCTCGCGTGTATGTCACCGGGCCGCCAAGGCCGAGGAGGAATCCCTGCGCGGCCAGTTGCGTCGCCTGCTGCTCACTGCCGGAAAAGCTGTGGACGACCCCCCGCAGCCCGCCGATACGCCGTATCGCGCCGAGCACGGCGTCCACCGCCCGGCGGGCATGGACGATCACCGGCAGGTCGAGTTCGCGTGCGAGCCGCAGTTGGGCCTCGAAGTAGTGCAACTGGGCGCCGGGATCGAGTCCTTCGACGAAATGGTCCAGCCCGCACTCTCCGATCGCCACCGGCCGTTCGCGCAGAACCCACTCGCGCAGCTCGTCCAGATGCCTGTCGCGATGTTCGGCCAGGAACATCGGGTGCAGGCCGTAGGCGGGGTGGAGGCCGCGGGACGTGGCGCAGACGTGTCGGAGCTTCGGCCATCCGGCGGCGGCGATCGCGGGAACGACCTGGCGCTGCACGCCGGCACCACGCGCGCGGGCGATCACTGCGGCTCGATCCGCGTCGAACGCATCGACATCGAGGTGGCAGTGGGTGTCGACCAGCATCGGGATGGAGCAGGGTGGAGCGCGCACTCAGCGTCGGCGCGAATCGCCGTCGATGACATCGGGAGCCGAAGGCTGCTTGCGGTTCTTCCAGTTCGCCAGCAGCAGCGTGCCGAGGCCCAGCAGCAATTCGTCGACGAACGGCACCAGGTCGGGAACGAACAGGTCGAACACGAACAGGGCGGCGGTCACCAGGAACAACCGCGGGTAGCTGAGGCGTCCAAGGAAGCGCATCACCGGCGCGAGCAGCAGGTTGGCCATGAGGGCTCCTCGAAAACGGAGAGGGCGAGGTTCGATGAACAGAGTTTGCTACCACCGTCACGCTACCACGCCGCCGGCGTTTACCCCGTTGACAGTATTCGTTAAAAAATTGGCAACCCGTTCAGGTTGACGGTGGTGCAATGCGCCCATCTCGACACGGGCATCGACCCAACGCAGGAGGCTCCCCATGAACAAGAGTTTGATTGCTGTCGCTCTGGCTTCGCTGCTGGTAGGCGGCGTTGCCGTTGCCGCATTCCAGAGCTTCCAGAACAACGACCAGGAAAATGCGCTGTTGAACCCCGCCGGTGACGGGCTCGCGGCCGGTCTCGATGGCGACTACGCTGCCGACGGCAGCATCCAGGGCATCGAGTATGCCGAGGTGGTCAACGTCGATCCGGTCACCGAGCAGCGCGAGTTGTTCGCCACCGTGATCGGCACCGATCCGGTGCGCGAGACCAGCACCACGTCCACTCCGCGCCAGGTGTGCGAGGACGTGGTCGTGCAGGAGCGTGCCCCCGAGCGGGACGGCAATGTCGGCGGCACCGTGGCCGGCGCGGTCATCGGCGGCCTGATCGGCAACCAGATCGGTGGCGGCAACGGCAAGAAGGTCGCCACCGCCGCGGGCGCCGTGGCCGGCGGTTACGTGGGCAACCGGGTCGACCGCAACCACGTCGGCGGCCAGGTCACCGAGCGCGTCGAAACCAACTGCCGCACGGTGACCGACACCTCGGAGTCGAGCACGGTGGTCGGCTACAACGTGACCTACCGCAATCCGGACGGCACCACCGGCACGATGCGCACCGGCAGCAAGCCGGGCGAGCGGATTTCGCTCGGCACCGAGGACCAGGTCGTCGGTTACGACGTGACCTACCGTTACGGCGGCGAGGAGCAGACCGTGCGCCTGGACGAGGAACCCGGCGAACGCCTGCCGGTGATCGATGGCGAAGTGGTGCTGCAGACCGCCGCCGCCAACGGCGGTGCCAGCCGCGGCTGAGAAAGGCCGGTCGACAGTGTGACAAAGCAGCGGGGCCGGAGAAATCCGGCCCCGTTTTCGTTGCTGGCTGCGGGGTTGCCGTCGCCCGCGTGCCTTCGGGAAGGAGCCGCCCTTACAATGGCCGCTTTCCCATCATCGAGCACGCCATGGCCCTGCACCCCTACGACCTGTACGACGTCCGTTCCATGCTCAGCGAAGAGGAGCAGGCGGTGCAGGACACGGTGGCGCGCTTTACCGACGAGCGCGTGCTGCCGATCATCGGCGACGCGTTCGACCAGGGCCGGTTCCCGAAGGAACTGGTTGCCGAGGTCGCAGAGCTCGGCCTGCTCGGTTCGACCCTGCCGGAGCAGTACGGCGGTGGCGGCCTCAACTCGGTCAGCTACGGCCTGATCTGCCAGGAGCTCGAGCGCGGCGACAGCGGCATCCGCAGCTTCGTCAGCGTGCAGTCCTCGCTGTGCATGTACCCGATCTTCGCGTACGGCACCGAGGAGCAGCGCATGCGCTGGCTGCCCGACATGGCCGCCGGCAAGGTGATCGGCTGCTTCGGCCTGACCGAGCCGCACGGTGGCTCCGACCCGGCCAACATGAAGACCGTCGCGAAGAAGGACGGCGGTGACTGGGTGCTCAACGGCGCCAAGATGTGGATCACCAACGGCAACCTGGCCGATATCGCAATCGTCTGGGCACAGACCGACGACGGCATCCAAGGCTTCGTGGTCGAGAAGGGCATGGCCGGCTTCGCCGCGCAGGAAATCAAGCACAAGATGTCGCTGCGTGCGTCGGTGACCTCGTCGCTGTTCTTCGACAACGTGCGCGTGCCGGAGGCCAACCGCCTGCCCAACGTAAAGGGTCTCAAGGGCCCTCTGGGCTGCCTGACCCAGGCACGTTACGGCATCACCTGGGGCCCGATCGGCGCCGCCATCGCGTGCCTGGACGAGGCGCTGAACTACAGCAAGGAGCGGATCCTGTTCGACCGCCCGCTGGCCGCCAACCAGGCCGCGCAGCTGCGCATGGCCGACATGGCCCGCCGGATCACCAGCGCGCAGCTGCTCTCGCTGCAGCTCGGCCGCCTGAAGGACGCCGGCAGGATGGCGCCGACCCAGGTCTCGCTGGCCAAGTGGAACAACTGCCGCATGGCGATCGACATCGCCCGCGACTGCCGCGACCTGCTCGGCGGCGCCGGCATCACCACCGAACACGCGGCGATCCGCCACGCGCTCAACCTCGAATCGGTCATCACCTACGAAGGCACCGAGACCGTGCACCAGCTGGTGGTCGGCCGCGAGCTGACCGGCATCAACGCGTTCTGATCCGGTTCGACCACCCACACGGAGCGCTGCGACATGACTGCACACCCGCTCGGCCCCACGCTCGAAACCGAACGGCTGATCCTGCGTCCGCAGCAGCGATCGGATTTCGACGGATTCGCCGAACTGCTGGGTGTCGAGGAGGCCGCCCGCCACATCGGCGGCCTCCTGCCGCGCGCGGCGGCGTGGCGGAAGTTCCTGCAGATGCCCGGCGCCTGGGTGGTGCAGGGCTTCGCTATGTTCTCGGTGATCGAGAAGGCCAGCGGTGAGTGGATCGGCCAGGCCGGTCCATGGCAGCCCGAGGGTTGGCCCGGCACCGAAGTGGGCTGGTCGTTCCGGCGCTCGGCCTGGGGCAAGGGGTACGCCCGCGAGGCCGCGATCGCGGCGATCGACTGGTCGTTCGACGCATTGGGCTGGACGGAGGTGATCCACTCGATCGCGCCGGCCAATACCCCCTCGCAGGTGCTCGCGGCGCGACTCGGGTCGGTCAACCGCGGCCCGGGCCGGCTGCCTGCGCCGCACGAGGACTCCCCGGTCGATATCTGGGGGCAGAGCCGCGAGCAGTGGCTGGCGCGACGTTCCGGCCTGTGACCGCCGCCGCCTCCCTGTAGGAGCGGCTTCAGCCGCGACCGGACGTCCGGTCGTCCATCGAGTTTCGGATCGCGGCTGAAGCCGCTCCTACAACAACCCAGCTACCGTCCATGTCGAACATTGCCAACCCCATTCCCGCCCGGATGCGTGGCCTCAACCGCGCCGAGATCTGCGACGTCAACTTCAGCGAGTTCGTGCGCGGGTGGGATGGCCGGGCGGACGTGGCGCCGGCGCCCGGCGAGGCGATCCTCGACGGCAGCGCGCTCGATGCGCAGGGCTTCCGCGAGCTGTTCGAGTCGCAGCTGGTCAGCCGCCACCTGGATCTGATGGCGCGCGTGCTGCGCGTGCAGAACAGGGTCTTCTACACGATCGGTTCCAGCGGCCACGAGGGCAACGCGATGGTCGCGCGTGCCACGCGCCATACCGATCCGGCGTTCCTGCATTACCGCAGCGGCGGCTTCATGGCCGAGCGCTTCCGCAAGCTGCCGGGGATGGACCCGGCGATGGACTCGGCGCTGTCGTTCGCCGCGAGCAAGGAAGACCCGGCCAGCGGCGGCCGACACAAAGTGTGGGGCAGCAAGCCACTGTGGGTGCTGCCGCAGACCTCGACGATCGCTTCCCACCTGCCCAAGGCGCTCGGCACCGCGATCGCGATCGAGACCGGTCGCCGCCTTGGCCACGCGCTGCCGATCCCCGACGACAGCATCGCCATCTGCTCGTTCGGCGATGCGTCCAGCAACCACGCCACCGCCCAGACTGCGTTCAACGCCGCGGCCTGGACGGCCTACCAGAAACTGCCGGCGCCGGTGCTGTTCGTCTGCGAGGACAACGGCATCGGCATCTCGGTCAAGACGCCGAACGGCTGGATTGCACGCAACTTCGCGCAGCGCCCGGACCTCGATTACTTCTACGCCGACGGCCTCGACCTGGCGAGCGGCTACGGCGACGTGCAGCGGGCGGTCGAGCACTGCCGCCGCACCCGCCGGCCGACCTTCCTGCACCTGCGCACGACCCGGATCATGGGCCACGCCGGCACCGACTTCGAGATCGAGTGGCGCTCCATCGAGGAGCTGTGCGCGGTCGAGGCGAGCGACCCGCTACTGCGTTCGGCGGCGATCGCGCTGGAGTCCGGCCTGATGTCGAAGGACGAGGTGCTGGACCTGTACGAGGCGACCCGCAAGCGCTGCTTCGCCGCCGCCGAGGCGGCTGACCGCACGCCCAAGCTCGACCGGCTCGACGAGGTGGTCGCGCCGTTGGCGCCGTACTCGCCCGATGCCGTGCGCGCCGAGGCGGGGCGCAGCGACTTCAGCAATCGCCGGCTGGAGGTGTTTGGCAGCGAGGACAAGCTGCCGGAGAACCAGCCGCCGCGGCACCTCGCGATCCAGATCAACAACGCGCTGCACGACACCTTCGCCAAGTATCCGGAAACGCTGCTGTTCGGCGAGGACGTGGCGCAGAAGGGCGGCGTCTACACCGTCACCAAGGGCCTGCAGAAGGCGTTCGGGCCGCGCCGCGTGTTCAACACGCTGCTCGACGAGACGATGATCCTGGGCATGGCGCAGGGCTTCGCCAACGTCGGCATGCTGCCGATTCCCGAGATCCAGTACCTCGCGTACTTCCACAACGCCTGCGACCAGATCCGCGGCGAGGCGGCGAGCCTGCAGTTCTTCAGCAACAACCAGTACGCCAACCCGATGGTCGTGCGCATCGCCGGGCTCGGCTACCAGCGCGGCTTCGGTGGGCACTTCCACAACGACAACTCGATCACCGCCCTGCGCGACATCCCGGGTCTGGTGGTCGGCTGTCCGTCGCGCGGCGACGACGCGGTGACCATGCTGCGTACCCTGACCGCGCTGTCGAAGGTCGACGGCCGCGTCAGCGTGTTCCTCGAACCGATCGCGCTGTACATGACCAAGGACCTGTTCGAAGCCGGCGACGGCGGCTGGCTGACCCCGTACCCGGCGCCGGGCGAGGCGATGGTGCTGGGCGAGGGCCGCATCTACGACGAGGCCAACGACGACCTGGTGATCTTCACCTACGGCAACGGCGTGCCGATGAGCCTGCGCGCCGCGCGGCAGATCGAGGCGAAGCATGGCTGGAGGGCGAGGGTGGTCGATCTGCGGTGGCTGGTGCCGCTCAACGCCGCATACATCGTCGATCAGGCGCGCAGTGCGAAGCGGATCATCATCGTCGACGAAGGCCGCCACAGCGCCGGCGTGGGCGAGGGCGTGATCTCCGCGATCGCCGAGGGCGGCTTCGGCGCGCGGCCGTTCCAGCGAGTGGTCGGGGTCGACACCTACACCCCGCTGGCGGGCGCCGCGTTCCTGGTCATCCCGGGCGAAGAGGACATCGTCGCCGCGGCGGACCGGTTGGCCGGCTGATCGCGCGGCTTCCGGCCGCTGCAGGAGCGACGTAAGTCGCGAACGCGCAGGAAGCCGGTACGCAGCGGTGGCAGGCCGGCTCGGTTCTCACGGAGCCATCTTCTGGCGTTCCGTCGTCGGCACCCGAGGCTCTGCGCGCTCGCGACTTACGTCGCTCCTACAAGAGTGTGCACTCGCGCAACCGGTCAGCGCGCCAACCCGTCGAGCAGCGGCCGCTCGCGTACTTCCACCCCGTCCGCCGTGAGCGCCGCCGCCTCCCGCTCCAGCGGCATCACCGCAAGGGCGAGGTGGCGCCCCTCCGCTCCGGCAACCGCGACCACGCTTCCGCTCGCCACGCCATCGACCGTCCGCACTTCGGTGCCGGCCACGACCGGTGCGTCCGACTCCAGCAGCACGAGGCCTCGCTTCGCCTTGCCGAGAAAGTGGGTGCGCGCGACGATCTCCTGTCCCGGATAGCATCCCTTCTTGATGCTGAAGCCGCGCAGGCGCTCCAGCGACAGCTGTTGCGGAGTCCAGCGGTCGAACTGATCCGCGGGCAGCCGCGGCAGGCCGTGCTCGAGGTCATGCAGTTTCCAGCGTGCCGCCGCCGCCACATCCCGAGGGGGCTGGGCCATGCCTACGTTCAACCGGCGCGGGATGCCGGGCGAGCCAAGGTCGAGTTCGATGCCGTCCCCGTGCTCGACGACTGCGGCGCCGGTCGCCACCGCGGGCCCGAACATGGCCGCCACGTGCAGGTCTTCGCGCACGGCGACCGCGACCTTGCTGCGGAAAACGAACCGGCGCAGCGACTCCGCCAACGCATCCGGATCGGCGTCCGGCAAGAGCATCCAGATGCGCTCCGGCGAAAATTTCACCAGGGCGAAAAGCGCGAGCACGCGTCCCTTCGGCGTCAGCCATCCGCTCCACTGCCAATGGCCGGGCTGCAGGGTGTCGACGTCGTTCATGAACTGCGCCTGCGCGAACGCTGCCGCGTCGCGCCCGTCGAGCGTGATTACGCGCAGATCCGGCAAAGCAAAAAGCGGGCCAGCCTGGGGTTGAAGCTTGTCATGCATGGGGGCGGGAATTAAGCTTTAACGCTGTGATGATAGGCCAAACCACTCCCGACGCTGTTCCCGCGGATGCTGCCGAGGCGCCGCCTTCAGCGGAGCCGCAAGAGCACGGCACGGACACGTCGCGGGAGTATGGTGGGCGCGACGGGCCGGAGCCCACTCGCTACGGCGACTGGGAAAAGAACGGCCGCTGCATCGATTTCTAGTCGTCACCTTCCAGTCGGATTCCCGCAATCCACCCCCGCCACGCGGCCACCGCCGCCCAGCCGAGACAGCCATCGCATGGCTAACGACCAACGCGTCAGCGCCCGCCCCCGACCACGCCCCCTCTCGCCGCACCTGCAGGTCTACCGCTGGCAGGTGCAGATGGTGACGTCGATCCTGCATCGCGCCACGGGCATCGTCCTCGTCCTCGGCAGTCTGCTGGTCGTCTGGGCGCTGCTGGCCCTCGCGGCCGGTCCCGCGCAATGGGCCGACTTCGGCGAGTTCGCCCGCTCGCCGCTGGGATTCCTGATCCTGTTCGGGTGGAGCTGGTCGCTGGCCTACCACCTGCTCAACGGTTTCCGGCATCTGGCGCAGGACGCCGGCCACGCGTTCGACATCCGCGGCTTCGTCCTCAACAGCTGGATCTCGATCATCGGCAGCCTCGTGCTGACCGCGATCATCTGGGCGGTCGCCATGGTGCAGTGGGGTAACGCATGAGCATCCAGAATCCCGGCAAGCAGGGGCCGCACCTGCGCCATCCGCTGAAGCGGGCACGTGGCCTTGGCTCGGCCAAGGACGGTACCCACCACTTCATCATCCAGCGCATCACCGCAATCGCGCTGGTGTTCCTCTCGATCTATACCGTCTGGCTGGTGCTTTCGCTGGTCGGCGACGATTACGCCACCGTTCGCGCCACGGTCGCCCGGCCCTGGAATGCGACCCTGCTGGTGGCGTTCCTGGTCGCCTCGTTCTGGCACGCCAAGCTCGGCCTGCAGGTGATCATCGAGGACTACGTCCATACCCCGTGGCTGGCGGCAACATCGCAGCTCGCGGTCATTTTCGTCTGCGTACTCGCGGCCATCGCCAGCGTGCTCGCGGTTGTTCGCATCGCGCTCGGGGGCTGATCGGCAATGCCTGCTGCATACAAGATCCAGGAACACAAGTTCGACATGCTCGTGGTCGGCGCCGGCGGCGCGGGCCTGCGCGCGACCTTCGGCCTCGCCCAGAAGGGCCTCAAGACCGCCTGCATCACCAAGGTCTTCCCGACGCGCTCGCACACCGTCGCGGCGCAGGGTGGCGTGGCTGCGGCGCTGGGCAACATGGGCGAGGACGACTGGCGCTACCACTTCTTCGACACGGTCAAGGGCTCGGACTGGCTGGGCGACCAGGACGCGATCGAGTACATGTGCCGCGAGGCGATCCCGGCGATCATCGAGCTCGAACACCAGGGCGTGCCGTTCTCGCGCACCGAGGACGGGCGGATCTACCAGCGTCCCTTCGGCGGCATGACCACCCGATTCGGCGAAGGCCCGCCGGCCCAGCGCACCTGCGCCGCGGCCGACCGTACCGGCCACGCCATCCTGCACACGCTGTACCAGCAGTCGCTCGCGCATGACGCGCAGTTCTTCATCGAATACTTCGCGCTCGACCTGATCATGGACGCCAGCGGCGCCTGCCGCGGCGTGCTGGCCCTCGAGCTCGAAACCGGCACGCTGCACCTGTTCCGTGCCCAGGGCACCGTCCTGGCGACCGGTGGCTACGGCCGTGCCTACTTCAGCGCGACCTCCGCACACACCTGCACCGGCGACGGCGGCGGCATGTTCCTGCGCGCCGGACTGGCGATGCAGGACCTGGAGTTCGTGCAGTTCCACCCGACCGGCATCTACGGCGCCGGCTGCCTGATCACCGAGGGCGTGCGAGGCGAGGGCGGCATCCTGCGCAACAGCAACGGCGAGCGCTTCATGGAGCGCTACGCGCCGAGCGTCAAGGACCTCGCCCCGCGCGACATGGTCAGCCGCTCGATGACGATGGAGATCCGCGATGGCCGGGGCGTCGGCGAGCACAAGGACCACATCCTGCTCGACCTGACCCATCTGGGGCCCGAGGTCATCCACGAGAAGCTGCCGGGCATCGCCGAATCGGCCCGGATCTTCGCCAACGTCGACGTCGAGAAGCAGCCGATCCCGGTGATTCCGACCGTCCACTACAACATGGGTGGCATCCCGACCAACTATCACGGCGAGGTCGTCCAGCTGAAGGATGGCAACCCGGACGCGGTGGTCCCGGGCCTGTACGCGATCGGCGAGGCGGCCTGCGTCTCGGTCCACGGCGCCAACCGGCTGGGTTCGAACTCGCTGCTCGACCTGGTGGTGTTCGGCCGCGCGGTCGCCAACCGCTGCGCGGAAACCATCACCCCGGACGGCACGCATGCGCCGCTCGCGGGAGATGCCTGCGACGAGGCGCTGGCCCGGCTGGATCGCCTGCGCAATGCCAACGGCGGCACTCCGACCGCGGTCATCCGCGACAAGATGCAGCGCACCATGCAGGCCGACGCGGCGGTGTTCCGCACCGGAGAGACCCTCGACGAAGGCGTGGCGAAGATCCGCGAGATCCATGCCTCGTTCGCCGATGTCCGGGTGTCGGACCGCTCGCTGATCTGGAATTCCGACCTGGTCGAGACCTACGAGCTGTCGAACCTGCTTGGACAGGCCCTTGGCACGATCGTGTCGGCGGCCAACCGTACCGAGTCGCGCGGCGCCCACGCGCGCGAGGATTTCCCCGAGCGCGACGACGTCAACTGGCTCAAGCACACCCTGTGCTGGGTCGGCGAGAACGGCGAGACGAAGATCGACTACAGGCCGGTGCACATGCACACGCTGACCGGTGAGATCGACGTCATCCCGCCGAAGAAGCGCGTGTACTGATCCGGCACGCAGGAAACCGAAATGGCCGAATTCGCTCTCCCCAAGAACTCGCAGATCCAGCAGGGCCGCCACTGGCCGGCGGAAGGTGCGAAGAACCCGCGCACCTTCAAGGTGTATCGCTGGAACCCGGACGACGGCATGAATCCGCGCGTCGACACCTACGAGGTGGACCTCGCGGCGTGTGGGCCGATGGTGCTGGACGCGCTGATCAAGATCAAAAACGAGATCGATCCGACGCTCACGTTCCGTCGCTCGTGCCGCGAGGGTATCTGTGGCTCGTGCGCGATGAACATCGACGGCACCAACACGCTGGCCTGCACCAAGGCGATCGACGACTGCGGTAAAGCCAACGTGCCGATCTATCCGCTGCCGCACATGGAAGTGGTCAAGGACCTGGTGCCGGACCTGACCCACTTCTACGCCCAGTACGCGTCGATCAAGCCGTGGCTGCGCACCCAGAGTGCGACCCCGTCCGACCGCGAGCGCCTGCAGTCGCCGGAAGACCGCAAGAAGCTCGACGGCCTGTACGAATGCATCCTGTGCGCCTGCTGCTCGACCAGCTGCCCGAGCTACTGGTGGAACGGCGACCGCTATCTCGGCCCGGCGATCCTGCTGCAGGCCTACCGCTGGATCATCGACTCGCGTGACGAGGACACCGGCGCGCGGCTGGACGACCTGGAGGATCCCTTCAAGCTGTACCGCTGCCACACCATCATGAACTGCACGCGGACCTGCCCGAAGGGATTGAACCCCGCCAAGGCGATCGGCGAGATCAAGAAGCTCATGCTGGCGCGCCGCGCCTGATGACCCGACGCGCGGGGCGGCTGGGACAGGGCGTGGGGTCCACGCCAGCCGTGCCGTTCCGCCAGGTTTCCTGTCCGCTGGAGTCGCAATGGACGCACGCGTGATCTTCCTTCCCGCGCTGGCGATGGTGGCGCTGACCATCCTCGTGTGGTTCCGCATGTACTTCATGCGGGTGGGTCAGATGAAGCGTGAGCGGATCCATCCGCAGCGGGTTGCCACCGCCGCACAGTCCAGCGCGCTGCTCACCGACAGCCGGGCGGCCGACAACTTCCGCAACCTGTTCGAATTGCCGGTGCTGTTCTACCTGGCGCTTGCCGCGGCCGCGGCCACCGCAAGCGCGGGTCCGGTGTTCCTCGCGCTGTCGTGGGTGTTCGTCGGGTTGCGTGTACTGCACAGCGCGATCCACTGCACCTACAACAAGGTCATCCACCGCTTCTACGCGTATCTCGGCGGCGGGCTGGTGCTCTGGGCGCTGTGGATCGTGCTCGCGGTCGAATGGCTGCGCTGAGCCCGGCGCCATGAACGACGCGGACGAAGCCGAACTGCGCCGCCTGCGCTGGAAGTCGCGACGCGGGATGCGTGAGCTCGACCAGTTGTTCGGGCGGTATATCGATCGCCTCTGGCGGCAGGAGTCGGAGGAGCAGCGCGGGGTTTTCCTACGGTTGCTGGCCTGCGAGGACGATAAGCTCTGGCACTGGTTCATGGGCCACGACACTCCCGCCGATGCCGAACTCGCCACACTCGTCCAGCGGATCCGCTCCCTTCCCGCAGCCACGTGAGGGCGGGGACCTGCGATTCGACTGGCGTGCCTCGCGCTGGCTGGTCGGCCTCCTCGTCTTGCTTGGTGTCTGTGCCGCGATCGCCGTGGTCGCCTCCGACCTGCCGCGCCGACTCGCGTGGCCGTCCGCGTTTGGCGCGATGGCGTGGGGGTTCTGGTTGTCCTGGCGAGAGTCCCGGCGCCCGGTGCGCGGGGTGTCGATCGCCCAAGACGGGGCAGTCCACGTCGACGGGGAGTGCGTGCGCGATTTCCGCGTGGACTGGCGAGGGTCGCTTGCCTTCGCCCGCTGGACCGGCGCGACCGGACGGAGGCAACGGCTGGTCTGGTGGCCCGACACCCTGCCGCCGGCCCGTGCGCGTGAACTCCGGCTGGCGTCGACGGTCGAAACTGCACCGCGTCCGCCGCGTTCGATGGCACCATAACGGGCTATGTTCAAACCCATCCCTGTCGCCATCGGCCTGCGCTACCTGCGCGCAAAACGCCGCAATGGCTTTATCTCCTTCATCTCGCTCGCGTCCATCCTGGGCATCGCACTGGGCGTGGCGGCACTGATCACCACCCTGGCGGTGATGACCGGGTTCCAGCGCGAGATCCGCGACCGCATGTTGCAGATGGCCGCGCACGCGACCGTCAGCGCCTACGGCGAGCCCATTACCGACTGGCAGCGAGCGGTCGACCTTGCCCTGGCAGACGAGCGCGTCGCCGGTGCCGCGCCGTACGTCGAAAAGGAAGCGCTGCTCAACGGTGCGCGGCAGCAACCGGCCTTCGTGCGCGGGGTGATTCCCGCCGACGAGCGCAGCGTTTCGGTGCTTGGCGACAAGATGGTGCAGGGCGAACTGGAGTCGCTGGAGCCCGGCAGCTTCAACATCATTCTCGGACGCGAACTCGCCGCCTGGCTGGGAGTCGGCGTCGGCGACGACGTGGTGATGATGCTGGCCGAGGCGCGCGGTTCGCCGATCGGTGCCCTCCCGCAGTTCAAGCGTTTCGTGGTCAGTGGCGTGTTCGAGGTCGGGTACAACGAGTACGACCGCAGCATGGCCTTCGTCCACATGGACGACCTGCAGCGCGTGCTGCGCATGGGCGAGGGGGTGACCGGCGTGCGGCTGAAGCTGCACGACATGAACCTGGCCTGGGACGTAGCGCGCGACCTCGCCGTGGAGTTGGGAGGTCCTTACCAGGTCAGCGACTGGACCACCGACAACGCCAACATGTTCCGTGCGTTGCGCATGGAGAAGACGATGATGGCGATCCTGCTGTCGCTGATCATCGCCATGGGCGCGTTCAACCTGGTGTCCTCGCAGGTCATGCTGGTCACCGACAAGCAGGCCGACATCGCCATTCTGCGTACGCTCGGCCTCAGTCCGCGCGGAGTCATGCAGGTGTTCGTGGTGCAGGGCAGCCTGATCGGCGTGATCGGCACCGTGCTGGGCGTGGTCGGCGGCATCGTGCTGACGCTCAACCTGGAGTCGATCCTGTTCGCGATCGAAAAGGTGGTCGGCGTGACCCTGCTGCCGGAGGACGTGTACTACATCACCGGCCTGCCGACGGAACTGAAGGCCAGCGATGTCGTGGCGATCGCCGCGGTGGCGCTGGTGATGGCGCTCATCGCCACGATCTACCCGGCATGGCGGGCGGCGCGCACGCCACCGGCGGAGGCTCTTCGCTATGAATGATGCGATCACCGAGCGCGAGACCGTCCTGAGCTGCGACGGCCTCGGCATGGTCTATGCCGAAGGCAAGCTGCGCACGCCGGTGTTCGACGGGCTGCAGCTGGACGTCCACAAGGGTGAGACGGTCGCCATCCTCGGTGCCTCGGGTGCCGGCAAGAGCACATTGCTGCATTTGCTGGGTGGCCTCGACACCCCGACTGCCGGCGAGGTGTTCGTCACCGGGCAGAAGATGAGTGCGCTCTCGGACACGGCGCGCGGGGCGCTGCGCAACCGCGCGCTTGGCTTCGTGTACCAGTTCCATCACCTGTTGCCGGAGTTCACCGCGGTCGAGAACGTGATGCTCCCGGTGCTCCTCAACGGCACCGGCATGCCGGAAGCGCAGCGGCGCGCGCGCGGGCTGCTCGAAACCGTCGGCCTCGGCCACCGGCTCGACCACAAGCCCGGTGAGCTGTCGGGTGGCGAACGCCAGCGTGCCGCGGTGGCACGCGCCCTGGTCAACCAGCCCGCGTGCGTGCTGGGCGACGAACCCACCGGCAACCTCGACGAGAAAACCGCGGCGACGGTGTTCGACCTGATGCTGTCGCTCAACCGCGAGCAGCACACCAGCCTGGTGCTGGTCACCCATGACCGGCGCCTCGCCCGGCGCCTCGACCGCGTGCTGGAACTGCACGACGGCAAGCTCCGCGAATTGCCGGCCAGCGAGATCTAGACAAGGACGACGCCATGAGCGAAGCGGCAGGGACGCCGCCCGATATGGACATTCCGGCCATCCCGCGACGCGCGGACAACCGGGGTCGTGTGCCCGGGGTTGCGCCGTTCGGCGTGGTGGTCGCACTCGGGCTTCTGGCCGGGATCTGTGGCGGCCTCTCGCTGCCTTCACCGCTGCCTTACTGGGCACTGGCGATCGCCGCCCTTACCGGCATTGCACTGTGGTGGCGGGTGGCGACATGGCGGTGGTTCGGGGCGCTCGCGCTCGGGTTCGCGCTGGCCGGGCTGCACGCGGTCCACGCACTGTCGCTGCAACTGCCGGCGGAATGGGAGAAGCGCGAGGTCACCGTGCAGGGGCGGGTGGTCGAACTCCCGGAGCACCTGTCACGGCGCACGGCGTTCGCCTTCCGCGTGGACGACCTGGACGAACAACCCGAGCCGCTGCGTGGGCGTTTGTTGCAGCTGTCCTGGTACGACGGCTTCGATGGTGAACCCACGGGGCGGGATCGCCTGTTGGCCGGGCAACGATGGGAACTCACCGTACGGGTGCGGGCGCCCCGGGGGCTACGCAATCCGGGAGGGTTCGACAGCGAGAAGCACGCACTCGCGCGCCGGCTTGCCGCACGCGGCCACGTCCGTGCGCCGGAGGTGGCCCGGCTGCTGGCACCCGCTGACGGGCTGGATGCGTGGCGGGAGGGGACGTCGGGACGGATCGCGGTGGCGGTGCCCGATGGCGGCGCGCGCTTTGTCCGCGCACTCGCCCTGGGTGATACCCGGGGCCTCGAGGACGCGGACTGGCAGGTACTCCGTGCGAACGGCCTCACCCACCTGATCGCGATTTCGGGCTTTCACGTCGGTCTGGTCGCGGGGTTCTTCGCACTGCTCGCGGCGGGCGTCTGGTGGAGTTGGCCGGCGCTCGGACGGCGTTGCCCCCGGCCGGTGGCCGCGGCCATTGCCGGACTCGCGGGCGCGCTGCTCTACGCCGCCGTCGCCGGGTTCGCGCTGCCGACGGTACGTACCGTGTTGATGATCGCCGTGGTGGTGGCGCTGCGGGTGTTCCGCCGGTCCTCGTCGACGTTCGACACGCTGGCGATGGCGGCGATAGTGATGTTGCTGGCCGATCCGCTGGCGGTGCTCGGGGCCGGGTTCTGGCTGAGTTTCCTCGGCGTGCTGTGGTTGCTCTGGTGCCTGCCGGATGCGGGCAGGCGACCGGTCCGCGACCTGCTATCGGCGCAGGGGGTCGCCACCGTCGGCCTGTTGCCGGTCGGCGTGGTGCTGTTCGGCCAGGCTTCGCTGGTCGGGCCGTTGGCCAACCTGGTCGCGGTGCCGTGGTGGAGCCTGGTGGTCGTGCCGCTCTCGTTGCTGGGCACTGCGCTCGAGCTGGTCCGGTCCGGCTGGGGCGCGTGGGCATGGCTGGCGGCGTCGTGGTGTTTCGACCTGAGCTGGCCCCTGTTCGACGGACTGTCCCGCAGCGGCATCGCCTTGTGGTGGTTGCCGGAACCGCGCTGGTTCGCCTTGCCGCTGGCCATGGCGGGCGCGTTCTGGCTGCTGCTTCCGCGCGGACTGCCGGGCCGGTCGCTTGCGTTGCTGCTATGGCTGCCGCTGCTGTGGCCGGCGCGACAGCTTCCCGCACCGGGCGAGGTGGAGCTGCAGGTGCTCGACGTGGGGCAGGGGCTGTCGGTGCTGGTCCGTACGGCACGGCACAGCCTGCTGTACGACATGGGGCCGGCCACACCCGGTGGCTGGGACAGTGGCGAGCGCGTCGTCGTTCCCGCGCTGCGTGCGCTCGGCGTACGCCGGCTGGATGTGGCAGTGGTCAGCCATGGAGATGGCGATCATGCCGGCGGTTTCGAAGCGGTGCGGCGCGAGATGCCCGTCGTGCGGGCGGTCGCACCCGACGGGGCGCCGGTCGTCGGCACATCGCCTTGCCTGGCGGGTGATCACTGGCAATGGGACAGCGTGTCGTTCCGGTTCCTCCATCCCGGTCTGCACTTTCCCTATCTCGGTAACGAAGCCAGTTGCGTGCTGCGCATCGACACCGCTCACGGCTCGGCGCTGCTGACGGGCGATATCGGCGAGGTGATCGAGCGCGAACTGGTTCGGCGGGGGATAGAGACGGAGCGGAGCTCCATCCGGGCAGACGTGGTGCTGGTGGCCCATCACGGCAGTGCCAGTGCGTCGGATCCGGGCTTCGTCGCCGCGACGGGCGCCCGCCACGCGCTGGTGTCCAGTGGCCACGGCAATCGATTTGGGCACCCGAAGCCTGAAATCATGCAGCGCTGGCGCGATGCCGGGGCGGCGACCTGGGACACCGGCGATCACGGTGCGCTGACCGTGCGGCTGGCACCCGGCGGGGTGCAACCGGAAACGCGACGGGCCGCACACCCCCGCCTGTGGGACGCCGCACGGCGCGCGGAGGCGGCGACGGCGGTGATGCCGGCTGGGCTATTCTATCGGCCGGACTAGATCGGCCCCTGGCCGGAGGTTGTACGTGCTGGAACTGGTCAAGGCCGGCGGTTGGCCGATGATCCCGCTGTTGGTGCTCACGGTACTGGCGCTGGCCATCATCCTGGAGCGGGCGTGGACCCTGCGTCGCACGGCGGTCGTGCCCCCCAGCCTCGGCAAGGAAGTCCGCACGTGGGCCGCCGGTGGCAAGCTGGACCCCGCGCACATCGAATCACTGCGAAGCACGTCGCCGCTGGGTGCATTGCTGGCCGCCGCGCTGGATGTGCGGCATCGGCCGCGCGACCAGGTCCGCGAGCGGATCGAGGATGTCGGCCGGCACCTGGTGCACCGGATGGAGCGCTACCTCAACACGTTGGGGACGATCTCCGCCGCGGGTCCGCTGCTGGGCCTGTTCGGCACCGTCGTGGGCATGATCCAGATGTTCCTGGTGATCGGCGACAGCGGCATCGGCGACGTCAACGAACTTGCCGGCGGCATCGGCAAGGCGCTGGTGTGCACCGCCACCGGCATGATCGTCGCGATCCCGGCGCTGATGGCCCACCGCTGGTTCCGCGGCCGCATTGCCGAGTACATCGTCGACATGGAGCACGAGGCGATGCAGCTGCTCGATACCCTCCAGCCTGCCGCGGCGCCGGCGGCGTCCGCACCGGGCGGGCACGGCATCAACCCGCCGGTGAGCGCGAGCTGAAATGCGGATCCGCGACCATCGCGCCGACGACGAGCCGGAGATCAACCTGGTTCCGCTGATCGACGTCATCCTGGTGTTGATCATCTTCTTCGTGGTCACCGCGACCTTCGACGCGCGCTCGGTGATCCAGCTGGAGCTGCCGCGCGCCACCGGCGAGCAAAGCGATGCCCAGCAGCCGCTGATCGTGCTGGTCAACGCCGAAGGCCGCTATTTCGTGGAAGACCGCGAGGTGCTGCGTACCGACATCGGCGCGCTGAAGGCGACCATTGCCGAAGTGGCCGGCGCCGACCGCGACCGCCCGGTGCTGCTGCGAGCCGATGCCCGTACCCAGTACCAGGCCGTGGTCACGGTGCAGGACGCGCTGGGGCAGCTGGGTTTCCAGCGGATCCTCGTGGCGACCGCGCCGGCGCCCGGTGGCGGTGGTGCCGGGGGCACGCGGTGAGCCCGGCGGCGTCGCCGTGGCAGGTCTACCGGCGGCTGCTCCGTTTCGCGCGTCCTTACCGCAGCCTGCTGGTGATCGCGGGCGTGGGCATGCTGTTCGAAGCGGCGAGCGCCGCCGCGTTCACCAAGCTGATGGAGCCGGTGGTCGACGAGACGTTCATCGACCGCGACAGCGAATTCAGCCTGCTGTTGCCGCTGGCGATCGTGGCGTTGTTCCTGTTGCGTGGCGTGGCCGGTTACATCACCGACATCCACATGGCCAAGTCCGGCCGCGGCATCGCCCGCGACCTGCGGGTGCGTGTGCTGGGCAAGTACCTGCGGCTGCCAGGCCTGCGCTTCGACGCCGAGCCGGTGCCCTCCATGCTGGTGCGACTCGGCTCCGACAGCGACCAGGTCGCACAGGCGGCGATCGACGCGATGAAGGTCATGCTGCAGCAGTCGCTGCAGGTCATCGCGATGCTTGGCGTGATGCTGTGGACCAGCTGGCAGGTCACCATCGCGATCCTGATCATGGCGCCGCCGCTGGCCTGGATCATGGACAAGGTCGGCAAGCGTTACCGCCGCATCAGCCACAAGATCCAGGAGAGCGGGGCGGCACTGATGCAGTCCGCCGACCAGGCGCTGGGCAACCAGCAGGAAGTCAAGGTGTACGGCGCCCAAGGCGTTGAACTGCAGCGCTATGCCGCGCAGGCCGACCACCATCTGAAGCTCAGCCTGAAGGTCGAATCGACCCGCAGCATCTCTTCGGCCATGGTGCAGCTGATGGGTTCGATGGGGCTCGCTCTGTTGCTGTTCTTCGCCGGACGCGAAGCGATGGCCGGGCGCCTCAGCGCAGGTGGATTCGTCACCCTGATGATCTCCATGATGGCCATCATCCCTTCGCTGAAGCAGCTGACCAACGTGCAGGGCATGCTGCAGCGGGGCGTGGCCTCGGCCGATCGCCTGTTCGACGTCATGGATGCCGAGGACGAAGCGGACGAAGGCAACCGGCCGCTGGAGCGCGCCCGTGGCCACATCGAGTTCCGCGACGTCAGCGCCCGCTACGCCGGGCAGCCCCGGCAGGCACTGTCCGATATCAGCTTCACCGCCAGCCCGGGCACGGTGACCGCGATCGTCGGCCGTTCCGGCAGCGGCAAATCCACGCTGATCAAGCTGATCCCGCGCTTCTACGAGATCGAGTCGGGCGAGATCCTGCTCGACGGCCATCCGCTGCGGGAGTACCGCCTGCCGGACCTGCGGCGGCAGATCGCCCTGGTCGGGCAGCAGGTCATGCTGTTCGACGGCACCGTGGCGGCCAACGTCGCCTATGGCGAGCTCGAGCAGGCGCCACCGACGGGGCTGGACCGCGCGATTCGCGGCGCCAACGCGATGGAGTTCGTGGAGCGGCTGCCCGAGGGCGTGGCAACCCACATCGGCAGCAAGGGCGGGCGCTTGTCCGGCGGCCAGCGCCAGCGCCTCGCCATCGCCCGCGCGATGCTCAAGGACGCGCCGATCCTGATCCTCGACGAGGCCACTGCCGCCCTCGACACCGAGTCCGAGCGGCTGGTGCAGGACGCGCTCGAACGCCTGATGCCGGACCGCACCACGCTGGTGATCGCCCACCGGTTGTCGACCATCGAACACGCCGACCAGGTGCTGGTGCTCGACGAGGGGCGCATCGTCGAGCGCGGCACCCATTCCGAACTGCTGGCGCGCGGCGGGCTGTACGCCCACCTGCACCGCATGCAGTTCCGCGAGGCGCAATGAACGCCGGTCCGACGGTTCCCGGCCCGCGACGCGAACACCAGCCCGCGTACTGGTACGGCGACGCGCCGATACCGCTCGCCGCCCGGCTGCTGGCGTCCGTGTATGCGCTCGTCACGGGTATGCGTCGCTGGCTGTACCGCAAGGGCTGGCTGCGGCGCAGCCATCCCGGCGTGCCGGTGATCGTGGTGGGCAACATCACCGCCGGTGGCGCGGGCAAGACGCCGTTGACGATCGCGCTGGTCGAGCGCCTGCGCAGCGAAGGATGGAATCCGGGCGTCGCCAGCCGCGGCTACGGCCGCACCGACGTCTCCAGCGCGGTCTGGGTGGAGGCGGGAACCCCTCCGACCGTCGGTGGCGACGAGCCGGTGCTGATCGCCCGTCGCACCGCGGCACGCCTGCGGGCGGACCGCGACCGCGCCGCCGCCGCCAGCGCCTTGGCCGAGGCGGGTTGCGACGTGGTCATCTGTGACGACGGCCTGCAGCACTACCGGCTGCAGCGCGATATCGAGATCGAGGTGGTCGACGGCAGGCGACGCTACGGCAACGGCCAGTTGCTGCCGGCCGGCCCCCTGCGCGAGTTGCCCGACCGCGGCGCCGCCTGCGATTTCCGCGTGATCAACGGCGGAGAAGCCGGGTTTGGCGAATGGCCGATGCGCCTGCTGGCCGACCGCGTGATGCCGGTGCGTGGCGGCCGTCCGCGAGCCCTGGAGAGCTTCGTGGGACACCGTGTCCATGCGGTCGCCGGCATCGGCAATCCGGACCGGTTCTTCTCGATGCTGCGCGGGCTCGGCATCGCGGTGGTGCCGCATGCCTTCGCCGATCACCACCGCTACCGCGCGGCCGATTTCGAATTCGGCAGCCCGTTGCCGGTGTTGATGACCGAGAAGGACGCGGTCAAGTGCGCGGACTTCGCGACGGACGCGTTCTACAGCGTGCCGGTGCGTGCGGAATTGCCGGAGGGCTTCTGGATCTCGTTGCTGGATCGCCTGCAATCGCTCGATCCGCCACAATCGCGGACATGACTGCATCGAACGATTTCGTGGTGGCGATCCCGGCCCGGCACGACGCCAGCCGGTTGCCCGGCAAGCCCCTGCGCCCGCTGGCCGGCGAGCCGCTGGTCCTCCATGTCGCACGCCGGGCGCTCGCGGCCGGCGCCCGCGAGGTCTGGGTCGCGGCGGACGATCCGCGCATCGCCGAAGCCCTGCAGGGCAGCGGGGTGAAGGTGGCGATGACCTCGACCGCGCACGCGTCGGGCACCGACCGGCTGGCCGAATGCGCACGCATCGCGGGTTGGGGCGAGGACACCGCGGTGGTGAACCTCCAGGGCGACGAGCCGTTTGCGCCGGCCGAGGGGATCCGGGCCGTCGCGGCGTTGCTGCGTGACAGTGGCGCAGAGATGGCGACGCTGGCGGCTCCGGTGGAAGACGTCGAGACCCTGCTCGATCCCAATGCGGTCAAGCTGGTGCGGGCCGAGAATGGCGATGCGCTGTATTTCAGCCGCGCACCGGTTCCGTGGCCGCGCGATGCGTTCGCGAAAGACCGCAGCCGCCTGCCGGAAAGCCACACCTGGCTCCGCCACATCGGCATCTACGGCTACCGCGCCGGGTTTCTGCAGCGGTTCGCCGCGATGCCCCCGGGGCGGCTGGAGCAGGTCGAATCGCTGGAACAGTTGCGAGTCCTCGAAGCCGGATGCCGGATCGCGGTGGCGCTGACGCCCGCGCCGTTCCCCCCTGGCGTCGACACGCCCGAGGATCTCGCCCGTGCCGAGGCGAGGCTCGCCGCGCGTGACTGAGCCGGTGCGCCTGTTGCTGGTGTGCCTGGGCAACATCTGCCGCTCGCCGATGGCCGAGGGCGTGCTGCGGGACCGGCTGGCGCGTGCCGGCTTCGAGGGGCAGGTGGAGCTGGACTCCGCCGGCACTGGCGACTGGCACGTGGGCAGTTGCCCGGACCCGCGAGCGGTGGCGTCCGCGGCCGGGCATGGCGTCGACATTTCCGGATTGCGCGGCCGGCAGCTGTCGCGCGCCGATTTCGACCGGTTCGACTGGCTGCTCGTCGCCGACCGCGCAAACCTCCGCGACGCCCGTGCGCTGGCGCCGGATGCGGCCGGCCGGACCAAGGTCGCACTGCTGCTGGATTGGGCCGGGGTGGAGCCGAACGGCGAAATCCCCGATCCGTACACCGGCGACGCCGGTCATTTCGAGCATGTCTGGTCGCTGCTCGAGCAGGCGGCGGAAGGGGCGGTCCAGCGGCTACGGCAGGGCTGATCCGCCGCCGATCCGCTCTATCAGCTGCACGATCCCGAACAGCAGTCCACCGATCAACGCGCCGATCGCGGTGCCGTTGTAGCGGATGTACTGCAGGTCGGCGCCGACGCTCAGTTCCAGTTCGTCGACCAGCTCGTGCGTGTCCCAGCGGCCGATCCGCTCGACGATGAAGTCGCGGATGTTGCCGCGGTACTTGTCCACCATCGGTTCCACCGTGGCGCGCAGCCACCGGTTGATCCAGTCGCGCATCTGCCCGTCGGCCGACAGCCGCTCGCCCAGCAGCAGGGCCATGCCGGCAGCGCGTGCGGCCACCGCGGAGTCCTCGCGGCGGAGGTCCTGCTGCAGCCACTCCAGCACGTCGTCCCAGAGGCCGCGAACGTAGCGGGGCAGGGCGGGGTCGTCCAGCAGGCGGTCGCGGAACATGGCCACCTTGTGTTGCAGGGCGGGGTCGCTGCGCAGCCGCTCCACGAAATCGGCGGCGTAATCGTCGAAGCGCAGGCGCAATTCGTGCCCGGGCTCGGTGGCCATTTCGCCGATGAGGTCGCTCACTCCCGCCACGACCCGCGCCGCCAGTCGCCGGGCGACCGGCTCGTCGAGCCCGGTGAGGCGCAGCACCGACCACAACTGGGGCGCGATGCGCGCGGCGATCGTTTCCTGCGTCGCGGGGTCGGCCAGCACCGTCCCGACGTCGCGCAGGACGCTGTCGAGCAGGGCCTGGTGGCGACGCTGGTGGGTCATCACTTCCAGCACCTGACCGGCCAGCGCGGCAATGTCCATCCGGCGCAGCTGTTCGCGGGTCAGCCGTTCCAGGAACCGGTGCAGCCGTTCGCTGTCCAGCAGCGCCAGCAGATGCGGCGACAGGTCGACCACGAGCGCGCCGACGCGCGCCGCGTGCTCGGGGCGTGACAGCGCGGAGGCCAGCCGCCGCGCCGGATCGAACTCGTCGAGCTTGCGCAGCACCTCGCGCGAATGGAGGAAGTGCTCGCAGATGAAGTCGGCCAGTGCGCGCCCGAGCGCTTCCTTCTTGCCCGGGATGATCGCCGTGTGCGGGATCCAGCGCTGGCCGAGGGGATGGCGGAACAGCGCGACCACCGCGAACCAGTCGGCCAGCCCGCCGATCAGCGCCGCTTCCGCCATGGCGACCAGCAGCGCGAAGGCCCAGTGGGAATGGCGCAGCTCCAGCCAACTGCCCGCGATGAACAGGAACATCGCCAGCACCAGCATGGCGGCGGCAATGCGCTTGCGGCGGGCGAGGGCAAGCGCCCGCGGTGGAAGAGGAGCCGGCGACATGCCTCGATGATTGCAGCCGCTGCCCGGCCGCGCCAGCCGGCGGTGGCGGGTTCACATGAACGGCGCGGTGCCGGCGCCGCCGCCGATGTGCGCGCGTGTTGCACGGGCGATAATCGCCCCCATCCATGGAGCCGATGTCACCCACGTATTCCGCCACCGCCGGCACCACGCGACCGGCGCGTCGCCGTGTCTGCCTTGCCCGTGTTGCCTGCGCCGGGAGGCGGCCGTGAGCACGCGGCCGGCGTTCGACGGCAAGGCCTTCGCGAAGGGGCTCAGCACCGCGCCGGGGGTCTACCGGATGATCGGCGCCGACGACAACGTGCTGTACGTCGGCAAGGCGAGCGCGCTGCGCAACCGCGTGTCGAGCTATTTCAACGCCACCCCGAAGTCGGCGCGGATCATGGCGATGCTGGCGCAGACGGTGCGGATGGAGGTCACGGTCACCCGTACCGAGGCCGAGGCGCTGATCCTCGAGAACCAGCTGATCAAGTCGCTCAAGCCGCGTTACAACGTGTTGCTGCGCGACGACAAGAGTTACCCGTACGTGCTGCTGACCAACGAGGAGTGGCCGCGGATCGCCGTGCACCGCGGTCCGCGCGCGGTGCCGGGACGCTATTTCGGGCCGTACGCGAGCGTCGGCGCGGTGCGCGACACGCTCAACCTGATGCACAAGCTCTTCAAGCTGCGCAGCTGCGAGGACAGCGTGTTCCGCAACCGGTCGCGGCCGTGCCTGCAGCATCAGATCGGCCGGTGCAGCGCGCCCTGCGTCGGGCTGGTGCCCGGCCCGGAATATGCCGAAAGCGTGCGCCGGGCCTCGCTGCTGCTCGACGGCCGCAGCGACGAGCTGACCGGCGAGCTCGGCCGGGCGATGGAGGCCGCGAGCGAACGGCTCGACTTCGAGGAAGCCGCGCGCCTGCGCGACCTGGTGACATCGATCCGCACCCTGCAGGCGCGCCAGTACGTGGATGGCCGTGCCGCCGACCTGGACGTACTGGCGGTGTCGATGCAGGGCGCCGCCGCCTGCGTGGTGATGCTGGCGTTCCGCGACGGCCGCAACCTGGGTACGCGCGCGTTCTTCCCGCGCACCAACGGCAGCGAAAATCCCGAAGAAGTGCTCGCCGCGTTCGTCTCGCAGTACTACGGCGAGCAGGTGCCGCCCGGCGAGATCGTGATCGACCGCGACATCCCGGATCGCGAGCTGATCCAGCAGGCGTTGTCGGTCGCCGGCGAACGCAAGGTCGAGGTCCGCCACCGGGTGCGCGGCGACCGCGCCGGCTATCTCGACATGGCCCGTCGCAACGCCCAGATCACGCTGGCCAGCGAACGCACCAGCCACGCCGCCCAGCTCGCCCGTGCCGAGGGCCTGCGGGAACTGCTCGGCCTGGCGGCGCTGGCGCAGCGGGTCGAGTGTTTCGACATCAGCCACACCATGGGCGAGGCGACGGTGGCATCGTGCGTGGTCTTCGACGCCGAAGGTCCGGTGCGCGGCCAGTACCGGCGCTACAACATCGCCGGCATCGAGCCGGGTGACGACTACGCGGCCATGCACCAGGCCATCAGCCGGCGCTTCCGCCGCGCGGTGGCGAGCGAGGCGACGGACCCCGGTGATCCGGCCGGGGCGACCCGTCGCAAGCGTACCGACAAGGCCGCCGCCGTCCTACCCGACGTGCTGTTGATCGACGGCGGCGCCGGGCAGGTCGCGCAGGCGAGGGCGGTGCTGGACGAACTGGGCATCGAAGGCGTCGTGCTGGTCGGCGTCGCCAAGGGGCCGGCGCGTCGACCCGGCGACGAGGAACTGCTGTTGCCCGACGGGCGTTGCGTGCGTCCGGGTGCGGAGTCGCCGGCGCTGCAGTTCATCCAGCAGGTCCGCGACGAGGCCCACCGGTTCGCCATCACCGGCCACCGCGGCCGCCGCCAGAAGGCGCGCAGCACCAGCCGGCTCGAGGACATCCCCGGCATCGGCCCGCGCCGACGCGCCAACCTGCTGCGGCACTTCGGGGGACTGGGCGGATTGAAGGCTGCGGGCGTCGAGGAAATCTCCCGGGTGGAGGGGGTCAATGCCGCCCTAGCCGAACGCATCTATGCGACCCTGCATGGGCTGGAAAGCGCCAACGGTGGCGTGGCCCAGGCGACACGGAGCGACGAATGAAGTTGACGGTGCCGACCATGCTCACCCTGCTGCGGATCGTGCTGATCCCGGTACTGGTGCTGGTGTTCTATCTCCCGTTCCGCTGGACCAATTTCCTTGCCGCGGCGATCTTCGCCTTCGCCGCGGTGACCGATTGGCTGGATGGATGGATCGCGCGGCGCTACGACCTGTCCTCGCCGTTTGGCGCCTTCCTCGATCCGGTGGCCGACAAGTTGATGGTTGCGACCGCGCTGTTCCTGATCGTCCAGGCGCACCCGACGCCCTGGATGGCGTTGTGGGCAGCGGTGATCGTCGGTCGCGAGATAGCGGTATCGGCGCTGCGGGAATGGATGGCCGAGCTGGGCCAGCGGGCCAAGGTGTCGGTGGCCGCCGTCGGCAAGGTGAAGACGGTGGTGCAGATGGTTGCGCTGGTCTGCCTGCTGTATGCGTTGCGGCCGGACCGTCCGGTGTACGTCGATCCCTGGATGGGACGGGCGGTGTTCGTGATCGGCGACTGGTTGCTGGCGGCTGCGGCGCTGCTCACGTTGTGGTCGGGTTTCGCCTATCTGCATGCGGCGTGGCCGTCGCTGAAAGAAGATGCAAAAAACTAGTTGACACTTCTGCGTCCATGCCTAAAATGGCGGCTCCTCAGCGGGAATAGCTCAGTTGGTAGAGCACGACCTTGCCAAGGTCGGGGTCGCGAGTTCGAGTCTCGTTTCCCGCTCCAGATTTCGCCCTCCGGTTCGCCGGAGGGGCTTTCGAAACAAACCCCGTTCGCGGGGTTTTGTTTTTTCCAGAGGCTGCCTCGTGCAGCCGGCATCACAAGCGGTATGCTTGCGGTGCGCGTCATCCGGCCGGGTGGCAGAGTGGTTATGCAGCGGACTGCAAATCCGCGTACGCCGGTTCAATTCCGACCTCGGCCTCCAACTTCGAAACCGCGCTCCGGCGCGGTTTTTCTTTGTCGCGCCCCATCGGCCCGGATGGCGAAACTGGTAGACGCAAGGGACTTAAAATCCCTCGGCCTCGCGGCCGTGTCGGTTCGATCCCGACTCCGGGCACCACCCGCTTTCACGTGCGTTCGCGCCGCACGCTTCGCAGGAACGCCTGCAGCAGCTGGCCGCGGTGGCGACGCCGATGCAGCACCAGGCTCAACTCGCGCTGCAGCGACAGGAAAGGCGTGTGCAGCACCGCGATCCGTCCCGAAGCGCGCGCCTGCTCCACCGCGACCTGCGGCAGCAATGCCAGTCCCAGGCCGGCGATGACCGCCTGCTTGATTGCTTCGCTCTGGTCAAGTTCCAGCACCGTCTCGCCTGCGGGAAGCGAAGCCAACGCGCGTTCGGCCTGTCCACGTGTGGCCGAACCGGTTTCGCGCAGGATCCAGCGCGCACCGGCGAAATCTTCCGGGCGCAGGCGCTTGCGCGCGGCGAGTCGATGGCCGGTCGGAGCGCAGACGCGGAGCGCGTCCTTGCGCCACGGCAGCAGCTCGAGCTCCGGATGCGCGGCCGGCCCTTCGATGCAGCCCAGGTCCAGGCTGTAGTCCAGCATGCCGGCGAGGATCGCCGCGCTGTTGTCGACGTGCAGCCGCACAGACATGCGTGGATGCGCGGCGACGAAGTCGCCCAGCAGGTCGCCAACCAGGTAGTTGCCGATCGTGTTGCTCGCGCCGAGCCGGAGGTCACCGGAGAGCTGCCCGGGCGACTCGGCCGTGCCGAACTCGCGCAGGCGTTCGAGGATCTCCTGCGCCTGCGGCAACAGCCGCTTGCCGTGGGCATTGAGGTGCAGCCGGCGCTGCACACGGTCGAATACCCGGTGGCCCAGCAGGCGCTCCATTTCCGACAGGCCCATGCTCGCGGCCGGCTGGCTCAGGTGGAGCTGGTCGGCCGCGCCGCGCACGCTGCCGGTGACCGCGACGGCGACGAATATTTCGAGCTGGCGGGGGCTGACGCCGATCATCAGGTTATTTGATCATGCCGCTAAGTAATATCAACTGTACTGAGCAGGCTGCGGCGTGGAGCATGCACGCCAGTTGCCACCGCCGATCGCCATGCTCCAGACCGCCGCGTCCCGCCTGATCCCCGACTCCCTGCGTCCCGGCCCACGCCTGTTGCCGGGCCTCGTGCTCGCAGTGGCGTTGGGGCTCGCCGGCTCGTGGCTGGCCGGGTTGCCGTGGCTGGCGCAATGGCAACTGAGTGCCCTGACCTGCGCGATCGTGCTCGGGCTGCTCGTCGGCAACGGGCTGGGGGCACGGCTGCCGGCGCGCACCGGTCCCGGCCTCCACCTGGCGCAGCGGCAACTGCTGCGTGCGGGCGTGGTGTTGTACGGCCTGCGCCTGAGCTTCCAAGACATCGCCGCGATTGGCGTGGCGGGGCTGCTGGTGGACGTCGTAGTGGTGGTGTCGACGCTGTTGCTCGGCAGCTGGGCGGGGCGCCGCTGGTTCGGGCTGGACCGGCATACCGCGCTGCTGACCGCCGCGGGCAGCGCCATCTGCGGTGCCGCCGCGGTGCTGGCGGTGGAGCGGGTGATCCGCGCCGAACCGGGCAAGGTCGCCATCGCGGTGGCAACCGTGGTGCTGTTCGGCACCTTCAACATCTTCCTGTATCCGCAGTTGTATCCGCACCTCGGGCTCGATCCCGCGGGTTTTGGCCTCTATGCGGGCGCGACCGTGCACGAAGTCGCGCAGGTGGTGGCGGTGGGCAGCGCGGTGAGTCCGGAAACCGCCGACGCGGCCGTCATCGTCAAGCTCACCCGCGTGCTGATGCTGGTGCCGGTACTGCTGGTGCTCGGCTGGCGCGAAGCGCGGGAAGGCGGCGAGGGCGCGATGGTGGTTCCATGGTTCGCGCTGGGGTTCCTTGCGGTGGTGGCGTTGAACTCGCTGGTGCAGATTCCGCCGGCGTGGAAGTCCGTCCTTCTGACGCTGGATACGTTGCTGCTGGCCACCGCCATGGCCGCGCTGGGCGTGGAGACCCGCTTCGCCAAGTTGCGTGCGCTGGGGCCGCGACCGCTGCTGCTCGCGGCGATGCTCTTCGTCTGGTTGAGCGTGGGCGGCTACCTGCTGGTCCGCGCCGTCGTCTGAACGCCGCGGGGTAGATCACCGCCGGCGGTCGGGTCGGCGCGCCGTTTTTGTGCGATCCGGTCCATCGCCGCCGGTCCTTTCACTACGACCCCGTCACGACCGGGCCCGATAAGGTGCGGTCCATGATCTCGAACCTGCTCGCGCTTGCCGTGGCCACGGCGTCGCAGGCCGCCGCGCCCTCTTACGACCAGGCCGCCTATGACCGCTGCCTGGATCGCCTAGCTCGACACGCGAATACCGAGGGCCTCGACGAGGCGGTGTTTGACCGCCATGTCCGCGCCGTTCAACCCGACACGTCGGTGCTGCGGCTTCTCGACGCGCAACCCGAGTTCAGCACGCCCATCTGGGACTACCTCGCAGGGCTGGTCGACGCGGAGCGCGTCGCCGACGGCCGGGCGATGCTCGCGCAGCATGCCGATACGCTGTCAAGGGTGGAGATCGCGTACGGGGTCGACCCGGAGACCGTCGTCGCGGTCTGGGGCGTGGAGAGCGACTACGGCCGCACCACTGGCAAGCGTCCGCTGCTGCAGTCACTGACGACACTGTCGTGCATGGGCCGGCGCCAGGATTTCTTCCGCGGCGAGCTGATGGCGACGCTGCGCATCATCCAGGACGGCGATGTCGCCGCCGACCGGCTGCTCGGCTCGTGGGCGGGTGCGTTCGGCCACACCCAGTTCATGCCCTCGACGTACCGGCGTATCGCGGTGGACTTCGACCGTGACGGGCGGCGAGACCTGGTCGGCAGCGTGCCGGACGCGCTCGCTTCCACCGCGAACTATCTGAAGCGATCCGGCTGGCGCAGCGGCGAAGCCTGGGGCTACGAGGTGAAGTTGCCCGACGGTTTCGCCGGCAGCGGCGGACGCACCGATCGACGCCCGCTGTCGCAGTGGGTGGGGCAGGGCATCACCCGGGTCGATGGCGGCGCGATCGAACCGACCTCCACCCGCGCCGCCGTGTTGCTGCCAGCGGGCAGGAACGGCCCGGCATTCCTGGTGTTCAGGAACTTCGACGCGATCTACTCCTACAACGCCGCGGAGAGCTACGCCCTCGCCATCGCCCACCTGTCTGACCGACTACGCGGGCAGGACGGATTCGTGCAGCCCTGGCCCACCGACGATCCGGGGCTGTCGCGGCAGGAACGGCGTGAGCTGCAACGCCTGCTGCTGCAGCGCGGCCATGACATCGGCGAGGTCGACGGCATCATCGGCGGCAGTTCGAGGGCGGCGATCCGTCTCGAGCAGCAGCGGCTGGGCCGCGAGCCCGACGGCCGCGCCAGCCAGTCCGTACTACGGGCCTTGCGGAGCGACCCGGCGCCGTCTCCCGCCGCTCGACCGCCCCACTAGCAGCATCTCTTCCCGGGGTCGCATGCCGGCACGGTTATCCTCGGGCACTGACGGATCGAACGGGAGCCTGCATGTCGCGTTACGCCCTCTACATCGTGGCCATCGTACTGACGCTGCTTTCAGCGGCGATGACGGTCTGGGTCGATCGTTCCTGGGCGTGGGTGCTGGTGCTGTCCGGCGCGCTGGCGGCACTGGGCACCTGGGACCTGCTGCAGCAGCGCAGCACGCTGAGGCGCAACTACCCGTTGCTCGCCCATTTCCGCTACGGGCTGGAGTCGATCGGTCCCGAGATGCGGCAGTACTTCATCCAGGCCGACACCGCCGAAGTGCCGTTCTCCCGCTTGCAGCGTGCGCTGGTCTACCAGCGCGCCAAATCGGTGATCGATACCCGCCCGTTCGGCACCCTCAACGACGTCTACGGCGTCGACTACGAGTGGATCAACCATTCGATGGTGCCGAGCCTGCACGTCGATCCGGATTTCCGCGTGCTGGTCGGCGAGAAGAGCGCACAACCGTATTCGGCCAGCGTGTTCAACATTTCGGCGATGAGTTTCGGTTCGCTGTCGGCCAATGCCATCCGCGCGCTCAACAAGGGCGCGAAGGCGGGCGGGTTCTACCACGACACCGGTGAGGGCTCGATCTCGCCCTACCACCGCGAGCACGGCGGGGACCTGGTGTGGGAGATCGGCTCGGGATACTTCGGCTGCCGTGACGACCAGGGACGCTTCAGTCCCGAGCGCTTCGTCGCCAATGCGACCGAGCCGCAGGTCAGGATGATCGAGATCAAGCTCTCGCAGGGCGCGAAGCCCGGGCACGGCGGCGTGCTGCCGGCGCCGAAGGTGAGCGAGGAAATCGCGCTGACCCGTGGCGTGCCGGCGTGGGTGGAATGCGTGTCGCCGCCACAGCACAGTGCGTTCTCCACGCCGATCGGCCTGCTCGAGTTCGTGGCACAGCTGCGCGAACTGTCGGGCGGCAAGCCGACCGGGTTCAAGCTGGCGATCGGCCACCCGTGGGAATGGTTCGGCATCGCCAAGGCGATGAAGGAAACCGGGATCCTGCCGGACTTCATCGTGGTCGACGGCGCGGAGGGCGGTACCGGTGCCTCTCCGGCGGAATTCATCGACCACGTCGGCGTGCCGATGCACGAGGCGCTGATGCTGGTGCACAACACCCTGGTCGGGTTGGGCCTGCGCGACAACCTGCGGCTGGCGGCGGCCGGAAAGATCACCAGCGCGTTCGACATCGCCCGTACGCTCGCCATGGGCGCGGACTGGTGCAACTCGGGGCGCGGCTTCATGTTCGCGGTCGGCTGCATCCAGGCCCAGACCTGCCACACCGACCATTGCCCGACCGGCGTCGCCACCCAGGATCCCAAGCGCTGGCGCGCACTGGACGTGGCCGACAAATCGGTGCGGGTCTACAACTTCCACCACAACACGGTGCGTGCCCTGCGGGACCTGCTGTGCGCGGCGGGGCTGGAACACCCGCGCGAGATCGGGCCCGAGCACATCATGCGCCGGGTGTCGCCGACCGAGGTCCGCTCGCTGGCGGCGCTGTTCCGGTTCCTGGAGCCCGGCGAACTGCTGTCGGGTCTCCCGGAACACGCGGTGTTCAAGGCGTTCTGGGCGAGCGCGCGCAGCGACTCCTTCGGCGCACCGGAACGGGTGCGGAAGATGCGCGAGAGCAAATCCTTCTAGCGGCGCCGTTCAGTCGAGCAGGTCGAGCACCCGCCCGGGCGGACGACCGATCACCGCCCGCCCGCGATGGACGAAGACCGGTCGTTCGATCAACCGCGGGTGCGCGACCATGGCCGCGATGAGCCGATCCTCCGGCAGTGCGGGGTCGGCCAGGCCCAGCTCCGCGAATTCGGCTTCGCCGGTGCGCAGCAGCCCGCGGGCGGGCATGGACAGCATCGCCAGCAGCCCGCGCAGCTCGTCCGCATCCGGCGGTGTGTCGAGGTAGAGGACGATCACCAGCTCGACGCCGCGCTCGCGCAACAATTCCAGCGCGCCACGCGACTTCGAGCAGCGGGGATTGTGGTACAGCCGGGTATCGTCCATGTCGCAACTCCGGGTGGCGTCGCGTCCGATGGCGACGCGGACATGAAAAAGCCGGCGCGTGGCCGGCTTAGTACAACTGGTGGGCGGTGCAGGGATCGAACCTGCGACCCTTGCCGTGTGAAGGCAATGCTCTACCGCTGAGCTAACCGCCCCGGTTGGGCCGCGCAGTATACAGCAAGGCCCGCGGGGTTGAGCAATACCTTTTTCGGCGATGCGGTGCTTCGGGGTCAGCGGCGGAGGCGGGTGGCGAGCTCGATGTAACGGCGCATCGCTTCGTCGCGGGTGACGCCTGCAAGGGCTGCCCACGCCTCGTACTTGGCCGCGCCGACGACATCGAAGATGCCGGGCTTCCGCCCGCCTGCGTCGCCCGCGGTGGCCTGCTTGTAGAGCCCGTACAGGCGCAGCAGGGTGTCGTTGTCGGGCCGGTCGGGCAGGGCCTGCACGTGGCGCACGGCCTCTTCGAACGCGGCGATCAGGTCCGGCATGGGGGCTCCAGGCACCGTCGAGGCGACGCATGACAGCACGGGTGCACGGGGTGGTCAACCGACGCCGCGGTGCCTGTCGCGGTCGGTCAGAACGTCCTGCATTGCATGAAGCGCACCGGCGTGTCACTGCCCGGCGCGGGTTGCAGCTGCACCCGGGAGGCGCGCAGTGCCTCGCTGCTTTCGAGCACGTCGCAGATGGCGTCGATCTGCGGCTCGGTCACGTCCGGTTTGAGCTGCACCAGCAGGGTCGAACGCGTCGCCCAACCCGCATCGACCATGCCGGGCAGCACCGCGACCGATTGTTCGATCGCAACGCGTTGCTCCTCCTCGCTGGCGGACGGGCGTTCGGGTGCGGGCTCGAGGGGCGCGGCCGCGGGTGCGGTCGGCGGCGGGGCGGCGGTCACGGGCGATTTTTCGACAGGCCCGTCGGCCGCCCCCCCGGTCAGCCCCGCCAGCACCGTCGCCAGCAGCAGGCCGACGGCGAGCGCCAGTGCCCACGCGAACAGGGTGAGTCGCGCGGTGTCGCGGCGTGCGCGTGCGAGCAGGTCGTCGTGCAGGCTCGGTGGCAACAACGGGTCGATCAGCGGCCACAGCTCCGCGCCGTCGAGCAGCTCGATCGCCCCCGCGTGCTTGCGAACGTCCGTCTCGATCCGGCCAAGGGTGGTGAGGATGCCGCCGCTCGCACCGCTCATCCGGACCGCCCGTGCCAGTTCGTCGACCATCGCGCGGTTGATGCGGTAATCCACGCCCTGCTTGCAGGTGAGCAGCCAAGTCTGGCCGTCGCGGTTGAGCAGCAGGTCGGCCTTCTGGCCACGGTCGGCGGAAGGCTCGAGCCGGCTCGCCTCGAATCCCTGCGCCTGCAGCGCCTCGATCACGAAGCGTGAAAACTCGCGCCAGCGCATCGCCGCCAGGGCACGCAGACCGGCCGACGCCGTCAGCCGGGGACAATGGATCCGCCAGAGCCAGGCGGTGGCGGCCGCGCCCAGCAGCAGGGCGATCACCAGCGCGGTCACCACGAACGAAACGGTCATCATTCCCGGATCAACCCTTTCCCCACCGAAGACCCGCCGCAATATACGCAGCGCTCCGCGACCGCCGGGTGACGCGATGCGGGCCGGGGTGCGGCGATCAGGAGAAGCGCTCCGTCAGCACGCGCCGGATCTCGGCCTCGATCGGCCCCTTCATCGCACCGAACAGGAAACCCAGCTGCGCGGTGACGTGCAATTGGCCGGGCAGCAGGGCGATGCGGCCCTCGACGCCGCTGCGGCTGAAGTCGAGGATGTCGCCGTTCCACCGGCACTCGACGCCGAAGCGGTCGACCAGCTTGTCGGCCACGTCCTGCACCGCCTGGCGGGCATGCGCCGGCGCCATCGTGTGGGGATGCTGGATGTCGATACTCGCCATGACGTTCTCCTGGGACGCGCCCATTGTGCTTCGGCGGACGTCGCCGTCAAAGCCGTGGGCGGGGACGCACCGCCATGCTAGATTTCGCCCGCGTGGATGCCCTGAAACTGCGATTTCCCGACCGCCAACCCGACGACGTGCCCCTGAGCCAGGGCGTGCACGCCGTCGGCCGTGCCGGCGACGGACGCCTTGCCCCCGTGCAGCAGCGCGAAGCGGCGCTCGTGCAGTTCTGCGTCGATCGCCGCGGTGTATGGCTGCAGTCGCGCGAGGGCACCACGGGGCTGCACGTCAACGGCCGCCCCGTGCGCCGCATGGCGATGCTCCGCGCCGGCGACGCGGTCCACGTCGAAGGGGTCGAGCTGACCCTGCTCGGTTCCGCGCCGGGGCCGATGCCCACCGCCGTCCCCGATATCCGCGAAAGCGACCGCCGCGTCGTCCTGCGCGGCGTCGGCGGCCCCCACCACGGGCGCTGCTTCAGCCTCGACCACTCGCGCGAAATCGGGCGCGGACCCGAATGCGACGTCCGCATCGACGAACCGCGGATCGCCGAGCGGCACGTCCGGCTGGAACCCCACCAGGACGGCATCGTGCTCCGGGACCTGGGGGCGACGGATGACAGCACCGTCAATGGACACCCGGTCCGGGAAGGATTGCTGCAGGCGGGCGACCAGATCGTCTTCGGCAGCCAGCACCGCTTCGTGCTGGAGGCACCGTTGTCGGCGGGTACGCAGTGGACCGAGCCGGCACGCGTCGATGAGCCGGGGCCGGAGCTGCCCGCCATTCCCGCACGTTCCTCCGGTGCACGCTCGGTGCGCCGCCTGCCGTGGCTGTTGCTGGCCGCGCTGCTGCTTGCGGGCGCGTTGACCCTGCTGCTGATGTTCGGGACGCGCTGAACCCGGGAGGGGCGTTGCGGGTCTTTGCATCGTGCTGCACTGCGGCATACTGCCGGTACGCCGGATTTCCCGGTCTGCCGACGGAGCGCCACCCATGACCCGCTGCTACAACTTCAGTGCCGGCCCCGCGACGTTGCCGGAATCCGTGCTGCAGCAGGCCCGGGATGAACTGCTGGAGTGGCGCGGGGCGGGCGCGTCGATCGTCGAACTGAGCCATCGCGGTCCCGAGTTCATGCAGGTGGCGTCGGAGGCGGAGTCCGACCTGCGCACGCTGATGTCGGTCCCCGACGATTACGCGGTGCTGTTCCTGTCCGGCGGCGCCACCACCCAGCAGGCGCTGATCGCGTTGAACTTCGCCGAACCCGGGCAAGTGGCCGACTATGTGGTCACCGGCCACTGGGGCAGGACCGCGCTGAAGCAGGTACAGCCGTACGTCGCCGCCCACGTCGCCGCCAGCGGCGAGGACGACGGGTTCCGCGACATCCCCCCGCGCGGCGAATGGCGCCTGTCGGCCGACGCGGCCTACGTCCACATCACCGCCAACGAAACCATCCACGGAGTGGAATTCGACGACGTGCCGGATGTCGGGGCCGCGCCGTTGATCGCCGACTTCAGTTCCAGCATCGCCTCGGCGCCGGTCGACGTCGCGCGGTTCGGCATGATCTACGCCGGCGCGCAGAAGAACCTCGGGCCGGTCGGCGTCAGCGTCGCCATCGTGCGGCGGGACCTGCTCGAACGCGCGGGTCAGCCGCGCGCGCCGATCCTCGACTACGCGCAGCACGCGCGCAGCGGCTCGATGCTCAACACGCCACCGACCTTCAACTGGTATCTGGCGGGCCTGGTGTTCAAGTGGATGCTGGCCGAGGGCGGAGTGGCGGAGTTCGCCCACCGCAACGCGCGCAAGGCGGCGATGCTCTACGAGGCCATCGACGGCTCCGGCGGTTTCTACCGCAACGAGGTCGCGCCCACCGCACGTTCGCGCATGAACGTGCCGTTCTTCCTGCACGACGCTGCGCTCGACAAGGATTTCCTTGCCGGGGCGAAGGACGCCGGCTTGATCTCGCTGAAGGGCCACCGGGCACTCGGCGGCATGCGCGCATCGATCTACAACGCCATGCCGGAAGAAGGCGTGCGGTCGCTGGCCGGCTTCATGCGCGATTTCCAGCAGCGCCGCGGCTGAGCCGGCCGGGCATGTCCTCATGCCCGTCGACGCGAGTCGGCTCCGGCGGAGTCGGCAACTATCGAGGGCCGGCGTCGCCGGTCCGGATAGCCTGTCGGAAGCCGGTTCCGCGTTGTCCATGTCCCAGGCGAGAGAGCGATGACTATCCCCACCACGCCGGCTGCGCCGGCCGCATCCGAAATCCCCGACGAGGCCGCTACGGCGGACCTGCCGGCGCTGCGCGAACGCATCGACGGGATCGACCGCCGCATCCAGGAGCTGATCGCCGAGCGGGCGCGGTTCGCCGGCCAGGTCGGCAAGGCCAAGGGCAAGTTGGCCGCCGCGGTGGACTACTACCGCCCCGAGCGTGAGGCGCAGGTGCTGCGGCGGGTGGTCGACCGCAACGACGGCCCGCTGGAGGGCGCGGTGCTGGTGCGCCTGTTCCGCGAGATCATGTCCGCCTGCCTGGCCCAGCAGGAACCGCTGAAGATCGGCTTCCTCGGTCCCGAGGGGACGCATTCGCAGCAGGCCGTGTACAAGCACTTCGGCCACTCGATCCATGGCCTGCCGCTGGGCAGCATCGAGGAGGTGTTCGGCGAGGTGGAGGCCGGCGCCGCCGATTTCGGCGTGGTGCCGGTGGAGAACTCCACCCAGGGCACGATCCAGTCCACGCTCGACATGTTCCTGACCTCCGGGGTAAAGATCTGCGGCGAGGTCGAGCTGCGCGTCCACCAGCACCTGCTGTCGCGCGGAGGACGGATCGGCGACATCGAACGGGTCTACTCGCACCCTCAGTCGTTCGCGCAATGCAAGGCGTGGTTGCGCCAGTACCTGCCGGGCGCGGAGACGATCCCGGTCTCCAGCAATGCGGAAGCCGCGCGACGCGCCCGCAACGCCGACGACGCCGCCGCGATCGCCGGCATCAGCGCGGGGACCGTGTACGGGCTGCAGAATGTCGCCGGGCCGATCGAGGACCGCCCGGACAACACCACCCGCTTCCTGGTGCTCGGCCGCGAGCTGTTCACCCCTTCCGGCAATGACCGCACGTCGCTGCTGGTGTTCGTCAAGGACCAGCCCGGCGCGTTGCACCACGTGCTCGCGCCGTTCGCCCGGCACGGACTGAGCATGAACCGGATCGAGTCGCGTCCGGGGCATACCGGGCGCTGGCAGTACGCGTTCTTCATCGATATCGGTGGACACGTGCAGGACGGGGCGATGCGCCCTGCGCTCGACGAGCTGGCGGAATTCGCGCAGCAGGTGAAAGTGCTGGGCTCCTATCCGGTGGCGATCGCGTGAGCGGCGTGGCGAACGGCCGGCGGGAAACGCAGGAGCCGGGCACGACGATCGGGGCGGCCGTGCCGGCGGGACCCGTGTCGCGCCGCACCCGCGACGAGGCGCCAGCCAGGCGCGGCGATGTGTTCGACGAAAACTGGTTCGCGGCCCGCGCCCGGCCCGCGGTCCGCACTTTGCGTGCCTACGATCCGGGGCACGACCTGGTGGACCTGCGCCGGCGGTTCGATGCGCAGGGGCTGGTCGAGCTCGGCTCCAACGAGAATCCGCACGGCCCCTCACCGGCCGCGCGTGCCGCGGTGCTGGATCGGCTGCACCTGCTGCATCGCTACCCCGATCCGCTCGGGGCGGGACTCCGGCAGGCGCTGGCGGAGCGGTACGCGGTGGATCCGGCGCAGGTGCTGCTCGGCAACGGCTCGCACGAGTTGCTGATGCAGCTGTCGCAGGTGTTCGCCGGCCCCGGCGACGAGGTGGTCTTTTCGCGCTACGGCTTTGCGGTGTTCGCGCTGGCCGCGCAGGCCGCCGGCGCCACCCCGCGTGCGGTCGAGGCGCTGCCCCGCACGGCGGCGATGCCGCTCGGCCACGACCTCGAGGCCATCGCTGGCGCGATCACGCCGGCGACCCGGCTGGTCTACCTGGCCAACCCGAACAATCCCACCGGCACGTGGTTCGATCGGGCGGCGCTGGAGCGCTTCATGGCACGCGTGCCGGCGGACGTGCTGGTGGTGCTCGACGAGGCGTACGCCGAGATGGCCGATCCCGGTGCCGATTGCGCGAATGGACTGGCCCTGCAGGCGACGCATCCGAACCTCCTGGTCACGCGCACCTTCAGCAAGGCCTACGGGCTCGCGGGGCTGCGGATCGGCTACCTGATCGCCGCGCGCGGACTGGTGGCGGTGATGGACCGGGTGCGCGAGAGCTTCAACGTCAACGCCCTGGCGCTGGCGGCGGCCGAAGCCGCGCTGGCCGACACCGCCCACCTGCGGAAAGCCTGTGCGGACAATGCCGCCGCCCGTGGCGAGCTGTCGGGGGCGCTGCGCGCCCGCGGAATACCCGCATTGCCGTCGCAGACCAACTTCATCCTGGCTGAGTTCGGGCCGCGGGCCGCGGCCGTGGAAGCGGGCCTCATCGAACGCGGCGTGGTGCTGCGGCCGATGGAAGGCTACGGGCTGCCGCAGTGGCTGCGGATCACGGTGGGCACGGCCGAGGAAAACGCGCGCCTGCTCGCCGCACTGGACGAGGTGCCGGCATGAGCAATCCGCGCCTTGACTGGTTGGCGTCCATGGGGGGACCGCTGCGCGGCACGGTTCGCGTGCCCGGCGACAAATCGGTGTCGCACCGGGCAGTGATGCTCGGCGCCATCGCCGAAGGCACCACCGAGATCCACGGCTTTCTGGAAGGCGACGACACCCGCGCGACCGCGCAGGTATTCGAGCAACTCGGCGTACGCATCGAGTCGCCCCGGGACAATGTACGGATCGTCCACGGCGTGAGCCTGCACGGGCTGGTGGGCAGTCGTTCGGCGCTGGACTGCGGCAACTCGGGAACCGGCATGCGGTTGCTGGCCGGGCTGCTGGCGGGGCAGCCGTTCGACAGCGTCCTGGTGGGCGATGCCTCGCTGACCCGGCGGCCGATGCGGCGCGTCACCGAACCGCTGGCCGGGATGGGCGCGGATATCGGCGCCGGTGCGGACGGCACGCCGCCACTGCGCATTCATGGCGGCCGCGAGCTTCACGGTGTCGATTACGACCTGCCGGTCGCGAGCGCCCAGGTGAAGTCGGCGATCCTGCTGGCCGGACTGTACGCGCGCGGCACCACCGTGGTGCGGGAGCCACACCCCACCCGCGACTACACCGAACGCATGCTCGCCGCGTTCGGCTGGCCCATCGATTTCGCCCCGGGTCGGGCACGGCTGGAGGGCGGCCACCGCCTGATCGCGGCCCGGGTCGACGTGCCCTCGGACTTCTCTTCCGCGGCGTTCTTCCTAGTGGCGGCCAGCGTGGTACCGGGGTCGGAACTGCGGCTGGAGGCCGTCGGCATGAACCCGCGACGGACCGGCTTGCTGCATGCCCTGCGCCGCATGGGGGCCGATATCGTCGAGGAGCGCCCGCGGGAGCAGGGCGGCGAACCGGTGGCCGACCTGGTCGTGCGCCACGCGTTGCTGCACGGCACCGAAATACCTGCCGCGCTGGTGCCCGACATGATCGACGAGTTCCCGGCGCTGTTCGTCGCGGCCGCCTGCGCGCGTGGCCGCACCGTGGTGAGTGGCGCGGCGGAGTTGCGGGTCAAGGAGTCCGACCGGATCGCGACCATGGCCGCGGGCCTGCGCTCGCTCGGGGTGGTCGTCGACGAATTCCCCGACGGCGCCGTCATCGAAGGTGGCGCGCCGGGCGGCGGGGCCGTCGACAGCCACGGCGATCACCGCATCGCCATGAGCTTCGCGGTGGCAGGGCAGGTGGCGTCGGGCGAAGTGCGGATAGCGGATGTCGCCAACGTGGCGACGTCGTTTCCGTCATTCGAGGAACTCGCCATGGACGCGGGAATGGCACTGCGTCCCGCAGCGCGGCACGCCGGCTAGCGCGGGGCCTCGAACGAGATCGGCACCTCCACGGTGCCCACGGTGGGGCGCCCGTCGAGCGTGGCCGGCTCGAAACGCCAGCGCTCGACGGCGCGGGTGGCTGCACGGTCGAGCAGGCGCGAGCCACTGCTGCCCGCCACGGTCACCGAGGTGGGCACGCCGTCCGGACCGATCTGCGCGCGGACCATCACCGTGCCGCGCTCGCCGCGGCGCAACGCGCGCAGCGGGTACTGCGGCGACGGCATCGATCCCGGCAGCGGGCGCGGTGGTACCAGTGCGCCCGCGGTGGGCGCGGGTGCCGGCACGGTTTCGGGCGTGGGTGGCGGTGCTTCCACCAGGTGCGGCAGTTCTTCTTTCGCCGCCGGTTCCGCCGCGACCTGTTCCCGGCGCTCCGGGTCGAGCCCGCTGGCGTCGTTGCCGCGCGCAGGCAGAGGCACCGGCAGCGGCTCGTACTGGTCGGGCGCGGCGGTCGGCGGCGTGCCTTCGACGCGGTAGAAGTCGTCGCGGTCGCGATCGCCCGACCACACCATCGCGAACAGCGCAAGGCCGATCACGAACGCGGCCAACACCAGCCACAGCGCTTTCGGCGACGGGCGCCAGGCGGCGAGGTCGAAGGAACGGCGCGGCGGAGTGGACGGGGATGCGGTCATGGAGAGGTCGACGGCGGCGTGTGGCGCCATTGTGCATGCATGTCGTTAATAGTTCGCAACCTGCGCCCATCCACGGCGATTCACGCGATAATCCCGCTCTGATCTCAACGCGGTAGCCCCGATGCTCGACCCCAACCTGCTGCGCCAGCAGCCCGCCGAACTTGCCGACCGCCTGCGCCGTACGCGGGGTTTCGACCTGGATGCCAGCGCCCTGGAGGCACTGGAGGCCGAGCGCAAGCAGATCCAGGTGCGGACGCAGGAGCTGCAGGCGTTGCGCAACAGCCGCTCCAAGGCGATCGGCCAAGCCAAGGCGAAAGGGGAGGACGTGGCGCCATTGCTGGCCGAAGTCGCCGGTCTCGGCGATGAGCTCAAGGCCAGCGAGGCGCGCCTGCAGGCGATCCAGGGCGAGCTGGAGGCGATCACCCTCGGCATCCCCAACCTGCCGCACGCATCGGTGCCGGTCGGCGCGGACGAATCGGACAACGTCGAGCAGCACCGCTGGGGCACCCCGCGCGCGTTCGATTTCGAGGTGAAGGACCACGTCGAGCTCGGCGCCCGCAACGGCTGGCTCGACGGCGACACCGCGGCCAAGCTCAGCGGCGCCCGCTTCACCGTGCTGCGTGGACCGCTGGCAAGGCTGCACCGGGCGCTGGCGCAGTTCATGCTCGACCTGCACACCGGCGAGCACGACTACCAGGAAACCAGCGTGCCGCTGCTCGTCAACGCCGACAGCATGCGTGGCACCGGCCAGCTGCCCAAGTTCGAGGACGACCTGTTCGCGACCGAGGTCGGCGACGGCAGTTCCGTCACCAGCCGGCGCTACCTGATCCCGACCTCGGAAGTGCCGCTCACCAACATCGTGCGCGACGAAATCATCGAGGACGCGGCGTTGCCGATGCGCATGACCGCGCACTCGATGTGCTTCCGCGCGGAGGCCGGCAGCCACGGCCGCGATACGCGGGGCATGATCCGCCAGCACCAGTTCGAGAAGGTCGAACTGGTCAGCATCACCCGCGCGGCGGAGTCGTGGGACGAACACGAGCGCATGACGCGCTGCGCCGAAGTCGTGCTGGAGAAGCTCGGCCTGCCGTACCGGCGGCTGCTGCTGTGCACCGGCGACATGGGCTTCTCCGCGGCCAAGACGTTCGACCTGGAGGTGTGGCTGCCGAGTCAGGCGACGTACCGCGAGATCTCTTCGGTATCCAACTGCGAGGCCTTCCAGGCGCGCCGCATGCAGGCCCGCTGGCGCAACCCCGAAGCCGGCAAACCCGAACTGGTGCACACGCTCAACGGCTCGGGTGTGGCGGTCGGCCGGGCGCTGATCGCGGTGATGGAGAACTACCAGAACGCCGACGGCTCGATCACCGTGCCGGAGGTCCTGCGCCCGTACATGGGCGGCCTGGAGCGGATCGACTGATCGACCCTCTGTTCCGTCGAACTCTTGTAGGAGCGGCTTCAGCCGCGATCGGATGCCCGTTCCGGATACCGATTCCACGATCGCGGCTGAAGCCGCTCCTGGCACCGGCGCACGGGGACGGCGTAACAGGCAGCAAAAACGAGGGCCCGCAGTGCGGGCCCTGTCCATAATCGGAGTGACGCGGATCCGGTACTCAGGCCGCCAGTGCCTCGCACGGGCCGTCGATCCGCTCGTGCGCGGCCCTGATCGAGGTAGTGCGCTGTTCCGGCGACACCGCCAGGCCTTCGGCGGTGATGAACTCGACCCCGGTGATGCCCCAGAACCCGAACACGAACCGCAGGTAGGGCTCGATGAAGTTGGTCGGCGCGTCGCCCGAGTGGAAGCCGCCATACGCGCCCGCCACGAACACCTTCTTGCCGCCCGCAAGGCCGACCGGGCCGGCTTCGGTGTACTTGAAGGTCTTGCCGGCCACCGAGATACGGTCGATCCAGGCCTTGAGCTGGCTGGGGATGTTGAAGTTGTACATGGGCACGCCGATCACCACGATATCGGCGGCAAGGAACTCGTCCATCATCGCCGCCGCCAGGGCGACTTCGGCCGCGTCGGTGCCCGCCAGCGAGCCCGCGGCCAGGTGGGGCGCCGGCGCCGCGGCCAAATCGCGGTAGGTGATGTCCAGGCCGGGGTGGGCGGCCTGCCAACGGGCCACGATCGCGGCGCTGAGCTCGCGGCTGGCCGAGTTGGCGCCGAGGATGCTCGAATCCAGGTGCAGCAGTTTCATGGGGTTCCCTCAAGGATGGGCCGTGGCCCGACGGAAACCAGCGTAGGTTGTTGCGCCTTTGGGATAAACCGGTTCTAATGCCACGAAACGTTCTGTCAGTGGAATTATCGCCATGCATGACCTCAACGACCTCTATTACTTCGCGATGGTGGTCGACCACTCCGGCTTCGCCGCCGCGGAACGAGCGCTCGGGATTCCCAAGTCGCGCCTGAGCCGCCGCATCACCCAGCTCGAGAACGACCTCGGCGTGCGCCTGCTGCAACGCTCCACCAGGCGTTTCGCGGTGACCGACGTCGGCCAGAGCGTCTACCGACACGCGCAGTCGATGCTGGCGGAGGCGCAGGCCGCGCGGGAGGTGGTCGATCGCCTGAGCGCGGAACCGCGCGGGCTGATCCGCGTCAGCGTGCCGGTCGGCGCGGCGCAGGAGCAGATGCCGCGCCTGCTGCCCGAATTCCTTGCCCGCTACCCGCAGGTGCGCGTGCAGCTGCACGTCAGCAACCGGCGGGTGGACGTCATCAACGAGGGCATCGACGTGGCCCTGCGCGTGCGCTCCCGCCTCGACGACGACGGCAGCCTGGTGATGCGCAGCTTCGGACAGATCCAGGAGTTGCTGGTCGCCAGCCCCGACTACCTGCGCAAGATGGGACGACCGACGAGCCCCGACCAGCTCGACGAGCACGTGACCCTGAGCATGAGTGAGGACGACGCGCGCCAGCGCTGGGAACTGCACGGGCCTGACGGCGAGGTCCGGCGCATCGACCTCAAGCCGCGCGTCGCCGGGTTCGACTTCCCCATGCTGATGGCGCTGGCGAAGATGGGCGTCGGGATCACCATGCTGCCCGAGACGATCTGCGCCGACGCCGTGCGCCGCGGCGAACTGCAGGTGGTGCTGCCCGAATGGCGCCTGCCGCAGGGCATCTTCCATGCCGTGTTCGCCTCGCGCCGCGGCCTGCTGCCGGCCGTGCGCGTGTTCATCGACTACCTCGCCGAGAAGGTGCCGGAGCTCGTCGAGTCCGCGCGCCTGGGCTGCGCCGACATCAACGGCCGCCCCTGCAGCGAAGCCGAACTGCGTCTCCACGCGCGTTGAGCGTACGGGCGGGCGCCATGCGAGAATGGCGCCCGCCGCGGCTCCACGGTCCGCGCCTGCAATGCATTACGGAGAGATGGCCGAGCGGTTTAAGGCACCGGTCTTGAAAACCGGCGAAGGGTCAAACCTTCCGTGGGTTCGAATCCCACTCTCTCCGCCAGATCCGGCCCGCGTTTCCGCGGGCCTTCTGTTGTCTGCTCAGGCCGCCGGTTGATCGGGCAGTCGATTCCACTCGATTTGCAGTGCCTCGCCGCGTGCCATGCGCAGCAGGTGATCGGCGACGACGCCTTCGATCCGCTCCAGCGCCTCGGGGTCGCTGGCCTCAACTGTTGCGGTCAGCCGGCTCCCGTTCGCCTGCAGACGGCACGTGGCGCCCGGCAGCGGGATCACCGCGTGCGATTCGCCCAGTTCGACATCGAACTTGTGCGCCCAGTGCTTGGCGAGGCGGTTCATCAGCTTGGCAGGGCCGAGGTCTTCGACGGTGATTTCGGCGCGGCTGGCGTACATGGCGTCTCCGGGATCAGGCTTGTGGCAGCGCGTCGGCCCACACACTGTGGGCGTCGCCATGCCGGGCGCGGCGTGCGCTGGCACGGGCCAGCGCAATGAAACCGGCGGCGAGGGCCAGCGCCATCGCGTCGACGGTGACCAGTACCCAGTGTCCAGCCGCGGCCGCTTCCCACAACGGCCAGCCGCTCGCCCAGCCGTGTGCGACCGGGACCGCCAGCGTCACCACCGCCGCGGTCCAGAGCAGTTCGCGCGCAGCCCTGGAGGGCGGGCGCAATGCGGCCCATAGACCACACAGCGCCCAGCTGCCGAAACAGGCCCAGCGCTCGGCGGCCGCGGACTCCATGCCGAGTGCCGGTGCAACCTGCGCGGCCACGAACGCTGCCGAGATGGCCACGCACACGCCGATGCAGACGCCAACGGTGGCACGCGCCATCGCAACGGGGGCACGGCCCTGTTGGAGCGCGCGCCGCTTGCGCCGCGTTTCCACCCACAGCAGGTTGCCGGAGTAGAACAGAAACGCGCCGGCGAGCCCGAGCAGGAAATACAGCCACAGCACCAGCCGGTTGCCGAACTCGCCGAAATGCAGCGCATAGCTCGCCATCAGGGTGGCGTGATTGGCGTCGCGCGAGCCCGGCAGCTGCACGCCCAGAGGGGTGCCGTCCCCGGCATCGAACGCGACCGAACCGAGGCCGAGCCCGCCTGCCGCCGCGCCGGTCACTTCCACCACCGCGTTGGCGTCACCGCCATGCTGGAGCTTCAGGTACTCGGGTTTGAACGCCGCGATGCCGTGCTCGCGCGCGATTGCTATCGAACGTGCATGCCATTGCGCGAGCGACTGCATCGGCGCCGGCTCGCCGGCCGCGGCGACCACCGGCGCGGTGTCCATTGCGCCGGGCACGGCCTCCATCAGCTTGCCTTCGAACACCAGCGGGTTGAGCACGGGCAGCAGGACGAAAGCAAGGCAGAGCATCGCGCCGGTGACGGCGAACATCACGTGCACCGGCAGGCTCAGCACGCCGATCACGTTGTGGGCGTCCTGCCAGAAGCGCTTGCGGTTGTGGCCGGGACGCAGGGCAAACAGGTCCTTGGCCAGGCGGGGCAGGTGGATCACCACGCCGGTGACCAGTGCCAGCCCGTACAGCAGGCTGACCACGCCCATCAGCCAGGCACCCGCCACGGGAATGCCGAGCGAGTAATGCAGCGCGTTCACCAGCTCGGCGAGGCTGGAGGTCGGCGGCACCGGGCTGCCCTCCAGCGTGTCGAGGGTGCCGAACTGCCACACGCCCGCGGTATCCAGCCACCACACCGAGGCCTGCGCCATCTCCTCACCCGGGAAGCCGAGACCGACATGCGTGCGGGCGCCCTCGTGCCGGGCCAGCACCTCGTCGAGCAGGCGCTGGGCGTCGTCGATGGTCTCGGGCGCGCTGCCGACCGCGCTCGACTGCCACACCGGCAGGTCGTGGTGGAACATGGTGATCGCGCCGGCATAGAACGCCACGAACAAGGCGAAGCCGGCGACCAGCCCGACCCAGCTGTGGACGGCGGTGAACACCCGCAATGTCTGTGCGCGTACTTTCATCGATCGCTCCTCATGCCGCCCATCCGGTGGCCTGCACCAGCCGGAGCAGACCGAGCGTGGCCAGTGCCAGTCCACCAAGCCACGCCCACGCACGCGCGCCGCTGGCAAAGCGGAAGGCCACCGCGGCGATGCCGATCCACAACGGGAACAGCAGCACCATCCCCGGCACCAGGGTGGACTGCCAGGGGCCCGGCAGCAGCCGTCCGACCAGGCCGACCAGGGCGGCGGCCAGTACGAAGCCGGGCAGGGCGCCGGCGGTCGCGCGGCCCCACATCACTCCACCTCCGTCGTGGGCTGCGCGGGGGCGTGGACTGCTGACGCTCGTGACAAATGCGGGTACGCGTGCGGGTCGCGGCCGTGCGTCCACCAGGCGAGGTAGGGCAGCAGCACCAGTGCCAGCATCCAGCTCGCGAACATCGCGCACAGACCCGGCCCAACACCCGCCACGGCGACCCACGCGCAGAGCGACACCAGTGCAAGCACCACGCCGACTGCCCGCAACCCGGTTCGCGCCAGGCGGAGCCGCCAGCCACAGTTGGGCGACGCCAGGTACAGCGCCAGCGCCGACAGGACGGACGAGGCGAGCGCCAGCAGGTTCAGTGCCGTTTCCATCAGGAGGCCCGTCCCGCCATCACCAGCGGTAGCGCACGGTCGCGGTCACCGTGCGCGGGTGGCCGTAGTAGCACCACATGCCGCTGTTGCAGACCGCGATGTACTCCTTGTCGAACAGGTTGGCCGCGTTGACCTGCAGGCGCCAGCGGTCGTAGTCGTAGTGCACGGCGGCGTCGAACAGGGTGTACGACGGCGTCTGCCATTCGTTGTAGATGTCGCCGTACACGGAGCCGGTGTAGCGCACACCGCCGCCGAAACCGAGGCCGGACAGCGCTCCGTAGCCGATGGTGTAGTCCAGGCCAAGCGAGGCCTGCCGCTCCGGCACCAGCGCGACCTGCTTGCCCAGTGCGGCGGCGTCGGTCGTCGATGTGACTTCGGTGTCCATCCAGGTGGCCGCGCCGTAGGCCGCCAGCGTCGGCGTGAAGTTCCAGCGGCCCTCCAGTTCCACGCCGCGCACGCGGGTTTCGCCCTGCTGAACGGAGAACAGCACGTGGTCCGGGTCGACGCTCAGGGTGTTCTGCTGGCGGATGTCGTACACCGCCAGCGTCGCCAGCCCGCGGCCGCCCGGCGGCAGGTACTTGAGGCCGGCCTCGACCTGCTCGCCGGTGGTCGGCACGAACGCATTGCCGTCGAAGTCGACGCCGACCGTCGGCTGGAACGATTCCGACCACGCCACGTATGGCGCGAAGCCCGAGTCGAACACGTAGTTCACGCCGACGCGGCCGGAAAACGCATCGTCGGCCTGCCGGGTACGAGTGACCGGATCGGCGATCAGGTTGTCGGTGCGGGTACGCACCTCGTCCTGGCGGCCGGCGACGGTGACCACCCAGCGGTCGAGCTGCATCTGGTCCTGCACGTAGACGCCGGTCTGCTCCTGCACCTTGTCCTCGTGGAAGGTGTAGTCCGGCACGATCACCTCGGCACCGTAGACCGGGTCGAACACGTCGATCGGCGCGATGCCGAACGCGAAAGCGGAGGCGTAGTCGTTCTGCAGGCGGCGGTAGTCCACGCCCGCCAGCACGGTGTGTTGCCAGCGGCCGGTGGCGAAACCGAAGGTGACGTTGTTGTCCACCGTGAAAGCCTTGGAGTGCTCCTCCAGCGGGAACAGGTAGCGGTTGAGCGTGCGTCCGTCGGCCTGCAGGTCCATGGTGCCTACGCCGGCGTCGTGGTCGACGTCGGCATCCTCGTAGCGCAGGTTCTGGCGGAACTCGACGCCGTTGGCGAAGGCATGCCGGAATTCGTAGCCCGCCGACTTGCTGGTGCGCAGGTAATCGTTCCAGCCGGGTTCTCCGGTGAACAGGCTCGGACGGATCTTGCCGTGCGGGTTGGGCAACAGCGTGCCTTGGGCCGGCAGGAAGCCGCTGCCGTTGGCCGTATCGGCCTTCTGCCAGCGCGCCAGCAGGGTCAGCGAGGTGGCTTCGTTCGGCTTCCACGCCAGTGCGGGCGCCAAGTAGTAGCGGTCGTCCTCGACGTAGTCGACCAGGTTGTCACTGTTGCGGGCCAGACCGGTGAGCCGGTACGACCAGGTGCCCTCGGCATCCAGCGGGCCGCCGAAATCGAACGCGCCCTGGCGCAGGTTGAAGTTGCCGACCTGCAGCTCGACTTCGCGCAGCGGCTCGTCGGTGGGACGCTTGCTGACCAGGTTGACCAGCCCGCCCGGTGGCATCGCGCCGTAGGACACCGACGACGGGCCCTTGAGTACGTCCATCCGCTCCAGGCCGTAGGGCTCGACACGGGTGGCGCCGGTCCAGGTGCCGTCGGTCATCGCCAGGCCATCCATGTAACGCGCCGGGGTGAAGCCGCGTACCAGCAGCCAGTCGCTGCGCGTGTCCTGTCCATACCCCGCGCCCTGGGTACCCGCGAGGTACCAGAACGCCTCGTCGATGCCGTGCAACCCGCGGTCGGCGAATTGCCGGGCGCCCACCACCGACACTGATTGCGGCACCTCCAGGATCGGGGTGTCGGTCTTGGTCACGGTCTGGCTGCGTTCGATGATCCGCGCCTGCACCTGGATCGTGTCGAGCGTGGTGGCGTCGGGCATCTCACCGGAGGAGTCCGCGGAAGAATCCTGGGCGGTGGCAATCGTCGGCGCCGCGAGCGACAGGGCAGCCAGAAGGACCCGCAGTGACTGCGAGAGGACGGAAGGTGCGGGGTGGGACATGGAAGGCCTTGTGCGGGAGGGGGCAGGCTGGAGTGCCTGCCCCCGGATCAAATGGTAATCATTCTCATTTTATCCGCCCGATGCCGCTGCGGCAATGCGCTCCCGAATGGGCCGCCGAAATCGGCGACCCGCACCCAAGCGGGCGCTTGCCCGCAAGCGCCGCGTGCCGGCGCTAGGGTCTCGACCCCGGCCGGTTCCCGCGACGCGAGAACCGGTGTCGTACGACGGACTAGTCCGCCCGACGGCTGACAGCGGCGGCGTCCACAGACGCATCGCCGACGGTGGCTCCGGTCTGCGCATCCCATGCCCGCAGCGCGGCCTCGATCGCATCGATGCCGCGAGCGGCGGCATCGGGATCGATCTGGTCGAGGGTGTCGTGTTCGCTGTGCAATACCCGCATGAGCTTGGGCATGGTCGTCGGGGTTTCGCCGGCATACGCCTGGAGTACGCCATCGACTTCGCCCGCGCCGACCAATGAGTAGGACACGGCCGGCCATTCGGCCTCGAGGAACGCGCGGTGGTCGGTGGGCGGGTACTCGGCGCCGGCCGAGAGCGCCAGGCCGGACGCCGTGGCGGCGACGCGGGTCGATGCGACCAGCGGATGGCCCGGGTCCGGGGCCATCATCCACACGGTGTCGCCCCAGCCGAACACGTCGAAGTTGACGTATTGCGCAGGGGCGGGGCCACCCGCCGCGACGAAGGCGCGCGCGCCGAGCAGGCCGCGTTCCTCCTGGTCCCAGAAAGCGACCGCGACCCGGTGCCGGTGCAGCGGTTGCGCGCGGAAGCGCTCGGCCAGTTCCAGCACGACCGCGCTGCCGGATGCATTGTCGGTCGCACCGTCGCCTTCGCCGACCCGGTCCGAATGCGCCCCGAGCAGCAACAGCGGCGCGTCGGCCGGGCCGCCGACATCGGCGAGCACGTTCACGCCGGGGCCGTGTTCGCTCTCGAACGGCGCCTCACGCGCATCCAGGCCGAGCGAATCGAGCTGGTGTCGGATGGCCTCGCGGCGACCGGCATTGTCTGCTGCGGCGGCGATCGCTTCGACGTCGGCCAGCCACTCCGATGCCTCGCTGCCGGCTGGCGCCGGTGTGTTGCTCCGCGCGGTCGATGTGGCACCGCCTGCCGATGGCGAGCACCCGGCGAGCAGCACCAGTGCCACTGCGATCGGGAGTGTGTAGGCGTGGCGGGCTCTGGGGTTCATGGCAGCGGGCTTGGATGGGATAGCGGCCGAGTGTGCCGCAGCTTCGCTCGTCCGGCATGTGCATCCGGTTGCGCGCCCCCGGCACCGCCGGTAGCCTCCGGGCGGGGAGTTGGACTACGAGGGGAAAGGGATGACCGTTCGTGTATTCATCGTCGACGACCATGCGCTGGTGAGGACCGGCATGCGCATGATCCTGTCGTCCGAAACCGATATCGAGGTGATCGGCGACGCCGAAAGCGGCGAAGCGGCGCTGCCGCTGATCCGTGCGCTCAAGCCGGACGTGGTGCTGTGCGACCTGCATCTGCCGGGCGTCAGCGGGCTGGAGGTGACCGAGCGCGTGGTCAAGGGGAACCACGGCACCCGCGTCATCATCGTCTCGGTGCTGGAAGACGGGCCGCTTCCGAAGCGGCTTCTCGAAGCGGGGGCGTCGGGCTACGTCGGCAAGGGCGGCGATGCCGCCGAACTGCTTCGGGCCGTGCGCGACGTTGCGCGCGGACGCCGCTACCTGGCCAGCGGGATCGCCCAGCACCTGGCGCTGAGCGGGCTCGGGGGCGGCGAATCACCGTTCGACCTGTTGTCGCCACGCGAGCTCGAAGTCGCGCTGCTGCTGGTACAGGGCCTGCGCCAGGAGGAGATCGCCCGGCGCCTGAGCCTGAGCGCCAAGACCGTGAACACCCACAAGTCGCGATTATTCGAGAAGCTCGAGATCACCGACACCATTGCATTGGCGCGATTGCTCGGGCAATACGGACTGATGGAGCCGGCACTGGCGCTGTAACGGCGTACGCGCAACGAAAAACGGGCCGCATCGAGCGGCCCGTTGTTTTTCTCCGCCTCGAAACGCGGTCAGGCGTCGCGACTGCGCGGCGTGTCGCCGCCGTCTTCCGAAGCTTGGCCTTCGACCGCCGCGTCCGCCGCCGGGGGTGACGGCTCGGCATCGAACAGTCCGGGCGTGCGCGGCGGCACGGCCGACGGCTGCCCACTGCCGTTGGTCGGGCCGGTTGCCGCGCCACGCTCGACATCGACCGCCTGCTGCTCCGGCCGGGCGGGTTCGATCGCGGTTTCCACCGAGTCGGCGGGAGCGATGGTCTCGTTGCCAACCACCGCGCCGTCGTCGACCGGTACCGGAGACGGCACGATGTTCTCTTCGATCACCGTCCCGTCGACGGCCGCGTCGGGTTCCGCGACCGGGGTGGACGGCTGACCTTCCGGATTCGCGGCCTGGACTGCCGCCTCCGCCGGCGACGGCGCGGCGGCTGCCACTTCAACGGGAGCTGCAGCCGGGGGCTCGTCATTGCCTCCGCGCGGGGCTGCCGCGACAGGCGCCGGGGCGCTGTCCGAAATGGCCTCCTGCTTCGGGGCCGACCGGCGCGGGCGGTCGATGCCGGCATCGGCATCGGCCTTGGGCCCGGTCCGGGTTTCGGCAGTCACTACCGGCAACGCGGCAGCCGCAGCGATCGCCGGGGTGGCGTCGTCCTTCGGCGAGGACACCGGGGCGTCGTTCCGGGCTTCGCGACGTGTCTGCCGGGGCGGGACAGCCTCGTCATCGAAGTCGAACTCCGGTTGCGAGCGGCTGGCCACGGGCTTGGCGACCTCGGCGTCGGCATCGATCTCGTCGATCGCCGCGGTGTCGGGAGCCACCGCCTCGGCGGCGCTGTCGGCGCCACCGCGGCGACGGCGACGACCGCCGCGACGGCCGCGGCGACGACGGCCGCCTTCGCCATTGGCGTCGGAGCCATCGCCGTTCTCGGAGCCTTCCTGTCGCGGCGCGTCGGCGTTGTCGCGGCTGGCCTTCGGCTCCGGTGCCTGTTCGGTCGGAGCCGGCTTGGCAACGGTCACTGCGGCGTCGGCGGCGGCCACCGCGGGTTCGACAGGCGGAGTCGTTGCGTCGGCAGTGGGCTTTTCGTTGCGCGGCTGGCGGGGCGGCTTGGGAGCGGGAGCCGCCGAGGTTTCGGCCGCGGCCTGGGCGTTCTGCGTGCGCTCTTCCGCCGGCTGGCGCGGTTGCTTCTGGCGGCCCTGCTTGCCGCCGCGGCCCGGCTGCACGTCCTGCGACGGCTGGCCATTGCGCTGCTGGGTCTTGCTGCCTTGCGCCTGGTTCTCGCGGCGCGGTTCGTCGCGGCGACCGTCACGGCCCTGCTTGCCACGGCGCTGACCGTTGCGGTCGTTGCGCTCCCCCCGCTCGCCGCGCTCACCGCGTTCGTTGCGGCCACGGCCGTCCTGCGGGCGGCGGCCCTGCGAGGAGGCCTCGACGGCGGCCGGTTGGCTGCCGCGGAAGAAGCGCATGATCCGCTCGACCACGCCGATGGAGTGGGTGGGTGCGACCACCTGCGGCGCCGGAGTCGGGGCGGCGGCCTCCACCGGCTCGCGCGGTTCGCGCAGCGGCGCGGGCTGTGCCGGCTTGACGTTGGTCACGGCGGCCGCCGCCGGGATGTTGAGGTGGGCCTTGGTCAGCGCGTGGGTCGGCAGCTTGCGCGGGGTGCCGCGGTGATAGCTCGGCCTGCTGGTTTCCTCGCCCATCTCGTTCTCGCGGATGCGCGTGACCTCGTAATGCGGCGTATGCAGCTGCTCGTCGGCGACGATCACGATCGGCGCGTCGTGGCGCCTTTCGATCTCGCTCAGGGCGCGGCGCTTTTCGTTGAGCAGGTAGGTGGCGATTTCGGTCGGCGCCTGCACCAGCACCTGGCCGGTGTTGTCCTTCATCGCGTGCTCTTCGGCGACACGCAGGATCGACAGCGACAGCGACTCGACCGACCGCATCCGGCCGTGGCCTTCGCAGCGCGGGCAGACGATCTGGCTCGATTCGCCCAGGCTGGGGCGCAGGCGCTGGCGGCTCATCTCGAGCAGGCCGAAACGCGAGATCCGGCCGACCTGCACGCGCGCGCGGTCCTGCCGCAGCGCGTGCTGCAGGCGGTTCTCGACCTCGCGCTGGTGCTTGTTGGAGGACATGTCGATGAAATCGATCACCACCAGACCGCCGAGGTCGCGCAGGCGCATCTGGCGCGCGACTTCCTCGGCCGCCTCCAGGTTGGTGTTGAACGCCGTCTCTTCGATGTCGCCGCCCTTCGTGGCGCGCGCCGAGTTGACGTCGACCGCGGTCAGCGCCTCGGTCTGGTCGATCACCAGCGCGCCGCCGGACGGCAGGCGCACCTCGCGCTCGTAGGCGTTCTCGATCTGGGACTCGATCTGGAAGCGGTTGAACAGCGGAACGTCGTCGGTGTAGTGCTTGAGCTTGCGCAGGTTGTGCGGCATCACCTGTTCGACGAACTCGCGCGCTTCGGCGTACATCTCGTCGGTGTCGACCAGGATCTCGCCGATGTCCGGGCGCATGTAGTCGCGCAGGGCGCGGATGATCAGGCGCGACTCCTGGTAGATCAGGAACGGCGCGGGCTTGCTGAGCGCGGCGTCGGTGATCGCCTTCCACACGCTGACCAGGTAATCCAGGTCCCACTGCAGCTCTTCTGCGTCGCGGCCGACGCCGGCGGTGCGGATGATCACGCCCATGTCGTCGGGGATGTTCAGGCTGTCCATCGCCTTCTTCAGCTCGGCGCGGTCGTCACCTTCGATCCGGCGTGACACGCCACCGGCGGTCGGCGAGTTCGGCATCAGCACCATGTAGCGGCCGGCCAGCGAGATGAACGTGGTCAGGGCGGCGCCCTTGTTGCCGCGCTCTTCCTTGTCGACCTGGACGACGACTTCCTGGCCTTCGCGCAGGAGTTCCTTCAGCCCGGCCTTGTTGTGGTCGACGCCGGCCTGGTAGTAGTCGCGGGAGATTTCCTTCAGCGGCAGGAAGCCGTGGCGGTCGGCGCCGTATTCGACAAAGGCGGCTTCGAGCGAGGGCTCGAGGCGGGTGATCTTGCCCTTGTAGATGTTGGACTTCTTCTGTTCCTTCGACGGTTGCTCGATGTCGATGTCGTACAGGTTCTGGCCGTCGACAATCGCTACGCGCAGTTCTTCGGCCTGCGTCGCATTGATCAGCATGCGCTTCATTGTTGCGTCCTCGCGCGCTCTATCGCGCGGAACGCCATGGCGTTTCGCTTCTGGACACCGGGTCCCGCCTTCGCGACTCGTGCAGGGCTTTGGGAAGCGACCCTTGCGCGCGCCGGCGCGACCTGACTATTTCCAGCGCTGCAACACCACGGCATGCCGCGGGAGCGCTTGTGTGTTGCTATCCAATCGTTCTGGGCCGGCGGCCGCGTTCGGCAGGATGCCTTGGCGTCGCACGGGGCGTGTTCATCGCAGGCGGTTTGACCCGCCGGACGAGGGCCGGTTCCGCCGGACCGTCGCTGCTAACATGGCTATCCCGGGGACAGTGGTCAGGCGCGGAACGGAATCGCAGGTCGGGCTTTCGGCCCCGGCCCCGGCTCCCGCCCGGACATCGTCCGGACGCGGCAGGGAACTCCCTGCGAAATCAAAACCTTATCTCGCGTCGCGAGTGTATCAGATAACCCTGAGCGGATGACCCATTCAGTACCAGCCCCCGCCGGCACCGGACAGGCAGGCGCCCGCACCGTGCGGGTGCCCGAAGACCGCGCCGGCCAGCGGCTCGACAATTTCCTGCTGGGCCAGCTGAAGGGCGCGCCCCGCTCGCTGATCTACAAGCTCGTCCGGTCCGGGCAGGTGCGGATCAACGGGGGGCGGGCCAAGGCCGAGCGCAAGCTCGAAGGCGGGGACGAAGTGCGGATCCCGCCGGTGCGTCTCGCCGAAGCGGGAGACAAGCCGGCGCCGCCGAAGGGTTTCATGGACGCGTTGGATGCGGCCATCGTGTTCGAGGACGCCCGGCTGCTGGCTCTCAACAAGCCTTCCGGCGTGGCCAGCCACGGCGGCAGCGGCATCAGTTTCGGCGCGATCGAAACCCTGCGTGCCCTGCGTCGGAACCAGACGCTGGAACTCGTCCACCGGCTCGACCGGGACACCTCCGGACTGCTGATAGTGGCCAAGAAGCGTTCGGCCCTGACCGAAATACAGGCGCTGATGCGGGAGGACGGCGGCATCGCCAAGCGCTACCTCGCGCTGCTCACCGGTCGCATGCCCGATGGGGTGATGAGCGTGGACGCGCCGCTCCATGTCGGTTTGCGCCAGGGCGGGGAGCGTCACGTGCAGGTGGTCGGACACGGTGCGGGAAAGGCATCACTGAGCCACTTCCGTGCGCTGGAGCGACGCGGCGGCCATTCGTATTGCGAAGTGCGGATCGAAACCGGACGGACCCACCAGATCCGCGTGCACGCGCAACACATCGGGCACGCGGTGGCAGGGGACGACAAATACGGCGATGCGGCGACCAACAAACGACTGCGGGAGCAGGTCGGACTGAAGCGCCTGTTCCTTCACGCGTCCACGCTGGAGTTCGCCCTGGACGGCGGCAAGGCGCCTTACCTGCTCAATGCCCCGCTTGCGCCGGAACTGGTGGACGTCCTCGACCGACTGGCCTGAGTCGGTACGGAAGGCATCCGGTCACGGGCGCACGTGGGAATCAGGCAGAGCCACGGCCTGACTCCTCCTCTGGCGCTACCGCTGCTCCTCGTACTGGAAGCACAGGTCCGGCCGCAGTGTCGGCGGATTGAACGTGACCGGCACGCGCAGGTCGGTCTGGACCGGAGCGCCGTTGCGGGTCGCGGGACGGAAGCGCCATGTCTTCACGGCATCCAGCGCGGCCTGGTCCAGCTGCGGATGGCCGCTGCTGTTTTCCACCCGAATGTTCACGGGGCTTCCGTCGATGCTGATTTCCAGCAGCAGGCCCACGGTGCCACCCTTGTCGAAGCAGGCCAGCTCCGGTGGGTAGGCGGGCGGTGGCGTGTCGAGCGCGACCGGCTGGGTGGGGGCGACCATCATGCTGGTGTCCGGCGGACCGCCGCCGTCACAGCCGGCCAGCAGGGCCAGCGACACGAGCGCGCCGCCGATGACGAGCCGGGCGGCGCCGGGGCGGGACAGCTTGCCGGTCGAAATCTGGGTCATGGCGTTACTCCGTCAGGGATTCGGCCTTCGCCGCGCAGATGAAATCGTTCTCGCTGAGGCCGCCGACATCGTGGGTGGAATAGCGGACCACGCAACGGTCGTAGTGGACGCTCAGGTCGGGGTGGTGATCTTCCCGGTGCGCGATGAAGGCGAGGGCGTTCACGAAGGCCATCGTGCGGTAGTAGTCGCCGAAGCGGAAGGTCTTGACCAGCGCGTGCCCGTCCTCGGCCAGCTCCCAACCCGGAATCTCGGGCAGCAACTCGCGCACGCGCGCCTGGGTGAGCTTGTGTTCGCTGCCGCGTCGGGCGATGCAGTGGGCGCGGGCGAGGGGGATCAGGTCGTTCATGGCGGTTCCTCTGGCATGGCCGGCTGAACCAAACGCAGCGACCACGGTCGGACGGGAGGCAGGCGCGGTGTTGCCGCGCGCAGGTCGCTAGAATAGCCGCATGATCCAGATTTCCGAATCCGCCCAGATCCATTTCCGCAAGCTGATCGAGCGCGAGGCGCTGCCGGGCCTCGGCGTGCGCCTGTCGGCCGTGCATCCCGGTACGCCCCGCGCGGACGTGCGGCTCGAGTTCGCCGAGCCCGGCGACCTGCAGGGCGACGAGTGGGCAATCGACTGCGACGGCTTCACCCTGTGGCTGGAAGCGGCCAGCACGGGCTACCTCGACGGTGCGGAGATCGATTACGAGACCCGCAGCACCGGCGGTCAGCTGCAGATCCGAGCGCCGAAGATCAAGGGTGTGGCGCCGGGCGAAGCGGCATCGCTGGTCGAGCGCGTGCGCTACGTGGTCGAGCACGAGATCAATCCGCAATTGGCCATGCACCGCGGCAGCGTCGCCGTGCAGGAAGTGACCGCCGACGGCGTGGTGGTGCTGCGGTTCGGCGGTGGCTGCCACGGGTGCGGCATGGCCGACGTGACCCTCAAGCAGGGGATCGAAAAGACGCTGCTGGAGAAGGTGCCGGGGGTGACGGCGGTGCGGGACGCGACCGACCACGATACCGGCGCGGCACCTTACATCAGCCGCGACGACGCGGCCTGAGCCCGGCCCCGCGTCGTTGACGACCTCAGCCGACGCATGGATCCACGCGCTGCAGCGCCGCCTCCTGGTGCTGGCGCCGCACCGGCGTCGGCCGCCGGGAGAGTTCCCGCCCGGATGGCAGGGCTGGTTCGATTCGATGCGCCAGCGCCCCGGCGCGGTGACCGGCGCGCCGGCCGAAGCACTCGTGTCCGTGCTGGCCGGGAGACCCGTGGCCGGACCGGCACGCAGCACGCCGGAACTGACCCGGTGGCAGGCCTTCGTCGCGCTGTGGCGGCAACAGTGGAATCCGGCGGAACCGGAAGACCGCGGTGTGCGGTGGCTCGCGGGGAGTATCTCGGCGCTCTGCCACCTGCTGCTGGCGGCGATCCTGCTGTGGCTGATGTACGTCAGCCTGTTCGACGCGGCGCATGCACCGCCGAAGGGCGAAGAACTGGTGGTCCAGATCGAGTACATCGGCGAAGGAACGCCCGAGCAGGCCGGCGGCGGGGATGAACCCGCCCCCGCCCGTCCCACCACGGATCCCGCGCCGCCAGCCGTGCCGACCACCCCTTCACCCGCGCGCCCGGAGGCACCTTCAGCGCCGGCGGTGCCGAGCGAAGTGACGCCACCCCGTCCTACCGCCCAGGCGCTGCCTTCGGCCGTCGCCATGCCCGACCTGCAGGTCACCGCGCCGCCCGTGATCGAGCGCGAGGTGGCGATGTCGCCACCGGTTCCGGACGCGCAGCCCCTCACGGTCAGCGAGCCCACGCCCGAAGCCGAGCCGGAGTTCGTGCTCGCCCCGACCACGCCGAGGATCGAGGCGCCGGCGGTCACGATGCCGGCTCTGGAGGCAACCGCGCCGAGCGTGCAGGTGGTCGACATTCCCCGCGTGCCTCGCCCGGCCGTTCAGCGCCTGCCCGTGCAGGCGCCCGGTGCGCCGGTGCTGCAGGCCCGGGTGCCGGAAGTGGCGGAGCGCGACGTGCCGGCGCCCGTGCGTCGGCCTGCGCCACGGCAGATACGGGCGCCGGACGTGGCGACACCGGAGCTGCAGGCGCAGGTGCCAACGGTGCGCGAGCGCGACATTCCTCCGGTCCCGCAGCCGACGCCCGACGTGTCCGCGGCGGTCGCGTCCACTGCGCCCGCCCAGGCCGAATCCACGCCTGCCGCGGCGTCACCCACCCGGGCCGCCGCCAGCGCACCAACGTCACCGAGTTCCGCGGACGCTCCACCCGATGATGCCGCCGAGTCCGGTGCGCCGGTCGCCCACGCGGGTCCCGAGGAGCTTCCCGCCCCCGGCGGCTGGCCGGCTCCGGAACGTGCGGACGACTGGGGCGCCGCGCAGCGCGAGCAACCCGGCGCCCAGCGCGGCGAACCCCCGGGCCTGTACAACAGCGACGGCAGCGTCCGGCTGGCGGAAACGCCCGGATCCGCCTCGCCCGGCCAGCCGCCGGGCACCATCACCGAAGAGATCGCCGACCTCGACCGGGCCGGCACCTGGCTGCGGCGCCCGCCCACGGATTACGAGCCGACCGCGTTCGATAAATACTGGCGCCCCAACGAGACACTGCTGGAAGAGTGGGTGCGGCGCAGCGTCAAGACGATCCGCATTCCGATCCCCGGCACCAACAAGCACATCGTCTGCCAGACCGTGCTGCTGGTGGTGGGTGGCGGCTGCGGCATCGACGACCCCAACCTCAACGAGCAGCCCGCCACCGCCCGCCCGCCTCCGGACATTCCGTTCAAACCGGAGCTCCAGGAAGGCAATGGCAGTCTGCCACCGGGTGCGCGGACGGAAGGCTGAGCCTTCGGGCGGATTCCACGGAAGAATCCCGGGGCGGATGGCGGCGATGGGCTGCCGGCCCACCCATCCTCCGGCAACAAAAAAGCCTGCTTGCTGGCAGGCTTTCTTGCGTCCGATCCGGCGGTGCCGATGGATCAGTCGTTCATGTTGCTCAGGTCGACCAGCTGGCTTTCGCGGGAGGCGAAATAGGCCGAGAGGTCGGCGATCTGCTGGTCGGTCAGGGTCTTGGCCTGGGCGGACATCAGCGCGTGGTCGCGCTTGCCGCTGCGGTAGGACTCCAGCGCGTGGGCAAGGTAGTCCGCGTACTGGCCACCGAGCTTCGGATAGGTGGGGTCGATCGGTGCATTGCCTTCCGCGCCGTGGCAATCCACGCAGGACTGGCCGGTGGCCTGGCCCTTGGTGCTTGCCCGTTGCTCGCCGGCGGCGATGTTGCCCTTGGGCAGGCCGGCCGAGGAGGAGCCGGGGGCGGCGTGCTCGCCGGCTTCGGCGGCGTGTTCTTCCGATCCCGAGCACGCGGACAGCATCAGCGCGGCGGCGATGAGGGCAGGGGCGATGGCGAAGTTACGGATCGTCATGGACGTCTGCTCACTCACTTCAGGCTGGAAAGGAAGGCGGCGATGTCGGCGATGTCCTGCTCCGAGAAGCTCTCGGCCTGCGCCTGCATCGTGGGGTGCTCGCGCGAGCCCTGCTGGTAGGCCTGCAACGCATTGACCAGGTACTGCGCCGACTGTCCGCCGAGCTTCGGGACGTGGTAGTTCGGGTAGGCGTTCTTGTAACCCTCCACGCCATGGCAGCCGTGGCAGGTATAGGTCAGCAGGCGGCCCTTTTCGAGGTCGCCCTGCACCGCGCCGGACGCGGTGGGACCGGCGGCCGCCGCGGGTTCCTGGGCCATGGCCGGGAAGGCGAGGGCAGTGGTAAGCGCCAAGGCGGCGATCGTCAGCGGTCGCATCATGTCGTAATCCGCAATCTCTGGTAGCTGGCAAAGGTTCGAAGCTGGCTGTGCGGCGGGACGCGTGACCGCGGGCACCGCACACAATCCGTGGAGTATAGCTCGCGACCCCGGCTGAACGAAGCCCGTCCATGAAGTGCGGCCACCCGACCGGCCGCCGCCGCCACGCCCGTTACACCGGTGCCTTCACTCACCATGACCTTCGGCGCATGGGCGAAACGGGTGCCGGTGATATACCTACATACAACACCGGCATAGGCCGGCCCGACCACGTTTCCATATCACCACCCTGGGGTCTCCCGATGCGTCACCACACCGTTTCCCGCGCCCGCGGCCACCTGCGAGCCGCTGTACTCGCGCTGTCCTGTGCACTGGTTCTCGCCGCCTGCAACGGGGGCGCCCCCGGCGATGCCCAGGCCGCCGCTCCCGGCGCGGAGAAGGGCGCCGAGGCGGTGCCGGTCGAGGTGGCCCTGGTCGAACAGCGTGCCGTCGCGGCCAGCTATTCGGGCACGGCGCCGCTCGAGGCGCCCGCCGAGTCGCAGGTGGTGGCCAAGACCTCCGGCGTGGCGTTGAGCGTGCTGGTGGAGGAAGGCGACGTCGTGCGTGCCGGCCAGACCCTGGTGAGGCTGGACCCGGCGCGTGCCCAGCTGCAGGCGGCGCAGACCGCCGCGCAGATGCACAAACTGCAGAACCAGTTCCAGCGCGCGCAAACGCTGGCGAAGGAGCAGTTGATCGCGGCATCGGACTACGACCAGATCCGCTACGACCTCGAGAACGCCCGCGCCGCCAACCGCCTGGCCAACCTGGAGCTGTCCTACGCGGCGGTGCAGGCACCGATCAGCGGGGTGGTCGCGTCGGTCACGCCGAAGCCCGGCAACTTCGTCCAGATCAACACGCCGATCGTGCGGATCGTCGACACGTCCAGGCTTGAGGCGGTGCTCAACGTGCCCGAGCGGGAGCTGGCCACCATGCAGGCCGGGCTGCCGGTGGAACTGCGCGTCGACGCGCTGCCGGGCAAGGCGTTCACCGGCACGATCGACCGGGTCTCGCCGGTGGTCGACGCCGGCAGCGGCACGTTCCGGGTGTTCACCGAGTTCGACAGCGGCGGACTGCTGCAGCCGGGCATGTTCGGTCGCATCAGCATCGATTACGACAAGCGGGCCAATGCCACGGTGGTGCCACGCGCCGCGCTGCTCGAGGGCGGCGGGGAGGCGGCGGTCTTCGCCGTGCGCGACGGCAAGGTCGAGCGGGTCCCGCTCACGCTGGGCTACATCGACGGCCAGTGGGCGGAAGTCCGCGAAGGCCTGAAGGTGGGCGACCAGGTGGTGGTGGCCGGCAAGACCGCGCTGCGCGACGGCAGCGCCGTGGCGGTGATCGGCCAGCCCGGAAAGGCCGCAGTGGCGGCGGCGGAACCCGCCGGCGATGCCGCCGGCTCCGCCGCCAACCACCAGTAACCGGGGCTGCCTCCGTGAGCGACGCCAAGCATCCGTCGGGCGAGCGGTACGACTCGCACGCACCCCGCAGCTTCGACCTGGTCGAGTTCGCCACCCGGCGGCGGGTGACCATCGCGATGGTGACGATCAGCTTCCTGCTGTTCGGCCTGATCGCCCTGGGCAACCTCAAGGTCAACCTGCTGCCGGACCTGAGCTATCCCACCCTGACCGTGCGCACCGAGTACACCGGCGCGGCGCCGGCGGAAATCGAGACCCTGATCAGCGAGCCGGTCGAGGAGGCCGTCGGCGTGGTCAAGGGCCTGCGCAAGCTCAAGTCGGTGTCGCGCACCGGGCAGAGCGATGTCGTGCTCGAGTTCGCCTGGGGCACCGACATGGACCAGGCCAGCCTGGAGGTGCGCGACAAGATGGAAGCGCTGCAGATGCCGCTGGAGGCCGAGCCGCCGGTGCTGCTGCGCTTCAATCCGTCGACCGAACCCGTCCTGCGACTGGCGCTGTCGGCCAACGCCGGCGGAGACGCGATGGCGCAGTTGACCACGTTGCGCCGCTATGCCGATGACGACCTGAAGAAGAAGCTCGAGCCGGTCGAGGGCGTCGCGGCGGTCAAGGTCGGCGGCGGCCTGGAGGACGAGATCCAGGTGCTGATCGATCAGCAGAAGCTGGCGCAGCTCAACCTGCCGATCGAGACCGTGATCCAGCGCCTGCAGCAGGAAAACATCAACATCTCCGGCGGCCGTCTGGAGGAAGGCTCCCAGCGCTACCTGGTGCGCACGGTCAACCAGTTCGCCAGCGTCGAGGAGATCGGCAACATGCTGGTGTCCACCAGCAGCGGCGGGGACAGCGCGGCGCAGGACGCGGCCATGCAGATGGCGCGGGTCGCCGCGGCGACCGGTTCGGCCGACGCGATGGCGGCGGCCGCTTCGGTGCAGAACGCCTCGTCCGGTTCGGGTTCAGTGGTGGCCGGCGGCATGCCGGTGCGGCTGAAGGACGTCGCGATCGTGCGCCAGGGCCACAAGGAGCGCGAGGCGATCATCCGCCTGGACGGGCAGGAAGCGGTCGAGCTGGCGATCTACAAGGAAGGCGACGCCAATACCGTCGCCACCGCCGACGCCGTCCACGCGCGGATCGAGCAGATCCGCGAGCAGGTGCCCCCGGGCATCGAACTGACCGTCATCGAGGACCAGTCGACCTTCATCCGCCACGCCATCGCCGACGTCAAGCTCGATGCCGTCATCGGCGGCGCGCTGGCGATCCTGATCATCTTCCTGTTCCTGCGCGACGGCTGGAGCACGTTCGTGATCAGCCTGTCGTTGCCGGTGTCGATCATCACCACATTCTTCTTCATGGGCCAGCTGGACCTGAGCCTCAACGTGATGTCGCTCGGCGGACTGGCACTGGCCACCGGCCTGGTGGTGGACGATTCGATCGTGGTGCTGGAGTCGATCGCCAAGGCCCGCGAGCGCGGGCTGGGCATCCTGCAGGCAGCGATCCAGGGCACGCGCGAGGTCAGCATGGCGGTGGTCGCCTCGACCCTGACCACGATCGCGGTGTTCCTGCCGCTGGTGTTCGTCGAGGGCGTGGCCGGCGAGCTGTTCCGCGACCAGGCGCTGACGGTGGCGATCGCCATCGGCATATCGCTGGTGGTGTCGATGACGCTGATCCCGATGCTGAGCGCGCTCAAGGGCCGGCCGCCGATGTCGTTCCCGGAAGAGCCGCCGCACCCGAAGTGGCAGCCCGGCTCGAAGTTGCAGAAGCCGCTGGCGATGGCCGGCCGCGGCGCCGGTGCGGGCACGCGGGGCGGGTTCTTCGCCATCGCGTGGGTGGTGGTCCGCCTGTGGCGTCTGCTGGCCGCCGTCGTCGGCCCGGTCATGCGCAAGGCCAGCGATATCGCCATGGCGCCGTACGGTCGCGCCGAGCGCGGCTACCTGCGGCTGCTGCCTGCCGCATTGGCCCGTCCCTGGCTGGTGATGGGTTCGGCCGCCGCCGCGTTCGTGCTGACGCTGCTCCTGGTGCCGTTGCTGGGCGCCGACCTGATTCCGCAGCTGGCCCAGGACCGGTTCGAAATGACCGTGAAGCTGCCGCCCGGCACACCGCTGGCGCAGACCGACGCGCTGGTCCGCGAGCTGCAGGACGAGCACGCCGACGCGCCGGGTATCCACGCGCTGTACGGCGTCAGCGGCAGCGGCACGCGGCTGGACGCCAGCCCGACCGAGAGCGGCGAGAACATCGGCAAGCTCAGCATCGTGATGGCCGATGGCGGCAGCGAGGAGGTCGAAGCGGCCATGACCGAGCAGTTGCGCGACACCATGCGCAGCCATCCGGGCACGCAGGTCGATTTCAGCCGGCCGGAGCTCTTCAGCTTCTCGCCACCGCTGGAGATCGAACTGCAGGGCAATGACCTGGAAGCCATCGAGCGCGCCGGGCGGAAGATGGCGGAGCTGCTGCGGTCCAATCCGCATTACGCCGACGTCAGTTCGACGGTGGAGCAGGGTTTCCCCGAGATCCAGATCCACTTCGACCAGGAGCGCGCCGCGGCGCTGGGCCTGACCACCCGCCAGATCGCGGACGCGGTCGTGGCCAAGGTGCGGGGCGAGGTGGCGACCCGCTACAGCTTCCGCGACCGCAAGATCGACGTGCTGGTCCGCGCGCAGCAGACCGACCGCGCCTCGGTGGACGACATCCGCAACCTCATCGTCAATCCGTCCGGCGCTGCGCCGGTGCGGCTCGCATCGGTGGCGGACGTGGTCGCCACCACCGGCCCGAGCGAGATCCACCGCGCCGACCAGGTGCGGGTGGCGATCGTCTCGGCCAACCTGCGCGATATCGACCTGGGCAGCGCGGTGCAGGAAGTGCAGGCGCTGGTCGAGACCAACCCGCTGGGCGCCGATGTGCGCATGAACATCGGCGGCCAGGGCGAGGAACTGGAGCAGTCGGTGAAGTCACTGCTGTTCGCCTTCGGCCTGGCGATCTTCCTGGTCTATCTGGTGATGGCGTCGCAGTTCGAGTCGCTGCTGCACCCGTTCGTGATCCTCTTCACCATCCCGCTGGCGCTGGTCGGCGCGGTGCTGGCGCTGCTGCTGACCGGCTCCTCGGTATCGGTGGTGGTGTTCATCGGCTTGATCCTGCTGGTCGGCCTGGTGACCAAGAACGCGATCATCCTGATCGACAAGGTGAACCAGCTGCGCGAGGCCGGCGTGGCCAAGCGCGAGGCGCTGGTGGAGGGCGCCCGCTCGCGCCTGCGGCCGATCATCATGACCACGCTGTGCACGCTGTTCGGCTTCCTGCCGCTGGCGCTGGCGTTCGGCGAGGGGGCGGAAGTGCGCTCGCCGATGGCGATCACCGTGATCGGCGGCCTGCTGGTCTCCACGCTGCTGACCCTGGTGGTGATCCCGGTGGTGTACGACCGGCTGGACCGGCGTGCCGACGAGCACTACCGCGAGCGCGGCCGCCGTACGGCGCGGCTGTCCGGTGGCGCATCGGGTGACGAGGCGGAGCAGCCTGCATGAGCATCGCCGAGCTGAGCCTGAAACGGCCGGTCACCACGATCATGCTGTTCGTGTCGATGTTCGTCATCGGCCTGATCGCGGCGGTGCGGCTGCCGCTGGAAGCGCTGCCATCACTGTCGTTCCCGGCGGTGTTCGTGGAGTTCCCGTATCCCGGCTCGACTCCCGAGGAGGTCGAGCGCACCATCCTGCGGCCGGCGGAGGAAGCGCTGTCGACCATGAGCGGCCTGGAGCGGATGGAAGGCCGCGCCAGCGCCAGCGGTGCATTCGTCGGGGTGTTCTATTCGGACTGGGATACCGACGTGCAGATCGCCGCTTCCGAGGCGCGCGAACGCCTCGACGCCATCCGCGACGAACTGCCCGACGACCTGCAGCGTTACTTCGTCGGCAACTTCTCCACTGACGACGAGGCCATCCTGCAGGTCCGGCTGGCCGGCGAGCAGGACCTGACCGGTGCCTACGAGCTCATCGAGCGCGAGTTCCAGCGTCCGCTCGAGCGGGTAGCCGGCGTGGCCAAGGTCGACATTGCCGGCGCGCCGCCGAACGAGGTGGAAATCGCGATCGACCCGGAGCGCCTCGGCGCGCATGGGCTCAACCTCAACGAGCTGAGTACCCGCCTGCGCGCAGTGAACTTTTCGCTGTCGGCCGGACAGATCGAAGCGGGCGACCAGCGCCTGCGGGTGCAGCCGGTCGGTGAACTGACCGACCTGGACCAGCTGCGCGATCTGGTGATCAACGACCGTGGCCTGCGCCTGCGGGACGTTGCCGACATCCGGCTCAAGCCGCAGCGGATGGACTACGGACGCCGCCTCGACGGGCAGCCGGCCGTCGGGCTGGAGATATTCAAGGAGCGCAACGCCAACCTGGTGGAGGTGTCGAACGCCGCACTCGCGGAGATCGAGCGGATCCGCCAGCACCCCGAGCTCAGCGGCATCCAGGTCAAGGTGATCCAGAACCTCGGTGAGGACGTCACCAGCTCGCTGCTGGAGCTCGCTGAGGCCGGCGGTGTCGGTCTGGTGCTGTCGATCGCGGTGCTGTTCTTCTTCCTGCGCCATTGGCCATCGACGTTGATGGTGACGCTGGCGATCCCGATCTGCTTCGTGATGACGCTCGGCTTCATGTACTTCGCCGGCGTGACCCTCAACGTGCTGTCGCTGATGGGGCTGCTGCTCGCCGTCGGCATGCTGGTGGACAACGCCGTGGTGGTGGTGGAGAGCATCTACCAGGAACGCGAGAGGATGCCGGGGCAACCGATGCGGGCGTCGGTGATAGGCACCCGGAACGTGGCGATCGCGTTGTCGGCCGGCACCCTGTGCCACTGCATCGTGTTCGTGCCCAACCTGTTCGGCGAAACCAACGACATCAGCATCTTCATGTCGCAGATCGCGATCACCATCTCGGTGTCGCTGCTCGCGTCGTGGCTGGTCGCGGTCAGCCTGATTCCGATGTTGTCGGCGCGTATGAAGACGCCTCCGGCGGTACGCAACGAGCGCGGCATGATCCATCGCCTGCAGTCCCGCTATGCGCGTTTCCTGCGCTGGACGCTGGAGCATCGCGGCTGGAGCGTGTTGGGCATCCTGATGATCATCGCCCTCAGCTTCGTACCGATGACGCAGACCAAGTTCGACATGTTCGGCGGTGGTGAGGACAGCAGCGAGGCGAACATCTTCTACCAGTGGAACGGCAGCTACACCAAGGAGCAGATCTCCGAGGAGGTGAGCCGCGTTGAAGGTTTCCTGGACACCAACCGCGACCGTTTCGAGATCGTGCAGATCTACTCGTGGTTCAGCGAGCAGGGTTGGGCGGGTACGGAAGTCACCTTCGATGAGTCGGTCGAGGACACCAAGGTGCTGGTGGAAGCCATCGGCAAGGAGCTGCCGAAGTCGGCACGGGCCAAGATCGGCATTGGCGAGCGTGGCGGCAATGACGATGGCGGCAACGTGCAGGTCCAGCTGGTCGGTGACTCGACCGAAATGCTCACCGAACTGGCCAAGGACATCATTCCCGTCCTCGCCGGCAACGAACAGCTGCGCGACGTTCGCGTGGACAGTGGCGACCAGAACAGCGAGCTGACGGTGCGCGTCGACCGTGACCGCGCGGCGGCGTTCGGTTTCAGCGCGCAGGACGTCTCCCAGTTCGTGTCGCTGGCGCTGCGCGGAGCGCAACTGCGTGACTTCCGCCAGGGCGAGAACGAGGTGCCGGTCTGGGTACGCTTCGAGGATGCCGAGAGCTTCGGGGTCGAGGACATCGCCGGCTTCACCGTGCGTGCGCCGGACGGCCGCACCGTGCCGCTGATGGCGATGGTCGACGTGGCCGTGCAGCCGGCGGCCACCGAGATCCGCCGGAACGATCGCCAGACCACCCTGACCATCCAGGCGGGACTGGCCGGCGAGACCACGGTCCCACAGGCGCGCGAGGTGATGGAGCGCACCATGGAGAACGTCGCATTCCCGCCCGGCTACGGCTACAGCTTCGACGGCAGCGCGTTCCAGCGCGACCAGGACGCGAGCCAGCAGATGCTGTTCAACCTGGTCATCGCGCTGGTGATGATCTACGTGGTGATGGCGGCGGTGTTCGAGTCGCTGCTGTTCCCGTCGGCGATCATGAGCTGCGTGCTGTTTTCGATCCTCGGCGTGTTCTGGCTGTTCTGGCTCACCGGCACCACGTTCTCGGTGATGGCCTTCATCGGCATCCTGGTGCTGATGGGCGTGGTGGTGAACAACGGCATCGTCATGATCGAGCACATCAACAACCTGCGCCGCATGGGCCGGTCGCGCACCGACGCGCTGGTGGAGGGCAGCCGCGAACGCCTGCGTCCGATCATGATGACGATGGGCACGGCGATCCTGGCGATGGTGCCGATCGGCCTCAGCGAGACCGAGGTGCTCGGCGGCATCACCTACTTCCCGATGGCGCGTGCGGTGGCCGGTGGCTTGGCGTTCTCGACCGTGGTCAGCCTGCTGTTCCTGCCGACGATCTACGCGATCCTGGACGACATGCGTGGCGGCACGGTGCGGGTCGTGCGAAGGGCGCGGGGCGTGGCGCCCGCCGGCCAGCAGGCGCGGCCGGCGTGATAGCGGCGGCCCGCGTCGGGCGCGGGCCGCACACGGCTCAGAGCAGGGTGTTCAGCATCTTCAACCCGCCGGTCCACACGCCGATCGCGGTGCCCAGGCTGGTCAGGAAGAAGTTCAGCAGCACCCGAGCGACCCGGTTGCGCCACCAGCCCTTGATGGTCTGAACGTCGTCGCGCAACGCCATGAAGTCGGCGTAGGTCGGCTTGCGCAGCCAGGCTTCGGTCAACGCACTCAGCGTGCCCGAGGCGAGCGCGGGGTGCAGCGGGGTGATCGGCGAGGCGAGAAAGGCCACCACGATGCTGAGCGGATGCCCGCCGGCGAGGGCGCAGCCCAGCGCGCCCAGCGCGCCGGTCGCAAACACCCACTGCAGCAACAGGTCGGAGCCGACATCGAGCCCGCCTTGCCAGAAGCCCCAGGCAAACCCGCCGATGACGAACACCGCCAGCGCGAAAGTGAACCACGGGATGCCGCTCTTTTCCGGCAGTTGCTCGAGTTCCTCACGCACGTCGGGCGCAGCGCGGGTTTCCTCGCGCAGGTGGCGCGCCAGCCCCTGCAGATGACCCGCCCCCACCACCGCCAGCACCTCGCGCGGCCGGTCCGTCGCGTCGGCGACTTCGCGCAGGCGCGCGGCCATGTAGCGGTCGCGCTCGGCGATGACGGTTTCGTACATCGCCGGGCTCTCGCTGGCGAACTCGCTGAAACTCGCCTCGAGCATGTCGCCCTGCTTGAGCTTCTCGATTTCATCGCTTCCCACGTCCTCGCTGGCCAGCAGCGAGACCAGCAGCCCGCTGCCCAGCTTGGCCCGTCCCCAGAACCCGAGCCGGGCGGACGCGCGCTTGAAGGTCAGGCCGACCTCCCGGTCAATGAGGTGCATCGGAAGGCCGCGTTCGCGCGCCTGCAGTGCCGCAAGCTTGAGCTCCGCGCCGGGCTCGATTTCCAGTTGCTCGGCCAACCGGCGCTGGTAGGCCGAAAGCGCCAGGTTGGCGGCGAACATGGCGGTGCGTCCGGTGCGTATCACCTGGATCAGGTCGAGCCGTGCCAGCGCATCGGGCTCCGTCAGCGACTGCAGTCGCGGTGCATCCAGTTCGACCGCGACCGCGTCGAAACCGCCGCTGGCCACCGCCTCGCGCACGGCGTCCACGCTGGCCAGGGACACGTGTGCGGTGCCCAGCAGGGTGTATCGCACACCGTCGCGCTCGACGATGGCGTGCGGCTGCTCCCGCCAGTTCGGCGACGCGACGGTGGGGTCACTCATGGACGCTTCGCCGGGCGAGGCGACGGGGGAAGAGGGCATCGGGCACCGTGAACGAAAACGGCGCCGAGCGGCGCCGTGCAATGGGACGTCGGCAGAGCTTAGAGGCTGCTGGCAACAGCGGCAAACGCTCCGGCACGGTGCGACAGGAACCGCTCAGCCGACACCGAACGGGAGGTTGGGCGAGGAGACCACCCGCTCGCCGACGCGTTCGCCGCGGAGGAACCGCAGGCCCGCCGCGATGACCGTTGCTTCATCGACGATCCGGCGATGACCAAGCCCCTGGGTGCTCAACAGCCGGGCGCCCGGCCAGCAGCGCGCATAGCACTCCCCCTCCGACCATGGAACCTCGCGGTCGCCGAGATCGTGGACTATCAACGCTGGCCGGCCGATGCGGTGAACGAACCGGTGCGCCCGCTGCTCCTCGAACGTTATCCCGAGTGCCGCCTCGTAAAGATTGAACATGTGCCGGCACAGGTGTTCGGCCAGACCGACCATGCGGGCAAACCGGTGGGTCGCGTCCACCGGGTCGGCGGCCGGCGCGATCAGGATCGCGCGATCGGCAGCCAGCCCGCGGGCCAGCGCCAATGCCGACGCCGCGCCGCCGAGCGAATGTCCGATGACCGCGGCGGCCGGGCCATGTCGCCGCGCCACTTCCAGCAGCAGGTCGGTAAAGCCGGGCAGGGTGGTGCGCTGCCCGGTGCTGCGACCGTGGCCGATCTGGTCGAAGGCGACCACCGCGTAACCCGCAGCACGCAGTGGCTGAACCCACGGCAGGATGCGTCCGCCGTGGCTCGACCAGCCATGCGCGAACAGGACGTGGGGCTGCGTCGACGGGTCGCCCCACAAGTAGGTTGCGATCGATTCATTCCGGTACCGGAACTGCCCGACGCGCGCATCCATCGACGGCGAGCCGAGCGCTCGTGCCCGGCTGCCCGGCAATGGCGTGCAGAACAGGTCGGCTGCGCGACGGGCCGTCCAGGCGGGGGCCAGCCGGCTCCCACACGCGAAACCTAGACGGATTGAAATCAACGCGATGGAACGAACGATCGTGCTTATTCCAGGGAAGGGCGTCGTCATCGGCGTTCCTATGCTAGCGGGAGGAGAGTGGGGAGTACGAATCGAGCAGGCGGTCAAGCGCCGCCCGGCCCCGCGTCGATGCGGCGTCGTAACCGAACAGGCCGGCGTCATGGTGGACGACCAGCGCAAGCGCATACAGCTCGAATGCCAGCTGGTCGGCGTCCGTGCCGGCGCGCAGATCGCCGGTTTCCACCGCCAGTCGCACCGCGTGCGCCAGCGCCCCGCGCCACTGGGCCTGCTGCTGCAACAGCCGCTCGCGCTGCGGCCCCGGCCGGTCGTCGTATTCGGTGACCGCGGCCAGGACCAGGCAACCGCCGTCGCCGGCATGGCGCACCCACTCAAACCACGCGTGGACGATGGCCTTCAGCCGCGGCAGACCACGCGGGACCTTCATCGCCGGCCGGAACACGTGGGCGACGAAACGCTCGGCGGCCGAATCGAGCACGGCCAATTGCAGCTCTTCGCGTGAGCCGAAATGGGCGAAGACACCGCTCTTGGACATGCCCACCGCCGCCGCGAGCGGCCCGATGGACAGGCCTTCCACGCCCGCCGAGCACGCGATGCCGTAGGCCCGGTCGATGATGGCTTCGCGGGTGGCCGCGCCCTTGCCGGTGGCGGGGGATGGAGACATGCGCGAGAAAATAGCACGCCCGTTCTTTTTGTGGCGCACCGCCCGTCGGCGAGGCCGGCCTAGTCCCGGTAGCGCTTGAGCAGGTCGCCGTAGGCGTCGATGCGACGATCCCGCAGGAACGGCCAGATCCGCCGGACATGCTCGCTGCGCTGCATGTCGATCTCGGCCATGAGGATCTCCGGCTCCGCGCCGGCTTCGGCCAGGAATTCGCCCTGCGGGCCGAGCACGTGGCTGTTGCCCCAGAAATCGATCCCCGACGCCTGCGACGGCGACGGCTCGTGCCCGACGCGGTTGCACGACAGCACCGGCACTCCGTTGGCGACCGCGTGGCCGCGATGGCTGAGGATCCAGGCATCGCGCTGGCGGTTCTTCTCGGCCTGGTCGTCGTCGGGGTCCCAGCCGATCGCCGTCGGGTACAGCAACAGCTCGGCACCGGCCAGCGCCATCAAGCGGGCACCCTCGGGATACCACTGGTCCCAGCAGACCAGCACGCCCAGGCGCCCCACCGACGTGTCGATCGGATGGAATCCGATGTCGCCGGGGGTGAAGTAGAACTTCTCGTAAAAGCCCGGATCGTCCGGGATGTGCATCTTGCGGTACTTGCCGGCGACGCTGCCGTCCTTTTCGAACACCACCGCGGTGTTGTGGTACAGGCCCGCGGCGCGACGCTCGAACAGCGAGCTGACCAGCACGACGCCATGTTCCCGGGCCAGCCGGCCCAGGCGCTCGGTGCTGGGGCCGGGGATCGGCTCGGCCAGTTCGAACTCGCAGACATTCTCGTGCTGGCAGAAGTAGGCACCGTTGTGGAGTTCCTGCAGCAGCACCAGCCGGGCGCCACGCTTGGCGGCCTCGGCCACGCGCTGCTCGATCACCGACAGGTTGGCCTCGGCGTCTCCATGGTTGCGCTCCTGGATCAGGGCGACGGGCAGGGTTTGCGTCTTCATCTGTACATCCGGGTGGCGCCACCGTCATCGGCGGCTCGACGGTCACGATCGCACGGCGACCGTGGCCGGAGGGTCAAGCGGCGAGGACGCCTTGGGGCAGCTGCATGGTGATGCAGTGCAGGCTGCCGTTCTGCCAGATCAGCGGGCGGCACGGCACCTGGACGATCTCGCGGTCCGGGAAGGCTCGAGCGAGCACCGCGGCCGCCTCGTCGTCGGCGCGATCGCCGTAGGCCGGCATCAGCACGGCGCCGTTGACGATGAGGAAGTTCGCGTAGCTCGCGGCAAGGCGCCGGTTATCGTCGATGACCGGCTGCGGCCATGGCAGCTCGAACAGGCGGTAGGGCTGGCCGTCGCGGGTGCGCAGGGCCGCCAGTTCAGCGCCCATCGCCTGCAGTTCGGCGTAATGCGAGTCGTGCGGGTCGTCGCAGCCCTGGTAGACGATCGCATCCGGGGCGGCGAAGCGGGCGAGGGTGTCGATGTGGGCGTCGGTGTCGTCGCCCTCCAGGTAGCCATGGTCGAGCCACAGCACGCGGTCCTGTTGCAACCATTCGGCCAGGCGCGCGCCCAGTTCGGCACGCGACGCCTGCGGGTGGCGTTCGTGCAGGCACTGCCAGGTGGTCAGCAGGGTGCCCGCACCGTCGGTTTCGATCGCGCCGCCCTCCAGGGCGAAGTCGATGTTCTCGCGTTCGCTGTCGCGGAACGTGCGCAACCCCACCAGCTCCTGCACGAGTCGATCGTCGCGCCCGGCCTCGAACTTGCCACCCCAGCCGGTGAAGCGGAAATCGAGCAGGCGGAAACCACCGGCGTCACGCAGGGTGATCGGCCCGGAGTCGCGCAACCAGGTGTCGTCGTAGTGAAGCTCGACGAACCGCACCCGCTGCATGTCGATGCGGGCGGAGGCGAGACGGGCTTGCGCGTAGGCCTGCACGTCGTCGTCGGCCACGCACACCAGCAACGGCTGGAAACGGGTGATGGCCGCGACCAGGGCGATGTAGGTTTCCTCGACCTCGCCGAGCCGCTCGGCCCAATCGGTGTCGGCATGGGGCCACGCGATCAGGATCGCGTCCTGCGGCTCCCATTCGGCGGGGAAGCGTGCTGCGGATTCACTCATGGATGGTGCGGGCTCGCTCAGAGGATGGGCGGCTTCGGGCCGATTTCGGTGGCGTCGGCCTTGTTCGCCACCACGTCGATCACCCGGTCGCGCTCGAAGTAAACGGTGAAGGCGGGGTACACCCAGCGATTGATGGTCGGCCACTGGCTCTTCTGGCCGCCGCGCGGATCCATGCGGTCGGCGGGTACGCCGTAACGGGCCTCGACCTGCGCCATGGTCTGGCCGCGTGCGGGCAGGGCGGCCGGAGTTTCCTCCTGCACCCGCTCGATCAGCAGGGTTTCGGCGCTGGCGGTCGCGGCCACGGCGAGCAGGGCGACCAGCGGGAGCGTGGCGAGCATCGGTTTCACGATCGACTTCATGAGTTCCCCTCTTCAAACCTGAATGGTTTCGAGACCCGCGATTGTATGCGCACGCACGTGGTCCGTCGGCATCGGCATCACGGATCGCGGCGCCGGGTGATCCAGTGGCGCCAAAACAAAAAGCCGCCCGGAGGCGGCTTCTTGCTTGAGCAGGTCGAACCCGGCGGCAGGGCGCGGTTTGCGCCGTGCGCACCACCACTTCAGCGCTGGCGCGCCTTGAAGCGGGGGTTGGACTTGCAGATTACGAAAACCTTGCCGCGGCGGCGGACGACCTTGCAGTCGCGGTGACGGGTCTTCGCCGACTTCAGGGAGGACAGGACCTTCATGACAGACCTCGGCAAACAGGGAAATTGGCAAGCCCGCAATGATAGCGGGTGTTCGTTCCTGCAGGCAAGTACTGGTTGGCTCGTGTCTTTTCCCGGTCGTGCACGTGGTCGGGCCGGTCGCCCGCATAATGGGTGAATGACGACCCACGACATCCCGGTACTCACCATCGACGGCCCTTCCGGATCCGGAAAGGGCACCATCAGCCGCCTCGTCGCCCGCCGACTGGGGTGGCATTACCTCGACTCCGGCGCGCTGTACCGCGCCATCGGTGTCGCTGCGGGCTGGGGCGACCTCGACCTTGCGGACCCGGCGGCACTGGTTCGCTGCGCATTCGACACCGAAATCGGCTTTCGCGACGAGGGCGACGAGCTGCGCGTGCTGATCAATGGCCAGGACGCGACCGACGAGCTGCGGACCGAAACCGCGGGCGCCGCCGCCTCGGCGATCGCCGCGATCCCGGAAGTCCGTGCGGCGTTGAAGGACCGGCAGCGGGTGTTCCGCCGCGCTCCGGGGCTGGTCGCCGACGGGCGCGACATGGGCACGGTCATTTTCCCCGATGCCGCCTACAAGGTGTTCCTCACCGCCAGTGCCGAGGAACGGGCCGAGAGGCGCTATAAGCAGTTGAATGACAAGGGGGTTTCCGTTACATTGGCTGGTCTGCTGCGGGAGATTCTGGCCCGCGACGCCCGCGATGCCAGTCGCGCGGTGGCTCCGCTCCGCCCGGCCGAGGATGCCGTGCGGATCGACACCACCGGACTTGGTATCGACGAGGTGGTCGACCGCGTGCTGGCGCTGCTGCCGGTACGCGAAGACGGATCGGGGGCCTGAACGACCGCGGCAGAACAGCCCCGCCACGCGGCATGGTGCAGCGCGGCGGATCAACCAACCGACACATGGTGCAGCGGCATCGCACCACATCAACGGGTGGGTCGACCACGTGTTGCCTGCGCTGCCCTGTCGGGAGCGAGTGCCAACCGGTGCGGCCCGTGTGTTCAACCGGATATTTTTCCAATGACCGAATCATTTGCCGAACTGTTCGAACAGAGCCAGCAGTACCTGGCCAAGCTGAAGCCAGGCGCCATCGTCACCGGTACCGTCGTCGAGGTCCGTGGCGACGTGGTGGTGATCAACGCCGGCCTGAAGTCCGAAGGCATCGTGCCGATCGAGCAGTTCCGTAACGACGCCGGCGAGATCGACGTGGCCGAGGGCGACCAGGTCAAGGTCGCGCTGGACTCCATCGAGAACGGCTTCGGCGAAACCGTGCTCTCGCGCGAGAAGGCCAAGCGCGCGATGGTGTGGGACGAGCTCGAAGAGGCGCTCGAGAAGAACGAGACCATCACCGGCCGCATCAGCGGCAAGGTCAAGGGTGGCTTCACCGTCGACATCAAGGACGTCCGCGGCTTCCTGCCCGGCTCGCTGGTCGACGTGCGCCCGGTGCGCGACTCGACCTACCTGGAAGGCAAGGAGCTCGAGTTCAAGCTGATCAAGCTGGACCGCAAGCGCAACAACATCGTCGTCTCCCGCCGTGCGGTGGTCGAGAGCGAGCACTCGGAAGAGCGCGAGCAGCTGATGGAGAAGCTGGTCGAGGGCGCGATCCTGAAGGGCGTGGTCAAGAACCTCACCGACTACGGCGCGTTCGTGGACCTGGGCGGCATCGACGGCCTGCTGCACATCACCGACATGGCCTGGAAGCGCGTGCGCCATCCGTCCGAGGTGGTGGAAGTCGGCCAGGAGCTCGACGTCCGCGTACTCAAGTACGACCGCGAGCGCAACCGCGTCAGCCTCGGTCTCAAGCAGCTGGGCGAGGATCCGTGGGAGAACATCTCGCGCCGTTACCCGGCCGACACCCGCGTGTTCGGCAAGGTCTCCAACGTCACCGACTACGGCGCGTTCGTCGAGATCGAGCCGGGCGTCGAAGGCCTGGTGCACGTCTCCGAGATGGATTGGACCAACAAGAACGTCAACCCGTCCAAGATCGTGCAGGTCGGCGACGACGTCCAGGTCATGGTGCTGGACGTGGACGAGGAGCGTCGCCGCATCTCGCTCGGCATGAAGCAGGTCACCAGCAATCCGTGGGAGACCTTCGCCGTGCTGCACAAGAAGGGCGACAAGGTCGAGGGCCAGATCAAGTCGATCACCGACTTCGGCATCTTCATCGGCCTGGACGGCGGCATCGACGGCCTGGTCCACCTGTCCGACATCAGCTGGAACACCACTGGCGAGGACATCGTCCGCAACTTCAAGAAGGGCGACACCCTTGAAGCGGTCGTGCTGGCGGTCGATCCGGAGCGCGAACGCATCTCGCTGGGCGTCAAGCAGCTCGAGCAGGATCCGTTCGGCCAGTACATGGCGTCGAACGCGAAGGGCTCGATCGTCACCGGCAAGGTCAAGGAAGTCGACGCCAAGGGCGCCACGATCGAGCTGGCCGATGGCATCGAGGGCTACATCGCCGCCCGCGACATCGCCAAGGAGCGCGTGGACGACGCCACCAAGTACCTGAAGGTTGGCGACGACGTCGAGGCACGCTTCATCGGCATGGACCGCAAGGGCCGCACGATGCAGCTGTCGATCAAGGCGAAGGATGAGGCGGAGATGCAGGAGGCCGTGGCCGACTACAACCGCTCCGCCGCTTCGGCCGAGGCGGCCAGCGGCACCACCAAGCTGGGTGCCCTGCTGCGCGAGCAGCTCAACAGCAAGTCCGAGTAACCGGTCTGCTGCGCGATGCCCCGCGCATCGTGGTAACAGGGAACGGCCCGGCTCCGGCCGGGCCGTTCCTTTTTTTGCATCACTGCCTTTCTGCTCCACCTGTCACTGGCGCCATCGCTCCGAGCCGCCTGTCGAGTGCCGCACATCCATGACCAAGTCAGAACTGATCGAGATCCTTTCCCAGCGCCAGGCTCACCTGAAGAGCGAGGACGTGGATCTGTCGGTCAAGGCGCTGCTCGACATGATGGGCGGGGCGCTGGCCGATGGTGAGCGCATCGAGATCCGCGGTTTCGGCAGCTTCTCGCTGCACTACCGCCCGCCCCGGCTGGGGCGCAATCCCAAGACCGGCGAATCGGTGGCGCTCGCCGGCAAGCACGTTCCCCATTTCAAGCCCGGCAAGGAGCTGCGCGAGCGCGTCAGTAACGCCGTGCCGATGGACGAAGGCGACTGAGTCCCGCATCGCCCGTTGCCGTGCCTGCGTCGCAGGTCGGCTAAGCTAAACACCGAACAGGGAGCCGTCCGGAGACCGCCATGCGTTTGATCCGCTATCTCGTCGCGTTTGCATGCCTCGCGGTGGGCGCGGTCATCGGTGCACTCAACCGGCAACTGGTGTCGGTCGATCTCGGCGTGATCCAGGTGCCGACCAACCTCGGCGTGGCGTTGATCATCGCGCTCCTGCTGGGCGTGCTGCTTGGGGGCATGGCGATCAGCGCGAGCGTGGTCCTGCCGCTGCATCGCCGTCTTGCCCGGACCCAACGCCAGCCGTCGCTCCCCGGGGACACAGGCAACAAGGACTGACATGGCCTTCATCGACGAGTGGTTCTGGTTCTTCCTTTTGTTGCCCATCGCGGCCGTGAGCGGCTGGGTGATCGGCCGCCGTGGCGGCGAGCGCCACAGCGACACCCAGGTCAGCCGCCTGTCGACCACGTACTTCCGCGGCCTCAACTATCTGTTGAACGAGCAGCCGGACAAGGCGATCGAGCTCTTCCTGCACATCGCCGAACTCGACAAGGACACGTTCGAGACACAGGTCGCCCTCGGGCATCTGTTCCGCCGCCGCGGCGAAGTCGACCGCGCGATCCGCCTGCACCAGGCACTGGTCCAGCGTCCGGGCCTGAGCGATCAGCAGAAGGTGCAGGCACTGCTCGCGCTGGGCGAGGACTACATGCGCTCCGGCCTGCTCGATCGCGCCGAAACCGTCTTCAGTGACCTGGTCGACCTGGACATGCGGGCGCCGCTCGCGCTGCGTCACCTGATCAACATCTACCAGTCCGAACGCGACTGGGACAAGGCGATCGAGAATGCGCAGCGTTACGAGGCGGCCACCGACGAGCCGATGGGCAAGCTGATCGCACAGTTCGAATGCGAACTGGCCGAGCGCCACCGCGCCGCCGGCGATAGCGACGCGGCGCGCGCAGCGGTCGCGAGGGCCTACCAGGCCGACGCGAATTCGGTGCGTGCGGGCATGCTGGAAGGCCGGATCGAAACCGAGGCCGGCAACCACCAGGCGGCGATCCGGGCGTTCGAACGCGTGGCCCGCCACGACCCCGATTACCTGCCGGAAGTGCTGCCGACACTCCTGTCGAGCTACGAGCACGTCGGCGACGCCCCGGGCGCTCGCGCGTTCCTCGCCGAGATGTGCGAGCACTACCGCGGCATCGCGCCGGTGCTGGCGCTGACCCGGATGGTCGAGGCGGGCGAGGGCGTGTCCGCCGCGCGCGCGTACCTGGCGCAGCAGCTCAAGGACCGGCCGTCGGTGCGGGGCGAAGCGGCGCTGATCGACCTGACCCTGGCTGAAGGGGCCGACCCATCGGCGACCCTGTTCGACCTCAAGCACATCACCGACCAGCTGCTCGTGCGCAATCCGAGCTATCGCTGCAACCGTTGCGGATTCGGTGCGCGCAGCCATCACTGGCAGTGCCCCAGTTGCAAGGAGTGGGGCACCATCAAGCCGCTGCTCAACTACGCGGTGGTCTGACGCCGATGCTGGGATGGCTGTTCCTTCATGCCGGTATCGGCGCCGGCGGTACATGGCTGGCGCGCGGCTATGCGCTGCATCGTGACCTGCTGGACCACCCCGGGGAGCGCCGCAGCCATGCGGTCGCCACGCCGCGTGGCGGCGGGATCGCGGTGGTGCTGGCGCTGCTGGTGGCGGCGATCGCGCTGGGTTTCCGCGAGCCTTCGCAGCGTCCGGTCCTGATCGCATTCGCCGCGGCACTGGCGCTGGTCGCGGGCATCGGCATGGCCGACGACCACCGGCCGCTTTCGCCCTGGTGGCGGCTGTCGGTGCACCTGCTGGCGGCGCTGATGTTCGCCGGGGTGCTGCAGTTCGTGTACGGGCAGTGGTGGCTGTCGCTGGTGGCGGTACTCGCGACGCTGGCGCTGACCAACATCTGGAACTTCATGGATGGCATCAACGGCATTGCCGCGAGCCAGGCGCTGCTGCTCGGTATTGCGCTGGCATGCACCGGGACCGGTACGTGGGCGTGGCTGGCGCTGGCGCTGGCGGCGGCCTGCGCGGGCTTTCTGCCGTTCAACTTTCCGCGCGCACGGATATTCCTGGGTGACGTCGGCAGCGGCGCGGTTGGCTTCGCGATAGCGGCCATGGCGGTCATGACCGCCGCCGGGCGGGGCACCGGTCCGGGCATGGCGCTGCTTCTGCCGTTGTCCGCCTTCCTCGTGGATGCGGGCCTCACCCTCGCGCGTCGGGTGGTCCGGGGAGAGCGCTGGTGGCTGCCGCACACCCAGCACGCGTACCAGGTGTGGGCGAGGCGGTCGGGTCACGCGTTCGTCACATCGGCTTATGTCGCATGGACGGTGCTGGGCACGTTGGCGATGGTTGTAGTGCTTCGTGCCGGAGTGTCGTTCACCACGCTCCTGGTGGCATGTGCCACCTGGTACGCGGTGACCGGCCTGGCATGGCTCGGTCTGCAGGGGCCACGCCCCGGAAACAGCTACAAGACGGACAAGGACAGCGAATGAAGGTTTTGCGCGACCGATGGTCGAGCGCCGCACCGCGCGTTGCGGTGGTGGTGCACGACCTCGCCATGGTCTGGCTGGTATGGCAGGGGCTGCACCGGCTGCGCTTCAGCGTCCTGCCGAACCCGCCCCATCTGCCGCTGTGGTCGCCGGAGATCGCGCTGGTGCTTGTCGCCCAGGGCCTGGTCTTTTGGCAGGTCGGCCTCTACCGAGGGCTGTGGCGGTTTGCCAGCGTTCCGGACCTGTGGAACATCTTCAAGGCCTGCGCCCTCGGCCTGTTCGCGATTGTCCTCGGCCTGTTCCTCTACAACCGTCTGGACCTGGTATCCAGAACGGTCCTCGTGCTCTATCCACTGGTGCTCATGGGCCTGCTGGGCGCGCCGCGGCTCCTGTACCGGGCGTGGAAGGACAGCCGGCTGGAACGTGGCGGAGAGACTCTCGTCCGGATCCTCATTCTCGGCGCCGGTCACGCCGGCGAGGCGCTGGTGCGCGACCTGCGGCGTTTCGGCACCTACCAGCCGGTGGGCTTCCTGGATGACGCCTCGCGGCTGCGCGGTACCAAGGTCCAGGGTGTGCCGGTGCTGGGACGGGTGGAGGACGTCGCCGAGATCGCGCGCGAGACCGCGGCGCGGTTGCTGGTCATCGCCATGCCATCGGCGGACGCCGATGCCATGCAGCGCGTGGTGATGGCCTGCGAGCGTTCCGGATTGCCGTTCCGCATGGTCCCGCGCCTGCGCGACGTGCTCGAAGGGCGGTCGCTCCCGGGCGAACTGAAGGAAGTCGCCATCGAGGACCTGCTCGGTCGTCAACCGGTGCTGCCCGACTGGAAGTCCATCCGCGGCTGGCTGGGCGCGCGATCGGTGCTGGTGACCGGGGCGGGCGGTTCGATCGGGTCGGAGCTGTGCCGCCAGTGTGCGCGCCATGGTGCACGCCGGATCACCCTCGTGGAACTGGATGAGCTGTCGTTGATCACGTCGGAGGCCACGCTGCGGCGTGACTTCCCGGATCTCGAGTACATCCCGGTGCTGGGTGATTGCGGCGACCCGGCGGTGATCTCGTTCGCGCTGGAGCAGGCGCAGCCGGAGGCGGTGTTCCATGCCGCCGCCTACAAGCAGGTGCCGCTGCTGGAGAGCCAGGTCCGCGAGGCCGTCCGCAACAACGTGCTCGCCACCGAAACGGTCGCCCGGGCCTGCCGCGAACGCGGGGTCGGCACCTTCGTGCTGATCTCCACCGACAAGGCGGTCGACCCCGGCAACGTGCTCGGCGCCACCAAGCGTTTGGCCGAGATGGCCTGCCAGGCACTGGCCGACCAGCGCGGCACCCGGTTCGTGACGGTGCGTTTCGGCAATGTCCTCGACTCGGCCGGCAGCGTGGTGCCGCTGTTCCGCGAACAGATCCGCAATGGCGGCCCGGTGACGGTGACGGACCCGGAGGTCACGCGCTTCTTCATGACCATCCCCGAAGCCTGCCAGCTGATCCTGCAGGCATCGGCGATCGGCAGCCACGAGGCCATCTACACGCTCGACATGGGCGAGCCGGTGCCGATCCGGGTGCTGGCCGAGCAGATGATCCGTCTTGCCGGGAAGCAACTGGGGCGTGATATCTCGATCGCCTACACCGGGCTGCGTCCCGGCGAGAAGCTGCACGAGACGTTGTTCCACGCCGACGAGCGTTATCGCGCCACCGCGCACCCGAAGATCCTGCAGGCCGAGCCACGCGCGGTATATGCCGATGTGGTGGATGCGGGGATGCAGCGCCTGCGCGACGCCTCCGTCCGCTACGACCTGGAGACGCTGGGCCGGGTGTTGCGCGAGCTGGTGCCGGAGTTCCACCCGATCGGCAAACACCCGCATGTCTCCCGGACGGGTTCGGCGACGGTGGTCACTCTCCCCCTACGATCCGCCAGGAAGGTCTGATGTCCCAACGCATACGCAAGGCCGTGTTCCCCGTGGCCGGCCTCGGTACCCGTTTTCTCCCCGCCACCAAGACTGTTCCCAAGGAGATGCTGCCGATCATCGACCGGCCGCTGATCCAGTACGCCGTCGACGAGGCGATCGAGGCCGGCTGCGACACCCTGATTTTCGTCACCAACCGTTACAAGCACGCGGTGGCCGACTACTTCGACAAGGCCTACGAGCTCGAGCAGAAGCTGGAACGCGCGGGCAAGCAGGAACAGCTCGAACTGGTGCGCAACGTGCTGCCCGAAGGCGTCCGCGCGGTGTTCGTCACCCAGGCCGAGGCACTGGGCCTCGGCCACGCGGTGCTGTGTGCCGAGCCGGTGATCGGCGACGAGCCATTCGCGGTGATCCTGCCGGATGACCTGATCTGGAACCGCGGCCCGGGCGCGCTCAGCCAGATGGCCGATGCGGCCGAGGCCACCGGGGCCAGCATGATCGCGGTGCAGGACGTGCCCCGCGAAAAGACCGCCAGCTACGGCATCGTGGCCACCGAGGGCTTCGCCGAACGGCGCGGGCGGATCCAGGCGATCGTCGAGAAGCCCCAGCCGGCAGACGCCCCCAGCACGCTGGCCGTGGTCGGGCGCTACGTGCTCAACCCGCGCATCTTCGAGCTGCTCGAGAGCACGCGTCCGGGCGCCGGTGGCGAGATCCAGCTGACCGACGCGATCGCCGCGCTGCTGCAGCAGGAGCCGGTGAATGCCTTCCGCTTCCAGGGCACCCGGTTCGACTGCGGCACCCACATCGGGCTGATCGAGGCGACGATCCGCTACGCCCTCGACCACGAGAAGCTCAGCGACGCCGCGCAGCAGCTGATGCAGGACTCACTCCGCGAGCTGGGCGTCACCGAGCTCGAGTAGGGCGCCCATGGCGATCGCCGTCGCCGACGCGAGCAGCGGCGGCTCGGCGGTTGACTTGTCGCCGCGCGGGCGGCTGACTCGCCGGATGGCGACTTCCTACTACCAGACGACACTGGACCCGCGCGTCCCGCATTCCAGCCTCGAAGGTCCGATCGATACCCGTGTGTGCGTGGTCGGCGGCGGCTTTGCCGGACTCAACGCCGCGTTGGGGCTGGTCGAGCGCGGCGTGCGCGACGTGGCGGTGATCGAGGCCGAGGAGATCGGCCACGGCGCGTCCGGTCGCAACGGCGGCTTCGTCTTCGGCGGCTTTTCGCTGGGCGAAGCCGCATTGCAGGAACGGCTGGGACCGGCGCGGGCGCGGGACCTGTACGCCGGCACGCTGCAAGCCGTCGACCTCATCCGCGCGCGGATCCGCCGGTACGGGATCGACTGCGATCCCGTCGATGGCGGGGTGGTGTGGGCCAACTGGTTCCGAGACCCCGAAGTGCTGCGGGCCCGCCAGCGCCTGCTCGCCGAGCATTACGGCGCCGAGTGGGAGTGGCTGCCGCGCGAGCAGTTGCGCCGGATGATCCATAGCGACCGCTACGGCGACGGCCTGCTGGAGCGCCGCGCCTTCCACTTCCATCCATTGAAGTACGTCGCGGGCCTGGCTGAAACGCTCGCCGGCGCCGGCGTGGCGCTGCACGAAAACACCCCGGCGGTTTCACTGGAGAAGCGCGGGCCACGATGGCGGGTGACCACCCCCGGTGGGGAGATTCTCGCCGACCAGGTCGTGCTCGCCTGCGGCGGCTACCTCGCCGGCCTGCGCGCGCGGGTCGACGCGGGCGTGATGCCCATTGCCACGTACGTGATGACGACGGAACCGCTGGGCGCGCGGATGGGCGAAGTGATGTCGACCCGGGCCGCGGTCTACGACAGCCGGTTCGCCTTCGACTATTACCGTCCGCTCCCCGATTCCCGACTCCTCTGGGGCGGTCGCATTTCGGTGCGCGACCGTTCGCCGACGACGGTGGAGCGCGTGCTTTACCGCGACATGCTCAAAGTGTTTCCGCAACTGCACGGCGTGCGGATCGAACACGCCTGGTCGGGGCTGATGAGTTACGCCCGGCATCAGATGCCGCAGGTCGGCCGGATCGAACCTGGGCTGTGGCTGGCCCAGGCCTTCGGAGGGCATGGCGTCGCACCGACCACGTTCGTCGGCGAGCTGCTTGCCGCGGCAATCGCCGACGGCGATGGGCGTTGGCGCGAGTTTGCCGACTTCGGGCTGGTCTCTGCGTGGAAGCCCGCGGGATTCGCCGCCGCGCAGCTCGGTTACTGGTGGGCGGAAGCGCGCGACGCGTGGAAGGACGCGCGCGAGCGAACCCTCGGCCGTTGACGGAAACGGCGCCATCCGGCGCCGCCTCCGTCGTTCCGGCCGAAGTCAGAGCGCTTCGAACACGCCGGCCGCGCCCATGCCGGTGCCGATGCACATCGTTACCAGACCGTACTTCTGCTGGCGGCGGCGCAGGCCGTGGATCGCGGTTGCCACACGGACGGCACCGGTGGCGCCCAGCGGATGGCCGAGGGCAATCGCGCCGCCCAGCGGGTTCACCTTGTCGGGATCGAGTCCGGAGTCCCGGATGACCGCCAGCGCCTGCGCGGCGAAGGCCTCGTTCAGTTCGATCCAGTCCATCTGGTCCTTGGTGAGACCGGCCTGCTTGAGTGCTTTCGGGATGGCTGCGATCGGACCGATGCCCATCACTTCGGGCCGAACGCCCGCGACCGAGAAACTCACGAACCGGGCCAACGGCGTCAGTCCGTAGTCCTTGATGGCCTGTTCCGACGCCAGCAGCACCGCACCGGCGCCATCGGACATCTGCGACGCGTTGCCGGCGGTGACGCTGCCACCGAACTGCCCGTTGCGGAACACCGGCTTGAGCTTCGCCAGACCATCCAGCGTGGAGCCCGGCCGCGGACCCTCGTCGGTGTCGACCAGGGTCTTCTTCAGCCGGATCGTGTTGCCGCCGAGGTCGGGGACGTGCGACACGACCTCCAGCGGGCTGATCTCGTCTTTGAATTCGCCGGCTTCGATGGCCTTGAGTGCCTTGAGGTGCGAGTCGAGCGCGAACGCGTCCTGGTCCTCCCGGCTGACGTTCCATTCCTCCGCGACCTTCTCGGCGGTAATCCCCATGCCGTAGGCGATGGCGACGTGGTCGTCCTTGAAGACGGAAGGGGAGAGGGCGACCTTGTTGCCCATCATCGGCACCATCGTCATCGACTCGGTGCCACCGGCCAGCATCAGGTCGGCGTTGCCCAGCCGGATCTGGTCGGCGGCCAGTGCGACCGCCTGCAAGCCCGACGAGCAGAACCGGTTGATGGTCTGGGCCGCGATCGTGTCGGGCAGGCCGGCCAGCAGCAGGCCGATGCGAGCGACGTTCATGCCCTGTTCGCCCTCCGGCATCGCGCAGCCGATGATCGCGTCCTCGATGCGGTTGACGTCGATGCCCGGTGCCTGGGCGACCACCGACCTGAGCACGTGGGCGAGCATGTCGTCGGGGCGGGTGTTGCGGAATGCGCCGCGCGCCTTCGCCACCGGCGTGCGGGTGGCGGCGACGATGTAGGCGTCCTGGATCTGTCTGGTCATGGATTGACTCCGGATTCGGTGGTGTTTACCGGCACATGGATGTGCCGGCGCGGCGTCGCGCGGCGACGTCGCGGCCTCTGGCGAAAACCACGCTTTTCGCCATAGGCGAAGAAGTCGCGGCAGGATGCCCGATCTTCTTCATGGTCAATTACGCAGCGGCTTGCCGGTCTTGAGCATGTGGGCCACGCGGGCCTGGGTCTTGGGCATCTGGGCGAGCGCCACGAAGTGCTCGCGCTCGAGCCGCAACAGCCACTCCTCGTCGACCACCGAATGGCGATCGACCTCGCCGCCGCAGAGGACGGTGGCGATGCGGGTGGCGATCTCGTAGTCGTGTTCGGAGATGAAGCGGCCCTCCAGCATGTTCACCAGCAGCATCTTGAAGGTCGCGATGCCGACGTCGCCGGCGACGCGGATTGCCCGCGCAGGCAGCGGTGGCCGGTAGCCCGACTCGGCCAATGCGAGCGCCTGCGCCTTGGCGACGTGCAGCAGTTCGAACGCGTTGAACACCACCACGTCGTCCTTGCGCGCCAGTTGCAGGTTCCTGGCCTCGAACGCGGAGGTCGAGACCTTGGCCATCGCCACGGTCTCGAACACGGTCTTCAGCTCGGCGAACACGTCGCCATCCGTGCCCGCCGCCTGGGAGGCGCGCACGGCCAGCTCTTTCAGGCCGCCGCCGGCCGGCAACAGCCCGACACCGGCCTCTACCAGCCCGATGTAGCTTTCCAGGCCAAGCACCGTGCGCGCGGCATGCATCTGGAACTCGCAACCGCCGCCCAGCGCGAGGCCACGCACCGCGGCCACCACCGGCACCAGCGAGTACTTGATCGCCTGGCTGGTGCGCTGGAAGTTGGCGACCATCGCGTCGAAGCCCTTGATGTCCCCGGCCTGCAGCAGCCCGAGCGCACCGGAGAGATCCGCACCGGCCGAGAACGGCTCCTTCGGTTGCCAGATCACCAGCCCGCGGAAGTCACGCTCCGCGATGCGGATCGCCTCCTGCAGCCCATCGAGCACCTGGTCGGACACGGTGTGCATCTTGGTCTTGAAACCGACCACCGCGATGTCGTCATCCACGCCGTCGACCTGGTCGACCCACATCCGGACGCCGTCGTTCTCGAACACCGTGCGGCCCTGCGAGAACTTCTCCCCCAGCAGCGCATCGGGGAAGCGCTGGCGCGCGTAGACCGGGTTGGCCGAGCGCGGCACCAGGGCATCGCGGCCCGGGCTGTAGCTGCCGGCGTTGGAGTGCACGCCTTCGCGACCGTCGAAGACCCAGTCGGGGAGGGTGGCGTTGCTCATCGCGTCGCCCGACACGATGTCCTCGGCGATCCACTCAGCGACCTGCTTCCAGCCAGCGGCCTGCCAGGTTTCGAACGGCCCGACCGACCAGCCGTAGCCCCAGCGCATCGCGAAATCGACGTCGCGCGTGGTCTGGGCGATGTCCTTGAGGTGGTAGGCGCTGTAGTGGAAGGTGTCGCGGAAGCAGGCCCACAGGAACTTCGCCTGCGGGTGGTCGCTGGCGCGCAGGGCGGCGAACTTCTTCGCCGGATCCTTCTCCTTCAGCAGGGCGGCGACGGCGGGGTCGAGTTCCGGATTCGAGGGGCAGTAATCCTGCGCCTGCAGGTCCAGGACGAGGATGTCCTTGCCCTTCTTCGTGTAGAAGCCCGCGCCGGTCTTGGCGCCGAGCGCTCCCTTGTCGACCAGCCCGGCCAACCATTTCGGCGCCTGGAAGTACTTGTGCCACGGGTCGTCGGGCAGGGTGTCGGCCATCGTCTTGATGACGTGGGCCATGGTGTCCAGACCGACCACGTCGGCGGTGCGGTAGGTGGCCGACTTCGGCCGGCCGATCGCAGGTCCGGTCAGCGCGTCGACGGTATCGAAGCCGAGCTTGAACTGGGTGGTGTGATGCATTGCGGCCAGCATCGAGAACACGCCGATGCGGTTGCCGATGAAGTTGGGCGTGTCCTTGGCGATGACCACGCCCTTGCCGAGCGTCGTGGTCAGGAAGGTTTCCAGGCCTTCGAGTACATCGGCGTCGGTGCTGCGGGCCGGGATCAGTTCGGCCAGGTGCATGTAGCGCGGCGGGTTGAAGAAGTGCACGCCGCAGAACCGGTGGCGCATCTCCTCGGGCAGCACTTCGGCGAGCTTGTTGATCCCCAGCCCGGACGTGTTGCTGGCCAGCACGGCGTGCGCGGGCACGTGCGGGGCGATCTTGCGGTACAGGTCCTGCTTCCAGTCCATGCGCTCGGCGATGGCCTCGATGACGAGATCGCAACCGGCCAGCTGTTCCAGCCCGGTCTCGTAGTTGGCCGGCGTGATGCGGCCCGCCAGCGACCTGTCGGCGAGCGGCGCCGGGCTGAGCTTGCCGAGGTTCGCGATCGCCTTGCGCACGATGCCGTCGGCGTCGCCGTCCTTGGCCGGCAGGTCGAACAGCACGGTGTCGACGCCCGCGTTGGTCAGGTGGGCGGCGATCTGGGCACCCATGACGCCGGCGCCGAGGACGGCGGCTCGCCTTACAAGCAGTTTCTTAGCCATTCCATGTAACTCCATGAAAAATAAGTTCAGGGCGACCCGATGGAGGCGCGCCGGGCGGGTACTGCAGTGGTCGCGGAAAGCCCGGTGACCGGCTCAACTCTTGAAGCCTGCCGCGGCAAAACGGATCAGTTCGCGCGCGGCGCGTTCGCGGTGGGCCTTTTCGGCGACTCCCGCCGGACGCTTGATCAGCCCGAAATCGGCCATCGCATAGGTGAGCGCGCCGGCGAGGAAGTCGAGCCGCCAGTAGAGCTCTTCCTTGCTCAGTTCCGGCACGCAGCCGGCGATGGCCCGGGCGAAGTCGCGCAGGACGTGGCCGTAGTGATCGGACAGGAACTTGCGCAGGCTGTCGTTCTTCTCGGCGTAGGCGCGGGCGACGACGCGGACAAAGGCCGCGCCGCCGTGCTTGTCCTGGGCCAGTGCCAGTGCCGGCTCGACGAACGCCGCGAGGATCGGTTCCAGTTCACCCGGGTGCTGTCGCACCGCGGCCTCCAGCGCGCCCAGACGCTGCGCGCTCATGTCGTCCATGCGGCGCCGGAACACTTCGTTGACCAGGTTTTCCTTGCTGCCGAAGTGATAGTTGACCGCCGCGATGTTGACGTCGGCGCGGCTGGTGACCTGGCGCAGCGACGTTCCGGTGAAGCCGAACTGGGCGAACAGTTCCTCGGCGGCGCCGAGGATGCGGTCCTTGGTGGAGAAAGGGGTCGTGGCGGCCATTCGGGTCGACGTGGGAAGAGGTGGAAGGCTGAATCAAACGCTTGTTTGATGCTACGTCCGCCGGGTCGCGGACGTCAATCGGCCGGTTCGTGAACAACCCGTCGCGGGTACTGCAAACGGGACCGGCAATCCGGTAGCATTACTGCAGCCATATCGGCTAAACCCGCGTCCTGTCGCGGGTTTTTCTGTTATCATCGGGCGCGACCCTCGGGAGAGAAGGTTGCGGCCCGCCTACCCGGAGATATCCCATGGCGCTGGAGCGCACCCTTTCCATCATCAAGCCCGATGCGGTCGCCAAGAACGTGATCGGCGAGATCTACACCCGCTTCGAAAAGGCCGGCCTGAAGGTCGTCGCCTCGAAGATGAAGCACCTGTCCAAGGCCGAGGCCGAAGGTTTCTACGCCGTCCACCGCGAGCGTCCGTTCTTCGGCGCGCTGGTCGAGTTCATGATCTCCGGCCCGGTGATGATCCAGGTGCTCGAGGGCGAGGGCGCGGTGCTCAAGAACCGCGACCTGATGGGTGCCACCAACCCGAAGGACGCCGCCGCCGGGACCATCCGCGCCGACTTCGCCGACAGCATCGATGCCAACGCGGTGCACGGTTCGGACAGCTTGGAGAACGCCGCGATCGAGATCGCCTACTTCTTCCCGGCGACCGACGTCTACGCACGCTGATACTCCGCAACACCGAGCAGGCCATGACCCGCAACCGCGACAACACCATCGACATCGCCCTCGCCACGTCATCAGGCGAGGCGGGTGTCACGGTGCCAGCCGTGGCTGCCCCGGACATGGCCGCCGCGGCGGGGTCGAAGAAGAACATCTTCGACCTCGACCGCGTCTCGCTGGAGGACTTCTTCGAGAACGTTCTCGGCGAAAAGCGCTACCGCGCGCATCAGGTGATGAAGTGGATCCACCACCGCTACGTCACCGATTTCGACCAGATGACCGACCTCGGCAAGGCGCTGCGCGCCAAGCTGCACGAGCACGCCGAAGTGCGGGCGCCGATGGTCATCCACGAGAAGCCTTCCGCCGACGGCACCATCAAGTGGCTGATCGGCATGGACCCGAAGAACGCCATCGAGGCGGTCTACATCCCCGACAAGGGGCGCGGCACGCTGTGCGTGTCCAGCCAGGTCGGCTGCGCCCTCAATTGCCAGTTCTGCTCGACCGCGACCCAGGGCTTCAACCGCAACCTGACCACCGCCGAAGTGATCGGCCAGGTCTGGATCGCCGCCCGCCAGCTCGGCAACCTGCCGCACCAGCAGCGCAAGCTCACCAACGTGGTGATGATGGGCATGGGCGAGCCGCTGATGAACTTCGACAACGTCGTGCGCGCGATGAGCATCATGCGCGACGACCTCGGCTACGGTCTGGCCAACAAGCGCGTGACCCTGTCGACGTCCGGACTGGTGCCACAGATCGACCAGCTCGGTCAGGCCAGTGACGTCTCGCTGGCAGTGTCCCTGCACGCGCCCAATGACCAACTGCGCACCGAGCTGATCCCGCTCAACAGGAAGTATCCGATCGCCGAGCTGATGGGGGCCTGCGAGCGCTACGTCAAGCGCAAGCCGCGTTCGTCGATCACCTTCGAGTACACCCTGATGAAGGGAGTCAACGACCAGCCGCACCACGCGCGCGAACTCGCGCGGCTGATGCGCCGGTTCGAGAACGCGGTGCAGATGAAGGACGCCGCGAAGGTCAATTTGATTCCGTTCAATCCGTTCCCGGGCACCCGTTTCGAGCGCTCATCGGAAGACGACATCCGTGCCTTCCAGAAGCTGATGCAGGAGGCGCGCGTGCTGACCACGGTGCGCCGCACCCGCGGCGACGACATCGACGCCGCCTGCGGCCAGCTCAAGGGACAGGTAATGGATCGCACGCGCCGCCAGGCCGAGTTCCGCAAGGCGCTCGCGGCGCAGGAGGCGGGCGATGCTGCCGCCTGAGCGCGGATACCGGGGACGCGTTCGGGCCGTGGCATGGGTGTGTGCGATCTCGCTGATCACCGTGGGGTGCAGCCGGCTGACATTCATCAAGCCCGACCTCGGTCGCGGCGATTTCGAACGGACCTCCCCCGAACTCGACATCACCACCGACGATCGCAGCGAGGGATCGGGGGCGGCCAGGGTGGTGGTGCAGCACGGGCAGGTCGCGTTTACCCAGGGCAAGATCGACGACGCCCGCCGGCTCGCCGAACAGGCGCTCGAACTGGATCCCGGTTCCGCCGCCGCGCACACCCTGCGCGCCGTGGTCGCCGACCGCGAGGGCGACTTCCGCCTGGCAGGACGGCATTACCAGCGCGCAGTCGAGTTGGCGCCGTACCTGGGCGGCATGCACAACAACTACGGCACCTGGCTGTGCGCCAACGGACGCGAGGAAGAGTCGCTCCAGTGGTTCGAGCAGGCACTGGCTGATCGCAACTACCCGACGCCCGCGGCAGCGCTCGCCAATGCCGGCGCCTGCGCCGGGAAGGCGGGGGCGGCGGAGCGTGCGGTACGGTACCTGGACGCGGCACTCGAGATCGACCCGGTCAATCCGGTCGCGCTGGCGGCCATGGCGGAGCACGAATTCCGCGCGGGCCGGGCGTTTCAGGCGCGGGCGTTCTCCCAGCGCCGGCTGGCCGCAGCCCCCGCGGACGTCGCCTCGTTGGTGCTTGCGTCACAAATCGAACAAAAACTCGGCGACACGGAAGCCGCCGATCGCTACGTTCAACGACTGCGGGCGGAGTTCCCGGCGGCGTCGGGCTCCGGAACAGGGGATGACGGTAAACGATGATGCAGTCGAACCAGGTCGCGCCGCCGGATGGCGTCGATAGCTGTGGCACCCGGCTCAGGGAGGCACGGGAGCGGGCAGGGCTTACGCGCGAGCAGGTGTCCGCCCGGCTGAAGATGCCGGTACGCGTCATCGATGCGCTCGAGAATGACGACTGGCAGCGCATCGGTGCCGCGGTGTTTGTCCGCGGACAGTTGCGCAGCTACGCCCGCCTGCTCGGCATCGACCTCGGGCAGGATCTGCTCCGCGCCGAGGTCGGCGCAGTCACCCCGCCCGAACTGGTCAGCCACAGCCACACTCCGCGGTACCGCCGCATGTTCGAGCAGACCATGCGTCGCGCGGTCTACATCGCCATTACCGCGGTGATCGCGGTACCGGTCTGGCTCGCCACCCGCCCGCACCTGTCCAACGACTTGCATGTGCAATCGCTGGACGTGCCGGCTTCCACGACCACCGCCGCCGCGCCGCCTGCGCGAGCGACGACTCCCGAGCGCACGCCGGTGATCGCGTCGATGGCCTCCATGCGAGCGCCATCGGCCGAGGCGCCCGCGTTGTCGATGTCGTTCGACGGCGAGAGCTGGGTCCAGGTCTTTGCACCGGATGGGCGCTCGATTGAACAGGGCCTGCTGGCGGCCGGCGAACAACGCACCTACGACCGGGGCGAAGTCGGTCGCGTGGTGCTCGGCAACATTGCCGCGGTAGAGGTGCTGCGGGAGGGTGAGCCGGTGGACCTCGAGCCGTTCAGCCGCGCGAATGTAGCGCGCTTTACGCTATCCTCTGACGGTTCCCTCGCGCCGGTCGTCGACTGACCCGCGACGGGTCCGAACCCCACCGGCCCGCCTCGCGGGCTCGTCCGTAATCAATCGACTCCGGCCGGCGGCCGGGGCGGGATAGCAGCTTCCGCATGGCAATAGACGATCCGCTCGACGAACACGAACAAAGCGAACGCGTCCTGGAGTGGTTGCGCAGCAACGGCGCAGGGCTCATTGGCGGCGTTGTCCTCGCACTGGCCGCCATCGGAGGATGGAAGTGGTGGCAGCAGCACCAGCGGCAGCAGGAACTGGCCGCGGCCGATAGCTACCAGGCTGCGATTACCGCGATCGAGCAGGGCGACGAACACGCCGCCAGCAAGGTGCAGGCCCTTGGCGAAGGCGTCTTCGCGAATCTTTCCAGCCTTGAGTTGGCCGCCGCACAGGTGTCCGCGGGAAATGTCGAGCAGGCGATCGCCACGCTGCGCGCGATCAGGCCGGCCGATCCGGCGGTGGCGGATATCGTCAACCAGCGCCTGGCGCGCTTGCTGATCCAGACCGAACAGGCCGAGGCCGCGCTGGAGCTGTTGGACGGCGCGTCCACCGCGGCGGCGCTCGAGGTCCGCGGTGATGCCAGTTTCGCGTTGGGGCAGCGCGACCAGGCGCGCGAAGCCTACGGCCAGGCGCTGGCCAGGCTGGACGTGGCCTCTCCGCAGCGCCGCGTGCTTGAACTCAAACTCATGGAGGTGGGCGGCTCGCCTGCCCGTACCGAGGCACAGTCTTGATGAAGCCCGCATCGACCCCGCGCGTCCGCCGCGTTCCTTCGGTTTCCTTGCCGGTCCGCGCGTCGGCGCTCGCGCTGTGCGTGCTGGCGCTGGCCGGCTGCAGCACCGTCAAGGGATGGTTCGACGGCAAGGACGACGACCAGACCGAACCCGCCAAGCTGACCGACATCACTCCCACCATCAGCGTCACCGAGCTCTGGTCGGCCGATGCCGGCAAGGGCGAGGGGAGCCTCGGTGCGCTCCAGCACCCCGCAATCGCCGACGGTCGCGTGTACGCGGCGGCGGTCGAAGGCGGTGTGCACGCGTTCGATCTGCAGACCGGCAGCCGTGTCTGGAGCTTCGAGAGCGACCTGGCCCTTAGTGGCGGGCCCGGCGTAGGCGAGAACCTGGTGGTGGTCGGCAGCCTGGACGGCGATGTGATCGCGCTCGATGCGGCGTCGGGCGAGGAAAAGTGGCGTGCCGAGGTCGGCAACGAGGTCATCGCGGCCCCGGCGGTGGGTCTGGGCATGGCGTTCGTCCGCTCCAACGACGGCCGGATCACCGCCTTCGACGCGGCCACGGGCGAGCGGCGCTGGTTCTGGAACCACGACGTGCCCTCGCTGTCGGTGCGTGGCAATGATGCGCCGGTGCTCGGTCCCGGCTACGTGTTCGCCGGCAACGACGACGGCACCGTGACCGCGCTCGCCGCGGCGGACGGGCGGCCATTGTGGGAGCAGGCGGTCGGCCAGCAGGAAGGGCGCACCGAGCTGGACCGCATGGCGGACGTCGATGGCACCCCGGTGCTCGACAACACCACGCTGTTCGCCACCAGCTTCAAGGGGCGCACCATGGCGATCGACGCGCCGACGGGGCAGCCGATGTGGGTGAGCGACCAGGGTGGTCCGGGCCAGGTGGCCGCGGCGCCTAGCGTGCTGGTGGTGACCGAGCCGGGTGGAACCGTCTATGGCCTGGAGAAGCGCAGCGGCAGCGCCTTGTGGAGCCAGCCGGCACTGCTGCGTCGCAACGTAACCGCCCCCGCGATCCACGGTGGTTACGCGGTGGTCGGCGACTACGACGGCTATCTGCACTGGCTCGACCTCGGCACCGGCGAGTTTGCCGCGCGCGAGCGTGCAGGCGGTGACGCCCTGCGGGCGGCACCGGTGGTGGCCGGCGACATCCTCGTCGTGCAGGACGTCGACGGGGAACTGAGCGCCTTCCGCATCGCCCAGTAATTCACGGGTGCACACCGGCCGGCGGTCGACGATGGGCCAAACGCCCATTCGACCGCCGGTTTCGTTTCCACGGTTAACATCATGTCCGGTCTGGCGCCGGCTTCCCGGCCGGGTACTCCGGACCACCCGCCCATCAACCGGCTGATCCCATGCTTCCGCTCGTCGCGCTCGTTGGTCGTCCCAACGTCGGAAAATCCACCCTGTTCAATGCGCTTACGCGTACCCGCGACGCGCTGGTCCACGACCAGCCGGGCGTGACCCGTGACCGCCACTACGGCGTGTGCCGGCCCGAAGGGCAGCGGCATTTCGCGGTGGTCGATACCGGCGGCATCGCCGGTGAGGACGAGGGGCTGGTCGGGGCGACCACCCGGCAGGCTCGCGCGGCCGCCGCGGAAGCCGACCTGGTGCTGTTCATCGTCGACGGTCGCGAAGGCGCCTCCGCGCTGGACGACGAGATCCTCGCCTGGCTGCGCAAGGCCGCGCGTCCGACGGTCCTGGTCGTCAACAAGACCGATGGCATCGACACCGCCGCGGCCTTGAGCGACTTCGCCCGTTACGGGTTCAGGGATGCGGTCGCGACGTCCTCCGCCCACCGGCAGGGTATCGACGACCTCATCGACGAAGTGGTCGGCCGGTTGCCGGAGGAGGGCGCTTCGCCCGAGCTCGACACCGATCCATCCCGCGTCCGTGTCGCCTTCATCGGCCGTCCCAACGTCGGCAAATCGACGCTGGTCAACCGGCTGCTTGGCGAGGAGCGCATGATCGCTTCCGACGTGCCCGGCACGACCCGGGACTCCGTGGCGATCGACATGGAGCGCGACGGACGCCGATACCGGCTGATCGACACCGCGGGGCTGCGGCGCAAGTCGCGGGTCGACGAGGCGGTCGAGAAGTTCTCCATCATCAAGACCCTCCAGGCGATCGAGCAGTGCCAGGTCGCGGTGGTGATGCTCGACGCCAGCGAAGGCGTGACCGATCAGGACGCCAGTGTGCTCGGCTACGCCCTCGATGCCGGCCGGGCGCTGGTGGTGGCGGTGAACAAGTGGGACGGATTGACCGACTACCAGCGCCAGCAGGCCGAGGCCCTGCTGGCCCGCAAGCTCGGTTTCGTCGACTGGGCCGAGGCGGTCCGGATCAGCGCCAAACATGGTTCGGGGCTGCGCGAGCTGTTCGGCGCCATCCACCGCGCCCACGCTTCGGCGACGCGGGAGTTCAGCACCAGCGAGATCACCCGCGCAGTGGAAATCGCCTACGAGACCAATCCGCCGCCGGTGGTGCGCGGCCACGTGGCGAAGCTGCGTTTCGCCCATCCGGTGGCCAGCAACCCGCCGACGTTCGCGATTCACGGCAACCGGCTGCGTACCCTCAGTGATACCTACAAGCGTTACCTGGAGAACTTCTTCCGGAAGCGTTTCAAGCTCGTCGGCACGCCGGTGCGGTTCGTCTTCAAGGAAGGCAGCAACCCGTACGAAGGCAAGAAGAACGTGCTGACCGACAAGCAGGTCGCCAAGAAGCGGCGCCTGATCCGGCACGTCAAGCGCGGGAAGTGAGGCCGTGAAGTCGCCGGCGGCCGGGCTGTCTTTCGGCGAGGCGCTCGCGACGATCCGCCAGGTGGCGGCCGACCACCGGCTCGAGGCCGAGGTCCTGCCGCTGTCGCGGTGCCACGGGCGCGTACTCGCCCACGACGTGTTCGCGCCCGCCCCGCATCCGGACACGCCGCCCGGAGACCGGTGGGTCATGGGGCAGGGTGAGTGGCTTGGTCCGCTGCAGATGGGCCGGTTGGCTGCGGCGGGAGTGTCATCGCTGACGGTTTCGCGCAAGCCGACCGTGGCCCTCTTCACCCTTGGCGACACGCTGGTCGAGCCGGGCCTGCCGCTTGCCCAAGGGCAAGCCCATGTGGGCAGTCGCGAGCTGTTGGTGGGTCTCCTGCGTGCCGAAGGGCTGGAACCGACCGCCTGGCCGCTGTTGGCCGACGAACGGCGGCCGGTCGAAGTGGCGTTGCGCGACGCCGCGTGCGCTTTCGACCTGGTCGTTACCTGCGGCGGCGCTCCGACTCACAGTCAGGACGGGCGGGGCCACGTGGCCGCCGTGGTGGAGGAGTTCGGTCGGCTGCATTTCCATGGCATTCGCACCGGCAACGCCGAGTCGACGGTGTTCGGTAGCCTGGACCAGGTCCGGCTGCTCGGTTTCCCGTCCGACGCCGACACGGTGACCCCGATCTGGCTGACGCTCGGCCGCGCGCTTGTCGATGGACTTCAGGGGCGGACAGCGCTGCGGACGCGCATGCGTGCCCGGCTGTTGCACGCGGTCGAAGGTGTCGACGGCGTCCTCGGGTTCGTGCCCGGTCGCCTGGTCGCGGCTGACGACGGCCTCGCGGTGGAATCAGTCGGACGCATCCCGCCTGGGTGGCCGGACGCACCCGTCCGCCTCGATGCCGACGCATGGATCGCGACGGACGGCCGTTCGCTGCCGGCGGGCAGTATCGTCGACCTCGTCCATCCCTGATCCCGCCCGTCCCGGAAGCGCTGGTCCGCGCCGTCGCCGCCGCTTGCCGGCCAATCGCGGATAATGCCCCGCATGTCCGTTGAAACCATCTCTCCGGCCGAAGCACGGCGGCGGCAGCTCGCCGGCGCTGTGCTGATCGACGTGCGCGAACCCTACGAACGTGCGCTCGGCATGGCGGAAGGCGCGCTGGGCGTAGCGCGCGATGAGCTCGAGCGCGATCCGGGCGCGACGCTCGGCGCACCCGGCCGGCCGGTGCTGCTGATCTGCGAACTGGGCGCCCGTTCGTTGCAGGCCGCGCAGGCGTTGCGCGAATCCGGCTACGATGCGGCATCCGTCGACGGCGGAACCCGCGGATGGCAGGCCGATCGCCTCCCGCTGGTGCTTCCGGCGGGCGACCACGACTTCCACGAGCGCTATTCGCGCCACCTGCGCCTACCGGAGGTGGGCGAGGCGGGGCAACGACTGCTGCAGCGGGCGACGGTGGCCCTGGTCGGCGCCGGCGGACTCGGTTCGCCGGCGGCGTACTACCTCGCCGCGGCCGGTGTCGGTACGCTGATGATCGCCGACGACGACATCGTCGATCGCAGCAATCTGCAGCGCCAGATCCTGCACACCGAGTCGCGGATCGGGCAGCCCAAGGTGGAATCGGCGCGGATCGCGCTGTCGGCGCTGAATCCCACCGTGGACATCGTCGGCATTCCCGAGCGCATCACCAGTGACAACGTGGAGCGGCTGATCGGCAACGCCGATGTGGTGCTCGACGGCGCGGACAACTTCGCGGTGCGCTACCTGCTCAACGACGCCTGCGTGAAGCTCGGCAAGCCACTCGTCTACGGCGCTGTGCACCGCTTCACCGGCCAGGTCAGCGTGTTCGATGCCGGTCGCCAGCGCGGCATGGCGCCGTGTTACCGCTGTCTGTTCCCCGAGCCACCGCCGCCGGAGGCCGCCCCCAACTGCAGCGAAGTGGGCGTGCTGGGGGCGGTGCCGGGCGTGATCGGAATGCTGCAGGCGACGGAAGTGATCAAGCTGATCCTCGGCCTCGGACAGCCGCTGGCCGGACGGCTGCTGAATTTCGACGCGCTGTCGATGCGGTTCCGCGAAACCAGGCTGCCGCCGGATCCCGATTGTCCGGTGTGCGCGGCAGGACGCCCGTTCCCCGGATATATCGACTACGCGGCCCTCTGCGCCGGCCGCTGAGGGACTGGTCGGCGACGGGCGGCCACGTCGGCGATCTCATCGGGCGGGGCAACAGGCGATAGGCGATAATCCCCGGCCCGTTCCGAACGCAGGCCCCCGAACGCGCATGACGGCTTCCTCGTCCGCCACCATTTCCTCCGCTTCCGTGGCTGCAGCCGGAGGGGCGGCCCGGGCCCGCATCCTCGACGGCAAAGGCATCGCCGAGGACCTGCTCGACAACCTCAAGGCGCGCGTGGACGCACGCGTGGCCGCGGGCAAGCGTCGGCCGGGGCTGGCCGTGGTGCTGGTGGGCAACGACCCCGCTTCGTCCGTGTACGTGCGCAACAAGCGCCGGGCCGCTGAAAAGGTCGGTATCCGCGCGATCGACTTCGACCTGCCCGAAGACACCTCCGACGAGCAGTTGCTGGCACTGATCGACCGGCTCAACGCCGATCCGGAGGTGCACGGCATCCTCGTCCAGCTCCCGTTGCCGGACCGTCGCGACGCCACCGCGCTGATCCACCGGATTTCGCCGGACAAGGACGTCGACGGCTTCCATCCCGAGAACGTCGGCCATCTGGCCCTGCGCCAGTTCGGCCTGCGGCCGTGCACGCCGCGCGGCATCACCACGTTGCTGGCGTACACCGACCGGCCGGTGCGCGGCGCCAGCGCCACCATCGTCGGCGTGTCCAACCACGTCGGGCGGCCGATGGCGCTGGAGCTGCTGATCGCCGGCTGCACCACCACCTGCTGCCACAAGTTCACCCCGCCCGAGGTACTGGAGGCGGCCGTGCGCGGCGCCGACATCCTGGTGGTCGCGGTAGGGCGCCCGCAGCTGATCCCCGGCGAATGGGTCAAGCCCGGGGCGGTGGTGATCGACGTCGGCATCAACCGTCTCGACGACGGCCGGCTGGTGGGGGATGTCGGCTTCGCGGCGGCGGCCGAGCGGGCCAGCTGGATCACGCCGGTTCCGGGCGGCGTGGGTCCGATGACCGTCGCCACCCTGATGCAGAACACCCTGGAAGCGGCCGAGGCCGCGGATCGATAGCACTCCGGGAGCGGCGGACGCGGTACAATGACGCGCTTCATCCTCCCCGGGCCCGCCCATGCTGCGCATCCAGGCTGAAGCGCTGACCTTCGACGACGTATCGCTCGTCCCCGCGCACTCGACCGTCCTGCCCAAGGACGTTTCCCTAGCCACCCGGGTCACCCGCGACCTGACCATCCGCCTGCCGATCCTGTCGGCGGCGATGGATACCGTCAGCGAAGCCCGCCTCGCCATTGCGATGGCCCAGCTGGGCGGGCTCAGCATCATCCACAAGAACATGACGCTGGCCGCGCAGGCCGCGCAGGTCGCGCAGGTGAAGACCTTCGAGGCCGGGGTGATCAAGTCGCCGTTCACGGTGGCCCCCGAAACCAGCATCGCCGACGTGCTCAAACTCACCCGCGAGCGCAACATCTCCGGCGTGCCGGTGGTGGACGGCGGCCGGCTGGTCGGCATCGTCACCAGCCGCGACATGCGCTTCGAGACCCGGCACGACGATCCGGTCCGCCACATCATGACCAAGAAGGACCGGCTGGTGACGGTGAAGGAGGGGGCCTCCGACGACGAGGTGCTCGGCCTGCTGCACAAGCACCGCATCGAAAAGGTGCTGGTGGTCAACGACGACTTCGAGCTGCGCGGCCTGATCACCGTCAAGGACATCCAGAAGAAGTCCGACAATCCCAATGCCGCCTACGACACCAGCGAGCGGCTGCTGGTGGGTGCGGCGGTCGGCGTCGGCGGCGACACCGAGGCGCGCGTGGAGGCACTCGCCGCGGCTGGCGTCGACGTGGTGGTGGTCGACACCGCGCACGGCCATTCGCAGGGCGTGCTGGAGCGCGTGCGATGGGTCAAGAAGAACTTCCCCCAGCTGCAGGTGATCGGCGGCAACATCGTCACCGGCGATGCGGCGCTGGCGCTGATGGACCACGGCGCCGACGCGGTGAAGGTCGGCGTCGGCCCGGGTTCGATCTGCACCACCCGCATCGTCGCCGGCGTCGGCGTGCCGCAGATCACCGCGGTCGACATGGTCGCCGAGGCGCTGCAGGACCGCATCCCGTTGATCGCCGATGGCGGCATCCGCTATTCCGGCGATATCGGCAAGGCGCTGGTGGCCGGAGCGTCGACGGTCATGGTCGGAGGGCTGTTTGCCGGCACCGAGGAATCGCCCGGCGAAACCGAGCTGTTCCAGGGCCGCAGCTACAAGAGCTACCGCGGCATGGGCAGTCTGGGCGCGATGGAGCAGGGGTCCAAGGACCGCTACTTCCAGGACGCCAGCGACGCCGACAAGCTCGTGCCGGAGGGCATCGAAGGCCGGGTGCCGTATCGCGGCCCGCTGCGTGGCGTGGTCCACCAGCTCGCCGGCGGCCTGAGGGCAACCATGGGCTACCTGGGCTGCGCGACCGTCGAGGAGATGCGCAAGAAGCCGCAGTTCGTCCGCGTCACCAACGCCGGCACGCGCGAGAGCCACGTGCACGACGTGCAGATCACCAAGGAACCGCCGAACTACCGCGCCGGCTGACATGACCGACATCCATTCCGACAAGATCCTGATCCTCGATTTCGGGGCGCAGTACACCCAGCTGATCGCCCGCCGCATCCGCGAAATCGGCGTCTACTGCGAGATCTGGGCCTGGGACCACGACCCGTCCGAGATCGCCGCCTACGGGGCCAAGGGCATCATCCTGTCGGGCGGCCCCGAGTCGACCACGCTGCCGGGCGCCCCGCGCGCGCCGCAGGAAGTGTTCGACAGCGGTCTGCCGATCCTCGGCATCTGCTACGGCATGCAGACGCTGGCCGCGCAGCTGGGCGGTTCGACCGAGGCCGCCGACGCGCGCGAGTTCGGCCATGCCGAAGTCGCGCTGGTCGCCCACGACGCGCTGCTCGGCGGTCTGTCCGACCACGGCGGCGAGCCGCGCCTGAATGTCTGGATGAGCCACGGGGACCACGTGGCCACCGCGCCGCCGGGCTTCACCGTCACCGCGAAGACCGACCGCATTCCGGTCGCGGCGATGGCCAACGAGGACAGGCGCTGGTACGGCGTGCAGTTCCACCCGGAGGTCACCCATACCCTGCAGGGCCAGACCCTGCTGCGCCGGTTCGTCACCGAGATCTGCGGCTGCCAGACGCTGTGGACCGCCGCCCACATCATCGAGGACCAGATCGCCCGCGTGCGCGAGCAGGTCGGCAGCGACGAGGTGATCCTCGGCCTGTCCGGCGGCGTGGACTCCTCGGTCGTCGCCGCGCTGCTGCACAAGGCGATCGGCGAGCAGCTGACCTGCGTGTTCGTCGACACCGGCCTGCTGCGCTGGCAGGAAGGCGACCAGGTCATGGCGATGTTCGCCGAGCACATGGGCGTCAAGGTGATCCGGGTCGACGCCGCCGACCGCTACTTCAAGGCGCTCGAAGGCGTCAGCGATCCGGAGGCCAAGCGCAAGATCATCGGCAACCTGTTCGTCGAGATCTTCGACGAGGAGGCCGGCAGGCTGGCCAACGCCAAGTGGCTGGCGCAGGGCACGATCTACCCCGACGTGATCGAGTCGGCCGGCAGTAGGACCGGCAAGGCCCACGTCATCAAGAGCCACCACAACGTCGGCGGCCTGCCCGAGCACATGAAGCTCGGCCTGGTCGAGCCGCTGCGCGAGCTGTTCAAGGACGAGGTGCGACGCCTGGGGGTCGAGCTCGGCCTGCCGGAGACGATGGTCTACCGCCATCCGTTCCCGGGCCCGGGGCTGGGCGTGCGCATCCTCGGCGAGGTCAAGCGCGAGTACGCCGAGCTGCTCGGCAAGGCCGACCACATCTTCATCGACGAGCTGCGCAAGGTGGGTCTTTACGACAAGACCAGCCAGGCCTTTGCTGTATTCCTGCCGGTCAAGTCGGTCGGCGTGGTCGGCGACGCCCGCGCCTACGAGTGGGTGATTGCGCTGCGCGCGGTCGAAACCATCGACTTCATGACCGCGCACTGGGCGCACCTGCCGTACGAATTCCTCGGCAAGGTGTCCAACCGGATCATCAACGAGCTGCGTGGTGTTTCCCGCGTCGTCTACGACATCAGCGGCAAGCCACCGGCAACGATCGAGTGGGAGTAAGGCGTTCCGCCACCGCCTGACGCCATGGACGAACACTGGATGCGCCATGCGCTCGCGCTCGCCGAACGGGCCGAGCGCGAGGATGACGAAATCCCGGTCGGCGCGGTACTGGTGTCGAGCGATGGCGACATCATTGGCGAAGGCTGGAATCGCAACATCACCGAGCACGACGCCACCGCACATGCGGAGATCGTCGCATTGCGGCAGGCCGGCGGCCGGCTTGGCAATCACCGGCTGCTCGGCAGCACCCTCTACGTGACCCTCGAGCCGTGCGCGATGTGCGCGATGGCAATGGTCCACGCGCGCGTGGCGCGGGTGGTGTTCGGTGCCTTCGACCCGAAGACCGGGGCGGCCGGCAGCGTGTTCGACCTGCTGGCCGATCCGCGCCACAACCACCGGGTCGATGTGCTCGGCGGTGTACTCGGTGGCGAAGCCGGGACGATGCTGCGCAACTACTTCCGCCGCAAGCGCGGCAAGCCGCCGCTTTAGCGGGTCCGCGAACGCGCGCGTGCGTGGGAGCGGTCCATCTCCTCGTTGAGAATGGCCACGGCAATCGTCGATTCGCGCGACAGCATCAGGCTGGAGGCGAACAGCCCCAGCACCCCGAGTACGGCGAAGGTGGTCGGGAGCACCCCCGCCCGGAACGGGACGAAGGCATCCAGGGCCACCACCAGGCTGGTGCCGACGAAGCAGCTCAGCGACAGGTAAAGCATCTGGTTGGCGCGCAGGATCAGGCCACTGCGGCGGCGCTGGCGTGAGATCCGGTAGTCCAGCCAGCGCAGTTCTTCCTCGTCGGTCGCCTGCTCCATGTCCTTCATCAGCTGGCGCAGCCGATCCACGACCCGCGCCAGCCGGTTGCTCGCCGAAATCAGCAGCGAGCCGGTGGCCGTCAGGAAGAAGGCTGGCGCGAGCATCGCCGTCAGTACTGCGTAATGGGGGTCGCTTGAGATCACTGTAGCCGCGGCAGTGACGGAGTCGTGGGCTATCATGCCGCGTCACGTAGGGAACGGCGAGCATGGGCACGAAGGCAGGGAACGAACAACGGTTGATCTGGATCGATCTGGAGATGACCGGCCTGGACACGGACAACGACTCGATCCTCGAGATCGCCACCGTGGTGACCGACGCCAACCTGGACGTGCTTGCCGAAGGGCCGGAGTTGGCGATTCGCCACCCGCTGCAGCGGCTCGAGGCAATGGACGACTGGAACCGCAACCAGCATCGCAAGTCCGGCCTCTGGGCGCGCGTACTGGAGCAGGGGGTCGCCATGGAGGACGCCGAGGCGCAGACGCTGGCCTTTCTCGCCGAGTGGGTGCCGGCCAACGCCTCGCCGATGTGCGGCAACTCGATCTGTCAGGACCGCCGCTTCCTGCACCGGCTGATGCCGCGGGTCGAGCAGCATTTCCACTACCGGAACCTCGATGTCAGCACCATCAAGGAGCTGGCGCGCCGGTGGGCGCCCGAGGTACTGGCCGGGGTCGGCAAGGAAGCCAAGCACACGGCGCTGAGCGACGTGCACGACTCCATCGCCGAGCTGAAACACTATCGCTTCTTCATGGGCCGGCTGGGCGGGCTGGATACGTCCGGCGTCTAGAACGGCAGGGGGCGTGGCTGGCTCTCCCTGCTTGCGCTTTCTGTAGGAGCGGCTTCAGCCGCGATTATCAAGCGGGGCAAAACGCCGCTTCCGATCGCGGCTGAAGCCGCTCCTACAGAAACCCCGTGGCTAGTCGCGCTCCTGCCGCGGTGACGGCAGTTGGCCGAACTCGCCCGGTCCGACCGCGCCGTCGGCCACGTGGTGATACATGTGCACATCGCGCTGCGGGAACGGAATGCTGATCCCGGCGGTATCGAACGCCTTCTTGATCGCCTCGTTGAGGTGCACCTTGACCGCGAACCAGTCCGCGTTGGCGGTGTGGCAGCGGACGCCGAGGTTGACGCTGTTCTGTGCCAGCTCGTAGACCACGACGTCCGCGGCGGGCTCCTCGAGTATTCGCGGATCGGCGTTGATGATTTCCATGATCACCGCGCGTGCCTGGTCGATGTCATCGTCGTAGCCGATGCCGATGACCAGCTCGACCCGACGTCGCACGTCGGGCGTCGAGTTGATGATGGAGTCGGTGGTGACCAGGCTGTTGGGCAGGACGATGGTCTGGTTGTCGGCGCCGCGAAGCCGGGTCTGGAAAATGCTGATCTCCTCGACCGTGCCGCCTTCGCCGTTGATGGTGACCACGTCACCGACGCGGAACGGCTTGAGGGTCACCAGCATCACCCCCGAAGCGATGTTGGACAGCGAGTCCTTCAGCGCCAGGCCGATCGCCAAGCCTGCCGCGCCGAGCACGGCGAACGCCGAGGTCATCGGCACCTCGAACACGCTCAGCACCGTCAGTGCGAGCAACACCAGCAGCGCCACGTACGCGACCTTCTTGAGGAACTGCACCGCGGTGGGTTCGACGTGGGTGTTGACGAGCGCGCGTTCGGCAATGTTCACCAGCCATTTCGCCAACCGCATGCCGATGACGAGGATCAGCAGCGCAGCGGCAATCTTCAGCCCCCATCCCACCAGGAACGCACGCCAGTCGATCCCCTCGAAGTTGCCGAACCACGTCATGCCCGTCTCCTCGTCCGCAAATGCGACGCCCCGCTGGGGCGGGGCGTCCGGTTGTGCATTCATGGTAAGGCCGGCGCGTGACCGGCCTGTGGTCGGTCAGCCGGCTTTGGCCTTGGCCAGTCGCAGCCAGGTATCGACCACCGTGTCCGGGTTGAGCGAGACCGACTCGATGCCTTGCTCCATCAGCCACTGCGCGAGGTCCGGGTGGTCGCTCGGGCCCTGGCCGCAGATGCCGACGTACTTGCCCTTGGCGCGTGCGGTCTGGATCGCCATTGACAGCAGCTTCTTCACCGCCGGGTCGCGTTCGTCGAAGAGGTGCGCCACCAGGCCGGAGTCGCGGTCGAGGCCGAGGGTCAGCTGGGTGAGGTCGTTGGAACCAATGGAGAAGCCGTCGAAGATCTCCAGGAACTCCTCGGCCAGCAGCGCGTTGGACGGCAGCTCGCACATCATGATGATCTTGAGCCCGTCCTTGCCCTGCTCGAGGCCGTTGGCGCGCAGCACCTCGACCACCTTGCGGCCCTCGTCCAGCGTGCGCACGAACGGGATCATCACCCAGCAGTTGGTCAGGCCCATCTGCTCGCGGACCTTGAGCACCGCGCGGCACTCCAGCGCGAAAGCCTCGGTGAAGCCCGGGTCGACGTAGCGGCTGGCGCCGCGGAAGCCGATCATCGGGTTCTCCTCGTGCGGCTCGTAGCGGCTGCCGCCGATGAGGTTGGCGTACTCGTTGGACTTGAAGTCGCTCAGTCGCACGATCACCGGGTTCGGCGCGACCGAGGCGGTGATGGTGGCGATGCCCTCGGCAAGGCGGTCGACGTAGAAATCCACCGGGTCGCCGTAGCCGGCGATGCGCTCGTCGATCTTCTTCTTCGTCGCGGCATCCTGCTGGTCGTACTCCAGCAGCGCCTTGGGATGCACGCCGATGTGGCTGGCGATGATCATCTCCAGCCGCGCCAGGCCGACGCCGGCGTTGGGCAGCATCGCGAAGTCGAACGCGCGCTCCGGGTTGGCGACGTTCATCATCACCTTGAGCGGCGCCGGCGGCATGTCCTCGAGGTCGGCGGTGTGGCGCTCGAAGGGCAGGGCGCCGTCGTAGATGAAGCCGGTGTCGCCCTCGGCGCAGCTGATGGTGACGACCTGGCCATCCTGGATCGCATCAAGCGCGTTGCCGGTGCCGACCACCGCCGGCACACCCAGCTCGCGCGCGATGATCGCCGCATGGCAGGTGCGGCCGCCGCGGTTGGTGACGATCGCGGCCGAGCGCTTCATCACCGGCTCCCAGTCCGGATCGGTCATGTCGGCGACCAGCACGTCGCCGGGCTGCACCCGCGCCATGTCGTCGAGCGAGCGGACCACGCGGGCGACGCCGCTGCCGATCTTCTGGCCGATCGCGCGGCCTTCGCAGACCACCGGGCCACGCTCGCCGAGCTGGTAGCGCTCGATCTGGGTCGCCTTGGCGCGCGACTTCACCGTCTCCGGACGGGCCTGCACGATGAACAGCCTGCCGGATACGCCGTCCTTCGCCCACTCGATGTCCATCGGGCGACCGTAGTGCTTCTCGATGGTCAGCGCCTGGCGGGCCAGCTCGTGCACGTCCTCGTCGGAGATCGAGAACGCGTTGCGCAGTTCGACCGGGGTGTCCTCGGTGCGGACGCGCTCGCCAGGCTGGTCGGAATAGACCATGCGCAGCTGCTTGGCGCCGATCGAGCGGCGCAGGATCGCCTGCTTGCCCTGGGCGAGGGTGGGCTTGTAGACGTAGAACTCGTCCGGATTGACCGCGCCCTGCACGACCATCTCGCCCAGGCCATAGCTGGAGGTGATGAACACCACCTCGCGGAAGCCCGACTCGGTGTCGAGGGTGAACAGCACGCCCGAGGCGCCGACGTCGGAACGCACCATCAGCTGCACGCCGGCCGACAGGAACACGTCCTCGTGCTTGAAGCCGTGGTGCACGCGGTAGGCGATTGCGCGGTCGTTGTAGAGGCTGGCGAAGACTTCCTTGACCTTGCGGACGACGTCGTCCTCGCCGGTGACGTTGAGGAAGGTCTCCTGCTGGCCGGCGAAGCTGGCGTCGGGCAGGTCCTCGGCGGTGGCCGAGGAGCGCACCGCGACGGCGACGTCACCGCCGCCGTTCTCGGCACACAGCTGGTGGTAGGCCTCGCGGATGTCCTTGTCGAGCGCCGGCTGCAGCGGGGCGTCGATGACCCAGCCGCGGATCTCGCCGCCGGCCTTCGTCAACGCGCCGACATCCTCCACGTCGAGATCGGCCAGGCGGTCGAAGATCCGCTGGTGCAGGTCGTTGTGGGCGATGAAATCCTTGAACGCCTCGGCCGTAGTGGCGTAGCCGCCGGGCACCGAAACCCCGAGGTTGGCTAGGTTGCCGATCATCTCGCCGAGCGAGGAATTCTTGCCGCCGACGCGGGCCAGGTCGTTGAGGCGCAGCGCGTGCAGCCAGAGGATGTTCTCGTTCAAGCGGGGTCTCCGAGGATGTCGAGCACGCCAGACGGGCCCGGCCGGCGCGGCCAAGCGGATATGATCGCTCCTGCGCCGGGTGCATACAAGGTTGATCCGACGGGCTTTTTCCTGTTGAACGACGACGAACGCGGGGGTTCCGATGGCACTGGTCAGGCCGGTCTTTTATGTCTCCGATGGCACCGGCATCACCGCCGAGACCATCGGCCACAGCCTGCTGACGCAGTTCACAGACACCCAGTTCATCGGCGAGCGCATCTCGTTCGTCGACAGCATCGAACGCGCCCGCGAGGCTGCCGACCGCATACGGGTGGCGGCGGAGGTCCACAGCGTCCGTCCCATCGTGATCAACTCCTGCATGGACAGCGAGGTGAGCGAAACCCTCGCCCACAGCGGGGCGCTCATGCTGGACGTGTTCGCGCCCTTCATCGAGCCGCTGGAGCGCGAGTTGCAGGAGAGCCGGCAGCGGCACGTCGGTCGCGCACACGCCATCGTCGATTTCGAGGCCTACCACCACCGCATCAACGCGATGAACTACGCGTTGAGCCACGACGACGGTCAGGCGGTCGACTACGAGGACGCCGACGTGATCCTGATCGCGGTGTCGAGGGCGGGCAAGACCCCGACCTGCGTCTACCTCGCGCTGCACTACGGCATCCGCGCCGCCAACTACCCGTTGACCGAGGAGGACCTCGAGCACGACCGGCTGCCCCCGCGCCTGCGCCCGTTCCGGCAGAAGCTGTTCGGACTGACGATCGATCCGTTGCGCCTGCAGCAGATCCGGCAGGAGCGCCGGCCCAACTCGCGCTACGCCAAGCTGGAGACCTGCCGGCGCGAGGTGGCCCAGGCCGAGGCGCTGTTCCGCGCCGAACGCATCCCCACGCTGAGCACCACGCACACCTCCATCGAGGAGATCTCCAGCAAGGTGCTTTCCACGCTCGGCATCCGGCGCGAGATGTTCTGAAAGCGGGGAGCAGGGCGGTCCCGCGATCCTGAATCGGTTGTTCGCGCAGGCCCGCGGGCGCTGCCGCACGCGCCGATCGGCGTGTAGGATCGATGCATGGACTCGCTGGCCGACCGCACCGCGCGGATTCCCACCCTGAGCCGCTTCGGCTGGCTGATGGCGCTCTATACGGAGAACCACGCCCGACTGGGCCGCCTGTTCGCCCCGGCGGGGCTGTCGGCGGGCCGCTACGTGTCGAGCATCGGCGATGGTCTGGATCTGCAGGTCGACATCCTCGAGCAGCACCGCTACACCACGGAACTGCGCCTGACCTACGCCATGCCCGACCCGGTGACCGGCGAGCCGGATCCATCGGCGTACCTGCGCCAGTACCACGACACCGGCCAGCTGGAGGCGACCCACTGCTACATCGGTCGCCGCTGGCAGGACGTCATCGGCATGTACCCGCCACCGGCGGAACTGATCGGCCACCGCCTGCGGATGAACACCTTCCTCGGCAAGTGGCTGCAGTACCTATCCGATCGCGGCCACGGAGCCACCACGCTGAGCGCGTCGGAAAAAAATTTCGCCGAACTCGAAAAGACTGCTTGACGACTTCGAAAACCGTCCTTAAGCTTGTCGACTTTCCAGCACGTGGGGCCATAGCTCAGCTGGGAGAGCGCTACAATGGCATTGTAGAGGTCGGCGGTTCGATCCCGCCTGGCTCCACCACTTCAAAGGTTCTTCGTTACCCGACTGAGTGAAAGCAGTCGACCCAGGTGCGGAAAACCACTGCGTCCCCATCGTCTAGAGGCCTAGGACACAACCCTTTCACGGTTGCGACCGGGGTTCGAATCCCCGTGGGGACGCCACTTCGCTTCAACATCAAGGGCTGCCGAAAGGCGGCCCTTGATGTTTTCGGGTGTCGCGTTCCAGCAAATGGACAACCCCGGCGCGCGGGGATCGGCACGCACGATGCCGATCCCCTCCGGCCTTATTGGCTGCTGGCCACGTCTTCCCGCACCGGCACGCGCCCAGGCCAGCCACCCGCCATCGCCTTGTAGACGGCCACGGCACTGTTCGCGGCGCGGGTGCGCACTTCGGCCAGTGCGTCCTGTGCCTGCAGGCGCGTGCGTTCGGCGTCGAGCACCTCCAGCAAACCGGTACTTCCGGCGTCGTAGCGCAGCCGGGCGAGTTCGGCCGCACGGGTACTTTCGTCGGCAGCCTGCTGCAGGTGGCCGTCTTCGACGCGCGTGCGCCGGTAACGGACCAGGGCGTTTTCGGTTTCCTCGAGCGCGAGCATCACAGTGTGCTGGTACCGGGCGAGCTCGCCCGCCGCATCCGCGTCAGCGGCGGCCATCCGCGCACGCACGCGGCCGATGTCCAGGAACGACCAGTCGATGCCGAGCGCGACCAGCCGCGTTTCGCTGTCGCGCTCGAACAGATCGCCCGAATCGATTGCCTGGCTGCCGATCAGCCCTCCGAGGGTGAAACGGGGGAACAGGTCCGCGGTAGCGACGCCAATCCGTGCGGTGGCGGCGTGCAGGCGGAATTCGGCGGCGGCAATGTCGGGCCGTCGCCGCAGCAGCTCGCCCGGCGTGCCGGGATCGACGGGCACCGGCAATGCAGGGAGCGGGGCGGGCACACCCAACTCCGCCACCAGTGCGCCCGGCGCTTTGCCGGTGAGCACCGCGAGCCGGTGCATCGTCACGGCCGCTTCCGCTTCCAGCGCGGGAATTCGGGCGAGGGTGGCTTCCAGCTGCGCGCTGGCACGTGCGCGGTCGAACCCGGTGGCGGCGCCCGCATCGAGCCGCGCCTGGACGATGCGCAGGGTCTCGCGCTGGTTCGCCGCGTTCTCCCGGGCGACCCGGAGCCGCTCCTGCAGACCGCGAAGGTCGATGTAGCTGCGTGCCACCTCGGCGACGATCGCCACCTGCATCGCTGCGAGATCGGCTGCGGTCGCCGCGGTTTCCGCCCGGCTCGCCTCGACACCGCGGCGGATCCGACCGAACAGATCCAGCTCCCAGACCATGTTGACGCCCGTGGTGTAACTCTCGCCGTCGCGCTCCGCCCGATCGAACCCCGGCGCCTGGTCGACGCTGGCGCGTGCATCGCTGGCTTCCGCGCTGGCAGTCAGCGTCGGCAGGTAATCGAAGCGGGCGCCCCGCAGCAGCGCGTTGGCACGGTCGTAGCGGGTGAGTGCAACCCGCAGGTCGAAGTTGGCCAGCAGGGCTTCGTCAACCAGCCGTGTCAGCAGCGGGTCGTCGAAGGCGTTCCAGAAGTCGGCGTCAGGTGCGGGCTGGGGTGAGCGCTGCACGACGCCGTCGTCGTTGATGAAGCGTGCGGGCATGGAAGGGGCTGGGCGCACATGGTCGGGGCCGACCATGCAGGCGGACAGGGCAAGGGTCAGCAGCGAGGCGACCAGTATTTTCCCGGGCACCCACCGCGCTCCCGCTCTCGCGGCAACGGATGGCATATCCGCGGAAAGAACGGGCGCGGGGGCAATGCCGGGGTTGGACTTACGCATGGGTGATCTCCAGCAGTTCGTTCTGGGCCTGCTTGCCTGCGCGCCGTGACACCAGCTTGCGCAGGGCCACGTAGAACACCGGGGTGAGGAACAGGCCGAAGACGGTGACGCCGAGCATGCCGGCAAAGACGGTGATGCCGGTGACCGAGCGCACTTCCGCGCCGGCGCCGGAGGCGATCACCAGCGGAACGGTGCCGGCGATGAAGGCGATCGAGGTCATGACGATCGGACGCAGGCGCAGGCGGCAGGCTTCCAGCGCCGACTCGACGATGCCCTTGCCCTGCATCTCCAGCTCGCGGGCGAACTCGACGATCAGGATGGCGTTCTTGCACGCCAGTCCCATCAGCACGACCAGTCCGACCTGCACGAAGACGTTGTTGTCGCCGCCGGTCAGCCACACCGCGGTGAGCGCCGAGAGCATGCACATCGGGACGATCAGGATCACCGCCAGTGGCAGGGTCCAGCTTTCGTACAGCGCGGCGAGCACCAGGAACGCGAGCAGGATCGCTACAGGGAACACCACCAGCGCGGCGTTGCCCTGCGTTGCCTGCTGGTAGCTCAGGTCGGTCCACTCGATCGCCATACCGGCGGGCAGCACCTTGTCGGCGACCGCCTGCAGCGTGCCCATCGCCTCGGCCGAGGACATCACCCGCGGATCGGCCTCGCCGGCAAGGTCGGCGGCGGGGTAGCCGTTGTAGCGCAGCACCGGGTCTGGGCCGAACGTGCGATGGATCTTCACCATCGAACCGATCGGCACCATCTCCCCATCGACGTTGCGCGTGCGCAGCTTGCCGATGTCCTCGATGCTGTCGCGGAACGGCGCGTCGGCCTGCGCGATCACCTGCCAGGTACGGCCGAACTCGTTGAAGTCATTGACGTAGGACGAACCGAGGTAGGTCTGCAGGGTGTCGAACAGCTCGGTCAACGGCACCCCCTGCGCCTTGGCCTTGACCCGGTCGACCTCGGCGTCGAGTTGCGGCACGTTGGCCTGGTAGCTGGTGATCGGGAAGGCCATCCCGGGCGTTTGCGAGACCGCTCCCTGCATCGCCTGGACCGCCTGCTGCAGTGCTCCATACCCGAGGTTGCCGCGGTCCTCGATGAACATCTGGTAGCCGTTGCCGTTGCCCAGCCCCAGGATCGGCGGCGGCATCATCGCGAACGCGAAGCCCTCCTGCAGCCCGGCGATCTTCTGGTTGATCTCGGCGTTGATCTCGGCGGCGCTGCGGTCGCGCTGGTCGAACGGCTTGAGCGGCAGGAACACCACGCCGGTGTTGGGCGTATTGGTGAACTGCAGCGCATTGAGGCCGGGGAACGCGATCGCGTGGGCGACGCCGTCGGTTTCCATCGCGATGTCGACCACCTTCGACAGCATGGCGTCGGTACGGGCCAACGACGCGCCCTCCGGCAACTTCACGCCGGCGATCAGGTACAGCTTGTCCTGGGTCGGGATGAAACCGGCCGGCACCGCCTTGAACATCAGGCCGGTCGCGACCAGCAGCACCGCGTACACCACGAACACCGCACCGCGCCGGCCCAGGCTGCGCGACACGATCTTCTGGTAGCGGTCCGAGCTGGTGTTGAAGAAGCGGTTGAAGGGGCGGAACAGCCAGCCGAACATCCGCTCGATCAGCCGTGACGGTGCGTCCTTCGGAGCGCCATGAGGCTTGAGCAGGCGGGCGGCGAGTGCGGGCGACAGGGTGAGCGAGTTGATCGCCGAGATCACCGTCGAGATGGCGATGGTCACCGCGAACTGCTTGTAGAACTCGCCGGTCACGCCGGACAGGAACGCCATCGGCACGAACACCGCGCACAGCACCAGCGCGATCGCGATGATCGGGCCGGAGACCTCCTTCATCGCCTGGTGAGCGGCGGCAAGCGGAGTCAGACCTTCCTCGATGTTGCGCTCGACGTTCTCCACCACGACGATCGCATCGTCCACCACGATGCCGATCGCCAGCACCAGCCCGAACAGGCTCAGGGTGTTGATCGAGAAGCCCAGCAGATACAGCGCGGCGAAGGTGCCGACCACCGAGACCGGTACCGCGATCAGCGGAATGATCGACGCACGCCAGGTCTGCAGGAACAGGATCACCACCAGTACCACCAGCACCACGGCCTCCAGCAATGTGGTGACCACTGCGTTGATCGAGTCGCGCACGAAGATGGTGGTGTCGTAGACGGCCTCGTATTCGACGCCGCCCGGGAAGCGCTGCGACAGTTCATCCATCGTCGCGATCACCGAATCGCGGATCTCCAGCGCATTGGCGCCCGGGGCCTGGAAGATGCCGATGCCGACCGCCGCCTTGCCGTCCAGCTGCGAGCGCAGGGTGTAGTCGCCGGCACCCAGCTCAAGGCGCGCGACGTCTGAAAGCCGGACGATCTCGCCGTCCGCTCCGGCCTTGAGCACGATGTCGCCGAACTCCTGCGTCGTGCGCAGCCGGCCGCGGGCGTTGATCAGGGTCAGGAATTCGCTGTCGGGCATCGGTTCGGCACCGAGCTGGCCGGCCGACACCTGCACGTTCTGCTCGCGCATGGCGCGCACCACGTCGCCGGCGGTCAAACCGCGGGACGCGATCCGTTCCGGGTCGAGCCAGGCGCGCATCGCGTAGTCGCCGCCGCCGAAGATCTGCGCATCGCCCACGCCGGTAATCCGCGACAGCCGGTCCTTGACGTGCAGGCGCGCGTAGTTGCGCAGGTACAGCGTGTCGTACTTGCCTTCGGGCGAGGTCAGGTGGACCACCATCAGGAAGGTGGGCGATTGCTTCTGGGTGGTGACGCCCTGGCGCCGCACGTCCTCGGGCAGTCGCGACAGCGCCTGGCTGACCCGGTTCTGCACGCGGACCGCGGCCTCGTCGGCGTCGGTGCCGGGGCGGAAGGTCACGGTCATCTGCAGCACGCCGTCCGAGCCGGCGACGGACTTGGTGTACATCATGTCCTCGACGCCGTTGATCGCTTCCTCCAGCGGCGTGGCCACGGTCTCGGCGATCACCTTCGGGTTGGCGCCCGGGTAGACGGTGCGCACGACCACCGAGGGCGGCACCACCTCCGGGTACTCGCCGATCGGTAGCAGCGGGATCGAGATCAGGCCGGCGGCGAAGATCACGATCGACAGTACCGCCGCGAAGATCGGGCGGTCGATGAAGAATCTCGAGAAATCCATATGGGGTGTCCTTGGGCGGCTTTTCGCCCTGGTGCCGTACGCTGCGTGGAAGGAACGTGCCTCGCCCGGAGCGCGGCGACAGCGGTCCCGTCCCGCGCCGTGAGCGGCCGGGTAGATGGGCGGTGGAACGGTCAGAGGTGGCGCCGGCCCTCCCCGCTGCGCGGGAGGGGAGCCCGTACCGGGGGAGGACGGGGAGGGCCGGCGGCCCCTGCGCGGGGGAGGTCAGCCTGACGAGGCCATCACTTCGCTCCCGCCGCGCTTGCCACGGGGTTGGAGGGCGGCGCGCCCATCGCGACTTCCTTCGGCGATACCTGCATGCCGGGGAAGAACACCTTCTGCACGCCGTGGACGATCACCTTGTCGCCGGCGTCCAGGCCGGACTTCACCACGCGCAGGCCGCCGGCCTCGCCGCCCAGTTCCACGTCCTTGCGTTGCGCGGCGTTGTCCTCGCCGAGCACATAGACGTAGCTGCGGTCCTGGTCCGTCAGCACGGCCTTGTCGTCGATCAGCATGGCGCCGTCAAGGTTCCGCCCGAGCAACTGCACCCGCGCGAACAGACCCGGGGTGAATACCCGGTCGGGGTTGGGCAGCACCGCGCGCAGGCGGATCGTGCCGGTCGCCGGGTCCACCTGGTTGTCGACGAAATCGACCACGCCCTTGTGCGGGTAACCGGCCTCGCTGGCGAGCCCGACCCGGACCGGGTTGCTCGACTCGGCGCGGTCGCCGTTGCGGGCGAGTTCGCGGTAGCGCAGGAAGGTCTGCTCGTCGCCTTCGAAGTGGACGTGCACCGGGTCGAGCGACACCACGCTGGTCAGCACCGTGGCATCGGCCTGGGCGAGGTTGCCGGCGGTGATGAGCGCGCGGCCGGCGCGGCCGTCGATCGGCGAGCGCACCTGGGTGAACTGCAGGTCGAGGCGGGCGCTGGCCACCGCGGCTTCGGCGGCGCGGACCGCCGCGTCGCCCTGTGCGGCTTCGGCGCGGCGGGATTCGGCCTCCTCGCGGGAGATCGCCTGCGCCTCCACCAGCGACTGCGCGCGTTCGTGCTGGGCGCGTGCGAGTCGCGCCTCGCTGCGGGCGCGCTCGAGGTTGGCTTCCGCCTCCGCCAGCGTCGCCCGGTACGGGCGTGGATCGATCTCGAACAGCAGGTCGCCCTTGCGGACTTCCTCGCCTTCTTCATAGGCGATCCGCTCGACGTAGCCACTGACGCGGGGTCGCAGCTCGACCGACTTCACCGCCTCGATGCGGCCGGTGAATTCGTCCCATTGCTGCACCGGTTTCTCCAGCACCCGGGCGACGCTGACTTCGGGTGCCGGCATGGCGGCGGCGGGCGCGGCCTGGCTGCCGCAACCGGAAACGCCCACGGCCAGCAGGGCGGCCATGGCAAGCGCCAGCTCCGGCAGCGCGTTCGGGCGGGAGGGACGGGCGGGACGCCCGGCGGAACGGGTGGGGGAGGTCATGGAGAAAGATCCTTCTTTGAGGCAGGTTGAGAAAAACGGCCCAGCAGCGCGCGTACGGAAGCGAGGGAGTTGCATCCGTCCGCCGGGGTATTGCCGTCTGGGCCAAAAGCGGGAGAGCGGACCGGTTCGTAATGCACCACCGGGGCGGCGGGCGCGGCCTGTTCGACCAGCGCCACCGCGTGCTGGCCAATGGCCAGGGCGCTGGGCCAGCGGGGACTGGCCGGGGCTTCCATGCCGCCGGTGCAGACCGGCACGTCGACGGTCAGCAGTTGCACGCGCACGTCGACCGCGCGCGCTTCGTCGTGCAGCACGCGTGCGAGCATCCGCAGCGCCGCGGCGCCGATGGAGCGGTGGCCGTAGCCCGCCCACGGGTGTTCGCTGCCGGGCCCGCCGATCAGCAGGTAGCTGCCACGGCCGCGCTCGGCCAGCAGAGGCAACAGGTTGCGGGCGGCCGCGAGGTGCGGCAGCAGGTCGTCGTCGAGTTTGCGGCGCAGGAAGTCGGCCGGACGGTCGAGCACGCGGCCGCCCTGGGCCTGGCCGCAGACGGAAACGACGATGCCGCTCACCGGCCTGCACAGGTCGCGGAGCCGCGTCGCGAGCGCGGCACCCTCGCCGTCGCTGGCCACCGAACCCGGCATGCAGGTCAGGTCGGCGCGGGGGTGGTCCAGCCGCAGTGCGTCGAGCGCGGCCGCGTGGCGCGCCACCGCGACCACGGCGTGCCCCCGGTCGAGGGCGGCCCGCACCACGCCGCGGCCGACGCCACCGGTGGCACCCACCACGATGAGCGCCGGCCTCATTGTCCCGCCCTCGGGATTTTTTCTCCCGCGGACGGGATTTCCACCGTGCGGGTGGGGCGCGACAGCCCCGCCCGAACCGCGGGGGCCGCCACCGGTACGACTGGCAGGACCATGAAGGAATCGGGCACCGGCCCCCTTGGCGGCGCAGCGTTGAAACCGTTGCCTGCGTTGCCCTGCAGCCCCGTCATGGCGAGGTTTGTCACGCCCGGCATGACCGGCGTGATCAGCGGAACGAAGGCAGGTTGGGCTGGGCGAAGAGAGCGCATGGGGACGGCCCGGGACGTGACCTGAAGAAGACAGGTGCACAGCCTAGGCGCGTGACCGGTGCTTGATTAGCCACCGGATCGGGGAATAATTGTCCCCACCGCGGGCCAATTACGGTGCGCGCGATTCGGAGCACATCGATGGCCCGCGATCTGAACGACACCCTGATCTTCGTGAAGGTGGTCGAGCACGGCAGCTTCATCGCCGCGGCCCGCTCGCTGCGACTGCCCAAGACAACGGTCAGCCGCAAGGTACAGGACCTGGAAACGCGCTTGGGTGCGCAACTGCTGCACCGCACCACCCGCAAGCTCGGCCTGACCGAGGCCGGCAACATCTACTTCGAGCACTGCAAGCGCATCGCGCACGAACTCGACGAAGCCGAGAACGCCGTCGGCCAGTTGCAGGGCGGCCCGCGCGGCTGGCTGCGCTTCACCGCGCCGTACTCGGTGGGCATCACCTGGATCGCGCCGTTGTTGGGCGAGTTCCACGCGCGCCATCCCGAAGTGCGCGTCGAGATGGTGCTGGCCAACGAATCGCTGGACCTGATCGATGCCGAAATCGACCTCGCACTGCGACTCGGCAGCCTGCCCGATTCGAACCTGGTCGCCCGGCGCCTGGCGGTGTTCCGCAGCCAGGTCTACGGATCCACCGAGTACCTGCGCAAGCACGGCGAGCCGCTGCACCCCGACGACCTGCAGCACCACCGCGCTCTGACGTTCCAGAAGTTCCGCCGCAACGGCGGGTATGCCTGGCCGCTCAACGACGGCGAGCAGACCGTCGAGTACCGGGTTGACCCGGTGCTGGTCGCCAACGACCCCGGCGCGCTCAAGGGCGCCCTGCTGTGCGGCGAGGGCCTGATGATGGCCAGCGACCTCACGGTCAAGCGCTACGCCGAACAGGGCATCGTGCAACGCGTACTGGCGGGCTGGACCGGACCGGACATGGAGTTCAACGCGGTGTTCCCCGGTGGCCGCATGCAGTCGCCGAAGGTCCGGGCGTTTGTGGACTTTCTGGTCGAACGCCTCAATTTCGACGCCGACTACATGCAGCACCTTTGCCCCAACATGCGCGCCTGCGATGGCACGGCGGAGGCGATCGAAGCCGCTGGCGCGATGGCGACGGCGGGCGCCGCCCGGACAGTGGCGTTGCCGCGGACCGAGGCCAAACCGGAAGAGGAGCCGGCCGTCGCCTGACGGCCGGTGGATACGCATGGCGCGCGACCTCAACGACACCCTCATCTTCGTCAAGGTGATCGAGCTGGGCAGCTTCATCGCCGCCGCCCGTGCCCTGCACCTGCCCAAGACCACCGTCAGCCGCAAGGTGCAGGAGCTCGAGTCGCGACTGGGCGCGCAACTGCTGCACCGGACCACGCGCAAGCTCGGCCTGACCGAAGCGGGCAACCTGTACTTCGATCACTGCCGGCGCATCGCCCGCGATCTCGACGAAGCCGAAAGCGCCGTGGGCCAGCTGCAGGGCGGTCCACGCGGGTGGCTGCGTTTCAGCGCGCCGTACGACGTCGGCATCACCTGGATCGCGCCGCTGCTGGGCGAATTCCACGCCAGGCATCCGGAGATCCGCGTCGAAATGGTGCTCACCACCCAGTTGCCGGACCTCAGTGACGAGGAGTTCGACGTCGCGCTCAACATCGGCGAGCTTCCCGACTCGAACCTGGTCGCGCGACGGCTGGCCGTGTTCCGCACCCAGGTGTACGCGAGCCACACCTATCTCGCCCGCCATGGCGAGCCATTGCACCCGGCCGAGCTCCAGCACCATCGTGCGGTGAGTCTGCACAGCGGCCGCCGCGGCAACGGCTTTGCCTGGCCGCTGGTGGAAGCCGGCGGGGCGGCGGCGGAGGGCAGGCCGGCGACGGACCTGGTCGACTACCGCATCCACCCGGTGCTGGTGGCGAATGATTTCGGCGCGCTCAAGGGTGCGCTGCTGGCCGGGGAAGGCCTGATGCTGGCGTGCGACGTCACCATCAAGGCCCACGCCGAGCGCGACCAGGTACGTCGCGTGTTGCCCGGCTGGACCGGGCCGAACCTCGCCTTCAGCGCGGTGTTTCCGCGCGGGCGGGTGCAATCGCCCAAGGTGCGCGCTTTCGTCGACTTCCTGGTGGAGCGGCTCAACTTCGATGCCGACTACATGCAGATGCTGTGTCCGACCGGCCGCGCCGACGGCGGTTGCGCGAAACAGATCGCAGCTCGACACGACGGTGCCGAGCCACGGGAACTCCGCGTACCGGTCCTGGCCTGACCCGCTACTTGCACTCAGTGCGTGACAGGGGACCCGGGCGTGGATCCGCCTGACGCGTCACGCAGTTGGCCATCGAGCCGGGCCTCGAACTGTTCGAAGCTCATCCCCTGCGCGCGGGCTTCCTCATGGGCGGCGGCACGCAGCGCATCGGAAAACTTCAGCGAGACGTGGCGGCCACTGCGCTCCTGCACCGCCGCCGCACGCCTGAGCATCGCGAGCAGGGTCGCGGCGCTGGCCGATTCGCCGACGATCCGTCCGTCCAGCCCCAGCACCCATTCGCCCTCGCGACGCGCTATGCCGCCGAGCAGGATGCCGTCACCGTCCCGCAGGTCGGCATGGGCTTCGACGCCGGGCGTGTGCACGGGCACCGCGATGCGATCGCTGCGGCGATTCTTCTTGTTGGCGTCGCGTTTGGCCTTGGAGCGGATGGACATGCGGTTCCCTGTTCGGAAGTGAGGCGGCGAGCGCGCGCGATGCCCGCCCGGTATCAGGCCGCCATTTTCGCGCAGGAATCGGCGCAGCGGCGACACAGTTCGGCGCAGCGCTGCATCTCGGCGTCGTCGCCCATCGACGCGCAGGAGTCGGCGCAGCGCCGGCAGATCTCCGCGCACGCGCCGCAGGTGTAGCGGTGCACGTCGGCGCCGCGCAGCATCGCGTCGGCGCTGGTGGCGCAGATGTCGGCGCAGACCGACATCAGGCCGATGTGCTCCGGCTCGGCATGCTTGCCGCCCCGGCCGAGGCAGTAGTTGATGGTTTCGAGGCAGATGGCATGGCAGCGCGTGCAGTTGTCGATGCACTCGTTCATTTCGGCGCTGCGGTGTTCGGCGGTGTGGTGGCTCATACCGTTCTCCGTTGAAGGCCGACGGAGTTCGGCGCGTCGGCATCGCCGCCCCTGGCCTGCGACCCTAGGGGCGGCGATGTCCACGCAGTGTCGAGCCCGTCGCCGACCTCAATCGCCGTGGGTGGCGAAGGGCGTGGTGGAGCCGTCCTTGCCCACCAGTTCCACCGTGTACGGGTCCACCGCACCGCCGGGCACCTCCATGCCGGGCGAGCCCTTGGGCATGCCGGGAACGGTCAATCCCCGTGCCTCGGGCCGTTCGGCCAGCAGCCGCTTGACGTCGGCCGCGGGCACGTGGCCTTCGATGAAGTAGCCGCCGATCTGCGCCGTGTGGCACGAAGCCTTCGCCGCCGGAACGCCGAGGCGCTCCTTGATCGAATGGACATCACTGACGTTGCGCGCCTCGACCGCGAAGCCCGCTTCGCGCATGTGTTCGATCCACAACTCGCAGCAGCCGCAGTACGGGCTCTTGTGGACGAGCAGAGTGGACGGGGCCGGCTCCGCGGCGGTGCGATCGGTGGCGGGCTGCGCCGTGGCATCGTGTTGCGGCGAGCGTGCGCAGACGGCGGTGCCGGTCACCGACAATGCGACGGCGAGTGCGGCTGTCATCAGGCGGGTGTGCTTCATGGTTACCTCGGTCAGGGCCGGATGGCCATTGGCTGGAAGTGGGGAAGGGGAGCGTTGGTCGCGTGCGCGTGGCTCAGAACCAGGTCCGGAGGCCAAGGACGAAGCGGGCATCGTCCACGTCGTGCCCGGCCGCGCGACGGAGATCCGCGGTCTGGCCGTACGCACGCTCCCAGGCCACGCCCACGTACGGTGCGAACCGGCGGGTGAATTCGTAACGCAGGCGCAAACCGGCCTCCACGGTGCCCAGTCCAGATCCTAGGCCGCGGCGGATGTCGTCCCGTCCCCAGGCTTCGGCCTCGACCACCGACTGCAGGATCAGGCGGTTGGTGAGCAGCGTCTCGTACTCCGCCGCGACCGCGAGCCCGGTCTGGCCACCGCTGCCGACATAGGCGGTGGCCTCGACCTCGAACATCCCCGGTGCAAGCCCCATGACCCCGGCCGCGATGAACGTCTGCGACGGACGCTCGCCGAAATCGTGGCGGATCCCGACAACCGCGTCCCACCAGCGCGCCACCGCACGGCCGTACAGCATCTCGACATCGGCCGATTCGAGATCCCCGTCGACGTGTTCGCCCTCGCTGCGCAGCCACAGGCGGTCCAGGTCCGTGCCGAACCAGCCGCTGCCTTCCCACGACAACGCATTGCCGGCGTCGCTGGTTTCCAGCCTGTCCAGCATGGCGAAGCGGTACGCGCGGCTGTCGTGCGTGGTGTGGCCGTGGGTGGGCGGGAAGGCCGCGGCGCGGTCGGCGGTATCCAGCGTCGGGATCGGCGTGATCGGCGCGGCCGTCGGCGGCAGGTCGGGCGATGGCGCGGCCTGTTCCCCGTGGCTGCCGTGGCTCATCGCCGCATGGTCGACCTGCAGCGCGGCGCCGTTGGGCGGGTGATGCGCGGAACGGCCGCCGGCATGCGTTCCCGGCGCCTGCGTCGCCGTCCGGTGGGCGGCGTGTGGATCCACCGGCGTCGACGCGTTGGCGGCAGGCGGATGGTGATCGACATGGGAATCGGCGGGCTGCATCGCCGGGGATGCCTCGACAGCACCGGCGATAGCGGGCGCGTTCCCGTGATCGCCATGGAGATGCGCTGCTTGGTCCTGTGCCCGTACCGGCAGGACGGCGCACAGGACGAGTGCCACGGCGAGTGGCAAGCGCTTGCGGGGCAGGGGGGGCATCGGCTTCATTCGTCCACCCTCACTTCGCGCATCATTCCCGCTTCCATGTGGTAGAGCAGGTGGCAGTGGTAGGCCCAGCGACCGAGCGCGTCGGCGCGCACGCGGTAGCTGCGGCGGGTACCGGGTGGCATGTCGATGGTGTGCTTGCGCACCAGGAACCGTCCGTCTTCGTCCTCGAGGTCGCTCCACATGCCGTGCAGGTGGATGGGGTGGGTCATCATCGTGTCGTTGACCAGCACGATGCGCATGCGCTCGCCGTAGTTGAGCCGCAGCGGCTCGGCATCCGAGAACTTCATGCCGTCGAACGACCAGGCGAAACGCTCCATGTGGCCGGTGAGGTGCAGTTCGACGGTGCGGCCGGGCTCACGGCCGTCCGGGTCACCGAAGGTGCTGCGCAGGTCGGCGTAGGCCAGCACGCGTCGGCCGTTGTCGCGCAGGCCGATGCCGGGGTCGCCGAGCTTCGGCGCCGGGTTCATCGTCTGCATGTCGACCAGCGGGTTGCCGGATTCGGACGGCGGGTGGCGCTGCGTTCCGCTCGCCGTCGTGCTTTCCGTTGGCGACGGGTGGTGCTGGCCATGGCCGGCGACGGCGTGGCCCATGCCAGCGTGGTCCATGGTCGAAGGGTCCAAAGCTGCGGAACCCGCCGCGGCGGCGCCATGGCCGCCGTGTCCGGATCCATGCGCGCCATGTCCCATGTCGCCCATCGTCAGGACTGGGCGCGGGTCAACGGCCGGCACCGGGGCGCGCAGTCCTTCGCGGACGGCCAGCGTGCCGGACACGAAGCCGGTGCGGCCCAGGTCCTGGGCGAAGACGGTGAACGCATCCTGCCCGGACGGCTCGACGATCACGTCGAAGGTCTCGGCCGCGGCGATGCGGAACTCGTCGACGCTCACCGGATGCACGTACTGGCCGTCGGCCGCGACCACCGTCATCTTCAGGCCGGGAATACGCACGTCGAAATGGGTCATCGACGAGCCGTTGATGAAGCGCAGCCGCACCTTCTCGCCCGGGCGGAACAGCCCGGTCCAGTTGCCGGCCGACGTGGTGCCGTTCATCAGGTAGGTGTAGGTGTTGGCGTTGACGTCCGACAGGTCGGTCGGCGTCATCCTCATCCCGCCCCACATCGCCCGGTCCTGCAACGTCGCCGACAGGCCGTGCCGGCGCACGTCCGCGAGGAAGTCGCCGACGGTGAGCTTGGCCCGGTTGTCGTAGTCGGACATCTGCTTGAGCCGGGCGAACAGCCGGGCGGGGTCGAGGTCGGTCCAGTCGCTCAGCAGCACCACGTAATCGCGGTGGTAGGTGAACGGCTCGGGCTCCAGCGGATCGATGATCAGCGCGCCATACAGCCCGGCCTGTTCCTGGAACGCCGAATGGCTGTGGTACCAGTAGGTGCCGCCCTGGCGCACGTCGAAACGGTACTGGTAGCTCTCGCCACGGTCGATGCCGTCGAAGCTGATGCCCGGCACGCCGTCCATGTTGGCCGGCAGCAGGATGCCGTGCCAGTGGATCGAGGTGGAATGGCCGTGGATGGAGCCGGGCGGCAAACGGTTGGACACCCGCAGGTTGACCGTGGTGCCCTCGCGCCAGCGCAACGTCGGTGCGGGCAGGGAACCATTGACCGTCACCGCGGGACGGACCACGCCGGTGAAGTCCATCGGCGTCTCGCCGATGGCCAGGTCGAACTCGGTACCGCTCAGGACTTCAGCCTGGCCCGGAGATCGCAGTGCCCACGAGGGACGCGACCAGAGCCCCAGGCCGGCGACGGCGCCACCGGCGGCGATGCCCTGGACGAAGCGGCGGCGCATGGGCGAACGGACCGACTCGGAGTCCGGACCGGGAAAACGGAATGACATGAAAAAACCTCAAGCTGCGATCGATTGCGCGATGGGTCCGCCTTGGCAGACAAGGCGTGCGAGTGGCCCGAAGCGAGCCACGGGTGGCGCCCTGCGGCGCCCATCGTCAGCCGATTGGAGGTCGGATCAAACCTGCGAGGAGCGGCGGCACATGGTCGATGCGCAGTGCCGGTATGGAAACAATCCGCGGGGGACCGGAAGGTGGCAACCGGACATCCAGCACGAAGAGCGAGGGGCTCTGGACCCCGGTGCAATCGCAACGGTCCGGATCGCAGCAGTTGGAGTCCGCGGGGCCGCCGTCGTTGGCTGCAACCTGAGCGGAATTGGCATTCCCGCCGTGGCAGGGTGCCTGACCGTCGCCAGGCGGCGCCGCCGGCGCTTGCAGGTGCGGTTGGACGTCGGCGTGTGCAAGTTCCATCGCCGCCGACGCCACGGCCGTCCCCGTTCCGTTGAAGACCAACGCGAACGCAAGCAGTAGACGTAGCAGAAGCGCCCGGGTAGCCATGCCCGGAGAGTTTAACGTCAGCCGGTGGATGCGCACCGAAATGCGCCAAGTATCGGAACTAGGAAGTGCTTGATTAATCTGCAGCAAAGAAGCGAACTGGTGAAATTCAGGTGTTGAGTTGAGCAGCTGAAAGTACTATACAGAGGGCGCCGAGAGCGGAGAATGCCCCCATGGGGTGAATGCTCGTCCAGATCCTCTCAGGGTTGAGCTCACGTTGCAGCAGCGACGGTCTCTCCCAGTGTGCGTCTACTACAGTGCAAAGCTGGCTAGAGAGGTCGTCGTTCAGGCTCGCTGCTATTGGTTGGGGCTGTGGCTGGACTGGGCGGCGGACGTACGTACGTATGTTGAGCGTCCCCGTGACCCGGGCAACCCGAATGATGCGCTAGCCGACTTCTGGGTCGTGTACGCCGGCAGCGAACTATTGCTGGACGTAGCCCCAGAAGCGAAGGTGACAGCAAGGGTGGCACCTAATGCTTGGGCACTTACTGAGAATGGCTATGTAGCCATCGACGAGAGTAGGGGGCGGATTACGCCTCATTGGGCTTGGGGTCGCCGTGCATTGCTCCTGGGTCTTGAGCAGGCCCATCCATACGCCGTGGCAGCGAGCCTGCAAGACGGGCTGAAATTAACGTGCAGTGCCTTGCTTAAGAACTGGCCGGCCGAGGGGCGCAGCGTCCGAGAGGCGTGCTCGCGCGCGGGGGCAAATCCCTACGTCGTGCAGAGCGCGATCTTTCACCTGGTCCGAACTGGACACCTGAACATCGACTGGACCCAAGGAATTTCTTGGGATTCCGTTCTGACGAGAAAAGAGCATGCATCGCAAGATTGAAGCTCTTTTCGCTCCTCAATGGCGAGATACGTCAGTCTGGCCGACGCCCTCAGACATCGAGCTGCCCGAGGCCTACCGCACCTCATACGCAAAGCGTAAACGGGCGGTCGAGCACTACATGTCTGGAGAATCACTCAAGTCAATCTGTGAAGCGGAATCAATAGACCCCTCGACTTTTTACCGCCTCCTGCGAGCGTGTGCCACGATCGATCCGGTGGCAGGCATTAGCGGCTTCCACGCGCTCATTCCGTATCGTAGGCAGAAGCACTATGAGCGCCTAAAGCCAGCGGATGAAAACGTGCTAGCAGGAGGTTCGGGGGCAGCCGGCCTTTTTCAGCAACTGGTCTCAACGCACGAACAATTGGGAACGTTGCTAGCGAAACAGGCTGAGAAATACTCGAAACTTGGCTACACAGGTCGCATCCCGATAGCGAAAGAGCATTCCAAATTCCTAAATTCGGTTTACGCGATCAATGGGAAGAGTGGCTATCCGTTTACGTTGAGAAACAATGGAAGGGAAGGATATCGCCAAGCGCTGCATGCTGAAATCGCGCGTCAGCGAGGCGACTCGCGCGCGCCCTACCGGGAGTCCGTAAGCCGCGCGTTCCGCCCACAAATCGACGTCTTCTACCGCCAGGTTCAAATCGATGCGCACCGCCTGGATAGCTTCATACAAGTTAGGTTTGAAGGTCGTAAGGGACGGTCTAAGACACGGGCGATTCGCCCTTGGCTAATCGCAGCCGTTGAGGTGGACAGCAGGGCGTGCATCGGTTGGAGCTTCTCCATTGAACGCGAGCCCTCGCGCCTGGATCTCCTCCGCTGCCTGAGCAACATGATGGAGCCTTGGCACCGAAGGGTAGAGTTCGCAATAGACGGCTTGGATTACAAGCCTGGGGCGGCCATGCCCTCGGGGGTCGTCGAGATTTGTAATGGACGCTACCCCGACTCCATCAGCCTCGATAATGCGCTTTGTGGCCATGCTGACCACATCCGCGAAGTCGTGGTCAGAAGGCTCCACGCGGCTTTGCACCTGGGGCTGCCCGGCGAGCCGCGGACCCGCTCAGAGGTCGAGCAGTTATTCAATACGCTTACACATCGAAATGTGCAGCATCTAAAGACGGGCGTGCGGCCCGACATGAGCAATCAAGAGCGCAAAGCCGCAATGCAGGAGGCAGAGGAGAATGGCCTGACAGTTGAGCAAATTGAGGAGTATCTGGACGTTATCATCTGCAACTACAACGCGCACCCTACGTCGGCACACTATGGAAAATCACCCCTTCAGGCGCTACGAGAGGAGTCTTCCCGTGTCTTGGCGAGACGTGACACCTCTGCCAATGCCTCCTGGAGGAACCTGCTTGTCGTCGATCTTCAGGTTCCCGTGAGGGCCGACGACGGCCACCCGCCCCACGTTAATTACGCGGGTGCTTCATACACGAACGACTTGCTTCGTTCGAGTGACATCCTGCTAGGAACTGACATCATCATTTCCTGTGACCTTAATGACTTGCGCACGGTCAGGGCCCGTCAGCTGAACGGCACATCCATCGGGGTTCTATTGGCCCGGGGTCCTTGGGCCCATTTTGTTCACGATGCCAGACGCCGTAAGCAGCTCAACCGAGAGATTCGTGATGGTAATTTTTGTTGGGATCCAGCGGTAGACCCTGAGGAGCAGGTGGATAGCTTCTTTCGTCGTCGAAAGGGACCCGAAAGGGCTCAGGTCGCCAATAATAATGGTCTGCTCCGCCAGCAAGCGGGGGCGTCGAGGGTTTCGCAGAAGGCGGAACGCAGGGCGGCTCCCAGGCTTATCGCCGATGTGGCGACTCCTCGCGTACTGAACCTCGATCGCGTGCTCGGTGACAAGCTCAAAGGGTAACCCATGAAAGCCGTGCACCCAATTGCGAGGAATGACTATCTCATCCTCACTCGGCCCATTGAGCGCATCATGGCGAGTCTGGTGGGGTGGATCACGCTTAATTTTTCCGGCGCGATAATCTATGGGCAACGCCGCTTGGGAAAGTCGCAGTGTGCGGAGTTCATCAAGCGGTACCTCGGTGATGTACTCGGTTACAAGATCGCAGTGGTGCTTCACTGTGTCCGCAAGCACGACACTGTTCGGGAGGGCGACTTCCTGGACAAGATGCTGCGTTCATTGGGAGTTGCTCCACCTAAGCGGGGCACCAAAGATCAGAAGATGCAACTAATCCTCAACCGCTTTCTGATGTTGGCTCGACGATGCCCAGTAAGAAAAGTCATCTTAGTGCTTGATGATGCCCAACGCTTGGAGACGCTGCATTTAGAGATCCTGATGTCGATTCAAAACGAGCTTTACCAGGAGCACCGGGTAATGCTCTTCACGCTGTTGGTAGGCCAACCTCAGCTCAAACTCAAGCGTGAAATGCTAACGGCCGCAGGGGAAAAGCAGATCACTGCCCGGCTCATGGCCGACGAGGTGGAGTTCGTCGGGCAGCGCTCCCTTGAAGAGTTCCAGTTTGCGTTCAATCGATTCGATGAGCACTGCTTCTACCCGAGCCGCAGTCGGATCAGTTTCACGCAGGGGCTGGCGCCGGAGGCATGGGCAGCAGGATGGCGACTGGCATCAGAGGCTGAAGCCCTGTGGAGCGAATACACCGAGCGTCGCGAAGGGATGGGGCTGGAGCCGGTGGAGGAAGCCTCCATGCAGGCGCTGACCACGATGGCGACGTACATCTACCAACGCTATGCGTGTCAGTCCGGCTTTACGGGCTTGGGAGAGGAGCAAGTCGCGGAGGTCGTCAACTTTGCAGGACTGCTGCAGCTGGAGACACCCGCCCGCAAGGATGCAACGAATGGCCAAGACGACACTACGGCAGCGGATGCTGACGCTCAAAAGGCTTGAACGGTGGTTTCACCGGCACGTCAACAAGACACTTGGACAGGCGTGGCCCAGAAGCGCTCGTCCAAATCAGTCGGTTGAAAGGGCGAAGCCTTTAGAGAGCGCCGTATCCGGTAGTCCCTGGCGATCCATCCGCTTGCCCTCCTCGCGTTTCAGCAGCAGGCCGACGCATTGGCCGGTGCAGCAGGACGGCCATGGCTGCACCTGCTGATGAACCGATTCGCCAGCCCACTGGTGGCGCGCGGCGGCTGGTCCGCACGTGCAGTTGCCGATTTTTTTGCGGATGGACTTTCCTCGGCAATCCCATCTGCCACCGTCGAGTCTCGAGGCGCTCGAGCTCCGCATAGGCTTCAAAAAGCAGTCTGACGAAGCTTCGTCGAGTGGCGTCCTGGCGGGGTGGGTGCGCGGGCGCCTGCCGTCCACTCGGTCAAAACGTGGGGGTCTTCGACGCGACGAACGGCGCGGTGGATCTAAACCACTACGTCAATCACCCACTGGTGCGTCTCGCGAGTCTCGAGACCCCACCTCTGAACTGGTTGCAAACACAGATTGCCAACGCCCCCGGCGCCCTCCGTCAGGAGGCCGGTCTGCCAGTCGCAGATGATCCGCTGGTGGTTCCAGTTGCGGTGAGCCGTCGTCACTGCCAGCTGTTACGCGAGCGTGGCTCTGTTGAGGCGTTTCTGCTGCTCCTCGCGCTCGCACGCCATGCCGAGCTGACTGGCGATTTTGACGCCCACCGGGCACCCGCTCAGGCGGCTTGGGACCTGCTGCCACGAGTAGTTGCATCCACTCCGTGGCTCCAAGGCAACTGGAGAGCGCTGGCCGCCTGTCTGCATCGCGTGATTTGGTCGCGCGACTACGGCAACGGCCTGCTCGCCGCGCCGCCGTTGCCGAAGCTCATCGAGAATGTTCTGAGTATGCTTAGGGATCCGCAGGTGTCGCTCCACCTGTTGGTCGGTCCCGTAGAACCCCTAAGCCGGGAAGTGGTACGGCAGTTGGTGCATGTTCGATGGCAAATTGAGCAGTTTGAATGCGCTGAGCCCATGCCCGACACCATTGCCTCGTTGTGTTCCCGTCTGGATGGCCTCATCAGTGACCTCCAAGCGATCCCGGCCAATGTTCCCGATAGCTAAGTCACTGGCTCACAGCACTGGCTGAATTTGCGACGGGAGCGGTCAACGCGACCTCTATTGGCCGCCGATCGGCTAGGCAGTGTTCGGACTGCGCTTCTGTTGTGGAAGGTCCGGTCAGTTGCCACCGTCACCAGACTTTGGATGTATAGAGCGGATCGACACCGCGTGGGTCGACAGGAATCGTCCCATGGCTGACCGTATCTTGAGTGCTTCCGGTGGTATCTCCAATCCATATCGAGCGGCCAAGTCAAAGGCGTACTTCAGCTGCGCGTCGGTTGGTGGTCGATTATCCCGATTGGGCGGATCTACTAGTACGCCGAAGAGCCGGTACGCCAATAGCTCGCCAAGTCGCTGATCCCCCAGTCTCGCGAGTTCCTGATGGCCCCGCTCAATGAGTTGCTCGGCTACATCGGCCCGGACGGGCACCTCCAGGCTCGATCCGGATAAGGCAATGCTTAGGACAGCGGCAGGTGCATCCGCGCCCATAGTGGGAGATCTCTCATGTTGAGATGTATCTAAGGATACCTTAGTATCGCTGTGGGGCGATCTTTCGCAGCCTGACGGTTCACACCCGAAGGAAGTGAGAGTGACCAAGGTCGCCCAAGAGCGCTCGGTATTTTCGATGCGGCTGTCCCAAGCGCGCGAGCGCGCCGCTTTTTCCCAAGCGGAGCTTGGGCGACGCGCCGGATTCGATCCGTCAGGAGCAAGTCCGAGAGTCAATCAGTACGAGCGCGGTAGGCATATGCCTGACCTAAACACCATCAAGCGGCTGGCCAATGTGCTACGGGTACCGGTGCCATTCCTGTTCGCCGAAGACGAACAGCTGGCAAAGCTTTTGCTCCTGTGGGCAGATCTCACGGCTGCCGATCAGCGCCGATTGATACGAGAACTCGAGGACCAGCGCAACGGCACCAAATGACTCAAAAAGCGCACGCGTACGTGACGCATTGCCGGCAACAAGGTCGAGCAGATCAAGGAACGTTTGCCAACCTGAAGCGTACCGACGACCAGCCGCGCGACTCGCGCATCTACCCGGGCATGTACGCCCCGGCGATGGTCTGGGAGGACGGCGGGCGAGTGATCAAGCCCATGCGCTACCAATGCCGGCCGGCGGGCAAGCCGGAGTTCTACGACCGCAAGTTCCCTGGCACCTACAACGCCCGGCGCGATAGCCTCGAAGGCTTCTGGAAGCCGCTCTTCAGCACTCCCACGCGGTGTTGATTGCGGACCGCTTCTACGAGAACGTCGAGACGCCGGAGGGCAATGCCGTGCTGGAGTTCGCTCCCCGAGCTGGCGAACCAATGCGGATCGCCTGCCTTTGGTCGCGTTGGTCTGCTGGTAACGACGAACTGCTGTCATTCGCCGCGATCACCGACGACCCCGAGCCGGAGGTGGCCGCGGCCGGGCACGACCGGACCATCATCACATCAAGCCCACGCATGGCTGACCCCAAGGCGGGTGAACTGGAAGCGCTGTACGCGATCTTCGACGACAAGCAGCACCCGTACTACGAGCATCGCCAAGCCGCGTAATCCTCGCTTTGCAAAGGGAAGGGCAGGCGTGAGATCCCTTCGGGGGTCGTGGCAAAGGCTATGCCCCGTCCTTACCGGCGATGAGGGCCATGCTTGTACCCGGAGCACCAGTCGGGGTCGCTTTCCCTGTCCAGAATCGGGCCCAAGATGCCAGGCGTTCTTGGCCCACGCGCTGTTATCGGGGCTGCGCCAACACCAGCCGTGCCTGTGCGGCAGTGGAAGCAAGTACAAGCGGTGCCACGGCCGCGAACTGGAGCGCGCCTTTGCCCTGTAGCCCCCTCGGGCGGCATGAGATACGCTCAGCGCATGTTCGCTCGACGGCCCATCGACCATCGAATACCGGCGTGATCTGAGATCCGGATCACGCCCCCGTAGCTCAATGGGTAGAGCAGCGGATTTATATCCCGTAAGCGCCAGATAAGCGGCTAGTGTCGGTTCGAGCCCGACCGGGGGCACACCACGACGAAATTGTGTAACGCCGTCGTCCACAGGTACCCTGCGCGACCATGACCCGTTTTCGCCCCCGCCGCTGGTTGCCGCTCCTGCGCGTTCTCGTGCTGGGGCTCTTTGCGCTGGGGTTGGTGCTGCAGCCGGTGATGGCGGCCGTTGGCGAGATGCACGAACTTGCGCACGACCCCTCGGGCACGCACAGCCACGACCTGCACGCTGAAGAGCTGGATGCGGAACTGGCCGCGGCCGGCGAGCAGGACGAAGGCGGAGCCAAGACCCTGCACGTGCTACTGCATTTTTCGCACTGCTGCGGTGCAGCCGCGGCCCTGCTGCCGGTGCTGAAGCCGCTCCCCGTCATGCCGTTGAGCGGCCGCCTGGCGATCGCGAAGACGCCGATCCCGCTGCAGGCGCGCCTGACTTCACCGTTCAAGCCTCCGATTTTCGTGTGACCGCGCCGCCGGCATGACGCCGGCCCCCGTCACCTCGAATAACCCGGAGCAACCCCCATGCGTTTGCGACTCGCGGCCTTCGCCGCGCTCGTCGTCGTGTGTGCCGTGGCCTTTCCCACGCACGCCGCCGACCCTTTGACCCTGGACGACGCGTTTCAACGCGTCGCCAACACCCATCCCAACCTTCGCCTGTTCGGCACCCGTCGTGACGTGCTGGAAGCCGAACTGGATCGGGCGTCGTTGCGCCCGGCCTTGGTCGCCGGCGCCAGCGTCGAGAACGCGTTCGGCACTGGCGAGGCCAGCGGTCTGGATGGCGCCGAGATCACCCTGAGTCTGGCGTCAGTGCTGGAGCGCGGCGGCAAGCTCGATGCGCGCCGGACCTTGGCGCAGAGTCGGATCGATGCGTTGGCTGTCGAGCGCGAGGCCCAGCGGCTGGACCTGCTGGCCGAGGTGGCGCGTCGGTACCTGGCGATCGTGGCCGCGCAGCAGCAAACCGCGATCGCGCGGTTCGATATCGAGCAGCGCGAGCGCACCGTCGCCGAAGCCCGCAAGCGGCTGCAAGCCGGTGCCTCGCCCGAATCGGTGGTGCTGACCGCCCAGGCCGCACTGGCCCGGGCCGAACTTGACCGCGCACGGGCGCAGCAGCGCGAAACGGCCGCCCGCCAGCACCTGGCGGCGCTGTGGGGCGAACGTGCCCCCACTTTTGAGGTGGCCAGCGGTGATCCGCTCACACTGCCCGAGGTGGCCGACTTTGCGGTGCTGGCCGATTGGCTGGCGCGGACGCCGGAGCTGGCGCAGTTCGTTGGCGAGGCGCGCATCCGCGAGGCGCGCCTGCAGCTCGCCCGCAGCGAAGCCACGCCGGACCTGGACTGGCAAGTGGGCGTGAGCCGGCTGCAAGGCAGTGACGACTTCGGCCTGATTGGCAGTGTCTCGATCCCGCTGGGCAGCGCGAGCCGGGCCCAGCCGGGCATTCGCGCCGCCCGGGCCGAACTGGCCGGGCTGGAGATCGAGCGCGAAGCCAAGGGCCTGTCGCTGTACTCGACCCTGGCCGAGGCCCACGGCCGTTACCGCGTCGCCGCGGTCGAGGTCGAGCGCCTGCGCGACGACGTACTGCCACGACTGACGAAGGCCGAAGCCGCCACACGCACGGCCTACCGCGCCGGCGCCGCCAGCTATCTGGAATGGGCGACCTTGCAGGCCGAGCGCACCGCCGCGCGTAAGCAACAACTGGAGGCCGCGCTGGATGCCCAGCGCGCCTTGATCGAAATCCAGCGACTCACCGGCCAGGCGTTCGTCGCCGGCTCCGGGTCCAACACCGAACAAGGAGTTTCCCCGTGAAGCCTATCCACCTGATCAGCGCGCTAGCGCTGGCGCTGTCGTTGGCTGCCTGCAGCGGCGAGTCCGGCGACGACCACGCCAACGAGGCCGCCGGCGAGCATGCCGCGGAAGAATCCGGCGAACACACCGAGGCAGAGGCCGAGACTGGCGAGCACGGCGGCCGCCTGCTCCAACGCGACGGCTACACGGTCGAGCTGGCGATGGCCGAGGACGGCACACCGCCGCGGTTCCAGGCCTGGCTGTACGAAGACGGCGAGCCACTGCCGGCCACGGCCGGCAAAATCGAGGTGCGCGTGACGCGTCTGGGTGGCCAGACCGCGAGCTACACCCTCACTCCGCAGGAGGACGGCAGCTTGGCTGCGGCCGACACTGTCCCCGAACCGCATTCCTTCGAGGTCGAGGTGCTGGCCAGCATTGGCGACAAGATGCTGCGCTGGGAGTACCCGAGTTACGAGGGCCGCACAATCATCGCCGCGGCGACGGCAGAAAAGTCGGGTATCGAGGTGCAACCCGCTGGACCCGGCGTGATCGCCGACGAGCACGAGGTGCAAGGTCTGCTGACGCCGATCGAGGGTCGGGTCGCCGAGGTTACCGCGCGTTTTCCCGGCCCCATTCGCTCGCTGCGCGCCAATGTCGGCGACCGGGTGCGTGCCGGGCAGACCTTGGCGACGATCGAAAGCAACCTCAGCCTGAGCACCTACAGCGTCGCCGCGCCGATTTCCGGCGTGGTCACCGCTCGCAATGCCTCGGTTGGCGGCCTGGCCGGCGAAGGCATGCCGCTGTTCGAGATCGCCGACCTATCGCAACTGTGGGTCGACCTGCACATTTTCGGCGCCGACGCCCAGCACATCCAGGCGGGCGTGCCGGTCACGGTCACCCGCATGAGCGACGGCAAGACGGTCGAGACCGTGCTCGAACGCGTGCTGCCGGGCATGGCGACCGCCAGCCAGAGCACCGTCGCGCGCGCCACGATCGACAACGCCGATGGCCTGTGGCGGCCCGGCTCGGCGGTCAAGGCGCGCATCACCGTCGAGCAGCAGCCGGTCGAGCTAATGGTGCCGCTGTCGGCGCTGCAGACCATGAACGGTGAGGAAGTGGTGTTCGTCCGCGTCGGTGAGGCCTATCAGGCGCAGCCGGTCGAGGTGGGCCAACGCGACGGCCAACGGGTGGAAATCCTGTCGGGTCTGAACAAGGGCGATCAGGTCGTGGTCCAGGAGAGCTACCTGATCAAGGCCGACATCGAAAAGGAAGGGGCCTCGCATGAGCACTGAGCCCCGTTCGAGCGAGGGCGGTCTGCTGGAAAAAATCGTCCGCTTCTCCATCCACCATCGCTGGATGATGCTGGTGTTGACCCTGGGATTGATCGGCGTGGGCATCTGGAGCTTCACCAAGCTGCCGATCGACGCCACGCCCGACATCACCAACGTCCAGGTACAGATCAATACCGAGGCCCCCGGCTACTCGCCGCTGGAGTCCGAGCAACGCGTCACCTATCCGATCGAGACTGCGCTGGCCGGCCTGCCGCAACTGGACTACACCCGTTCGCTGTCCCGCTACGGGCTGTCGCAGGTGACCGTGGTGTTCGAGGACGGCACCGACCTGTACTTCGCCCGGCAACAGGTGGCCCAACGGCTGCAGCAGATCCAATCGCAAATCCCGGAGGGGTTGGAGCCCCAAATGGGGCCGATCTCGACCGGTCTGGGCGAGATCTTCATGTACACGGTCGACGCGGCACCGGAGGCGCGCAAACCCGATGGCACGCCGTGGACCGCGACCGACCTGCGCACCCTGCAGGACTGGGTGATACGCCCGCAGATGCGCAACACGCCCGGCGTCACCGAGGTCAACACCATCGGCGGCTACGAGCGGCAGATCCACATCACGCCGGATCCGTCCAAGCTGGTCGCCCTCGGCTTCACCCTGCAGGACATCGTCGATGCGGTGGCTGCCAACAACCAGAACATGGGCGCGGGCTACATCGAGCGCAACGGGCAGCAATACCTGGTGCGCGTGCCCGGCCAGGTCGGCGGGCTGGATGAGATCCGCAACATCGTGCTGGACCGGCGCAACGGCCTGCCGATCCGCGTAAGCGATGTGGCCCAGGTCGGCGAAGGACCGGAACTGCGTACCGGTGCGGCGACCCAGAACGGCGAAGAAGTGGTGCTCGGCACGGTGGCGATGCTGGTGGGTGCCAACAGCCGCGAGGTCGCGCAGGCCGCGGCGGCCAAGCTAGAAGACGCCAACGCCAGCTTGCCGGCCGGGGTCGAGGCGACCGCCGTGTACGACCGCACCGAGCTGGTCGACCGCACCATGGAGACGATCTCCAAGAACCTGGTCGAGGGTGCGCTGCTGGTGATCGTGGTGCTGTTCCTGCTGCTCGGAAACTTCCGCGCGGCGCTGATCACGGCCGCAGTAATCCCGCTGGCGATGCTGTTCACCATCATCGGCATGGTCAAGGGCGGTGTGTCGGGCAACCTGATGAGCCTGGGCGCGCTCGACTTCGGCCTGATCGTCGATGGCGCGGTGATCATCATCGAGAACTGCCTGCGTCGATTCGGCGAGATGCAGCACCGGCTCGGCCGCGTCATGACCGATGACGAGCGCAAGGACCTGACTGCCACTGCCACGGTCGAGGTGATCCGGCCCAGCCTGTTCGGCTTGTTCATCATCGCCGCGGTGTATCTGCCGATCTTCGCGTTGACCGGGATCGAGGGAAAGATGTTCCACCCGATGGCGATCACCGTGGTGCTGGCGTTGACCGGCGCGATGGTGCTGTCGCTGACCTTCGTGCCCGCATCGGTCGCGCTGTTTCTCGGCGGCAAGGTCGAGGAGAAGGAAAACCGGGTGATGCAGTGGACCAAGCGTCGCTACGCACCACTGCTGGCCTGGTCGCTGCGCCGTCGCAGTTGGGTGCTCGGTGGCGCGTTGGCGCTGGTCGTGGTCTCCGGCTTGCTGGCGACGCGACTGGGCAGCGAATTCATCCCCAGCCTGGATGAGGGCGACATCGCCATGCACGCGATGCGCATCCCTGGCACCGGCATCGAGCAGGCGGTGAAGATGCAGGTCGCGGTGGAGGAGCGCGTGATGCAGATCCCCGAGGTCGAACGGGTGTTCAGCAAGATCGGCACCGCCGAGGTCGCCACCGACCCGATGCCGCCGAACGTGGCCGACACGTTCCTGATGATGAAACCGCGGGACGCCTGGCCCGATCCCCGCAAGCCCAAGGAGGTGCTGATCGCCGAGATCGAGGAAGCGGTATCGACGATCCCCGGTAATAACTACGAGTTCACCCAGCCGATCGAAATGCGCTTCAACGAGCTGATCTCCGGCGTTCGCGCGGATGTCGCGATCAAGGTGTTCGGCGATGACCTGGACACGCTGGTCGAGGTGGCCGAGCAGATCGAGGCGGTGACCAAGCAGGTCAGTGGCGCCGCCGACGTCAAGACCGAACAGGCCACCGGCCTGCCGCTGCTCACGGTGGTGCCCGATCGCGAGGCCTTGGCCCGTTATGGACTGAACCCGAGCGTGGTGCAGCAGACCGTCGCCACCGCCGTGGGCGGCCAAGTCGCCAGCGAGCTGTACGACGGCGATCGGCGCTTCGACATCGTGGTGCGGTTGCCCGAACAGATGCGGGCGGATCCGACGGCGCTGGAAGACCTGCCCATTCCCCTGGGCGGAAACATCAACGCCGACGAGTCCAGCCGTGATCCGGCTTGGTCAGACGACACCCCGCAGACCATCCCGCTGCGCGAGGTGGCGACGATCGAGAAGATTCTGGGACCGAACCAGATCAACCGCGAGAACGGCAAGCGCCGCGTGGTGGTCACCGCCAACGTGCGCGATCGTGACCTGGGCAGCTTCGTCGACGAGCTGCAGCAACGCGTCGGGCAGCGGGTCGACATCCCGGAAGGTTACTGGGTCGACTACGGCGGCACGTTCGAGCAGTTGATCTCGGCCAGCCGCCGACTGGCGGTCGTGGTGCCGGTGACGCTGGTGCTCATCTTCGGCCTGTTGTTCATGGCCTTCGGCTCGGCCAAGGACGCGGCAATCGTGTTCAGCGGCGTGCCGCTGGCGCTGACCGGCGGCGTATTCGCCTTGGCGCTGCGGGGGATCCCGCTGTCGATCACCGCCGGGGTCGGCTTCATCGCGCTGTCGGGCGTAGCGGTGCTCAACGGCCTGGTCATGATTGCCTTCATCCGCAAGCTGCGCGAACAGGGCGACCGGCTGGAGGATGCGATCGTCGACGGCGCGCTCGGACGCCTGCGCCCGGTGTTGATGACCGCGCTGGTGGCATCGCTGGGCTTCCTGCCGATGGCGTTCAACGTCGGCACCGGCTCGGAGGTGCAGCGGCCGCTGGCGACGGTGGTGATCGGCGGCATCGTGTCCTCGACCTTGCTCACGCTGCTGGTGTTGCCGGCGCTCTACCGCTGGCTGCATCGGGATTCCGAACGCATGCAGGGAGAGGCCGCATGAGCCACGACAACCTCGACGTGGACGATGCGAGCCGGCGCAGGATCCTCTGGATCGTTCTGGCACTGAATGTCGCGCTCGCCGCAGGGTTTGCGGTGACCGGCCTGACCGCCGACTCCAGCGCGCTGATCGCCAACGGGCTCGACAACCTGTCCGACAGCGTGGTGTACGTCATCACGCTGTTGGCGCTGGGCCGCCCGCCCGCATGGAAGCGCGGCGCGGCCCGTGTGTCGGGTGTCCTGCTGATCCTGTTCGCGGCGGGCGTGCTGTTCGACGTTGGACGACGTTTCCTGACCGGTACCGACCCGATCGGCGGCACGATGATGTGGATGGCACTGGCGGCCGCAGCGGTGAATCTGCTTTGCGTGTGGCTGCTCAAGCGCATCCGTCGCCCCGACGTGAACATCCGCGCCGCAAGCACCTTCAGCACCAACGACTTCGTCGCCAATGCCGGCGTCCTGATCGGTGGTGGGCTGGTGCTATGGCTCGGTCAAGCCTGGCCGGATCTCGTCGTCGGCCTGGCCGTTGCTGGCATCGCACTGAAGGGCGGTATCGACATACTGCACGATGCCCACCACGAGACGGACAAGCACAAGGAGCACGCGGATGGGTGATTCCTGCTGCAGCGGCACCGTCGATATCCGCGCCATGGAGGCGCGGCAACGGCGGGTGCTGATGATCGTGCTGGCGATCAACATCGGCACGTTCGCCGTGATGTTGTGGGCCGCGATCTACAGCGGCTCCTCGTCGCTGCTGTCGGGCGGACTGGACAACCTGGGCGACGCGCTCACCTACCTGTTGAGCTTGGCGGTGATCGGTGCCAGCACACGCGCCAAGGCCAAGGTGGCGCTGCTCAAGGGGGTGTTGATCTTCGGCGCCGCGGTCGCGGTGGCGATCCAGATCGGCTGGCGGTTGGCGCATCCGGATGTGCCGATCTTTGAGGCCATCGGCATCGCCGCCATGATCAACCTGGGGTTCAACGGCATCTGTCTGTGGCTGCTGACGCCGTATCGCCACGGCGACGTGAACATGTCATCGGCGTGGGAGTGCTCGCGCAACGACGTGTTCGAGGGCTTCGCAGTCCTGCTCGCGGCCGTTGGCGTCTGGCTGTTCGACGCCGGCTGGCCCGACCTGCTCATCGCCGCGGCATTGCTGGTGATGTTCCTGCGTTCGGCTTGGCGTGTACTGCGCTCGGCATGGCGAAGCTACCGGGCCGAGGCGGGATAGTTCGCGGCGGGCAATGCGGCCGCTGACACTGCTGTGCAGCGCCGCCCAAAGAAGAATGCCCCGCTTGCGGCGGGGCATTCTTTCGCGGGTTTGCTGATCAGCAGCAGCCCAGCGGGCATCCTGCCGCGGCCCAAGCCGCGAACGTGGTGGCGAACAGTGCAATACCCACCAAGACTTTCGTCTTCATCGAAGGATCCTCCAGTTGGACAGCCGAATGGCCCTGATGAGGTTGAACCTTGTCGTGAGGTCAGTCAACGTCTTCGTCACTCCAGCGCGGCCGGTCCCACGCGATCGCATGAAACCACTGGACGGCTCTGCCCCGGTCGAGGCTTGTGCCGCTTTCGACGGTCGGCGCCAGGTCGGCCATGAACGCCTGCAGGACCGCTGCCGGGGAAGCGCCGTGGCCTTCACAGTACTCGGCGAAGTCAGGCGGCACTGGGATGGTGAGAAGGGGATAGCGGTCGCGCTCCATGCCCAGTCCTGGAACTTATTGCGTACGAGTGAGCATACCAGCTGCCCCAAATTCGACAGGCCTTCATCGACGATCGGTGCGCCGCCGGCGTCCCGATGTGCCAATGTTCACACACCTACATATGCGGGCAGCCGACATGGGTGCCAACACCCCCGAGCACGCCACGGAACGGGTCGGGGTCTTGATGACCCCCACGCAAAAGGCCGACGCCAGCCGCCGCGCGAAAGCGGCGCGGCTGTCGCTGGGCGACTTCATCCGCCGGCAGATTTTCGGCGATGAGGAGTTGTTATCGCCTGTGGTGGCCCAGCTTGAGGAGTCGACCGCCACAGCAACCGCCGCGCTCGATAGCGCGACGGCTCGTCTGGCCGACGCGCAGGCGTTCCAACCCGAACGCGAGGCGCAGGCACGCGCGAGGGCGCGAGCCGAGTTCGCCGATGTCGACCCCGAGGCGTTCGCCGAGCTGGTCGCCGGCGCGCCGGCATCGCTGGTGCACCCGAGGGCAGGCCAATGAACACCTTATCGGTGGCGGCAGAATCGAACCCTCATGACTCGTGAAAAGAAGATCCCGGCACCCCAAGGGTATCCCTTGTTTGGCTGGACACTGACCACTGTGAAAGCCCACCTGCAGGCGCAGCCGCCGGGAGTAGGTGACGCCATGATCATCTACAACGCGCATGGCGGGTTTCATGCGTACTCGCTGGCGACGGTAGTCAACCCAGCCGCCGGCCGGCAAAAGCGGATCGTGCTCTCCAAGGCCGGCAGTTCGGGAGGCACCGCGTTTTACCGCAGCGGAATCAACGCGTTCATGCCCAAAGGTCGCACCCGCATGATCCCGCCGGTGCCCGCGCTTATGGAGCACCTCACCTCGGAGTGCGACGTGGTTCTGGATCTGCCGCTCTATGCACAAGAGCCGATGCGATAAGGAAAATCGTTAGTACATTCAACCTGTTAGGTAACTTTCGGCCGTTTTTTACACGAATCCCTGCCGACCCTCTGATTGGGGCCGTTGTCGGCGGCAGGTCGTCAGCCTTCCACACGGAAAAGCCACCTTGGGTCAGTGTGGTCTTCCAGGGATGGGAAGCCACCGATCCGGACGGTTGCGTACAGAGTCGATGGGAGGAATTATGCAAAAAGACGGCTTTTTCCATAATTATGCAAACGGTCACACGGATGCATAAGAGGTCGGGCTCGCGGCAGGCACGCGCTCGAAGACGTCGCGGTGTGATGGTCAGCTGCGCCTCCCATGATCGACAAAAAAGATGTGGACCGAGCCGTCGCGGCCTGAGCGATCAGGCCGAGGAGGCGCTGCCCCTCGGCCGCATGGGGCTCGGAAGGTCCGAGCATGACCGCTCGACGATCTGAGCTGAAGTGCAAGTCGTGTGCGGCTGCTCGAACGGTCGACCAGCTATAAGTCACTGAAATCAAACGATTAGCTGAAGTCTGCTAAAATTAGCAAATATCAATAAACCTGCTAAAAGCGTGTGCCCTGCCGTTGTTGCACCCGCTTTTGTCGGAACGGACACTCGGTTCAGGCGCCAAGATTGAGCTCCCGCCGAGCCGTAGCTTGCCACGGCAACTCGGCCTCCTCGTCACGTTCCGTGGCACAAGGGAAGGCCAGTCGGCCAGAAGGCACCGCTCAAGTTGCGGGAGCTCCGGGCTGTCACACGGAGCCAACTGAGCGTCGAAGTCCTTGCAAATCAATGTCTTGCCGGATTGTATCCCCAATTATCCGGCCAAGGGATAATTTATCCGGCCAGAGATAACTGGCTGACCGCCGCCGCCGCGGAGAGCGGACAGCTGTGGGGTAGGGGATTAGCGGCCGTTATCGGGGGGGTAGGGAGGGACGCTCCGCACGCAAGGTGCCGGTCGGTGTGTAAAGCTGGCATGCGTGGCAGTAGATCGGCCTCTGCACACCGGCGCAGTCTGGCAGCTGGCGGTCAGGTACCGGCGTAGGAGGAGGCGCGAGAACCGCACGGCCGTGGATGGCCGTCAGCCGTGCGTCAACGGCGCATGGAGCGCTTCACGCCTGCTTTACCCAACACCCCAGAGTCCGGGCTAAAGTATCCGCCGCATGCGCATCTTGCCCGCCATCCTGCTACGTGTCCTGCTCAGCCTGACCCTCGTCTTGAACGGCGCAGGGTATGCGGCTGCGTCGACGACGATGGAGTTGCATGGCTCGCACGCGGAGTCCGGCAATGACCAATCGGTGACTGTCGCCCACGACGGCACGTCGGCGCCTTGCCACACCGGAGCCGACGTCACAAATGCCGGGATGGCACACCACGGTCACGACTCGAGTCCCGCTCCGGGCACACCGGCGGCGAATGGATCAGTTGAGCCCGACTGCTGCGACTCCGGGCAGTGTGTCTGTGCCTGCGTCCAACACCTGGTGGTCACACTGATGATGCCGGTCGTAGCCGACGCAGTGTTCCTCCACGCGACCAGCGTGCGCCGACTCTCGTTGGCCCACGCCCAACCGGCTCTACCTCACCCCATCCGACCTCCGATTGCCTGATTGACCGCAGGGCCTTTGAGCCCGCCGACCGTCGCGCGCGCGTGACGGCCATCCCGTTGCCTGTGTGCCGGGGTCAATCTGTCGATCTGGAGTCACCATGTCTTCCTCGCCTCACGTTCCCGTGCCGCCGGTTCTGGCGTCGCGCCGCCGTTTCATCCAGGGACTCGCCGCAGGCGGTGCCGTAGCGGGTTTGGGTCTTTGGCCGAACCGCGGTTGGGGTGCCGGCCAACCCGCCCTCAACGGACCCGGCAACCCCAATGTGCTCACGGGTACCCGGTTCGATCTGAACATCGGCGAGACGCCGATGAACTTCACCGGGCTCACCCGCCCGGCGATCACGGTCAACGGCACCGTTCCGGCACCGATCCTGCGCTGGAGGGAGGGCACGACCGTCGACCTGTTCGTCAGCAACCGGCTGCCGCCCAACTCGATCCATGGACACTCCACCTCGATCCATTGGCACGGCATCCTGTTGCCGGCCAACATGGACGGCGTGCCAGGCCTCAGCTTCGACGGCATCGACCGCGGCGAGACCTACCACTACCGGTTCGATGTCCGGCAAGGCGGTACCTACTGGTACCACAGCCATTCCGCGTTCCAGGAACAGGCGGGGCTTTACGGCGCATTGATCATCGACCCGTTGGCACCCGAGCCGTTCCACTATGACCGCGACTACGTGGTCCTTCTCACCGACTGGACCGATCTGGACCCGACCGCGCTGTTCGCCCGACTGAAGAAGATGTCGGACTACGACAACTTCGCCAAGCAGACCGTCGGGGACTTCTTCGACGATGTGCAGGACCACGGCCTGGCGGCGACGATCCAGAACCGCAAGATGTGGGGCGAGATGCGGATGACGCCGACCGATCTGTCGGACGTCAACGGCAACACCTACACGTTCCTGATGAACGGCACGACGTCGCTGGGTAACTGGACGGGACTGTTCCGCTCCGGCGAGAAGGTACGACTGCGTTTCATCAACGGCTCGTCGATGACCCATTTCGACGTGCGCATCCCTGGGTTGAAGATGACGGTCGTCGCCGCAGACGGCCAGTACGTGCACCCGGTGAGCGTCGACGAGTTCCGCATCGCCACCGCCGAGACCTTCGACGTGATTGTCGAGCCTTCGGGCCAGGACGCCTTCACCATCTTCGCCCAGGATCTGGGCCGCACCGGCTTCGTGGCCGGCACCCTCGCCACCCGTGAAGGATTGCGCGCGCCCGTACCGCGGGTTGACCCGAAGCCGCTCCTGACGATGGACGACATGGGCCACGGAATGATGGGGCACGGCGGCCACGACATGTCGGCGATGTCCGGCGGTGCGATGGCAGGCATGCAGCACTCCGTTCCTGCTTCTGCGGCCGGCCACGCCGGCATGGATCACAGCCAGCACGGTACATCCTCGATGGCTCCCGGGCCGATGGCGACGATGGACCATGGGGCGGCCGGCATGCAGCAGCATCCTGCCAGCGAGGACAACCCGCTGGTCGACATGCAGACCATGAACCCGGTGCCCAAGCTCGACGACCCAGGCATCGGTCTGCGGGACAACGGCCGCCGCGTGCTGACCTACGCTGACCTGCGCAGCACGTTCAGCGACCCCGACGGACGTGAGCCCGGTCGCACTGTCGAGCTGCACCTGACCGGCCACATGGAACGTTTCGCCTGGTCGTTCGACGGCGAGAAGTTCTCCGATGCCGAGCCGTTGCGTCTCAACTACGGCGAGCGCATGCGGATCGTGCTGGTCAACGACACCATGATGACCCACCCGATCCACCTGCACGGGATGTGGAGTGATCTGGAAGACGAGCAGGGCAACTTCATGGTGCGCAAGCACACCATCGACATGCCGCCCGGTAGCAAGCGCGCCTATCGCGTACGCGCCGATGCCCTCGGCCGCTGGGCTTACCACTGCCACCTGCTGTACCACATGGAAGCGGGCATGTTCCGCGAAGTGCGGGTGGAGGAGTGAACAACATGACTTCCAAGACTCCGCATCTGCACGCACTGGCGTTGGCACTCGCGCTGGCCACCGCTTCGGCGCCGACGCTGGCGCAGGACAACGATCACTCCGACCACACGCCCGCCACCGCGGCCGAACCTGTCTCCGACGATCCGCATGCGGGCCACGTCATGCCGATCCCAGACCCGGCGGAACCTGATCAGCCGGCTTCCGAGGCGGATCACGCCGCCATGGGGCACGCCATGCCCGCGACCCCGGCAAGTGCGCCGGTCGACCACTCCGCGCATGCGGTGCCGGATCGGCAGGACACTGCAGCGGAAGAAGCGAGGGAGGAGCCTGCAGGCCACACCGGCATGGACCACTCGGACATGGACCATGGGTCGATGCAGGGGATGGATCACTCCTCCATGGACGGAATGGACCACTCCGGGATGCAAGAGATGGATCATGCGGCAATGGGGCACGACCTGCCCTCAACAGCCGCGCCGCTTGAACCGATCCCTCCAGTGACTCGGAGCGACCGCGCGGCCGCCTTTCCGGACGTCGCCGGTCATGCCGTGCACGATAAAAGCATCCACTCCTATTTTCTGTTGGACCGGCTCGAAACCTGGGACGCCGATGACGGAGATGCCCTGGCATGGGAGACGCTCGGGTGGGTCGGCACCGACCTCAACCGGCTGTGGGTTCGCAGCGAAGGCGAAGCGATCGACGGTAGTGTCGAGTCCGGCGATGTCGAGGTGTTCTACGGCCGCGCGATAGCGCGCTGGTGGGATGCGGTGATCGGCATCCGTCACGATTTCGGGGAAGACCCCTCACAGACCTTCGCGGCGGTCGGGGTGATGGGCGTGGCGCCGTACAAGTTCGAAGTCAGCGCCACCGCTTACGTGGGTCAGGGTGGTCAAACCGGCATTGGCGTGGAAGCCGAGTACGAGATGCTTCTGACCAACCGGTTGATCGCGCAATGGCTCGCGGAGGCGGAAGTCTGGGGAGAGGACGACTCGCGCCGGGGCATCGGCTCAGGCCTGAGCACCGTCGAGGCAGGCGTGCGCCTGCGCTACGAGTTCACGCGGCAATTCGCGCCATACATCGGCGTGGTGCACGAGCGCGCCTACGGCGGCACGGCCGATCTTTGGCGTGCCGAAGGCGATGACATCGACGACACCCGCGTGGTTGCGGGTGTGCGCATCTGGTTCTGACAGGAGGAGCACCATTCATGAAAGCGAAATCCTGGATTATCGGCAGCGCTGCCGTTTTTCTGCTGGTTGCCGCGTTGACCGCCGGCTTTGCCTGGTCGGGCATCTACAACGTGGGCGCCGACGACCAGCACACGCAGCCAGTACACGCGTTTCTGGAGACCGTGCGCGAGCGTTCCATTGCGGTTCGCGCGCGCGACCTGCAGCCCCCGGGTGACCTGGGAGAGATGGAGCGCATCCGGCAAGGAGCCGGCAACTACGACGCCATGTGCACGGGATGCCATCTCGCCCCTGGCATGGGCGAGACCGAGTTGAGCCGGGGCTTGAACCCGTCACCCCCCAACCTTTCGAAAACCACTGTCGAAGCTTCGGTCGCGTTCTGGGCCATCAAGCACGGCATCAAGGCCAGCGGTATGCCCGCGTGGGGCGAAAGCATGGGCGAGGAGTACATCTGGAACATGGCTGCCTTCCTGCAGAAACTGCCGAAGATGGATGCCGCGCGGTACCAGGCGCTGGTGGCGAGCAGCGACGGCCATGACCATGGCGGCGGCGAGACGGGTGGCCACGCCCATGCGGAAGGCGTTACGCCCGATCACCACGAAGCAGGCGCCGACAGCGAGGCAGACGCGCAGGCGGGTTTACCCGCAGATGGCCACGCTCATCCTGTAGGTACGGCGGACCACCACGGCACTCCGAGTCCAGCTGAGCCCGCCACTGTGACCCACCGTCATGCGGACGGAACGGTTGAATCACATCCGGCACCGGCTGCGCGCACCGACGGCGGCCACGAAGACGCATCCCCGGGATCGGCCACGCCCTCAACCGAATCCGCCGCGCCCGAATCGCACGACGGCCACGACCACCAGCACTGACCTCAACAGGAACAACATATGAAGAACGCAATCCCGACGCTCGCCACCGCACTGCTGTTTGGCCTGACCCTGCCTGTCGCAAATGCGCAGGACGCGTCCAGCGCTTCCGAGCACGCCCATCACGCCGCGACCGCCGAGGTCGCGGCCATCGATGTGCCGGCCGCTACGCAGGCACCCGTGGCCGTGGTCGAGGCCTTCGGCAAGGCACTGGCTGCCGGCGACTTCGCCGCCGTCGAGTCAATGTTGGCGCCGGACGTGATCATCCTTGAGGCCGGCGGTGCCGAGCGTAGCCGAGATGAGTACCTGGGCCATCACGCCAAGTCCGACGCCAAGTTCCTGTCGGGCGTGCACAGCGCGCTGATGCGCCGCAAGGCGCGCGTCGACGGAAACACGGCCTGGGTCGCGAGCGAGAGCGAGCTGCATGCGAGCAAGGACGGCAAACCGGTGACGCTGTTGAGCACCGAGACCATGGTGCTGGCGGACTCGCCAGAGGGCTGGCGCATCGTCCACATCCACTGGTCTTCGCGCCCGAAGCGGGGTGGTTGAGCCAAAGGCGCCACATTGAATCCAAGGTAGGGGGAATGGGGCGGTGAAGCAGGCGCGCCGATGATCGCCTGCAGATCAAAAGAGGTAACTCCAATGACTCACCATTCCGCTGAACACCGCGATCCAGCCATAAACGAGTGCATCGACAACTGCCAGCAGTGTCATGCCATTTGCCTGGAGACCATCAACTACTGCCTCACCAAGGGCGGCAAACACGCCGATCCACAGCACATCGCTTTGATGGCGGTGTGCGCGGATATCTGCGCCACCAGTGCCGACGCGATGCTGCGCGGGTCGCAGGTGCATTCCGTCATCTGCGGAGCCTGCGCGGAGGTTTGTCGCCGGTGCGCGGAGTCCTGCGCCAGCATGGGCGACGACGCCGAGATGCAGCGCTGCGTCGACATCTGCCGCCGCTGTGCTGACAGCTGCCAGCGCATGGCCGCCTGAGCACGCCGTGGCCACGGGGGCTGCCCGTCAAACGGGCAGTTCCCGCCACGCGGTAGGCGATACCCGAGCGGATTCCGAAGTGCTATTCGCAGCATTATTGTTGCGATGGATCATGCGGTAAGCGCTGGCAGAACCAGCAGCGTCAATACCGTCATCAACACTGCACACGCCCGCTACCACTGCCAGGAGAAAACAATGGAAGGTTCCTACGCTCGATTCGCCGCGATGATCGCTACGGCGACGGTGATCATGTTCGGACTGATGTATCTCACCGCCTATCAGTTGAACCACGTTTTTTGGAGCGAAACCCGCGCGTACATGGCGCTGGTCATGGGTGCGACCATGGCCGTAGTGATGCTCGTTTACATGCGACACATGTACAAGGACCGCAAGATCAATCTCGCCATTTACTGTGCCTCCGTCGTGGTGTTTGCAGGAGCGCTTTTTCTCGCCCGCAGCCAGACGACCGTGGACGATGTCTCCTGGATGAAGGCGATGATTCCGCACCACTCCATCGCAATCCTGACGAGCGAACGTGCACAGATCACAGACCCGCGGACGAGAGATCTGGCCGACCAAATTATCGAGTCGCAGCGTCGTGAGATCGAAGAAATGAAAGTGTTGATACAGGAACTTGAAGGCCGCTGATGGCTTGGCGCGCCAATGCGCATAAGGACCCGGCGTTGGCGCCGGGTTCGCCGCATTGCGCGCGACCTGAGGTGCGCTGCTCAGCTCACGGGGAGCCGATTCCGTAGCTGGCCGCGGCGGATGACGTGAGCGGCCTCCCGGCCACCCACTCGGTGTAGGGGAGTCGTAATCGATCGGATTTTTTGCGTCATTGCGCGGGCGTAATGCCCGTGACGGTGTGCTTCGAGCCCTGCGACAGGAACTCGAAGTTGACCCTCTGGCCGGGCTGTACTGCCTGAATTTGCTCGGGCGTTGCCGAGAAGCCCATGGTCATGGCAGGCCAGCCCAGCGCGTCGACCGCACCGTGTGCAATCACGATCTTCCCGGCTTCCGCATCGACGGACTCCACAGTGCCGGTCGCCGAGGCCGACGTGCCGGTGGCCTCATCCGTAGTGCGGCCCATGCCCATGGCCTGGTGCTGGGCCTCGGACATGTCCATCGATTGCGCGTCAGGTGTCCCGGCCGGTGAGGCCGCCGGCTCAGCGTTGTTGGCGTCCTGGGAGCAGGCGCCCAGGAGTGCAACAGTCAGCAGGGGAGCGAGCAGTTTCATAAGGGTGTTCCTCTCATGTTGGGAGTGAATGGCAGCCGCTCGGTGATCTTCAGTCGAGGCCGACAACGGCTTCAGTGGCGACGGGACACCAGCTGGTGGCGCTTGATGAGTGCGTAGATCGCGGGGATGACGGCCAATGTCAGCACGGTCGACGACACCATTCCACCCACCATCGGGGCGGCGATGCGGCGCATGACTTCCGAACCTGTGCCGGTGCTCCACATGATCGGCAGCAGGCCGGCCATGATCGCTACCACGGTCATCATCTTCGGCCGCACGCGTTCCACCGCGCCCTCTATGATCGCTTCCTGCAGGTCGTGGTCGGTAAGCGTGGCACCCTCCGCCTGTCGGCGTCCTGCCCGGGCTTCCAGCGCGTGGTCGAGGTAGATCAGCATCACCACGCCGGTTTCTGCGGCTACCCCGGCCAGGGCGATGAAACCCACTGCGACGGCGACACTGACGTTGTAGTCGAGCAACCACATCAGCCAGACACCGCCCACCAATGCGAACGGCACCGAAAGCATCACAATCAGCGATTCGGTCACGCGACGGAAGTTGAGGTATAGCAGCAGGAAGATGATTGCCAGCGTCACCGGAATCACCACCTTCATCTTCTCCGCGGCCCGTTGCATGTATTCGAACTGGCCGCTCCAGCTCGCGTAGTAGCCGGGCGGGAAGGTGACATCCCGTGCCACCGCTTCCTGTGCCCGCTCCACGAAGCTGCCGATGTCGCTCTCGCGCGTGTCCACGTAGATGTAGGCGGCCAACATCGCGTTCTCGGTACGAATGCTGGGTGCGCCCTTGCGGACCTGTACGGCGGCCACCTCGCCCAACGGTACCTGGGCCCCGCCCGGGGTGGGGATTAGCACCTGAGTGGCAATCCGGTGGGGGTCGTCCCGCAGGTCACGCGGGTAGCGCACGATGACTCCGAAGCGCTCACGCCCGTCCAGCAGGGTGGTCACCCGTTCGCCGCCGAGTGCGGCGGACACGATGTCCTGGACTTCGCCGATGGTGATGCCGTATTGGGCGAGCCGGGCCAGATCGGGGTCGATATCCAGGTAGAAGCCGCCGGTAAGGCGCTCGGCGAAGGCGCTGGTGGTGCCTGGCACCGTGCGTACCGCGGCCTCGATCTCCAGCGCGACCTTCTCTAACTCGGCGAGGTTGCTACCAAAGACCTTGATGCCCACCGGCGTGCGGATGCCGGTGGCGAGCATGTCGGTGCGAGCCTTGATCGGCATGGTCCAGGAGTTGGCGACGCCGGGGAACTTCAGCGCCGCGTCCATCTCCGCGATCAGCTTGTCGGTGGTCATGCCCTCGCGCCACTGGTCCTCGGGCTTGAGGTTGATCACCGTCTCGAACATCTCCAGCGGCGCGGGATCAGTGGCGGTCAGGGCGCGCCCCGCCTTTCCAAACACCGACTCGACCTCTGGGAAGGTCTTGATGATGCGATCCTGCTGCTGCAACAGCTCCGAAGCCTTGGTCACCGACATGCCGGGCAGTGACGCTGGCATGTACAACAAGGTGCCCTCGTTGAGCGTAGGCATGAACTCGCTGCCCAGCCTGGATGCCGGCCACATGGTGGCCAGCAGCGCGACCAACGCCAAGGCGATCGTTGCGAGCTTGTGCCGCAGCACCACGTTGATGATCGGACGGTAGGCGGCGATCAGGAACCGGTTCACCGGATTCTTTTGTTCGGGCACGATCTTGCCGCGCACGAACAGCAGCATGAGCACGGGCACCAGGGTGATCGACAACAGCGCTGCGCCGGCCATGGCGAATGTCTTGGTGAAGGCGAGCGGCTGGAACATCCGGCCCTCCTGCGCCTCCAGCGCGAACACCGGCAGGAACGAGACGGTGATGATCATCAAGCTGAAGAACAGCGCCGGTCCAACCTCACGGCAGGCGTCGATGATCAGTTGTGCGCGGCTGCGGGTACCGTCATCACGCTCGATGTGTTTGTGCGCGTTCTCGATCATCACGATCGCCGCGTCCACCATCGCGCCGATCGCAATCGCGATGCCGCCCAGGCTCATGATGTTGGAGTTCATGCCCAGCACACGCATGGCGATGACGGCGATCAGAACGCCGATCGGCAGCATCACGATCGCCACCAGCGCGCTGCGTGCGTGGAACAGGAACACCAGGCACACCAGGGCGACGATGAGACTCTCCTCCAGCAGCGTGTTGCGCAGCGTCTTGATGGCCCGCTCGATCAGGTCCGACCGATCGTAGACGGCCTGGATGCTCACGCCCTCGGGTAGGCCACCGGCGATCTCTGCGATCTTCTCCTTGAGTCCACCGATGACCGACAGCGCGTTCTCTCCGTAACGGGCTACCGCGATGCCGGCGACCACGTCGCCTTGGCCATCAAGGTCGGCCAGGCCGCGCCGTTCCTCGGGCACTAGCTCTACCCGGGCGATGTCACCGATCAGCACTGGCGCGCCGCCGTCGGCGCGTAGCACCAAGTCCTCGATGTCGGCGATGCCACGCAGATAGCCACGTCCGCGCACCATGTACTCCGTTTCGGCCATCTCGATCACGCGGCCGCCCACGTCGCGGTTGCTTTCCGCGATGACCTGGGAAACCCGTGAGAGCGGAATTCCGAACTCTCGCAGGCGAACCGGGTCCACGGTGACCGAGTACTGCCGGACAAAGCCGCCAACGCTGGCGACCTCGGCCACGCCGGGTGCCGTCGTCAGCTGATAGCGCACGTACCAGTCCTGCATCGCGCGCAGCTCGTCGAGCGAATGCTTCCCACTTTTGAGCACGTACTGGTAGACCCAGCCAACGCCGGTGGCATCGGGCCCCAGCGTCGGCGTGACACCATCCGGCAGGTTCTTCGAGGCGACGCTGAGGTTCTCCAGGACCCGCGATCGCGCCCAGTACAGATCCGTGCCGTCCTCGAAGATCACGTAAACAAACGAGGCTCCGAAGAACGAGAAGCCGCGGACCACCTTGGACTCGGGCACCGTCAACAGCGCGCTGGTGAGCGGGTAGGTGACCTGGTCCTCCACCACCTGTGGGGCTTGGCCCGGCACCTCCGTGAACACGATGACCTGAACGTCCGACAGGTCGGGCTGCGCGTCCAGGGGCGTGTTGATGATTGCGTATACGCCACCGGCGAGCACTGCCAGCGCCATCACCAGGACGAGAAAGACATTGTGGACAGACCACTCGATGATTCGACCGAGCATGTCAGTGGCCCTCGTGCGGGCTTGCTCCGCCATCGTCTGCAACGGGCGGTGTTACCGGTACCGGGGAATGGCCGGCATGCGGATCGGCGGATCGCGTTTCATGGCTGGCATGCGGGGCCTCCGACGGCGCGGACGGGCCAGTAGCGCCGGTTTCTTCGGATGCCGCTCCAAATCCTTCCAGCGCCGCCTTGAGGTTGCTCTCGGCATCGATAAGGAAGTTGGCGGATACCACCACCTCTTCGCCCTCGGCGACGCCATCAAGGATCTCGATCCGGTCACCCGCACGGCGCCCGATGGTCACCTCGCGCGGCGCAAAGCGCCCCGGTCCGGTCTGGACCAGCACAGTCTGGCGGGCGCCGCTGTCCAGCACGGCCGATCGAGGGACGCTCAGCACCGGTTGCCGCGACGGCTGCTCCAGCAGGACTGTGCCGAACAGGTTGGGGCGAAGGTCGCCGGTCGGGTTGGGCAGGGCAACTCGAACATCGACCGTACGCGAGGCAGCGTCCACCACCGGCTGCACGAAGGTCACTTCTCCTGCGAAGCTCTGACCGGGCAGGGTCTCGGTCTCGAACCGCGCCGGCTGGCCAACGGCGATGTCGGCCGCCTGCATCGCTGGCACCTTGGCCATGATCCAGACGGTCGACAGGTCGGCCAGCCGCAGGATTGTCTCGCCCGGCTGGAACCGGGCGCCCTGGATGATGGGCTTTTCGATGACTACCGCATTGGCGGGGGAGGTCAGGACCATGTTGTCGCTGCCGCCTTGGCCCCCAAGTTGTGCGCCACTGATCTCCCAGTTCTGCAGGCGTGTGCGTGCTGCCTCCCGCAGGCGCTCCATCGATGCGGCGCTGGCGGGATCGGATTGTGCGAGCCGGCGTGCGGCCGCGTCGGCCAGTCGGAACTCCTGTCGGGCCGCAGCAAGTTGGGGGCTGTACACCGCCATCAATGGTTGGCCGGCGCTGACCTGCATCCCGGTCTGATTCGCGTACAGGTGTTCGACCCAGCCCTCAAAGCGCGGCGCAATCGCATACTGCCGGGTTTCGTCGATCTCCACGGTTCCGCTGGCACGCACGAGGCTTGCCAGCTGCGAACGCCGGACCGGCTCGGTCCGCACGCCCAACGTCTGGATCTTGCCGGGCGAGAGCGCGACTGTTCCGGCGTCCGAGACAGGTTCGTCACTCGCATAGACGGGGATGTAATCCATCCCCATCGGGTCCTTTTTCGGTACTGGCGAGGTGTCCGGCAGGCCCATCGGGTTGCGGTAATACAGCACCCTGCGCTCGGCGGTCGGCGCATCTGCCGCCGCCGGGGCGGCTTCATCGTGGCCGGCGCGGCCGACCATCCAGCCGGCGGCAAGTGCCGCGAGCACGGCGGCGATTGCCAGCGACACAGTCTGGTTGCGGGTCATGGTGTCTCTCCTTCGATGGCGCGCACGGCGGCGGCGGCCAGCAGTTCGTCACGCAGGGCATCCACACGATCCAGGTCGGCGCCTTGCCATTGGTTGAGCGCTTCCAGCAGGGTGCCGAAGTCCACTTCGCCGACCTGGTAGCTGGCGAGTGCGGACTGGAAGGCGGCATCCGCCTGCGGTAGCAGCGTCTGTTCGGTGATCTCACGGCGGTCTTGCGCACTGCGCCATTGCGCCCAGGCTGTGGTGACTTGGCTGGCTAGCGCCTGGCGTGTCGCATCCATGCGCGCGAGTGCAGCCTGCTCGAGCAGCCGCGACTCCCGCTCCCGTTCGCGTCGGGCCGTCTGCTGGAAGGGAATTTCCACCTCCAGCATCACCTCCATGCTTTCCAGCCCGTCTTCGCGCTGCATGGCGCCGACGCCGAAGGTCACGTCGGGGTAACGGTTGCGGCGCTGCAACTCGACGTTGGTCCGCGCCGCCTGTGCACGCGCCTGTTGCGCCAGGACAGCTGGATGGGCGCTGCTGTCGAGGACGTTTAACGCGTCGCCCAGGTCACCGGAACGGATGGCCAGGACCGGCCGCTGAGCGGGAGGCGCGAGCGGGGCATCGGCGGGACGGCCAAGCAAGCCATTGAGCGCAGCCATCGCTTCACGCTTTTCGGCCAGGCGTTGGATGCGCTCGCGCTGCATGACGGTCTGCTCGACCTGGGCGCGAATGGAGTCCTGCTGGGCCGCCATGCCCAACGCGTAGCGGACCCCGGCCATCTCTTCGACCTGCCGCAGCAAGTCGAGGCGGCGGTCCAGCACCGCGATGGCCTGGTCGGCGTGCCAATAGCGCACATAGGCCGTCTCCGCCTCGGCGATCAGCTCACGAAGAACCGCGTCCCGGTCCAGGGCGACTGCCTCGGCACTCTGCCGGGCAATGGTGCGGGCCAGCCCACGCTTGCCCCAGAGCGGCACGCGCTGGCGAAGCGAGTAGTCGACCTCGCCGCCGTCGCCCGGAAGCTGCCAGGGGCGATCCGGATCGAGGTTGCGGAAGCTGATCGAGGCGCTGGGATCGGGCAGGGCACCGGCGGGTTGGATCCGGGCCCGCGCGGCCTCGGTTTCCGCCTGTAGTGCGCGCAACTCGGGGTTGTTATCACGCAGCCAGGCGTGGACGGAGGCCACGTCTTCGCCGGGCACCGACTGCGCCATGGCGGGCGCAGCCAAAGCGCAGAGCACAAGCAATGCCGCGATCAATCCAGGGGACCGAGAAGCTGGCGTGGGGGATGGAACAGACGGGGCACAGCCCCGCCGCAGAAGCGTCTTCAATGCCATGTCGAATGCCCGAATAGACCGGCGCCAAGCACCGAATCTGTGAACAGAGGGGACATGCCGCGCACGTTCGGCGCAGCCACACGCACCACCGCGCCGCACCCGTGGGCACGGCGTGGTGGTGGTTGGGCATCAAATCAGCAGGAGCTCCGCCGGATGGGCGGTGGGTCGTCGTTTGACGACGGGAAGCGGACGCTCGACAGCGCCCGCATCCATGGCGGCTGCATGGTTGGCACTCAGGACCAGCTCGGGGACCGCTGGCAATCCAAGCAGTGGCGGCACTGGCGGCACCCGGGCGGTATCGCTGCTCGACTCACCCTGGTTGCAGTGCGCGTGGCAGACCGGATCCTGCTCGGGAGGGGCGTCGTGTTCACAGGCCTGTGCCGCCGTTTCGACCACGGACGTAGTCGCCAACACAGCGTCCAGGGCTTCCACGCATCCCGGGTGTGCCGCAAACGCCAGTTGCGACCACAGCAGCGCCACTATCGCGAGAAGCGATAGACGGAAGCGCGTGCGGCGACGGAAGGCGTTCATGACTGAGGCGATTCTACGACTTTTGAGGAAGTGCTGGATTGATCTGGATCATAGGGGTCACTTGCCAGCGGACCTAGACCCGAACCCCGTCCCGCCCAGCCGCAAGGCATTGGCGACGACCGAGACCGAACTCAGGCTCATCGCCAGGGCGGCAATCATGGGGCTCAACAGCAGCCCGGTCGCGGGGTACAGCACGCCGGCAGCAATTGGCACGCCCAGCGCGTTGTAGAGGAAGGCGAACGCCAGGTTCTGCTTCATGTTGCCCACGGTGGCGCTGGAGATTGTCCGCGCCCGCGCAATCCCACGAAGGTCACCCTTGACCAGCGTGACCTGGGCACTCGACATCGCCACATCGGTGCCGGTGCCCATGGCGATGCCGATATCGGCACCCGCCAAGGCTGGTGCGTCGTTGATGCCGTCTCCGGCCATCGCCACCTTGTGGCCGTCAGCCTTGAGTCGGTTGACGAGATCGACCTTGTCCTTCGGACGCACCTCGCCGTGGACTTCATCGATCCCCAGCTGTCGCGCCACCGCATTGGCCGTCGTGACCCCGTCGCCGGTGGCCATGACGATGCGCAGGCCGGCCTCGTGCAAGGTGGCGATGGCATCGGCAGTCGAGTCCTTGATCGGATCGGCAACCGCAATAAGACCGGCAAGTGTCCCGTCGACTGCAAGGAACATCACACTGGCGCCGTCGCGGCGCAGTTGCTCCGCGTCCTCACGCAACGGTGCCGGGTCGACCCGGAGCTCCGTCATCAGCTCGGTATTGCCGATCGCGAGACGGTGGCCTGCAGCCTCGCCGCGCACACCGATGCCGGTCGAGGACTCGAAGCTGTCCGGCGTTTCCAGTTGCAGGCCGCGGCGCCGGGCTTCCGCGACGATCGCCTCCGCGAGCGGGTGTTCGCTACCCTGGTCCAGACTGGCCGCGAGCCTGAGCACCTCTTCCTCGATGAACCCGTTTATGCCCACCGCCTGCCTGAAAGCGGGGCGACCTTCGGTCAACGTACCGGTCTTGTCGACGATGAGGGTGTCGATCCGGCGGAAGTTCTCGATTGCCTCGGCGTCGCGAAACAACACGCCTGCACTGGCGGCGCGCCCGGTGGCGACCATGATCGACATCGGGGTGGCCAGCCCGAGCGCACACGGACAGGCAATGATAAGCACCGACACGGCATTGAGTACGGCGTATGTCCAGGACGGTTCGGGGCCCAACAGCCCCCACACCAGGAAGGTCGCCACCGCGATGCCCAGCACCGCCAGCACGAACCAGAACGCGACCTTGTCGGCCATGCGCTGCATCGGCGCGCGCGAGCGCTGCGCCTGCGCGACCAGCTGGACGATCTGTGAGAGCACCGTTTCCGAGCCGATCTTCTCCGCGCGGATGACCAGGCTGCCGTTGCCGTTGAGCGTTGCACCGATCACCGAGGCGCCATTGGCCTTCTCGACTGGGACTGGCTCGCCGGTGAGCATGGACTCGTCGACATTGGAACGCCCCTCCAGCACCGTGCCATCCACCGGGACCTTTTCACCGGGGCGCACCCGCAAACGGTCACCGACGTGGACATGGCTGAGCTCGATGTCCTCCTCGGTGCCGTCATCGCGCAATCGGCGCGCGGTCTTCGGCGCCAGCCCGAGCAGCGCCTTGATCGCCGCCGAGGTCCTGGAGCGCGCGCGCAGTTCCAGCATCTGGCCCAGCAACGTCAGCGAGATGATGACCGCCGCCGCCTCGAAGTAGACACCCACGCGGCCGTGCTCCCGGAACGAGTCGGGGAACAGACCCGGCGCAAGCGTGGCCACCACGCTGTAGCCGAACGCAGCACCGACGCCGATCCCGATCAGCGTCCACATGTTGGGGCTACGATTGCGTACGGACTGGACGCAGCGCACAAAGAAGGGCCAGCCCGCCCACAGAACGATGGGGATCGTCAGGACCAGCTCGACCCACGTCCGCACTTCGGTGGCTATCCACGCGTCGAAGTAGTGGCCGAACATCGCCACTACCAGCACGGTCAGAGTCAGCGGCAGCGTCCACCAGAAGCGCCGGGAGAAGTCGACCAGTTCGGGGTTCTCCTCATCCTCCAGACTCGGCATCTCCGGCTCCAGCGCCATGCCGCAGATGGGGCACGTCCCGGGGTGGTCCTGGCGGATCTGCGGATGCATCGGGCAGGTGTACATCGCGCCTGCAAGAGCAGGCGCCGCGTCCACGGCAGCCGCTTGCGGCGACAGGTACTTGGCGGGGGCGGTGACGAATTTCGCGCGGCAGCCGGCCGAACAGAAGTGGTACGTGTGTCCCTGATGTTCCGCGTGGTGGGGAGTACTGGAGGGGTCGACGGACATCCCGCAGACCGGGTCTACGGTCGTCCCGGAAAGCGCCGGTTGATGTTGGTGCTCGTGGTGGTGCATGCATCCTCCTCGTCAGGCTTGGCCATCAGGCCTCGAACTCGAACCGCCGATCCGTGTGTTGGGTGCGTCAGTCCACTGCCGGATTGACACGCTCCTCTTCTCAGCCGCCGTGTACCGAGAACGCCGTCGTGGTGCCGTCGGCGCCCACCAGCTCAACGGTATACCGCTGCACGCTTCCATCCGGCATCTCCATTCCGGGTGAGCCGGCCGGCATGCCCGGCACGGTCAGGCCCTTCGCTGCGGGCTTGGACGCGAGAAGCCGAATCACATCTTCAGCGGGCACATGGCCCTCGACGAAATAGCCGGCGACCTCCGCGGTATGGCAGGAACCCTTTCCGAAAGGCACACCAACCCGTTCCTTGACCGCGTGGACATTCTCGGTGTCATGGACCTCCACAGGGAAGCCCGTCTTCTTCATGTGTTCCACCCATGAACCACAGCATCCACAGGTGGGGCTCTTGCTCACCACCAGCAGAGGCAGGGCATCGATGGCGTTGCTCGACTCTTGCTGCGAGGCCGGACCATCAGGAGTTGGCCACGCAAGCGCCGCCGCGAGTGCGCCGGTGACGGCTATGGCAGTCGCCGCGCCAATCCACAGCTTGGGCTTACTCATCAGTTCTAGTCCTCGGCGTTGTCGGTGTCGGCGGGTGGGTACCCAGCGCTCCGAAGAGCGGCATCGAGGCGGTCCCGGCCGACATCAGATTCAACGCTCACCCGCTTGGACGAAAGATCAGCCTCGATCCGGGCAGTCGAGTCTACGGCCAGCAGCGCCGCGGTCACGGTGCTCAGGCATCCACCGCAGCTCATCTGGGGAACGCGGAATTGCATGCGAGTCTCCTGGTACTTCTGGAACTCGCACGGTAAGGATTCCCACTATGGCAATGTCAACCATCGCTCCGAGACCTGCGCATGGCTTCAAGGGAGGAGACGCTCCCGATCTGAGCGAAGCGCCGATCCGCCCCTGCGGGCCGGCTTACGGCTAGGCGGAGCCAAAACGGGGCTACTCGATTAGGGATGTTTATCGGGGGTGCGGAGAGCGACTTCCGACCCGATGCCCTCGCTGACCAAGTCATGCCTGCTCTGGAGATTGCGTCCCACGTGTAGGGTCAAATGCGCAAACCTCTGCCTTTTCTTGCTACACGCTGCTAGCGCTTCTTATTCTTCTTGCCTGCCGTGCGTCTGGCCTCTGCGGCGCGCTGAGCTGTTTTGATCTTCATGCCTTCTTCAAACAGCTCTGAGGCTTGTATCGCAAGGTCGTATATGCCGGGATTGCCACCTCGAAGCTTGCTAAAAATGCGGCCGAGCGTAGGAGAGGCCGTGATGCGTCGGTGATGCACATAGTACGAAAACTGCTTAGAACTGACGTACGTAGAGAAGCCACCTGCCAGGATGCTCAACTGGATCCAGAGTGAGCCGAGCGCTGGAATTCGCCCAGAATAGATCTGCACGAGCGCGACGCAAGAGGCCAGCAGAAGGACGAACGGAAGCATGATTAGAATGGCTCTGTAGCCACGTGGGACCTTCAGGATTCGGCGTGGGTCGTTCGCCTTCGTAATGGATGAGATTGCATAGATGTACAGGGGCAACCCTAAGCACGCGATGTCGATGTTGGATAGGCTATAGGCCGGCTTAGCAGCCCAGAAGATGCCCCAGAGTAGAGCAGCGAGCACCAGCATGGCGCCGAGGTCTTCATAGAGCAGCTTGTAGAACTTTCGGAGAAATTCGTTGTTGCGACGATGGTGCGAGCTCAGCAGGTCGATGAGATAGACGGTCGCTACGCCCCAGAAGGTTGTGCACAGGAAGATCAGTAGCAGCGCTGCTGTAAGCCCGGGAAAAAAGTCATATGCCCGGACAAAGATGGGTGCGATCGATGCCGATCCCCACGCAAGGGACACAATGATGCACAGCAGGAGGAGATAGTGCATGCGCTGTTGACGTAGGAATAAGGCATGACCTTAGCGGCTTGCCGACTGACTTCTGTGATGCCCACCTAAGATACGTGGACTGACCAGGATAAGGCAGCGGATTGTTCTAACAGCTTGTCGAGGTCCATGCCTCCCCCTGTCTGCCTGCATGATGCCGGGCTGGAGCACAAAGGATTAAACCGCGTGCTAGTGGCAAGTCTTCCGGCTTGAAATGGGCGCGATCGAAGCAGGCGATTTGTTTGATTTGTCAGGGGTAGGTCTTTGATTTGGGCTGGTTATTCGGGATAGAGAAGAGCGGTTCTTGGCCTAGGGATACGTTCTAAAGTGGCGACCAGGGCATCTGCAACGCCTCCGAGGTTCCGTGAGCTCGAAGACCCAGCCTAGGGGATCTCATCCCAGCGATCGAGCTTCGCATTCTCTCTGGGTGAGGGATCCAGAAAAGACCCCATGAGTTGTTCAGCCGCCGACTGCACTGGCGGTAGATCAAAGACAGGTGCGGTCACTAGCCTCTCGCAATGAAATGGTGTATGAAGAAGTTAGGAGCCGCACTGGGGAGTGCGGATGCGACTCGCAACGGGTCGACTAAGGAAAGGGGGCAATCTTGAGACTCCACTCTGCTGTTGCTGCAGGTCTCGCAGAGACCACCATCGACGCGTCTACTGAGGCGCAGATCGAACGTCCTAACCAATCGCGGCCGGCAAGCGGCCGAGGGCTTGCGTGCGGACCTAAGACGAAGCACATGCTGGGTGGACCGACACTGAATAGATATATGTCACTTGGCCGAGAGCTAGGGAGATTGGCTCCGTCCATAGCGCTTCTCTCGTTGTTGCTGTTTTTCAATGACAGCACTTTTGCAGAAGAGGTCGAGGCCGGTACGGAGTATCAGCACGATCTGCACACCCGCGGGACAGTTGCAAGGTTGGATGAATCACCCTTCGGCGAGAGCGTCAGCCTCTATAACGGAGGACTGTCTTTCGAGCAGGAAGATCTCCGCCTGAGAGGTAACGGGCCAGACATAGTTATTGCAAGACGCTACACGGCGGGTTCTCGCCCTGGAGAGCGTGAAACAACTATGGGCTTTGCTAATTGGCAGTTGGTGATCCCGGAAATCACCACGCTCACGCAGATCCCGGGAGGCTCAGGCCCCTATGGCGGAGGCAATCCCTCCCCCGGAACACCGGGGAAGTGGCAAGCGTGGGACGCAAACAGAGCGCCGACAAATGCACGATGCACAAACTTCAAGAATGGCGTGGCGCGAGTGTGGGGAACTGCCGTGGATACATGGTGGTTCGGTTATAACCTTACCACATTTCAAGGGTCTGAGCAGCTGCTCGCCCGTGAGAGTGGTAGCTGGGCTCCGACTGCGGCCATCTCTGGCGCCTCAAGTTACACGGGTGTAACCAAGTCAGGATGGGTTACGGGCTGCCTGCCTCAGACTACCAATGGCGAACCCGGCGAGGGGTTTCTTGGGGTCTCTCCCGGTGGTGATACATACGCCTTTACTCATCTGGTTTATAAAGATACGCATACGGTCTATCAGAGAGACTCTGAATTCCCCGGCACCTGGAGGCTATATCGCAGTCGTGCGCACATGATGGTCTCTCGTATTACTGATCGATTTGGAAATTACGTCGATTACTCCTACAGCGGCCCGCGCCTTACCGCCATTTCGGCCAGCGACGGGCGCCGAGTTGATTTGGACTGGAGTGCCGACGGAGCTCGCATTACGACCATTACCTCTAGTACTGGCTCTCAAAATAGTCGCACATGGGCCTACAACTACGACGACCATGGATTGGCATCTTTGGTACTTCCGGACAGTTCAAGATGGTCATTCAACTTGGGCTTCGGCTTCTACGATCAAGGAAGGATTTACGTAACCGGATGCGTTTTGGACGACTCGATTCGAGACGAAGGTGCGGTCTTCTTAGGCACTATTACGGCGCCGTCTGGGGTAACCGGGACATTCAAAATGGCGCCGCTCAAGCACGGCAGATCTTTTGTCGCGGGAGGGGACTGTATCCAAGAACTTCCGACACGGCCGCCGTACGTCCCAGTACCATCATTTTACGGATCGATGACGCTTGTGGAGCGGACTTTAAGCGGTCCAGGTCTGGCTCCGGCAACTTGGAAGTACCAGTATTCGGGGCCAAACAATAGCGGCCGTATTGAATGTCAGAGCAGAACTTGTGTTGGCACCAACTGGACGGCTGTAACCGCGCCTGACGGTACCAGCGCCAAGTACACTCACAGCAACCGGGATGGCGAGACCGAAGGGCTCCTGCTCGAGACCGAGGTCAAGACTGCCAGTGGTGCTCGGCTTAGGAAGGAAGTGTTCAGCTATGCCGCGTCCTCGACCGGACCTTGGCCGGTGCCACTTGGGAAAGCTCTTTCCGACGCACTGGGCAACAGAGAGAAGCTGACGAATCTAGTGCCGCGAGTCTCAGCTGAAATTTCCCAGCAAGACGCCACGTTCTCTTGGACAACGAATGGCGGGTGTGGAATGGGCACCTTCTGCATCGATTCGCGTGGGCGTGCCACGAAGGTGACCAGATCCAGTTCTCTGGGCTACAGCCGTACCGAGGCGACGACCTACCACGACAACACGGCCAAGTGGATCCTCGGTCAGGTGGCGACGAGATCGATCGACGGCACCCAGGTGTCGCGGACGGATTACACGCCCACCTACGCGCTGCCTCTGCGTACCTACGCCTTCGGCAAGCTGCAGCAGACGCTGGGCTACACGACCACGACGGGGGATCAGGACGGCACGCTGCGCACGGTCAAGGACGGGCGCAACCACGTCACCACGTTGACCGGCTGGAAGCGTGGCATCCCCCAGTCGATCGCCTACGCCGACGGCACCTCGATGTCGGCGGTGGTCAACGACGACGGCACGATCGCCTCGATCACCGACGAGAACGGCTTCACCACCAGTTACCAGTACGACCCGATGGGGCGGCTGACCAAGACGGTCTATCCGACCGGCGATTCCACGGCGTGGACCCCGCTGAGCCAGAGCTTCACCCAGGTGTCCGGCAGCGAGTACGGCATCCCGGCCGGCCACTGGCGGCAGTCGATCACCCAGGGCGAGTACCGCAAGAACGTGTATCTGGACGCACTGTGGCGTCCGATCCTGGTGCATGAGTTCGATCACCGCGATACGGCCGGCACGCGGCGCAGCACGAAGTTCGCCTACGACCACGAGGGGCGCACCACCTTCGCCAGTTACGCCGGTGGCAGTACCACGGCACCGAACGTGGGCGTGCGCAACACCTACGATGCACTAGGTCGCCTGCGTAAGACGGTCCAGGATTCGGAACTGGGCTCACTTGTCACCACCCACAATTACGCATCGAACGGCGGCTACAAGATCTCGACGGATCCGAGGGGCAACGTCACGCGCACCTGGTACGAAGCGTACGACCAGCCGACCGAGTCGATGCCTGCCGTGATCCGCCAAGCGGCAGGCTCCTACACCGATATTGTTCGGAACGCCTTCGGCCACCCCATACAAGTGACGCGCCGCAATGCGGATGGCTCCGTGAAAGCGGATCGCTACTACGTCTACGACCAGCACCAGCAGCTGTGCAAGCGGCTCGAGCCGGAGACTGGCGCGACGGTGATGGCCTACGACGCGGCCGGCAACCTGGCCTGGAGCGCCGGTGGGCTGGCGCTGCCGTCGACGAGCGCGTGCGATACCGCCAGCGTGCCGACCGCGGCGCGGGTGACCCGCGGCTATGACGCCCGCAACCGCCTGACGTCGCTGTCGTTCTTCGACGACAACGGCAACCAGCTGTGGGACTACACGCCCGACGGTCTGCCCGAGCAGATCGTCACCTACAACGACGGCGGCAGCACCGCGGCGGTCAATGCCTATACCTACAACAAGCGGCGGCTGCTGACCGGCGAGAGCCTGGCGCAGGGCAGCCTGTACAGCTGGGGGGTAGGGTACGGCTACGACAGCCTGGGCCACCTGAGTCGCCACACCTACCCGAAGGGGCTGACGGTCGACTACGCCCCTAACGCTCTTGGGCAACCCACCCAGGCGGGTGCCTACGCCACCGGCGTGGACTACTACCCCAACGGTGCGATCGCGGCCTTTACCTACGGCAACGGCATCGTCCACACCCTGGTGCAGAACGAGCGGGGCCTGCCCGAGCGTAGCCGTGATGCGAAGGGCACCACCCCGGTGCACGACGACAGCTACGACTACGACACCAACGGCAACGTGCTGGCGATCAGCGACGGGCGCAGCGGCGCTCGCGGCAACCGCGACATGGCCTACGACGCCCAGGACCGGCTGACGGGCACGACGTCGCCGATGTTCAGCCCGGCCAGCTACACCTACGATGTGCTGGACAACCTGACGTCGGTGAAGGTGGCCGGTCGCAACCACACCTACCACTACGACAACACCCAGCGGCTGACCAATGTCCGCGACGCGGTGAGCGGGGCGGCCGTGATCGGCCTGGGCTACGACGCCCAGGGCAACCTGGCCAACAAGAACGGGGTGGACTACACGTTCGACTACGGCAACCGCCTGCGCGCGGTGGAAGCCCGGGAGAGCTACCGCTACGACGGCCACGGCCGCCGGGTGCAGGCGACCACGCCGGCCGGTGCGGCGATCTACTCCCTGTACGGCAACGACGGGGTACTGCGCTACCAGGAGGACTACCGCCAGGGCGAGGCGACCAGCTACGTCTACCTGGGCGGCAGCCTGGTGGCCGAAGTGGGCAACCCGACCCAAACCACGACCACGCCGGTGATCAGCGCACCGCCTGACAGCAACGACGGCAGCTACACGGTCAGCTGGACGGCATCGTCGGGCGCCGAGCGCTACGTGCTGGACGAGAGCATCAACGGGGGCGGGTGGATCGAGATCGCCGAGGGCAGCAGCCGCACCTGGAGTGTGACGGGCAAGACCGACGCGAGCTACCGCTACCGGGTGCGAGCCTGCGCGATGGTCTGCTCGGGCTACTCCAACATCGCCACCGTCAGCGTGGCGCTGATCCCGCAGGGCACCCCGACGCTGAGTGCGCCCGCCTACGACGCGGACGGCAACTTCGAAGTGAACTGGACCCCCGTCCCGCTGGCCGAGGCGTATGAGCTGCGCGAACAGGTGGGCGAAGACGGTGCATGGAACGAAATTGCCGACACCCCCGAACTGACGTTTGACATCACCGGCCGGGCGCCCGGCATCTACGGCTACCAGGTGCGGGCCTGCAATCCGGTGGGCTGTGCGGACTGGAACGCGCCGGGCACGGTGACGGTGTACGTACAGGTCCGGCCGAACCAGGTGCCGACACTGACCGTGCCGGAGTGGGGCCGCAGCGGAAGCTACACGATCAGCTGGAGTCGCAGCGACGGCGCCACTGTGTACGTGCTGGAGGAAAGTTTTGAAGACGGCCCGTGGACGGAGGTCTACCAGGGGGCAAGCCGCAGTGAAGCGTTCAGCGGCCGCGCAGCCGGCACGTACAGCTACCGGGTGGCGGCCTGCAACCCCGCCGGGTGCACAGAACCGTCCGTCACGGGCAGCGTGGAGAACGTTTATGCCCCCACGACGGCGCCGGTGATCACCGCGCCGGCCCAGAACACCGATGCGTCGTTCACCGTGAGCTGGACGGCGGTGACAGGCACTGCGAAGTACCGGCTGGAGGAGAGCTTCAATAACGGGAGCTGGGTACTGATCCACAACGGCACGTCGCGCAGCTACGCACGCACGAATAGGGCGGCGGGCAACTGGCGCTATCGCGTTACGGCCTGCAGCGTGTTTGTCGACTGCGCCCCATGGTCGGCGATCGCGACCACGATCGAGATCGATCCACCGTCCGGGATCCCGACCCTGACTACGCCGCCACTGGTGACGAATGGGAGCAGCTACACCGTCAATTGGACCGCGGTGAGCGGCGCCACCGGGTACAAGTTGCAGGAGAGCGTGAACGGTGCGGCGTGGACGCACGAGCAAAGCAATGCTGCCCGTAATGAGGCCTACCCCAATAAGCCGGCGGGCAGCTACCGCTACCGGGTGTTGGCATACAACGACGCTGGCCACGGGACCTACTCCGAGATCAAGACCACGGAAATGGTGTACAAGCCGGCGTCAGCACCGGCGGTGACTGTGCCATCGAGCAACAGCACCGGCAGCTACACCGTCAGCTGGAGCGCGGTGGCAACCGCCGAGCGCTATGAACTGTACGAGCGTCCCGCCGGCGGCAGCTGGGTGCGGGTCTACCACGGCAGCAGCCGTACTACGGCGATGACGGTCGACACCAACGGAACTTACGAATACCGAGCGCGGGCTTGGAATGAGGGCGGGTTTAGTTCTTATAGCGCGATAACGAAAACAGCGGTGGACCTGACTCCGAGCGCACCGGCATCGCTCAACGTGACGAGGGAAGTTGACTACTCAACTCGTCCTCCAAATAGCACTTGGACAATAACTTGGCCTTCATCGGCAGGGGCTACCAGGTACGAAGTGAAAGAGCAGCGGGGAGATCTCGAGCCTACGATCATCTATGACGGTTCAGCTACTCAGACCGGCAGGGCAGGAGTGGGTGTGCGTCAGTATTGGGTGCGAGCATGCCATGGTAACTACTGCTCTTCCTGGCGCGGGCCCGCATCATGATGCAACCTCAAAGGGATGGGCATATGACAGCCGCCATGGAGAATGCCCAGGCCGTTGATTCATCCAGCTGTTCGGCCTGTTTGTCCACGGACTTCCCGGAAATCATCGGCTCACTCAAGGAGGAGGTTGCGCAATGATCGTCCGACTAGTTGCCCTTATCGGATTACTAGGAGCTTTCTCCGCCAGTTCGGCCGAATCGGTTCGCTACATCCACACCGATGCACTGGGGTCGCCGGTAGTAATCACCAACAGCAATGGCCAGATCATTGAGCGTCGGGAATACGAGCCTTACGGTGCGCAACTGCTACCTCGCCTGGACGATGGGCCCGGGTATACCGGGCATGTGCAGGATGCCGCCACGGGGCTGACGTACATGCAACAGCGCTATTACGATCCGATGCTCGGAAGATTCTTGAGCGTTGACCCGGTGACTGTTAACAGCGGCACCGGGGCGAACTTTAATCGGTACTGGTACGCAAACAACAATCCTTATCGGTTCACTGACCCTGACGGCCGCTTGGCTTTCGATGACGAAGAAAAGGAGCCGCCACCGCCGCCACCGCCGCCCCTACCAGAGCCGACGACGTTGCAGCCAGTAACTGTCACGGCTACAGCGCCTGCAGTAACTCTTCCAGGAGTCAGCGTCACGGCTCCTAGGCCGGCACCGATCCCGTGGGGTGCAATCGGCGGGCGGATTGGGGGTTTGGCGGAGGGAATCGGAAGTCGCGCATGGCCGTTGATGTTGATTTGGCCATCGCCAATGGGAGCCTCGGCGTGTGAGATGCCAGGCGGCCCGCCTTGCGGAATGGCAATGTCCGGTTCATTCCCGTCAGGGTTTTGGCCGGGCGACTCTGGAGCTGCCGAATGGGGTAAGAGAAATGGCGTGGGTGCGAATGAAGGAAAGCGCAGGTTCCATAGAGGAGTAAAGGAAAATACTCCTGGCGCAAGAGGTGATCATGATTTCGGCGTAAACCCAAGCACGGGAGAGGTCGTTGATCCGAACGGCGAGCCGGTTGGGAACTTGAATGATGAATAATGATGATATGCAGATGGACGATAACCACGCCTCTATTGCGATCTATCTCTATGGAAATTCGATTTCGCTGGATGGTGCGTCAGAGCTGCTCGGCTTAGTTCCAACCAGATCCCGCAGCCGCGGTGATGTGCGGATAACCTCGTCTGGATCAGAGGTCGTCCAGAAGATTGGCTTCTGGGAGTACCGCGCGAACGCAGAATCTGATCAGATTGCGTCCTCGCTAGCGGGGATCGTGAGTAGGATCAAATGCACAAGCATCGTCGGTGCGGCTGGAGTCGATAGGGCGGAGCTAGATATATTTGTTCCGCTCGACCCGAATGGCGATCAGTACGGGTTTAGTTTTGAGCTTCCCTCTGAGTTAATCAATAGATTGGCTAAACTTGGCTTTGATTTGGTAGTAACTGCACGCTGAAAGTACAACTTGTGTGTGGGAACATTTGGAGAACGGTGACCGTGTAATCGACCGCGAAACATCAAAGGATTGGCGGGCTTTGTCGTTTTCTGGCGTCGTTGTGCGCGTCGCGGAGAAGCTGATCGAGGGAGCAGTCGACATCGAGGAAGCGTCAGGCCCGAACTACTGGCTCGCCAAGCTCTATCGCGCATTGGCGGGCAACGATGATTTTTGTGATGGCGGCTTCGAGGTAGTTCGGTTCAGGCTGGGCTGTAATGATCAGTCAAGCGTTCCCGCAAATTATCTATATCTAGCACGGGCATGCGGGAGCGAGAAGTACGCTTCTGGCCGGAATCGGAAGCTGCGCAGGAGAGTAGGGCAACTGCAGAACGATTCGATGAATTATCGGGGGTATGGCAGCATTCGACCTAAAGCGGACGCGACTCGGTCCATTTCTCAACTTACCGAGCTAACTACTCTTAGACAGGGTTGCTGGCTCATTTGTTCGGAACCGCAAGCAACGCACTCTCAGATTCGGCGGTAAGGGCCTGACACTGGTTGTCAAAGTGCAACGCCAGGTGCTCGCCGCGTTCACGCGTGTCTTCCCCGAGCATGATTCGAAGCGCTCGCTACATGGGCACAAAGCGGCGCCCGTCTAACGCGCCAGCGGGCTCACAGCCGGCTCGGCAAAGTGTTGCCGCAGTCAGTGCTCTCTAGGGCCAGCAGTCGCAATCAGCGCCGCAGCCGGGCGGAGACATACACTCCGGCGCACAGGGAGGATTGCTCAAGTCGCGTGCGCGGTACGGCTCTCTCATTTGACCATAGAGCAGTGCTGCGTTCTCCCACTCATGGATAACGTCGATTTCTCGGTCGAAGCAGTAGTATCCGTCCATAAAACGCATGAAATTGGCGGCAAGAAAGTCACGAACTTCCAGGCGCATGGTTGCTGGGGATATCCCAAACCACTCTGATTCCCTCGAAGAGCCTACGTGAGGGAACACGTGATAGCGTTGCCCGAGGAATCCTTTGGCAGCGGTTTCGATCTCCCGCAATACGCTTGGTGCAATTCCAGCCTTGACCTTGAACATGCAAAAAAGCGTATAGAACGGATTCTGACTGCTGCTGTCGCGTGTATTAGCGAGTCCGGCTGTCAGGCCTATTTTCGCCATTTGGCCGTCGCGTGTATCGACGCCAATATAAATCCACCCGTCTTCGGATTCGCGCTGGCGACGCTGCTCTGCTACAACGTACTCAAGCTTATAGTCAAGTTCTTCGCGCATGCCGCACGCCCTCCAGAAGTATTTCTGCTCTTCGATTCTATGCCATGAGAGCTTGGGTTGATGCTTTTGGATCGACCCTGTGCACGGGGATGCTGCTGCGACTTCGACCTTGTTCGCTTTTGGCCGAAAGCGGGTGAGGCGGTCTGAACCTGTCCCTCAAAGTAGAGACCACGTCGTTATTTAATCGGCGGAAGCCACCCCATCCGAAGCGGCCGCGTAGAGCTCGCTCCGATGTGCACCGGAGCCGGCAGCCCAAGCGGATCGCAGCGTCGCGTTCAGCGGCCCGGAAATCCGGGCATCGTTGTGAGCCGCGCGTTGAAATTCAACGCCTCGGCGATCTGCGACTCGTAGAAGGCCAAGGTCGGCAGCGGCTGTTCTGTTAGGCGATGCGCAAGAAGATCGGCGAGTGTGGTCTCTACCGCGCGGTCCAGATACGGCACGAGGATCAGCGCGTAGCCGGCGTCCCCGATCGGAACTGCAGGCCCGAGCGTGGCTGGGGCGAGCGCGACCGTGGCCGCGACGGCGGCATCAATCGACAAAGTCAGAACAAAGTCGCCTTCGATCCGCAGGATTGTGAGCACCACGGCGCCTGGCAGGCTGCAGTATCGGGCAATGTCGGAGCCCGCAAGGGGCAGGCCGCCAAGACCGCGGACAGTGATGTCGTCCTGCCCTCTTGGCCAGACGCCGCGGCGCAACTCACCTGCCGCGTCGCTCGTCTCGAACGGCACGCCAAATACCGCCAATCCAACGCCCAGCGCGAGTTTGGAGAAAAATCGCGGATCGACCGGTGGCTGCAGTGCGATACGTGCGCGTATCGAGTCCTGGCAGGCCGCACGGAGCGCGTGAAGGTTGCGCTGATCGACGTCGTCGGGATCGACAAACCCCCAGGCGCTCAACTGGCGGCCAGGGTCATCGGCCGGACACCCGAGCACCAATCGCGTCTTCGGCCGTCCCTTGCGCAGTGTCGCCACGCTTTCAAACCCCATTTGCAGGCGCATTGGGTCATTGCTGGTAGGCAGCCAATATGCTGTCGCTGGCAGGCGCTTGTGCAGCGGATTGCCGCCCACGTAGGCGGACGTCTGATCGTCCTGCGGGCGGATCCACAGCAGCGTTTCACCGGACGGACCGACCCACATCTCTTGAACATACGCGTGCTTGTCCGACCGCCGGGTCGGCATGTCGACGCCTTCGAGCTGCACTTGGCCGATGCACCAGAGCGGCAATGGGCGCGGGCCGCCGACGTAGAGGCGCCGCGCCGCATGGGCCAACGCTTGGCTTACCGGCCACGATTTGGCGTATGCGCCATCGACGAAGGTGCCTAGGTTGTTGTTGCACGCCTTGCAGACGTTGCGCAGGCGGAAGACCTCGGGCGCCTGTGCCCCGCCGAGGAACTGTGGAATGGCATGCTCGAGCGCGAAGTCCGCCTCGGGCGTCGGCGCTTTACAGTACGCGCACGGACGCAGCGCTTCTGGGACGCCACCGTCCGTTCTGTTTTGGGTATTGCGCACCATCGGATCGCCAAATGTCGAGGCCCGTCATCATGCATGGACACGCCAAGCGCTGCTGCCGAGCCCGCGCGCGGTCAGGCCGCGCCCGCGACGCGCCAAGCCTTTAGCGGCACATTTCCCGAGTTGGACGCATCTGAGTGAGCGCTGGATCATCGAGGTCTCTCCTCGACGGTCTGGACTTAGGGTTGTGCGGCCATACTAGCTAGTGGTCTCCCAACTCCGTGCTTCACGGCCACTTCCGTCGAAACCTTCGGATCAAAGGCTCGATGCTTGGCTCGATGCGGGTAGCTCGTTGTGCAAACGGTTGGCGAGGTTAGGTCCGCTGAGGCCGTACCGGAGCAGATCTAAGCGAGGCAGGGGATTAGGCAGATTTATCGGGGGTAGGGGCATGGCAACTGTCGATGGCGGTTTCATACGATCGATGCAACACATGGCTAACTGCCTAGGCAGCAGGAGTGTTGCGGTTGAAGCGAAGAACCCGGATCCAGTACACCGATGCCCAGAAGGGCCTGATGTGGGACCGCTGGCAGAAGGGCGAGTCGCTCCACCAGATAGCCAGGCTATTTGATCGACATCATTCGTCGGTTCGCGGGATCTTGGCTGCAACGGGTGGTATCCGGCCGCCAGCTCGACACCGGTCGGTGCGGGCGTTGACCTTGGCCGAGCGCGAAGATGTCTCGCGAGCGCTGGTTGCCGGCCATTCGATTCGTTCGATCGCAGCGACTCTGGGGCGAGCGCCGTCGACGATCAGCCGGGAAATACGGCGCAATGGCGGCGCCGATCGCTACCGTGCAAGTCATGCGGATCAGGCCGCCTGGGACCGGGCGCACCGACCGAAGACTTGTAAGCTGGCGCTACATCCCGCGCTGGCGTCGAAAGTGGCGGACAAGCTGCAACAGCAGTGGTCCCCGCAGCAGATCGCCGGTTGGCTGATGCGCACTTATCCCAACGATGCGACCTGTCAGGTGTCCCACGAGACGATCTACCGCACGCTCTTCATCCAGTCGCGTGGCGCGCTGAAGAAGGAGCTGCTGGAGCACCTGCGGCGGAGCCGGGCGATGCGCCGTTCTCGCCACCACACCCAGAAAACGGCGGACCATGGCCTGATCAGCGACACCGTGTCGATCCGCGAACGGCCTGCCGACGTCGAGGATCGCGCCGTTCCCGGCCACTGGGAAGGCGACCTGCTGTTCGGCAGCGGCAACAGCCAGATCGCCACACTGGTCGAGCGCAGCACGCGCTACGTGATGTTGGTGAAGGTCGATCGCAAGGACACGAAGACGGTGGTGGACGCGCTGATCGAGCATGCACGCCAGCTGCCGAGTCAGCTGTACCAGTCGCGGACTTGGGACTGCGGTAAGGAGCTGGCTGACCATCGCCGCTTCACCCTGGCCACGGACATTCAGGTCTACTTCTGCGATCCGCAGAGCCCATGGCAACGCGGTTCAAACGAGAACACCAACGGTCTGCTGCGGCAGTACTTCCCGAAGGGCATCGATGTATCGGGCTTCTCGCAGGCCCAGCTCGATGAGGTGGTCAGACGCTTGAACGAACGACCACGCAAGACGCTGAACTTTGAAACGCCGATCGAACGATATCGACAAGCTGTTGCATTGACCGGTTGAAACCGCCATCCAGAGCGGACCTCGAAGCAGGGCCATAGTAAGTTCGGTTGGGCCTGTTGCGGCTACAGGGACTAAATCGGCGTCGCGGCTCGCCACAGATCGTCGTATATCCTCAACTTCTCTGTAACTAGATCTTCTGCCAACGGAGCTAGGTATGTGGGCTTTTTTGCGGCTGCGTCTTTGATAGATGCGCCGAGCACCCAGCACTGGGCTTCGTCGATGAAGACCAGGCGATCATGCAGTTCGGTACTGCGACGTATTTCGATCTGCCCGCCGTGCTGGGCGTGGAAGGCCGTGACTGCGACCTTGACGCTGTCGAGGTAACGGTGCATTAGCAACCGCGTGGCGATCGGTCGTCTCAGGTTGGCGAGGTAACCGTCGAAGACCATGCTGTCCATGTATGGGTCGACGACAAACAATGACTGCGTTGCACTGCCCACAAGCTCATTGAGGGTTCGGAAGAAGTCATACGTTGCGCCAGGTCCAAACACCTGTCCAGCATCCGCCGGCAGGCTGTGCTCAAGAGCCGCGATCGCCTCGTGAATAGTCGTCAGGACCGAGCCAAAATTGGCCTGGCGATTGATGTTTGCCGCCATGTTTCGCGCTTCGACGCGAAATCCGATAGCTTGCGCCCGGTCCCATTCGGACACTAGCGCGCTCGCTCGACCAAGCCATTGGCGCTGTTCAACACCGTACTCGCCGCGGCCTTCCAATGGTGGTTGAATTCGCAGGAGTCCACGGAGACCATCTAGCAAAACTTGAGGCGTCATGACGGGTGCGCTTCCGTGGAGGATAGTCATTTGTCAGGCCGCCGGACGGCAAATCGTAGCGGACAAGGGTCGTTGCCGTGGCAAATTGGGCCAGCCCAGAGTACTAGACGTTGGTGCCGACTGCACAATAAGCGGACATCGTGCCAGCGAGGGGATTAGGGGGTCTGATCGGGGCCGGATACCCAAAGCAGTGGCGATTCGTCCGTTGAAGACAAGAGCGCGGCCTCGGTCCGGGTCCGGGTCCGGATCCGGATCCGATGAAAAGTATGGCGCTAAGATGAGCGCAAGAGGTAATCAACTACCATGCTTGAAGATAAGCGATCAGCCGAACCGGTGACTCATGCTCCAGTCTTGGATCAAGTAAGGTTGATAGTGCTGTAGCTGGTGGCAGCCATTTCGAAGGTGTATAGAGATCGGGGAGAGCAGCACTCGATGTGGACAGACAACGAAACCGAAAGGGATTTCCTGAACTTTTCCGGCGTGGCGGACACCATTGCCGAAATCATCGCGCAGGCTCAGGGAAAGCCGATTTCAATCGGCGTATCAGGGCAGTGGGGCAGGGGTAAGTCTTCGCTGATCAAACTGACACGAGCATCGTTGGCGGGCCGTCCTAAGAAGAACGGTGATCGGGAATTTGTTTTCGTGGAGTTCAATGCGTGGCTCTACCAAGGTTATGACGATGCGCGCGCGGCATTGATGGATGTCATCGCTGAGAAGCTGCAGGAAGAAGCGGAAGAGCGAGGCAAGGGCGAGAACAAGGTCCTGGAGTTCATCAAACGGATCAAGTGGTTTCGCGCTGCTAAGCTGGTTACTGGGGATGCCATCGCGTTGGCGTTGGGGCTGGCTCCAACCGGCTTGCTGGGCGGGCTCTTGCGCACGGCTAAAGGCATGGCCGATGGTGTGAGTCAGAAGGAGTTCGAGCTGGGTAAGGAGCAAGCCAAGGCAGTGGCTGACGAGGCTGGCTCCCTGCTTGGACCCAAACCCGACGACTCTCCTCCTAAGGAAATTCAGGCGCTTCGCGATAGCTTTGAGGAAGCCCTAGAAGAGCTCGGTATCACGCTCGTCGTATTGATCGACGACTTGGACCGTTGCTTGCCGCCCACCACCATCTCGACGCTCGAGGCTATCCGGCTCTTCCTGTTCTTGAAGAACACGGCGTTTGTGATCGCTGCCGATGATGGAATGATCAAGCACGCGGTGCGCAAGCATTTCGAGGGTCTTGAAGACGATACGCTGGTCACCAACTACTTCGACAAGCTGATTCAGGTGCCCATCCGTGTGCCCGCACTGGGGACGCAGGAAGTTCGGGCATACATGATGATGTTGTTCGTAGACAACAGCGAGCTTGAAGCATCGATCAAGGAGACTATCCACCAGAAGGTCGGAGAGCGTCTGCGCCAGAGCTGGCTCGGAAAACGCGTGGATCGTGCTTTCATCCAATCGCTGGAACTTGACCTTCCCCCTAGTTTGCTCGGTCAGCTGGACACAGCTGATCGGTTGGCGCCTTTGATGGTTGCTGCGTCGGACATTTCGGGCAACCCGCGGCTCATTAAGCGGTTTCTCAACGCGCTTTCGATACGAATGACGATTTCGAAGGCTCAAGGAGTCGGCGTCGATGAGGCCGTTCTCGCTAAGTTGCTGCTGTTTGAGCGTCTGGGCGATCCAAAGGCTTACGGCCAACTCATTGCTTCGGTTAGCTCGCATGACAGCGGTCACCCAACGATCCTCGCGGAATGGGAAGAGAAGGCTGCCAGTGGTATTGCTGTTGAGTTGGCTGCTCCTTGGCAAGGGTCTTTCGTGCAAGAGTGGTTGACGTTGCCGCCTGCGTTGGCCAAAGAAGATCTTCGTGGCGCGCTATACGTTGGCCGGGAGCATGCGCCTCTGATCATGCCCGAAGACAGGCTGTCGTCAGACGCTGCGGACGTGTTGACTGGATTGCTGGCGAGCCCAGACATGGCGGGCGCACTGAAACCACGCTTGGTGGCCATCAGCCGTCCCGAGATTGCCATCATGATGGATCGCCTTTTGGATCGGGCCCGGCAGGAGCAACAGTGGGGCGTTCCAGAAATCTTGGAGGCTTGCTTGGTCGTTGGGGAGCACGATCCTGCCCAGGGGCTGCGTCTGGCGTCCTTCCTTCGCGATCGACCGATCGCGCAAATCCAAGCCAGCATCGTGCCGAAGGTCGATGGCCAACCGTGGGCGGACAGTCTATTCGAGCACTGGCTCAAACAAGGAGTCGGTGGTCCAGCGAAGAAAGCAATCCAGCAAAGGACGAGCTGATGGGAACCTCTCAGAGCAGTAAAGGGCCTGGGTCGGGCGTGCCGATGATTCCACCGTGGGCGGACGGCTCGGCGCCAGGCAGTCCACCTGGGGATGATCCTGGGCAGGACGGACAGGACGGGCAGCCGGGTGAAGCTCCCATGCCCACTCCCACTCCGACGGCACCACCGGGTAGATGGGGGACGACCCGTAGGAACTTGGGGGACTACGCGCAAACCGGCGACAGCAGATCGATGCGTAGGGCGCTGAAAGGGTATGTGCGTGGCGGGTATGGAGGATCCGGCACAGCGTCTCGCCGGATGGGCAGCACGGCAACAACCGCAGGAACTCTATCTACAGCTCTCAGCAGCTTGGCCGGAGGCGCGACGCCAGATCCAACTGCGGTGGTGGATCGCGCTTTGCTGGTCGGACGCAGCGCCGATGAGATTATGGATGCGATCGTCGAAGCCGTGCGGCCGGTGGATGGAACCCAGGATGCGGAAGCTTCACGAGCAGCGATTCGAGACGCTTTGTCCGAGCTCTTGGCGCGCTACGAGAGCGCTAACCTGCTGCAGCTGACGGACGAGCAGCGGGAATTCGCGATTGAGAGTTTCACGGCAAACGACGTCGTTCGTCGGTTCGAGCTCGATACGGGTCAAGTCATCATCGAAAAGGCGCCTACAACCACCATGGGTTTGGCGAGGCTGAAGGAGATTCGCAGCTACATCAAGCAGACGGTTTCCGCCTCTTTTCGAACGTTAAAGCAGGCAGGACGCCAACTGAATTCCGGCGGGGTCACCCAAATGGTGAGAGACGCGCTGCGGGAGACATTCACGGTGTTCGAGGAGTATGTGTCTTGAAGATCTTCTGTACACCGAAGGGCTGTCCGGTCCGGCAAGGCCACGATCTAGAGGTTCTGCTTTACGGCCAGCGCAACCGGTCTAACGATCGTCAGGGCAGTGCGGGAGAAGCCGTGCAGCGGGAAATTTACCGCTCTGGACTGCTGCCGGATCAACGCGCCTGGGACTTTCTCTCGCTGGCATTGGCGGTAGTGACGGCAGACGTGTCGGTGACGCGCAGTGACAGTCCCGATGGGTGGACGCGCCAGATAGAGCTGGTTGTAGCCGTTTCGGATCCCGACTTCTGGTCCACCCAATCCGATGCCATCCAGGCAATGCTGGGCTTTCTTTCCACGGATCGCTGGAACATCAGTTTTGTTGAAGGAGGGCACACGCCAAAAGCGCCATCGAAGTTGGTTCGTCCTAAAGAAGATTGCGTGGTGTTGCTTTCCGGGGGACTGGACAGCTTGGTCGGTGCGATAGACTTGGTGGAACAGGGCTATTCGCCCATGGCTGTGAGCAATGTGGTCCGAGGCGATGCGGACAATCAGAACTTGTTCGCTGAGCGTATCGGTGGCGGCCTTAAGCACCTAGCGCTCAATCACAACGCTACCCCGCCCTGGAGAAAGGAAGATTCACAACGCGCTCGGTCCATCATCTTTTTGGCATTCGCCGTTGTCGCGGCAACCACGCTTGAGCGCTATCACGAAGGCAAGGAGGTGCCTGTATTCGTCTGCGAAAACGGATTCATCGCCCTTAATCCATCTCTCACTCATACGCGATTGGGTAGCCTGAGCACCCGCACGGCGCATCCGGAGTTCTTGAGCAGGCTGCGTGATCTCCTGGCCGCAGCGGGACTGAGGATTCGGCTGGAAAACCCTTACGAAGACAAGACGAAGGGGCAGATGTTGAATGAGTGCAAGGATCAAACTTTGCTGGAAGAACTTGCTCTCTCTTCCGTCAGTTGTGGCCGCTACCGCGTGTTTGGCTATCAGCATTGCGGGCGCTGCGTTCCCTGTCAGGTCCGTCGGGCGGCCATCAATGCCTGGGAGCATGTGGATGACACTGGCTACAAGTTCAAGAATCTAGGCAAGAGGGATGCCGATCACGCGAAATTCGATGACGTAAGATCCATCGCCATGGCCATCGCTGAAGTGAAAATGGATGGAATCGATACATGGCTCTCTTCTTCCTTGTCGTATCCGCGGATGGGGGAGAGGGCGCCGCGCCGAGCGCTCGTGCAACGTGGGCTCGCTGAGCTGGAAAGCCTGCACGCCGAGCTTGGTGTGACGTGATCGACTTTCATTGCCACTTAGACCTGTATCCGGATCCGCACGCGGTCGCTGCGGCGTGTCAGGAGCGGGGCCTCTATGTTCTATCGGTCACTACCACGCCATCGGCCTGGAAGGGCACCTCGGCGTTGGCGTTAGGCAAGAGTCGTATCAGAACCGCCCTGGGGCTTCATCCCCAAGTGGCCCATCTGCGCAAGTCGGAGCTTCCGCTCTTCGAACAGTTGGTGGAGCAGACTCGCTACGTGGGCGAGATCGGGTTGGATGGAGCGCCAGAGTTCAAGCCGCACTGGAATGACCAGGTGGTAGTCTTCGAGCGAATCCTTGCAGCCTGCTCCAACGCGGGGGGCAAGATCCTCTCGTTACATAGCCGCCGCGCTAGCAAAGACGTTCTGAGTCGACTGGCAGAGCATCCGAGGGCTGGAATTCCTATCCTTCATTGGTTCAGCGGCACGGTGAAAGAGGTCGACAAGGCGGTGGAGCAGGGATGTTGGTTCAGTGTGGGCCCAGCGATGCTAAGTAGTTCGAAGGGCCGTGCTCTAGTGGATCACATGCCTCGAGAGAAAGTGCTTACAGAATCTGACGGCCCATTTGTGCAAATCGAAGGCAGATCTATCCTGCCATGGGAGGCTTCGCGCGCGGTGCTCGCCCTCAGTGACTTGTGGCAAGTACCTTCTGCCGAGGTAACGCAGCAGCTTTCTTTAAACCTAAAGAGGTTGGGTTCGGTTCATTCCTGACGCGTTCTACAAAAGAAAGAACATGAAGTCTCTTAGTCTTCCAGAAGACGAGCAGCTGGATTAGCTGTTGATCCACCTGCATGAAAGTACCCCACCACGCTCGACACCGACCTGTGCTCGGTCAGCTGCATGATCGCTGGCAGCGCCACGCCCTGGCGGCTGGCCTCGGTCACGAACCCCGAGCGCAGGCTGTGCCCGCCAAAATCCCCCTCCAGTCCAGCCAGACGCGCCCGCCGCTGCACGATCTCGCCTACCGCGGCGGGGGACAGGGCAGGGCCAATGCGCTGCTTCCACAGTCGCCGGAAGATCGCGCCCTCAGTAATCCCCGACGCCTCCAGCCAGTCCTCCAACGCCAGCGCCGCCCGATCTAGCACCGGCTTGTCTGGGGTGGAGGAGGCGGTGACCCCTGCCTGTTGGGTCTTGCTGTGCTCGAGCCGGTAGATGTAACCCTTCTCACCGATTCGACGCAGGTCGCGCAGGTCGGCGGCGGCAATCTCGCTGCGCCGGCGCCCGCCGCTGGCAAAGCCGAAGCAGAGCAGGGCACGATCGCGCAGACCCTCCAGACTGTCGTCGCAGGTGGCGAGCATGGATTCGAGCTCGGTCAGGGTGGTCGCAGTCTTCTTGCGGGGGCGTTCGCCGCGCTTGACCGCGGCGCGGGCGGCGCGGCTGAGCACGGTACGGATCGCCGGCTGTTCGCATGGATTGACCAACTGCTTGAGTCGGTGCGCGGTAGATAGCACCGCCACCCGATGCCTGACCGTGGACAAGGTCCATGGACCGGGCTTGGCCTTCAGGCCGGCGGCCACCAGGGCCCGGTCAACGGCCGGCGGCAGTTCCCAGGCCAACTCGCCGTCGGCGTTGCGCCGAACCACATGGTCGACCACGAACTGCAGCACGACCGCCTCGGGCACCGGCAGGGTCAATTCGGTCCCGTAGCGCGCCGTGTGCCAACCGGCCCAATAGCGCAAGGCGCTGGCGTAGCTGCGGGTGGTGTTCTCGGCCGCCGCTTCCGCGAGCAACTCGCGCACCGCATCCGCGGCCTGCTGCGCCAGTTGGGCAGGCAGTGCCATGCCGGAGGCGGTCTGGGCGAGGGTGGGAATTGTAGAATTATCTTTCATAGCATGTATTATTTACTACGAATAAGACGCTATAGCCACGATAATCATCACTTATCACGAGTACGCCGACAAGAGAGTAGGGCGCGGAAATAGGAGACTGACCAATGGCGCGCGGTATCACGGAACAGCAGGTACACGCCGCAGCCGACGCCCTGGTGGCGGCTGGCGAGCGACCCACCGTTGAGCGCGTGCGCGCGCACCTGGGCACCGGCTCGCCCAACACGGTCACGCGCCTGCTCGAGGGCTGGTGGCAGGCGCTCGGCACACGGCTCCAAGCCCAGGAGCGCCGCCTGGCGCTGCCGGACGCACCCGAAGCGGTGCAGGCGCTGGCCGCGCAACTGTGGACCGCGGCGTTGGAGGCGGGCAGCGCGCACGCTGAAGCGGCGCTGGCCGAGCACCGGGCGGCCGCAACCAACGCCGTGCGTGAGGCAGCGGCGGAGCGCGACGCCGCCACGGCTGCCGCGGACGGCGCCCGCACCGAGGCTGAGGTCGCCCGCTCCGAGCGGGACCAGGCGCAGAGCCGTGTGGCCGATCTGCAGCGCCTGGCCGACCTGCAGGTCGGCCAACTGGCGGAGGCCCAAGCCCTCGCCGAGCGCACACACAAGGCGCTGGCCGCGGCCCAGACTGAGACCGCCGAGCTGCGCACGCAGATCGACACCGTCCGACAAGAGGCAGCAGCCACCCAGGCCGCGCATGCCGCGCACCTGCGCCAGCTCGAGGACCGCGCCCATGCCGAGATCGACGCGGCGCGACAGCAGGTGCGCGAGCTCCGGACGGAACGGGCGAGCGCGCAAACGCAGGCCCGCCAAACCGAAGACGGCCTGCGTCAGGCATTGGAGGCGGCGCGTACGGCCCTGGCGACCGCCGAGCGCGAGGCCGCCACGCAACGCGCCCGGGCCGACGCCTTGGCGCAACAGGTAGAGACACTGGGAGATCTCCCGGCGGTGTTGCGCGCGACTCTCGCCAACAACCCTAAAGCCCGCGGCGCGCGGCCGCCCGCCACACGTGGCGCCAAGGCACCTACGCGCCCGAAATCCCCTGCAGTACGCGCTGCGCGCAGCACCAAACAAACGTCGTGACGCGGCGGACCGCAAACGTCGGAGAGTGGCGTGGCTGATGCGCAGACGGCACGGCGGGCGTAAGCTGAGGGCTCCGTCAGTTGCGGGAGCGGCCCAGGTCGCACACCATGACGACGCACCAAGCCACCCTCTCGCCCGAGGCCCGCGCGCACGTCGACAAACTGCGCGCTGCGTACCTAGCGCACATGCAGTGCCGGGACCAGGAGGCCATGAACATCGCCCTCAACTGGGCCGTCCAGGGTAGGACCCGCACGAACGGCCGCTTGCGGGTCGGCGACGAGATGCGGGAGCGCCCACGCCCCCGTCAGAAGGACCTGACACTGGTGGCCCGCCTCTGTGAGCCGGGAGAAGCTTGGTATTCACCTGCCCGAGTCGGTGTGTTCCTGCGACTGAGGCCCGAACCGCTGGCGGAGAGAGCGCGGGTCACCGTAAGCGAGCTCGATGTGTGGCCGCCCAGGCCACAACTGCGGACGTACCTAGAGGCCGTGGTTGAGGTCCTGGTCAAGGCGGTCGACATCCATGGCGGCAACGAGCGCCGCGCGGCCGCTTGGTATCTGGACTGCGCCGTGGCTGAATTCGGCGGCCGTACCGCTGACGAGATGGTGCAAGCAGGTCGGCGGGCTGCGGTGGGCGAGTACCTAGGCGGTCGTTAGAACGTTTAAACAGAGGGCCAAGTCTCGGCGGGGGCTGCTGAGTGCGTGCGTGGAGAGCTGAGGACCCTTGTCAGCGTCGTTTGGCGAGGGTTGGCGCGCGTGGTGAATAGAGCTTGGGGCGGTCAACAACGGCTGCGGCCGATGCTCGGAGCGGGGGCTGGGGAACGCGCGCACGCAGACCCCAGGCCAAAGCTGACATGGGGGGCGGAGGAAGCCATACTCAGTTCGTGACAATTCACACCCGTGCCGGATCTCGAACGGTCATGAGCCACAGTACTGATGATGTCGAAGGGCCCCATGGAGAGCTGGTTCGGCGCGTGGTGGAGAAATACGTCCATCGCCTGTTCCCCGCCTTCCGATCACCGGCCTATCTCGCCTGTCCGGACGAGGGCACTGAAAGCGCGGCGATTGCTGCGATTGCGACAGCCGCTTCCGACAAGGGGGTAAGTACTGAAGTGATTGACCTGCGACCGGCGCCCGCGGAACGACTGAACGGAGTGACCGATCGGCTGCATGGTTTCCATGGCTTCCGAAGGGGCCGAAGCCACGCTGCTGGTGTTGACGGGATTCGACTTGCTCGAAGGCGAACAGAACGAAGCTCCCACGTACCCATTTCGCTCCCAGTTCCAATTCGACCAAGAGCATCTGTGGCTCTTCGTCGGACGCGACTGGGAACGTCTGCGGCGCCTTTTCAACAGCTACAGCCTGCCGCTATACAGTGCCGCCTCGAGCTGCACACCCGAGGAGTGGCGGCGATGAAATTAACTCTGTGGAGTTCTCGCGGCTGATCTAACGCAGCTAGGTCTTTACGGAGTGCGACGCCGTTACGTAGCGGGTTGTGCCGCTTGCGCCTGCAAACTGAACCCAGCGGAATCCGGGGCCGTTTCCCCGGTGGCAATTCAACTCGGATGCGACTTGTGAGGCGATCAATGAATCGGGGGCGAAGTTTGGTAGCGTAGGAGCGGCTTGTCTGCTTAGGCAGGGGCGATTCCAGTTCGTCAATCACTGGCCCAAGCCCGCGACGACGTGGCCGCCGCCGTGCGCCAAGCCGAACTCGCACGCGACGCGGCCCACGTGACGGCCAAGGCCGCTCTCGCCGACGCCGATAGTGCCCAAGCCGAGCGTGACCAGGCGCAGACCCGCTTGGCCGACCTGCAGCGCCTTGCAGACCTGCAGGCGAGCCAACTCATGGAGGCCCATGCCCACGCCGAGCGCACGCAGCAGGCGCTGGCCGCGGCCCGGGCCGACGCCGCCTCGCTGCGCACGCACCTCGACGCCGTCCGGCAGGCGGCGGCCTCCCAAGCGGAGCACACTGCGCACCTGCGGCAGCTCGAGGACCGCGCCCATGCCGAGATCGATGTTGCGCGTCAGCAGTTGCGCGAGCTGCGGGCAGAGTCGGGACGCGCGCGGGCTCGATGGCGCCAGACGGAGGACGCCCTGCGTCAAGGTCTCGAGGCGACGCGCGTGGCGGCCACAACCGCCGAGCGGGAGGCCGCCGCGCAACGCGCGCGGGCCGATGCGTTGGCGGAGCAGCTCGTGACGTTGGGAGATCTCCCGGCGGTAGTGCGTGCGTCACTCGCCGACAACTCGAAACCCCGCGGCGGCCGACAGGCTGCCACGCGCGCCGCGAAAGCGCCGACGCGCCAGAAAACCCGTGCCAGACGCGCCGCCCGCGGTGCGGGAGCTCCCTGAAACCCCCATCGATCGGGCATGGGCGCGCGCTCGTGGGTGGGTGCCCGAGCGGGATAGAAGGCAGTGCTAGGCAGCACTCGGATGCTCGGACTCAATGCGGCGAGGGCAGTGATAGCGACCATGCCATCGCGACGTCGCTCCGCACCAAAATTTCGAAGACGCTGAACGTCTTAGCAGTTGAAGCTGGGCGGACGGTTGTATTCGAGCGCGTGGCTCGCCGTTCTGGGCGAGCAATGGCGCCCTGAGCATTCTGTGGACCGCCTGAAATCTCATCTTGGGCGACCGGGATCGTTCAAGCTATGACTCAACGAGCGCTACAAGGCCCGGCTTCGCCGAGAAGAGCCGGAAAGGGTGAGCCAAAGGCGAAATCGGCGCGTGGGCGTAGGAAGATGCACTCCTCTTCAACGGCGCATGAGGGGCGTTCTTGAGCCCTACTGGCTTAGCTTCTAAGTTACGCTTAGTGCCTGTCATAGGCGTCGGAGGGGATATGACGAGAGAACCAGCTGAACCAGGCGAGGGCCCACGTCAGCCAGTCTTGGCGCTGGATCTCGAAGGCACCTTGGTGTCGAACGCGGTCAGCCAAATCCCCCGTCCAGGACTGGGCGAATTCCTGATAGGGTGTCGGACGCTGTTTCACCGCATCGTCATGTTCACTACCGTGCGGGAACCCCAGTTTCGACGTATCGCTCTTGGGCTTGTAGAGGAGCGGCTTGTCCCAGCCTGGTTCGCTGACCTGGAGTATGTCGATTGGAAGGGCCCCACCAAGGACCTTCGGGTCATCTCACAGGTGCAATGGCCGCTTGCTCTCCTTGTGGATGACTGTGAGGCATACGTTCACCCCGGCCAAGAAGCACATTGGGTACCCGTCGAGCAGTTCTGCTCGCCGTACCTAAACACGGATACTGAGCTTTGCTCCACCTTGGAGCGACTGAGGTCGCATCTTGTGCGACTGAAAAGGAGCACCCTGGCAACTGATCAGTTGGGGTACACCGGGTTCGAATGGCCTGTGGACCGGACATGCAGCGAAGGTGATTGAACACTGCGGTGCCCGTCGAGCTGCACACCTGAGGAATGGCAGCGCTGAAATCCGCTACGTTATGGCCGGGTGCAACACAAGCGCGTTCAGGGTGCGCGGGAGTGGTTGAAGATGGGGAGTATTGACTACATCCGTTGGGGGCTGCGGACAAATGCTCGCGGCGATTGATGCGTGTTGGCGCAGATCGTGGGGACACTGTGGTACGTACAACATGAGGAGCAGCCAAGTACAGACGGCGGGGCACCCAGCCGGGGGAGCGACGAGCATGAGTCTTGAGATCGACAATCTCATCCAGCAGGTCATCGACGAATTTGTCCATCGCCTGTTCCCAGCTTTGGTTGAGCCTGGCTTCGTTGCTTGTCCGGACAAGCAGTTGTCCGCACTACTGGACGCGATGACCCAAGCCGTGGCTGCCCGTGGGGTTGCCATCGAACTGATCGACTTACGACCCGCGCCGGCGGAACTCCTCAATCGCGTCACGGAGCGCATAGTCGCGTCAAACCGAGAGCCGCGAGATCCCGCCTTGCCGCGGGAACGTCTTTTGGTGTTGGTCGGGTTCGATTTGCTGGAAGGTCGTAAGAACGATGGGCCAACGTATCCCTTTCGCTCGGAGTTCTAGTTCGACGAACATCACCTCTGGCTCTTTGTGGGGCGAAGTCGCAGCCGCCTTGCACGACTGTTTCATAGTTACAAGCTGCCGTTGTACTTGGCTGCTCGAGATCTCACGCCAGGGCCGTGGCGCGGAAAGCGAACTAGCAGTCCGGCTTAAGCCGCCCGCACGTGTCCAGCTCCGCGGCTCTCCCCGTTGGCCGGCCGAAATCTCGTCTTACGCGACCCGGAGCACTCAATCACTGCCCGGCTCAAGTGGCTTGGAGGACCGCGGCCTTTGAGCATCCTTAGCGCACGTGCAGCGGACAGATCGGCGCGCACAACACGCGGAAATGCCGGAAATCTGCGGGATCGGTGCGCATGCAAAGCTACGGAAATCGCAAGAGTGCACATGCATCTGTGCGGTAGAAATTTTGATGTACACGCGTCAGTGCGTGGGATGTACATCAAAAGTGCAGACGCGGGGCAGCAACGGTTGCGGTGCCCAGGCGCTGCAAATCACTTTGCAAGCACCCAAGAAGCCCGCAAGGAAAACGGCACCAAAGTCGGCCAACAGCCGCAGGCGCCCCAAGAAGGCGCCGACTGGTGCCTCATGATTACAGGTCACGCGACTCTAAGTTATCCTTAGTTAGATAGGAGCAGGTTTTTTACCTGCCAGTCGGCGGCAGACACGTGTGGCCTGTAGGCCGACGCCCACCCGTTCACCTTGGGAGTCTCACGAAAAGGTTTGCCCCACCGTGCAACCACTCAGGCTAGCTGACTGACGGACACAATTCCACGAAGAGCGAGGCCGTGTCGATGTCTCCTGATCACTGGCGATTGCGTTGGCCCAAGTCGACGTTGCCGATGCCTTCTGCCATTTCATTGTTGGCCGTGCCAGCCCGCATGGGAGTTTGGGAACGTCAAGATCTTGCGGCGCTTCTTGAACAGAAGCTCGGCGTCCACAGCACCCCATACCTGGGCTGGCGCGCCCTCAGCCAGCGCCCGGCGATCACGAACCTGGCTACTTGTCTAAATGAACGTCGCGGCGTCGTGCGGTTTGCCGCAGACCTATGGCGCTGGTGGCCGCCGTGTCTGCGGGCGCTGCTCGGGCACCGCGACCCCACGACCTACGCACGACTTCGCTTCTGCGAAGCATGTATGAGGCGCGGCGACCATTCCCCCCTGTTCCAACTGCCTTGGTGGCGTGGATGTCCCGTACATGCGGGCGAACTGCGTGAAGGATGCCCGGAATGTGGAGCAGCTATTCCAGCGGGCTTCCGCCCGGCTGCGCCCTCTTCGTGGCTGACGTGCTCCCGATGCGGCCACGATTTGTGTGACCAAGCGCTACTGGCCCACCTGCACGACGAACCCTCTCGTCAGAACAACGACCTCTGGTGGCACGTGATCGGGGCGTACCGGGGCTGGTTGAGCGCTACGCAGCAAACCGACTGGGCGCCAGAGTGGATGGTCCATGGCGATGGCACCGGCACATTCGAGAATCTTGCCGAACTAGCGGTCCGCCACTTGTTGAGAATGGTACCGGCGACGGGCCCCTTGAAGCCGCACTTAGACTCTCCGCTCCACGGAGGTACGCCCGCCGAAGGTGTGTGGTCACGCAGCTTTGTGGAACGTCTCCAGTCTCCACAGGTCAAGACATTGGGCTTTGCATCCCGTCAACAGATGCGGCTTGCCTGCAGCCACTACTACGGTGCCCTGCCTATCAATGAAGGCTGCCGTCGCATCCTCGCCGCCTGCCACCGACATCTCCTTCGGCGGCTCAAGATTCGGGTGCTGGGGCCGGGTGCTCCCAACGGATGTCAGGGCTCAATCGTCTATCGCTGGCGAGGACCGCGCCCGCTGCCTGTAGTGGCATTCCGTCTGTTGACGGACTTGGTACAGGCTGATCGGGTGAAGAGAGTGGCGTATCTGGACTTTAGAGCTGTCGGACTGCTACTCGAGCCGCCAGTCTATCTGGCACAACGCATTTTTGCCTTGTGGACAGGGGTGGATCTGGAGGACCTGCGTACTTGGCCAAGGGACTTGCAACGTCTGGTGTCCAATCCAGCGTGGCTTGCTCGCACGCATCCGCAGGCCTCAACGCGTGATCTCGGGCCAGTACCGATGCAATCGCTCAACTGGCTCTACGATCGCCTGATAGTGGAGTCATGGCGAGATGTCGCCAACGAGTGCTTCTCACGCGCACATCCGGATGGGGTGATCGCATGGGCCGCCCTCTACGCAGTCGACCCTCGCTTCCCACCGCCCGAACGCCTCGTTTTTCACACAGAGCCACTCCGCATAGTGGCGAACGAGGAAGAAGCCCAACATCCGCTACTCGTCGGGGCAAGACACATCCAGAGGCGACCGCGCAGCTGGGCTGCCGCAGTGCTACAGACGTCGAGAGCGGGCACCACGCCGACGTACGTTGCGCTCGTGGGTCGAGCGACGCAAGACCCGTTTGCACCAGCGCTTGAGTCCAGCTTCAAAGCTCAATGGACATGGCCAGAGGAGTTCCCTCCTGACAATACCAGCAGCGATCCTGCTGATAGCACGCCCGTGTGTTTGGTTCCGTGAGCAGTGGCGCGCCATCAACGTCTGCGTTTCCGTTTCACCGCCACCCATGGCCCTACCCGTCGGCCGTATCACTCGCAACATGCCTGTCGCGCATCAACGTGCTGAACAGAGACCAGGTTCTCAAGTTCTGGGGCCAAGGCCGAACAGCACAGGGTATCGCCCTGGACAGCTTGCCTGCCGCAGGGTGCCGCGCGGCGCTCCGGTTGACTTCCGCTGAACTCAGAGCCGCTTTCGAGCCCGCGTGGTGGTGGCCTGCCGCCTTAAATTCAATGTCCCCCGCCTTTGGTGACCCGATCAGATTTTGTTCCGACTGCTTAAGGGGCGGGTATCACACGCTTCTATTTCAATTACCGTGGTGGGTGCGATGCCCGATACATGGGTGCCTCCTTCTACGGACCTGCCCCACATGCGGGGGAGCACTCAATGGACTTCGCCTCCGTGCCCAACCTGCTGTAGCCTTCCAATGTAGCCACTGCTCACGGGACCTGGTGAGCACGGGCGCCATCATCGCCGCATCCCGCCGAGGCGTCGCTACGCAGCTTCATCACTTGGTCGGGCTTCATCGACGCTGGTGCCATGCCGTATCCGACGCGTTCGTCGTCCATCCTGTCTTGATGGTGCCTAACTGCGAGATCACCTCGCAGTGGGTTTGCGAGTGGCTCCGCGCATCCAAGGTCCCTTGGCCAGATGCACTCCAACCGTTCGTAATGCAAGCCGATAGCCTTCCTAGGAGAGGCGTCCGCCTAAGTCGCGTCCCGCCATTGCCCAACGATCTCGATGCGTTAGGAGCGTTGAATAGGATTGCAGAAGAGAACGAGGATCAAGAGCCCTCTGGGATCCGACGCTTCCCGGTAGTTGCGCGCCCAATCGCGCGGGCACTAGCCCAGCTAGATGAGCGGCTTCGCGATGCGGCGGGCGAGGGGGGCGCCGGCTCACACTCTTCTGACGCAGAGGCGCTTCGTCACGATAGTCAGCTAAGAGCGGTGGGATTGCGGCGCCGGAACCTCGCCATGCGCTTCGAACAGGGAGGGAACGGCGAGGCTCGACTGTGGACCGTACAGCCGGAGTGGAGCGAGCTCGGTTCTCATCGCCTCTTATGCCTCCTCGCCAATTGGCTAAACCTGTTCCAGGACAATGACAGTCTTTACGACGCCTGCACTGTCGTAAACTGGTGGATGTCACACCTACTGGCCATCACATTGACCGATGCCACCGCTGCTGCCATCCACGCAGGGGCTTGGATGCCGCAGGCTGTTCCACAGCGAACTGTCGTGAGTGGGTGGCCCCGGGTGGAGTTAGACCGTCACGCCCCAGGCCACAGTTGGGTATTGGCCGCCACCATTTGCGACGGTCAAATGGACGCATTCTTGGAGCCGGTGTCGCTAACTCATCTCGTCCGAAGTGACGCAGCTAGGGTTCGCGATCTCTACGACGCGCTTGAGCGCGACACCATCGCCTTCGCTAACGCGCCTTTATGAGCCGAACGCGCCAAGTGAGCACAATCAGCTGGCAGCGCCAGCAATTAGGCAAATCTAGATGCGCGCGCAAAAAGCCGGCCATTCAATGGCTTGCGGCCCCATACGGCAGAATCGGGTGTGGAGACAGGGCGAAATCAGCTGCGCAGCCAGCCGGCCCGATGCCGATGAACTGCCGGCGTGCGCAGAGGCGTGGGTCTATGGCGCGAACACACGGATCTGCATCCTACGTTGAGCTATTTTACATAATATGCATTATGCGAAGTTAAGTATCAGGGCAATCGTCGGCCGCGTGCTTCGCTGGCTCGCCCCTGCATGGCCGTGGTCGGGTTGAAGGATGGCGGGCGCGCGGCTAGTCGCACCATGGCGACACCACCACATGTTCGCCAACTAGTAGCCGCAGGCGCGGGAGACCTGTTCTTCCCAGAGCTCCATCGTCGCGAGGTTGATCTTCGGATGCGTGTCGTAGAAACGATCACGGTCGGCCTTCGTCCTAGCGCACTGATCGCCTTTACCGCCAGATCGAACGATGGCCGCCGAGCTATTGGAGGAACGCCGGACATTACGCATGGTTTGAGCCTGCTGCGCGTTGCTTTGGCGCGCAAGCTGGGCGCGGCGTACCTGGGCAGGCGTGTCGGGCTGGGCCGACCATGCACCGGTGGCCTGCTGGCCCGTGTCGCAGCGATTCGACTGGTAGGCGACCGAACCGTCAGCGCCGACACACTTGTAGACCACCTGCGCCGAAGCGTCGAAGCTGGCCAGCGCCAGCACCACGGTGAACACGACTCGCATTGATACGCCCCCCTTTGGACAGGAAAAGGCTATCAAAAGGTGTTCGCCCGTGAGCGGCGCAGGAGCGTTCGGGTCGTCGGGACATTACGTCAAGCGCGGCGCCGCAGCGACGTCCAATCCCCCGGTGAGGATCGGTCGCCTACTTGCACGCCTCGTAAACCGCGTCACCCAACCGCTCCAGTTGCTTCAGCGTCAGGCGCTTCGATCCCGCTTCCGCCTTGGACCGCCGAGCCTTCGCGGCCTCGCACGCACGTGCGTTGCTGTGGCTGCTGATGGCGGTGCCGCGTGCGGACGGGCGCCGGTAGCGCCTTGCCAGCTTCTGCAGGTAGGCGGAGTTCGCACGCTCACGTGAGCGGCGCTCGCGCAGCTCGCTGGCGGACAGAACATCAGGTTCGGCGGCCCAGGACTGCTGAGCGACCTGACCGGCGCCGCAGGCCTGCGACTGGTAGACCACGCTGCCGTCGGCGCCGACGCATTTGTGCACGGTCTGGGCACGGGCGACGAAAGGAGCGCAGGCGACAGCGAGGACGACGACCCCTGCGATGGCGGGCGGGACGATCTTCATGGCAGATCCATTGCCGGAACCATCGAAAAGCCTACGCAGCCGGTGGCGGCGCGGGAGTCGGAAAACGCCTCGTCGTGCCCGGGCAAGACACCTTGGCCCGCGGTGGGAAAGACACCTCGGCGTGCGGTGGCAACCCGCCCCCGGCCCGTAGCCGCCGGGACATTTACGGCTCCCGCCGGGCCCACTACCCTGCGTTGATCCGTCAACGCAGGAGAGGCCATGAGCCGTTATCGCACCCTTGCCATCATCGGCTGCCTCTCGGCGATGCCGGTGACCGGCCGCACCGAGGCTCCGCCTGCGGACGTGGCCGCCCTCCACGACATCGGGGTGGCGCCCTCGCCCGCCCGCATCGAGGCCGACATCCGCACACTGGTCGGCTTCGGCACGCGCCACACGCTGTCGGAAACGCAATCCGACACCCGCGGCATCGGCGCGGCGCGGCGCTGGATCCAGGCCGAGTTCGAGCGGATCTCCGAAGACTGCGGCGGCTGCCTCGAGGTGGTGACCGTCAGCGACACCGTGTCCGGCCAGGAGCGGATCCCCGATCCGGTCGAGGTGGTCAGCGTGATCGCGATCCAGCGCGGCACCGCCGACCCGGACCGCGTGGTGATGATGAGCGGCGACATCGATTCGCGCGTCTCCGACGTCATGGATTTCACATCCGACTCGCCGGGCGCCAACGACAACGCTTCGGGCATCGCCGGCACGCTGGAAGCGGCGCGGGTGCTCTCCCGCTACGACTTCAACGGCACCATCGTCTACGCGGCGCTGGCCGGCGAGGAGCAGGGCCTGTGGGGCGGCAAGATCCTCGCGGACTATGCGCGGAAGCACGGCTGGCGCATCGAGGCGGTGCTCAACAACGACATGATCGGCAACATCGCCGGCATCAACGGCGTGGTCGACAACACGACCGCGCGGGTGTTCTCGGAAGGCACCCGGGTAAACGAGACGCCGGAGGAAGCCCGTGCGCGGCGCTTCACAGGCGGCGAGGTCGATTCGCCGTCGCGCAACCTCGCCCGCTATATCGACCGCATGGCGGACGAATACGTACCCAACCTCGACGTGATGATGGTTTACCGGCTGGACCGGTTCGGGCGCGGTGGCCACCACCGCCCGTTCAACGACATCGGCGCGCCGGCGGTTCGGGTGATGGAAACCAACGAGCACTACGACCGACAGCACCAGGACCTTCGCACCGAAGACGGCATCGTGTACGGCGATACCCTCGAGGGCGTCAACTTCGCTTATGCGGCGAAGCTCACCGCCCTCAACGCGGTGTCGCTGGCCGGCTTGGCGTGGGCGCCGCCACCGCCGGCGGAGGTAGAGATCGAAGGCGCGGTCGGTCCGGATACCACCCTGCGCTGGAGCCGCCCCGCCGCGGCGCAAGCCCCGGAGCTGGCCGGCTATCGCGTCCACTGGCGCCTGACCGCCGAGCCCCAATGGACCCACAGCCGCTACGTTGGCAATGTCGACGAGTTCACTCTGGAGAACGTCGTCATCGACAACTACTTCTTCGGGGTGTCGGCGGTCGGCCGCAACGGGGCGGAAAGCCCGGTGGTGTTCCCGGGCGCGGCCGGGAGCTTCGGTGGCTACAGGGCGACGCCCTGACGGTCAGTCCAGCAGTCCGACCCTGTGCAGCGCGTCGACCAGCTCGGCGCGCCGCCCTGCCCCGTCCAGTGGCCAACCGGTCACGCTGGTGACCAGCTCACCCTCCCGGAAGAAGTAAAACGTCGGGGTGTTCCAGTTGTTGATGGCGGGCCAGTCATCGCGACGGATCGCCATCGCCACGGGCGTGGCGGGGTGGCTGCGGTTCCACTGCCGGGCCATGTCGAAATCCAGCCGGTTGGCGGGCGGCATGAGCCAGCGCGAATGCCGCTCGAACAGCGGCCCCAGGGTCGCATCGCCGCCAATGGCCTCCGCAGCGGCAAGTGAGAACCCGCAGCCCGGATGGGACGCGACCACGATCAGGACCGGTGTGTCCACTTCGATCGATGTGGCAATCAGCAGTCGGTGGTCGCGGTCCACCTTCCATACCGGTGCACTGCCTTCCGCGGGCACGGCGGCTTGCCGGATCTCCGGAAGTCGCTCCAGTGCGATCGCCGGATGTGCGTCCGCCAGCGCACGGGCCTCGTCGAGCATCCGCGCGTGCACGTACAACCCGTGCAAGGCCTCGATGTGCTCGGCCGCCGTCGCTCCCCGATCCTGCAGTTGCCCCAGCACCCGGGCCATGTCCCGCGCGTGCCGCGGATCACCGGAATGGAACCCGACCTCGCGCAGCGCCTTGAACAGGATCTCCAGATCGGCATTGGCGACGCCCGACCAGTCGCCGCGCCGCACGTTGGCACCGAACAGGCGGTCGTAAGCCGCGATGATCGCCGCGATTCGGGCGTTGCCGGTGGCCTCGACGTTGTCGGAGACTTCATAGAGTTGCTGGAGCCGCGTCGCCATGGGCAGCGGGGGCGCGGGCGGCGGTGCCGGCCCGGCGGCCCAGACGGACGCGGCCACCAGCCACAGCAGTATCCCTGCCCACCAGAACGCGTTCGAGGCGGGTGCCGTCCCGCCGACGGTCTTCCCTTCCAAATGAAGTCCCCTCCGTGTGGACGCACCCGTGTGCCGGCCTGTCCGGCCGTAGCGGTCGCGTCCTTCCCGCCACGACGCAGCCTATGGCCGGGTCGCGGTGCGGGCAACCCGGTGCAAACGGGGACGGGTGCGAGTTGGCGGGCGTGAACCCGCCTCAGAAGGTGATCGGCACGCGCGCGGTCAGCGTCATGTCGGGGGTGTCGCGGGTCATGCCGACGCCGAGGGCCACGTTGAGCGTGTAGTCGTCACTGAAGCGGTAGGACGCACCGAGCAGCAGGGTGCCCAGCGTCAGCCGTACCGCGCCGGGAGCGTCCTCGCCGTTCTGCTGCGTCTTGCCGATGAACGCGGCGTCGTAGCCGATGCTGATCGCCGCCTTTTCGTTGAGGGCCAGTCCCATGCCCAGGTTGAAGCCCCAGATGTCGCCGGCGTCCACTTCGCCGATCGGCTCGGTGGTCGTCTGCGGGAACTCCGGCGGCGCACCGGTGAGTACGGTGCGCGAGACGTTGTCGCGCTTGAAGTTGTGCAGGTAGCTGAAGCTGCCGAAGAACACCACCGGGTCGGACGGAAACAGCCAGGTCACGCCCGGCTGGATCGATTCGAAGCCGCTGCCGGTCGGCAGTTCCAGCGGCAGGCCGGTGCCTGTCGCATTGGCGACGCAACGGGTGACGCAGTCGGTGACCACTTCGAACGGGTCCTGCCCGGTGCGGCTCTTGTAGCGCAGCCAGCCTACGTAGAAGGGTTTGTCGGGGCCGCCGCGGTTGAGCTGCAGACGTGCGGTCGCCTCGATGTCGCCGACGCCCTTGCCGCTGGAGGTGAACACGTTCTCGACCGCCGATCCGGTGAAGATCTCCCGACTCACGGTGTCGCTGCTGCTGTAGACGTAAGGCACCCGCGCTTCCAGCTCGAACCGGTTGTTGATGCCGTAGCGGCCGGTCAGCGCCGCGGTGCCGGTGCTGGTCTTGACCTGGCGCACGTCGATCAGGCCGATCAGGATCGCCGGGATGATGGTGTAGCCCACCAGGGCGACGCGGTTGCTGGACGAGTAGCCGAACTGCAGCGATGGCTCGAGGATGAAGGTGCCTTCGGGCGTGAGGACGCCGGGCTGGTCAAAGATCTGGGCGACTTCCGGCGGCCGCAGGCTTTGCTCCGGCGCGCGGCCGACCGGTTGCTCGGGCGCTGGCGATGCGCCGTCGGTCTGTGCGACGGCCGCGGTGGGCGGCTGTCCGGTCGGTCGCGGGGTTGCCTCCTGCGACACCGGCGGCGCCTCCTGCCCGCCCTGCCCCGCACCGTCCTGGATACCGCGGGCGCGGGTGTTGGCCAGCCGTTCCTCGGCCAGCGCCCGCTGCAGTTCGGCGACGCGGTCCTGCTGTTCGATCAGCAGGTCGCGCAGGCCGTCGAGCCGGCGGGTCTGCTCCTGCACCTGCTCCTGCAGCACATCCAGCCGGGTGCCCTGTTGCGTGGCGTCCGCCGGCAGGGCCTGCGCGCTCACCTGCCCGGCGATGGCGAGCGACAGGCAGTTGGCGATCACCACCGTCGCGGTGGCGGCACATCGTGTATTCATCAGCCAACCGGTCCTTAGTGCTGCTGGTGGGAATGGCTCAGGGCACCCCGGCGGCTGTGTTCAACGCATCCTGCAGCGCCGCGTTGGCGTTGAGGTGCTGGAACAGACCGAGCGACCCGACGCCCACGTCGAGCGTGGTCAACGTGCGGATGTCCTGGCCGTCGAGGCCGTTCTGGATCACCACGCCGTTGATCGCGCCTGATGGGTTGAACGTATTCCCGTCGCCCAACTGGACAACCATCCCCTGCCTGAGCCGGGCGAGGTCACGCGCCTGGTCCACCGTCATCCGGGAGACATCCGGGATCTGCACGCGGGCGGTCGCCACCACGTCACCGTTCACGAACACCAGCCGCTCGATGCCGAACGACAGCACCAGGCCGGACGGCAGGCTGAACCCGCCACGCATCCGGTCGAGCCGGTCGGTCGGCAACGCGACCCATTCCGGGCCGAGTGGCCGGGGCCCTTCGGCGGCGGCGGTCGAGCTGGCCAGTGCCAGCACCAGCCCGAGCACGCAACGGTTCGCGGCGTTCATCAGCTGTCTCCCGGGCCGAACTTGGGCACCACGATGTCGCGCAGGCCCTGCCGAATGATGCCCGACTGCAACGGCGCGGGCGGCGCGGTACGCCAGTCGACGGGCTGGTTGAATCCGGCGAGTTCGCGCCGGTTGTGGATGACGAACAACACGCCGTTGTCCCACAGCGCCTCGAAGCGACGACGCGACATCGCGCGGGTGCCGCGGGCGGGGTCGCCCAGCAGGACGCGGCCGTCGCGCAAACCCTTGACCACGACGAAATGCCGGTAGCCGCGGTCGTTGAGCAGCACGATCGCCGGCAGGCCTTCCTCCAGCAATTCGTCCAGCGGCAGCTCGAAGCCATCGGCCACGAAACCCTGCGACTCGAGGTAACGCCGCATGTCCAGCAGGGAGAATCCCTCGGCGCGGATCTTGCGCTGGTCGCCGTTGCGGTACATCTGCACGAACACGTCCTTTTCGCTGACCGGATGGCCGTACTGGTAGGTCAGCAGGGTCGCGGTGGCCGCCGAGCCGCAGCTGAAGTCGTACTGCTGCGGGACAGTGGTGCGGAACCGCGCCTCCTTGAGGCTGGTGACCTTCAGCGTGTACGCGCCGCCGTGCGGCGTGCGCACCTCGACCGACGACGCCGCGGCCGTCGGGGCCAACGGCACCGCCAGCGCAAGCCCCATCGCCCAGGCGACGGTCGCCAGGGGCCTGCGTGACCTCACAGGCCCGGGTCCGCGAAACGCACGTTCACCACCGTCGCGTTCTGGATCAGCACATTGGAACCGCTGTTCTGGATGGCGGTGTTGATGCCGGCAGCGCCGGAAAACGCCTCGCCGGCCAGGCTGTTGGTGCCGCTGACGATGTTTTCTGCATGGTTGCCGCTGACCACGCCGTTGGCGCTGGCGGTGTTCTCGACCAGGTCGAACTCCACGCCGTCGCCGCCACGCAGCGTTGCCAGCCCGTCGGGATCGAGTGCGGCGCCCAATCCATCTACGGGCGCGGCGGAAAATGTCGTGCCGTTTGCCGGCTCCGTGACCGGGACTGCGACGGTCGACTGCACTCCCGCCGATGGGTGCCGGGGGCCGGCAGGCCCTTCCGCGGCGGCGGGTGGCGTCGCGCACAGCAACACGACCCAGAGCGGGGTGACGGCGAAGACGCCCGGACGCGCGAATACGCGGTGTTTTGAAGTGGGGACACCCATGTCTTGGATCCTCGGGCAGGCGTTCCGACGTGCATCGGCGGCAGCGTTTCCGCTGCCGCCTCCAGGACTGCCTCGCGGCAGCTGTGCATCGCGCCGCGGCAGAGGCCGCGGCGCTTCGGCAGTTACTGGCCTACGGTCAGGTTGGCCTGCACCGTCACGCCCTGCTGGATCAGCGAAGCCGCACCGCTGTTCTGCGCGGTCACCATGATGCCGGCGGCGGCATTGGCCGAACCGGACATGTTGTTGGCCATGCTGAAGCTGCCGGCGCTGTTGGCCACGGAGCCACCCGCGCCCCCGGCACCGCCGTCGCCGCCATTGCCGTTGCCGCCGGAGCCGGCGCCGCCGGATGCCGAACCGCCCGCGCCGCCGGCGCCGGTGGTGGCCATCGCATCACCGCTGACACCCGAGTCGGAACTGCTCGAAGCGCCCGAAGCCGCACTGGCCGTCGCGTCTGACGTCGACGCGCCCGAGGTCGCGGTGGAAGCGGAATCGGCGGCCGAATCGGCATTCGCGTTGCCTGCGGCACGTTCGCGGGCCCGTGCGACCGAATCCGCACCCGAGCCGGCATCGGCGTCGGTGCTTGCGCCCGAGCTGCCGCTCGCGCCCGCATCACCGGTATCGGCGGCTGAACCGCCCAGCCGCACGCTGGCCGCGATGGCCGCTCCGCTGTCGCCGCCGTCCGCGCCATTGCCCACACCACCCGTGCCGGAACCACCGGCACCGACGCCACCGGCGCCGCCATCGCCGCCACCGGCACCACCGGTGTTGTTGGCGACATTACCGATGTCGTACACGCTCACGCCCGATACTGAGCCGTTGAGCTCGGTGTTGGCGATGGCCTGGTTGGTGTTGAACGAGCTCGCCCAGTTGGCGCTCGCGGTGCTGTTGTTGTTGGCGGCGGCGCTGCCCTGCCCCGAGGCATCGGCACGGCCGCGGTTGTTGCGGTTGTTGCCGCTGTGGTCGTCGGACGCATCCACGTCCAGCATGAGGTCCACACCCACGTTGGTGGCGTTGTTGTCGCCGTTGCCGGCTTCGTCGGCCGACTGTGCCCACGCCGGGGCGGTGAAGCCGAGTGCGAGGAATACCGCTGATGCCACGAGTGTTCTACGAATGCGCATTGTCGTTCTCCTGAAGTTCGCGCCGAACCGACCGCGAGGGGGACGCGGTCGGGGGCGACGCAAGAGACAACACGCATGGCCAGTGCCAGCAGGGTTCAGCATCGCGGGAGACCGCGGGGACGCGCGCAGGCTTGCCGAACGCGGACAGGGGCACGCCGATTTCGCGGAATGGCGGTGCCGCTTGCCGGATTTGGTTTCAACATTGAAACGGATCGGTCGCGCCATCCGGCACGCGGTGAGGCGAACCCCACTTGGGGGCCTTCGACAGGCGGGCATAAAGGGGCCCGACTGCCCGGCTGATTGCTCTGCGCGAGGTGTTTCAAACCTGATACACAATCGTTCGGCCGAATACCGCACGAGGCCGATTGGAGAACATAATCAACAGGTTCCGCAAACCTTCTCGTGCATAGTCAGAGCATCGGGCCCGGTACCGCGCCCGCCACGGCATCACTTGCCCCACGCTCCTTCTCGCGCGCTTCACGCAGGCGGTCGAGTTTTTCCTTCAACTTGATCTCCAGACCACGTTCCACCGGCCGGTAATAGACCCGCTCGCCCATGGCGTCGGGAAAGCCGGTCTGGTCCAGCGCCACACCGCCCTCGGCGTCGTGGTCGTACTGGTATCCCCTGGCATAGCCCAGTTGCTTCATGAGCTTGGTCGGCGCGTTACGCAGGTGCAGTGGCACGTCCTGGGTGCCGTGCTCGATGACATCACGCCGGGCCGCCTTGAAGGCGACGTAGGCGGCGTTCGACTTCGCGGTGCTGGCGAGGTAGATCGTCAGCTGCGCCAAGGCCAGCTCGCCCTCCGGGCTGCCAAGCCGCTCGTAGGTATCCCAGGCTTCCAGCGCCATTGTCTGCGCGCGGGGGTCGGCCAGTCCGATGTCCTCGGTCGCCATCCGGGTCAGCCGGCGGGCAAGGTAGACCGGGTCGCAACCGCCATCGAGCATGCGCGCCAGCCAGTACAGAGCGGCGTCCGGATTGGAGCTGCGCACCGACTTGTGCAGTGCCGAGATCTGGTCGTAGAACTGCTCGCCACCCTTGTCGAAGCGGCGGGTGCGGTCGGCCAGCACCTGGACCAGGGTGGCTTCGGTGATCTCGCCGGCCTCGTCGCCGGACAGCTCGGCGGCGATCTCGAGCAGGGTCAGGCCGCGGCGCACATCGCCGTCGGCCGCCGCCGCGATCTGGTGCAGGGCGTCGTCGGAGACCCGGAGCCCCTGCCCCGCCAGCCCCCGCTCGGCGTCTTCGAGTGCACGCCGCAATGCGAGTTCGATGTCGTCGGCCGAGACCGCTTCCATCACGTGCACCCGGCAGCGCGACAGCAACGCGGAGTTGAGCTCGAACGACGGGTTCTCGGTGGTGGCGCCGACGAACAGGATGGTGCCCCGCTCGATGTGCGGCAGGAACGCATCCTGTTGCGCCTTGTTGAAGCGGTGCACCTCGTCGACGAAGAGCACCGTGCGGCGGCCATCCGTGAACCGCTGGGCGGCCTCGGCCAGCACCACCCGCACGTCGGGCAGTCCCGACAGTACCGCGGAGATGGCGCGGAACTCGGCGTCGGCGTACCGGGCCAGCAACAACGCGAGGGTGGTCTTGCCGCAACCCGGCGGCCCCCACAGGATCATCGAGTGGACCCGGCCGGATTCCACCGCCCGGCGCAAGGCGGAACCCTCCGCAAGCAGGCGACGCTGCCCGACCATCTCGTCGAGCGTGCGGGGCCGCATGCGCTCGGCCAGGGGCCTCAAGCTCTCGCTGGCGCTGTCGTCGTTCAGCAGATCATCGGCGGAAACGGGGGGAGTGCTGCGGCGCGCCACGCGAGGCCTTCCAGAGGGGAGCGGGACACCATAGCGAAAGCCGCCCGGAGCGTCCTGCCCCGCGGGTCCAGCCGCCGGCGGTGCCTAGCGGACGGCTACGGCGGGATCGGTCTCGTCGGCCCAGTTCGAAGTGGTGCCGAGCTCGTAATCCACCCGCACCCACTCCTGCGCCTGCCGGTCGTACAACCCCTGGATCTGCGCCGGAGTGGTCCCTTCGGCGGCAAAGTCAGCGGTACCCAGTGCCTTGACCTGCAGGTAGCGTTGCCCCGCTTCGGCCGTGGTCACGCTCGTGGTGACAAGCTCCACCGGCTGGCCGGCGAACTCCGCGTCGAGCGCTGCGTCCACCCGCTGGTCAAGCTCGCGCGCAAGCGTCGATTCCAGAGCGATCGCGCGGGTGTCCGGGTCGGGGTCGCCCAGCACCAGCGCCGGCTCGGTCGCCACGGCGTTGCGGGTGTCGAACAGGGTCTCGAACTGGAAGGCGATCCACGAGGGGTCGTCACCGATCCGCAGGCGCCCGCTGCCGGCGACGACGCGATCGCGCAGGCTCGCCGGCTCGACGGCGACCGAGTCCAGCCGGACCTCGACCTTCCGCTCCCCGAACTGGGTGGAGATCGCGCCGATCACCGCCGCGGCCAGCGTGTCGTTCATCGCCTGGGCGGCTTCGATACGGGACCCGGACTGAGGCTCAAGCGCGGTTGCCTGGATCCACGTCGGTGCCGCCGTCTGCTGGCCGTGCGCGATCGCAACGGAGGTCAGGACGCCGCAGGCTGCCATGGCGGCAACGGCGAGCGGGCGATACAGAGGATGACGGCTTCGCATGAGAGATGTCCCCGGCGTCCGGACGACGCTTTGGCGACACTCTGGACCAGCGGTCGTCGACGCCCCGTGAGGCCAAGTCATTGAAAGTGAACGATTCTCCGTTCACCTTCCTGCACGGTTCAGCGAATTTCGCCGGGGATGCTCAGCGCTCGCCGATCACATCCACGCCCTTGGGCGGCGCGTACTTGAACGTGTCTGCCGCGAACGCCGGGTTGCGCTCCCAGCCCTTGAACCCGATCTCGGTGCGCTGGCCGATGGCATCGACCACCTCCATCTTCGCCAGGGCGGCGTCGTTGAATCCAAGGCGCGCCGAGCGGAAGCTCGCTTCCCTGCCCTCCTTCGGGGTCAACTTCAGCCAGGACAGGCCGCCGGCCTCGCCGGTTTCCTCGACCACGAACATTGCATCGAGACGGGCGGGCTCGAACAGCGCGGCCAGCGGGCTGCTCTGTTCCTCGAGTCCCTGCGGCCGCACCGTCACCTGCGCGAGGTCGGGGTCGTAGATCCAGACCTTCTCCCCGTCGGCGACGATCAGCTGCGGGTACGGCTTGATGTATTCCCACCGGAACAGGCGCGGCACCGAGAGCTGCACCTCCCCACTGGAAGTTTCCTTCAGCCGCCCCTGGGCGGTGTAGACCTGCTGGACGAAGTCGCCGTCGAGGCCTTTGAGCCCGGTGGTGAACGCTTCGAGGTCATCGCGGGCGCCGGCGAATGCGGTGCCGGCGGCGAGAGCGCCAAGCAGCAGGCCGGTGGTCCAGCGGGTCAGTGCGGTCATGGAAGGCTCCAGAGATGACGGGGTCGATCGGAAGCGAGTGTGGGCGATCGAAGCTGAATAGGTCTTCGACATTCTGCGCTGCATTCAGCTGGCCCACCCGGCGGGGCAGCCAGTCCGGGAGGCCGGGCAGATGCACGACTGGATGCGCTCGCCTCGCAGATCACGTGGCTCACCCCCTACCGGACGGAGGCCCGGAGGATCAGTCCCTCGGCGGCGGTGGCGCCAGCACGCTGCGGTCGCCGTTGTGCTCCGCGGGAGAGACAACCCCGGCGGCCTCCATCGCCTCCACCAGCCGCGCAGCGCGGTTGTAGCCGATCTTGAGCCGGCGCTGCACGCCGGAAATCGACGCCCGCCGGGTCTCGGTGACGACCCGGACCGCTTCGTCGTACAGCGGGTCGGACTCGTCGCCGCTGCTGGCGGTCTCCGGCAGGCCGGTCGCGCCGACCACCACGCCGTCGCCCATCGTCTGCACGTCTTCCAGCACGCCCTCGATGTAGTCCGGCCGGCCGCCGATCTGCTTGAGGTGCTCGACCACGCGATGCACCTCGTCGTCGGACACGAATGCGCCGTGCACGCGCTCGGGCATCGCCGTGCCCGGCGGCAGGTACAGCATGTCGCCGTTGCCCAGCAGCGCCTCGGCGCCGGACTGGTCGAGGATGGTGCGCGAGTCGATCTTGGACGAGACCTGGAACGCGATGCGGGTCGGAATGTTCGCCTTGATCAGGCCGGTGATGACGTCGACCGACGGCCGCTGGGTCGCCAGGATCAGGTGGATGCCGGCCGCGCGCGCCTTCTGCGCCAGCCGCGCGATCAGCTCCTCCACTTTCTTGCCGACGATCATCATCATGTCGGCGAATTCGTCGATGAAGATGACGATGAACGGCAGCGGCTCCAGCTGCGGCGGCGCCTCGTCGATCTCCGGATTCGGCTTGAACAGCGGGTCGAGCATCGGCTGGCCGGCGTCGATCGCGTCGCGCACCTTCTTGTTGAAGCCCGCCAGGTTGCGCACGCCCACCGTCGACATCAGCTTGTAGCGGCGCTCCATCTCCGCCACGCACCAGCGCAGGCCGTTGGCGGCCTCCTTCATGTCGGTGACCACCGGCGCCAGCAGGTGCGGGATGCCCTCGTAGACGCTCAGCTCGAGCATCTTCGGGTCGATCATCAGCATCCGCAGGTCCTTCGCCGACGCCTTGTAGAGCAGGCTCAGCACCATCGCATTGACCGCGACCGACTTGCCCGAGCCGGTGGTGCCGGCGACCAGCAGGTGCGGCATGCGCGCCAGGTCGGCCACGGTCGGGCGGCCGGAGATGTCCTTGCCGAGCGCCAGCGTCAGCGGGCTGTTGGACTTGTCGTACTCCTTCGATCGCAGGAGTTCGGACAGGTAGATCATCTCGCGCTGGGTGTTCGGCGTTTCCAGGCCGATCACCGACTTGCCCGGGATCACGTCGACCACGCGCACCGACTTGACCGACAGCCCGCGGGCGATGTCCTTGTCGAGCGAACTGATCTGGCTGACCTTGATGCCCGGCGCCGGCTCGATCTCGAACCGGGTAATGACGGGTCCCGGATACGCACCGACCACGTTCGCGTCGATGCGGAAATCCTTGAGCTTGAACTCGATCTGCCGCGACAGCGTCTCCAGCGTTTCCGGGCTGTAGCCCTTCGGCTGCGGCTTCGGGTCGTCGAGCAAGGCGAGCGGCGGAATGCCGGTGCCGTCGCCGGTGTGGAACAGCGGAATCTGGGTCTCGCGCTTGGCCCGGTCGCTCTTTTCGACCGTGGGCGCTGCCGGCGGTTCGATCTTCACCGGCGCCCGCTTGGCGCGCAGCTCGGTGTCGACCTTGCGGACTTCCTCGCGCTCCTCGCGCATGGCGCGGGTCTGCTGCCACTCGCTGGCCTGGCGGCTGCCGCGACGGAAGAGCTTCTGCAGCACCGGGCCGAGCGCGAGCACCCACTGGCCGATGCGGTCCATCACCGTGAACCACGAGATGCCCGTCGCCAGCGTCACCGACACCAGCAGCAGCGCCAGCAGGAACAGGTTGCCGCCGACCGGCCCGAAGCCGCTGTACAGCGAGCGCCCGACCAGTTGGCCGAGGATGCCGCCGGCGCCTGCCGAGAAATCAATCACCGGCCCGATGCGGAGCTGCAGCAGGCCGGTGGCCGAAACCAGGAAGCCGACGATGCCGACCAGCCGCAGCGCCGGACCGAACTCGGCGTCTTCCTCGATGTCGGCGTCGGTCCTGAACAGCGCGATCCAGGCGATCAGCCCCAGCACCACCGGCAGCAGGAAGGCCACGTAGCCGGTCAGGTAAAGCAGGATATCGGCCAGCCAGGCCCCGACCTGCCCGCCGCGGTTGTGCAGCGGCGCGGTGACGCTGCCCGATTGCGACCAGCTCGGGTCGGTCGGCGAGAACGTGAACAGGCAGACCAGCAGGTAGAGCAGTAGGGGCGCGATCAGGATCAACGCGATGTCGCGCGTCAGCCGCTGCCGCCGCGAGGACGGCTCGGCGCGGTTCGGATCGGAGCTCTTCTTCCTGCGGCTTGCGGTTGAGGCTTGCGCCACCGTGATGCTCTGCCTTAGCTAGGTTCCGTTAGTCGTTGAATATACGGAATAAACGACTTACGCGACAGCGAAGCCCGCGCGCCGCCAGGTGGCGACGGCGGGCGATGCGCTCTTTACAGCTTCATGTCCAGCAGTGCCGGGTGGACCAGCTTGCCGGCTTCCACGTTGACGCCGCGGACCAGTGCTTCGTTGTCGCGCCAGCTGTCGCCGGCCGCGAGCTTGTTGACCCAAGGCAGGATCGCCGCGCAGATCGCCTGCGAGCTGGTCTGCGGCACCGAACCGGGCATGTTGGTCACGCAGAAGTGGGTCACGCCCTCCTCCACGTAGGTCGGCTCCTTCCAGGTGGTCGGGCGCGAGGTCTCGAAGCAGCCGCCCTGGTCGATCGAGATGTCGACCACGACGCTGCCGTCCTGCATGCCCTTGAGCATCTCGCGGGTCAGGACGCGCGGGGCCTTGGCGCCGGTCACCAGCACCGCGCCGACCACGAGGTCGGCGGAAGCGACTTCGCGGGCGACCACGTCGTGGTACGGGTACAGCGCGGTCACGTTCGGGCCGAGCTGCATCATTTCGTCCATGCGGTCCTGGCGCATCTCGAACACGACCACGTTCGCGCCACCGGCCGCGGCCAGCGCCGCCGCGGCACCGCCGGCCTTGCCGGCACCGAACACCACCACCTTGCCGCGCTCGGTCGACGGCAGGCCGCCCAGCAGCTTGCCCTTGCCGCCCTGAGGCATGTGCAGCAGCGTGGTGCCCACCTGGGTGGCGATCTTGCCGGCGATGATCGACATCGGCGCCAGCAGCGGCAGATCGCCATTGGGCAGCTCGACGGTCTCGAACGCGACGCCGGTCAGGCCGATGTCGAGCAGCTTGCGGGTCAGTTCCGGCTCGGCGGCCAGGTGCAGGTAGCAGAACAGCAGGTGATCCTTGCGCAGGTGCTGCAGGTCGCCGGCGATCGGCTCCTTCACCTTCACGATCAGCTCGCCCTTGGCGTACAGCTCGGCGGCGTCGGCGGCGATGTTCACGCCCAGACGGGTGTATTCCTCGTCGCTGAAGCCGCTCTTGACGCCCGCGTCCTTCTCCAGCCAGACCTCGTGGCCACGCTTGACCAGGTCACCGGCGGCGGCCGGGACGAGTGCGACGCGCCCTTCGAGGGTCTTGGTTTCCTTGGGTACACCGATACGCATTGCGATGCTCTCCGCTATGCCAGAAAAAACGCCGCGCGATGCGGCGTGGCTGGACAGGTTGTCTGGGTTTCGATCCGTCGTCGATGCCACGGCGCCTGAAACACTGCGTCCGTGGTGGCTGCCTTGTTTTGCCGGGACGCCGCCGCCAAGCTATGGCTCGAGCCGGCCGCGGTCGCCACTGCTGTAGCCAGTGCGCCGCGGCCTTTGTTTCGCGCCCTTTCGCGGCGCGTCCCGCTATTCCGCGATTATACCCATGACCCCAAGCAAGCACGCCCGCCTGATCATCCTCGGCTCCGGCCCCGCCGGCTGGACCTCGGCCGTCTACGCCGCCCGCGCCAACCTCAAGCCGCTGGTGATCACCGGGCTGCAGATGGGCGGCCAGCTGATGACCACCACCGAGGTCGACAACTGGCCGGGCGATGCCCACGGCCTGATGGGCCCGGACCTGATGGCGCGCATGCAGGCGCACGCCGAGCGTTTCGACACCGAGGTGGTGTTCGACCACATCCACAGCGCCGACCTGTCCAAGCGCCCGTTCCGGCTGACCGGCGACAACGGCGAGTACACCTGCGACGCGCTGGTCATCGCCACCGGCGCCAGCGCCAAGTACCTGGGGATCGAGTCCGAGCAGAAGTACATGGGCAAGGGCGTGTCGGCCTGCGCCACCTGCGACGGCTTCTTCTACAAGGACCAGGACGTGGCGGTGATCGGCGGCGGCAACACCGCGGTCGAGGAAGCGCTGTACCTGTCCAACATCGCGCGCAAGGTGTACCTGGTGCACCGCCGCGACAGCCTCCGCGCCGAGAAGATCCTGCAGGACAAGCTGTTCGCCAAGGCCCAGGCCGGCAAGATCGAGCTGGTCTGGGACCATACCGTCGACGAGGTACTGGGCGACGACTCCGGCGTCACCGGCATGCGCCTGCGCTCGACCAGGGACGACGCCACCCGCGATATTCCGGTCAACGGCTTCTTCGTCGCGATCGGCCACACCCCGAATACTTCGCTGTTCGAAGGTCAGCTCGAAATGAAGAACGGCTACCTGCAGATCACTTCCGGGCTCGGTGGCAATGCCACCCAGACGTCGGTTCGCGGCGTGTTCGCGGCGGGCGACGTCGCCGACCAGGTCTATCGCCAGGCGATCACCTCCGCCGGTTTCGGCTGCATGGCGGCTCTGGATGCGGAGAAGTTCCTCGACCTGGAGGGCTGATCCCCGTCCCTAATCGGATGCGCCGATCGTGAGCTCGCGCCGGGAACCGACCGGCAATCTTCCCCGCCCGCCCCCGGGACGGGTGGTGGTGCGCGAGCTCGATCGGCTGGACGAAGTCCCAGCCGCGCAATGGGATGCACTGCACGACGGCACCCATCCGTTCGTGACGCACGCCTTCCTGGCGGGGCTCGAACAACACGGCTGCGTCCGCACCGATTGGGGCTGGACTCCGCGGCACCTGACCTTGTGGCAGGACGACGCACTGGTCGCCGCCGCGCCGGGCTACCTCAAGCAGAACTCGCACGGCGAGTTCGTGTTCGACCACGCTTGGGCCCACGCCTACGCGGAGCACGGGCTGGACTACTTCCCCAAGCACCTGTGCGCCGTGCCCTACTCGCCGGTGACCGGGCCGCGGCTGCTCGCCGGGGATGCGGCGTACCGGCGGCAGTTGCTCGATGCCCTGGTGGCGCTGTCAACGCGCCATGGCTGCTCGTCGGCCCATGTCAATTTCCATCTGGAATGCGAGGACGCGGCGTTCGGGACCGACTGGCTGCCCCGGATCGACGTGCAATACCACTGGCGCAACGACGACGGCTGGCGTGACTTTGCCGACTACCTCGGCGCGTTCGACCACCGCCACCGCAAGAACATCCGCCAGGAACGGGCCAAGGTCGCGCGTGCCGGCATCGAGGTGCGCGTGGTGGAGGGGGCGGACATCGGCGAGCGCGACCTGGCGGCGATGCACGGCTTCTACCTGCGGACCTTCGCCGAATACGGCAACCATCCGGCCCTGACCCTGCCCTTCCTCCGCCATCTGGCACAGGCGACGCGTTCGCTGGTGCTGTTCCTCGCCGAGCGCGACGGTATCCCGGTAGCGGGCGCGCTTTGCCTGCGCGGCGCAGATACTCTGTACGGGCGCTACTGGGGCGCCGTCGAAACCGTCCCGGGCCTGCATTTCGAGACCTGCTACTACCAGGGCATCGAGTACTGCCTGCGGCACGGCCTTGCCCGTTTCGAGCCGGGCGCCCAGGGCGAACACAAGCTGGCCCGCGGCTTCCTGCCCACCCTCGTCCGCAGCCGCCATTGGGTGGCGCATCCGGTTTTCCGGGAAGCCCTGCGCCCCTGGTGCCACGAGGAAGCGGCATCCGTCAGGCGTTACATGGCCGCGCTGGAGGCCCGCTCTCCCTTCAGGGAAGCACGCGCCGCAGGCCTGCCGATGGACCCGGACCGTGCCGATCCGCCTGCCTGAACTGCCCGCCGATCCCGCGGCGCCCTTCCCGCCCGTGGACATGGCGCTACGCGACCCTGACGGCCTGCTCGCGATGGGCGGGGACCTGTCACCGACGCGCCTGCTCAACGCATACGGCAGTGGCATCTTCCCGTGGTATTCGGAAGGTCAGCCGCTGCTCTGGTGGTCACCCGATCCGCGCACGGTGTTCCGCACCGACGGTGTGCGGTTGTCTTCGCGCCTGCGCCGCGACCTGCGCCGTTCCAGCTGGACGGTGCGCGCCGACACCGCGTTCGACCGGGTCATCGAGGCCTGCGCGACGGTGGCTCGTCCCGGACAGCATGGCACCTGGATCACCCTGCAGATGCGGCACGCTTATCAGGAGCTGCACCGTCTCGGCCATGCCCATTCAATCGAGGTGTACGACGGAGCCGACCTGGCAGGCGGGCTGTACGGGGTCGCGGTCGGCCGGATGTTCTTCGGCGAGAGCATGTTCAGCGCGCGACCGGGCGGTTCCAAGGTCGCGCTCGCCGGCCTCGCCGAACGCCTGCATCGCTGGGGTTGGCCGTTGCTCGACGCGCAGGTCGAAAACCCCCATCTGCTGAGCCTGGGTGCCGAAGCCTGGCCCCGCCGCCAGTTTCTGGGAACGGTTGCGGTACTGGTGGGGGACGATGGTCCCGTCGGCAACTGGACGGCGGTTTTTGGCGAGCTGCCGACCTCGGAGCTGGGGCGACCGCGCGGATGAATGGCGCCGACGGGCATTTTTGCGCGAACCGGCCCGACGTGGCAGAATGCCCGGCTTCGCGGCCGCGTTTCGCGCCGCCCTGCAGGTAGCAACCAGGAAACACATGGCAAAAGACGACGTGATCGAATTCGAGGGCACGGTGGCGGAAACCCTTCCGAACACCATGTTCCGTGTGCGTCTCGAAAACGGGCACGAAATCATCGCCCACATTTCCGGTCGGATGCGCAAGAACTACATCCGCATCCTGACCGGCGACAAGGTGAAGGTCGAAATGACGCCCTACGATCTGACCAAGGGCCGCATCACCTACCGCATGAAGTAGTTGCAGTAACGCATTGAAAGAAAAGGCGGCCATTGGCCGCCTTTTTGCTGTGCGCATCGTCGCGGCGCGAGGGTACAGCTGAGAGCGACTCCGTTGTAGGAGCGACATCAGTCGTGGCCTGTACATCGTCACCAACGTTCAGCGGGTCGCGACTCACGTCGCTCCTACAAAGAAGCGCCTTGCCACCTACACCGTAGCCGGCAGCAGCTTCTCCGGCTCGGCCTGCGCATCCACCACCAGCTCGCCGTCGCGCACGTCGATCGTGACCCGGCCGCCGCCGACCAGCTTGCCGAACAGCAACTCGTCGGCCAGCGGGCGCTTGATCCTGTCCTGGATCACCCGCGCCATCGGCCGCGCACCCATCATCGGGTCGAAACCGTGCTGGGCCAGCCAGTCGCGCGCGTCCGGGGTCGCGTTGAGGGCGACGTCCTTCTCGTGCAGCTGCGCTTCCAGCTCGATCAGGAACTTGTCGACCACCCGCAGGATGTGCTCGAAGCCCAGCGCCTGGAACTGCACCACGGCGTCCAGCCGGTTGCGGAACTCGGGGGTGAAGCCCTTGCGGATCACTTCCATCGCATCGGTGCTGTGGTCCTGCTTGGTGAAGCCGATCGAACGGCGCGAGGCCTGCGCGGCACCGGCGTTGGTGGTCATCACCAGGATCACGTTGCGGAAGTTCGCCTCGCGGCCGTTGGTGTCGGTCAGGGTGCCCCGGTCCATCACCTGCAACAGGATGTTGAAGATGTCCGGGTGGGCCTTTTCCACCTCGTCCAGCAGCAGCACGCAGTGCGGCGTCTTGACGATCTTCTCGGTCAGCAGTCCGCCCTGGTCGAAGCCGACGTAGCCCGGGGGCGCGCCGATCAGGCGGCTGACCGAATGCGGCTCCATGTACTCGGACATGTCGAAGCGCACGAGTTCGATGCCCAACTGCAGCGCCAGCTGGCGGGTGACCTCGGTCTTGCCGACACCGGTGGGACCGGCGAACAGGAAGTTGCCGATCGGCTTCTCGGGGTTGCCGAGGCCCGAGCGGGCCAGCTTGATCGCCGAGGTCAGCGACTCGATCGCCGGGTCCTGCCCGAAGATCACCATCTTCAGGTTGCGCTCGAGGTTGCGCAGTACGTCCTTGTCGGTCGCCGAGACCTGCTTGGCCGGGATCCGCGCCATCTTGGCGACGATCGTTTCGATCTCCTCGACATCGATGTTGGCCTTGCGCACGTCCTCCGGCAGCAGCCGCTGGCGCGCGCCCGCCTCGTCGATCACGTCGATCGCCTTGTCCGGCAGCAGCCGGTCGCCGATGTGCTTCACCGACAGGTCGACCGCGGCCTGCAGCGCGTCGTCGGCGTAGGTGACGCCGTGGTGCGCCTCGTATTTCGGCCGCAGCCCCTGCAGGATCTCGAACGCCTCGCCGACGGTCGGCTCGACGATGTCGATCTTCTGGAAGCGCCTCGCCAGTGCGCGGTCCTTCTCGAAGATGCCGCGGTACTCCTGGAAGGTGGTCGAGCCGATGCAGCGCAGCTCGCCCGACGACAGCGCCGGCTTGATCAGGTTGCTGGCGTCCATCGTGCCGCCGCTGGCCGAGCCGGCGCCGATGATGGTGTGGATCTCATCGATGAACAGCACCGCGCCCTCGATCTTCTTCATCTGGGCGAGCACCGCCTTCAGGCGCTTCTCGAAGTCGCCGCGGTATTTGGTGCCGGCCACCAGCGCGCCGAGGTCGAGCGCATAGATGGTGGCGTCCTCCAGCACCTCGGGCACGTCGCCGTCCACGATGCGCTTGGCCAGGCCCTCCGCAATCGCGGTCTTGCCGACGCCGGCCTCGCCGACGTAGAGCGGGTTGTTCTTGCGGCGGCGGCACAACACCTGGATGGTCCGCTCGACCTCCTCGGCGCGGCCGACCAGCGGGTCGATCTTGCCGTCGCGGGCCAACTGGTTGAGGTTGACCGCGAACTCGGTGAGCGCATCGGCCTTGCCGTCCTCGCCCTCGACCGACTGGGCTTCACCGTCAGCGTGGTGCGCATCGCCCTCGCCCTGCTTGGCGATGCCATGAGACAGGAAATTCACCACGTCCAGCCGGGCGATGTCCTGCTGGTTGAGGTAGTACACCGCGTGCGAGTCCTTTTCGCCGAAGATCGCCACCAGCACGTTGGCGCCGGTGACCTCCTTCTTGCCGGAGGACTGGACGTGGTAGACGGCGCGCTGCAGCACGCGCTGGAAACCGAGGGTCGGCTGGGTATCGCGGTCGATGTCATCGGGCAGCACCGAAACCGAGGTGGCGATCGCCTGCTCGAGGTCGCCGCGCAGCCGCGGGAAATCGGCGCTGCACGCCTTCAGCACGGTTTCGGCCGAAGGGTTGTCGAGGAGCGCGAGCAGCAGGTGCTCGACCGTCATGTACTCGTGGCGCGCTTCGCGTGCGCGCTTGTAGCACTGGCCGATGCTGAACTCCAGGTCCTTGCTGAACATTGGGATGCCTCTGAAAGCTGTTGCGGTCCGAAATGGGGGTGCCCGCAAGCTTTTCCATGTCACCCCTGAACGTTCAGACCGGTACCGTGGCGATCGGTTCCACTTGGTTCATGAAGCGGGATCGGTCCCGCGGATGCGGTGTCAGGCCTTTTCCATGGTGCACAGCAGGGGGTGCTGGTTGAGTCGCGAGAATTCGTTGACTTGCGCCACTTTCGATTCCGCCACTTCGCGCGTGAAAACCCCGCAAACGCCCCGCCCCCGGGTGTGGACATGAAGCATGATCTGCGTCGCCTTTTCGGCGGTCATCGGGAAAAAACGCATCAGCACTTCCACCACGAAATCCATCGGGGTGTAGTCGTCGTTCAGCAGCAGCACCGAGTACAGCGGCGGCCGGGCGACTTCCGGTTTACCGGCTTCGACGAGCGTGCCGTGGTGGTGGTCGTGTTCGGGGGATCGCGGCATGGCGCGATTATAGGGTGACGCTGCCAGGCGGCGCGATGGACGCCCGCGCGCCGCCACGGGCAGAATGCCTGCTGCTCTCCACTCGCACACGGTCCCCTTGAGTTATCGCGAAGGCCGCTTCTGGCAACCCGACGTGACCGTCGCCACCGTCGTCGTGCGCGACGGGCGGCTGTTGATGGTCGAGGAAATGGTGGGCGGGCAACGCGTGCTGAATCAGCCGGCGGGCCACCTCGAACCCGACGAAAGCCTGCTCGATGCCGCCCTGCGTGAAACGCGCGAGGAAACCGGATGGGACGTGCAGCTCACCGCCTTCATCGGCGCTTACCAGTGGAAAGCCCCGGTCCGGCCGGACGGCACCGGCGGGCGGCAGTACCTGCGATTCGCCTTCGCCGCCGAACCGCTTGTGCACGACCCCGACCGCCGCCTTGACGACGGCATCGTGCAGGCCCTGTGGCTGACTCCGGCCGAGTTGCAGGCCGCCTCCGCCTCGCACCGCAGTCCGCTCGTGTGGCGCACCGCGGCCGACCACCTGGCGGGGCGCCGCCATCCGCTCGACCTCGCCTGCCAGCTGGCGTGACCCATCGGCGATGAACACCCGCACGCCACGCACCATTGTCGGCCTGTCCGGCGGAGTGGACTCGTCGGTCGCCGCCCTGTTGTTGCGCGATGCCGGCGAGCCGATCGCCGGGCTTTTCATGCAGAACTGGGCCGATGACGGCAGCGGAGACTGCCGCGCCGAGGACGACCGCCGCGATGCCGTGGCCGTAAGCGGCCGGTTGGGGATCCCGATCCACTTCCGGGACTTTTCCGGCGAGTACTGGGCCGGCGTGTTCGAGCACTTCCTCGCCGAGTACGCCCGGGGCCGCACGCCGAACCCCGACGTGCTGTGCAACCGCGAGATCAAGTTCAAGCATTTCCTCGAGGCCGCACAGGGTCTCGGCGCCGAATACATCGCGACCGGGCACTACGCCCGGGTCGTGCGGGAGGACGGTCGCTGGCAACTGTTGCGCGCGGTCGACCGGAGCAAGGACCAGAGCTATTTCCTGCACCAGCTCGGCCAGGCCCAGCTTGCGTCGACCCGTTTTCCGCTGGGCGACCTGCCCAAGCAGGCAGTCCGGGCGATGGCGGCCGATGCGGGCCTGCCCACCGCCGCCAAGAAGGACTCGACCGGCATCTGCTTCATAGGCGAGCGCGACTTCCGCGAATTCCTCGGCCGCTACCTGCCCGCCCGCACCGGCGAGATGCGCACCCCTGACGGCCGCGCCGTCGGCGAGCACCCGGGCGTCTTCTACTTCACCCTGGGCCAGCGCGAGGGCCTCAACCTCGGCGGCGTGCGCGGGTTCGAGCCCGCGCCCTGGTACGTCGTGGGCAAGGATGTCGGCGCCAACGTGCTGTACGTCGACCAGGGCCACGACAGCCGCTGGTTGCTGTCGACACAGCTGTGGTCGGAGCGGGCCCACTGGATTTCCGGCGAGGCGCCGCGCGGCCGCCTGCGCTGCACGGCGCAGACCCGTTACCGGCAGCCGGACGAGCCCTGCGAGGTCAGCGTCCAGGACGACAGGACGCTGGAAGTCCGCTTCGATCGCCCCCAACGTGCGGTAACGCCGGGCCAGTCGCTGGTGCTCTACGACGGCGACACCTGCCTCGGCGGCGCGGTCATCGCGACGACCGACGCTCCGCTCGAACAACGCTTGAAGGCACAGACCGCATGACCGACCGCTCCACCGATCCGATGCAGGAGCGCGTGCTTGCGCTCGCCGGGCTCGCGCAGGCCCTCGCCCAGGTGCGCCGCATCGCCGATACCGGCCAGGCCAACGAAGGGATCCTGGGCACCGCGCTCGATTCGGTATTCCGGATCGATGCCGAATCACCGGCCGCCGTCTACGGCGGGCGCGCCTCGCTGCGTCCCGGCCTGACCGTGCTGCGCGACTACTTCGGCAACCGGGCCCGGGACGAACAATTGCCCCGCCTCGCGCTCGCGGTGATGCAACTCGAACGCCGCTTCGTCCGCGACGAGGCGATGGCGGAGAAGGTGCTTCGCGGAATCCGCGCGCAGGCAGGCACCGCAGAGGCGTCCGGCAGCACCCATCCGGACGTCCTGGCCGCGCTCGGGGCGCTGTACGCCGATACCCTCAGCCAGTTGCGCCCGCGCGTGCTGGTGCAGGGAAATCCGCACTACCTGGGGCAGGCCGCGGTGGTGGCGGAAGTGCGGGCGGTACTGCTCGCCGCGGTCCGTTCGGCGGTGCTGTGGCGCCAGATGGGCGGCAGCCTGTGGGACTTCCTGCTGCGCCGGCGGGCCATGGTGGATGCCATCGAGGCGCTGCTGCGGTAATCCGGAAATGGCCTTCAGTGAACCCTGCGTTCCGGCAGGAAAACACTGAATCCGGCATAATTACGGGGCTCGGACGCGGGTTCCCGCAGCTTCCCGCGTCCTTCCCTCTGCTGCCCCCAGCCACGGAGCTCCCAATGGCCGACTCCTTCGCCACCCGCGCGCAACTCGACGTCAACGGCAAGTCCTACACCTATTTCAGCCTGCCGACCCTGGGCAAGCAGTTCGACCTGGGCAAGCTGCCCTACTCGATGAAGATCCTGCTGGAGAACCTCCTGCGCCACGAGGATGGCGGCATGACGGTCGGCAAGGAGCACATCGAGGCGGTCGCCCAGTGGGACGCCAAGGCCGAGCCGGATACCGAGATCGCCTTCATGCCGGCGCGCGTGGTGCTGCAGGACTTCACCGGCGTGCCGTGCGTGGTGGACTTCGCGGCGATGCGCGACGCGGTCAGCCGGCTGGGCGGCAACGCCGGCCAGATCAACCCGCAGATCCCGTCGGAACTGGTCATCGACCACTCGGTGCAAGTCGACGTGTTCGGCCGCCCGGACGCACTGGACCTCAACGGCAAGATCGAATTCGAGCGCAACGCCGAGCGCTACAGCTTCCTGCGCTGGGGCCAGAAGGCGCTGGAGAACTTCAAGGTGGTGCCGCCCAACACCGGCATCGTCCACCAGGTGAACCTGGAGAACCTCGCCCGCGTCGTCATGGAGCGCGAGGTCGACGGCCAGCTGCTGGCGTTCCCGGACACCGTGTTCGGCACCGACAGCCACACCACCATGATCAACGGCATCGGCGTGCTGGGCTGGGGCGTGGGCGGCATCGAGGCCGAAGCCGCGATGCTGGGCCAGCCGTCGTCGATGCTGATCCCGCAGGTGGTCGGCTTCAAGCTGACCGGCAGGCTGCCGGAGGGCGCGACCGCCACCGACCTGGTGCTGACCGTCACCCAGATGCTCCGCGCCCACGGCGTGGTCGGCAAGTTCGTCGAGTTTTTCGGCGACGGCCTGCAGCACCTGCCGCTGGCCGACCGCGCGACGATCGCCAACATGGCACCGGAGTACGGCGCCACCTGCGGCATCTTCCCGGTCGACGCCGAGGCAGTGCGCTACCTGCGCCTGTCGGGTCGTAGCGACGAGCAGATCGCGCTGGTCGAGGCCTACGCGAAGGCCCAGGGCATGTGGCACGAGCCGGGCGCACCCGAGGCGACCTACTCGGCCACGCTCGAGCTGGACATGGGCGAGGTCAAGCCCTCGCTGGCCGGCCCCAAGCGCCCGCAGGACCGCGTGCTGCTGTCGGACATGCAGGCCAACTTCCGCAAGAACGTCACCGGCCTCGTCGCCAACCGCACGGCCGGCGCCGGCAAGGCCCGGATGGACGCCGAGGGCGGCGCGCAGGACCAGGCCGACCAGTTGGCCGCCAGTCCGGTTTCGCGCATCAACGTCCAGGACCAGGACGTCGAGCTGCGTGACGGCTCGGTCGTGATCGCCGCGATCACCTCCTGCACCAACACTTCCAACCCGGCGGTGATGCTCGGCGCCGGCCTGCTGGCGCGCAACGCCGCCGCCAAGGGCCTGACCTCGGCGCCGTGGGTCAAGCCGTCGCTCGGCCCGGGCTCGCGCGTGGTCACCGACTACCTCCAAAAGGCCGGCGTGCTGACCGACCTGGAGAAGCTCGGCTTCTTCGTCGTCGGCTACGGCTGCACCACCTGCATCGGCAACTCCGGCCCGCTGCCGGAAGCCGTGTCCAAGGGCATCGCCGAGAACGACCTGGCGGTCGCGTCGGTGCTGTCGGGCAACCGCAACTTCGAAGGCCGCGTGCACTCCGAAGTGAAGATGAACTACCTCGCCTCGCCGCCGCTGGTGGTCGCCTACGCCATCGCCGGTACGGTCGACATCGACCTGACCTCCGAGCCGCTGGGCAAGGACCGCGACGGCAACGACGTCTACCTGCGCGACATCTGGCCGAGCAACAAGGAGATCGGCGACGTCATCGCCGCCACCGTCGGGCCGGAGCTGTTCGCGCAGAACTACGCCGACGTGTTCAAGGGCGACAGCCGCTGGAACAGCATCGCCTCGCCGGAGGGCGAGTCGTTCGAGTGGGACGGGGCCTCGACCTACATCAAGAACCCGCCCTACTTCGATGGCATGACCATGGAGGTCGGCGCCATCGAGGACGTCCACGGCGCCCGCGTGATGGGCCTGTTCGGCGACTCGATCACCACCGACCACATCTCGCCGGCCGGCAACATCAAGAAGGATTCGCCGGCGGGCCAGTTCCTGCAGTCGCGCGGCGTGCAGCCGGCCGACTTCAACAGCTACGGCAGCCGTCGCGGCAACGACGACGTGATGGTCCGCGGCACCTTCGCCAACATTCGCATCAAGAATCTGATGATGGGCGGCGAGGAAGGCGGCAACACGTTGTACTTCGCGAAGGACGGCGGCGCCGGCGAGCGCATGGCGATCTACGACGCCGCCATGAAGTACAAGGCCGAGGGCACTCCGCTGGTGGTGTTCGCCGGCAAGGAGTACGGCACCGGCTCGTCGCGTGACTGGGCGGCCAAGGGCACGATCCTGCTGGGCGTGAAGGCGGTCGTGGCCGAGAGCTTCGAGCGCATCCACCGCTCCAACCTGGTCGGCATGGGCGTGCTGCCGCTGCAGTTCCTCGAGGGCGAGAACGCGCAGACCCACGGCCTGGACGGCTCGGAGACGATCGACGTGGTCGGCCTGCAGGACGGCGCCGCCAAGCGTGCGACCGTCGTCGCCCGCAAGGCGGACGGCAGCGAGAAGCGCTTCGACGTGCACGTGATGCTGCTGACGCCGAAGGAAGTCGAGTACTTCCGCCACGGCGGCATCCTGCACTACGTGCTGCGACAGCTGGCTTCTAAGAAGGCGGCGTAGGTCCGGTTCGGCGTGGAGCGGCAGACGCGCGCTCCACTCGACTGTCCAGAAAAAGAGCGGCCCGGGCCGCTCTTTTTCTTTGTGTCATCCCCATCACGGGCGACACAGTCAGGACGAATGGCGCGGCTGTCGTGCCGCAGGTTCAGTCACCGCGCTCCCAGTCCGCGCTGGTCAACCGCCACTCCCCATCGTCGATCCGCCAACCGGTTTCCATCCGATAAATCCGAGCGGCGTCCGGCAGCGCCCGCGGACCGCCGCCGGTCACTACCGCGGTGAAGCGGACGGAAGCGCGCGCTCCGTGCATTTCCACTTCGAGAGGCCCCAAGGTCGTCCCGATCTCGCGATGGCGCAGGAACACCAGGCCCGCCAGCCGGCGCGCGCCGTCCCGGTCGAGCCCGTCCGACCCGATGAAGTCATCCGCCAGCAGATCCTCCACCGCGTCGGCGTCGCGCCGTTCGACCGCCGCCTGGAGTGCGGAAGCGGTGTCCCGCAGGGCCTGCTCGTCCGGCTCCTTCGCACAACCCGCCAGGCCCACCCACAGCGCCAGTGAAACCACCGCACGCACCATCCACCTGTCCATCAGACATCCCCGATCGGTACACCGCATCGTGCTACGGCCGGCGCCGCCGAACGCGCCCGGGCGCTCCTTGCCAGCCCTTGGGCCCTATGCTCCAATCGCTGCGACACCGTACCGGGCCGCATCGACGCCACTGCGATGCACCGCAAGAACAGACCGATCAGGGGGAATGCATGAGTGCCGAACGTCCTTGGCTTGAACAGTATCCGGACGGCATTCCGTCGCAGATCGACGTCGACGAATTCCCGTCGGTGGTGGCGGTGCTGCAGAACGCGATCGACAACTATCGCGACCGGCCCGCGTTCGCCAACATGGGCAAGGCCCTGACCTACGGCGACATCGACACGCTCAGCGCGCAGTTCGCCGCGTATCTGCTGGGCGAGCTGGGGCTGAAGAAGGGCGACCGCGTCGCCATCATGATGCCCAACTGCCTGCAGTACCCGATTGCGACCTTCGGCGTCCTGCGTGCGGGGCTGACGGTGGTGAACACCAATCCGATGTACACCGCGCGCGAGCTGAAGCATCAGCTGGTCGACTCGGGGGCGAGCGCGATCCTGGTGCTCGACAACTTCGGCGCCACCGTCCAGCAGGTGCTGGCCGACACGTCGATCAAGCAGGTCATCACCACGGGCCTGGGTGACATGCTCGGCTTCCCCAAGGGGCCGATCGTCAACTTCGTGCTGCGGCACATCAAGAAGATGGTGCCGGACTATCACATCCCCGGCGCGGTCCGCTTCCGCGACACGCTCGGACTCGGTCGCCGGCACCCGCTGCCGCAGGTGGAAGTGCGTCCGGACGACATCGCGTTCCTGCAGTACACCGGCGGCACCACCGGCGTGGCCAAGGGGGCGATGCTGACCCACCGCAACCTGGTGGCGAACATGCAGCAGGCCGCGGCGTGGGTGGGCACCAACGTGAAGCCCGGCGAGGAGGTGATCATCACCGCCCTGCCGCTGTACCACATCTTCGCGCTGACGGCGAACGGACTGGTCTTCATGAAGTTCGGCGGCCTCAACCACATGATCACCAACCCGCGCGACATGCCCGGCTTCGTCAAGGAGCTGAAGCACACGCCGTTTACCGCGATCACGGGTGTCAACACCCTGTTCAACGGGCTGCTCAACACCCCGGGTTTCGAGGACGTCGACTTCTCGCGCCTGCATCTCACCCTCGGTGGCGGCATGGCCGTGCAGCGCTCGGTGGCCGAGCGCTGGAAAAAGGCCACCGGCTGCACCCTGGTGGAGGCCTATGGCCTGACCGAAACCTCGCCGGCCGCCTGCATCAACCCGCTGGACGTGGCCGAGTACAACGGTTCGATCGGCCTGCCTATCCCGTCCACCGATGCCTGCGTCAAGGACGAGGACGGTGCGATGCTGCCCGTGGGCGAGGTCGGCGAGCTCTGCATCAAGGGCCCGCAGGTGATGAAGGGCTACTGGCAGCGCCCGCAGGAGACCGCCGAGGTGATCGACGCCGACGGCTGGCTGCACACCGGCGACATGGCCAGGATGGACGAGAAGGGGTTCTTCTACATCGTCGATCGCAAGAAGGACATGATCCTGGTGTCCGGCTTCAACGTGTATCCCAACGAGATCGAGGACGTCATCGCCATGATGCCGGGGGTGCTCGAGGTCGCCGCGGTCGGCGTGCCCGACGAGAAGTCCGGCGAGGCGGTCAAGGTCGTCATCGTCAAGAAGGATCCGGCACTCACCGCCGAACAGGTCCTGCAGCACGCGCGGGGCAACCTGACCGGCTACAAGCGGCCCCACTTCGTCGAGTTCCGCAAGGAGCTGCCCAAGACCAACGTCGGCAAGATCCTCCGACGGGAATTGCGCGACTCCAGCAGCAACTGAGTCCCACAACACAATCTTCATCCTGACGCCCGCAGATTCGAGAAATCTTGCGGGCGTCACGTTTTGGGGCCATAGAATCAATCGTCGGGCGCAGCTATTCGCGATTAAAAAGCCGTCCTGAATGCGGCCGGCCGGACGGCATTCCTATGGAGATTTCCACATGTCCGTCGTCTATCCGCTTCGTCGTTTCGACTCCCACCCCACCCTGCGGCTGATCGAGGAACCAGAGCGCGGCGTCTTCTGGTGCTACATGCACGCCCATCTCTGCGGCGGTGGCGGCCGGGCCTGCTTTTCCACCCCACTGGTCGACGACATCATCGACTACCAGCGCGACCTCGGCCAGCGGCTGCGCAGCGCGACAGCAGGCGAACGCGGCGACCTGCTGCCGCATGTCGTGCTGGCCTCCGAAAGCGACGTGTTCAACCTCGGAGGGGACCTGGAACTTTTCTGCCGCTCGATCCGGGCCGGCGACCGCGAGGGACTGCTCGCGTATGCGCGCCAGTGCGTGGTCGGCGTGCACGCGTTCCATGCCGGCCTGGGCGCGGGCGCCCACAGCATCGCGCTGGTCCAGGGCAACGCACTGGGTGGTGGTTTCGAGGCGGCCCTGAGCTGCCACACCATCGTGGCCGAGGAAGACGTGCTGATGGGTCTGCCGGAGGTGCTGTTCGACCTGTTCCCCGGCATGGGCGCCTACTCCTTCCTCTGCAAGCGCATCAGTCCCAGGCTGGCCGAGAAGATCATGCTGGAAGGCCAGCTTTTCAGCAGCGAGGAGCTGCACCGGATGGGCCTGGTCGACGTGCTCGCTCCGAAGGGTGAAGGTGTTGCGGCGGTGGAGGAAGTGATCCGTGCCAACCGCAGAATTCCCCACGCGCGCGCCGCGATGCACCGGGTGCGTGAACTCGCACAGGGTGTCACCCTCGAAGAGATGATGCGTATCACCGAGATCTGGGTGGACACCGCGATGCAGCTGGGCGAGAAGTCACTGCGGGTGATGGAGCGCCTGGTACGCGCGCAGAACCGGCGTACGGGCGACGTGGTGTAACGGAAGGTCTGCCAACCCGGCGTGGTCAGGGAGGTGTGATCGGGCAGGTGTGGATCAGGGGGAGCGCTCGCTCTCGCCGCGCACATTGGAAGCGTGCGCGCGCGATTCGAGCGCCACCCGTCCCTGGGCCAGCTGCTGGCGCAACGTGGACACATGCTGCAGCCAGTCGCGCCCGAGCTGCCAGCCGGGCAAGCGCATCAACTCGCCACTGGCCGCCGACAGCCTGATCAGGCCGACATTGCTCGCGACCCCCTTCAGGGCATGGGCGCATTCGCGGGCGCGCTCCAGGTCGCCGCGCTCGCCCGCGCGCGCGAGATCCTCGATGCATGCTTCCGCATCGGCCAGGCACTGCGAAATGAATTCGCGTTCGAACCCGGCGCCAAGCCCGAGCGAGCCGAGTTCATCCAGCACGCCGCTGTCCAGCAGCGTATCGGGCGACGGCAGGTCGTCACGCAGGACCTCGATCACCGCCCCGGCCCGAGTGCTCGCCGCCACCTCCGCAATCGTGTCCAGCAGGCGCGCGGTGGATACGGGTTTGGATATGAAGGCGCGCGCACCGGCCTGTTCACAGGCGCGGATGGACGCGGGGGTCACGTCGGCACTGAAGACGATGACGGGGACATGGCGGCCGCCGGAGGCCTCCATCACCCGCAGCTGCTTCAGCAGGTCCAGTCCACTGACCCCGGGCATGTGCAGGTCGATCACCACCGCGTCGTAGTGATTGGTCGAGAGCAGGTCGAGAACCTCTTCGCCGCCTTCCACGCAGGCTACTTTGTGACCGGCTTTCTGCAGCAGGCGCTGCAGCACCATCCGGTTGGCCGCATGATCGTCGGCGACCAGCAGCGAGAGGCTGGCCACCCGCGCCCGGTGGCGCAGGAACGGGTCGGAAAAGGCGATCACATTGCCGGCAGGCGCGCGCTCCGCATGGACCGCGTCGTCCACCGCCTCGACGCCGCCCGGTGCGGGAGCGACCGCCGCAGCATCCGCCGGCGCGGCGATCCGGCCGAAAGGCAGCTCTACCCAGAACCGCGTGCCATTGGGCTCCGTGCTCTCGAAGCCGATGGTGCCGCCCATCGCTTCGGTAAGCCCCTTCGCAATCGTGGTTCCCAGGCCCGAGCCACCATGCCGCCGCGCAAGCCCCACGTCCAGCTGTTCGAACGCCTCGAACAGGCGGTTGTGGACGCCGGCCGGGATGCCGATGCCGGTATCGGTCACCGTGAAACGCAGGCGTACATTGCGATCGCCCGCCTCCATCGCGCTGACGTCCAGCCGTACCGAGCCGTGCTCGGTGAACTTCACCGCATTGCCCACGAGGTTCACCAGCACCTGATGCAGGTGTCCCGCGTCCCCCCGCAACAGGGCGGGCACGTCATCGCCCAGCGTGACGATGTACTCCAGCTGCTTGGCCCTGGCTTGCGGCTGCAGGATGAATCCGAGGTTCTCCACCACTTCGCGGGGGGCGAACGTGATGTTGCTCAGCCGGAGCTTGCCCGCCTCGATCGCGGAGATGTCCAGCACGTCGTCGACCAGCGTCAACAGGCTGCGGGTCGAGGCCTGGATGGTGTCGAGACACTCACGCTGTTCGGCATCCAGCCGCGTGGTGGCGAGCAGCTCCGACATGCCCGCCAGGCCGTTGAGGGGCGTGCGGAACTCGTGGCTCATGTTGGCCAGGAACCGGCTCTTCGCCTCGTTGGCCTTGCGCGCATCCTCGATGGCACGGGTGAGCGCCTGCAGGAGCGAGTCGAAATACAGCGGCACTGCCGCAAGGCCGAGCCACAGCCCCCACGAGAGGTACGGATTGGCCTTCCAGAACGGCGAGACCGTGATCGCCACCAGGAACGACAGCGTGGCCAGCGTCGTGGCTACCCGCAGATACTGGTTGCCGTAGCGCATGCCGTTGCCGATAGTCACCCACAGGTAGACCGCGTAAAGCGGCGACACCGGCTCTCCGCCGATGCACATGATGGCGCCCATCGAGGTGTAGTCGGCCAGCATCCCGACCCAGCGGCGCGCGTGCGATATGCCGGGATGCCTGAGGATGGCCACCGCCAGTCCCAGCGACACCGCCAGTTCGGCCGTCAGGATGAGGCCCACGACCGACAATGTGTCGCTCGCCTCGTGTTCGACGAACTGCCAGCCGATGTAGAACGAGAACAGGGTGGTGATCGCCAGCCGCACCAGGTTTTGCAGGTGCTCGCTGTCCGGCCGTCCCGACAGCCTGGACTTCAGCCAGGACAGGTGTCGCGTCATCGTGTCATTCCAGGCCGGGCTTGGCGCTCGCTGCCGAATAGCGATGGCAGATGTCATCCAGCCGCTCCCGGCTGCGCACCAGCGCGTCCACGCAGCGGGGATCGAACAGCCGCCCACGCTCGGCCTGCAGGTACTCCAGTGCGGCGTCGATCTCCCATGCCGCCTTGTAGGGCCGCGACGAAACAAGCGCGTCGAACACGTCCGCCACGGCCACGATGCGCGCCTCCAGGGGGATGTCCTCGCCCGCCAGGCCGTCCGGGTAGCCGCTTCCGTCATAGCGCTCGTGGTGCCGGAGCGCGATGGTCGCGCCGGCTTGGATGAAGCGGTTCTGGCTTCCGCTCAGCAACTCGTGGCCGATCCGCGGGTGTCGACGCATCGTGCGCGTCTCCTCCTCGGTGAGCGGGCCGGGTTTGAGCAGCACCGCGTCCGGGATGGCGATCTTGCCCAGGTCATGCAGGGGCGCGGCCATCTCGATCAGCCGCACCTCGTCCTCGAACAGGCCAAGCTGCTCGGCAATCAGTCCCGCCAGACGCGACATGCGCTCCAGCGATGCACTCGTGCCGGCATCGCGGTACTCGATGGCCCGGGCCAGCCGCGACAACGTCTCGCGTTCGCGCTCCTCGACCTCGTGCATGCTCGACAGCAGGCGCTGCTCCAGGGAGAGCGCGCGCTGCTTGACGTTTTCCGACTGCTGGCGGAGCTGCAGCAGGTTGCGGCATCGCGCACGCAGTTCCCGCGGTCGTACCGGCTTGACCAGGAAATCGATCACCCCGGCGTCGAGCGCGGCCTGGCGGATCGGTTCGTCGCCGACCACGGTCACCAGGATGATCGGGATGTCGCGCCGCACCGGCGCACGGCGGAACCGGCGCGCGAATTCCAGGCCGTCCATGCCGGGCATGCGGTAGTCCAGCAGCAGCAGGTCGGGATGGTTGCTCTCGCACCATCCCAACGCCGAATCCGGCTCCCCGAAGTCGTGCACCGCCAGTTGCGGCGCGATGTCTTCGATGATGTGCCGAAGCATCGTCCGTGCGGACGTCTGGTCATCAACGATCACGACGTTCACGGCGAACCGCCCATGGAGGTTTCTCTCATGATATGCACCCGAGGATAACCCCGGTGCCGGAAAACCGACAGCCGATTCCCTGTACCCCCGGATGCCTGCAAACGCCGTGCCCGTGCGCCGCCGCAGCGCCGGCGAGCGCCGTTGGCGGCCTCAGCCGCCCTGCCCGGGCCGCATGTAGGGGAACAACAGCACGTCCCGGATCGAGGCCGAGCCGGTCAGCATCATCACCAGCCGGTCGATGCCGACGCCAAGGCCGCCGGTCGGCGGCAGGCCGATCTCGAGCGCGCGGATATAGTCGGCATCGAAGTGCATGGCCTCGTCGTCGCCGCCGGCCTTGGCATCGACCTGGGCCTGGAAGCGGGCGGCCTGGTCCTCCGGGTCGTTGAGCTCGGAGAAGCCGTTGGCCAGCTCCTTGCCTCCGATGAACAGCTCGAAACGGTCGGTGATCCCGGCATCGGCGTCGCTGGCGCGCGCCAGCGGGCTGACCTCGACCGGGTGGTCGGTGATGAAGGTCGGCTGCACCAGGGTGTGCTCGACGGTCTTCTCGAACACCTCAAGCAGCAGCTTGCCCCAGCCGTAGCCCGGCTTGACCGGGATCTTCAGGCGCTCGCAGTGGGTGCGCATCTTCGCGAGGTCGCGCAACTCGTCGCGGGCGATCTGCGGGTTGTACTCGAGCACCGCATCGGTCATCGACCAGCGCCGGAACGCGGGACCGAGGTCAATCGCCTGCCCGTCCCACTCCACCCCCGTGGCGCCCAGCACCGAGGTCGCGATGTCGCGGATCATGCCTTCGGTCAGGTCCATCACCTCGGTGTAGGTGGCGTAGGCCTCGTACAGCTCGAGCATGGTGAACTCGGGGTTGTGCCGGGTCGACACGCCCTCGTTGCGGAAGTTGCGGTTGATCTCGTAGACCCGCTCCAGCCCGCCGACCACCAGCCGCTTGAGGTACAGCTCCGGCGCGACGCGCAGGTACAGCTGCAGGTCGAGCGCGTTGTGGTGGGTGGTGAACGGCTTGGCCGTGGCACCGCCGGGGATGTAATGCATCATCGGCGTTTCGACCTCGAGGAAGCGCCGGCTGTCGAGCCACTCGCGCATCGCGCGGATGATGCGCGAGCGCTTGACGAACACCTCGCGCGCGTCGGGCGAGACGATCAGGTCGACATAGCGCTGGCGGTAGCGCTGCTCGACGTCGGCGAGGCCGTGGAACTTGTCCGGCAGCGGGCGCAGCGACTTGGTCAGCAGCCGCAGCGAGGCGACCTTGACCGACAGTTCGCCGGTGCGGGTGCGGGTCAGCGTGCCCTCGACGCCGACGATGTCACCGACGTCCCAGCCCTTGAACGACTCGTAGCCCTCGCCCAGGGCGTTGGCCTGCAGGAACAGCTGGATCCGCCCGGACTCGTCCTGCACCTGCACGAAGCTGGCCTTGCCCATCACGCGCTTGAGCATGATGCGGCCGGCGACGGCGACCCGGCGATCCACGCCCTCCAGCGCCTCGGCGGTCCATTGCCCGGCGTCGGCGTACTCGGCCTGCAGGTCGCCGGCGTAGTCGCCGCGGCGGAAGTCGTTCGGGAAGGCCACGCCCTGCCCGCGCAACGCCTTGAGTTTGGCGCGACGCTCGGCGATCAGGCGGTTCTCGTCCTGGGTCGGGTCGTCGGTGGGCGTCTGCGGGGTCTGGTCGGTCATGGGGAGGTCGCCGTGGAGCGGTTGTAGGAGCGACGTAAGTCGCGAACGCGGAGGGAATTGTGGGGTCGGCGGGTCGCGACTTACGCCGCTCCTACAGCGGAGCTGTGCTCAGGTCGCGTCCGCGCGTTTGGCGCCGACTTCCAGACCGGACTTCAGGCTCGCCTCGACGAACTCATCGAGGTCGCCATCGAGCACCTTCTGGGTGTCGGAGCGCTCGACGCCGGTGCGCAGGTCCTTGATGCGGCTCTGGTCGAGCACGTAGTTGCGGATCTGGCTGCCCCAGCCGATGTCGGACTTGGTCGCCTCCACCGCGTCGCGTTCGGCGTTGCGCTTCTGGATCTCCAGCTCGTACAACTTCGCGGCCAGCATCTTCATCGCGCGGTCGCGGTTGGCGTGCTGGCTGCGCTCGGTCTGGCAGGCCACCACGATGCCACTCGGCACGTGGGTGATGCGCACCGCCGACTCGGTCTTGTTGACGTGCTGGCCGCCCGCGCCGGAGGACCGGTACACGTCGGTCTTCAGGTCGGCCGGGTTGATCTCGATATCGATGTTGTCGTCGACTTCGGGCGACACGAACACCGAGGTGAAACTGGTGTGCCGGCGGTTGTCGGAATCGAACGGCGATTTGCGCACCAGCCGGTGCACGCCGGTCTCGGTCTTCAGCCAGCCGTAGGCGAAGTCGCCCTCGACCCGGAACGTGGCCGACTTGACGCCCGCGACGTCGCCCCCGGAGACCTCCATCAGCTCGGCCTTCCATCCGCGCGACTCGCACCAGCGCAGGTACATGCGCAGCAGCATCTCGGCCCAGTCCTGCGCCTCGGTGCCGCCGGCGCCGGCCTGGATGTCGACGAACGCGGGCGCGCCGTCCATCTGGCCGGAGAACATGCGCTGGAACTCGAGCTTGTCGACCTCCTTCGCGTAGCCCTCGACGTCCTCGACCACGGCTTGCGCGGTGGACTCGTCGCTCTCCATCTCGGCCAGCTCGAGCAGTTCGGCGGCCCCGACGAGACCGTCGGTCAGGCCGCGGATGCCCACCACCACCTTTTCCAGCGAGGCGCGCTCGCGCCCCAGCGACTGCGCCCGCTCGGCGTCGTTCCAGACGTCGGGGCTTTCCAGTTCGCGTTCTACTTCTTCGAGGCGTTCGACCTTGGCATCGAAGTCAAAGATACCCCCTCAGCGCATCCAGCCGACCCTTGAGGTCGGCGATGCGCTGGCGGACGGGATTGAGTTCAAGCATGTCCGTGTGTCCGTGTTTCGTGCGGAAAATGACCGCGCATTCTAGCAGCCAGCGCCCGCTCCTGAGGGCCCGGACCGGCACCCGCAGCTGCGAGCGCGCGGGGAGCGTGGCGGCGCCGGCCACGGCATTCGACCGCACAAGGCCGCATCCACGACCGCGTGACGGCTCGCCGGAGTCAGCCGGCGGCCCTCGGCTCGACGCACTCCTTGAGCCTCTGCCGATATCTCCGACTGCACGGCAGGCTTGCTCCGTCCCGGAGATGGACCCGCGCATCGCCGCTGTCGAGCGGCTCGATCGAGGCAATCCGGGTGAGATCGACAATGTAGCTGCGGTGGATGCGGATGAAGCGATTCGGGTCCAGCTTCGCCTCGATCCCCGCGATGGTGCTTCGCAGGGGATAGTCGCGGCCGTTCAGATGGAGGTTCACGTAGTTCCCGGAGGCCTGCAACCACTCGATGTCGTCTACGGCGATCAGGAATTCGCGGCCGAGTTTCCGCACCAGCAGACGCTCGGGACGTGCCTCCGGGTCGGCGATCTCCCCGCCCGCCGGTGTGCTGTCAGGCGCGCCGAGCAGGCTGGCTTCGCCCTGCAACCGCAGTACCAGCAACCGATATCCGTGGATCAGCAACACCATGCCGACGAAGGTGCGCACGTCCTTGGAGTACTCGTAGAGGAACTCGTGCGGCCAATCGCCGAAATCGTAGCCGAGGCCCTGGGTCGCGTAGACGAGTTTTCTCAGCGCCACCATGCCGCCGACGTGGAACCCCGACCAGCCGACACTGGCCAACACATAGACCGGCAGATTCCGTCGCCAGGTATCCAGGTGCAATGGCCACCGGCGGGTAAACCAGAGGAGCGCCGGCACCAGGGCCAGGGTTACCAACGCGCTGCTCCATGACCAGCTCGCCGGCTTCCACCAGTCGATCGGTATGCCGAGACGTTGGTAATCGGCCCACTTCGCATAGGCGCCGCCCGCGGCGCCGAGGCAAGCACTGACGATCCAGTAGCCGATTTCGAATGGACGCCGATGAGCCAGGTACATCTCGGGCGAACGCGGCCGCGGCCGCGGCCGCGTGGGGTGGCTGGATGTCATCCGCGCATCGTACCGGCGCCGCCTGCGTCTGCGGTCCCCACTCCTCCCTGCGATCCACCACTCGTCACCGATCCGGGACGGATGGTCACTTCGTCGGGCCGGCAGCGTGGCTCCAGCGGCAGGCTGGGCGAAACTCCTCGACCGACCGACCCATGACCCGCCGACATGACATCGACGCGCTGCGTGTAATCGCCTTCGCCATCCTGATCCTCTACCACATCAGCGGCGTCTACCAGGTCGACTCCGACTTCCACATCGTGAGCAGCTACCGCAACGAGTGGCTGGACTACGTGCGCATCGTGTTCAACCGCTGGCGAATGCCGTTGCTGTTCGCTATTTCCGGGATTGCCATCGGCCTCTCGCTCCCGGGGCGGAATCCCGCCCGGTTCGCCCTCTCGCGCACGTGGCGACTGCTGCTGCCGCTGATCTTCGGCATGCTGTTCATCGTCTCGGTCCAGGCCTACTGCGAAGGTGTGAGCAAGGGAACGCTGGAGCCCGGTTTCATGGCATTCCTGCGGCGCTACCTGCAGATCCGCCCCTGGCCGGAGGGGACGTTCAGCGGCAGCGAGTACGGAGTGACCTGGAACCACCTTTGGTATCTCGCCTACCTGTGGGTCTACACCCTGGTCCTGACGGCGTTGACGCCCCTGCTGGCCTCACGCCCGGGCTGGAGGATGCGGTCATGGCTGACCCGCCCGCGACACGGAGCGGCATTGCTGGTGCCCGCGGGCGCTTTCTTCGGGTACCTGATGGTTCTGAAGCCCAGGTTCCCCGAAAGCCACGCACTCGTCGGCGACTGGTACCTGCATGCCGAGTACTTTTCCGTCTTCCTTCTGGGTTATGTGGTGGCCAGGGAAGCATGCGTCTGGGACCGGTTGCGAACCCTGCGCTGGCCCATGCTGGCAATCGCCGTGACGTCCATCACCGTCGAACTGGTGCTGAAGTGGTCCGGCCAGTATCTCCCCGCCGATGGCATACCGGTCGCTCTTCGTGGAATCCCGTGGGGAACCATAGAGCGCGCCGCGCGGGCGCTCTACATGTGGACGGCGCTACTGGCCATCTTCGGCTGGGGCTACGCCGTGTTGAACCACCCGAAACGGTGGCTGCCCTATGCAACCGAGGCGGTGTATCCGTGGTACATCCTGCACCAGAGCCTGATCGTGCTGGCCGCCTGGTGGTTGATCCCGCTCCGGCTCGGGCCACTATGGGAGCCGATGCTCGTCGTCGTCCTTACTGTGTCGGGCTGTCTGCTGCTGCACGAGTTCGCGATCCGCCGCAGCACCCTGCTCCGGCCGTTGTTCGGCCTCAAGGTCGTCCCGCGCGGGATCAGGCCGGTTCCCGGTGCACCACGACGAGCTGGATAGCCTCGCCACCCCGGTAATCGTCGGGTTCCAGGCGATAGGAGATCCGTACGCGGGGCGGCGGCTCCCGGCCGTCCCAGCCGCCGAACTCGATGGCGTTCAGACGCACACCGCGGTGGTCGAGTTCGAGCTTCAGGTGGCGCTGGCCGACGACACGCCAGCCGCTCACGCCGAACTCGCCATCGAACTGCGGTTCGGGGAAGCCCTGACCCCACGGCCCGCCGTCGCGCAGGGCCTCGGCGTTGCTTCGGTGGAGCTCGCCCGGCAGCAGTTCACCGTCGCTGAGGACCTCCGCCCGCAACAGGTCGGCCGTCAGCAGCGCGGCCGCGCATTGACCGAACGCCTGCTCGAAATCGGCCAGACGGTCGGCGCGCAGGGACAACCCGGCCGCCATCGCATGGCCACCGAAGCGGTCGATCAGGCCCGGGTGGCGCGCGTGCACCATCGCCAGCGCATCGCGGATGTGGAACCCGGGTACGGAACGGGCGGACCCGCGCAGCGAACCGCTGCCCGGCTCGGATGGCGCGAAGGCGACCACGGGGCGATGCAGTCGCTCCTTCATCTTCGAGGCGACCAGCCCGACCACGCCGGGGTGCCACTGCTCGTCATGCAGGCACAGCGCGAGCGGCACCGCGGAGGCATCCAGCGCCACCCGGGCCAGCGCCACCTCGGCCTCCTCCAGCATCTGCTGCTGGACCGCCCGCCGCTCCCCATTGATCTCGTTGAGGGTGTGGGCGATCGCTCGGGCCTTGGCCGGATCATCCGTCAGCAGGCACTCGATGCCGACGGCCATGTCTTCCAGGCGACCGGCGGCGTTCAGGCGCGGCCCGATGGCAAAACCGATATCGCTGGCACCGAGGCGCCCGGCATCCCGTTGGGATACTTCGATCAGCGCCTGCAGGCCGGCGCAGCCCTGCCCCGCGCGCAGGCGGCGCAGGCCGGCGGCGACCAGGGCGCGGTTGTTGGCGTCCAGCGGAACCAGATCGGCGACGGTGCCTACCGCGACCAGATCCAGCAGCCGGCCGAGGTCCGGTCCCGGCCCTTCGATTGCGCCGTCTTCGCGCAGCCGACGCCGCAGGGCGAGCAGCACGTAGAACACGACGCCCACGCCAGCCAGCGCCTTGCTCGGGAACGCGCAACCGGGCTGGTTGGGATCGACGATCACGTCCGCGGGGGGAAGCCGGTCGCCGGGAAGGTGGTGGTCGGTGACCAGCACCTGCCAGCCGTGCGACTTCGCCGCGGCGATACCCTCGTGGCAGGCGATGCCGTGGTCGACGGTGACCAGTACGTCGGGTTGGAGCCGGGCAAGCTCGTCGACCAGCGCCGACGACAAGCCGTAGCCGTGCACCACCCGATTGGGCACCGCATGCGAAACCCGGCGCGCGCCGAGCATCCGCAGGCCCCGCACCCCGACCGCACAGGCGGTGGCGCCGTCGCAATCGAAGTCGCCGACGACGACGATGTGACGGTCGGCCGCGATCGCCTCCGCCAGCAGGGCCGCCGCGGCCTCCAGTCCCTTCATGGAATCGGGCGGCAACAGGTGCGCCAGCCGGGGCTGGGCCTGTTCGATCACGGTGGCGCCGCGCGCGCTGTAGATGCGTCGCAGCAGCTCGGGTACGTGGTCGGGCCAGGCGCCGAGCTCGGGCACGGCGCGCCGCCGCAGGAGCGTCGCCGGCTTCATTCGTCCATCCCGGCCCGTGGCGCGGCGAACGAGTGCACGGGCTTGCGCCAGAAGCGCCAGCGCTGCCGCCGCTCCAGTCGCAGGCGACTGCCGTCGGCGAAATCGAGGACGGCGCTGTCGAGGGCGTCCGCCGACAGGTCGGCGAGCAGCGGCGACAGCCAGTCACGATCGACCTGGCGCAGGTCACGCAGGTGTCGCAGGTCGAACAGGCGTTCGCCGTCACCGGTCGGCCAGGTGGCCGGCAGCGGCACGGCCCGCGCGTCGGCCGCCGCGGCGAACGCCACGAGCGTGTCGTCATCGCTGAACACCGCGTCGAAACGGGTGCGCACGTGGTCGGGCAGCCGCGCCGCGCCCCAGAACCACAGCGAGTTGACCGGCGGCAACCCGGCGGCGGCCCTCGCAGCGTTGTGCGGGTGGTTGTGCAGCAGCACCTGTGTTTCGCTCAACAGTCCCCGCCATCGCCGCCCGGCCTCGCCCGCGGGCAGGTGGTCGAAAAGATCGGCGCCGAGCACCTCGTCCGGCGACGCGGTCGCCGGCGCGTTCGAATCCGGCGGCAGGCGCAGGTACCAGCGCGACGGATGCGGGGCGTCCAGGACGAACCCCGCGTCACCGAACGAGGGTTTCAGCGCGGGCAGCAGCGCGGCGGCATCGGCCGCGTCGAGCGCCAGCGCGTTGCCGTGGGCCATCAGCCGCGCACCGTTGATATCGGGTTGCACGTAGACCGGATCGGCACGCAACCACATCGCGCCGTCGGCGTCGCCGGCATCGCGCTGTCGCGTGATCGCGGCGGCAGGCCAGCCACGCGGCAGAATGTCAAACAGGCGATCCAGCCCTGCCGGGTTCTCCACCGACGGGGCCGGAGGCGCCTCGCGTTTCGCGCGGCCCAGCCAACGCGCCGAGGCCCCAGATACGCGCTGCCCGCCGAAGCGGGTCGCGGCGGGCAGCAGCAGGGTGGCCGAAGCCATGGCTCAGCCGTCGTAACGGACGGCGACGATGTCGTACTCGCGGGTACCGCCGGGCGCGTCGATGCTGACACTGTCGCCTTCGTGCTTGCCGATCAGCGCACGTGCGACGGGGGACGAAATCGCGATCAGGCCCTGCTTGATATCGGCCTCGAGGTCGCCAACGATCTGGTAGGTCTTTTCCTCATCGGTATCGGCGTCCGCCAGCTCGACGGTCGCACCGAACACGATGCGCGAGCCGGCGTTCAGCGAGGCGATGTCGATGACCTGCGCGTGCGACAGCTCCGCTTCCAGCTGCTTGATGCGGCCTTCGATAAAGCCCTGCTGCTCGCGGGCGGCATGGTATTCGGCGTTTTCCTTGAGGTCGCCGTGCGCGCGCGCCTCGGCGATCGCGGCGATCACGGCCGGCCGCTTGACCGACTTGAGCTCCTCGAGCTCGGCGCGGAGGCGCTGGGCGCCCTTGGTGGTGATGGGTGCTTGCATGACAGGTCCTGCTGCCGGCGGCAGCCGGCGATGTATTGATACGGGGGAATGGGTCTACGCCCCGGATTGTGACGGCCACGGCGGGAATGGCAACCGTCCCGCCAACTCGTCCACCGATAAATGCGCAGGAGCGGCACCGCGTTACGCGGCGCCTTCCAGCTCGGCGTGCAACTCCTGCAGCGACCACACCGGACCGGTGCCGCGGAACTCGAGCGACTGCACCAGCGCACGCGCGCCCGCCACGGTCGTCGAATAGGTCACCCGGTGCTGCAGGGCCTCGCGACGGATCGAGAACGAATCCGAAATCGCCTGCCGGCCTTCGGTGGTGTTGATGATGTAAGCGATCTCGCCGTTCTTGATCAGGTCGACCACGTGCGGACGGCCCTCGGCGACCTTGTTGACCGCTTCGCAGGCCAGTCCCTGCTCGCGCAGGAACGCCGCGGTGCCGTGGGTGGCGACCAGTTCGTAACCTCGCTCGACCAGGTCGCGCGCGACCGGCAGCACGCGCCGCTTGTCCGGGTCGCGCACCGATACGAACACCTTGCCCGACTCCGGCACCGCCCTGATGCCGCCCGCCTCCTGCGCCCGCGCCATTGCCGCGCCGAAGCTGCGGCCGACGCCCATCACCTCGCCGGTGGAGCGCATCTCCGGCCCGAGGATCGGGTCGACGCCCTGGAACTTGGCGAACGGGAAGATCGCCTCCTTGACCGAGTAATAGTCGGGGATGACCTCGGCGGTCGCGCCCTGCTCGGCCAGCGTCCTGCCGGACATGCAGCGCGCCGCGATCTTCGCCAGCGGCACGCCGGTCGCCTTGGACACGAACGGCACCGTGCGCGATGCACGCGGGTTCACTTCCAGCAGGTAGATGGTGTCCTCGCCGTCGGGCTGGTCGCTCACCGCGACCGCGAACTGCGTGTTCATCAGGCCGATGACATCGAGCGCCTTGGCCAGCGCCACCACCTGCTCGCGCAGGCGCGCCTGGGTGTCCGGCTTGAGCGAGTACGGCGGCAGCGAGCAGGACGAGTCGCCGGAATGCACGCCGGCCTCCTCGATGTGCTCCATCACGCCACCGATCAGCACATTGCCGTCCTTGTCTGCGATGACGTCGACATCGACCTCGACCGCGTTGTCGAGGAAGCGGTCCAGCAGCACCGGCGACTTCTCGGAGACCTTCACCGCTTCGCGGATGTAGCGCTCGAGGTCGGCGTCGGAATGCACCACTTCCATTGCGCGGCCGCCGAGCACGTAGCTCGGGCGCACCACCAGCGGGTAGCCGACCTCGCGGGCCAGCGCCACGGCCTCGTCGGCGTTGCGGGCGATGCGGTTGGGCGGCTGCTTGAGGCCGAGCTGCTCGATCAGCTTCTGGAAACGCTCGCGATCCTCGGCCAGGTCGATGCTGTCGGGGCTGGTGCCGATGATCGGCACGCCGGCCGCCTCCAGCGCCTGCGCCAGCTTCAGCGGGGTCTGGCCACCGTACTGGACGATCACGCCCCTGGGCTTCTCCAGCTCGCAGATCTCCAGCACGTCCTCGAGCGTCAGCGGCTCGAAGTACAGCCGGTCGGAGGTGTCGTAATCGGTCGAGACGGTTTCCGGGTTGCAGTTGACCATGATGGTCTCGAACCCGTCCTCGCGCAGCGCCAGCGCGGCGTGCACGCAGCAGTAGTCGAACTCGATGCCCTGCCCGATCCGGTTGGGGCCGCCGCCGAGCACGATGATCTTGTTGCGGTCGGACGGATTGGCCTCGCACTCGTCCTCGTAGGTCGAGTACATGTAGGCGGTGGTGGTGGCGAATTCGGCCGCGCAGGAGTCAACCCGCTTGTAGACCGGACGCACGTTGAAGGCGTGGCGCAGGGTGCGCACGGCCGCTTCGTCGGTGCCGGTCAGCTGGGCCATGCGGGCGTCGGAGAAGCCCATGCGCTTGAGCGCGCGCATGCGCCTGCCGTCGAGTGCCGCGAGGCCACCGTCGGCGATCCGCTTCTCGGCAGCGACGATCTCCTCGATCTGGTCGAGGAACCACGGGTCGACGAACGACAGCGCGTGCACGTCCTCCACGCCCATGCCGGCGCGGAACGCGTCACCGATGTAGAAGATGCGCTCGGGACCGGGCTCCTTGACCTCGCGGCGCAGCCTGACCAGATCCTCTTCGTTGCCGAGGTCGAGGCCGGTCGGGTCGAGGCCGACCTTGCCGGTTTCCAGTCCGCGCAAGGCCTTCTGCAGCGACTCCTGGAAGGTGCGGCCCATCGCCATCACCTCGCCGACCGACTTCATCTGCGTGGTCAGGCGCGAGTCGGCCTGCGGGAACTTCTCGAACGCGAAGCGCGGGATCTTGGTGACGACGTAGTCGATCGCCGGCTCGAACGAGGCCGGGGTCGCGCCGCCGGTGATCTCGTTGCGCAGCTCGTCGAGCGTGTAGCCCACCGCGAGCTTGGCCGCGACCTTGGCGATCGGGAAACCGGTCGCCTTCGATGCCAGCGCCGAGGAGCGCGACACCCGCGGGTTCATCTCGATCACCACCACGCGGCCGGTCTCGGCGTTGATGCCGAACTGCACGTTGGAACCGCCGGTGTCGACGCCGATCTTGCGCAGCACCGCGATCGAGGCGTCGCGCAGGCGCTGGTATTCCTTGTCGGTCAGGGTCTGCGCGGGCGCGACAGTGATCGAGTCGCCGGTGTGCACGCCCATCGCGTCGAAGTTCTCGATCGAGCAGACGATGATGCAGTTGTCCGCGGTGTCGCGGACCACCTCCATCTCGAACTCCTTCCAGCCCAGCACCGACTCCTCGATCAGCACCTCGCTGGTCGGCGACAGTTCGAGGCCGCGCTTGACGATCTCCTCGAACTCCTCCTTGTTGTAGGCGATGCCGCCGCCACTGCCGCCGAGGGTGAAGCTCGGGCGGATGATGGTCGGGTAGCCGACGGTGGCCTGGATCTCGACCGCCTGCTCGTAGGTCCTGGCGACCGCGGCCTTCGGGCATTCCAGGCCGATCTCGGCCATGGCCACGCGGAACAGTTCGCGGTCCTCGGCCATGCGGATCGCGTCGCGCTTGGCACCGATCAGCTCGACGTTGTATTTCTCCAGCACGCCGTGGTCGGCGAGGTCGAGCGCGCAGTTGAGCGCGGTCTGCCCACCCATCGTCGGCAGCAGGGCGTCGGGCTTCTCCTTGGCGATGATCTTCTCGACCGTCTGCCAGTTGATCGGCTCGATGTAGACGGCGTCGGCCATCTCCGGGTCGGTCATGATCGTCGCCGGGTTGCTGTTGACCAGCACCACCCGGTAGCCCTCGTCGCGCAGGGCCTTGCAGGCCTGGGCGCCGGAGTAGTCGAACTCGCAGGCTTGGCCGATCACGATCGGGCCGGCGCCGATGATCAGGACGGTCTTGATGTCGGTGCGCTTTGGCATGTCAACGCACCCCTGCGTTCTGGTTGTTGTTCATGGATTCGATGAAGCGGTCGAACAGCGGTGCCACGTCGTGCGGGCCCGGGCTGGCCTCGGGATGGCCCTGGAAGCTGAAAGCCGGCGCGTCGGTCAGGGCGATGCCCTGGTTGGAACCGTCGAACAGCGAGCGGTGGGTCACGCGCACGTTGGCCGGCAGCGTGGCCTCGTCGACCGCGAAGCCGTGGTTCTGGCTGGTGATCATCACCCGGCCGGTATCGAGATCCTGCACCGGGTGGTTGGCGCCGTGGTGGCCGAACTTCATCTTCAGCGTCTTGGCGCCGACCGCAAGGCCGAGCAGCTGGTGGCCGAGGCAGATGCCGTACGTCGGCACCTTGCGGTCGATGAACTCGCGGATCGCCTCGATCGCGTAATCGCACGGTGCCGGGTCACCCGGGCCGTTGGACAGGAACACGCCGTCGGGCTTGAGCGCGAGCACGTCGGAGGCGCTGGTCTGCGCCGGCACGAGGGTCACGTTGCAGCCGCGTTCGGCGAGCATGCGCAGGATGTTCTGCTTGACCCCGAAATCGTAGGCGACCACGTGGTAGCGGCCCTCGGCGCGCACGAACTCGCCGCTGTCGAGGTCGAGCTGACCTTCGCGCCAGTCGCGGTGCTCGCGGGTGCAGACTTCCTTGGCGAGGTCCATGTCCTTGAGCCCGGCGAACTTGCGCGCCGCCTCGATGGCCTTGTCGGCGTCGATGTCGTCGCCGGCCATCAGCGCGCCGTTCTGGGCGCCGGTGTCGCGCAGCAGGCGGGTCAGCTTGCGGGTGTCGATGTCGGCGATCGCGACCACGCCGCGGCTGGCCAGCCATTCCGGCAGCGACACCTGGCTGCGCCAGTTGCTTGGCCGGCGCGGAATGTTGCGCACGATCAGGCCGGCGGCCCAGACGTCGGTCGCCTCATTGTCGAGTTCGGTGACGCCGGTGTTGCCGATGTGCGGGTAGGTCAACGTTACCAGCTGGCGCGCGTAGGACGGGTCGGTCAGGATTTCCTGATAGCCGGTCATGGCGGTGTTGAACACCACTTCACCGACCGAAAGGCCGGGCGCGCCTACGGAAATACCCTCGAAGATGGTGCCGTCTTCGAGGGCAAGGATTGCGGGATGGGTCACGAGGATCGCCTTGGCTGCCAGGGGATGCTGACTCCGTTGCAGCGCAGCGCAACCGGAATGCAGGTTGCAGCAAAGCGCGGACGCGGTGCGGGACCGGTCCGAAACAGAGTTCAGGCGAACGGGAATTCTAGCGATGTAGCGGCACTGGCGCCAGCAGGCCGTTCACGTGGCGATGGAAACCGTACGCTACAGGACGAGGTCACGCAGGTGATAGCGTCCGGGCTCGCGTCCGGCCAGCCGGGTGGCGGCCAGCAGTGCGCCGCGGGCGAAGATGTCGCGGCTGGTGGCGCGATGGACGAGTTCGATGCGCTCACCCAGCCCGGTGAACTGCACGGTGTGCTCGCCGACTATGTCCCCGGCCCGCAGCGCCGCGTAGCGCGGCTGCGCGCCGCCCTGCCCCGCACGATCACCCAGCGCCAGCGCGGTCCCGGAGGGCGCATCCTTCTTGTGCACGTGGTGCGATTCGACGATGTCGCAATCCCATCCCCGGAGCGCCGCGGCGGCGCGTTCGACGAGATCGGCCAACACCACCACGCCCAGGCTGAAGTTGGCGGCGGACAGCACGGGAACGGCCGAGGCCGCCGCCTGCAACGCGTCGAGCTGGGCCTGCTCCAGCCCGGTGGTACCCGACACCAGCCCCGCCCCGCGGCCGACGCAAAGGGCGAGCACCGCATCGAAGCCGGCCGGCAGGCTGAAGTCGATCGCCACGTCGAACGACGGCACCCCATGCATTTCCGCCGCGGCGAAATGGGGCACCCCGTCGACAACGCGCTGGGCGGGTTTGCCGCCCGAGACGGCTGCGACCACCTGCAGACCGGCCCCGTTTTCGGAGCCCAGGCGCAGCAACGCCTGCCCCATGCGGCCGGAGGCACCGTGGATAAGCACTCGGACAGGCGGCGACATCAGCGCAGGCTAGCCGGGCACCGGCAATGCGGCAAGGGATGCAGCGATTGCGAACCGGTCAGGACGTCATGCGGTCCCAGAACCCCTTCACACCGTCAATGAAGGTCGACGAACGCGGGGAGTGCTTGCATGCGTCCTCGCCCGCGAAAGTGGCATCGAACTTCTCCAGCAACTCACGCTGCTCGGCGGTCAGGTTCACCGGGGTTTCCACCACGACGCGGCAATACAGGTCACCGGGTCGCCGGCTGCGGACCGACTGCACGCCCTGGTCACGCAGCCGGAACAGCTTGCCGGTCTGCGTTTCGGCGGGGATGCGCAGCTCCACCCCGCCACCGAGCGTGGGGACGCGGATGGTGTCGCCCAGCGCCGCTTGGCCGAGGCGGATCGGCACGTCGCAATGCAGGTCGTCGCCGTCACGCTTGAAGATGTCGTGCTCGCGGACGCGCACGTCGACGTACAGGTCGCCTGGCGGGGAGCCGGCCGGGCCGGCCTCGCCCTCGCCGGTGAGCCGGATGCGGTCACCGTTGTCGACGCCGGCCGGGATCTTGACCGAAAGCGTCTTGGTTTCCTCGATGCGGCCCTGGCCGTGGCAGTCGCCACACGGATTGCTGATGGTCTGGCCGCGGCCGCCGCAGTGCGGACAGCCCTGCTGCATCGAGAAGATGCCCCGCTGGAAACGGACCTGGCCGCGCCCGCCGCAGGTCGTACAGGTCTCCAGCTTGCCATCGGCCGACCCGCTGCCGCTGCAGGTGTCGCACTCGTCCAGCGTCGGGATCTCGATTTCCTTCTCGACGCCGCGCACGGCCTCCTCGAGCGAGAGCTCCATGACGTAGCCGATGTCGGCGCCACGCCGCGGACCACGCCCACCCGGGCCGCCGCCACCGAAGATGTTGCCGAAGATGTCGCCGAAGATGTCGCCCATGTCGGCGTAGCCGGGACCGCCCGGCCCACCGCCGCCCATGCCGTGTTCGAAGGCGGCATGGCCGTGCTGGTCGTAGACCCGGCGCTTGTTGGCGTCGGAGAGGACCTCGTAGGCCTCCTTGCACTCCTTGAACGAGGCCTCCGCCGCGGTGTCACCCGGATTGCGGTCCGGGTGGTACTTCATCGCGCACCGCCGGTAGGCCTTCTTCAGGTCGTCGGCGCTGGCATCGCGGCCCACGCCCAGCACTTCGTAATAGTCGCGCTTGCTCATCTGCTACGGGTTCCCCGGCCCCACCGGGACAGGTCGGGACTTCGGTGTTGCGTGAAACGACGAGGGTCCGGAAGCGCGGCGCGGTCCCGAACCCTCCCCAGCGGCGCCCCTCCGGGGAGGGGCCGACCGGTTACTTCTTCTCGTCGTCCTTGACCTCGGTGAACTCGGCGTCGACGACGTCGTCGGCCGCCTGCGCTCCGGCACCACCCGCCGCACCGGCCGCGCCCTCGGCACCACCGGCCTGGCCCTGGACTGCGCCCATCAATGCCTGCGCGGCTTCCTCCAGTGCGTTCGACCTGGCCTCGATCTGGCCCTTGTCGTCGCCCTTCATCGCGGTTTCCAGATCGGCGATGGCCGACTCGGTCGCGCCGATCGCGTCGCCCGGCAGCTTCTCGCCGTGCTCCTTGATGGTGCTGCGCGCCATGTGGATCAGGCCGTCGGCGTGGTTGCGGGCCTGCACCAACTGCTGGAACTTCTCGTCCTCCTCGCGGTTGGCCTCGGCGTCGGCGACCATCTTCTGGATCTCCTCCTCCGACAGGCCCGAACCGGCCTTGATCTCGACCTTCTGCTCCTTGCCGGTCTTCTTGTCCTTGGCGGTCACGTGGACGATGCCGTTGGCGTCGATGTCGAACGACACCTCCACCTGCGGCATGCCGCGCGGCGCCGGCTCGATGCCGGACAGGTCGAAGCGCGCCAGCGACTTGTTGAAGCGGGCCTGCTCGCGCTCACCCTGCAGCACGTGCACGGTGACGGCGGACTGGTTGTCCTCGGCGGTCGAGAAGGTCTGCGAGGCCTTGGTCGGCACCGTGGTGTTCTTCTCGATGATCTTGGTGAACACGCCGCCCAGGGTCTCGATACCCAGCGACAGCGGGGTCACGTCGAGCAGCAGCACGTCCTTGACGTCGCCGGCCAGCACGCCGCCCTGGATGGCGGCACCGATGGCGACGGCCTCGTCCGGGTTGACGTCCTTGCGCGGCTCCTTGCCGAAGAACTCGCTCACCGCCTGCTGCACCTTCGGCATGCGGGTCTGGCCGCCGACCAGGATCACCTCGCTGATGTCGCTGGCACGCAGGCCGACGTCGTTGAGCGCGGTGCGGCATGGCTCGATCGTCTTCTTGACCAGGTCCTCGACCAGCGACTCGAGCTTGGCGCGGGTCAGCTTGATGTTCAGGTGCTTCGGCCCGGAGGCGTCGGCGGTGACGTACGGCAGGTTGACTTCGGTCTGCTGGCTCGAGGACAGCTCAATCTTGGCGCGTTCGGCGGCGTCCTTCAGGCGCTGCAGCGCGAGCGGGTCCTGACGCAGGTTGATGCCCTGGTCCTTCTGGAACTCGTCGACCAGGTAATCGATGACGCGCTTGTCGAAGTCCTCGCCGCCGAGGAACGTGTCGCCGTTCGTCGACAGCACCTCGACCTGCATCTCCTCGTCGACCGAAGCGATCTCGATGATCGACACGTCGAAGGTGCCGCCGCCGAGGTCGTACACGGCCACCTTGCGGTCGCCGCCCTTCTTGTCCATGCCGTAGGCCAGCGCGGCCGCGGTCGGCTCGTTGATGATGCGCTTGACCTCGAGGCCGGCGATCTTGCCGGCGTCCTTGGTCGCCTGGCGCTGGCTGTCGTTGAAGTACGCCGGCACGGTGATCACCGCCTCGGTGACGGTCTCGCCCAAGTAGGCCTCGGCGGTCTTCTTCATCTTGGCCAGCACCTCGGCCGAGATCTGCTGCGGCGCCATCTTCTTGCCGTCGGCGGTTTGCACCCACGCATCGCCGTTCTCGTGCTGGACGATGCCGTACGGGACCAGGTCGAGATCCTTCTGCACTTCGGCGTCGGTGAACTTGCGGCCGATCAGGCGCTTCACCGCGTAGAAGGTGTTCTTCGGGTTGGTGACCGCCTGGCGCTTGGCCGAAGCGCCCACCAGGACCTCGCCGTCCTTGGTGTAGGCGACGATGGACGGCGTGGTGCGATCGCCTTCCGCGTTCTCGATGACCCGTGCCTTCCCGCCTTCCATCACGGCGACGCAGGAGTTGGTCGTGCCCAGGTCGATGCCGATGATCTTGCCCATGGTGTTGCTCCCTCTCGAATCTTTTTGTCTTGGGGCGGCCGCGCCGCCGATGTCCGCTATCTGGGGCTGGAGCCCTCCCCTTCAAGGGGAAAGCCCGCCCGCGTCGTTCAGTCGTGCCTGCTCACCACCACCAGCGCGGGACGCAGCAGGCGTTCGTTCAGCAGCCAGCCCTTCTGGTAGACCTGCACCACGTGGCCGGGCGCATGGTCGGCGCTTTCCACCATGCTCATGGCCTGGTGGTGCTCGGGATTGAAGGCCTGGCCCGCGGGATTGACCTCCAGCAGGCCGTTGTCGCCGGTCACCTTGAGCAACTGCTTCAGGGTCAGCTCCATGCCCTCGCGCAGCGGCCCGGTGTCGCCGGTCGCGGCGTTGAGGCCGGCCTCGAGGCTGTCGATCACCGGCAGCAGGTCGCCGAGCAGGCGTTCGTTGGCGAACTTGCGGGCCATGTCGCGCTCGCGTTCGAGTCGCTTGCGCTGGTTTTCGAGATCGGCGCGCTCGCGCAGTGCGTCCTCCCGCAGCCGGGCGATCTCGGCCTGGGCGGCCTCGAGTTCGACGGCCAGCGGCGAGGTGGGCTGCGCTTCGGCCTCGTGCTGGGCCGCGTCCTGGATAGGTTCGGTGGTCATGCTCGGCTCTGTTCCTGGCGCCCGTGGCGCGTTCTCCGCAACAGGGACGAGCAATGGGGACAGCCCGGGCCAATTCAACCCGCCCGGACACGGGCGCCGACGGACAGCTTCCGCTCAGGCGTCCGGGGCAAACGCCTCGCCGAGCGCGTCGGCGGCAGCCTGCACCACCGGGATCACCCGGTCGTAGGCCATCCGGGTCGGGCCGATCACGCCCAGGACGCCCAGGACGCGGCCGGCGGCAGCGTACGGAGCCGTCACCAGCGAAACCCCTTCCAGCGGCGCCAGACCGGTTTCCTCACCGATGAAGATCCGGACGCCGGGGGCGCGGACCGTGCGCTCCAGCAACTGGAGGATCTCGCGCTTGCGGGCGAACGCCTCGAACAGCTCGCGCAGGCGGTCCAGGTCCGACAGCTCCTGCAGGCCCATCAAACGGGTCTGGCCGGCCAGCACCATATCGTCGTGAGCGGGGGCCAGGGCATGTTCGGCCAGCTCGATCGACTGGGCCAGCAGCGATTCCATTTCGCTGCGCGCCGACCGCAGCTCGCGCAGCAGGGTCGCGCGGATGTCGGCCACCGGGCGGCCGGCGAAATGGTGGTTGAGATAGTTCGCCACCCGTTCCAGCTCACCCCGCTCGTAGGCGCGCCGGGTCTGGATGATCCGGTTCTGCACCTCGTTGTCGGCGAACACCAGGATCGCCAGCACCCGCTGCCCCTCGATCGGCACGAAATCCACCCGCCGGAACGCGAACTGCTCGCGCCGGGGCACGCTGACCACCCCGACGAAGCGGGTCATCGCCGACAGCAGCTCCGAGGCACTGCCGAGCAGGGCCTGGGTCCCGGACCCGGCCGGCAGTTCGCCGCGCAGCCGCGCCACTTCGGTGTCCGGCAACGGGCGCACCTGCAGCAGCGAATCGACGAACAGCCGGTAGCCCTGCGCGGTCGGTACCCGGCCGGCGGACGTGTGCGGTGCGCTCAGCAACCCGACCTCCTCCAGGTCGGCCAGGATGTTGCGGATGGTGGCGGCGCTGACATCGAGGCCGGCGTGGCGGGCCAGTGTCTGGGAGCCCACCGGCTCGCCGCTCTGGATGTAGCGGGCGATGAGGGTGCGCAGCAACTGCCGTGCGCGCGGGTCCAGGCCGGTGTCGTCGGGTTTGCGACTCATGGGCCGGGTATAAGGCCGGGCGGCGGACGGCGCAAGGCGGGGCGGCTCAGCGGACGAGACGGGCGCGTGCTTCATTCCGCCTGCTCCGCCCGTACGCGTCGCCCCTGCCCTCCGCCTCCGCCGACCTTTAAACTCGCCGCTGCATGCTCGCTCACCTTTCCCTCAAGCATTTCGCCGTGGTCGACGAGGCCGAACTGGCCTTCGGCCCCGGCCTGACCGTCATCTCCGGCGAAACCGGCGCGGGCAAGTCGCTGCTGGTCGACGCGCTGGGGCTGCTGTCCGGCCTTCGCGCCGACAGCGGGGTGGTCCGTCACGGCGCCGACCGCGCGGAAGTGGTCGGCGAGTTCGACCTCGGCGATGTACCCGCCGCGCGCCAGTGGCTGGAAGCCGCCGAACTCGACGACGGCGACGAGCCGCGCTGCGTGGTACGGCGGGTGGTCCGCGCCGACGGGGGCTCCCGCGCATGGATCAATGGCCGCCCGGTGACGATCGGCCAACTGGGCGACCTGGCCGGTCGGCTGGTCGAGATACACGGCCAGCACGAGCACCAGGCGCTGCTGTCGCGGACCAGCCAGCTCGCCCTGCTCGACGCCTACGGCCGCACGGATGCCGAGCGCGCCACGGTGGCCGAGGCGTCGGCGCATTGGAACGCCCTGCTGGCCGAGCGTGACCGGCTGTCGTCCCAGGGCGACGTATCGGACCGGATCGACTGGCTGGAGCACCAGCACGCGGAGCTCGAGCGGGAAACCCTCGAGCCCGACTCCATCCTGCAACTGCAGGTCGACCACAGGCGCCAGGCGCACGCCGCGGACCTCATCGCCGCGTGCGACGGCGTGTTCGCCCGCCTCGGCGGCGAGGACGGCAGCTCGCTGTCGCGCGACCTGCAGCGGGTACGGGGCGAACTGCAGCGGGTGACCGAACACGAACCCCGACTGGCGGAGGTGGACGACATGCTCGACGCCGCCGCGATCCAGCTCGATGAAGCACTCGCCCTGCTCGACCGCGTCCGCGCCGACCTGGACGTCGATCCTTCCCGATTCGATGCGATCGAGCAGCGGCTCGGACGGCTCCACGACCTCGCGCGCAAGCACCGCGTCACCCCCGAGCACCTGCTCGCCCACCGCGAGCGGCTTGCCGCCGAGCTGGAGGAACTGCGACACGCCGGCGTCCGGCTGCAGTCGCTCGACAGGGAGATCGAGGCGGCCCGGAAGGACTGGCGTGGCGCGGCGGACGCCCTGGGCGTCCGCCGCCGGGAAGCCGCCGCCAGACTCGCCGCCTCGACCACCGGACTCATCGCCGAACTCGGCATGGGCGGCGGCCGCTTCGACATCGCCTTCGAACCGCTGGAGATCGACCGCCCGGACCCGCAGGGCGGCGAACGCGTCGAGTTCCTGGTCGCCGCCAACCCCGGCCAGCCGGCGCGGGCCTTGCGCAAGGTCGCCTCGGGCGGCGAGCTGTCGCGCATCTCGCTGGCGATCGAGGTCGCGGCGCTGGGACTGGATGCGGTGCCGACGATGGTGTTCGACGAAGTCGACTCCGGCATCGGTGGCGGCGTGGCCGAGATCGTCGGGCAGAAGCTGCGCGCGCTGGGCGCGAGCCGCCAGGTGCTCTGTGTGACCCATCTTCCGCAGGTGGCGGCGCAGGGCCACGCGCACTATCGCGTGAGCAAGGCCGCCAGTGAAGGCGTCACCCAGAGCCAGGTCCGCCTGCTGGACGCGAGGCAGCGGCAGGAGGAGCTGGCTCGGATGCTGGGCGGCGTCGAACTCACCCGCGAGGCGCGCGCCGCGGCCAAGCGGCTGTTGAGCGACGTCGGCTGAGGCGCGGCTCAGCGCTTCCTGCGCACGTAGAGCACCAGCGAGTGCTCTTCGATCTCGTACCCGTGCTCGGCGGCGATCCTCGCCTGCAGCGTTTCGATCTCGGCGCTCTCGAACTCGATGATCTTGCCGGTGTCGATGTCGACCATGTGGTCGTGGTGCTGGCCGCGGTCGAGCTCGTACACCGACTGCCCCGACTCGAAGTTGTGCTTGAGCACCAGGCCGGCGGCTTCGAACTGGGTCAGCACCCGGTACACGGTGGCCAGGCCGATGTCCTCGCCCTGATCGAGCAGCAGGCGGTAGATGTCCTCGGCGGTCATGTGGCGGGGCTTGGCCTGCTCGAGCAACTCCAGGATCCGCATCCGCGGATGGGTCACCTTGAGGCCGGCCTTGCGTAGGTCATGCGATTCCATTGGCGCTCCCTGTCGGCACCCGATGGCGTCCTTCGCACCCGCGGAATGCCACGTGAATACAACGGCGGCAGCGCCGCGCAGCAACGGGTTCAGTGTATCATCGGGCGTTCCCTGCCTGCCGTCCGAAACGATGCCCAAGCACCCGATGCCTACGCTCCTGCTCGCCCTTTCCGTTGCCGCGACCGCCGCCGGCTGCGGCATCGTCTACCGCCAGCCGATCTACCAGGGCAACCTGCTCGAGTCGAGCGCGGTCGAGCAGCTGCAGGCGGGCATGAGCAAGCAGCAGGTGCTCGGCATGCTGGGCTCGCCGTCGATCCAGGACCCGTTCCACCACGACCGCTGGGACTACACGTCGACCCAGCGCACCGACCGGCTGGCGACCACCCGGATCAAGAACCTGACCCTGTGGTTCGAAAACGACCAGCTGACCCGCTGGGAGGGCGAGTACTTCCCGGAGCAGGACCAGGAAATCGCCCAGTCCTCGCGCAAGCAGTTCGGTCCCAACCTGGCCAAGGACAAGGAATAACCGGAACCGGCCGGACCGGGATCCGGCCGGACGCGCTCAGCGCGGTTGGCTGCCGGCGCGCCGCCGGCGCGCTTCCTTCGGGTCGACCAGCAACGGCCGCAACAGCTCGATGCGGTCGCCCTCGTGCAGCAGCGTGCCGGGGCCCGCGCTGACGCCGAATACGGCGCAGGGCACCGGCTGGTCCGCCACGGCGATCCCGGCGGCGTGCAACGCGTCGAGCACGCAGGCACCCGAGGGCAGCTCCAGCGCGATGCGCTCGAACCGCCGCGGCCAGGCGCGGACCACTTCCACTTTCATTCCCCGCGGTCCGCGACCCGCACGAAATCGTCGACCATGCGGTCGGCCAGCCGCTGGAACCCCAGCGCCAGCGCCGGACCCAGCAGCCGCACGGTCGGTTCGAAGTCCAGCGACAGGCTGACCTTGCACGACGACTCGTCCAGCGAATGGAACTCCCAGCGACCGGAGAGCCGGCGGAACGGGCCATCCACCAGCCGGAGGTCGATGTGGTGCGGCGGCGACATCGTGTTCTCGGTGGTGAACCAGGTCCGCAGCGCGCCGAGCCCCAGGTCCAGCCGCGCCACCATGCGGTTCTCCGACGACTCGATCACGCTGGCGGCGTCGCACCAGTCGAACCGGCGCGGGTACGCCGCCACGTCGTTGACCAGCGCGAACATGTGCGCGGCGGAATGCTCGACAAGGGCGGTACGGCGAATGCTGGGCACGGCGACCTGATATTTCGGAGTGGATTTCGCGCCATTCGCGCATCGGGCCCGCAATCGGGGACAATGTGGCGATGGCCAAGAAGAACAAGACCGGCAAGGATAAGGGAAACGGCGGGGGCGGCACCATCGCGCTGAACAAACGCGCGCGCCACGACTACCACCTGGAGCAGCGTTTCGAAGCCGGCTTGGCCCTGCAGGGCTGGGAAGTGAAGTCCATCCGCGCCGGGCGCGCCAACATCGGCGAGAGCTACGCGGTGGTGCGTGGCGGCGAGATCTTCCTGTTCGGCGCACAGATGACGCCGCTGATCTCCGCCTCCACCCACGTGGTCGCCGAGGAGCGCCGCACCCGCAAGCTGCTGCTGCACCGGAACGAGATCGACACGCTGATCGGCCGCGTGCAGCGCGACGGCTACACCGTCGTGCCCACGTCCATGTACTGGAAAGGCAACCGCATCAAGCTCGAACTGGCGCTGGCCAAGGGCAAGCAGACCCACGACAAGCGCCAGGCCGACAAGGACCGCGACTGGGCCCGCGAGAAGCAGCGGGTCATGCGTCGGCACAACAAGGACGCATAGCGCTCCGGCAACGCCAGGCGGGCCTACGCTTGCTCGCCGGGCTGTACTTCCGGCAGGGTGAAGTAGAACGTCGCGCCCTCGCCCGCCCGCCCCTCGGCCCGGATCGAGCCGCCGTGCCGCTCGACGATGCGCTTGACCGACGCCAGGCCGATGCCATGGCCGGCGAATTCGCTCTGGTCGTGCAGACGCTGGAACGGCCGGAACAGCTTGTCGACGTATTCCTGGTCGAAGCCGGCACCGTTGTCGCGGACAAAGAACTCGCCGCCCTCCCGGCCGAACTCGACGCGCGGATGCGGCTGGCCGCGGGTGAACTTCCACGCGTTGCCGATGAGGTTCTCGAGCAGGTTGCGCAGCAACGTCGCGTCGCCTTCGGCATGCAGGCCCGGCTCGATCCGCGTGTCCACCGGGTGGTCGTCGTCGCCCGCGCGCAGATCCTCGATCAGCTCCGTCGCCACGCGGCTGAGGTCGATGTGTTCGTGCTTGATCGGCGAACGCGTCACCCGTGACATCTTCAGCAGGGCGTCGATCAGCTCGCCCATCCGGTTGGCCGCGTTGCGCACGCGCCCGAGGTAACCCTGCCCCGCCTCGTCCAGCCGATCCACATAGCGCTCGGCGAGTACCTTGCTGAAACCGTCGATCGCCCGCAGCGGCGCGCGCAGGTCGTGGGACACGCTGTAGGCGAATGCCTCGAGCTCCTGGTTGGCCTGGCTCAGTTCGCGCGTGCGCAGGGCCACCCGGTGCTCCAGCGTGCGGTTGAGCGCGTGCACCCGCGCCTCGGCCTGCAGGCGCTCGGTGACGTCCTCGGCCTGCACCAGGCCAGCGATGTCCTGCCCCAGGCTGCCCGGCACCGGCGCGTAGGTGAGCTGTGCCAGCCGCGGCTCGCCGCCTTCGCGGTGCAGCCGACGGGTCTGGCGGTGCACCCCGCGCTCGTCCGCGGCGTGGGCGTCATCGGTGCTCGCCCCGTGGTCCTCGAACAATGCGTCGAAGCGCTCCCCCACCAGCGAATCCGGGACGCGTCCGACGATGGTGCCGAACGCGGGGTTCGCCTCGACGATATGGCCCTGGCTGTCGAGCAGCACCTTGCCGATAGCCGAGTACTGCATCGCGGTGCGGAAGCGTTCCTCGCTGCGCCGGTAATCCTCGGTCAACCGCAGCGCGATGCGTTGGGCGCGCGACTCGGTCTGTGCCAGTGTCCACGCAATCGCGTACATCAGCAGCGAAGCGAACAGCCCCAGGGCGAGCGTGCTTTGCAGGTTGCGCAGGCGCGGCGCCGCGGCGGCCAGCGGGGCCGATTCGAACTCCAGCCGCCAGCGCCGTCCGTAATTGTCGAACTCCACCTCGTGGCTGAAGGCGGGCGGCTGCCGGACCTCGCCGGTTTCGCTGGTGAACAGCAGTTGCGAGCCCCCACCGGTGATGTCGTAGATGCGGAAGCGCGCCTGGTGCGAGCCCAGCGCCTCGCCGACGAAGCTGTCCACCCGGAACGGCACGTACACCCAACCGAGCATGGCGTCGCGCCGTCCGGCTTCGGTCTGCGGTCGCGCGCCGTTGCGGTAGACCGGCAGGTAGAGCAACAGCCCGGTACGCCGGGCGGCGCCGTCCTGCACGAGGTGGACCGGGCCGGTCAGCGAAGGACGGCCGGACTCCAGCGCCTTGTCCATCGCGGCGCGGCGGGTCGGCTCGGAATACATGTCGAACCCGACCGCCGCCACGTTCTCCGGCGTGCGCGGCTCCAGGTAAAGGACGGGCCCGTAATGGGTGCGCAGACCGTGCGGCCGCACATCCAGCAGGCCCCAGCCCGCCTGGTTCCACTCCATCTGCAGGTCGTCCAGGCGCGCCTGGCTCACAAAACCCGCAAAGCCCAGCCCGACCATGCCGGAGAACCGCAGTTCCACGTCCATTCCATCGGCAAACCCGTACCACTGGCTCGGCGTCGGCCGGTCGACCGAAGCGAACAGCGCCGAGCCACCGCCCGCCACCAGCTCGTAGTTGACCATCCGCTGCTTGAGCAGTTCGGTGATCTCCTGGGTGTTGGCGACGAACCGGGCATCGGCGGCGCGCAGTTCGCGGTCGTAGGCGATGCGCCACAACGCCAGCACCGACGCGAGCGAGGCGATCAGCACCACCAGTGCCCACAGGTGCCCGCGCAAGGGCCGCAGGCGGCTGCGCAGGGTGGGCTCGGTTCGCTCGTCGGCGTGATCGTCCATGGGCTGCAAGCATACAAGCCACGCACCGGGCCGTCCGTCTGAACCCCAAGCGAGCAGGCAGGCCGCGGACGCTTGAGTCCGCCTGCCCTGCCCCTATACTGGCCGGGTCAGCGAACTTGCAATTCCCCGGGGGTGCACTGGCTTCGACGGGGGTCGCGAAATCGCCTGGCGCATGCCGAGGGGGTAGCTTTCCTCGTAAATCCAGCTGCAAAACTTTAGTTGCCAACGACGACAACTACGCACTGGCCGCTTAAGGCCTAAGCCCCGAAATCGCTTGTGTCCGTGCTCGCGACGTAGGGTCATTATCACGGAATCGCCGGGAGTGGCCGCCTGCCAGCACCCGGTTAACCCAAAGCAGGCTGGTTCCCTGATGCGCTTTGCGCGCCGTGCTGTCAGGGGACGAGATCCAACGGAGCGCTAAGCATGTAGTGCCGGGGATGGAGTGCCTTCGGACGGCGGTTCGATTCCGCCCACCTCCACCATCAACAGCAGAACAGCCCGCCCGGTGCGGGCTTTTTTGTGCGCGGACGCCGGGCTCAGTAGGGCTTGGCGACCATCAGGTAGAAGATCGCCAGGAACGACGCCAGCGCCGGGAAACCCAGCGTTGTCCAGATCGCGAAGTAGCGCCGGTACAGCGGCGGCAAGGCCCTGCCCTCGGCGGCGGCGGCTACGGCGATGTCGCGCAGGCGGACCTGAAGCCACAGCACCGGCAGCCAGCATGCGGCGGCGAGCACGAACAGCGCCGTGGACCACACGATCCACTTCGCCCCCAGCGGGACGCCCATCAGGTGGGCCAGGTAAAAGCCCGTGACCGGCTGCACCACCATCGTGGTGGCGGTGAACCACCAGTCGGCGATGACCACCCAGCGCGCCACCACGGCGATGGCGTGGACGTCTCGCGTGCGGCTGACGAAGAACAGGTAGAACGCGGTGCCGATGCCGGTGCCGAACAGCAGCGTCGACGACAGGATGTGCAGCCACTTGACGATGAAGTACTCGTTCACCCGACACGCTCCGGTCGGTCCAGCTGGTGCAGCAGCCAGATCATCGCGAGGATCGGCACGTTCTTGAGGACCGGCCCATACGGATGGGCCCAGAACTCCGGCAGGCAGACGCTGATAACGGCCGTGTAGCCGATGATCAAAGCGGCCTGCAGCCGGTAAAGCCACTGGCGTCTGCGCAGCGCCAGGGTGGCCACGCCGAACGCGAAGTCCAACGCGGCCGCGCCGTACAGCGCGAGCATGGCCATCGTCCCGGTGAGCCCGGTCCGGGCCAGCAGCGCCAGACTGTCTTCAACCGGGTAGATCCACGCCGAGACGACGGCAGTGACGATCCACATCACGGCCAGGCTCACCCGCAGCACCGGCAGCAGCCAGCGCAGGGTCGCGACGGCGCGGACGGCGACTGCCGCGTGCGGTTCGATGAAGGCAGGCGCGCTTCGCGGCGGACGGCCGAGCAGCCGGGTGATCGGCTTCGAGTCGGCGCAGTTGCCGCGTTCGAGCATAGCGAGCGTGTCAGGGGTGACGATCGCGCCCGGCAGGTGACCAGCGATCGCGGCCGCGGCCCGCGCGAGCCGCCGCGGCACCGGCAGTACCCATGCCGGCGGCAGCGACATCGCCCCCCGCAACGCCGCCAGGTAACCGCGCAGGGTCAACGGCTCCGGCCCCACCGCCGCGACGCGCGTGGGTGGATCACGCTGCGCCACCAGCCTTACCACCGCATCGCAAAGGTCCTGCAGGTGGATGGGTTGCAGGCATTGGTGGCCGCCCCCCGGCAGCGCGAGCACCGGCAGCGTCGCCAGCGTGGTGAACCAGCGCGCACTCGTGCCGTGCGGCGCGTAGACCAGCGACGGCTGCAAAACCGTGGCGCGAAGCGGCAACGCGGCCAGGTGGCGATCGGCCTCCCGCTTGCTCTGGTGGTATGCGCTGCAGGCCTCCGCGTCAGCGCCCAGCGCCGACACCTGGATGACATGGTTTACACGCGCCTCCACGCAGGCTTTGAACAGCGCCCTGGGTGCCTGCACGTGCACCGTCTCGAACGTCTGCCTGCCCCGTGAGCCGAGAATGCCGACCGCATTGATAACCACGTCCATCCCCGCCACGCGCCCGCGCCAGTCGCCGGGCTGGAGGTCGCGGGTGAAGTCGACGGCGACCGCGCGATGGCCGGGCCAGCGCCGGTGCGCCGCGGCGGTATCCCGTACGCCGAGTACCAGCTCATGACCGGCATCCGCCAACGCCTCCACCAGCGCCGCGCCGAGGAACCCGGTCGCGCCGAGCAGCAGGACGCGACCCGGCCCGTGGGAGCGGAAGCCTGGCGTACCGCCCTGCGCCGGGCGTGGTTCTCCGGCAGCCTCGCCAGTCTCCTGTGCACCCTGGTGGTGTCCGTGTTCGGACGCGGTCGCCGCAACGCCCCCGCGCGCGGCACCAACGCCACCAGTCACTGGGTCTGGGGTGATCGCGCGATCCGCCGCTCTTCGGCCAGCCTGCGCTACACCGCGCTGGGATACGCGATCCACCATGCCAGCTCGGTGTTCTGGGCCACCGGGTTCGAACGCTGGCGCCTGAGCCGCGAATGGCCGCTCGCCCGCCATCCGGTGGCCGTCGCCACCGCTGTCGCGACGGTCGCGTGGGTGGTGGATTACAAAGTGGTCCCCAGCCGGTTGACGCCGGGATTCGAACACCACCTCACGTGCCGGGGTCTGGCGGGTGCGTACGTCGCATTCGGGACCGGACTGGTACTGGCCGCCTGGCTGCGCAGGCACCGCTGATCCACGCCCGCGAACGGGGGAAACCCGTGCGGGCGATTCCGGCGTCTGCGGGTGGACGGGCATGCCGACGATCGTCGATTGCCCGGCGACACCATCACGTGAACATCCGGGCACCTTCGCGGCCGGCACCTTCGCGACGAACCCTCTTCGCGGCTCACCTCTGCATGACGCTATCGCTGGTATTCCGGGGATCCCACCTCCGGAGCCCCCCCATGCAGGCACTGACCTACCACGGCGCCAAGGATGTCCGCGTCGAAGCCGTACCCGATCCCATCATCCAGCAGCCCGACGACATCGTGCTTCGAGTGACCGCGACGGCGATCTGCGGCTCCGACCTGCACCTGTACCGCGGCAAGATCCCGGCGGTGCATGACGGCGATATTCTCGGGCACGAGTTCATGGGCGTGGTCGAGGAGGCGGGCGCAGGGGTGACCCGCTGCCGCAAGGGCGACCGGGTGGTGATCCCCTTCACCATCTCGTGCGGCGAATGCTTCTTCTGCAACCTGGAGCAGTACGCCTGCTGCGAGACCACCAACGACGGCCGCGGCGCCATCCTCAACCGCAAGGAGATCACCCCGCCGGCGGCGCTGTTCGGCTACAGCCACCTCTACGGCGGCGTACCCGGCGGCCAGGCCGAATTCGTCCGTGTCCCCAAGGCCAATACCGGACCGCTGGTCATACCCGGGAGCCTGGGCGACGAGCAGGTCCTGTTTCTCTCGGACATCCTGCCCACCGGATACCAGGCCGTGCTCAACGCCGAGGTGCGGGAGGGCTCCACCGTGGCCATCTTCGGTGCCGGCCCGGTCGGCCTGATGGCGGCCGCGTGCTGCCGCATGCTCGGCGCCGAGCGCATCTTCATGGTCGACCATCACCAGTACCGGCTCGACTTCGCCGCGCAGACCTACGGGGTCATCCCGATCAATTTCGACGAGTGCGACGACCCGGCCGAACTGATCATCGAGCAGACCGCGCACCGCGGCGTCGACGCCTGCATCGAGGCGGTCGGCTTCGAGGCCAAGGGCAGCACGACCGAAACCGTGCTGACCGCGGTCAAGCTCGAAGGCAGCAGCGGCAAGGCGCTGCGCCAGTGCATCGCCGCGACGCGCCGCGGCGGTATCGTCAGCGTGGCCGGCGTGTACGCCGGTTTCATCCATGGTTTCCTGTTCGGCGACGCGTTCGACAAGGGCCTGACCTTCCGCATGGGCCAGACCCACGTACAGCGCTACATGCCAGAGCTGCTGCGGTTCATCGAGGAAGGCCGGCTGGCGCCGGACGTCATCATTTCGCACCGGATGAAACTGGCCGACGCCGCGCGCGGCTACGAGATGTTCGAGGAAAAGCAGGACGACTGCCGCAAGATCGTCCTCACGCCCTGACATGTCGAAGACCCGGAGCCCCCGCGATGCGCGCGCCACCGACCGTGGCGCGCTGCTGATCGTCGACATGATCAACCCGCTGGACTTCGAGGGCGGCCAGGCCATGCGCCCGCAGGCGATCGCCGCCGCCCGGCGCATCGCCGCGCTCAAGAAGCGCCTGAAAGCCGACGGCACGCCGGCAATCTACGTCAACGACAACTTCATGCGGTGGCAGGCGGATTTCAGTGAGATCGTCGCCGTATGCAGACACGACACGGCCGGTGCACCGCTGGCCGAGCTGTTGCCGCCGGAGTCGGACGACTATTTCATCCTGAAGCCGAAACATTCGGGCTTCTTCTCCACCCCGCTGCCGATCCTGCTGAAAAAACTCGAAGCCACCCGCCTGATCATCACCGGGGTGGCGGCGGACGGCTGCGTGCTCACCACCGCGACCGACGCCCACATGCGCGAATACCAGGTACACGTGCCGCGCGATTGCGTGGCATCCATCAGCCAGATGCGGACCGACCGTGCACTGGGCCTGATGAAGGATTCCATGAAACTGGACGTGCGCACCTCCCGATACGCCACACCGTGAGGGTTCCGTGCGGCGGTTCCGTGCGGGACGGAGGGGCGCCGTTTCCCATGAAAGATTCAGGCCCGGGTTTGCACTCGGCACCCGACGGGGCCAAGATGGCACGGGCAGGGGGGCTGTTCAGGGAGGGATCTTCGATGTCCGCTCAAACCGCACAAACGGCTCCGAGTTTCGTCGACTTCGACGGCGAGCTGCGCTACTGGAGTTCCCACTACGCCGAGTCGTCTTTCTGCCGGCCCGGACTTGCCTACGAAGACTTCGAGCCAGCGTTCAAACTCGGGATCAACGTGTTCCTCCACGGCCACGGCCGCTCGTTCGACGAACAGAGCAGCGAGCTTGCCGATGCCTACAACCGCACCCGGGGCAGCAGCCCGTTGGACTGGAACGAAGCCCGGCCCGCGGCGGCCGCGGCGTGGCGGCGGATGCAGGAGAAGCTCGTCAGCGCCTGATCTTCCACGAAGGTGCCGACCTCAGGCGTCGCAACGCTCCTGCGCGGCGGCGCCCGCTTCGGCGAGCCGCCGGTTGCGACGGAAGATCGCCTGCCCCACCAGCGCGGTCAGCAGCAGGGTGCCGTTGGTGACCACGAATACCCAGTTGCCGATGATCCAGCTGTAGAGCGTGAATCCCACGCTCGCCGCCAGTTGACCCACGAACAGCCAGGACGACACACCTGCAACGCTGCGCTCGCGCCATTGCACCCATACCTGGCGAACAAGCGTGGCGATCAGTATCGCCGAGGCCGCCCAACCCAGTACGTCGGCGCCCATGGGTCAGGTCCTGTCCGTGGCCGTGCACGGCTGGGCATCGGATTCCCGCCGCATCCTGGCGCTTCTTGCTTCAGACATTTGCTTACCGCGCATCCGTTGCCCTCACTCGTGGTTCGCCGTTCGCCGGCGCTGCGTGCTCGTGAGTCCGGATCGTAGGAAGCAGGCAGCGAAACGCCCGTGAAACCCGCCATCCCGCCATGTACTCACGCCGCCTTAGCGGCGCCCCGCCGTATCGTTGGCTCAAAGGCCCGATGGCCGAGGAGACGACACATGAGCATGCAACCGAACCAGCACGACAATCGTCAGGGCGGCGCACCGGAACAGACCGGCAACCACGCTGGCCAGGCCCATCAGGCGCCTCGCGACGCCGACGAACGCAAGCGTCACGAGAACGAAAACCAGGACGAGGCGCTGGAAGAAACCTTCCCGGCGAGCGACCCGGTTTCGCCGTTCATCCCGGCGCAGGCACCGACCGAGCCGAACTGACTTCCCGGACCGCTGCTGCCGCGGGGTCCGCAGCCACGGGCCCGCCCGGCTCGCCGGTGGGATCCGCTCAGTCGGCAGCAAGCGGGAGCCGGAGCTCCACCACGGCCGTTTCGCCACCCTCGTCGCTGGTGTGGATTCCGCCGCCGTGGGCGTTGGCAATGGCCTGGGCGATCAACAACCGCATGCCCAGCCCCTCGTCGAAGGGCACCTGCTGGGAGTCATTGAACAGTTCGGCGGTTTCGCCGCGTTTCCACGCGCAGCCCGGCGTCGCCACGGTGATCGCCACGCCCTCTTCGACCCGGGCACCCACGCTGACCGGTGCCGCGCGCGCCTGCATGAAGGCGATGAGGGTCGACAGCATCTGCACCAGGCGCTGGGCGTCACCGGTCACCTGCACGGCATCGAGCGCCGCCGGCACCTCGAGCGCGATGCCCGATGACAGGTTCGCGCAGGCCAGGTCCAGCAGCATCGGCACCGCGATGTTCTCCCGGTGACCGACCAGCCGGTCCCGGCGTGCCCGCATCCAGTCGGACACCTCCTGCACCATCGCGCTCAGGCGATGGGTCTGGCGATCGATGACCTCCAGCAGGTCCTGCTGGCGTGCACGATCCACGTCGTCGCGACGCAGCAGGTAGGCCGCGGTCTGCAACGGCGACAGCGGTCCGCGCAGGTCGTGCGCGAGCCGCTCGAAGAAGCGGATCGTCGGATCGTCACCGGACGTGCCGGGACTTCCTTCCGCGCCAGTCCTGCCCTGCACGTCAGCCACTGGCCTGCACCTTCACCGGCGCACGGCGCACCGGCTCGCTGCACAGCCGCTGGATCGCGTCGAGCGCCGGCGGCTTGACCAGGTGCTCGTCGAACCCCGCGTCGCGGGTGCGCTGGCGGTCTTCCGGCTGGCCCCAGCCCGTCACGGCAACGATCTCGATGTCGTCGAACCCCGGCATCCCGCGCAGCTGCGGTGCCAGTTCGTAGCCGCTCAGACCCGGCATCCCGACATCCAGGAACACGATGTCGGGGCGGAAGGTCTCGACCTCTCCGGTCACCGCGTGCGGGTCGTAAAGGCGACGCACATCGTGGCCGAGCATCTCGATCATCATCGCCAGTGTATCTGCGGCGTCGCGGTTGTCGTCGACCACCAGCACGCGCTTCTGAATACCGGCGACCGCCACCGCCGCGGGCGGACCCGATACTTCGTCCGGGACCGGCAACAGGGGCAGCGACACCTCGAACGTGGCGCCGCGGCCGAGGCCGTCGCTGGACACGGTGACCCGACCGTCGTGCATCTCTGCCAGCCGCCGCACGAGGGTCAAGCCGATACCGAGACCGCCGTGGGCGCGGTCGATGGCGGTGTCCACCTGCGAGAACATCTCGAAGATCCGGCTCGCCTGTTCCGGCTCCAGGCCGATCCCGGTGTCGTGCACGCGGACCTCCACGGCATCGGCCTTCCGGTTGATGACCGCGGACAGCTCGATGCGTCCATGCGGTTCGGAATACTTCGCCGCGTTGTTGAGCAGGTTCGCGAACACCTGCGACAGCCGCGCCTGGTCGGCCACGAGCCTCACCGGCTGCTCGGGCAGCGTCAGCACCAGGTCGTGTTCGCCCTGCTCGATGGAGGGACGCGCGATCTCGATCGCCGAATCGATGATCTCGTGCAGCGATGTCGGGTGCTTGCGCAGGGTCAATTTCGCCTGGCTGATACGGGCGATGTCCAGCAGGTCGTCGATCAGCCGCACGAGCAGCGACAGCTGCCGCTCCATCAGGCTCTGCAGGTGCGAATCACCCGCCGGCTCGGCCAGGCGCCGGATGCTCAGCGCGTTCTGCAGCGGTGCCAGCGGGTTGCGCAACTCGTGCGCCAGCGTGGCGAGGAACTCGTCCTTGCGCCGGTCGGCCTCCCGCAGCAACTGCTCCACCCGCTTGCGTTCGGCGATCTCGCCGTGCAGTTCGACGTTCTGCGCGCCCAGCGCGGCGTTGGCCTTGCGCAGGGATTCGTTGAGGACCTCGAGCTCGCGTTCCTGCTCGGCCTGCAGGGCACGGTTGGCCGCCTCGAGCTTGGCATTCGTCGCCTGCAGCTCCACCCGCTTGCGATGCAACTCGGCCAGCACCACCACCTTGCTGCGCAGGATCTCGGGGATGACCGGCACCATCACGTAGTCGACCGCACCGAGCTTGTAGCCACGCAGGCGGTCCATGTCGGTGATGTTGACCGCGGTGACGAAGATGATCGGGGTCTTCTCGAAGCGCGGGTGCTGGTGGATCAGGCTCGCCGTCTCGAAGCCGTCCATGTCCGGCATGTTGACGTCGAGCAGGATCAGCGCGAAGTCGTCCTCCATCAGGCGCTTGAGCGCTTCCACGCCCGAGCTGGCCTCGACCAGTTCCTCGCCCAGCGGTTCGAGGATCGCGCGGTAGGTCAGCAGGCGACCCGGCTGGTCGTCGACCAGCAGGATCTTGACGGGGCCCTCGACCTTGTCGTCGAACCGGTAGCTCAGCGGTGAAGCCACTGCCGCAGCACTCCCAGCAACTGGTCGGTCACCACCGGCTTGGCGAGGTAGTCGGAGGCACCGGCCTCCAGGCACTTCTCGCGGTCACCCTTCATCGCCTTGGCGGTCAGCGCGACGATCGGTAACGCCCTGGAGCGTGGATCCTCGCGGATGACCCGCATCGTCTCGTAACCGTCCATGCCCGGCATCATGATGTCCATCAGCACCAGGGCGACCTCTTCGTCGGCCGACACCTTGTCGATCGCCTCCTGGCCGGTGCCGGCGGTGATCACGTCCATGCCGTGGCGCTCGAGGACGCTGGACAACGCGAAGATGTTGCGCACGTCGTCGTCCACCACCAGCACGCGCTTGCCGCGCAGGGCATCGTCGGACTCGTGCAGGCTGTGCACCATGCGCTGCTTGGCCGGCGGCAGGTCGGCGATGACCCGGTGCAGGAACAGCGCGGTCTCGTCAAGCAGGCGCTCCGGCGACTCGACGCCCTTGATAACGACGCTTTTTGCGAGCTTCTTCAGCCGGCGATCGTCATCGGCGGTGAGGTCCTTGCCGGTGAACACCACCACCGGCACCTCCCGCAGGGAGGCCTCCTCCTGCAGGCGATCGAGCAGCTCGAAGCCGGTCATGTCGGGCAGTCGAAGATCAAGCACCACGCAATCGTAGGGCTCCCTGCGCATCGCCTCCAGTGCCTCGGCGCCGCTGCCGACCGTGTCGATCGCGACGTCATCGTGGCGGATCAGTTCCTCGATGCTCATCCGCTCGGCGGCGTCGTCCTCCACCACCAGCAGGCGCTTGACCCGCGGCAGCGTGTAGTCCTTGATCCGCTGCAACGCCTCGTCGATGGTTTCGGTGGTCGCCGGCTTGGCCAAGTAGGAGAACGCACCGCGCTCGATGCTCTGGTGGCGCTCCTCCTCCACGGTAACGATCTGCACCGGGATGTGGCGGGTCTCGGAATCCTGCTTGAGCCGCGCCAGCACGGTCCAGCCGAGCATGTCCGGAAGGAAGATGTCGAGCGAGATGGCGTGCGGCTTGTAATCGCGCACCAGCCGCAACGCCTCGGCGCCGCGATTGGCCACCAGCACCCGGAAGCCCTTGGAGCGCGCCATGTCGCGCAGCACCGTGGCGTAGCGCACGTCATCCTCCACCAGCAGCAGGAGCGGCTCGCCGTCGGCCAGGACGTCGCGGTCGTCGTCGATCGCGCGCCGTACCTCGCCCACTTCCTCCTCTTCCGTCGGCGCCGCCAGCAACGCCTTCTCGTGCGCCTTCGCGGCGCGCGCCTCATGGGCGCTGTCCGCCCCGGCGTACGACAGCGGGAGGTAGAGCGTGAAGGTACTGCCCTCGCCCACCACGCTGTGCAGGCGGAGTTCGCCGCCGAGCAGGCCGGCGATCTCGCGACTGATCGCCAGTCCCAGGCCAGTGCCGCCGTACTGGCGCGACGTACCGGCGTCGGCCTGCTGGAACGCCTCGAACACGATGCGCTGCTTGTCCGGCGAAATGCCGATGCCGGTATCGGTGACCTCGAACGCGATTACCGTGGGGGCGGCGTCGAGCACCGCGTGCCCCGGCGTCCAGCCGGTCTGCGCCGAGCGCGCGGTCAACCGCACGCTGCCCTGGGCGGTGAACTTGAACGCATTCGACAGCAGGTTCTTGAGGATCTGCTGCAGGCGCTTGGGATCGCTGTCGAGCGCCCGCCCGAGCTCGGGCGAGAAGTTCACCGAGAACTGCAGCTGGCGCCGCTCGGCCTCGTGCCGGAACGAACGCTCGATGTTCTCGCGCAGGTGCTTGAAGCTGATCTCCTCGTTGTCCACGGTGACGGTGCCCGACTCGATCTTCGACAGGTCGAGGATGTCGCTGATCAGGTGCAGCAGGTCGGTACCGGCGCCATGGATGGTGCTCGCGAACTCGACCTGTCGCGGACTCAGGTTGGCGTCGGCGTTCTCCGACAGCTGCTGGCCCAGGATCAGGATCGAATTCAGCGGCGTGCGCAGCTCGTGCGACATGTTGGCGAGGAACTCGGACTTGTAGCGCGAGGTCAGTGCCAGCTCGGCCGCCTTTTCCTCGAGCGCGCGGCGCGCCTGCTCGATCTGCTGGTTCTTGCGCTCCACCTCGTTCTTCTGCTCGGCCAGCAATGCGGCCTTGAGCGCGATGTCCTCGTTGGTCTGCTGCAGCTCCCGCTGCTGCGCCTGCAACTCACCGGCCAGCTGCTGCGACTGGGCGAGCAGGCGCTCGGTGCGCATCGTCGCCTCGATGGTGTTGAGCACGATGCCGATGCTGCGCGAGAGCTGGTCGAGGAAGGCGCGCTGGGACACGCTGAATTCCGACAGCGAGGCCAGTTCGATGACGGCCTTGATCTGGTCCTCGAACAGCACCGGCAACACGATGACGTTGCGCGGCACCAGGTCGAGCAGGCCCGAGCGGATCTGCACCGAGCCGGGTTCGACGTTCTCCACCACGATCATCTTGGCCTGCGCCGCGCACTGGCCGATCAGGCCTTCGCCGAACTCCAGGCTCGGGCGGCCGTCGGCGGAGCCGGCACTGGCATACGCGGCCAGCTGGCGCAGGTACGGAGTCCGGCCGGGCTCGTCGCCGTCGACGACGTACATCAGACCCTGGTGGGCGTCGACCAGCGGTGCCAGTTCGCTCAGCAGCATGGTGCCCAGGGTCACCAGGTCACGCTGACCCTGCATCATGTTGCTGAAGGTCGCCATGTTGGTCTTCAGCCAGTCCTGCTCGCGACCGCTCTCGGTGGTCGCGCGCAGGGTGCCGATCATGACGTTGATGTTGTCCTTCAGATCGGCGAGCTCGCCGCGCACGTCGACCTGGATCTCGCGGGTCAGGTCGCCCTGGGTCACCGCGGTAGCGACCTCCGCGATCGCGCGGACCTGGGTGGTCAGGTTGGCCGCCAGCTGGTTCACGTTGCCGGTCAGGTTCTCCCAGATGCCGGCGGTACCCGGCACCTTGGCCTGGCCGCCCAGGCGACCTTCGACGCCGACTTCGCGCGCCACCGTGGTCACCTGGTCGGCGAAGATCGCCAGCGTGTCGGTCATCGAGTTGATGGTGTCGGCCAGCTCGGCGATCTCTCCCTTGGCCTCCACCGTCAGCTTCTTGCTGAGGTCACCGGTGGCGACCGCGGTCACCACCTGCGCGATGCCGCGCACCTGGGTGGTGAGGTTGGTGGCCATCGAGTTGACGTTGTCGGTCAGGTCGGCCCAGGTGCCGGCCACGCCGGGCACGGTCGCCTGGCCGCCGAGCTTGCCCTCGGTGCCCACCTCGCGCGCCACGCGGGTCACCTCGGCCGCGAAACTGTTGAGCTGGTCCACCATCGTGTTGAGGGTGTCCTTCAGCTGCAGGATTTCGCCCTGCGCGTCCACGCCGATCTTGCGCGACAGGTCGCCCTTCGCCACCGAGGTCGCGACCTCGGCGATGTTGCGCACCTGGCTGGTCAGGTTGGACGCCATCGAGTTGACGTTGTCGGTCAGGTCCTTCCACGTACCGGCCACGCCGGGCACGCGCGCCTGGCCGCCGAGCTTGCCCTCGGTGCCGACCTCGCGCGCCACGCGCGTCACTTCCGCGGCGAAGGAGTTGAGCTGGTCCACCATCGTGTTGATGGTGTCCTTGAGCTCGAGCATCTCGCCCTTCACGTCCACCGCGATCTTGCGCGACAGGTCGCCCTTCGCCACCGCCGTGGTGACTTCCGCGATGTTGCGCACCTGGCTGGTCAGGTTGGACGCCATCGCGTTGACGTTGTCGGTCAAATCGGCCCAGGTGCCGGCCACGCCGGGCACGGTCGCCTGGCCGCCGAGTTTGCCTTCGGTGCCGACCTCGCGCGCCACGCGGGTCACCTCGGCGGCGAAGCTGTTGAGCTGGTCCACCATCGTGTTGATGGTGTCCTTGAGCTGCAGGATCTCGCCCTGCGCGGTCACGGCGATCTTGCGCGACAGGTCGCCCTTCGCCACCGCGGTGGTCACCTCGGCGATGTTGCGCACCTGGCTGGTCAGGTTGGACGCCATCGCGTTCACCGAGTCGGTGAGGTCGGCCCAGGTGCCGTCGACACCCGGCACCGTGGCCTGGCCACCGAGCTTGCCCTCGGTGCCCACCTCGCGCGCCACGCGGGTCACCTCGGCCGCGAAGCTGTTGAGCTGGTCCACCATCGTGTTGAGCGTGTTCTTGAGCTCGAGCAGCTCGCCACGCACGTCCACGGTGATCTTGCGCGACAGGTCGCCCTTCGCCACCGCGGTGGTGACTTCCGCGATGTTGCGCACCTGGCTGGTCAGGTTGGACGCCATCGAGTTCACGTGGTCGGTGAGGTCCTTCCACGTGCCGGCGACGTCCGGCACCTGCGCCTGACCGCCGAGCTTGCCCTCGGTACCCACCTCGCGGGCCACGCGGGTCACCTCCGCGGCGAAGCCGTTGAGCTGGTCCACCATCGTGTTGATGGTGTTCTTGAGCGCGAGGATCTCGCCCTGCGCGTCCACCGCGATCTTGCGCGACAGGTCGCCCTTCGCCACCGCGGTGGTCACCTCGGCGATGTTGCGCACCTGGCTGGTCAGGTTGGACGCCATCGCGTTGACCGAGTCGGTGAGGTCCTTCCACGTACCGGCGACACCGGGCACCACCGCCTGGCCTCCGAGCTTGCCGTCGGTGCCGACCTCGCGCGCCACGCGTGTCACTTCCGACGCGAAGCTGCGCAGCTGGTCCACCATCGTGTTGATGGCCTCCTTCAACTGAGCCATCTCGCCGCGCACGTCGGCGGTGATCTTGCGCGAGAGGTCGCCGTCGGCCACCGCGATGGTGACTTCGGAGATGTTGCGCACCTGGGTGGTCAGGTTGGAGGCCATCTGGTTCACCGAATCGGTGAGCTCCTTCCAGACGCCCGACACGCCCTTGACCTTGGCCTGGCCACCGAGGCGGCCGGCGGTGCCCACCTCGAGCGCGACGCGGGTCACCTCGGCGGAGAACTCGCCCATCTGCTCGATCATGCGGTTCACGATCGTGGCCGACCGGAGGAACTCGCCCTGCAGCGGGCGGCCATCGGTCTCCAGCGGCACGGTGCGGGTGAGGTCACCCTTGGCGACGCCCGCGGTGGCCTCGGTCATCGTCTCGATCGGCCGCACCAGGTCGTCGATCAGGTTGTTGACGGACTGCTGCATGCCCAGCCACGCGCCCGAGTGGTTGGTCACCGCCAACCGCTTGCGGGTCTGCCCTTCCCGGCCGACCACCTGGCCGACGCGGTCGAGTTCCTGCGACAGGTGCCGGTTGCTGGCGACGATCGCGTTGAAGCAATCGGCGATCTTGCCCTGGATGCCGTCCCAGTGGACCGGCAACTGGACGCTGAAATCGCCGTCCCGGACGGCGCACAGCGCCTCCAGCAGCCGCTGCGCGGCAACTTCGTCGGACATCTTCTGCTCTTTCGCGGTCGCGGGGACCGGAGCTTCTTCGCGCGCTGCGCGTCTGGTAGTTGTTGCCACGCCTTAGCTCCCCCTGAGCAATCAAGCGATAACCGCGTGAAATTTTTTCGAAATTATCCTATCCGACGTGATGATGCGTTCACGGGACGTCTACAACGCCCGCCGAATCGGGTGCGCCGGCGTCGCACTGACGACGCATTTACGCACGTCCATGGAAGCTGTGGCCATGGATTGGACGATACAGCTGGACGCGGTCTGGGCGACCGCGATCGCGATGGTGCTTGGCGGCCTGGTCGGCGTGGAGCGGGAACTGAAGGACCGGCCGGCGGGTTTCCGGACCCACATGCTGGTCGCGGGCGCGGCGTCGCTGCTGGTCGGTATCGGCCGGCTTGCCCTCGATGACCCGGCCGTGCTGAACGCGATGCCTTCGCACCTGAGGATCGACCCGCTCCGTCTCGTCGAGGCGGTGATCGCCGGCGTCGCATTCATCGGCGCCGGCACCATCTTCGGGCGCCGTCACGGCGACACGGTGGCCGGCATCACGACGGCGGCCTCGCTGCTGATGGTCGCGGTGATCGGCATTGCCGCGGGCTTTCACTACTACATGCTGGCGACGACCGCGACGGTGCTGACGCTCGGGGTGCTGACGCTGCTCAATCTGTGCGACCGGTGGCTCAAGCGCGGGAAATCCGGGACTCGAGGCGGTGGAATGCGGGAGTAGCCGTGTGCCGGCTATCGGGGCCTTGTAGGAGCGGCTTCAGCCCCGATCAGAGAGTTGGCACAGCACAACTACCAAATCGCGGCTGAAGCCACTCCTACAAAGGCATCGGCATCCGTCGCAGCAGCAACGCCAAAAGAAACGGGCCCGCGAGGGGCCCGTTGCACTCTTCCGCAAACGCTGCGGATCAGGAGCGGATCGGCACCAGGGTGATCTCCACCCGGCGGTTCTGCGCACGACCCGCGTCGGTGTCATTGCTGGCGATCGGCCGGCTTTCGCCCGCGCCGGTGATGATGAAGCGATCGCGCATGAGGCCCTTGGACATCAGGTAATTGCCGACCGCGTCGGCGCGCCGCACCGAGAGCTGCTGGTTGTAGGCATCGGTGCCCTTGCTGTCGGTGTGGCCGGCCACCTCGACGATGGTCTGGTTGTATTCGCGCAGGGTTGCGGCGACGTCGTCGAGCACCGGGTAGAACTGCGACTGCAGCGCGGAGCTGTCAAACCCGAAGGTGATGTTGTCCGGCATGTTCAGGGTGATGTTGTCGCCCTGCCGCACCACGTCGACGCCGGTGCCGGCCATGCGCTCGCGCAACGCGCGCTCCTGACGGTCCTGGTAGTTGCCGATGGCACCGCCGGCCAGACCACCGACGCCGGCGCCCACCAGGGCGCGCTGGCGGCGTTCGGTGGCGTCGTCGCCGCTGAGCAGACCGGCCACCGCACCGACCGCGGCGCCGATCAGCGCCCCTCGCTTGGTGCGGTCGTTGGTCGGATCGGGTCCCTGCCCGTACGGGTCCTGCTGGCCGTAGTAGCCACCGCCAGTGGTGGCGCAGCCGGCGAGCATCGCGCTCATGACCGCGGCGGCAAGCGTGTAGCGTGTCGAAGTCTTCATGTGTGTCCCTTTGGCTGTGGCCGTTAACCGGGGCCAAGCTAAACACGCCGACGTATGGGGCGGGTGACGGGGACGGTCGCCTGTTCAGCTTCAGGACGGGTGGGTCGAAAAGCCGCTCAGCGTTCCAGGAAGCGCACCCGCCGGGTGATCGAGCAGGTCAGCTCATAGCCGATCGTGCCGGCGGCGTGGGCGATGGTCTCCACCGGAAGTTCATCCCCCCACAGCGTCACCGGATCGCCGACGCGCGCTCCGTCGACGCCACGCAGATCGATGGTGACCAGGTCCATCGACACGCGCCCGACCAGCCGGGCGCGTCGGCCGTTGACGAGCACCGGCGTGCCCGACGGCGCCGCCCGCGGGTAGCCGTCTCCATAGCCGATCGCGGCCACGCCGATCGGCATGTCCTGCGGGCATTCCCAGGTCGCGGAGTAGCCGATCCGCTCGCCCTGGCGAATGTGGTTGATGGCGATCAGCCGGGTGGCGAATGTCATGGCCGGCCGCAACCCGAAATCGGCGCCGGTCCGCCCGTCCACCACCGACATGCCGTACAGCGCCCCGCCCGCGCGGACCCAGTCCGCATGCGCGTCCGGCCAGCCGAGGATGGCGGCCGAGTTGGCCATCGAGCGCTCGCAGGGCAGTCCGGCGGCGACCTCGTTGAAGATGCGCATCTGCTCCCGCGTCTGCAGGCCGTGCGAGGCGCTGTCCTCGAACTCGTCGGAACTGGCGAAATGGTTGAGCAGCCGGATATCGCCAACCACTCCCCGTAGCGCGGCCAGGCGCGAGTAGGCGGCGCGCGCGGCTTCCGGGGCGAAACCGAGGCGGTGCATGCCGGTGTCCACCTTCAGCCAGCAACCGACCGGCTCGCCGGGCGCGGCCTGCTCGAGCATCTCCAGCTGGCTTTCGTGGTGGATTGCCGAGTCGACGTGCAGGGAACGCAGGCGATCGATGTCGGCCGGTTCGTTGAAGCCCGACAGCAGGAGGATCGGCTGCGACACCCCCGCGGCGCGCAGGCGCTCGGCATCCGACAAGGCTGCGACGCCGAACGCGTCGGCGCCGGCAAGCGCCCGCGCCACCCGTTCCAGGCCGTGCCCGTAACCGTCGGCCTTGACCACCGCCATGACCCGGCTGCCGCGGGCACGGGCACGCACCTGCGCCAGGTTGTGGCGCAACGCACCGGTATCGATGACGGCGGTGGTGGGTCTTGCCATGCGCGCCTGCCCGTGTGGTTACTCGAAGCTGCCGACCGAATCGTGCGCGAGGTTGTCGAAGCGGGTGTACTCGCCGAAGAACTTCAGCTTGATCGACCCGGTCGGACCGTTACGCTGCTTGCCGATGATGACCTCGGCCAGCCCCTTGTCGGGCGAGTTTTCCTTGTTGTAGTAGTCGTCGCGGTAGATGAAGACGATCACGTCGGCGTCCTGCTCGATCGCGCCGGACTCGCGCAGGTCGGCCATCACCGGACGCTTGTCGGCGCGCTGCTCCAGCGAGCGGTTGAGCTGCGACAGCGCGATCACCGGCACGTTGAGCTCCTTGGCCAGGTGTTTGAGCGAGCGCGAGATCTCGGAGATCTCGGTCGCGCGGTTCTCGCTGTTGCCGGGCACCGCCATCAGCTGCAGGTAGTCGATCACCACCAGCCCGAGGTCGTGCTCGCGCTTGAGCCGGCGCGCCTTGGCCCGCAGGGCGTCGGGCGACAGGCCCGGGGTGTCGTCGATGAAGATCTTGGCTTCCTTCAGCATCCGGATCGCGCTGGTGACGCGACTCCAGTCCTCGTCCTCCAGCTGGCCGCTGCGCAGGCGTTGCGCGTTGACCCGGCCGTTGGAGGAGATCAGGCGCAGCGCCAGCTGGCTGGCCGACATTTCCATCGAGAACACCGCGACCGCCTTCTTGCTCTTGATCGCCGCGTACTCGGCGATGTTGAGCGCCAGCGTGGTCTTGCCCATCGCCGGGCGCGCGGCCAGGATCAGCAGGTCGGTCGGCTGCAGGCCGGCGGTCATCTCGTCGAACTCGGTGTAGCCGGTCGGCAGGCCGGTCACGCTGCCGCCGCTGGCGTAGCGCGTCTGCAGCACGTCGAAGGCTTCCGACAGCGCGGTGTTGATCGCGGTGAAGTCGCTGCGCCCCTTGGCACCGGCCTCGGCGATCGCGAACACCTGCTGCTCGGCCGACGACAGGATCTCGCTGCTCTCGCGACCGTCCGGCTGGAAGCCGTCGTTGACGATATTGGTGCCGACCTCGATCAGCTGGCGCAGGACCGCCTTGTCGCGGACGATCTCGGCGTACGCCTTGATGTTGGCCGCCGACGGCGTGGTGCTGGCCAGCTCGATCAGGTACGCGCCGCCGGCGACCTGCTCGGCCTCGCCGAGCGACTCGAACCACTCGCCGAGGGTGACTGCGTCGAACGGCTTGTTCTTCTCGGCCAGCTCGCGGATCGCGCGGAAGATCAGCTGGTGGTCGCGCCGGTAGAAGTCGCGCTCCGCCAGGCTGTCGGCGACGGTGTCGTAGGCCTCCGGCGCGAGCATCAGGCCGCCGAGGACCGCCTGTTCGGCCTCGATCGACTGCGGCGGCACGCGCAGGTGGTCGAGCCGCTGCTCGGCGCGGGTCTCGAAGCGGGAGTCACGGAACTCACCGCGGAAGCCGGGGCGTGCGCTCATCGGGTATCGGTGTCCTGGCTGGGGCCGTCGCTGCAGGGCGCACGCGGGCCGACGGTCCATCGTAGGGCCGGACGCGCCGCAGCGTTGCAGATAAGTCTGTGGATATCGGGTGGATAGCGCGCAGCGGAAGGCGTCCGCGTTTTCTCACGGCCAGGTCGCAGCCGCTGCGACGGCGCAAAAACAAAGGGCGCCTTTCGGCGCCCCTCGCGTGCATCAGCGGTCGATGGAACTCAGACCACTTCGCCCTCGACCACCACCTTGACGGTGGACTCGATGTCGGCGTGCAGGTGGACGACGACCTCGTACTCGCCGGTGCGGCGGATGGCGCCCTCGCCCATGATCACCTCGGACTTCTCGACCGGGTAACCGGCCTTGGTCAGCGCCTCGGCGACGTCGCGGTTGGTGATCGAGCCGTACAGCTTGCCTTCGGTCGCGGCGTTGGCGCGGATGGTGACCGACACGTCGGCGAGCTTGGCCTGGCGGGCCTCGGCCTCGTCGTGCATGGCCTTGGCCTTGGCTTCGTATTCGGCGCGGCGTGCCTCGAACTCGGCCAGGTTGGCCTCGGTCGCCGGCGTGGCCTTGCCCTGCGGGACCAGGAAGTTGCGGCCGTAACCCGGCTTGACGTCGACCTTGTCGCCGAGCTTGCCGAGGTTCTGCACGTTCTGCAGGAGGATCAGTTGCATGGTGTTGCTCCGTATTCGTTAGCGGGGCCGGAGCCCCGCAACACTGGCTGTCCGAATGACCGGGAGGCCGATCAGGCGTTGTGGTTGTCGGTGTACGGGATCAGCGCGAGGAAACGCGCGCGCTTGACCGCCGTGGCCAGCTGGCGCTGGTACTTCGACTTGGTGCCGGTGACGCGGCTCGGGACGATCTTGCCGGTCTCGGTCAGGTACTGGCGCAGGGTGTTGAGATCCTTGTAGTCGATCTCCTTGACGCCCTCGGCGGTGAACTTGCAGAACTTGCGGCGGCGGAAGAACTTGGACATGGCGATGCTGCTCCTAAAGGGCGCGGTCAGGCGGCTTCGTTGGTGTCGTCGGACTTGTCGTCCGAATCGGCGTCGGACTTGCCGCCGTCGTTGTCGTCGTCACGGCGGCGACGCTCGCCACGCTCGGGCTTGTCGCCCTTCTCGTCCTTGAACTTCATGATCAGCGACTGCTCGGTGTCGGCCGCGTCGCGCTTCATGACCAGGTGGCGCAGCACCGCGTCGTTGAAGCGGAAACCGTCGACCAGCTCGTTGAGCACGTCCTGGTTGCACTCGATGTTGAACAGCACGTAGTGGGCCTTGACCAGGTTCTCGATCGGGTAGGCCAGCTGGCGGCGCCCCCAGTCCTCGAGACGGTGGATCTTGCCCTCGCCGCCCTCGATCAGGCCCTTGTAGCGCTCGATCATGGCCGGCACCTGCTCGCTCTGGTCCGGGTGGACCAGGAACACGACTTCGTAATGACGCATGGTGTTTTCCTTGTGGATATCGGCCTTGCGGCCGGGTCAGCCCCCCGCCACCGGTCCGGGCAATCCGGCGGGCGCGGTGGGGCAAGGTTCCTCCGGCTGAGCGGAGGAAGCCGGCAATTATCGCAGGTCCGGCGGCGCCGGGGCAATTGCCCCGCAAGAGCGGCTTCAGCCGCGATGTGGAACCGTCCGCCCGCGCCAGGCACAGGATCGCGGCTGAAGCCGCTCCTACAAAAACCCAGGCCTTACCGCCGCGTGACGGCGTGGACGAGGTGGGCCGGCGGGTTCACGCCACGCCAGCCGCGCGGCACCCGGGGCTCAGGCCGCGTCGGCGTCGGTGGTGAAGCTCTCGCCGCAGCCGCACTCGGCGCTAGCGTTGGGGTTGCGGAACAGGAACTGCTCGCCCAGGCGCTGCTTCACCAGGTCGATGGTGGTGCCGTCGACCTGCGGCAGGCTCAGCGCGTCGACGTAGATGCGCACGCCGTCCTGCTCGAACACGGTGTCGCCGGCGCGCTCGTCCTTCGCCAGGTCGGCGGTGTGCTGCCAGCCCGAGCAGCCGGTCCGGGTCACGCCGAACCGCAGGCCGATCGCATCGGGGGTCTCGGCGAGATAGCGCTGGACGCGGGCAAGCGCGGCGGGGGTCAGACTTACGGCCATGAAACACTCCAGTTGCTGCGGTGATTATAGGCGGCGCGGGGTGAACCGCTCCGGTAAACTCCGCGCTTCTCCATATCGGCCCGAACAGGCAAGGATTCAAGGCATGACGGTGGGCAGCCCATGACGACCACAAGCGTGCAGCACGCGCTCGCCGGCAAGCTGCCGGTCGGCGGCGAAGTCACGGTCCGCGGCTGGGTGCGCACCCGGCGCGACTCCAAGGCCGGCCTGAGCTTCGTCAACGTCAGCGACGGCTCCTGCTTCGCCCCGATCCAGGTCGTGGCGCCGGCCTCCCTGCCCAACTACGACGCCGAGGTGAAGCACCTCACCGCCGGCTGCTCGGTGATCGCCACCGGCGAGCTGGTCGAGTCGCAGGGCCAGGGCCAGGGATTCGAGATCCAGGCCAGCCGCATCGAGGTGGTCGGCTGGGTCGACGACCCGGAGACCTACCCGATCCAGCCCAAGGCGCATTCGCTGGAGTTCCTGCGGGAGGTCGCCCACCTGCGTCCGCGCACCAACCTGTTCGGCGCGGTCACCCGCATCCGCGACTGCCTGGCCAAGGCGGTGCACCGGTTCTTCCACGAGCACGGCTACTACTGGATCAGCACACCGATCGTGACCACCTCCGACGCCGAGGGCGCCGGGCAGATGTTCCGGGTCTCGACCCTCGACATGGCCAACCTGCCGCGCAACGCGAAGGGCGAGGTCGACTTCAGCCGCGACTTCTTCGGCAAGGAAACCTTCCTGACCGTGTCCGGCCAGCTCAACGTCGAGGCCTACTGCCTGGCACTCAGCAAGGTTTACACCTTCGGCCCGACCTTCCGCGCCGAGAACTCCAACACCACCCGCCACCTGGCCGAGTTCTGGATGGTGGAGCCGGAAATCGCCTTTGCCGATCTGAAAGAGAACGCGCGGGTCGCCGAGGACTTCCTCAAGTACCTGTTCCGCGCGGTGCTGGAGGAACGTGGCGACGACATGGCGTTCATCGCCGAGCGGGTGCAGAAGGACGCGGTGACGCGGCTGGAGGCGTTCATCAACGCTCCCTTCGAGCAGATCGACTACACCGATGCGATCAGGCTGTTGCAGGCGTCCGGCCAGAAGTTCGATTTCCCGGTCGAATGGGGCCTGGACCTGCAGACCGAGCACGAGCGCTGGCTGACCGAGCAGCACGTCGGCCGCCCGGTGGTGGTCAGCAACTACCCCGAACACATCAAGGCGTTCTACATGCGCCTGAACGACGACGGCAAGACCGTCGCGGCGATGGACGTGCTGGCGCCGGGGATCGGCGAGATCATCGGCGGTTCGCAGCGCGAGGAACGGCTGGATGTGCTCGACGCACGCATGGCGCAATTCGGGCTCGACCCGGAGCACTACCAGTGGTACCGCGACTTCCGCCGCTACGGCTCGGTGCCGCATTCCGGCTTCGGCCTGGGCTTCGAACGGCTGGTGGTCTACGTCTGCGGCCTGTCCAACATCCGCGACGCGATCCCCTACCCGCGCGCGCCGGGCACGGCCGAGTTCTGATGGATTGCCGTTGATGAGGCCCCTGTCTTGATCCTGTTCTTCGCCCTGCTCTCCCTAGCGCTTGCCATCGCCGGCGCGACCGCGTTCGTGATTTTCTGGCCGTTGATGCTGGTGCACGTGCGCGACCGCCACCCCGTCCTGCAGGCCGAACTGGGCAGCAACGCGTTCGCGCGGCCATCGGCCTGGGCGTGGCTGCTGCGCGGCGGCTACCGCGCCGTCCGCGACCGCAACCTCGACGGCCTGGCCACGCCGGCGCGGCTGTCGCTGTGGACGATCATCGCCGGGCTGACCGGCGCGGGCGTCCTCTACCTCCTTTCGCTGGTGCTGGCATGACGACCGATTCCCGACACGACGAGTGGTGGCTGGCGACGATCGGCCGGACCGTGGTCTGGGCACGCCTGCGGGTCCGCGAAGCCGGCACGGCCGAGGTGTTCGACAGTGACGGCAACACCCTCGCCTACGACAGCGAGGACAGCGCCCGCGCCGCACTGATGGACGCCGAGTTCAACGCCATCGACGGCATGGACGAGGACGACGCGGCCGCACGGGGCTTCGCGCTGGCCGAGCTGGTGCCTCCCACCGGCAGCGATGAAGAGCTGCCCGCGCGCATGATGCAGAAGTTGCCGATCCGCCATTGACCCGCCGGTCGCATCCGGCAGGCCCGACAGGAGACCCGCCTTGGATTTGAACCTCAACGGAAGACACGCGCTCGTCTGCGGCGCCAGCCAGGGCATCGGTCTGGCCACCGCGCGCGCACTGGCCGAACTGGGCGCCGACGTCACCCTGCTCGCCCGCCGCGAGCCGCTGCTGCGCGAACTCGCCGCGGGGCTGCCGACACCACGCGCGGGGCAGGTACACGGATGGATCGCCGCCGACGCCGGCGACACCGACCGCCTGCGCGCCCGGGCCGAGGCGCTGGCAGCCGGCCGTCCGGTCCACATCCTGGTCAACAACAGCGGCGGCCCGGCTCCGGGCACGGTCCGCGGTGCCGAACCGGCCGCGTTCGAGGCGGCCTACCGGCAGCACCTGCTGGCCAACCACGTGCTCGCCGAAGCGGTGATACCCGGGATGGAACGCGACGGCTACGGCCGCATCGTGAACGTGATCTCGACCTCGGTGAAGGAGCCGCTGCGCGGCCTCGGCGTGTCCAACACCACCCGCTGGGCGGTCGCCAGCTGGGCCAAGACCCTGGCGACCGAACTCGCCCCGCGCGGCATCACCGTCAACAACGTGCTGCCCGGTTCGACCGAGACGCCGCGGATCGAGCAGATCATCGAGGCCAACGCTGCGAAGAGCGGCCGCAGCCGGGACGACGTGTTCGCCGCAATGGTCGCCGAGATCCCGATGGGCCGCTTCGCCCGGCCGGAGGAGACCGCCAGCGCGATCGCCTTCCTGTGTTCACCGGCCGCCGCCTACATCACCGGCGTCAACCTCCCGGTGGACGGCGGCCGCACCCGTTCGCTCTGAGCCGGCCGCCCTTGTCCGGGTCAATCGAGCTGCAGGCGCGCGTCGCCGGAGAAGGTCTCGATCGAAATCTCGCCGTCGCCGCTGCCATAGCGGTGCTGGAAGCTGGAACCCGGGCCGTGCTCGGGCCGCTCGATCCGCGCGCCCGGCGCTTCGAGGTCGCCGCTGAAGCTCTCGCCGCGCACCTCGGCCGACAAGTTGGCGGGCAGGCGCAGGTCGACGTCCCCACTCACGGTTTCCAGTGAAATGTCGCCGCCCGAGACCAGGGCGGTGCGGATCCGCAGGTCGCCCGATACCGACGAACCCGACAGCGATCGCACGCTGGACTCGTGTACGCCCACATCGGCGTTGCCCGACACCGTTTCCACCCCGACCTCGCCTTCCAGCCGCCCGCTCAGGTGGATGTCGCCGCTGACGCTCGCCACGTCGACGTTCCGGCTGTTGGTGGTGGCACGCACGTCGCCACTGACGCTGTCGATCGAGAGCTGGGCCGGCGCACCGACCAGCACCACGTCGCCGCTGACGCTGTCGATCGACACCTCGCGCGGGGCGACGCCCTTCACGTCCACACTGGCGGCCACCGAATCGATCTCGAGTTCGGCGCGGATCGGCACCATCACCTGCAGGTCGGTCGGGCCGGTGTTGTCGCTGGAGAACAGGCCGAAACCGCCGCGGTTGGGGTATTTGACCTCGATGCTCAGGTGGCGGCGGTCGCCCTCCACCTCCAGCTTCTCGACGCCCTTGCCGAGCGTGCCGGTGATGCGGACCTCGGGACGGTCCCACGCCTCCACCTGGATCCGGCCCTTGACGTTGTCGATCTCCACCCGGCCTTCGGGATCAAGGGCGTGGGTCTGGTTGATCGCGCTCTGCGCGTGGACGCCGGCACTGGCCAGCAGGAACGAGGCGGTGGCGACGCCGGTGAGGGCGCTGCGGAAGGTCGAGGTGGTCATGGCGGTTCTCCGTTAACTGAGGGCGGCGCGCTGCGCGAGCGCGATCCGTTGGGTGTAGGTGCGCCGCAACTGCTGCAGCAGCAGGCGGGAGTCGGGGTCGCGGTCGAGCGCGGCCAGGATCTGGCTCGCGCTGCGATCCAGTTCGTCCAGCGCTGACTGCAGCACCGGGTCGCCGCCGGCGGGCGATGCGGGCTGGCCGGCGCCAAGCTCGACCAGTGCGGCATCGTACTGGCGCGTCATGCCGGCGGCCTCGCGCTGGACCAGGCTGGGTGCGTCTCCGGCGGGCGGCGGGTTTGGTCCCGCCTGCCACCACCAGCCGGTGACACCGGCCACCAGCAGAAGACTCGCCGCCATCGCCAGCGGCACCATCGCCGGTCGCCGGCGGACGGGACGCTGTGGCGCAAGCCTGGCCTCGATGCCCGGCCACAGGTCGCTTTGCGGCGCCGTGTCCCGGCGCAGGCCACGCAGCTGCCAGCGCAGCGCGTCGTCGAGCCCATCGGGTGCTTCGTTCGTATTCATTCCCATCCTCTTATTCCCATCCTCCCAGGCGCGCGCGTAGCAGGCCGCGCGCGCGGTGCAACTGTGCCTTCGAACTGCCTACCGCCATGCCGAGTTCGGCGGCGATTTCCTCGTGTTTCCAGCCTTCGACGTCGTACAGCACCAGCACGGCGCGGGCGCGTGGCGGCAGGCTGCCCACGGCGCGCTCCAGATCCATCGACAGCGCGGTGGCATGTCCCGCCGAATCCGCGGCGCCCAGAAAGTCCAGCGCCGCATCGTCGCCATCGTCCTGCGGGCGACTGCGGCGGCGGCGCAGCTCCATGAGCGCGGTATTGACCGCCAGCCGGTGCAACCAGGTCGAGAAGGCCGCTTCGAACCGGAACGCCGGCAGCGCCTGCCAGGCCCGGACGAACGCCTCCTGCGTCAGGTCGTCCGCGCGGACGCCCGCGCCCCCGACCAGTCGCACGATGACGCCATGCACGCGCCCCACGTGGTGCCGGTACAGCGCCTCGAACGCAGCGACATCGCCCCTGCCCGCCGCGGCCACCAGCGCGCGCTCGCCCTCTGCATCGGCAGCGGCAGCGTCGGGCCGGACGGTGGCGGCATCGGGCGGTTGGTCGATCACGGCGGTCAGCATAGTCACTGGGATGAATGGCGCGGCCATAGGGTTTAAGGCGTCGGCGTAAAGGACGAATCCGGACCCGCGCGTTAAGCTTGCCCGATGCGCCTGACCCATTGGATCGACGGCAAGCAACACGAGGCAGCCAGCGGCCGCTGGCTGGAGGTGTTCGATCCGGCGACCGGACGGGCTTTCGCCGAAGTCGCTGCGGGCGGCACGGACGAGGTCGAGGCGGCCGTGCGCGCCGCCGGCGCCGCGTTCCCCCGCTGGTCCGCGCTTCCCAACAGCCAGCGCGCGCGCTGGCTGGAGAAACTCGCCGACGCACTCGAATCCCGCCTGGAGCAGTTCGCCCAGGCCGAATCCCGCGATGGCGGCAAGCCGGCGCGCCTCGCGCGCGAGGTCGAAATCCCACGGGCGGTCAGCAACCTGCGCTTCTTCGCCCACGCGGCCACCCAGTTCGCCAGCGAGTCCCACCACGGCGAGGCCGGCCTCAACTACACCCTGCGCCAGCCGCTGGGCGTGGTGGCCACCATTTCGCCGTGGAACCTGCCGCTGTACCTGCTGACCTGGAAGATCGCGCCGGCGCTGGCCGCGGGCAACACCGTCGTTGCCAAGCCGTCGGAGGTCACCCCCGTCACCGCGACCATGCTGGCCGAACTCGCGGCCGACATCGGCTTCCCCGCCGGCGTGCTGAACATCGTCCACGGCCGCGGGCCCGACGTCGGCGAGCCCCTGGTGACGCATCCCGCGGTCAAAGCGGTGTCGTTCACCGGCAGCACCGCGGTGGGCCGCAGGATTGCAGGCCTGGCCGCGCCGATGCTGAAGAAGGTCTCGCTCGAGCTCGGCGGCAAAAACCCGACCCTGGTGTTCGCCGACAGCGACTGGCGCGACCATCTCGACACCCTGGTCCGCTCGGCGTTCCAGAACTCGGGGCAGATCTGCCTGTGCGGCTCGCGGGTGCTGGTCGAGCGCAGCATCCACGTGGAGTTCCGCGACGCGCTGGTCGAACGTGCGATGACCCTGCGCGTGGGCGATCCCGTCGACGAGGACAACCAGCTCGGCCCGCTGGTCTCGCAGGCGCATTTCGACAAGGTGGTGGCCGCCCTGGACCGCGCGCGGGCCGAAGGCGGCACCGTGCTGTGCGGCGGCCGCGCGCTCGACCGCCCCGGCTGGTTCGTGGCCCCGACGGTGATCGAAGGCCTCGGTCCGGACTGCGCGAGCAACCGCGAAGAGATCTTCGGACCGGTGGTCACCCTGCAGGCGTTCGACACCGACGAGGAGGCGCTCGCGCTGGCCAATGCCGGCGACTACGGTTTGTCGGCTTCGGTCTGGACCCGCGATCTCAACCGCGCCCACCGCATGGCGCGGGACCTGCGCGCCGGCATGGTCTGGATCAACACCTGGCTCCAACGCGACCTGCGCACGCCGTTCGGCGGCACCGGCGCGTCCGGCCTCGGCCGGGAAGGCGGTTTCGAGGCGATGAGATTCTTCACCGATGCCCGCAACGTCGGGCTCCACCTGGACTGATATTCGATGCCATCACTGTCACAGCTGCTGCAACACAACCGCGAATGGGCCGACCGGATCAGCGCCGAGGACCCGACCTTCTTCGAGCGACTGTCGCGCCAGCAGGCACCGGAGTACCTGTGGATCGGCTGCTCGGACTCGCGCGTGCCGGCCAACCAGATCATCGACGTGGCGCCGGGCGAGGTCTTCGTCCACCGCAACATCGCCAACGTGGTGGTGCACACCGACCTGAACTGCCTGTCGGTGATCCAGTTCGCCGTCGACGTGCTCAAGGTCAAGCACATCCTGGTGGTCGGCCACTACGGCTGCGGCGGCGTGCACGCGGCGTTGCACGGCCGCCGGCTCGGCCTGTCGGACAACTGGGTCCGCCACGTGTCGGACGTGGCCGAGAAGCACCGCGACACCCTCGACGGGTTCGGCGATGACGAGCTGCGGCATGACCGCCTGTGCGAACTCAATGTCCTCGAGCAGGTGGTCAATGTCTGCCACACCACGATCGTCCGCGACGCCTGGGCGCGTGAGCAGCCGCTGGCCGTGCACGGCTGGGTCTACACCCTGCGCGACGGACGCGTGCACGACCTCGGCATCGACGTGAACGCCGCCGAGCGCCTGCCCGGCAAGTACACGGACGCCCTCGCCCGCATCCGGGCCGACAACGAGGACCGCTGAGATGGCCGGGGTGATCCGCGCGGCCCATGCTCCCCGGCCGGTGGGCGCGTACCCGCACGCGCGCCGGGTCGGCAACCTGCTGTTCCTGTCGGGCATCGGCCCGCGCGACCCGGACAGCAACGCCATCGTCGGCAACGTCCACGATGCCGACGGACGGTTGATCAGCTACGACATCGACGCGCAGACCCGCGCCGTGTTCGCCAACGTACGGACGGTGCTGGAAGCCACCGGCGCGCGATGGGCTGACCTGGTCGACGTCACCGTCTACCTGACCGACATGGCCGCCGACTTCGCGCGCTACAACGCGGTCTGGGCGGAGTATTTCCCGGACATCGACAGCGCGCCCTGCCGCACCACGCTCGGCATCAGCGCGCTGCCGACCCCGATCGCCATCGAGCTCAAGTGCGTGGCCGTGCTGGAGGACTGACCGATGCTGCCCGACCCGATCAACCTGCAGGCGTGGATCGAGGAACACCGCCACCTGCTCAAGCCGCCCGTCGGCAACAAGGTGGTGTTCGACGGCGACTTCATCGTGATGGTGGTCGGTGGGCCCAACGTGCGCACCGACTACCACTTCGATGAAGGCCCCGAATGGTTCCACCAGCTCGAGGGCGAAATGGTGCTCCGCATCCAGGAGGACGGGCGGGTCCGCGACATCCCGATCCGCGCCGGCGAAACCTTCCTGTTGCCGCCGCGGGTGCCGCACTCGCCCCAGCGAATGGCGGGCTCGGTCGGCCTGGTGATCGAGCGGCGGCGCCTGCCGCACGAAAAGGACGGGTTGATGTGGTTCTGCGAGCGCTGCAACCACCCGCTGTACGAGGAGTACTTCCACCTGCACGACATCGAGCAGGACTTCCCGCCGGTGTTCGACCGCTTCTACGCCTCACGCGAGCACCGTACCTGCAGCCACTGCCAGCACCTGAATCCCGCGCCCGACAAGTACGTGATGCCGGACACCTGAGGCCGCATGCTCAAGATCGACACCCACGCCCACTACCTGCCGCGTGACTGGCCCGACCTGGCGCGCAAGTACGGCGACAACCGGTTCCCGGTGATCCACCACACCGAGGACGGCCGGCACCGCATCTACAAGGACGGCAAGTTCTTCCGCGAGATCTGGTCCAAGACCTGGGACCCGCAGGAGCGGATCGACGACTACGCGCGCTACGGCGTGCAGGTGCAGGTGCTGAGCACGGTGCCGGTGATGTTCTGCTACTGGGCCCGGCCGCACCACGCGCTGGAACTGCACCAGGCGCTCAACGACCACATGGCGCAGACCTGCCGCGATTTCCCCCGCCACTACGCCGGCATCGGCACGGTGCCGTTGCAGTCGCCGCGGCTGGCCACCCAGGAGCTGGAGCGCTGCATGGACCAGCTCGGCCTGCAGGGCGTGCAGATCGGCAGCCATGTCGGTCTCGCCGACGGCGGCAACTGGAACCTCGACGCGCCCGAGCTGTTCGACTTCTTCCAGGCCGCAAGCGAGCTGGGAGCGGCGATCCTGGTGCACCCGTGGGACATGATGGGCACCGACACCATGCCCAAGTACTGGCTGCCGTGGCTGGTCGGCATGCCGGCCGAGCAGTCGCGCGCGGCCTGCAGCCTGGTCTTTGGCGGCGTGCTCGAGCGGCTGCCGAAGCTGAAGATCTGCCTCGCCCACGGCGGCGGCTCGTTCCCCTACACCATCGGGCGCATCGAACACGGCTTCAACATGCGCCCCGACCTGGTCGCCACCGACAACCCGCGCAACCCGCGCGAGTACCTCCGCCAGCTCTATTTCGACTCCTGGGTCGCCGACCGCGCGGCGCTGCGCTACCTGCTCGACACCTGCGGCGTCGACCGGGTGATGCTCGGCACCGACTACCCGTTCCCGCTCGGCGAGCAGGCGCCCGGCGCCGGCATCGACGCACTTTCGCTGCCGCCCGGCGACGAGGCGCGCCTGTACCACGGCACCGCGCTGGAATGGCTCGGCCTGCCGCAGTCGCGGTTCGCCTGACGCCCCCCCCGCCCCGCCCCACCCTCCCTACCGACCACAGCCGACGACGCATGCCCGACCTTTTCTCGCTCTCCCACGCCCGCCACCTCGACGCCACCGACCCGCTGCCGACCCTGCGCGGGGAGTTCCACGTGCCCCATCATGACGGCGACGAGCAGGCCTACTTCGTCGGCAACTCGCTCGGCCTGCAGCCGCGCGGCGCCCGCGCCCAGGTCGAAGACGTGCTCGACAAGTGGTCGATGGAAGCAGTGGAAGGCCACTTCCGCGGCCATTCGCAGTGGATGAGCTACCACGAGCTGATGCGCGAGCCACTGGCCCGGCTGGTCGGCGCGAAGCCGGTGGAGGTGGTGGCGATGAACTCGCTCACCGCCAACCTGCACCTGATGATGGTGAGCTTCTACCGGCCCACGGCCGAGCGGCCCGCGATCCTGATCGAGGCCGGTGCTTTCCCTTCGGACCGCTACGCGGTCGCCTCGCAGATCGCCTTCCACGGGTTCGACCCGCACGCCGACCTGATCGAACTGCAGCCCGACCAGCCCGGCGGACTGTTCTCGATGGAGGCGATCGAACAGGCGATCACGGAGCACGGCAAGCGGCTGGCACTCGTGCTGTGGCCGGGCGTGCAGTACCGCACCGGGCAGGCGTTCGACCTGGGCCGGCTCACCCGCCTCGCACATGCGCAGGGCGCGCGTTGCGGCGTGGACCTCGCGCACGCGGTCGGCAACCTCGAACTGTCGCTGCACGACGACGGCCCGGATTTCGCCGTCTGGTGCCACTACAAGTACCTCAACAGCGGCCCCGGCGCCGTGGCCGGCTGCTTCGTCCACGACCGCCATGCCGACGCGGCGGTGCCACGGTTCGCCGGCTGGTGGGGCCACGAGGCCGCCAGCCGGTTCAGGATGGGCCCGGAGTTCGTCCCCACGCCCGGCGCCGACGGCTGGCAATTGAGCAATCCACCCATTCTTGGCCTGGCCCCGCTGCGCGCGGCGCTGGACCTGTTCGACCGCGTCGGCATGCCGGCCCTGCGGCAGAAGTCCCTGCGCCTGACCGGCTACCTCGAAGCCCTGATCAACAACCGGCTCGGCGACGTCCTTGACGTCGTGACGCCGCGTGATCCGGCCCAGCGGGGTTGCCAGCTGTCGATCCGCGTACGCGGTGGACGCGAACAGGGGCGTGCACTGTTCGACCACCTCGCCGCCCACGGCGTGCTTGGCGACTGGCGCGAACCGGACGTGATACGCATCTCGCCGGCGCCGCTTTACAACACCTTCGAAGACGTGTTCCGGTTCGCCGAGGCCGTCGAAACCTGGCGCGGCTCCCCCGCAAGCTGACCCCCTGCATCACCCGACGAAGAGGCCGGCACGTTGAAACCAGACAGCGACAAGCACCTCACCGTCATCGGCGCCGGACTGGCCGGTGCCCTGCTCGCCACCCTGCTCGCGCGCCGCGGCTGGCGAGTCGACGTGTACGAAAAACGCGACGACCCGCGCCAGCGCGAGCTGGAACGGGGGCGCTCGATCAACCTCGCCCTCGCCGAACGCGGCCGCAACGCGCTGCGCCAGGCCGACGCGGACGAGGCGGTGATGGAACAGGCGGTGATGATGCGCGGGCGCATGGTGCACTTCGCCGACGGCCGCACCGACCTGCAGCGCTACGGACGCGACGACAGCGAGGTGATCTGGTCGGTGCACCGCGGCGAGCTCAACCGGATCCTGCTCGACATCGCCGAGCGGGCCGGGGCACGGCTGCATTTCGACCTCGGCCTGCACAGCGTCGATTTCGAATCCCGTACCGCCCGTTTCGACACTCGCGCCGGCGAGGTGCGGGACATCCCCTTCCGCACCCTCGTCGGCGCGGACGGCGCGGGCTCGCAGCTGCGCCAGGCGATGGCCGCAGCGGCCAACCTCGGCGAGCGCACCGATTTCCTCGACCACTCCTACAAGGAACTGGAGATCCCCCCGGCGGCCGACGGCAGCTTCCTGATCGAGCCCAACGCGCTGCACATCTGGCCGCGCGGCCGCTACATGTGCATCGCCCTGCCCAACGACGAGCAGACCTTCACCGTCACCCTGTTCCTGCCGAACCGGGCCGACCCCGAGGCCGGCGTGCCCGGTTTCGACATAGTGCGCACCGGTGCCGATGCACGCGCGCTGTTCGACCGCGAGTTCGGCGACGCGTCGGCGCTGATCCCGCGGCTCGAGCAGGATTTCGAGCAGAACCCCACCGGCGTGCTCGGCACGCTCTATCTCGATCGCTGGCACCTGGACGAGCGCGCCGTCCTGCTCGGCGACGCCGCGCACGCGATGGTTCCGTTCCACGGACAGGGCATGAACTGCGCGTTCGAGGACTGCGTCGCACTGGCCAGACACCTCGACCGCAACAGCGACCGTGCGCAGGCGTTCGCAGCCTACCAGGCCGAGCGCCTGCCCAACGCGCGCGCCATCCAGCACATGGCGCTGGAGAACTACCTGGAGATGCGCGACCGGGTGGACGACGACGATTACCTGCTGCAGCGTGCGCTGGAGCAGCGGCTGGCCGATCGCCACCCGGAGCGCTTCGTCCCGCGCTACGCCATGGTGACCTTCCGCCACCTCCCCTACGCGATCGCCCTCGTGCGCGGCAACATGCAGCGCGAGTTGTTGGTGGAGCTGACCCGTGGGCACGCGAGCCTCGACACGCTGGACTGGGACAAGGTGGACGCCGCCGTCCGGGCGAAGCTGGCGCCATTGCCGGCGGGCCCGACAGGTGGCTGACGGTTCCGCGGCCAAGCCAGGGTCACGAATCCGCACGCTCTTGTAGGAGCGGCTTCAGCCGCGATCCGGCCGCCGTCCGCCGTGCCGACTCCACGATCGCGGCTGAAGCCGCTCCTGCAGGGACAACGAACGTCCAGACACGATCCTATGTCCGCCAGCTTCCTCTTCTACGACCTCGAGACCTTCGGCGCCGACCCGCGCAGCAGCCGGGTCGCCCAGTTCGCCGCCATCCGCACCGATGCGGAGCTGAACCAGATCGAGGAGCCGATCAGCATTTTCGTCCGTCCGGCCGACGACCTGCTCCCCTCGCCCACCGCGACCCTGATCACCGGGATCACGCCGCAACACGCCCTGCGCGAGGGCATGGCCGAGGCGGATGCCTTCGCGCTGATCTGCGAGGAGATGTCGCGGCCGGAGACCTGCAGCCTGGGCTACAACTCGCTGCGCTTCGACGACGAGTTCGTGCGCCATGGCCTGTTCCGCAATTTCTTCGACGCCTACGAGCGCGAATGGCGCGGCGGCAATTCGCGCTGGGACCTGCTCGACGTGTTCCGCTTCGCCCACGCGCTGCGCCCGGAGGGACTGGTGTGGCCCAGGCGCGAGGACGGCGCGACGTCGTTCAAGCTCGAGCATCTGGCCGACGCCAACCAGGTCCGCGAGGGGGACGCGCACGAGGCGCTGTCGGATGTGCGCGCGCTGATCGGCCTGGCCCGCAGACTCAGGGCCGCGCAACCGCGCCTGTGGGACTACGCGCTGCGGCTGCGTGACAAGCGCTTCGCCGCCGGCCTGCTGGACACCGTCGCGATGGCGCCGGTGCTGCATGTATCCCAGCGGTTCCCCGCCGCGCGGCTGTGCGCGGCGCCGGTGCTGCCGCTCGCGCGCCACCCGCACATCGACAGCCGGGTGATCGTGTTCGACCTGGGGCAGGACCCGGGCCCGCTGATCGAGCTCGACGCCGCGGACATCGCCGCGCGCCTGTATGTCCGCAGTGCGGACCTGCCCGAAGGCGTGGAGCGCATCGCGCTGAAAGAGGTCCACCTCAACCGCAGCCCGGCGTTGTCGGCCTGGAACCACCTGCGGCCCGACGACTTCGCGCGCCTAGGCATCGACCCGTTCGACGCCGAGGCACGCGCCTCGCGCCTGCGCGCCGCCGGTCCCGCGCTGGCGGAAAAGGTCCGCCAGGTGTTCGCCGGCGAACGCGAACGCGCGCCGTCCGACCCCGACGCCAGCCTGTACGACGGCTTCCTCGCCGAAGGTGACAAGCGCCTGCTCGCCCAGGTCCGCAGCACGCCGCCGGACGCGCTGGCCACCGCCGCGTTCGGTTTCCGCGACCCGCGCCTGCACGAGCTGCTGTTCCGCTACCGCGCACGCAACTGGCCGGACAGCCTGTCGCCGAGCGAACGTGCGCGCTGGAACGACTACCGCCGCCAGCGTCTCCGCGAAGGCAAGGGCGCCGAGTACGGCTTTACCCGCTTCGACGCCGAACTGCTCGAGTTGCGCGCCGCGCACGCGGCCGATCCCGCGCGTCTGGCGCTGCTGGACGGGATCCAGGCATGGCGCGACGAGATCGAGCGAAGTCTGGTCTGAAGAAGCGGATACGGTGCTCTCGCCTCGCTCCACGGTAGACGGGCTCTTGTAGGAGCGGCTTCAGCCGCGATCCGAAGCCGGTCGTTCGTGCCGGCTCCACGATCGCGGCTGAAGCCGCTCCTACAAAAGCCCCCATTTCCCGGGGCCGCTCATCCGCCGTACGCCCGCCCGGGGCTACGATAGCCCCATGCCCAGCTACTTCAGCGACGCCAGCTTCCGGTTTCTGCGCGCGCTCGCCCGCGACAACAACCGCCAATGGTTCCATGCGCACAAGGGCGAATACGAGACCCACATCCGCGCCCCGTACCAGCGCCTGCTTGTCGACCTGCAACCCGTCGTCGCCGAGCTCAGCCTGAACTACCGTGCCGATCCGCGGCCGGCGGGCGGCTCGATGTTCCGGATCAACCGCGACACCCGCTTTGCCAACGACAAGTCGCCCTACAAGACCTGGCAGGGCGCGAAGATCTTCCATGAGCGCAGCCGCCAGGTGGAGGCGCCGTCGTTCCACTTCCATCTGCGCCCCGAGGGCTGCTTCGTGGGCGCAGGCCTGTGGCATCCCGCATCCGACACCGTGCGCCGGGTGCGCCAGTTCATCCTCGACAATCCGGCCAGCTGGAAAGCCGCCGCGCACGCCCCGCGGCTCCGGCGCCGGTTCGCCCTGGATGACCGCGAAATGCTGGTGCGCATGCCACGCGGATTTCCCCCGGAGTTCGAATTCGCCGGGGACCTGCGGCGCAAGAACTTCGTTCTCCTGCGGTCCCTGGACGACGACCTGGTGACCGGATCCCGCCTGCTGTCCACGCTGCGGACCGACCTTGCGGCGCTGGCGCCGTTCGTCGATTACCTGTGCGCCGCGCTGGATCTGGAGTTCTGAAATGAAGAAGTGGCTCGCCCTGCCCGTCCTCGCCGCGGTTCTGTTGCTCGGCTACGTCGTCGCCGGGCCGTTCCTGGCCTACAACGGCATCCGCCATGCGGTGGAGGCGCAGGACACCGCCGCACTGGCCAGGCACGTGGACTTCCCGGTGTTGCGGTCCAACCTGAAGGCTCAGGTCGATGATTACGTGGTGCGCCGCGCCGGTGCGGACGCGCAGGCCAGCCTGTTCGGCGCGATCGCGGTAAGGATCGCCAGTGGCGTGGCCGGCGGCGTGGTGGACACGATGGTGACCCCGGCCGGCATCGGTGCCCTGCTGCAGGGACGCTCGATCTGGCACCGCGCCAGCGGTGGCGGCATCGGCGACAACACCTACGCACACACCGCACCGGCGGACCCGCTGCGCGAACCGGATTACGGCTTCGAGTCATTGTCGCGCTTCACCGCCACTGTTCATGACGACGACGGCGCCCCCATCACCTTCGTGCTGACGCGCGAGGGGCTGCGGTGGAAACTGACCGACATCCGGCTGCCGATCAGCTCCGGATAAGCGGGCCCGCCGTTCGCCACCGGACGTTGTAGGAGCGACGTAAGTCGCGACCTGTACATCGGTGGCTGCCGCTTCGCCGCCGCATCCACCGCGATTCCACATCGGGCATGCGGCCGAATCGCGGCGCTCTTGCGTGTCATCGCGGTGCCAGCGGCAAAGGCGGCGTCGACAACACCAGCCTCTCGACGCTCGCCATCTTCGGCCGGTCCTCCGAGGTCGCGACTTACGTCGCTCCTACGGCGTCGCGACACGTCTCCGCCGCCGTGGGCGCCTGTAGGAGCGAATTCAGCCGCGATCGGATAGTCGGATCGCGCGCACCGGCTCCATGATCGCGGCTGAAGCCGCTCCTGCAAAAGCGCGGGAGCTTCTCCGGTGACCAACCTCGCAAGGGGGCAGCCACACGACGCCCAACGCCCGACCCGACGGCGCGTCGGGCCGTGACTTATTCCCGGACCTTGCGCACTTCCACCACCACGTTTGCCACCCCGTGCGGCACGTGCCCCGCGGTCACCAGCCCCCGCGCGGACTCGATGTTGTGCTCGGAATCGTCGAAGAAGATGTCGGCACCGAACGCTTCCAGGAACGGCCCCTTCGGGCGCCCGCCCAGAAACAGCGCCTCGTCGAGCCGGATGCCCCATTCCCGCAAGGTCCGGATCACCCGCTCGTGCGCGGGCACCGAGCGGGCGGTTACCAGCGCGGTACGGATCGGCGAGGCTTCACCGATCGGGAACGCGGCCTGGAGCCGATGCAGCGCATCGAGGAAGCCCCGGAACGGCCCGCCCGACAGCGGCTCGCCGGCACGCGAGCGCTCGTGCTCGGCGAACGCGGCGAGCCCGCCCTCGCGCGAGACCCGCTCGCCTTCGTCATCGAAGATCACCGCATCGCCGTCGAACGCGATCCGAAGCTGATCGTGGCGCTGCTGCGGCGCCTTGGCCGGCAGCAGCGTGGCGGCGGCAACGCCAGCCGCCAGTGCGCTGCGCACGTCTTCGGCGTGGGTCGACAGGAACAGGTCGGCGCCAAACGGCCGGATGTACGGGAACGGCGGCGCGCCGTTGCTGAACGCGGCGCGCCGGATCGACAGGCCGTGGTGGGCGATCGAGTTGAAGATGCGCAGGCCGGTGTCGGCGGAATTGCGCGAGATCAGGATGACCTCGACGCGCGGCGCCTCGGGTGGCGATCCTTCGTTGAGTCCGAGCAGCTTTCGCACCAGCGGGAAGGCGATGCCAGGCTCCAGCAAGTCGTCCTCGTGGCTGCGCTGGAACGCGGCGTAGGCGTCCAGTCCCTCGCGCTCGAACAGGGCGTGGCTGTCCTCCAGGTCGAACAGGGTGCGCGAGGAGATCGCGACGATCAGCGGATCGGCATTGGCGTCGGGCATGGGGGCATTTTGCCGGATCGTGGTCTCGGGGGATGAGAACCAGCGCGTACGGGTAGCAGCCGTGACATCCCGGATGCGGGTGTCGCGGTTCAGCGATCCGTAGCCCTTTGCTCTTTGGGCTGCTTCCGACAGGACGACATGGAGTCGGTAAGTGCCGGGACAGGCGATTGGCGGATTCGGTGATGTACGGGAGCAGCGTCGGCGCGGGTGGTGACGGTGCTGGAAGCGCCGCGGGCGAATGATTGCCGGAGCGCGGCTGAAGCCGCTCCTACAAGAGCCCGGACTGTTGGGAGCGGCCTCCGGGTAGGCCGATCACCAAGCGAGTATCGGGGAGCGACTGATCGGCCTGCCCGGAGGCCGCCTTGCGCAACCACCACTCTCCACCAGCCGCCAGCAAGCCGCCGGGCACGCCCTCTCGGGTGGTCCGATCACCAGGCGAGTATCGGAGAGCGACTGATCGGAACAAGCCGGAGGCGCCCCGCGTACCTTCACGCCATCACTTACGAAATCGCGACCACCCTCACCCGCTGGTGAATTGCTCCGCGAGGATCCGGTCTTCGAGGTTGTGCTCGGGGTCGAACAGCAGGGTCACCGTGCGGTCGTGCGATTCACGGACGGTGACTTCGACCACGTCGCGGACCTCGTGGGAGTCGGCGGTCGCGCTGACCGGGCGCTTGTACGGGTCCAGGACGCGGAAGCGGACCTCGGTGTCGGCCTTGAGCACCGCGCCGCGCCAGCGCCTGGGCCGGAAGGCGGCGATCGGGGTCAGTGCCATCACGTTCGCGCCGAGCGGCAGGATCGGCCCGTGCGCAGAAAAGTTGTAGGCGGTGCTGCCGGCCGTGGTGGCCACCAGCACGCCATCGCAGATCAGCTCGTCGAGCCGGGTCTGGCCGTTGAGCTCGATCGACAGGTGCGCGGCCTGGCGGGTCTGGCGCAGCAGCGAGACCTCGTTGTAGGCCAGCGAACCGACGGCCGCGCCCGATTCGGTCTGGGCCAGCATCTCCAGCGGGCGCAGCACCGCCGGCTCGGCGGCGTGGATCCGTTCCAGCAGCCCGTCCACCGCGAGGTGGTTCATCAGGAACCCGACCGTGCCCAGCTTCATGCCGTACACGGGCTTGCCGAGCCCGCCATGGCGATGCAGCGTCTGCAGCATGAAGCCGTCTCCACCGAGCGCCACCAGCACGTCCGCCTCGTCCGGCGGCACATCGCCATGGCGGGCGACGAGTTGCGCGCAGGCGGCCTGGGCGTCCTCGGCCGGGCTGGCCAGGAAGGCGATGCGGGGCGTCGCGGTCATCGGCGGCTCCGGGGTCATGCGGGGCAGGATAACGCGGGGATGTCGACGTGGCGGCGACGGAGGCCGCCGCCACGTCCGGCGGGTCAGGCGCCCGCGGCCGCCACCTGTGCCAGGCGACGCACCACCACCGACACGGTCGGGTAGTCGAGCGTCTTCTGGCTCAGCAGTTCGCCCAGCATCGCCAGGGTGAAACGCAGGGTCGCGTCGTCACGCTTGAGCCAGGCCTCGACCTTCTCGCCGCCGGGCTTGCGCCCGCCACTGCCCAGGATCTGCCCGACCAGGGTGCGCTGCTGTGCACCGAGCTCGTCGCGCAGCGCGCCACGGGCCAGCGCCTGCCAGCGGCCATCCACCGGCAGCGCCTCGATCTGCTCGTACAGCCAGGGCAGGTGCAGCGCCGCGCCCAGGCTGAAGTACGCGCGGGCCACTTCGACCGGCGACAGCTTGCGGGCGTGGGCGATCTCGACGATGTCGCAACCGAACTCCAGCAACGGCAAGGCGGCCAGCTGTTCGGCCAGCGCGTTCGGGATGCCCTTGGCCTTCCAGTCCCGGAGGCTGGCGACGAACTCCTCGCGGCGGACGTCGGACATCGTGCTCGGCAACGCTTCACGCACCGCCTTCAGGCCGTCGCCGTAGCGCGCCATCGCGGCGGTGATCTCCGGCATTTCGCCCGGCCGCGACAGCAGCCAGCGCGACATCGAGCGCATCAACTGCCAGATGGTCTGCAGCGCGTCGATCTGCACCGACTCGGCGACCTTGCCGTCGAGCGCGTCGATCTGCGCCCACAGCGCCCGCGCGTCGATCGCCTCGCGCGCGATGGTGTACGCCTCGGCGACCTCGCCCGCGCTGCGGCCGGTGTCCTCCTGCATGCGCAGGGTGAACGTCGCGCCCATGCGGTTGACCATCGAATTGGTCACCGCGGTGGCGATGATCTCGCGCTTCAGGCGGTGGTCCTCCATCGCCTTGGCGTACTTGGCCTGCAGCGGCCCGGGGAAGTAGCGCACCAGCTCCTTCGACAGGTATGGATCCTCCGGCACGTCGGAGTCGACCAGCTGCTGGAACAGCACCAGCTTGCTGTACGACAGCAGCACCGCCAGCTCCGGCCGGGTCAGGCCCTGGCCACGGGCCTTGCGCTCGGCAATCTCGGCATCCGACGGCAGGTACTCGATCTGGCGGTCCAGCAGCCCCTGCGACTCCAGCGTACGGATGAAGTGCTGCTTGGAGCCCAGCCGCGGCACCGACATCCGCTCCATCAGGCTGATCGCCTGGTTCTGCCGGTAGTTGTCGGTCAGTACCAGCTGCTCGACCTCGTCGGTCATCGCCGCCAGCAGCTTGTTGCGCTCGGCCAGCTTGAGCTTGCCCGCCTGCACCTGCGAGTTCAGCAGGATCTTGATGTTGACCTCGTGGTCGGAGGTGTCCACGCCGGCCGAGTTGTCGATGAAGTCGGTGTTGAGCAGCACCCCGTGCTGGGCCGCCTCGATGCGACCGAGCTGGGTGAAGCCCAGGTTGCCGCCCTCGCCCACCACCTTGCAGCGCAGGTCGCGGCCGTCGACGCGAAGCGCGTTGTTGGCGCGGTCGCCGACGTCGGCGTGGCTCTCGGTGCTGCCCTTGACGTAGGTGCCGATTCCGCCGTTCCACAGCAGGTCGACCGGCGACTTGAGGATCGCGCTCATCAGCTCGACCGGGCTCAGCGACGCGACCGACCCGTCGATGCCGAGCGCCTCGCGCATCTGCGGACTGATGCGGATCGATTTGGCGCTGCGGTCGAACACTCCGCCGCCCTCGCTGATCAGCGACTGGTCGTAGTCGTCCCAGCTCGAGCGTGGCAGCTTGAACATGCGCTGGCGCTCCTTGTACGAGCGCGCCGCCTCCGGGTTGGGGTCGACGAAGATGTGGCGGTGGTCGAACGCGGCGACCAGCCGGATGTGCTTGCTCAGCAGCATGCCGTTGCCGAACACGTCGCCCGACATGTCGCCCACGCCGACGGCGGTGAAGTCCTGCTTCTGGGTGTCGTGGCCGAGCGCGCGGAAGTGGCGCTTGACCGACTCCCATGCGCCCTTGGCCGTGATGCCCATGCCCTTGTGGTCGTAGCCGACCGAACCACCGGAGGCGAACGCGTCGTCCATCCAGTACCCGTGCTCGCGGGCGATGGCGTTGGCGATATCGGAGAACTTCGCGGTGCCCTTGTCGGCGGCCACCACCAGGTACGGATCGTCCTGGTCGTGGCGCACCACGTTGGCCGGATGCACCACCTTGCCCTCGACGAGGTTGTCGGTGATGTCGAGCAGGCCATTGATGAACATCTTGTAGCAGGCCACGCCTTCGGCATGCACCGCGTCGCGGTCACCGCCGGCCGGCGGCTTCTTGCTGATGAAACCGCCCTTCGAGCCGACCGGCACGATGACGGTGTTCTTCACCATCTGCGCCTTGACCAGGCCCAATACCTCGGTGCGGAAATCCTCGCGGCGGTCGGACCAGCGCAGGCCGCCGCGCGCGACCGGACCGAAGCGCAGGTGGATGCCCTCCACGCGCGGGCCGTAGACGAAGATCTCGCGGTAAGGACGCGGCTTGGGCAGGTCCGGCACCTCGGCCGAGTCGAACTTGTAGCTGACGTATCCCTTCTGCGCCCCGCCGGCGCCCTGCTGGTAGTAGCTGGTCCGCAGGGTCGCCTCGATCACGCCGATGAAGCTGCGCAGGATGCGGTCCTCGTCGAGGCTGGACACGCGGTCGAGCAGGCTCATCAGGGTGTTGCGGGTGGCGGCGATCTGGACGTCGCGGTTGCCGCTGCGCGAGGCCAGCACCGGGTCCAGCGAAGACAACAGCGCCTCGTCGCCACCGGCCAGTCGCTCGAACTGGCGGCGCAGCCGCTCGCTGCCGGCCTTGACCTCGGCCTTGCTCTCCTTGCCGGTGGTCGGGTCGAAGCGGGCCTCGAACAGCTCCACCATCAGGCGCGCCAGCACCGGGTAGCGATTGAAGGTCTCCTCGACGTAGCTCTGCGAGAACGGCACGCCGACCTGCTGCAGGTACTTGCTGTACGCACGCAGCATCGCGACCTGGCGCCAGGACAGGCCGGCACCGAGGATCAGTCGGTTGAAGCCGTCGTTCTCGGCGTCGCCGTGCCAGATGCGGGCGAAGGCCTCCTCGAAGTTCTCGTCAACGTCGGCGATGTCGGCGTCGGGATTGCTGGTCTCGACCTCGAAGTCCTGGATGTACATCAGGCTGCTGTGCGCGTAGAGCCGGTAGGGGTGCTCGGAGACCACCCGCAGGCCCATGTTCTCCATCATCGGCAGCGCGTCGGACAGCGCGATGTCGTCGTTCTGGCGATAGAACTTGAAGCGCAGCCCGCCGGTGCCTGGGCGCACGCGCGACAGGCTCAGGCGCAGATCGTCCGGGCCGGTCAGCGCGGCGAGGTGCTCGACGTCGTCGGCCGCGATCGCGACCGAGACATCCTCGATATAGCCGGCCGGCAGGGCGCGGCCGTAACCGCTGGCCAGGGCCAGGCCCTGCTGTTCGCCATGGCGCTCGACCAGCAGGTCGCGCAGGTCGTCGCGCCAGTTGCGGACGATCTCGGCCAGCTCAGCCTCGATCGCGGCGTTGTCGACCTGGATCGCCTCGCCCGACTTCGGCCGCACCAGCAGGTGCAGCTGCGCCAGCGGCGATTCGCCCAGCACCACGGTGGTGTCGACGTGCTCGCCGTGCAGCACGCGCTTGAGCATCGCCTCGATGCGCAGGCGCACGTCGGTGTTAAAACGGTCGCGCGGGATGTAGACGAGGCCGGAGAAGAAGCGGCCGTAACGGTCCCGGCGCAGGAACAGCTTGCTGCGCACGCGCTCCTGCAGGCCGAGGATGCCGGTGCTGGTCTTCAGCAGTTCCTCGCCGGTGGACTGGAACAGCTCGTCGCGCGGCAGGGTCTCGAGGATGTGGCGCAGGGCCTTGCCGCTGTGGCTGTCGGCCGGCAGGCCCGACTTCTCCATCACGTAGTTGTGGCGCTCGCGCACCAGCGGAATGTCCCAGGGACGGCGGCTGTAGGCACTGGAGGTGTACAGGCCGAGAAAGCGCTCCTCGCGCACCGGCTTGCCGTCCTTGCCGAAGCTGAGCACGCCGATGTAGTCCATGTAGCCGGGACGATGCACGGTGGCGCGCGCGTTGGTCTTGGTCAGGATCAGTGCGTCCACCGAGCCCGAATGCGGCATGTAGTGGGCCGCCAGCGACGACAGCGGGCGCGGCTTGCGGGTGTCCTGGCCGCGCAGCAGGCCCAGGCCGGAGCCCTTGACCGCGCACAGCAGCTCTTCGCCGCCCTTGGTGACCACCTCGTACTCGCGGTAGCCGAGGAAGGTGAAGTGGTTGTCGGCCGCCCAGCGCAGGAACTCCTGCGCCTCCCGGCGGCCTTCCTCGCTCACCGGCAACGTACGCTCGCCGAGCTCGTCGGCGACCTGCACCATCCTTCCGCGCATCTCCGACCAGTCGCGCACGATCGCGCGCACGTCGGCCAGCACCACCTCCACCGCCTCCTGCACCTGCGGCATGGTCTCCGCATCGAGGCGGTCGATCTCCAGGTGCATCAGCGATTCGGGCTCGCCCTCGCCGACGGCGACCAGCTTGCCGGCCTTGTCGCGACGCGAGCGCACCACCGGGTGGCCCAGGACGTGGACACCGATGCCCTGCTCGGTCAGCGCCATCGTCACCGAATCGACCAGGAACGGCATGTCGTCATTGACGATCTGCAGCACGGTATGGGGCGATTCCCAGCCGTGGGTCTTCAGGCTCGGATTGAACAGGCGGACCTTGGCGGTTTCGGCCCGGCGCACCCTGGCGAAATCGAGGAAATCGCTGGCCAGCGCGGCCCATCCTTCCGGCGTGTGCTTGGGCAGCTCGTCCTCGCCCATGCGCTTGTAGAACGCCCCGGCGAATGCCTCGCCCTCCGGGTGGCGCGCCTTTGGCAGGCGCTTGCGGATGGCTTCGAGGATCGGCTTGAGCGAGATCGCCTCGCTCCTGTCGCTGGCCGGCGCGGCCGCCTTCTTGCTTGCGGAGGATTTGCCACCCGCGGTGGACTTGGCGGCGCGTGCGGAGGATTTCGGTTGGGTGCTCATGTGAACGGATCGTCCAATGCAGAGAGGCCCGCGCTTTCGCGCAGGCCACGACAGGGTTCAGTGCAGATGGGGAGACACGCGAACGGCGCGACGGCACCCGTCATGGGCGCCCGCGCCGCGTACGGCGATCGGGATATCGCGGCGATCGCAGCCGCGCTGCACATGGCAGGCGGCGGCGAAGCGGCAGCCGGGGATGGGCATGTCAGCGCAGCCCGGTCTCGTTGCGGGCGATGACCAGGCGCTGGATCTCGCTGGTGCCCTCGTAGATCTCGGTGATCTTGGCGTCGCGGAAGTAGCGCTCGATCGGCATCTCCTTGGAGTAGCCCATGCCGCCGTGGATCTGCAGCGCCTGATGGGTGATCCACATCGCCGCCTCGGAGGCGGTCAGCTTGGCGATCGCCGCCTCGTTGCTGAAGCGCGCGCCGCCCTTGTCGAACTCGCCCTTCTGCCATGCCGCTCGCAGCGTCAGCAGCAAGGAGGCATCGAGCTTGCACTTCATGTCCGCGATCTTGGCCTGGGTCATCTGGAAGGTGCCGATCGGCGCGCCGAAGGCCTTGCGCTCTTTCACGTATTCCAGGGTCGCCTCGTAGGCCGCGCGAGCGATGCCGATGGCCTGGCTGGCGATGCCGATACGGCCGGCGTCGAGCACGGTCATGGCGATCTTGAAACCCTCGCCTTCCGCGCCCAGCACCTCGTCGGCCTGCACCACGTAGTCGTTGAACTCGATCTCGCAGGTGGCGGAGGCGCGGATGCCGAGCTTGGGCTCGGTCTTGCCGCGGCCGAAACCGGCGCGCTCGGTGTCGATCATGAACGCGGTGATGCCACGCGCGCCCTTGTCGGCGTCGGTCATGGCGAACAGCACGATGTACTTCGCCACCGGGCCGGAGGTGATCCAGCTCTTCTTGCCGTTGACCACGTAGCTGCCGTCGGCCTGCCTGACGGCCTTGCAGCGCATCGCGGTGGCGTCGGAGCCTGACTGCGGCTCGGTCAGCGCGAAGGCGCCGATCTCCTTGCCCTCGGCAATTGCGCGCACGTACTTCTGCTTCTGCTCCTCGGTGCCGTACTTGAGGATGCCGTTGCAGAACAGCGAGTTGTTGACCGAGACGATGGTCGAGTGGGCGGCGTCGGCCGCGGCGATCTCGACCATTGCCAACACGTAGGAGACCGGGTCCATGCCGGCGCCGCCGTACTCGGTCGGCACCTCGATGCCCATCAGGCCGTTCTCGCCCAGAGTGCGGATGTTCTCCAGCGGGAACTCACCGGTGCGGTCGTGGTGCTCGGCGCTCGGCGCGATCTTCTCCTGCGCGATGCGACGCGCCACGTCCTGAATCATCAACTGCTCTTCGGTGAAGCGAAAATCCACGTCGGCACCTCGGTTGTCGCGAAAGGTTGTCTGCAGCCACGTGCTGCGATCGGGCAATTGTAGCGCCGGCCGCCTGTTTGCCGAACTGCGCCGCTTGACCCGATGTGCCCTTCGGCACCAAACTCATCGCTGTATCGCGATAGGTGCATGAATGCACCGGAGACAAGCATGGATCTCGAGGGCTGGTCCTCCCGCCTCAAGGTATTCGCAGACGCCACCCGGGTCCGGTTGCTGGCCCTGCTCGAACGCGAGGAGCTGACCGTCGCCGAGCTGTCGGCGATCACCCGACTGGCCCAGCCGCGAGTGTCCACGCACCTGGCCAAGCTGAAGGAGGCGGGGCTGGTGCGCGACCGTCGCGCCGGCGTATCGGCCTACTACCGTTTCGACGAGGCCGCGCTCGACGGCGCCCAGCACGCGCTGTGGAAGACCCTGCGGGAAGGCAGCGACGACCCGCTGCTGCGCCAGGACGCCGAACGCGTGCCGGCGGTGCTGGCGAACCGTGCCGCCGACCAGAACTGGGCCGACTCCGTCGCCGGCGACATGGAGCGCCACTACTCGCCCGGCCGCACCTGGGAGGCGATGGCGCGCTCGGCGCTGCCGCTGCTCGAACCCGGCGACGTGCTCGACATCGCCTCGGGCGACGGCGTGCTGGCCGAACTGCTCGCCCCACATTCGCACCGCTACGTCTGCCTGGATTCCAGCACCAAGGTCGTGTTGGCCGCCTCCGAGCGGTTGCGCAAGCTCAGGAACGTCGAGGTCCGCGAGGGCGACATGCACGCGCTGCCATTCGAGGACGGCCATTTCGACCTGGTGGTGCTGATGCACGCGCTGACCTATGCCGACCAGCCCGCGCAGGCGGTGTCCGAGGCCGCCCGCGTGCTGCGGCCCGGCGGCCGGCTGCTGCTGACCAGCCTGGCGCGGCACGAACACCGCTCGGTGGTGGAGTCCTATGGCCACGTCAACCTGGGCTTCAGCGAGAAGGAGCTGGCGAAGTTCGCGACGAAGGCCGGCTTCCAGATCGTCAGCTGCGAAACCGTCACCCGCGAGCGGCGCCCGCCGCACTTCGAGGTCATCGCCCTGATCGCGCGCAAGGCGCCGCGCAAGTAGGCGCCGTCCTCCGCCACTGGAACACCGACATGAACGCCCTCCCCTGGCTCGACCCGACCCGTACCGAGGCACTGCTGAAGGCACTCGATGAACGCATCCTGGTGATCGACGGGGCGATGGGCACGATGATCCAGCAGCACGGGCTGGAGGAGGCCGATTACCGCGGCGAGCGCTTCGCGGACGGTTTCGACCGCGACCATGGCGTCGACGGCCACGTGCACGGCCCCGGCTGCGGATGCGCGCACGACCAGCGCGGCAACAACGACCTGCTGAGCCTGACCCGGCCCGGAATCATCGAGGCGATCCACCGCAACTACCTGGCCGCGGGTGCGGACCTGGTCGAGACCAACACCTTCAACTCGACCACCATTTCGCTGGCCGACTACGGCCTGCAGCACCTGGCGCGCGAACTCAACGAAACCGGTGCGCGCCTGGCCCGCGCCGCATGCGACGCAGCCGGGGCGGCCACACCGGACCGCCCGCGGTTCGTGATCGGCGTGCTCGGCCCGACCAGTCGCACGGCGTCGCTGAGTCCCGACGTCAACCGGCCCGGCTTCCGCGCGATCAGCTTCGACGAGCTGCGCGATGCGTACCGGGAAGCCGCCGACGGGCTGATCGACGGCGGCGCCGACATTCTGATGGTCGAGACCGTGTTCGACACGCTCAATGCCAAGGCCGCGCTGTTCGCGATCGCCGAGGCGTTCGACGCGCGCGCGGCGCGGCTGCCGGTGATGGTCTCGGGCACCATCACCGACGCCTCGGGCCGCACCCTGTCGGGTCAGACCGCCGAAGCGTTCTGGTACTCGCTGCGGCACGCCGAGCCGCTCGCGATTGGACTGAACTGCGCGCTCGGCGCCAGGGACCTGAGGGCACACGTCGACGTGCTGGCGCGGGTTGCCGACGTGCACATCAGCACCCACCCGAACGCCGGCCTGCCCAACGCGTTCGGCGGCTACGACGAAACGCCCGAGGACATGGCCGGCGTGCTGCGTGAATTCGCCGAGGCCGGCCTGCTCAACCTCGTTGGCGGTTGCTGCGGCACCACTCCGGACCACATCCGGGCCATTGCCGACGCGGTCCGAGGCGTGGCGCCACGGGTGGTGCCGCGGCTGGCGGATGCGGCCTGAGCCGTGCCGGCCCCAACCGACCCCGTGGCGAACGAGGCTCCGCGACACATGGCCACTCCCCTTCCCCGCCAGACACGCCTCAGCGGCCTGGAGCCGCTGCAGATCACGCCCGAGTCCAACTTCATCAACGTCGGCGAACGCACCAACGTCACCGGCAGCGCGCAGTTCCGCAAGCTGATCAAGGACGGGCGGTTCGACGAAGCGGTGGCGGTCGCGCGCCAGCAGGTCGAGAACGGCGCGCAGGTGCTCGACGTCAATATGGACGAAGGCCTGCTCGACTCCGAGCGGGCGATGGTCGACTACCTCAACCTGATCGCCGCCGAACCGGACATCGCCCGGGTCCCGGTGATGGTCGACAGTTCGAAATGGACGGTGATCGAGGCCGGACTGAAATGCCTCCAGGGCAAGGGCATCGTCAACTCCATCTCGATGAAGGAAGGCGAGGACGAGTTCCTCCGCCAGGCCCGATTGGTGCGCCGCTACGGCGCGGCGGTGGTGGTCATGGCGTTCGACGAGGACGGCCAGGCCGACACGGTCGAGCGCAAGGTCGATATCTGCTCGCGTGCCTACGGGCTGCTGACGCGCGAGGTCGGCTTCCCGCCCGAGGACATCGTCTTCGACCCCAACGTGTTCGCGATCGCCACCGGCATCGACGAGCACAACGACTACGCCGTGGCCTTCATCGAGGCCGCGCGCGAGCTGCGCCGGCGCTTCCCGTACAGCCACATCTCCGGCGGCGTTTCCAACGTCAGCTTCTCGTTCCGCGGCAACGAGGCCGTGCGGCAGGCGATCCACACCGTGTTCCTGTACCACGCGATCCGTGCCGGGATGGACATGGGCATCGTCAACGCCGGCGCGCTGCCGCTGTACGACGATCTCGACCCCGAGCTGCGCGACGCGGTCGAGGACGTGGTGCTCAACCGCAACCCCGAGGCGACCGAGACCCTGCTCGCGCTGGCCGAACGCTACAAGGGCCGCAAGGGCGAGAAGAAGGTGGAGGACCTGGCGTGGCGCGACCAGCCGGTGCGGGCGCGGCTGAGCCATTCGCTGGTGCACGGCATCGACCAGTACATCGTCGAGGACACCGAGGCCGCCCGGCTCGAGGCCGCACGCCCGCTGGACGTGATCGAAGGGCCGCTGATGGACGGCATGAACGTGGTCGGCGACCTGTTCGGTGCCGGGAAGATGTTCCTGCCGCAGGTGGTCAAGTCGGCCCGCGTCATGAAGAAGGCCGTCGCCCACCTGCTGCCCTTCATCGAGGCCGAGAAGCTGCGTACCGGCGACACCGGCCAGTCCAACGGCAAGATCGTCATGGCCACGGTCAAGGGCGACGTGCACGACATCGGCAAGAACATCGTCGGCGTGGTGCTGGCCTGCAACAACTTCGAGGTGATCGACCTCGGGGTGATGGTGCCGGCGCAGGTCATCCTCGATCGCGCCAGGGCCGAGAACGCCGACCTCATCGGCCTGTCGGGCCTGATCACGCCATCGCTGGAGGAGATGAGCCACGTCGCCCGTGAGATGCAGCGGCAGGGGTTCACCACGCCCTTGCTGATCGGCGGCGCCACCACGTCACGCGCACACACTGCGCTGAAAATCGACCCGCACTACAAGTCGGCGACGGTCTGGGTGAAGGACGCTTCGCGTGCGGTCGGTGTCGCCCAGTCGCTGATCAGCATCGACCTGCGCGATGCGTTCGTCGCCGCCAACGCGTCGGATTACGCGGAGATCCGCGAGCGCCATCGCAACCGGGACGGCGGCAAGCGCCTGGTGTCGCTCGACAAGGCTCGTGCGCAGCGTTTCGACGGCGGCTGGAACGATTACGTGCCGCCGGCGCCCCTCCGGCCGGGCCTGCACGTGCTGGACGACTACCCGCTGGCCGAACTCGTCGAACTGATCGACTGGACGCCGTTCTTCCAGGCGTGGGAGCTGCACGGGCGCTACCCGGCAATTCTGGAGGACGAGGTGGTCGGCACGCAGGCCAGCGAGCTGTTCCGCGACGCCCGGGCGATGCTGGATCGCATCGTCGCCGAAAAGTGGCTGACCGCGCGTGCCGTGTTCGGCCTCTGGCCGGCCAACAGCCACGGCGACGACGTGATCGCGGACGTCGACGGCGAGGCGGTCACCCTGCACTTCCTGCGCCAGCAGGCCGACAAGCCGCCGGAGCGGCCCGACTTCTGCCTGGCCGACTTCATCGCGCCCGCCGACAGCGGGCGGCGGGACTGGATCGGGGCCTTCGCGGTCACCGCCGGCGTCGGCATCGAGGAGCACGTGCGCCGCTTCGAGGCCGACCACGACGACTACAACGCCATCCTGCTCAAGGCGCTCGCCGACCGCCTCGCCGAAACCATGGCCGAACGGCTGCACCAGCGCGTGCGCACCGAGTTCTGGGGCTACGCGGCCGACGAGTCGCTCGATACCGAGGCCTTGATAGACGAGAAGTACCGGGGCATCCGCCCGGCGCCGGGCTATCCCGCCTGCCCCGAACACAGCGAGAAGTCGACGATCTTCCGCCTGCTGGACGCGGAGGCGAACGCCGGCATCCGCCTGACCGAAAGCTTCGCCATGACCCCGGCGGCGGCGGTGTCGGGCTACTACTTCAGCCACCCGCGTAGTCAGTACTTCGTGGTCGGGCGGGTATCCAAGGAGCAGGCCGCGGATTACGCCCGCCGCAAGCGCGTGGACCTGGCCCAGGCGGAACGCTGGCTGGCGTCCAACCTGGACTACGACCCGGAGTAGGCGTTTCCCGCTTCCGTAGGAGCGGCTTCAGCCGCGATCGTGGAGTCGGCGTGGGCACACCAGCACCCGATCGCGACTGAAGCCGCTCCTACAACAGTCCGGGTGTTCGCCGGACGTTTCGCCATGGGCGTTCATCCAGCGCCTACCAGACCAGATCGTCGGGCACCTGGTACTTCGGGTCGGCGTACGGATCATCTCCGACCGGAGCGTCGGGATCGACCTTCAGCGCGACGGCCGGGGCGAACACCTGCTCCGCCTGCGCCAGCAGCTCCGCCGTCACCAGCAGGTAGCGACCATCCATCTGCAGTACGCCGAGCTCGCCGGCGTTGAGCGCCTTGAGCTGCTCGGCGGTCACGTAGACGCGCTTGATCTTGCCGCCGTACGGGAAATGCCGGGCGATGTCGGCGTCTTCGGTGTTGAGCGCACGGTCTTTGACCAGTTCGGCCAGCCGCGCACGCGCCTCACGGCGCTTGCGCGCCTCTTCCTGCTTCGCCTGCTCGGCCGCGATGCGCTCTTCCTTCTCCCGCTGCGCGCGGATCGCATAGGCCTTGGCGAGGTCGATGTCCTCGCGCGAACGAGGCGCGCCGCGGTGCCGCTGCGGCTTCGACGACGCCTGCCCGGCACCGGGTTTCCGCGCGGTCCTGTCCGGCTTGCCGCCCGCGGCCGGGAGATGCTTCGGCTTGCCACCGCGCTTGGCGGCGTCATTGCGCTTGGCATCGGGACTTGGTTTGAAGCCCAGGCCAAGCAACTGGTTGCGGAGCGAATCGGTCATGTCGTCACTGGCGCGGACGGGTGCCCGCGGTCTTCCAATACTCAGTAGTGGGGCGGCGGGGGCTCGCTCGCAGGATCGGCCGACACCGGGCCGGTCGCCAGCGAGGTCCGCAGTTGCTTCAACTCGTCCAGGGCGCGGTGCAGCAGCAGGGTGTTGCGCGCCTCTTCGTCGCGTGCCGCCGCGAGGGCGTCACTGAGCTCCCCGAGTGCATGTTCCTGGAACGCGAGCCGCATTTCCAGATCGACCAGGCGTTGCTCCACGTCCGCGCTCACTCCACCTGCCCCCCGCTCGATCGCGGCCGGATCGACCGCCCGCGGCCAATGCCGTAATACGCCAGGCCGGAAGCCTCGACCTCCCCCGGATCATAGAGGTTGCGGCCGTCGAAGATCGCGGCGTCGCCGAGCGCATCACGCATGCGGGTGAAATCCGGGCTGCGGAACTGCTTCCATTCGGTAACCACCACCAGGGCGTCGGCGCCGTCGAGGGCCTCGTAGTCCGAATCGCAGAACTCGAGGTCCTTGCGCTCACCATACAGGCGTCGGGCTTCCGCATTGGCTTCGGGATCGAAGGCGCGCACCCTGGCCCCCGCCGACCAGAGTTGTTCGAGAAGCCGCCGACTGGACGCCTGGCGCATGTCATCGGTATTGGGTTTGAACGCCAGTCCCCACAGCGCGAACGTCTTGCCGGACACCTCGCCCTGGTAGTGGCGCTGGATCAGCTCGAACAGATGCCCCTTCTGGCGCTCGTTCACCGCATCCACCGCGTCCAGCAGCAATGTCTGGCAACCGCCCTGGCGCGCCGTGCGGGCGAGTGCCTGCACGTCCTTCGGGAAGCACGACCCACCGTAGCCGGCGCCCGGGTAGATGAAGTGCCAGCCGATCCGCGGGTCGGAACCGATGCCCTGGCGCACCATCTCGATATCGGCGCCGACGGCTTCGGCGATGCAGGCCACCTCGTTCATGAAGGAGATCTTGGTGGCGAGCATGGCGTTGGCGGCGTACTTGGTCAGCTCCGCCGAGTGCACGTCCATGACGATGATGCGGTCACGGTTGCGGATGAAGGCCGAATAGAGCCGGCGCATGGTCTCCACCGCCGCCGGATTGTCGGATCCGATGACGATGCGGTCCGGCCGCATGCAGTCCTTGATCGCGTCGCCTTCCTTCAGGAACTCAGGATTCGAGACCACCTCGAACGCGACATCCGCGCCGCGCGCCGCCAATTCCGCCGCGATGGCACTGCGCACCTTGTCCGCAGTGCCCACCGGCACGGTCGACTTGTCGACCACCACCACCGGCCGCGTGAGATGGCGTCCGACCGTGCGCGCGACCTCGAGCACGTACTGGAGGTCGGCACTGCCGTCCTCGTCGGGCGGGGTTCCGACCGCGATGAACACCACCTCGCCATGCGAGATGGCCGCGCCCGCGTCGGTGCTGAAACGCAGGCGCCCCGCTTCGCGGTTGGCGTGGACCAGCGGCTCCAGCCCCGGCTCGAAGATCGGCACCTGCCCCGCATTGAGGGCGTCGATCTTGCCCTGGTCGACATCCACACAGACCACGTGGTGGCCAACCTCGGCCAGGCAGGTACCGGTGACCAGGCCGACGTACCCGGTGCCGAAAATGGTGACGCGCATAGGTGTGCTCCGTCCTTGTGGGCCGCCGGCGCAACGCCGCCGACAGGGGCGATCAGCGGTTCGACGCGGCTACTGCGCCGGCTGCTCGACGATATCCAGCAGCTCGACCTCGAACGCCAGCACCGCGTTGGGCCCGATCGGCCCGCCCGGCGTGCCCTGCTCCCCGTACCCCAGCTCGGCCGGGATCCAGAACCGGTACTTGCTGCCCACCGGCATCAGCGCGATCCCTTCCTGCCAGCCCGGCACGACCTGCGGCAGCGGGAACACCGCCGGTTCACCGCGCTCGTAGGAGCTGTCGAAGGTCTCGCCGTCGAGCAGCGTGCCCTTGTAATGCACCCGAACCACGTCGTCCCCGGTGGGACGAGGGCCTTCGCCCCGGGTGACCACCTGGTACTGCAGGCCCGACTCGGTGGTTTCCACCCCGGGCTTGGCCTTGTTGGCGGCCAGGAACTTGTCGCCGGCCTCCTTGTTCTTCTTCGCCGTCGCCATCATTTCGGCGATCCGCTCGCCCTGGATCTTCTGCGCGAAGCTTTCCCGCAGCTGGGCGACCTGCTCCTCGGTCATCAGCGACTCCTCGCCCGCCAGTCCGGTGCGGATGGCATCGGTCAGGACCGCCACGTCGATCTCGTCCTTGACCTCCTCCAGCGAGCGCGCCACGTCGCGGCCGATCATGTAGCTGACCTGCTCCTTCTCGTTGGCGAGACCTTGGACCTTGAGCGCGCCGTCAGCCGATGCGTCGGTGTCTGCGGCCGTGTCGCCGGCGGCCGTTTCGCTTTCGGGCTGGCAGGCGGCCATGACAACGGCCAGGGTCGCTACGGATAGGAGGGCGGCGATGCGCATGGGCTGCTTCATTACGTGTGGGCTCCGGGGAAGGACACGCGCCGGCGAGCCGGCGCAGGAAGGCGCTCACTCTGCGGACACGAGCATGAACGGCACGTATTCACGCGCCGCCAATTAACGGCGCGCGATTACGGCAGGATCGCCTGCAACTCGACATCGAACACCAGGGTGGCATTCGGCCCGATCGAGCCGTCGCCGCTGCCCTTGGCGCCGTAGGCCAGGTCACCGGGGATCCAGAACCGGTACTTCGCGCCCACCGGCATCATCGACACGCCTTCGGTCCAGCCCGCGATCACCTGGCCCAGCCCGAATTCGGCCGGCTGGCCACGCTCGTAGGAGCTGTCGAACACCGTTCCGTCGAGCAGCTTTCCCTCGTAATTGACCCGCACCCGGTCGGTCACCGCCGGGCGCGGGCCGGCCCCCTGGCGCAGCACCATGTATTGCAGGCCGGACGGCGTGGTGAACACGCCCTTGTTCTGCCTGTTGGCGGCGAGGAACTCCGCACCCTCGGCCTTGTTGCGGTCCCCCAGCACCCTGGCACGTTCGGCCATCTGGCCGCGCATGCGCTCGGCGAAGGCTTCACGGGTGGCGTGGAGCTGGGCCTCGTCCAGCAGCAGATCGCCGCCGGCGAAGGTCGCACGGATGCCCTGCAGCAGCACCGGCAGGTCGAGTTCGTCCTTGATCGGAACCAGCGAGCGGCCGACATCGGCCCCCACCAGGTAGCCGACCTTCTGCCTGTCCACGTCCGGAATCTCGGCGTCCGCCGGCGCGCGGCCGGCGCGCGCCGCGATGCGCATCATCAGCGCACGGCCGACGGTCGGCACCTCGACCTCGGCGATCAGCGGCTCGCCCCCCTCGAACGCGTTGCGGACGGCGCGCTCGAACGCAGCCAGGTCGATGTCCGGAGCGGCGGCCGCGACCGAGCGGGCGATGTCGTGGCCGACCATATAGCTGGCGCGGGCGCGATCGGTGCCGAGCTCGGCGGTGTCCTGCGCAGCGGCGGGAGGCACGGCCACGGGGCCGAGCAACGCGGTGGTGGTCAACATCACGGCGAGGCCGCGCGCGAAAGCATTCATCCGGTACAGCTCCTGTCGGGACGCCAGCGTGGCGGAAGGCACCCATTGTCGCGAGCACGCGCTGCCGCGGCAATCACGCCGATTCATCCCTGTAGGCCTGCCCGCTTCCGGACCATGACTTCAGTTGGGTCCGAAGTGCTTGACCGCCTGTGTTTAGGTGTTATAGTTGCATACAACACCGGTCTACCAACGAGCAGGATGTTCACCATGAACCGCAAGCTCCACAACACGCTCTTTGCCCTCACGGCCAGCGGCGCATTGCTGGTGATGGGGCTGGTCGTCGCGGCACCGCTGCTTCCCGGCCAACCCTCCGGGCCCGCCCTGGCGGGTACTCCGATGGCGCAGGAAATCAACGCCGCCCAGGTTCTGGCCACCGCGATCGAGGCCGCCGCAGCCGAGCGGCTCGAATCCGAACCCACCTCCACGCGCTCCACAGGGACGACGCGCAACCGCCGGCAGACGCTTGTCATGCCGTACTTCTCCTTTGTCCCGCGGGGTTGACCCATGACCGCAATCCAATGGAGCGATGGCGCTCCCATCTACCGCCAGCTGAAGGAGCGCGTCGTCGCAATGATGCTCGACGGCGTACTCAAACCCGGCGATGCCCTGCCCTCCGTCAGGCAGGTCGCCGCCGAGTACCAGCTCAATCCAATCACCGTCTCGCGCGCCTACCAGGAACTGGCGGACGAGGCACTCGTCGAAAAGCGAAGGGGTCTGGGCATGTACGTGACCGAAGAGGCCGCAAGGAAACTGCTCGTCAACGAGCGCGAACGCTTCCTCACCGAGGAGTGGCCGCTGGTGCTGGAGCGCATCCTGCGCCTGGGGCTGAGCAAGGAAGAGCTGCTGGCGGCCACCCCGGCCAAGGCGGGTGCGCAATGAACGCCGCCACCCTCGCCACCCCGGCGAACACCGGCACCGTGGTCAGCGCGAGTGGCCTGCGCAAGGCCTATAAGAACAAGCTCGCGCTCGACAACGCCTCGTTCGATATCCCCGCCGGGCGCATCGTCGGCCTGATCGGCCCCAACGGCGCTGGCAAGACCACCGCGCTCAAGGCCATGCTCGGGCTGATCCCGTTCGAAGGCCGGATGAGCGTCATCGGCCGTGACCCGCGCACCGAGCGCGACGAGCTGATGCGCGATGTCTGCTTCATCGCCGACGTCGCGGTGCTGCCGCGCTGGATCCGGGTCCGCGAAGCGATCGAGTTCGTCGCCGGCGTCCACCCGCGCTTCGACCGCGCCCGCTGCGAACGCTTCCTCGCGGGCACCCAGCTCAAGCCGCAGATGAAGGTGCGCGAGCTGTCCAAGGGCATGATCGTGCAGCTGCACCTGGCCCTGGTGATGGCGATCGACGCGAAGCTGCTGGTGCTCGACGAGCCGACCCTCGGTCTGGACATCCTGTACCGCAAGCAGTTCTACCAGCGCCTGCTGGAGGACTACTTCGACGACGAGAAGACCATCCTCATCACCACCCACCAGGTCGAGGAGGTCGAGCACATCCTGACCGACGTGATGTTCATCCGCGACGGCAAGGTGGTGCTCAACAGCGAAATGGAGGTGGTGGGCGAGCGCTTCACCGAGGTCATGGTCAACGCCGACCAGGCCGAAGCCGCCCGCGCGCTGCAACCCATCGACGAACGCGCGCTGCCGTTCGGCAAGACCGTGATGCTGTTCGACGGCGTACCGCGCGAACGGCTGGCCGGTCTCGGCGAGTCCCGTACGCCGGGCCTGGCCGACCTGTTCGTCGCCACCATGAAGGGGACCTACGCATGAACGCCCTCGACACCACCCTTCCGGCCGCGCCGCGAGCGACGGCGGCCACCCACCCCACCCACAAGTTCAGGCTCCTGCTCCGCCGCGAGTTCTGGGAGCACAAGGGCGGCTTCTTCTGGGCCCCGCTGATCGCCGGCGGCGTGTCGCTGCTGCTCACGGTGATGGCGATCATCGTCGGAGAGGTCGCCACGCGCCGCGCGCTCGCCGACGGCGAGTTCGACGGCGAGGTCATGATCAATGGCCTGGACCTCGGCTACCTGACCAACAAGCTCGGGCCCGAGCAACTGCGCGAGTTGGCCCCGGTGGTCGACGTGAGCATGTTCATGGCCGCGAGTTGGCCGTTCATCGTGCTCGCCTTCGTGGTGTTCTTCTACTGCCTGGGCGCGCTGTACGACGAGCGCAAGGACCGCAGCGTGCTGTTCTGGAAGTCGCTGCCGCTGTCGGACCGCGACACGGTGCTGTCCAAGGTCGCCAGCGCGACGCTGGTCGCCCCCGCCATCGCGGTCGGCGCGGCACTGGTGACGATGTTCGCCTTCCTCCTGGTCATCAGCGTGGTCGCGCTGGTGCACAACGGCAACCCGATGACCCTGATCTGGGGTCCCGGCAGCCCGCTGATGGTTGCGCTGCAGCTGGTGGCCTCGATTCCGGTCTACGCGCTTTGGGCCCTGCCGACCGTCGGTTGGCTGCTGCTCTGCTCGGCATGGTCGCGCAGCAAGCCGTTCCTCTGGGCCATCATGATCCCGCTGTTCACCGGCATCTTCGTGACCTGGTTCGACCTGATGCAGGTGTTCAACCTCGAGTCGAGCTGGTTCTGGAAGAACGTCGTCGCCCGCATGCTGTTCAGCGTCGTGCCGGGGACCTGGGTGGACGTGGCGCAACTGGACGGCGCCGACTTCGAAGGGGCCAACCAGCTGGCCAGCCTGCTGGTCGTGAAAGCCTCCTGGTCGGCGCTGCTGAGCCCCAACCTGTGGATCGGCGTGGCCGCCGGCGCCGCCATGATCTTCGCCGCGATCCGCCTGCGCCGCTGGCGCGACGAAGGCTGACCCCGACCCACTCGAGGACGTGCACATGAACATCCCAAGCGCCGCGTTGACCTTGTGCCTGCTGCTTCCACTGGCCGCAACGGCCGGGGAGTCCACTCCCGCCACCACCAGCCCCACCGGCATCGGTGCCGAAATGAGCCGCGAAATGGGGGAGGCGCGGCGCGAGGTCGCCGCCGACCTGGCCAAAGCCCGGCACGAACTGCAGACCGAAAACCTGCGCATCGACAACAGCCTGCAGTTCGGCAACCACGACAAGGCCGACTCCGACCCGCTGGCCCGCGCCGAAATCACTCCGCAGGGCGACTTTCTGATCGAGGGCGAGGCGCAGACCATCGATGCCGGGCAACGCCGGCAGCTGCTGGCCTACCGTGGCCAGGTGATCGGGATCGCCCTGGCCGGCATCGACGCCGGCCAGCGCACCGCCGACGTCGCACTGGCCGAGGTCGAGGACTCGTCGTGGATCGGCCTGGTGTTCGGAGCCATGAGCGGCCGGCTGGAGCGCCGTATCGAGCGGGTCGTCAAGCAGGAGCTCGAACCCGCCATGCGCGACATCTGCCGGCAGTTGCCGGCCGTGCGGGCCTCGCAGCAGCAACTGGCGTCCAGCCTGCCGCAGTTCCGGCCCTACGCCACGGTGGAACCCGGCGATGTCGATGATTGCGAAAACCTGATGCAGAAAGAATTCGCCTCGCTCTGACCGCAGGGACCCGACCATGACCCGTACACACCGCTTCGCCCTTGTCGCCTGCCTCGCCATCATCCCGCTGATGGCCGCCTGCAGCGCCGATGAACCCGCTCCACCGGCCACGGGGGAAACCGCCTCGACCGGCGCACGCACCGCCCTGGGGCGCACCATCGAAAGCGCCCTCGGGGAAGCCCGCGAGGAGATCGCCACGGGCAACCTCGGCATCGGTGGCGACATGGATATCCACATCGGCGGCACCAACATCAGCCGCAGCGCCCCGCGGGACGCCGACGGCAACCGGTTGCCCAAGGCCGAAATCAGCCCTGGGGGCGACCTGCTGATCGGCGGCGAGCCGGTCGCCGTGACGCCGGAGCAGCGCGCTCTGCTGCTGGACTACCGCGGCCACGTGGTCAACTTGGTGGAGACCGGCATGACCCTGGGCGCCAAGGGCGCCGACCTGGGCATCCAGGCCGCGGGCGAAGCGCTGAAGAACGTTTTTACCGGTGGCGGCGCCGATTTCGAGCAGCGCATCGAGGCCGAGGCCGCGAAGATCGAGGCCGAGGCGCTCAAGCTGTGCGACGGCTTGCCCGCGATGCTGGAAACCCAGCAGCAGCTCGCCGCCTCGCTTCCCGAGTTCCGTCCCTACGCGACGATGGAGGCCGCGGACATCGACGAGTGCCGCGACAGCGGACGCGACAACCGCGCCCGGCAGGCCGAGGTGCGCGACGACATCCGCAGCGGCATCCGCGAATCGATCCAGGCAGCCGTCCGCGACGGCGATCCCGACTCCGAGGCCGTGCAGGCCGAAGCGGCCGCCGAAACCGCCACGCCCTAGCGTCAGCCCTGGATGCCGCCGCGGGTCAGCGCGGCGGGGTCGAGCAGCCGGCGCAACTCCTTGGCCGGCATGCCGGTCGCCTCCACTGCCACGTCCAGCACCGGCCTGCCCTCGCGGTAGGCCTGTTTGGCGATCGCCGCGGCCTTTTCGTAGCCGATCACCGGATTGAGCGCGGTCACCAGGATCGGGTTGCGGTCCAGCGCCTCGGCGACCTTGTCACGACGCACCTGGAGCCCGTCGATGGTGGCGTCGGCGAGCCGTCGCATCACGTTGGCCAGCAGGCGGATCGAATCCAGCAGGTTGGCCGCAACCAGCGGCAGCATCACGTTGAGCTGGAAGTTGCCGCTCTGCCCGGCCACGGTGATCGCGGTGTGGTGACCCATCACCTGCGCGCACACCATGCAGGCCGCTTCGGGCACCACCGGGTTCACCTTGCCGGGCATGATCGAGCTGCCGGGCTGCAACGCCGGCAACTCGACCTCCGCCAACCCCGCCAGCGGGCCGGAATTCATCCAGCGCAGGTCGTTGGCGATCTTCATCAGCGCGACCGCCAATGCGTTGAGCTGGCCGGACAGTTCGACTGCGTCGTCCTGCGAGGCTAGGCCCTCGAACTTGTTGTCGGCCCATTCAAAGCGGGTGCCGGCCAGTTGCGACAGCGCACGCGCCATCGCATGGCCGAACCGCGGATCGGCGTTGATGCCGGTGCCGATCGCGGTGCCCCCGATCGGCAGTCTTCGCAGGCGCTTGAGAGTGTCTTCCACTCGCGCCTGGGCCGAGGCCAGTTGCGCCGACCACGCACCGAACTCCTGGCCGAAGGTCAGCGGCATCGCGTCCATCAAATGCGTGCGTCCGGTCTTGGTGACCTTGCCGAGGCTGCGGCCGCGGCGGTCGATGGTCCTGCGCAGGTGCTGGATCGCCGGCAGCAGGTCCTCGACCACCGCCAGCTGGGCGGACACCCGCAGCGCCGTCGGGACCACGTCGTTCGAGCTCTGGCCGAGGTTGACGTCGTCGTTGGCGTGGACGGCCTTCCCACGCACGGTCTGCGACGCGAGCGCGGCGATGACCTCGTTGGCGTTCATGTTGCTCGAGGTGCCCGAGCCGGTCTGGAACACGTCGATCGGGAACTGCGCATCGTGCTCGCCGCCGGCCACGGCCAAGGCGGCCTTGCGGATGGCGCCGGCGCGGTTCTTCGGCAGCAGGCCGAGACTGCCGTTGACCTCGGCCGCCGCCGCCTTGACCAGCCCGAGCGCACGGATGAAGCCGCGTGGCATGGGCCGGCCGGAAATCGGGAAGTTCTGCACCGCCCGCTGCGTCTGTGCACCCCACAGCGCATCGGCGGGCACCTGCAGCTCGCCCATGCTGTCGTGCTCGGTCCGGTAGTCCTGGTTGGCCATGGCTTCCTCCGTTGTTTGCGGCCGAGGATACGCCCGGACCTGTCGGGGCTTCGTTGCCACGCGCGTGCCGCTCCATCGCGTGCCTTCGCGGCTTGCAGGCAGGAGCCGGGCGCGCGAAAGTTCGAAAACACGGACCGGGCACTTTGCCCCGGCGAGCGCACACGAGGCCCGCGCTAGAATGCGCGACCGCCCATCACGTGCCGCCGTCCATGCCCGCCAACGCCGAATACCAGTTGCTCGCCCTGTCCCCGCTCGATGGCCGGTACGCCGGCAAGGTCGACGCGCTGCGGCCGATCTTCTCCGAATTCGGGTTGATCAAGGCGCGCGTGAAGGTCGAGGTCGAGTGGCTGCTGGCCCTGGCGGCCGAGCCCGCGATCGGCGAACTCAAGCCGTTTTCGCAGCAGGCGACCGGCCGGCTGAGGGCGCTCGCCGACGGGCTGACGGTGGACGACGCCGCGCGGGTCAAGGAAATCGAGCGCACTACCAACCATGACGTCAAGGCGGTCGAGTACCTGATCAAGGAGCGCCTGAAGGACGACGCGGAATTGGGCCCGGCGCTGGAGTTCGTGCATTTCGCCTGCACCTCCGAAGACATCAACAACCTGTCCTACTCCCTGATGCTCAACCAAGCCCGGCAGGGCGTCCTGCTGCCCCGCCTCGACGAGCTGATCGGTAAGCTGCGTGGAATGGCGCACGAGCATGCGGCGCTGCCGATGCTCTCGCGGACCCACGGCCAGACCGCCTCGCCGAGCACCGTCGGCAAGGAGCTGGCCAATGTGGTCGCCCGCCTGCTGCGGCAGCGCGACACCCTGGCCGCCACCCCCATGTTCGGCAAGATCAACGGCGCGGTCGGCAACTACAACGCGCACCTCGCGGCCTACCCTGATTTCGACTGGCACGGCTTCGCCCAGCGTTTCGTCACCTCGCTCGGCCTGGACTGGCAGCCCTACACCACCCAGATCGAGCCGCACGACGGCATCGCCGAGGTCTGCGACGCCCAGCGCCGCATCGACACCGTCTGCATCGACCTGTGCCGCGACATCTGGGGCTACATCTCGCTGGGCTACTTCAAGCAGGCAGTCAAGGCCGGCGAAGTCGGCAGCTCGACCATGCCGCACAAGGTCAACCCGATCGACTTCGAGAACGCCGAGGGCAACTTCGGCATCGCCAACGCGCTGTTCGAGCACTTCGCCAGCAAGTTGCCGGTCAGCCGCTGGCAGCGCGACCTGACCGATTCCACCGTGCTGCGCGCGCTCGGCACCGGTTTCGGGCACGCGCTGATCGGCTACGACGCCCTGCTGCGGGGACTGGGCAAGCTGTCCGCCAACCCGGAACGGCTCGCCGCCGACCTGGACGCGGCGTGGGAAGTCCTGGCGGAGGCGGTACAGACCGTCATGCGCCGCCACGGGCTGCCCAACCCGTACGAGCAGCTCAAGGCGCTGACCCGGGGACAGGGCATCAACGAAGCTTCGATGCGCGAGTTCATCACCGGCCTCGACCTGCCCGACGACGCCCGCCAGCGTCTCCTCGACATGACGCCGGGCAGCTACATCGGCCGGGCCGAACAACTGGCCCGCGAGGTCTGAGATGGCCACGCGCAGGCGCAGCGTGCCGGCAGCGGCGCTCCCGATCGAAGTTGACGCCGCCACGTTGCCGCCGCTGGGCATGGAGCCCGCGGCGTTCCTGCGCGATTACTGGCAAAAGAAGCCGCTGCTGATCCGCAACGCCTTCCCGGGATTCGTTCCCCCCCTCCAGCCCGAAGACCTCGCGGGCCTCGCCTGCGAGGAGGCGGCGCTGTCGCGGATCGTCACCCACGACCGCGCACGCGATCGATGGAGCCTGCGCCACGGGCCGTTCCCCGAAGCGATGTTCCCCGACATGCCCCGGCAGGACTGGACCCTGCTGGTGCAGGACGTGGACAAATGGGATGCGGACGTCGCCGCGCTGCTGGAGTCGTTCGCCTTCCTGCCGCGCTGGCGGATCGACGACGTCATGGTGTCGTTCGCCGCGCCCGGCGGATCGGTGGGCGCCCACGTGGACCAGTACGACGTGTTCCTGCTGCAGGCGCAGGGGCAGCGCTGCTGGCAGATCGACGCATCGGACCGGCCGCCGCTGGATTTCCGCGACGATGCCGAGCTCAGGCTGCTCCGCCGTTTCTCGCCCACGCACGAGTGGGTGCTCGGCCCCGGCGACATGCTCTACCTGCCGCCCGGGGTGCCGCATCACGGCGTGGCGGTGGATGCGTGCCTGACCTTTTCGGTCGGGATGCGCGCGCCGTCGGCCGCCGAGCTGCTCGGCGACTTCGTCGACACCCTCGCCGCCGATGCGGACGAGGCGCTGCGTTACCGCGACCCCGGGCTGGCGCCACCGCGCAGCCCGGGCGAGATCGACGCCGCGGCGATGGAACGCGTGGTCGAAGCGCTCAACCTGCTGCGGATGAACGACCCGGAGCGGCTCGGCGACTGGTTCGGCCGCTTCATCACGGTGTATCGCAGCGGGGGCGAAGTCGCTCCCTTCGACACCGTCCCCGGCCGCGATGACGTCGAACGCGAGCTGCGCCATGGTGCGGTGCTGCGACGGCACCCGTTCTCCCGCATGGCCTGGCGCCAGGCCAAACGCGGCGCCCGGCTGTACGTCAACGGCCAGGAAACCTCGCTGCCCGCACGCGACGCGGCGCGCGTCGCCGACCTCGCCATGCTGGACGGCGCGGACCTGGCCGCGCTTTCCGACGCCGGCCGCGCCTGCGTGTTCGACCTGCACGCCGCCGGGCATTACCACCTCGACAACGACAGCGAAGGCGAGCCATGAGCCTGCCCTCCTTCAGCGTGCATCCGGTGGCCTACGAGGCCGCGCTGCCGGAGCTGCGCCGGGTCCGCGAGACCGTGTTCGTGCAGGAACAGGGGGTGCCGCTGACTCTGGAATGGGATGAGCTCGATCCACTGTGCCACCACGTCGTCGCGCGCGACGGCGGCGGGCAGCCGATCGGCACCGGAAGGCTCACCCCGAAACACACGATCGGACGCATGGCGGTCCTGGCCGACTGGCGCGGCCGCGGCGTGGGCGATGCCCTGCTCGGCGCCCTCGTCGCGCAGGCGCGTGGGCTCGGCTGGCGCGAGCTTTCGCTGCACGCGCAGGTGTCCGCGATCGGCTTCTATGCCCGGCATGGCTTCCTGCCTTGCGGTGAACGCTTCATGGAGGCGGGAATCGAGCACCAGACGATGCGACTGCTGGTCGACGGCCTCAATCCGGTGGAAAGCCGCGAGGCCGCCGCCGCGGCGGGTCTTGGCGTGATCGCCGGCGCCCGCCGCCGCGTGCACATCTACAGTCGGGATCTCGACCCGGGGCTGCTCGACGTTCCGGAGGTGGTCGCCGCGCTGCGCCGCCTGGCGACCGGTGGCGGCGAGATCCAGATCCTGCTGCACGATCCGGCGGAGCCACAGCGCGCACTGGCGCCGCTGATCGGTCTGGGCCAACGGCTGTCCAGCGCATTCGCATTCCGCGCGATCGAAGAGCCGACTGACCGCGGCTATCCGTCCGCGTATCTGGTGAACGATCGCGGTGGTTTCCTGTTCCGCCCGCTGGGCCACCGTTTCGACGGTGAAAGCCGGCTGGATTCACCGGCCCGTGCGCGACAGCTGAGGGCGTTGTTCGACCCCGTCTGGCAGCGTGCGAGGCCCTGCAGCGAGTTCCGCGCCCTCCAGTTGTGAGCTTTCCGGTCACGAATCGCCCACGGTGCTGAACCCTTTGCGCCGAATCGGCCGGAAAGGGCAAAAAACGCCCGGTGTTTTCCATCCGTTTACTGGCCGGCACCGGGTGGTCGGGGGCTATAATTCGAATTCTTGATTGCCTGAACAGCCGCCCGGCGGCTCCCTTCGGCTGCCCCGCCTCCCCATCGAGATTCCCTTGCCATTGTGGACAGTCTCCTGAAGCAGTTCTCCCAGTCTTCGCAGCTCGGCGCCAATGCGGCCTACATCGAAGACCTGTATGAGCAGTATCTGGTCGCGCCCGAGAGCGTGGGTCCGAAATGGCGGGCGTACTTCGATACCTTCAAGGGGCGCGAGGCGGGCGACGTGCCGCACTCCGCGGTGATCCATGCCCTCGCCGATGCCGGCAAGCGCAGTGGCGCACCGGTCCAGGCCGGAGGCGGTGACGCGCGCGAACGTGCGGTGGGCAAGCTGATCACCGCGTACCGGTCGCGCGGCCACCTTGGCGCCAACCTCGACCCGCTCGGCCTGCTTGAGAAGCCTGACGCGCCGGACCTGGACCTCGGCTTCCACGGCCTGTCCGGCAGCGACCTGGCTTCGGAATTCAGCACCGGCGGCGTCGCCGGCCACGAGCGCATGAAGCTGGGTGACCTGCTCGCCCGTCTCAAGGCGACCTACACCGGCTCGATCGGTGCGGAGTTCATGCACATCACCGACGCCGGCCAGCGTCGCTGGCTCTACGAGCGGCTGGAAAAGGCCGGCGGCAACTACGGCCGCAGCACCGACCAGAAGAAGCGCATCCTCGAACGCCTGACCGCGGCCGAGGGCCTCGAGCGCTACCTCGGCACCAAATACGTCGGCCAGAAGCGCTTCTCGCTGGAAGGCGGCGACGCCCTGATCCCGCTGATGGACGCCACCATCCGCCGTGCCGGCGAGCAGGGCATCAAGGACGTGGTCATCGGCATGGCCCACCGCGGCCGCCTCAACGTACTGGTCAACACCCTCGGCAAGCCGCCGCGGCAGCTGTTCGACGAGTTCGAGGGCAAGTTCGAGCATGTCCATTCCGACCTCGCCCACACCGGCGACGTGAAGTACCACATGGGCTTCTCGGCCGATGTCGCCACCCCGGGTGGCGCGGTCCACCTGGCGCTGGCGTTCAACCCCTCGCACCTGGAGATCGTCGACCCGGTGGTCGCCGGCTCGGTGCGTTCGCGCCAGGTCCGTCGCGGCGACAAGGGCCGGGGCCAGGTGCTGCCCGTGCTGATGCACGGCGATGCCGCGTTCGCCGGCCAGGGCGTGGTGATGGAGCTGCTGCAGATGTCGCAGGCGCGCGGCTTCGCGGTTGGCGGCACGGTCCACATCGTCATCAACAACCAGGTCGGGTTCACCACCTCCGAGCGCCAGGACGCGCGCTCCACGCTGTATTGCACCGACGTCGCCAAGATGGTCGGCGCCCCGGTGCTGCACGTGAACGGCGACGACCCGGAGGCAGTGGTGTTCTGCGCCGAGCTGGCGCTCGACTTCCGCAACGAGTTCGGCAAGGACGTGGTCATCGACCTGGTCTGCTACCGCCGCCACGGCCACAACGAGGCCGACGAGCCGGCCGCGACCCAGCCGCTGATGTACCAGGTGATCCGCAAGCACAAGACCCCGCGCGACCTCTACGCGCAGCAGTTGGTCGCCGAGGGCACGCTGTCCGACGACGACGCCAAGGCGTTGTCGGATGCCTACCGCGACAAGCTCGACCAGGGCGTGGTCACCACCGAGCTGGCCGACAGCCGCGATGACGAGTTCACCATCGACTGGTCGAATTACCTGACCGGCAAGCTGTCCGACCCGGTCGACACCGCCTTCGACCGTGCCGCGCTGGACGGACTGGCCGCCGCGATCAACCACATCCCGGACGAGGTCAAGCTGCACCCGCGCGTGGCCAAGATCTACGAGGACCGCCGCAGAATGGCCGCCGGTGAACAGGCCGGCGACTGGGGCTTCGCCGAGAACCTCGCCTACGCGACCCTGCTCAGCGAAGGCTACAAGCTGCGCCTGGTCGGTCAGGACAGCGGCCGCGGCACCTTCTTCCATCGCCACGCGATCCTGCACGACCAGGCGACGGACGATTACCACCTGCCGCTGCGCCAGCTGGTCAAGAACCCGACCGACCTGACCATCATCGACTCGCTGCTCAGCGAGGAGGCGGTGATGGCGTTCGAGTACGGCTACTCCACCGCCGACCCGATGACGCTGGACATCTGGGAAGCCCAGTTCGGCGACTTCGCCAACGGCGCCCAGGTCGTGATCGACCAGTTCCTGTCGTCCGGCGAGGCCAAGTGGGGCCGGCTGTGCGGCCTGGCGTTGTTCCTGCCGCACGGCTACGAAGGCCAGGGCCCGGAGCACAGCTCCGCACGCCTGGAGCGTTTCCTGCAGCTGTGCGCGCTGGACAACATGATGGTCTGCGTGCCGACCACGCCGGCGCAGGCGTACCACATGATCCGCCGGCAGATGCGCATGCCGACCCGCAAGCCGCTGGTGGTGATGACGCCCAAGTCGCTGCTGCGCCACAAGCTCGCGGTGTCGACGCTGGACGAACTCGCCGGCGGTGGCTTCCAGAAGCTCATTCCCGATGCGAAGGCCGACGCGAAGAAGGTCAAGCGCGTGGTGCTGTGCTCGGGCAAGGTCTACTACGACCTGGTCGAAGACCTCGAGAAGCGCGGTGCGGACGACGTCGCCCTCGTGCGGGTCGAGCAGCTGTACCCGTTCCCGCGCGAGGAGCTGGCCGCCGAGCTCAAGCGTTTCGGCAAGGCCGCCGACGTGGTCTGGTGCCAGGAAGAGCCGCAGAACCAGGGCGCCTGGTATCAGATCCGCCACCACCTGACCGCCTGCCTCGGTGACAAGCAGTCCCTGCATTACGCCGGGCGGCTGCGCTCGCCGTCGCCTGCGGCCGGCCACTTCTCCGACCACGTCGCCGAGCAGACCAAGCTGGTCGCCGACGCGCTGGTCAATCCGCTCCAGGGCGAAAACTGCCCCGAGTGATCCGTCGGTACCTGCTTCCCTCTCGCCCTTCCCTTACCACGCCATCCAGGATGACAGCCCCATGAGCACCGAGATCAAAGTTCCGGTCCTGCCCGAATCCGTTTCCGACGCCACCATCGCCACGTGGCACAAGAAGCCCGGCGACGCGGTCAGCCGTGACGAGAACCTCGTCGATCTCGAAACCGACAAGGTCGTGCTGGAGGTGCCCTCACCGGTCGACGGCGTGTTGAAGGAGATCAAGTTCGACTCGGGCGCGACCGTGACCAGCGACCAGGTGCTCGCGATCGTCGAGGCGGGCGCCGCCGGCGGCAACAAGGACGACGCGAAGTCCAAGGCCGATGCCAGCGCCGACGCCAAGAACGACGCCGCGGCGACCGCCGAGGCCAAGCCGGTCCAGGCCAAGGCCGAAGCCGCCAAGCCGGCGTCGAAGTCGGCAGCAGGCAACGACCTGCCGCCGGGCGCGCGCTTCACCGCGGCGAAGGAAGGCATCGATCCGTCGCAGGTCGAAGGCACCGGCCGCCGCGGCGCGGTGACCAAGGAAGACCTGCTGAACTACGCGAAGAACGCCGGTGTCGGCAAGGCCAGCGGCAACCGTGCCGAGGAGCGCGTGCCGATGACCCGCATGCGCGCGCGCATCGCCGAGCGCCTGATGCAGTCGAAGAACTCGACCGCGATGCTGACCTCCTCCAACGAGGTCAACATGAAGGCCGTCATGGACATGCGCAAGGCGCAGGGCGAGGCGTTCAAGAACGCCTACGGCATCAAGCTCGGCTTCATGAGCTTCTTCGTCAAGGCCGCCGCCAACGCGCTGCAGCGCTATCCGCTGGTCAACGCCTCGGTCGACGGCAACGACATCATCTACCACGGCTACTCCGACATCTCGATCGCGGTGTCCACCGACAAGGGCCTGGTCACGCCGGTGCTGCGCAACGCCGAGTCGATGGGCTTCGCCGAAGTCGAGCAGGCCATCGACGGGTACGCCAAGGCGGCGCGCGAGGGCGGCCTCAAGCTCGAGGACCTGCAGGGCGGCACCTTCACGATCACCAACGGCGGCACCTTCGGTTCGCTGTTCTCCACGCCGATCATCAACCCGCCGCAGTCGGCGATCCTCGGCATGCACGCGATCAAGGAGCGTGCAATCGTCGAGAACGGCCAGGTCGTCGCCGCGCCGATGATGTACATCGCGCTGAGCTACGACCACCGCATCATCGACGGCAAGGACGCGGTGCTGTTCCTGGTCGACATCAAGAACCAGCTCGAGAACCCGCACCGCATGCTGCTGGGCATGTAATGCCCGCCGAAGCCCCGCCACGTGCGGGGCTTTCCGCAACAAGACAAGGATCATTGCAATGAGCGAACAGCAGAATTTCGACGTCGTCGTGATCGGTGCCGGCCCGGCCGGCTACCACGCGGCGATCCGCGCCGCCCAGTTGGGCCTGAAGACCGCGTGCATCGACGCCGCGCTGGGCAAGGACGGCAAGCCGGCCCTCGGCGGCACCTGCCTGCGCGTGGGCTGCATCCCGTCCAAGGCGCTGCTCGACTCCTCGCGCCAGTTCTGGAACATGGGCCACCTCTTCGGCGACCACGGCATCAGCTTCAAGGATGCGCAGATGGACGTCGGCCAGATGGTCGGCCGCAAGGACAAGATCGTGAAGCAGTTCACCGGCGGCATCGCGATGCTGTTCAAGGCGAACAAGGTCAGCGCGTTCTACGGCTTCGGCACCCTGCACAAGGGCAACGTGGTCAAGGTCAAGCAGCACGACGGCTCGGAAGTCGAGCTCAAGGGCACCAACGTCATCATCGCCGCCGGTTCGGATTCGATCGAGCTGCCGTTCGCGAAGTTCGACGGCGAGACCATCGTCGACAACGCCGGCGGGCTGGACTTCACCGAGGTGCCCAAACGCCTTGGCGTGATCGGCGCCGGCGTGATCGGCCTGGAGCTGGGCAGCGTCTGGAAGCGGCTGGGCGCCGAGGTCACGATCCTAGAGGCGATGCCGGAGTTCCTTGCCGCCGCCGACGCGGAAGTCGCCAGGGCCGCCGCCAAGGAATTCAAGAAGCAGGGCCTCGATATCAAGCTCGGCGCCAAGGTCTCCAAGGCCGAAGTCAAGGGCAAGGGCAAGTCGAAGGAAGTGCACCTGACCTACACCGACAAGGACGGCGAGCAGTCGATCGTGGTCGACAAACTGCTGGTCGCGGTCGGCCGCAGGGCCGCCAGCAAGAACCTGCTGGCTGACGGTACCGGCGTGAAGCTCGACGACCGCGGCCGCATCGAGGTCGACGAGCACTGCCACACCGGCGTCGATGGCGTCTGGGCGATCGGTGACTGCGTGCGCGGCCCGATGCTCGCGCACAAGGGCTTCGAGGAAGGCATCGCCGTCGCCGAGCTGATCGCCGGCCTGCCCGGCCACGTCAACCTCGACACCATCCCTTGGGTCATCTACACCGAGCCGGAGATTGCCTGGGTCGGCAAGACCGAGCAGCAGCTCAAGGAAGAAGGCACGCCGTACAAGACCGGCAGCTTCCCGTTCGCGGCGATCGGCCGTGCGGTGGCGATGGGCGAGCCGGCCGGCTTCGTCAAGGTCATCGCGCACGAGGAAACCGACCGTGTGCTCGGCATGCACCTGGTCGGCGTCGGTGTGTCCGAGCTCGTCCACGAGGGCGTGCTGACGATGGAGTTCAACGGTTCGGCCGACGACCTCGCCCGCATCTGCCACGCCCACCCGACGCTGTCGGAGGCGATCCACGACGCGGCGATGGCGGTCAGCAAGCGCGCCATCCACAAGGCCAACTGACCTGAGCCCGGCTTCGGCCGGGTTGCCCTCGACGCCGGGCCCGCGCCCGGCGTCGCTGTTTTCAAGACACGCGGTCCAGCACTCGCGTTACACCGCAGGCGCCGCGCACGACGCATCCCGGGAGTCGACACCCTGATGAAAACCCTCTGTGTCTATTGCGGCTCCAACAGCGGCGCCCGGCCGATCTACGCCGAGCGCGCCGCTGCACTGGGCCACGCGCTCGCCGCGGAAGGGCTGGGGCTGGTGTATGGCGGCGGCAACGTCGGGCTGATGGGTGTCGTGGCCGACGCGGTGCTCGCCGGGGGCGGTGAAGTCATCGGCGTGATCCCCGAGCAGCTGGTCAATCTGGAGGTCGCCCACCGCGGCGTCACCCGCCTCGACATCGTGGCCAACATGCACGAGCGCAAGAAGCGCATGTTCGACCTTGCCGACGGCTTCGTCGCCCTCCCCGGCGGCTTCGGCACGCTGGACGAGATGTTCGAGATGCTCACCTGGCGCCAGCTCGGCATCGGCGACAAACCCTGCGCGTTCCTCGACGTCGACGGTTTCTTCTCGCCGCTGGTCGCAATGATGGACCGCATGGTCGAGGAGCGCTTCCTGCACGCCGGGCAGCGGGAGGATCTCTGGCACGGCGAGGACATGGCGGCGATGCTGGAGTGGATGCGTGCATACCGCCCCGCCAACGCGGCCAAGTGGCTCGAGGCCAAGCACCGCCGCGAGTTGCGCTGACATTCCAGGTGCCCGGAAAGGTCCGGCAGGCGCCGGAACGAGGAGAAGCATGAACGTCCCCGCACATTTCAACGCCTTCCGCATCCACAACGACGAAAGCGGCTACCGCAGCGGCATCGAACCGGTGTCGATCGAGGACCTGGCGCCGGGCGAGGTGGTGATCAGAACCGCCTGGTCGTCGATCAACTTCAAGGACGCGCTGGCCGGCACCGGCGAGGGCAAGATTCTCCGCCGCTTCCCGCTGGTCGGTGGCATCGACGTCGCCGGCCACGTGGTCGCCTCCACCGACGGCGCGTTCCGCGAAGGCGATGCCGTGCTGGTCACCGGTTGCGGCCTCAGCGAGACCCGCGATGGCGGTTACAGCGAGTACGCCCGCCTGGAGTCGCGCTGGGCCATTCCCCTGCCCGCCGGGCTGGACCTGCGCGAGAGCATGATTCTCGGCACCGCGGGATTCACTGCGGCACTGGCGCTGTACCGGATGCGCGAGAACCGCCAGGTGCCGGAACTCGGCCCGTTGGCGGTGACCGGCGCCACCGGAGGCGTGGGCTCGCTGGCAGTCGACATCTTCAGTCGTGCCGGCTTCGAGGTGCACGCCATCAGCGGCAAGGCCGACCAGCATGACTACCTGACGTCGATCGGCGCGAGCCGGGTGCTGGACCGCGACGCACTTGCGACCACGCGGCCGATGGAATCGGTGCGGTTCGGTGGCGGCCTGGACAACGTGGGCGGGCCGATGCTGTCCAGCCTGCTCGCCCAGACCGCGCCCTACGGCAACGTCGCCAGCGCGGGGCTGGCCGCCTCCCACGGGCTCGATGCCACGGTGATGCCGTTCATCATCCGCGGGGTGTCACTGCTGGGCGTGGCCTCGGCGGGCACCGCTCGCGATATCCGCGAAGCCGTCTGGCAGCACCTGGCCAGCGACTGGAAGCCGGCCCATCTGGACCGGATCTGCACCCGGGAAGTCACCTTGGACGAGCTGCCGACGGTGTTCCCGACCATGCTCGGCGGCGGCTCGCTCGGCCGTACGCTGGTCCGCTTCTAGTCATGTAGCACGGGCGTTTGCCACGGCGCCGCCCGTCGCTACAATCGTCGCGATCAACCGGGGAACCAACATGGCGCGCATTCTTATCGTCGACGACTCGCCGTCGCAGCTGATGGGCATTCGCCGCATCGTCGAGAAACTCGGCCATGAAGCGGTCACCGCCGAAGACGGCGCCGCCGGTGTCGAGGCCGCCAAGCGGGAGCTGCCGGACCTCGTGCTGATGGACGTGGTGATGCCGAACCTCAACGGTTTCCAGGCCACCCGCTCCATCTGCCGGGAAGAGACCACCAAACACATCCCGGTGGTGCTGGTGACCACCAAGGACCAGGACACCGACCGCGTCTGGGGCATGCGCCAAGGCGCCAAGGCCTACATCACCAAGCCGTTCAACGAGGCCGAGCTGGCCGAGGTCATCGGCCAGCTGCTTCCGGGATGAGCTAGGCCCGGCGCCAGTCGTTTTCGAACGCGACGCGCATCGCCTCGTACGCCGCGGTCTGGGCCTCGCTACGGGGCGTCGGCGCGGTGACCTCGAGTTCGACGATCTGGTCGCCGTCCACGGGCTTGCCCGGCAAACCGCGTCCGCGCAGCCGCAGCTTCCTGCCGGCTTCGGACTGCGACGGAATCTTCAGCTCGACCGCGCCACCCAGCGTCGGCACGCTCACCGTCGCGCCGAGCGCCGCCTCCCACGGCGCGACCGGCAATACGTGGATCACGTTGCGGCCGTCCACTTCGAACTGCGGGTGCGCCGCGTACTCGATCTCCAGCAGCAAGTCGCCGCCAGTGCCGCCCTGCCCGCCGAGGCGGATCGCCTGGCCTTCGCGGATGCCCTTGGGCACGCGTACCGCGAGCGTCTTGCCGTTGATGCCGATGCGGACGTTGTCGCCCGCGTACACCGTCTCCAGCGGCACGGCGAGCTTGGCCCGGGTATCGGCGCGCTGGCGCGCGGCGCCCGGCTGCGGGCCGTAGCCGGCGCGACCACGGCCGAACAGGCTCTCGAAGAAGTCGCTGAAGCCCCCACCGGCGCCACCGCCGGCGAAGATTTCCTCGAAATCGACCCCTCCAGGGCCGCCGCCGAAACCACCCGGCGGCGGCTGCACGTCATCGCCGGGCCGGTAGCCGCGCGCACGCAGCTGATCGTATGCCGCGCGCTTCTGTGGGTCGCGCAAGGCCTCGTAGGCTTCGTTGACGGCCTTGAACTTGTCCTCCGCCCCGGCCTCCTTGCTGACGTCGGGGTGGTACTTGCGCGCCAGGCGTCGGTAGGCCGTCTTGATCTCGGCGTCGCCGGCACTGGGTTCCACACCGAGGATCTCGTAGTAATCCTTGAACTGCATCTGTTGCTCCGGTAATCGGTCGGGGCGCGGGAGCCGCCTCCGAGTCACGCACATGGGGCGTCGACAAAGGGTATGCAACGGCGCCTTTGGCGCAAGGCATCCGTGAGGGGTTTCGCGACCGGACCGGCTCACCGGGGATTGGGGCATGCACGTCCGTGCGTTTCCCCCCTTACACTGCGTCCTCCCCCACAGGAGAACTCCATGAGCATCCAGATCGGCGACCGGCTTCCCGAAGTCCCCCTTCAACGCATTCGCGATGGCGTCGAGACCGTCGACACCGGCGCCCTGTTCGGCGAGAGCAAGGTCGTCATCTTCGCCGTGCCTGGCGCGTTCACGCCTACCTGTTCGGAGAGGCACCTGCCCGGCTTCGTGGAGCATTTCCAGCAGTTCCACGACAAGGGCATCGAAGTCGCCTGCGTGTCCGTCAACGACCCGTTCGTGATGCAGGCCTGGGGCGAGAGCCAGAACGTGCCGGAAGGCATGATGATGCTCGCCGACGGCAACGCCGAATTCGCCCGTGCACTGGGCCTGGAACTCGATGCCAGCGCCTACGGCATGGGCACGCGGGCCAAGCGTTTCGCCCTGTACGCCGAGGATGGCGTGGTGCGGAAGCTGTGCGTCGAAGCACCGGGCGAGTACCGCGTCTCGTCCGCCGAGCACATGCTGCAGCAGATCGGCTGATCATCTCCGGCTGACTGCCAAAAAAACGCCGCCCGAGGGCGGCGTTTTCGTTTCCGGCCGGGCCTTACGGTACAGGCTCGGCGCCGGGCGCGTCGCCAGCAGCGGGGCCGGCGGCAATGTCGTTGACAGGTGCATCGGTGTCCTCGTCGCCGGACACCCCGCTCTCCTCGTCATCGCCGTCCAGCGACGCATCCAGCCGCTCGACCGCCTGCAGAGTCTCGTCCTTCGCCAGCCGCATCAGGGTCACACCCTGGGTGTTCCGGCTGACCTGGGAGATCTCCGCCGCGCGCGTACGCACCAGCGTGCCTCCGTCGGAGATCAGCAGCACGTCGTGGTGGTCGCTGAGCTGGATGGCGCCGACCAGCCTGCCGTTGCGCTCGCTGGTCTTGATCGCCAGCACGCCCTGGGTGCCACGCCCCTTGCGCGGATACTCGGCCTCCGGAGTGCGCTTGCCGTAACCACGCTCGCTGGCGGTGAGGATGTCGCCATCGCCGTCCAGCACGACCAGGCTGACCACGTGCTCACCATCGGCCAGGCGCATGCCGCGCACGCCGCGGGCCGTGCGACCCATCGGACGCACCGATTCACCGTTGAAGCGCACGGCCTTGCCGTTGCTGGCGAACAGCATGATGTCGCGGGTGCCGTCCGACAGTGCGACGTTGACCAGCGCGTCTCCCTCGTCAAGGTTGATCGCGATCTTGCCGCGCTGCAGGCGGAAGGCGTATTCGGGCAAGGGCGTCTTCTTGACGGTGCCGTTGCGGGTGGCGAAGAAGACGAACTTGTCTTCCTCGTACTCGCGCACCGGCAGCACGGCCTGCACCTGCTCGCCTTCCTCCAGCGGGATCCAGTTGATGATCGGACGGCCGCGTGCGTTCGGTCCCGCGTCCGGCAGCTGGTGCACCGGCAGCCAGAACACCCGGCCGGCGCTGGTGAAGGTCAGCAGGGTGTCGTGGGTGTTGACCAGCCATAGCCGTTCGATGAAGTCCTCGTCCTTGGTCGCCGCCGCGTTGCGGCCGCGCCCGCCGCGCTTCTGCGCGCGGTAGCTGCTGACCGGCTGGCGCTTGGCGTAGCCCGAATGGGTCAGGGTCACCACGACGTCTTCGGGCGCGATCAGGTCGAGGATGTCGAGGTCTTCCTCGCTCTCGCGGATCTCGCTGCGGCGGGCGTCGCCGAACTCGGCCTTGACGTTCTCCAGCTCGGTGCGGATCACCTCCAGCAGCACGTTGGGATCCTCGAGGATCTCGATCAGGCCACGGATGGTGTCGAGCAGCTGCTTGTACTCCTCGGTCAGCTTCTCCTGCTCCAGCCCGGTCAGGCGGTGCAGGCGCATTTCGAGGATCTGCTGGGCCTGGTGCTCGGTCAGCTGGTAGCGACCGTCGATCAGGCCGACGCCACGCGGCAGGTCCTCCGGGCGCGAGGCTTCGGCACCGGCCGCGCCGAGCAGTGCGCCGACCAGCCCCGGCTCCCAGGTCTTGGCGAGCATGCGCTCGCGCGCCTCGTTGGGGTTCGCCGAGGTCTTGATCAGCTCGATCATCTCGTCGATGTTGGCGAGCGCGACCGTCAGGCCTTCGAGGATGTGCGCACGCTGGCGGGCCTTGCGCAGCTCGAAGATGGTGCGGCGGGTGACCACCTCGCGACGGTGGCGGACGAACGCCTCCAGCACCTGCTTGAGGTTCAGCAGCTGCGGGCGGCCGTCGACCAGCGCGACCATGTTGATGCCGAACACCGACTCCATCTGAGTCTGCTGGTAGAGGTTGTTGAGCACGACCTCCGCGGACTCGCCGCGCTTGACCTCGATGTAGATGCGCATGCCGTCCTTGTCGGACTCGTCGCGCAGCTCGCTGATGCCCTCGATCTTCTTTTCCTTGACCAGCTCGGCGATCTTCTCGATCAGCCGCGCCTTGTTCACCTGGTACGGGATCTCGGTGACGATGATCGATTCGCGGCCGTTGTCGGCCACTTCGACGTCGGCCCGGGCGCGCATCCGCACCCGGCCGCGGCCGGTGTGGTACGCGCTGACGATGCCCGAGGTGCCGTTGATGATGCCGGCGGTCGGGAAATCGGGGCCCGGAATCGACTCCATCAGGCCGTCGATGCTGATCTGGGGGTCGTTGATCAGCGCGATGGTGGCGTCGACCACTTCCGACAGGTTGTGCGGCGGGATGTTGGTCGCCATGCCGACCGCGATGCCGGCCGAACCGTTGACGAGAAGATTCGGCACCCGGGTCGGCATGACCGTCGGCTCGAGTTCCTTCTCGTCGTAGTTGGGCTGGAAGTCGACGGTTTCCTTGTCGATATCGGCGATCAGCTCATGGGTGAGCCGCGACATCCGCGCTTCGGTGTAACGCATCGCCGCCGCGGAATCGCCGTCGACCGAACCGAAGTTGCCCTGCCCGTCCACCAGCAGGTATCGCAGCGAGAACGGCTGCGCCATGCGCACCAGGGTGTCGTACACCGACTGGTCGCCGTGCGGGTGGTACTTACCGATCACGTCACCGACGATTCGGGCGGACTTGTAATAGGGCTTGTTGGCGTGCGCGCCGAGTTCGTTCATCGCGTAAAGCACGCGACGATGCACCGGCTTCAGGCCATCGCGGACGTCGGGAAGCGCGCGCCCGACGATCACGCTCATCGCGTAATCGAGATAGCTGCGGCGCATCTCGTCTTCGAGGTTTACCGGGATGATTTCCTTGGCGAGTTCGGCCATCGGGTTTCCGTCTGGGGCAAGGTCGAAGCTGCTCCTGGAACCGGCCGGGAAGCCGCATGGCGGCGGAGTTCCGGGGCGAGTTCCGGGCAGATGAAAAAGACGTGAAATGATAGCACGGAACGGGCGTTCCCGGCACCGGGATTTCCGCGCACAAACAATGACTTAGGGGCCGTCCCACCCCGTCTTCGCGGTTCGCTTTGGTGGGCGGGGTGAATCAGCCGCCGAAGGCATCGCGCATCGCGGCCTCGTTCGGCCTCTCGATCACGCCACGCTCGGTCACGATCGCGTCGATCAGCTCGTGCGGGGTGACGTCGAACACCGGGTTCCACGCGCCGACGTCGGCCGCCGCGGTGCGATTGCCGCCGATGCCGAACAGCTCGCCGGGGTCGCGCTCCTCGATGTGGATCAGGTCGCCCGAGGGCGTGTCCATGTCGACCGTCGACGACGGCGCGGCGACCATGAACTTCACCCCGTGATGGCGCGCGGCAATGGCCAGCTGGTAGGTGCCGATCTTGTTGGCGGTGTCTCCGTTGGCGCAGATGCGGTCGGCGCCGACCACCACCCACTGCACCTTGCCGGACTTCATCAGGTGCGAGGCGGCGGCGTCGGCGATCAGGGTCGGCGCGATGCCGTCCTGCTGCAGCTCCCACACGGTCAGGCGCGCGCCCTGCAGCCACGGCCGGGTCTCGCCGGCGAACACCTCCTCGATGCGGCCCTGGGCCACGCCTGCGCGGATCACGCCGAGCGCGGTGCCGAAGCCGGCGGTGGCCAGTGAGCCGGTGTTGCAGTGGGTCAGCACATTGCTGCCGGGCTCGATCAGCGCCGCGCCGAGCGCGCCCATGCGGCGGTTGGCGGCGAGGTCCTCGTCGGCGATGGCGCGGGCCTCGACTTCGAGCACCTCGCGCCAGTCGCTGCCGGCGGCCGCAAGGACCCGGCGCATGCGCGCCAATGCCCAGGCGAGATTGACCGCCGTCGGGCGGGCAGCGTTGAGGCGGTCTATTGCTGGTTGCAGCTTTGCGGCCGCTTCGGCGCCGTCGGTGGCGTCGATATCGCGGGCCGCCAGCACAAGCCCCCACGCGGCGGCGATGCCGATCGCCGGCGCACCGCGCACGGTCAGCGCGTGGATCGCCCCGGCGACGGACTCGCTGGTTTCGCAACGGACGTAGCCGACCTCGAACGGCAGCTTGCGCTGGTCGAGCAGTTCCAGCGCGTCGCCGGTCCAGCGGATCGGGCGGATACGGTCGTAGCGGTCGAAGTCGAAGGCGGTCTCGGTCATGCGGGGATTCTAGCGGGCGGGTGTGGCGGGCGTGGTTTCCCGCCGGCGCGGCCCGCTGGTGCGGCCTGGTCCGGCGCCTTTGCAGGAGCGGCTTCAGCCGCGATCGTGGAAACGGCGCGGGCGGATGGTTATCCGATCGCGGCTGAAGCCGCTCCTACAGGGTTCGTCGGCCGTCAGGCGCGGAAGAAATCGAACGCCAGCACGTCGGCGATGCGGCCGGTGCCGAGCATTGCCATCATCAGCCGGTCGACGCCCAAGGCGACGCCGGCGCAATCGGGCAGGCCGTGGCCAAGCGCGTCGAGCAGGTGCCGGTCGACCGGCGGCACCACGTCGCCACGCCGCTGTCGGACCCCGGCGTCGCGTTCGAAGCGCGCGCCCTGCTCCGCCGCGTCGGCCAGCTCGTGGTAGCCGTTGGCCAGCTCCAGCGGGCCGAGATAGAGCTCGAAACGCTCGGCCACGGCGATCCCGTCGTCGCCGTGCCGCAACCGCGCCAGCGCGCACTGGGTCGCAGGCCAGTCGTGGATCGCGAGCATGCGGTCGCCGGGGAATTCCGGCTGCAGGCGATGCGTCATCAGCAGGTCGAGCCAGTCGTCGCGGGTCAGTCCCGCCGGGTCGACCTGCACCTCGCCGAGCGCGGCGCGCAGTTCGGCGTCGCCGGCGGTCATCGGGTCAATGCCAAGACGGTCGCGGTAGAGGTCGCGGTAGGTGGTCTCGACCAGCGTCGTCTCGCGGCCGACCAGCGCCAGCGCGGCGTTGACCAGCCCGGCGGTTTCGATCGCCAGCTGCCGGTGGTCCCAACCGACGCGGTACCACTCAAGCATGGTGAACTCGGGGTTGTGGCGGCCGCCGGCCTCGCCGTCGCGGAACACACGACCGAGCTCGTAGCAGTCGCCAAAACCCGCGGCGAGCAGGCGCTTGAGCGGGTACTCGGGCGAGGTCCGCAGCCAGCGCGTGCGCGGGCCGCCGTCGGTGCGGCCGCTGAACTCCAGCGCGAATGGCGCGATGTTGGGCTCGGTGTTGCCGGCGGCGGAGAACACCGGCGTCTCGACTTCGACCACGCCGCGGCGGGCGAAGAAGTCGCGGAGGGTCGCGTTGAGGGCGGCGCGCAGGCGCAGAGCGTCGAAGGTGGCGTTGGGGCGCCAGTCGTCCGTGGTCATGCGGAGCGGTCCAGCACCGGGCAGGCATCCGGCCGTCGGTAGGAACGACGTGAGTCGCGAACGCGCAGTGGTCCCGACCCCGATGCCAAAACCGATCCGGAAGATTTTCTCCGGGTGAGTTCCACGGGTGCAAGGTCCGTGCGCCAGCCGGAAACGATGGACAGGTCGCGACTTACGTCGCTCCTACAGGGGAGGATGCGCGCGCTCACCCGTGCTCCGCCAGGAAGGCCAGCAGGCGCGCCTCGTCCCAGACCTCGACGCCGAGCTGCTCGGCCTTGGCCAGCTTGGAGCCGGCGGCTTCGCCGGCGACGACGAAGCTGGTCTTCTTCGACACGCTGCCTGCGGCCTTCGCGCCGAGTGCCTCCAGCCGATCCTTGGCCTCGTCGCGGGTCATCGCCGAGAGGGTGCCGGTCAACACCACGGTCCGGCCGTCGAGCGGGCCGGCCGGCGTGATGTCGGCGGCCGGGATAACGGCGTCGAGCCGCGCCAGCGCCTCGCCCGAGGCGGCCAGCAGCGCGGCATTGCCGGTGTCTTCAAGCCAGCCGGCGAACCCCGCCGCGGTATCGGCCGGCAGCCCGGCGGTGACGAGGTTGTGCTGCTGCGCGGCGCGCAGGGCGGTGGTCGCGTCGGACCCGCCGGCCACGGCCGGGAACGCCACCGCCAGTTGCTCGGCGCGGATCGGCGTGACCTTCGGGATCTCCAGGTCGACCAGCAGCTGCGCCAGCCCGAGGCTCTCGCGCAGCTTCGGCGACGGCGGATGGGCGTCGGTTATCGTCACCCCGCGCGCGAGCAGGTCGTCGATGACCTGCTGGTTGCCGGGCTGGTCGAGGAAGTGGCCGAGCGCCCGTGCCACCTCGCCGCCGATGTCCGGCACGCGCTTGAACAGCGGCCACGGCAGGCGGCGGATCAGTTCGAGGTCGCCGAACCACGCGGCCAGCGCCTTGGCCGTGCTCTCGCCGACATGCTGGATGCCGAGCGCGTAGAGGAAGCGCTCCAGCGTGGTCTGGCGGCTGCGGTCGATCGCCTCGATCAGGTTCTCGGCCCAGCGGGTGGCGACCTTGCCGGCCTTGACGGTCTCCGGCGTGGTGCCGTCACGCTCGTCGGCGCGCTGCTTCATTTCCAGCAGGTCGTCGAGGGTGAGCTTGTACAGGTCGGCGACCGACTGCACGTAGTCGAGGTCCGACAGCGCGGCGATGAAGCGTTCGCCGAGACCCTCGATGTCCATCGCCCGGCGCGAGGCGAAGTGGCCGATCGCTTCCTTGCGCTGCGATGCGCAGGTCAGCTCGCCGGAGCAGCGCCAGACCACCGCGCCCTCCTCGCGCACGATCTCCGAGCCGCAGACCGGGCATTCCGTCGGCATCCGCCACTCGGGGGCGCCGGGACGGCGCTGGTCCGGCAGCACCCGCACGACTTCCGGGATCACGTCGCCGGCGCGGCGCACCACCACGGTGTCGCCGACGCGCACGTCGAGCCGGGCGACCTGGTCGGCGTTGTGCAAGGTCGCGCGGGTCACGGTGACGCCGCCGACGTGGACCGGCTGCATCAGCACCCACGGCGTGACCGCGCCGGTGCGGCCGACGTTGACCTCGATCGACTCGACCACGGTGGTCTGTTCCTGCGCAGGGAACTTGTGCGCGATGGCCCAGCGCGGCGCACGCGAGACGAAGCCCATCTCGGCCTGCGCGTCGTAGTCGTCGAGCTTGTAGACCACGCCGTCGATGTCGAACGGCAGGCGGTCGCGGCGCTCGCCGGTGCGGCGGTAATAGCCGAGCAGGCCTTCGACGCCCTGCACCACCGCGCTCTCGGCGCTGACCGGCAGGCCCCAATCGCGCAGCCGCTGCAACGTTTCGGAGTGGGTTTCGGGCAGCGCGCCGCCCTCCACCGCGCCGACGGCGTACGCGTAGAACGCGAGCGGCCGCTGCGCGGTCATGCGCGGGTCGAGCTGGCGCAGCGAGCCGGCGGCGCCGTTGCGCGGGTTGGCCAGCACCTTGCCGCCCTCGGCCAGCGCGCGCTCGTTGTAGGCGCGGAACGCGTCCAGCGGCATGTAGACCTCGCCGCGGACCTCGAGCACGTCAGGCCAGTCCTCGCCGCGCAGTTGCAGCGGGATCGCGCGCACGGTGCGAAGGTTGGCGGTGACGTCCTCGCCGGTGGCGCCGTCGCCGCGCGTGGCACCGCGGACGAAGCGGCCGTGCTCGTAGCGCAGGCTGATCGCGAGGCCGTCGAGCTTGGGCTCGGCCGAGAACACCAGCGCGTCGTCACCGAGCGTCTGCTCGATCCGGCGGACGAAGTCGGCGACCTCCTCGTCGCTGAAGGCGTTGCCGAGCGACAGCATCGGTATCGCGTGGCGCACCGGGGCAAACGCGCCGGACGGCGCGGCGCCGACGCGCTGGGTCGGGGAGTCGGGTGTCACCAGTTCCGGGTGCGCGGCCTCGAGTTCGTCGAGCTCGCGCAGCAGGCGGTCGTACTCGACGTCCGGAATCGCGGGGTCGTCGAGCACGTGGTAGCGGTGGTTGGCGTCGTCGAGCTGGCGGCGCAGTTCGTTGATTCGGGCGGCAGGGTTGGGGGTCATGGGTCGTTCGACTCGTCGGGGTCGACGCTCGTGGGCGGAGGCATGGCCGTAGGAGCGACGTCAGTCGCGACCCACTGGCAACCGGCGCACGGCGGTCAACGCGTTGACCGGTCGCGCAATCAGGACATCACGTTGACCGCAGCCAACCATGGGTCAGTGGGTCGCGACTGACGTCGCTCCTACGTGAACCTTTGCACGCCAGCCCCCGCCATCACCACCGCGACGGCTTGGTCAGCGGCGGGGCTTCGCGCTGGCGGTCGTAGGCACGAAGCTCCTCGCGGATCTGGCCGATGCGCTGGCGGCCGAGCGAGTTGCGCTGCTCGTCGAGCACCAGGCCGTTGAGCAGTTCGGCCATGCGCTCGGCGGTCGGCAGCATCTTCTCCCATGCATCAAGTGCCGGCACCGGCGCCGGCAGGGTCAGGAAGAACGCGATCGCCGGGGTCTCCAGCGACTGGATGTCGGCCATGTCGAAGCTGCCCGGCTTCATGATGTTGGCGACGCTGAACACCGGGCCAAGCTCGGGGCGCTGCTCGACCAGCCGGTGGAACACGCCCATGTGGCCGTAGACCAGCCCGGCCTTCTCGGCGGCGACCACGATGTCGGGCCCGTGCAGCTTCTCGCCGGCGCGGGCGGCCAGGTAGATGGTGACGATCTTGTCGAACTCGTCGCTGACGCGTTTGCCCAGTTCAGCGGCCGTGCCCGGCGCCTCCAGCGTGCGCTCGAACAGCTCCAGCTCGGCCTGGGTGGTGGCGTCGGCCGGGGTGCGGTCGCCGGCGCCGAGCTCGCCTTCCAGTTGCTCGCCCAGCGTGGGTTCGACGCGGGCCTCGCCGCCGGCGGCCTCGCGTGGCACCCGGCGGCCTTGGCCGGGCTTGCGCGGGCGGCCGAAGAACACGATGGCGGCGATCAGGATCAGGCCTGCAATCAGGATGCCGATCCGCAGCAGGGTCACGTCGGACACTGGGCTACTCCTTCAGTCTGGTTTTTTCGGCACCGGGTCTCGGCCACGCCGCCGGTCACGCGGCGCCGGCGAGGCGGGTCGCCTCGGCCAGGTCGACCGACACCAGCCGGCTCACGCCCGGCTCGCGCATGGTCACGCCCGACAACTGCTGCGCCACTTCCATCGTCGCCTTGTTGTGGGTCACGAACAGGAACTGTACCTGCTCGCTCATCTCGCTGACCATCGACGCGAGGCGGCCGACGTTGGCCTCGTCCAGCGGCGCGTCGACCTCGTCGAGCAGGCAGAACGGCGCCGGGTTCAGCTGGAAGATCGCGAACACCAGCGCCACCGCGGTCATCGCCTTCTCGCCGCCGGACAGCAGCGAGATGTTGGACACGCGCTTGCCGGGCGGGCGCGCCATGATCGCCACGCCGGTGTCGAGCAGGTCCTCGCCGGTGAGCTCCAGGTACGCGTGGCCGCCGCCGAACAGGCGCGGATACAGCTGCTGCACGCCCGAGTTGACCCGGTCGAAGGTGTCCTTGAAGCGGCCGCGGGTCTCGCGGTCGATCTTGCGGATCGCTTCCTCCAGCGTTTCCAGCGCGCTGGTCAGGTCGACGTTCTGGGCGTCGAGATATTCGGCGCGCTGGGCCGCCTCGGCGTGCTCGGCGATCGCGGCCAGGTTGACCGGCTCCAGCCGGCGCAGCTTGGCGTCGAGCTCGGCGACGGTCCGGCCCCAGGCGTCGGCGTCCATCTCGTCGGTCAGCGTGTTGACCACATCCTCGAGCACGAAACCGGCCTCGGTCAGCGCCTCGACCAGGGTCTCGGCCTTGAGCACCAGCGCCTGCTGGTCGAGCCGGCGCTGGCCGATCGCCTCGCGCTGCTGCAGGGCCTGCTCGTCACGCTGCTGGCGGGTCTGCTCGAAGCGGCGCAGGTCGTTGTCGATGCCGTCCAGCGCGGTGCGGGCGGCGGTGAGCTTCTGTTCGGACTGGACGCGCTGTTCGAGCGCGACCTGGCGCTGCTCCTCCAGCTCGACCACCGGGGCGTCGCCGTCGGCCAGCTGCGCGGCCAGGTCGCCCAGGCGCGAGTCGAGCTGGCCGCGCTGGCCGCCCATGCGGTCGAGCGCCTGGGTCAATGAAGCGACCTGGGCGCGCTGCGAACCCAGCGTCAGCGCGAGGGCGTGCGCGGTGTCGCGCGACTCGCGGGCCATCGAGCGGGCCTGGTCGCGTGCTTCGGTCAGGCGGCGGCGCTCGGCGTCGAGCGCCTGCCGGGCGTCCTCGAGCTCGGACATCCGGATGACGGCTTCTTCCTGCCGGCTGCGCGCCTCGCGGCCCTGTTCGCGGGCGGCGTCGAGCGATTCGGACAGCTGCGCGAGCTCGGCCTCGATCTTCTCGATCCGGCCGCGCGCCGAGTCCAGCCGGCCCTGCTGGCTCTGCAGCTGGCCGGCCAGCTCGGAGACGCTGCGGTGCGCCATGTACAGCGTGCGCTGGGCGTCCTCGCGCTGCTGCTCGGCGGCGAGCAGGCGGTCGCGCAGCCGGGTCAGGGTCGACTCGAGTTCCTGCTCGCGCGCTTGCAGGGCTTCGATGTCGCCGCGCAGGGTCTGGATCTCGCGCTCGCGCAGCAGCGCGCCCTGCTTGGCCGCGCCGGAGCGCAGCACCCGCACCCAGCCGGCGCCGAGGCGCTCGCCGTTGCGGGTGATGACCGATTCACCGTCGCCGAGGCTCGGCTGCAGCGCGCGGGCGCCGGCGAGGTCCTCGGCGGCATGCAGGCGGGCCAGCAGGCGGCGGATCGCCGCCGGGCCCTGGACTTTCGACGCCAGCGAGGTCGCCGGGTACGCGGTGTCGTCGCGCTCGCTGGCGACCAGCGCGATGCGACCCTCGCCGAACCCGCCCAGCGCGTCGACCAGCGCCTCCGGCGCCTCCACCAGCACGCCTTCGATCAGTTGGCCGAGCGCAGCCTCGACCGCGTTCTCCCAGCCTGGCTCGACCGTCAGGGTCTCGCCGACGCGGGTCGCCGAATCCAGCCCGCGGGCCTTCAGCCAGTCGAGCGCGGCGCCCTGCTCCTGGCCGAGCGCGGCGTGCTGCAGGGTCTCCAGCGACGACAGCCGGCCACGCGCGGCCTGCGCCTGCTTGCGAACGTCGGCCAGTTCGGACTGGGCCCCGCGCTGCTGCTCCTGCAACTCGCCGACATTGCCTTTTCGCGCTTCCAGCGTCTCGGTGAGGCTGTCGAGCGACAGCTTGCGGGTCTCGTGTTCCTCGGTGAGGCTTTCATACGCCTCGGCCAGCGCGGTCAGGTCCAGCCCGGTGCGCTCGCCGGTCAGCGCCTCGCGGCGGCGGTCGGCGTCCAGCGCCTGGCGGTCGAGGTGCTCGATCCGAGTGCGCTCGACATCGGCCGCGCGGGCGGCCTCGGACTGCGCGCGGCTGTGCTCGTCCCAGCGCTGCTGCCAGCCGGCCAGCGCGGTCTCGGCATCGCGCAGGGCGTCCTGGCGGGCCTCGTCCTCGGCCTGCAACTGCTCCAGCCGCGGCTCGTCCTGCTCGATCGCGGCGGTCAGCACGTCCAGCCGCGACTGGTCGCTGCCGATGTGGGCGGCGATCTCCGCCAGCTGGTTCTGGGCCTCGTCGCGGGCCTTCTGCAGGCGGCTCGACATCTCGCGCTGGTGCTGGATCTGCTGCTCGATCCGGGCCAGCGCGCCGCCGACCTCGTAGCTCTCGGCCTGCGCCCGGTTAAGCGCCTCGGCAGCCTCCTCGCGACGCACGCGGCCGGTCTCGATCTCGCGCTCGGCCTCGCGCTGCTCGGCGATCAGCTGCTGCAGCCGGGTTTCCTGCTGGGCCAGTTTCTCGCGCTGGGCTTGCAGCTTGCGGTCGAGCGCCTGGTGCTCCAGCGCCTTCCATTCGGCGTCGCGCACGCGGCGGTCCGCCTGGATGGCCTGGTACTGCTCGGCCTGCCGGGCCTGGCGCTTGAGGTGTTCAAGCTGCTTGCCCACTTCATCGCGCAAGTCGTTGAGGCGGTCGAGGTTTTCCCGTGTGTGGCGGATGCGGGTCTCGGTCTCCTTGCGGCGCTCCTTGTACTTGGAGATGCCGGCCGCCTCCTCCAGGTAGACGCGCAGGTCCTCGGGCCGGGCCTCGATGATCTGGCTGATCATGCCCTGCTCGATGATCGAGTAGCTGCGCGGACCCAGGCCGGTGCCCAGGAACAGGTCGGTGATGTCGCGGCGCCGGCACTTGCCGCCGTTGAGGTAGTACTGGCTGGCGCCGTCACGGCTGACGATGCGCTTGACCGAGATCTCGTTGAACGAGGCGTACTCGCCCGTGATGGTGTGGTCGGCGTTGTCGAAGACCAGTTCGACCATCGCCTGCGACACCGGCTTGCGGGCGGAGGAGCCGGCGAAGATCACGTCGGTCAGCGAGTCGCCGCGCAGGCGACTGGCCGAGCTTTCGCCCATGACCCAGCGCACCGCGTCGATGATGTTGGACTTGCCGCAGCCGTTGGGCCCGACCACGCCGGTCATGTTGGTCGGCAGGTGCAGCGTGGTGGGGTCGACGAAGGATTTGAAGCCGGAGAGCTTGATCGTGGACAGACGCATGCGTCGCGGAAGCCTCTGGCGCACCCGGCAGCGGTGCGTCGTTGATGCGGAAAGGATTGAATTCCGCCCGCAAGTCGTTGATGCGCGTAGGCACCAGCCCCTGAGGAAGCGGAAGCTCTTCGCGAGTATAGCGAGCGCCGGAGGCGTCGCCGACCACCCGCCGCGGCGGGCGCCCGGCCTCAGCCGGAGGCTTCGGCCGGCGTGCGGGCGCGGATCGCCAGCGCGTGGATGTCGGTGTCCATCAGCGCGCCGACCGCCGCGTACACGGCGCGGTGCCGGGCCAGCGGCCCCAACTCCTCGAACGCCGCGCTGACCACGTCGACATTGAAATGGCCGCGGCCGTCGCGCGCGCCGGCGTGCCCGGCGTGGCGGGCACTGTCGTCCACCACCTCCAGCGCGACTGGCGACAGCGCGGCCTGCAGCGCCGCGCGGATCGCCTCGACACGTCGTTCGCGCGGCAGCGGGCCGGCGGACGCGCCGCTCACGGCAGCACCTTGCGGAACGGACGGACGTCGGTGCGCACGTAGACGCCGGCGGCCACGTACGGGTCGGCGTCGGCCCAGGCGCGCGCGGCGGCCAGCGATTCGAACTCGGCGACCACCAGGCTGCCGCTGAAGCCGGCCGGGCCCGGGTCCTCTGCGTCGATCGCGGGGCACGGCCCGGCCAGCAGCAGCCGGCCCTCGTCGCGCAGCGCGGTCAGCCGCGCCAGGTGGTCCGGCCGCGCGGTCTGCCGCTGCGCCAGCACACCCTCGCCGTCATGGCCCTCGATCACGTACCACATGCCGCCTCCTCGCGTTCCGCCCCGGACGGGGCCGCTGAATTGTAGCCACGGGCAGGCTGGACAGCGGTTTCGGCAGCCCGTACCCTGTTTTCCATTGAGGTCCAGGCAGGGACCCGTCGCGACCCGCACAGGCATCGCGACGTCCGTGATCCGACACGGCACTGCCCGACCCGTTTCGCAATCCCGACGCCCCCGACACCTGCCGCCATGTCCCCCACTGGCGCGCGTGCACGGTGGCAGGCATCACTGCCTGATCAGCCGATTTGCCAGACCGGGCAGCCGACTGCCCAACGACAGGTTCAATACCGCGGTTCCCGACGGACACTTCCGACCGACGGGCCCGTCCGCGGCAAACGCAGTGCCACGGCCCGGAGGGGGCCGGCCTCGCATGACCAACGATCCCGCGTCCGACGCGAACCAAGACAACCAGGCTTCGCCCGACACCGCGCCCGCGCACACGGCGCCGGCCGGGCCGCGCCAGCAGGAAATGCCGCTGGCGATGGTGCACGGCCAGCCGGTGCTGCAGATCCCGCAGGACCTGTATATCCCGCCGGACGCGCTGGAGGTCATCCTCGACGCGTTCGAAGGTCCGCTCGACCTGCTGCTGTACCTGATCCGCCGGCAGAACCTGGAGATCCTCGACATCCCGGTGGCCGAGATCACCCGGCAGTACGTCGACTACATCCAGGCGATGCACGAGATGCGTTTCGAGCTCGCCGCCGAGTACCTGGTGATGGCCGCCATCCTGGCCGAGATCAAATCGCGCATGCTGCTGCCGCGCGCGGTCAGCGAGGAAGGCGAAGAAGAGGACCCGCGCGCCGAGCTGGTGCGCCGCCTGCAGGAGTACGAGCGTTTCAAGAAGGCCGCCGAGGACATCGACGCTCTGCCCCGGCAGGACCGCGACTTCGCCCCGGCGCAGGCGTTCGTGCCGGACCGCGCGTCGGTGCGGCTGCCGCCGGAGGTCGACCTGCGCGAGATGCTGCTGGCCCTGCACGACGTGTTCAAGCGCGCCGAGCTGTACACCCAGCACGCGATCAAGCGCGACGCCCTCAGCGTGCGCCAGCGCATGGGCGAGCTGCTCACCCGGCTGGAGGACGGCGCGTTCCACCGCTTCGAGAGCCTGTTCGAGGCTCGCGAGGGCAAGCTAGGCCTGGTGGTGACCTTCCTCGGCCTGCTGACGCTGGCCAAGGAGCAGCTGGTCGACATCGTGCAGGAAGCCCCGCTGGCACCGATCTACGTCAAGTCGCTGGCGGTGGGCACCGACCCGACCGAGATCCAGCTCAGCAGCGAGTTCGACGAGGCGGCCAACGACGACGCCTGAGCGCTCCGCGCTCCGGCCCGTCCGCCCGCAAGGCAACGACAACCGGCCCCTCACCCCGGGGCATGACGGCAACAACGACACCCTATGGATCAAAACCTGATCACCCGCATCGTCGAGGCCGCGCTGTTGGCGGCCAGCCAGCCGCTCACGCTGGCCCAGCTCAACGGCCTGTTCCCGGAGGACCAGCCGGCGCCGGCCGGTGCGGTCGCGCAGGCGATCGAGGCGCTGCAGGCCGGCTGCGCCGACCGCGGCGTGGAGCTGGTCGAACTGGCATCGGGCTTCCGCTACCAGGTCAAGAGCGACGTCCACCCGTGGGTGGCGCGGATGTGGACCGAGCGCCAGACCCGCTACACCCGTGCCACGCTGGAGACGCTGGCGCTGATCGCCTACCGCCAGCCGATCACCCGAGGCGAGATCGAGCAGGTCCGCGGCGTGGCGGTCAGCAGCAACATCATCAAGTCGCTGGAGGAGCGCGAGTGGATCCGCGTGGTCGGCCACCGCGACGTGCCCGGCAAGCCGGCGCTGTTCGGCACCACCAAGGTGTTTCTCGACTACTTCGGCCTGAAGCGGCTCGACGAGCTGCCGCCACTGTCGGAGCTCAAGGAGATCGGCGAGCTGGAGCCGCAGTTCCAGTTCGACGACGGGCAGGACGGCAAGCCGGCCAGGGGCGCTCCCGCCGAAGGCGAGGCGATCGCGGCCGGCGGCATCGGCCCCGAGGGCGAGGCGCCGGTGGACGCGGGCGATGCCGCTGAAGTCGACGGCGACGCCACGACACCGGCGGACGGGTCCGAAGCAGTCGGCGATGAGGCCGGTCCACGCGTGGACGGGTTCCAGGCACCCGCCGACGAGTCGAAAACACTCGACGACGAGCCGCAACCACCCGCTGACGGGTCGGAATCACCCGCCGACGAATCCCAAACCGTCGCCGACGAGTCAAAGCCACTCGCCGACGACCCCGAAACACCCGTCGACGAGGACGGATCCCCCGTCGACGCCCACCCCGACACCGAAGCCGACCAGCCGGTCGCGCCGGAACCGCAACCCCGAGATGACGACGCCGAGCTGGCCTCGTCGGAGCAAGAGTAATGAGTGAAGAAACCCGCAACAAGCTGTCCCTGAAGCGCGGCGGCGACGCCACCGGCGCCTCGCGCCTGGAAGAACGCCTGCACAAGGTGCTGGCGCAGGCCGGGCTCGGCTCGCGCCGCGCGCTCGAGCAGCGCATTGCCGACGGCCTGGTCAAGGTCAACAGCGAGGTCGCCCAGGTCGGCATGTCAATCGGCAGCGGCGACAAGGTCGAGCTCGACGGCCGCCAGTTCGTCGCCAGCGCGCTGACCGAGCCGGCCCGCGTGCTGATGTACAACAAGCCCGAAGGCGAAGTGACCACCCGCGAGGATCCCGAGGGCCGCCCGACCATCTTCGAGGCGCTGCCGGCGCTGAAGGGCTCGCGCTGGATCGCGATCGGCCGGCTCGACATCAACACCACCGGCCTGCTGCTGCTGACCACCGACGGCGAGCTGGCCAACGCACTGATGCATCCGTCGCACGAGGTGGAGCGCGAGTACGTCTGCCGCGTGCGTGCGCCCGAGGGCGCCGAGCGCGTGCCCGACAACATCCCCGACCGCCTCAAGCGCGGTGTCGCGCTGGACGACGGCCCGGCGAAGTTCGACGAGATCGAGCGCATCGGCGGCACCGACTCGCACGACTGGTTCCGCGTGGTGGTCAAGGAAGGCCGCAACCGCGAGGTGCGCCGGCTGTGGGAATCGCAGGGCTGCCAGGTCAGCCGGCTCAAGCGCATCCGCTACGGCGAGGTGTCGCTGCCGCGCGAACTGCTGCGCGGGCAGTCGCAGGAAGTGGTCGCCGACAAGGTCGAGAAGCTGCGCAAGGATCTTGGGCTGGAAGACGGCACGCCGTCGGCGCTGACCCTGCAGCCGGTGATCGGCCAGCGCAAGGCGGCCAGGTCGACGATCAACCTGTCCGGCCGCAGCCACGGCCCGGCCTACGTCAGCGGCCACGTCACCACGGCCGACGAGGGCCGCGAGCTGCGCCGGTTCGACAACGTGCGCGAGGACCGCGGCCGCGGCCGCGGGCCCAAGCGCCACGGCGGCCTGACCGTCAGCGGCGAGGCGGCGGCCAAGCAGTCGCAGAAGCCGTTCAAGCAGCGCAAGGACAAGGGCGCCTCGCGCGCTTTGCCGGAAGGCAATCCGGCCGCGTTCCGCACCTGGTACGTGCCGGAGGGCGTGGAGACCGGCCCGAGCGGCCACCGCAACGCCGACGGCCGCGGCCCGAAGAAGCCGTGGGGCAACAAGGGCGGTCGTCCGGGGGCCGGTGGGCGTCCGGGCGGTGGTGGTGGCCGGCCGGGTGGCAATGCACAGGGTCGCAGCGAACGCGGTGCCGGCGGCGGTGGCCAGGGCCAAGGTCAGGGCCAAGGTCAGGGCCAGCCCCAGCGTAGCCCGCGGCCGTACGGCCATCCGGGCAACGCGCCGGTGTTTCCGTCCGACCACGCCAACCCGGGCGGCTTCAATCCGTACGGCGACAAGCCGCGCGGGGCGCGTCCTGGCGGCAAGCCCGGTGGTCGTCCGGGTGGCAAGCCCGGCGGCGGCAAGCCGGGCGGCCCGCGTCCCGGTGGTCCGCGCGGCGGCGGTCGCGGTCCGCGTGGGGCGTGATCCATACGCAGGGGTGAATCGCCCACGCACGATGTAACGAAAAAGGCGCCCCTGCGGGGCGCTTTTTTCGTGCGATCGAATGCCTGGGCCTTTGTAGGAGCGGCTTCAGCCGCGATCATGCAATCGGTACGGGCGGACGATTATCCGATCGCGGCTGAAGCCGCTCCTACAAGAGCCCGGAACATCCGCAGGACCTACTCCGGAATCGCCAGGTGCGCCGCCTCCAGCGCATTCCCAACACCCCGCGGCGTCGTCGCGATCACCGCATCGCCCGGCATCGGCGCGCCTTCCCTCAGGTGCGCCCAGGTCCGGTCCAGCGCCTCGTACACGTACGGCAGCAGCGGCAGGTAGTGGGCGCCGTAGGCCGGCAGGCCGAGGAAGGCGTCGAAGTGCTGAACGCTGCGCACCTGCCAGTGGTGGACGTCGCGGCCGGCAGCCTGCGCGGCGGCGACGTACGGGGCGCTGCTGAACGCCGCCGGGATCAGGCCGTCGTCGAGGCCGTGCACCACGGTGACCGGCAGGCCCGCACGTGGCAGCCCGGCACGTACCGCCTCGATGCCGGCACGGACGCGTTCGGCGTCGGCGCCCTGTCCGGTCCACAGCCCGCGCAGGCATTGCAGTCCGGCCAACGGCGCAGCCGGATTGACCGCGGGGCCAACGATGCCGACGCCGGCGCCCGGCGGGATGCCGCTGGCGTCGGAGAACCACGCGGCGCGCTCGGCACCGGCGGCCGGACGTGGCGCGCCGTCGGGCGTAAGCACGGAGAACGAATGCCCGCACGGGTGCCCGTCGACACCATAGCGACCGTAGGCGGATGCGTAGGTCACCGCGACCGCGCGCCACAGGTCGAAGCCGACGCTGATCGACCCCGTGCGCAGCGCCTCGTCGGTCCAGCCGCTGGCCCGCAGCGTGTCGTAGGCCGAGCGCTGCTGCGCCTCCAGCGTGTCGCCCTCGACCAGTCCGGCGTCGGCCAGCGCGGCGCAATGCGCGGCGGCGGTCGGCACCGGCGGGATGCCCAGCACCGGCAGCGCGCACGGCATCAGCAGCGCGGCCTCGGTGGTGTAGTCGTACAGCGGGCGGGCGCCGGCGACGGTGATGTTGGGCGCGCCGGCGACGACCGCGTCGAGCCAGTCGCTGCCGTCGTCCTCGGCCGCGCGCAGCACCGCGCCGCCGCCGTTGGAGATGCCGACCGCGATCACCGTGGTGTTGTCGAACGCGAACGGCGCCGCATTGGGAAAGGCCTGGTCGAGCGACTGCAGCGCGAACTCGGCGGCCTGCTTCGCGTGGCGGCCCCAGTCGGCCTCGGGGTTGTCGCCCGAATGCGCGTGCTTGACCGCGACGCCGCGGCCGGTCGCCGGCTCGGGCAAGAACGCGAGCCCGTCGGCCGGCGTGCCGATGGTGCCGTCGACGCGCACGCCGAGGCCGGCGTCGAGGTCGAAATAGTCGGTGCCCGCGCCCTTGTCGGTGTAGGCGACCGCGCAGCCCTTCGGCAACGCCCACGGCGCCGCGACCGCGATGCCGCCGAGCACGCCGCGCGAACCCGACGCCGGCGCGACCACCACACAGCGCGCCTGCTGGTCGAACGCATCCGGCACCTGCACCGCCACCCGGTGCGGCTGGCGCGCGCCCGGCACCCGGGCCAGCGCGTGGAACTCGCGCCCCGGCACCGCCGCGACGCTGCCGCCGTACAGCTCGCCATAGCCACCGCCCGGGGCGAGGTCGGCGATGCCGCGCCAGTTGGCCCAGACCGCGCGCCGGCGCAGCTCGGCCGGGGTCGGCGCGGCGGCGTCGGCGAACGCGGGCGGCGTCATCGCGCGCAAGCCGCCCAGGCCGAGGCCTGCGGTCAGCAGGTCGTCACTGCCGCGGTGTTCGCTGAAGTGGACGGATTCGAAATGCGTGGCCATCGCGGTCGACGGGCGGGACGACGGGGCGCTCGCGCAACCGGCGAGCACGACGGTGGCGGCCACGGAAAGGGCGAGTCTGGGCATGTTCATGCCTTGACGGTAGCAAGCCGCGGCGGCGTCGCCATCGTACCTTCGTACCGCTCGCGCGCCGGCGCCGCTTGCTAGGCTGGTGGCACTGCCCTGCCCGCCGTCGCCGGGCGCGACCGACGCCATGCCGAGCCTGCTGATCGCCGACGACCACCCGCTGTTCCGGGCCGCCCTGCGCGGCGCCGCGGCCGACGCGGTGGACGAACTGCAGGTGCGCGAGGCCGGCTCGCTCGACGAAGCGCTGGGCATCCTCGAATCCGGCGCCGACATCGACCTGGTCCTGCTCGACCTGCACATGCCGGGCAACCACGGCCTGGCCGGGCTCGCCGCGATTCGCGCGCAGCACCCCGGCGTCGCCGTGGTGGTGGTGTCGGCCAACGACGACCCGCGCGTGGTGCGCCGCGCGCTCGACCACGGCGCCGCCGGCTACCTGCCCAAAAGTTCCGGGTTGGACGAATTGCGCGATGCGATCCGCGCGGTGCTGGCCTGCGAGCAGTGGCTGCCGCCGGCCCTGCGCGCCGCGGTCGCCCGCACCCGCAGCGACAGCGGCGACGCCGACCTCGCCGCGCGGTTGGCGAGCCTGTCGCCGCAGCAGTTCCGCGTGCTGACGCTGGTCGCCGAGGGGCTGCTGAACAAGCAGATCGCCGACCGGCTGGACGTGCAGGAGCGCACGGTGAAGGCCCACCTCTCGGCGATCTTCGAGCGCCTCGGTGTGCGCAACCGTACGCAGGCCGGGGTGGTGCTGCGGGAGCTGGAGCTGAGTGATCCGGCGCGGCAGGTGGATGCGGTTGGTGAGGCGTCGGCGTCCTCCTAGGCACCCGCGTTTCCGCTTCGACATACCAAGCCGCCTGAAGACCCGCCCGCGTCTGCGTGAGGGCACGAGCGATCCGTGGAAGCATTCGTGCTCTCCATGTAGGAGCGACGTAAGTCGCGACCCACTGACAATGGGCAACGCCTCGCATCGGCCGGACACGTGGTTGCCGCGTTCGCGCGAACGATGGTTCGCGTTGCTTGACGCGCGACTGGATTGTCAGTGGGTCGCGACTTACGTCGCTCCTACGGTGCGGGTGGCGGTGGCGCGCCGCGGGCTTCCGGGCTTTTGTAGGAGCGGCTTCAGCCGCGATCGTGGCACCGGCGCGGGCGAACGATTGCCGGATCGCGGCTGAAGCCGCTCCTACATTGGGGCCGACGTGACATCCACCGGCGCTGTTACCCGCACGCCCCGCCCGGCCAGCAATCGGTCCAACACCGATTTCAGCGCCAGCGGCTTGAGCGGCTTGGCCAGCAGCGCGTGGCCGGCTTCCAGCACCGCGTGGCGCACGGCGTGGCCGCCGTCGGCGCTGAGGATCAGGGTCGGCTGGGCGCCGTGGCGCGCGGCCAGGTCGGCGGCGAGGGCGACGCCGGTGTCGCCGTCGTCGAGGTGGTAGTCGAACAGCCACAGCGACGCCGGCGCCTCGGCCAGCCGCGCCACGGCGCCGGCGCGGCGGTCGGCGGCGGCGACGTCGCAGCCCCAGCCGGCGAGCACCCGCGACAGCGCGGCCAGCGCGTCGGGGTCGTTGTCGACCACCAGCACCCGCAGTCCCGCCACGCCACGCGTGGCGGCGCCCGCGACCGGCAGCGGCGGCGTCGCGACCACCGGCACCGACACCGCGAAGCACGCGCCGCGGCCCGGCGCGCTGCGCAGCGACAGCGGCGCGCGCAGCAGTTGGGCGATGCGGTCGGCGATCGACAGCCCGAGGCCCAGCCCCTGCCCCGGCGCGTCGTCGCCCCTGCGGAACTCGTCGAAGATCACCGACTGCTGCGCCGGGTCGATGCCCGGGCCGGTGTCGTGCACCTCGATCCGCAGGCCGCCGCCGTCGCGCCGCACGCCCAGCAGCACGCCGCCGCGCGCGGTGTAGCGCACGGCGTTGGCGAGGAAGTTCTGCAGCACCCGGCGCAGCAGTTGCGGGTCGCTGTGCACCCACGCCGAGGTGCCGACGAAATGGAAGCGCAACCCACGCGCGGCAGCGATGGCACCGAACTCCGACGCCAGCGGCTCCAGCACCTCGGCCAGCGGGAAGTCACGCGGTTGCGGCACCAGCCCGCCGGCCTCCAGCCGCGACATGTCGAGCAGGCCGGTCAGCAGGTCGCCGGTAGAATCCAGCGCGCCGCCGATCTGCGCCAGCACCTCGCGCTGCGCTGGCGCGGCCAGCTGCCCCGACAGCGAGTCGGTGAACAGCTGGGCGGCGTGCAGCGGCTGCATCAGGTCGTGGCCGATCGCGGCGAGGAAGCGGCTCTTGGCGTCGTTGGCGCGCTCGGCCTGGCGCTTGGCGACCTCGAGGTCGGCGGTGCGCGCGACCACGCGTTGCTCCAGCGTCTCGTTGGCCTGCAGCAGCCCGGCCTCGGCGCGGCGGAACGCGGTGACGTCGGTGAAGGTGGCGACGAAGCCGCCGCCGGGCATCGGGTTGCCACGAATCTCGATGATGCTGCCGTCCGCCATCACCCGCTCGGTCAGGTGCGGCGTGCCGGCGCGCATGAAGGCCAGCCGCCGTTGCAGTGCGCGCTCCAGGTCGCCGCGCGGTGGCAGTTGCTGCAGCGCCCAGCGCGACAGGTCGGCGATCGGCCGGCCGACGCGCAGCAGCTCCGCCGGGAAGCCGAACAGTTCGGCGTAGCGCCGGTTCCACGCCACCAGCCGCAACTCGGCATCGACCACGCTGATGCCCTGGCTCATGTTCTGCAGCGCGGCCTCGAGCACGCGCTGGTTGAAGCGCAGGTCGGCCGAGGCCTCGCCGACGATCGCGGCGACGGTGTCGAGGTCACCGGTTTCGCGCCGCGCAGCATCCAGCAACACGCGGGCCGAGGCCGAACCGAGCACCGCGGCCAGCTCGCGCTCCACCTCGGACTCGATCCGCGCCGGCACCGCACCGGTTGCGGGCACGTCGGCCAGCAGCCCGGCCACCCGCTCGCGCGGCAGGAACCGCAGCCCCGCGTCACGCAGCGCCTTCGCGTCCAGCCCGCGGCGCGCACGCTGCGGGGCGTCCCGGCGCCAGGCCGCGACCAGCACCGTCGCCAGCGTGCCGAGGAACAGGCTCGCCCCGACCGCGCGACCAAGCCGGCTCCAGCCGGTGAGTCCGAACAACCCGTCCGGCGACAGCCAAGCCAGCCCGAACGGCCCACTGCGTACCCAAGCGCCTTCAACACCCTGCAGTCCCGACATGGTCGGCAACAGCAACACCCAGGCCCACGCCGCGAACCCCGTCACCACGCCGATCACCGCCGCACGCGGCGGCGTATGCGGCCGCCACACCGCAAAGCCCAGCGCCGGCGCCAGCGTCGCCAGTGCCGAGAACGACACCGCGCCGACGTCCGCCAGCGCCTCGCTGCCCGCCACCAGCCGGCTGTACGCCCAGGCCATCAGCATGATCACCACGATGCCGGCGCGGCGCAGCATCAGCACGCTGCCGCGCAGGTCGCTGCCGTCGTTGCGCGACCAGGCGCCGCGCAGCAGCCCCGGCGCGAACCAGTGGTTGCCGATCATCAGGCTCAGCGTCAGCGTGCTGACCACCACCATGCCCGTCGCCGCGCTCAGGCCGCCAAGGAAGGCGAACAGCGCCAGCCCGTGCTGCCCCTGCGACAGCGGCAGCGCGAGCACGTACAGGTCCGACGGCACCGTGTCGCCGAGCAGCGCCGCGCCGGCGGTCGCCAGCGGCAGCACCGGCAGCGCGATCAGCACCAGGTACAGCGGGAACTGCCAGCGCGCGGTGCGCACGTCGCGCGCGTCGCGGCACTCGACCACGCCGATGTGGAACTGGTGCGGCAGGATGAACATCGCCAGCGCGCCGAGCAGCACCAGCGGCATGAAGCCGCCGGCCGGCGCGGCCGAGCCGACCGGCGTGGTGGCCGGCGGCAACGCATCCAGCCCGCCGTCCAGTCCAAACCAGACGAACGCGCCGATCGCCAGCATCGCCGCCAGCTTGAACACCGACTCGGCCGCCATCGCCAGCACCAGGCCGCGGTTGTGCTCGGTCGCGCTGGCCCGGCGGGTGCCGAACAGCATCGCGAACACCGCCATCGCCAGCGCCACGTACAGCGCGCTGTCCTGCCACGCCGGCGCCACCGCGCCGCTGGCGTCGCGGCTGGTCAGCATCGCGAAGCTCATCGCCACCGCCTTGAGCTGCAGCGCGATGTACGGGATCAGCCCGAGCGCGGCGACCAGGGCCACCGTCGCCGCCAGCCACGCGTCCTTGCCGAGCCGGGTCGCGATCAGGTCGGCGATGGAGGTGGCGTTGGTCTCGCGCGCCAGCCGCACCAGCCGGACCATGAAGCGGACCGCGAGCGCGTACAGCAGGATCGCGCCGAGGAAGGTCGGTGGCAGCGGCCAGCCGTAGCGCGCGGCCTGGGTGACCGTGCCGTAGAACGTCCACGAGGTGCAGTGCACCGCCAGCGACAGCGCGTAGACGTGGCGCCAGTGGCGGCCCCAGATGGCCGGCCGGCGCTCGGCGTAGAGCGCGACGCCGAACATCAGCCCGAGCCACGCGAGGCTGGCAAGCGCGACGGTGGTGAAGTTCAGCATGGCCGCAGGATAGCCGGGTTGGATACCGGCTCCGCTATCGGCGGGCGGCGGATAGAACGACGGCGGCGGGCCGAAGCCCGCCGCCGCCGCGACCGGGGGTCACCGGTCAAAAGTCGTAGCGCACGCTCAGTGAGTACTGACGCGGCGGCCCGTAGAAACCGGTCATGACGCCGAGCGCGGTGTCGAGGTTGTAACCGGTGGTCCGGTACTCCTTGTCGGCCAGGTTGGTGCCCTGCAGGCTCACCGTCCACGGCCCGTTGTCCCAGCTGACGCCGGCGTTGACCAGGCCGTAGCCGTCCTCGGTGATCGGCAGCGCACCGGTGCGGACGATCTCGGTGGTCGCCACCACGTCGCTCTGGTAGCTGTAACCGAGGCGGGTCGACAGGTTGCCGCCGCTGGCCAGCGGCGTGCGGTACTCGACGTTCAGCGCGCCCGAGAAGTCCGGCGCGTTGGTGAACTCCTGCTCGTCGGCGATGTTGGCGCCGGCGTACATGAACTCGTCGTACTCCGCGTCCAGCCACGCCAGGTTGCCCGACACCAGCCAGTGGCGGGTCGGCAGCCACTGGTACTCGACCTCGACGCCGTTGACCGTGCCCGAGCCGGCGTTGGTGAAGTCGCCGAAGAACGACTCCTCGGTGCCGTCGCCATCGCCGTCGTAGGCGGTGAACACCGACAGCTGGATGTCCTCGTACCTGTTGTGGAACGCCGACAGGTTGAGGAACAGGGTCTGGTCGAGGAAGCCCATCTTGCTGCCGACCTCGAAGCTGTCGACCACCTCGTCGTCGAACGGCTCGGCCGAGCGCGGCACCGCGGTGGCCTGCGCGCGGATGTTGTAGCCGCCGGACTTGAAGCCGCGTGAGGCCGAGCCGTAGACCATGATGTCCGGCGTCACCTGGTAGTCGAGCGCGATCTTCGGCGAGGTGTTCTTGAAATTGATGGTCTTGTCGAAGTCGGCCGCGACAGAGATCGGCGTAGTGTAGGTGCCGTCGCTATAGCCGCGGTTGAGTACGTCGGCGCGCTTGTCCTCGTCGGTGTAGCGCGCGCCGACGTTGAGGGCGAGCTGGTTGGTCAGGTCGAAGGTCCAGTCGGCGTAGAACGCCACGCTCTCGGTGTAGACCGTGCCCTGGGTGTCGCCGAACAGCAGGTTGAAGAAGTTGTTGAGCACCTGGCCGCCGGCCTCGCCGTCGAACGCGTAGATGCCCATCACGCCGCGCGAGCGGCCGCCGGCATCGTAGTTGGCCTGCAGTTCGTGGCTGGTCTGCTCGTCGGAGTAGAACGCCTTCACGTCGGCGATCTGCGCCGGCAGGGTGTCGAAGTCGATGTTGGTCTCGGTGTCGGACTCACGCTGGGCCAGGACGTACTTGAACGCCCAGTCCTCGTTCGCGCGCCAGTTCACCGTCGCCGAGGCGCCGCTGATGGTGGTGTCGTTGACGTTGGGCATGCCGCTGCGGATGTCGTAGCGGCTGTCGAGCGGGTCGAAGCCCGGGACGAAACGGTTCGGCGCCAGCATCTTCGCGCCACGCACGCCGGACTGGTCGTCCATCCAGTCGAACGCGAACTGCACGTCGAGGTCGTCGCTGATCCACGCGCCGAGCTGGGCGCGGCCGGCGAGGATCTCCTTGTCGCTGACCGGCTGGTCGTTATGGACGTTCTCGCCGAAGCCGTCGCGGTTGAGGCTGGCGACCGCGACGCGGGCGCGCACCGAGTCGTTGCCGGCGATCGGGCCGCCGACCGCGGCCTTGACGTCGAGCTGGTCGTAGTTGCCGACGGTCACCTCGGCGAAACCCTCGGTCTCGCGCGGCAGGCCCTTCGATATGTACTTGATCGCGCCGCCGATGGTGTTCTTGCCGTACAGCGTGCCTTGCGGGCCGCGCAGTACCTCGACCCGCTGCACGTCGAACACGTCCAGCAGCGCGCCCTGCGGGCGGGCGATGTAGACGTCGTCCATGTAGATGCCAACGCCCGGGTCGACCCCCCACAGCGGGTCGGACTGGCCGACGCCGCGGATGTAGGCGGTGATGGTGCTGCTGGAGCCGCGGGCGGCGTAGATGGTGAGGTTGGGCACCTGCGCGTCGAGTCCGCCGAGGTCGTCGACCGCGAGCCGGTCCAGCGCGTCGGCGGTAAACGCGGTGACCGCCACCGGCACGTCCTGGATGGTCTCCTCGCGCTTGCGGGCGGTGACGGTGACCGCGCCCAGCGTGGTGGCCTTGGCTTCGGTCTCGACCTGCTGCTGCGCCGGCGCGGTGTCCTGCGCCCAGGCGGCCGGTGCCAGCAGTGCGCCGGCGACGGCCACGGCCAGGGTGGTGCGATTCAAGCGATTGCGACCCATCTCAACCTCTCCCCAGGAACGGATGCGAACCGGCGGACGATCCGCCATTGCACGCAAGACTAGGGGCCGCCCCGCCGGCCGGCAGCTGTACCTTCGGACAATGCCCCGGCCGCCGGCCCAAGCCGACACTGCCAGCCACCAAGAACCGGGGGATGGGGCCTGATGTCGTTCCTGATCGTGCTGCTGGCGCTGGCGTTCCTGATGTTCGTCGCGTACCGCGGCTACAGCGTGATCCTGTTCGCCCCGGTCGCCGCGCTGGGTGCGGTGCTGCTGACCGACCCGTCGCTGGTCGCGCCGATGTTCACCGGCCTGTTCATGGACAAGATGGTCGGGTTCCTCAAGAACTACTTCCCCGTGTTCCTGCTGGGGGCGATCTTCGGCAAGGTCATCGAGCTGTCGGGTTTATCCAAGTCGATCGTGGCCGCGACCATCCGGATGTTCGGCGCGGGCCGGGCGATCCTCTCCATCGTCATCGTCTGCGCGCTGCTGACCTACGGCGGCGTGTCGCTGTTCGTGGTGGTGTTCGCGGTCTACCCGTTTGCCGCCGAACTGTTCCGCCAGAGCGATATCCCCAAGCGGCTGATCCCCGGCACGATCGCGCTGGGCGCGTTCACCTTCACCATGGACGCGCTGCCGGGCACGCCGCAGATCCAGAACATCATCCCGACCACGTTCTTCGGCACCGACACCTGGGCGGCGCCGTGGCTGGGCACGATCGGCGGCATTTTCATCCTAGTGGTCGGCCTGGCCTACCTCGACTGGCGGCGGCGCGTGGCGGCCGGCAAAGGCGAGGGCTACGGCGACGCCGCCACGCTGGTCAACGAGCCCGCGCCGTTCACCGGCGGCAGGCTGGCCAACCCGGCGATCGCGGTCCTGCCACTGGTGCTGGTGGGCGTGTCCAACAAGCTGTTCACCGACTGGATCCCGCGCTTCTACGGCGAGACCCATGCGTTCGACCCGGCGGTGATCGGCGATGCCGCGCCGGTGGTGCAGCAGGTGTCGTCGGTGACCGCCATCTGGGCGGTCGAGGGCGCGCTGCTGGTCGGCATCCTGAGCGTGCTGGCGTTTGCCTGGAAACCGGTGATGACCACCTTCGCCGAGGGCACGAAGAGCGCGATCGGCGGCGCGCTGCTGGCGGCGATGAACACCGCCTCCGAGTACGGCTTCGGCGCCGTCATCGCCGCCCTGCCCGGCTTCCTCATGGTCGCCAACGCGCTCGGGGCGATTCCGAACCCGCTGGTCAACGAGGCGGTCACCGTGACCGCGCTGGCCGGCATCACCGGCTCGGCCTCCGGCGGCATGAGCATCGCGCTGGCGGCGATGGCCGACACCTTCATCGCCAACGCCAACGCCGCCGGCATCCCCATGGAGGTGCTGCACCGGGTCGCCGCGATGGCCTCGGGCGGCATGGACACCCTGCCCCACAATGGCGCGGTCATCACCCTGCTGGCGGTGACCGGCCTGACCCACCGGCAGGCCTACAAGGACATCTTCGCGATCACCGTCATCAAGACCTTGGCGGTGATGGTGATCATCGGCGTGTTCTATGCCACCGGGATCGTCTGAGCGGCGGCACTGCGGACGCGGATGCGGATGCGGATGCGGATGGTAGGCTGCGCCGGTTCTCACCTGGCAGCCACCGATGAAGCCTTCTTTCCTTGCAATAGTCCTTGCCGCGATCGTCGCTATTGCGGCTCCCATCACTTCACACACTGCCTCGGCCGCCGAGCCACTGCGACTTGATGGCTCCTCGGATCGCACAGCCGAGCGCAGTTTCCAGCGGATGATGGGCGAGCTCGATCGCGATGAGCAGATGGCATTGGCCATGGCGATGCTGCAACTCAACCTGGCCGGCGTTGAAAGCGCTTCGGAGATGCTTGCCAACCCGGAACTGCGCAATCCCTCGATCACGCGAATCCGTGAGCAGGTCGATGGCATGACGGCCGACGAGATCGTCGCCTCGGCTGCGCGCAGCAGCGACGTGACCATGTTCGTCCAGGGAGAAGAACCGGGGATTGCTCCCGAATTGCTGACTCCGCTCGAAAGCGGGCCGGTGAGTCGGTCGCTCGCCGGCACCACTTGGATCATCACGTCCGATATCAACGGACACACGCGCCACTCTGTCATTCGCCTTGATGCCGGCGGCAAAGCACACTCGCTGGACGCCAATGCCAATCCCGCACAGGCCAACACCTGGGAGCAGTCGGGCGGGGAGTTCCGGCTCAGCCTCAATGACCAGTTCGTGATCTATCGGGGCAGACTCGACGGCGATGTTCTCGGTGGAACCGCTGGCAACACCAACGGCTCGCAATGGACGTGGACGGCTGAAGAGACGACATCCAGCCAGTGAGCTTTTTCGGACGGGCACCGACCTGCCGACCGCACCAATCCGAAAACAGGATTGGCCGCGACTCTGAAGTTCGGCTCAGCGCCCGATTTCGGATGCGCCACTTCCGTCCCGCAGCGCACCGACCGGCTGGCCGACGGGCTGACCCTGCGGCGTCAGCAGCGTCCAGTGGCCCCACTGGTCGCGGACATCGTGGCCCGTGGTGTCGCCGCGCATGGCGTCGCCGGCGTGGTGGTACAGCGGGTGGCCGTTGTAGCTCATCTGCTCGCCGCCTTCGGCACGGATGACCACGCCGGCCAGCGCGGGGGCCAGCCCGGCGCCGAGGTCCGGCTCGCCGGTGGGGCCGTAGACCGGCGCCCACTGCTCCAGGCAGTCGCCGGTGCAGCCGCTGCCGTCGGTGTCGCCGGCCAGCATGTAGACCGCGCGGCGGTCGCTGTCGGCGACGAACGGCTCGGCTCCGCCTACGGACATCACCTGCAGGCTGTCGGACGTCATCGTCCGTTGGGTCACCAGCGCGCCCTTATCGGACGTGGTGGACGGCGTTTCCGCGCCCTCGGTGAGCATCGGCGGCGGCTCGACCCCATCGTCGCGGTCGCAGGCCGGCAGCAACGGGATCGACAGCGACAGGGCGGCGACAAGCACGAACCGGTTCGAACGGAGGTTGCGACCCACGACGTTCATGCCTGCGCCTTCGGATCAATCCGGGCCAGGGCATCCTCGATCGGTTCGCGTTCGGTCGGGCGCACCAGCCGCGCGACCTCCTCGCCCTTGCGCAGGAACACCAGCGTCGGCCACAGCTTGACCTTGAACGAACGCCCCAGCTTTCGCCCCGGACCGTCCTCGATGCGCAGGTGATCGACGTCGGGATGCGCGGCGAGCGCCGCCTGCAGGCAGGGTTCCGCGGCCTGGCAGTGACCGCACCAGGCGGTGCCGAACTCGATGACCAGCGGCCCCGGCATGGCGTCGACCTCGGCGCGCGCGGGTTCGTTGTCGATGTACACGCGATTGAATGGCATGGGCGGTAACCCCGTCGGGAACTGCGATGGTGATACCGCGTCGACCGGCGAAATGCCGTGAACGCCAGTTCCCTGCGGACGCGGTACGTAGCGCTTCGGCCCCTGCCCGCCGGAGATCCAGCAACGCGCGACCGCCAGTACCGGCGCGATCACCCGCCACGCACGGCCTGGGCGGCGCTGCCGCTCAGTCGAGCTCGAAGCGGTCGCCGTCGAGCATCGCCGGGAACTTCTGCCGGTGGCGGGCGAGTTCCGAGCCCAGCAGCGTGCTGGTGGTGACCACCTCCATGTCGGTGCACTCGCTGACGGGGTGGCCCACGTAATCGATTACCGCGCTGTCGCCGGTATAGCGGATGCCGTTGCCGTCGGTACCGACGCGGTTGAGGCCGGCGACGTAACACAGGTTCTCGATCGCACGGGCGCGCAGCAGGGTTTTCCAGGCGTGGTCGCGCGCGGCCGGCCAGTTGGCGACGTAGATGGCCAGGTCGTAATCGAGTTCGCCGGGGCGCTCCACGTCGAAGCGGTTGCGCGAGAACACCGGGAAACGCAGGTCGTAGCAGACCAGCGGACAGATCCGCCAGTGCTTCCACTCCACCGTCATGCGGGCGCGACCGGCGGCGTAGCGCTCGTGTTCGTGGGCATACCGGAACAGGTGGCGCTTGTCGTAGTGGGCCACGCCGCCATCGGGGGTGACGAACAGCAGCCGGTTGAAGACCCCGTCGCCCTCGCGGATCTGCACGCTGCCGGTGATCGCGGCGCCGAGCCGGGCGGCCTGCTCGCGCATCCAGGCGACGGTGGTGCCGTCCATGGTCTCGGCGGTATCGAGCGCCTCGTTGGAGAAGCCGCTGGTGAAGGTCTCGGGCAGGATCACAAGGTCGGTGGTGTCGTGCAGCGGCGCGATGAGATCGCCGTAGTACTCGCGGTTGGCGGCCGGATCGTGCCAGATGGTGGCGCCCTGGACGAGGGAGATGCGGAGGTTGTTCATGGATAGGCCCGCGGGGATTTCCGGCACTTTAGCGAAGGGAAGGTGGGCGAATGGTGGTGAAGGGGTGGTGGTAGGAGCGACGTGAGTCGCGAACCACTGACATATCGTTCTTCGCGGCGATCAACGTGGTGCAGCGGGCGCGCGATCGCCGCTCCGCGTTGATCGATGTCGCCCCACAGGTCAGTGGTTCGCGACTCACGTCGCCCCTACAAAACGTTGGACGGACGGGGCTGGGACCGTTCTAGAGCCGCTGCAGGCGCTTGATCGCGGCGTCCAGGGTCGCCTCGTTCTTGGCGAAGCACAGGCGGGCGAGGCGCTGGCCCGCCGGCGGGGTGCCGTAGAACGGCGACAGCGGGATCGCCACCACGCCGTGCTCGATTGCCAGCCAGCGGCAGAACCCGGCGTCGTCGAGGTCGCTGATGGCCGAGTAGTCGACCAGCTGGAAATAGCCGCCCGGCACCGGCAGCGGTTTGAGCCGGGTGGTCAGCAGCTGCTCGCGGAACCGGTCGCGCTTGGGCTGGTAGAAGGCGCCGAGCTGCTCGTAGTGCTCCGGCTCGGCCTCGATCATCTCGGCGAACGCCGCCTGGGCCGGGGTGAACGTGCAGAAGGTGTTGTACTGGTGGACCTTGCGGAATTCGGCGCTGAGCGCCGGCGGGGCCACGCAGTAGCCGACCTTCCAGCCGGTGCAGTGGTAGGTCTTGCCGAAACTGGACACCACGAACGCGCGCTCGCGCAGTTCCGGATAACGCAGGGCCGATTCGTGCCGGCGGCCGTCGTAGACGATGTGCTCGTAGACCTCGTCCGAGAGCAGCACGATCGCGGTGCCACGCAGCAACTCGATGAGCTGGCGGATGTCCTCGGCGTCGAACATCGCCCCGGACGGGTTGTGCGGGGTGTTGGTCATCAGCATCCGCGTCCGCGGCGTGACCGCCCGGCGGATGAGCTCCCAGTCCGGCGCGAAGGTCCGCGGGTCCAGCGGCACATGCACCGGCACGCCGCCGGCCAGCTCGATCGCCGGCTCGTAGCAGTCGTAGCAGGGGTCGAGCACGATCACCTCGTCGCCCGGACGCACCACCGCGTGGACGGCGTCGAGGATCGCCTCGCTGGCGCCGGAGGTCACGGTGATCTCCGTGCCCGGGTCGGGCCGGTGTCCGTAGCAGCGCTCTGTCTTGGCCGCGATCGCCTCGCGCAGGGCCGGCAGGCCGGTCATCGGCGCGTACTGGTTGTGTCCTGCGCGCATCGCCTGTGCCAGCGCCTCGACCAGCCGCGGCGGGACGTCGAAATCGGGGAATCCCTGGCCGAGGTTGACGGCGCCGTGCTCGGCGGCGAGTTGCGACATCACGGTGAAGATCGTGGTGCCGACCTTCGGCAGCTTGGTATCCAGGCGAGGCGTCATCGGGAACGGACCGGCAAGGGGGCGCCAGAGTCTACGAAATCCGGGTGCACTCCATTGCCTGGAGCGGCGGGGCACGCCGGTTGCATCCACCCGTCGCCCGCTCGAAACTCCGGTCATGCGTACCTATCGTGTCGTCGATGCGGTCGAACTGGCTTGCGCCTACGCCAGCGCGGTGTATTCGGTCGCGCTGGACGGCGACACGGTGCCGCTCCGGGTCGGGCAGCCGGCGGCCGACCTCGAAGCGTACTGGCCGGCCCGCAGCTACGCGTTCCTGACGGCGTGGAACCCGGCGTCGCAGCCGCATTCGGACGAGGCCAATCGCACCGCGGACGGGCTGCTCGTCGCCGAACTCGACGCGGCCGGCATCGCGCGGCTCGCGGCGTGCGCGCAAAGCCCCGACGGCCAGTGGCGCGAACCGGGCTGGCTGCTCGCCGATGCGCACGACCCGCTGGTCGAGCGCCTGGCGCAGGCGTTCGGTCAGGCCGGGGTGCTGAGCTGGCGGTGCGGCACCCCGGTCCGGCTGAAGATGCTGACGGGCTGCCCGCAGCCGGCGGGTCTGGCCGAGCCGGTCGCCCGTCATATCGACTGGGCCGGCTGGGCCGACGAGTTCGTCCGCGCCTAGGGCCACGCTGCCCCGCCCCCTGTACCATCACGCCCCGACGGCCACTCCCCGCCGCCGCAGGTCCGCTGCACCCGCCGAATGACTTCCATGGATCGCCCCGCCCCGCCGCTGCTCCAGGCCCGCGGCCTGCACTTTGCCCGCAACGACGAACCGGTCTTCGGCCCGCTGGACTTCAGCGTCGACGCCGGCGAGGCACTGCTGGTGCAGGGCGACAATGGTGCCGGCAAGACCACCCTGCTGCGCGTGCTGGCCGGCCTGCTTCGCGCCGAGGGCGGCGAGATCGAGATCGACGGCGGCGCCGCGGGACCGGCCCGCCGGGCACGGGCGATCGCCTATCTCGGCCACCTGCCGGGCCTGAAGGCCGACCTCAGCGCTCTGGAGAACCTCGAGTTCCTGTGCGGGCTGCAGGGTCGCCGCCGTGGCCAGTTGCCCGAACACGCCCTCGCGATCGTGGGTCTGGCGGGGTACGAGGATGCTCTCGCCCGCCAGCTGTCGGCCGGCCAGAAGAAGCGCCTTTCGCTCGCCCGGCTGTGGCTGTCGCCGGCGCCGCTGTGGCTGCTCGACGAACCCTACGCCAACCTCGACCTGGGCGGCATCGAACTGGTCAACCGCATGGTCCAGGCACACCTGCGCGAAGGCGGTGCGGCGCTGGTGACCACCCACGGCGCCTACGCCGCGCCACCGGTGCGCACACGGTTGCTGGTGATCGGCCGCCCGCCCGTGGAGCAGGCCGCATGAAGGCGTCGGCACCGCTTCCGGGGCTTGCCGGGGCCGCCAAGGCGCTGATGGTCCGCGACCTGCGCCTGCTCTGGCGCCGACGCGGCGACGCGCTGCAGCCGGCGCTGTTCGCGCTGCTGGTGGTCGTGCTGTTCGCGCTGGCGCTCGGCGGCGAGGCGAAGGTGCTGGCGGGGGTCGCCCCGGCCGTGCTGTGGGTGGCCGTGCTGCTGTCGGGCCTGCTGGCGCTGGACACGCTGTTCCGCGGGGATTCCGAGGACGGCTCGCTGGAGCAATGGATGCTGGCCCCGGTGCCGCTGGCCTGGCTGGTCGGTGTGCGTACGTTCATGCACTGGGCCACCACGGCGTTGCCGTTGCTGCTGGCTTCGCCCTTCCTGGCGGAACTGATGCACCTGCCGCGCGGTCAATTGCCCGTGCTGCTGGCCTCGCTGGCGCTCGGTACTCCGCTGCTGAGCCTCCTGGGGGCGGTGGTGGCCGCACTGACCGTCGGGATGAGGCGCTCCGGTATACTTGTGGCCTTGCTTGCGTTGCCCTTGTACGTGCCCGTGCTGGTGTTCGGGGCCGGCAGCGTGGCTGCCTCGGCCCAGGGACTGGATCCGGCCGGTGCGTTGCTCCTGCTTGGCGCCGGACTGGCGCTGTCGCTGGTGCTCGCGCCGCTCGCGGCCGCCGCGGCGATCCGTATCGCACTGAACTGAGCAACTGAACAGGCGCCCATCCGAGGCGGGTCAAGGTGCGCCGGAGCCACGGTCACCAGACTCGCCGCCACGATGACGGAGCCTGCTCCACCGCCGGGAGCGGACGCTGAAACGATGAATCCACTGATTCGCTGGTTCCACAAACTCGGTTCACCGCCCTACTTCGACCGCTTCGCCGCCCGCTGGGCGCCGTGGGCCTACGGGCTGGGCCTGCTGGTGATGCTGTGGGGCGGCTACGGCGCGCTGTTCGTGGTGCCGGCCGACTACCAGCAGGGCGACAGCTTCCGGATCCTCTACATCCACGTGCCCAGCGCGTGGATGAGCATGTTCGTGTTCGGCCTGATGGCGTTCTACGCGGCCATTGCGCTCATCTGGCGGATCAAGCTGTGCGAGATCCTCGCCATGGCCTGCGCGCCGATCGGCGCCGGCTTCACCCTGATCACGCTGCTGACCGGTTCGATCTGGGGCAAGCCGATGTGGGGCACCTGGTGGGACTGGGACCCGCGCCTGACCACCGAGCTGATCCTGCTGTTCCTGTACCTGGGCGTCATTGGTCTTTACAACGCGATCGACGACCGCCGCGCCGCCGCGCGCGCCGCCGGGCTGCTGGCGATCGTCGGCGTGGTGCTGCTGCCGGTGATCCGCTACTCGGTGGTGTGGTGGAACTCGCTGCACCAGGGCCAGACGATCCGCGTGTTCGGCGAGTCGAGCATGGACCCGTCGATGGTCCAGCCGCTGGTGTGGATGCTGATCGGCACCAAGCTGTGGTTCGTCGGCGCCCTGCTCGCCCGCGCCCGCGCCGACAACCTGCGCCGCGAGAGCGGCAAGGCGTGGGTCGCCGGGCTGGCGGGAGGTGGTCGATGAGCTATCTCGGCTACGTCATTGCCGCTTACGTCGTCTTCGTGCTGGTGCTCGGCTGGGACTTCGTTTCCCCGCGCCTGCAGATCCGTCGCGAACTGCGCGCCGCGCGCCGCCGCGCCGCCCGTCAGGCCGCCGCGCGCATCGCCGCCGCACCCGATCAGACTTCCGCATCGAACGAGTTGACCCGATGAATCCTGTCCGCCGACGCCGACTGCTCTGGGTGCTTGCCCTGGTGGTCGCCGCCGCCATCGCCGCGACGCTGGTGGCGATGGCCCTGCAACGCAACGTCGCCTACCTGTACACGCCCGCCGAGGTGATCAGCGGCGAGGCCGGCTCCGAGGTGAAGTCCGGCCAGGCCCGTTTCCGGCTCGGCGGCATGGTCGCCGAGGGCTCGTTGCAGCGGGTGGAGGGCACGCTGGAGTCGCGCTTCCAGGTCACCGACGGCGATGCGCTGATGCCGGTCACCTACACCGGCATCCTTCCCGACCTGTTCCGCGAGAACCAGGCCGTGGTCGCGACCGGGCGCATGGACGGCGACCGTTTCGTCGCCGAGGAAGTGCTGGCCAAGCACGACGAGACCTACATGCCCAAGGAAGTCGCCGACAAAATGGGCCAGGCCCACCGGAAGCACGACGTGGACGCGCCGTCCCCCGGCAACACCGGGTCGACCGACTGATGCTGCCCGAACTCGGCCAGGTCGCCCTGGTCCTCGCCCTGCTGGTCGCCTCGCTGCAGGCGGCGCTGCCGCTGGTGGGCGCCCATCGCAACCTGCCGCCGTGGATGGCGATTGCACGGCCGGCCGCCTACGCGCAGCTGGTGCTGGTCGGGTTGGCGTTCGTGATCCTGACCGGGGCGTTCGTCGTCCAGGATTTCTCGGTGCGCTACGTCGCCGAGAACTCCAACTCGCTGCTGCCGATGGTCTACCGCTACACCGCGGTCTGGGGTTCGCACGAGGGCTCGTTGCTGCTGTGGGCGCTGGTGCTGGCGCTGTGGACGGCGGCGGTGGCGCGTTTTTCGCAACGCCTGCCGGCGCCGGTGATCGCCCGGGTGCTGGGCGTGATGGGCGTGGTCAGCGTGGGCTTCCTGGCGTTCCTGATCTTCACCAGTAACCCGTTCGACCGGCTGCTGCCGGCGGCGGTGGAGGGCCGCGACCTCAACCCGCTGCTGCAGGATCCGGGAATGATCATCCACCCGCCGATGCTGTACTTCGGCTACGTGGGGTTCTCGGTGCCGTTCGCGTTCGCGATCGCGGCGCTGCTCGACGGCCACGTGGATGCGCGCTGGCTGCGCTGGACGCGGCCGTGGACCAACATCGCGTGGGCCTTCCTGACGCTCGGCATCGCACTGGGTTCGTGGTGGGCGTATTACGAGCTCGGCTGGGGCGGCTGGTGGTTCTGGGACCCGGTCGAGAACGCCAGCTTCATGCCGTGGCTGGCCGGCGCGGCGCTGCTGCACTCGCAGGCGGTGACCGAGAAACGCGGCAGCTTCCGCGGCTGGACCCTGCTGCTGGCGATCGCTACGTTCTCGCTGTCGCTGCTGGGCACCTTCCTGGTCCGTTCCGGCGTGTTGACCAGCGTGCACGCGTTCGCCGCCGACCCGACGCGCGGACTGTTCATCCTGATCTTCCTGGGCATCGTGATCGGCGGCTCGCTGGTGTTGTACGCGCTGCGCGCGCCGGGCGACGAGAACGGCAAGCTCTTCGAGGCGAGTTCGCGCGAGACCCTGCTGCTGGCCAACAACCTGCTGCTGTCGACCGCCTGCGCGATGGTGCTGCTCGGCACGCTCTACCCGCTGCTGGCCGATGCACTGGAGCTGGGCAAGATCTCGGTCGGCCCGCCCTATTTCGCGTTGCTGTTCACCCTGTTGATGGCGCCGCTGGTGCTGCTGCTGCCGTTCGGTCCGGTCACCCGCTGGCAGCGTGAGCAGCCGTCGCGGCCGCTGGCGATGCTGCTGCCATGGGCCGGGCTGGCGCTCGCCGGCGGCCTGGTGGCGTTCTTCCTCGCGCCGCAGGGGGCGTGGAAGGTGGCGGCCGGCGTGTTCGGCGCGCTGTGGGTGGGCGCGGGCACCCTGCGCTTCGTCTGGTCGCGCTTCAGCAACAGCGGCAACCGCTTCACCCCCGAAATGCTCGGCATGACGCTCGCCCATTTCGGCGTCGCGGTGTTCCTGGTCGGCGCGTTGCTGGTCGAAGGACTCAACGTGCAGAAGGAACTCGCGGTCAAGCCGGGGCAGACGGTGGAGCTGGGCGGCTACGGCTTCCGTTTCGAGGGCGTCAGCCACCGCGTCGGCCCCAACTACGAGGCCGACCTCGGCACGGTGCAGGTGTTCGACGGCGGCGCGCCGATCGCGACCATGCATCCGGAAAAGCGCGCCTATGCCAGCGGCGGCCAGGTGATGACCGAGGCGGCGATCGAACGCGGCGTGACCCGCGACCTGTATGTCGCGCTGGGCGAGCCGCTCGGCGACGGCGCGTGGGCGATCCGCGTCCATATCAAGCCGTTCGTGCGCTGGATCTGGGCCGGCGCGATCCTGATGACGCTGGGCGGTCTGGTCGCCGCGGCCGACCGCCGCTTCCGCCGCGACGATGGCCGCGGCGGCGAGATCCCGAGGAGGACCCCGCAATGACCGGACAGAAATCCACCGCCCGCTGGCTGCCGCTGGTCGTGTTCGGCCTGCTCGCCGCGTTGCTGCTGGCGGGGGTGATCCTCAGCCGCGACGGCAACCGCGAGGCGCTGCCCTCGCCGCTGATCGGCAAGCCGGCGCCCGCGTTCGAGCTGCCGGTGCTGCACGAGGCCGGGCGGCTGGTGTCGTCGCGGGAACTGCTCGGCGAACCCTACCTGCTCAACGTCTGGGGCAGCTGGTGTCCGGAGTGCCGCGTGGAGCACCCGGTGCTGACGAAGTTCGCCGAGACCAAGCGCATCCGCGTGATCGGCTACAACCTCAAGGACGAGCACGCCGACGCACTGCGCTGGCTGGAGCAGTTCGGCAACCCCTACTGGCTGGTGCTGACCGACTACACCGGCGAGAAGGCGATCGACTGGGGCATCTACGGCGCGCCGGAAACCTTCCTGGTCGACGCCGCGGGCGTGATCCGCTGGAAGCACGTCGGCCCGATGAGCGAGGACACCATCCGTGACGAGCTGATCCCCGCGCTGGTCGAGGTGGAGGGATGACCCGTCACTGGCTGCTGGCGTTGGTGCTGGCGCTGGTCTGCGCGCTGCCGCTCGCCGCGTCCGGACAGGCTGGCGATCCGGCCGCGCCGCCGCGCTTCAGCAGTCCGGCCGAAGCCGAGCGCTTCCATGCGTTGACCGAGGAACTGCGCTGCGTGAAATGCCAGAACCAGTCGCTGGCCGATTCCCACGCGCAGATCGCGCAGGACCTGCGCAACGAGGTGCTGGATCTGATGCGGCAGGGCAAGTCCGACGCCGAGGTCAAGCAGTACCTGGTGGCCCGGTACGGCGAGTTCGTGCTGTACCGCCCGCGGATGGAACCGACCACCTGGCTGTTGTGGTTCGGGCCGGCGGTGCTGCTGCTGGTCGGCGGCTTCGTGGTCGCCCGCATCGTGCGCCGGCGCGCGGGACCGCAGGCGGCCGCGGCCGTCGATGACGACCAGGAGTGGTGATGACCGTGTTCGTGATCGCCAGCATCGTGCTGGTCGTACTGGTGCTGACGTGGGTGTTGCGGCCGGTGTGGCGTACGCGCCCGTTGGCCGGTGCCGGCGTCGTGGCGAGCCTGGCCCTCGTCACGGCCCTGCTGTACGTCCTGGTCGGCACGCCCCGCGCGCTCGACGAGGTGCAGCGCCGTGCCCCGGAAACGCTGGCCGACGCCATCGTCCAATTGCAGGCCGAACTCGAGCGCGACCCCAACCAGGTGGAAGGCTGGCGCCTGCTGGCGCGGGCCTACGTCGCCGAGGGCCGGGGGGATGACGCACGCCAGGCCTACGGCCGCGCCCTCCTGCTTGCGCCGGACGACCCGGCCCTGCTCGCCGAGGCTGCCGAAGCGCGCGCCCGGATCCATCCGGAACGTCGCTTCGATGCCGAGGCGGTGGCGATGCTGGAGCACGCCGTCGCGGTCGACCCGCGCCACCAGCGTGCGCGCTGGTTCCTGGGGATCGCACAGCGGCAGGCCGGCCAGGCGGCCGAAGCGGTCCGTACCTGGGAGCCGCTGCTGGGCATGGTCGATGCCGCCACCGCGACCAGCCTGCGCGACCAGGTCAACCTGGCCCGCGCCGACGCCGGCATGGAAACGCTGGCCCCGCCGCCAACGGCCGGGGCGTCCGCGGTGGCCATCACCGTCAGCGTCTCGCTCGACCCGCAGCTGGCCATGCGCTATCCCGATGGCGCAAGCGTGTTCGTGATCGCCCGGCGCCCCGACGGCCCGCCGATGCCGGTCGCGGTGGAGAAACTGCAACCGGCAGGCTTCCCCCTGACCGTGACGCTGACCGACGCCGACAGCCTGATGCCCACCACGAAGCTCTCGCAGCTCGATCGCGTCGAACTCACCGCGCGCGTGTCCGCCAGTGGTGACGCCACCGCGCAGGCCGGTGACTTCGAATCCGTCCCGGTGGTGGTCGACACCGGTCCGCAGGCCTCGGCTGCGCTGATGGTCGACCGTGTGATCGAATAAGAGGACGTGCTGCCCGTTTCGACAAAGGACTGCCCACCCGCATGACCGAATTCATCCCGCCCGGCACGCGCTTCATCGACCTGCCCTCGCCGTTTCCGATGCGGCGCGGCGGTGAACTCCACGGCGCCCGCATCGCCTACGAGACCTGGGGCACGCTCAACCCGGGGCGGGACAACGCGGTGCTGATCGTCACCGGCCTCTCGCCCGACGCCCATGCCGCCGCCAGCGAAGCCGATCCGGAGGCCGGCTGGTGGGAGGCCATGGTCGGCGCCGGCAAGCCGATCGACAGCGACCGCTGGTTCGTCATCTGCACCAACGCGCTGGGCAGCTGCAAGGGCTCCGCGGGGCCCGCGTCGATCAACCCGTTGACGGGCGAGGCCTACCGGCTCGACTTTCCGGAGCTGTCCATCGAGGACGGTGCCGAAGCCGCGGCGCATGTCGTGCGCGCACTCGGGATCGAGCGCCTCGCCTGCGTGGTCGGCAATTCGATGGGCGGCATGGTGGCGCTGGCGATGCTGGCCCGCCACCCGCGCATCGCCCGCGCCCACGTCAACATTTCGGGGGCGGCCAAGGCGCTGCCGTTCTCGATCGCGATCCGCTCGCTGCAGCGCGAGGCGATCCGGCTCGATCCGAACTGGAACAACGGCCGGTACGACGACGACCAATACCCCGAATCGGGCATGCGGATGGCGCGCAAGCTCGGCGTCATCACCTACCGCTCGGCGCTGGAGTGGGACGGCCGCTTCGGCCGGGTGCGGCTGGACTCCGACCGCGCCGAAGACGAGCCGTTCGGGCTGGAGTTCGAAGTCGAGAGCTACCTCGAAGGCCACGCGCGCCGTTTCGTGCGCCGGTTCGACCCAAACTGCTACCTCTACCTGAGCCGCTCGATGGACTGGTTCGACCTGGGCGACTACTGCGGAGAGCGCTGCGGCGACGGCGAAGGCGACACCCGTGCCGGCCTGGCGTCGATCCGGGTGGAAAAGGCGCTGGCGATCGGCGCCGAGACCGACATCCTGTTTCCCCTGCAGCAACAGCGCGAGATCGCCGAAGGCCTGGCCGCCGGGGGCGCCGACGCACGCTTCCTGCCGTTGCCCTCGCCGCAGGGGCACGACGCCTTCCTGGTCGACTTCGACCGTTTCGGCCCGGCCGTGCGCGGGTTCCTCGACAGCCTGTAGCACCGGCGTAGAATCGTGCGCATGAACGCCCAAGCCCTGCCCGACATCGCCTTTCCCGGCCACGACAAACTCGTGAACGCGCTCGATGCCGCGGTCAGCGCCGGCGACGAGCACGCCATCACCGCGGCCCTGCGCAATACCCTGTGCCGGATGATCCGCGACCGCGACGTCAGCCTGCCGCCGTGCGTGTTCGAGCCGATCGACGACCATTACGCCCGCCGCGAGATCTACCGCAGCCCAGAACACGGCTACAGCGTCGTCGCGATGACCTGGGGCCCGGGCCAGGGCACGCCGGTGCACGACCACTGCGGGCTGTGGTGTGTGGAAGGCGTCTGGGACGGCGAACTGGAAATCACCCAGTACGAGCTGCTCGAGCGCGAAGACGAGCGCTTCCGCTTCCGCGCCGCCGGTGGCATGGTCGCCGGGCCCGGTAGCGCCGGCAGCCTGATCCCGCCGCACGAATACCACGCCATCCGCAACACCAGCAGCAACGACGTGGCCGTCTCGGTGCACATCTACAAGGCCGCGATGGAAGGCTGCTCGATGTTCATCCCGCAGAGCGGCGAGTGGTTCACCCGGGCCGACAAGGCCCTGGCCACGGACGAGACCCGCTAGACGCCACAGGCCGTCCCGCGGGATGCACCGTCCCGCCCACGGGATGCACGCACTGGCTAGCACGGGCACCCGTCGCGCCGGTGCGACACACGCCATGGAAGCACCCGCATGCTGACCGACCTGCTCCTCGCCGCCCTGCACCACCTGTTCGTGTTCGCCCTCGTCGCCCGGTTGGCTTCCGAGTCGATGCTGCTTCGTGGCGCAGTCGACGGCGCCACGATCCAGCGACTCGCCCGTGTCGATGCCGGCTACGGTGCGGTGGCGGGCCTGCTGCTGGTGATCGGCCTGCTGCGCGTGTGGTTCGGCATCAAGGGGCACGACTTCTACCTGCACAACCCCTGGTTCCACACCAAGCTCGGCGCCTATGTGCTCGTCGGCCTGCTGTCGATCCTGCCGACGGTGACCTTCCTGCGGTGGCGCAAGGCGCTGCGCGCGGATCCCTCGTTCGTCCCCGATGCCGCGCGGCTCGGCCGCGCCCGGTCCCTGGTCCACCTCCAGCTGGCGGCCATCGCGGTGATCTTCGTGCTCGCCGCCGCGATGGCCCGCTACGGCGGCTTCTGACCCCTTTCCGATCCGACGACCGAGCCGCCATGCCGATGTTCTCGGCTATACTGCGCGCCCGCGCCGGAGTGGCGGAATGGTAGACGCAGCGGATTCAAAATCCGCCGCCCTTAAAAGCGTGTGGGTTCGAGTCCCACCTCCGGTACCAAGCAAAAAGGCCTGCATCGCGCAGGCCTTTTCGTTGCGCGGCATCGTGCCGGGGCGCACCACCTACATCCCGGGACTCTCGCTGACCCAGGCGCGTCCTTCCACGTGTTCGACCATCACCACGCGACGGTCGCGGACCAGCGTCTCCACCGTGCGGGACACGAACCGCATGCCGATGATGTCCAGCACGCTGCGGACTTCGACCTCGGCGGACTTCCCGTCCCCGGACAAGGTGATCCTGTTGACCTCGTAGCTGTAACCGAACGGCACGTCGCTGCCGAGCAGCTCCATCAGCGGCTTCATCTTCCGGAACATGGCCCGGGTGTCGCGGCACGCGGCATCGCGCGACACCAGCTGGATCTGCTCACGCGGGCCGATGTAGGTGGTCATCCGGCCGGAAACGTCCCTGGAGATCATCCCGCACAGGGCGTCGGCGTCGAGCGCCAGGGTCGCGTCGCGCTGGGCGACGTAGTACGCCCGCACATCGTCTTCGTCGAGCCTGCTGCCGTCGACGAACACGAACCAGGCCAGACCCGCGAACACCGCGAGCAACGCGTACTTGAGCATTTCCTTCCCCCGGGTTCGATGCGCCGCCTGCGCGGGCGCTTCGTGTCGCCCGCCTCCCCGCGGCGCGACCGTCCAGCCATTATGGAACACGCCCCACCACGCGTGAAGGACGCCGCGCTATGGCCTGCGTTGCACCGGCGCGGGCCATGGCCACCAGCCCTTGCCGGTCATGGCGTATCGGTCGGCGGCGCGCTCGAAGCGGTTGCGTGCACTGACCCCGCCGCACGCGAGATAGACCGGCAGGAACACCGGGCCGAGCACCATGTACTGGAACACGTGGGCGCGTTCGTGGTCGGCCAGCCTGACGGCGGGCTCCTCGCACCAGCCGGCGCGATGGGCATAGGTGCGGCATGGGCGGTCGAGGTCCGAACCGGTGTGGACGATCACGTTGCCAAGGGTGATGGCGCCGCCCGGACCCCAGGGCCAGTCGTGGAACACCAGGGCGAGGTCGCCGCGCCGCCAAAGCGCGCGTGCGCCGAACGGGATGCCGACTGCGCCGAGCAACAGGCCTGCCAGGGTGTTGGGCGAGGTCCACACGGCGCCTGCCAGCACCATCAGCCGGCGCCGCGTCGTCCCGGACCCGCGTGGCATCGCTTTAGCGGGCGACCTCGCCCTCTTCCGGCATCAGCAGCCACAGGATCAGGTAGACCAGGATCCCGGGGAACGCCGCGGAGGCGATCGACACGATCACGAAGATCACCCGCAGCAGGGTCGAATTCCAGCCGAACCGGCGTGCGATGCCGCCGATGACACCGGCCAGCATGCGGTCGTTGCGGGAGCGGACAAAGGGGCGGGAGCTGTGTTCCATTCGACTCGGCATGGCGTTGGGGTTGGAACGAGTCTAGTCGGGCAGCGTGACGGCCACGTAAGCCGTGCGCTACCGCGACCGCGCCGACAGCCAGTTGTGGATGGCCTGCGGCACCTCGCGCTGGGCGCGGCCGGAAACGTAGATGCCGATGTGGCCGCCGCGGAAGGACAGCTCGCTGTAATCGGTGCTGCCGACCACGTCGCGCAGGGCCCGCGAGGAAGACGGCGGAACCAGGTGGTCGGCCTCGGCGAACACGTTCAGCACCGGCATGTCGACGTAGCCGAGGTCGATGGCGCGGCCGCCGATCTCGATACCGCCGTTGACGAATCCGTTCGCCTGATAGAACTGCTTGGCGAACTGGCGGAACGCCTCCCCGGCCTGGTCGGGCGAGTCGAAGATCCAGCGTTCCATCCGCAGGAAGTCCTCCAGCGCACGCGGGTCGTCGAGGATGTCGACCAGCCCGACGTACTTCTGCACGAACAGCCGCCACGGCTTGAGCATCAGGTAGCTGAAGTTCATCACGTCGGCCGGGACGTTGCCGAGCGTGTCCACCATCAGGTCGACGTCGACCCCCCGCACCCAGTTGGCCAGCATGTTGTCGTCGGTGTGGAAATCCACCGGCGTGACCATCGTGACCAGGTTGCGCACCTTGCGCGGGTTGAGCGCGCTGTAGCACAGCGAGAACGCGCCGCCCTGGCAGATGCCGAGCAGGTTGACCGCATCGAGCCGATGGCGGCGGCGCAGGTGGTCGACCGCCCCGCCCAGGTAGCGCTGGATGTAATCGTCGAGTTCGAGATAGCGGTCGGAGCGGTCGGGATAGCCCCAGTCGAGGATGTAGACGTCCTCGCCGCGCTCGAGCAGCCCACGCACGATCGACTTGTCGGCCTGCAGGTCGACCATGTACGGCCGGTTGACCAGCGCGTAGGCGATCAGCAGCGGCACCCTGGCGGTGGGCGCGCGGCCGTTGTCGAGGCGGTCGCCGCGATAGCGGTAGAGGGCGACCTTGCCGTCGCGCCAGACCTCCTCCTTCGGGGTCGCGCCGAAAGCCGTGTCCCCCAACTGGTGCAAGGTGTCGAGGCCGGCGCGGAGCTTGGCCTGCACCTGCATCGCCTCCTGCGCGAGCGCGTCGGGAGTGATGTCGAGCGGACCGGTGACGGAAGCCTGGTGGGTGTCCATCTTCAGCGTGCCCTGCGGGGAGTGGACCTGGATGCGCCGGTCGCCTTCGCCGGTGTCCGCGAAGCCTTCGCCGGTTTCGACACGGGCTTCTTCGATACGGCCTGCGTGGACGTGGCGCGGCCCGGTGCCTGCGTCGCGGACTTCGCCGGAGCAGTGCGTTTGCCCGCCGCAGCCGCGGTACTCGCCCTGCCACGCTTCGTGGCGGGGCGGTTCGGCGTTTGCGGACCGGCGTCCGGGGTGCGCGGGTGGTCGCCAGCCATTCCCGCATCCGACATGAGATCACGCAGCCGCCGCATCTCGCGCTCGAGCTGGACGATCTTGCGGTGCGCCGCATCGACTTCGCCGCGGGTCGGCACACCGAGCGCTTCGCCGGCCTGCTCGACCTCGCACTGCACCGCCGCGCGCAGGCGCATCTGCGCGTTCGTCATCGCACCGTAGGCCTCGCGGAAGCGCGGCGACAGGGCGATGTCGGCGTAGGCCTCCTCCGCCGCGTCGATCCACAGATCGAACAGCGCGCGGGTGGACTGCAACTGCCGTCCCGGCTCGCTGCGCTCGGCCAGCTTGTCCTCGAAGCGCCGCAACGCGTCCTGCGTCGCCTCCGCCATCAGGGCCTGGAACGCGCCGGCCTGCTGCTGGTAGTCGAGTTGCGCCCGGGCAAGCCGCTGCCAGCGCTCCTGGTGCTCGCGGGTGAACCCGAACGCCGGCATGCCCAGCCAGGCCTGCCCTGTCTGCCGCAGTGGTGCCAGCCACGGCGAGACCTGCGCCAGCCATTGTTCGAACCCCGCCTGGCCGGGGCCCTGCATGCCTCGCAGCGCGTCGGCGAACGGATTGCCGCCGGTGCTGCCGAGCGCACTCTTCCATGCGGCGGCGACCTCCGCCGCACTGGCCTGTTGCCCGGCGAACTGCGCCGCCAGTTGCTGCATCTGCGCGTACCAGCCGCTGGCTTGGGCGCCGAAGCGCCGCACGGCCTCGTCGGCCGGTTGCCCGGTGCCACCCGCCAGTTGCGACCACCATGCCAGGGCCTCGTTCCAGCCCGGCATCGCGGCCTGCGCTCCGCCCGGATATCCCGGTGACACTGAAGCTCCGGGTGCCGCTCCCGGCACGCCACTCGCCGCACGCAGCATCTCGCCCCAGCGGCTCCAGTACTGCCGCGACAGCGCGTCGAAGTCATCGCCGCCGGCACTGCCGGCACCGCCGAATCCCTGATTGGCCATTGCACCCTCCACGTCCGCCGCGATGATAGCGCCGTGGCCGTTGCAGGCTGTCGAATGCGCGAAGCCGGGAAGCCCCTGCGACGGAAGCAGGCTATGGTTTCGGGATCCGCAGCGTCTTGCTGACCATCAGTGAGCCGGAGATGGCGAACATCAGCACCAGTGGATGGAACTGCCAAGGCCCCAGCTTGACCATGCCCAGCCACAGGTCCGGCCCGATCGCGCCCTGCGCGGCGGCGACCCACAGCACCACCACCAGCACCAGGCTGGTCGGGATCGGCGTGCCCTCGAAGTGCTTGACCTTGCCCTCGTCACCCGCCAACTGCTCGGCCGTGACGTTGTAGCGCGCCAGCCGGCTCACGCCGCAGCCGACGAAGTAGCTCAGCACCACCCAGTCCCAGCCTCCCTGCAGGCCGCAGGCGTAGGCCAGCGCGGCCGGCGCGACGCCGAAGGAGATCACGTCGGCCAGTGAATCGAGCTCGCGCCCGAGGGTCGACGCCGACTTGCGCCAGCGCGCCACCCGGCCGTCGACCGCGTCGAAGATGAAGGCCAGCGGGATCAGCGCCATCCCGATCATCAGGTCGCGCACCCCGCCCTCCTGCAGGAACCGCATCGCCGCGAAGATCGCGCCGGTGCCGCAGAAGGCGTTGGCGAGGGTGAACCAGTCGGCGAGGTGGAACTCGCGGAGCATCGAGAAATGGCGGCGCTGCATGCGGCGCTCCGTGAAGGCGTGGCCGCCAGACTGCCAAAGAGCAGGTGAAAAAGGTAGGAGCGGCTTCCGCCGCGGTCTGCCAGTCCTCCGCCCGCGCCGATTCCATGATCGCGGCTGGAGCCGCTCCTGCAGGGAGCCTCGAGTGACCCGGGCGGGTGACAATGTCGCCATGACCGCGCCGCGCAGGATCCTCCACGTCGACATGGACGCGTTCTACGCGTCGGTGGAGCAGCGTGACGACCCGTCGCTGCGCGGCAAGCCGGTGGTCGTCGCCTGGCGCGGGGCGCGCTCGGTGGTGTGCGCGGCCAGCTACGAGGCCCGCAAGTTCGGCGTGCGCTCGGCGATGCCGGCGGTGCGGGCCGAGCGGCTGTGCCCGCAGGCGGTGTTCGTCCCGCCGGACTTCACCCGCTACAAGGCGGTGTCGCGGCAGGTGCGCGACATCTTCGCCCGCCACACCGGGCTGATCGAGCCGCTGTCGCTGGACGAGGCCTACCTCGACGTCACCGCGCTGGCTTCGGGGCTACCGTCGGCCACCGCCACCGCCGAGGCGATCCGCGCCGCGATCCGGGAGGAGACCGCACTGACCGCTTCGGCCGGCGTCGCGCCGAACAAGTTCATCGCCAAGATCGCCTCGGACTGGAACAAGCCCGACGGCCTGTGCGTGGTCAGGCCGCACCGGGTCGAGGCGTTCCTGACGCCGCTGCCGGTCGGCCGGCTTCCGGGCGTGGGCAAGGTGATGCAGGGCAAGCTGGCCGACCTCGGCATCGCCACCGTCGGCGACCTGCGCGGCGTGCCCGCGATCGAGCTGGAGCGCCGCTTCGGCCGCTGGGGCCGGCGCCTGCACGAACTGTCGCTGGGCATCGACGAGAACCCGGTACGCCCCGAGCGCCCGACCGTGCAGATCTCCTCGGAGGACACCTTCGAGCACGACCTGCGGCTGGACGAGCTGGAATCGCACATCCGCCGCCTCGCCGAGAAGACCTGGGCCGGGTACGAGCGCGAGCGCCGGCAGGCCCATCCGCGGCTGGCGCGCACCGTGGTGCTGAAGCTCAAGACCGCCGACTTCCGCATCCTCACCCGCAGCCTGACCCCGCCGGTGCGGCCGTCCACCCTGCAGGTGCTGGCCGACACCGCCTGCGAACTGCGCGGGCGGATCGAGCTGCCGGCGGAGACCCGCTACCGGCTGGTGGGCGTCGGGCTCGGCGGGTTTGTCGATGAGGACGACGTGCGGGCGCAGTCGGACCTGTTCGAGGTGGCGTGAGGTGGTTCGCGTATGTGCCCTCACACCCGACCTGCGACGGCGGCACCGACGGTAGGAGCGACGTAAGTCGCGACCCGCCGAACCCGGGAGGAAACGCGTTCAATCGATTACGTCGAACCTGCCGAAGACGGCTCCGGAAAACCCGTCCGCAAACCGGCAGATGCACCTCCGGGAAGCGATGTACAGGTCGCGACTTACGTCGCTCCTGCACGTGGTGAAGCGTCAACCGGTTGACCGGATCGCCTCGGCGACCTTGCCGAGGTCCTCGACCAGCTCCCGATACCCCGCCTCGCGCCGCTCCCCCGGCATCCGCAGCACCGCCGATGGGTGCCAACTGGCGATGGCGCGCGCGTCTTCCAGGTCGCGCCACTGCCCACGCTCGCGGGTCACCCGGAATCCGTTGCCGAAGACCGTCTGGGCCGCCATCGCGCCCAGCGCCACCACGATCCGCGGCCGGACCTGCAACAGCTCGGCCGCCAGCCACATCCGGCAGGCCTCCTGCTCGGCGGCGTTGGCGCGCTTGTGCAGCCGCGCCTTGCCGCGCTGCTCGAACTTGAAATGTTTGACGGTGTTGGTCAGGTACAACGACCCGCGGTCAAGGCCGACATCGTCGAGGGCGCGGTCCAGCAACTGCCCGGCCGGACCGACGAACGGCGCACCGGTCAGGTCCTCCTGGTTGCCGGGCTGCTCGCCGACCAGCATCGCCACCGCGTCGGCCGGGCCCTGTCCGAAGACGGTCTGCGTCGCCGGTCGCCACAACGGGCAGTTGCGGCAGCCGCGCGCCTTGCGTTCCAGCGTGCGCAGGGTGCCGGCGGGGATCGGGTCGACGACCGGCTTGGCCAGTGGCAAACCGGCGGCGGCGGCGGGTGAAGGCGGCATCGGGTTGGATGGAGGCGCGGGCGTCCGATGCTGCGGCACGGCGGGTGAAGGCGTTGCCCCGGTGTACGGGTTTGTGTGCCGGATCCGTAGGAGCGACGTAAGTCGCGACCCGCCGAACCCGGCCGGAGCACCCGGGATCCGATCGCTCGGGATACCTCCGGAGTGCTTCTGGAAGGCTTGCCGCAAGGGGGTGGGCGCGGGCTTCGGAGGCGATGTACAGGTCGCGACTTACGTCGCTCCTACGGCGTCCCAGCGGCTGAGACGGCGGCGTGGATGCTTAACAGACATCGATCCCACCTGAGCTTGCGGCCGTAACTGCCTGACCCGCCGGGGCTCACTTTTCGCGCATCCATTTGTTACTAGAATTAGTACCATGCACCTGACCGACACCCAGCGCCGCCTGTTCGACTTCCTCCGCGAGCACGTCGCCACGCACGGCTATCCGCCGTCGCAGATGGAGATCGCGCGGGCGTTCGGTTTCCGCCAGAACCGCTCGGCGCGCTACCACCTGGAGGCGCTGGCGCAGGCGGGGCTGATCGAGCTGTCGACCGGGCGGGCGCGCGGGATCCGGCTCACCGCATCCGGCTCCGGCCGCACTGCCGGCACGTCCATCGACCCGCTCGCGGAGAACGTTTCCGCATTCGCTCCGACTGCGCGGCCCGACCTGCTGCAGGTCCCCCTGCTCGGCCGCGTCGCCGCCGGTACGCCGATCGGTTCCGACCCCGAGATCCGCCGCGAAATCGCCCTCGACCGTTCGCTGTTCCGCCTGCGCCCCGACTACCTGCTGGAGGTCGAGGGCGAGTCGATGCTGCTCGACGGCATCCTGCCCGGCGACCTGATCGGGGTGCACCGCACGCCGCAGGCGCGCAGCGGCCAGACCGTGGTCGCACGGGTCGAGGGCGAGCTGACGGTCAAGCGGCTCGACAGCGGCCGCGACCACCTGCGCCTGCTGCCGCGCAACCCGGCGCACGCACCGATCGAGATCGACGCACGCATCACCGACTTCGCCATCGAAGGCCTGTTCGCCGGCCTCGTGAGGCCGTCCTGATGGGCGCGGTGGTCGCCCTCGACAGCCTGCTGGAGTCGCGCCGGGTCTGGCGCGGCCAGCCGGCCCCGCGCGCGCCGTCGCGGCAGCCCACCGGCCACGCCCTGCTCGACCAGGCCCTGCCCGACGGCGGCTGGCCCGAGCACGCATTGACCGAACTGCTGCTGCCGGCCGACGGCATCGGCGAACTGCGCCTGCTGTGGCCGACCCTCGCCCGGCTGTCGCAGGCCGACGGCATGGTGGTGCTGGTCGACCCGCCCTACCTGCCGTTCGCCCCGGCCTGGGCGCAGGCCGGCATCGACCTCAGGCGCCTGCAGGTGGTCCGCACCGACCCGCGCAACGCCCTGTGGGCGACCGAGCAATGCCTGCGCTCGGCCGCCTGCCCCGCGGTGCTGTGCTGGCCGCGGACCGCCGACGACCGTGCCCTGCGCCGGCTGCAGGTGGCGGCCGAGACCGGCCAGTGCCTCGGCTTCGCGATGCGTCCGTTGAAGGCCGCGGCCAACCCCTCGCCCGCCGCTTTGCGGATCGCGATCGACGCGCAACCGGCGCAACTGCGCGTGCTCAAGTGCCGCGGCGGCAACCCGCCGACGCGGGCGATTCCGTTCCCGACCCCTGTATCCAACCAGTCGCCAGCTGCACCAGGTTTTTCCATCCGGTCGCCATCGACAGTCGGACAGCGGGTGGACGGCGGGAATAGTGCGGAGAAGCCGACCATGGATGGTCGGCGGCCCGCCTCAGGGCAGGAAGCCCTGATGAAGGGCCGGAGCACTGTCCCCGGCGGCCAGCCGCTGCACGACCAATCCCCCTCAGCCCCTGCTGCACTTGCGTTCCTCCCTCGTCCCCTGCCTGCGCAGAAGCAGTGAGAAGAGCCAATGCTCTGGGCCTGCATCCTCCTGCCGCAACTGGCGCTCGACGGCGTCCTGCGCCGCCACCCCGACCCCGACGCCCCGCTGGCGCTGGTCACCGGGCCGGCGCAGCGGCGCGTGCTGCACGCGGTCAATCCCGCGGCGAAGGCGGCCGGCCTGCGCGCCGGCCAGTCGCTCGGCGCCGCGCAGGCGCTGTGCAGCCGCTTCGCCGCCGTCGAGCATGACCCGGCCGAAACCGACCGCTGGCACGACTTCCTCGCCGCCTGGGCCTACCGCTACAGCTCGCTGGTCTGCCGCACCATGCCCTCGGCGCTGCTGCTGGAGGTCGGGGCCAGCTTCAAACTGTTCGGTCCGTGGCCGCGGTTCGAGGCGCAACTGCGCGCCGACCTGGCCGGACTCGGCTTCCGCCACCGCATCACCCTCGCGCCCCACCCGCACGCCGCGCGCGCACTGGCCAACGTGCACGACGGCCTCGCGGTCACCGACGAAGCGCCGCTGCACAACGCGCTCGGCCAGTTGCCGGTGGAGCGCAGCGGGCTGGCGCCGGACGTCGCCACCGCCCTGCGCCGGATGGGCCTGCGCAAGCTGCGACAGGTGCTGGCGCTGCCGCGCGCGGCGCTCGGCAAGCGGGTCGGACCGCAGGCGCTCGCCCACCTCGACCGGTTGACCGGCGCACTGCCGGCGCCACTGCAGTGCTACCAGCCGCCGGATTCGTTCGAGTCGCGGATCGAGCTCAACTACGACGTCGAATCCAGCCAGGCCCTGCTGTTCCCGCTGCGCCGGCTGACCGCCGACCTCGCCGCCTACCTCGCCGGCCGCGACGGCGGCGTGCAGCGCTTCACCATCGTGCTGGAGCACGAGCGCTGCGCCGACAGCGAAATCACCATCGGCCTGCTCGCGCCCGAGCGCAATCCGGCGATGCTGTTCGAACTCGCCCGCGGCCGGCTGGAGCAGGCCCGCGTGCCGGCGCCGGTGCGCGGCGTGCGGCTGGCCGCGCGCGAGCTGCCACCGTTCGTGCCGGCCGGACGCGACCTGTTCGATGCCCGTCCGCAGCAGGCGGTGCCGTGGGAGCAGTTGCGCGAGCGCCTGCGCGCCCGCCTCGGCGACGACGCGGTGCACGGCCTGGCGGTGCGCGCCGACCACCGTCCCGAACGCGCGTGGCAGACCGAAACCGCCCGCGGCATCACCGCCGCACCGGTGCCACGTCCGGGCTGGCTGTTGCCGCACCCGGCGCCGCTGCGCGACCACCGCCTGTCCATCCTCGCCGGCCCCGAGCGCATCGAGACCGGCTGGTGGGACGGCGACGTGCGCCGCGACTATTACCTGGTCGAAACCAGCCTCGGCCAGCGCGGCTGGGCGTTCCGCGCCGCCGGCGATGCCGCCGTCGAAGGCCGCGCCGACGGCTTCATGCTGCACGGCTGGTTCGGTTGAGCAACGCCATGCACGACCTGCCCGACTACGCCGAACTGCACTGCCTGTCGGCCTTCAGTTTCCAGCGCGGCGCATCCATCGCGCCGGAACTGTTCGAACGCGCGAAGCAACAGGGCTACACCGCGCTGGCGATCACCGACGAGGGCTCGCTGGCCGGCATCGTGCGTGCGCTGGAGGCATCCGAGCGGTTCGGCGTGAAGCTGATCGTCGGCAGCGAGGTGCAGGTCGAAGGCGGCCCCAAGCTCGTGCTGCTGGTCGAGGACGGCGCCGGCTACGCCGCCCTGTGCAAGCTGCTGACCCGTGCCCGTCGCCGCGCGCCCAAGGGCGAATACCGGCTGCTGCCGGAAGACCTCACCGCCACCGACGGCCTGCTCGCGCTGTGGGTGCCCGATGACCCGATCGACCACGCGCAGGCGCGCTGGACCGCCGAGACCTTCCCGGGCCGCACCTGGCTGGCGGTCGAGCTGCACCGCGGCCCCGACGACGACACCCGTCTCCGGCAGCTGCGCGAGGCCGGCGCCCGCCTCGGCCTGCCGCTGGTCGCCGCCGGCGACGTCCACATGCACGCGCGCGGCCGCCGCGCCCTGCAGGACACGATGACCGCGATCCGCCACCACGTCACCGTCGCCGAGGCCGGCCACCGGCTGTTCCCCAACGGCGAGCGCCATCTGCGCAGCCGCCGCGCGCTCGCCGCCATCTACCCCGCCGACCTGCTCGCCGAGACCGTGCGGATCGCCGGGCGTTGCCGTTTCAGCCTGCGCGAGCTGCAGTACCAGTACCCGCACGAGCTGATCCCGCCCGGCCACGACGCCGCCAGCTGGCTGCGCCACCTGGTCGAGGAAGGTGCGCGCTGGCGCTGGCCGGAAGGCGTGAGCGACAAGGCCCGCGGGCTGATCGAGAAAGAGCTCGCGCTGGTCGCCAAAAAGCGCTACGAGTCGTATTTCCTGACCGTGCACGACATCGTCCGCTTCGCCCGCTCGCAGCACATCCTCTGCCAGGGCCGCGGCTCGGCCGCCAACTCGGTGATCTGCTACACGCTGGGCGTGACCGAGATCGACCCGGCGCGGATGAACATGCTGTTCGAGCGCTTCATTTCGGAAGAGCGCAACGAGCCGCCCGACATCGACATCGATTTCGAGCACGAGCGCCGCGAGGAGGTGCTGCAGTACGTGTTCAACCGCTACGGCCGCGAGCGTGCCGCGCTGACCGCGGTGGCGACCCAGTACCGCGGCCGCGGCGCGGTGCGCGATGTCGGCCGCGCGCTCGGCCTGCCGACCGACGTGGTCGCCGAACTGGCATCGACGATGGACCGCTGGGGTGGCCACGCACCGATCGCCGAACACCTGCGCGAGCGCGGCTTCGACCCCGACTCGCCGGTGCTGCGGCAGGTGATCGCGCTGACCGCCGAGCTGATCGGGATGCCGCGCCACCTGTCGCAGCATCCCGGCGGCTTCGTCATCTCCGAGCACCCGCTGCACACGCTGGTTCCGGTCGAGAACGCCGCGATGGACGACCGCACCGTGATCCAGTGGGACAAGGACGACCTCGACGAAGTCGGTCTGATGAAGGTCGACTGCCTTGCGCTGGGCATGCTGACCGCGGTGCGCAAGACCCTCGACCTGCTGCGAGCCAGCGGCCGCCGCGACCTCACCGTCGGCGACATCCCCAAGGAGGACCCGGCGACCTACGAGATGATCAGCCGTGCCGACACCATCGGCGTGTTCCAGATCGAATCGCGCGCGCAGATGGCGATGCTGCCGCGGCTGCGGCCGAAGGAGTTTTACGACCTGGTGATCCAGATCGCGATCGTCCGGCCCGGTCCGATCCAGGGCGACATGGTCAATCCCTACCTGCTGCGGCGCACCGGAAAGGAGCCGATCGACTATCCGACCGGGGCGCTCAAGGCGGTGCTGGAACGTACCCTCGGCGTGCCGCTGTTCCAGGAGCAGGTGATGCAGATCGCGATGGTCGCCGCCGGCTACAAGGGTGGCGAGGCCGACCAGCTGCGCCGCTCAATGGCGGCATGGAAACGCCGCGGCGGGCTTGAGCCGCACCGGCAGAAGCTGACCGAGGGCATGCTGCGCAACGGCTACACGCTCGAGTACGCCGAGCGCATCTTCGAGCAGATCAAAGGCTTCGGCGACTACGGCTTCCCCGAGTCGCACGCCGCGAGCTTCGCCCTCGTCGCCTACACCAGCAGCTGGCTGAAGTGCCACGAGCCGGCCGCGTTCGCCTGCGCGCTGATCAACTCCTGGCCGATGGGCTTCTACTCGCCCGACCAGATCCTGCAGGACGCCCGCCGCCACGGCATCCGCACGCTGCCGGTGGACGTGCGTTACAGCGGCTGGGATTGCAGCTTGGAAGACGACGCCCCCCCGCTTTCTGTCCCCCAAGGGGACTTCCCTCGGGGCGTAGGAGCGGCTTCAGCCGCGATCGGATGTCTGGATGCCCGCGCCGATTCCAGATCGCGGCTGAAGCCGCTCCTACAGTCGGACACATCGCACGCTGCCGCCGATGCATCCGTCCAGGACACCGCGGAACAACCCGCCATCCGCCTCGGCCTGCGCATGGTCCGCGGCTTCCCGCCCGAAGCCGCCGCGCGCATCGAGGCCGCCCGCGCACGCCAGCCGTTCACCGGCGTCGCCGACCTGTGCACGCGTGCCGGCCTCGACCGCCGCGAACAGTCGCTGCTGGCCGACGCCGGCGCCCTGCGCGGGCTCGCCGGCCACCGCCACCGGGCGCGTTGGGAGATCACCGGCGTCGAACTGCAACTGCCGCTGTTCGCCGACTCGCCGGCCAAGGCGGACAACGACCGGGTCGTGCTGCCGCTGCCCAGCGCCGGGGAGGACGTGCACGCCGATTACGCGATGCTCGGCACCACCCTCGGCCGGCACCCGCTGGCGATGCTTCGCAAGGCGCTGTCGGCACGGCGCTGCCGGCGCTCGGGCGAAGTCGCCCAGCTGCCGCACGGCCGCACCGTCCGCGTCGCCGGGCTGGTGACCCTGCGCCAGCGTCCGCAGACCGCCAGCGGGGTGATCTTCATGACGCTGGAGGACGAGGACGGCATGACCAACGTGGTGGTCTGGCGCAGCCTCGCCGAGCGGCAGCGGCGCGAACTGCTGGAGTCGCGCCTGCTCGCGGTCGAGGGCCGGCTGGAAAGCCGCGATGGCATCCTCCACCTCGTCGCCCGGCGGCTGGAAAACCTGACCCCGCTGCTGGGCGGCCTGGACGCGCGCTCTCGGGATTTCCATTGATGTCTGGTTCGTCCTTCCCATCGACGTCGCCATCCCGAGCTTCTGGAGGAGCGGCTTCAGCCGCGATCGGATGATCGTCGGCCCGCACCGGTTCCACGATCGCGGCTGAAGCCGCTCCTACAAGGCCCCGACATCCGGACGCCCGGAAGCCCAACTCCAAAAGCCCGGGAGCCACATTCCAGAAATCCGAAACACGAGCTCGCCTCGGCCCTGTGCCCCCGAGCCCCGAAACCCGTCGATGGCATGATGGGACCGTCCGGCCGAACGATGGACACACGCCCCGCCGGACACTCCTCGCCGCGCTCGCCACAGGAGATGCAGTGACCCACCACGACCACGTCACCTACCCACCGCTCGACACCCTCAAGCCCGTCACCGACGACGTCTGGATCGTCGACGGCCCGGCGATCGAATTCGGCATGCCGTGGCCGAAGATGCGCTTCCCCACCCGCATGACCCTGCTGCGCCTCGGCGACGACCTGCTGGTCCATTCACCGACGCCGCTCACCCGCGACCTGATGCGCGAGGTCGAAGCCATCGGCACGCCGCGGTGGATCGTCGGCCCCAACCGCATCCACTACTGGTGGATCCCCGAGTGGCACGAGGTCTTCCCCGAGGCCCGCGTGTACCTCGCCCCGCGCATCCGCGAACAGGCCAAGGGCCGCATCGACTTCCCCGCCCTCGAGCTCGACCGCACATCCGGCTATCCGTGGGACGCCGATGTCGCGACCCTGCCGGTGGATGGCAGCTACATGACCGAGGTCGAATTCTTCCACCGCCCCAGCCGCACGCTGGTGCTGACCGATTTCATCGAGAATTTCAAACCCGGCAAGCTCGACCTGCTGGCGCGCTGGATCACCCGTTTCGCCGGTTCGCGCGACCCCGATGGCCAGATGCCCCGCGACATGCGCCTGACCTTCCGCGGGCCGCAACGGGCCGCCCTGAAGAACGCCGTCGAGCAGATGATCGCGTGGGATCCCGAACGCGTGATCCTCGCCCACGGCCGCTGGTACGAACGCGACGGCGCCGCCGAACTGCGCCGCGCCTTCCGCTGGCTGCTGGACTAGCCGCGCGCACCCGCACCCCTGTAGGAGCGGCTTCAGCCGCGATCGCGGAGCCGGTACGCGCGAACCACCATCCGATCGCGGCTGAAGCCGCTCCTACAAAAGTCCGACGCACGGACACGCCAAAGAAAAAGCGGGCCGAAGCCCGCTTTTCCATGTCCAGCAATGGAGCGCTTCGGCTACTCGGCCGAGGCGCCCTCGCCTTCCTCGACGGCCTTGATCGACAGGCGGATGCGGCCCTGCTTGTCGACTTCCAGCACCTTGACCTTGACCACGTCGCCTTCCTTGAGCTTGTCGGAGACCTTCTCGACGCGCTCGCTGGAGATCTGCGACACGTGCACCAGGCCGTCCTTGCCCGGCAGGATGGTCACGAACGCGCCGAAGTCCATGATCTTGGCGACCTTGCCCTCGTAGATCCGGCCCGGCTCGACGTCCGAGGTGATCTGCTCGATGCGGTCCTTGGCGGCGTTGGCGGCGGCAGCGTTGACCGAGGCGATGACGATGGTGCCGTCGTCCTGGATGTCGATCTGGGTGCCGGTCTCCTTGGTGATGGCCTGGATGGTCGAGCCACCCTTGCCGATCACTTCGCGGATCTTGTCCGGGTGGATCTTCATGGTCAGCAGGCGCGGCGCGAACTCGCTGAGCTCGCCACGCGGAGCGGTCAGCGCGCTCGCCATCTCGCCGAGGATGTGCAGGCGGCCCTGCTTGGCTTGGGCCAGCGCGACCTTCATGATCTCCTCGGTGATGCCCTGGATCTTGATGTCCATCTGCAGGGCGGAGATGCCCTCGCTGGTGCCGGCGACCTTGAAGTCCATGTCGCCGAGGTGGTCCTCGTCACCGAGGATGTCGCTCAGCACGACGAACTCGTCGCCTTCCTTCACCAGGCCCATCGCGATGCCCGCGACCGGCGCCTTGATCGGCACGCCGGCGTCCATCAGCGCCAGCGAGCTGCCGCAGACCGAGGCCATCGACGACGAACCGTTCGACTCGGTGATCTCCGACACCACGCGGATGGTGTACGGGAACTCCTCCATCGTCGGCATCACCGCCAGCACGCCGCGCTTGGCGAGGCGGCCGTGGCCGATCTCGCGGCGCTTCGGGCCCATCATGCGACCGGCCTCGCCGACCGAGTACGGCGGGAAGTTGTAGTGGAACAGGAAGTGTTCCTTGTACTCGCCCGAAACGGCGTCGATGATCTGCCCGTCGCGCGCGGTGCCCAGCGTGGTGACCACGATCGCCTGGGTCTCGCCCCGGGTGAACAGCGCCGAGCCGTGGGTGCGCGGCAACACGCCGACCTTGGAGCTGATCGGACGCACGGTGTCCAGCGCACGGCCATCGATGCGGATCTTGGTGCTCAGCACCGCGCCACGCATGGTCTCGTACTCGAGCTCGCCGAACTCCTTGGAGACTTCGGCCGGATTCCACTCGTTGGACTCGATCTGACCGGCCAGCGATGCCAGCACTTCCTTCTTGAGCGCGGAGATGCTGTCGCGACGCTCGGCCTTGTTGCGGATCTGGAACGCGGCCGACAGGCGGTCGCCGATCGCGCCCTTGAGCGCGCCGACGATGGCGTCGTTGCGGGCCGGCGCGGCCCAGTCCCACTTCGGCTTGCCGGCCTCGGCGACCAGCTCGTTGATCGCATTGATCGCGACCTGCATTTCCTTGTGGCCGAACATCACTGCGCCGAGCATCACATCCTCGGACAGCACGTCAGCTTCGGACTCCACCATCAGCACGGCGGCCTGGGTGCCGGCGACGACCAGCTCGAGCTTGGAGTCCTCCAGGTCGGTCCTGGTCGGGTTGAGCAGGTACTGACCGTCCCTGTAGCCGACCTTCGCCGCGCCGATCGGACCGTCGAACGGTGCACCCGACAGCGCCAGCGCGGCGGACGCGCCCAGCAGCGCCGGGATGTCGCCGTCGATTTCCGGGTTCATCGACATCACCGTGGCGATGATCTGGACTTCGTTGCGGAAGCCTTCCGGGAACAGCGGACGGATCGGACGGTCGATCAGGCGCGAGATCAGCGTTTCCTTCTCGGTCGCGCGGCCTTCGCGCTTGAAGAAGCCGCCCGGAATGCGGCCGCCGGCGTAGAACTTCTCCTGGTAGTCGACGGTCAGGGGGAAGAAGTCCTGGCCTTCGCGCGCGGTCTTGTTGGCGACGGCCGTGACCAGCAGCACGGTGTCTTCAACCTTGACGATGACGGCGCCGCCGGCCTGGCGGGCGATCTCGCCGGTTTCCAGGGTGACCTGGTGCTTGCCGTACTGGAAGGTCTTGGTAATTTTTGCCACGTTGGGTTCCTATCGGTTCGGTGCGGTCCGGACAGCACCCTTGCGCTGCCCGGTCGGTCGCCGGCTCGCGACCTGGGAAGTCCGGCGGTTCTGCCGTCGTCCCCAAAAACAACCGCGGCGCATCACTGCGCCGCGGTGGGTATTTCGATCAGCGGCGCAGACCGAGCTTCGCGATCAGGGCCTTGTACCTTTCCGCATCCTTCCGGTGCAGGTAGTCGAGCAGGCTGCGACGGCGGTTCACCATCATCAGCAGGCCTCGACGGCTGTGGTGGTCCTGCTTGTGCTCCTTGAAGTGACCCTGGAGCTGCTCGATGCGCGCGGTCAGCAGGGCGACCTGGACTTCCGGGGAACCGGTGTCGTTGTCGCCGCGCTTGTTGTCTTCGATGATCTTGCTGGTGTCGATGGACATCTGGATTGCCTCGTGATGCGCGACCCGCAGAACGCAATCGTCGCCGGAAATACCGACGCCGACGCACCGCACGGTCCGCCGCTTGCTGAAAGAATGTTGCAGGTTTGCTTGAAAAAGCCCGCGAATTGTAGCCGTGCGGGACCGCTGTCACAAGCCGCGCCGGCGCCGTCCGTCAGCGGCCGGAGTGCGGCGTGGCCCATGTGAACAGGCGTTTGGGGTGCAGCAGGCCCGTGGGGTCGACCCGCCCCAGTCCGAGTACCCGCCCACCCGCGTCGTACACCGCCGCCGGATCGGCCGGCGCGCCCGGCTCCCCGGGGTGCAACTGGATACCCTGGCCGAAGCGCCGCGCCTCGTCCGCGCCCAGGCGGACGCCGGGGAAATCGACCAGACCGGCCTCGATCGGCAGCAGGCAGGCGTCCAGCGCGGACTCGCCGGATCCGGACGCCAAGGCCTGCAGCGCATTGAGGGTATGCATCGCCGGCCGCCTGAACGGGTCCACCCACGTCCGACGCAGCACTTCGACGTGGGCGCCACAGCCCAGCGCCTCGCCGAGGTCGCGGACGAGGCTGCGGACGTAGGTCCCCGAACCGCATTCCACCCGCAGTCGCAGGCGGTTGCCATCGCGTTCGAGCAGGTCCAGCGCATGGACGACGACTTCGCGCTCCGGCGCTTCGATCGATTCGCCACGACGGGCCTTGGCGTACAGCGGCTCCCCGCCCTGCTTCAGCGCGGAGTAGATCGGCGCTCGCTGCACGATAGTGCCGCGCAGCGGGGCAAGCGCGGCTTCGATCGCTGCATCGTCGAGTTCGGGTACCGGCCGCTCGCGCAACGGTTGGCCATCGGCGTCGTCGGTATCGGTGGTGACGCCGAGCACGGCGACGGTCTCGTACGCCTTGCTGGCGCCGAGCAACAGCCCCGCGATCTTGGTCGCCTCGCCGAAACAGATCGGCAACAGTCCGGTGGCGAGCGGATCGAGGCTGCCGGTATGCCCGCCCTTCTCGGCGCGGAACAGGTGGCGCACGCGTTGCAGGGCCTGGTTGGAACTGAGCCCGGCCGGCTTGTCGAGCAGCAGCAGGCCGTCGAGCGGGCGGAAGATGGTGCGCGGGCGCTTGGTCATTCGCGTCTGGGGATCTCGCGATTGCGTCGGGGCGTGGCGTGATCGCTGGAGCCGCAGCCCCGTTGCAGGAGCGACGCCAGTCGCGACCCGCCGAACGCTGGAGGCGATGTACAGGTCGCGACTGACGTCGCTCCTACAAAGCTCCTGCACGCACGACGACCTGACTGGCAACGCACCCTTGGATCAGGCCGGCTCGTCGTCGCCCGGCGCTGCCGGCGGGTTCTCGCGCAGCAGGTTGTCGATGCGCTCGCCACGGTCGAACGAGTCGTCGTAGTGGAAGTGCAGCTCCGGCACGTGGCGCAACTTGACCGCACGGCCGAGCTCGTAGCGCAACGGCTTGACGAGCTCCTTCAGCCCCTTCATCGCCTCGGCCTTGCGCTCGGGCTGCAATGCCGTCACGAACACCTTGGCGTGGGCCAGGTCGCGGGTGACCTCGACGTCGGAGACGCTGACCGAAGGCAGCCCGTGCTCGCGCACGGCTTCGTGCACGAGGGTGCCCAGCTCCCTGCGGAGCTGGGCGGAAACGCGGTCGGTGCGATGGAAGGTCTTGGGCATGTCGGTTACAGCGTGCGCTGGACCTCGACACGCTCGAAGCACTCGATCTGGTCACCCGGCTTGACGTCGTTGTACTGCTTCACGCCGATGCCGCACTCGGTATTGACCCGGACCTCGTCGACGTTCTCCTTGAAGCGACGCAGCGATTCCAGCTCGCCCTCGAAGATGACGGTGTTGTCGCGCAGGACGCGGATCGGCTTGTTCCGCTTGACCACGCCCTCGACCACCATGCAGCCGGCGACCGCACCGAACTTGGAGCTGCGGAACACATCGCGGACCTCGGCGGTGCCGATGATGTCCTCGCGGATCTCCACGCCCAGGATGCCCGACGCCACCTGCTTCACCTGGTCGATCACGTCATAGATGATCGAGAAGTAGCGCAGGTCGACGCCGTTGGTCTCGATGACCTTGCGCGCCGAGGCGTCCGCACGGACGTTGAAGCCGATGATGGTGGCCTTCGAGGTCGATGCCAGTTGCGCGTCCGACTCGGTGATGCCGCCCACGCCCGAACCGATCACGTTGATGCGGATCGCGTCGGTCGACAGCGCGGTGAGCGCCTCGCGCAGCGCCTGCACCGAACCCTGCACGTCGGCCTTGATGATCAGCGGCAGGCTGAGCTGGCCTTCGCCGGTGCCCAGCTGCGCCATGATGTCTTCCATCCGGTTGCCGCCCTGGGCGACCAGGCGCGACTCGCGGCGCTTGGCGTCCCGCTGCTGGGCGACGTCCTTGGCCAGGCGCTCGTCCTCGACCACGACGAAGTCGTCACCGGCATCGGGCACGCCCGACAGGCCGAGCACCTGCACCGGGATCGACGGGCCGGCCGACTCGACCTGCGAACCGGTCTCGTCGAACAGCGCACGCACGCGGCCGTACTGCACGCCGCAGACCAGATAGTCGCCCTTCTTCAGCTCGCCCTGCTGGACCAGCACGGTGGCGACCGGGCCACGGCCCTTGTCGAGCGCGGATTCGATCACCACGCCGTTGGCGCGACCCTCGGCGACGGCCTGCAGTTCGAGGAACTCGGCCTGCAGTGAAATCGCATCCAGCAGGCCGTCGACGTTCTGGCCCGTCTTGGCCGACAGCTCGACGAACTGGGTATCGCCACCGAACTCCTCGGCCACGACTTCCTGCTCGAGCAGCTCGTTCTTGACCTTCATCGGGTCGGCGTCGGACTTGTCGATCTTGTTGACCGCGACGATCAGCGGCACGCCCGCCGCCTTGGCGTGCTGGACGGCCTCGATCGTCTGCGGCTTGACGCCGTCGTCGGCCGCGACCACCAGCACCACGATGTCGGTGAGCTTGGCGCCGCGGGCGCGCATCGACGAGAACGCCGCGTGGCCCGGGGTGTCGAGGAAGCTGATGACGCCCTTGTCGGTTTCGACGTGGTACGCGCCGATGTGCTGGGTGATGCCGCCGGCCTCGCCGGTGGCGACCTTGGTGCGGCGGATGTAGTCCAGCAGCGAGGTCTTGCCGTGGTCGACGTGGCCCATGATGGTGACCACCGGCGGCCGCGCGACCTTGTCGCCCTGCACGTCTTCGACGTGGGCAAGCAGTTCGTTCTCGACGTCGGACGCGTCGGCACGCACCACGTTGTGGCCGAGCTCCTCGGTCACCAGCGCCGCGGTGTCGTGATCGATGGACTGGGTGATGGTGGCCATCACGCCCATCTTGAACAGCGCCTTGACCACCTCGCCGCCCTTGAGCGCCATCTTCTGCGCGAGGTCGGCCACGGTGATGGTCTCGCCAATGGCGACGTCGCGCACGATGGGGGCGGTCGGACGGGTGAAGCCGGTACCGGAGCGCGCCTGGTCGGCATGGCGGCGCGGCTTGGCGCGGCCGCGGGTGCTGCTGGTGCGCCGCGCACGATCGGAGGCGCTCAGGTGCATCTGGCCGGCAAAACGCTTGGTGCGGTCGTCGTCCTCGACGCCGGTGGCCATGGCATGCGAGCCACGCGTCTTGTGGCGCGGGCCGCGATCGTCGGTACGGGGAGCCGCCGGCTTCGGATGACCGTGGCCATGGGTGCCGGCGGGCTTGGCCGCGCCTTCGTCCTCGACCAGCGCACTGGCGTCCGCCGCAGCGGCGGCGGCCTGCTCGGACTTCAGGCGTTCGGCTTCTTCCGCGGCACGCTTGGCGACCTCGGCTACCTCGGCTCGGCGCCGGTCGGCTTCGGCCAATGCCTTCTGTTCGGCCAGGTTGCGCTGCTTGGATTCCTCCAGCTTGCGCAGGATCTCGGCACGCTCGTCGGTCGGCGCGGGCTGCTCCGCATCCGGGCGGACCACGGTCACCTTCTTGCGCACGACGACGTCGACCGTCGAACGGGTCTTGCCGCCGCCCACGGTGAGCTCCTGCTTGCGGCTGCGGCTCAGGGTGATCTTCTTCGGCGCAACGCCCTCGTCGGCCGGCTTGTCGGCCTTGCCGTGGGTGCGACGCAGGAAGCCGAGCAGCTTGACCTTCTCGGTGCTGGAGACCACCTGGTCGGGGTCGTTGAAGGGCATGCCGGCCTCGGCCAGCTGCTCCAGCAACTTCTCGACCGGCGTGTTCACCAGTGCGGCCAGCTTGCGGATGGTGGTTTGCTGCGACATTCGGTTTCCGTGTCCTGTGGCGCGGGGCCAACCCCGCGCGTGATCGTTCAATTCTAGCCCTGCTACTTCATGGGCGCAGTCCGGCAGTCATCGGGGCAGGCCCGGCGTCGGCCGGAGCATCACTCGAACCAGTGCTTGCGCGCTTCCATGATCAGCGCGGCGGCACGGGCCTCGTCGACACCCTCGATGTCGGTCAGCTCGTCGGTGGCGAGGTCGGCCAGGTCGTCGCGGGTGGTCACCCCGCGGGCCGCCAGCGCATAGGCGAGTTCGTCGTCCATGCCTTCCAGCGTGAGCAGGTCCTCGGCCGGCTGGTGCTCGTCGAGCTCCTCCTCGGCCGCCAGCGCCTCGTTAAGCAGCGCGTCGCGGGCGCGGGCGCGCAGCTCCTCGACGATGTCCTCGTCGAAGCCCTCCACCGCCAGCAGCTCGCCGACCGGCACGTAGGCGATTTCCTCGACCGTGCTGAAGCCCTCCGACACCAGGATGCCGGCAATCTCCTCGTCGACTTCGAGCTTGTCCTGGAACAGCTCGCGCGCGGCGGTCTGCTCGGCCTCCGACTTGGCGGTGACCTGGTCCTGGGTCATCACGTTGAGTTGCCAGCCGGCCAGCCGGCTGGCGAGGCGCACGTTCTGCCCGCCCTTGCCGATCGCCTGGGCGAGCCGGTCCTCGGCGACCGCGAGGTCCATCGAGTGCTTTTCCTCGTCGACGATGATCGACTGCACTTCGGCCGGCGCCATCGCGTTGATCACGAACTGTGCCGGGTTGTCCGACCACAGCACGATGTCGACGCGCTCGCCGTTGAGCTCGTTGGTGACCGCCTGCACGCGCGAACCGCGCATGCCGATGCAGGCACCGATCGGATCGGTGCGGTTGTCGTGCGCCAGCACCGCGATCTTGGCGCGGTCGCCCGGGTCACGGGCGCAGGCCTTGATCGACACCAGGCCCTGGCCGACTTCCGGCACCTCGAGCTTGAACAGCTCCATCATGAATTCCGGCGCGGCGCGGCTGATGAACAGCTGCGGACCGCGCGGCTCGCTGCGCACGTCGAACAGGAAACCGCGAACACGGTCGCCGGCGCGCAGCACGTCGCGCGGGATGCCCTTGTCCTTCGGGATGATCGCCTCGGCATTGCCGCCCAGGTCGACATAGATGTTGCCGCGCTCCACGCGCTTGACGATGCCGGTGACCAGCTCGCCCACGCGGTCCTTCCACTGGTCGACGACCTGCGCGCGCTCGGCCTCGCGGACGCGCTGCACGATCACCTGCTTGGCTGCCTGCGCGGCGATGCGCCCGAAGTCCGGGTTCTCGATCTGCTCCTCGATGTAGTCGCCGACCTCGACGCCCTCGACTTCGTCGACCGCGTCCATCAGGCGGACCTGACGGTCAACCGACTCCATGACCACGTCGTCGGCGACCACTTCCATCCGGCGGAAGGTCTCGTAGCTGCCGTCCTTGCGGTCGATGGCCACGCGCACCAGCACGTCCTCGTCGTGGTAGCGCTTCTTGGCGGCGGAAGCCAGGGCGGCCTCGATTGCCTCGAAAATCACTTCGCGCGGGACGCCCTTCTCGTTGGCGACTGCGTCCACGACCAGCAACAGTTCCTTGCTCATCTTGTCACTCCGCCGGGGTCGGCTTGTCGGCCGCCGGCTTGTTGGTTGGTTTGTCGGATTGCGTGTTGTCCTGCCGGCGCTTGCCACCCGGCTTTGTCGGGGCAAGCCCCAGCGCGGCCCAGTCCGGGACCAGGCGCGCCTTGTCGATGTTGTCGAACGCCGCGGTGAATTCGGCGCCGTCGACGAGGAAAGTGATGTCGCCGCCTTCAATCCGCGCGATGGTGCCGGTCAGGCGGCGGCGCCCGTCCTGCGGGAGCTTGAGCGTGACCTTGGCGGTCTGGCCCATGAACTGCTGGAAGTGCGCGAGCGTGAACAGCGGGCGGTCGATGCCCGGCGAAGACACTTCGAGGGTGTAATTGCCGCTGATAGGGTCCTCGACGTCGAGCTGTGCGGACACTTCGCGGCTCACCGCCTCGCAATCCTCGATACCGACCGCGCGCGGCTCGTCACCGTCGCCGCCCGCCTCGTCGGCCGGGATATCGATATACAGGCGCAGCACCGCTCCACCCGGCGCGGGCAGGTACTCCACGCCCAGCAACTCCAGGCCCAGCGACTCGACGGTCGGGGCGAGAAGGTCGGCAATCTCGGTCGCTTTGTCCGTCACGCACGTACTCCTGCGGTTGGCGACTGCGAATGTCCTGCGGGTCCGCACGACAGCCGCGGCATGAACCCGGACAGAGGGCTGAAAACAACCCCGGCCCGGAAAACAACAAGGGGCCCGAGGGCCCCTTGTCCATACCGCTGGATGTCGGTGCGACGCGTGAGCAGAACGCGTCGCCAAGCCCGAGCCGTTGGCTAAAAAAGAAGCCTCGCGAAGAGGCTTCCTTGATCAGCCGAAGCTGGTAGCGGGGGCAGGATTTGAACCTGCGACCTTCGGGTTATGAGCCCGACGAGCTGCCAGACTGCTCCACCCCGCATCAGGCCGTCCATGATAGCGACGGACTTCAAACTTCGCAAGCATGAACAGGAAATTTATTCCCGTCGCTCGCGTCGATCCTTGCGTCAGCCCGCGAACGCGCGCTGGCACCACGCCATGATCGGGCTCCACGCCAAGCCCAGCGCAAGCAGCGCCAGCGCATTGACCCCGAACACGATCCGCATCGGCCGGTTGTTGCTCGGTGCGGGCACGGCGCCTTCCGGCTCGTCGAAGTACATCGCCTTGACGACATACAGGTAATAGAACGCGCCCACCACTGCGAACACGATACCGACGATCGCCAGCCACAGCATGTCGCCCTGGAGCGCCGCCTGCAGCACGGCGAGCTTGGCCCAGAAGCCCAGGAATGGCGGCACGCCCGCCAGCGACACCATGGTGCACAGGATCATGCCGGCCAGCCAGGGACTGCGGGCGTTGAGGCCCTTGTAGTCGTCGATGCGGTCGGCCTCGAAGCCGCGACTGGACAACACCACGATCGCGCCGAACGCCGCGGCGGCCATGATCGCGTAGCTGATCGCGTAGAACATCGCCGCCGCGAACCCCGCCGCACCGCCCCCGGCGAAGCCGATGAACAGGAAGCCGACGTGGGAGATGGTCGAGTAAGCGAGCATGCGCTTGAAGTTCGATTGCACCAGTGCCCCGAGATTGCCGATCGCCAGCGACAGCACCGCCAGGCCGGCCAGCATCAGTCGCCAGTGGTCGTCGAGCGGGCCGACGCCGACCTCCAGCAGGCGGTAGGTCATGCCGAACGTCGCCAGCTTCGGCGCGGAGCCGATGAACAGAGTGACCGGCGTCGGCGCACCGTGGTAGACGTCCGGCAACCACATGTGGAACGGCGCCGCGCCGAACTTGAAGGCAATGCCGGCCACCATGAACACGACGCCCGTAACCAGCATCGTCGAGGAACCCGCCGCTTCCGCCGCGGTGGCGATCTCGCTCAGGTCGAGGGTGCCGGTCGAGCCGTACACCAGCGACAACCCGTACAGCAGCAGTCCCGATGCCAGCGAACCGAGCACGAAGTACTTGATGCCCGCCTCAGAAGCCAACGGGCTGTCGCGATCGAGCGCGACCAGCGCGTAGGAACACAGCGCCAGCATTTCGAGCCCCACGTACACCATCACCAGCGAGCCCGCCGAGACCAGCAGCATCATGCCGAGGGTGGCGAACAGCATGAGCACCGACACCTCGCCCTGGTACAACCCGCGCTCGCGCAGGAACGGCCACAGGTAGACCATCGCCAGTGCACCGACGCCGGCGATGGATATCTTCAGCACGTCGGCCGCCGTGTCACGCACGAACATGCCGCCCAGCACGTCGCCGTGGCCGCCGACGCCACAGGCGACCATCACCACCACGGCGACCAGCAGCGCGATCGCGCACAGGTGCGTCACCACCCGGCGACCCGCTGGCAGGAACAGGTCGAGCATCAGCAGCGCGAAGGCACCGCCGACCAGCACCAGCTCGGGCAACAGTGGCATCAACTCGGCGGCGGAACGTACTGGAATCATGGACGAATCTCTGAAGGGCCGGCGCGGCGCGCCGAACCGGATACGGGTTTACAGCTTGGAGGCGGCGATCTGCATAGCGAGATTGGCGATCGACGGCTCCATCAGGTCGGTCAGCGGCTTGGGCCACACACCCAGCACCAGGGTGCCGATGGCGAACACGCCCAGTACGGTCCACTCGCGGCCATTGATGTCCTTGAGCCTGGCCACGTTGTCGTTGGCCACCGGGCCCCACAGCACGCGCTTGACCAGCCACAGGGTGTAGCCCGCGCCGATGATCAGCGTCAGCGCCGCGAAGAAGGCGATCAGCGGGTGCTTCTGGAAGCTGGCCATGATCACCATGAACTCGCCGACGAAGCCCGAGGTGCCCGGCAGGCCGGAATTGGCCATCGCGAACAGCACGTAGAACAGCGCGAACCAGCGCATCGGATTGCCGACGCCGCCGTAGTCGGAGATGCGGCGCGTGTGCATGCGGTCGTACAGCACGCCGATGCAGGTGAACATCGCGCCCGAAATGAACCCGTGGCTGATCATCTGCACCATCGCGCCCTGCAGGCCGAGCCGCGCGGCATCGAGATTGCCGTAGTCACGCACCAGCCCGAACGCGATGAAGATGCCGAGCGTCACGAAGCCCATGTGCGACACCGACGAGTACGCCACCAGCTTCTTCATGTCGTCCTGGGCGAGTGCGACCAGGCCGACGTAGACAATGGCGACCAGGCTGGCGGCGACCACCAGCCACGCCCATTCGGCGCCGGCGTCCGGCACGATCGGCAGCACGAAGCGGAGGAAGCCGTAGCCGCCGATCTTCAGCATGATCGCGGCCAGGATCACCGAGCCGGCGGTCGGCGCCTCCACGTGCGCGTCCGGCAACCACGTATGGACCGGGAACATCGGCACCTTGACCGCGAATGCGATCAGGAACCCGAACAGGATCCACATCTGCTCGGTCGCCGTGAGCGGCAGCGCGTACATGTCGGCCAGCTGCCAGCTGCCACCCTTCAGGTACAGGTAGATCAGCGCGACCAGCATGAACAGCGAGCCGAGGAACGTGTATAGGAAGAACTTGATCGATGCGTACACCCGGCGCGGGCCGCCCCAGACGCCGATGATGATGAACATCGGGATCAGCATGCACTCGAAGAACACATAGAACAGCATCGCGTCGAGCGCGGCGAACACACCGACCATCAGCCCCTCGAGGACCAGGAACGCGGCGTAGTACTGGCTGACGCGCTTGTCCACGCCCCACGCCCCGATCAGCACCAGCAGCGAGGTCAGCGTGGTCAGCCCGATCAGCGCGACCGAAATGCCGTCGGCGCCGAGGTGGTAGCGGATGTCGAATGCCGGGATCCAGGCGTGGTTCTCGGCGAACTGCATCGCCGGAGTGGCCAAGTCGAAACCGCTGAACAGCGGCACCGTTAGCAGCAGCGTGAGCGCGGCGACGCCGGTGGCGAACCAGCGGGCGGCGTTGGCGCGTTCGTTGCCGAACGCGAGGGTGATGAAGCCGCCGATGATCGGCAACCAGACGAGCAGGCTCAGCAAGGGCAGCGTGCTTGTTACAGGCGCAGGGGTCACGTCGCGGTCCTTGTCAGTTCAAAGTCGAGATGAGCACGGCCAGCAGCACGATCAGGCCGAGGATCATCGCGAAGGCATAGTGGTAGAGGAAACCCGACTGGGCATTGCGCGCCAGGCGCGCGACCAGTTCGACCAGACGGGCGCTGCCGTTGACCGCGGCGCCGTCGATCACGTGGGTGTCGACCGCCCTGGACGCTTTGCCCAGACCGACGCCGCCACCGGCGAAGCCATCGATCCACAGCGCATCGAAGCCGTACTTGTTCTCCAGCACTCGGACCGGCCAGGCGAACACACGGCGCGCGCGCGCCGCCAGTTCGGGCTTCCACCAGTACATGATCAGGGCGAGGACGAAGCCGGCGAGGGTCAGCCAGAACGATGGCGACTGCAGACCGTGCAGCGCGAACTTCGCCGGGCCGTGCCATACCTCGTGCTTGAGGGCGGCGATCACGTCGCGGGCGGCGTCGACCTCGATCGCGCCGAGGAAGAACGGCAGTTGCTCGGCATGCCCGCTCCAATCGGTACCGAACAGCATCGGGCCGGCGGTGAAGAAACCGATCAGCACCGACGGGGTCGCCAGCAGCACCAGCGGCACAGTGACAACCCAGGGCGACTCGTGCGGCTCGTGCGGCTCGTGGGCGCCGTGATGGCCATGGTCGCCATGCGAATGGTCGTGGCCATGGGCATCGTGCGCGTCACGGAAGCGCTCCTTGCCGTGGAACGTCATGAACAGCAGGCGGAAGCTGTAGAACGCGGTGACGAACGCGCCGAGCAGCACCGCCCAGTAGGCGTAGTGGCCGATCCAGCCGGCGCGGTCGCTATCACTGGCCAGGTGCGCCGCTTCGATGATGACGTCCTTGGAGTAGTAGCCGCTGAAGAACGGCGTGGCGACCAGCGCAAGGGTGCCCAGCAGCATCGTCCAGTAGGTGACCGGCATGTACTTCTTCAGGCCGCCCATCTTCCGCATGTCCTGCTCGTGGTGCATCGCGATGATCACCGAACCGGCACCCAGGAACAGCAGCGCCTTGAAGAACGCGTGGGTCATCAGGTGGTACACGCCGGCGCTGTAGGCGGAGACGCCCAGGGCGACCGTCATGTAACCCAGCTGCGACAGGGTCGAGTACGCGACGACGCGCTTGATGTCGTTCTGCACGATGCCGATCAGGCCGGTCCAGAACGCGGTGGTGGCGCCGATGAAGAGGATGAAGTTGAGCGCGGTCTGGCTCAGCTCGAACAGCGGCGACATGCGCGCCACCATGAAGATGCCCGCGGTGACCATCGTCGCCGCGTGGATCAGGGCCGAGATCGGGGTCGGACCTTCCATCGAATCCGGCAGCCACACGTGCAGCGGCACCTGGGCCGACTTGCCCATTGCTCCGATGAACAGGCAGATGCAGATCACCGTCGCGATCGACCATTCATGCCCGGCGATGATCGACATGGTCATGCCTTCGATCACCGGGGCATTGGCGAACACGGTCGCGTAGTCGAGCGAGCCGAACATCAGCAGCACGCCGGCAATGCCGAGCAGGAAGCCGAAGTCGCCGACACGGTTGACCAGGAACGCCTTGAGGTTGGCGAACACCGCGGTCGGCTTCTTGAACCAGAAGCCGATCAGCAGGTACGACACCAGGCCCACCGCCTCCCAGCCGAAGAACAGCTGCAGGAAGTTGTTGCTCATCACCAGCATGAGCATGGAGAAGGTGAACAGCGAGATGTAGCTGAAGAACCGCTGGTACCCCTCGTCCTCGTGCATGTAACCAATGGTGTAGATGTGCACCAGCAGCGAAACGAACGTCACCACGACCATCATCATCGCAGTCAGCTTGTCGACCATGAAGCCGACGTGGGCCTCGATGCCGCCGACCTGGAACCAGGTGTAGACGTTCTCGTTGAACGGTGCCGCCCCCTGCCCCATCAGCTGCCACAGCACGTAGCACGACAGCGCGCAACTCGTGGCCACGCCAAGAATGGTCACGCTGTGCGCGCCCGCGCGACCCACCCGGCGGCCGAACAGGCCGGCGATGATCGATCCGAGCAACGGTGCGAGCACGACGGCGAGCAGCACCGACTTGGAAATGGCGAACTCCATACCCGGCATCGGATCAGCCCTTCATCGTGTCGATTTCGGCGACGTTGATCGTGCGCCGGTTGCGGAACAGCGTGACGAGGATCGCCAGGCCAATGGCAGCCTCGGCGGCGGCCACGGTCAGGATGAAGAACACGAACACCTGGCCGGACTGGTCGCCGAGTTGACGCGAGAACGCGACGAAATTGATGTTCACCGCCAGCAGCATCAACTCGATGCACATCAGCAGCACGATCACGTTCTTGCGATTGATGAAGATGCCGGCGACGCTGATGCAGAACAGCGCGGCGCCCAGCGCGAGGAAATGGCCCGGGGTCAGGCCCATGGCGATCAGGTTCATGGCTTCACCTCGACGTCGGAGGCCTGGTCGCCGAGCGAACGCGGCGGCGGCGGCGGCGCGGGGCGGACGGCGTCGACCTTCACCACCCGCAGGCGGTCGCTGGCACGCACGCGCGCCTGCTCGCCCGGGTTCTGGTGCTTGGCGCCTTCGCGACGGCGCAGGGTCAGCATGACCGCGGCAATCACCGCCACTGTCAGGATGACCGCGGCGGTTTCGAACGGCAGGAGGAAATCGGTGAACAGCGCACGTCCGAGCCACTCGGTATTGGACACGCCGGCCGACGGGTCGGCGGCGAGCGGCGTGGCGATCTGCGCCTTCACCCCGATCAGCACGAGCATCTCCACCAGCATCACCACCGCCACCAGCAGGCCGACCGGTAGGAAGCGCACGAAGCCCTCGCGCAGCGGGGCGACGTCGATGTCGAGCATCATCACCACGAACAGCAGCAGCACCATGACCGCGCCGACGTAGACGAGGATCAGCGCGACACCGAGGAACTCGGCCCCGGCGATCAGCCAGACGCAGGCCACGGAGAAGAACGTCAGCACCAGCGACAGCGCGGCGTGCACTGGATTGCGGACGCTGATCACGCCGATGGCCGCGGCGACCGCGGTCAGGGCGAAGACGAGGAAGGCGATGAAAGCGAGGTCCATGGCGGGCACTCAGCGGAAGGGCGCGTCGGCAGCGCGGCGCTCGGCGATCTCGGCCTCGAGCCGGTCGCCGATCGCCAGCAGTTGCGGCTTGGTGACGATGTTCTGTCCGCGCTGGTCGAAGTGGTATTCGTGGATGTGGGTCTCGACGATCGAATCCACCGGGCACGACTCCTCGCAGAAGCCGCAGAAGATGCACTTGAACAGGTCGATGTCGTAGCGCGTGGTACGACGGCTGCCGTCGGCGCGCTTGTCCGAGTCGATGGTGATCGCCAGCGCCGGGCATACCGCCTCGCACAGCTTGCACGCGATGCAGCGCTCCTCCCCGTTGGGATAGCGGCGCAGCGCATGTACCCCGCGGAAACGCGGCGACTGCGGCGTCTTCTCCATCGGGTACATCAGCGTGTACTTCGGCTTGAACAGGTACTTGAGGGTCAACCCCATGCCCTGGGCGAGCTCGATCAGCAGCAGGCTCTTGAAGTAGGAAACGATGCGATTCATGCCTTTACCTTGCATCCCTGTCTCATTGGCCCGGCACGAACACGTCGTAGTACGCCATCAGCGAGACGACGACGATCCAGGCGATCGATAGCGGGATGAACACCTTCCAGCCCAGCCGCATGATCTGGTCGTAGCGGTAGCGCGGGAACGTGGCGCGGAACCAGACGTAGGCGCTGGCGAAGAAGAACACCTTGGCGAACAGCCACCACCAGCCGTCGACCGACAGCAGCGGGATGCCCAGGCCCTGGAACGGGCTCAGCCAGCCACCCAGGAAGAAGATCGAGACCAGGAAGCTGATCAGGATCATGTTGGCGTACTCGGCCAGGAAGAACAGCGCGAACGACGCACCCGAGTACTCGACCATGTGGCCGGCCACGATCTCCGACTCGCCCTCGACCACGTCGAACGGCGCGCGGTTGGTCTCGGCCACGCCGGACACGAAGTAGACGACGAACAGCGGCAGCAGCGGGATCCAGAACCACTCGAGGAAGCCGCCGTTGCCCGACTGGGCCATGACGATCTCGCTCAGGTTCAGGCTGCCGGCGGCCACCATCACGCCGACCAGGGCGAAACCCATGGCGATCTCGTAGGACACCATCTGCGCGGCCGCGCGCATCGCACCGAGGAAGGCGTACTTCGAGTTGGACGCCCAGCCGGCGAGGATGATGCCGTACACGCCCAGCGAGGTCATCGCCAGCAGGTACAGCAGGCCGGCATTCGCGTTCGACAGCACCAGCTGCGCGTCGAACGGCACCACCGCCCACGCCGCGAAGGACGGCACCAGCACGATCAGCGGCGCCAACCGGTACAGGAACGGCGAGGCGCTGGAGGGCTGGATCACTTCCTTGAACAGCAGTTTGAAGACGTCCGCGAAGGTCTGCAGGATGCCCATGCCGACGTACATCGGCCCATGCCGCGAGTGCATCCAGCCGATCAGCTTGCGCTCCCACAGCACGTAGAACGCGACGGCGATGATCACCGGCATCGCGATCAGCAGGATCTTCAGCACGATCCAGGCGCCCGCGCCCAGCATGCCGAAGGACAGGAAACCGTCGTGGATCGCGTCGATCATGCCCGACACCATGCTCATGCCCTCCCCGCCTGCACGCGCGCGGCGGCGAGCGGCGCGGTCGCGCCATGTCCGCCTTCGACCCAGACCGTACCGGGGGCCACCTTCCCGCTCGTCGCCACCGGCAGGGTCGCAGTGCCGTGCATGGTGGTGAACTTGCCGGTAGCGCCGTCGGCAACGCCGAGTCCTGCCGCGTCGGACGGGTGGAGCACCGCGCGCGGCGCCCGGTTAAGCGGATGGGCCTGCAGCGCGGCGGCGCGGCGGACCACCGCATCACCGCGGTAGATGCCCATGCTCACGGCCAGTTCGACGCCGTCACCCGACACATCCGGCGCACGTCCGCCGACGACCTTCACGTCGCGCTTGGCGATGCCCGCGCGAAGCCCGGCCAGGTCGACGAAATCGAAGCCCTTCGCTTCGAGCAGGCCACCCAGCGCACGCAGGACGCGCCAGCCCGGGCGCGCCTCGCCCGGCAGCTTGCCGCCGGCGACGACCACCTGTTCGCGGCCGTCGAGGTTGGTCAGGGTCGCGTCGATCTCCGGCAACAGGCCAATCGGCAGGATCACGTCGGCAACCGCACGGGTCGACTGGCAGGCGAACTGGCTGAACGCCACCACCTGCGCGCCACCCAGCGCCTTCATGGCACTCGCGGTGTCGGCGAAATCCAGACCCGGCTCAATCCCGTACAGCACGTAGGCGGTGCGGGCATCGGCCAGCATCGACCCGGCGTCGCGACCGGTCGGCAGCACTCCGTGGTCGGCCAGGCCGACCGCGTTGGCGCCCTGCGGAATGCGGCACACGGCCGCACCGGTGGCACCGGCGAAATCGGCGGCGGCGGCACGGATGGCGGCCGCATGCACACCATTCTCGGCCAGCGCGCCGACGATGACGACCGCATGCGACGCCGATGTCGCCGCCTCGCGCAGCGCGGCGTCGCCCAGTGCCGCGGCCATGGCCGACGGCGCGACGATCTGCTTGCCGGCCAGGTCGAAGGTCTGGTCAAAGTCGACCGGGTTGACCACGTGCACCCTGGCACCGTTCTTCCACGCCTTGCGCACGCGGGCATTCACCAGCGGCAGTTCATGGCGCAGGTTGGCGCCGACGATGACGATCACGTCGGCGCGATCGATCTCGGCGACGCGCATGGCGAAGGTCCCGGCCACGGCAGCGTCCGATAGATCGTGCTGCGAAATGCGGTGGTCCAGGTTGCCCGTACCCAGCGCGTCGGCAAGGCGGGCCAGCAGCGCACCCTCTTCATTGGAAGTCGCCGGGTGGACCAGCATGCCGAGCCGGTCGGCACCGTTCTCGCGCAGGATCTGCGCCGCGCGGGCGAGCGCCTCGTCCCAGGACGCGTCGCGCCACTCGCCGCCGTCCTTGATCATCGGAGCGGTAGCGCGATCCTCGGCGTACAGGCCCTGGTGGGAATAGCGGTCACGGTCCGACAGCCAGCACTCGTTGACCGCGTCGTTGTCGCGCGGAACGGTGCGCAGCACCTGGCCGCGGCGGACGTGCAGGAACAGGTTGCTGCCCAGCGCATCGTGGTAGCCGAGCGACTCGCGCGCCACCAGCTCCCAGGCGCGGGCCTTGAACTGGTACGGCTTGTTGGTCAGCGCGCCGACCGGGCAGACGTCGATCACGTTGCCCGACAGCTCGGTGGTCAACGGCTTGCCGTCGTAGGTGCCGATCTGCAGGTTCTCGCCGCGGTACATGCCACCCAGCTCGTAGGTGCCGGCGACTTCCGCGGTGAAGCGCACGCAACGCGTGCACTGGATGCAGCGGGTCATCTCGGTCGCCACCAACGGCCCGATGTCCTCGTCGGGCACCACGCGCTTGCGCTCGACGAAACGGCTGACCGAGCGGCCGTAACCCAGCGACAGGTCCTGCAGTTCGCACTCGCCGCCCTGGTCGCAGATCGGGCAGTCGAGCGGATGGTTGATCAGCAGGAACTCCATCACGTTGCGCTGCGACTTCAGGGCCTTGTCGCTGCGCGTGACGACCTTCATGCCGTCCATCACCGGCGTGGCGCAGGCCGGCGCCGGCTTCGGCATCTTCTCGACCTCGACCAGGCACATGCGGCAGTTCGCCGCTACCGACAGTTTGTCGTGGTAGCAGAAACGCGGGATCGGAATCCCGGCCTTGTCGGCGGCCTGGATGATCATCGAGCCCTTCGGCGCGTGCATCTCGACGCCGTCGATCTCGATGGTCACATGATCCGGCGGGACATTCGGATTGGTCGGCTGGGCGCTCACGCGGCCTTCTCCACGATGCCGGCGGCCTGGTCGTCGACGAGGAACCGCTTGTTCACGATCGCGTACTCGAACTCGGGGCGGAAATGACGCAGGAAGCCCTGCATCGGCCACGCCGCGGCCTCGCCGAACGCGCAGATGGTGTGGCCCTCGATCTGGCCGGCGGCGGTACGCAGCATTTCGAGGTCGTCCAGGGTGGCCTGCATGTTGGCGATGCGGCTGACCATGCGGTACATCCAGCCGGTGCCCTCGCGGCACGGGGTGCACTGGCCGCAGCTTTCCTTGAAGTAGAACCGCGCGATGCGCTGGCACGCGCGCACCATGCAGGTGGTGTCGTCCATCACGATGACCGCACCCGAGCCGAGGCCGGAGCCCGCCTTCTGCAAGGCGTCATAGTCCATCGTCAGGCCCATCATCGTTTCGCCGGGAAGTACCGGCATCGACGAACCACCCGGGATCACCGCCTTGATCCTGCGGCCATTGCGCATCCCGCCCGCCATTTCGAGCAGGTCGGCGAACGAGGTGCCGAGGCGGATCTCGTAGTTGCCGGGACGCGCCACGTGGCCCGACACCGAAAACACCTTGGCGCCGCCGTTGTTGGGCTTGCCGAGATTGAGGAACCACTCGGCGCCGTTGCGCACGATGGCGGGCACCGAGGCGTAGGTCTCGGTGTTGTTGACCGTGGTGGGCTTGCCGTACAGGCCGAAGTTGGCCGGGAACGGCGGCTTGAAGCGCGGCTGCCCCTTCTTGCCTTCCAGCGACTCCATCAGCGCGGTTTCCTCGCCGCAGATGTAGGCGCCGGCGCCGAGTGCGCCATAGATGTCGACGTCGATGCCGCTGCCGAGCACGTCCTTGCCGAGCCAGCCGTTGTCGTAGGCTTCCTTCAGCGCCTGCTCGAAGTGCTCGAACGGCTCATGGTGGAACTCGCCGCGCAGGTAGTTGTAAGCCACGGTCGAACCGGTCGCGTAGCACGCGATCGCCATGCCCTCGACCACCGCATGCGGGTTGAATCGCAGGATGTCGCGGTCCTTGGCGGTGCCCGGCTCGGATTCGTCCGAGTTGCACAGGATGTACTTCTGGGTACCGCTGCCCTTGGGCATGAAGCTCCACTTCAGCCCGGTCGGGAAGCCGGCGCCGCCGCGACCGCGCAGTCCGGACTGCTTGACCATCTCGATGACGTCGGCCGGCGCGATCTTCTCGTCCAGGATCCTGCGCCAGGCGCTGTAGCCACCGGTCTTGAGGTAGTTCTCGTAGGACCAGGGCGTATCGAAGTGCAGCGTCGTGTAGACGACGTTGTGCTCCTGCGGCGCCGGGCCTACCGGGCCGTAACCCTTGCTGTAATCGTGGTGCCCCATGCCCTACTCCAGCCCGTCCAGCAGCTCGTCGACCTTCGCGGTGTCGAGCTTCTCGTGGTAGTGGCCGTTGATCACAACCACCGGCGCGCCACAGCATGCGGCCAGGCATTCCTCCTCACGCTTGAGGTAGACACGCCCGTCGGCGGTCGACTCGCCGAGCCTGCAACCGAGCTTCTTCTCGGCGTGCGCGACGAGGTCCTCGCCGCCATTGAGCCAGCAGCTGATGTTGGTGCAGAACGCGACGTTGTTCCGGCCGACCTGTTCGGTCTCGAACATCGAGTAGAAGCTGGCGACCTCGTACGCCCACACCGGCGGCAGCGACAGGTACTTGGCCACGGCCGCGATCAGCTCGTCGCTCAGCCAGCCGTTGTTCTGTTCCTGCGCCGCATGCAACCCCTGCAGCACGGCCGAGCGCTTGCGGTCCGGCGGGAACTTGGCCAGCCAGTGGTCGATGTGGGCACGGGTCTTGTCGGACAGCGCCACCATCGGGTCGACGTGCTGGCAAGCCTCGAAATTTCCGGTCGCTTTCATTTCTTCAATAGGTCCTCAGCCGATCGTCGCCGTTCCCGGCGGGATCAGCGGTCGATCTCGCCGAACACGACGTCGTAGGTGCCGATCATCGCCACCACGTCCGCCAGCATGTGCCCCTTCACCACCGTGTCCATCGACGACAGGTGGGCGAAACCGGGCGCGCGCAACTTGACCCGGAACGGCTTGTTGGCGCCGTCGGACACCAGGTAGCAGCCGAACTCGCCCTTGGGCGCCTCGACCGCGCAGTAGGTCTCGCCAGCCGGCACGCAGTAGCCTTCGGTGAACAGCTTGAAGTGGTGGATCAACGCTTCCATGTCGTCCTTCATGCCCTCGCGGGAGGGAGGCGCGACCTTGTAGTTGTCCACCATGACCGGGCCGGGATTGGCCTTCAGCCACTTCACGCACTGCTTGATGATGCGGGTGGACTGGCGCATTTCCGCCACGCGGACCAGGTAGCGGTCGTAGCAGTCGCCGTTGACGCCCACCGGGATATCGAAGTCGACCTCCGCATACTTGGCGTAGGGCTGCATCTTGCGCAGGTCCCAGACCACGCCCGAGCCACGGATCATCGGGCCGGTCATGCCCCAGGCCCTGGCCAGTTCGGGGCTGATCACGCCGACGCCGACCGTGCGCTGCTTCCAGATGCGGTTGTCCGTCAGCAGCGTCTCGTACTCGTCGACGCGGTTCGGGAATTCATCGCAGAAGGCGTCGAGATAGTCCAGCAGGGAACCTTCGCGCCACTCGTTGAAGCGCTTGAGGTCCTTGCCCTTGCGCCACGGCGACTCGCGGTACTTCGGCATCCGGTCCGGCAGGTCGCGGTAGACGCCACCGGGGCGGTAGTAGGTCGCGTGCATGCGCGCGCCGGAGACCGCCTCGTAGCAATCCATCAGCTCTTCGCGCTCGCGGAAGGCGTACAGGAACACCGCCATCGCACCGAGGTCGAGGCCGTTCGAGCCCACCCACATCAGGTGGTTCAGGATGCGGGTGATCTCGTCGAACATCGTGCGGATGTACTGCGCACGCTCGGGCGCCTCGATCCCCATCAGGGTCTCGATCGCGCGCACGTAGGCGTGCTCGTTGCACATCATCGACACGTAGTCGAGCCGGTCCATGTAGCCGATCGACTGGTTGAACGGCTTGGATTCGGCCAGCTTCTCGGTGCCACGGTGGAGCAGCCCGATGTGCGGGTCGGCGCGCTGCACGACCTCGCCGTCCATTTCCAGAATCAGGCGCAGCACACCGTGCGCGGCCGGATGCTGCGGGCCGAAGTTGAGGCTGTAGTTGCGGATCTCGGCGCTGTGCAGGCCCGAAGTGTTGACCAGCGGCATGGCGTCGGCCGGTGGCGGCACCTGGACGGACCCGGCCTCGACGCGGGCGTTCTCGACCGGGGGACTCATGGCTTCACCTCACGACGCTGCATCGACTCTCCGGCCGCGGTCTCGTAGCGGGCGTCGTGACGAATCACGCGCGGCACCAGCACGCGCGGCTCGATCGACACCGGCTCGTAGATGACACGCTGCTTCTCGGCGTCGTAACGGACCTCGACGTTGCCGATAAGCGGGAAGTCCTTGCGGAACGGATAGCCGACGAAACCGTAGTCGGTGAGGATCCGGCGCAGGTCCGGATGGCCTTCGAACACGATGCCGTACAGGTCGAACGCCTCGCGCTCGAACCAGTCGGCCACCGGCCAGACGGAAGTCAGCGACGACACCACCGGCAAGTCGTCGTCGGCCGCGAACGTGCGTAGACGCACGCGCGCATTGTGCTGATAGGACAGCAGGTGGGCGACGGCGGCGAACCGGCGCTCGGGCGCATCGGCCGCGCCATTGGGCGACTCGCCCCAGGCGAAGCGCCCGGGTCCCTTGCCCTCGACACCACGCGAAAATCCTTCCGAGGACACCTCGGTGTCCCACTCGTCCGCGCCGTAGCCGAGGTAGTCGACGCCGCTCACGTCGACCAGTTGTTCGAAACCGAACTCGTCGCGCAGCGCCCGGGCGGCGGCCAGCCAGCTGCCCGGTTCAACGTCCAGGGTCACCTCGCCCCGCGGTTCGGCCACGCTCACCACGCCATCGGCGAATCGCGCGCGCAGGCGCTCGGGGAAGCTCACGCCGTTCATGCCTTCGGTGCTCATCCGCGCATGCCCTGCCTGTTCTCGCCGAAATTGGTGCCGCGGCGGATCTTCTTCTGCAGTTGCAGAATGCCGTACACCAGCGCTTCGGCCGTCGGCGGGCAACCCGGGACGTAGACGTCGACCGGGACGATGCGATCGCAGCCGCGCACCACCGAATACGAGTAGTGGTAGTAACCGCCACCGTTGGCGCAGCTGCCCATCGAGATGACCCATTTCGGGTCGGGCATCTGGTCGTAGACCTTGCGCAGCGCCGGGGCCATCTTGTTGACCAGGGTACCGGCGACGATCATCACGTCCGACTGGCGCGGCGACGGACGGAACACCACGCCGTAGCGATCCAGATCCAGGCGCGAGGCGCCGGCGTGCATCATCTCGACCGCGCAGCACGCCAGGCCGAACGTCATCGGCCACATCGAGCCGGTGCGTGCCCAGTTCCACAGGGTGTCGAGATTGGTGGTGACGAAGCCCTGCTGCAGCAGCGGGTTGTCGGCGCCAGGGCGCAGGATATCGTCGAGCCGTCCTTCCGGGACGGGGTTGTGCATCAGCCCCGAGACGCGATCGCCCAGAGTCCGGGTCTCGCTCACTCCCATTCCAGCGCTCCCTTCTTCCACACGTAGATGAACCCGAGCAGCAGCATGCTCGCGAAGATGCCCATTTCGATCAGGCCGACGATCCCGAGATCACGGAACACGGTTGCCCAGGGCACGATGAAGATGATTTCCAGGTCGAAGATGATGAACTGGATGGCGATGAGGTAGTAGCGCACGTCGAACTGCATGCGCGCGCTCTCGAACGCCTCGAACCCGCACTCGTACGGGGAGAGCTTTTCGAGCGAGGGGCGCTTGGGCCCGAGGGTGTTGCCCACCACGAGCAGGGCGACGCCGATGACGCTGGCGACGATCAGGAACAGCAGGGTCGGCAGGTATTCGGCCAGCACGTGTGTTCTCTCGGCTACGCCGCGTTGCCGCGGCCTTGGCTCGGCGGCATCAGTGGTGCCGCGGTCGGCAGTCGATGCCGTTCATTTGTGCATGCTGGAGTGGTGCCCAAGGGGGGACTCGAACCCCCACGACCGAAGCCGCTACCACCTCAAGGTAGTGCGTCTACCAATTCCGCCACCTGGGCACATGATCCAGCCATCTTCCTGATCCGGCGCCCCATCACTGGTTAAGCCGGTTTCCGGTCATCGTGACCGGACGCCATACATCCTTGCAGGGCGTCGTGAACGTATTGTATCGCGTTGCGTTACTCGCCAGCAGGTTCGGACGGTGCCGATTCCGGCGATTGCCCAGGCGACTGCTGCGGCATTTCGACCGCCGGAGCCGCGGGAACTTCGGCATCCACCGGCGCAGGGACGGCCGGAACCGCGGCGTCGCCCTGCGGTGCCACCGGCACCTGCGACATCACCCCGAGGTCCACCGCCTGGCCGACCCCCTGGTTGCGATCGGTCGCGTGCCACGCCATGAACAGGCTGATGGCGAAGAACACGATCGCCAGCCACTTGGTGGCCTTGCTGAGGAAACTCGACGCGCCGCGCGCGCCGAACACGGTCGCCGAGGCGCCACCGCCGAAACCCGAGCCGGCCTGCGCACCCGCGCCGCGCTGCATCAGGATCAGCGCGACCATGGCGATCGCGACCAGCACATAGATGACGTTGAGGAACAACAGCATCGGAAAAACTCTTGGGTGAGTCGGCGACGGGCAGGCCCGTTACCGGTCAGGACGCCGCCGCGGCTGCGATGGCGTTGAAGTCGGCGGCGACCAGGGAAGCCCCGCCCACCAGGCCACCATCGACATCGGGCTGCGAGAACAGCTCGGCGGCGTTGTCGGCCTTCACGCTGCCGCCATAAAGGATCGGCAGCGAGCCAGCGATTCTAGCATCGTGCGCGGCGATTTCGCTACGGATGAATGCGTGGACTTCCTGCGCCTGCGCGGGCGTCGCGGTCTTGCCGGTCCCGATGGCCCAGACCGGCTCGTAGGCGACGATGGCGCCGTCGAACACCTCCACGCCCTGTGCCAGCAATGGCGCCAGCTGCTTCTCCAGCCGCCACCAGGTCTGGTCGTCCTCGCGCTGGCTCAGGGTCTCGCCCACGCATAACACCGGCGTCAGACCGGCGGACTTCGCCGCGAGGAACTTGGCCGCGACCTGCTCGCTCGTTTCGCCGTGGTACTGGCGTCGCTCGGAGTGGCCGACCAGGCAGAAGCGTGCACCCACGTCGACCAGCATCGCCGCGGAGACCTCGCCGGTGAACGCACCCTTGTCGTTGGCGCTGACATCCTGTGCACCGAACTGCAATCCGCGCCCGCCGTAACGGCTCACCAGCTCGCCAAGGTAGGACATCGGCGGAAGGATGATCCGCTCCACGCCGGCAGGCGCCGACTGGACGGCGATCGCATCGAGCAGTTCACCGGCGAAGCGGCGGTCTCCATGCAATTTCCAGTTTCCCGCGACGATCCTGCGACGAGCCATGGCCCACCCTTTCGATGAAAGCGGCGATTCTACCCCAGCACTCCGACCACGGAAGCCCACCGGCACCGGCCGATGCCCATGAACGACTCCCGCCTCGCACGAAGCTTTCCACCGATCGCGCGCCCCGACGCACGGGCACTCGTACTGGGCAGCATGCCGGGAGTGCGGTCACTGCAGGCGGGGCAGTACTACGCCCATCCGCAGAACCGTTTCTGGCCCTTCATGGGGGCGCTGCTCGGTGCCGGCCCCGAACTGCCCTACCCCGACCGCTGCAGGCGCATCACCCGGGCCGGCCTGGCGGTGTGGGACGTACTCGCCAGCTGCGAACGGGAAGGAAGCCTCGACTCGGCGATCCGCGATGACACCGCGCAACCCAACGATTTCGCCGCATTCCTGGAAGCGCACCCCCGCATCGCCACCGTGCTGTTCAACGGCTCGAAGGCGGAGGCCAGCTTTCGCCGGCTGGTCCTCCCACGACTGGATTCCAGGGGGTTGACGCTGCAGCGCCTGCCCTCGACCAGCCCGGCCAACGCTTCGCAGCCCAACGCCGCGAAGCTGGCGCTCTGGCGCGAGGCGTTCGAAGAGGCCGGACTGCTGAAGGCCGGGGAAGCGACTACTTGAGCTTGATCTCGCGGAGCCGCTCTTCCAGATAACCCTGGGCCGTGATCGGCTCCGGGTAGCGGCTCGGGTTGTCCGCGGTCACGCAGGACGGCAGTACGTCGATCACGAAGTCGGGATTGGGATGCAGGAAGAACGGCGTCGAGTATCGTGGCTGGCGCGCCTTCTCGCCCTGCGGGTTGACCACGCGGTGGGTGGTCGACGGGTACACGTGGTTGGTCAAGCGCTGCAGCATGTCACCGATGTTGACGACGATGGTGTCGGCCTCGGCGGTGAACGGCACCCACTCGCCCTTGCGCGAACGCACCTCCAGCCCCTCGGCGCTGGCGCCGACCAGCAAGGTGATCAGGTTGATGTCCTCGTGCGCGCCGGCGCGCTCGTTGGGAACCTCGGGCGTGGTGATCGGCGGGTAATGGATCGGCCGCAGAATCGAGTTGCCGGAATTGGTCTTGTCGACGAACCAGTCGGCCGGCAGGCCGATGTGCAGCGCCAGTGCGCTCAACACCCGCGCTCCCAGCTCGTCGAGTGCGCTGTAAAGGCCGTAGGCGACCTCGCGGAACTCCGGGATTTCCGTCGGCCAGAGGTTGGGCGGCATGACATCGGCATAGCGCGAGTCCTGCGGGATCTCGCGGCCGACATGCCAGAACTCCTTCAGGTCGTAGTGTTGCGCGCCCTTGGCCGTCTCGACGCCGAATGGCGTGTAGCCGCGGGCACCGCCGCCGCCACGCACGTGGTACTTGCGCTTGACCTCCTCGGGCAGCGCGAAAAACTGCTCGAACACCCGGTACGCACGGTCGATCTGCGCAGCGGGAATGCCGTGGCCACGGATGCCGGCGAAGCCCCATTCGCGGTAGGAGGCGCCGAGCTCGGCGACGAAGGCATCGCGGTCGCCTTCGAAGCGCCGGATGTCGAGGGTTGGAATGCGGGACGAAGTCATGCGTGCGATGCCGGACGGGGAACGTGGATTATCGGTGGACGAAGCTGTACGCGGCCGGGCTCAGCCGGCCGCCGCCTGGACGGCGGCGGCCAGCCGGTCGAGGTTGACCTGCACCAGCTCGGCGTCGTCGGCCTCGACGGTGACCCGGACCACCGGCTCGGTGCCCGACGGACGCAGGAATGCGCGGCCACGCCCCGCCACCGCCGCCTGCACCTCGGCCAGGGCCGCCATCACCGACTCCGCCTCGGCCGGCTTCGCGCCATTGGCGAACCGTACGTTCACGGTGCGCTGCGGCACCTTGGCCAGCCCGAAGAGCGCATCGCGCAGCCCGCGGCCGCGGCGGTGCAATACCTCGAGCACCTGCAACGCGCTGACGATGCCATCGCCGGTGCTGGCACGGTCCAGGCACAGCAGGTGGCCCGAGGCCTCGCCGCCCAGCACGCCACCGTGGGCGACCAGTTGCTGGTGCACATGGCGGTCGCCGACCTTGGCTCGGACGAAGCCGATCCCGGCCTGTTCGAACGCCTGCTCGAGGCCGTAGTTGGTCATCAGCGTGCCCACCACCGGGCCGTGCAGGCGTCCGGTTTCGCGCCAGTCGCGGGCAAGCAGGTAAAGCAGGTCGTCGCCGTCGCAGACGTTGCCCTGGTCGTCGACGAACATCACCCGGTCGCCGTCGCCGTCGAACGCGATGCCCAGGTCCGCGCCGGTGTCGCGCACCCGCGCCGCCAGCGTCTCCGGATGGGTCGAGCCCACGCCGTCGTTGATGTTCAGCCCGTTCGGGTCGATGCCGATCGCATCGACCTGCGCTCCCAGCTCACGCAGCACGATCGGGCCGATCTGGTAGGTCGCGCCGTTGGCGCAGTCCATCGCGATCTTCAGACCACCCAGGTCGAAGCCGCGGGGGACGGAGTTCTTGCACGCCTCGACATAGCGGCCGATCGCGTCGCGGGTGCGGACCGCCTTGCCGAGCTGTTCGGACGGCACGGTGCGGAACGGCTGTTCCAGCGCCTCTTCGATCGCCAGCTCGGTGGCGTCGTCGAGCTTCTCGCCCTCGGCCGAGAAGAACTTGATCCCGTTGTCGTAATGCGGATTGTGCGAGGCCGAGATGACGATGCCGCCATCGGCCCGCAGTGAATGGGTGAGGTGCGCCACCGCCGGGGTCGGCATCGGGCCCATCAGCTGCACGTCGACGCCTGCCGCGACCAGCCCGGCTTCGAGCGCGGCCTCGAACATGTAGTTCGAGATCCGGGTGTCCTTGCCGATCACCACCAGCGGCTTGCGCCAGGCGTTGCGGGTGAGCGCATGGCCGTAGGCGTTGCCCAGGCGCAGCACGAAATCGGCGGAAATGGCGCCTTCGCCGACGCGGCCGCGGATGCCGTCGGTACCGAAATACTTGCGTGTCATCGAAACTCCTGTTGCGCCGGTCAGCCAGTGATCTCGGCGTCGTCCTCGGGTTGCGGCTGCTTCATCATCAACGCCAACAGGTGGGACAGGCGGTCGCGCATTTCGCGGCGATCGCAGATCTGGTCGATCGCGCCGTGTTCGAGCAGGAACTCGCTGCGCTGGAAACCTTCCGGCAGCGTTTCACGCACTGTCTGCTCGATGACGCGGGGGCCGGCAAAACCGATCAGCGCCTCGGGTTCGGCGATGTTGATGTCGCCCAGCATGGCCAGCGATGCGGACACGCCGCCGGTGGTCGGATGGGTGAGCACCGCGATGTACGGCAGCCCGGCCGCGCGCAGGCGCCCGAGCGCGGCGGAAGTCTTGGCCATCTGCATCAGCGAGAACAGGCTCTCCTGCATGCGCGCGCCGCCGGTGGCGGTGAAGCACACCAGCGGGCAGCCGAGCTCGAGCGCGGTTTCCGCCGCCCGGGCGAAGCGCTCGCCGACCACCGAACCCATCGACCCGCCCATGTAGGCGAAGTCGAACGAACAGGCCACCAGCGGACGCTGTTTCAGCGTGCCGCGCATGGCGACCAGCGCGTCGCGCTCGCCGGTGGACTTCTGCGCGGCCTTGATGCGGTCGGAGTACTTCTTCTGGTCCTTGAACTTCAGCACGTCGGTCGGGCCGAGCTCGGCACCGATCTCGGCCGTGCTGCCGGCGTCGAACAGCGCGCGAAGCCGGGCGCGGGCGCGGATAGGCATGTGGTGGCCGCACTTGGGGCAGACCTCGAGGTTCTCCTCGAGCTCCGGCCGGTACAGCACCGCGCCGCAGCGGTCGCACTTTTCCCACAGTCCTTCCGGCACGCTGCGGCGCTTGGCGCTCGCGGTGTCGGTGCGGATGCCGGACGGCATGAGTTTCTTGAGCCAGGACATGCGTTGGGTAGTTCCCGTTCTTCAGCGTATGCGGTAGCGACCGGCGTGCGCCAGTGCGCCGACGGCCGAGCGGGTCAGTTTAGCGCAGGCCCTCAGGCCGCGGCCGCGCCGTCGAGCGCGGCCCGCAACGGCGCCAGGAAGACGCCTGCACGGTCCGCCGCCGCCTGCGGGTCTTCCGCCCCTGCCAGCGCGGCAACCAGTGCGCTGCCGACCACCACCCCGTCGGCTTCCCGCGCCATGTCGGCGGCGCTGGCGGCATCCTTGATGCCGAAACCCGCCACCACCGGTACCGGGCTGCACGCCCGGATCGCCTTGAGACGCTCATTCGCGGCACCTGCGTCGAGGCGGTCCGCACCGGTCACGCCGGCGAAACTGACGTAGTAAAGGTACCCGCCCGCCGCCGAGTAGAGCCGCGCCAGACGCTCGTCGGAGCTGGTGGGAGCGGCCAGCAGGATCAGCGACACGCCTGTGGCTTCGAAGGCGGCGCGAAACTCACCGGCTTCCTCGGGTGGCAGGTCCACCAGCAACACGCCATCGACGCCCGCATCGGCCACCGCCGCCGCAAAGATAGAGGGCCCCCGGACCTCTACGGGGTTCAGGTAACCCATCAGCACCAGCGGCGTGCCGGCGTCCCCCGCACGGAACTCCCGCACACACGCCAGCACCCGATCCAGCCCGACTCCGCGCGCGAGGGCCCGTTCCGAACTGCGCTGGATCGTCGGCCCATCCGCCATCGGATCGGAGAACGGCACGCCGAGTTCAATCACGTCCGCGCCCGCGGCCACCAGCGCGTGCATCACCGCGACGGTGCTCTCCGGTGACGGGTCACCGACGGTGATGAAGGGCACCAGTGCCTTGCGCCCGTTCGCGCGCAGTCGCGCAAACGTCGAATCGATCCTGTTCACCCGGCGTCGCGCTCCGCCTGCGCGGCCGCGGCCGCGGCGTACTCGGCGGCCAGTTCGGACGGCCCCACATCGATGCCGCGCTCGTTTCCGAGGCCGTCCAGGTGCTCGTTGAGCATCCGGCGGTAGAGGTCGGTCATGTAGTCCAGAAACCGGGTCCGGTCATCGGCGACGCTCTGCCCCGCCTGCCCCAGGAACACGTGGGCGTTGAACCGCGCGGCCGCATACAGACTGACAGCGCTCACGCGCTTGGGGCCGTACTGGCGGGCCTGCTTGTTGGTCAGTTCGAGGTACTCGTTGACGCAGGCGAAGAACGCCGGGTCCAGCTTCTTCGGCTGTCCGTTCGTGGCTTCCACCGGTGCCGGCGGCGGGGTGGTGGTTCCAGGCTGGTCTTGCGGCTGGTCGCTCATGGGGTCCCCTGGGAGTGGCTAGAGGGCGATGTTCTCGCGGGCGGCGATCGTGTGCACGTCCTTGTCGCCACGGCCAGACAGGTTGCACAGGACCAGCCGGTCCTTTGGCAGGTCGCGCGCGAGCTTTATCGCCTGCGCGATGGCGTGGCTGGATTCGAGCGCCGGCAGGATGCCTTCCGTGCGTGAGAGCTGGTGGAACGCGGCGAGCGCCTCGTCGTCGGTGACCCCGAGGTACTCGGCGCGCCCGGTGTCCTTCAGGAACGCGTGCTCCGGACCGACGCCCGGGTAATCCAGTCCCGCGGACACCGAATGGGTTTCGATGATCTGGCCATCGTCATCGCACAGCACGTAGGTACGGTTGCCGTGTAGGACGCCCGGCCGACCGGCCGCGAGCGACGCCGCATGGCGCCCGCTGTCCACGCCCTCGCCCGCCGCCTCGGCGCCGACGATGCGCACGCCCGGGTCGTTGAGGAAGGCATGGAAGATGCCGATCGCGTTGCTGCCGCCGCCGACGCAGGCGGTCACCGCGTCGGGCAGGCGGCCGTATTCGGCCAGCATCTGCGCCCGCGCCTCGCGGCCGACCACGGCGTTGAAGTCGCGCACCATCCGCGGATACGGGTCCGGCCCGGCGACCGTGCCGATGATGTAGAAGGTGTCGGCGACGTTGGTCACCCAGTCGCGCATCGCCTCGTTGAGCGCGTCCTTGAGCGTGGCCGAGCCGCTGGTCACCGGCACCACCGTCGCGCCGAGCAGCTTCATCCGGTAGACGTTGATCTTCTGGCGCTCGATGTCGGTCGCGCCCATGTACACCACGCACTCCAGCCCCAGCCGCGCGGCGACGGTGGCCGACGCCACGCCATGCTGGCCGGCACCGGTCTCGGCGATGATCCGCGGCTTGCCCATGCGCGCGGCGAGCAGCGCCTGGCCGATCGTGTTGTTGATCTTGTGCGCGCCGGTGTGGTTGAGGTCCTCGCGCTTGAGCAGGATCTGCGCGCCACCGGTCTCGTCGCTGAGCCGGCGGGCGTGGTAGATCGGGCTGGGCCGGCCGACGTAATGCGCGAGGTCGCGGTCGAACGCCTCGATGAACGCCGAATCGACCCGCGCGGCGTCATAGGCTTCGGCCAGCTCCTGCAACGGTCCCATCAGGGTCTCGGCAACGAAGCGGCCGCCGAACCGGCCGAAGTGGCCGGCGGCGTCGGGATAGGCGTGGTAGTCGATGGGGTGGGCGGAGGACATTGATGGAATCGTTGTTGGGGCCGGCGCGGCCGGCGGCACCTGCAGGACCGAGGTCGCGCCCGGCGCGGGAGAAAACCGGGTTCGTCAGTCGAGCACGTGGCAGTCGGCGCGGCGCGCTTCCTCGACGAAACGGCGCATCTTGTCGCCGTCCTTGATGCCGGGTTCGCTTTCGATGCCGCTCGATACGTCCACTGCCCACGGCAGGGTGGCGATGATCGCGTCGAACACGTTGTCGGAGGTCAGTCCGCCGGCAAGTACGTACGGCTTCTGCACTCCGGCGGGAATGCGTCCCCAGTCGAAGGTCTTGCCGCTGCCGCCCGCACCGCCCGCGGCATGGCTGTCGAACAGGAACCCGGCCGCGGCGGGATAACGCGTATGCAACGCGGCCGGATGCTGCTGGGCGAGCTCGCTGCCCATTGGGATCGCCTTGAGGTACGGCACGCCGAAACCGCGGCAGAACGCATCGTCCTCGCTGCCGTGGAACTGCAGCAGGCTCGGCCGCACCTGCCGTACCACCTCGCGCACCTCCTCCACCGGGTTGTCCATGAACAGCGCGACCGCGTCGACCAGCGGCGCCAGGGCTTGCCGCATGGCGCGCGCTTCCTCCGGCTCCACCCGGCGCGGGCTGCCCTTGGCGAACACGAACCCGATGGCGTCGGCGCCCAGCTCGCACGCCAGACGCACGTCGCCGGGACGGGTGAAGCCGCAGAACTTGATGCGGGTACGGAAAAGAATGCGATTCACAGCTCGACCTCGGCGGGAAGTCCCCATTGTGCAGGGTAGCGCGGCCCGAGGAACACCAGCCCGGCCGATGGGGCGGTGGGTCCGGCCACGGTGCGATCGCGGCCGGACAGCAACTGCGCGACCCAGGCCTCGTCGCGTTCGCCCCGCCCTACCGGCAACAGGCTGCCGACGATGTTGCGCACCATGTGGTGCAGGAATGCGTTGGCCTGCACCTCCACCGCCACGACGTCGCCGGTGCGGCTCACGCTGATGTGCTGCAGGTCGCGACGGGCGTGCGGCGCCTGGCAATGCACGGTGCGGAACGCTGAAAAATCGTGCTCCCCGACCAGGGCCTGCGCCGCACGATGCATCGCGGCGGCGTCCAGCGGGCGGCGCTCCCAGCTCAGGTACTGGCGTTGCAGCGCCGGCCGGACCGGCCGGTTGAGGATCGAATAGCGGTAGCGCCGCGCCCGTGCGGAGAAGCGCGCGTGGAAATCGCCGGCCACCGGCACGCACCAGCGCACGCACACCGAAGGCGGCAGACGGCTGGTGGTGCCAAGCACCCAGCCGCGCGGGTCCCGTTGCGCCGGCCCGTCGAAATGGACCACCTGCGCCGCCGCGTGGACACCGGCATCGGTACGTCCGGCGCAGACCACCTCGACCGGGCGACCGGCCACGAACGACATTGCCGTCTCGAGTGCCGCCTGCACCGTGGGTTCATTGCGCCGTTCGGCTTCACCGGGCTTGTTCAGGCGCTGCCAGCCTGAGAATCCGCTGCCGTCGTACTCGACACCGAGGGCGTATCGACGGACCGCTGGCGCCGGTTCGCCAGCCGCCGCGGCGATGGTCACGGATGAATCGTCGGGCATGCGTTACTGGAGCTCGCGCAGCATCCGCTCGGCCTGTTGCCGCGAGGCATGGTCGCCGTTGACCACGACCTCTCCGAGCAACTGACGGGCACTATCGCGGTCACCGAGGTCCAGGTAGGCGCGCGCGAGTTCGATCCGCTCGCGGCCGGGCGCGTCGGGGTCGTAGGGCGGCTCGTGCGGTTCGATCTTCGCAGGGGGTGCGGCATCGTTCGTGGGCGCATGCCAGGTCGGCGCGGCAGCGGGCGGGATCGGGGCCGGCTGCACCGGTGCGGTCGGCTGCGCGGGCGGTGGCGCCGGTGTCGGGACGGGCGCCGCCGCGTCCGCGGCTACCGTGGCGGGCCCGTCGCTGCGCATGCCGCTGTCGGCGGGTTCCGGGCCGGCCGGCGCGGGCGGAGGAAAGGCCGCCGCCAGCGGTGAACGTTCCGGCGACGGCGCGCGGAACACCGGCGCAGCCGGGCGCCGGCGCATCCACCAACCGCCGAGCAGCGCCAGCAACAACAACGCCGCACCGCCGATCACCCACGGCAGGCCCGACGCGCGCGCGGCCTGTTCGGTTTCCCCGGACTGCGCGAGGCGCTGCTGCACCGCGGTCAATTCGTTGTCCTTCATCTCCAGCAACTTCTGCTGGTCGGACTGCAATTTCTCGAGCTCGGCGACGCGGCTCTTCAGTTCGGCCAGCTCCGCGTCGCGGGTGGCCAGGGTTTCCCGGGTCTGTTGCAGTTGCTGTCGCATCACGTCGCCCTCGCCGCCGGCACTCATGCCGGACTGGGTCCCCGCCTGCGACGCATCGCTTGCGCCGGGCGGGACGATTTCAAGCCGCGCGTTGCCGGCCGCGGGCGCGGATACCGGCGTGTCCGCCGCGGCCTGCGCCGGCGCGTCGTCGGCCACCACCGGCTGGAGAGCCGGCGCGGTGGCGGCGCGCCACGCGCGGGTCTGTTCGCGGACCTGCGCCATGGCCTGCGCGAGCGCCACGTTGCGCACCTGCGCCTCGTCGGGGACGCGCAACACCGCGCCCTGCTTGAGGAGGTGGATGTTGCCGTCGATGAACGCGTCGGGGTTCGCGTTCAGCAGCGCGATCATGGTCTGGTCGAGGCTGGCGGCGAAGTCGAGCCGCTCGGCGATCTGCGACAGCGTCTCGCCCGGCTGCACGGCGCCGTACTCGGCAGGACGCCCGGCCGGGAGCGGTCGCGAAGGTGGCGACGGTACCGGCGCGGCGGTGACGGGCGCGGGCTCGGCTTCCACCGGCGTGATCGCATCAGGATCGGTGCCGGTGCCGGTGCCGGCCGTGGCACTGGCCGCAGGTTGCCCGCCCGCCGGAACGGGCGCGTCGGCCGGCGGTTCGCGCACGATGGCGTTCGATGGCGCCACCACCGGCGCGTCGATCGATGGCTGCAACGGCGCCAACACCGTGCGCGGCGCATCCAGCAACGTGGAGTATTCACGGACCAGGCGGCCCTGCCCCCAGTCGACTTCGACCAGGAACGTCAGCAGCGGCTGTTCGATCGGCTGGCTGCTGGTGACGCGGATGACCGGCCGACCCTGCGCGTCCAGCGCCGACACGAACTGCAGGTTGGCCACCACGTCGTCGGGCGGCTGCAGGCCGATGCGCGCGAAGGTCTCCGGCGAGGCCAGCCCGGCGCGCAGGCGTTCGAGCTCGGCCGGGTCGTTGGAGATGATCGGAATCTCCGCGAGCAACGGCTCGCCCAGCCCGGACTTCAGCTCGATCTGGCCCAGGCCCAGCGCCGCGGCCGTGCCGCTGGCCAATGCCAGTGCTGCCGCCACTGCCGTTCTCGCGAATCGTTTCACCGCTGCTCCTGCTGCTTCCCCTGGCGGGACTCTAGCGACCGGCGCAGGCGGCGGCAATGCAACGCCGTCGCCATTCCGGCCGGTCGCAACACCGTCTAGGCGCGCTCCGACAAGACCAGCTCGGCCAATTGCACCGCGTTGAGCGCAGCGCCCTTGCGGATGTTGTCGGCGACCACCCACAGGGCCAGCCCGCGCGGATGCGAGATGTCCTCGCGAATGCGACCGACGTAGACCGGATCGTTGCCGGACGCATGGGTGACCGGCGTCGGGTAACCGCCACCCACGGCCTCGTCGACCACTTCCACCCCCGCCGCCGCTTCGAGCAGCGCACGCGCGTCGGTGGCCGACAGCTTGTCACGCGTTTCAATGTGGACCGCCTCGGAGTGGCCGTAGAACACCGGCACCCGCACCACGGTGGCGTTCACCTGGATCGCGTCGTCGCCAAGGATTTTGCGGGTCTCCCAGACCAGCTTCATTTCCTCGGTGGTGTAGCCGTTCTCGCAGAAGTCGCCGCCGTGCGGGATCACGTTGAACGCGATCTGCACCGGGTAGACCTCCGGCCGCGCGTCCTGGAAGTTGAGCATTCCAGCGGTCTGCCGGCCGAGCTCCTCCAGCGCGCGCCGCCCGGTACCGGAGACCGACTGGTAGGTCGCCACGTTGATCCGTTCGATCCCCGCCGCGCGGTGGATCGGCGCCAGCGCGACCAGCATCTGCATGGTCGAGCAGTTCGGGTTGGCGATGATGCCGCGCGGGCGGTTGCGCGCCGCTTCCGGGTTCACCTCCGACACCACCAGCGGCACGTCGTCGTCCTGGCGGAACGCGGACGAGTTGTCGATCACCACCGCGCCGGCCGCGGCGAACTTCGGCGCATATTCCCGCGAGACGCTGCCGCCGGCGGAAAACAGAGCGATGTCGATCCCGGCCGGGTCGAACGTCGCCAGGTCCTGCACCACGAGTTTCTTCGCACCGAACTCGACCTTCTCCCCCGCCGAGCGCTCGCTGGCCAGCAGGTGCAGCTCGCCCAGCGGGAACTTCCGCTCGGCCAGGATCTTCAGCATGGTCTCGCCGACCGCGCCGGTGGCGCCGACGATCGCTACGTTCACGGGATTGGGCATTTCAGTACTCGCGGGGAAGAGTGGCCACGGACCGGGTGCGATCCGGGCCGGTAAAGCATATAGGGGTTGCGAAGCCCGGCGTTTCGCCGCGGTGGCATGTCGCACTGACGGGGAGTGCGGTCGCCGGATCGGCCCCGCCTATCCCGGCACGCGCGGCGCCACCTCGCCGACATCGCCGCACTGGGCGCGATGGCGCAGCGCCTGGTCCATCAGCACCAGCGCGACCATCGCCTCGCAGATGGGAGTGGCGCGGATGCCTACGCAGGGATCGTGGCGGCCGGTGGTGACCACTTCGACCGAGTCGCCATGGATGTCCAGGCTGCCGACGGGCAGCCGCAGGCTCGAGGTCGGCTTGAAGGCGACCGAGCAGCGCAGCGGCTGGCCGCTGCTGATCCCGCCGAGGACGCCGCCGGCATGGTTGGAAGCGAATCCCGCCGCGCCGATCGGGTCGCGGTGTGCGCTGCCGCGCTGGGCGACCGCGGCGAAACCGTCGCCGACCTCCACGCCCTTGACCGCGTTGATGCTCATCAGCGCCGCCGCGAGTTCGCCGTCAAGCTTGCCGTAGATCGGCTCGCCCCAGCCCGGCGGCACGCCGGTGGCCAGTACGTCCACCCGTGCACCCACCGAGTCACCCGACTTGCGCAGGGCGTCCATGAAAGACTCGAGCTCCGGCACCTGCGCAGCGTCGGGCCAGAAAAACGGATTGCCCTCGGCATCATCGATATTGCAGGCGGCCGGGGTGATGTCGCCCAGCTGGGACAGGAAGCCGCGTATCCGGACCCGGTGACGCTCGTCCAGCCACTTCCTGGCGATCACGCCGGCAGCCACCCGCATGGTGGTCTCGCGTGCCGAGGAGCGTCCGCCGCCGCGCGGGTCGCGGATGCCGTACTTCTGCCAGTAGGTGTAGTCGGCATGGCCCGGCCGGAACTGCTCGCCAATGCGGTCGTAGTCCCGGCTGCGCGCATCGACGTTGCGGATCAGCATCGCGATTGGGGTGCCGGTGGTGACGCCCTCGTACACGCCCGACAGGATCTCGACCTCGTCGGCCTCGCGACGCGCCGAGGTGTGTCGGGTGCGTCCGGTCGCGCGGCGCTGGAGGTCGTGTTGGAAGTCCCCGGGCGCAAGCGGCAGGCCCGGCGGGCAGCCGTCGACCACGCAACCGATCGCCGGCCCGTGGCTTTCGCCAAATGTCGTGACCGCAAGAAGTTTTCCGAAGGTGTTGCTGGCCACGTGTGCTCCGTTGGTTTCGCGTCGGTCGTGCCACCGCGTTCTGCGGGCCGCCGCCTTCTGTAGGAGCGGCTTCAGCCGCGATCGGATGGCCGATCGCCTGCGCCGATTCCGGTTCGCGGCTGAAGCCGCTCCTACAGAAGGCATCCAGCCGCCGGCGCCCGAGGGGGCTCAGCCGCGGGCGTCGGCCAGCGCCTTGATCCTCGCATGGTGCGCGACCAGGTCGGCACGCTCGACCACGAAGATGCCCATCTGCCCGACCTTGAACTCGACCCACGCCATCGGCAGCTCCGGCAGCAGCGCGACCAGCGCGTGCTCGGCCTCCCCGACCTCGCAGATCAGCAGACCGTCCTCCGACAGGTGTTGCGGCGCATCGCGCAGGATCCGGAGCGCCAGATCCAGGCCGTCGTCGCCGGCGCGCAGTCCAAGCTCGGGCTCGTGCGAGTACTCCGGTGGCAACGCATCGGTTTCGTCGTGGGTCACGTAGGGCGGATTGGTCACGATCAGGTCGAACACCTCGCCCTGCAGACCGGCGAACAGGTCGGACTGGCGCAGCTCGACGTTGTTCGCGTGCAGCCGCGCCTGGTTCTCCGCGGCGAGCGCGAGCGCGTCCCCGTTGATGTCCGCGCCGACCACCTGCCATTCGGGGTTGTAGTGGCCCATCGCGATCGCGATGCAGCCCGAACCGGTGCACAGGTCGAGCGCGCGCGACACCTCGCGACCGCCGAGCCACGGCTCGAAACCGTTCTCGATCAGCTCGGCGATCGGCGAGCGCGGCACCAGCGCGCGCGGGTCGGATTTAAAGCTGAGGCCAGCGAACCAGGCTTCCCCGGTCAGGTAGGCGGCCGGAATCCGGTCGTTGATGCGACGCTCGAACAGCGCGAGCACCCGCGCCTTCTCCTCGCTGGTCACCCGCGACGCGCCGTACACCGGACTCAGGTCGTGCGGCATCGACAGGGCGTGCAGCACCAGTTGGGTCGCCTCGTCGAGCGCGTTGTCGTAGCTGTGGCCGAAAGTCAGGCCCGCCTCGGCAAAGCGGCTGCCGCCGAAACGGATCAGGTCGATGATCGAGAGCTGCTCGAAGGTGGCGGAGCCGAAATCGGCGCGGCTGGCGTGGCGTTCGGCGGTCATGGCGCGCTCGCGGGGCTGGGCGAAAGGCCGCCGATTATAGCGGCCGGTGGCCGGTATCATGGCGTGCACGACAGCCCACCGACGGACCCCGCATGTTCAACCGCACCACCCTCGCCATCCTCATCGCCGCGGTCGCCGCCGGGCTGGGCCTGTGGGCGTCGCAGAAGCATTTCGGCGCGACGCCGGCCGCGGCCTGGCCGCAGACGCAGGCGGTGCGCCTGTTCGATCCGCCCCGCGCGCTGCCCGACTTCAGCCTGCGCCAGTCCGACGGCACCCGGCTGGTGCCGGGCGAACTCAAGGGCCACTGGACGCTGGTGTTCCTGGGCTTCACCCATTGCCCGGACGTCTGCCCGCTGACCCTGTCGCAGCTGTCGCAGGCGCAAAAGCAGTGGGAGGCGATTCCCGAGGCGATCCGGCCGCGCGTGCTGTTCGTGTCGGTGGACCCGGAACGCGACAGCCCCGACCGCATCGGCGAATACGCCCATGCCTTCCACCGCGACACGCTGGCTGCCACCGGGGACATCCCGGCGCTGGAGAAGTTCGCCGCCTCGCTGAGCATGGTGTTCGCCAAGGTCCCTGCGCCCGACGGCGCGCCGGCCGGCCAGTATTCGGTCGACCACAGCGCGTCGATGGCCGTCCTGGACCCGCAGGGCCGCATGTCGGGCCTGGTCCAGCCGCCGTTCCAGCCGGCCCTCATCGCCGACGATCTGGCCGCACTGACCCGGGCCGCCGCCCCCTGACGCGTCCGCCGCAGCGCCGGAGTCCCCCATGAGCCTGACGACCAAACTCACCTACGCCCTGCCACACCGGCTGCTGTCGTCGCTGGCGCGCCGGCTCGCCTACTCCGACCACCCGCGCCTGCGGCGCTGGCTGATCGACACCGTGACCGAGCGGTTCGGTGTCGACCTGAACGAGGCCGCGCAACCGGATCCGGCCGCCTACCCCACCTTCAACGCTTTCTTTACCCGTGCCCTGCGACCCGGCGTGCGCGTGCCCGACCCGGATCCGCGTGCGCTGGTGATGCCGGCCGACGGCCGGGTCAGCCAGTGCGGTGCCATCGAAAAAGGCCGGATCTTCCAGGCCAAGGGGCAGTCGTTCACCGCCAGCGAACTGCTGGGCGACGCGGACGCCGCCCGCCCCTACGAGCACGGCCTGTTCGCGACCGTGTACCTGTCGCCGAAGGACTACCACCGCGTCCACATGCCGTGGACCGGCACCCTGCAGCGGACCACGCACGTCCCGGGGCGGTTGTTCAGCGTGGGCCCGGCGGCGGTCCAGCACGTGCCGCGGCTGTTCGCGCGCAACGAGCGGCTGGCCTGCCATTTCGACACCGATTTCGGGCCGATGGCGGTGGTGATGGTCGGGGCGATGCTGGTATCCGGGGTGGAGACCATCTGGGCCGGCGAGGAGATCCCGGCCTATGGCGACCGCATCACCACCCGCGACTACCGTGGAGAGGGGATCACCATCGAGCGGTTCGAGGAGATGGCCCGGTTCAACTACGGCTCCACGGTGATCGTGCTGTTGCCGCCGGGCGTCGCCGAACTGGCTCCCGGCCTGTGCGCGGAAGCCGCGGTGAAGCTGGGCCAGCGACTGGCGACGCGGGCTTAAGTGTCCAGCTATCTTCCGTAGAGCGGCGCGACTCCTGTGTAGGCGCTCGGCCTTCGGTTGCCAAGGAATGCGCGTGCCGTTGGCCGAACCTGGCGTCCGTTCGCCCGCTTCAGCCGCGATCGGACGGCCGGTCGCCCGTCACGGTTCTGGATCGCGGCTGAAGCCGCTCCTACAGGGGCACATCCGGCGCGGCATTGCCGCCGCTCCGCACGTACCCGGCTCAGCCGCGACAGCCCGCCAGCTCGAGCTGCTGCCCCGGCCTGATCACGTAACGCGGCCCGCGAATGCGGTTGGCGCTTGCCAGCTCCTCCACCCGGCACTGGAACTTGCGGGCGATCGAATGCAGGGTTTCGCCTCGCTGCACGTCGTACGTCCTCGGTGCGGCCGCGATTGCCGCCACGGGCACTGGCACGGCGGCGGGCGCCGGTAGGACCGCGCCGCCACGGACGATCGCGTTCGCCGGATCGCTGGCCACCAGCTCACGTGCCAGCCTCGCGCGGCGGCCGTCGAGGCAGTGGCGCTGGTACAGGCCCGCGATCCGCGTGGTCGCATCGAGCACCGTGCCGGCCGGCAGCATGTCGTCGGCACGGTAGCGCGGGTTGAGGTTGCGCAACGCACGCATGTAGCCCTCGCGCATGCCGCGGTTGCCCAGGCAGATCGTCAACTGGTAGATCGACGCCGGCTGCTCCAGCCGCAGGCGTGTCGGCCGCGGATCGAGCTCGGGCAGGCTGAGGCCGTATTCCCGCGGGTGCAGGAACAGCCACGCCGCGGCGATCACCATCGGCACGTAGTCGCGGGTCTCGGGCGGAAACTGGTGGTAGACATCCTCGTGCCAGAAGCTCTTGCCGGGGTTTTCGCGATGGATGCGCCGCGCCCGGCCCTCGCCGCCGTTGTAGGCGGCCAGCGCCAGCTCGATGCTGCGGCCGAGCTCGCGCATGCGCTCGTTGAGGTAGGCGACGCTGGCTTCCGAGGCGGCGTACGCGTCGTAGCGGGTATCGAACCCGGTGCCGTCGTCACCCAGCCCGAAGCGCTGGCCGGTGGTGTACATGAACTGCATCGGCCCGGCCGCGCCCGCGCGCGAGGTGGAATGCACGCGCCCGTTGGATTCCTTGGCCAGGATGCCGAACAGCAGCGCCTCGGGCAGTCCCGCGCGCTCGTACTGGGGCCACATCGACGGGCGCAGGTACTGGTAATTCTCGTAGCTGTAGATGAACTCGTCGCGCATGTCGGTCAGCCAGCGCCGGATGCCCTCCTGCACCGCCGGGTTGTACTGGACCATGCGGTCGAACTCGTGCCCGTCCCGGCTCAGCAGCGCCTCCGCCCGCGCGGCCTCCGGCACCTCGCCCGCCATCGCGGCGTCGTGGTGCGAGTCGCCATCTTCCGGCTCCCCGGCCGGCACGTCGCCACCCTCGATGTCGGCATTGAGCTTCAGCAGGCGCTCGTAGGCGGTCAGCATCGACGACACCTGGCAGCCGCGCTGGCGTACGCAGGCGGCGACCACGTCCTCCATGTCTTCCAAAGCCGCGTCGGCCTCGGCGGTGCCGTCCGGGTCGGCGTTGCCGATGGCGACCATCGCTTCGCGGTAGCGCGCCTCCGCGACCTGCATGCGTTCTCCCAGCGCGTCCACGGCGGCCTGGTCGCGGCGGGACTGGGCGCTCGCGTCGGGCGCGAAGGTGGCGAGCAGGAGCACGGAAAACGGCAGGACGAACCGGGAAATCGAAGGCATCACGGCAGCAGGTGCGGGTTGACGCGCAGGGTAGTCCGGCGTCGTGTGCTGCCGCAATGCGCTCCATGTGCACCGCTCTGCGCCGCCGCGGCCCGCCTCGGAGGACACCGGCCGACCGCAGGCGCGGCGGCCGCCAATCCGCCTAGAATCGCCCGACTCCACAGGGAACGCGGACATGACCAGCCCCAAGCCCCTGCTCCTCGGCAAGGCCATGCCGGACGGGCCGAAGGCATTCCTGCAGCCCCACCTGGCCAATCGCCACGGACTGGTGGCCGGCGCGACCGGCACCGGCAAGACCGTCACCCTGATGACGCTGGCCGAGGGCTTTTCGCGGATCGGCGTGCCGGTGTTCATGGCCGACGTGAAGGGCGACGTCGCCGGGCTGGCGATGCCGGGCACGCTCAACGGGAAGCTGCAGGCGCGGATTGACCTGATCGGCGTCGAGGATTACACCAGCGAAGGCAGCCCGGTGGTGTTCTGGGACCTCTACGGCAAGCTTGGCCACCCGGTGCGCGCGACCGTCAGCGAGATCGGCCCGACCCTGCTGTCGCGCATGCTGGAGCTCAACGACGCCCAGTCCGGCGTGCTCGACATCGTGTTCAGGCTGGCCGACGACCGCGGCCTGCTGCTGCTCGATCTCGGAGACCTGCGCGCCCTGCTCAACCTCGTCGCCGCGGAGCGCAAGTCGGTTTCGACCGAGTACGGACTGGTCAGCACGCCGTCGATCGGCGCGATCCAGCGCGCGCTGCTACGGCTGGAATCCGATGGCGGCGACATGTTTTTCGGCGAGCCGGCGCTGGAGCTGGCCGACCTGATGCGCACCACCACCGACGGCCGTGGCGTGGTCAACATCCTCGCCGCCGACAGCCTGGTGCTGAAGCCGCGCCTGTATTCGTCGTTCCTTCTGTGGCTGCTGTCGGAGCTGTTCGAGCAGCTGCCCGAGGTCGGCGACCTCGACAAGCCCAGGCTCGTGTTCGTATTCGACGAGGCGCACCTGCTGTTCGAGGACTCGCCGCCGGCGCTGGTGCAGCGGGTCGAGCAGGTGGTCCGGATCATCCGCTCGAAGGGCGTGGGCGTGTACTTCTGCTCGCAGTTTCCCGACGACGTGCCCGACGACATCCTGGGCCAGCTCGGCAGCCGCGTGCAGCACGCCCTGCGCGCCTTCACCCCGCGCGACCAGAAGGCGGTGCGCACCGCGGCCGAGACCTTCGTGCAGAACCCGGCGCTGGACGTCGCCGAGGCCATCGCCAGGCTCGGCACCGGCGAGGCGCTGGTGTCGACGCTTCAGGACGAGGGCGTGCCGATGCCGGTCGAGCAGATCCTGATCGCGCCGCCGCGCTGCCGGATGGGCTCGATCACCGACGCCGAGCGCGCCGCGGTGCGCGCCGGCAGTCTGGTCGGCGCCAAGTACGACACCCGCATCGACCGCGAATCGGCCGAGGAGATGCTCGCGCGCAAAGCCGACGTCGCCGCCACGCAGGCCGGGGCGCCGCCGGCGAAGGGCGCCGAAGCCGACGACGAGGAAGGCGGGCTCGGCCAGGCCGTACGCAACGCGGTGTTCGGCACCGGGCGCCGGCAGGGCATGATCGAGACCATGGCCAAGCAGACCGCCCGCACCGTCGGCAACCAGATCGGCCGGCAGATCCTGCGCGGCCTGCTCGGCGGCCTCTTTGGCAAGCGCCACTGACCGCATCCACCGTGGCGGCCGCCACGTCCCCGTTCCCCCCAAGCCCCTCGACAGGAGTCACCCATGACCTACCGTTTGATCGCCCTCGCCTGCCTCACCGCGCTCAGCGTCGCCGCCTGCTCGCGGGACGAACCGGCCGCGCCGGCCGATGCCGCCCCGGCCGCCGCCGAGACCGCGCCCGCCACGGTCGACATCGTCCCCACCGGCGAGAACCCGGACAACGCCGAGTTCGACGTGCGCGCGTTCGCCGGCACCTTCAGCGGCACCCTGCCCTGCGCCAGCTGCCCGGGCATCGACACCACCCTGGTGCTCAACCCCAACGGCACCTACGCCATTACCGAGACCTACCAGGACGAGGCCGGCGCTCCGGCGGAAATGGACGGCACCTGGACCGCCGAGGCCGACGGCAAGCAGATCCGCCTCGACCCCAACAGCAAGTCCGAGGACGACCGCCTCTTCGCGATCGACTCCAAGGACCGCATCACCCAGCTGTCCGCCGACGGCACGCCGGCCGAAAGCGGGCTGGACTATGGGCTGGAGCGCCAGCCGGCCGGTTGACCGGACGGCGCGGGCGTCGCCACCCCGGCGCCTGCAACCTCGCCCCGACCTGCGGAAGCAGCGCCGGGGATTGTGGTGACGCATCGTCGCCCCGCAGAATGAACGTTCTGTTCAGGGAGCGAACCCGATGTCGTCCAGCCATGTCCATGCGCCGGAGCCGTTCTGGCACCGCCTGCGCGCGATCACCCTCTACCCGTTGCGCGGCGCCGCCCTCGCCAGCCTGGTCGCGCTGACGCTGGCCAGCCTGCTCGGGCTGATCCCGGTGGTCGGCTGGATCGTCTCGGTGCTGGTCTGGATCGGCGCCTACCGGTTCGCGTTCGAGATCCTGCGCGCCACCGCCGACGGCCGGATGGAAGCGCCCGAAGTCGTGCTGGGCGGCGGTGACGGCACGGTGCTGCGGCTGATCGCGATGCAGATCGTCTTCATCGTGGTCGTGGTCGCGGCGCTGTTGATCGGCGGGCCGTTCATCGGGCTGGCGGTGCTGGCGCTGGTGACCTTCCTGCAGCCGGGCTGCGTGATGTCGCTGGCAATGGACGGCAGCCTGTCGCACGCGCTCAACCCGTCGACGCCGTTTGAAATCGTCAACCGGATCGGCTGGCCTTACCTCGCGGTATTCGGCCTGCTGTTCGTGATCCAGGCCAGCGCGCTGACCGCGAGCGTGTGGCTGGCGCTGTGGATGCCGCGGGTGCTGGCGGACCTGGCGATCACCGCGGTGTCGTTCTGGGGCCTTTTCGCCGCGTTCCACCTGATGGGTTACCTGATCTACCAGTACCACGAGGCGCTGGGCTACGAACCCGCCGGCGCGGGCGGCCTGCCGTTGCGCCACGCGCCCGACGCCGACCTGCTCGCCGGGGCCGAGGCGCACGTGCGCGAGGGCCGCCTCGACACCGCGCTGGAACTGCTGCGCGGCGAAACCCGCAGCCGCGCGGTCAGCCTCGACGTGCACGAGCTCTACCACCGGCTGCTGCGCCAGTCCGGCAACACCGCGGCGCTGTCCGAGCACGCCGGCCAGTACCTCAACCTGCTGATGCTGGAGCGGCAGGAGCGCCGCGCACTGGGCCTGCTTCGCGAGAGCCTGGACGCCGACCCGGGCTTCGCCCCGGCGCAGGTGGAGCACGGCCAGCAGCTCGCCGGGCGCGCCCGCCTCGCCGGCCAGGGCCAATTGGCGGCCGACACGCTGCGCGCGCTGCTGAGGGCACACCCGCGCCACCCCGACGCGCCGCGTTGGGGGCTCGAAGCGGCATTGCTGCTGGCCGAGCGCACCGGCCGCGACGACGAGGCGCGCGAACTGCTGGAGCGCGCGCTGGAGCGCTGCGAGGACGAAGCCCTGCAGGCGAAGATCGAGGCCGCGCGCAAGGCGTTGCAGGCGCCGGTTACCGCCTGACCGCGGGATTGATCCGCAGCCGGCCCGCTCAGCCGGCCGGCTGCGTCGCGATTGACGTGTCTTCCGTGTCGCCGAGCAGGAACCGGGCCTTGTCCGCCTGCGGCTGCTGCGGGTAGCGCTCAACCAGCTCGCGCAGCGTGCGCACTTGGGCCTCGTGCTGGTGGCGCTCACGCCAGGCCAGTGCCAGCTGGAACCACAGCCGCGCCGCCTCGGCATCGTCGTCACCGGCCACCGGCTCCAGCGCCGCTTCCGCGGCCTCCGGCACGCCCGCCGCCAGCCAGCGCCCTGCCAGCCGCAAGTGTTCGCCGGCGGAGGGCGCATGCGGCGTTCCGGCCAGCTCGACCAGCACGTCGCGCTGGGCGCGGATGGCGTCGGCATCGGGCGCATCGGCCGCGAGCAGTTCGGCTGCGCGCCCGGCGATCGCCGCGGCCCGGCCGCCGTTGCGGGCCACCCGGTAGCGCAGCAGTTTGATCTCGAAATCCCCGGGGCGTTCGCGCTGCAGCTCTTCCAGCAGCGCGTCCGCCTCGACCAGCTGCATGCGGCCGATGAATGCCTGTGCCCGCTCCAGCCGGTCGTCCACCTGCACCCCACCGTCGTCGCGGATGAAGGACTGCCGCACCTGTCCGGTGGCAACCAGCAGCCCGCCCATCAGCGCGCCGCTGAGCAGGCCGCCGATGTGGGCATCGAAGCCGACGTTGCTGTCGCCGTTGAGGTTGAGGTTCAGCACCTCCCAGCCCAGCCACGCCGGCAGCAGCAGGATCGCCGGCGCGCGGACGTAGTCGAACACCACCCACAGCCAGTAGAAGAACCGCACCGGCTGGCGCCCCCAGACCACGCAGAACGCGCCCATCAGCGCCGCCACCGCACCCGACGCGCCCAGCCCGCCACCGGCCTCGCCCCAGCGCCACAACAGCGAGAATGCGCTGGAACCGATCGCGCCCAGCAGGTACAGCGACAGGTACCGCCCCGGCCCGAGCGCGCCCTCCACCAGCAGCCCCAGCGCCAGCAGGAACAGCATGTTGCCGACCAGGTGCATCGTGTCGCCGTGCAGGAACGCCGCCGCCAGCATCCGCCACGGATCGACCTCGGAACTGCGCAGCATGTGGCGCAGGCTGAACACCTCGCCGAGCCCGGCGTCGTAGTCGGCGCGCAGCGGCCGCCATCTGTCCAGCGTCGCCGCGTCGTCGAACAGCGTCCCGCCGCGCAGCGCGTCGAGGAAGGCGACGTCGGTGAAGGTCATCTGCGCGACGTAGTCGCCGCGGAGGCTGTCGGGCACCTCGCGGAACGCCTCGAGCATGTCGACCTGCGAGGTCCCGACCAGGTGCCGCTCGTACGCCGGCACCTCGATCCGCGCCAGGCCGCTGTCGACGTAATGCTGGCGCGCGCGGTCGATCGCCGCGTCGTCGCCGGCCTGCCCGCCGAAGAACACCAGCACGTTGACGATGATCAGCAGCGCGGTGACCACCGGGAAGGTGGCGCGGTTGATCGGGCGATGCAGGGGCAGGATCAGCATGGGCGGCGTCCGTGTCGACAGCGCGCAAGGTTCGGCGACCGCCGCCCGCGGTGCAAGCGCGCGGCCTTGAATGCCCGCCGCGGCTGGGGCATAAGCCTCGTTCGAACACACCGGGAGCACCGATGGGCCGCTGGCGTCCCCCTGCAGAAAGGAGCACCGCGCTGATCACCCGCGCCGGCCACGAACGCCTGAAGGCCGAGCTCGACGAGCTGTGGCGGGTGAAGCGCCCGGAAGTGGTGAAGGCGCTGGCCGCCGCCGCGGCCGAGGGCGACCGCTCGGAGAATGCCGAGTACACCTACCGCAAGAAGCAGCTCGGCGAGATCGACCGCCGCGTGCGCTACCTCAGCAAGCGGGTGCCGGCGCTGCGCGTGGTCGACGAGGCGCCGGCCGACCCGGGCGCGGTGTTCTTCGGCGCGACGGTCGAGGTGGAGGACGTGGACAGCGGCGACACCCGCCGCTACCGCATCGTCGGTCCGGACGAGACCGACGCGAAGGCCGGCTGGATCAGCATCGACTCGCCGCTGGCGCGCGCGATGCTGAAGAAGCGGCTGGATGACGAATTCGAAGCGGAGCTGCCGGGCGGCGTGCGGCGGTTCGCGATCGTGGATGTCGGCTACGAACGCTGAGCACGCGACCCGCGCGTGTGCAGGAGCGGTGCCCGGTCAATCCCCGAACACCACCTCGCCGAACAGGTCGTGCTCGTCGCTGCCCATGATCTCGACGTCGCAGAAGTCGCCCGGCTTGAGCCCGGCGAAGTAGCCGTTCTGGATCTGCACCAGGCCGTCGATCTCGGGCGCATCGGCCATCGAGCGCGCGATCGCCAGTTCGCCGTCGACCGCGTCGACGATGCAGCGCTGCACCGTTCCGACCTTGGCTTCGAGCTTGGCCTCGCTGATTGCCGCCTGGCGCTCCATGAAGCGCGCCAGCCGCTCCTGCTTGACTTCCTCCGGCACCGGGTCGGGCAACTCGTTGGCCTTCGCGCCTTCCACCGGCGAATACGCGAACGCGCCGACACGGTCGAGCTGGGCCTCGTCGAGGAAGTCGAGGAGTTCCTCGAACTCGGCCTCGGTCTCGCCGGGGAAGCCGACGATGAAGGTCGAGCGGATGGTGATGTCCGGGGCGACCGCGCGCCAGCGCTGGATGCGCTCCAGCGTCTTGTCGACCGCGCCGGGCCGTTTCATCAGCTTCAGCACGCGCGGGCTGGCGTGCTGGAACGGGATGTCGAGGTACGGCAGGATCTTCCCTTCCGCCATCAGCGGAATGATGTCGTCGACGTGCGGGTACGGGTAGACGTAGTGCAGGCGCGTCCACAGGCCCAGCTCGCCGAGGCCTTCGCACAGCGCCTTCATCCGGGTCTGGTACTGCCTGCCGCGCCACTCGCGCTCGGCGTAGCGCAGGTCGACGCCGTAGGCCGAGGTGTCCTGCGAGATCACCAACAGCTCGCGCACACCGTTCATGGCGAGCTTCTCGGCCTCGCGCAGGACCTGGTCGACCGGGCGCGAGACCAGGTCGCCGCGCATCGACGGGATGATGCAGAAGCTGCAGCGGTGGTTGCAGCCCTCGGAAATCTTCAGGTACGCGTAGTGCTTCGGCGTCAGCTTGATGCCCGTGTCGGGAACGAGACTGATGAACGGATCGTGCTTGGGCGGCAGCGCCTGGTGCACCGCGCCGAGCACGCTCTCGTAGTCCTGCGGGCCGCTGATCGACAGCACCCCCGGGTGCGCCTCGCGTATCACCTCCTCGCGCTTGCCCAGGCAGCCGGTGACGATGACCTTGCCGTTCTCGGCCATCGCCTCGCCGATCGCGTCCAGCGATTCGGCCACCGCAGAGTCGATGAAGCCGCAGGTGTTGACCACCACCACGTCGGCATCGTCGTAGGTCGGCACCAGGTCGTAGCCCTCGACCCGCAACTGGGTAAGGATGCGCTCGGAATCGACCAGCGCCTTGGGGCAGCCGAGGCTGACAAAGCCGACTTTGGGGTTGCGGACGGGAACGTCTTGCACGGACATGGGATACCGGTGTCTGGAAGCGGGCCGGCATGCGCAAAGCGCCCCAGGCCGGATGGCGGGGCGCTGCGATGGCAGGCGGGAGGCGGATTATAGCCGCCGGGGTAGACTGATCCGAGCCGGAATCGCCGCCAAAACTGAACGGACGCGCCATGAACCACTGGATCGATATCGAAACCGTCCACGGCCCCATCCGGGGCTGGCGTTGTGAACCCGCCGGCCCCTCCCGCGGCGCGGTGATCGTCGTGCAGGAGATCTTCGGCCTGAACGGACATATCCGCAGCGTTGCCGAACGGTTCGCCGCCGACGGTTTCATCGCTGTGGCGCCTGCCCTGTTCGATCCGGTGGAGCGCGGGATCGAATTGGCCTACGACCAGGACGGGGTGGACCGCGGACGTGAGTTCACCCGGGCCCTCGGGTTCGATCGCGCGATCGACCTGGTGGACGCCACCGCGCGCGGTTTGCAGTCCGAAGGCCTGCGAACCGGCATCACCGGCTTCTGCTGGGGCGGCACGGTCGCCCTGCTCGCCAATACGCGACTGGCGCTGCCGGCGGTCAGCTATTACGGCGGCCGCAGCGTGCCGTTCCTGGACGAACCCCTGCGCGCGCCCATGCTGTTCCACTTCGGCGAGCACGACCGGATCATTCCGCCGGAACACGTGGCGCTGCACCGCGAGCGGCACCCCGGCGCGTTGGTCCACGTCTACCCGGCGGGCCACGGATTCAACTGCGAGCTGCGCGACGATTTCGAACCCGCCAGCGCGGCACTGGCGTGGCGCCGCACCACGGACTTCCTTGCCGACGCCCTGCGATGATTCCCCGCCACAGGAGGTGGCCATGAGCCGACACCATCCACCCGCCGGTTGGCACCTGCACCCGCAACTGGCCGATGACACCCACCCGGTCGCCGCGCTGGAGCTGAGCGAACTGCGGCTGATGGACGATGCGAACCACCCGTGGCTGATCCTCGTGCCGCGCCTGGAGGGCGCGACCGAGTGGATCGACCTCGACGTGCCGGGGCAGGCGACGCTCAGCCGCGAGATCAGCCTCGCCAGTCGGCTGCTGCAGCGCGAGTTCCGTCCGCACAAGCTCAACATCGCCGCGCTCGGCAACATGGTTCCGCAACTGCACGTGCACGTGATAGCGCGCTTCGAGCACGACATCGCCTGGCCGCGTCCGGTGTGGGGCACGGCCACCGCAAAGCGTTACTCGACGGAGGAACTCGCCCGGCGCGTGCAGCAACTGCAGACGGCGCTCGCGGCCGCGCGAACGGCCTGAGTCACCGTCAGGTCCGCGGCAGGGTGACTCCCCGCTGGCCCTGGTACTTGCCGCCGCGGTCCTTGTAGGAGGTTTCGCAGATGTCGTCCGCGGCGGCCTGGAAGAACAGCATCTGTGCCACGCCCTCGTTGGCGTAGATGCGCGCCGGCAGGGGCGTCGTGTTGCTGAACTCCAGGGTCACGTGTCCTTCCCACTCCGGCTCCAGCGGGGTCACGTTGACGATGATCCCGCAACGCGCGTAGGTGCTCTTGCCCAGGCACACCACCAGGGTGTCACGCGGGATCCGGAAGTACTCGACAGTCCGGGCCAGCGCGAACGAGTTCGGCGGAATGATGCACTCGTCCGCCTCGACATCGACGAAGCTGCCCGGGTCGAAGTGCTTCGGGTCGACGATCGTCGAGTTGATGTTGGTGAAGATCTTGAACTCGCGCGAGCACCGCACGTCATAGCCGTAGCTGGAGGTGCCGTAGCTGACGATCCGCTGGCCGTCCGTCCCGTCCTTGCCGGCGAACTTCACCTGGCCCGGTTCGTACGGCTCGATCATGCCGTGCTGCTCGGCCATGCGACGGATCCAACGGTCTGACTTGATGCTCATGCGTTCCCCGGGGTGGCTGGCGGACGGGAGGCGGCGACACCCGCCTCTGCAGGACCGGCGATTGTAGAGAATGCCGGTGGCGCCCGCAGCGCGTACTCCCGGCGCGCCACCGCCTACGTCTCCGCTACAGCAAGGACGCCGAAATCGACGGCGTCACCCGCGGCCGCAGTGCCAGCTGCACTGCCAGCTGCCGGGCCGCACTGCGGTAGGCACGCGCGGCGCTCGAGTCGGGATCGGCGGCCACCACGGGCACGCCCGCATCACCCTGCTCCCGGATCGCCAGTTCCAGCGGCAGGCTGCCCAGCAGCGGCACGCCGTACTGGGCGGACATCCGCTCGCCTCCTCCGGCACCGAACACGTGTTCGGCATGGCCGCACTGGCTGCACACGTGCACCGCCATGTTCTCGACGATACCCAGCACCGGCACCTCGACTTTTTCGAACATCTTCAGCGCCTTTTTCGCATCCAGCGTCGCTACGTCCTGCGGCGTGGTGACGATGACCGCACCGGCCACCGGGATCTTCTGGGCCAGGGTCAGCTGGATGTCGCCCGTGCCCGGCGGCAGGTCGACGACCAGGTAATCGAGGTCGCTCCAGCGGGTGTCGTTGAGCAGCTGGGTCAGCGCGCTGGTGGCCATCGGGCCGCGCCAGATCATCGGCGTGTCCTGCTCGACCAGCAGGCCGATCGACATCGCCTCCACCCCGTGGGCGCGCATCGGCTCGATCGACTTGCCATCGGGGCTGTCCGGGCGACCGTCGATGCCGAGCATCATGGGCACGCTCGGACCATAGACGTCCGCGTCCAGCACCCCCACGCGCGCGCCGTCCGCCGCCAGCGCCAGCGCCAGGTTGACGGCGGTGGTCGACTTCCCCACGCCGCCCTTGCCCGAGCCGACCGCGATCACGTTGCGCACGTTCGGGAGCGGGGAAAGCTTCGGCTGCACCGCGTGCGCGGTGATGCGCTGCGTGAGTTCGAGGCGGGACAACGAAAGCCGCTCCCCCGCCAGTAACGTCGATACGGCTTGCCGGAGCGCCTCCTGCAGCCCTGCAACGGGGATGCCGAGCTCGACCGACACCGCACCCCCGGCCCCGGCACGGGCGATCCGAACGCGCCCTCCGGCCTCGCGCAACGGCACAAGGGTGTCGGGAACGGCGAGCATCTCGATCTGGGACTGCAGCGGGTCTGTCACGGTAGGCCTCCTTGGGGATGCCGCATTGTCGCAGCCCCGGACCGGGGAACGTCTGATCCCGGTCAACCCCGCGCACCTTCATCACGCTGAATCCCGGGCCCGCGCGTCTGGATGCGCCGGGTAGTGGATACGGTATAAAGAGCCGATCGGCCGGACGGCCGAATGAACGCTACCGAATCCTCTGGAGGGATCTATGCGCAAACTGTCCGTTCTGCTCGCGCTGCCGCTGCTCGCCCTGTCGTTCTCCGCCTTCGCCCAGGAGACCCCGGTGGGCACCTGGACCACGATCGACGACGAGACCCACCAGCCCAAGTCGACCGTGGAGATCTACGAGACCCGCAACGGCAGCCTCGCGGGGCGCGTGGTGGAGGTTCTGCAGTCGGCCCAGGGCGACAACCCGGTCTGCAAGGAATGCGAAGGCGAGCGCAAGGACCAGCCGATCGAAGGCATGGTCATCATCTGGGGTGTCAACCGCGACGGCGACACGTGGGAAGGCGGCAAGATCCTGGATCCCGCGAGCGGCAAGGTCTATTCGGTGAAGATGCGCCCGGTCGAGAATGGCAAGAAGCTCGAGGTACGCGGCTTCATGGGTTTCTCGCTGCTGGGCAAGACCCAGACCTGGGTGCGCAAGTAACGCGGCGCGACCACAACTGGTGACGGAAAACGGCCCGCTCGATGCGGGCCGTTTTCCGTTCGGGATGCCAGGTCCGGTCGGGGCGCAGCCGCCGTGGGCCCAGGCGGCGCGTGCGATAATTGCCGGCTTCCCCGCCCTCACCACGCCTATGCAACGCGAGCTCGTCGTCACCTGCGCCCTGCCCTACGCCAACGGCCCGCTGCACTTGGGCCACCTGGTCGGCTATATCCAGGGCGACATCTTCTCCCGCGCGCAGCGGCTGTCCGGGGTCGCCGCCCATTTCGTCTGCGCCGACGACACCCACGGCACCCCGATCATGCTGGCGGCCGAGAAGGCGGGCGTGACGCCGGAGGCCTACATCGCCGGCATCCAGGCAAGCCATGAACGCGACTTCGCCGATTTCGGGGTGGCGTTCGACCACTACGATTCGACCAACTCGCCGCGCAACAAGGCCCTGACCGAGGCGATCTACGCCAAGCTGGACAACAACGGCCACATCAAGCGCCGCTCGGTCGCCCAGCTGTACGACCCGGCCAAGGGCATGTTCCTGCCCGACCGCTTCGTCAAGGGCATCTGCCCGAACTGCGGCACGCCGGACCAGTACGGCGACAACTGCGAGAGCTGCGGCGCCACCTACGCCCCGACCGAGCTGAAGGAGCCGCGCTCGGTGGTCAGCGGCGCCACGCCGGAGCTGCGCGAGTCGGAGCACTTCTTCTTCGAAGTCGGCGATTTCGACGCGTTCCTGCGCGACTGGCTGTCCGGCGACGTCGCGGCTTCCGGAGTCAAGGCCAAGCTGAAGGAATGGCTCGACGCGGAGGGCGGCCTGCGGGCGTGGGACATCTCGCGCGACGCGCCGTACTTCGGCTTCGAGATCCCGGGACATCCGGGCAAGTACCTGTACGTGTGGATCGACGCGCCGATCGGCTATCTATCGAGTTTCCAGGCGCTGTGCGAGCGCGAGGGGCTGGACTTCTTCAGCTATCTCACCCGCGACAGCCGGGCCGAGCTGCACCACTTCATCGGCAAGGACATCGTCAACTTCCACGGCCTGTTCTGGCCGGCGGTGCTGCACGGCGCCGGCCTCCGCGCGCCGACCCGGCTGCACGTCAACGGCTACCTGACCGTGGACGGCGCCAAGATGTCCAAGTCGCGCGGCACCTTCGTCATGGCACGCAGTTACCTGGATGCGGGGCTCGACCCCGAGGCGCTGCGCTACTACTTCGCCACCAAGACCTCCGGCGGCGTCGACGACCTCGACCTCAACCTCGGCGACTTCGTTGCCCGGGTGAACTCCGACCTGGTCGGCAAGTTCGTCAATCTCGCCAGCCGTTGCGCCGGCTTCATCAGCAAGCGCTTCGGCGGGCGCCTGGCCGATGCGCTGCCGGATCCGGCGATGTACGCGCGTTTCGTCGAGCAGCTGCAGCCCATCGCCGCCGCCTACCAGCGCAACGAAGCCGCCACCGCGCTGCGCCTGACCATGGCGCTGGCCGACGAGGCCAACCGCTACATCGACGACCACAAGCCGTGGGTGATCGCCAGGCAGGAAGGCGCGGATGCCGAACTCCAGGCAGTCTGCACCCAGGGCCTGAACCTGTTCCGCGTGCTCAACACCGCGCTCAAGCCGGTGCTGCCGCGCGTGACCGGGGAGGCGGAATCCTTCCTCGCCGCCCCGGTGGCGGACTGGACCGGCCTTGCGCCGCTGCTGTCGCACCGCATCGGCGACTACACCCCGTTGTTCACCCGCATCGACCCGAAACTGATTGAAGCCATGACCGAAGCCAGCAAGGAATCCATGAAGCCGCGCCAAGCGGAAACACAGACCCCACCCATGAACAACGCGCCGCCGCGCGCTGTTGAACCCGCTTGCACCGACTCGAGTCCCACCATCGGGATCGACGATTTCGCCAAACTCGACCTGCGCATCGGCAAGGTGGTCGCCTGCGAGCTCGTCGAGGGTTCGGACAAGCTCCTGCGCTTCGAACTGGACGCCGGTGAGCTCGGCCGCCGCCAGATCTTCTCCGGTATCCGCGCCTCCTATCCCGAGCCGGACACACTGGTCGGCCGCAGCGTGGTGTTCATCGCCAACCTCGCGCCGCGCAAGATGCGCTTCGGTGTCAGCGAGGGGATGATCCTGTCGGCCGGCTTCGAGGCAGGCGCGCTCGCCCTGCTCGATGCGGACGCAGGCGCGCAGGCGGGGATGCCGGTACGTTGACGGCATCACCCGTAGCCGCACCGCTATCGGTGATGGCGACGGGCAACGCGATACCGGCCCGCTGCTGATGTCCGATCTCGTCGAACGCCTCGACCGGCTGTTGCCGCAGACCCAGTGTGGCCAGTGCGGCTATGCCGGCTGCCGCCCCTACGCCGAAGCGATGGCGGCCGGCGAGGCCGGCATGGACCACTGTCCTCCCGGGGGCGACCCGGGTGCACGCGCACTCGCGCAGCTGCTGCGCCTGGCGCCGAAAGGCTTCGACCGCAGCCGTGGCGAGCACAAGCCGCCGCAGGTCGCACTGGTGGTCGAGGACGACTGCATCGGCTGCACCAAGTGCATCCAGGCGTGCCCGGTGGACGCCATCGTCGGCGGCGCCAAGCACATGCACACCGTCATCGAACCACTGTGCACCGGTTGCGAGCTGTGCGTCCCCGCCTGCCCGGTCGATTGCATCGTGCTGGCGCCGGCCGGGCGGTCCGACTGAGCGGGCGCTCGTCTATTCGCCAGCGACCGGGGTGTCGTCGCAGGCCGCGCAGATCCGCTCCACCGCGTAGCCCGCAGAGCGCAGTTGCTCGACCACGCCATCGGTCCCGAGCAGGTGCAGTGCACCGACCACGACCAGCACGTCGTCACCGCTGCCTTCCAGCATCGACTGCAAGGCCGGCACCCAGCGTTCATTGCGCTCGACGTTGAGGATCCGGTACGTCTCGGGCGTGGACTGCAGCATGTCGAGCCGGGTCAGGGCGTCCAGCCGTTCGATATCGCCCTCGCGCCAGGCCTGGTGCAGCTCGGCCAGGGTCCCGGGCATCTCCTGCGGCCGGTCGAGGAAATCCTCCAGGCCGATCACCTGTTCCCCGATCGGGGTGGCGTCGAGGGCATCGAGCTGGTCCTGCAGCGTTTCCAGTCCGCCGGTCGGCTTGCCCACCGCCGCGGCCCGGTCGATCAGGTGCCGGTCCAGTCCCTGCTCGGAACTGAAACCCAGTGACTGCGCCAGCCCCAGCAGCAACGAGAGGTTGACGAACCACGGCTCGTAGCCGTCGACCTGCCCCAGCGAACCGCCCTGTCGCGCGAGCAGGCGGCGGAGCTTCTCGCGCAGGCGCGGGCTCAACACTTCCGAAAGTGTCCGCCCGTCCTCGTAGGCCGCGGCGGCCAGGAACCGCTCGCCCGTGTCAGCGGCCTCCAGTTGTTCCGGGGCCACTTCGAACACCACCCGGTCGGCGGAAGCGAACGCGGCATCGATCTCCGCCGCCACGGGGTAGTCCGCTTCTTTCAGTAGGTGGAAGGACCCGAGCAGATAGAGCGCATTGTCCTGGTCCGAGACCTTCCACAGCAACGGCACCGGCGGCTCGTACGCCGGCACGGCGGCAGCCTCGCCGGCCAATCCCGGGGCAGCGGCGTGCTCGACGGACGCCGAAGCGACATGGGAGGCCGCCAGCAACACTGCCGTCAGCAGCTTCAGCGCGCGCATGGTCATTGCTGGTGGCCGTAAGCCTTTTCGCCGGCCGTGACCGCCAGGTCGAGGCGGTTTTCCGCCGGCGGCAGCGGGCAGGTCGCGAACAGAGTGAACGCGCAGGGCGGGTTGTAGCTGCGGTTGAAATCGAGCACGAGCCGTCCATCCGCGCCCGGCTTCGGCGCGTAGAGGAACCGGCCTGCACCGTAGCTGCCATGCCCGTTGGTCCGGTCTCCGAACACCAGGAACAACTCGCCGCCGCCCTCGTCGAGCGCTTCCAGTCGATACGTCACCCCGTCGCGTTGGAACTCGACCGCGCCGGGGTTGGGTACGTCGTCGGTGCTGCCGATGATGTTGGCGACGGCAATGGTCTGCCCTGCCGGATGCGGCACGAAGGTCGCTTCGACCTGCCAGCCGGGATCTGCCGGCCAGTACTCCAATCCCTTGAACCCGGTACGGCTGGGCGCCTCGGCATGGCGCACCCGCAGCGCATGGCGGCCGCCGCGGTGGATCACGGTGGCCATGCCCTTGCCGTCATCGAAACCGATCACGCTCGGACCGGCCGGATCTTCGTCGGTGCGCAGCGTCGCGGCCGCCGCCACGGCCGCGCCATCGACGGTGACCGCGGTGCCTTTCTCCGGAACGAAGCGCACTCCGTCGCGACCGAGCTCGATCATGCCCAGGTGCTCGGGACCCATGGCGAGCTGGATGCCGTTGTCGGCATCGCTGCCGACGTAATGCGGGCCGCGCTCGATCCAGTGCAGGCCGACCAGGCTGGCCCAGCCATCCGGCGCAAGCAGCGCCTCGCGGCGGCGGTCGCGCCACGCTTGCTGGTCGGCGTTGAAAGCGAGGGCGTCGGCGGACATCGGGGACTCCGTAGGTTCGGGCGGGGAATCGCTGCCGCAGGCGGCAAGCACGGCGCCAAGCACACCGGCGCACAACAGTCTGATCATGGGGCGGTCCGACAGTGGTGTTGCAGCCATCAGCGCCCCCGCAGAAACCAGCGGTCGATTTCGGCCAGTGTGAAGCGGGCCCAGGTCGGTCGCCCGTGGTTGCATTGACCGGAGCGCTCGGTCGCTTCCATCTCGCGAAGCAATGCGTTCATTTCCGGCAGGGTGAGGCGCCGGTTGGCACGGACCGCACCGTGGCAAGCCATGGTCGAAAGCAGTTCGTCCCGCGCCGCGGCGACCCGGCGCCCGCCCAGCGATGACGCACCCCCGTATTCACGCAGGTCGGCCAGTACGTCGCGCAGCAGCGCCTCGACATCCCCGTGGGCCAGCAATGCGGGCACGCTGCGCAGGGTGAGTGATTGCGGGCCCGCGCGCGTGACCTCGAAACCGAGTGCGTCCAGGGTCGCCGCCTCGCGCTCGGCGACGTCGGCTTCGCGTTCCGACACCGCCAACGTCGCCGGCACCAGCAGCGGCTGGCTGCGCAGGCCCTCGCCGTCGTGCGCGGCCTTGAGCTTCTCGTAGCCGATGCGCTCGTGGGCGGCATGCATGTCGACCACGATGAGGCCTTCCCGGCTCTCGGCCAGGATGTAGATGCCGTGCAACTGGGCCACCGCGTAACCGAGCGGTGGCAGGGTCGGTTCGGTGCCGGCCGGCAGGGAGGGACGTTCGGCGAGGACGGTATCGCCACTGACCGGTGATATCGCGCCCCCGCTCGCTCCCGTTGGTGCGGCCGGCGCGTACAGCGCGGCATAGCCGGCACGGGCGTCCGCCACCTGCAGACCCAGCGGCGTCTGCGGTGCGTAGCCGCCGTAACCACCGCCGGCCGCCGTGCCCGACAGCGACGGATCCGGCGCGGACGGTTGCGGCACGGCGCCCGCGCGGGTCTCCGCCAGCGCCGACTGCAGCGTCCGGTACACGAAGTCGTGGATCAGCCGCGAATCGCGGAAGCGCACCTCGTGCTTGGCCGGGTGCACGTTGACGTCGACCCGGCGCGGGTCGAGTTCGAGGAACAGGACGTACGCCGGTTGCCGGCCGTGGAAGAGCACGTCGGCATAGGCCTGCTTGACCGCGTGGGCCACGCTGCGGTCGCGGATCGCGCGGCCGTTGCAATAGAGGTACTGCTGGTCGGCGCTGGCCCGGTTGTAGGCGGGGCGGGCGATCCAACCGTGCAGGCGCAGCCCCGCGCCCTCGTGGTCGACATGCAGCGCATTGCGGGCGAACTCCTCGCCCAGTGTTTCGTGCAGGCGCACATCGGACAGCAGATCGCTCTCGCCTTTCCAGCGGCGCGAAGGCTTGCCGTTGTGCGACACCCGCAGTTCGACGTCGGGACGCGCCAGGGCCAGCTGGCGCAGCCACTCCTCGATATGGCCGAGCTCGGTGCGCTCGGCGCGCAGGAACTTGCGCCGCGCCGGGACGTTGAAGAACAAGTCGCGGACCTCGACGGTCGTTCCCTGCGGATGCGGTTTCGGCGTGACCTCGCCCACGCGCCCGCCGTCGACATCGAGCGAGGCGCCATGGTCGGCGTCGGCGCGTCGGGAGGTCAGGGCGAAACGGCTGACCGAGGCGATCGACGGCAGCGCCTCGCCACGGAACCCCAAAGTCGCGACGCCTTCCAGGTCATCGAGCGAGGCGATCTTGCTGGTGGCGTGGCGCGACACCGCAAGCGGCAACTCGTCGGGCGAAATGCCCAGGCCGTCGTCGCGGATCCGTATCAACCGGACGCCGCCCTCCTCCAAGTCGATGTCGACGCGCAGGGCGCCGGCGTCCAGCGCGTTCTCCACCAGCTCCTTGACCACCGATGCCGGGCGTTCGACCACTTCACCGGCGGCGATCTGGTTGATCAGGGTGTCGGGCAGTGGACGGATCGGCACGTAGGAAGGCGGCGCGTGGACAGGCCGGCCATCATAGCGAACCGCGAAGCGCCATCGGCGCCCGGCGGACCGGATCGAAGCCCGTTACGGGCTGCCGCCGGCCGCGCCCACCGCCCCGCCCTGCGCCGCGGCGCGTGCCGCGTACATCGTGCCGGGCGGCGGCTGGCGGGTGAAGAAGGTATTGATGCCGTCCAGTACGGCACCGGCCACCTTGCCCTGGAATGCGGGGTCCTTCAGGCGGCGCTCCTCCTCCGGATTGGAGATGAAGGCGGTCTCGACCAGCATCGCCGGCATGTCCGACGTCCGCAGCACCGCGAAATTGGCGCGCTCGATGTGCCGCTTGTGGATGTTGCCTACCTGCATGAGGCCTTCGAGGATCTCGGTGGCAGCCTCCTCCGAGGCCTTCATGTGTCCGCTCTGGGTCAGGTCGAGCAGCACCGACGCCAGTGTGTTGCTGGTCTGCTCCAGCCGGACGCCGCCGACCAGGTCGGATGCGTTCTCCTTGTTCGCCAGCCAGCGCGCGCGTTGCGACGAGGCGCCCTTCAGCGAAAGCACGTAGACCGACGAGCCGTCGGCGCTGCGGTTCTCCGCGGCGTCGGCATGGATGGAGATGAACATGTCCGCCTTCGCCTGCCGCGCCAGCACGGCACGCCGGTTCAACGGGATGAAGACGTCAGTGTCACGGGTCAGGTAGGCCTTGAGGCCCGGCGTGGCGTTGACCTGGCGCGCCAGCTCCTTGCTGATGGCGAGGACCACGTCCTTCTCGCGGGCGCCGTTCTGGCCCAGCGCGCCGGGGTCCTGACCGCCGTGCCCGGGGTCGATCGCGATGATGAGCGGGCGCATGCCGCGTCCTTCCATCACCTGCTGCAGGGTCTTCACCGGAGCGGTCGTGGTGGGCGCCGCGGTGGTGGGCGCCTCGGCGGAATCGACGCGGGTGGGGACGCCGGTGGCGACTGTCGTCGGCACCTTGGACGCGGCGATGAGTTCGCCGATCGGATCCGCGCTGGCGGCGGTGGCGGGCTTTGTTGCCGCGGTCGCCGGAGTGGTCAGTTCGGAAATCAGCCGACTGGTGGCAGCCGCCGAGGCCGCGGCCTGCTCGCGCGGAGAAGGAGTCGACACCGGCGCCGGTTCCGCAACCCTGGGCGATACGTTCGTCGCGACCGTAGCCGCCGCCGCACCGTCGCCGGGCCACTCGACCACCAGCCGTGGACCACCCGCGCCCTGCTCGATCCGCGGCTGCAAGGCGGTGATCGACTGGTTGAGATCGAACACGATGCGGGTGGTGCCGGCCACGGGGTGGCCGCTGCGGACCGACTTGACCACGCCCACACCCGCCGGCACCGCGATGCCCTTTGCCAGAGACGCACCGGGCAGATCCACCACGAGACGGTCAGGGCCGGCGAGCCGGATCACGTTGAAGTCGCTGGCACTGTCCAGCGCGATCTCGGCACGCGTACCGGTCGCCCCGGCACTCAGATGCAAGCCATTGATTTCACTGGCGTGTACGAGATTCCAGGCCAGCGCCGAAAGCAGCGCCAAGCCGAGCAGGAACTTCTGGAGAGTGGCGCCCTTGACTCGCATGCGCGGTAGTCAAGCACCGGCCGGAATGGATTGCAAGCATTTTTTCCTTGCAAATCCGGCACCTGCCGCATCTTCTTGCAGAATCATTCAGGAGTCGGCGGCAAACCGGCGATCTGCTCCGAGCCGCGCCACCCATTCCTCTCCCGAAGGGCTCAGCGGCACGAGAGCGGCCGTCCGGCCGTCGCCTTCCACCGCCAGTTCGACCTGCAGATCGGCGGCGGGCAGCCCGCCCGTACCGCGTTCGGGCCACTCGATCAGCCAGAGCACGGTGTTGTCGGGGTCCAGACCGAGGAACTCCAGCTCGCCCGGGTCGCCGATGCGGTAGAGGTCCAGGTGCCAGGCTTCGCCTCCTGCCGGAAGGGGATATCGCTCCACCAGCGTGTAGGTCGGACTGCGGATGGAGCCTTGCACGCCAAGCGCGCGCAGCAATGCCCGGGCCAGGGTGGACTTGCCGGCGCCGAGGTCGCCCTGCAGGTACACCACCGCGCGGGGCGGGCGCGACCCGGCCAGGGCATGGCCGAGCGCGTCGGTGTGTTCGCTGTCGGTCAGCAACAACGTGGTCATGCGGTGCTCTCCGGATTGGCCAATCGGCGCAGCCACGGCATCAGGTCGGTGGGCAGCAGGCCACGCTGCCCGCCGTCCGCAGCGGCCGCGTCACCGGCCGCCGCATGCAGCAACGCACCGCAGGCGGCGGCATCGAAAGGCGCCATGCCCTGTGCGTAGAGGCTCGCGACCGCACCGGCGAGAACATCTCCCATACCTCCGACCGCCATGCCGGGATTGCCGGCGTCGATCAACCGGGCGATTTCACCGGGCGAGGCCACCACCGTGCCGGCGCCCTTCAGCACGACGTCCGCCCGGTAACGCTCGGCCAGCAGGTGTGCGGCGTGGAAGCGATCACGCTGGATGTCGGCGACCGTAACGCCAAGCAGGCGCGCCGCCTCGCCGGGATGCGGGGTCAGGACCGCGCGAGGCAACGGCCGCGGTCGCGCCGCCAGCAGGTTCAGGGCATCGGCGTCCAGCACCATCGGCTTGTGCGGCGTCAGCGCCGTTTCGAACAGCCGCTCGCCCCACGCGCTCTGCCCCAGCCCGGGTCCGAGCAGGACCACGTCGGCCGCCTCGACCAGCGCCGGCGACAGGCCTCCGTCGTCGGCGACGGCGTGGGCCATCGCTTCGGGAAGGCGCGCCAGCAATGCCGTGACATGCGCCGCCCGCGTAGCGACGTCGACCAGGCCGGCGCCACTGCGCAGCGCCGCTTCGGCGGCCATCAGGATGGCGCCGGCATGGCCCTGCTCGCCGCCCACGCAAAGTACGCGTCCGTGGCGGCCCTTGTGGCTGTCGTTGCGCCGTGGCTGGAGCCAGCGTGCGAGGTCCGGCGCCTGCAGCTGCAGCGCCATCGGGCCGCTTCCGGCGATGGCGGGATCGATGCCGAGCGAATCGCATCGCAGCTCGCCGACCAGGTCCCGCGCCTGTCCGGTACGCAGTCCCGCCTTCGGCACGATGAACTCGATCGTGCGGCTGGCCGCGACCGCGTGCCCCGGCGCCGAACCCCGTGCGGCATCCAGCCCGCTGGGCACGTCAAGGGCAAGCACCGGCGCCGGGTGTCGATTGACGGCGTCGATCAGTGCGGCGGCGCCCCCCTGCACCGGGCGGTCCAGACCGATCCCGAACAGTGCATCGACCAGCAGGTCGGCGTCGGGCAATTCCGAAGGGATCGGGATCGCGCCGCCGGCAGCGACGTACTCGTCGCGTGCGCGCGGCGCCAGTGCGCCGCGCGGTTCGTGCTCCGGCAGGTGCACCACGCAGACCGCGAGCCCCGCCGCCTGCGCGTGGCGGGCGAGCACGTAGCCATCCCCGCCGTTGTTCCCGGGGCCGCACACCACCACCAGCGAACGCGTCGCCGGCCACCGCTCCAGCACCGTTCGCCAGGCCGCGTGTCCGGCGCGGCGCATCAGGTCGTAGTCATCGCCCGATTGCGCGGCTGCGGCGGCCTCGATCGCGCGCAACGCGGATACGTCGTACAGGGCGGCAGTCATGGGCGCGATTCTATACTTGCGCCATTGTGAGCTTCCCCGTCGCCCTCCCGCCGGATCCGGCCCTCGACGCCACTCCGGTCGACACTTCCGTCGTCGACCCCGCGGTCCTCGCCGGGCGCATCCGTGCCCTGGCGCGGGAGGCCGGGTTCCAGCGCTGCGGCATCAGCGACATCGTGCTCGACGACGACGAGGCGCACCTGCGCGAATGGCTGGCGCAGGGGCTGTACGGCTCGATGGAGTGGATGGCGCGGCACGGCGACAAGCGCTCACGACCGGCCGAGCTGGTGCCGGGCACGCTCCGGGTGATTTCGGTCGGCCTCGACTACGGCCGCCGGGACGACCAGGAGGCATGGCAAACCCTCGACGATGGCGAGCGCGCCTACGTCGCCCGCTACGCGCTCGGCCGCGACTACCACAAGCTCATGCGCCAGCGCCTGCAACGGCTGGCCGAGCGCATCGCCGAGGTGGTGGGGCCATTCGGGCACCGGGTCTTCGTCGACTCGGCGCCCGTGCTCGAACGGGCCCTGGCGAGGAACGCGGGGCTGGGCTGGATCGGCAAGCACACCTGCCTGATCGACCGGAACGGGGGGTCGTGGTTCTTCCTCGGCGAGATCTATATCGACCTCCCGCTCCCGGTGGACACGCCCGCCACGTCCCACTGCGGCACCTGCACCCGATGCATCGACGTGTGCCCGACCGGCGCCATCACCGCCCCCCATCGCCTCGACGCCCGCCGCTGCATCTCTTACCTGACGATCGAGCACGACGGATCGATACCGCCGGAACTGCGCGAACCGATCGGCAACCGGATATTCGGCTGCGATGACTGCCAGCTCGCCTGTCCCTGGAACAAGTTCGCCAAACGCACCGACGAACCCGACTTCCGCGCGCGCCACCGGCTCGACGAGGCGAGCCTGGCCGAATTGTTCGCCTGGACCGCGGAGGAGTTCCTGCAGCGCACGGAAGGTTCGGCGATACGACGCAGCGGGCACCAGCGCTGGCTGCGCAACATCGCGGTCGCGCTGGGCAACGCGCCGACCACGCCGGAGGTGATCGCCGCGCTCGAATCGCGACGCGACTGCGAGGATGACATCGTGCGCGAGCACGTGGGGTGGGCGCTGGAACAGCACCGGAAGCGGGCCCGTTCCGCCGGACTCTAGCGCCACCCGGCTCCGCGCGGCCGCCGGTTCAACGCTGCAATTGGGAAATCAGCTCACGCGTGACCGGGTCGTCGGCTGCGCTCTCGCCGCGCAACGCGGGAAGCAGACGGTCGGCCACCTGTTTGCCCAGTTCGACACCGAACTGGTCGAACGGGTTGATTCCCCAGAGCACGCCCTGCAGGTACACGCTGTGCTCGTACATCGCGATCAGGGCACCGAGCGCGCGCGGCCCGGCGTCATCGAGCAGCAGGACGGTGCCGGGACGCCCGCCCGCATAGGCGCGGTGCGGGTCGTCACTGGGTTGTCCATTGGCCAGCGCTTCCGACTGCGCCAGCAGGTTGGCAAGCAACGCGCGCGCGTTGTCCGGGTTGCCGTGCCCGGCGCCGGCGATTCCGATGAGGTCCATCGACGCGAGGCGCGTGCCCTGGTGCAGTGCCTGGAAAAAGCTGTGCTGGCTGTCGGTGCCGACGCCGCCCCACCATACCGGGACCGTGTCGACGTCCACGGGCGAGCCGTCGATACGCACCGACTTCCCGAGGCTTTCCATTACCAGCTGCTGCAGGTAGGCGGGCAGCAGCCGCAGGCGCTCGGCATAGGGCAGCACCGCGTGGGTGGGCAGGCCCAGGGCGTTGCGGTTCCACACGGCGGTCAGTGCGTGCCAGGCGGGCAGGTTGTCGCGCAAGGGTGCTGCGAGCACGTGCGCATCCATCTCCGCGGCACCGGCGAGGAGCGTTTCGAACGCGTCCATTCCCAGCGCCAGCGCGATCGGAAAGCCGACCGCCGACCACAGCGAGTAGCGACCGCCCACCCAGTCCCACATCGGCAGGATGCGTTCAGGCGGAACGGCGAACGTGGATTCGGCGCGTGCCGGGTTGGCGGTGATGGCGTACAGCCGGCGGTCGTCGCCGAGCCAGTCGCGCAGGATCCGGCCGTTGAACAGGGTTTCCTGGGTCCCGAAACTCTTGGAGATCAGCAGCACCGCGGTGCGCGCGGGATCGAGGGCCGTGGTGACCGCGGCCGCGGCCGCGGGATCGACGTTCGACAGGAAATGCACCCGCACACTCGGCGCCGGCCCGGCGAGCGCATCGACCACCAGGCGCGGGCCCAGGTCGGACCCGCCGATGCCGACGCTGACCACGTCGGTGACGCCGCTCGCGAGGATGTCATCGGACAGCAGGCGCATGCGCTGCCGGACCTCGGCGGCCATGGAGCTCGCGTCCCGTGCGAAGGCGGCGCCGCCGGTATCGCCGCGCAACGCGGTGTGGAGCGCCGGGCGGCCTTCGGTCACGTTGACGTGGTCGCCGTCGAACAGCGCGCGCAGCCGCTCACGCAGGCCGGCCGCATCGGCGAGATGGAACAGGGCGTCGATCGCACCGGCGTCGTACCGCTGGCGTGCGAAGTTGGCGTAGAGCGGCCCCACCCGCAGCGCGCGGCCGGCTGCGCGACCGGGCTCGGCCTCCAGCAGCTCCGCCATGGGGACGTCGCCAAGGCGCGCGGCGTGCGCGCGCAGTTGTTGCAGTTGGGTCCGGGCGGGCACCGTCATCCTGACGCCCGCCGGATCAGGCCGCCTGGGCCGGAATCGAGTGGTTGGTGTGGGTCAGCTTGTTGTCGCGGTCCACGTACACCAGAGTCGGCTTGAACTTCGCCGCCTCGGCCTCGTCGCACTGGCCGTAGGCGCAGATGATGACCAGGTCGCCCGGCTGCGCGCGGTGGGCGGCGGCGCCGTTCACCGAGATGATGCCGCTGCCCTCTTCGCCACGGATGGCGTAGGTCACGAAACGCTGGCCATTGTTGATGTTGAAGATGTGCACCTGCTCGTATTCGCGGATCCCCGAGATGTCGAGCAGGCGACCGTCGATGGCGCACGAGCCTTCGTAATGCAGCTCGGCATGGGTGACGGTGGCGCGGTGGATCTTGGCCTTGAGCAGGTTCAGTTGCATGTCCGGAAACTCCGTCCGCGGGCGGCGGGCGATCTGGCGCGAAGTTTACCAGCGCATGGCGCGGCGCAACAAAACGCCAGTGGAATGGTAGCGCGGCACGGATGGCGCCAATCGGCCATGCCCGGCTACAGCTCGAACTCCAGGTTGTCGATGAGCCGGGTGGCGCCCAGGCGGGCGGCGATCAGTGCCACCCGCGGACCGCTCCCGTCCCCGGGCTCGGTCAGGTCGGGGGCGCGCACCACGGCGTAGTCGACATCGAACCCGGCCGCGGCGAGCTGCTCACGCGCCGCCGCTTCGGCCCGCTCGCGCGGCAGGCCGTCCTGCACAGCCGTCCGCATCTGCTGCAGGCAGCGCTGGATGGTCGCGGCCAGCGGTCGTTCGGCCGCGGAAAGGAACTGGTTGCGCGAGCTCAGTGCGAGCCCGTCCTCCTCGCGCAGGGTCGGCGCCGCCACCAGCTCGACCGGGAACGCCAGGTCGCGCACCAGGTAGCGGATCACCGCGAGCTGCTGGTAATCCTTGCGGCCGAACACCGCCACGTCCGGCCGCACCTGGTTGAACAGCCGTGAGACCACCGTGGCGACCCCGTCGAAATGCCCCGGCCGGTGCGCACCTTCGAGCACGTCGGTGACCGTCGGGACACGGATGCGGACCGCGGCCTCGACCCCGTACGGGTACATGGCGTCGACCGAAGGCAGCCACAGCAGGTCGGCACCGGACGCGGCCAGTCCCTCGCGATCCGCCTCGAGCGTGCGCGGATAGCGGGCGAAGTCCTCGTTGGGACCGAACTGGGTCGGATTGACGAAGACGCTGACCACCACCCGGTCGGCACGCTCGCGGGCCAGGCGGACCAGCGAGTGATGGCCGGCGTGCAGGTTGCCCATGGTCGGCACGAAGCCGACCCGCTGGCCCGTGCGCTTCCATTCGTCGACGCGCGCGCGCAGCGTGGCCAGCCCGGTAACGGTTTCGATCATCTACTCCGCCCCCGATCAGGCGTAGGAATGCGCGGCGTCGGGGAAGCTGCCCTCGCGCACCGCGGCGGCGTAGGCCTGCACGGCACCTGCGACGGAGCCGCCCCCGGCGAGGAAATCCTTCACGAACTTGGGGCGCCGATGACCGCTGTCGAGACCGAGCAGGTCGTGCAGCACGAGGACCTGGCCATCGCATTCGGGCCCGGCGCCGATGCCGATGGTCGGAATATCCAGACCCGCGGTAATGGCGGCCGCGACCGGGCTCGGCACGCACTCGAGCACCAGCAGTTCCGCGCCGGCCTCGGCCACCGCGGCGGCATCCTCGCGCAGGCGCGCGGCGGCGGCATCGTCACGGCCCTGGACCTTGTAGCCGCCCAGCCGGAGGACGGACTGCGGGGTCAACCCGAGATGGGCGCAGACCGGGATCTCGCGTTCGACCAGGTAGCGGATGACCTCGAGCTTGTGCCCTGCCCCTTCCAGCTTGACCATCGCCGCGCCGGCGCGCAGCAGGCGGGTGGCGGCATCCAGCGCCACGGCCGGCGACGCGTCCGACTGGAACGGCATGTCCGCGACCAGCAACGCCCGCGACAAGCCGCGTGCGACGCAGCCGGTGTGGTACTCGATGTCTTCGACGGTTACCGGCAGGGTGCTGGCGTGGCCCTGCACCACCATGCCGAGGGAGTCGCCGATGAGCACGAGGTCGGTACCGGCGACATCCAGCGTGCGCGCGAAACCCGCGTCGTAGCAGGTCAGCATCACCAGCTTGCGGCCGTCACGCTTGGCTTCGCGCAACATGGGGACGGTCCACGGCTTGCCGGAGGCGTGCGGATCTGAGGTCGGGGTCGAGCTGTACATGGGGGAAGGCTCGTCAGCGGGGCGCCAGCGGGCGCGGCGGAGCCATATACGTTAGCGCCTCGGTGTCGCCGCTGGCCATCGATGCCAGCACATCGCCCGCCCTGCCCCGCCCCGGGATCGAACTGTCGGCAGCGATCTCCACCAACGGCACCAGCGCGAATGCGCGCTCGTGCAGGTGCGGGTGCGGTACCTGGAGGCCGGGTTCGTCGATCGTGTGATCGCCATACAGCAGCAGGTCCAGATCGAGTGTCCGCGGGCCCCAGCGATCGCTACCGTCTTCGCGCCGTACCCGTCCTGCATCCCGTTCGATGCCGAGCATCGCCGAAAGCAGCGCCCGCGCGGGCAGCGAGGTACGCAACTGCGCCACCGCATTGACGAAATCCGGTTGCGCGACAAAACCCCAGGCGGGCGTGCGGTAGAAACCGGACGCGCATTCCACGCGCGTGCGCGGCAGCCGGTCCAGTGCTTCGAGCGCCGACTGCAACAGGTCCACGCTGTCGCCCAGGTTGCTGCCGAGGCCGACGAACGCGGCCACGGGAAGCGGAGTCATTCGCCGGCAGCGCCCGGTGCGGCCCGACGGCGCCGGCGGCGACGGCGACGGCCGCCCTCCGCTTCGCCTTCACCGTCGTCGTCCGCCTCGACATGGTTCGGCGCGGAGGCGGCCAGCGCTTCCAGGTGATCCGGGTCGAGTTGCGCCCCACGCCAGAACGCGACGTCTTCGGCGTGCTCGTCCGACGCGCTAAGGCGGAGACCGAGGAAGTCGAACGCGGCGCGGAAGCGCGGGTGCGACAGCATCCGCATCACCCGCTTGCGCTGGCGCAGCGAGAAGCGCGACTGCAGCAGCCATATCTCCTGCATCGGTACCGAGAACCGCCGCGGCAACGCGATCATGCCCAGCTGGTGCACGGTCACCCGGTCGGCCGCGCGACGCTGGGCTTCCACCGCGTGCACGCCCTGGGACTGCAGGGCCATCAGCGCGCGGCAGTAGGCGGGCCACAACAGCAGCGCGAACAGGAATGCGGGCGAGACCGGCTCATCGTTGGCGACGCGCCGGTCGGTACCGGCCAAGCCCTCGATCAGCATTCGCCGCAACGCGCCGCTGCGGTTGGCCTTGAGCGCCTTGGCCGACTCGGGCAGCAACGTGGCCAGCAGGCCGTGTCGCTCGAGACCGAGGAAGCTTTGGACCGCATGGCCGGACAGGAACAGCTTCAGGCACTCCTCGAACAGCCGCGCCGGCGCGGCCTCGGCCAGCAACGGCGCGAGCCCGGGGAGCGGCGCCGCGGTGGCCGCTTCGATCTCGAACCCGAGCTTGGCCGACAACCGGACCGCACGCAGCATCCGCACCGGGTCTTCGCGGTAGCGCGTCTCGGGGTCGCCGATCAGCCGCATGAGCCGGTTCTGCACGTCCTCGAAGCCGCCGGTGTAGTCGCGCACCGAGAAGTCCTCGATCGCGTAGTACAGCGCGTTCGCGGTGAAATCGCGGCGGACCGCGTCCTCCTCGATGGTGCCGTAGACGTTGTCGCGCAGCAGGCGCCCGCCCTCGTGCGTCTCGCGGTCGCCGCTGCCGTCGTCGACGTTGGCGCGGAACGTCGCCACCTCGATGATCTCGCGCCCGAATACGACGTGGGCGAGGCGGAACCGGCGCCCGATCAGACGGCAATTGCGGAACAGCTGCCGGACCTCCTCCGGGGTCGCATCGGTGGCGACGTCGAAGTCCTTGGGATGGCCGCCGACCAGCAGGTCGCGAACCGCGCCGCCCACCAGGAAGGCGCCGAAGCCTGCATCGCGGAGCCGATACAGCACCCGCAACGCATTCGGGCTGATGTCCCTGCGCGAGACGTTGTGCTGGTCGCGCGGGATGACGCGGAGCGAGGCGTTGGGAAGTGGGTTCTGGTCTGGCATCGAGGCGGGCGCGCCGCGTTGGAAATTTTTCAAGGATACCCGTTGCCGGACGCAACGGAGCCGCCTATACTAGCAGGCCGCGCAGCGTTGAGAGTCCGGCGCGGAATCTGCTCCCTTCGTCTAGAGGCCTAGGACGTGGCCCTCTCAAGGCTAAAACACGAGTTCGAATCTCGTAGGGAGCGCCAATACCGAAAGCCCGCACAGCGATGTGCGGGCTTTCTTCTTTGCAGGTGCCGACGGCCACTTCGCAGACGCCGGGCGTGCACGCCTTGGGTCGCCACCCCCGGACTGGCTACAATTCACGCCCTGACCCGCGGAAGTCGATCCATGCCCTTCGTCGTCACCGAGAACTGCATCAAATGCAAGTACACCGACTGCGTCGAGGTGTGCCCGGTCGACTGTTTCCACGAGGGCCCGAACTTCCTGGTGATCGATCCGGACGAGTGCATCGACTGCACGCTGTGCGAGCCGGAATGCCCGATCAACGCCATCTACCCCGAGGACGACGTCCCCGCCGGCCAGGAAGTGTTCGTGCAGATCAACGCCGAGCTGGCGAAGGACTGGCCGGTAATCACCGCGCGCAAGGACGGCCTGCCCGATGCCAAGGACTGGGAAGGCAAGCCCGGCAAGCTGGACCTGCTGGAACGCTGAAGACCGGCGACCGCGGAAACAGAAAGGGCGTCCTTGCGGCGCCCTTTCCTTTTGCCCGGATCGGCATGCGACCGCGGCAATCCCCGATCAGTTCGCCGCCAGTGCCGCCTGCAGCTGCGCGATCAGCTGCTCGGGAGCCGGCCCCGTCGCGGGCATGCCGCGCGGGTCGACGACGGACACCTGCGCACCGGCATCCGCCTCGCTGACCCGGACCAGGAAATTGCTGCCCTGGTAGTTGATGTCGAAGGCGCCGAGCAACTGGGCACGGCTGGCGACGGTGACGCCCTCCATCTCCGCCAGCGCGGCCTCCACCCGGGCGAAGACTTCGTCACGCGTGCCGCTGAGGGTGAAACCGGACGACGCGCCGGCGGACGGGTTCGCCGCGGCCGGGGCCGGGGCCGCGGCGGCCACCGTTTCCGACGCGGTCACCGAGCCGGTGGACGTGGCAGAGGACGCGCCGGTGTTGGGCAGGTCGAGGTCGGGCGGCACTTCCAGCGGGCGATTCTCCGGCGCCTGCGCATACAGCTCGTTGCTCTTGCGGAACCAGCTGCAGCCGGACGTGGCGACCAGCCCGGCCACGAGGACGGCGGTCGCGAGGACGCGGGGCTTGGGAATGTTCGGGTAGTGCATGGGGGATTCTCCAGTCAGGCCACGACGGCGTCGCAGGCGGTTTCGAGTTCGCGGACGGCCACGGCGGCGCTGGCCGCGGCATCGCGATGTGCGGAGGACAACGGCAGCAACGGCAACCGCAGTCCGTGGCCGATGCCCTGCATCTGCAGCAGCGCCTTGACCGGGATCGGATTGGGTTCGACCCCGAGGAATTCGTTGACCGCTCCCATCCGCGCGTCCCAGCCTTCGGCGGCTTCGCGCTTGCCGGCGCGCGCCAGCTCGCAAAGGCGGCGGAACGAGCGCGGCAGGACATTGGAAGCCACCGAAACCACGCCGTCGGCCCCTGCCAGCATCGCCCGGCACGCGGTGGGATCGTCACCACTCAACACCACGAAGGCGTCGTCGCGAAGCGCCAGCAGCGCCTGCATCCGCTCTTCGTCGTTGCGGGCTTCCTTGATGCCGATGATGCGCGGGTGGCCGGCGAGTTCGGCGACCGTCGCCGGCAGCATGTCGCACCCGGTGCGGCCCGGCACGTTGTAGAGGACCAGCGGCAACGCGCCGTCATCGGCAACCGCGCGGAAGTGGGCGACCAGGCCGGCCTGGGTCGGCCGCACGTACGGCGGCGTGACCACCAGCGCGGCATCGGCCCCCAGCGCCGCGGCCCGCCGGGTCTGTTCGATCGACTTGGCGGTATTGGACAGGCCGGTGCCGGCCAGGACCGGAACGCGCCCGGATACATGCTCTACCGCCGTGCGCAGCAGGAGGTCGAACTCCGCATCGAACAGCGCCGCCGCCTCGCCGGTGGAGCCGGCCACCACGACCGCCTGGGTACCGCCCTCCAGCTGCGTGTCGAGCAGGCGCCGCCAGGCGTCGAGGTCCAGCTCGCCATCGGCATCGAACGGGGTGGCCAGCGCGGTGATACTGCCGGAAATTCGCAAGTGGGAAGCCTTTGCGTGCAACGCACGGGAGAGCACGGCGGTAGCGCCGCGAATGCCTTGATGTTACTTGCGGCCCGAAAGCACCGGCAAGTATGCTGACCGCGGATCACGGGCCGTTCGCGGAGCGTGGTCCAGCCTTCGGGAAGCACTTCTCCGCTTCCCCGCCAGTCCTCCCTTGCAGGCGCCGTCTTGACCGATTCCAGCACCCGGCCGTCGCCGAACGAAAACCACCTCCTGATCAACGCCTACACGACGCATCCGGAATCGCCGTTGCTGTCGGTGTCGCGGCGGATCGCCGACAGCGGCTGCAACCTGGTCGACGCGCGACTGTCGACGGTGGGACGCGATGTTTCGGTGACCGCCCTGGCGATCGGCTCGTGGGACGCGATCGCCAAGCTCGAGGCGATGCTGACGAGGCTGGAGCGGGAGGAAGGCCTGAAGCTGATCTGGTACCGCACCGGCGCCAAGCAGGTGCAGTCCAACCTGCTGCCCTACATTGTCGAGGTGGTGGCGGCCGACAAGCCCGGCATCCTGTTCCAGCTGGCGGACTTCTTCGACCGCGAGGGGATCACGATCGAGAGCCTGCACTGCTCCCGCTACCGGGCGATGCAGACCGGTGCCGACATGTTCTCGGCGCAGGTCACCATCGGGGTGCCGGCGAGCATGCACATCGCCGCGCTGCGCGACGATTTCCTCGAGTTCTGCGACCACCTCAACCTCGACGCCATCATGGACCCGATGAAGTTCTGAGGAGTTCGACGATGCTCGATACCGGCGACAAGGTCCCGACCACGCTTCCGCTGACGCTGTCCGACGAGCGCACCGTCACCCTCGCCGACTACGCCGGCCACTGGCTGGTGCTGTACTTCTATCCGAAGGACAGCACGCCGGGCTGCACCACCGAAGGGCTGGACTTCAACGCCCTGCTGCCGGAGTTCGAAAAGCTCGGCGCAACCGTCCTCGGCGTCTCGCGCGACTCGGTGAAGTCGCACCAGAACTTCTGCGCCAGGCAGGGCTTCCGCTTCCACCTCGTCAGCGACAGGGACGAGGCGCTGTGCAACGCCTTCGGCGTGATCCGCGAGAAGAACATGTACGGCCGCAAGGTGATGGGCATCGTCCGCAGCACCTACCTGATCGATCCCGCCGGCCGGATCGTCCGGGTCTGGCAGCCGGTGAAGGTGCCCGGACACGCCCAGGCCGTGCTCGACGAACTCAAGGCTGTCGCCACGCAGTGACCCGCCCCGCTCCATGCCGCACCGCCACCCCGCACTGCGGGTTCGTGGCGGTGCTTTGCCGTGCCCAGACGTTCCATGGCTGTCCCCTTCCCGACCGGAGCTCGCGATGACCAAAGGCAAGCGGATCTACGTGCTCGACACCAACGTGCTGATGCACGACCCGACCGCGCTGTTCAAGTTCGAGGAGCACGACGTCTACCTGCCGATGCAGGTGATCGAGGAACTCGACAACGGCAAGAAGGGCACCTCGGAAGCCAGCCGCAACGCGCGCCAGGTCAGCCGGTTCCTCAACGAGCTGGTCGAGGCCGCGGGCACCGCCAAGGTGACCGAGGGCATCCCGCTGGCCCGGCCGCAGGGCCTGCAGCTGCGCGGCGCGCAGAGCGCCGGCTGCCTGCGCTTCCAGACCGACAACTTCGATGCCGGCAAACGCTTCGGCGCGGTGGTGCCGGACAACGCGATCCTCGGTGCGATCCTCGCGCTGAAGGAGGCCGAGCCGGACCTGCCGGTGGTGTTCGTGTCCAAGGACATCAACCTGCGGATCAAGGCCGCGATCGCCGGCATCGTGTCGGAGGATTACGAGAACGACCGCGCGCTCGACGACTTCAGCCTGCTCTACACCGGCGCGACCGCGCTGCCGGAGGACTTCTGGAAGCGGCACGGCAAGGACCTCAAGTCGTGGACCGACAAGGGCCGCACCTACTACGAAATCTCGCGGGTCGAGGACGACGACACCACGGAGGGGGACTGGTACCCCAACCAGTTCCTCTACCTGCCCGGCGACGAGGAGGCCGAGCTCAAGGTCGCGCGCGTCACCGACGACCGGGTGACCCTGCAGATCGTCGACGACTACCGCCACAGTCAGCACTCGGTGTGGGGCATCACAGCACGCAACCGCGAGCAGAACTTCGCGCTCAACGCGCTGATGGACCCGGAGATCGACTTCGTCACCCTGCTCGGCACCGCCGGCACCGGCAAGACCCTGCTGGCGCTCGCCGCCGGGCTGGCGCAGACCATGGACCAGCAGCGTTACCGCGAAATCATCATGACCCGCGCCACCGTCAGCGTCGGCGAGGACATCGGCTTCCTGCCCGGCACCGAGGAGGAAAAGATGACGCCGTGGATGGGTGCGCTCACCGACAACCTGGAAGTGCTCACGCACAACCAGGAAGGCGGCAGCTGGGGACGCGCGGCGACCAACGACCTGCTGGCCAGCCGCATCAAGATCCGCTCGCTCAACTTCATGCGCGGGCGTACGTTCCTGAGCCGCTGGCTGATCCTCGACGAGGCCCAGAACCTGACGCCCAAGCAGATGAAGACGTTGATCACCCGCGCCGGCCCGGGCACCAAAATCATCTGCCTGGGCAACGTCGAGCAGATCGACACGCCGTACCTGACCGAGACCACCTCGGGCCTGACCTACGCGGTCGACCGCTTCAAGAACTGGGAGCACAGCGCGCACGTGACGCTGAGGCGCGGCGAGCGTTCGAGGCTGGCGGACTTCGCCTCCGAGGCGCTCTAGCTCGTCGGGAGGCACGCAGGTGGCGGAACGGCTCGCAGGCTGGGTCTGGATCGGTGGCGCGGCGCTGGCCTGCGGCGCCGGCATCGTCAACGTGGTCGGCTTCCTCGGCTTCCAGCAGCAGGCGATCACGCACCTGACCGGCAACACCACCCTGCTCGGCGCGGCACTGGTCGCCGGCGACGGCACCGCGACGCTGCACCTGTTCGCGATGATCGCCGCGTTCGTGGGAGGCGCGATGCTCAGCGGCCTGATCATCCAGGACAGCACGCTGCGGCTGGGCCGGCGCTACGGCGTGGCGCTGACCCTGGAGTCGCTGATGCTGGTGGCGGCGGTGCCGCTGTTCGCCCGTGCGCACGTGGCCGGCCCGGTCCTCGCCGCCTGCGCCTGCGGCCTGCAGAACGCGATGGCGACCACCTACAGCGGCGCGCTGGTGCGCACCTCGCATGTCAGCGGCATGTTCACCGACCTCGGAATCATGCTCGGCCACGCGCTGCGGGGGCTGCCGCTGGGCCGTCGTCGGCTGGCGCTGTGCGCGCTGGTGATCAGCTTCTTCTTCGCCGGCGGCGTGCTCGGCGGCTGGCTGTTCGCGCGCCTGGGCTACGCGACGCTGTACCTGCCGGCGCTGCTGACCGGCGCCACCGGCCTGGGCTATTTCCTCCATCGCCACTTCCTGCACCGCCCTCTGTAGGAGCGAATCCTGTGGGAGGGGCTTCAGCCCCGACCCCATCTGTCCGAAAGCCGGCGACGATTCCGGCGGGTCGGGGCTGAAGCCCCTTCCACAAGGCATGTTCGGCGACAATGGGTTGCATGGATGTCACCGACCCCCGCCCGCCCAGCGCCCTCACCATCGCCGGCTCCGACTCCGGCGGCGGCGCCGGCATCCAGGCCGACCTCAAGACCTTCGCTGCCCATGGCGTACACGGCCTCAGCGCGATTGCCGCACTGACCGCGCAGCACACCCGCGGCGTCACCGCGGTGGTGGTGCCCGACATCGCCTTCCTGCGCGCACAGATCGACGCCTGCTTCGACGACTTCCGCATCACCGCGGTCAAGCTCGGCATGCTGGCCAACGCCGCGGTGATCCACGCCGTGGCGGATGCGCTGGAAACCCGCTCGCCGCCGGCGCTGGTGCTCGACCCGGTGATGGTGGCCACCTCCGGGGCGCGCCTGCTCGAATCGGAGGCGCTCGACGCATTGCGCACGCGGTTGCTGCCGCTGGCCACCCTCACCACGCCCAACCTGCCGGAGGCCGAGCTGCTGCTGGGCCGTGCGATACCCGACCGCGAGGCGATGGCCGAGGCTTGCACCGCCCTGCATGCGGCGGGGGCGCGCGCTGTGCTGCTCAAGGGCGGACACCTCGAGGACGGCGGCGACGTGGTCGACCTGTTGTCCGAAGGCGGAACGATCCAGCCGATCCGGCATCCGCGGCTGGCGCTGGACGCCCACGGCACCGGCTGCACGCTCGCTTCGGCGATCGCCGCCCGCCTCGCACTCGGGGATCCGCTCGCCCTCGCCTGTGGCGAGGCCTCCGATTACGTACACCGCGCGCTGCTTGGCGGTTACCGTCCGGGCCGTGGGCAGGTCGTCGTGCTCGACCACTTCGGCGCCTCCCGATCCAACGGGCCGACCGACTGATGCCGGCGCACGAGCTGCCGGTCACCGCTTCGGACGGACACCGCTATACCCTGCTCGCGTGCGTGCCGGAACGCCCTACCGCCGCGCTGCTCTGGCTGCCCGCGCTGGGCGTCGCCGCCCGCCACTACCTGCCGTTCGCCGAAGCGCTCGCGTCGCACGGGGTCGCGGTCTTCCTGCACGAGTGGCGCGGCCACGGCAGCAGCCACCTGCGTGCCGGACGCGATTGCGATTGGGGCTATCAACCGCTGCTGACCCGGGACCTGCCGGCCAGCGAGACGGCAATGCAGCAGGCGCTGACCGGCACGGCACCGTCGATCGTCCTCGGCGGCCACAGTCTGGGCGGCCAGCTGGCCAGCTGCCGTCTCGCCCTGTCTCCGGACAGTGCCCGGCACCTGTGGCTGGTCGCGAGCGGGACGCCCTACTGGCGCGCGTTCCCCGCCCGGACCCGTTGGTGGTTGCCGCTGGCCTACCGGTTCCTGCCGTGGCTGGCGAACCGCGCCGGCGCACTGCCCGGCCGCCGCATCGGCTTCGGCGGGCGCGAGGCACGCGGCGTCATCGCGGACTGGTCGCGCACGGCCCTCAGCGGTCGCTATGCCGCCCGCGGGCTCGACCACGATCTGGAGTCCGGGCTGGCGACATTGCAGGCGGAAGTGCGGGCCGTGGTCCTGGCCGAGGACTGGCTGGCCCCGGCATCCTCGTTGCGCTCCCTGCTGGACAAGATGCCGCTCGCAGGGACCACGGTGCGGCGCCTGGACCGCGCCGCGCTGGACACGGCGGCCGACCACTTCGCCTGGATGCAGCGACCGGACGCCGTCGCCCGCGCGCTGATCACATGACCCGGGCCGGTTACGTCGCCGCGACGGCTTTTCCGCCGTTTTCCGCTCAGACCACCGCGGCCGCGGCGACGGGTTCCGTTTCGAACGCCGGTGCGTGCCGCGTCGGGGCGGCATCGAAGGGGGCGGCGGCACCCGGTAGGAGCGGCCCGTCATAGCCTTCGGGATTGAGCGACTGCCAGCGCCAGGCGTCGGCGCACATCGCTTCCACGCCGCGCGTGGCACGCCAGCCGAGCAGGCGTTGCGCGAGCGCCGGATCGGCGTACACCTCGGCGACGTCGCCATCGCGGCGCCCGACCACCTCGTACGGCACGCGCCGCCCACACGCCTGTTCGAACGCGGCAAGCAGTTCCAGCACGCTGGTCCCGCGCCCCGTGCCCAGGTTGACGGTCAGGTTGGCGTCGGCGCGTTCGAGATAATCCAGTGCATCGGCATGCGCGCGCGCCAGGTCGACCACGTGCAGGTAGTCGCGCACGCCGGTGCCGTCGCGGGTCGGATAGTCGCCGCCGAACACCCGTAGCGTGTCGCGCCGGCCCGCGGCGACCTGGCACACGTACGGCAGCAGGTTGGCCGGCGTGCCTCGCGGGTCTTCGCCGATCAGGCCCGATGCATGCGCGCCGACCGGGTTGAAGTAGCGCAGGTTGGCCGCGCGGAAGCCCGGTTCGGCCGCGCACAGGTCGCCGATCAACTGCTCCATCACCAGCTTGGTACGGCCGTACGGGTTGGTGATCCGCAGCGCCGCGCCTTCCGGGATGGGCACCCGGTCCGGATCGCCGTACACCGTCGCCGAGGAGCTGAACACCAGCCGCGGCACGCGGGCCGCGCGCATCGCCTGCAACAGGTGGATGGTGCCGGCGATGTTGTTGTCGAAGTACTCCAGCGGCTGCCGGCACGAATCACCCACCGACTTGAGCGCGGCGAAGTGCACCACCGCGTCGACCCGCCGCTGCGCCAGCAGCGCGATGACCTCGTCGCGCCGGCGCAGGTCCACCCGCACCGCCTCGACCGGACGGCCGATGATGCGCTCGAGCCGTTGCAGCACCCGCGGCGAGCTGTTGCAGAAGTTGTCGGCCAGCAACAGCTGGTGGCCACGCTCCGCCAGCGCGACGCACGCGTGGCTCCCGATGTACCCGGCACCACCGAAGACCAGGACGCGCATGCCGCTCTCCGTCAACACGTTGTCCTCGCCAACGCCGAATGCGCCACGGACCGGCAACCGCGTCCGCGATGGCACGGCAGTGACCGTGCCGGCCGCTCCTCCGCGTTGCTACGGATGGACGCGGAGCTCATGGCGTCCGCAGGCCGGTCCACCCGCACCGGCCTGGCCGATCACCCACGCACGCTGCGTTACGACAGAGACACGGGGAATCCACATGCATGCCATCCGCGGCCTCCTGGCCATTCCGCTCATCCTCTCGCTGGCCGCCTGCGCAAGCGCCGGCAGCGCCCTCTCGGGGCCGCCGCCCGCCAACGCACCGGCCGTGGACGACTACCGGATCGGCGTCGACGACATCGTCCGGGTCTCGGTGTGGCGCAACCCCGAACTGGAAATCACCGTGCCGGTTCGGCCCGACGGCCGCATCACCGTGCCGCTGATCGGCGACGTGGATGCCGGCGGCCACACGCCCACCGAGGTCGCCGAGGACATCCGCACCCGCCTGTCGGACTACGTGCGCGAGCCGCAGGTGGCGGTGATCCTCACCGAACTGCGCAGCCACGAATATCTTTCGCGCGTGCGCGTGGCCGGCGCGGTCGAGCAGCCGGTATCGATCCCCTATCGCCAGGGCATGACGGTGCTGGACGCCGTGCTTGCCGCCGGCGGCACCACCGAATTCGCCGCCTCCGACCGCACCAGCCTGCACCGGCGTGCCGCGGGCGACGAGAAGAGCTACCCCGTGCGCCTGGACCGCATCCTCGAGGACGGCGAACTGGCCACCAACTTCGCGGTCGCCCCCGGCGACGTGATCACCGTGCCCGAGCGGGTGTTCTGATGGCCAACACCATTCCCGTATCCGTCGGCGCCCTCGTCCGCCGCCCGGCCACTCCGTCGCACGCGCCGCTGCCGCCCGACCAGTTGCTGCGCGTGATGCTGCAGGAGGCGCGCCGCCACCACGTCGCGCTGGCCGCCATATTCGCCGGCATCGCGGTGGTCACCCTGGCGATCGGCCTGTTCCTGCTGCCCAAGACGTACTCCAGCTCGACCACGATCCTGGCGCGCGAGAGCGACATCATCCAGCCGCTGCTGGAAGGTCGCGCGGTGTCCACCGGCATCATCGACCGCGCCGGCATGGCGCGGCAGGTGATCTTCAGCCGCAAGGTGATGGAGCGCATCCTCGCCGCCGGTGGGTGGCTCGAGGAGAACCCCAGCCCGGTGGAACAGGACCGCCTGATCGAGCAGATCCAGGAGCGCACCACCATCACCAGCCCGCGTCAGGACCTGGTCAACATCAGCTATCGCGATTCCGACCCCGAGCGCACGTTCGAGGTGACCCGCGAGATGGCACGGCTGTTCATCGACGAGAGCCTCGCCACCAAGGAACGCGAGAGCCGCGAGGCGTTCGAGTTCATCGACACCCGCGTGCGCGAGTACCACCAGAAGCTGGCCGAAGCCGAGCAGAACCTGCAGGCCTACCGCACCCGCAACGTCGATGCGCAGCCGGGCAGCGCCGCGGACGTCAACGCACGCATCAGCGCGCTGCGCGGACAGGTCGAGCAGGCGCGCATGTCGCTGCTGGAGTACGAGGCGCGCGCCGGCGCCCTGGCCCGCCAGCTGTCGGGCGAGTCGGCGGTGACCGCGGTGCAGACGCGCGAGAACCTGTACCAGGCGCAGGCAATGGAACTGCAGTCGCGGATCGACGCCCTGCTGCTCAACTACACCGAGCAGCACCCCGACGTGGTGCGCCTGCGCCACCAGCTCGCGGATATCGAACGCAGCCTGCAGGCGCCGCCACCGGGCACGCCCGGCTCGGTCCAGACCTCCGCGAGCCCGTTCGGCGATACCCAGCTGAACCCGCAGTACCAGGAGCTGCGCAGCGAACTGAACCTCGCCCGGCGCGAAGCCGCCGGCGTGCGCTCGCGGATGGTGGCGGCACAATCGCTGCTCAGCCAGGAGCTCAGCCGCGGACGTCGGGTCGCCGCCTCCGAGGGCGCGCTCGCCGAGCTGACCCGCGACTACGAAGTCAACCGCGACCTCTACCAGGACCTCCTGCACCGCCGCGAGAACGCCCGCGTATCGATGCTGCTCGACCGCGAAAACCGCGGCCTCACCCTGCGCGTCCAGGATCCGGCGGTGATGCCGCTGCGGCCGGTCGGCCTGCGCCTGATGCACTTCGCCATCGGTGGCTTCCTGCTGGCGCTGGCGGTGCCGCTCGGGCTGCTGTTCATGCGTGCACGGTTCGACCTGCGGGTCCGCGCATCGCAGCAGCTCGAGCGACTGGGCGGGCTGCCGCTGCTGACCGTCGTGCCGCGCTACCGCACCTATGCCGAACGCCGACGCGAACTCGTCCACGTCGCCGTCAGCGTCGCCCTGGTCGCCTCGGTACTGGTCTTCTACGGCCTGTCCTACGGCTTCAAGCAGCTTTCCCTCGCGTGAGTGCCCCCATGAGCCAGCCCTTCATCGAACCCCTGCAGCAGCCGCTGCCCCCGGGCGTGCGCCGGCTGGTGCCCGACGCCGCCTCCACCCTTCCGGTCGAAGCGATGCCACGCCCGCTCAACCAGCGTGAGCTCGAGGAACGCCGCCTGATCCACCGCCACGACACCGTGCGTCCGCAGGCCAACGCGTTCCGCGAGCTGCGCACGCGCCTGCTCGACCTGGCCGGCAACCGCCGCTTCACCACCATGGTGGCGCCGGTCAGCCAGCGCTGCGGCGGCAGCTTCGTGGCACGGAACCTGGCCGCGGCGTTCGCGTTCGACGATGCCAAGACCGCCTTCCTGATCGACTGCGACGCCCGGGACCCCAGCCAGCACGAGGTGCTGGGGGTCAACGCGCGTGGCGGCGGGCTGATGGACTATCTCGACGACTGCACCGTCAGCGTCGCCGGCCTCGCCCATCCCACCGGCATTCCGCGGCTGAGCCTGGTGCCCGCCGGCCGGCGGCGCGAGATCGCCGGCGAGAGCCTGGGCTCGGCGCGCATGCGGGCCCTGGTCGAGCTGCTGCGCGATACCGACGACGAGCGCTACCTGATCCTCGACAGCCCGCCGGTGCTGGGGTCGCCGGATGCCCGCATCCTCTCGCAGCTGGTCGACTTCGTGGTGCTGGTGGCCGGCTATGGCCGCACCACGCCTGCCAGCATCGAAAAGGCGGCCGACACCTTCGCCCCGGAGAAGCTGGCCGGCGTGGTGTTCAACCACGACTGCTGAACGACATGCGCAAGGGGAAGCATCCGCCGCGCGCCCGGCTCGGCCTGTCCACCGCGATCGCGGCGCTGCTGTCGGGACTGTCGGCCCCGGCGCTGGCGGTCCGGGTGGACTACGCCATCGATGCCGGCATCGAGCACAACGACAACGTCGGCCTGGCCGAGGACGACCCGATCAGCCAGAACATCCTGCGCGCTGGACTGGGGTTCGCGGTGCTGCAGGAAGGCGACTCGGTGCGTGCCGCACTCGATGGCCGCATGGAGTACCGCAATTATCCCGAGCGCTTCGCCGACCAGCTGGAAGGCAGCCTCGACGGCCACCTGGACTGGATGCTGGTGCCACGCCGGCTGGCCTTCAACGTCGATGACAGCCTTTCGGTCCAGCCGGTCAACGCGCTGGTGCCCGACGCGCCCGGCAACCGCCAGCAGATCAACGTGTTCTCGGCCGGGCCGACGCTGCTGCTCGGCAGCGGCGGGGCCACCACCGGAGCGGTGGAGCTGCGCTACATCCGCAGCGATGCCGAGGAAACCGAGGAGTTCAACTCCGACCGCGTGCACCTGGGTGTCAGTGCCACCCGCCAGCTGGCGCCGACCCGCAGCGCATCGGTCACCTTGCAGGCGCAGGAGGTCGACTTCGACGAACCGCTGCTCGCCGATTACCAGCGACGCGATGCCTACGTCAGTTACTCGCGCCAGGGCGCAAGGGCGGGACTGGGCATCGACCTGGGCTATTCGCAGCTCGATTACGAAGACCGTCCCGACCGTTCCGCGCCGCTGCTGCGCGCGGAGCTGGGGTGGCAGGCCAGCGCACGCAGCCACTTTGCGCTGGTCGGGTGGAACCAGTATTCCGACACCGCCAGTGCCGCGCTGGACGCCATCGATGCCGGCGTGGAGGTGCCGGACATGCTGCCGATCGGCAGCGTGGTGGTCGGCGCGTCGCAGTACAAGGAGCAACGCCTCACCCTCGAGTACACCTACGATGGCGCGCGCATCGACGTGGGCATCGCGCCGTACGTGTACCGCGCGCGCTACGTGGAGGACGACGAGTACGACCAGGACGGCCGCGGCGTGCGCATCGACCTGAGCCGTCACCTGACCCCCACCCTGGATTTCGGCACCTTCCTCGACCACGAACGGATCGAGTACCGCACCCTGGTACGCGACGTGCGCATGAGCCGGGTCGGCCTGTTCCTGCAGAAGGACCTCAGCCGGCACTGGCGCCTGCGGTTGGACTGGGACGGCTACCGCCACCAGACCGAGCCGTTGGGTCGCGACATCGAGCGCCGGACGGTCTACCTGAGCATCGTGTATTCGAGCTACTGAGCGGCGCGGCCGGCGACCTGCCGCGGCGGGCGGCGCTTGGCGACCGCGTTGGCGGCGTAATGCATGAAGTACCACGCCGCCGGCAGCCAGCCCAGCGCTTCGTTGTCGCGGTAGATGCGCCACTGCCAGCGCGCCGCGCGCAGCTTGTCGGCCGACAGCGAACCGGGGTGCACCCGGTAGAACGCCAGCGGCTCGCCGAGACCCGCACGGATCGCCACGCCGGCTCGCCGCACCACCTGCAGCCAGAACACGTAGTCCTCGTGCCCGACCCGGGCGAACCGCGGGTCGCCGAGCCGGCGATCGTAGAGGCCGGTCAGGTTGCCGATGCGGTTGCTCCGGAGCATCGCCGCGTGGTCGACCCGCGCCGGCGGCCGCACCATCGACAGCGCGCGGCCGTCCGGGTCGACGCGCTGGTAGGCCGTGTAGCTGGCGAGTGCGCCGGCGGCGCGCATCCCGGCCAGTTGGATCTCCAGCTTGCGGGGGTGCCACCAGTCGTCGCTGTCGAGGAAGGCCATGCAGCCGCCGCTGGCCGCGTCGATGCCTGCGTTGCGCGCCGCGGCGACGCCGGCGTTGGTCTGCCGGATCGCCACCACGCGGGAATCCCGCCGCGCGAGCGCCTCGATCAGCGCCCATGACCCGTCGGTCGACCCGTCGTCGACCACCAGCAGCTCCAGATCGCGATGGCTCTGTTGCAGCACCGAATCGATCGACTGGCCCAACGTGGACGCCGCGTTGTACACCGGCATCACCACGCTGACGCGATCGCGGCACGTGTCCGGTGCGGACGAGGGGGTCATTGCGCCGCCTCGGCTTCCAGCTCGGTCGGCGCGGCCGGTTCCGCCCGGACGGTTCCCGCCGCGACCGCTCCGGCGGCCGCCACCCGTGCTCCGGCCCAGGACGAGGGCGGCGGCGGCAGCACGTAATCCCGGTACTGCCCCGGGTCGCCGTCCAGACCGGCCTCGGCGGCCCTGGCGATGTTGTACAGCTCGCGTGCGCTGACGTAGTGCAGCACGTGCTTCACGCCGTCGTTGTAGCGCTGGCCGAGATAGCGGTGCATCGCCTCGACCGGTTCGCCCAGCAGGGTGTCCATGTCGGCTTCCTGGGTGCCGTGCGTATGCACTTTCACGAACACCCACTCCGGACGCCCTTCCACATGGACCCCGGTGGCGACCCAGGCATCCACCCGCGCCGGGCTCGGTGGACAGCTGTGGCGCACGTCCGCGTTTTCGATCCGCGGCAGCACGCCCATCCGGCGCCGGCGCCAGTCCAGCCCCAGCGGCCCCTGCACGATCATCAGGTCGCCGCTGGCGGCGCCGCCGACACGGACCGGTTCACCGCGGTCGTGCGACTTCGCGCGGTGCGGATCGTCGGTGGCGTAGTAGATCGAGTTGATGGTGCGGGTCTGGGTTTCGCTCGGCGCCGACGGCATGGTGAAGTCCGCGTAGCAGCCCAGCTCGCGCAGCAGGATCAGTTCGTTGTCGAGCCCGCACCAGCGCCGGTCGCAGCGCGAGTTGTCCAGCGCCCAGTTGCCGTGGATGAACCCGAACGCCGGGAGCCCGGTGTCCGGGTGGCGCGACAGCGCGCCGTGCCGCTCCTGCAGGGTCCGGCAGAAGCCGGCCATGGTGCTGCGGAAGTTCGCCTCGGTGTCGTTGTCGTGGTGCAGGTGGATCTCGATCTCGCCGAAGCCGTCGGCACACAGGCCGGCGAGCTTGTCCAGGTGTTCGCGGGTGTACTCCTCTTCCGGGTAGAAGAAGCTGTGCTGCGGTGGCCGGCCGTCGGCGTCGCGATGGCGGGCGGCCAGTTCACGGTAGTCACGGCACCAGCGGTCCACCCGGGCGCGCTGGGTGGCCTCGTCGGCCTGCTTCCACATCGGTTCGAAGTGGTCGACGAAGCAGAACATCACGTGCACCGGACGGTCGCGCACGCGGGGCGCGCGACGGCGCAGGTAGCTGACGATCCACACCTGCATGTTCCGCGCCACCAGCAGGCGCCAGACGATGCCGGTGCATGCCAGGACGACCAGCAGGAACGACGCCAGCCAGATTGCGATATTCAATGAAGCAGCCCCGTGACACGGCGGCCAATGGGCCGCCCACACCGGTTTCAACGCGCAACAGCCGCCGTGGCGGCCAGCGCACGCGGGACGCCGGCCGGAGGGCCTCAGCTCACCGTGGGCAGGATGGCCATCGAATAGCCGGCCTCGCGCCAGCGCGGCAGGAGCTGCTCGAGCATGCGCAGCGAGGTCACGTGGTCGTCGTGCATCAGCACGATGTCGCCGCCCCGCGGCGGATACCGCAGGCCCAGCGCCACCAGATGCTCGGCGGGCATCTGGCTGTAATCGAGGCTGTCGTAGGACCAGTACGCGATGCGCCGCCGCGCCCGGGCCAGGCGCAACAGCAGCAGCGGGCTGAACCGTCCGCGCGGCGGGCGGAAATCGTGCCGGGCGAGTCCGTCGAAGTCCGCGAGTATCCGGTCGGTGCGGTCGATCTCCGCCAGTTGCTCGGCGAGTGATGCCTGTCCGTAGTCGTCGTGGGTGTAGGAGTGGTTGCCCAGCGCATGCCCCTCGCCGACGATCCGCCGGACCAGCGCCGGGTAGGCCTCCGCATGCTTGCCGACCAGGAAGAACGTCGCCCGGATGCCGTGCTTGGCGAGGAAGTCGAGGATGCGCGGGGTGTGCTCCGGATGGGGCCCGTCATCGAAGGTCAGGTACAGGTTACGGTCACCGCGCGGGCGCGCGGTCACCATCCAGGCGCCCGGCAGCCAGCGCAGCAGCCACAGCTTGCGCGGCCGCGGCACCGCACCGGGCATCGGACTGCTGCCCGGCGTTGCCTCGTCCGCCGGCGCGTCCTGTTGCCCGTCGCCCTCCGTACCGCTGTCCGCGCGCGCACTGCCCATTCCCCACCGGAGCTTCCGCATATCCCCTCCCCCTGTGTCGATCGTCCGTCGCTATCCGGAATAGATCCTGTCGTACCGGTCCGCCATGGTCCGGAACGAGCCCTCGGCCAACACCCATTCACGCGCGGCCTGGCCCATCGCACGCGAGCGTTCGGGCTGCCGCAACATCTCGCCCATCGCCGCCGCCAGCGCTTCCGGCTCGCGCGCCGGCACCAGGGTGCCGGTGATGTCCTGGCGCACGATCTCGGCATTGCCGCCGACGTCGGTGGCCACCACCGGCAGCGCCGCGGCGCAGGCTTCCATCAGGGCGATGGAATAGCCCTCGGTGATCGATGACAGGGCAAACAGGTCGAACCCGGGCAGCAACGAGGCCACGTCGCCGCGGTCGCCGAGGAAGTGGACATGGCCGGCGACATCGTGTGCCTCGGCCACCTCGACGAGTTGCGGGCGCAGCTTGCCCTCGCCGACGATCACCAGCGCCGCATCCGGCGTGGCGTCGGACGCCCCCTCGCGCAGCAGGGCGAAGGCGCGGATCAACGTGGCCTGGTCCTTGGCCGCGTGCAGCCGGCCGACGGTGCCGATGATGCGGGTGCCGGGCTCCAGCCCCAGCGACCGGGCGAGTCCGGCGCGCGCCTCGGGCGTGGTCGCACGGAACCGGTCGACCCGGATGCCGTTGGGGATGGACAGCAGGTCATGCCGCGGGGCGACGCCGTCGCGTTCGAGTTGCCGGCGGGCCGATTCGCAGACCGCCACCACGGTGTCGGTGAGCGGCATCGCGCGGCGGTAGAGCCATTCCATGCGGCTGCGCGGGTCGGGCGAGGCCATGCTGTGGCGGGTGTTGACCACGCGCCGCCATGGCAGCCCCGCCGCGGCCGCGACGGCGTAGTAGTGCGCGGTGGCGTTGTGGCTGTGCAGCACGCCACCGCGCTGCCGGCGCAGCAGGTTGCGGGCGCGCAGCACCGCGCCCATGTCCGGACCCTTGCGCTTGCCGCAGGCCTGCACGTCGACCCCGTCCTCGCGCAGTTCCGAGGCCAGCGCGCCGGTTTCGAACAGGCACACCACCCGGCACTCGTGGCCGGCATCGCGCTGCGCCCGGATCAGGTCGATGACCACCCGTTCCAGGCCGCCACGCTCCAGGTTCTCGACGAAATGGGTGATGTTCACCGGCCCGCCTCCTCCATGTCCCCGGACCTTACGCGGTCGGATCCTTCCCCGCGCGGGCTGGCCGGGTGTTGTTCCTCCAGCATGGATACGGTCACCCGGAACTTGCCGGCCGGCGTCAGCGGTATCGCGTCGACCCGGCGCAGCTGGATGTCCACGCCGCTCCCCAAGGTCCGCGCCAGTTCGCCACGGATGTAGCCCTCCTGCTCCCCGCCGAATTCCGGTCCGGGCACGATGTCGATCCGCAGCCTGTCGATGCGCTCCTGCAGCACCTGGAAACGACGCACGCCGGCGACGTCCTTGAGCATGTGGGGGAAGAACTCGCCCGGCAGCAGGCGGCCGTCGGTCGTGCGGATCGCGTCGAGCTTGCGCCCATCGACCCGGCTCAGCCGCGGCAACCCGCGCCCGCACGCGCACGGCGTGTCCGGGCCGGGCGTCACCAGGTCCCCGTTGAGGTAGCGCATCAACGGCATGCCGTAGTTCGACAGGTCGGTCACCACGAGTTCTCCCTTTCCATGGGTGTGCGCCGCAGGCCCCGGCAGGGTTTCCACCACCAGGTGGTCGGCATTGATGTGCAGGCCATCGCGATGCTCGCACTCGCTGGCGATCAGCATCACCTCCCGGCAGCCGTACGTGTTGTAGGCGGTTGCTCCCGGGAATGCGGCTTCCAGGATGGGGCGCTGGAAGTCGTGGAGCGCCTCGGCGGCGCCCAGCACTGATTGCACCCCCGCGATCGTGCGGCCGTTGTCCGCCATCCACTGCGCCAGCCGTACGAGCGGGCCGACGTAGCCGACGATGATTTCCGGCGCGAACGCCTCGATCTCATCCGCGTAGCGCGACAGGTTGTCGTCGCGCATGCCGAAGCTGTCGAGCATCCGCCGCTGGAAGGCGGCGTGATACGCGCGGTCCTTCAGCACGTCCACCCAGCCCGGGTTGCCGACGGTGCCCGCCCAGAGCAGCAGCGTCCTCCGTCCCGGCCGTGCGCCGGTCCAGCCGTAACCGCGCCACATCACGGCGGTGCGGCGCTCGTAGCTCTCGCGGGTATAGCCGAACCGCAACGGTTCGCCGGTGGAGCCACCGGTCGCCTTGTACAGCAGCGGTTCGCGCTGGTTGCGCGCCTGCAGCGAGGAAAAGTTCTCGCGGATGTCGCGCTTGGTGAGCGGCGGCAGCCTGGCGTAGTCCGCCAGCGTGCGGATGTCGGCCGGCGTGGCCCCCACCTGCTGCCAGCGTTGCCGGTAGAACGGCACGTTCTTCCAGCAATGGTCGATCAGGTGCTTCAGGCGCGACCACTGCAGCGCCCTCACCTGCTCGGGCGCCAGCCACTGGTCGCGCTCGTAACCGCGCAAGTGGCGGAGGGTGTGGCGGCGCGCCAGGCCGGCCTCGTAGGCCGGGTACAGCACGCGTCGGAACAGCAACTCGTAGCCATGACTCATGTCGGCGTCGCCCCCTGCGCACGTCGATAGGCCCATCGCAGCAGGCGCGCACCGGCACGCGGCCGGCTGGCGCCGAAACGTCGGTGCAACTGCTGCATCTGCACGATATCGCCCGGGCTCCAGCACCCCAGCAGCAGCGTCAGCGCGCCGTAGACGATCGCCAGCAGCGGGCCGCCGACCACCACCGCCGGCAACGCCGGCAGGTCGCGCAGCGGCCACAGCGCCGCGCCGGCCAGCGCGGCGGCGCACACGGTGCGGGCGAGGCGGCGCCAGTCCGGCTGCACCCCGCTGAGGCGCACCGCCAGCAGCATCAGCGCGCCGGCCACCGCCACCGACACCGACACGTAGGCCATCACCGCCCCCAGCAACCCGTACTGCGACACCAGCAGCAGATCGAGGCCGAGTTTCAACGCGCCCGAGGCCAGCACCAGCAGCAGCACGCTGCCCTGCCGGTCGGCGCTGATCAGCAGCGCCGAGCCGCCCTGGGTGAGCATGGTGATCGCCGCCCCGGCCAGGCACCAGGTGAACACCGGCACCGCCGCCGCATACGCATCGCCGTACAGCAGCGCGATCAGCGCGCCGGCAAACACGGTGCCGAACGCCACCAGCGGCGCGGCCAGCAGCGCGAGGTAGCTGGTCGAGGCGACGAAGCGCTGGCCCGCCACCTCGCTGCTACGGCTCAGCGCGTTGGCCATCATCGGCAGCAACAGCGCACCGAACACGCCGGGCACCAGCGCCATCGCCCCGACCGCCAGTTGATACGCCACCTTGAACTGGCCCGCCGCGGCCGCGCCGGCGTAGAGGTTCAGGAACAGCACCTCGACCTCGCTGGCGGCGAGGAAGCCGACCGTCACCGTCAGCGCGGTCATCCACATATGGCGGCGGATCCGCGCGACCAGCACCGGCGGCAGCGGGGGCGTCCGGCGGGTGGCCGGCAGCAACGCTTCCAGCTGCCGGCGCGACATCAGGTAGAACACGACGCTGGTGGCGAGGAACGCAGCGAGCAGCCACTCGATGCCGCCTTCCCACCACCACGCCAGCAGCACCAGTCCGAGGTTCACCGGCGCCGCGACCAGCGCGACGATGGCGGTGGCGCGGAAATCCTCGAAGCCCTTGGTCGCGCCGATGTTGAACATGTAGCCCGCGCGCAGCGCCACCGCCACCACCAGGAACGCCAGCAGCCAGCCGTGGTCGAGCCCCGGGGCCAGCCGGTCGCCCGCGGTCAGCAGCACCGCCGCCCCGATCAGCAGCACCGCAAGCAGGAAGCCCCGCTGCGCCCGGCGCAGGTAGCCGAGCAACGGCCGGATCGAGGCCTCCTCGCCACGCCCGCGCAGTTCGGCGACGAACTTGATCGCCGCGCTGGCCGTGCCGGAATTGGTGGTCGCGATGCCGAGCGCGACCATCCAGATGACCACGCTGTAGGTGCCGAAGCCATCCGGTCCGAGATGGCGGGCGATGATGATCGAAGTCAGCATGCCCAGCGCGTACTCGGTGTAGATCCCCACCGAGGAGAACATGGCGTTGCGCAATGTGCGGAAACGCATGTTCATGCGATGACCAGCAGGATCTTCACGATGACGTACAGCGCTACAACGGATACGAGCGACAGCAGCGGCCAGCGCACCGCGTCTTCGACCAGGCTGAAGCGCGGCAACTCCGGCTGCGACAGCTGCATGCGCGAGTACTGCGCGGTGATCAGAGCCAGCAGCATGTACGGCAGCACCACGTAGCTGCGGCTGAGGAAGAACGCGGTGACCATCAGCCCGCAGAACGACAGCAGCAGCGTGCGGGCGATGGCCCGGTCCTCCTGCACGTCGGCATCGGCGTCGGCATCGGCGTCGACATCGACCCCGTCCTCCCCGTTCGGGTCCACGAAGGTTTCCATGCCGTCGCCGGCGGCGCCAAGATAGGCCTGCGCTCCCGGCGGCGCGCCCACCCCGGTGCGCTGGGTCGCCAGCAGCATCCGCAGGGTGTAGCCGAGGATGGCCAGATACAGGGTGAACCCGACGATGCCCGCTTCGGCCAGCACCAGCAGGAACGAGTTGTGCGCGGTCAGGCCGTAGTCGTCCGAATACCCGCCCGGCCCGATGCCGAGTACCGGGCTGGAGATGAACAGCTGGATGCCGTGGTACCAGGCTTCCACCCGGCCCATCGCCGACGCTTCGGAGACCTCCATCTCCTGCAGGCGCGAGGGCAGCAGCAGCATCATGCCCAGCGAGCACACACCCAGCACCCCGGCGACCAGCATGCCGCGGCGCAGCCACACGTGGACGCCGAACAACCCGACCAGCGCCAGCAGCGTCCCGCGCGAATTGGTCAGGTAGATCCCGTACAGCAGGACTCCGGCCACCGCGAGCCAGAACAGCCGTCCGGGCGCAGTGGCGTGGGTGCGCCCGCGCAGGTACATCGCCATCGGCAGGCACATCACGAACAACATGCCCAGGTCGTTGGGGTCGTTGAAGATGCCGACGTACTGGATCCGCGTGCCCTGCGACAGCACGGCACCGGTCCAGCCGACCCCGGTCTGTACCTGCCCGATCCCGTGCAACGCCAGCACGCAGGCGCAGAGCGTGAACATCGCCATCATCCCGACCATCCGCTCGCGGGTATGGACGGCCTGGGCCAGCATCACGAACGCGATCACCACCGGGCCGAAGCGCTCGACCACCATCATCACGCCGGTCGCCCAGCCGTTGGCCACCCACGACAGCATCAGCACCAGCATGAACAGCACCACCAGCAGGTACTGGGGTGCGCCCAGCGACCGGTGACGCGACATCGCCCACAACCCCGCCGCGCCGAGCAGCGCCGCCGGCTGCAGCGGCAGCGCCTGTGCGCTCGCCCAGGCCGGATAGTCCTGCGGCCGGATCAGCACCAGGAACACGAACACCAGCACCAGCAAGTACATCGCGCCTCCCCGCTCAGCCCGCGCGTACCGGCGAGCGGTAGCTGAAAAGTTCCGGCACGGTCAGCATCGCCTGGAACCACGCCAGGTCCATGCCGCGTTCGACCGGGAGCCGCCGCAGTGCGAACAGCGCGGCCGCGCCGACCGGACTGGCGCCGGCGACGTAGCTGCAGGCGAGCCGGTAGCCGGCGGCCCGCGCCGCCTCCTGCACCTGCGGGTCGAACGCGTCGACACCACCGACCGGGTAGGACAGCACCCCGCCCGCCGCCTCGCCCACTTCGCGCTGCAGCGCGCGTCGCGACGCGCCGATTTCCTCCACCATGCGCGCATGCGGCAGCTTGGCGAGCATCAGGTGGTCGACGCCGTGCGAACCGATCTCCATGCCGGCGCGGTGCATCTCTCGGATCTGCTCCCACGTCATGGGGCGGCAGTCCGGGTGCGGCACGCGCGGCATGCCCCACTCGCGCTCGATGCGTTCGATCAACACGGACTGCGCCAGCGCGTCCAGCCGCTTCATCCGTCCGAGCAACTGGCCGGCGATCGCGCGGCGCCCCGCGATGGCGTCCGGCAGCACCCAGCTGCAACCGAGCTCGGGCACCTCCAGCATCCGCTCGCGGCTGGTGCAGAGCATGTGCACCAGCCAGTCGTAGGCGAATGGCAGGCCGGATTCGACATGCCCGGTGGCGACGAAGAAGGTCGCCGGCATTCCGAGCCCCGCCAGTACCGGGAAGGCGACCCGGTGGTTGTCGTCGTAGCCGTCGTCGAAGGTGACCACCACCGCGCGCCGCGGCAGGCGTTCGCCGGCGTCGATGCAGGCCAGCACCTGGTCGAAGCGCATCGGGTGCATGTGCCGCCGGATCCACGCCATCTGCCGGGCGAAGCCGTCGGCCGAGGCGCTGACCAGTTCGGGGTCGAAACTGAAACCCTGCGGCTCGGCGGCTTCCAGCACACGGTGGTAGGCCAGGATCCGCAGGTGCCCGTGCACGAGCGCGCGCACATTGCCGAGCACCGGCAGCAGGCGCGCGCGCTGGCACCACTGCGCCAGCCGCTGTCGCCGGCCTGCGCGGGGCGTGTGCATGCCTGCCGGCACCGTCGCCGCGTCCATCATCCGCTCCCCCGAGCCTTCAAGGGGTCCATCAGCGGACCCATCCGATTGCAACCAACGTCGGCAGCGGCGCATTGCGGCCGCCGACGTTGCACCGGTGTATCGATGGCCGCACCCGGGCCATCCCCGCGTTACCCGCAATGAGCCGGCGCCTGCCCGGCCACCGCCGCACGGCCCAGCCACCACAACGATCGGGGACCTCGATGCTCGCGCCCGCCACGAGTCTGTTGAAGAAGGCGCACAAGCGCCTGTGGATGCGCTACGCGCTGCAGGACGCGCACGGCGGTCCGGGCGGCAGCGGCTTCGACACCGCCTACCGCCTGCCCGACCCGTGGGACATGGCGTCGCGACGCGAACAGAGCCGCTTCGAAGCGACCAACCGGCTCATCGAACGCGAGTTCGGCGAAGTCGGCGAGCTGCTGGAGCTTGGCTGCGGCGAGGGCCACCAGAGCCTGCATCTCGCCCGCCTGTGCCGGAACCACCATGGCGTCGACGTAAGCCCGCAGGCGATCGCCCGGGCACGCACGCGGCTGCCGGGCGGCCGCTTCGAGGTGGCCGACATCCACACCCAGCCCTGGGGTGGCGGGCGCCACCGCTTCGACCTGGTGACCGCGTGCGAGATGCTCTACTGCCTGCCCGACCCTTCACCGACGATCGCCCGCATGCGCCACCTCGCGCGGTGCGGGCTGGTGACGTTCTTCAGCCCGGCCGGCCGGCGCCTGCAGCCGCACCTGGAACAGGTGCCCGGGCTGCGCAAGGACTGGATCTGCTTCGGCAGCACCACCTGGCTGGTGGCGTGGTGGTGCGATGACTGACCCCGGTACCGCGCTGGACGGCCACGGCATCGTCTACTTCGGCAACGACTGGCACGCCGAGAACCGCACCAGCAGTCACCACGTCGCCCGCCGGCTGGCCCGCGCGCGGCCGGTGCTGTACGTCGACTCCCCCGGCATGCGCGCGCCCAGCGCGTCCGGGCGCGACCTGCGGCGCGCCCTGCGCAAACTGGCCGCGGCGCTGCGGCGCCCCGAACGCGTGGACGCACAACTGTGGCACTGCACCGTGCCGCAACTGCCGTTCCGGCGCGTCCCCGGCGTGGAAGCGCTCAACCGCGCGTTCGGCCAGTGGGCGGTGCGCCGCGCCATGCGTGCCGCCGGCATCGGCAGGTGCCTGTCGTGGTTCATGCTGCCGCACCCCGGCTTCCTCGCCGGGCGCCTGGGCGAGAGCCTGTGCGTGTACTACTGCGTCGACGACTACGCCGCGCACCCCGGCGTGGACGCGGCGGTGATCGAGCAGCGCGATCGGGCGCTGAGCCGCCAGGCCGACATCGTGTTCGTCGCGCCGCCATCGCTGCTCCAGCCCAAGCGCGCGCTCAATGCCCACGTGCTGTACGCCCCGCACGGCGTCGACGTCGAGCTGTTCGGACGCGCGGCCGCTCCGGACACGCCGGTGCCTCCCGGCGCGCGCGACCTCGGCGGGCCGGTCATCGGCTTCCACGGTTCCCTGCACGAGTGGATCGACATTCCCCTGATCGCGTGGCTGGCCGGCGCGCGGCCGGACTGGCGCTTCCTGCTGGTCGGCCATGCCGCGGCGGACGTGGCTGCGCTGCGCGGGCTGGACAACATCGTCATGGTCGGCGCGCAGCCCTACGACACCCTGCCGCAGTGGGCGAAGGCCTACGACGTCGCGATGATCCCGTACCGCAATACGCGGCAGGTGGCCAATGCCAACCCGCTGAAGCTGCGCGAGTACCTTGCCACCGGCAAGCCGGTGGTCAGCACGCGCAACCCGGAGATCGAGAAGTTCGCCCACCTGGTGCGGATCGCCGATGACCGTGCGGCGTTCCTCGCCGCGATCGAGGATTCGCTCGCCCACGACACGCCGGCCGCTGCGCGGGTGCGGATGGCCGCCGTGGCCGACCAGACCTGGGACCGCCGCGTCGACGACGTGCTCGCCGCCGTCGGCGCCGCCCTCGACCACCGGCAACCGGCCGTTGCTCCTCCCCTCCAACCGATCACGCCATGACTGTCCAATCCCGCACCGGGACGCTCCGGGTCGCCATCGTCGGCGCCGGCTACGTCGCCAATCACCACGTGTCCGCGCTCAAGCAGCTGGACTTCGTCGACATCGTCGGCATCTGCGACCCCGATCTCGCCGCCGCGCAGGCGCTCGCGAAGCGCCACGGCATCGACCGCGTGGTGCCGCGGCTGGACCAGCTCGCCGCGGTCAGCCCCGACGCCGCCTACATCCTCACGCCGCCGGCCTTGCATCCGGCGCTCGCGATGCAGGCGCTCGACATGGGCTGCCACGTACTGGTGGAAAAGCCGATGGCCGACTCCGCCGCCGACTGCGAGGCGATGATCGCGCACGCCCGCGCCAGGGAACGCCAGCTGGGCGTGAACCATTCCGACCTGTTCGACCCCGCGATCGAGCGCGCACTCGCCGCAGTGCGTGAAGGGCGGATCGGCAAGGTCCTCTCGGTCGACGTGCTGCGCAGCTCCGACTACCCGGCGTACGGCGGCGGACCGCTGCCCGCGACCGTCACCCAGGGCTCGTATCCGTTCCGCGACCTCGGCGTGCACGGGCTGTACACCATCGAAGCCTTCCTCGGCCCGATCCGCGACCTGCGGGTCGACCAGCAGCCGCGCGGCAGCAACCCCAACCTGCACTTCGACGAATGGCAGGCGCGTGCCGGCACGGACACCGGTGTCGGACGGCTGCTGCTGTCGTGGAACGCGCGGCCGATGGAGAACCGCGTCGTGGTGCGCGGCACCGCCGGCATCATCGAGATCGACCGTTTCCTGCAGACCTGCCGGGTGCGACGCCTGCTGCCGGGCCCGAAGTTCCCCGGCATCGTGCTGGGCGCGATGTATGCGGCTGCGGCCGACCTGGTGACGATTCCGTGGAACGTCTTCCGCTTCGCCGCCGGCCTGCTGCAGCCGTCGCCGGGCATCCGCCGCGGCTCCGTCGAGTTCGCCACCGCCGTGCACGAGGGCCGGGCCCCGCCCTTCACCGGCGAGGACGCCGTGCGGATCGCGCGCCTGCTCGATCCGGTATGCGCCACGCCGGACCGGCAGCGGCGGGACATGCTCGAGGCACGCATCGAACCCCTGCCACCCGTCGATGCGCTGGTCACCGGCGCGGCCGGGTTCGTCGGACGCGCCCTGGTGGCGCGGCTACGTGCGCAGGGCCGGCGCGTACGCGTGCTGGTGCGCCGGCCGGCTCCCGCGTTCGTCGACGATCCGGGCGTACAGGTCGTGGTCGGCGACCTGGGCGATCCGCGCATCGTCGCCCACGCCGTCGCGGGCGCCGCGTGCGTCTACCACGTCGGGGCGGCGATGCGCGGCAGCGTGCGGGACTTCGAAGCCGGCACCGTCTGGGGCACCCGCAACGTGGTGAACGCGTGCCTCGAATCGAACACTCCGCGGCTGGTGCATGTCAGCTCGCTCAGCGTGCTCGACCATGCCGGCCGCGCCCCTGACGCGGTGCTGACCGAAGCCTCGCCGTACGAGCCGCACCCGGGGCGGCGCGGCGCCTACACGCAGACCAAGCTGGCCGCCGAGCGCATCGTCAACGACGCCATCCGCGAGCACCGGCTGCCAGCGGTGATCGTGCGGCCGGGGCAGATCTTCGGTCCCGGCGCCGAGCAGGTCACGCCCAACGGCACCATCGCCCTCGCCGGACACTGGCTGGCCGTCGGAAAGGGCGCGCAGACCCTGCCGCTGCTGTACATCGAGGATGCCGTCGACGCGCTGCTGCTGGCCGCCACCGCACCACTCGCCGGTGCCCGCACCTTCAACGTCGTCGACCCGGCACCCGTCACCCACCAGGACTACCTGCAGCACTGCCGGCAGGCCCTGGGCGAGCGCCTGCGCCTGCACCGCGTACCGACATGGCTGCTGATGCTGCCGGCGTGGGGCGTGGAACTGCTCGGCCGCCTGCTGCACCGCGACGTGCCGCTCACCCGCTACCGGGTGCGTTCGCTGCGGCCGCTGGCCAACTTCGACGGGCGCGCCGCACGCGAGGGCCTCGGCTGGGCGCCCCGGGTGGGCGCCGAGCAGGGACTCGCCCTCACTTTCCGCCCGCGGCCGGTCGACACCGGGGATGACGAACCCTCGCCGGTCGTCCCCGGCTCCGCCGCTTCGGGCCACTCCACCTGACGGCCGGCCCATGCGCATCCTGGTCGTCACCTCGCAGTATCCGATCGCCGGCGAGCCCAACCGCGGCCGCCCGCTGTACCAGACCGTCCGCGAACTGGCGCGGCAGGCCGAGGTGCGGGTGGTCAGCCCGGTGGCGACCTATCCCCGCTGGGCGCGACCACGCAGCTACTTCTTCCGTCCGCCCGCCGCCGCAACCGGAGGCGGGATAGGCGACGTGCGCTACGTCGCCTATCCCGCACTCCCTCTGGTAACGAGGCCGCTCAACGGGCGGCTCTGCGCCCGCGCGCTCGCCGATGCAGCCGACGGTTTCGCGCCCGACGTGGTGCTGTCGTACTGGATGTACCCCGACGCGTACGGCGCGATGCGGTTGGCGCGCCAGCTCGGCGTACCGCTGGTGGCCGGAGCACGGGGGTCGGACCTTCGGGTACGCGACCCGGTCAGCCGCCACCTCACCCGCCCGGTGGTGCGCGCGGCCGAACGGCTGCTGGTGGTCAGCGACGACCTCGGGCAGGTCGCGACCGATCGCTACGGCGCCGATCCGCGACGCATCCGCGCGATCCACAACGGCTGCGATGCCGCGATCTTCCACCCGCGGGACCGACGCGACGCCCGGCGCGCGCTCGGCATCGACGCCGATGCCGAGCTGGTGGTCTACGTCGGCCGACTGGTAGCGGCCAAGGGCCTGCGCGAGTTGCTCGACGCCTGCAGTGCGCTGTCGGCCTCGCGCGCGCGCCTGCAGCTGGCACTGGTCGGCGAAGGGCCGATGCGCGGCGAACTCGAACGCCTGGTGGCGGCCGACCGGCTGCCGGTGCGGCTGGTCGGCCCGCAGCCGCCGGCCACGGTGGCCGAGTGGATGGCCGCGTCCGACCTGGTGACCCTGCCCAGCCACTCGGAGGGTCATCCGAACGTGCTGGTCGAAGCGATGGCGTGCGGCCGTCCGGTGGTCGCGACCCGTGTCGGCGGGATCCCCGAAGTGGTGGGCCGCGACGATGGCGTACTGGTGCCGGTACGCGATGCGCCCGCCCTGGCCCGCGGACTGGAGCAGGCGCTGGAACGTGACTGGGACGAAGCCGCGATCGGGCGGAAGTTCTCGCGCGACTGGGGCCAGGTCGCGGCCGAAACCCTGCAGGCCTGCCGCGAAGCGGTGGCCGAACACGCCGCCGTGCGCGGTCATGGCGGCGCGGACGCGGCACGACCGCGCTGGCTCGCGCCGGGGCCGCGGCGCATCCCACCCGCCAGCCCGACCGAAAGCTGAAGGCCGATCCATGTGCGGCATCGCCGGTTTCAGCGGTACCGATGTCCGGCCGGACTCCGCCCGGCCGGTATTGCAACGCATGATCCAGACGCTCGCCCATCGCGGCCCGGACGGCTTCGGCTTCCATGTCGCTCCCGGCGTCGCGCTGGCGCATGCGCGGCTGTCGGTGATCGACCTGGTCACCGGCGACCAGCCGATGCGCCATCCGGACCGCGACATCTGGACGGTGTTCAACGGCGAGATCTTCAACTTCATCGAGTTGCGCCGGGAGCTTGAACGCGACGGCCATCGTTTCCGCACGCGCTCGGACACCGAAGTGATCGTCCATCTGTACCAGCGCGACGGCGACCGCTTCGTCGAGCGGCTCAACGGCCAGTTCGCCATCGCACTATGGGACGGGCCACGCAGGCGGCTGCTGCTGGCGCGGGACCGCGCCGGCATCCGGCCGCTGTTCCATGCCCGTGGGCAGGGCCGCGTCTGGTTCGCTTCCGAGGCCAAGGCCCTGCTGCCGGTGTTGCCGGGGTGCCGCGCCCTCGATCCGCTGGCGCTGGCCCAGGCCCTGACCTACTGGTCGACACCCGACCCCGGTACCATCTTCCAGGGCGTGTGCAGCCTGCCGCCCGGCTGCCTGCTCGCGGTCGAGGCCAACGGCCGCGAGACCACGACCCGGTACTGGGACTGGCAGTTCCCGGCGGCTGCGCAGACCTCGCCAGGCGCTTTCCCCCGCGACATCGACGAAGCCACCGAGCAGCTGCGCGACCTGCTGGTCGACGCGGTGCGCCTGCAGCTGCGTGCCGACGTTCCGGTGGCGGCCTACCTCAGCGGCGGACTCGACTCGTCCGGCATCGTCGCCCTCGCCCGCCGCTTCACCGACGCACCGGTGCGTACCTTCTCGGTCGCCTTTGAAGACCGCGAGTTCGACGAGAGCGTCCACCAGCAGGCGATGGCGCGGCACCTGGGTACGGACCACACCACCGTGCACTGCCACCGGCGTGATATCGGCGAGGCGTTTCCGCGGCTGGTCCGGCATGCGGAGGCGCCCGTGCTGCGCACCGCGCCGGTGCCATTGATGCTGCTGTCGGCGCGGGTCCGGGAGTGCGGCTACAAGGTCGCACTGACCGGTGAAGGCGCCGACGAGGTGTTCGGCGGCTACGACCTGTTCAAGGAAGCGAAGGTGCGGCGGTTCTGGGCGCGCGAGCCCGGCTCGCAGCTGCGGCCGCGCCTGCTGGGACGGCTGTACGGCTACCTGCGGCATTCCCCGGTGGAGCAGCCCGGCTTCGCCGGGGCGTTCTTCGGCCAGGGACTGGAGCACATCGACCGCCCGGTGTTCGCCCACGTGCCGCGCTGGAGTGGCGGGCGCCGTGCGGTATCGCTGCTGTCGGCGCCGCTGCGCGCCTGCATCGACGGCTGGGACCCGCTCGCCGGCTACGAATCCACGCTGCCCGGGGCGATCATGTCGTGGAGTCCGCTCGCCCGCGACCAGTACGTGGAAGCCAAGACCCTGCTCGCCGGCTACCTGCTGTCGTCGCAGGGCGACCGCGCGGCGATGGCGAACTCGGTCGAAGGCCGCTATCCCTACCTGGACCACCGCCTGATCGAGTTCGGCGCCACCCTGCCGCCGAGCTGGAAGATCCGCGGACTGACCGAGAAATACCTGCTGCGGCGCGCCCTGGCCGGGCTGCTGCCGGACGACATCCTGCGGCGCACCAAGCAGCCCTACCGTGCCCCCGATAGCCAGAGCTTCTTCATCGACGGACAACCGCTGGACTACGTGGCCGAGCTGATGGGCCACGCACGCATCCGCGATGCCGGGTATTTCGATCACGTTGCGGTCGGGCGGCTGCTGGACAAGGCGCGCGCCGGTCGCGCGACCGGGTTCGCCGACAACCAGGCGTTCGTCGGCGTGCTCTCGACCATGCTGGTGCACCAGCAGCTGATCGAGGCGGCGACGCCACCGGTGCCGGCGGCGGACACTGGCCGCGCGCAGCCGGCACCCGCGTTAACCGGGTAGGCGCCGGGCATACGTCCGGCGCGCCATTGGAGGCAGCGATGCACTGGCGCATCAAGGGAACGGTCCAGAAGATCCTCGGCATCCACCCGCGAGGTGCCGCGCTGCACTACCGGTTGCAGCGGCGGTTCGGCGGACTGCGCGACTTCCGCGGCGAGTTCGCCACCAAGATGGACGACTGGCGACTGATGGCCGGCCACCTGCGCAATGCCGGTCGCGCGATGCAGGGTGCGCGGCTGATGGAGATCGGCAGCGGCTGGTACCCGACCTTCCCGCTGGCGTGCTACCTGTGCGGCGCCCAGCGCGTGCACACCTTCGACCTCACCCGGCACTTCCGCCACGAGTTGCTGCGCGAGTGCGTCGCCGAAATGGGCGGCTTCCTCGACCTGCTGGCGACCGCGACCGACTGCCCCCGCCAGGAGATCGACGCACGCTACGCCTCGCTGTACGCCGCCCTGGACCAGGGCCTGGATGTGGAGGCCGCCACCGCCGGCGTGGTGCACTACGTCGCGCCCGCCGACGCGACTTCGACGGGCCTGGAGCCCGCCAGCGTCGACGTGGTGTTCTCCAACAGCGTGCTCGAGCACGTGCCGCCGGCGGTGATCAACGCGATGTACCGCGAGGCGATGCGCATCCTCGCGCCGGGCGGGCTGATGTTCCACTCGGTGAACTGCGGCGACCACTACGCCTACGTCGACCGCAGCATCGGCCAGCTGAACTACCTGCGTTACTCGGACCGGGCCTGGCGGTTCTGGAACAACGCCTTCCTCTACCAGAACCGCATGCGTGCCCACGAGTTCGTCGATGCGGCCACCGGCCTGGGCTTCGAACTGGTGCTCGACACCTCCAACCCGCGTCCCGAGCGCCTGGCGGAACTGGCGTCGGTACCGGTGCACCCGCAGTTCCGCCACGTGCCGCCCGAACGGCTCTGCCTGACCAGCGTGGATTTCATCGCGCGCCGGCCGGTCCGCCAAGCGACGGTGCCGCGCGCGCGGCATCCGGCACTTGCGACCGCCGAGGCCGACTGAACGCTAGCGTGCGCCGGTCGGGGCGGGCTGCAGCCGCAGCAGCGACCCGTCGGCCGCATCGGTCAACAGGTAGAGCGCGCCGTCGGGGCCCTGGTCCACGTCGCGGATGCGTTCGCCGCGCTCGCGCAGCAGGCGCTCCTCGCCCACGATCGTGTCGCCGTCGAGCGCCAGCCGGATCAGCTCGCTCGACGCCAGCGCCGCGACGAACAAATCACCCTGCCACTCGGGGAACAGGGAGCCGGTGTAGAACGCCATGCCGCTCACCCCCGGCGACACGGCCCAGGCGCGGTGCGGCGGCGTCATCCCCGGCGCGGTGCGGCCGATCGAACCCGGCACCGGCCGGCCGTCGTAGTCGCGCCCGTGGGTGACCCGTGGCCAGCCGTGGTTCGCACCGGCCCGCGCGATGTTGATCTCGTCGCCCCCCATCGGGCCGTGTTCGCTGACCCACAGCTGCCGGGTCACCGGATGCAGCGCCGCGCCCTGCACGTTCCGGTGGCCGTACGACCAGATCTCCGGCCGCGCGCCGCCGCGACCGACGAACGGGTTGTCCGACGGGATGGCACCGTCGGGACGGATCCGAACCACCTTGCCCGGCAGCACGTCCAGCTGCTGCGCCATCTCCGCGGCGACGCGGTTGTCGCCCTGGGTGACGAACAGCTGGCCGGCGTCGTCGAACACCAGCCGCGAGCCCACGTGCGTGCCCGCCGACCGCTTGGGCTGCTGGCGGTAGATCACCTCCACGTCGACCAGCGCGTCACCTTCCAGCCGACCCCGCGCGACCGCCGTGCCGGCGAGATTGCCGCGCAGGTTCGGCTCCGCGTACGACAGGAAGACCAGCCGGTCGTCGATGAAGCCGGGCGAGACCGCGACATCCAGCAACCCCGCCTGTCCGGCCACGAAAATCCGCGGCAGCCCGTCCAGCGGCGCGGAAACCCCGCCATCGGGCGAGATGCGGCGCAGGCGACCGGGCCGCTCGCTGACCAGCATCGAACCATCGGGCAGGAATGCCAGGCCCCACGGGTGCTCCAGGCCGGTCACCAGTTCGGTGACGAGCACCTCCCCGGCGCGGGTGGCGTGCCGCGTCGGTACCGGCTGGGCCACGGCGCGCGGCTCGACCGCCGGCGGCGCGGGGTGCGACCCGTTCCCGCAGCCGGCCTGCAAGGCGGCGAGCAGCAGCAGGCCCGCCATCCCGCAACGGTGGACGACTCCGGTCGTGGCACTGCGTGGCCCGGTGGGTACGGAGGCATGCAGATGGGGCATCGCCCGTTTCAACGGCATCGGCATGCGTCGCCGGCCGCGGCCGCGATGTCCGCCGCAATGGCCGCCGCGGGGCGATCGCGCCGTTAGCACCCACGACTGGCCCGGCTGCGATCAGACGCCTCCGGACCGCTGGCCAGACGGCAGGAATCCAGCCATGCAGCAGCGCCACCAGATCCGCAAATTCATCCTCGAAAACTTCCTCTTCAGCGATGACGAGTCCGCCATCGGCGACGACGACCCGCTGATCCGCGGCGGGATCATCGATTCGACCGGCATCCACGAGCTGATCCTGTTCCTCGAGGAGCGCTTCGACGTGCGCGTCGCCCCCGAGGAAATGACGCCGGCAAACTTCGATTCACTGCGCGCGGTGGACGCGTTCGTCGACCGCAAGCGGTCGTCTGCCGTCGTTTCCGTTGCCGTGGCGGTGGGGGGTTGAGGCTCGTGGACAGCCTGTCTTCGCGCGTGGCGGCCGTCGCCGCCGCCACCCCGCGGCGCGTGGCGATCGTCGACGGCGACCGCCGGATCGACTACGGCACGCTCTGGCAACAGGCGCGGGATTTCGCCGGCGACCTCCAGCACCACGGCGTGCAGCCCGGCGACCGGGTCGCGATCGTGCTGCCCAACCGCATCGAGGCCGTGGTCGCCTGCTATGCCGCGTGGCTCGCCCGGGCGATCGCGGTGCCGCTGAACGTGCAGGCGCGCGAGCGTGACCTGTCGCCCTGGCTGCGGCACTGCGAGCCACGGTGCGTGGTGCACGAGCGCGGCCATGTGGACGTCGAACGCGCGATCGCGGGACTCGCGGCCGCACCGCGCGTGGTTGCGCTCGACCCCGCGATGCCGCTGCCCTCGTTCCCCCAGCGGCACCCCGCGTGGGCCGGGCCGGAAACCTGGCCGGGGCGCCCGGCCGCGATCATCTACACCTCCGGCACCACCGGCTCGCCGAAGGGCGTCACCCTGAGCCACGCGAACCTGCTTTCCAACGCGGGCGCGGTGGCCTCCTATCTCGGCCTGCGCGCTGGTGACAGCGTGCTCAGCGTGCTGCCGTTCTACTACGCGTACGGCGCGTCGGTGCTGCACACGCACCTGATCAGCGGCGCGCGGGTGGTGCTGGAGCCGAACCTGCTGTTCCCGCGCACCATCGTCGACACCATGGCGCGCGAAGGCGTCACGGGTTTTTCCGGGGTGGCGTCCACCTTCTCGCTGCTGCTGGACCACGGTGGACTGGAAACGCGCGAGCTGCCCCGGCTGCGCTACCTGACCCACGCCGGCGGCGCGCTGCCCACGGTGTTGGCCGAACGACTGCGCGGCGCGGCGCCGCGCACCCGGCTGTTCGTCATGTATGGCCAGACCGAAGCCACGGCGCGGATCGCCTGGCTGCCGCCAGAACAGCTGGAGCAGCGCCCCGGCTCGGCGGGACGGCCGCTGCGTGGCACCGAGCTGCGCGTGGTCCGCGAGGACGGCCGCGGCGCCCGCACCGGCGAGCCGGGCGAGGTCCACGTGCGCGGACCCGGCGTCATGCTGGGCTACTGGAACGATCCTCAGGCGACCGCGCGCACCGTCCGCAACGGCTGGCTGCGCACCGGCGACATCGGCCATGTCGACCGCGACGGATACCTGTACCTGTCCGGCCGGCGCAGCGACATGATCAAGACCGGCGCGCACCGCGTGTTCCCGGGCGACATCGAAGAGGTCATCGCCGAACTGCCCGGCGTCGCCGAGGTCGCGGTGATCGGCACCGACGACGCGGTGCTCGGCCAGGTGGTGAAGGCGTTCGTGGTCGCGCCGACGCCGCTGCCGCGCGGCGGCGACACGGTCAAGGCGCACTGCCGCGCGCGGCTGGCGCCCTACAAGGTGCCGCGCGAGGTGGAGTTCGTCGCGGCGCTGCCACGCACCGCATCGGGCAAGGTGCGCCGGGTGGAACTGAAGGAAGAGGCGCTGACATGACCCTGCTGGAACCGGCGATGCTCGACTGGAGCGTCCTCGACATCGACTACGCGGCCGAGGCCGCACGCATCGCCAGCGGCCTGCGCGAGCTCACCGCGCGCGAGCTGCACCGGCGCGGTCTGGTGGTCGCGATTTCAGGCGGCATCGACAGCTCGGTCAGCGCGGCGCTGGCGGTGCGGGCGCTGGGCCCCGACCGGGTGTTCGGCCTGATCCTGCCCGAGCGCGACTCCTGCGACGACAGCGCCGCCCGCGCCGGCGTGCTGGCCAGGCACCTGGGCATCCGCAGCGAAAAGGTCGACATCGCCCCGGTGCTGGAAGCGATCGGCTGCTACGCCGCGCGCGACGAAGCGGTGCGGACGTCGCTCCCGGGGTACGGCGCCGGCTGGAAGTTCAAGATCGTGATCGATGGCGGCCTGGCGGGGCGGGTCAACCGGTTCCGCCTGGTGGCCGAGTCGCCCGATGGCGGCCGGCACGAGCGCGAACTCGGCCTGCCGGGCTACCTCGCCATCGTGGCGGCGACCAACTTCAAGCAGCGCATCCGCAAGACCCTGGAGTACTTCCACGCCGACCGCCTCAACTACGCCGTGGTCGGCACGCCCAACCGGCTCGAGCACGAACTGGGCTTCTTCGTGAAGAACGGCGACGGCTCGGCCGACATCAAGCCGATCGCGCACCTGTACAAGTCGCAGGTCTACGGTATGGCCCGCCACCTGGGCCTGCCCGCGCGGCTGTGCGATGCGGTGCCGACCACCGACACCTACAGCCTCAGCCAGGGACAGGACGAGTTCTATTTCGCGTTGCCTTACCGGGAGACGGACCTGTCGCTGTGGGCGGTGGACCACGGCCTGCCCGCCGCGGAACTCGCCCTCGCTCTGGACATCGACGAGGCGCGCGCGCAGGCCATCTACGACGACATCGCCAACAAGCGCCGCACCACCCGCTACCTGCACCTGCCTGCGCTGTCGTTCGCGGCCGGAGCCACCGCATGAATGCCGGTGGACCGCCGCCCTACCTGGCGCAGCCCGGCGATGCCGCGCGCGACCGCGAAACGGTGATCGGCCTGTGGCGCGGCAACCTCGGCGAGCACGAGCGGATGGTCGCCAAGTACGACTGGTTCTATCTCCAGTGCCCGTACGGCCAGCCGCTGCTGCAGTTGCTCTACCACCAGCCCAGCAGCGACTGGGTCGGCACCTGCTCGATGGGTCGCCGCCGCATGCTGTGGCGCGACCGCGAGATCCGCGCCGGCCTGCTGGTCGACCTCGCGGTGCTGCCCAAGCACCGCTCGCTGGGACCGGCGCTGATGATGCAGATGGGCCTCATCGAAGCGGCCCGTACGCAGTTGGACCTGACCCTCGGCTTCCCCAATCCGAAGGCGGCCTCCGTGTTCCGCCGCATCCGCTACGAGCAGTTCGCCGACATGGTGCGCCGCGTCCGGGTGTTGCGTTATGGCCATTACCTGCGCCGACGCACCGCGGGGTGGCTGGCGCGTCCGGCGGGTGCCCTGCTCGACCTTGCCACGCGCCTGCGCGACGGCTGGCGCGCGCGCGCGGGCAGGCGCCTGCACGTGGCCTGGAGCGACGAGGCCGATCCGCGCATGGACACGCTGTGGGCCGAATCGGTGCATGGCGACGGACTGGTGGCGGTGCGCGACGCGGAGTTCGTGCGCTGGCGGTTCGACCGCTCGCCGCTGGAAAGCACCCGCCACCTGCTGCTGAGCGACCCCGACAGCGGCCGCCTCTGCGCGTGGTTCACCACCTCGGCGACCGCCGAAGGCATGCTGCAGGTGCGCGACTTCTGGTCGCTGGACGCCGGCAGCGGGATCGACCCGAACTACATCGACCACCTGCTGCGGGCGGCCCGCGACGCCGGCTGGGTGGCGGTGTCGGTGGCGATGGCCACCAGTTCGGAGCCGCGCCTGGCCGCATGGCTGTCGCGCGGGTTCGTCGAGCGCGACCGGCGGCCGGTCTACGGCTACTGGAGCGCGCCGCCCAACCAGCCGCCCAGGGACATCGACCTGCACCTCACGTGTGCCGACGAGGACGAGTGAATGGCGGCCGGCCGTTCCGCCAGCGGGTACTCACGCGAGCCGGCGCCGCCCGCGGCGGAACAGGTCCAGTGCAAGCAACTCCGGACGGAACCGCCCACGGGCGTCGGTGATGGTGCCGGCCTCGTATCCAGTGCGGCCCAGCAGCCAGCCGACACCGGCCCCGTCGGTGCGGTTGAGCACCGGCACGCTGGTGAACACCAGTTCGTAACCGCCCGCCCGGGCACGCTCGGCCAAGGCGGCATCGTGGGCACCGTACGGGAACGACATGGCGGCGGTGCCCTCGCCCGCCCCGCCGCTTTCCTCCAGCGTCGCCTGCAGGGCCTGCCGCGCGCCTTCCAGTTCACTCGCGGGGTCGGCCACGCGGGTGATCGGCGAATGCGTCCTGCCGTGCAGGCCGAGGGCGACCCCGGCACGGCGCAGCCGCTGCAGTTCGTGCACATCCACCATGTGGCGCAGGCCGTCATCGAGCACCGCGGCGAACGGCGCCAGCACTCCGTCGCGCCGCTCCGGATCCAGCGCTTCGAGGGTGGCGATCAGGCGACGCAGCCCGGTCAGGTTCTCCGGCGGCGAGGGCGAGGCCGGGTCGATCGCGGCAGCCAGGACCGCCGCCGGCAGCACCCCGCGTCGCCACGCCGACACCAGCCGCTCCTGGAAGAACGGCTGCGAACGGCCGACCACGTCGGCCACGACGAACATCACCGCCGGCAAGCCGGCCCGCGCGAGCGCCGGCAGTGCATGGTCGACGTTGTCGGCCCAGCCATCGTCGAAGCTGATCAGCAGCGCGCGCCGTGGCAGCCGGGCCCCGCAGCGACGGGCCTGCAGCACCTGCTCCAGCGACACCACGCGGTAGTGACGCCGGAAGAACCGCAGCGACGCGTCCAGCAGAGGCACCGGCAGCGTGTAGTCCGGGTCGCAGGTCGCCCAGCGCGGGTCGTCCGGCTCCAGGACACGGTGGAACATCACCACCGTGAGCGTGTGCGCGTTGCGCCAGCGGTGCCACAGCCCCAGCACGCCGGATAAGTACATGAGCCGCTTGACGAGACTGCGCAGCATGCCGGACCGCCCAGAGGTTTCAGCGATCATACCCACCTACAACCGGCGCGAACTGGTCTGCCGGGCGATCGATTCGGTGCTGGCGCAGCACCATCGGGTCGACGAGATCATCGTGGTCGACGACGGCTCCGGCGACGGTACGCAGCGCGCGCTTCGCGAGCGGTACGGCGACCGGGTGACCTGCCTGTGGCAGGAGAACGCCGGCGTATCGGCGGCGCGCAACCGCGGCATGGCGGCCGCGCGCGGACGCTTCCTGGCGCTGCTGGACAGCGACGACGAGTGGCTTCCCGACAAGACCGGTCGCCAGCTCGAGTGGCTGCATGCGCATCCCGAGGCCGGCATGGTCGTCTGCGACGTGCTCCGGGTCGACTCCGAAGGGGGCGAAATCGACGTGCTCCAACGTCGCGCGATCATGCGTCGCGACGGCTGGGTGCTGCCGTGGATCATGCACCAGCCCGTCCTCGTGCCCGCCTCGGTGATGCTGCGGCGGGAGGTCATCGACGACGTCGGCGGCTTCGACGAGTCGCTCGCCACCGCCGAGGACCTCGAGTTCCACCTGCGGGTGGCGCAGCGCTGGCAGATCGGCCTGGTCGAGGAGCCGCTCGTGCGCGCGCTGCGCGGCCATGACGGGCTGTCCTCGCTGCCGGGCACCTACGACGACCACGTCAAGGTGATCGAACGGGTGCTCGAGGACATCCGCGGCACCGTCGACGAGCAGGAGCGCCTGCGGGCGCTGGCCGCCGCGTACGTGGTCAATGCGCGCGGGATGGTCATGGAAGGCCGCTGGCGCGCTGGATGGAAGCTCGCCTGCAAGGCGTGGTGGACGGCGCCGGACCTCGCCGCCCGCCGGCAGGTGCTGGCGCTGGCGGGCTTCGGCGGGCGCCGCGCCGCGCGCCAGCTGTGGCCGTCGCAGGTACGCCGCTAGCCAAGCAGCCATCGTGTGAGCGCGCGTCTCAGCGGGCACCGCGGCGGAACAGCACCACCTCGACCGTCTGCAGCAGGATCATCAGGTCCAGCAGCAGGCCGTGGTTCTTGACGTAGAACAGGTCGAAGGTCAGCTTCTCGCCGGCATCGTGGACGGACGCGCCATACGGGTAGCGCAACTGCGCCCAGCCGGTCAGGCCCGGTTTCACCGAGTGGCGGATGCCGTAGTAGCGCAACTGGCTGTCGAGTTCGCTGACGAACTGCGGGCGTTCCGGACGCGGGCCGACGAAGCTCATCTCGCCGCGCAGCACATTGAACAGCTGTGGCAGCTCGTCCAGCCGGGTGGCGCGGATGAAGCGGCCCACCCGCGTCACGCGGTCGTCGTCTCGGCTGGCCCAGCGCGCGATCCCGTCGGCTTCGGCGTCACAACGCATGCTGCGGAACTTCGCCAGCTCGAACACGCGGCCGTCTTCGCCGACCCGTGTCTGCCGGTAAAGCACCGGGCCGGCGCCCTCCAGCCGCACGCAGACCGCCACCAGCACCATCACCGGCCAGGCCAGCAGCAGCAGCGCCGCCGCCGCCACCAGGTCGAAGAACCGCTTGCTCAGCCGCCGCGGCAGGGAATGGTCGAAACCGCCCGAGAAGATCAGCGACGACGGATCGACCACGTTCCACTTCAGCACGCCGGCTTCGCGCTCGAAGAAATCCGGCAGGTCGGTGACCCGGATGCCGCGCTGGGCGCAGGCGAGCATCTGCTCCATCGGCAGACCGCCACGACGCTCGTCGGGTGCGGTGACGATCTCGTCGATGCCCAGGCGCTGTGCGGTCTCCAGCAGCGCACCGCTGCCGGCCACCCGCAGCGGCTCCGCCACGACCGGCGACTGGCCGTCAATCGGCAGGAACCCGACCACGACGAAGGATTGCCGATCCGAGCGCCGCCGCATGCTGGTGTTGATCAGCTCGGCGTTGCGGCCGGCGCCAAGCACGAGCACGCGGCGCTTGAACGCATCGGCGCCGAACAGCAGCGACCACAGGCGCCGGATCGCGATGATCGAACCCAGCGACAGCGCCATCGCCATCGACAGCACGCCGCGGCCGATGTAGGTCTGCGGCAGCACGTAGTACAGCACCAGCAGCGCAACGCCGCCCAGGGCGAACGACAGCACAAGCCGCAGGCCGAACTCGTTGCGGTTGAGCCGCCCGTGCAGCTGGTAGAGCCCGAACGATGCCATCGCCCCGGTCAGCACGGTCGCCACCAGCAGCGTGCGCATCGACGCGGTCTGGACGAACAGTTGCCGGCTCTCGGGGTCGTCGTGGAAGCGCAGCCACGCCGCGACGACCACCGCCAGCACCAGGACGGAGAATTCCAGCAACCACAGCCCCCGCATGAACTGGTGCGACCGGCTCTTTGCCATGCTCTTCATCGATTTACCCCTGACTCCCTACGGCCGGCCGCGGCCGGCGCCTCGTCCCCGGCGGTGGCACCGCGGCATCAGCATCTCCAACGCCGCCACCGCCCCGATCCGGTCAGTCCGTGGTCGTGGTCGTGGTACTGCCCGAACCGCCGACCGCGCGGGCGATCCACTGCCACCACGACTGGACCTCGGCCACCGCGCTCGCGAGCAGCGATTCCGACGGCTCCGCCGCCGCGTCGCCGCGCGTGGTGCGTGGCCGGCGGTTGCGTGATTCGGCCCCGCGCGGGGCCGGAGCCGCCGTGCCGGTGGCTTCCAGCGCACCGATGTCGATGCGGCTGCCGGTGCGCACGCGGCGCTGCCCACCGTCCACCGGCACCAGTCCGCGCAGCGGCTCGTACGCCGGCAACAGGAGCGGATCGGGGAACGGGAAGTTCTTTGGCGCGGCCGGACTGCCGGTGCCAGCGTCGATCAGCGGGCTGCCCGCCACGGGCCGGAAGCGCCGGTTGGAGACGTTTTCCATACGCGGGTCCGCACCGGTCCGCGTCTGCTGCCATTCCGCCGGCACCCGCTGCGCCCCGGTCTGCACCCAGTTGTTGCTGCCGGCGACCTTGCGGCCGTTGGCCCACGGCTCGCGACCCCGTGGGCCGCAGAGGGGCGTGTCGACTTCGGACGGCGGGTTCTCGCGGACGATCGCCGGCCGGGCGCCGGACGCCGCCTGGAACACGACGTTGTTGTGCATTTCCAGCGAGCCCGCACCCAGCTGCACCATCACCGCGTTCGCCGCGCCGTCGCGCAGGAACACGATGGTGTTGTTGACCAGCCGCGCCCGGCCCTGGCTGCGGCCGTTGAGGTCGCCGCCGATGCGCACCGCGTTGCGCCAGGGCGCGTTATGCACGATGACGTTGCCGACCACGTCGGCATCCTCGCGCGCCATGTCCGCGCTCCAGCCGGGCTTCTGGGTTTCGCAATCGGGGCCGATCAGTTCCAGCTCCCCGTACACCGATCCCTCGATCCAGTTGTAGTAGATCAATGCGCGCTCGTGACGGACACGTACCAGCAGGCCACCGGTGCCGCTGTGGATGTAGTTGTGGCGCATGCGGAACACGGCCCCGGGCCAGGTGACCTCGTCGCTCTGCATGTAGATGGCGTGGCGCGTGGTGCCCGCACCCGAGTGCGACACCTCGCTGTACTCCAGGGTGAACGAACCCGAGTTCTGGTCCGCCCCGAGGATGCCGTGCGACGGACAGTGGTGGATGACGCTGTTGCGGACGGTGACGTTGTGGGCCTCGCTGAAGACGCAGGAACGACTGCCGCCACGCACCTCGAAGCCGTCCAGGACCACGTGGTTGGACTGCTCGAACTTGATCGTGTGGCCACCGCCTTCCAGCAAGGGGCGGCTGTTGCCGGTGCCGCGACGCCAGCGGATGACCACCGGCGCGCGGGCGCTGCCGCTGTCGTCGTCGCCGACCACGATGTCGCCCTCGTAGCGCGCGCCGCCATCCACTTCCACGATGTCCCCGGGCTTCAGGTCGTTCTGCTCGAACACCTGCGACAGCTGGGTGTACTGCCGGCCGGCGCCGGCGGGGCCGACGGTGTAGGTGGTGGCCATCAGTTGCAGGGGTGCCAGGAAAACGGCGACTCCCGAGGCGATGGCGAGCAACGGCGGGCGACGATGGGACATGGTGATCCTCCGGCACGTGTGGGGTATGCCGGACCAACGCGGAAGCCGGAGGACTGCGGACGCGGCACGGCAGTGGGGGGCGGGCCTGGAAGACCGTGGCCGGGACGTGTCCCAAGCCGTCCCGTGTTCGCGTTGTTCACTGTCAGGGCCGGCAACCGTGCAGGCACCACGCTTCGGGACACTCGACTTGATCATCGACTTCAGGGACGGTGCGGCTTCGAACCACGTCGAAGCGGACCTGTGCATCATCGGTGCGGGGGCCGCCGGCCTGTCGCTGGCGTGGGCGTTCCTCGGCAGCCAGCGCAGCGTGTGCCTGGTGGAAAGCGGCGGCTTCGCTGGCACCGAGTCCGCACAGACCCTGTACCAGGGGACCTCGGTGGGCGAACTGGAGTTCGACCCCGCGGCGGGCCGGATGCGGGCGTTCGGCGGCACCTGCAACGTCTGGGGAGGCGGCTGCATTCCCCTCGATGCGATGCAGGCGCGCGACTGGGTACCGCACAGCGGCTGGCCGCTCGACTACCGCGACCTGGAGCCGCACTACCGCCGCGCCCGCTCGTTCCTGCACATCGACGAGCACGAATTCGCCGAGGACACGTTCCTGACCCCGCCGTCGCAACGGCCGCCTGCGTTCGACCCTCGAACGCTGCGCAACCAGCTCTACGCCAGCAGCCCCGTGGTACTTGGCGATGCATACCGCCGCGAGTTCGAGCGCGCCCCCAACGTGCAGGTGCTGCTGCACGCCAACCTACTGGAACTGGAGACGGGCCCCGGCGCCGACGTGGTGCGTCGCGCGCGCATCGCCTCGCTCGACGGCCGCGTCGGCATGGTCCACGCGCGGCAATACGTGCTCGCCTGCGGCGGGATCGAAAACGCCCGCCTCCTGCTGCTGTCGAACTCGGTCGCCCCGGCCGGGCTGGGCAACGATCGCGACCTGGTCGGGCGCTACTTCATGGACCACCCCAGCGGCCGGCTGGGCGCCCTGGTCGCGGGCAGCGCCGACCGGCTGGCGCGGCCTTATGACCGCCGGCTCGCCCACGCGTGCTGGCACTCGCACCCGGAGATCAGCCTCACCGAAGAAGCGCAACGTCGGCACCGGGTGCTGAGCGCGCGGGTACGCCCATTCCCGGTGGAAAGCGCCGTACCCGGTGGCATCCAGGCGCTGCGCGCATTGCGCGGAGCGCTGCAGGCACGCGGGGCGGACGAAAGCTCGGTACTGAAGCAGCGATTGTCATTGCGCCACAACGGCGAGCCGATGTTCACCCGGGTCGCCGACGGGCCGACGGGGAGCATCGCCGTCCATGCGTTGAAGGCCGCGCTGGGTGGGCCGGACATCTTCCGTGCGTTCACCCGCAAGCTGAAGGCCCAGCCGACGGTGGAAACCGAGCGCATCGACCTGATCGGCTATTTCGAGCAGGCGCCCAACCGCGACAGCCGGGTCACCCTGGGAGACCGGCTCGACGCGCTCGGACAGCGCCAGGTGCGGGTGGACTGGCGCTTGACGGAACTCGACCGGCATACCTACCGCACCGCGGCCCGGCTGTTCGGCAGTGAACTGGCGCGGCGGTGCCAAGGCGAGTTCCAGATCGATCCGTGGCTGACGGGGGACGAACGCGCCGCACCGAATGTGGTGGGCACTGCCCACCACCTCGGGACAACCCGCATGTCCGAGGACCCGGGCGGAGGCGTGGTCGATCGCGACTGCCGCGTACACGGCATCGACAATCTCTACGTGGCCGGAAGCTCGGTGTTCCCGACCGGTGGATGGGCCTTCCCGACGTTCGCCATCGTCGCCCTCACCCAGCGGCTGGCCGAGCACCTCGGCCTGCGGCTCGCGCAGCGTGCCAGCGAAGCGGCCTGACGGCTGCAGAACCGATCCGCCAGGTGGATGCGCCGCAACGATACGGCTCCGCCAATGGATCCATGCGCATCGACACGGCAACAACAAAAAGGCCGGCGAGCAATGCTCACCGGCCTTCGTGTCTGATATGGCGCGCCCGGAAGGATTCGAACCTCCGACCCCCAAGTTCGTAGCCTGGTGCTCTATCCAGCTGAGCTACGGGCGCGTAGTCGAAAAATTATGACGGGAGATCACCGATCCGTCAACGATTTTCCGTTCTTGCTTCCGTCTTCGCGAAGACGCCGGCGGAGACACGAAGCCGCCTCTCGGCGGCGGGTGGAACTGGCGGAGAGTGAGGGATTCGAACCCTCGATAGAGCTATAAACCCTATACTCCCTTAGCAGGGGAGCCCCTTCAGCCACTCGGGCAACTCTCCGCGATGAAGCGTGCGGGCGGAGAGCATAACGGCTCACCCCACTCGCGGCAAACATTTTCAGTCGGCCACGCTCTTGTCGTCCCCTTCGCCCGCGTCGTCGCCGCGCTGGATGCGCTGGTAGATCTCTTCGCGGTGGACTGCCACGTCTTTCGGGGCGGTGATGCCGATACGTACCTGGTTGCCCTTGACGCCGAGCACGGTCACGGTCACCGAGTCGCCGATCATCAGGGTCTCACCGACGCGGCGCGTCAAGATAAGCATTGGGAATTCTCCTTGTGCCGACGCAATGTGCGGCGGCTGATGCCCTCAATGATATGAGGGCTGTTCCAACTGGTGGATAAACGAAGATTATGGTCAGGCGCGGTCTGGCCGACAAGCGATGGAAGTCATGGTCCCTCGCCCAATCGGCCGGCCACCCAATCCGGCACAGCCGCCAGTGCCGCGGGCAGCGCCGGCGTGTCCTCGCCACCGCCTTGGGCCATGTCGGGACGGCCGCCGCCTTTGCCGTTGACCTGCCCGGCCACATGGGCCAGGAGCTCACCCGCCTTGACCTTGCCGAGCGCCGAGCCGCTGACGCCGGCCACGAGGGCGGCCTTGCCGTCGTTGGCGCCGGCCAGCACCACCACCGCGTCCCCAAGCTGCTGCTTGAGCCGGTCCAGCGCGTCGCGCAGCGCCTTGGCGTCGAGCCCTTCCAGCCGGGCCGCCAGGACCTTGACCCCGGCGACCTCGACCGCGGAGGCCGACAGGTCCGAGGTCGCACCCGAGGCCGCCTTGGCCTTGGCAGCGTCCAGCTCGCGCTCCAGCTTTTTCTGCCGATCCAGCAAACCACGCAGCTTGTCGGTGACGTCGGCGGCGTTGCCACCCAGCAGGCGCGCCGCCTCGGCGAGGCGTTGCTCCTCCAGCGCGACGTGGTCGAGCGCGCCCTGCCCGCTCACCGCTTCGATCCGGCGAACGCCGGCCGATACGCCGCCCTCGGCGACGATCTTGAACAGGCCGATGTCGCCGGTGCGCGACACGTGGGTGCCGCCGCACAGCTCGGTCGACGCATCGCCCATGCGCAACACGCGGACCTCGTCGCCGTACTTCTCGCCGAACAGCGCCATCGCGCCAAAGTCGAGGGCGTCCTGCATGCCCATGTGGTGGATCTCGGCCGCGTGGTTCGCGCGGATCTCGGCGTTGACCCGCCGCTCGACCTGCGCCAGTTCTTCCGCGCTGACCGGCTGGAAATGGGCGAAGTCGAACCGCAGCCGTTCCGGTGCCACCAGCGAGCCCTTCTGTACGACATGCTCGCCGAGTACGCGGCGCAGCGCCGCATGCAGCAGATGGGTGGCCGAGTGGTTGAGCACGACCGCGTTGCGGCGCGCGCCATCGACCGCACCGAGCAGGCGATCGCCACGCTGGAGAGTGCCCTTTGCGAGCCGGCCGACGTGGCCGTGGAACTGCCCCGCCAGCTTCAGCGTGTCGTCGACCACGAAACGGACGCCTTCCTCATCCAGCTCGCCGGCGTCGCCGACCTGTCCGCCGCTTTCGGCGTAGAAGGGCGTGCGGTCGAGGATCACCAGTGCCTCGTCGCCGGCGCCGATCGCATCGACGGGGCGACCGTCCTTGAGCAGCGCGAGCACTTCCAGCCCGCCTGCGGTGAGGGTTTCATAACCGAGGAACGCGGTCGGCTCCAGTTGCGCGACCAGCTCGGCCGGCAATGTCGCGCCGCCGCCGAACTTGCCGGCTGCACGGGCGGTCTCGCGCTGCTGCGCCATTGCCGCTTCGAAGCCGTCCATGTCGATCGACAGCCCGCGCTCGCGCGCGATGTCGGCGGTCAGGTCCACCGGGAAGCCGTAGGTGTCGTACAGGCGGAACGCATCGACGCCGGGAACCACGCCCTGCGAGCGCGCAGCCACCTCGTCGAAGATCCGCATGCCCGAATCGAGCGTTTCGGCGAAGCGCTCCTCCTCGGCCAGCAGCGCGCGTTCGATCAGCGTGCGGTTCGCCTCCAGCTCCGGATAGGCGTCGCCCATCACCTCGATCAGCGGGCCGAGCATGCGATGGAAGAACGGCTGCTTCTGCCCGAGCATCCAGCCGTGGCGTAGCGCCCGCCGGATGATCCGGCGCAGCACGTAGCCGCGACCCTCGTTGGAGGGCAGCACGCCGTCGATGACCAGGAACGCACAGGCGCGGATGTGGTCGGCGATCACCCGCAGCGACTTGTTGTCCAGGTCCGCGGTGCCGGTGAGCTCGCCGGCGGCCGCGATCAGGCGTTGGAAAATGTCGATTTCGTAGTTGCCATGCTTGCCCTGCAGCACCGCGGCGAGGCGCTCCAGCCCCATGCCGGTGTCGACGCACGGCGCCGGCAGCGGCGCGAGGGTGCCGTCGGGCTGGCGATCGAACTGCATGAAGACCAGGTTCCAGATCTCGATGAAGCGGTCGCCATCCTCGTCCGGCGAACCCGGCGGGCCACCGAAGTGGTGCTCGCCGTGGTCGTAGAAGATCTCGGTGCAGGGGCCGCACGGGCCGGTGTCGGCCATCTGCCAGAAGTTGTCGGAGGCGAACGGCGCGCCCTTGTTGTCGCCGATGCGGATGATCCGCGCCTCGGGCACGCCGATGACGTCGCGCCAGATCGCGTAGGCCTCGTCATCGGTGTGGTAGACGGTGACGGTCAGGCGCTCGGCCGGGAGCTTCCAGACCTCGGTCAGCAGCTGCCAGGCCCACCTGATCGCGTCTTCCTTGAAGTAGTCGCCGAACGACCAGTTGCCGAGCATCTCGAAGAAGGTGTGGTGGCGCGCGGTGTAGCCGACCTGGTCGAGGTCGTTGTGCTTGCCGCCCGCGCGCAGGCAGCGCTGGACATCGGCCGCGCGCACGTAGCCGGGCTTCTCGCTGCCGAGGAACACGTTCTTGAACTGGACCATGCCGGAGTTGGTGAACAGCAGGGTCGGGTCGTTGGCCGGCACCAGCGGCGCCGAGGGCACGATGGTGTGGCCGCGGTCGCGGAAGAAATCGAGGAAGTCGCGACGGATGTCGTTGGTGGTTTTCATGCCTGGCACGCAAGTCCGGAAGCTGGGCAGGTTGCCGCCGCGCCCTCGCCCTGTGAGGGCCAGACGGGCTGCGAAGGCAACCGGGGGAGCCGGTTAGCGTATCAGGGGCGCGGCCGCGGTGCTGGCCTCGAAAACAGGTGGGCGAACGGCGGCGCCGCTGACGGGCAAAGTCCCAGGGCACGGGCTCCGCTCCGACGGAAAAAAGCGATCGTCCGACTCAATCCTCGGGATCGATCCGGGTGGCGGCGCGGACGATGTCACCGGGAAAGCCCCGGCGCATGAGCAGGTCGGCGGCCTTGCGGCGCAGGGCCAGGTCTTCGGGTACGCCCTCACCGTAGCGACGACGGACCAGGTCGCGGGCGTTGTCGAGCCAGTCGCCCTCGAAGCTGTCCATCGCCGCGGCGACCGCGTCGCTGTCGAGGCCGTGGGTGCCCAGTTCGGCGCGGATGTGGATGGGGCCGTAACCGGCGTTGGCGCGGTTGCGGACCAGCCCTTCGGCGAACCGGGTGTCGTCCTGCCAACCGGCCTCGGCCAGCCTGTCGACGGCGGCCTCGACCTCCTCCGCATCGAGGCCGCGGGTGACCAGCTTGCGGGTCAACTCCTTGCGCGAATGCTCGCGCCGGACCAGCAGGCCCAGCGCCCGCTGGGTGGTACTGGCCGGCTGCCGCTTGCGGCGCCGACCCGGCGCGGCCGGGTCGGGACCGAGCAGGCCGCCCTCGTGGCCTGCATCATCGGGGCGGTCGTCCTGCATCGGGCGTCAGCGTGGCGCTCAGGCGTCCGCGTCGTCGCCTTCGTCGTCGCCCGGGCGGGCCTCGGCCGGCACGAACTTCTCGCGCAGCTCGACCTCCAGCCGCTGGGCGACCTCCGGGTTCTCCTTGAGGTACTGGCGGGCATTCTCCTTGCCCTGGCCGATGCGCTCCTCGCCCATGCTGTACCAGGCACCCGCTTTCTGCACGAGCTTGGCGTCCACGCCCATGTCGATCAATTCGCCCTCGCGGGAGATGCCCTGGCCGTACAGGATCTCGGTGATGACCTGCTTGAACGGCGGCGCCATCTTGTTCTTGACGACCTTGATCTTGGTCTGGTTGCCGATGATCTCGTCGCCCTTCTTGATCGCGCCGATGCGGCGGATGTCCAGGCGCACCGAGGCGTAGAACTTGAGCGCGTTGCCGCCGGTGGTGGTTTCCGGGCTCTGGCCCGGCATCATCTGGCCGATCTTGTGGCGCAGCTGGTTGATGAAGATCACCAGGGTGTTGGAGCGCTTGATGTTGCCGGTCAGCTTGCGCAGCGCCTGGCTCATCAGGCGCGCCTGCAGGCCCGGCAGCTGGTCGCCCATCTCGCCCTCGATTTCGGCGCGCGGGGTCAGCGCGGCAACCGAGTCGACCACCACGATGTCAACCGCGGCCGAGCGCACCAGCATGTCGGCGATTTCCAGCGCCTGCTCGCCGGTGTCGGGCTGGCTCAGCAGCAGGTCGTCGACATTGACGCCCAGCTTGGCCGCGTAGACCGGGTCGAGCGCGTGCTCGGCGTCGATGAAGGCCGCGGTGCCGCCGGCCTTCTGGCATTGCGCGATGGCCTGCAGGGTCAGGGTGGTCTTGCCGGAGGATTCCGGACCGTAGATCTCGACCACGCGGCCCTTCGGCAGGCCGCCGATGCCAAGCGCGATGTCGAGCATGAGCGAGCCGGTGCCGATGACCTCGGCCGCCTCCACCACGCGGTCGCCCATGCGCATGACCGAGCCCTTGCCGAACTGCTTCTCGATCTGGCCCAGGGCGGCGGCCAATGCGCGCTTCTTGTTCTCGTCCATCGCGGGGATTCCTTGGTGTCGTCAGGTGATAGGAAAAGGTTAGGCGGCGGCGGTCGCACGGACTGCGACTGCCCCGGCATTACCGAAATTGCCAGCGTCGATACATCGGCACGATCGGATAATCGATGATCGAAACATGGGGAGCCGCCGCGCTGCGCGTCGGAATATCTCCACGTCAACGACCACGCCGCACCAGCCCGCAGTACAGCCCCTCGATGGCGAAGTCCTGGTCCGGTAACACCTCGATCGGGTCGAAGTCGGGGTTGCGCGGCATCAGGCGGATCCGGTCCTTGCCGATCTTCAGGAGCTTGACGGTGATCTCGTCGTCGATGCGCGCGACCACGATCTGGCCCGAGCGCGCCTCCGGCGTGCGATGCACGCCGATCAGGTCACCATCGAAGATGCCCTCGTCGCGCATCGAATCGCCCTTGACCTTGAGCAGGTAGTCCGGCGACGGAAAAAACAGGTTGCGGTCGAGCAGCACGTAGTCGTCGACGCCGGCGTCCGCGCCGATGGGTGCGCCGGCGGCGACCCGGCCGAGTACCGGCAGCCGCAGCGCGTCGTCGACCTCGCGCGCCAGCTCATCCGCAGCGGCGACTTCTCCCGGCGCGCGCATCAGCCGGATGCCACGAGCCTTGCCCTGCACACGCTGTATCGCACCGGCCTGTTCCAGCGCCTCGAGGTGGTATTGCGCGGCCCGGACGCTGGCAAAGCCCATGGTGCGGGCGATCTCGGTCTGGGAAGGCGGCATGCCATCGACGGCGATGCGCTCGGCGATGAACGCGAGAATGGCCTGCCGGGTGTCGGAGAGATCGTTCATTAGTAGCAATACTACTAACGGGAAAGCGCCTTCCGCAAGTCCGTCGTCGCCCTTTTCAGACGGCGAGCTCGAGAAGCCCGTGCAGCGCTGCCGCCACCGTCTGCCGGCGCACCGCCTCGCGGTCGCCGTCGAAGTGGAATACGACGGCGGTCGGGTAGCCGCCCCGGCGTTTCCAGGCGATCCACACCGTCCCCACCGGCTTGTCATCCGTGCCGCCGGTCGGGCCGGCGATGCCGGTCACGGCCACGGCCAGGCTGGCGCCGGAGTGCACCAGCGCGCCCGATACCATCTCGATGACGGTCTCGCGGCTCACCGCGCCGTGCTGTTCGAGCGTATGCGGTTGCACGCCCAGCAGCGCCTGCTTGGCTTCGTAACTGTAGGCCGCCATGCCGCACTCGAACCAGTCGGACGCGCCATCGATGTCGGTGAGGGTCTTGGCGATCCAGCCGCCCGTGCAGCTCTCGGCGGTGACCAGGCGGTGGTGGTGGCGGCGTGCGGCCTCGCCGACCTGCCGGGCGAGGTCGCGGAGGGTCGCATCGGAGACGTCTTTGCTCATGCGCGGACTATAACGCGGGGCTGCGCGGAGGGTCGGAGCGGCACCGGCCGACTGGCATACTGGGCGGCACGGCCCACCGCCATCGCGCGGGCCGCGCCCCTCGCCAGACCGCAGAATTCCGTGCCGACTTCCGACGCCGCGACCGCTCCGCGCACCGCCGAACACACCCCGCTGATGAAGCAGTTCTTCGCCGCCAAGGCGGAGCATCCGGACGTGCTGCTGTTCTTCCGGATGGGCGACTTCTACGAGCTGTTCTTCGACGACGCGCGCAAGGCGGCCCGGCTGCTCGACATCACCCTGACCCAGCGTGGCAGCTCCGGCGGCCAGCCGATCCCGATGGCGGGCGTGCCGCACCACTCGTCCGAGGGCTACCTCGCGCGGCTGGTGGCGCTGGGCGAGTCGGTGGCGATCTGCGAGCAGATCGGCGACCCGGCCGCGAGCAAGGGGCTGGTCGAGCGCAAGGTGGTGCGGATCGTCACCCCCGGCACGGTCACCGACGAGGCGCTGCTGAGCGAGCGCCGCGACACCCTGCTGCTGGCGGTGTCGCGCGGCAAACACGGCTACGGCATCGCCTGGGCCGACCTGGCCGGCGGCCGTTTCCTGGTCAACGAGGTCGCCAGCGAGGACGCACTCGAGGCCGAGCTGGCCCGGCTGGAACCGGCCGAGACCCTGTGCGCCGACGAGGACGGCTGGCCCGGCTTCGTCACCGACCGCAGCGGCATGCGCCGGCGCGCGCCGTGGCTGTTCGACGCCGACAGCGGCCGGCGCCAACTGCTGCGGTTCTTCGGCCTGCACGACCTGAGTGGTTTCGGCATCGACGACAAGCCGCTGGCCATCGCCGCCGCGGCCGCGCTGCTGGGCTACGTCGAAGAGACCCAGAAGCAGCGCCTGCCGCACCTGACCGCGATCGCGGTCGAATCCGGCGACGGCGCGATCGCGATGAACGCCGCGACCCGCCGCCACCTCGAACTCGACACCCGCGTCGACGGCGACAACCGCCACACCCTGCTGGGCGTGCTCGACTCGACCGTCACTCCGATGGGTGGCCGGCTGCTGCGGCGCTGGCTGCACCGCCCGCTGCGCGACCGCGACGTGCTGCGGCGCCGCCACCAGGCCGTGCAGACACTGATCGACTCGCGCGCCGGCGAAGACCTGCGCGAGCGCTTCCGCGCGCTCGGCGACCTTGAACGCATCCTGTCGCGCATCGCCCTGCGCAGCGCCCGCCCGCGCGACCTGTCGACCCTGCGCGACGGTCTCGGCCTGCTGCCCGACGTGCGCGCCCTGCTCGCCCCGCTCGACTCGCCACGGCTGGCCGGACTGGCCGCCGAACTCGGCGAACACGACGAACACGCGCACCTGCTGAAGTCGGCGGTCGTGGAGCAGCCGCCGGTGCTGGCGCGCGACGGCGGGGTGTTCGCCGGGGGCTACGACGCCGAACTGGACGAACTGCGCCGGCTCTCGACCCACGCCGACCAGTTCCTGGTCGACCTCGAAGCGCGCGAGCGCGAGTCCAGCGGCATCCCGACCTTGAAGGTCGGTTACAACCGCGTTCATGGCTACTACCTGGAAGTCAGCAAGGCCCACGCGCCCAAGGCGCCGACGCATTACACCCGCCGCCAGACCCTGACCAACGCCGAGCGCTACATCACCGAGGAGCTCAAGGCCTTCGAGGACAAGGTGCTGTCGGCACGCGAGCGGGCGCTGTCACGCGAGCGGCTGCTGTACGAGCAGCTGCTCGACGTGCTTGGCGAACGGCTCGAGCCGCTCAAGCGCTGCGCCGCGGCGCTGGCCGAGCTCGACGTGCTGGCCTGTCTGGCCGAACGCGCGCAACTGCTGGACTGGGCGCGACCCGAGCTTTCCGGGGAACCCGGCATCACCATCGAGCGCGGCCGCCACCCGGTGGTCGAGGCAGTGCGCGAGGAGCCGTTCGAACCCAACGACCTGGTGCTGCACGAGGATCGCCGGATGCTGGTGATCACCGGCCCCAACATGGGCGGCAAGAGCACCTACATGCGGCAGAACGCGCTGATCGTGCTGCTCGCCCACATCGGCAGCTTCGTGCCGGCGTCGCGCGCGGTGATCGGCCCGGTCGACCGCATCCTGACCCGCATCGGCGCCGGCGACGATCTCGCCCGCGGACAGTCGACCTTCATGGTCGAGATGAGCGAGACCAGCTACATCCTCCACCACGCCACCGCGCAGTCGCTGGTGCTGATGGACGAAATCGGCCGCGGCACCTCGACCTATGACGGCCTCGCCCTGGCCGAGGCCTGCGCGCGGCACCTCGCGCACGCCAACCGCGCCTACACGCTGTTCGCGACGCACTATTTCGAGTTGACCGCACTGGCCGGCGAACCCAACCGCAGCGGCGGCAGCGGCATCGCCAACGTGCACCTGGACGCGGTCGAGCACGGCGACGCGCTGGTGTTCATGCATGCGGTCAAGGACGGCCCGGCGAACCGCAGCTTCGGCCTGCAGGTGGCTGCGCTGGCCGGCCTGCCGAAGGCGGTGGTCGCGCAGGCGCGAGGGCGGCTGGCGGAACTGGAACAGCAGAGCCGCGACGCACCGAAGCCGTCGATGGCCGCCGCCGCGCTCGACCAGCCGCAGCAGATCGGGCTGTTCGCGCCGTCGTCGGCGGCGCTCGACGCGCTGGCGGCGATCGACCCGGACGAGCTGACGCCGAAGCAGGCGCTGGAAGCGCTGTACCGGTTGAAGTCGCTGGGGTGAGGCGCGGGCAGGTGGTGCCTGCCAGCCGCTTTTCCGACGCGTGTTGTAGGAGCGACGTGAGTCGCGACTTGTACATGGCCCCGAACGTTCGGCGGGTCGCGACTCACGTCGCTCCTACATCAACGCTGCTTCGAACGACGAGGCGGCACACGCGGTTTGCGCCAAGCGGCTTCCAAACCGGTCGGCGACAAAGCCACCGGAATGCGCGAGTGGGAGCAATCGCCTTCACTCCTCCGGCCACCCACCCTGCTTATGGTGGCTGGCGAGCCGGGCCAGCCCTCGCAACGAACACCTGACCGTCTTCCCGCCCCAATCCCCACCTCGTCCACTGCTCCTACCCCCCGCCTCCCGTCCCGGCCACGCGCCGCTGCCCGCGCCGCCGCCGGTGCCCCGAAAGGATGCCCATGCGCTTCACTGCCCTCGCGCTCGCTCTAACCGCCGCCCTGCTGCCGCCCGCCGTCGCAGCACAATCGCCTGGACCGTCGCCGACCGCCGCCGACACCGCCACCGACCTCGACGCCGTGGTCGTCACCGCGACCCGAAGCCCCACCGACGCCCTGCTCGTCCCGGCCGCGATCGACGTGATCGGCGCTGACGAGATCAACCGCGCACAGCCGAAGATCGATCTGTCCGAGTCGTTGCAGCGCGTGCCCGGCGTGGTCGCGCGCGACCGCCAGAACCAGGCGCAGGACCTGCAGGTGTCGATCCGCGGTTTCGGTGCGCGCGCAGCGTTCGGCGTGCGCGGGGTGCAGCTGTACACCGACGGCATTCCCGCGACGATGCCCGACGGCCAGGGCCAGGTCTCGCACTTCCCGCTGGAGTCGGCCGGCCGCATCGAGGTGTTGCGCGGGCCGTTCTCGGCGCTGTACGGCAATGCGTCCGGCGGTGTCATCGAACTGTTCACTGCCGCCGCGCCGGCCGACCCGACCGTGCGCGCCGGCTACACCGCGGGCGCGGACGGCCTGCGGCGAAGCTCGCTGTCGTTCCACACGCCGTGGGGTCGCGACGACGATGGCGACCTGCTGCTGGACCTCGTCGACATCGACAGCGACGGCTACCGCGACCACAGCGCCGCGCGCCGGGCCAGCGGGCAGGCGCTGATGCGTGGTGCCATCGGCGATGGCGGCCGCTTCACCCTGCTGTTCAACGGGCTGGACGTGGAGGCCGACGACCCGCAGGGCCTCACGCAGGAGCAACTCCGGGGCGACCGCCGCGCCGCGAGCGACGGCGCGTTGGCCTTCGACACCCGCAAGACCGTGCGGCAGGACCAGTTCGGCGCCCGCTTCGAGCAGGACGTCTCGGCCCACCACGCCTTCGCGGTCACCGCCTGGGCAGGCAACCGCGCGACCACCCAGATGCTGTCGGTCCCGGTGTTCGTGCAGCGCTCCAACCCGCTGCACAACGGCGGCGCGATCGACCTGGACCGCGACTACCACGGCGTCGACGGCCGATGGCGCTGGTCGACCGACCTTGCCGGACGGCCGTTCGCGCTGACCGCCGGCTTCGATTACGAGGTCTCCGACGAACACCGCCTCGGCTTCGAGAATTTCATCGGCGACGAGGTCGGCGTGGTCGGTGCACTGCGCCGCGACGAGTACAACCGCGTCACCGGCAACGACGCCTACCTGCAAGCCGAATGGACGCCGGCCGAACGCTGGCGGATCGACCTCGGCGTGCGCCGCAGCCGGGTCGAGTTCGAGTCCGACGACCGTTTCGTGACCGGCATCAACCCCGACGACAGCGGCTCGCTGGAGTACTCGCGCACCTCGCCGGTGGCCGGCGTGCTGTTCCGCGCCACCCCGTGGCTGAGCGTGTACGCCAACGCCGGTGCCGGCTTCGAGACCCCGACCTTCTCCGAGCTGGCCTACCGCAGCGATGGCCAGGGCGGCCTCAACGACGCCCTGCAACCGGCCCGCAGCCGCAATTACGAGCTCGGCCTGCGTGCCCGCCGCGCGGACTGGGCGTACTCGGCGGCTTTGTTCCACAGTCGCACCGAGGACGAGCTGGTGGTCGCCGCCAACGAGGGCGGCCGCAGCGTCTACGACAACGCCGGCACCACCGTGCGCCGTGGTGCCGAGCTGGCGCTGCAGGGCGAGCTGGCGCCGCGCTGGCACGTCGCCGGCGCATACACCTTCCTCGACGCGCGCTTCGCCGAGGACTTCGCCGTCTGCGGCGCCCCGCCGTGCGCGCAGGACGACATCGTGATCGAGGATGGCCGCCATATCCCGGGGCTCGCGCGCCACACCGCGTGGGCCGAACTGCGCTGGAGCCCGTTCCACGCCACCGACGTGATGCTGCAGGGGCGCTTCGTCGACAGGGTCTACGCCGACGACGCCAACAGCGCGGCCGCACCCGCCTATGCCAGCTTCGACCTCGCCGCCGAGCGCCGCTTCGAGGCCGCGGGGCTGGAGTGGCGCGGCTTTGCGCGGATCAACAACCTGTTCGACCGCGATGTCGTCGGGTCGGTGATCGTCAACGCCAGTGGCGGGCGCTACTTCGAGCCGGCGCCGGGGCGCCACTGGGTGGTGGGATTGAGTGCGGCGAAGGCGTTCCGGTGATGGGGCGTTGGCCCGCAATCTGCCGCGGCGGATGGGTGTGCTTTTCACGTGGCGGGGCGGCGCACCGGTTGCCGAAGCGCGACCGGTTTTGGCCGCTGGTGTATTCGCCCGGTCGGCGGATCCCGTTGATCGCGGCGTGATCGGGTTGTCAGTGGGTCGCGACTCACGTCGCTCCTACAGACGATTCACGGTATTTCGGGGCCCTTGTAGGAGCGGCTTCAGCCGCGATCGTGGGAGCGATGCGGGCGACCGATTGCCGGATCGCGGCTGAAGCCGCTCCTAGAGGAACCCGGGGCTACAGGGCGTCGATGTCACCCAGGGCGCGTATCAGCCGGCGAGCGCGCTTGTCGGGCTTGGTTTCGGGCGGACGGTAGCCGGCGCGTTCGGCGGCGCGAAGCGCGCGCAAGCGTTCCCGCTCGGCGCGTGACTCGGCCGACTCCGCGTAAAGCGTCTGCGCCACCTTCGCGGGGCCGCGGCTGTCGCTCAGGCCGAGCACGGCCACTTCGAACACCTCGTCGCCGCGCCCGATCCGCAACACATCGCTGACCCGCACCGCGCGCGACGCTTTGGGGCGCTGACCGCCCACTTCGACCTTGCCGTGCTCGATCGCGTCGCGGGCAAGGCTGCGGGTCTTGAAGAACCGCGCCGCCCAGAGCCACAGGTCGAGGCGGACGGAGGCGGCAGGGTCGGAGGGGGTCGACGTCATGGGGGTGATTGTAGGAACGCCTCGGGTGGTGATCGTGAACCCAAGAGGCGTTCGACGACGGATGACGGTCAAAGTCGTGATTTTGTAGGAGCGGCTTCAGCCGCGATCTGGCATCGGCGCGGGTGAACGATGATCGGATCGCGGCTGAAGCCGCTCCTACAAAACCCCGGCACGGAAACCGGGCCGCAGCCCAAACGCAAACGGCCGCCCGGAGGCGGCCGTTTGGTGCGCTGGGCGCGTTGCGCGGATTACTCCGCGGCAGCGGCCTCGGCCTTCGCCTTGGCGTAGGCGGCCAAGTCTTCCTTGATGCGCGCCTTCTTGCCCTCCAGGCCACGCAGGTAGTACAGCTTGCCGGCGCGGACCTTGCCGCGGCGCTTCACTTCGACCGAGTCGATGGTGGAGCTGTGGGTCTGGAACACGCGCTCGACGCCGAAGCCGTGCGAGATCTTGCGCACGGTGAAGGCGGAGTTCAGGCCGGCATTCTTGGTCGCGATGACCACGCCCTCGTAGGCCTGGACGCGCTCGCGGTTGCCTTCCTTCACCTTGACGTTGACGACGACGGTGTCGCCCGGGCTGAAGGCGGGCAGCTCGCGCTGGACCTGTTCGGATTCGAAGTTCTGCAGCAGCGTGTTGAGCGAGGGCTTGTTCATGGTGACGGCCTGTTGGATTAGTTGTTGCGCGAGTGCACGTGGACCCGCGTCATGGCGTGGATGCAGCTAAGCCGCGCATTATAGCGGCAAAAATCCTTGCGTGGCTAGGAGTTAGCCGCCCGGCCCGCCTGTCCGCCCCGCCACGCTTCCAGCAGCTTGCGGTCGGCTTTCGAGAGCGCCCCCTCGTCGACCAGGTCCGGCCGTCGCTGCAGGGTCCGCACCAGGGACTGCTGCCGGCGCCAGCGGGCGATCTCGGCATGGTTGCCCGACATCAGCACCGGGGGCACCGTGCCCAGCTCGTGCTCGACCGGCCGGGTGTAGTGCGGACAGTCCAGCAGGCCGTCCTCGAAACTGTCCTGCAGGGCCGACGCCGCGTCGTTCAGGGCGCCGTCCTGCAGCCGGGCCATGGCGTCGACCAGTACCGCGGCGGCGAGCTCGCCACCGGACAGCACGTAGTCGCCGATCGAGATCTCCTCGTCGACCTCGGCCTCGATGAAGCGCTCGTCGACCCCTTCGTAACGGCCGCACAGCAGCACCAGGCGCTCGTGCCCCGCCAGCTCGCGCACCTTCGCCTGGGTCAGCGGAGCGCCTTGTGGGCTCATGTAGATGACCCGGGCCGGGGTCGGATCGTCCGCGCGCGCAGCGGCGAGGCTGGCGCGCAGCGGGTCGATCAGCATGACCATGCCCGGGCCGCCGCCGAACGGGCGGTCGTCGACCCGGCGGTAGTTGCCCTCGGCGTGGTCGCGCGGGTTCCAGCCGTGCAGCGCCAGCAGGCCGCGCTCGACCGCGCGGCCGGTCACGCCGAACGCCGCGCACTGTGCGACGAACTCGGGAAACAGGCTGATGACGTCGATGCGCATGGCGACGCGACTAGAAGTCGGGGTCCCAGTCGACCGTGATCGTGCGGGCGTCGAGATCGATGTCGGTGACGAACTGCGGCCGCACGAACGGGATCATCCGTTCGCGCTCGGAGTCACGCGCGACGAGCACGTCGTTGGCGCCGGTGGCGAACAGGTGCGAAACGTTGCCGAGGTCGACACCTTCAACAGTGACCACCCGGAGACCTTCGAGATCGGCCCAGTAGAACTCGCCGGGCTTCGGCGGCGGCAGGACATCCCGCGGGACGTGGATCTCCAGCCCGCGCAGCGCCTCGGCCGCGGTGCGGTCGTCAACGCCGGGAAATTTCGCGACCAGGTGCTTGCCCTGCTCGTGCCCGCGCACGCCTTCGACCTGGTGCTCCTGTCCGCGCGCATCGCGCAGGGTCCAGGGCTGGTAACCGAAGATGGCGGGGCGCGGGTCGGTCCAGGATTCGAGCTTGACCTCGCCACGCAAACCAAGGGCGCCGGCCACCCTGCCGAGGAGGATGCGACGCCCTTGATCGTTCATTGCCGGAAGCGGGCCGCCACGCGGGCGGCCCGTCAAGTCAGGCTGCGGCAGCGGTCTTGGCCGCTTCCTTGTACAGCACGGCGACCTTGTCGGTCAGCTGCGCGCCGTTGGAAACCCAGTGCTTCACCCGCTCGAGGTCGAGCTCGACGCGCTTCTCGCCGCCGGTGGCGACCGGGTTGTAGTAACCGACGCGCTCGATGTTGCGGCCGTCGCGGGCGCTGCGGCTGTCGGTGACGATGATGTGGTAGAACGGACGCTTCTTGGCGCCGCCGCGGGTCAGTCGGATCTTGACCATGGGGTTGCTTTCCTGTGTTGCCCAGCCGCCGGGATGGCGGGGTAAGCCGGCAAGTATAAAGGGTTTTCCGCCCGAGGGAACCAGCCCGGGCTAGAACGGCATCCCGCCGCGGCCGCCCATCATCCCCCGCATGCCGCGCATCATGCCCTTCATGCCGCCGCGGCCCAGCTTGCCCATCATTTTTTCCATCTGCTGGTACTGCTTCATCAGCTTGTTCACGTCGGCGGGAGTGACGCCGGCGCCGCTGGCGATGCGCTTGCGGCGGGAACCGTTCAGCAACGCCGGGTTGCGGCGCTCCTTCTTGGTCATCGAGTTGATGATGGCGACCAGCCGCGGGACCTCCTTGCCGGTCACCTGCTGCTTCACCGAATCGGGGATCTGGCCGATGCCCGGCAGCTTGTCCATCAACCCGCTCAGACCGCCCATGTTCTGCATCTGCTCGAGCTGGTCGCGCATGTCGTTGAGGTCGAACTTCTTGCCCTTGGCGACCTTCTCGGCCAGCTTCTGGGCCTTGTCCCTGTCGACCTGCTGCTCGACCTGCTCGACCAGGCTCAGCACGTCGCCCATGTCGAGGATGCGGCTGGCGACACGGTCCGGGTGGAACACGTCCAGACCATCGAGCTTCTCGCTCACGCCGATGAACTTGATCGGCTTGCCGGTCACGTAGCGCACCGACAGCGCCGCGCCGCCGCGGGCGTCGCCGTCGGTCTTGGTCAGCACCACGCCGGTCAGCGGCAACGCCTCGCCGAACGCCTTGGCGGTGGTAGCCGCGTCCTGGCCGGTCATCGAATCGACCACGAACAGGGTCTCGGTCGGCTTGACCGCGCCATGCAGCGCCTGGATCTCGGCCATCATCGCCTCGTCGATCGCGAGGCGGCCGGCGGTATCGACGATCAGGACGTCGACGAACGACTTCCTGGCGTCGTCGATCGCGGCGCGGACGATAGCTTCGGGCTTCTGTTCGGCCTGCGACGGGAAGAACGCGACGTCGACCTGCCTGGCCAGGGTCTCCAACTGGGCGATCGCGGCCGGCCGGTAGACGTCGGCGGACACCACCATCACCTTCTTCCTGCGCTTGTCCTTGAGGTGTTTGGCCAGCTTGCCGACGGTGGTGGTCTTGCCCGCGCCCTGCAGGCCCGCCATCAGGATCACCGCCGGCGCCGGGACGTTGAGGTTCAGGTCGTTGGCCTGCGCGCCCATGACCGTGGTCATCTCGTCGCGCACGACCTTGATCAGCGCCTGGCCCGGGGTCAGCGACTTGAGCACTTCCTGGCCGACCGCACGGACCTTGATCCGTTCGATCAGTGCTTGCACCACGGGCAGCGCGACGTCCGCCTCCAGCAGGGCGATGCGGACCTCGCGCAGGGACTCGCGGATGTTCTCCTCGGTCAGCCGACCGCGGCCGCGCAGGCGCTCGATGGTGCCGGACAGGCGCTGGGTCAGGGATTCGAACATGAGGCGGAACCTTGCCGGGGCAGTGGAAGCAAAGAGGCCGATTATAGCGGTCGCACAGGTGGCAAAGCCCCGGGCCGGGCTGGAAGGCCGCGGTGTGGCCGGCCTAAGGCCATCCGACGCACCCCGCAACCGGGACACGTTGCCGGGCCTTGCGGCCACGCCGCTGTGCGACACTCCACGGATGACAATCGTTCTCATCGCCGCCCTGCTCTATCTCGCCGCCAGCGGCCTGCTGGTGGTGAACGTGCAACGCGACGGCCGCGGGCGCAGCTGGCTGCTCCCGGCGGGCGCGGCCATCGTGCTGCACGCCATTGCCCACGCGCTGGCGTGGCACGACGCGGGCGGCGCGGACCTGCACTTTTTCGCCGCGCTGTCGCTGGTGGGGCTCGGCATGGCGGTGCTGACCGCGCTGGTCGGTGCCGGAGGGCGGATGGCGGCGCTGGGGGTGGTGGTATTCCCGCTGGCCGCCGCCGCGCTGGTGGGCTACCGGGCATATGGCCACGTCGCCCCCGAGCCGCTCGACTGGCGCCTGCAGCTGCACGCCTGGCTGGCCCTGCTGGCCTACGCGACGCTCGCCGTCGCCGCCCTGCTCGCGCTGATGCTCTGGCTGCAGGAGCGCGCCCTCCGCCGCCGCGAGTTCCACGCCTGGCTGCGCGCGTTGCCGCCGCTGGTGGAGCTGGAGGTCCTCCTGTTCCGGACGATCGCCGTCGGTTTCGTCCTGCTCAGCGCCACCCTGCTGACCGGCGCGCTGTTCGTGGCCGACATGTTCGCCCAGCACCTCGTCCACAAGACCGTGCTGAGCGTGCTGTCGTGGCTGGTGTTCGGGGGATTGCTGCTGGGGCGCTGGCGCTACGGCTGGCGCGGCGGCACCGCCGTGCGTTGGACGCTGGCGGCGATGGCGCTGCTGGTACTGGCGTTCTTCGGCAGCAAGTTCGTGCTGGAGCTGGTGCTGGACTACGGGCGGTAAGCGGCTCGCGGCCACGCAGCCGGTCCCTTTCGCGTGTTTAATTGCATTGACAAATATTGCGGACGCAATAAAATAGCGCGGTGACCGCCATCCCCACCTCCGCCACCACGCTCGGACTGATGTTCCGGCACATCCGCGACGCCATGTGGGCGCGGATGGAGCGCGAGCTGCAGGCGGCCGGGCACGAACTGACCTTCAGCCAGTACATCGTCCTGAAACGGCTCGCCACCGGCTCGGCCGGGGTCACCGACCTCGCCCGCGCGGCCGAACTCAACCCGGGCGCGATGACGCGCCTGCTCGACCGGCTCGAGGCCCGGCAGCTGGTCACCCGCTCCGTCGACCCCAACGACCGCCGGGCCGTCCACATCGCCATGACGCCCACGGGCGCGGCGATGTGGGAAGACGTCAACCATTGCGGGCAACGCGTCCGCGAGCGTGCGATGCACGGACTGGACGCCGCCGAGCGGGAGCAGCTGTTCGCCCTGCTCGGCCGCGTCCGCGACAACCTCACTCCTACCGGTTCCTGACCCATGAACGCCTTACGATCCTGCCCGCCGGTCCGCGGGCTGAAGCCCGTGTTGCCGGCACTCGCGCTGGCGCTGCTGGTCGGCTGCGCCAGCACCGGCGGCATCGTGCCGCAGGACGAACTGCTCGACGCGGACACCCTTGCCGCCGACCACAGCCTCGCGACCGCACGCCTGTCCGACGCCGCGTTCCCGCGGGCCGACTGGTGGACCGCATTCGGTGACCCGCAGCTCGACGCACTGGTGGGCGAGGCGCTCGCCGGCAATCCCGGCCTGGATGCCGCCGACGCCCGCGCGCGGCAGGCGCTCGCACAGGCCGGGCTCGCCGATGCGGCGCGCAAGCCGACCGTGGGCGCGTCCGCGCAGGTGTCCGGGCTGTTGATTCCGGAGAGCGTGGTGGAACCGCCGATCGGCGGTGAATTCAACGCGGTCGGCCTGCTGACCCTGAACCTGTCGTGGAGCCCGGACCTGTGGGGTGGCCAACGCGCGCGCTGGCAGGCGGCGCTCGGCCAGGCCCGCGCGGCCGACGTCGAGGCGCAGGCCGCGCGGCTGACGCTGGCGTCCAACGTCGCCCGCACCTACATCGCCCTGGCGCAGGCGTTCGAAACGCGCGATGCGGCGCTCGCCGACCGGGAACGCGCCGAGCGCCTGCTCGAGCTCGGCCAGGCGCGGGTCCAGGCCGGTCTCGACAACCAGCTGCAGCTGCGCCAGGCCGAGGGGGCGATCGCCGCCGCCGGCCAGCAGGCCGAGGCCGCGCAGAACCGGATCGACAGCCACCGCAACGCACTGGCCGCATTGCTCGGCCAAGGCCCCGACCGCGGACAACGGATCGAACGGCCCCGACTGCTCACCGGGCCGGTGCCGGGCCTTCCCGACGTGTTGCCGAGCGAGCTGCTCGGCCACCGGCCCGACGTGGTTGCCGCCCGCTGGCGGGTCGAGGCCGCGCGCGAGGGCGTGAAGGCCAGCGAAGCCGCGTTCCGTCCCAGCGTCAACCTCGCCGCGATGGCCGGGCTCGCCGGCGGCAGCCTCTCCGACCTGTTCGGCAGCGAAGCCCTGTTGCTGCAGGGCGGCCCCGCGATCAGTCTGCCGATCTTCGACGGCGGCCGTCTGCGCAGCCAGCTTGCCGAAAGCAGCGCCACGCAGGACCTCGCCGTCGCCGGCTACAACCAGCAACTGGTCGAAGCACTTCGCGAGGTCACCGACGCCCTGCAGGCCGCGCGCTCGCTGGACCTCCAGATCGCGGCGGCCAGCCAGGCACGCGACGCCGCGGCGTCGGCGTCAGGGATAGCCGGCGCCCGTTACCGCGCCGGCCTCGGCAACCAGCTCGACGTGCTGACCGCCGAACGCCCGCTCGCCCAGCTCGACCAGCAACTCGCCGCGTTGCGCGCGCAGCGGCTGGTCGCCAGCGTCGACCTGCATCGCGCTCTCGGCGGTGGTCTCGCCCCCGTCGCTCCGACCGACATCGATACCACCGCAACCCCCACGTCCGTACCTGCTGGAAGCTCCTCGCCATGACCACCGAAATCAATCCGAACGCCGGCGCTCCGGCACCGGCCCCGACCCGCAGCAAGCGCCGCAGGGCGCTGCTGATCCTCGCCGCCGTGGTGGCGGTGGCCGCGATCGCGTGGACCGCGTGGTACCTGCTGGTCGCGCGCTGGCACGAAGACACGGACGATGCGTACGCCGAAGGCAACGTGGTCGCGATCACCCCGCAGGTCGCCGGTACCGTGGTCAGCATCGGCGCCGACGACGGGATGAAGGTCGAGGCCGGCCAGGTGCTGGTGCAGCTCGACCCGAACGACGCCAGGGTCGCCTACGAACAGGCCGTCGCCAACCTGGCGAGCACGGTCCGCCAGGTACGCGGGCTTTACAGCGCGGTCGACGCCGGCGAGGCCGAACTCGCCGCCCAGCGCGTCGCCGTCACCCGCGCGCGCGCCGACGTGGCGCGACGCGAAGGGCTGGTCGCCAGCGGCGCGGTATCGGCCGAGGAACTCGCCCATGCGCGCGACCAGCTGGCCGGCGCAGAAGCCGCACTGTCGTCCTCTCGCGGGCAGCTCTCGCGCAGCCGCGCGCTGGTCGATGAAACCACCGTGGCCAAGCAGCCGCAGGTGCAGGCGGCCGCCGCGCAGCTCCGCCAGGCCTGGCTCAACCTGCAGCGCGCGGCCATCGTCGCGCCGGTGTCGGGCCATGTCGCCGAGCGCAGCGTGCAGCTGGGCGAGCGCGTGCAGCCGGGCGCCTCGCTGATGACGATCGTGCCGCTCGAGCAGATGTGGGTCGAAGCCAACTTCAAGGAAACCCAGCTCGCGCGCATGCGCATCGGCCAGCCGGTCGAGGTGCATGCCGACCTGTACGGGGACGACGTGACCTATGAAGGCCGCATCGCCAGCCTTGGCATGGGCACCGGCAGCGCGTTCTCGCTGTTGCCGGCGCAGAACGCCAGCGGCAACTGGATCAAGATCGTCCAGCGCGTGCCGGTGCGGATCGAACTCGACCGCGAGCAGCTGGTCGAGCACCCGCTGCGCCTCGGCCTGAGCATGAGCGTGGAGGTCGACCTGCACGACCAGGACGGCGCCGTGCTCGCCCGGGCCCCGGCCACCACGCCGGTGCTGACCACCGACGCCTATGCCCGCCAGTTGGGCGAGGCCGACGCGCTGATCGAGAAGATCGTGCGCGAGAACCTCGCCGGAGAGCGCCAGGGCTGAGCCGCCGCCGAACCGCCATGTCGACTTCCCCTCCCAAACCCGCGACCGCCGCGGGCGGTTTCCAGCCGCCGAACCTCGCACTGACCACGATCGGGCTGGCGCTCGCCTCGTTCATGCAGGTGCTGGACCTGACCATCGCCAACGTGTCGCTGCCGGCGATCACCGGCAACCTCGGCGGCAGCGGCAGCCAGGCGACCTGGGTGATCACCTCGTTCGCGGTCAGCAACGCGATCGCACTGCCATTGACCGGCTTCCTGACCCGCCGCTTCGGCGAGCGCAAGCTGTTCATGTGGGCGACGCTGCTGTTCTCGATCGCCTCGCTGCTGTGCGGCTTGGCCGGCAGCATGGGCACACTGGTCGGCGCACGCGCGCTGCAGGGCTTCGTCGCCGGGCCGATGTACCCGATCACCCAGGCGCTGATGATCTCGGTCTACCCGCCGCACAAGCGTGGGCAGGCGATCGCGCTGCTGGCGATGGTGACGGTGGTCGCGCCCATCGCCGGTCCGATCCTCGGCGGCTGGATCACCGACAACTACAGCTGGGAGTGGATCTTCCTGATCAACGTGCCGATCGGCATCTTCTGCAGCCTGGTGGTCGGGCGCCAGCTCAAGGGTCGGCCGGAACGGCTGGAAAAGCCAAAGATGGACTACGTCGGCCTCGCCACGCTGGTGCTGGGCGTGGGTGCGCTGCAGCTGGTGCTGGACCTGGGCAACGAGAAGGACTGGTTCGCCTCGACCGAAATCATCGTTCTGGCGATCACCGCGGCACTCGCGCTGGCGGTGTTCTTGATCTGGGAGCTGACCGAAAAGGACCCGATCGTCGACCTGCGGCTGTTCCGCCACCGCAATTTCACCAGCGGCACCATCGCGATGGTGCTGGCGTACTCGGCGTTTTTCAGCGTCGGCCTGCTGGTGCCGCTGTGGCTTCAGCGCAATCTCGGCTACACCGCGATCTGGGCCGGTTTCGCGACCGCACCGATCGGCATCCTGCCGGTGCTGCTGACGCCGCTGGTCGGCAAGTATGCGATGCGTTTCGACCTGCGGATTCTGGCCAGCGTGGCCTTCGTGGTGATGGCGCTGACCAGCTTCCTGCGCGCCGGCTTCAACCTCGACGTCGATTTCGCCCACGTGGCCGAGGTGCAACTGCTGCAGGGGCTGGGGGTGGCACTGTTCTTCATGCCGGTCCTGACGATCCTGCTGTCGGACCTGGAGCCGCACGAGATCGCCGCCGGTTCAGGCCTTGCCACCTTCGTGCGCACCCTGGGCGGCAGCTTCGCCGCGTCGCTGACCACCTGGGCCTGGAACCAGCGCGGCACCATCCACCACGCGCAGCTGACCGAACACATCGGCGCGCACGACCCGGCGATGCAGCAGACGGTGGCTGCGCTGGGCCAGGGCGACGTGCAGCGTGGCGCGATGATGCTCAACGGGATGATCTCGCAGCAGGCCGCGCAGATCGGATTCAACGAGATCTTCCACCTGCTCGGAATCCTGTTCCTGGTGGTGATCGCGTTCGTGTGGCTGGCGAAGCCGCCGTTCGCGGCGAAGGGCGGCGCGGCGGCCGCCGGCGGGCACTGATGGTGGTTGCGGGTGGATCGGGCTGCTCGGCTGCTCGGCGGCTGGCGGCTGGCGGCCCGGCAATCCGGGAACCCAGACCCATAACCCGAAACCCGGGAAGCCGACCACGCTGGCGTCGGAGCCGGCCGGATCTCGCGTTGGCGCCTGTCGTAGGAGCGACGTAAGTCGCGACCGCGCAGAGAGCCGAGGCCGCTGCCAGGTCGCGACTGACGTCGCTCCTACACAAGAGCGCCAGTTGATCGCCTCGCATCTGTCTGTAGGAGCGGCTTCGTCGGCGCGGGCGAACGACCACCGGATCGCGGCTGAAGCCGCTCCTACAGTCGGGAAAATCTTCCCCGACCCGCGCCGATCCGCATCCTGCAACCCGCCTGACCGACCGCAACCCTACTCCGCCGCTTCCAGCGCCTCGGCCAGGCGCTCGACGCCAACCACTTCCATCCCACCGATGCGCCCGCCCTTGGGGGCATTCGCCTTGGGGATGATCGCCCGCTTGAATCCGTGCGTCGCGGCCTCCTTCAACCGGTCCTCGCCATTGGGCACCGGACGGATCTCGCCGGACAGGCCGACTTCGCCGAACACGATCGTGCGCTCGGCCAGCGGCCGGTCGCGCAGGCTCGACAGCACGGCCAGCAGCACCGGCAGGTCGGCCGCGGTCTCCTGCACGCGGATGCCGCCGACCACGTTGACGAACACGTCCTGGTCGCCCACCCCGACACCGCCGTGCCGGTGCAGCACCGCCAGCAGCATCGCCAGCCGGTTGCCTTCCATGCCGACCGCGACCCGCCGCGGATTGCTCAGCGGCGACGAATCGACCAGTGCCTGCACCTCGACCAGCAGCGGGCGCGTGCCCTCGCGGGTGACCATCACGCAGCTGCCCGGCTGCGGGCTTGCGCTGCCGGACAGGAAGATCGCCGACGGGTTGGGCACTTCGCGCAGGCCCTTGTCGCCCATCGCGAACACGCCCAGTTCGTTGACCGCGCCGAAGCGGTTCTTGAACGCGCGCAGCACCCGGAACCGGCTGCCCGACTCGCCCTCGAAATACAGCACCGCGTCGACCATGTGCTCGAGCACGCGCGGGCCGGCGATGCCGCCTTCCTTGGTGACGTGGCCGACCAGGAACACCGCGGTGCCGGTCTCCTTGGCGTAGCGCACCAGACGCGCCGCGCTCTCGCGGACTTGGCTGACCGAACCCGGCGCCGCGGTCAGCGATTCGGTCCACAGCGTCTGCACCGAATCGGCGACGATCAACCCCGGCTTCGTCGCCACCGCCTGCTCGAGGATCTTCTCGACTCCGGTCTCGGCAAGCGCGTTGATGCCTTCGAGCGGCAGGTCCAGCCGCTGCGCGCGCCCGGCGACCTGCGACAACGACTCCTCGCCGGTCACGTACAAGGCGGGCAAGGTGCCGGCCATCTTCGCCACCGCCTGCAGCAGCAGCGTCGACTTGCCGATGCCCGGGTCACCGCCAACCAGCACCACCGCGCCGCTGACCAGCCCGCCCCCCAGTACCCGATCAAGCTCGCCGATGCCGGTCGAAACACGCGCGTGCTCGGTATGGGCGACGTCCTTGAGCGCGGTGACCTTCGGCGGGTCGACCTTGCCGGCCCAGCCGCTACGCCGCGACGCCCCGGCGCCACCGGCCTTCTGCGCGGCGGCCGACTCGATCACGAACTCGCTGAGCGTGTTCCATTCGCCGCATTCCGCGCACTGGCCCTGCCATTTGGAGTGGTCCGCGCCGCAATCGTTGCAGACGTAGGCGACCTTGGCCTTGGGGGCGGATTTTGTTTTCGCGATGGACATGCACAGCAGCGGTGGTAGCAGGAAGCTACAGGGTAGCTGGCAACATTCTCCACAGGTGAGACGGCAAGCTCCTCTGGCAGGAAAGACAGCGAACGATTTTCCTATCCGATCGCGACAGGTGGAAACGCCTCTACGGATGTGGGCACTCGCACTGGCACGGGCTGGGCAATTGGAGTACGCCGCCCCCCTAACGGGGGGGAGTGCTGGTCCGTCATACGCGGGCAATCCGCCAGGTTTCGCAGATACCACGCCATTGCAGACTCCAGTCCAGCTGCCAGGTCATGGGTAGGTCGATAGCCCAGCGCCGCACGCGCTGCACTGACGTCGGCCAGGGAGTGTCGTATGTCGCCCGCTCGGAAATCCTCGTACACCGGCTTCCGATCATAGGCAACCTCATGGCACCCGAGTGCACCGCGTATGGCATCGAACAGTTGATTCAACGTGTTCCGTTCGCCCACCGCCATGTTGTACACCCGGGTTCGCGCCTCCGGCGGTGCCGTGGCAGCAAGCAGGTTCGCCTGCACGGCGTTGTCGATGAAGGTGAAATCCCGGCTGGTCTCGCCATCGCCGTTGATGCGCACGTCTTCGCCCCGAATCATGGCCGCCGTCCATTTCGGAATGACTGCCGCATACGCACCATTCGGGCTCTGCCTCTTTCCAAACACATTGAAGTAGCGCAACCCGATACTCGGGAACCCATAGCAGCGTGCGAAGACGTCGGCATACAGCTCGTTGACGTATTTCGCTACAGCGTATGGGGACAGGGGCCTGCCGATCCGCTCTTCGACTTTCGGCAATCCGGGGTGGTCACCATAGGTGGAGCTGCTGGCGGCATAGGTGAAACTACGTACCTGGGCGTCACGTGCTGCCAACAGCACGTTAAGAAAGCCATCGATGTTTGATCGGTTCGTCGCGATCGGGTTCTCCAGCGAGCGGGGGACGGAACCGAGCGCAGCTTGGTGCAGCACGTGGTCCACCGATGCACAGGCACGTCGGCACGTGTCGAGGTCGCATATATCGCCCTCGATGAAGTCGAAGCGCTTCCATTGTTCCGTTGTGACGGCTGCCTGCACCTCTTCCAGATTGTGGCGGAACCCGGTCGAAAAGTTGTCCACCCCCACCACGCGCTGTCCCAAGGCCAACAGAGCCTCGAGCAGGTTTGAACCGATAAAGCCCGCGCACCCGGTTACCAGCCACGTCCGGGGTTGGGTCATCAGCCCGGTTTTCACATCCTCGTATCGCGCGCCCATCTAGAGCCTCCCGTCGACGGCATGTCTTGGCAATAGATACTTGACGTCATAAAGGACCGATGCCGGCCGCCCGAACACCCGGATCCCTTCAGTTCCCAGCTGACGGAACTTGTCGTGGCCCACCGCCACGATCACCGCGTCGTACATCCCGTGTTCCGGCTCGGCGAGCTCCAGCCCGTATTCGTGCCGCGCCTGCGCCGCGTCCACCCACGGGTCGCATACGTCGACCTGCGTGTTGTAGCCGCGCAACGCGGCGACGATGTCCACCACGCGGGTGTTGCGCAGATCCGGGCAGTTCTCCTTGAAGGCCAGCCCCAGCACCAGCACGCGGGCGCCGACCGGGTTGATACCCTTGCGCACCATCAGCCGGATCACCTCGCCGGCGACGTAGGCGCCCATGCCGTCGTTGGTCCGGCGCCCGGCAAGGATCACGTCGGGGTGGTGTCCGATCTCCTGCGCCTTGTGGGTCAGGTAATACGGGTCGACCCCGATGCAGTGCCCGCCCACCAGCCCCGGCCGGAATGGCAGGAAGTTCCACTTGGTACCCGCCGCTTCCAGCACTTCCAGGGTATCGATGCCCAGCTTGTTGAACAGGATCGCCAGGTCGTTGACCAGCGCGATGTTGAGGTCGCGCTGGGTGTTCTCGATGACCTTGGCCGCCTCGGCGACCTTGATGCTGCTAGCCTTGTGGGTACCGGCGGTGATGATGCTGCCGTACAGGCGGTCGACGAATTCGGCCGCCTCCGGGGTCGAGCCGGAGGTCACCTTCAGAATGCTGGTGACCCGATGCTCCTTGTCGCCGGGGTTGATCCGCTCCGGGCTGTAACCGGCGAAGAAATCCTGGTTGAATTTGAGCCCGGACACCCGCTCGAGGATCGGTACGCAGACCTCTTCGGTGCAGCCGGGATACACCGTCGACTCGTAGACCACGACATCGCCGTCCGACAGCACCTGGCCGAGCGCTTCGCTGGCGCGGATCAGCGGTGTCAGGTCCGGCCGCTTGGCCGAGTCGATCGGCGTGGGAACGGTGACGATGTAGACGTTGCAACCGGCGAGGTCATGCAACTCGCTCGTGAAACCGAGCCGAACCGCGCCGGCGAGCTCCGCAGGTGACACCTCCAGTGTGCCATCGCGTCCGTCACGCAACTCGTCGATACGCGACTGGTTGATGTCGAAGCCGACAGTCTCGAAATGCTTGCCGAACTCCACCGCCAGTGGCAGCCCGACATAGCCCAGGCCGATGATGGCGATGCGGGCGTTTTCCATGGACGGCATGCGGTCCCCTGTGTGCAAGGCTGCTGATCCCTGCACACTCAGAACGCGAGAACCGCGGATCAGGTGCCACTTCGTCCACGCAGCTTCACCCATCCATGATGTGGCGCCTGCGATCTCCGGAGCCTTCGCGGCGCGACTCCGGGCGCGGTGCGCAAAAACCCATCTTGGAACTCCGCAAAAAAAAAAGACCCGCCGGAGCGGGTCTTGAAAACTTGGTGCCGGAGATAGGAATCGAACCTACGACCCCATCATTACGAATGACGTGCTCTACCAACTGAGCTACTCCGGCCAAGAGGCGGAATTCTAGGTGGCGCGTCGTGGCGGGTCAATCGATCATGAAACCAGTTGGACGCGCAGTTCCTTGGGCAGGGCGAAGACCATGTTTTCCGGTTCACCCTCCAAGCTGGTGACCGAGCCGGCCCCCAGTTCACGCAGACGGTCGATGACGCCGCGGACAAGGATTTCGGGCGCCGACGCTCCGGCGGTGATACCGATGCGCTGGCGACCGGTGACCCAGGCCGGGTCGATCTCGTCCGCGCCGTCGATCAGGTGGGCCTCGATGCCCTGGCGCTCGGCGAGTTCGCGCAGGCGGTTGGAATTGGAACTGTTGACCGAACCGACCACCAGGATCAGGTCGCACCGCCCGGCCAGCTCGCGCACGGCGTCCTGGCGGTTCTGGGTGGCGTAGCAGATGTCGTCGTTCTTGGGCCCCTCGATCGACGGATACCGTGCCCGAAGCGCGCCGATGATCTCGCGGGTGTCGTCGACCGACAGCGTGGTCTGGGTGGTGTAGGACAGGTGGTCGGGCTGCTCGACCTGCAGGCGGGCAACGTCGTCGAGGTCCTCGACCAGGTAGATCGTGCCGCGTTGAAGCTCGCCGCTGGCCGACTCGCGCTGCCACTGTCCCATGGTGCCTTCGACCTCGGGATGCCCTTCGTGGCCGATCAGGACCATGTCGCGGCCGGCGCGGCACTGCCGCGAGACCTCGAGGTGGACCTTGGTCACCAGCGGACAGGTGGCGTCGAACACCTTGAGCCCGCGCCGGTCGGCTTCGGCACGCACGGCCTTGGATACGCCGTGGGCGCTGAAGATCACTGTATTGCCGTCGGGCACCTCGTCGAGCTCCTCGACGAAGATCGCGCCGCGCTGCTTGAGGTCGTCGACCACGAACTTGTTGTGGACCACCTCGTGGCGCACGTAGATCGGCGCGCCCAGGGTCTCCAGCGCGCGGTTGACGATCTCGATGGCGCGGTCGACGCCGGCGCAGAAACCGCGGGGATTGGCGAGGATGAGGTCCATCCGCGGATTTTACCCCTGCCCCGCGACGGGCTTGCGCTGCCCGCTGAACAGCCCGTACGCGGCGATCCCGACCGCCCCGCCGACGATGGCGGCATCGGCGATGTTGAAGGCGGGCCAGTACCAGTCCTGCCAATGCCACTGGATGAAGTCCACCACGTGGCCGTGGATCAGGCGGTCGATGACATTGCCGACGGCGCCGCCGATCACCAGGGCGTACGGAAGCGCGGTCTTCCAGTCGCCGCGCGGGGTGCGCGACAGCCAGTAGCCGAGCAGCCCGCTGATGGCGATGGCGAGGACGACGAAGAAGTACTTCTGCCAGCCACCGGCGTCGCTGAGGAAACTGAAGGCGGCGCCGGTGTTGTAGGTGCGGTACCAGTTCCAGACCCCGTCGATCACCGGGATGGCGGTGTATTCAGGCAGGCTGGTAAGCACCCAGTACTTGGTGAGCTGGTCCAGAACGATGATGAGCGCGGAAAGCGCCAGCCAGAGGAGGGCGTTGGGTTTGGGCGTCATGGTCAGAACCAGCGGCGGTCTTCGCCGTCGCCGTCGACGTTGTCGACGCAGCGGCCACAGAGGGTGGGATGGGCTTCGATCGCACCGACATCGGCGCGGTGCTGCCAGCATCGGCCGCACTTGGGTTTATCGGTGCGCGTCGCTTCCACCCGGACCTCGGACGCCTGCCCGTCGGCGACGACATCGACGTCGCCACTGATGAACAGGAAACGCAGCTCTTCGGCGATCGGCGCCAGCCAGTTCTGGTCGGCGACACCGGCATGCAGGGCGATCTCGGCCTCCAGCGCCGCGCCGATGGTGCCGGCGGCGCGCATCGGTTCGAGCACCTTGCTGACCTGCTCGCGCAGCGCCAGCAGGCGGCGGAAGTCCTCGGCCGACAGCGCGGCGGCCTCCGGCAGCGGCGCCAGGCCGTCATACCAGGTGGTGAACAGCACGTTGTCCTCGCGTGCGCCCTGCCCGGCCTGCGCCGGCAGGTGGCCCCACATCTCCTCGGCGGTGAAGTTCAGGATCGGCGCGATCCAGCGCACGAACGCCTCGGCGATGCGGTACATCGCGCTCTGCGCCGAGCGCCGGCCGCGCGAATCTTCGCGCATCGTGTACAGCCGGTCCTTGGTGACGTCGAGGTAGAGCGAGCCGAGGTCGACGCTGCAGAAGTTTGCGAGGATCTGCACGACCTCGCTGAAGTCGTAGCGCTCGTAGGCGGCGGTGATCTTCTGCTGCAGCCCATGGGCGCGATGCACGATCCAGCGGTCGAGCGCGACCATCGCCGCGTCGCCCTCGCCGTCCAGCGGCAGCAGGTGCATGGCCGGGTCGAAGCCGTGCAGGTTGCCGAGCAGGAAGCGCGCGGTGTTGCGGATGCGGCGGTAGTTGTCGGCGCTGCGCTTCAGGATCTCGTCGGAGACGGTCATCTCGTTGCGGTAGTCGGCCGAGGCGATCCACAGCCGCAGCACGTCGGCGCCCATCGCGTCGACCACCTTCTGCGGCGCGACCACGTTGCCGAGCGACTTGGACATCTTGCGGCCGTCGGCATCGACGGTGAAGCCGTGGGTCAGCACCTGCCTGTAGGGCGCCACGCCGTCCATTGCGACGCCGGTGAGCAGCGAGGACTGGAACCAGCCGCGGTGCTGGTCGGAGCCTTCCAGGTACAGGTCGGCCGGCTTGCGCAGGCCGTCTTCGGGACGCTGGGCGAGCACGCACTCATGGGTGACGCCCGAGTCGAACCAGACATCGAGGATATCGGTGACCTTGTCGTAGTCGCCCGCCTCGTCCCCGAGCAGGCTTGCCGGATCGAGCGCGTACCAGGCGTCGATGCCGTCGGTCTCCACGAGCTTCGCCACCTCGCCCATCAGCTCAACCGAGCGCGGGTGCGGCTCGTGGGTGACCTTGTGGACGAACAGCGCGATCGGCACGCCCCAGGTGCGCTGGCGGCTGATGCACCAGTCCGGCCGGCCTTCGACCATCCCGGCGATGCGCGCCTCGCCCCAGTCGGGGAACCACTGCACGTCGCCGATCGCCTTGAGCGCATCGGCGCGCAGGCCGGCCTTCTCCATCGAGATGAACCACTGCGGGGTGGCGCGGAACGCCACCGGCGTCTTGTGGCGCCAGCAGTGCGGGTAGCTGTGTTCGAGCTTGCTGGAGGCCAGCAGCGTGCCGCCGGCGCGCAGGGCGTCGACGATGGCGTCGTTGGCCTTCCAGATGTGCAGGCCGGCCAGCTCCGTGCCGTCGAGCGCGGGCGTGCCCGGCAGGTAGACGCCGCGGGCGTCGACCGGATTGAGCTGGGCGGCGTCGTAGCGGTCGACCAGGCCGTACCTGCGGCCCACCGCGAAGTCCTCCTGGCCGTGGCCCGGCGCGGTGTGGACGTTGCCGGTGCCGTCCTCGTCGGACACGTGCTCGCCAAGCAGCAGCGGGATGTCGCGGTCGTAGAACGGATGGCGGACGAGGAGGTTCTCCAGCTCGACGCCCTTGGCGCGGCCGTGCACCACGACCTTGTCGACGCCGTAGCGGGCCAGCGCCTTCGAAGCCAGCGCCTCGGCCAGCACCAGCCAGCGACGACCACCGTCGGCCCGCGCCGGGCCTTCCACAAGCACGTAGTCGAGGTCGGCACCGACGCTGATCGCGACGCTGGCCGGCAGTGTCCATGGCGTGGTGGTCCAGATCGGCACCGCGATCTGCACGTCATCCGGGGCGACGGTCTCGAACGCCGTGGCGACATCGCGCGCTGACTTGGCCGGATAGGCGACGTCGACCGCCGGGGAGACCTTGTCGGCGTACTCGATCTCGGCCTCGGCCAGCGCCGAGCCGCAGTCGAAGCACCAGTGCACCGGCTTGGCACCGCGCACGAGGTGGCCGCGGTCGATGATCCGCGCCAGCGAGCGCAGCATGTCGGCCTCGAAGCGGAAGTCCATCGAGCGGTACGGGTGGTCCCAGTCGCCCAGCACGCCCAGGCGCTTGAAGTCGCGACGCTGCAGGTCGATCTGCTCGGCGGCGTACTCGCGGCACTTCTGGCGGAACTGGGCGGCGTCGAGCCTGGTGCCGACCTTGCCGTACTTCTTCTCGATCGCGATCTCGATCGGCAGCCCATGACAGTCCCAGCCGGGCACGTACGGCGCATCGAAGCCGGCCAGCAGGCGCGACTTGACCACAATGTCCTTGAGCACCTTGTTGACCGCATGGCCGATGTGGATCGCGCCGTTGGCGTACGGCGGGCCGTCGTGCAGGACGAAGCTGCGCTCGCGGCCCTTCACTTTCTCGCGGATGCGCTGGTACAGGCCCTGTTCCTCCCAGCGCGCCAGCGTCTGCGGCTCGCGCTTGGGCAGGTCGCCACGCATCGGGAAATCGGTCGCCGGCAGGTGCAGGGTCGACTTGTACGGGTTGTCGCTGTTCTTGTCGCTCACGCGCGGGCTCTTGTGGGGTCTTGCGAAAGGATGGCGCGCGCCCGGTCGGCGTCGCGGTGCATCTGCGCGACCAGGGTCGGCAGGTCGTCGAACTTTTCCTCGTCGCGCAGGTGGGCGACGAACTCGACTTCGATCCGCCGACCGTACAGGTCGCCGTCGAAATCGAACAGGTGGGTTTCCAGCAGCGGCTCGGTGCCGTCCACGGTCGGGCGGGTGCCGAGGCTGGACACGCCGGGCAGCGCGTCGCCACTGACGCCGTGCACGCGCACTGCATGGATGCCGGACAGCGGCGGCGCCTTGCCGTTGAAACGCAGGTTGGCGGTCGGGAACCCGAGGGTACGACCGAGCCGGGCGCCGTGGGCGACGCGCCCGCCGATGGCGAACGGCCGGCCGAGCATGCGCGCGGCGGCGTCGAAGTCCCCGCGTTGCAGCGCGGCACGGATGCGGGTGCTGGAGACGCGCTCGCCGTCCAGCAGGACCGGCTCGATCTGGTGGGCGCTGAAGCCCGCGCCGGCATCGCCCATCTCGCGGCCGAGGGCCTGCAGCAGTGGCAGATCGCCGGCGCGGCCCTTGCCGAAGCGGAACTCGGGGCCGACCCAGACCTCGCGCACGCCGAGGTGGTCGACCAGCACCCGCCGGACGAAGTCCTCGGCGGACATCGACGCCATCCGCGCGTCGAACCGCAGCAGTCCGACCAGGTCGGCGCCCAGCGCCAGCAGCCCCCCGGCTTTGGCGCGCGGCGACAGCAGCCGCGGCGGCGGGTTGCCGGGCGCGAAGAACTCGCGCGGCAACGGTTCGAAACTCAGCGCGACCGCCGGCACCCCGAGCGCGCGCGCGCGTTCGACCGCGCGGCGCACCAGCGCCCGATGCCCCAGGTGGAGGCCGTCGAAGGCGCCGATGCAGACCACACTGCCGTGCGGGCACCGGGGCCCGCCGTCGACGTCTCGGAACAGCCTGCTCATCCGTTGAAGTATAGCGGTCACGCCGGATTGACCGGGCCGGCGGTGCGTGGCGCTCAATGCCGCAGGTGGCGCGGCCGCACCCCCATCACCACCAGCACCGCGCCATAGGCGCCCGCCCCCGCCGCGACCACCGCCAGCAGCCATGCCCAGCGCCACAGCCCGGGCATCGCGGTCCAGTCGCCGACCCATTCGCGTAGGCCGACCACCACCACCGCCATCAGCAACAGTCCGGCAACGATCCGCCCCAGCCAGCGCCCCCAGCCCGGCTGCGACACGTAGATCCCGTCGCGCCGCAGGTAGCGCCACAGCAGCGCCGCGTTGAGGATGCCGGCCAACGCGGTCGCCCCGGCGATGCCGGCATGCGCATACGGCAGTCCGGCGAAATACATCGGCGTGACCAGCGCGACGGTCAGCACCACGTTGGCAACCACCGTCAGCACCGCGGCCCGCATCGGCGTGCGGGTGTCCTGGCGCGAATAGAACGCCGGCAGCAGCACCTTGCTGAGCATGAAGGCCGGGATGCCGACGCCCATCGCGGTCAGTGCGTAGCCGACCATCCGCGTGTCCTCCTCGGTGAACTCGCCGTAACGAAACAGCGAGGCGGTCAGCGGCTCGGCCAGCAGGCACAGCCCGAGCGCGGCCGGCAGGCCGATCAGCAGCACCATCCGCAGGCCCCAGTCGAGCGAGCGCGAGTAGCCGGTGGCATCGGCATCGGCGTGCAGGCGCGACAGCTGCGGCAGAATCACCGTGCCGATCGCGACCCCGAACAGCCCCAGCGGCAACTCGACCAGGCGGTCCGAGTAGTACAGCCACGACTGCGCCGCCGGCACCAGCAGCGAGGCGAACACGGTGCCGACCAGCAGGTTCACCTGCGACACCGAGGACGAGAAGATCGTCGGCAGCATCAGCGTCATCACCCGGCGCACGCCCGAGTGACGCAGGTTGAAGCGGAACTTCGGCCGCAGCCCCAGCCGCCCCATCGCCGGCCACAGCACCAGCATCTGCAGCACGCCGGCGGCCAGCACGCCCCAGGCCAGCGCCTTCTCCGGCACGTCGAGCGCACCGGCCAGCAGCAGCATCGCCGCGATCAGGGTCAGGTTGTGCAGCACCGGCGTCAGCGCCGGCAGGCCGAACTGGCGGAAGCTGTTGAGCACCGCCCCGGCCAGCGCGGTCATCGACACGAAGGTCAGGTACGGGAAGGTGATGCGCAGCATCTCGGCCGCCAGCGGCACGGTGTCGGTACCGGCGGGCGCGAACGCCAGGAACAGCCGCGCGACCCACGGCGCGAGCAGCATGCCCAGTCCGCTGACCACCACCACCACCGCCAGCAGCGCGCCGGCGACATGGTCGAGGAAGTCCTGCATCGCCTTCTCGTCGCCCTTCTGCTTCAGCTCCGACAGCAGCGGCACGAAGGCCGAGGAGAACGAACCCTCGGCGAAGATCCTGCGCAGGTAGTTGGGAATCCGGTAGGCGACCACGAACGCGCTGACCGCCGGGCCGGCGCCGAACATCGTCGCCTGCAGCCAGTCGCGCAGGTAGCCGGCGATGCGCGACAGGAAGGTCATCGCGCTGAACACCACGGTGGAGCGCAGCATGCCGCCCCGGCGGGTCCTGGAGGGGGGCTGGCTCACGCTGAATCCCGAGCGGCCTGGTTGTTGACGCAAACCATTGAATCCCCCATAATTTCCTGTCTATTCGACGCTCGGCCGGGCACCAGACCAGTCCGCCAGCATAAATCTTTCCAGCTCCAACCTACATATCTCAGGAATACGCCGTGGCAAACATCAAGTCCGCCAAGAAGCGCGCCAAGCAGGCTGTTGTGCGCAATGCCCGTAACGCCAGCCAGCGTTCGATGCTGCGCACCGCCGTGAAGAAGGTGCTCAAGGCCCTGGGCGAGAACGACGCCGCCGGCGCCGAGAACGCCTTCAAGGTCGCCCAGCCGATCCTCGACCGCTTCAGCTCGCGCGGCCTGATCCACAAGAACAAGGCCGCCCGCCACAAGAGCCGCCTGACCGCCCGCATCAAGGCGATCAAGGCCGCCGCCTGAGGCGCGCGAGCGGGTCGCCCGGCCTTGCCGGCTGACCCGCAGCGATAAAAAACCCGGCTCCGGCCGGGTTTTTTTCGTGCCCGGCGTTTGAACCACCGGTCTTGCTCCTGATTGATGCCGGGCGCTGCCGGCCGAGGCGGACCCATCCCGGCCGACCGCTACCGCCTAAGCGTCCCCGCGGGCGTGGGCCTCCACCGCCGCGTCCTCGCGCTGGCGGTCGAAGAACGCCATCACGTCCAACATGATCGGCCAAGTGCCCTCACGTCCGATCGCCGACACGAGGTACCAGCGATCCTTCCAGCCGAGCTCGTCGACGATCGCCTGCGCGAACGCCTTGCGCTCGTCCTCCGGCAGCAGGTCGGCCTTGTTGAGCACCAGCCAGCGCGGCTTGTCGAGCAGTTCGGGATCGTGCTTCTCCAGCTCGCGCTCGATCGCTCGCACCTGCTCGGCGGGCGTGACGCCCTCTACTCCACCGGCCATCGGGTTGATGTCGACCAGGTGCAGCAGCAGGCGGGTGCGCTGCAGGTGGCGCAGGAATTGCGCGCCCAACCCGGCGCCATCCGCCGCGCCCTCGATCAGGCCCGGGATGTCGGCGATCACGAAGCTGCGGTAGGCCTCGACGCTGACCACGCCGAGGTTCGGATAGAGCGTGGTGAACGGGTAGTCGGCGACCTTCGGCGTCGCCGCCGAGACCGCGCGGATCAGCGTGCTCTTGCCGGCGTTGGGGAAGCCCAGCAGGCCGACGTCGGCCAGCAGCTTCAGCTCCAGCCGCAGCTCGCGCTCCTCGCCCGGCAGGCCCGGCAACGCCTTGCGCGGCGTGCGGTTGGTCGAGCTCTTGAAGTGCATGTTGCCAAGGCCGCCCTTGCCGCCCTTGGCCACCAGCAGACGGTCGCCGTGGGCGATCATGTCACCGATCACCTCGTCGGTCTCGACGTTGGTGACGACGGTGCCGACCGGCACGGTGATGACCAGATCGTCGCCGCCCTTGCCGTACATCTGCCGGCCCATGCCGTTCTGACCGCGCTGGGCGCGGAACTGGCGCTGGTGGCGGAAGTCGACCAGCGTATTGAGGTTCTCGTCGGCGACCAGCCAGACGCTGCCGCCGTCGCCGCCGTCGCCGCCGTCGGGGCCGCCCAGCGGAATGAACTTCTCGCGCCGGAAGCCGACGCAGCCGTTGCCGCCGTTGCCTGCGCTGACCTGGATTTCGGCTTCGTCTACGAGCTTCATGGGGCGATGGTATCGATAGGGTGTTCGGGGAACGTCATGCGGAAACGAAAAGCCCCGCCGAAGCGGGGCCCTCGTGACCGTGGGTCGTCGCGATTACTCGGCGACGACGCTGACGGTGCGGCGCTTCTTCGGGCCCTTGGTCGAGAACTCGACCTTGCCGTCGACCAGCGCGAACAGGGTGTGGTCGCGGCCGAGGCCGACGCCCATGCCCGGGTGGAACTGGGTGCCACGCTGGCGGACGATGATGTTGCCGGCCTCGATGGCCTGGCCGCCGTACATCTTGACGCCGAGGTACTTCGGGTTGGAGTCGCGGCCGTTGCGCGAGGAACCTACGCCCTTTTTGTGTGCCATGACTGCTTCTCCTTACTTCTTGTCGCCACCGGCAATGCCGGTGATCTCGATTTCGGTGTAGTGCTGACGGTGACCCATCTGCTTGCGGTGGTGCTTGCGGCGGCGGAACTTGACGATGCGCACCTTGTCGGCGCGGCCGTGGCCGACCACCTTGGCGGTGACGCTGGCGCCCTTGAGCGCGTCGCCGAGCTTCACGCCCTCGCCGTCGCCCAGCATCAGGACGTTGTCGAGCTTGATCTCGCTGCCGGCTTCGGCTTCGAGCAGCTCGACGCGCAGGGTCTCGCCCTGCATGACGCGGTATTGCTTACCGCCAGTGACAACAACTGCGTACATGACCAGATTCCTCTGTAGTTATTTTGGTCGCTGGCTGCCGTCGAGGGCAGACAGAAGCGGAATTATAGGGGTTTCAGCGGGTTAGGGCAACTCACCCACGCCGATCCGCGCAGACGCGCCCGCCGCCGCGCGGGCGGCGGTGGACCGTACGGCCTGGCCTCAGGCCAGCGACGCGATTGCCGTCCGCCCTTGGGCGGTCCGGGTGCGGGGAGCCCTTGGGGCCAGCAGGCGCGCGCCCTCGAAGTACGAGACCCGCAGCTGCAGGCCCCGCGGCGAATAGCCGATGAACGTGCTGTCGGCTTCGGCCACGTAGGCGGTCTTGTAATAGGCGTCCAGATACCGGCTTTCGAGCTCCAGCAGCACGCCGATGCTCTCCGGCTCGGGCAGGCCGGCGTTGTAGGCCTGCAGCACCGCCCTGGCGCGGTTGTAGAACGGGATCACCTGCCCCTGCCCCCGTACGGAACGGGCGAAGAACAGCCGGTAGTAGTACAGCGGCTGCATCAGGCGCGGCAGCACCCGCACCACGGCCGTACTGATGGCGCACAACCCGCCGTCTTCACCGCGGGCGATGCACACGACCTCGTCGGCGCGTTGGCGGGCACGTTCAGGATCGCCTATGGCGCGGTGCTGCCTCCAGAACGCGAAAACTTCCTCCTTGAGTTCCGGCGTGACCTGTTTCCATACCGGCGAGATGTCGAAAGTGACCGGGGCACGTGTGCTCATGGGGCATCCAGTTTCGGGTGACGGGAAGACGTGGCGGCGCAGCAGTGCGTGCTGGCGTTACCCGCCGGGGGACGGCGGTGTCGGCACGCCGGGCCGGGGCGACGGCGAGGAACCGGCTTCGGCCGCGCGCAGGCGCTGGACCAGCGCGCCGTACTCTCCGAACTCGATCTTCTGGCTGCGGTTGCTGTCGGCCTCGGAGAACGGCGGCGCCATCGCCCCGGCGCGTTTGACCAGCACCATGTCGGAGTACTCGACCCGGTCGATGCCGTCGTTGTCGTTGGTGTCCAGACGCTCGAACTGCTGGCGCAAACCCGGCCCGCCAACGGTCTGCCGGCCACCCCGCCTCAGGTTGCGCCAGCCGTTGCGGAATTCGGCCGGACTCAGGCTGTTGTCGTGGTTGGTGTCCCACGCCTGGAACGCGGCATCGACGGCAGGGGGCACCGGCTCGGCACGCAGCCCGGGTTCCGATCGAGCGGCGGTACCGGTCGATGGCCGGGGCGCCGCCTGCGGCACCTGGGCGGAGGCCGCGCAAGTGACCGCCACCGCGGCTGCCGTCAACGCGAGGCGCAGGCACAAAAAACCAGCCGGACTCATGCGGGCACCTCCTCGGCGGCGAGCTCCGATTCGAACGTGATCAGGTCGCGGATCTCCGCGGTACGCAAGCCGATCATCATCGGATTACGCACGTTAGGCAGGAAACTGATGTCGAAGATCTCCGTGATGTCGCCTTCGAACCGGATCCAGTTGCTGACGTCGCCGTTGGTCAAGGACACGATCTGCACCCCGCACCACGGGTCGGAATCCCGCTTTTGCAGTTCCTCGTCCAGCTGCAGCCCTTCGAAACGCTGGTTGCGTGGCTTGGACAGGCCCACGGCGGCCACGTTGCCGATGATGGATAGCCCGCGCAGAAAGCCCGGGAAGAACGCCAGCGGAACGAACTTCTTAGTCTCGAAGTCGACCCAGCCCAGGTGGCCGGTGCCGGCGTTGAGTACCCACAGCTTGCCGCCCGCCCAGCGCGGCGAGTGCGGCATCGACAGGCCTTCGCACACGACTTCGTCGGTTTCGATATCGATCACCACGCCACCGTCGTGGCGACGGTCGCGCCAGCCGTCGACGGTGTCGCTGCGGCACACCGCGGTGACGTACTTGGGCCGGCCATCGACCATCGCCAGCCCATTGAGATGACAGCGGTCCTCCGGTGCGAGCTTGCTGACGAACTTCGGCTTCCAGATCGCCTTGAAGCTGTGCGTCTGGCTCAGTTCGGCCAGGCAGGAATATTTGGTGTTGACGAACACGACCTTGCCGTTGCTGCGGATGCCGAGCTCGTGGATGTCCAGGTCGCCGATGGTCTGCGCGTTGCGCGGCACGTAGCACTTGTCGTACTGGCCGTGGATGACCTCGTTGGAGCGCAGCACGTTCTCGAAGCGCCACAGCTGGTACAGGCTGCCGAGGTAGATGCGGTTGGCATTGCCGACCACCCCCATCGCCCGCTCGAAGATGCGCTCGAAAAACGACACGCGCCCCTGCTTGTCGCTGCCCACCAGGTAGATCCGGCCGCTCTGGTAGGAGGTGATCGCCAGCGAGATGCGGTTGGCGGCGAGCCATCCGGCGAGTCCACGCGAACAGGTCTTGTCGACCTTGAAAGGGGCCTGACCCGGCGGCGGCTTGGCCGCTTTGCCTGCACCGGCTGGCGGTGTGGCGGCCGGTGCTTCCGGCCCGACGGTCTGCAGCCCGGCCCCGGCTTCCCCGCCTGCGCCGTTCTGCTCCGTTGAAACATCGTTGGCGACCGCGGTCGCGTGCACGTCACGCTCGTTGCTGTTGTCCGTCAAAGGGCGATCTCCCGTCCTGATGTCTGCATGTCTCTACCCTCCCCTGTCATGCGCCGCCCCGCCCGACGATCGGGCGAGGCGGGCCCGGCCATCCACCGGGCCCGCGTTGCCGCTGACTACCAGGAATACCGCAGCCGCATCTGGCCGCCGAACGTTCCGTCGAAGTTGCCTCCGTCGAGCCAGTTGACGCCGCCGTTCCACGACAGGCGGCCCTTCTGCGCACCCAGCCCGAACTTCAGCAGGGCACTGGTACCCTCGGCGGCCACGTTGCCGTAGTAGTCGTCGTTGATGGCATACGTGGCGAGGCCTTCCAGGGTCCGGTTCACGCTGACCTCGCCGTACGGCGACCATTGCCAGCCGGCCGCGCCGAAGGTCTTCGACAACGACACGCCGGCCCGGGCACGCTTCCATACCGCATCCTGGCCCTGGAACGTCGCCTGGTCGCCCTGGAACTGCAGCCCATCGATCGTGGTTTCGGTGTAGTGCAACCGAGGCGTGACCTCCAGACCATTGGCCAGTTTCCAGACGTGCCCGACCTCGAGCGCGCTGCTGAAGGCATTGCCCTCGCTGTGCTGCAGGCCGCCGATCGAATCGATCCGGCTCTCGAACTGCATGGTCCGCCACGAGCCGTCCACGTAGAAACCGCTGGGCGACACCCAGGTGCCGTACAGGCCCATGGTGCTGCCGCGGATCATGTCCATGCCACGGTCGTCGACCAGGTACTGCCGGCCCTCGGACTTGGCGAACACGGAGCCGAAGCGGAAGCCGTGGGGTGCCAGGAACTCCATGCCCATCTCGGTGCCGGAATTGTCCTGGCTCAGGCGCGAGTTGGACAACTGCCCGAAGTTGCCGGAGAGGTGGTCGGGGCTCATCCCGCCCTGGTCATCGAAGCCGCGGACCCACGCCTGCACGTTCGCGTGCATGGGCGTGAGGCCTGCCGTGGCGTAGTGGCGGTCATGCCGGCTGCCGGCGGTGCTGGTCATCAGGCTGTCCACGCCCAGCGCCGCCGAAGAGGCCAGCACGCCGGCAGCGTTGAGTCCGCTGACGTAGGTCTCCACCGACAGCATGTAGGAACTGTCCGATCCGATCCGCGCCGATGCATCGACCTGGCTGCTCAGGGTCATTCCCAGCGACAGGAAGTCACGGGGGGAAACGCCCAGGACGTCGCCGGCGACGAACGCCGAGGGGCGGGTGTGGCCGGACACGCGCACCAGTTCCAGCTCGGTGCCCACGTCGCTGGATTGGGGCAGACCGTCCAGCAATGCCACGTTGACCCGCTGCCGGGCACCGTTGCCGACCCCGCCCTGCACGACCAGCTGATCGTTGGCCTTGCTGCCGAGACTGACGTCGAGGTTGATCGACCCGAGGCCATCGAAGCCGCCGACGATCGTCAGGGTGTCGTCCGCGGCGCCATCGAGGAAGTCGATGGTGCCGTTGTTGGTGAACCCACCCACGCTCTTCGATCGCACGGGCGCGGTGCTGCCAGTACCCATGTCGATGACGTTCGCGCCGGCGACGCGGATCGTGCCGGCATTGTCGAAGCGGTTGCTTCCGGTGCCGAACGTGATCCCGGCATCGGCCAGCTCCAGCGTGGCGCCGCGCGCGTTGCTGAAGCTGTCATTGCCGGCCCCGAAATCGCTGCCCGTTCCGGCAACGCGCCAGGTGCCACCGCGCTGGTTGATCATCCGGTCGCTGCCGCCGGCCGTGACGATCGCGCCGGTGATCGAACCACTGTTGGTGATGCTGGCGTTACCCGCCGCGAAACCATCGCCGCCACCGACGATGCGGATCGCATCCGCGGCCCCGTAGGTCGACGAGACCGTGATGCTGCCGGCGTTGTTGACAGTGACATCCGAGCCCGTCACCGATCCGTACAGACCGACCCCGTCGCCATCGACCGAAGTCGCGGTGATGCTGCCCGCGGCGGTATTGGCCAGGGTCAGCTCACCACCGCCGGCCACGATGCCGCTGATGCCGAAGGCGTTGTTCCCGGTGGCCGAGGACTGGATCGTCCCGCGGTTGCGCAGCAGCACGTCGCCGCCGTTCTGGCTGCTGCCTTCGATGCCGACGGCGACACCGGCCGAGGCGGACAGGGAGTTGGCGGTGATCGTTCCACGGTTGTCGACGCTGAGTTCGTCGTCGCCGCCAATGTTCGACAGCACGCCGATGGCATCGAAGAACGCCTCGGCCTCGATTCCGCCGCGATTCACCACCGCGACATCGTTGTTGTCGGAGGATGCGTACACGCCAGCCGCGAGGTCGGCGCCATCGCTGCGGGCGACGACATCGCCGGCATTGACGATCTCGACGTTGTCGTAAACCGAGGTGCCCAGCAGGCCAACGGCGATGGAGCTGGAGTCGTAGACACCGACCACGCCATCCGCGCCGTTGGTGATGCGCACGTCACCGTCGGTGGAGATGCCGGTCACGCCGTAGCTGTACTTGTTGTTGGCGCCGCCGACGTAGATCGACCCCAAGTTGCGAACGTCGACATCGCCTGCACTGGCCACCGCGCTGATGCCACGGCTGTACTTGCCCGACAACACCTCGATCGAGCCGCGGTTGACCACGTCGACGTCGATGCCGGTGGCATCGATGCCGCGCGCGATCGGCGCGATCGCGTTGGTGGCGACCGAGATGCTGCCGGTATTGGTGGCACTCGCGGTGCCGTTCTGCGAGGAAGACACCACGCCGTAGCCGGATGCGTACAGCCCACCGGCGGAATTCACCACGATGTCGCCCGCGTTGACCACGTCCGAATCGCCGGCGAAGGCCAATGACAAGGCGCCATAGGCGTACGCGCCGCTGGCGTAGATCGACCCGGTGCGGCTGTTGAGTACCTCGACGTCGCCGTCGCCGGATGCCACCAGGCCACTCGCGTTGCCGTACTTGCCGTCCGTCGCGATCGCACTGATCGCGCCCGTGTTGGTGAGGCTGATACCCGCCCCACCGCCACCGGCCACTGCCGAGATGCCGGACGCCGCGTTGTAACCCAGGGCGGCGATATCGCCGCGGTTGAGGATGTCGATACCGCTGTACTCGACATTGGTCACCGCGCTGATGCCGTTGGCGATGCCGTTCACGGCGGTCGCGTCGATGTCGCCGCGGTTGTCGATCCCTATGTTGCCGACGCCGGTGCCGTAGGCGTAGATGCCAGTGGCGTATGGCCCGGTGGCCGCGATGGTGCCGCGGTTGTCCACATAGACCCCGCCGTCGCCACCCGTGGCATAGATACCGTAGGCGTGGCCGTACACGGCGTCGGTCCCCGCTTCCGGGTCCGCCGGTGCGTAGGCCGTTGCGCTCGCGCTGATGTCACCGGTGTTGGTCACGAACGCGACATCGTCGCCCTGGGCCTCGATGCCCGCGCCCCAGGTGTAGCCGTCGGCGGTGATCGAACCCGAATTGGTGACATCGGCCACCGCGCCCGAGGCGAACACGCCGTCGGCGAGGCCGGCCGCGGTAGTGGCGGTAATCGACCCACTGTTGGTGACCAGCGCGGTGCCGCCCGGTGCGTAGGCGTAGACGCCGATCACGTCGGTGTTGACGACGTAGGTGCCGTAATAGCCCTCGTAGACGCCGGTGCCGGTCGAAACCGCGCTGATGTCGCCGCGGTTGACGACCGCGACATCGCCACCGGCGCTGGAGCGGGCGATCACGCCGCGCGCCGCGCCGTAGCTGTTGGCGGCACTGATGTCACCGATGTTGCTCACCAGCCCGTAGCCCGCGTCGGTCTGCACGACCGCGCCGTAGGCGAGCTGGGCATAGCCCGCGCCGATGGCGTCGATCACGCCCGCGTTGTCGATCGTGGCGTTGCCGGAGTTGTTGGCGTTGGCAAACGCACCCACCGTCAGCAGGTCGGCGCTGTAGCCGGTCAGGCTGCCGCCTTCGGCGTTGACGATCGAGGCGTCACCGTAGCTGGAGCCGGCCATCGCGCCGTAGGCGTACTTGCCGGTGCCGGTGATCGAGCCGCTGTTGTACACCGTCGCGTTGCCGTCACCCGACTGCGCCATCACACCGAAGCTGTACTTGCCGTCGGTGGTGATCGTGCCGCTGTTGTCGACCAGGGTGTCGCCCTGCGACGAGTTGGCCAGCACGCCGAACGCGTACTTGCTCGCCGTCGCGTCGATGTCGCCCTGGTTCACCACGGTGGTGCCCGCCAGGCTGCTGGCATCGATGCCGGCGCCGGTGCCGAAGCTGGAATCGACCGTGATCGACCCGCTGTTGGTCACCCCGGAATAGCCGTTCTGCGAGGCCGCGACGAACCCGTAGGCGGAGAAGCCGCCGTTTACTGCGACGGTGCCGGCGTTGTCGACGTTCGCGTCGCCGGCGAACGCCAGCGCCAGTCCGCCGTAGGCGTAGTCGCCGTAACCGATGGTGATGGCGCCGGTATTGGTGATGCCGGCGTTGCCATCGGCCGAGGCGACGATGCCCTCTGCCACCGAGTAGTAGACGGTGGTTGCCGCGTAGATGTCACCGGCGTTGTCGACGCTGGCCGACGAGCCGGTGCCGGTCGCCAGGGCCACGATCCCGGTGGCGCCGTTCATGCCGGTGGCGGTGATGGCACCGTCCCCGGTGTTCTGGATCGCGATGTCGCTGGCTTCGACATTGGTCACCGCGTTGATGCCGGTGGCGAAACCGTTGTCGGCAGTGGCGGTGATGTCGCCGGCGTTGCCGACCTGGATGCCGGCAATGCCGCTGTCGTACGCGTAGATGCCGGTCGCGTACGGACCGGTCGCCGTGATGGAGCCCTGGTTATCGACCATGACCCCGCCGTCGCCGCCGGTGGCATAGATGCCGTAGGCACGGCCGTAGACCGCCTCGGTTCCCGCTTCCGGGTCGGCCGGCGCATACGCGGTGGCGCTGGCCGAGATCGTGCCGGTATTGACCACCGAGGCGGCATCGTCGCCCTGTGCCTCGATGCCGGCGCCCCAGGTGTAGCCGTCGGCGGTGATCGAACCGGAGTTGTAGACCTCCGCGACTGCGCCGGCGGCGAACACCCCGTCGGCCAGCCCGCTCGCCGACGTGGCGGTGATCGCGCCGCTGTTGTCGACGCTGGCGAGCCCGCCGGGGGCATACACGTACACACCGATCGCATCGGATGCGAGGTATTCGCCGCTACCGGTGGCCGTCGCCACGATGTCTCCCGCGTTGTCGACCGCGGCATCGCCGCCCGCGGACGACCGCACGATCACGCCACGTGCCGAACCGTAGCTGTTGTCGGCCGTGATCACGCCGGTGTCGCCGTTGCTCACCAGGCCGGCGCCGGCGTCGGTCTGGACCACCGCGCCGTAGGCGAGCTGCGCATAACCGACGCCGGTGGCGCTGATCACGCCGGCATTGTCGATCGTGACGCCGCCGGCATTGTTGGCGTTGGCGAATGCACCCACCGCCAGCAGGTCGCCGCTGTAACCGGAGAGCTTCCCGCCGTCGGCGTTGTAGATCCCCACATCGCCTGCGTCGGACCCGGCGACCACCCCGTAGGCGTACTTGCCGCTGCCGGCGATCGCGCCGCTGTTGTCCACCATCACGTCGCCGTAGGTGGACTGCGCCATGACACCGAAGCTGTACTTGCCGTCGGTGGCGATCGTCCCGCTGTTGTCCACGGCCACGTCACCGTCGCCGGACTGCGCGAACACACCGAACGCGTATTTGCCCGACGTGGCGGTGATGTCGCCGTTGTTGACCACCGCGGCATCGCCCACCGCCGAATTGGCGCGCACGCCGAAGGCGTAGCTGCTGGCGTCGGCGCTGATGAGGCCGTTGTTGGTGGCGGTCGCACCGGCCTGGCCGCTGACGTCGAGGCCGGCGGCCGTGCCCAGCGACGAGGCGACGGTGATCGAACCTGCGTTGGTCGCGTCGGCATAGCCGTTCTGCGAGGCGGCCACGGCGCCGTAGGCGGTCAGCCCGCCGTAGACGGCGATATCACCGGTGTTGCGCACGTCCGCATCGCCGGCGAACGCCAGCGCCAGGGCGCCGTAGGCGTAGTCGCCATAGCCGATGGTGATCATGCCGCTGTTGCGGATGCTGGCGTCCCCGTCGGCCGAGACCACGATGCCTTCGGCGCTGGAGTAGTACGCGGTGGTGGCCGCGTAGATATCGCCGGCGTTGTTGACGCTCGCCGAGGAGCCGACGCCACTGGCCAGCGCGACGATGCCGCTCGCGCCGTTCATGCCGGTGGCCTCGATGCTGCCGCGGTTGACCACGTCGATGTCGCTGCCCTCGACGTTGGTCACGGCGTTGATGCCGGTGGCGAAACCGTTGTCGGCGGTCGCGGTGATGTCGCCGCGGTTGGTGACGCTGATGCCGCCACTGCCGCCGTCGTAGGCGTAGATGCCGGTCGCGTAGGGCCCGGACACCTCGATCGAGCCGCGGTTGTTGACCACCACGCCGTCCTCGCCGCCACCGGCGGCGTAGATGCCGTAGGCGTGGCCGTAGACGCCATTGACGGTGTCGTAGGCCGTGGCGTTGGCGCTGATGCTGCCGGTGTTGTTGATGGTCACCGAGTCGCCCTGCGCCTCGATGCCGGCGGCCCAGCTGTAGCCGTCGGCGCCGATCGTGCCGCGGTTGTTGACCGTGACCTCGTCACCGTAGGCGAAGATGCCGTCGGCCAGGCCGTCGACCGACTCGGCGTAGATGGCGCCGCTGGCGGTGTTCACCACCGACACGTCGCCGCCGGCGAAATCGGCGTTGATACCGACCACGTCGCCACTGCCGGACTTGTCGATGACCCCGCTGTTGACGAGATTGGCGGTGAATGCCGCCGCGGCGGATCCGGTGATTCCGGTGGCCCCCGCGGCCATTACCGACACCGGGGCGTGCGCGTCGACGACCGTCGTCAGGTCGGCCACTGGCAGCTGCGCGCTGTCGGCCTCCGCGCATCGGATGAGCTGTGCCTGCGCGATGCCGCCACAATCGCCGCCGCCGGCGTGCGACGCGCCGATGCCCGCCAGCGCCAGCGCGGACGCCGCCAGCGCGGTACGGACCGCGGTGGTGATCGGAGCGACATAGAAGGTACGGGTCTGCGGGCGCCGCGACTGGGGCCCGGCAAATTTGCTTCCACGCATCGTCAATCCCCTCGGATGAAGTGTGAGCCTGCCGGCTGCATTTCATCGGCGATGCGCGGAGCGTGCCAGGAGAGCGAGGCGTGTCCGCTGCCCGGGCTGTTGGCCACGGCACCGACAAAACACAACCACATGCCGCCCCCTGACGACAGGGCCGACCATATGCCTCAAAAATCCGGTTTGCAAGTGCCTGTCACGCCTAGAAAATTTTCCCGGTGATTGCCCCATGGACGGGACAATCCGCCGGCCGTCGGGAGGCATCGCGGCGCGTCCGGAGGCATCACGCACAACGCTCCGGAAAGGCGTATGTTCCGGCTCGGGGGGATCCTGGTAATCGACGACCGAACGGTCACTTCTATCAGGGAGAGAACCACATGCGAGTTACTCTTTTGGGCGCGGGCGTCCTGACCGCGCTGATGATTTCCCCCGCAGCGCTTGCCGGCGAACTGTCGAAATCGCCTTCCGTGATGCGCGCCCAGTCCATGCTGCAGAGCGGGTCGGTGCCCATGCTCAAGCGTGCCGCGGCGGACCGCTTCGTCGCGGAGGATGTCGTGGTCGATCGCAAGGGCAACGAGCACGTGCGTTTCTCGCGCACCTATCGCGGCCTGCCGGTGATCGGCGGCAGCGTCATCGTGCATTCGCGCAATGGCAAGCCGCAGTCCGTCACCCAGACGGTGGAGGGGCTGCAGCGCCCGGACATCACTCCGTCGGTGAACCAGCGCCGCGCGGTTTCCATCGCCGGGACGCATTTCGACGTGGCTTCGCGACAGGCGCCGAGTGCGCGCCTGGTCGTCTACGCGCGCGGCGAGCACGCCCCCACGCTCGCGTACGAAGTCCGCTATGTCGGCATCAAGAAGGACCAGACGCCGACCGACATGCGCTACATCGTGGATGCACACACCGGCTCGCTGCTGGACAAGTGGGACACCATCCACACCGCCGGTCCAGGGCGTGATCCGCGGACCTGCGACGACCCCGCATCGGGCACCGGCACCGGCCTCTACGTCGGCCAGGTCGACCTGGCCACGGCGCAGTGCAGCAACGGCTACCAGCTGACCGACCCGACCCGCGGCGGTGGCCGCACCACCAACATGAGCAACCGCCAGGTCGGCCTGGGCGCCGCCTTCGTCGACTCCGACAACGTCTGGGGCACCGGCACCAACAGCAGCTCGCAGACCGTGGGCGTCGATGCGCACTACGGCGTCTCGACCACCTGGGATTACTACGAGCAGATCCACGGCCGGCTGGGCATCGCCGACGATGGCCAGGGCGCGCTGAGCCGCGTGCATTTCGGCCGCAACTACGCCAACGCGTTCTGGAGCGACGCCTGCTTCTGCATGACGTTCGGCGACGGCAACGGCAGCTCGGTCCGACCGCTGGTCGAGATCGACGTGGCCGGTCACGAGATGTCGCACGGCGTGACCAGCCGCACGGCCGACCTGATCTACTCGGGCGAGTCGGGCGGACTCAACGAGGCGACCTCGGACATCTTCGGCGCCATGGTCGAACACTTCGCCGGGAACGCGGCCGACCCGGGCGACTACCTGATCGGCGAGCTCGTGTTCCGCCAGGATCCGAACCTGCCCTACCCCACCGCGCTGCGCTACATGTTCAAGCCGAGCCTGGACGGGCTGTCGCCGGATTGCTACAGCGACGACATCGGTGGAATCGACGTGCACTACAGCTCGGGCGTGGCCAACCACTTCTTCTACCTGCTGGCCGAAGGCGCGGTGGTGCCGGAGGGCTTCGGTGCCGGCACCGGCGCCGACCTCAGCGCGGACGACCTGGTCTGCAACGGCGATACCTCGCTGGCCGGCATCGGCCGCGAGGCCGCCGAGAAGATCTGGTACCTCGCACTGACCGGCTACATGGTGGAGGACACCGACTACGCCGGCGCCCTCGAGGCCACCCTGAATGCCGCGACCGACCTGTACGGTGCGGATTCGGCGGAGTACGCCGCAGTCGCTGCCGCCTGGAGCGCGGTCAGCGTCGAGTAGGCGTGGTGCGGCATCGTTGACCGGAACGGCCCGCCCAGCGGGCCGTTCTTTTTTTTTGCGGCCTGCGCCCCGCTTTGCCGGCCCGCCACCTCTTTTGCCGGGGGGATTTGCCCCCATTTACCCCAGTCGATAGGCTCGTTTGTCGCCTGTCGTTCGCGACGCCCCTCCCCTTTTTGCAGGCCTCCGATGGCGATGGATTTCATCCGCATCCGCGGTGCGCGGACGCACAACCTCAAGAACATCGATCTCGACCTGCCGCGCGACAAATTGATCGTGATCACCGGGCTGTCGGGCTCGGGCAAGTCGTCGCTGGCGTTCGACACCATCTACGCCGAAGGCCAGCGTCGCTATGTCGAGTCGTTGTCGGCCTACGCGCGGCAGTTCCTGTCGGTGATGGAGAAACCCGACGTCGACCACATCGAAGGCCTGTCGCCGGCGATTTCGATCGAGCAGAAGTCGACGTCGCACAATCCGCGCTCGACCGTCGGCACGATCACCGAGATCTACGATTACCTGCGCCTGCTCTACGCCCGCGTCGGCCTGCCGCGCTGCCCCGACCACGGCTATCCGCTGGAGGCGCAGACGGTCAGCCAGATGGTCGACCAAGTGGTCGCGCTGGGCGAGGGCGATCCCGAACACAGCGGGCGCTGGATGCTGCTGGCACCGGTCATCCGCGACCGCAAGGGCGAGCACGCCCAGGTGTTCGACCAGCTACGCGCGCAGGGGTTCGTGCGGGTACGGGTGGACGGTGAACTGCACGAAATCGATGCGGTGCCGCCGCTGGCGCTGCGCCAGAAGCACACGATCGAGGCGGTGATCGACCGCTTCCGTCCGCGCGAGGACATGAAGCAACGCCTCGCCGAGTCGTTCGAGACCGCGCTCAAGCTCGGCGACGGCATGGCGCAGGTGGTGTCGCTGGATGATCCGGCGACCGCGCCGTTGCTGTTTTCGTCCAAGTACAGCTGCCCGGTGTGCGACTACGCCCTGCCCGAGCTGGAGCCGCGGCTGTTCTCGTTCAATGCCCCGGCCGGCGCCTGCCCGACCTGCGACGGCCTCGGCGTCGCGCAGTTCTTCGACCCGGCGCGCGTGGTCGTGCACCCCGAGCTGGCCCTGTCGGCCGGCGCGGTGCGCGGGTGGGACCGGCGCAACGCCTATTACTTCCAACTGATCCAGTCGCTCGCCAAGCACTACCGGTTCGACGTCGACGCGCCGTGGCAGCAACTGCCCGACGACATCCGCCAGGCCGTGCTGTTCGGCAGCGGCAACGAGGTGATCTCGTTCTCCTACCTCAGCGATGGCGGCACCCGCCACCAGCGCAAGCACCGTTTTGAAGGCATCGTCCCCAACCTGGAGCGGCGCTACCGCGAGACCGAATCGTCGGCGGTGCGCGAGGAGTTGTCCAAGTACATCAGCGAGCGGCCCTGCACCGAGTGCGGCGGCGCCCGCCTCAACCGCGCCGCGCGCAACGTGTTCGTCGCCGACCGGCCGATGACCGACATCGTGGTGCTGCCGATCGACGAGGCACTGTCGTTCTTCAAACAGCTCGAGCTGCCCGGCTGGCGCGGTGAAGTGGCGACCAAGATCGTCAAGGAGATCGGCGACCGCCTGCGGTTCCTGGTCGACGTGGGCCTCGATTACCTGACGCTGGAGCGCAAGGCCGACTCGCTGTCCGGCGGCGAGGCCCAGCGCATCCGCCTGGCCAGCCAGATCGGCGCCGGTCTGGTCGGCGTGATGTACGTACTCGACGAGCCGTCGATCGGCCTGCACCAGCGCGACAACGAGCGCCTGCTCGGCACCCTCACCCGTCTACGCGACCTCGGCAACACCGTGATCGTGGTCGAGCACGACGAGGACGCGATCCGGCTGGCGGACCATATCGTCGACATCGGCCCCGGTGCCGGCGTGCACGGAGGCGAGGTCATCGCCGAAGGCAGCTACGAGGACGTGCTGGCCGCACCGCGCTCGCTGACCGGGCAGTACCTCAGCGGCGCGCGCCGCATCGAAGTACCGGCCAGGCGGCACGAACCCAAGGCCGACATGACCCTGCACCTGCGGGGTGCCAGCGGCCACAACCTCAAGAACGTCGACCTCGACATTCCCGCCGGCCTGCTCACCTGCATCACCGGCGTGTCGGGCTCGGGCAAGTCGACCCTGATCAACGACACCCTGTACGCCATCGCCGCCAACGAGCTCAACGGCGCGTCCCGTCCGGTGGCGCCGTACCGGTCGGTGGAGAACATCGATCTGTTCGACAAGGTGGTCGACATCGACCAGTCGCCGATCGGCCGCACCCCGCGCTCCAATCCGGCGACCTACACCGGGCTGTTCACTCCGCTGCGCGAGCTGTTCGCCCAGGTCCCCGAAGCGCGCGCGCGTGGCTACGCGGCCGGGCGCTTCAGCTTCAACGTGCGCGGCGGTCGTTGCGAAGCCTGCCAGGGCGACGGGCTGATCAAGGTCGAGATGCACTTCCTGCCCGACGTGTACGTGCCCTGCGACGTCTGCGGCGGCAAGCGCTACAACCGCGAGACGCTGGAGATCCTCTACAAGGGTTACAACATCAACGACGTGCTCGAGATGACCGTCGAGGATGCGCTGGAGCTGTTCGAGAACATCCCGTCGATCGGGCGGAAGCTGGAGACGCTGGTCGACGTCGGCCTGAGCTACATCAAGCTCGGCCAGTCGGCCACCACGCTGTCGGGCGGCGAGGCGCAGCGCGTCAAGCTGTCCAAGGAACTCTCGCGCCGGGACACCGGGCGCACGCTCTACATCCTCGACGAGCCGACCACCGGCCTGCATTTCCACGACATCGAACACCTGCTCAGCGTGCTGCACCGGTTGCGCGACGACGGCAACACGGTGGTGGTGATCGAACACAACCTCGACGTGATCAAGACCGCCGACTGGATCGTCGATCTGGGCCCCGAGGGCGGCCATCGGGGCGGTACCATTCTGGCCACCGGCACGCCGGAACACGTCGCCTCGCTCGAGCAGTCGTACACCGGGCGCTTCCTGGCACCGTTGCTGGAGCGGGCGAAGGCGTTGGCCCCGGCGGAAGCCGCCCCGGCCAAGGCGAAGGCGACCGGCCGCAAGTCCACCAGGAAAACACCCCGCGCATGAGCGACACCGACGCCACCAGGAAGAAGCCCGCGCGGAAGTCGCGCAAGACGCCGGCCAAGACGGCACGCCCGGAGAGCAACGCACCGCCGGCAGCAGTGACGAAAGCCGGTCCCGCCCAGGAGGCACCGGCTCCGTCGCGCGACGCGTCGCCGTCGGCGACATCGGCACCGGCGGATGCATCCGCGGCGAAGCCCGCTTCTTCGAAATCCCGCCGATCCAGGTCCCGCACGGCGACCCCGGCTCCGGCTCGGCCGGAGCACCGCGAGGAGACACCCGCTCCTCCCGTGGCCCGGGAGACCGTCGCCGGGACCCAGGCTGCGGAGCGTACCGCGCCCGCCGCGCTGATCCGCGTACCGATGCCGGTGCGCTGGCGGGACCTGGACGCCTTCAACCACGTCAACAACTCCAAGTACCTGAGCTACCTGGAGGAAGCGCGCCTGCAGTGGATGCTGACCGTGCCCGGCATGGGCATGGACGACCACGTCGCGCCGGTGGTGGCGGCCGCCCAGCTCAACTACCGCCGCCCGATCACCTGGCCCTCGCAGGTCGGGATCGAGTTGTTCGTGGAACGGCTGGGCAACACCAGCCTGACGGTGGGCCACCGCATCGTCGACTCGACCGACGACACCGTGCTGTTCTGCGACGGGCACGTGGTGATGGTGTGGATCGACCGCGACAGCGGCGCCGCCGCCGCCCTGCCGCAGGCGGTGCGGGAAGCGTGCGGCGACTGATTCCGCCGCACTCGCTGTAGCCCGCAATTGGCGTCGCCCCTGCAGAACGGCGCGGCGCCTCCACGCAACTCCCGCGTGATGCCGACAGGATCGGGAAGTCTCTTACATTCCGGGTCCGCGGACCTCGAATTCGCCCCGCAGGACGCCGCCGTCCTCGAGCTGGAACTCCACCTGCACCGATTCGCCCGGTGCGAGTTTGCTACGGGGCTGCATCAGCATCAGGTGCAGCCCGCCCGGCGCCAACGTAGCCTCGCCGCCGGCTTCTATCTGCAGCCTTGGCATCGCCCGCATGCGGCTGACGCCATCGACGATGCGGGTTTCGTGCACCGACACGTCGCCGAACGACGGACTGCTCGCGCCCACGATGGTCACCGGCGACCCGCACGCGTTCGAGATCCGGCCGAAACCGGCAAGCATCGGCATCGCGACGGGCGGCAGTCGCACCCAGCCCTCCTCCACGGTCGGAGCGCAGTCGCGCGCGCATGCCGGCAACGCGATGCCGGTGGCCAGGGCAAACAGCAGGAGCGACGAAGCACGGATCGGAGTCATCGGCCTATGATACCTGCAGGCCAAGACCGGAGTCCGCGATGCACCGTTCCCTGTCGTTGCTTGCCATCGCCTGCCTGCTGGCGGCGTGTTCGGCCGAGCAGCGTTCGCCCGACCGCGACGCCCAGGTTCCCGCAGCACCGCCGGTCGAACCTGCCGGCAACGGCGAGGAACCCGAGGCCGCCGTCACCCGGCTGACCATCTACAACGCCGGTTACGAGGCGCTGGCCACGGTCGACCGGCCGCAGCCGGGCATGCCCGGATACGCGCTGGTCGAGCGGCCGCTGCACTACTCGCTGACGGCCGGCCCGAACGCCATTTCCGCCACCGGGGTGCCGCCGTCGATGGACGCCGAGGCGACGATCCTGCGCCCGCAGAGCGCCGGCGTGGGCATCGAGTCGCAGCGCTATATCGCGCCCCTGGCCGGCACCACCGACGTCACCTCGCAGGTCATCGGCCAGCGGATCACCGTCGAGCACACCGCCGGCGGCGCGAAGCAGACCGACACCGGGACCCTGATCGCGGCCAACGACGGACTGACGCTCGCGCTGGGGGACGGCCGGGTCAAGGTGATCCACGATTACGACAACTTCAGCGTGGTCGACGGGGCCCGCCTGCTGCCCCAGCAGGCCGAGTTGCAGTGGACCGTCCGCGCCAGCGCGGGCGGCGATGCCGATTTCACCTTGAGCTACCCGATGGGCGGCCTGGCGTGGCGCGCCGAGTACCTGGCGACGGTGGCCGAAGGCGCGAACTGCCAGCTCTCGCTCGACGGCGCGGCGCTGGTCGCCAACCGTGCGGGGGTGACCTTTGCCGACGCCCGCCTGACCCTGGTCGCCGGCGAACCCAACCGGGTGCAGCCGGAGCGCCGATACATGGCCCGTGGCCAGGCTTACGACGCGGTGGCCACAGCCGCACCGGCTCCGCAGATGGCGGTGCGGCGCGACGCCGGCGAGTACCACGCCTACGAGGTGCCTGGCAGCACTGCCATCCGTGCCGGCACCACCGAACGCGTCCCGCTGTTCGCCGCCAGCAGTGCCATCGATTGCGAACGCACGTACGTCGTCGACGCCGGTGGCCCGGACTGGGAACCGCCGCGGCCGCTGCTGGAGCCCGGATTCCGTGGCGACACCGGCAACCTGCCGGTAAGGGTCGCCGTATCGGTGAGCAACACCGCGGAGGCCGGCCTGGGCCGGCCGCTCCCCGCCGGGCGCGTGCGCGTGTACGAGGGCCGCGATTTCCTTGGCGAATCGTCCCTCGGCCATACCCCGGTCGGCGCCGACATCCGCCTCGAGGTCGGCAAGGCGTTCGACCTGACCGCACAGCGGGAAGGCACCGGACTGCGGGTCGACCGCGGCGGCCGCACCATCACCGAGTCGTTCGCCATCGAGCTGGCCAATGCCAGCGAGGAGGACGCGACCATCCACGTCGTCGAGCCGCTGCCGCGCTGGAGCGACTGGGAGATCGTCGAGAGCAGCGTGCCGTCCGAGCGGCGCGACGCGCGCCATGCCGAATTCGAGGTGCCGGTACCGTCCGGCAGCCAAAGCCGGCTGACCTACACCGTGCGTTACCGCTGGCCCGAAGGCGTCAGCCCGTGAGCGCGGTGGAGGTGATCGCGCACGGCCGGGTGGTCGAGCTCCGGTTGGCGCGCGGGCCGGTCAACGCGCTGGACCCGTCCCTGTGCCGCGACCTGCGCAATGCGCTGGATGCCGCGGTCATTGCCGAGGCCGGCGGCATCGTGCTCTCGGGCGGTGCCAAAGTGTTCTCGGCCGGACTGGACGTGCCTTATCTGCTGGGCCTGGGCGATGATCGCGAGGCGCTCACCGCGGCGTGGCAGGCGTTCTTCGCCGCGGCGCGCGCGCTGGCGACCTGCCCGGTACCGGTGGCGGCGGCGATCACCGGACACGCACCGGCAGGCGGCTGCGTGCTTGCCCTGTGCTGCGACTACCGCGTCATGGCCGCCGGCGAATTCCGTATCGGCCTCAATGAAACCCAGGTCGGCCTCGTCGCCCCCGAAGGCATCCAGCGCCTGATGCGCCGGGTGGTCGGGCCGGCACGCGCGGAGCGCCTGCTGGTCGCGGGGGAACTGGTCGAAGCGGAGCGCGCGCTGCGGATCGGGCTGGTGGACGCGCTTTCCGACCCCGACCGCGTGGTCGACCAGGCCATTGCCGCACTGCAGCCACTGCTCGCCCTGCCGCACGAGGCGATGAGCCAGACCCGGCGCATCGCCCGCGCCGACATCGTCGAGGCGTTGCAGCCCGAACACATCGAGCTGGAGCGGTTTGTCGAAGCCTGGTATTCGCAGGGCACCCAGGAGGCGCTGAAGGCGCTGGTGGCGAAGCTGGGCAAGTAAGGCGGCAGACAGCGCGCGGCGGAGGATCAGTCTCCGAGCGTCCCAAGGGCGATCTCCGTGCTTTTGTCCCCCAAGGGGACTTCCTTTGGGCGTAGGAGCGGCTTCAGCCGCGATCGCAGGACCGGTCGCTCGCCGATTCCACGATCGCGGCTGAAGCCGCTCCTACAACGCCATGGGGATCCGAGCGACTGGCAGCGCAACGAGGCCTGAGCAACTGCGGGTCAGCTTGCCACCGGCCGCGCCGGATCCTCCAGCCAGCCGCTCCACGAACCGGTGAACAGCTTCGCGCCACCAAGGCCGGCGTGCTCCATCGCCAGCAGGTGGTGGCAGGCGGTCACTCCGGAGCCGCACATCACCGCGACCTCCTCGGGCCGCCGGCCGCGCAGCAGCCCGTCGAATTCGCGCGCGAGCGCGTCGGCGGACTTCCAGCGGCCTTTGTCGAGATTCTCGCCGTAGGGGCGGTTGACCGCGCCCGGCACGTGTCCCGCCACCCGGTCCAGCGGTTCGACCTCGCCGCGGAAGCGCTCGGCTGCGCGGGCGTCGATCAACAACCCCTCGCCGGCCAGGTGCGCCTGCACGGCTTCGGCGTCGAGCAGGCGCGCATCGTCGAAGGTGGCGACGTACCCGGCCGGCTGCGGCTCGGGGATTTCGGTGGATACCGGCGCGCCCCGCTCCATCCACGCCTTCCAACCGCCGTCCAGCACGGCCACGTCGCGGTGTCCCAGCGCACGCAGCAGGAACCACGCGCGCGACGCCGCCAGTGCACCGTCGCCGCCGTCGTAGATCACCACCTGGTGCTGCGGGGTGATTCCCCAGCGACCGAGACGGGCGGTGAAGTCGGTCGCGTCGGGCCATGGATGGCGCCCGCCGCGCCTGCCGTGGTCTGACAGGTCGCGGTCGAGGTCGGCGAAGCGCGCACCCGGGATGTGGCCCTGCCGGTACGTCGCCTCGCCCGCCGCCCGATCGGCCAGAGACACCCGCGCATCGAGCACCACCACGTCATCGCGGTGCAGCGCCTGTTCCAATGCCTCCACCCCCACGAGGGTCCGCCACCGCCCGCCGGACTCGTTCATCGCGCTTCCTCCAGCCTCTGACGCAGGTTCCATAGTATCGACGCGGTCGCGCCCCAGATGCGCTGGGTCGGATAGCGGAACTCGAGCACCCGGCGCGGGCGCCCGCGATATTCCAGCTCACGGCTTTCCAGGTTCGCCGGGTCCATCAGGAAACCCAGCGGCACCTCGAACACTTCCGCCACCTCGGCGGGGTCCGGCCGCGCGACGTAGGCGGCGTCGATCATCGCAACCACCGGCAGCACGCGGAACCCGGTGATCGTCACCAGTGGATCGAGCAGGCCGAGGGGGTGGATCAGCTCACCCGGCACGCCGACCTCCTCGTGGGTCTCGCGCACGGCCGCGGCGATGGCGTCGCGATCCAGCGGCTCCACCCGCCCGCCGGGGAAGCTGACCTGCCCCGCGTGGTGGCGGAGCTCGTCCGTACGACGGGTCAGCAGCACCGTGGTGCCGGCCTCGCGCGCCACCAGGCCGACCAGGACGGCGGCATCGGCCAACTCGACGGCCGGCTGCAGCAGGTCCGCGACGTCGGCGTGGTTCCAGCCGTGGCCCACGGTCGGCGCGTCGAGCGGGCGCAATGCGGCCGTCAGCGCGGCGATCCCGGCCGGCGTTGCCGGCCCGGCCAGGCAGGTCACGGGCTGGAGGCCTCCCTCGCCGGCAACACCTCCTCCATCAGGTGCAGACGCTCGCGATCGTCCATCTGCGACCAGCGCGCGATCTCGTTACCGGTGCGGTAGCACCCCTCGCACAGGCCGCGTTCGTCCAGGCAGCACACGCCGGTGCAGGGAGTGAGGACGGCGGGCTGGAAGGCGGTCATGTCGCGGATCCGGGAAGATGAAAACGATTGCGCCGGCACAGGGCCGGCGCAAAAGGAGAGTCGCTGTACCCGCCTGCGCGGGATATCGCACCGCGCCCGCACGAGCGGCGGGCGCGGCCTGGCGTCACTGGACGCTGAGCAGCTTGATCTCGAACTGGACGGCCATGTTCGGCGGGATGCCGGTGCGCGGATCGGCGCCATAGGCCTTGTCGGCCGGCAGCGTCACTTCCCACTTGGAGCCGGCAGGCATCTGCAGCAGCACTTCGCGCATGGCCGGCATCTCGACCTCGCTGACCTTGATCGCCGGCATCGCGCGGCCCTGCGCGTTCTCGCCACGCTGGCCCCACGGGAACGGACCGGCGACCTCGAGCTGCACGGTGCTGGCCTGGGTCGGCTTGGCGCCGTTCCCGGCCTCGATCACGCGGTACTGCACGCCGCTGGGCAGCGACTGCACGCCGGACTTGGCCTTGTTCTGCGCGATGAAGGCGTCGCTGCGGGTCTTGTTCTCCGCGGCGGCCTTGTCCCATGCCGCCTTGGCCTGCGCGGCCTGGCGCTTCTGCATGTTCTCCACAGCCACGCGCAGCTGGTCCACCGGAACCGAAGGCTCCTTCTTGGCAAAGCCGTCCTGCAGGCCCTTGACGATGGTGTTGATATCGAGCGCTTCGCCGCTTTCGCTGGCATTGCGGCCCAGGTCGTAACCGAGCGCGTAGCTCAGCTTGCCCTTCTCGGTCGAGGTGTCCTGCGCGATGGCATGGCCCGCGGTAAGGGTCAGGGCCGCAACGGCGACCGCGATCAAACGCAACTTCATTCGGTGGAACCTCCGGTGATGACGCGAGCGGCGGCACCGCCCCGTATATGGGTGGTCCAGCCGGTCGAACGGCCCCGGATGGACGCGCTAGGATAACGGCGGCAGGGCTTAACCGCCACTGACGTCCCACCCTCTGACAGCACGGCCGCGCGTGAGTTCCACGTCGGCGGCCGCGCCTCACTCCGAGCCGGCATTCGCAGCCATTCCGCGGGAGCGCAAACCATGTCCGACATCCAGAATCCGTCCCCGGTGACGGTCGCCGACCACGGCGCCGTGCGCGTGGTGACCGTCAATCGGCCCGACAAGCTGAACGCGCTGAACGCGGCCACCCTCGATGCACTGCACGAAGCCTTCGATGCCGCCGCGGTCGACGCCGCGATCCGTTGCATCGTGCTGACCGGCGCCGGCGCCAAGGCGTTCGTCGCCGGTGCCGACATCAGCGAGATGAACACCCTGACGCCGGTGCAGGGCCGCGACTTCTCGCTGCGCGGCCAGCGCCTGATGCGCCGCATCGAGAAGATGCCCAAGCCCGTCGTGGCGATGATCAACGGCTTCGCGCTGGGTGGCGGGCTGGAGCTGGCGATGGGCTGCCACCTGCGTATCGCCGGTGACAATGCCAAGCTCGGCCAGCCGGAGGTCAACCTCGGCCTGATCCCGGGCTTCGGCGGCACCCAGCGCCTGCTGCGGCTGGCCGGCCGCGCGGCGACGCTGGAACTGTGCCTGGTCGGCGCCCCCATCGACGCCGCCCGCGCGCGCGAGCTGGGCATCGTCAACCGGGTGGTGCCGGCCGCCGAGCTCGAAGCCGAGACCATGAAGCTGGCCAACCAGCTGGCCGAGTCGGCACCGCTGGCACTGCGCGGCGTGCTCGACTGCGTCAATGTCGGCGGCGAATGCGGCATCGAGGAAGGACTGGAGTACGAGACCGCGCAGTTCGGCCTGATGTTCTCCACCGACGACATGCGCGAAGGCACCGGCGCGTTCCTGGAGCGGCGCAAGCCGGCGTTCGCCGGACGCTGAGCCGCGCGTGGCCGACCACTTGCCCTGCCGTTGCGGCTGCACCCGTCCGGGTAGCGGACGCGTGCACCACATCGCGAACGCGCTGGCGCTCGACGACCTGGACCAGGCGATCGATGCGGGACTGCTCGAGATCGACTCCTGCCCTGCGTGCACGGCCGACTGCCAGTCCTCGGTGATGGCCGCGCGCGACGCCCGCCGTGCCGCACTGGCCGCGCGCGAACGCTACCGCGCGCGTGCCACCCGGCTGCAGCGCATCGCAGCCGAACGCGACGCGAGGCGCGCAGCACGTACGGCGCCACCGTCGCCCGCGCCGGGACAACCCGCCCGTCCGGCCCTGCCGCCGGCCGCGGCGGCGGCGCTGGCAAGGGCGAAGGCCCGCGCCGCCGGGCGGACCTGAGCCGGACGACGACCAGAGAACCGAGCAACATGCCGACCCCGTCTTCCAGCCCGACCCTGCGCCCCGTCCGCAAGCGATCCGCCCGCTCACGGCTCACCCGTGCCGAAATCGGCGAGATGTTCGCACGGCTGAAGTCGCTCAACCCGAAGCCGACCACCGAGCTGGAATTCTCCACGCCGTACGAGCTGCTGGTCGCGGTGGCCCTATCGGCGCAGGCGACCGACGTCGGCGTCAACAAGGCCACGCGCAAGCTGTTCCCGGTCGCCAACACGCCTCGACAGATTGCCGCTCTGGGAGTCGAGCGGCTCAAGCCGTACATCGCCACCATCGGCCTGTTCAACACCAAGGCCGCCAATGTCGTGGCGATGGCCGAACAGCTGCTCCAACTCCACGGCGGCGAAGTGCCGCGCGACCGCGAGTCGCTCGAGGCCCTGCCCGGCGTCGGCCGCAAGACCGCCAACGTGGTGCTCAACACCGCGTTCGGTGAACCGACCATGGCGGTCGACACCCACATTTTCCGCGTGTCCAACCGCACCGGGCTGGCGCCGGGGAAGAACGTGCGCGAGGTCGAGGACCTGCTGGTGCGGGTGATCCCCGCCGAGTACCTGCACGACGCCCACCACTGGCTGATCCTGCACGGCCGCTACGTGTGCAAGGCGCGCGTGCCCGACTGCCCGCATTGCGCGATCCGCGACATCTGCCGCTACAGGGACAAGACCCCGGGCGAACCGGTCCCGGCGACCCGCCGCGGCGACTGACCGCTCTGCTCAGTCGTGGCGGCCCTCGCGCAGCCACTTGGTCGCGATCCACTTCTCGCCCTCGACCACCGGCGCGCCTGCATGCAGGGTCCGGGTCATCGGGTGCGGCCGGTCGTAGCTGAAGAACACCGCGTTGCCCTTGATCGCCGCCGCCTCGAAGTGCGCCTCGGGGAAGGTCGTCGCGCCGCCGCGCGCCGGGGTGTTGAGGTACATCACCAGCGACGCCACGCGCTGCCCGCCGCGCGCGATCTGTTTCGTGCTGCCCGGCCACGCCGGGTCGAAGTAGTCGTGGTGCGGGCGATACTCTGCGCCCGGGCCGTAGCGCAGGATCTGCATCGCCTCGCCGTTCTCCACCGGCCAGTCCAGCAGCGCGGCGATGCGCGTCTCGATGCGCCGCACCAGCGCGCTTCCGCCGCGCTGGAAGTGGGTTCCGGCGCTTGTGCGGTCGACGTGCACCGCGTCGTCGCCGGTGTCTGGATCGAGGATGGTCGAGCGCTGCAGCTTCGGCCGTGACAGCTCCACCAGCTGGTCGCACTCCGCGTCCGACAGCAGGCCGCCGAACACCACCACGCGCGGCAGCAGCAGGTTCGCGAGCACCGCAACGTCGCGGTCGCCCGCGCGCATTACCGACGCGCCATTGAGTTCGACCGGCGACGGCACCGGCACTGCAGCCGGCAGGCCGGCGTCGCGGCTGCCGGCCGCCGCCCAGTCGCGCACCGCGGCCTCGACCGCGGCAACCGCATCTCCCCCGCTCCAGCCGTCATCGAGCAACGGTTTGAGCAGGGCCTCCGGCGGCTGCCCCGCACGGGCCTGGGCAAGGATCCATTCGACGGTCGAGGGAGCAAGTTCGCGTGTCATGCGACGAGTGTGCGCGCGCTTCGTTGCAGTTTTTTTATGACAGTGGGGTTTCATTTTCCCGGCGATTTGCGCCGTTCCGGGCCGGTAATTACGAAACCGTTATTGCTGAAAGCCGGCTGTCACAAACCGCGCCTATAAATCCGCTCCGAATCTTCGCTACAGGGGACGCGGGATTCGGGTCCGGACGGGAAAGTCCGGCCTGTATCCGGTTTCCGTGCGTTGACCCAACCCGACGATCGGAGACATCGCGCAAATGGCTGCTTCCAGCAATACCAAGACCCTCCTGATGACCCTCACCGCGGCGCTTGCGCTGAGCGCCTGTGGCGGCGGTTCCGACAACGTGGCCTCGCCGGGCGAAGGCGCCTTCCCGCCGCCGCCGAGCACCACTCCGCCGCCGACCACGCCCCCGCCGACCACTCCGCCCCCGACCGTCCCGCCGCCGACCGCGGCCGAGTGCCCGACCGGCACCGAGGACGTCGGCGAAGTCGCCGGCCTGACCAACTGCCAGCTGCCGTCGCGCATCATCGGCGAGCTGCTGCTGCCGCAGGTCGACGGCCTGGTGTATTCGGTCAACGGCCGCACCGACGTGGGCGAGGACATGGGCGGCGACGCCGCCAACCCGGCGCCGCTGGCACGCAAGGGCACCCTGCGGATCGAGCCGGGCGTGACCGTGTTCGGCTCGGCCGGCGCCGATTTCCTGATGGTCAACCGCGGTTCGCAGATCTTCGCCGAGGGCGAGGCCGGCAACCCGATCGTGTTCACCAGCCGCCAGAGCGTCGAAGGCAGCACCGACGTCGATTCGATCGGCCAGTGGGGCGGCCTGGTGCTGCTCGGCCGCGCCGCCATCAGCACCTGCCCGGGCACCGCGCAGCCCGGCACCGCCACCTGCGAGGCGCAGGTCGAAGGCGCCAACGGCTACTACGGCGGCAACGCCAACGACGACAACACCGGCGTGCTGCGCTACGTCCGCGTGATGCATTCGGGCTTCGAGGTCCTGCCGGACGTCGAACTCAACGGCATCACCCTGGCCGGCCTTGGCAACGGCACCACGGTCGAGTACGTGCAGGTGCACAACAGCTCCGACGACGGCTTCGAGTGGTTCGGCGGCACGGTCAACGCCAAGTACCTGGTCGGCACCGGCAACGACGACGACACCTTCGACACCGACTCTGGCTACCGGGGCGGCATCCAGTTCGGCCTGATCGTGCAGCGCGCCGGCGGCGGCGACCGCATGAACGAGATGAGCTCGCAGGACCTGCCGTACCGCTCGATGCCGAACCTGGCCAACGTCACCTTCGTCGGCGCCGGCCACGACAACGCCATCGTGCTCAACCAGGGCACCCTGGTGGGCTACTACAACGCGGTGGTCACCGGCGGCGCGCCGGCCTGCGTCGAGTTCCAGTCCGACACCACCGACGGCGTCTTCCACTCCACCTACCTGTCGTGCGACGTGCCGTTCGCCGGTGGCGCCAGTGGCCGCGAAGCCGCCGCGTTCAACGCCGGCACCAACAACGCCACCGGTGCCTCGACCCTGACCGGCGGTTTCATCAACGGTGCCAACGAGGCGGCGGTCCCGGCCTATGCCGGCCTCGCCACCGTCAACGCCGCCTTCGCCGATGTCGACTACATCGGCGCGGTCAAGGACGCCAACGACACCTGGTGGCAGGGCTGGACCTGCGGCCTGACCGCCGACGACTGCTGATCGGCGATGGACGTGGCGGTCGCGGCCGCCACGTCCCGGCGAACGGGGCAGGACGTCCGTGGCCCCGCTCCCTGATCGATGCCGCGGCCCCGTCCGCGGCATCGATTCATCCGGACAAGCGAATCCATTGAAAGGCAGCCATACATGAAGCTCACCCCCGCCCGCACGGGCCTGTTCCTGGCGATCTCCGCCCTGCTCGCGCCCGGCGTGGTGCTGGGCCAGTCCACCCAACAACCCCAGCCCGCCCCGGCCACCCCGTCGGCCGTCAGCGGCGGCACCACGGGCGCCGCCGCGGCGCCGATGCAGGCGACCGAACTCGACGTCGTCCAGGTCCGTGGCGAGTACATCCCCGAACCGATGCTGCTCAGCTCGGCGGTGATGACCCACGTGTCGAAGGAAGACCTCGAGCGCCAGGGCGACAGCACCGCGGCCGACGCGCTGCAGCGGGTGGCGGGCATCAGCCTCAACCACGGCCGCTACGTCTACGTGCGCGGCCTCAACGAGCGCTACTCCGCGGCACTGCTCAACAATTCGCCGCTGCCCAGCCCCGAGCCGCTCAAGCGCGTGGTGCCGCTGGACCTGTTCCCGACCAACGTGCTGCAGACCATCGAGGTGCAGAAGACCTACTCGGCCAGCATGCCCGGCGAGTTCGGCGGCGGCACCATCAACCTGTCGAGCGCGGTGATCCCCGAGGAGCCCTTCCTCGACCTCAAGATCGGCACCGGCGGCAACAGCGAGACGACGTTCCAGGCCGGCCTCACCCATTACGGCGGCGGTGACTCCGACTTCTTCGGCTACGACGACGGCACCCGCAAGATGACCGCCGAGCTGAAGGACGCGATCGCCACCGGCAACCGCATCACACCGGGCCGCGACTTCAGCAGCGACGAAGTCAAGAAGATCGCGCGCAGCTTCACCAACGCCCCGCTCAACCTGCTGCAGGCGACCGACAGCGTCGACCCCGATTTCAACGCCGAGATCAGCATGGGCAACGCCTTCGACGTCGGCGGCGACGCGCGGCTGGGCCTGGTCGCCACCGCCGCGATGAAGAACAGCTGGCGCACCCAGATCGGCGTGCAGCAGGACGGCGCGGTCGAGAACGGCAAGATGGCGGTGCAGAGCGACTACGACTTCATGTCGACCACCAACAACGCCACCGTCAACGGCCTGTTCGGCGCCGCGGTCGACTGGGACGGCCACCGCGTCGGCCTGATGACGATGTACGTCCACGACACCGACAAGGAAACCCGCAGCAGCGAGGGCTACAGCCTGCTAACCGGCGACAACGTGCGCGACGACACCACCCACTGGTTCGAGCGCGAGATGATCAACACCCAGCTCACCGGCGAGCACGCGTTCGGCGAGTACCGCGACCTGACCGTCGACTGGCGGGCCAGCCACTCGCGCGCCAGCCGCGACGCCCCCTACGAGAAGGGCTTCCGCTACCGCGAGGACGCCGACGGCTTCTGGCAGCACGATGCCTCGCAGGCGCAGAACTACACCCGCTTCAGCAACGTCGACGAGCGGGTCGACAGCGCCGGCGTGGACGCGGCCTGGCGCCTGCCGGTCGAGATGGATGCCACCCTCAACTTCGGCGCGGCCTGGTCGGAGACCGACCGCGACGCGGTGTCGCGCGAGTTCCGCCTGCTGTCGCTGGGCAACCTGCCGTTCTACGAGCGTTACCAGCGTCCGGATTACCTGCTGTCGGACTACAACATCAGCCAGGGCTACCTGACCCTGCGCGAGACCACCGGCGGCACCGGCGCGGCGGCGTACCACGGCTTCCTCGACACGAAGGCGGCCTATGCCGAGGTCGAGGCGCAGCTGACCGGCACCGTGCGCGCCAATCTCGGCGTGCGCTACGAGGAGGCCTACCAGGGCGTCCGCCCGATCGACCTGTTCGAGGAAGGCCAGCCGCTGCCGACCGCCCGTCCGCTCGACAACGACTACTTCCTGCCGGCGCTGTCGATCACCTGGAACGTCGCCGAGAACCAGCAGTTGCGCTTCGGTGCCTCGCGCACCATCGCCCGCCCGCAGTTCCGCGAGCTGGCCCCCCAGCAGTACCTCGACCTCGACAGCGACCGTCTCGTCATCGGCAACCCGTTCCTGGTGGACAGCGAGCTGACCAACCTCGACCTGCGTTACGAGTGGTACTTCGACCAGGGCGAGTACCTCAGCGCCGGCCTGTTCTACAAGGACATCGAGAAGCCGGTGGAGATGGTGCTCAACGGCCGCTCGGGCTCGAGCTGGCAGCAGAGCTTCATCAACGCGCCGGCGGCCGAGGTGCTCGGTGTCGAGCTGGACTTCCGCAAGTACTACGACAGCCCGTTCGACTGGGCCGGCGGCAGCCGCCTGTTCCTCGGTGCCAACTACACCTGGTCCGACTCCGAGGTGCAGGTGGACGAGGGCGACGTCGCCTACACGCTCGCCGGCAACGGCCGCCCGCAGGACGCGTCGGAACTGGTGCTGGACGGCAGCCGCCTGCAGGGCCAGTCCGAGCACCTGGCCAACCTGCAGTTCGGCATCGAGAACGAGGCGACCGGAAGCCAGGCCACCGTGCTGGTCGGCTACGCCAGCGAGCGCATCAACGCGCGCGGCATCAACGGCTACTCGCCCGACGGCATCGTGGTGGTCCAGCCCGACTACATGCAGGACCCCGGCACCACGGTCGACCTGGTGCTGAAGAAGGGCTTCAACCTCTGGGACACCGACGTGACCCTGTCGTTCGAAGCGCGCAACCTGCTGGGCGAGGAGTACCGCGAGTACCAGGAGTTCGGCGGCGGCCGCGCCGACGTGATGCGCTACGACCTCGGCACCAGCTACTCGTTCGAGATCAGCGCTTCGTTCTAAGGGTGCGTGTACGGCCTCCGGGGCTTGGGGAAGTGCCCGGACGCCGTGGCCCGGCAGGGAGACCTGCCGGGTTTTTTTGTGTGACACCGCGCCGCAGCCAATGTGTCAGCTGCAATCAAACCGTCACCAAACCGTCTCATCCTGTGCGCACGCCTGAAACGTCAGTGCCCCGGCACCACAGGAACCATGCACTTCCCCGCATTGCCCGACCGCAGCGTCCTCGCCGACTGGCGCCGCTGGCTGCCCCTCACGACCGAGGTCGTGCTGGTGTTGCTGCTTGCACTGCAGGCCGGGCGGATCGTCTGGATACTGGCCGGACCGCCTTCCATCGAAGCGGTTCTGCCGTCCGGTGTCGGGGCGACAGTAGACGTCGGTGATTCGCCGGCGCCCGCTCTGCCGTCGGTCGACGTGTTCTTCCGCTCGGCCACGCCCGCGGCGTCCCGCGGCGGGGCGATGGGCTACCGGCTGTTCGGTGTGCGCCGCGATGGCGACGGCGGTTCGGCGATTCTCGGCAAGAACGACCTGCAGGCGTCGTACGCGGTCGGCCGCGAGGTCGCGCCCGGCGTGATGCTCGAATCGGTCGGCGACGACCACGCCGTGCTGCTGGCCGGCGGCGCGCGCCACCGGTTGGAACTGCCTGATTCCGGCGGCTCCGCCGCCGCGACGTCGCCGCATTCCGCGAGCCGCCAGACCCGTCCGTCTGCGCCGCCGGCCGCCGCGGGCACTACCGCGGCGGGCCGTGTCAGCGGCGCTGCGAGGCCCCCAGGCGCGACCGCCCGGACACCAGCCACCACCGCAGCCGCCACCCCAGTCGACCTCCGCAAGCTCGTCACCGAAGCTGGCCTGCGACCGAACCTCTCCGGCGGCTTCACCGTCTCCTCCTCCGGCGACGCCGCGCTGCTGCAACAGGCCGGGCTCGCCGCCGGCGACGTGCTGCTGGCGGTCGACGGCACGCCGCTGACCGTGGCCAGCGTCGCCGGACTGGCCGGCCAGCTACAGGGTCGCAACGAGGTGCAGCTGCGCTTCCGCCGCGACGGCCAGGTCCACACCACCACCCTCAAGGCGCCACGATGACCCGTCGCACCACCGGCGCCCTGCTCGCGCTGCTGCTGGCCACCCAGCCGGCCCATTCCGTCCTCGCCCAGGCCGCGCCGGCCGTCGACACGCCGCAGGCGTTCAACGTGCGCAACGCCGACCTGCGCGCCTTCATCGAGGACGTCGCCCGCGCCACCGGCACCACCTTCATCGTCGAGCCCGGCGTGCAGGGCACGGTCAACTACTCCAACGACCAGCCGCTGAGCGGGTCGGAGCTGCTCGGCGTGCTGCTGACCATTCTGCGCGCCAACGGACTGGTAGCGGTGCCGGCCGGGCCGGCGACCTACCGGGTGGTGCCCGACGACACCGCCGCCCAGCAGCCACGCACCGCCGGCGCCGGCACGCTCGGCTTCGCCACCGAGGTGATCCCGCTGGCGCGGGTCGACGCGCGCATCGCTGCCGAGACGATCAAGCCGCTGGTCGGCCGCGGCGGCGTGGTCATCGCCACCCCGCAGGGCAACAGCCTGCTGGTGGCCGACTACGCCGACAACCTGCGCCGCATCCGCGCCCTGATCGCACAGATCGATACCGACCGCGCGAGCATCGACACCGTCACCCTGCGCAACAGCTCGGCGCGCGAGATCGCCGCCACCGTCAACGGCCTGTTCGGCGGTGGCGGGGCCGAGGGCGGCAGCGCGGCGCTTTCGGTGCTGCCGGTGGCCAGCAGCAACTCGATCGTGGTGCGCGGCGACCCGGCGCTGATCCCGCGCGTGGTGCAGATGATCCTGGAGCTCGACCGCCGCGCCGAGAGCACCGGCGACGTGCAGGTGGTGATGCTGCAGCACGCCAGCGCCGAACAGCTGTTGCCGGTGCTGCAGCAACTGGTCGGCCAGCCCGCGGGCGGTGACGGCAGCGATGGCGCCTCCGTGCAGGTCACCGCCGGTAGCGCCGGCGCCAGCGTCGATGCCGGCCAGGCCCAGGTGATCGCCGCCACCCCCGGCAAGCGGCCGACCATCGTCCGCGCGCCGGGCCAGAACGCGCTGATCATCAACGCCGATCCCGAGACCCAGCGCACCCTGGTCGGGGTGATCAAGCAGCTCGACGTGCGCCGCCAACAGGTGCTGGTGGAGGCGATCGTGGTGGAGATCTCCGACGACGCCGCGCGCGAGCTCGGCGTGCAGATCGCCGCCGCCAACCGCAAGGGCGTGCCGTTCGGCACCACCCAGTTCCACCGCGACGGCACCCCCGGCATCACCGAACTGGCCGGCGCCGCGCTGCTCGACGACGACGACGATTCCGACCTCGCCGAGACCGCCCGCCGCGCCGCGCTGCAGTCGCTGCTGGGCCTGACCGGCGGATTGGCCGGCATCGCCGGCAGTGCCGGCGACACCCTGTTCGGCCTCGTCATCAACGCGGCGAAGACCGACAACGGCTCCAACCTGCTGTCGACCCCGTCGATCATGACCCTCGACAACGAACCGGCGCGCATCCTGGTCGGCCAGGAAGTGCCGGTCACCTCCGGCGAGGTGCTCGGCGACAGCAACGCCAACCCGTTCCGCACCATCGAGCGGCAGGACGTCGGCATCCAGCTGGAGGTCACCCCGCAGATCAATGCCGGCGGCGGCATCACCCTGCAGCTGCGGCAGGAGGTGTCGTCGATCGCCGGCCCGGTGTCGGCCGACTTCGACGAGCTGATCCTCAACAAGCGCGAGGTCGAGACCCGGGTGCTGGTGGACGACGGCGCGATCGTCGTGCTCGGCGGCCTGCTCGACCAGGCCGACCGCCACTCGCTCGACAAGGTGCCGCTGTTGGGCGACATCCCGCTGCTGGGCAACCTGTTCCGCTCGACCGGCCGCTCGCGCAGCAAGACCAACCTGATGGTGTTCATCCGGCCGACGATTGTCGGCGGCCGCGAGGACGCGCAGCGGGTGACCGCGCCGCGCTACGACTACATGCGCGACGCGCAGCTGCAGCTGGACGACGGCAAGGCACGCGAGGCGGCGCTGGACGTGCTGGTGCGCGACTACCTGCGCACCCGACCGCCGGCGATGCCGGCCAGCGTCCCGGCCGTCCCGGCCGTCCCTGCCGCCCTGCCCGCCGCGGCACCCGCCGCGACCGGCGACGCCGGCACCCCGTGACCCGGCGATGAGCACGCCCGCGCCCGCCCTGCCCTACGCCTTCGCCAAGCGCCACGGCGTGCTGCTGCTCGACGGCGCCGACGATGCCGGCGTCGGCGTCGCCCTGCGCGAGGGCGCCGACCCGGTCGCGCTGGTCGAGGTGCGCCGCGTGCTCGGCCGGCCGCTGGCGGTGCAGCCGCTGGCGCGCGCGGTGTTCGACCGCCGGCTGTCCGAGGTCTACGCCGACGCCGGCCTTGGCGATGCGGGCACGGTCGATGCGCTCGACGCCCACGGCGGCCTCGACTCGCTGGTGGAGGACATCCCCGCCACCGCCGACCTGCTGGAGAACCAGGACGACGCGCCGATCATCCGCCTGATCAACGGCGTTATCGCCGAGGGCGCCCGCGTCGGCGCGTCCGACATCCACATCGAGCCGTTCGAGTCGACCCTGCGCGTGCGCCTGCGGGTCGATGGCGTGATGCGCGAGGCCGCTCGCCTGCCGAGCCGGATCGCGCCGCTGCTGGTGTCCCGCGTGAAGGTGATGGCGCGGCTCGACATCGCCGAGAAGCGCGTACCGCAGGACGGCCGCATCTCGGTGGCGATGGGCGCCAAGGCGCTGGACGTGCGCGTCTCCACCCTGCCCGCGCGCGGCGGCGAGCGGGTGGTGCTGCGCATCCTCGACAAGGACCAGGGCACGCTGACGCTGGAGCAGCTGGGCATGCCGCCGGCGGTGCAGGCGGCGTTCGCAAAGGCGCTGCAGGTGCCCAACGGCATCGTGCTGGTCACCGGCCCGACCGGTTCGGGCAAGACCACCACCCTGTACGCCGGGCTGGCCTCGCTCAACGACGGCAGCCGCAACATCCTCACCGTCGAGGACCCGGTCGAGTACGCCATCGACGGCGTCGGCCAGACCCAGGTCAACACCAAGGTCGGCATGACCTTCGCCGCCGGCCTGCGCGCGATCCTGCGGCAGGACCCGGACGTGGTGATGGTTGGCGAGATCCGCGACCCGGAGACCGCGCAGATCGCGGTGCAGGCCAGCCTGACCGGCCACCTGGTGCTGTCGACCGTGCACACCAACGACGCAGTCGGCGCGATCACCCGACTGCGCGACATGGGCATGGAACCGTTCCTGCTCGCGTCGACCGTGCGGCTGGTGCTCGCCCAGCGGCTGGTGCGACGGCTGTGCCCGCATTGCCGCGCATCGCGCGAGAGCGACGCGCTGGTGCGGCAGGTCATGGGCGCCGGTTTCGGCGGCACCGTGTACCGCTCCGACGGCTGCGCCCGCTGCAACCACACCGGCTACGCCGGCCGGCTCGGCGTGTACGAGGCGGTGGTCATCGGCGACACCCTGCGCCGGCTGATCGGCGACAACGCCGACGAGGATACCATCGCGCGCGCCGCCTTCAGCCGCTCGGCGACGCTGGCCGCCTCGGCCCGCGCCGCGGTGGCGCGCGGCGACACCACGCCGGAGGAAGCGCTGCGCGTGGCCCGGCAGGACGACACCCCGCCGGTGGTCGCGGCATCGGACGACGGCCATGCCCGCGTTTGACTACGCCGCGCTCGACACCCGCGGGCTGCCCCGCGAGGGCGTGATCGACGCCGCCAGCCCGGCCGACGCGCGCGAACGGCTGGCCCGCCGCCGGCTGGTGCCGGTGCGGATCGAACCGGCCAGCGCCGGCGGCGACGCCGGGCCGAACTCGCTGCTGGACCGTTTCACCGGCAAGGACCTCGCCCTCGTCACCCGCCAGCTGTCGAGCCTGGCCGCCGCGATGACACTGGAGGAAGCCTTGCGCACGGTCGGCGCGCAGGCCGAGAAACGCGCCGTGCGCCGCGTGCTGATGGCGACCCACGCCCACGTGCTCGAAGGCTTCCGCTTGTCCGACGCGATGGCGCGGCAGGACCACGCGTTCCCGCCGCTGTACCGCGCGATGGTCGCCGCCGGCGAAGGTTCCGGCGCCCTGCCGGACATCCTCGAGAGGCTGGCCGACCTGCTCGAGCGCGAGCAGCAGGTGCGCGGCAAGCTGGTCACCGCGCTGGTCTACCCGGCCGCGCTGGCGATGACCGCGGTGGCGGTGGTCATCGCGCTGATGGCGTTCGTGGTTCCGAAGGTGGTCGAGCAGTTCGACTCGATGGGTCGCGAACTGCCGCTGCTGACCCGGCTGGTGATCGGCGTATCCGACCTGATGGCCGCCGGCTGGCTGACGGCACTGGTGCTGCTGGCGGTCGGCGCGGTCGCGTTCCGGCAACTCATGAAGCAGCCGGCGTTCGGCCGCCGCTTCGACGCGTTGGTGCTGCGGCTGCCGCTGCTCGGCCGTCTGGTCCGCGACGTCCATGCCGCCCGGATGTCGCGGACGCTGTCGATCATGGTCGGCAGCGGCCTGCCGATGATGGAGGGCCTGGTCATCACCGCGCGCACCGTGCACAACCGCGTGCTGCGCGAGGCCACCGACCGCATGGTCGGCTCGATCCGCGAGGGCGGCAGCCTGTCGGGCGCGATGCGCCGCGCGGGCGTGTTTCCCCCGACCCTCCTCTACATGACCACCAGCGGCGAGGACAGCGGCCGCCTGGGACCGATGCTCGAGCGCGCCGCCGACTACCTCGAACGCGAGTTCAACACCTTCACCTCGGTGGCGATGAGCCTGCTGGAGCCGCTGATCATCGTCGTGCTCGGCGGCGTGGTCGCGGTGATCGTGCTCGCCATCCTGCTGCCGATCCTGCAGTTCAACTCCCTTGTCCTTGGTTGAGGTACACCCATGCGCGCACGTCCCCGCACGCCCCGCCACGCCGCCGGTTTCACACTCGTCGAGTTGATGGTGGTCATCGTCATCATCGGCCTACTGGCGACGGTGGTGATGATCAACGTGATGCCCAGCCAGGACCGCGCGATGGTCGAGAAGGCCCGCGCCGACGTGTCGGTGCTGGAGCAGGCGGTCGAGACCTACCGGCTGGAGAACCTGGCCTACCCGCGCACCGAACAGGGCCTCGACGCGCTGGTGCGGGCGCCGGCCGGGCTGGCGCGGCCGGAGCGCTACCGCAAGGGCGGCTACGTGCGCCGGCTGCCTGCCGACCCGTGGGGCAACCCGTACCAGTACCGCCATCCGGGCCGCAGCGGCGCGTTCGACATCTACTCGTTCGGCGCCGACGGCGCCGAGGGTGGCGAGGGCGACGCCACCGACATCGGCAACTGGAACTGAGCCAGGCCGATGCGTCGTCGCAGTCGCCAAGCTGCCCGAAGGCCGACCGGCTTCACGCTGGTCGAGCTGATGGTGGTGCTGGTGATCCTCGGCCTGGCCGGGGTCGCGGTGGTGCTGACCGCGCCCGGTGACGGCCGCCGGCTCGCGCTGGAGGCCGACACGCTGGCGGCGCGACTGGTGCGTGCGCAGGAGGAGGCGATCCTGACCACGCGCGCGGTGCAGGTGACGGTCGACGCCGCGGGCTACGCGTTCGCGCGGCAGGACTTCGGCGACTGGCAGCCGCTCGACGAGGGTCCGTTCGGGCCGGTCGCGTGGAGCGAGGGGACCACCCTCGGCGGCGACGCAAACCGGCAGGTCGGCCAGCAGGTCAGCTTCCGCTTCGACCCCACCGGCAACGCCCGGGCCGGCGAGGTGCGGCTGCGGCGCGACGGGCAGGCGGTGCGGGTGGCGGTCGACGCCGCTGGTGAGGTCACGGTCGATGGCCTGCGTTGATGCCCGCCGGGCCGCCGCCGGCTTCTCTTTGATCGAGCTGCTGGTCGCGCTGGCGGTGTTCGGCCTGACCGTGCTTGCCCTGCTCAACCTCGCCGGCGAGAACACCCGCACCGCCGTGGTGGTCGAGGAGCAGGTGCTTGCGGGCGTGGTGGCCGACAACCGTGCCACCGAGGCGCTGCTGGCGACGCCGGCGCAACTGGCGGCCGGCGCCGACGGCGGTGAGTCGGTGCTCGGCGACCGCGCATGGCGCTGGACCCGCACCGTCAGCCCGACCGACATGGCGGCGATCGTCCGCATCGACGTCGCGGTGATGCCGGCCGGCGAAGAACGCGTCGCCGCCGAAGCGACGCTGTTCCGGGAGGCGCCGTGATGCACGCGCGGGCGGCCGGTTTCACCTTGGTCGAAATGATGGTGGCGCTGCTGGTCTTCGCCCTGTTGTCGGCGGTCGGGGTCGGGGTGATGGCCTATGCGGCCGACAACCAGGGCGTGATCCAGGCGCGGATGGACCGGCTCGGCGAGTTCCAGCGCGCGCGCGGGCTGCTGCAGGCCGACCTCGCCCAGGCCGCGGTGCGGCGCGTGCGCGGGCGCGACGGCACGGCCGCGCGCAACAGCTTCATCGGCCGCACCGACGGCGCCGGCCGCGACGGCGAACCACTGCTGGCGCTGGTCCGCCGCGGCTGGGCCAACCCCGACGGCGAGCCACGCGCGTCGCTGCAGTACGTCGAATACCGGATCGTCGATGGCCAGCTCGAACGCGCCAGCCGCGCCGCTCTCGACGGCGCCGCCACCGGCGTGCCGCAGGTGCTGCTGACCGGGATCCGGTCGGCGTCGATCGAATACCACTACCGCGGCCGGTGGAATCGCGGCTGGGCTGGCGGCGCCGGGGCGATGCCCGGCGCGGTGCGCCTCACTCTGGAGCTGGCGGAGCTGGGCCGGATCGAGCAGCTGTTCCTGTTGCCGGGGACGGCGCCGTGAGGTCCGCAAACACCCCGCGCCGCCGCCAGCACGGCGTCGCCCTGCTGATCGTATTGCTGCTGGTGGCGGTGATGGCGGTACTGGTGACCAGCGTGCTCGATGACATCCGCTTCGGCTTGCGCCGCGCGACCAACGCGCAGGCGATGGCGCAGGCGCGCTGGCATGCGCTCGGGGCCGAGATGCTGGCGCGTGCGCAGATCGAGCGGCTGGCGACGGCCGGCCCCGGGGTGGTCCCGGCCGAGCGCTGGAACGGCCAGCCGATGGTGTTCCCGACCGGCGACGGTCTGGTCCAGGCACAACTGGACGACGCCAGCACCTGCTTCAATCTCAACAGCGTGGTCGAGGGCGCCGGCGAGCTGTGGCAGCGCCGCGAGGCCGGCGCGCGCCAGTTCACGGTGCTGCTGCGCGAGCTCGGCGTGCCGCCGCACCGCACCGGTGCATTGGTCGATGCGCTGGTCGACTGGATCGACGCCGACGCCACCCCCGGCGCCAACGGCGCCGAGGACGACCACTACGCACTGCGCGCTCCGGCATACCGCACCTCCGGCACCCTGTTGGCCGAGACCAGCGAACTGCGCGCGGTCGCCGGTTTCGACGACGCGCTGTACCAGTCGCTGCGGCCGTATATCTGCGCGCTGCCGGTCGACGCGCGCTCGCCGGTCAATCTCAACGCGCTGGGCATCGACGATGCGCCGCTGCTGGTGGCGCTGACCGAAGGCGCGCTGTCCACACACGCCGCGCGTCGCCTGCTGCAGGCACGCCCGCACGCCGGCTGGGTCGACACCGCCGCGTTGCGCGCCGAACCGGTGCTGGCCGCGCTCGACCTGCCCGACGCGCTGTTCGCCGAGATCGAGCTGCAACCGCAGTACTTCGCCCTGCAGAGCCGGGTCGAACACGGCGGTGCGCAGTTCGTATCGAGCGCCCTGTTCGAACTCGTCGCCGGCCGCGCCCGGCTGGTCGCCCGCCGCTGGACCCTGCTCGAATGACCCCTGCCCTGCAGCTGTTCCTGTTTCCCCCAGACCCCGCCGGTGAACTTGTCCGGCTGCAGGTCGACGCCGCGGGGCGCGTGACCGGTCGTGACCGGCTCGCCGCCCTCACCCCGGCCGCCGTCGATCCCGACACGCGCCGCATCCTCGTCGTCCCCGGCACCGACTGCCGGGTGCTGTGGCTCGATCTGCCGGCACGCAGCCTGGTGCAGGCGCTGGCCGCCGCCCGCCTGCTGGTCGCCGACCGGCTCGCGGTCGCGGCCGACAGCCAGCACGTCGCGATCGGCCCGGCTCCCGCGGAAGGCCACGAGCGGCTGGTGGTCTGTGTCGACTCGGCCCGCATGCGCGACTGGCTCGACCGCGCTGCCGTGCACGGGATCACGCCCGAGGCGGTGGTTCCCGCGCCGCTGCTGCTGCCCATGCCGGCCGAAGCCGACACGGTGACCGTCGCCCGACACGGGGATGGCTGGCTGGTGCGCGGCAAGCGGCTCGTCTTCGCCGCCGAGCCCGCACTGGCCGCATCGATCATCGGCGGGCGCCGCCAGCAGTCCGTCGATGACCTCGACGCCACGTTCGCCACCGGCGCGCTCGTACTGCCCGTCGACCTGCTCCAGGGTGAATTCGCCCGCACCCCGCCGAGCCGTGAAGGCTGGCCGGCGTGGCGCAGCGCCGCGCTCCTCGCCGCGATGCTGGCAGCCTCGCCGGTGCTGCTGCTCGGCGCCCGGACCATCCATCACGCCCGCGCCGCCGACGCACTCGACACGCAGTCCCGCACCCTCGCCCACACCGTGCTGCCGGCGCTGGCTGCGACCGACGCACCGCTGCCCGCGGTCCGCGAACACCTCGCCGGCCTGCGCGCCGGCGACACCTTCGCGCGCGCCACCGCTGCACTGGCGGGCGCGATCACCGCCATCGACGGCGCCGAACTCGACACCCTGTCGTTCAGCGACGACACCCTGCGGGCCACCGTCGCACATGGCAATCCGTCCGACCTCGAGCGCCTGCGCGACGCCGTCGCCGCATCCGGGGTGTCGCTGGACGCCACCGGCAGCCGCAGCGCCAACGGCCGCACCCGCACCACCATCGAACTGGGGCCGCAGCAGTGACCGTCACCTCGAACCGCCTGCGCGAACGTTGGGATGCCTTCGCCCCGCGCGAGCGCGCCATGCTGATGGCGATGACAATCGCGGTCGCCGTCTTTGTCCTGTGGCTGGGCGTGCTGCGGCCCCTGCAGGCACGCGCCGACGTCGCAGCCCGCGAGCACCAGCGCGCGGCCGCGGACCACGCCGAGCTCGAAGCATCCGTTCGCGCGATCCGCGAGCTCGGCACCGACCGCCCCGGTCCGCCGGCTGGCGACGCCTTCACCCGGACCGTGCTCGATGCCGCCGCGGCCGCGCAGGTGCCGGTGACCCGCCAGCGCGACGACGGAGACCTGTTGGTGATCGGCATCGACGCGGTGGCCGCGCCGGCCCTGTTCGGCTGGCTCGACGGGCTGCGCAGCGGGCACGGCATCGCACCGGCATCGCTCGAGGTCGGCAAGCGCAATGGCGCGCTGCAGGTGGAGGTGGTATTCCGCCAACCTCCCTCCTGAGTCCGTGACCGACGGTCACCGCGGGTCCGCGCCTGGTTACGCCAAACTGCAACATCGGTGTAATCACGCTGCAGGAATGTCACATTGCTGCAAGATTCTCCGCCTAACCTGCGCGCACTTCCCCTGTGGTGACACCAAACCGTCATGAAAATCACACCGAACCGCCTTGTTGCCGCGATGCTCCTCGTCGGCTTCGCCCCGCTGGCGCAGGCCGGCGTGGTGATCGACACCATCGGCGGCTCCGAGATCAGCCTCGAGGGCATGGTCCAGGCCGACAACAGCTGGTACGACAACGACGTGGCCGACCTCGACGGCGACATCGGTGATGGCAGTGACAGCGACAGCGAGCTGCGGCGCGCCGAGATCGTGCTCAAGGGCAAGGGACCGGGCGCGTTCGACTGGGTCGTCGGCTACGACGCCAAGGCCGACAAGTGGCTCGACGTCAACGTCGGCGTCGACTTCGGCGGTGGCCACGGCCTGACCGTCGGCCAGTTCAAGCAGCCCAACAGCCTGGAAGAGCTTTCGTCGAGCAAGAACAACGACTTCATCTCCAAGGCGATGACCACCAACACCTTCGCCGTCTCGCGCCGGCTGGGCGCGGCCTACAACTACTCGGCCGACCACTGGGGCGTCACCGCCGCCAGCTTCGGCCGCGAGCTGACCAGCGGCGGCGCGCACGGCGCCGGTTACGCGCTGCGCGGCACCTTCGCGCCGGTCAACGGCGACGGCAACATCTTCCACCTCGGCCTGTCCTACGTGGACCAGGACACCGATGCCGACACGCTGCGCCTGCGCACCCGCCCGCAGGCCGACCTCGCCGCAGTGCGGCTGGTCGACACCGGCACCCTGCTCGACACCGACCGCGTGTCCACCACCGGGCTGGAGAGCTTCTGGGTCCGCGGCCCGCTGAAGCTGCAGGGCGAGTACATGCTGGCCGACGTCAGCCGCCACAACAACGACGACTACTCGGCCAATGGCGGCTATCTCAGTGCGCTGTACAACGTGACCGGCGAGACCTGGAGCTACAAGAACGGCGTGCCCGGTACCGGCAAGGCGGAAGACCCCGTCCGCGGCCTGTGGCAGGTCGGCCTGCGCTACGACACGATCGACCTCGACGACGGCAGCGTGCAGGGCGGCCGGATGGACGCCATCACCGCCGGCGTCAACTGGTATTGGCGCAAGAACTTCAAGTTCGCGCTCAATTACGTGCAGGTCGACAGCGAGCGCCAGGGCGTCAGCGACGATCCGGACATCATCGAGACACGGCTGCAGTTCTACTGGTAAGCCGCACCGCGCCGCCGGCCGAACGACGCACGCCGGCGACATACGCCCGCAACATCCAGCGGCTTCAATACGCCGCAAGCCCTCAGGGGCCGCCTCCTCTCTCTCCAGACGGCAGGGCGCGACCAAGGTCGCGCCCGTTTTTTTTGCCTTCCACCCATGACCGCGGCTGTAACAAACGCCCGCAACTGTCATATCCACGTAACAAAAACATCATTTCATGGTCGCACCCGCCGGCAGGGGCCGGCATTCCCTCGTCACGGAGTTCCCGTATGAACACCTCGTCGGCCGGCTTCAACCTCCGCACCGCCGCTCTCTCCCTTGCCGTCGCCCTGGCCGTCGCCGCGTGCGGTGGCAACGACGCCGCCCCGGCCGCGGGTGCCGGCAACGCCGCCCCGGAAGCCGCCAACGGCACCGGTGACAGGGTCGCCGCGCAGATCACCGGCGCCGGCGCGACCTTCATCTTCCCGCTGGTTTCCAAGTGGTCGGCCGACTACAACGCCGCCACCGGCAACCAGGTCAACTACCAGTCGATCGGCTCGGGTGGCGGCATCGCCCAGATCAAGGCCGGTACCGTGGACTTCGGTTCGTCCGACGCTCCGCTGTCGAGCGAGGAGCTGGCCGAAGCCGGCCTGCTGCAGTTCCCGTCGGTGATCGGCGGCGTGGTGCCGGTGGTCAACGTCGAGGGCATCGAGGCCGGCGAACTCAAGCTGACCGGCCCGCTGCTGGCGGACATCTACCTCGGCAAGGTCAAGACCTGGAACGACCCGGCGATCGCCGCGGTCAACCCGGGCCTGGCGTTGCCGGACGCGAAGATCAGCCTCGTGCAGCGCTCGGACGGTTCGGGCACCACCTTCAACTTCACCAACTACCTGACCAAGGTCAGCCCGGCGTGGGCCGATGCGGTCGGCGAAGGCAAGTCGGTGCAGTGGCCCGACGGCGTCGGCGGCAAGGGCAACGAGGGCGTGGCGTCCTACGTGCAGCAGATCGACGGCTCGATCGGCTACGTCGAGCTGGCCTACGCGCTGCAGAACGACATGGCCTACGCGCTGCTGCAGAACGCCGCCGGCAACTTCGTCGCCCCGAGCGCGGAGACCTTCGCCGCGGCCGCCGCGACCGCCGACTGGACCAGCGTGCAGGACTTCAACCTGGTCATCACCAACGCGCCGGGCGAGCAGGCGTGGCCGATCACCGCCACCAACTTCATCCTGATGTACGAGCAGCCGGCCGATCCGCAGCGCAGCGCCGCCGCCCGCGAGTTCTTCACCTGGGCGCTGGAGAACGGCCAGCAGCAGGCGGCGGAGCTGGACTACGTGCCGCTGCCGCCGGAGCTGGTCGGCCAGATCGAGCAGTACTGGGCCGCCGAGTTCAAGGGCGCCGCCCCGCAGCAGTAAGTCGCAGCAGCAAGTCGACCCGCCCCGGCGCCTCTGGCGCCTGGGCGTCCTGACGACAGGAATTCGCACACCGCATGAACGCCATTGCCCTCCCCGCCACGCGCGACCACAAGGACGCCCGCAACGACCGGCTGTTCCGCTACGCGCTGGTCGCCACCGTGGTGTTCGTGCTGCTGGCCCTGACCGGCGCCGCGCTGTCGATGCTGTGGGGCGGTCGCCAAGCACTGGAGGCTTCCGGCCTCGACTTCTTCTTCAGCGCCGACTGGAACCCGGTCGAGAACCGGTACGGCGCGCTGGTGCCGATCTACGGCACCGTGGTCACCGCGGTCATCGCGATGCTGATCGCGATCCCGGTCAGCTTCGGCATCGCCTTCTTCCTGACGGAGGTGGCGCCGCGCTGGCTGCGCGGGCCGGTCGGCACCGCGATCGAGCTGCTCGCGGGTATCCCGTCGATCATCTACGGCATGTGGGGCCTGTTCGTACTGGTGCCGGTGATGACCGAGCACGTCACGCCGTGGGCCAACGAGCACCTCGGCACGCTGCCATTGGTCGGCCCGCTGTTCCAGGGCCCGCCGATCGGCATCGGCATGCTCACCGCCGGCATCGTTCTGGCGATCATGGTCGTCCCCTTCATCTCGTCCGTAATGCGTGAGGTGTTCCTGACCGTCCCCACGCGCCTGAAGGAATCGGCCTATGCGCTGGGGTCCACGAAGTGGGAGGTCAGCTGGGACATCGTGCTGCCCTACACCCGATCGGCGGTGATCGGCGGCATCTTCCTCGGGCTGGGGCGGGCGCTCGGCGAGACCATGGCGGTCGCGTTCGTGATCGGCAACTCGACCCGCTTCACCGCCTCGCTGCTCGAGCCGGGCACCACCATCGCAGCATTGATCGCCAACGACTTCGGCGAGGCGACCGAGACCTACCGCTCGGCGCTGCTGCTCCTCGGCTTCGTGCTGTTCATCGTGACCTTTATCGTGCTGGCGATCGCGCGCCTGATGCTCGGCCACCTGTCGCGCAAGGAGGGCAACTGATGTCCGCCGTCGCCAGCGACCGCACCCTGCGCACTTCCAACGCGCTGTACCGCCGGCGCCGTATCACCAACGCCGTGTCGCTGGTGCTGGCCTGCTTCGCTGCCGCCCTGGGCCTGCTGTTCCTCGGCTGGATCCTGTGGACGCTGGTCGCCAAGGGCATCTCCGGCATCGACTGGGCGTTGTTCAGCCAGAACACGCCGCCGCCGATGGCCGAAGGCGGGCTGAAGAACGCCTTCTTCGGCAGCGCGGTGATGTGCCTGATGGCGATCGGCATCGGCACCCCGCTGGGCATCGCGGCCGGCACCTGGCTGGCCGAGTACGGTGCCGCCGGCCGGGTCGGCACGGTGGTGCGCTTCGTCAACGACATCCTGCTGTCGGCACCGTCGATCGTGCTCGGCCTGTTCGTCTACACGCTGGTGGTGATGCAGGCCGGCGGCAACTTCTCGGCCATTGCCGGCGCGATCGCGCTGGCCTTCATCGTGCTGCCGGTGGTCCTGCGCACCACCGACGAGATGCTGCGGCTGGTGCCCTCGCAGATGCGCGAGGCGGCCCTGTCGCTCGGCGTGCCGCAGTGGAAGGTCACCGTGCAGGTGATGTACCGCTCGGCGATGCCGGGCATCGTCACCGGCATCCTGCTGGCGCTGGCCCGCATTTCCGGCGAGACCGCGCCGCTGCTGTTCACCGCGTTCGGCAACCAGTACTGGAGCACCGACATCACCGGGCCGATGGCCAGCGTGCCGGTGGTGATGTACCAGTACGCCGGCAGCCCGTACGAGACCTGGCAGGGCATCGCCTGGGCCGGCGCGCTGGTGCTGACGGCGTTCGTCCTGCTGATCAGCCTGGTGGCCCGCGCGATCGTCTCGCGCAAGCGGGTGAGCCATGACTGAGGCCGCCCTGTCCCGCCGCGCCGTCGCGCCCCCGCCCCCTTCCACTTTCCAGATGCCCGCCATGAACGACGCCATCGCCCCCGCCACCGCCACGCAGGCGCCGGTGAAGCTCGCCGCACGTGGCCTCGACTTCCACTACGACAAATTTCACGCCCTCAAGGGCATCGACCTGGAGATCCCCGAGAAGCAGGTCACCGCGCTGATCGGCCCATCCGGTTGCGGCAAGTCGACCCTGCTGCGGGTGTTCAACCGGATCTACGCCCTGTACCCGAAACTGCGCGCATCGGGCCAGGTGCTGCTGGACGGCGAGAACATCCTCGATGCGAAGTACCCGATGAACCGGCTGCGCAGCAAGGTCGGCATGGTGTTCCAGAAGCCGGTGCCGTTCCCGATGACGATCTTCGAGAACGTCGCCTACGGCATCCGCCACCACGAGAAGCTGTCCAAGGCCGAGATGGCCGACCGGGTGGAACTGGCGCTGCGCCAGGGCGCGCTGTGGGACGAGGTCAAGGACAAGCTCGGCCAGAGTGCGCTGGGCCTGTCGGGCGGCCAGCAGCAGCGCCTGTGCATCGCCCGCGCGGTGGCGCTGCGGCCCGACGTGCTGCTGCTGGACGAGCCGACCTCGGCGCTGGACCCGATCTCCACCAGCCGCATCGAGCAACTGGTCGCCGAGCTCAAGAACGACTACACCATCGCCATCGTCACCCACAACATGCAGCAGGCCGCGCGCGTGTCCGACTTCACCGCCTTCATGTATCTGGGCGACCTGGTCGAACACGGCCCGACCGACCGGATCTTCTCGGCGCCGGAAAAGCAGCAGACCGAGGACTACATCACCGGCCGCTTCGGCTGAGGGAGCCACGTATGACCCAGCCCCACGACCACATCGTCAAGAGCTACGACGACGAACAGCGGCGCCTGCTCGACGAGACCCTGCGCATGGGCGAGATGGCCGCCGCGCAGCTGGAGGCCGCGCTGGACGTGGTCGCCCGCCGCGACGACAAGGCCGCCGAGCGCATCATCGGCAACGACGAGGCGATCGACACGCTCGAGCAGGAAATCAGCCACGACGTCATGAAGCTGGCCCTGCGCGGCCCGATGGCGCGTGACCTGCGCGAGATCCTCGCCGCGATCCGGATCGCCTCCGACATCGAGCGCATCGGCGACTACGCCGCCAACGTCGCCAAGCGCTCGACCGCGCTGAATCTGGCCCCGCCGCTGCCGCACGTCGGCGGTTTGCAGGTGATCGGCAAACTCGCCGTGCAGCAGTTGCGCGACGTGCTGGTGGCGTACCGCGACAACGATGTCGCCGCCGCACAGGCAGTCCGCGACCGCGACGCCGAGCTCGATACCGCCTACACCGCGCTGTTCCGCGAGCTGCTGACCTACATGGCCGAGGACCCGCGCAGCATCACCGGCTGCACCCACCTGCTGTTCATGGCCAAGAACATCGAACGCATCGGCGACCACGCCACCAACATCGCCGAGAACGTCTGGTTCCTGGTGCGTGGCAACGAGGAGTTGCCACCGCGGGAAAAGCGCGACGGCAGCAATACCGTGGCTCCGTAGACCGCCTGGACCGGGTCCAACCCGGCCGAACGTCTTCGCTCCGCTCCGGCGCCCCCGCTTCGTCTCAACGAACTGTAGGCGGGGCGCGCTTCTGTAGGAGCGGCGTGAGTCGCGACCCGCCGAAGCCGTAAGGCGATGTACAGGTCGCGACTCACGTCGCTCCTACCTCGGAGCCGCGTCTTCATGTGAGCCTCCACGCCCTGCGCCTGTGCACCTGGCACGGTGTCCGTACACCTGGCGCGGCGCCCGCACACCGGGGGCCCCTTCCATCCCGCACGCTGCCACGCCCGATCCGCGCTAGCATCGCCTCCACCGCGGCCCCCGCCGCACCCACGGAGACAGCCGATGTCCAGCAAGTCGAACAAGCCCGCCCTCGCCGCCGGCATCGCCGGCAGCCTGCTCCTCGCCGGCAGCGCGTTTGCCGCCGTGCCGCTCGCCCAGGGATACATGCTCGGCGCCCAGGAGGCCGCCCCTGCCAGCCACGGCGACAAGGGCCATGAAGGCTCCTGCGGCATGGACCACATGGACACCGACAAGGACGGCCGCATCTCGCCCGCCGAGTTCGCCGCCGCCCACGACGGCGATGGCGGCCGTTTCGCCGAGCACGACCCGGACGGCAACGGTTTCATCAGCGCCGCCGAGATGGACGCCCACCACGCCGCGAAGAAGGACGACAAGGCCGGCATGGAAGGCAAGTGCGGCGAGGGCAAGTGCGGCGGCATGTGAGTCGCGCGACGCACGCATGACGCCATGACCGCACCGGCGCCGCTCGCCGACGACGCCGTCGGCCTCGGCCTGCGGCGGGCCCTGCTGGGTCCGCTGCGGGCGGCCGCTCCCGGCGGCTTCGACTTTCTCGAGGTCGCTCCCGAAAACTGGATCGGCGTCGGCGGCGCGCTCGGCGAGGGGTTCGATGAACTCGCCACGCGCCATCCGATCGTCTGCCACGGCCTGTCGCTGTCACTCGGCGGCCCCGGGCCCCTCGACGAAACCTTCCTCGGCAGGCTGCGCCGCTTCCTCGACCGCCTCCGCAGCCTGGTCTACAGCGAGCACCTGAGCGCCTGCAGCGACGAGCACGGCCAGCTGTACGACCTGATGCCGCTGCCGTTCACCGACGCCGCGGTCGCCCACGTCGCCGACCGCATCCGTCACGTGCAGGACGTGCTCGGCCGTCGCATCGCGGTCGAGAACATCTCCTACTACGCGACCCTCGAACCACGCGGGATGACCGAGATCGACTTCATCCGCGCGGTGCTCGACCGCGCCGACTGCGACCTGCTGCTGGACGTCAACAACATCGTCGTCAACGCCACCAACCACGGCTACGACGCGGTCGACTTCCTGCATGCACTCCCCGGCGAGCGCATCGCCTACATCCACGTCGCCGGCCATTTCGACGAAGCCGCCGACCTCAAGATCGACACCCACGGCGCGCCGGTGAGCGATCCTGTGTGGACGCTGCTGGCCGAGGCCTACCGCATGTTCGGACCGCGCCCGACCCTGCTCGAACGCGACTTCAACCTGCCGCCGCTGGACGAGCTGCTGGGCGAGCTCGACCTCGTGCGCGGCCACCTCGCCCGCCGCCGGGGCGACCGCCGCCATGCCGCCTGAGCATCGCGCCCCCATCGACGACGCGCGGCGCGCACTCGCCGCCCACATCCGCGACCCCGAGCACGCGGCCGCCCCGGAGGGCATCGAGCCGCGCCGGCTCAAGATCTACCGCGAACTGTTCTTCAACAACATCGAGTCGATGTTGGGCGGCAACTTCCCGGTGATCCGGAGGATCCTCTCGGCCGAGCCGGATCCCGGCCGCTGGACGGCGCTCGTGCGCGACTTCTATCGCGAACACCCCTCGCGCACGCCGCTGTTTCCGGAGTTGGCACGGGAGTTTCTGCGCTACGTCGAAAGCCGGGCGGAGGCGGAGCGCGGCGATCCTCCCTGGCTGGCGGAGCTGGCCCACTACGAGTGGATCGAGCTCGCCCTGCAGATCAGCGAAGCGCGTGTCGGGGACGTGCCGCACGACCCAGCCGGCGACCTGCTCGACGGCGCGCCGCTGGTCTCGCCCGTCGCCTGGCCGCTGGTGTATGCGTGGCCGGTGCACCGGATCGGGCCGGACCACCTGCCCGGACAGCCGCCCGCCACGCCTACGTGCCTGCTGCTGCAGCGCGACGCGAGCGGCGTGGTGTCGTTCCAGCAGCTGAGCCCGCTCGCCTACCGGCTCCTGCAGCGGCTGGACAAGCATGCGGAACTCGACGGCCGCCACCAACTGCGCGCCCTCGCCGCCGAAGCCGCCGCGCCGTCGGTGGACGCGTTCGTCGAGGACGGTGCGCGCATGCTGCGGCAGTTCCGCGAGACCGGCGTGATCCTCGGCACCCGCGCCGCCCCGCATCGCGACCGCCCTTTGTAGGAGCGGCTTCAGCCGCGATCGTAGGGTCGGCCCGGACGGACGATTTTCGATCGCGGCTCAACCCGCTCCTGCAGGTGCGCCGATGCCCTCCGAGGCTCCACTACGCCGTGGACCCGCACCAGCGGTCCCGCGCCGGTCTGCTAGGCTTTCCGCGATGAACTCCCCCACTCCCTCCCCGTCGGCCGGAGCGCCGGCTGGCGCCACCGTTTCCCCACTGGCAACCCGTTTCCGCGGTTACCTGCCGGTGGTGGTCGATGTGGAGACCGGCGGCTTCGACTGGAACCGTCACGCGCTGCTGGAGATCGCGGTGCAGCCGGTCGAACTCGACGAGAACGGCCTGCTGGTGCCGGGCGAGACCACCAACGCGCACCTGGTGCCGGCCGAAGGGATGGAGATCGACCCGAAGTCGCTGGAGATCACCGGGATCCGCCTGGACCACCCGTTCCGGCTGGCCAAGCCCGAACGCGCCGCGCTCGACTACGTGTTTGCGCCGGTGCGTGCGGCCTGCAAGAAGCACGGTTGCCAGCGCGCGATCCTGGTCGGCCACAACGCGCACTTCGACCTCAACTTCCTCAATGCCGCGGTGGCCCGCACCGGGCACAAGCGCAATCCGTTTCACCCCTTCAGCGTGTTCGACACCGTCACCCTGGCCGGCGTCGCCTACGGCCAGACGGTGCTGGCGCGGGCGGTACAGGCGGCGGGGTTCCACTGGGACCCGAGCGAGGCGCACTCGGCCGTGTACGACACCGAGCGCACCGCCGAACTGTTCTGCAGGATCGTCAACAGCTGGCCGCGCGCCACGTCGGTTCCGGGCTGAGGACCGGCCGCCGGCGGCGTCATCGATCCTTCGGCACCACGCTGATCTCGCCCGTCTTTTCGACGGTGGCGAGCGCCACCTCCTCGATTCGCGCGAGCCCGTTCTTGCGCAAGCAGGCGAGGATCTCGTCCTCGGTGATCAGCTCGTGGCGCATCGCGCGATGCAGCAGGCGGCCATTGCGGACGATCACCACCGGTGCTTCCGCCGTCAGCCGCGCGATGATCGGGAAGCGGAACTCCAGCGCGTTCACCACCCAGTCCCAGGCCAGAACGACGGCGGCGAGCACCAGGAAGTCGACCGGCTCCTCGGACCCGATCGACATGCCGTCGGCAACCAGCGCACCCATCATCACCAGCGCCAGCATGTCCGAAGGCGAATGGGAGCCGATCTCCCGCTTGGGCAGCAGGCGAATGGCGATCACCACCACGAAATAGATGATGGTGCCGCGGACAACAAAGTCCATGAGCGGCGCCGACAGTTCAAAAGCATTCACGGTGGCCTTCCGGTTCGTGCGAACGCGGCTCGGGCCGCTGGCTATTCATATCCGCAGGGACGTGAAGCCGACGCCGCGGCCCGGACTCAGCCTTGGCGCGTCGCGCCGCTCCGTCGTGCCCGCAGCGATCGCACGATGCCGTACGCGCTGACGGCCACCCACGCCACCTCCAGCAGGAACACCGACAGGTTGAACTCGCCCACCAGCGACACCAGCACGCCGGCGGCGCCAAGCAGGTTGAGCAGCTGGTAGACGATGCCGTCGCCCGCAAGGCGCCCGGATTGCAACCGAAGAACGCCCCGAGCACCATCAGGGTGCCGGCGACGCCGATCCAGTCGTACCACTGGAGGTTCATGCGTGCTCCTCGAGATCCGGGGGTGCAGGCGCCACCGTCAGCCCTGCCGCTGGCGCACCGCCTCGAACAGGGTGACGCCCGCGGCCACCGAGACGTTGAGGCTCTCCACCCCCTCGCCCGGCATCGGGATCCGCACGAGCTGGTCGCAGTTCTCGCGGGTCAGCCGGCGCAGGCCGTCGCCCTCGCCGCCGAGTACCAGGCCGACGTTGCCGCGCAGGTCCAGCGCATACAGCGACGCGTCCGCCTCGCCAGCCAGGCCGTACAGCCACACGCCGAGCTGCTGCAGGTCGCGCATGGTCCGGGCGAGGTTGGTGACCGGCACCACCGGGATGCTGTCGGCCGCGCCGGCGGAGGTCTTGCGCACGGTCGCGTTGACCTGCACCGACTTGTCTTTCGGGATCACCACCGCCGTCACCCCGGCCGCGGCCGCGCTGCGCAGGCACGCTCCCAGGTTGTGCGGGTCCTGCACGCCATCGAGCAGGAGCACCAGCGCGCGGCCTTCCGCGGCCTCGACGAGGTCCTTGAGTTCATTCTCGTTCCAGGTCTTCGCCGCCGCATAGCGGGCGACCACGCCTTGGTGGCGCAGGTTGCCGACCACACCGTCGATCGCCTGCGTGGCGACCCGTCGGACATCGATGCCGACCCGGCGCGCGGAGGACTCGATCTCGGCCAGGCGCGGATTCTTCGCCCCTGCTTCGATCAAGACCTCCCGGACGTTGTCGGCATCGTGCTCGACCGCGGCGGCGACGGCATTGATGCCGGCGATCCATTGCTTCTGGCTCATGGGGGCGTGGGGTGTGCGGACGGGCCGCCATTGTAGGGGACCGTCCGTTGGGCGCTGTGGTTGCAAGCAAAAGCGGTGGGGGCGCGGGCTTCGGTTGGAGCGGCGCGCGGGGCACGGTGGCGCGGTCCATCGCAATCTGGCACCGCTGAGGGGACCGATTATCCGATCGCGGCTGAAGCCGCTCCTACAAAGACGCAGTGCGCACGGGAGCACGAGAGCACCGGGGGGCACGGAAGCACAGGAGCACAGCAAACCCTGCCCGGTTCCTTCTCGCGGTCACCCATCGCAACACACCCGCGTGAGCCGTGTGGCGGGGGTGTTGCGGAAAGCAGGCCATGGATGGCCTGCGGCCCCGAGTCGGGGCAGGGACGCCCCGACCGAGGGGTGGAGACAACACCCCCGCCACGCGGCTCAGGCAGCGCGCCACCCCGCAGCACCGCCGTTGCCGTTGCCGTTGCCGTTGCTGTTGCTGTCGATTGTCCCGCCAGCCCCGCCGCAGCAAACCAGTTCAATACTTCTGTTTCACCCGCTTCGCCGGCTTCCCACGCTCAGGCAACGGCTTGACCCCGCGTTCTTCCACCAGCCGGAAGTCGATCTTGCGCTCCTCCACACTGGCCTTCATCACCACGATGCTCACCCGGTCGCCCAGCCGGAACTCCCGCCCATGGCGCTCGCCCGTGAGCGTCTTCCGGATCGGATCGAAGTGGTAGAAATCGTGCGGCAACTGCGTCACGTGGATCAGCCCGTTGACCTTCGACTGATCCAGCTCCACGAACAACCCGAAGCTCGTCACCCCGCTGATCACCCCATCGAACTCACCGCCGACGTGCTGTTCCATCCACGCCGCGCGGTAACGCTCGTCGACCTCGCGCTCGGCCTCCTCCGCCCGGCGTGAGCGCTCCGAGCATTGCAGCGCCAGCTGCGCCATGTCGCTTGGCGAATACTTGAACTTCTCCGGCCGCTTGCCGCTCAACGCGTGCTTGATCGCCCGGTGCACCAGCAGGTCCGGATAGCGGCGGATCGGTGAGGTGAAGTGCGCGTACGCCTCCAGCGCCAGGCCGAAGTGACCGACGTTCTCCGGCTGGTACACGGCCAGGCTCTGGCTGCGCAGCAGCACCGACTCGATCAGCGTGGAATCGGCGCGCTCGCGGATCGTCCTGAGCAGATTGGTGAAGTCGCGCGGCTGCACCTTCCCCCACGGCGGCATGCGCAGCCTGAACTCCTTGAGGAACTCCAGCAGGTCCGCGTACTTCTGCTCCGGCGGCCTATCGTGGATGCGGTACGGCGCCGGCACCTCGGCGTCGATCAGGAACTTCGCCGCCTCCACGTTGGCGGCGATCATGCATTCCTCGATCAGCTTGTGCGCGTCGTTGCGCAGGATCATCCCGGCCTGGGTGACCTCGCCCTTCGGCCCGAGGACAAAACGCACCTCGCTGGATTCGAACTCGATCGCGCCGCGCTTGGCACGCGCCTTCGCCAGCACCTGGTAGAGCTGGTGCAGGCGCTGCACCTGGGGCAGCAGTCCGCCGATCCGGCCGAGCGCATCCTCGCGGTCCTCCTCCGTGGCATCGTCGCCGACCGCGTTCCAGACCTGGGTGTAGGTCAGCCGCGCGTGCGAATGCATGACCGCTTCGTAGAACTTCGACGCGGTCACCTCGCCCTTGCGGTCGATCTGCATGTCGCAGACGAAGCACAGGCGGTCGACCTTCGGCTTGAGCGAGCAGATGCCGTTGGACAGCGTCTCCGGCAACATCGGCACCACGAAACCGGGGAAGTACACCGAGGTGGCGCGCTTCTGCGCCTCGTCATCGAGCGGCGTACCCGGACGGACGTAATGCGACACGTCGGCGATCGCGACCACCAGCCGGAAGCCCTCGCGGTTCGGCTCGCACCAGACCGCATCATCGAAGTCCTTGGCGTCCTCGCCGTCGATCGTGACCAGCGGCAGGTCGCGGATGTCGACGCGCTCGCGCGCGTCTTCCTCCGGCACGTCCAGCGGGACCGCGGCGGCCTGGTCGAGCACCGCCTGCGGGAATTCGTGCGGGATGTCGTGGCCGTGGATCGCTGCCTGCACGGCCAGCGACGCAGTCAGGCGCTCGCCGAGCACGGTCAGCACCTTGCCCATCGGCGGGCGGCGCGCGTCGGGGGCGCGGGTCAGTTCACACACGACCAGCTGGCCGGCCTGCGCATCACCGCGGCACTCCGGCGGAATCAGCACGTTGCGCTGGATCCGCCGGTCGTCCGGCTCCACGTAGCTGACGCCGTCCTCGAGGATGTAGCGGCCGATCATCCGGCTCAGCCGGCGCTCCAGCACCTCGACGATCGCGCCCTCCTGGCGGCCGCGCCGGTCCATGCCGGTGATGCTGGCCAGCACGCGGTCGCCGTGCATGACCTTGCGCATCTCGTACGGCGGCAGGAACAGGTCGTCGCCGCCGGCATCGGGGCGCAGGAAGCCGAACCCGTCGGGGTTGGCGATGACGCTGCCGGCGACGAGGTCGACCTGCTCGGCCGGCACGAAGCCGCCGCGGCGGTTCTGCAGCAGCTGGCCGTCGCGGACCATGGCCCGCAGGCGCGCCGTCAGTGCGTCGAAGCGGTCCGGCTCGGCCAGGCCGAGCTTCTCCGCCAGCGCCTCGGCCTCGATCGGGCCATCAGCCGCGGACAGCAGCTGCAGGATCATTTCGCGGCTGGCGATCGGCTGCTCGTAACGGGCAGCCTCGCGGTCGGCGTAGGGGTCGTGCAGGCCGCCCTTGCCGGATTTCGCATCACCGTGGATCGGGGCGAGCGACGGCTTGCGGGCACCTCGCGGCGGCGGTTCGGGGAGCCAGCCGGGCTTCTTGCCGGCCGCCTTGCCACGGCCGCCAGCGGCCTTGGCACCACCGTTGCGCGAGGCCGGCCCCTGGGAGGCTCCGGCCCTGGAACCACCGGCCGTGCCGGGCGACTTGCGGGCCTTCGCGCCACGCTTGCTGGGGGGCTTGTTCATCGACGCGATGGTACACGCCACCTGTCAACGCCCCGTGCGGCCACACGCGCGGAAAACCCCGCCACGCACGCAACAAAAAACCCCGCCGGGGCGGGGTTCTTCGTGTGTCCGGCGCGGTAGTCACCGAACGGTGTTTGGTGCCCAGGAGAGGACTCGAACCTCCACGGAGTTGCCCCCGCTAGCACCTGAAGCTAGTGCGTCTACCAATTCCGCCACCTGGGCAAACCGCACGTTCTTGCTGTGCGGGCCGCGCATATTGGCGGTCGGCCACGGCGATGTCAACACTCCTTTCACAGAATCCCGCCGGACCGCGCCCGCGGACGGCCGCCACGGCCCGGCTCCATCCCACCGGTGCGCGGCATCGGCATCCCGATGGGCCTCGGCCGTGGTCTGGAGTAGACTCCATGACAGTCGCGGGCGGCGCATCTTGCGTCGCCCGCATGCATTGGAGCCCAGCATGACCGCCCCCGCCATTCTCGTTTCGCGCCTGGATTGCGAACGTCTCGAAGCGCTGCTCGAAGCCCCGGGCAGTGCCGCCCTCGACACCTCCGCGCTGGAGGCCGAGCTGGCACGCGCGCAGATCCTCGAGCCGGCGCAGATGCCGGCCGACGTCATCACGATGAACTCCACCGCCCGCTTCCGTGTGCTGGACGGCGGCGACGAGGGCCAGGAGCGCGAGCTGACCCTGGTCTACCCGCGCGACGTCAACGGCCAGCCGGACCGGGTCTCGATCCTGGCGCCGGTCGGCAGCGCCCTGCTCGGCCTGCGCGTGGGCGACACCATCGAGTGGCCCGTCCCGGGCGGACGCACCGTGCAGCTGCAGGTGCTGTCGATCGCCTACCAGCCCGAGGCCTCCGGCGAACTGCACCGCTGAACTCCGGCCGCCCAGGATCGAACCGCCCGCATGACTGAATCCGTACGTCCGACCTTCCACGGTTTCGAACAGATCCCCCTGCGCGAGTACGCCGAGCGCGCCTACCTCGACTACTCGATGTACGTGGTGCTGGACCGCGCCCTGCCGTTCCTCGGCGACGGGCTCAAGCCGGTGCAGCGCCGCATCATCTACTCGATGAGCGAGCTCGGCCTCAACGCCGCGAGCAAGCCCAAGAAGTCCGCGCGCACCGTCGGCGACGTCATCGGCAAGTTCCACCCGCACGGCGACAGCGCCTGCTACGAGGCGATGGTGCTGATGGCCCAGCCGTTCTCGTACCGGTATCCGCTGATCGAGGGCCAGGGCAACTTCGGCTCTTCGGACGACCCGAAGTCGTTCGCGGCCATGCGCTACACCGAGTCCAAGCTGACCCCGATCGCCGAGGTCCTGCTGGGCGAACTCGCCCACGGCACCGTGGACTGGGACCCGAACTTCGACGGTACCCTCGAGGAGCCGTCCTGGATGCCGGCGCGGCTGCCGCACCTGCTGCTCAACGGCACCACCGGCATCGCCGTCGGCATGGCCACCGACGTGCCGCCGCACAACCTCAACGAGGTCGTCAGCGCCTGCGTGCGCCTGCTCGACGACCCCGACGCGACCACCCGCGACCTGTGCGAGCACGTGCTCGGCCCCGACTACCCGACCGAGGCGGAGATCATCACCCCGCGCGCCGACTTGGTGTCGATGTACGAAAGCGGCAACGGCAGCGTCCGTGCGCGCGCGGTGTTCGAAAAGGACGGCACCAACATCGTCGTCACCGCGCTGCCCCACCAGGTCTCGCCGAGCAAGGTGATCGAGCAGATCGCCACCCAGATGCGGGCCAAGAAGCTGCCGTGGCTGGAGGACATCCGCGACGAGTCCGACCACGCCAACCCGACCCGCATCGTGCTGGTCCCGCGCAGCAACCGGGTCGACATCGACCAGCTGATGGGCCACCTGTTCGCCACCACGGACCTGGAGAAAAGCTTCCGGGTCAACTTCAACGTGATCGGCCTCGACGGCCGTCCGCAGGTGAAGAGCCTGAAGGCGTTCCTGTCGGAATGGCTGCAGTTCCGCGCCGACACCGTGACCCGCCGCCTGACCCACCGGCTGGAGAAGGTCGAGCGCCGCCTGCACCTGCTGGAAGGCCTGCTGGTCGCCTTCCTCAACCTCGACGAGGTGATCCGCATCATCCGCACCGAGGACGAGCCCAAGGCCGTCCTGATGAAGCGCTTCGGGCTCAGCGAGGAGCAGACCGACTACATCCTCGAAACCCGGCTGCGGCAGCTGGCACGGCTGGAGGAAATGAAGATCCGCGGCGAGCAGGCCGACCTGGCCGCCGAGCGCGAGAAGCTGATCGCGACGCTGGGCAGCAAGGCGAAGCTGCGCAAGCTGATCAAGGACGAGTTGCTGGCCGATGCGAAGAAGTTCGGCGACGCCCGCCGCTCGCCGCTGGTCGCCCGTGGCGCCGCGCAGGCGCTGTCGGAAACCGACCTGGCGCCGAGCGAGCCGATGACCGTGGTGGTCAGCGAGAAGGGCTGGGTGCGCGCGGCGAAGGGTTTCGACGTCGACGCCGCCGCGCTCAACTACCGCGAGGGCGACGAGTTGCAGGCCTTCGCCCGCGCACGCAGCAACCAGCAGGTGGCGTTCCTCGACTCCACCGGCCGCAGCTATTCGACCATCGTTCACAGCCTGCCGTCCGCGCGTGGCAACGGCGAGCCGCTGACCGGACGCTTTTCGCCGGCGCCGGGCGCGTCGTTCCAGGCCGTTGCCAGCGGCGACAACGACACCCGCTTCGTGCTCGCGTCCAGCCACGGCTACGGCTTTGTGACCCGCTTCGAGAACCTCACCAGCCGCAACAAGGCCGGCAAGGCGATGCTGTCGCTGACGCCCAACGCCAAGGTGGTGCAGCCGGCACAGGTCGGCGATGTCGGGCAGGACCGCGTGGTGGTCGCCACCAGCGCCGGCCACCTGCTGGCGTTCCCGGTGGCCGAGCTGCCGGAGCTCGACAAGGGCAAGGGCAACAAGCTGATCGACATCCCCAAGGCCAAGCTCGGCACCGAGCGGGTGGTCGCGGTGGCGGTGGTCCCGCCGGGCGGCACGCTGTCGGTGAAGTCCGGCGCGCGCACGATGACCCTGTCGTGGAAGGACCTCGACGGTTACGTCGGCGCTCGGGCGACGCGCGGCGGGCTGCTGCCGCGGGGCTGGCAGAAGGTCGAAGGGTTGGCGGTCGAGTAAAGCCGGCACACCCGGGCTACTGGCAGCAGCGCTGGCACTGGACCGGCGCGGAATCCGGGGCATTGCCCGCGCTCGTCCAGATGCGTGTGCTACTTTCGCCCGAGTCACCGCGCGTCATGGGAAGAAACACCATGCACGCCGCGGACACGACATCGGAAGTTCGCCCAAGGAGGGGGAAATATGCAGGCAGCTGCCTACGACAGGCCCCAGTTGCGTCCGGCAAATATCGACCAGCTCATATTGGTCATCCAGCAAGAGTTCCCGAGAGCGGGGATACGGATCACCGGCAGGGCTCGCACTACACGGCGACAGGCAGAACTCATGGCGCAGCGGATCCGCGCCAATCGGCTTGAGTTCCTACGCACCTACCGTCCGACGCAGCACATTTCCGAAATGGACCGATGGTTCCTTCGCCATCCGTCCGCAACGGAGCAGGCCACGGTAGATGCGTTCAAAGTACTGATCGAGCAGGCCCGGGCCCGCGGGGCCCTGGTGTCCAACCATCTTTCCAACACCGCTCGCGACATCAGCTGGCCGATCGGCAGCCATCAGCAGCTGGATGCGATAGAAGCACGCATACGGGCCCTGGGCGCCGCCGTTCTGCGCGAACCCCATGCAGCAGGAGGTCGGCACTGGCATGTGGACTGGTAAGCGGATGACACGTTGGTTCCTCCTGGTTGCGGTACTCCTGTGCGCCTCATGCCGGAGCGCCGCCCCACTGCCGGACGTTCAGGATGCTCCGGCTGCTGCGTGGTGGTACGGGATGGATTTCGAACCGGCATCGACTTCCATCCACGGCATCGCCGTGGACCGGATTGAACCGAACTGGAAGGCGGCGATGGTCCTGGCTACCCGTCTTCTTGCCGGACGCGTGTCGGCAGACCAGTTGAACCGGTTCCAGGATTCGGGGCTGTCGTTCTCGTTGCTTGCCGACCAAGACAACGACGGAGTTCCGGAGAGCTTCTTCGTAGGTGTGTTCGAGGCGAAATCGGGAAACACCGGGCGCTTTGTCGCGGTGGTGAAGAACGGAAGGGTGGTTCAACACTTCCAGCACGTCGGCACCGCCGGATTCAGTGCGCTGCTCGCGGACAAAGACGGGATCCGTTGGTACAAGTGCATGGAGTGCGGCGAATTCGAGACGATCATCTGGACCGGAGACTCTTACGTTCTCGAATAGGGGCGCCCAGCCTCTGGACATCCCGCCGGCGCGCTCGGATATGAGAATCATTTGCATTAACTGACATCGGTTCCCATAATTCGCCCCCTCACTCCCAGGGGAAGCGACCCGATGTCCGGTTCCAAGTGCCGCCGCCGCAATGGCCTGCTGTTGTCTGTCATGGCCCCCACCCTGCTGACGTCCGCCATCGCCCAGGCACAAAGCACCGATGACGCCCTCACGCTCGATGCCGTCACCGTGGTGGCCGAGCGCGCTACGACCGCTACCAAGACCGACACCCCGCTGACCGAAACACCCCAGGCGGTCAGCGTGGTCACCTCGGCGCTGTTCACCGATCGCGGCGCGCGCAACCTGCAGGAAACGCTGCGATACAGCGCCGGCGTCACTGCCGAGGCCTGGGGCCTGGACACCCGCGGCGACGGCAGCACGATCCGCGGGCTGGATCCGGTGCAGTACCTCGACGGCATGCGCCGGATCTACGGCTTCAGCCCGATGGCACGGCCGGAGGTCTACGGCCTGGAGCGGGTGGAAGTGCTGCGGGGCCCCTCGTCGGTGCTGTACGGCGCGGGTGCCACGGGCGGCATCATCAATGCGATGAGCAAGCGGCCGAGCTTCCGCGATTTCGGCGAGATCGGCCTGCAGGTAGGCAACTTCGACCGCAGGCAGTTGCAGGGCGACATTGCCGGCACCCTTGGCGGGGCGGGCAACATCGCCGGCCGGCTGGTCGGGGTGCTGCGCGACTCGGGCATGCAGACCGACGAACTCGAGGACGATCGCCTCTACATTGCGCCGTCGCTGACGTGGCGCGGCGAGCGCAGCACCCTCACCGTGCTGGCGAGTTACCAGCGTGACCAGACCGGCTCCAGCCAGCAGTTCCTGCCGGTCGCGGCAACCCTGAACGCCCCTCCCGGCCGCCGGCTCGACCCCTCGACATTCCTCGGCGACAAGGAGTTCGACAAGCTCGATACCCGCATGGCCAGCGCCACGATGCTGTTCGACCACGCCTTCAACGACGTGGTCACCTGGCGTTCGAACCTGCGCTACATCGATGGCGAGACCGAATTCCGCGAGCTGTTCCCGGACACCTACACCAACCCGGAAGATCCCTTCATCGACGAAGACGATCGCGTGCTCAACCGTCTGTCCTACGGCGTCCGGCCCAACCACCGCATCCTGAGCGCGGACAACTCGCTGCAGTTCGACTTCGCCACCGGCGCCTTCCGGCACCTGCTGCTGGCCGGCGTGGACTACACCGACTTCCGGGAGGAATCGTGGACCTTCTCCGGCATGGCGACGCCCATCGACATCTACGACCCGGTGTCCACCGGCGTGGTCATTCCCGAGTGGCAGCGCCTGCCCGACCAGCGCACCACCCAGACCGGCGTGTACGTGCAGGACCAGATCCGCTACGCCGACCGCTTCTCGCTGGTGGTGGGTGCCCGCCGTGACCACGCCCGCACCGAAACCGAGGGCCTCGCCGACAAGACCGACAACGCCACCACCTACCGCATCGGCCTGATCGGCGAACTGTGGGACAACGTGTCGCCGTACGTCAGCTACTCCGAGTCGTTCCTGCCGGTGGCCGGCCAGGACCTGTACGGCCGCGCGTTCGAGCCGATGCGCGGGCACCAGGTCGAGACCGGCGTGAAGTGGCAGCCGGTCCGCAATGCGCTGGTCGGCGCAGCGGTCTACCGCATCACCGAGACCAATCGGCAGACCAACGATCCCGACAACGTGCTCAACGTCGTGCAGACCGGCGAGATCGAGTCGAAGGGTGTCGAACTGGAAGGCGCCTACGCGTTCGACGGCGACTTCACCGTGACCGCCAGCTACAGCCACAACGAAGCCGAAGTCACCCGCAGCAACTACGCGCCGGAGGTCGGCCAGCGTTTGAATGACACGCCGCAGGACCTGGGTTCCATGTGGGTGTCGAAGGGCTTCGATCTCGGCGGCGATCTCCGCTTGCGCGCCGGCCTCGGCGGGCGGTACGTCGGATCCACCGTGTCCACCGGTGCGGCCGGCACCCTGCGCACACAGAGCTACACACTGGCCGACGCACTGCTCGAGCTGGAGCTGCCGGCGTGGACGTTCGCGCTCAACGTGACCAACCTGCTGGACAAGGAATATTTCGCGCCCTGCCGCACCTTCGGCGACTGCTTCAGTGGCAACAAACGGACCGTGACCGGCACGGTCACCTACCGCTTCTGATCGTGACCCGTCGAGGCCGCCATGCAACGTGACACCCTGAAAGCCTGGTTCCTGGTCCACAAGTGGACCAGCCTGGTGTGCACGCTGTTCCTGTTGATGCTGTGCGTGACCGGCCTGCCGCTGGTGTTCGGCGAGGAGATCGCACACCTCACGGGCGCCGACCCGGAGGCGGCGCCGGCAGCCCCCGGCGCGCAGCCGGCCGACCTCGACGAACTGGTACGAATCGCGCTCGCCGAGTATCCCGGCGACGTGCCGCTGTTCCTCGGCTGGGACGACCACTCGCCAAGTGTCTACGTCAACACCGGCGCGCGGCCGGACACGCCGCCGGCGGAGATGCACACCGCCATCATGCACGGCTACACCGGCGAGGTGCTGCCGGCCCCGCAGTTCAACGAGGGCGTCATGTACTTCCTGTACCGGCTGCACACGGACGTGTTCGTCGGTCTGCCGGGCATGTTGTTCCTCGGTGCGATGGCGCTGCTGTTCGCCGTGGCGATCGTGTCGGGGCTGGTGCTGTACGGGCCGTTCATGCGCAAACTGCGGTTCGGCACCCTGCGCACGGGGCGCAGCCGCCGGCTCGCTTGGCTGGACCTGCACAACGTGCTCGGCATCGTGACGCTCGGCTGGGCCTTCGTAGTCGGCATCACCGGCGCGATCAACACCCTCGCCGGCCCCCTGGAACAGGCGTGGCAGGCCGAGCAGCTCGGCGAGTTCGCGGCGCGCTACGAAGGACGTCCACGCCCGGCGCGACTCGCCTCGCTCGACGCCGCGGTCGCCACCGCCCGCGCGGCGGAGCCCGGCATGACGCCGGCCTTCGTCAGCTTTCCCGGCACCGGCTACAGCGGCGACCACCACTACGGCGTGTTCATGCACGGCAGCACACCGCTGACCGAGCGGCTCTACCGGCCCGTGCTGATCGACGCCGAAACCGGCGAGCTGACCGCACGGCCGCAACTGCCGACCTACATGACCGTGCTGCTGCTGTCACAACCGCTGCACTTCGGTGACTACGGTGCAATGCCGCTCAAGATCCTGTGGGGGCTGCTGGACCTGCTCACGATCATGGTGCTGGTGAGTGGCCTGTATCTCTGGTTCAGGCGCGGCAACGCCGAAGCACGCATCCGGGAACTCGATCGCATCGCCGCCGGCGAGAGCGTCGATGGAGTCCGTGCATGACGCGCCCGTCCGGAGCCTCGCGCGGGCCCTATGTCGTGCCGGGATGGATCACCCTGGCCAGTATCGTCGGGCTGGTCAGTGCACTCGTCGGTGATGGCCCGTGGGACGCGCTTTCGTGGCTGACCTTCGCCACGCTGGTCACGTTGGCGGGGCGGGCCTGGTTGCGGCGCGATCGCGGAAGATAGGGACCGCCTACCCGCCCGTCATGCACCGCTGCCATGCCGCGGCAGCGGCGGGCTTGCCGTCATCCCAGTCCAGTCGGCTGGTGCCGCGTGTGCGGCGGTAGACACTGTCGAGCTGGTCGCACTGGTCTTCGAAGGGCCGGCCGTGGTCATGCAGGAACACGTTGATCCCCAACATGACCGCCGGCTCGAAATCCTCGTAGGCCAGACCCTCCCGGTAAAAGGCGGACTGGCGGTAATGGGAACGCCAGTAATGCAGCTCGCGATCGAAGTCGACAAAGCTGGGAGGTGCCACGTGTTGGACGTGCCCGGACATTTCGCGTTGTCCCCTGAAGCTGCAGCCCCCTGCCAGGCCATGCTCGCGCCGATCGGGTGGCTGCTGCAAACGGACACATGAAAGATTCAGGGAAGCGCTCGCGTGACCGGGCCGCCGGTCACCGGTTTTCGCGCGACCCCGCCACCCGCACGGGAGCTGGCCGAGGCCGCGCGCCTGCAGCTGGAAGCATGCACGGTCGCGGAGGCGACCCCGATCCGGAACTGTTGAACCGCGCCACCCGCCTCCAGCGCGTGATCATGGCCGCGGCGGACATCGCAGAGGACAAGCCGCCGAAGCGAACCGGACGCGGCGGATGAGCCCAGGCGCGGCCGCGACACGGTCCGGCCCGGGCGCGTGCGATACCTTCGGCTACACCACCGCCGCCTGGTGCACCCCCGCCACCGCTCTGCCCGACGGATCGGCCGCGCTCGCGAAGGCCGCGTCCCAGGCGATCGCCGCGGGCGATGAACACGCGATCGATTTCCCGCCGGGTACCGTCTGCGCGCAGGCCTCGCCGGGGAACAGCCGGTCGAACATACGGCGATAGAAGTACGCCTCCTTGCTCTGGGGCGGGTTCACCGGGAAGCGGCTGGAGGCGGCGGCGAACTCGCGGTCGCCGACGTGCGCCCCCGCGTGGGCCTTGAGCGAGTCGATCCAGCCGTAGCCGACGCCGTCGCTGAACTGCTCCTTCTGCCGCCAGAGGATCGAGTCCGGCAGGTATCCGTCGAACGCCTCGCGCAGCACCGCCTTCTCGATCCGCACCCGGCCGTCGGCACCGGTGCCGACCATCTTCGCGCCCGCGTCCATCCGCATCGCCACGTCGAGGAACTCGACGTCGAGGAACGGCACGCGCGCCTCCACGCCCCAGGCCATCATCGACTTGTTCGCGCGCAGGCAGTCGTAGTTGTGCAGCGCGTCCAGCTTGCGTACCAGCTCGTCGTGGAACTCGCGCGCGTTGGGCGCCTTGTGGAAGTACAGGTAGCCGCCGAAGATCTCGTCGCTGCCCTCGCCCGACAGCACCATCTTCACGCCCATTGCCTTGATCCGCCGGGCCAGCAGGTACATCGGGGTGGAGGCGCGGATGGTGGTGACGTCGTAGGTCTCGACGTGGCGGATGACGTCGGGCAGCGCGTCCAGCCCCTCCTCGATGGTGTAGGTGAAGCCGTGGTGCACGGTGCCCAGCGCCTCGGCCGCCACTTCGGCAGCGGCCAGGTCGGGCGAACCTTCAAGGCCGATCGCGAACGAATGCAGGCGCGGCCACCAGGCTTCGGCGCGGTCGTCCTCCTCGACCCGGCGGCGGGCGAAGCGCGCGGCGCAGGCCGCGACCAGCGACGAGTCGAGGCCGCCCGACAGCAGCACGCCGTACGGCACGTCGGTCATCATCTGCCGGTGCACCGCGCGCTCGAACGCCTCGCGCAGCTCGTCGGGCGACACCTGCACGCCGGCGGTGGCGTCGTGCGCGCGCCACGCGCGGTCGTAGTAGCGCTGCAACCGGCCGGTGGCGCTGTCGTAGAAGTGACCGGGCGGGAACTGGGCGACATCGCTGCAGGTGCCGACCAGCGCCTTCATCTCCGACGCGACCCAAAACCGGCCGCTGCCATCGTGGCCCCAGTACAGCGGGCAGACGCCGATCGGGTCGCGCGCGATCACGTGGCGGCCGCGGGCGCTGTCCCACAGCGCGAAGGCGAAGATGCCGTTGAGGCGGTCGAGCCAGCCACCGATGTCGTCGTCCTGCGCGTACAGCGCGTTGATGACCTCGCAGTCGGAGCCGGTCTGGAACTCGTACGGCCGCGACAGCGCGTCCTGCAGCTCGCGGTGGTTGTAGATCTCGCCGTTGACCGCGAGCACCAGCCGGCCGTCGGCCGAGCGGATCGGCTGGGCGCCGCCGGCGGGATCGACGATGGCGAGCCGCTCGTGGACGAGGATGGCGCCGTCGTCGGCATGCACGCCGCTCCAGTCGGGGCCGCGGTGGCGCTGGCGTTGCGAGCGCTCCAGCGCGTCGCGGCGCAGTCGCGGGAGGTCGTCGCCGGGGGCGAGGCCGAAGATGCCGAGGATCGAACACATGGCGCAGGTTTCCTTTGCAGTGGTGGACGGGGGCGGTCTGGCAGCTGCGTCACGGAAACAAAAAGGCCCGCACTTCGCAGTGCAGGCCTGGGAGAACGATGAGCTTGTCGCGTACGAGCTAATCGCCGGCCTGCGGAGGGCTGGCGTTGTTATTGCTGCGGTTGTGGGTGGACAGCGACATGGTGGTCGGCCTTGAGTGGTGCACGCGGGACACGCCCGCTTCGAAATCGATCAACGCACCCCGGCGGGGCAGGCGGCCAACCGGACGTATGATCCGGGTCGGGCCTGCCGGGGAAGACGAATGCCGACACTGTCGATCGATCGTGGCCACGATGCAAGTGGCCGCCCTGCCGTCGCCGCGGTCCTGCTGCTGGCCTTCGTGCTGGCGGCGTGGCTGGGCTTCCGCCAGGACCGCCCGCCACCGCCCGCGGGCGCCGACGCGCCGGCCGATGCGTTTTCCGCGGCCCGCGCGATGGACGTGCTGGAGCGCATCCTCGGCGAGCAGCGCCCGCACCCCACCGGCAGCGCCGCCAACGTCGCGGTCCGCGATGCGATCGTCGCCGAGCTGCGCGCGATCGGACTCGAGCCACGGGTGCAGCGTCGCTTCGCCTGCGGCGGCTTCACCTGCGCCACGGTCGACAACATCGTCGCGCGCGTGCCCGGCGCGTCGGCCGACGACGCCGTGCTGCTGTCGGCCCACTACGACTCGGTCGCCGCCGGGCCGGGCGCCTCCGACGACGGTGCCGGCGCGGCCGCGGTCATCGAGACCGCGCGCGCCCTGCTGGCCGGTCCGACGCCGGCGCGCGATGTCTGGCTGCTGCTCAACGACGGTGAGGAGCTCGGGCTGATCGGCGCCGAGGCCTTCGCGCGCGAGCCCGAGTTCGCCCGCATCGGCCGCGTGGTCAACCTGGAGGCACGCGGCACCACCGGCGCCAGCCTGCTGATCGAGACCCACGCCGGCAACGCGGCGCTGTCGAAGCTGCTGCGCCGCTCGCTGGCGGCGCCGGCCGGCTCGTCGCTGGAGTACGAGATCTACAAGACGCTGCCCAACGACACCGACTTCACCGTGTACAAGCGCGACGGGCTGGCCGGCGCCAACTTCGCGTGGGCGCGCGGGCCGGCGCGCTACCACACGCCGCTGGACGACATCGCCCACCTCGACCCCGGCTCGCTGCAGCACCACGGCGACCATGCGCTGTCGCTCGCGCGCGCATTCGCCGCGGCCGCGCCGCCGGTGGACAGCGACGCCGACGCGGTGTTCTTCAGCCTGCCCGGCAACGTGATGGCCGGTTGGCCGGTGGCGTGGAACCCGGCGTTGCTGGCGCTCGCGCTGCTCGGCTGGCTGGTGCTGGGCTGGCGGCTGGTGAAGGCCCGCACCGCGCGCGCACTGGCGTTGCCGATCGCCGGCGCGCTGGTGCTGGGCGGCGTCGCGGTGCTGTTCGCGGCCGGCATGCTCGGCCACCTGCTGCTGCGCGCGCTCGGCGCGATGCCGGCGACGTGGACCGCGCAGGGCGGCGCGATGACCGCCTGCATGCTGCTGCTCGCAGTCGGGCTGCTGGTGCCGCTGGGCTGGCTGGTGCGGCGGCTGTGCGGCGAGGCGGCGCTGGCCTGGGCGGCGCTGCTGCCGTCGGCGCTGATCGCGATCGGCGCGGTGCTGTGGATGCCCGGCGGCGCGCACATCGGGCTGCTGCCGGTGCTCGCCGGCGTAGTGGCCGGCCATGTTGCCCCACGCCGCGCGGTGTTGTGGGCGGGCCTGGCCGCGCTGCCGGCGGCGTTGCTGTGGATGCCGTATGCCGCGGGTGCGTACGACGCGGTGGGCCACGAAGGGCTGGTGGCGGTGCCGGCCGTGGTCGGCTACATGCTGTTGCCGCTGCTGCCGGCGGTGCTGGCGCTGCCGCGCGGGGCGACGGTCGCCACCGCGGCCGGCTGGCTCGGCGCGGCGGCGTGCGCCTTGCTGGCCCTGGCGCAGCCGGCCTTCGACGCCGACGTGCCGCGGCCGGCCAACCTGCTGCTGGTGGCGGGACCGGAAGGGTCGCGGCTGTTCGCGCAGTCGAGCGCCGCGTTGCCCGACGACTTCCTGCGCGACACCGGTTTCGGCCGCGCGCGCGAACCGATGAACCCCTGGGGCACGACCGGCCTGCCGGGTCCGCGCGGCCCGTCGCTGGCCACGCCGACCGTCGTGATCGAGCAGCGCGAGGTGATCGGCGACCGCCAGCGCCTGCAGGTGCGGTTGCGCTCGGCGCGTGGCGCGACGACCGGCGGACTGATGCTGCCGGGCACGGTCGATCTCGGTTCGGTGCGGGTCGACGGGCAGCCGCTGGCGGAGTCGCGCTGGCATGCCCGCCGCGAGCCGTGGCGGGGCATCGCGGTGGTCGGGCTTGGAAGCGACGGCACGGTGTTCACATTCGAGCTGCCACTCGACGCCGGCCCGTTCCACGCCTACGACCGTTCGCACGGCCTGCCGGCGGGACTGGAGGCGGTGAAGGACGCACGCGACGCGATCGGCGTGCCGATCGGCGGCGGCGATGCCGCGATCGCATGGACCACGGTGGAACTGCCGGCGGTCGCTTCACCCGACCCCGGCGACGCCGCTCAGCCGGCCAGCAACCGCTCGATCAGCGCGAGGTAGAGGTCGGGCAGTGCTTCGAGGTCGGCGACGCGTACGTGCTCGTCGACCTGGTGGATGCTGGCGTTGACCGGCCCGACCTCGATGCACTGCGCGCCCAGGGGCGCGATGAAGCGCGCATCGGAGGTACCGCCGCCGGTGCTCTCCTCCGGCGGCGCACCGGCGAACGACCCCAGCACCTCGCGCGCGGCCAGTCGCAGCGGCCCCTCGGGCGTGTGGAACGGCTCGCCGCTGCGGTGCCAGTGCAGCGCGCAGTCCAACCCGTGCCGCGCCAGCACCGCCTCGCATTCGGCCTCCAGCCGCGCCGCGTCCCAGTGCGGGTTGTAGCGCAGGTTGAACAGCACCCGCAGCTCGCCCGGGATCACGTTGCTGGCACCGGTGCCCGCGTCGACGTTGCTGATCTGCAGGCTGGTTGGCGGGAAGGTCCCGTAGCCGTCGTCCCAGCGACGCGCGGCGAGCTCGGTCAGCGCCGGCAGCGCCTGGTGGACCGGGTTGCGCGCCTTGTCCGGGTACGCGACGTGGCCCTGCACGCCGCGCACCGTCAGCGTGCCGGTGAGCGAACCGCGCCGGCCGACCCGCAGCAGGTCGCCGAGCCTTGCCGTCGACGACGGCTCGCCGGTGATGCACCAGTCCAGCCGCTCGCCACGCTCGCGGAACCGCTGCGCGACCCGCCGCACCCCGTCGATCGCATCGCCTTCCTCGTCCGAGGTCAGCAGCAGCGCGAGCCGGCCGCGATGGCCGGCATGCGCGGCGACGAAGCGTTCCGCCGCGACCACGAACGCCGCCACGCTGCCCTTCATGTCCGCCGCGCCCCGGCCGTACAGCACGCCGTCGCGGATCTCCGGCACGAACGGATCGCTCGCCCACGCCTCGCGCGGCCCGGGCGGCACCACGTCGGTGTGGCCGAGCAGCACCAGCGTCGGCCCCTCGCCCCCATGCGTGGCCCACAGGTTGTCAACCGCGCCGAAACGCTGGTGCTCGCAGGTGAAGCCGGCGGCGCCGAGCCGGTCGGCGATCAGTGCCTGGCAACCGGCATCGTCGGGCGTGACCGACCGCCGGGCGATGAGGTCGCGGGTGAGCTGGAGGACGTCGGACATGGGATGGAAGTTACCTGTGCCTGTGATCCGTAGGAGCGGCTTCAGCCGCGATCCGGCAATCGTTCGCCCGGGCCGATTCCACGATCGCGGCTGACGCCGCTCCTACAACAGCGGAATGCACCGGGGCGCATCGCGGAGCGACGCGCTTCAGCCGACGCCGAAGCGCTTCTTGAAACCGTTGTCGCTGAAACCCTGGGTGACCACGCCGTCACCGGTGGCCACCACCGGCCGCCGCACCAGCTGCGGATACTCGCGCAGCAGCAGCTTCCACTCCGCATCGCTGCCCGGCGCCTTGCGGTGCTCCGGCAACTGACGCCACGTGGTCGAGGACCGGTTGATCATCGCGTCCCAGCCACCGAGCGCGTCCTTCCACGCGACCAGTTCCTCCGGCGTGCGCGGCTCGTCCCGGTAGTCGACGAACCCGTGCTCGACGCCGAAGCGATCGAGCCACTTGCGCGCCTTCCGGCACGTATCGCAATTCTTCAAACCGTAAAGCGTCGTAACCATGGGACTCCAGCAAAGTTCCGGGACGTGGGCGGGCATTGCCACGGGCGTCGACAACCACCCGCGAAACCGTCAGTCAGCCAACCCGCGCAGCAGCTCGTTCACGCTCGTCTTCGCCCGCGTCTTCGCATCGACCTTCTTGACGATCACCGCGCAGTACAGCGAATGCGACCCATCCTTCGCCGGCAGCTGGCCCGATACCACCACGCTGTACGGCGGCACCGACCCGTAGCTGACCTCGCCGGTCGCGCGGTCGTAGATGCGCGTGCTCTGGCCGAGGAACACCCCCATGCCGATCACGCTGTGGTGGCCGACCACGAAACCCTCGACCACCTCCGAGCGCGCACCGATGAAGCAGTGGTCCTCGATGATCGTCGGCGTCGCCTGCAACGGCTCCAGCACACCGCCGATGCCGGCGCCACCGGACAGATGGCAGTGCCTGCCGATCTGCGCGCACGAACCGACCGTCGCCCAGGTGTCGACCATCGTGCCCTCGCCGACGTGCGCCCCGATGTTAACGAAGCTCGGCATCAGCACCACGTCGCGGCCGATATGCGCGCCGCGGCGGACGATCGCGCCCGGCACCACCCGCGCCCCCAGCTGGCGGAACGCCGGCTCGTCGAACTCGGCGAAACGCGCCGGAATCTTGTCCCAGAACGGCGCCGGGTAGGACTCCACGACTTCCATGTCCTGGGTGCGGAAGTACAGCAATACCGCTTTTTTCAGCCACTCGTTGACCTTCCAGCCGCCGTTGCCGTCGGGTTCGGCGACGCGGAATTCTCCGTTCTCGATGCCCTCGATCACGCGCTCGACGGTCGGCCGGGTCGAGCCGTCCATTTCCTCAGGCGTCAACGTGCCGCGGCGCTCGAACGCACTCTCCACCACGATCTTGAGTTCGTCGGCGATCGACAGCCGCGGCGTACTCTTCTTCGTGGCCTTCCCTGCGGGGGTCTTCTCCGACGCAGGCTTGCTGGCGGCCTTCTTGGGTGGACTCATGGGGTTTCTCCTTCGATACAGGCGAGCAGCGCGTCGTTGAGCGCCTGCTGGCGTTCGGGGTCCAGCGGACGGTCGCGACCGTCGCTGCCGGTGGCGGTGATCTGGAAAACATCCTCGGCGCGCTCGCCGAAGGTGGCGATACGGGCGTCGTGGACCCGCATGGCCTGGTTGCGCAGGGTTTGCGCCACATCGGCGAGCAGGCCCGGGCGATCGGTGCAGACCAGGCTGAGCGTGGTGCGGCCGAGGTCGGCGTCGTCGAAGGCGATGCGCGGCACGATCCGGAAATGCCGCAGGTGCCGCGGCAGCGTGCGACGGGCGGGACGGATCCGCTCCAGCGGCCCGGACAGCGCCTGCGCGAGGCGGCGCTCGACCTCGTCGGCCGCGGGCGCGTGGCGGCTGTCGGCCGGAATCACTTCGAACGTATCGAAAATGGTGCCGCGCGGACCGTCCAGCACGCGCGCCTGCTGGATCGCCAGTCCGGCGCGGTCGAGCGTGGCGACGATCGCGGCGAATAGGCCGTCGGCGTCTGGGGAATGGACGAACACCTCCAGCGCGCCGGCATGCGCGGGGACGGGCCGCACCCGCACCCGCGTGTCGCCCGCTTCAAGGCCCTGCAACGCGGCGGCCTGCCACGCCAGCTGGTCGGGACGGCCGCGCTGGAAGCCGATCGCGGGCATGCGTTGGAACAGCGGCTCGATGTCGTCTCCGGCGATGCCCTGCGCCAGCAGCAACGCCCGCACGGCCGCACGCGTTTCGGCGCTGCGCTCGTCGGCGGCGAGCGGATGCTCCAGCCCTCGCCGCAAGGCGAGCCGGGTGGCGGTGTACAGATCCGCCATCAACCGGTCCTTCCAGGCGTTCCACAGCTTCGGCGAGGTGCCGGCGATGTCGGCGCAGGTCAGCAGGTAGAGGTGGTCGAGCCGCTCGCGGTCGGCCACTTCGGTGGCGAACCGGTGGATCACGTCGGGGTCGGCGAGGTCCTGCTTCTGCGCCGTGATCGACATCAGCAGGTGCTTGCGCACCAGCCATTCGACCAGCGCCGCGTCGGTTTCCCCCAGGCCGACGGTGAGACAGAACGCACGCGCGTCATCCGCGCCGAGTTCGGAATGGTCGCCGCCACGGCCCTTGGCGATGTCGTGGAACAGACCGGCCAGCAGCAGCAGCTCGGGCTTGCGCAGGCGCGGCCAGGCTTCGTGGACGAGCGCGAAGCGCGGGTCGCGTGCTCCCGAGGCGAAGGCTTCGAGAAACTTGAGCACAGTCAGGGTGTGCTGGTCGACCGTGTAGACGTGGAACAGGTCGAACTGCATCCGCCCGGAGACCTTCTGGAATGCCGGAATCCAGCGGCCCAGCACGCCCACCCGTGCCATGCGGGTCAGGCTGCGGACCGGCTGTTCGCCCCGCAGCAACCCCATGAACTGCCGGCGCAATGCATCGTCGGCCCGGGCGTAATCGGGAAATTCCGGCAACGCCTCGGCCAGCGCGCGGGCGGTGTGCGAATGCAAGCCGCGGGTCTCGCCGCGGCGTGCCCAGGTCTCGAACAGCGCCAGCACTTCGCCCGGGGAGTGCGGCCAGTCGGGGTCGCGCGCAGCCAGGTAGCCGCGGCGCAGCTCGAACAGTCCATCCAGCGGTTCGGGCTCGGCCTCGCCCTGCAGCTGCTCCTCGAACCGTTGCAGCAACCGCTCGCCGATCCGCAGCACCAGCGAGGCGCTGCGGTAGAAGCCCTGCATCATCTGTTCGACCGCCAGCGTGCCGCCGGCGTCCTCGAACCCGAGCCGCGCGGCCAGCAGCTTCTGGTAGTCGAACCGCAGCCGCTCCTCGCGCTTTCCCGCGACCAGGTGCAGCCCGTAGCGCAGGCGTGCCAGCGCGCGGCGTTCGCGCTCGATGGTGGCGACCTCGTCGGCGCCGAGCTGGCCGAACGCGACCAGCGACTCCATGTCGGCGGTGCCGATGATGCGCAGCGCCATCCAGTGCAGGGTCTGCACGTCGCGCAGGCCGCCGGGGCCTTCCTTGAGGTTGGGCTCGAGATTGTCGGCGGTGTCGCCGTAACGCGCGTGGCGCTCAAGCAACTCGTCGCGCTTGGCCTCGAAGAACTCCTGCGGCGGCCATACCTGACGCGGCGACACCGCGCCCTGCAGCTCGCGCCGCTCGTGCTCGTTGGCGGCCAGCGGCCGCGCCTCCAGCAAGGCGGTCAGCACGGTGATGTCGGCCGCCGTCTCGGTGCACTGGGCGAGCGAGCGCACGCCGTGACCGACCGGGAGGCCGGCGTCCCACAGCAGCGCGAACAGCCGCGCCAGCGCGTCGGCATGGGCGAGCGAGGCGGCAGGATCGGCCATCACCAGCAGATCGACGTCCGATTGCGGGTAGAGCTCACCGCGCCCGTAGCCGCCGACGGCGAACAGCGCCAGCTCGGCGTCCGGTGGGATGCAGCGCTGCCAGGCGGCCTGCACGAGCACGTCCACCGCGGCCGCCCGCTCGGCGAGCAGGCGGTCGATGTCGACGCCCGCATCGAACCGCCCGGCGAAGCCCTCATCGGCCCGGGCGAGTTCCTCGCGGGCCTGCGCCACCCAGCCGGTGTCGTCGTCGGCGGCCGGCCCGGCCTGCCCGGCCGAATCCGTCGCCCGGTCGGCTGGGACGGGCGTGGTCATAGGTCGTTGTCGTCGCCCGGCAGGCGCGTGAGGATCTCCACGCCGTCGTCGGTCACCGCCACGGTGTGCTCCCACTGGGCGGACAACTTGCGGTCCTTGGTGACCACCGTCCAGCCGTCGGGCAGGACCCGCGTGTGACGGGTGCCTTCGTTGATCATCGGCTCGATGGTGAAGGTCATGCCCGGCTTCAGCACCACGCCCTGCCCCGGCCGCCCGTAGTGCAGCACCTGCGGTTCGTCGTGGTAGACCTTGCCGATGCCATGGCCGCAGTACTCGCGCACCACGCTGAAGCGCTCGGCTTCGGCGTAAGCCTGGATGGCGGCGCCGACATCACCCAGCGTGGCGCCGGGCTTCACCGCGCGGATACCGCGGAACATCGCTTCGCGGGTGACCTCGACCAGCCGCCGGGCCATCACCGACGGCGTGCCGACCATGTACATCCGGCTGGTGTCGCCGTGCCAGCCGTCCTTGATCACGGTGACATCGATGTTGACGATGTCGCCGTCCTTCAGGACCTTCGCCTCGCTCGGGATGCCGTGGCAGATGACGTTGTTGACCGAGGTGCAGACCGTCTTCGGGAAACCCTTGTAGCCGACATTGGCCGGCACGGCGCCCTGCACGTTGACGATGTGGTCGTGGCAGATGCGGTCCAGCTCCTCGGTGGTCACCCCCGGCTTCACGTGGGCAGCGACGACCTGGAGCACTTCGGCGGCCAGGCGGCCGGCAACGCGCATCTTCTCGATTTCTTCTGGGGTCTTGATGGGGACTGGCATCCGGCCATTATCGCCGATCCGGCTGGCTTCCGGGCCGAACCGCGGCGGCATGCCTGCCGGCCGAGCCGGATCGGCCCGCAGTCATCGATTCCTGCGGAGCCGACCGGTGCCCCGTCACAAAGTTGATGCCGCTCAAGCCGAAAATGTGACACAGTTCGTCCAAATCTGCCCGGTCACCTTTGCGAACGTTTCGTTAAGGCAACTTTCCGGCGCTCAACTTCGCCAATAAGTTGGCACGCGAATTGCGACGGGGTTCGCAGTCCTTCCCAATTGAGCGCCGACCCGCGCCGGAGTCCGACCGATGAAGCTTCTGAATGCCTCCCTGATCGCCGCCGCCCTGTCGGCCGCCGCCCTCGCCCCGGCGCACGCCGCCGACAACCAGACCTTCGACGTCACGATCTCGATCGACGAGTCCTGCGACGTGACCTCGACCGAGAACATCTCGTTCGGCACCGACGTGCTGGCCAGCGCCGGCTCCGCCGAGGCCGAAGGCGACGTGGTCGTGCAGTGCACCGTCGACACCGCCTACAACCTCGCGCTGGATGCCGGCAACAACGGCGGCAACGACGTCAACGCCCGCAAGATGGAGCACTCCGGTGGCGTCGCCACCATTCCGTACCAGCTGTACCAGGAAACCGCACGCACCACCGTGTGGGGCGAGACCACCGGCACCGGCGGCAACACCGCGACCGGCACCGGCACCGGCTTCGGCACCGGCGCGGCATTCGACCGTGTCCACACCGTGTACGCCGAGGCGACCATCCCGGGCACCGCGCTGGCCGGTAACTACACCGACACCATCACCGCCACCGTGACGTTCTGATAGCGGGAGAGCCGGAGCGGGCAGCCGTCCGCCCCCGGCGCCGAGCGGCACGGGCAGCCTGCCCGTGCCGCAACCCCGCGCGCACGCCCGCCGAGTCCCGCCTCCCGTGAACGCCCTCAAGTCGACGCTGATCGCGGCGATGCTGGCCGGCTGCATCGCCGTGCCGGCCCGGGCGCAGGATTGCGGAGGCGCCTGCACCACCCGCTTCGAGGTTTCGCTCGACGTGGTGGCCAGTTGCAGCTTCACCGGCAGCACCGACGTCGGCTTCGGCAGCCACCCCGTGGTGCCGGGCCAGCAACTGGATGCCTACGGCGCGCTGACCGTCCGCTGCAACGTGCCGGTGTCGTACAGCATCAGCCTCGACGACGGCCTGCATGGCAGCGGAGTCACCGGACGCCGCATGGCCTCAGGCAGCGGCGACACCATCGCCTACCAGCTCTACAGCGGCGCCACCGGGCTCAACCCGTGCACCGCGGCGACGGGCATCCAGTGGGGCGACGCCAGCGGCGGGTGCATCTACCGTGGCAGCTACGCCGGCACCCCGCAGGACATCCAGGTCCACGGACGGCTTACGATCGATAACCCGCGTGCCGGCGACTACAGCGATACCGTCACCGCCACGATCACGTATTGAACGCCCAGCCCATGAGCCGACGTTTTTCCCCGTTCCGCACCGCCCTGGCCTTGGCCGCCCTGCTCGGCCTCGCCACGCCAGCGCTGGCGGCGAGCCTGCAGGTGGCGCCGACCATGGTGGAACTGCAGGCCAGCGAGAACGGCGAGGCGGTCTGGCTCAGCAACACCGCCGCCGACACGCCGGTCCGCGCGCAGGTGCGGCTGTTCCGCTGGACCCAGGTCGACGGCGAGGACACGCTGGAGCCGACCCGTGACCTCGCCATCAGCCCGCCGCTGGTTGAACTGGCCGGTGGCGCGCGCCAGCTGGTGCGCATCATCCGCACCGGCCCGCCGCCGACCGGCACCGAAGCGAGCTACCGGATCATCGTCGACGAGGTACCCGACGGCAGCGCCGCCGAGCAGACCGGGCTGAAATTCCTGCTGCGCTACTCGATCCCGGTGTTCGTGCTGCCTGAAGGCGAGGCGCCGGTCACCTATCGTCTCGCGCCGCGGCTGGAGTACACCGGCGACGCCGCGACCCTCGTGGTGGCCAACCACGGCGGCCAGCATGCGCAGCTCGCCGACCTCGCCTACGTCGACGCCAGCGGCAGGCGCCACGAACTGCTGGCCGGGCTGGTCGGATACGTGCTGCCGGGCCAGACCATGCGCTGGGCGCTTCCCGCGTTCGCGTCCCGCTATGCCGATGGCGGCAGCTTCCAGGTAAGGATCAATGGCGAAGCCGCCGAGCAGACGCTCGCGCTCGACCCCGAGGCGCGTTGAACTCCTGCTGCTGGCCTGCTGCTTGCCGGTGCCCGCACTGGCGGCCGGCGCCGCCGTGCCACCGTCCGAACCGCCGTCCGCGCAGGCCGACATCCCGCTCTACCTCGACGTCGAGCTGAACCGGCAGCCGACCGGCCTGCTGCTGCCGTTCGTGCTGCGCGACGGCCGCCTGCATGCCGGCGCCGACACCCTCGCCCGGCTCGATTTCACTCTGCCCGGCATCGCGCCCGGCCAGCTGGTCGCGCTCGAGGATATCCCCGGCGTGCAGGTCGACTACGACGCCGGCCTGCAGCGCGTGGCGATCAGCGCACCGCTGTCGCAGCTGGCGCTGGAACGCACCGTCATCGCGCCCGAACGCACGGAGCTGCTGCCGGCCACCAACTCCCCCGGCCTGCTGCTCAACTACGACCTGTACGCCAACCACTCCGGCCAGTCCAGCAACGCCACCGCCTACGGCGAGCTGCGCGCGTTCGGCGGCAACTACGGCGTGCTCAGCACCACCGCGGTGACCCGCGCGTTCCGCAGCGACGCCGACGACCACTGGCGCGGCGACAGCGCGCGCCTGGATTCCAGCTGGCAATGGTCATTCCCGCGCTCGATGCTCAGCCTCGCAGTCGGCGACACCACCACCGGCAACCTCGGCTGGACCCGCGCGATCCGGGTCGGCGGCATCCGCCTCGGGCGCGACTTCGGCCTGCAGCCCTACCGCGTGACCACGCCGCTGCCCGCCTTCCTCGGCGAGGTGGCGGTGCCGTCCGAGCTGGAGCTGTACGTCAACGGCGTCAAGCAGTATTCCGGCGAGGTGCCGGTCGGACCGTTCCAGCTGATCTCGCAGCCGGGCATCAACGGCGCCGGCAACGCGCAGCTGGTCATCACCGACGCGTTCGGCGCGGTGCGCACGCTGAGCTTTCCGTTCTACGCCAGCCAGAACCTGCTCGCCGACGGACTGTCGGACTGGTCGGTCACCGCCGGCGTGATCCGCGAGGACTACGGCCTGGAGTCGTTCTCCTATGGCAGCCAGCCGGTGGCCAGCGGCGAGCTGCGCTACGGCGTCACCGACGCGTTCACGATCGAAGCGCATGGCGAGGGCGGCGACGGCCTGCGCAACGGCGGCGTCGGCGCGGTGTGGTCGCTCGGCCGCGCCGGCATCGTCAGCGGCTCCTGGGCCGGCAGCGACTGGCACGACCGCAGCGGCAGCCAGACGGCGTTGGCGTACAGCTGGAACAACTCGCGCTTCAACCTGTCGCTCGGCACCCAGCGCACCCATGACGACTACCGCGACCTCGCCTCCGGCTACGGCCAGCCCCCCGCGCGCGCCAGCGACCGCGCCCTGGTCGGCTGGAACTCCGCGCTGCTGGGCAGCTTCGGCGCCAGCTACCTGCGCCTGCGGTACCCCGAATCCGATGCCAGCCGCTACGCCAGCGCCTACTGGAACCGCAACTTCGGCCGCAACCTCGCGCTCAACTTCAGCGTCAACCAGAACCTCGACGAGTCCGACGACCGCAGCTTCTACCTCGGCATCTCGGTCAACCTCGGCGAGCGCCGCGCGCTCAACACCTCGCTGCAACGCAACGCCGGCCGCGACAGCGCCAACGTCGACCTCAGCCAGTCGGTGCCGACCGCGGGCGGCGTGAGCTGGCGCCTGCGTGCCAGCCATGCCGACGGCGGCGACGCCAGCGGGCTGGTCGAAGCCGGCTGGCTCGGCGATCACGGCCGGGTCAACGCCGGCATCGCCGGCTCGGCGGGCAACTGGTACGGCTATGCCGGCGCCAGCGGCGGACTGGTGCTGATGAGCGGTGACGTGTTCGCCTCGCGCAGCGTCAACGATGCCTTCGCAGTGGTGTCCACCGGCGACGTCACGGGTGTGCCGGTCAAGCTGGAAAACCGCCTGATCGGCACCACCAACGACAACGGCCTGTTGCTGGTCACGCCGCTCAGCGCCTGGCAGCGCAACCGACTGGCGATCGACCCGATGGACCTGCCGGCCAACATGCGGCTGGGCCAGGTCGAGGTGTTCGCCGTGCCGAGCGACCGCGCCGGCACCGAGGTGCGGTTCGACGTGCAGCCGGTGCGCGCCGCGGTGGTGGTGCTGCACGACGCCAGGGGCGAGCCGCTGGCCGCCGGCGGCGCCGCGGTGCTCGAGGGCAATCCGGCCCCGGCGACCTTCATCGGCTACGACGGCGAGGTCTACCTCGACGCGCTGGACGACCGCAACATCCTGCACGTCACCACCGCGGCCGGCACCTGCCGCGTGGCTTTCGACTACCCCGACACCGGCGCCCCGATCCCGCGGATCGGTCCGTTGACCTGCACCCCGGAGGAATCGCCATGAACTGGCTGCGTTGCGTGATGGTCCTGCTGCTGGGCGTGGCGGGGTTGGCGTGCTCGCCCGGACTGCGGGCGGAAACCGTGTGTTCGGCCTCCATGAGCAACCTCGAGTTCGGACTGGGCAACACCACCACCGCCGTGATCGACTACGAGTGCACCACCCGGGACGCCGTGTTTTCCAACCGCGCGGATGTCTCGATGTGTTTCGCGATCGGCGCCGGCTCAAGCCCCGGTAGCACCGTCACCCAGCGACGGATGAACAACAGCTTCAACGACTCTTTGAACTTCGTCATCCACAAGAGCGCTTCGAATCCGGCGGACAACTGGGGCGGCTCGGCGCCGACCCACTACGCGTTCAACGTCCATTACGCGCTGACCGGCTTCATTCTCTATGGCGGGTCGGCGTCGGGCCAGGTCGTCGTCCACGGCCGCATCCCTTCGCGCGCCGGGGTCGCACCAGGCGACTACAGCAGCCGGTTCAACGACACCGACCTCGACTACCGCTACCGTGACTCATGGCTGGGCAGCAACCCGTCAAGTTGCGACAGCGGCGGCCAGGGCGGCGGCAGTGGGGTGTTCCCGTTCACGGCCCGGGCCAAGGTGCCCGGCAGCTGCAGCGTCGTCACCGCCAGCGACATGAGCTTCAACCCCGGCGGAATGCCGCTGACAGGCACCCGCACGGGCAACCTCGCCAGCACGTCCACCATCGACCTGACCTGCACCCGCCGCACCACCTGGCAGGTCGGCCTTGACGATGGACTGCACGCCACCGCCGCGGGGGTGCGGCAGATGTGCAACCCCGGCGGCGCCTGCATCGCCTACCGGTTGAACAAACCCGACGGAAACACGCCCTGGGGCGACGACATCGACGTCAACACCGTGGAAGGCACCAGCGCCGGCACCCGCCAGTCGCTGACCGTCCACGGCCGGGTGGCCGACCAGCCACTGCAGCAGGCCGGCCGCTACAGCGACACCGTCAAGGTCGTGCTGACCTACTGACTTCCGCGGCCCTGGCGCCCTGCGCGTGACGGCTCTCACACTTCGGAGACGAACTCCGGAATACCTTCGAAAACGTGCCCGAAACCGGCTCAACTTTTGCAGGAGCCGGCCGACACATTGTCTGACCCGTCTCGTCCCACGTGGACGAGCGCCAGGAGCAGTCAATGCACGTCTGGAAGCCCATCGCCGCGCTCACCGTGGCCGCCTGCCTGGCATGCGGACCCGCGTGGGCGGATTCGAAGGGGGTCATCCGGGTCGGCATCACCATCGTCCACGGTTGCACCGCCGACACCACGCCGGTCCGGGCGCGACCCGCCCCGTTGCAGGTGGACTGCTCCGGCCGGGTGCCCTACCAGGTGACCACCACCGATCGCCCCGTTGACGCCGCATACCGCTCGGCCACCGTCCCCGACGAGCGCACCGGCACCCGGATCGCCACGCTGACGTTCTAGGCGCCCGCACGCCGGCGGCTGCCCGATTGCTCCACCGCGCCCCGGCGGGTACAATCCGCCGGATGCCCGGACCGCGTCCGCGCACCGCCAACGTCGGGCGTCACCGACGAATACACACCTGCTGCCAACACCCGTGCCGGGGTGCCTCGAACATCCTTTGGGATCAAGAGGTTCGGCCACGGAAGCCGCAGGGAGGCCCAACCCCGGAATCCACGCTTCGGTCCTGCCGAGGCAGCCGCCCCACCCTATCCGGCGGCCAGGGTTCCACTGCCTGGAGTTACAAGCAATGCCCCAGATCACCATGCGCCAGATGCTGGAAGCCGGCGTCCACTTCGGCCACCAGACCCGTTACTGGAACCCGAAGATGGGCCCGTACATCTTCGGCGCCCGCGGCAAGATCCACATCATCAACCTCGAGAAGACCGTTCCGCTGTTCAACGACGCGATGAACTTCATCTCGGGCGTCGCCCAGAAGCGCGGCATGATCCTGTTCCTCGGCACCAAGCGCAGCGCGCGCGAGTCGATCAAGGAAGAAGCCGAGCGCTGCGGCATGCCTTACATGACCCAGCGCTGGCTCGGCGGCACCCTGACCAACTTCGCCACCGTGAAGAAGTCGGTCGCGCGCCTGAAGGAGCTGGAAGCGGCCGAGACCGACGGCACCTTCGACAAGCTGGTCAAGCACGAGGTGCTCACCCTGCGCCGCGAGCGTGACAAGCTCGAGGCCTCGCTGGGCGGCATCAAGGAGATGAACCGCCTGCCCGACGCCCTGTTCGTGATCGATATCGGCCACGAAGACATCGCCATCAAGGAAGCCCGCAAGCTGGGCATCCCGGTCGTGGCGGTGGTCGACACCAACTACGATCCGGCGCTGGTCGACTACGCGATCCCGGGCAACGACGACGCCATCCGCGCCGTCCAGCTGTACGCCCGCGCCGCCGCCGACGCCGTGCTGGAAGGCAAGGCTGCCGCGCCGCAGGCTGCCAGCGTCCGCGAGGAAGACTTCAACGCCGACGGCGAAGCCGGTGAGAAGCCGCGTCGCGCCCCGGCCAAGAAGGCCGCCGCGAAGAAGGATGCCAAGGCCGAGGACAAGACGGCCGAGGGCGAGGCCGCCGAAGCGCCGGCAGCCGAGTAAGAACGGTGTCATGCGGCCGCGCGACATTGCGCGGTCGCACTTTCCTTTTGTAGGAGCGGCTTGAGCCGCGATCGCGCCACCGGCGCGGCGAACGATCGGCAGGTCGCGGCTGAAGCCGCTCCTACACACATCCGAATTCAGAGGTAACCCCATGGCAGAGATCACCGCTTCCCTGGTCAAGGAACTGCGCGAGCGCACCGGCGCCGGCATGATGGAGTGCAAGAAGGCGCTCACCGAGAACAATGGCGACGTCGAAGCGTCGGCCGAATGGCTGCGCAAGCAGGGCCTCGCCAAGGCTGACAAGAAGGCCAGCCGCGTCGCCGCCGAAGGCCGCATCTCCGCCGCCCAGGCCGAGGGCAAGGCCGTGCTGGTCGAGATCAACTCCGAAACCGACTTCGTCGCCAAGGACACCAACTTCCTGGCCTTCACCGAGGCCACGGCCGACGCCGCACTCGGCGCCGCCGACGTCGACGCGTTGAAGGCCACCAAGCTGGCTTCCGGGGAGACCGTCGAGGAGGCCCGCTCGGCCCTGATCGCCAAGGTCGGCGAGAACGTGCAGGTCCGCCGCATGGCGCGCATCGACAGCGGCAACACCGTCGCCGCCTACGTCCACGGCGGCCGCATCGGCGTGCTGGTCGAACTCAAGGGCGGCAGTGACGAACTGGCCCGCGGCCTGGCAATGCATGTCGCGGCCATGAACCCGCCCTACATCTCCCCGGCGCACGTCCCGGCGGATTTCGTGGCGAAGGAAAAGGAAATCGCCCTCGCCCAGGTCAAGGACACCGGCAAGCCGGCCGAGATCCTCGAGAAGATGATCTCCGGCAAGGTCGCCAAGACCGTCAACGAGCTGTGCCTGACCGGCCAGCCATACGTGCTGGACACCAACCAGACCGTCGAGCAGGCCCTCAAGGCCGCCGGCGCCGAAGTGGTCAGCTTCGTGCGTCTCGCCGTCGGCGAAGGCATCGAGAAGCAGGCAGATGACTTTGCTTCGGAAGTGATGAAGCAGGCCGGTTTGGCGTAAACGGTACTCACTGCTCCAGCAAAAAAGCCGCGACTAGTTCGCGGCTTTTTTGCTGTCTGCCAATAAAACTGGGCCGCCTTACGGCGGCCCCAATGAAGAGAGATGCACCTTCGGCGCCTTACGGCGCCGAAGGGTCTTGCAGCGATCAGAAGTCGTAACGCACTGCGAAACGCACACTTCGCGGGGTCGAGTAGCTGAGAACCCGGTTGGTGCTCGAGTAAGGCACACCCGGACCGCCATTTTCACCGTACTCGACAATGCTTTGGGCTTCCTGCTCGTCGAACACGTTGAACACGTCAAGCGAGAATTCCAGCGCGTTATTCGCCCAGTTCGGAGCGTAGGCGACACCCAGGTCCAGCTTGTTGGTCCACGGCAGGCGACCACTGGTGCCACGCGGCACCGGCTCGCCATTACAGAAATGATAGTACGGGCCGCCGTAAGCGTAATTGGCAACAAAGTCTTCGGTTTCAGGCGTATCGGGATAATAGCCCGTGCAATTCTTCGGACGGCCCGACTGGAAGGTCGCGGTTGCCGAGAAGCGCCACTCCGGCGTCAACTGATAGAAGCCATAGGCCTTGATGTAATGACGGCGGTCATTGGGCAGATAGCCATTGGCATATTCCATCAGCTCCGGATGGTCCCAATCCATGGTCTGCGATACGTCACCTTGGCCCACGTCGGACTTGAGCTGGCCTTCGGCATTACCGTAGTTGCGCGACAGCGTGTAGTCGACACGGCCGTACCAGGTTCCGTCGAATGGACGCTCCACGAAGAAGTCGATGCCTTGGTACATGCGCTTGAGCTGGGGGAAGCCCAACTCGTCGGCCGTGAGAGCCACCTCGACCAGATTGCCCGACCCATCGTCGAGCATGAAGGTATTGTCCTCACCCGGATTGAACAGGCGGCACGATGCGAGCTCGTTACCGAGCTGGTCGGCCATTTCCTCGGACATGCCCTGGTCGATCGCCCAGTTGTACGCAGGGCGGTAGTCACACATGTCATCGATCGCGGCCTTCAGATCGCGATGGACATAACGTGCACCGACATTCATCGAATCGGTGAGGCGCTTTTCAAACCCGAGCACGAACTCGTCCTGGTAGTGGGGATCGAGATCGCTCGCCGTAACCGAGTCGGGGTGAGGTGCCTGGCCATATTCGCGGTTGGACGAATAAGGACCATCACCCAGCGGAGTAAGCCCCAGCGGCTCACCGGTTTCAGGGTCGATGCCGGTAAACGCGAAGTACTCATTCGTGTACAGCGAGCCCGCTGCGCCGCGCAGCGCGACGTTGTTAGGCATCGCCAGATGATAGCGGCCGGCATTGGCGAACACCTTCAGGGACGCATCACCGAAGACGTCCCAGCTGGCACCCAGACGCGGGGCCCACTGGTCCTTCTGCTCGGCGTAGATCACACCGTCAGCGTTGAAATTCTGGAAGGATTCGTTGCGAATACCCAGCGTTAGCAATACGTCTTCAGTGACCTGCCAGCGGTCCTCAAGATAGTAGGCGGCCTGGTCCACCGAGAACGTACCGCCATTGGCATACACATACCGGGACACGTAGTCGCCGTTGCCGCCCGGGCATGCGGCACCGCCGCCACCCTGGATTGGTTCGCCGCCGTTACCGGTGCCGCAGGTGTCATAGATCCACCGATACCCTGGACCCGAAGTGACTTCGCCTGCGCGAGAAGTCGAATCCTGCCGGTCGTAGCCGACCCTGACGGTATGGTCACCCACCAGCCACTCGAGATCGACTCGGAAACCCTCCGTCTCGTCAAATGCGTCGGGGAAGGCAAGCTGCGCATAGGTACCGCTCTGCACTGGATTTGCAATCGAGCGATCGTCACTCACGTAAACAACGCTCGGGTCATAACCGAACGGCACAGCTATGTGATCCGACTTCTGCTGGCCGTACATCGCGGTGAGCGTAAGCGAATCGGACAGATAGCCCGTGTAGCGCCCGATGTAGAGCTCGCCGCCATCTTCGTAGTAGTACCCACCGAGCTTTTCGTCGCCCCGGATGGTCTCATTGGTACCTGGAGTGTAGACGTACGGGAAGTAGTCGACCGTCTCCTTCTCCAGGTCTGAAACTGCGGTGAATTCGACGATGTGGTTGTCGGTGATGTTCCAGTCGAACTTCGCCATCCAACGCGGAATTTCGAAGTGCGACTCGCGGTAGCCGTTGGTCTCGCCACCCGGACGTGCCAGGACATTTTTCTGGTCCTGCTCTTCAACCTCACCCGACACGTACATGAACAGGCGGTCTTTGACTAGCGGCCCACCGGCGTACAGGCCGTACGTCCAGGAGTTGACTTCGATCTCCTCGCGCTTCTGATAGATCAGCCCGTCGTTGGCGGTCCCGTTATCGGGGTAGATGATGTTCTCGTACTCTGCACGAAGGCTGGCCGGGCGGTAGGTCATCAGACCACCGAACTCCCACTCGTTGCTGCCGCGCTTCGTGACAATGTTCACCACACCACCGGTGGCGCGACCGAACTCCGCACCATAGCCGCCGGTGATGACCTGCATCTGGCTGATGCCATCGAACGGAAGACTCGTAGAACCCAGGTTGGTGAGCGGATTGGTTACCGCATAACCATTGATGTAGAAGGCATTTTCAGAAGCGGCCGAGCCACCGAACGATGCTGTTCCCGGATAACGGGAGTCTGCCTGGACCACACCGGGGGCAAGCAGAGCCACCGCCTCGATGCTCCGCCCGACGGGCAGCTTTTCCAATTGTTGGGCGGTAAACGTCGTACGGGTGTCGGTGGAGGAAACGTCGATGAACGAAGCCGCCGACCCGGTCACGACCACCCGGTCGAGGTCGGTAGCCGCCGCGCCATCCGCGCCGCCTGCGGCGGCGAAGGACACTTCACGGCCACCGCCCAAGGTGACCTGAACATCTTCTTTCGTGGCCAGCACTTGACCGTCGCGCTGGAGAGTCACTGTGTACTCGCCGGTAGGCAGCGCGGTGGCGGTGTAGCGGCCGCTCGCATCACTGGTGATCTGACGGGTCAGGCCAGTGTCAACGTTCTGAATGACGATAGTGGTTCCAGGCTCTCCCGTGGAACCGAAGATGGAGCCAGCAGCGTTGGACTGCGCGTTAGCAACACCTGAAGCAAAGCAAATACCAAGTGCGACTGTCAGCGCACTGCGACGTAGCGCGCGATTGATCGTGGGTTTTGACACTGATGACTCCCCTAGGTGCAGAAGGACGGAAACCCGTATCGGGCTTCTCGACTATGTCTTTGGTCACGCCTGGTTAACAAGCCAGTAAGGAAATGTTTATACAATTTTGTGAACTACGTCACATTTTTATAGGGGATTGGGTACTTGTGCGATGCACAACGATGTGAATTTGGCGGGTTCAGCAATGTCGGGCACTTGTGAAACCACGACGATTTCTCCACTCCCATCAGGAGCGGGAGGGCTCAAGTACACTGGTCTGCCCATCTGATCGAGCCACCCCATGTCCCAACTCCCCTACCGCCGCGTCCTCCTCAAACTGTCCGGTGAGGCGCTGATGGGGGCCGAGGACTACGGAATCGATCCACTGGTGATCAACCGCCTTGCGCGTGAGGTCATCGAGGCCCAGGCGGCGGGGGCGGAGATCGCGCTGGTGGTCGGCGGCGGGAACATCTTCCGCGGCGCCGGGCTGGCGGCCGGCGGCATGGACCGGGTCACCGGCGACCACATGGGCATGCTCGCGACGGTGATCAACGCGCTGGCGATGCAGGACGCGCTGGAAAAGCTCGGCGGCAAGGCGCGGGTCATGAGCGCGATCAAGATCAACGACGTGTGCGAGGACTACATCCGCCGTCGCGCCATCCGCCACCTCGAGAAGGGACGGCTGGTGATTTTCGCCGCCGGTACCGGCAACCCGTTCTTCACCACCGATTCGGGCGCGGCGCTGCGGGCGATCGAGATCGGCGCGGACCTGCTGTTGAAGGCGACCAAGGTCGACGGCGTCTACGACAAGGACCCGAACAAGCACGCCGACGCGGTGCGGTTCGACAAGCTGAGCTACGACGAAGTCATCGCCCGCGACCTGCAGGTGATGGACACCGCCGCGTTCGCGTTGGCGCGTGACAGCGACCTGCCATTGCGCATCTTCGACATGAGCCAGCCGGGCGAGCTGTTGCGGATCCTGCGCGGCGAGGAGATCGGCACGCTGGTGCAGGGGCGCGGCTGACGATAGCCGGATTTTTGTAGGAGCGGCTTCAGCCGCGATCGGATGATGGGCGCCCACGCCAGTCACTCGATCGCGGCTGAAGCCGCTTCTACAAGTGCACCGCCCTCTCGGCGCGCTGACCCGATCCCCTGCCCCGATCCCCTGCCCCGGTCTGCGGCTGAAATAGTGTCCGGCGAATGCCCCGTGACACGATCGCGCCATGCATTCCCACGACCACTCGCACAGCCACGGGACCCGCGCGTTTGCCGCGGTGACCCTGATCAACCTGGCCTACACCGCGCTGGAAGCCGGCTACGGCTTCGCCACCAATTCGCTGGCGCTGCTGTCGGACGCGCTGCACAACCTCGGTGACGTGCTCGGCCTGGCGCTGGCCTGGGGCGCGGCGGTGATCGCCCGCCGCGCGCCGACCGACCGCCATACCTACGGGTGGCGTCGCGCCACCCTGCTCTCGCCGCTGGCCAACGCGTTGCTGCTGGTGGCGTTTTCCGGGGCCCTGGCGTGGGAGGCGATACGCCGCTTCAACGCCCCGCCGGAGATTCCGGCGCTTCCGGTGATGCTGGTCGCCGCGCTGGGCATCGCCGTCAATCTCGGTGCGGCCTGGTTCGTGCGCGACGGCCACGACCACGACCTCAACCGGCGTGGCGCGTTCCTGCACCTGATCGCGGACGCGGCGGTGTCGCTGGCCGCCGTCCTGGCCGGCGCCGGCATGTGGTGGCTGGGCTGGAGCTGGCTGGACCCCATGACCGCGCTGCTGATCGGCGTGGTGGTCGCGGTCAGCGCGTTCGGGCTGCTGCGCGAGAGCTTCAATGCCGCCATGGACGCCGTGCCGCGTACCATCGACCGCGAGGCGGTGCGGCTGTTCCTGTGCGCGCAGCCCGGCGTGGCGACCGTGCACCACCTGCACATCTGGTCGCTGGGCGCCGGCGAGATCGCCATGACCGCGCACCTGGTCCGGCCCGACGACCACGACCACGACGCATTCATCGACCGGGTCAACCACGCCCTCGACCGGCAGTTCGGAATCAACCATCCCACGCTGCAGATCGAGCACGGCCACGCCTGCGAGCACGATCGCCACGACCTCGCTCCGCACGGCCACTGACCGCCCGCCGGCGACACCGGGCGCTCCGCTATACTCCCGCGATTACCGTACGAGACCGGAGCCGGCGATGCTCAACGAGATCAAGAAAGACGCCCAGACCCGCATGAACAAGAGCGTCGAGTCGCTGCGCCACGACCTGACCAAGGTCCGCACCGGCCGCGCCTCGACCGCACTGGTCGACCACCTGAAGGTGAACTACTACGGCTCGGACATGCCGCTGACGCAGGTCGCCAGCGTTTCCGTCACCGACGCGCGCTCGCTCACGATCACCCCGTGGGAGAAGCAGATGGTGTCCGCGGTGGAGAAGGCGATCATCAACTCCGACCTCGGCCTGACCCCGAACACCGCCGGCACCGTGATCCGGATCAACCTGCCGGCACTGACCGAGGAGCGCCGCAAGGAGCTGTCCAAGCACGTGCACGGCGAGGGCGAGAACGCCAAGGTGGCGATCCGCAACATCCGCCGCGACGCCAATCACCAGGTCAAGGAACTGCTGAAGGAAAAGGCGGTGTCGGAAGACGACGCCAGCCGCAGCGAGGCGGACATCCAGAAGATCACCGACGAAGCGATCAAACACGTCGACGAGGTGGTCAAAGCCAAGGAACAGGAGCTGATGGCCGTTTGACGGTGGCGACGCGCCCCTACAAGGCCATGCCAGCCCCCGCTTCCCTGCCCGCCCGAGTTCCCCGCCACCTCGCCGTCATCATGGACGGCAACGGCCGCTGGGCCGAGCGTCGGCGCCGCCCCCGCATGATCGGCCACCGCGCCGGGGCAAGGGCGGTCAACGTGTGCATCGACTTCTGCCTCGACAAGGGCATCGGTGCGCTCACCCTGTTCGCGTTCTCCAGCGAGAACTGGGGCCGGCCGGAGGACGAGGTCGGGGCGCTCATGAAGCTGTTCATGAACGCGCTGGAGCGGGAGGTCGACGAACTCGACCGCCGCCATGTGCGGGTGCGCTTCATCGGCGAGCGCGAGCGTTTCACCCCGGCCATCGTCCGTCGCATGGACGCCGCCGAGGCGCAGACGGCCGGTAACGACCGCCTGCACCTGACCATCGCCGCCAGCTACGGCGGCCGCTGGGACATCGCCCGTGCGGCGCGTTCGCTCGCCGCCGATGTCGCCGCGGGCAAACTCGCTCCCGATGCCATCGACGAGGCGACCCTGGGCACCCGCATGGCACTGGCCGACCTGCCGTCGCCCGACCTGTTCATCCGTACCGGCGGGGAGATGCGCATCAGCAACTTCCTGCTGTGGCAGATGGCCTATACCGAACTGTGGTTCACCGATCTGTTGTGGCCCGAGCTGGATGCGGCGACACTGCAGAGCGCGCTCGACGATTACGCCGGCCGCGAACGCCGCTTCGGCCTGACCGGCGCGCAGCTGGCCGCCCCCGACGAGACCCCCGAATGACCCGAACCCGATTCCTCGCCGCGCTGGTGATGGCCCCGGTCGCGATCGTCGCGATCCTGCTGCTGCCGACCGACTGGATGATGATGCTCGCCGCGGTGGTGTTCCTGCTCGGGCTGTGGGAATGGTTCGGCCTGGCCGAAATCGACGATCCGCTTTCCCGCACCGTCCTGCTGCTCGCGCACCTCGCGTTGATGGTGGCGCTGGTCTGGGCCTCGCGCTCCAGCAGTGGCTACAGCTTCGTGCTGTTCCAGTTGATGACCGTGGTGGGCGTGGTCTGGTGGTTGCTGGCGGTGGCGTGGCTCGGTCGATACCGGTTCGCCAGCGACCACGACACCCACGCACGCATCTTCAAGCTTGGCGCCGCGGCGCTGAGCATGATCCCGGCCTGGTGCGCGCTGGCATGGATCCACGCCAGCGAACCCAACGGCCACCGCTGGTTGCTGACGGCGTTGGCCGTGGTCTGGGCCGCCGATACGGGCGCCTACTTCGCCGGCCGGCGTTTCGGCAAGCACAAACTCGCCCCGCGGATCAGCCCAAACAAGACCGTGGAAGGCCTGGCCGGCGGCATGCTCGCGGCGGTGCTGGCCGGTATCGGATTCAGCCTGATCGCCGGCGCCGCGCCAGAACAACTGCCGGCGGTCGCACTGGTCGCACTCGCCGCGGGATTGTTCTCGGTGGTCGGCGACCTCTTCGAGAGTCTGCTCAAGCGCCATGTGGGAGTGAAGGACTCCGGCCACCTGATCCCGGGGCACGGCGGCATCCTGGACCGGCTAGACGGCGTCCTTGCGGCGCTGCCCGCCTTCGCGCTCGGCAAGGCGTTGCTGGGCTTCTGAAGATGAAGCAGGTCGCGGTTCTCGGCGCCACCGGATCGATCGGCGCCTCGGCACTGGACGTGATCGCCCGCCACCCGGATCGGCTGCGGCCGGCCATATTGGCCGCCGGACGCCAGGTGGACGCATTGCTCGAGCTGTGCCGCCGCCATCGGCCGGACCACGCGGTCATCGCGGACGAGTCGCTGTTCGGCCGGTTGCGCGACGGCCTGCGCGAGGCGGGACTCGACACCCGCGCACACGCCGGCGACGCCGCGCTGGTGGCGCTGGTCGGCGGCGACGCGTGCGACACGGTCGTCGCCGCGATCGTGGGTGCCGCGGGCCTGCCTTCGACCCTGGCCGCCGCGCGCGCCGGCAAGCGCCTGCTGTTGGCCAACAAAGAATCGCTGGTGCTCGCCGGCGAGTTGCTGATGACCGCCGCTCGCGATGGCGGTGCCACCATCGTGCCGATCGACAGCGAGCACAACGCGATCTTCCAGTGCCTGCCCGACGCGGCTGCCCACCGCGGCCTGGCGCGGATCATCCTCACCGCCTCGGGCGGCCCGTTCCGTGGCCGCCGCCGCGCTTCGCTCGAGGCCGTCACCGTCGAACAGGCCATCGCCCATCCCAAGTGGTCGATGGGTCCGAAGATCTCGGTGGATTCGGCCACCCTGATGAACAAGGGCCTGGAGGTGATCGAGGCGCGCCACCTGTTCGGCGTGCCCGCTGGGCGCATCGAGGTGCTGGTGCACCCGCAGAGCCTGGTCCACTCGCTGGTGGAGTTCGTCGACGGCTCGACCCTCGCCCAGCTTGGCCTGCCTGACATGCGCACCGCGCTCGCGGTGGGGTTCGGCTGGCCCGAGCGGATCGCCTCGGGGGTCTCCGGCCTCGACCTGGTCGCCCAGGGCGGCCGGCTGGACTTCGAGCCGCCGGACCTGGACGCGTTCCCCTGCCTGCGACTCGCCTTTCAGGCACTGGCGGCCGGCGGCACGGCGCCGGCGGTCCTCAACGCCGCCAACGAGGTGGCGGTTTCAGCCTTTCTTCAGCGCCGGGTCGGTTTCCTGTCGATCCCTGCGATCGTCGAGGACACCCTCGCCGCACTTCCACCCGAATCCGCGGTCTCACTGGACGCCCTGCACGAGGTCGACGCCCGCGCGCGCCACGTGGCGGGGCAGTCCGTGCCCCGACGGGCCACGGCATGACCGTCCATTTTCCAGAGTTCCGCCATGACTGAGTTCCTCGGTTCGATCTGGTGGCTGATCGTCAGCCTTGGCGTGCTGGTGACCTTCCACGAGTTCGGCCACTACTGGGTGGCACGCCGATGCGGCGTGCGCGTGCTGCGGTTCTCGGTCGGTTTCGGCAAGCCGCTGTGGTCGCGGCGGGGCCGCGATGGCACCGAATACGTGCTGGCGGCGCTCCCGCTCGGCGGCTACGTCAAGATGCTCGACGAGCGCGAAGGCGAGGTACCCGCGGAGCAGCTGCAACAGGCGTTCAACCGCAAGCCGGTGTGGAAGCGCATCGCCATCGTCGCCGCCGGTCCGCTCGCCAACCTGCTGCTGTGCGTGGCGCTGTTCTGGGCGATGTTCGTCATCGGCCGTCCGGACTATGCGCCCGTGGTCGGCCCTGTCCAGGGCATCGCCGCCGAGGCCGGCCTGGAGCGCGGCGATGTCGTGCTGCAGGTGGGTGACCGCGCCACGCCGACCTGGAGCGAGGTCCAGCTCGCCCTGATTCCGGCCGCCCTGGACCGTTCGGAAGTGGAACTCCAGGTACGGACGCTCGATGGCGAGGCCGCGGCCCGGACGCTCGACCTGTCGGCGCTCCCGGCCGGCTTTGACGAGCGCCGTGCCATCGAAGCGATCGGGCTGACTCCGCGGCACCTCACGGTCGCCCCGGTGGTCGGGCGGGTGAGTCCGGACACCCCGGCGTGGGGCGTGCTGGCCGAGGGCGACCGCATCACCGCGATCGACGGCTCCCCGGTGCACGGCTGGAGCGACATCGGCCCGCTGGTGCAGCGCCTCGGGGAGCGCGAGGGCCCGGCCATGGTGGAGGTCGAACGTGACGGCGACCGCCTCGCGCTGGAGCTCCAACCCGCGTTGATCCGCCCGGAAGGCGGCGGCGAACCGTACTGGGTGCTCGGCGTCGCCTCGGCACGGCCGGAACTGCCGCCGATGGATGCCGAGTTGCGCTACGGCCCCGCAGCCGCCTTGCCGGCGGCCCTGCGCGAAACCGTGCACCAGGCCGGCGAACTGGTCGCGATGATCGGCCGCGCCTTCACCGGCCGCGTCGAAGTCGAGAACACCGTCGCCGGGCCGATCACCATCGCCCGCGCCGCGAACGCGTACGCCGACCAGGGCGCGGCGTGGTACCTGTCCCTGCTGGCGATGCTTTCGCTGAGCCTGGGCATCCTCAACCTGCTGCCGATCCCGATCTTGGACGGCGGTCACCTGCTGTATTACCTTATCGAGCTGGTCAAGGGCAGCCCGGTCAGCGAGCGGACCATGGCGGTCGGGCAGTACATCGGCCTGGCCCTGATCGTCAGCCTGATGGGCCTGGCGTTCTACAACGACATCGTCAACAACCTGCTGCGCTGATGTCGCCGCGCCCGCCTACCGGACAGCCGTGCCCCCCGTGTTCCCACCCGCCCCTGCCCCGGACCGGAGTCCGCGGCCGCGGGTGGCGCAAGACAACCAACCGGACGTAAAGATGACGCGACCCACCAATCGCCGCCTGCTTGCCCTCGCCCTCGCCTCGGCGCTGTCCACCGCCCCGGCGCTTCCCGCGTTGGCGCAGTCGATCCCGGCCGGCCCGGTCGCCCCGTTCACCGTCAGCGACATCCGTGTCGACGGCCTGCAGCGCATCTCCGCCGGTACCGTCTTCACCTACCTGCCGATCGAGCGCGGCGACAACGTCGACCAGGCCGCCGTCGGCGACGCCATCCGCGCGCTCTACAAGACCGGGTTCTTCGAGGACGTCGAGATCGGCCACCAGGGCGGCATCCTGGTGGTGACGGTGACCGAGCGCCCGGCGATCAACAAGTTGACCCTGACCGGCAACAAGGACATCCAGACCGAGGACCTGATGAAGGGCCTGGCCGACATCGGCCTGACCGAAGGCAACACCTTCGACCGCCTCAGCCTGGACCGGGTCACCCAGGAGCTGACCCGCCAGTACAACAACCGCGGCAAGTACAACGTCGCCATTACCCCGACCGTCAGCACCCTGCCGCGCAACCGCGTCGACGTCACCATCGCGATCGAGGAAGGCAAGGCCGCCCGCATCCAGCACATCAACCTGATCGGCAACGAGCTGTTCGAGGAAGAACTGCTGCTCGACAGCTGGGAATCGGGCGAGCACAACTGGCTGAGCTGGTACCGCCGCGATGACCAGTACTCGCGCGAGAAACTCTCCGGCGACCTGGAGAAGCTCAACAACTTCTATCTCGACCGCGGCTACGTCGACTTCAGCATCGACTCCACCCAGGTGTCGATCAGCCCCGACAAGCAGGACATGTTCATCACCGCCGGCGTGACCGAGGGTGACCAGTACAAGGTGTCCAGCGTCGAGGTGACCGGCGACACCGTGCTGCCGAAGGAGGAGATCGAGAAGATGGTGCTGGTCAAGCCCGACCAGATCTTCTCGCGGCGCCTGCTGGAGATCAGCTCCGACGCCATCACCGCGACCCTCGGCAACGTCGGCTACGCCTTCGCGCAGGTCAACCCGATCCCGGACGTCAACCGCGAGGACAAGACCGTCGGCATCACCATGCAGGTGGTGCCCGGACCGCGCGTCAACGTTCGCCGCGTGTCCTTCAAGGGCAACAGCCGCACCGCCGACGAAGTGCTGCGCCGCGAGCTGCGCCAGTTCGAGGGCAGCTGGTACTCGCAGGCCGCGATCGACCGCTCCAAGATCCGCCTGCAGGGACTGGGCTACTTCGACACCGTCGAGGTCGAAAGCCAGCCGGTACCCGGCACCCACGACCAGGTCGACGTGGTCTACACCGTCAACGAGGTCGCCGCCGGCAGCTTCGTGTTCGGCGTGGGCTACTCGGGCCTGACCGGCCTGAGCACCCAGGTCCAGCTGTCGCAGAACAACTTCCTCGGCAGCGGCAACCGCATCGCGGTGCAGGCGCAGCGCAATTCCTACCTGCAGCGCTACGACTTCTCGTTCATGAACCCCTACTTCACCGACAATGGGGTGTCGCTGGGCTACAACCTGCGCTGGAGCGAGTTCGACAACTCCGACTTCAACACCGCGCAGTACTCGTCCACCAGCGGTGTCGGCCAAGTGGTGATGGGCATCCCGATCACCGAGACCGACAGCTTCACCGCGCTGCTGGGCATCGACAGCAACCAGATCTTCGCCTACCGCGGCCGCACGCCCGAGTCGCTGGTCGACTACATCGACGCCGTCGGCCAGCGCACCTTCCATGCCTGGCGCGGCGAGATCGGCTGGGGCCGCAACACGCTCAACAGCGCGCTGACCCCGACCCGCGGCACCAACCAGCGCATCTGGCTGGAAGCCACCCTGCCCGGCTCCACCGCGGAATACTTCAAGCTCAACTACAGCTTCTCCAAGTTCTGGCCGCTGTCGCGCCACCTGGTGCTCAACACCCGCGCCGACCTCGGCTACGGCGACAGCTACGGCGACGCGTTCGTCCGCAACATCTGCTACACCGGCGGCAGCATGGTCGATACCGACGGCGATCCGGAGACCGCGCCGGTCTTCGTGCCCGGCCCGGCCCCGACCGAGCCGTGCCTGACCGACTCGCCGGACTACATCGAGACGGTCACCGCCGACGGGCTGCCGTTCTTCGAGAACTTCTACGCCGGTGGCGTGCGTTCGGTGCGTGGCTTTACCGACAACACGCTGGGTCCGCGCGAGGCGGCCCTCGGCAGTTCGTACCTGCAGCCGGTCGGTGGTTCGTTCAAGACCACCGGTTCGCTGGAGATGTTCTTCCCGACCCTGATCGACAGCACCGCCGCGCGCGTGTCGGCGTTCGTGGACGTGGGCAACGTGTACAAGGACTACGACACCTGGGACGCCGGCGAGCTGCGCGCGTCCACCGGCCTGGCGCTGATGTGGCGTTCGCCGATGGGTCCGATCTCGATCAGCTACGCCTATCCCTTTCGCAAGGAAGAAGGCGACGACCTCGAGCGCCTGCAGTTCACCTTCGGCGGCACGTTCTGACGGCAGCGACCGCCGTCATGCAGCACGCCACCGGAACCTTCACCGCCACCGAGCTGGCCGGGCGTTTCTCGCTCGGCCTGCACGGCGACGGGTCGGTGCGGATCACCGGCGTGGGTACCCTCGCCAACGCCGGCCCCGCCCAGCTCGCCTTCCTCGCCAATCCGCGCTACCGCATTCAGCTCGCCGGCTCCGGTGCCGGCGCGGTGGTCATGCGCGCCGAGGATGCCGAGGGTTTCGCCGGCACCGCCCTGGTGGCCAAGGACCCGTACGCCGCATTCGCGAAGCTGTCGGCGTTGTTCGAACCGCAACCGGTGCGTCCGGCGGGCATCCATGCCTCGGCCGACATCGCCCCGGACGCGACCGTCGCGGCGGACGCCCACGTCGGCGCGTTCGTCAGCATCGGCGCACGCAGCCGGGTTGAAGCCGGCGCGGTCGTCGGGCCGGGCTGCATCATCGGCGAGGACTGCGTGGTCGGCGCCGGCAGCGAACTGGTCGCGCGCGTGACCCTGGTCACCCGGGTCCGCCTGGGCCAGCGCGTGCGCATCCATCCCGGTGCCGTGCTCGGCGCCGACGGCTTCGGCCTGGCGATGGACGCCGGCCGCTGGCTCAAGGTGCCGCAGCACGGCGGCGTCGTGGTCGGCGACGACTGCGAAATCGGCGCCAACACCACGATCGACCGCGGCGCGATCGAAGACACCGTGCTCGAAGAGGATGTCCGCCTCGACAACCAGATCCAGATCGGCCACAACGTCCGTATCGGCGCGCACACCGCCATGGCCGGCTGCGTCGCGGTGGCCGGCAGCGCCAGGGTCGGCCGCTACTGCCTGATCGGCGGCGGGGCGGGCATCGTCGGCCATCTGGAAATCTGCGACCGCGTGGTTATCACCGCGATGAGCCTGGTCAGCAGCTCCATCCGCGAACCCGGCGAATACTCGTCGGGTACGGGCTTGATGGACAATCGCAGCTGGCGCAGGAACGCCGCGCGCTTCAAGCAACTCGACCGGATCGCCCGCCAGCTGCGCGGGCGTGACGACTGAACGGACGCGGGTCCGCCCCGGCGGACCCGCAAGCAAGGAAAACCTAAACGTGAAACTCCCGATCGACGTCACCACCATCCAGGCCCTGCTGCCGCACCGTTATCCGTTCCTGCTGGTGGACCGCGTGGTCGAGCTGGAGCCCAACCAGCGCGTGCTCGCCTACAAGAACGTCACCGCCAACGAGAACTTCTTCAACGGCCACTTCCCCGGCCGCCCGGTGATGCCCGGGGTACTGGTGATCGAGGCGCTGGCACAGGCCGGCGGCCTGCTGACCCAGCTGTCCGGTGGCGGCGAAAACGACGGCAAGCTGTTCTACCTGGTCAAGGTGGACGGCGCGAAGTTCAGCAAGATGGTGGTGCCCGGCGACCGGCTCGACCTGGAGGTCACCCTCAAGCGCACCATCCGCAACATGGCGCTGTACCAGGGCGTGGCCCGGGTCGAAGGCGAGCAGGTCGCCTGCGCCGACATCCTCTGCGCCGAGGTCGCCGCCGGCGCATGAGCGACACCCTCGTCCACCCGAGCGCGGTGATCGAACCGGGTGCGCGGCTCGGCGACGGCGTGCGCGTGGGTGCCTTCAGCTACATCGGCGACGAGGTCGAGATCGGCCCGGGCACGGTGATCGGTCCGCACTGCAGCATCCACGGCCCGACCCGGATCGGACGCGACAACCGCATCCTCGGCCACGCCGCGATTGGTGGCGACCCGCAGGACAAGAAGTACGGCGGCGAACGCGTCGAACTGGTCATCGGCGACCGCAACACCCTCCGCGAGTTCGTCACCGTCAACCGGGGCACCGGCGCCGGCGGCGGCTGCACCCGGGTCGGCGACGACAACTGGCTGCTGGCCTACACCCACGTCGCGCACGACTGCGTGGTCGGCAACCAGTGCGTGTTCTCCAACAACGCGACGCTGGCCGGCCATGTCGAGATCGGCGACCACGTCATCCTCAGCGGCTTCGTCGGCATCCACCAGTTCTGCCGGATCGGCGCGCACGCGTTCATCGGCATGGGCGCGTTCGTCAATGGCGACGTGCCGCCGTTCGTGATGGTCGCGCAGGAGGGCTATGGCCGACCGCGCGGCATCAACAGCGAAGGCCTCAAGCGCCGCGGCTTCGACGCCGACCGCATCGGCGCAATCAAGCGTGCCTACCGCGCCCTGTACGTCGCCGGCGGTTCGCTCGAGGACGCCCGCGCCCGGCTGGCCGAACTGGCCGGCGACAGCGACGATGTCCGCGCCCTGCTCGATTTCATCGACGCCGGCGAGCGGCCGCTGCTGCGCTGAGCCGGGCCCTTGTAGGAGCGGCTTCAGCCGCGATCCGGCAATCGTCGCCGTCCCGTCCCCGCGTCTCGTTCCCGTCCCCGGCCCATCCCACGCTCGCCATCTGAACGACCCGTCGCGAACGGACGCGGACGCCCGTTCGTGAAGCCGACTCCACGATCGCGGCTGAAGCCGCTCCTACAAGGGCTCGAACGGGACGCGATTGGAACGGTCCGCCGCAAGCCCCACATCGCGCCGTTCCGTCTGTAGGAGCGACTTAAGTCGCGACCCGCCGAACGCTGGAGGCGATGTACAGGTCGCGACTCACGTCGCTCCTACACAAGCAGACTTGCAAATGCCGGCCTCGGCCGCCACCGCACCCAATCGCCTAGAATCACCGACGCCGATCCTTTCCTGCGCCCGCCGTGCCCCTCCCCGCCGCTCCCGTCCCGACCCGCCCGATGCGCGTCGCCCTCGTCGCGGGCGAAGCCTCCGGCGACCTGCTGGGCGCCGGGCTGGTCGAGCAACTGCGCCAGCGCTGGCCGGATGCCGAGTTCGCCGGCGTCGGCGGCGATGCCATGCGCAACGCCGGCATGCAGACCTGGCACGACGCGTCCGAACTGTCGGTGATGGGCCTGGCCGAAGTCCTGCGCCACCTGCCGCGCCTGCTGCGCCTGCGCCGCGAGCTGCGCCAGCGCCTGCTCGACTGGCAGCCGGACGTGTTCATCGGCATCGACGCGCCCGACTTCAACCTGGGCGTCGAGCAGTGGCTCAAGCAACGCGGCGTGCGCACCGTGCATTACGTCAGCCCGTCGGTCTGGGCCTGGCGTGAGAAGCGCGCCGGGAAGATCGGCCTGAGCGCCGACCGGGTGCTTTGCCTCTTCCCGATGGAGCCGCCGATCTACCGGCGCCACGGCGTCGATGCCCGGTTCGTCGGCCATCCGCTCGCCGACGAGATGCCACTCGAGCCCGACCGCATGGCGGCCCGCGGGGAACTCGGGCTGGGCGGGACCCGCCCCGTGCTGGCGGTGTTGCCCGGCTCGCGCGTGGGCGAGATCGAACGGCTCGGCCACGACTTCCTGGCCGCCGCGGCGCGCGTGCTCGCCGCCGAGCCGTCGTTGCAGGTGGTCGCCCCGATGGCCGGCGCGCACGCCCGGGCGGCATTCGAAGGCGTGCTCGCCAACCATCCGGACGCCGACGCGCTGCGGCCCGCGCTGCAGGTGATCGACGGCCGCGCCCGCACGCTGATGATCGCCAGCGACGTGATCCTGCTCGCCTCCGGCACCGCCACGCTGGAAGCCATGCTGGCCAAGCGCCCGATGGTGGTCGGCTACAAAGTGGCCGGCCTGACCTACCGCCTGGTCAAGGGGCTGGGCATGCTCAAGGTCGACCACTACGCGCTGCCCAACGTGCTTGCCGGTGAGCCGCTGGTGCCCGAGCTGATGCAGCACGATTGCACCCCCGAGAAGCTCGCCGACGCCCTGCTGCACTGGTTGCGCGACCCGGTCGCCGTGGCCGCCCTGCGTCCGCGCTTCCTCGCCCTCCACCAGGCCCTGCGCCGCGACGCCTCGGTCCGGGCCGCCGACGCGGTGGTCGAGCTGGTCCAGGCCGGCACGGCTGCCACCACGGACTCCGCCGGTTCGGTGGAAAACGCCCGTGGGTAAGGCCGGCCAGCTCCCCCTCGACCTCGCCGTCGTACGCGGCGCCCAGCGCATTGCCGGTGTCGACGAGGCCGGCCGCGGTCCGCTGGCGGGGCCGGTGGTGGTCGCCGCCGTCGTGCTCGGTCCCGGCCGGACGCCGGTCAACGGGCTGGCCGACTCCAAGCAGCTGTGCGCCCGCCGGCGCGAGGAGCTGTACGTCCGGATCACCGGGAAGGCCGTGGCGTGGCACGTGGTCGCCATCGACGTCGACGAGATCGACCGCATCAACATCTACCAGGCGACCATGCTCGGCATGCGTCGTGCGGTCGAAGGCGTGCTGCACGCGACCGAGCTGGCGCGCATCGACGGCAACGCCCTGCCGCGCGGCCTGCCCTGTCCCGCCGAAGCGTGGATCGGCGGCGACGCCCGCGACCGCGCCATCATGGCCGCCTCGATCCTGGCCAAGGTCACCCGCGACCGCGCGATGGTCGACCTGCACGCGCGGTTCCCGCATTACGGCTTCGCCGAGCACAAGGGCTACTCGACGCCCGCCCACCTGGCCGCCCTTGCCGAGCACGGTCCCTGCCCGCACCACCGCCGCAGCTTCGCCCCCGTACGCGAAGCGCTGAACGCACGCGCCGGCGACCCGGCCCTCGCCGAAGCAACCTAGGGCGCCGCAGCGACGGTAGGAGCAACGCAAGTCGCGCCCCACTGACATGCGGAGCGGAGCGACATCGAAGCGGCGGCGAAGCGGAAATCGCGCGATCGGATTTTCGCGCGACTCGCTACGAGCCTGTCAGGCCAGGGGTTCGCGACTCACGTCGCTCCTACCCCTGATTTCCGGGTCCTTGTAGGAGCGGCTTCAGCCGCGATCGGATGCGGGAACGCACGCGCCGATTCACGATCGCGATTGAAGCCGCTCCTACAGAAGACCTTCCGTACGGGATTCAGCGCCCGTTTCGGAACCATCCGCGCCCACGCCTGCAGCCCCCGCCAGCCAAGCCTTCCAGCGCGGTAGGTCCAACGTCACCCCGACTTTGGAAACGGCGACAACCGCCTTTCAACGGCGCAGCATGGACCTGCATCCAACCAGGACGCATACACCGCAACACCCGGCCCGGCCGCCGCCTGCGCGACCCCGCTGCGCTCCCCAGCAGGCCTCCGGAACCGCGGGTCCACCGGCGACCGCATTCCGCTCCACCGGCCGGTACAGCGAGGTGTGCCATGCGCACGTCAGTCCCCACTCCGACTGCCGACCCGCTGCCGTACTTCAGGCACGACGGACCGTCCGGCAGCCCCGGCGCCCATGCCGACCTCTCGCTGCGCAGCGACGCGATCGCAAGATTCGACGCACTGCTGCACGAGATCCACCCCGACGCCCCGCGGATCGACCCGACCCGACTGCAGCACCTGACCGACTGGCTGCTCGCGCTGCCGCCGGCCCGTGCCCATGACGTCCTCGACCGCCGGCTGCGACGCATCGAAGAGCTGCGCGCGATGCTGGACGACTTCGACTGGGACCCGGCGCCCGCGCTGCGTGCCCGGCTGCTCAAGCTGCTGGCGTACATCGACCGCGACGACGACCTGATCGACGACCACCGTCCCTTGCTCGGCCTGCTCGATGACGTCCTGCTGATCGAACTGGCGTGGCCGGCATTCTCCGCCGAAGCCGACGAGTACCGCGACTTCTGCGCCTGGCGCGACGCCGAGCGGCCCGGCACCGCCGGCGACCTGCAGCGCGCGGCCTGGGTACGCGACCGGCTCGCGGAGATCGCCCTGCTGCGCCACCAGTTCCGCATCAACGGCAGCCATTACGGACCGTCGCTCGACCCGCAGTTGCGCTTCCGCGTCGGCTGACCGGCGCTGGGCGATGCGTCGCTTTCCCGTCGCGGCCACGGCCGCGGCGCCGGACGGTGTCATGTCCGCGTCGGGCCACCGATCGGAATCGGTCCAGTGTTCGCGGGCAGAGCCGTCCCACATCAGCTTCCGCAGAGGCCCGTTGCCGCCCGAATGTGCCCCTTCGATCCCGCTCCGCCCCCTCCAATCCCTCTCCAATCCAGCCCTCTCCCGTAGTCCGGTTCCCTCTTCCACCCGCCATCGCCTGCCCGTATCCGTCTGACCGCCTCCGCCCGCCAATCCGCCCCCCCTCCAACGCCACGGACGGCGCCTTCGAGATTCCGCCATGAACGCCGTCCTCTCCCCGCTCGCCCCGCTGCCACGCGCCCTGTCCCGCCCCCGCCGCGACGGCATGCGTCGCCGCCACCGCGTCGGCCACCATCCGCTCGACCCCGGCGTGCTGCACCACTTCAACGACCTGATCGCCCGGATCGACCTGCAGCGCGCGCCGCTGGACCGCGACGAACTCGCCAGCGCCGCCCGCGAACTGATCGACGACCCGCGCAACGGCCTGCTGCCGCCCTGCATCGGCCAGCGCCTGCGCCGCGCCGGCGCCATCGGCCGCATGGCCGCCGACCCCGAATGGGAGACCGCCGCATCGGCCTCGCAGGCCGCCGCCGTGGTGGTCGACTACCTGCGCGGCCGGGCCCGGCTGATCCCCCACACGATGCCGGTGATCGGCCGCCTGGACGACGCCATCCTGGTCGAAGCCGCGTGGCCCGTGCTCGCCGGCGAGGTGGTCGACTACCTCGACTACCGGCGCCTGCGCCACATCGAAGCCACCCTGCGTGGCGAACGGCGCCCGCATTTCGGCTTCACCCGGGAGCACTGGCTGGAAGCACGCCGCGCCGAAGTCGAGTGGATCGGGCATTGCCGCCGCGTCGGCCGCAGCAGCTACGTCGCCGATGGCGGCGCCGGGAGGTTCCGGATCAACTGAAGCGTCATCGGTTCCCGCGGACCCGTCCCCGTCGTAGGAGCGACGTAAGTCGCGACCCACTGACAACTGGCGCGGACGACGTTCAACACGCACTCGGTCGCGCGAACGCGACATCGCGTCGCTCGCCGCGGCCTCCAACGTCGGCGGGTCGCGACTCACGTCGCTCCTACACGCATCTCCGAGCATTTGTAGGAGCGGCTTTAGCCGCGATCGGATGCCGGTTTGCCCGCGCCGGTTCCACGATCGCGGCTGAAGCCGCTCCTACAACAGCCCCGACGGACGCGGATGACGGAGGTGGCGACGCCCGCCAGGCGCTCGCCCGACGGGAGCCCGACCGCCCCGCCACCACGCCCCCTGTCAACCCCTGACCCCCACTCCCCCGCCCTGCTAATCTGGCCGTCGCCCTCGCCGGTACGCCACGGCAGCATGTCCGCATCGCCCTTCGTACACCTTCACCTCCACAGCGAATTCTCCCTTGCCGACTCCACCATCCGGGTCGGCGAGCTGGTCAAGCGCTGCGTGGAACTCGAGCAGCCCGCCGTCGCGCTGACCGACCTCAACAACCTGTTCGCCGCGGTCAAGTTCTACAAGAAGGCCGAGGGTGGAGGCATCAAGCCGATCCTCGGCGCCGACATCGGACTGGCCGACGGCAACGAGACCCCGTCCCGCCTGACCCTGCTGTGCCGCGACCGCGAGGGCTACCTGACCCTGTCGCGCCTGCTCAGCCGCATGTGGATGGAAGGCCACCGCATGGACGGCGTGGCGATGCGCCCCGAATGGCTGCGCGAGGACAACGCCGGCCTGTTCGCCCTCGCCGGCCGCCAGAGCCTGGCCGGGCGGCTCGCCACCGGCCACCGCGCCGAGCTGGCCGAAGCGTGGATCGCCGACTGGCAGTCGACCTTCGGCGACCGCCTGCACCTGGAGCTGACCCGCACCGGCCGCGACGGCGAGCAGGTCTTCAACGACCTCGCCCTGCACCTCTCAAGCAAGCGCGGCCTGCCGGTCGTCGCCAGCAACGATGCGCGCTTCCTCCACGCCGAAGGCTTCGAGGCGCACGAGGCCCGCGTGTGCATCTCCACCGGCCGCGTGCTCGACGACCCCAAGCGGCCGAAGGAATACAGCCCCGAGCAGTACCTGCGCTCGTCCGAGGAGATGGCGCGGTTGTTCGCCGACGTGCCCGACGCGATCGACAACGCCGTCGCGCTGGCCACCCGCTGCAACGTCGAGATGCACCTGGGCACCTACTACCTGCCCGCCTTCCCGGTGCCCGACGACCACACCATCGAGTCGTGGCTGCGCAGCCAGTCGCGCGACGGCCTCGCCAAGCGGCTGGAGAAGGCGCCGCTCGCCGAGGGCAAGACCCGCGCCGACTACGACGAGCGGCTGGAGGTCGAGCTCGACGTCATCATCAAGATGGGGTTCCCCGGCTACTTCCTGATCGTCGCGGACTTCATCAACTGGGGTAAGGAACAGGGCATCCCGGTCGGGCCGGGCCGCGGTTCGGGTGCCGGCTCGCTGGTGGCGTGGGCGCTGGGCATCACCGACCTGGACCCGCTGCCGTACGACCTGCTGTTCGAGCGCTTCCTCAACCCCGAACGCGTGTCGATGCCCGACTTCGACATCGACTTCTGCATGGACCGGCGCGACGAGGTCATCGACTACGTCGCCCGAAAGTACGGCCGCGACCGCGTCAGCCAGATCATCACCTACGGCACCATGGCCGCGAAGGCGGTGGTGCGCGATTCCGGCCGCGTGCTCGGCCACCCGTACGGCTTTGTCGACGGCATCGCCAAGCTGATCCCCAACACGCTGGGCATCAGCCTCGACGACGCTCTTGGAGAATCAGAGGCCTCGCACAAGAACCCGATGCTGGCCTCGACCGACCTGATCGAGCGCTACCAGCGCGAGGACGACGTCCGCGACCTGCTGGACCTCGCCCGCAGCCTGGAGGACCTGACCCGCAACGCCGGCAAGCACGCCGGCGGCGTGGTCATCGCGCCCAGCCCGCTGCACGACTTCTGCCCGCTGTTCGCCGAACACGACGGCGAAGGCCGCGGCAAGAGCCCGGTGACCCAGTTCGACAAGGACGACGTCGAAGCCGTCGGGCTGGTCAAGTTCGACTTCCTCGGCCTGCGCACGCTGACGATCATCGACTGGGCGGTGAAGGCCATCAACGTGCGGCGCCAAGCCGCCGGCGAAGCCCCGCTCGACATCACCGCGCTGCCGCTGGACGACAAGGCCAGCTACGAGCTGTTCGCCCGCGGCGACACCGTCGCGGTGTTCCAGTTCGAATCGCGCGGCATGCGCGAGCTGCTCAAGCGCGCCCAGCCCGACACCTTCGAGGACATCATCGCGCTCGCCGCGCTGTTCCGCCCCGGCCCGCTCGGCTCGGGGATGGACAAGGACTGGGTCGACCGCAAGCACGGCAACGCCGAGGTCACCTACCCGCACGAATCGCTGGAACCGGTGCTGTCGCCGACCTACGGCGTCATCGTGTACCAGGAACAGGTGATGCAGATCGCCCAGGTGATGGCCGGCTACTCGCTGGGCGGCGCCGACCTGCTGCGCCGCGCGATGGGCAAGAAGAAGGCCGAGGAGATGGCCAAGGAGCGGGCCAAGTTCGAGGCCGGCTGCGAGGCCAACGGCATCCCGGCGCGCATCGCCAGCCCGATCTTCGACCTGATGGAGAAGTTCGCCGAGTACGGCTTCAACAAGTCGCACTCGGCCGCGTACGCGCTGGTCGCCTACCAGACCGCCTGGCTGAAGGTGCACTACCCGGCCGAGTTCATGGCCGCGGTCCTGTCCTCGGACATGGACAACACCGACAAGGTCACCGGCTTCCTCGACGAATGCCGGGTGATGGGTCTGGAGGTGCTGCCGCCGGACGTCGACGCCTCCGCCTACATGTTCGAGGCCGTGGCGCCGGGGGTGATCCGCTACGGCATCGGCGCGGTGAAGGGCGTCGGCCGAGGCGCCTGCGAGTCGATCGTCGACGCCCGCCGTGCCGGCCCGTTCAACGACCTGCTCGACTTCTGCAAGCGCGTCGACGGCAACAAGCTCAACCGCCGCACCGTCGAGGCGCTGATCATGGCCGGCGCCCTCGACAAGCTCGGGAAGAACCGCGCCAGCCTCATGCTGCAACTGCCCGAGGTGCTCAAGGCCACCGACCAGCTCGCCCGCGAACGCGCCGCCGGCCAGGTGTCCCTGTTTGGCGGCGGCGACACCGCCGCGCCGGCGCTCAAGCTCGACCTGCCCGAGACCGACGAATACCCGCTCGGCCACCTCCTCAACGGCGAGCGCGAAACCCTGGGCCACTACCTCAGCGGCCACCCCTTCGACCCCTACCGCGACGAACTGCACGGCCTCACCGGCCACGACCTCGGCGACCTCGAGAAGATCTGGGAAAACCGCCCCGAGTCCGCCCGCAGCGGCTGGCGTCCGGAGCTGGAAACCGTCGTCGCCGGCCAGGTCGTCGGCCTGCGCAAGAAGGGCGACAGCCAGATGTTCGTGCAGATCGAGGACGGCCGCGGCCGGCTGGAGGTCGCCTTCTTCTCCGAGACCTACAGCGAGTTCGCCCAGCTGCTGACCCGCGACCGCCTGATCGTGGTGCAGGGCGGCCTGCGCGAGGACGCCTTCAGCGGCGGCTTCGCCCTCAAGGCGGCGCGGTGCTGGGATTACGAGCAGATCTGTGCGCAGCACGCCAAGCGGTTGTCACTGCGCCTGGACCTGCGCGTGCCCGGCACCTGGAACCGCGTGGACGGGTTGCTGGCGAAGCACCGGCCCGGCAAGACGCCGATTCGCGTTGATCTGATCAAGGCCGGGGCTGCGGGGATGCTGGACTTGAATGGCAGCCACTCGGTAAGAGTGGATGCAGAGCTGGTGGGAGTGTTGAAGGCGGTGCCGGGGGTGAAGGCGGTGAAGCTGGCGCTGGGGCGGCCTTGGGGATAGCGGGCACCTACTTCTAAAGTAAAGCGATCGGCCAAGCGCTACCGCTGTTATTGATAACTGAAGGAAAAACAATGACTGCTCCAAAAACCCTTCGCGACATTCGATCATTCGGCGACGTGGCAGCGGAAGATGATGCGGTTCTGGATTATTTTCTGACAACGGATGCTGTCGAGCGCGTTCAAAATGGCGAGGTCTTTCTCCTCTTAGGGCGCAAGGGGTCCGGAAAAACTGCCCTAGTACGGCACTTTACCGAGGGCCAGCAAGAGACCCTATCCAAGTCTTTGAACCTCAGAAATTATCCCTGGAGTTTGCATGCCCAGCGACAAGACCGCGGAGCCTCCCCAATTGAGGCATACGTTTCATCTTGGCGATACCTCATAGCAGTCGAGGTCGCAGGCATAATATTAGCCAAGTCGCAGCGATCTCAATCACAGAATTATCTAGATTTGTCTACCTTCTTCCAAGAAAACTACGGTGGTCCAGCGCCGCAACTATCGGAGATCTTGAGACCTAGAAAGCTAAAAATATCGCGCGCTTCATTTCAGCCCAAAATCCTTGGTCAGCAGCTCGGCTCGATCGATCTTGAGCGGACGTCGACGGACGTTCAACTTGGTTTAGAGTTAAACAGACTGTCAGGCGCCATTCTTAAGACCGCAATCGAAATTGCGAAGAATGAAAAATTGCCGTCAGTGTCTTTGCACTTCGACGAACTGGACCAAGGTTTAGGCAGTCTAGATGAAGAGCGCAAACTTATGTTTGTCGGTCTCGTACTCGCCGCCCGGGAGTTGCGGCGAGAGTGCCGGCAACAAGGATACTCAATTAACCCACTCGTTTATCTTCGAACAGATCTTTGGGACGATCTGGATTTTTCTGATAAGAATAAAATTACCGAAACAACAGCTCTGAACTTGGACTGGAACGAGGACACTCTGTTTCAGCTCGTCGATGCCCGCATCAAGGCGAAGCTCTCCGCGGGAGCAGGCTGGGCAGACATAGCTACGGAAGGACTAATGAGAGGTTCACAGCCAAAATGGAACCACATAGTTAGCCGAACTTTTCGCCGCCCCAGGGATGTAATTAAGTTTCTTAACTCCGCGCTCACGATGGCAAAACAGAGAAAAGACGACCCGCTGCTATTCGAAAATGAGGATATTGTCGCGGCACGAGATGAATATTCAAATTATCTTAAGCGCGAACTAGATGACGAGATCCTTCCGCACTGGCCACAATGGGAAGAGGCATTGCAGGCTTGCTCTGCAATTAGCACGTTAACTTTTAGCCGGGATGACTTTAATCAAGAGTACGCCAACAAACGGAGCAAGAACAACGGACTTGATGCCTCCGAAGCGTTGGCGCAATTATTTAGATTCTCCGTTATTGGTTACGCTCGGCGAAGCGGATATGGCGGCAGCTCGTGGGTATTTCAGTACACAAGCCCAGAAGCCGGCTGGGACAACGCTGCATCTAGCTTTAAGGTTCATATTGGCCTAAAGGAATATGCCAAGCTGAGCGAAACGCGCCGCACAGATAGCGGGAGATAGATTAACCACCAAGAGGGTCAGCCAACAGTGGGCCGCGGGATCTTTGACGCAGATTCGACTGGTGATCCGTCGCTCCCCGCAACAGGCGCCGTTGGCTAAGCCGGCGTAAGCTTCCGTAATTCCAAGGGATCATCGTTTGTGGTGGTCCTTCGTCATCGACAGACAAAGGACGTCGAGATGTCGAAATTGATCATTGTCGTGGGCGATGCCACAACTGGGGGCGGGCAGGTCGTCAGCGGCTCCCCCTTCACTGATATCGATGGACTGCCCGTCGCCCGCGTGGGCGACAAGGCCAGCTGCGCCACCTGTGGCGGCGTGTTCCCGATCGCCTCGGGCGATCCGACTTTCAGCGTCGACGGGGCCCCCGTCGCCCGGCACGGGGACAAGTTGAGCTGCGGACACGCTCTGATCGCGGGCCGGCAGTTCCGGGCATTCCTGGACAGCCAGACAAGCAGCGCCCCCGGCGTCGATGCATCCGGTCGGCCGGTGGCTGCAGGTGCTGGCGGAGCGGCCGCCGGCACGACCTTCGACGAGGCATTCATCCTCCGGTCCGAGCTCACGGGCAAGCCGCTCGCCAACCGTGGCTACCGGCTGATCCGCGAGGACGGCTCCGTCATCGAAGGCGTGACCGATGCCGACGGGATGACGGCGCTGGCGGTCAGCGATGCGCCGGAGCTGGTGCGGGTCGAAATCGCGGAGGAGGTGGCCCATGCCTAGGTTCCTGCATGTGGGTCAGTCCCTCACCTCCGAAGTCGCGAATACCACCCGCAAGACGGTGGTCGTGCCGGTCTATGTGGACGAGCACGGTTATGTCCAGAACGCGGGCTTCGTGTTCAAGCCGATTCCAGCACTGGAGCACGGCGCGTTGCAGGGGCCGCACGCGATCGTCCTGCACCGGACCGTGTCGAGTACCGCGCGCAGTTCGCTGAATGCGTTCGCGCGCGGCATCGGCACGCACTTCCTGATCGACAAGGACGGCACGATCTACCAGACCGCCAGCCTGCTGCAGAAGACCTACCACGTCGGTCCGATCCGCTCCCGGTGTTTCGAGGAAGGCGCCTGCGACGCGGCCGAGCAGTCCGCCGTCGAATCGCTGGAGCGTCGGCAGGCGTACCGCGAAGTGCACAACCGCGAAAAGATGAAGCCCTATCCCGACCGCTTCCCGATGAACGAGGACAGCGTCGGTATCGAGGTGGTCGCGATGTACACCGAGGCGACGCGGCAGTGGGACCCGCCCACACCGGAGCAAAGCGAATCGATCACGCTGCTGGCCCGGATACTCAAGACGCAATACTCGCTGACGGATGCAGACATCTATGAGCACGACAGGATTTCGCGCAAGACAGCTGGCGAAGGCGCTGGCCTTTATGACGGCGCTGACGGCGTGCCAGTCCGGTTCCCGCCCCCCGTCTTCTGAACACGCGGGGCTCCATGTAGCGTCCGTATCCCCAACGATGCCCGACCCGTCCTCCTCCGACGCGAGACGGTTTCCGGGGCTTTGCGAGGGCTGGTCGCTTACCTCGGAGCAGGTGGAAACGTTTTTTGCACTCAGCACGGAAATGGACGCCCGCGCCTACCACCACGAGTACGACACTGCGCCGTGCATGATCGAGGGCGAACTGGTCGACGACGACCGGCAATGGGAGTTCCACATCAACGGGGCCGCCAAGGGGTATTGGAGCAACGGGCGCGACACGCGCTATTTCGGCTGCACCGCCGACGCCTGCGACTCGCTGGTGCTGGTGCCGCACATCGGCATGGATCCCTGACGCTGCCTTAAGCTGGCTCCGGGGACCTGCGCGCCCGACGCCATGGGGCAATCAACGTCGGGCAGCGGGCATCGCTGTAAATCAAGCACTTCAACAACGGGGAAACCACCATGCTTCGATCCTTGGCTCTCGCGGCCGGCATCCTGCTGCTCGCCGCCTGCTCCACCACCAGCACCGTGCACCAGGCCTACAACGCGCCGACGGGCCAGACCTATTCGTACTCGTTCTCCAACCAGGGCGGCGACGACGCCGAGGGCATCGCCCGCCTTGACGGCGTCATCCAGTCGCACCTGCGCCAGGCGGGGCTGATCGACGCCGGCACCGCCAACCCGAAAATCGAAGTGGTGCTGAAGCATTACTACGTGCGGTCCAACGGGGCGCGGTTCTGGGCCGGGATCATGGCCGGGCGCGACAAGATCGTCAGCAACGTCCGCGTGATCGGCGCCGACGGCAAGCAGGTCGGCAACTTCGAAGTGGAAACCTTCAATTCCACCGCGTGGGGCACCACCGACGGCCTGATGCAGAAGCACGCCGAGGAACTGGTGGCGCGGCTGAAGGCCTCCTGACGGTCGGGGTCGGGTGGCCTGCTTCGCAGGGCTGCCGGGCCTTTTTGCTTCGATCTTGATGCCATCTCCGGCCAAAACGAGGTCCCGAACCTCATCGATGAGGTCTGGAACCTCATTCACGGGGTCCACCACCCCGTCGACGAGGTGCTGGGCCTCGCGCGCGACCTCGCAGACCTCGCGAACGAGGTCCGAAAGGCCGCCATTGATGTCCGCAACCTCGTCGGCGGCCTGCGCAACCTCGTTAACGACCTCCGCAACCTCGTCGACAACGTGCCGGAGCTCGGTCGCCTCCGTTGCCGCGCGGACTTCTGCATGCGGGACTAACGCCGCCGCGCGACCATGGCGACTCGACAGAGGGAGACCCCGATGACGAAGAAATCCGACGACAACCCCAAGCTCCTTTCCGGCGGCAACCCGCAGATCCCCAAGGGCGACGGCGACGAGCCGGTGCAGGCCTACATCGCGGCGATGCCGGGCTGGAAGCAGGACGTCGGTCGCCAGCTCGACGCGCTGATCGAGCGCACGGTGCCGAAGGTGCGCAAGGCGGTGCGCTGGAACTCGCCCTTCTACGGCATCGAGGGCAAAGGCTGGTTTCTCAGCTATCACTGCTTCACGAAGTACATCAAGGTGACGTTCCTGCGCGGCTCGTTGCTCAAGCCGTTGCCGCCCGAGGCGTCCAAGCACGAGCACGTGCGCTACGTGCACATCACCGAGGACGAGGGGCTGGACGAGAAGCAGATGAAGGATTGGGTGAAGCAGGCGGCCAGCAAGCCGGGCGACGAGTTGTTCTGACCGCGCGATGGGGCCGCTTTTGAAGTCGCTGGCCATCGTGGTCGCGCTGGCCGCCGCGGCCTATGTGGCGATCTGCGCGCTGCTCTACCTGTCGCAGGACCGCTTCATCTACTACCCGACCGCGCGCGGCGTGGACACGCCGTCCATCACCCTGCCCCGCGACGCCGCGGACGTGGTGGTGTCGACCCACCGGGTCGAAAGCGGCCGCGCCGTCGTCTACTTCGGCGGCAATGCCGAGGACGTGTCCCGCGCCATCGCGCCGCTGGGCCGTGCCTTCCCCGGCGCCACGATCTACGCGATGCACTACCGCGGCTACGGCGGCAGCACCGGGGCGCCGTCCGAACGGGCGCTGGTCGGCGATGGCAGCGCGCTGCTGCGGCGGGTGGCGGAAACACATCCGCGCGTTGTCGTCGTCGGCCGGAGCCTGGGCAGCGGGGTCGCGGTGCAGGTGGCGGCGTCCGGCCCGGTCGAGCGGCTGGTGCTGGTGACGCCGTTCAACAGCATCGCGGAACTGGCGGCCGACCAGTTCCCGCTGTTTCCCACGCAGCTGCTGCTGCGCGACCGCTACGAGTCATGGCGGTACGCGCGCGGGCTGGACGTGCCGACGACGATCATCGTCGCCGCCGACGACCGGGTGGTTCCGAAGTGGAGCTCGCTCAAGCTCGCCGATGCGTTCCCGCCCGGCGTAGCGGAGGTGGTCATCATTCCGGATGCGGGACACAACAATGTATCGGACTCGGCCGGATATGCCGCTGCGCTCGGCGGCGACCGCGAATGAGGAGGTGACGCCATGGATTACCCGATCGAAGGCGGCTGCACCTGCGGCCGGGTCCGCTACCGCCTGCTCACCGCGCCGCTGGTGGTGCATTGCTGTCACTGCCGCTGGTGCCAGCGCGAGACCGGGACGTCGTTCGCGCTGAACGCGATGATCGAGTCGGACCGGGTCGAGGACCTCGGCATGGCGCCGGAGCGGGTCGACACGCCGTCGGCCAGCGGCCGTGGGCAACAGGTGTTTCGCTGCCCCGCGTGCAAGGTGGCGGTGTGGAGCCATTACGGTGGCACGGGTCCGCTGACCCGCTTTGTCCGCGTCGGCACGTTCGACCACCCCGACGCGTTGCCGCCGGACGTGCACATCTTCACCGCGTCGAAGCAGCCGTGGGTCGTGCTGCCGGACGGCGCGCGCGCGTTCGCGGAGTTCTACGACCGAGACCGGGAATGGCGCGAGGACAGCCTGGCGCGGCTGGAGGCGTTGCGGCCGCGGATTGCGGCGTACCGGGCATCGCTGCCATCCCGCAAAGACCCCGTTCCGCCGGCTTCCGGAACCCGAACCTGACATGCCGCAGAGCCCTGAACTGCTGCGCCGGCTGCTACGCGCGAAGGACCGGATGGACGCCACGCCGCACGAGGAGTGGCCTGTCGCGCGGCTGGCGCAGGTCAGCGCGGTGTCGGAGGCGCACTTCGCGCGGGAGTTCCACAAGGCGTTCGGCACGCCGCCGCACCGCTACCTGCTTACGCGCCGTATCGAACGCGCCATCGCCCTGCTGCGTGACACCGACCTGCCCGTCACCGAGGTTGCGTACCGAACGGGGTGGAACAGCCTGGGCACGTTCGGACGCGTGTTCCGCGACATCACCGGCGAAAGCCCGGGCGAGCTGCGCGCCCGTGAGCAGCCTGCGGCGTATGAAACGGAACGCGCTCCCGAGTGCGTGGTGCGCGCGGCGCACCGGCCCGACCTCAGGACCGCAGTTTCGGAGAAGCGCCGCAGCGAAGGGGTTGGCATAAAGAAGCGCCAAACAACGGAGGTTCCATGACTCAAGGTGTCGGTGTTGCCGGTCTGTACGTACGCGACCAGGATGAAGCGCTCGGGTTCTATGTCGGCAAGCTGGGCTTCCGCGTCCACACGGATGCCCGCAACGGCAGTTACCGGTGGCTCACGGTGCAGCATCCGGAGCAGCCCTCGTTCCAGCTCGGCCTGTTCGCGCCCGGCCCGCCGGTGCATGACGCGGCCACCGCGCAGGCGCTGTGCGAGGTCGTGGCGAAAGGCGCGATGCCGCCGCTGGTGCTGATGGTGGACGACTGCCGCGCCGCCTACGAGCGGTTGAGTGCGTGCGGCGTCGAGTTCACCCAGGAGCCAGTGGAACGCTACGGCACGGTCGACGCAGGCTTCCGCGACCCGTCCGGCAACGGGTGGAAGATGATCGAGGCCGGCGGCCAGTCCTCTCCGGAGGAGACGCCATGAGCGGGAGTCGCTGGGCCCGGCAGAGCCATCGCTGGGTGTCGATCGTCTTCACGGTGACGGTCATCGCCAACTTCGTCGCGATGGGTATCGCGCCGGGCGAACCGCCACCGTGGATCACCTACGCACCGCTGCCGCCGTTGTTCGTGCAACTGGCGACCGGGCTGTACCTGTTTGCGTTGCCGTATACCGGCAGGTTGGGCGGCAAGCCGCGCGGCTGACCGGTCAAGCCGCGGCCGCGCGCGGCGCCGGTTTCAATCGCCGGTCGCCGCTTCCGGCGCCAGCGTCTGCACCACTTCGCCCGCCGCGTCGAGGAATTCGATCGCGCCGAAGCCCTGGTCGGTCACGGTCAACCGCAGGCGCGGCCGGCCTTCCCGGTCCGTCAGGGCGAGCGAGGGCGTACCGTCGGCGGCGAGGTTCATCGCGATGCGGCGCACGGCCGGGTGCGGCACCACGCGGTTGTCGAGGGTGGGTTCGCGCGGCTGCGGCGGCTTGGCGTTGAGGCCGAACTCCACCGCGCCGTCCGGCATCACCCGCCAGCCGACCGCGTCGACGTTGGCGTGGTCCAGCGCGAGCACGGCCGCGGTACCACCGTCGGCGAGGTCGGCCACCCCGAAGCCGCCGCGCTCGCTGCCTTCGCGGTCGTACACCACCATGCCGGCGACCGGGAAGGCGCGCTGATACGACAGGCCGTCGATGATCGGGCCCGGCGTGGGCGCGGCCAGGGTCATGCGGATCACGCCGGCGTCGTCGACCAGGTCGATGCGGCGCGCGGTGATGCGCTCGTGGTCGACCGACTCGACGGTGGTCACCGGCCGCTCGTCGGCGACGATCTTTTGCAGTTGCTCGGCGGTGTACGGCTGGGGTTCGGCGGCCACGGCGGCGCCCGTGGTCGATGCGATGGCGAGGGTGGCGGCCAGAATCGCGCGCGGCGCTGTGGTCATGGTGTGTCTCGTTGATCGGGTCGGCCGCCGATGATGCCGGGCGGCAGGAACCCGGGCATATGCCAATGCGCACGTCGCCGCTGGGATGCTCCATCCCGGGCGATGGCATGGCAGCGCCGTCGGCACACGGCTAGGCTGGTGCGCAGTTCGGAATATCTGGAGCTCAGCATGGTCAGGATGGCGCTGCTCGCCGCCACGCTCGTGGCCGCCATGGTGACGGGACGCGCGGCCGCGAACGAAGCCGGGCCCGTCATCGAAACCGCCGATGTCGACCGCTTCTACGCGATCTACGACGCGGCGAACGGTCAGCCGACCGCCGAGGCATTGCAGCGCGACTATCTCGACCGCGGTTCGGACGGGCTGCACACACTCGCGCGGCTGCGCCGGGTCACCGGCGAGTCGATCGCCGCGGCCATCGCCAAGCGGCCGGAGATCTATTCCGAAGCGCGCGAGTGCGCCGAAGTCCTGCCACGGGTACGTGGCAGGCTCGCGGCGGCGATGGCCAGGCTGGGCGACCTCTACCCCGAAGCACGCTTTCCGCCGATCACGGTCGCGGTGGGTCGTGGCAAGCCGGTGGCGGTCGGCGCGCGCGAGACCGGCGTGCAGATCGGCCTCGAGGCCTTGTGCGCGACCGACTTCATCAACCCCGACATGGAAGACCGCTTCGTGCGGGTCGCCGCGCACGAGTTCGCCCATGTCCAGCAGGCGATCACCTTCCCGGAGGGTGACGAGCCCACGGTCCTGAAGGTCTCGCTTGTCGAAGGCGTGGCGGAGTTCGTCACCGAACTGACCACCGGCGCCGTCGCTTACGCCTACATGGACACACTGACCGCCGGGCGCGAGGAGGAGATCGAAACGGCGTTCCTGGCCGATGCCGACAGCACCGACCTCACCGACTGGGTCTACAACAGCACGCCCGACGAGCCCGCGGACCTGGGTTACTGGGTCGGCTATCGCATCGCCAAGGCGTATTACCGGCAGGCCGCCGACAAGCGCCAGGCGCTGCGCGAGATTTTCGCGATGAACGATCCGGAAGCGTTTCTGGCCACCAGCGGTTGGCGGCCGGGCATCGACCTCCACTAGTTGCGGCACGGTCCGTCCGGGCCGAAGCTGTCGCGATCACGGAACCCGAGTAATGGCCCGATGAGCACGTCCACTTCCGCTATCCGCTTCACCGCGAAACTCCACCGCCCCGCCCGCCCGGAAAAGGGCGGCACCTGGGCGTTCCTCGTCCTGCCCAAGGCCGCCAGCGGCAAGCTCCCTGCCCGCAGCATGACCAGCGTGGAAGGCACCCTCGGCGGTGCACCGTTCGCCGCCACGCTGGAGCCCGACGGCCAGGGCAGCCACTGGCTCAAGGTCGACACGAAACTGCGCGAGGCCGCGGGAGCCGAGGTCGGCGACGAGGTCACGCTGGAAATCAGGCCGGCCGATAAGGAGCCCGAGCCCGACGTGCCTGCCGACCTGCGCAAGGCCCTCGCCGCCGCGCCAGACGCCCGGGCCGTGTGGGACGACATCACCGCCGTGGCACGTCGCGACTGGATCCACTGGATCACCTCCGGCAAGCGCGAGGAGACCCGCGTGCGCCGCATCGAGGTGACCTGCGACAAGCTCGCCAAGGGCCAGCGGCGCGCATGCTGCTTCGATCGCTCGGGCATGTACAGCAAGAGCCTCGCCGCTCCCGAAGCGGCGGACTAGCGGACGGACGGCCGCGGCCGCACCCCAGGACTACGCATGGCCACCACCCGCGACTTCATCGACTACATCGCCGAACAGGCCGACCTGGGCGAGGCGCTGACCCACAAACGCATGTTCGGCGAGTACGGGCTGTACCTGCACGGCAAGGTCATCGCGTTCGCCTGCGACAACAGCCTGTTCGTCAAGGCCGCACCGGGCACCGAGGCCCTGACCGCCGCGCTGCCCAGGCGCCCGCCCTACCCCGGCGCCAAGGATTACCCCGTCGCCGACGAACTGCTCGACGACGGCGAAGCGCTGCGCGCGTTGCTGGTGGCGACCGAGGCGGCATTGCCGGCGTCGAAACCGAAAGCGAAGACAAAGAAGCGCTAGTACAGACCGGTCGCCCCGCGCCGCCGAGGTGTCGGGCGCGCTCGCGACAACCCTCTGCACTCCGGACGCTCTGCTCGCTGGGAGTCAGGACGCGGTGGCGGCGAGCATCGGGCTCCATGCGAGAATCCGCCAGCCGGACCGGGGGTGGACACCGGACCTCCTGCCGGCGCCATTAATCGCCCGATTGGAATGGAGTTTCCGATGACACGACAGTTCGCAACCCCGCTCGCGCTCGCCCTCGCCTGTGCCGCCTTCTGCACGCCCGCGCAGGCCCAGTTCTCCCGCCTGCTGGATTCGGTGAAAAGCCGCGTCGAAGACAAGGCCGCCGAAGCGGTGGGCGACATGATCGACCCGCAAGCAGCGCCGGAGGAGCAACGGGCCGGTGCGGCGCGTGCGCTGCCGGTCAACCAGGTATCGGATTTCGTGCCCGGCGACCGGGTGCTGCTGCAGGACTCGTTCGCCGACACCGCGCCGGGCGCGATGCCGCGCCGCTGGCAGACCAACGGCTCCGGGCAGGTGATCGAGGTGCAGCAGATCCCCGGCCGGTGGCTGGACCTGCAGGCCAACGGCGTGTTCAAGCTCGCCGCGCCGATGGAGCTTCCCCAACGCTTCACGGTCGAGTTCGAACTGTTGGCGCTGGCGGACGAAATCGGCGACCTCTATCCGGTCAAGTTCGGCTTCGCCCACGACAACAGCGTGGCCAACAACAAGACGATCAACGAGGTGAGCCTGGAGTACTTCAACGACGACGAGTTCCTCGTCTCCAGCTCGGCCACCGACTACTACCACCCCGCCGAGTTCGACCTGCGCGGTTACGCCAACCGGGTATTGCCGGTGGCGATCAGCGTGGATGGCGACCAGATGCGGGTCTACCTGGACGGCCGGAAGATCGGCGATGCGCGCCTGTTCCGCGGCAATCCGTCGCGCCAGTTCTACCTGGAAGCGCCAATGCGCATGGAGCACGGGGCGCGCCTGGCGCTCGGCAATTTCCGCATTGCCGCGTTCGGCGAAGACGTCGCACTCGCCGACTGACTCGATCCGCCCGACGGCGACGCGGTGAAAGGGGAATTGATGTACTGACCAGTACACTGCCGCGTCCCCGCCGCCGGAGTTCCCCATGCCCGTGTCCTTCCGCACCTGGCTGCCGCTGGCCTGTCTCTGCCTGACGCTGGGCGCCTGCGGCGGGGACGGGGCTGCCGAGGACGCCGCCAACGACGCCAACGCGGGCATGGCGGTCACCACCGCGCCGCTGGTCCGGCGCGAGCTGGCCAGCGGTGTCACCGCGTCGGGCCCGGTCACGCCGGTCGAGGAGATGCAGCTCGGCGTCGAGCTGAGCGGTCTGCGGGTCACCTCGGTCAACGTCGACGAGGGCGAGGAGGTCGACCGTGGCGACGTCCTGCTGACGCTGGACGCGCGCACGCTCGAATCCGACCTGGCGCAGGCACAGGCGGCGCTCAACGAGGCCGAGGCGGGCGCGGCGCTGGCCCGCTCGAACCTGGCGCGCGGCGAGCAGCTGGCCGGTGGGCAGTACATCAGCGCGGCGTCGCTGGACGAGCTGCGCGCGGCTCGCACCCAGGCCGAGGCCCGCGTCGGCACCGCCCGTGCCGCGCGTGACGCGGCGCAACTGCGACGCGACTTCGCCACCCTGCGCGCACCGGCCGACGGGATCATCTCGGCGCGGCTGGTGCAGCCCGGCCAGGTGGTCGCGGCCGGCAGCGAACTGCTGCGGCTGATCAAGGATGGCGAGCTGGAATGGCGCGCCGAGCTGCCGGCCGCGGACCTGGGCGACGTCAGCCCCGGCGACCGCGTCGAACTGCACGACCGCGACGGCGACGTGGTGGTCGGCACCGTGCGTGCGGTGTCGCCGGGGGTCGACGCGGCCAGCCGCACCGGCACCGTATTCGCCGACCTGCCGGAACCGGCCGACCTGCAGCCAGGCACCTATCTGGAAGGCCGGATCAACACCGGCCTGGCCACGGTGCCGGTGGTGCCGGTGGCCGCGGTGGTGCTGCGCGACGGGTTCCCGTCGGTGTTCGTGGTCGAGGACGGCACCGCGCGGATGGCGCGGATCGAGCGAGGCGCGACCGACCACGGCTACGTCGAGGTACGCGGCGGGCTGGAGGAAGGTGCGCAGGTGGTGACCCGCGGCGCCGGCTTCCTCGCCGACGGCGACGTGGTGCGGGTGGTCGCGCCCGGCAATGGTGACGCGTCGCCGGACGCCGGCAACGGCACACCCGCACCCGCACCCGCACCCGCCCCAGCGGCCACCGCGCCGGCTCCGGCCGCCACGCCATGAGCGGCGGCGGCACCCTCTCCTCCTGGGCCATCCGGCGGCCGCTGCCGGCGGTGATGGTGTTCTTCGTGCTGTGCGTGGCCGGCATCTGGGGCTTCCTGCAGCTGCCGGTGGCGCGCTTCCCGGACATCGCGTTCCCGATGACCACGGTGACGGTGCTGCAGCCGGGCGCGTCGCCGTCGCAGCTGGAAACCGAAGTCACCCGCCGCATCGAGGATTCGGTCGCGACCATCCCCGACATCAAGCGCGTGGTGTCGACGGTCACCGAGGGCGTCAGCACCACCATGATCGAGTTCGAGCTCGAAGTGGACATCGACGAGGCGCTCGACGAGACCAAGGATGCGGTGACGCGCGTGCGCACCGACCTGCCGCAGGACATCCAGGAACCGCTGGTCAGCAAGGTCGAGATCGGCGGCGCGCTGCTGACCTACGCGGTGTCCGCACCGGCGATGGCGCCCGACCAGCTGTCGTGGTTCGTCGACCGCGAGGTGTCGCGGGCGTTGTACGGCGTGGACGGCGTGGCGCAGGTGTCGCGCATCGGCGGCATCGAGCGGCAGATCCGGATCGACCTCGATCCGCAGAAGCTGCTGGCCTTCGGGGTCACCGCCGCGGAGGTGTCGCAGCAGTTGGCGCTGATCCAGGTCGAGCGGCCCGGTGGCCGCGCCGAGATCGGCGGCGAACAGCAGACCATCCGCACCGTCGGCACCGTCGAGGACGTGCAGGACCTGCGCGACTACACGATCAGCCTGGCCGACGGCCGCGCGGTGCGGCTGTCGTCGATCGCGACGGTGAGCGACGCGGCCGCCGACCCGACCCAGGCGGCGCTGCTGGACGGCGAGCCGGTGGTCGCGTTTTCGATCTCGCGCAGCCGCGGCGCCGACGAGCTGGAAGTGGCCGAAGAGGTCAAGGCGACCCTGGAAGGCCTGGCCGAAGCGAACGCCGGCGTGGAGTTCGAGCTGGTCAGCAACATGGTCGACGAGACCGAACGCTCCTACGAATCGTCGATGGCGATGCTGTACGAGGGCGCCTTGCTGGCGCTGCTGGTGGTGTGGCTGTTCCTGCGCGACTGGCGCGCCACCTGGGTCAGCGCGGTGGCGCTGCCGCTGTCGATCATCCCGACCTTCGCGGTGATCTACTTCCTCGGCTTCTCGCTCAACATGATCACGCTGCTGGCGCTGTCGGTGGTGGTCGGCATCCTGGTGGACGATGCGATCGTGGAGATCGAGAACATCGTGCGCCACCTGGGCATGGGCAAGACCCCGCTGGAGGCCGCGCGCGACGCCGCCAACGAGATCGGCACCGCGGTGATCGCGACCTCGATGACGCTGGCGGCGGTGTTCATCCCGGTCGCCTTCATGCCCGGCATCGCCGGCAAGTTCTTCCGCGAGTTCGGCTGGACCGCGGCGACCGCGGTGCTGTTCTCGCTGCTGGTCGCGCGCCTGCTGACGCCGATGATGGCGGCCTACCTGCTCAAGCCGCACGAGGACCACGCCGGCGAGTCGCGCCTGATGCAGCGCTACCTGGGGTGGGTCGACGCCGCGCTGCGCCACCGGGGGCGCACGCTGTGGGTGGCGTTCGGCCTGTTCGTGCTGTCGCTGTGCCTGGTACCGCTGATCCCGACCACCTTCATCCCCACCACCGACCAGGGCCGCAGCAACCTCAGCGTCGAGCTGCCGCCCGGTACGCCGCTGGAAGAGACCACCGCCGTCGCCGAACAGGCGCGCGCGGCGCTGGCCTCGATGCCCGAACTGCACAGCGTGTTCACGATGGTCGGCGCCGCGCTCGACCTGGGGGACCCGTCCAAGACCGGCAGCGGCAGCCCGCGCGCCGCGACGCTGGTGGTGGACTGGGGCCCGGCCGACGACCGCGACCGCAGCCAGCAGGTGCTGGAGCAGGAAGTGCGCGAGCGGCTGGCCGACCTCCCGGGCACGCGGGTCAGCTTCGTCAGCGCGGAACCCGGCGGGCTGATGCAGTTGGTGCTGGCCGGCGACGACCCGGAGACGCTGCATGCCGCGGCGGCGGCGGTGGAGCGCGACCTGCGCCGGCTCGAGGGGCTCGGCAGCATTTCTTCGTCGGCCTCGCTGCTGCGGCCGGAGATCCGCATCGTGCCGCAGCCCGCGCGCGCGGCGGACCTGGGCGTGGCGACCGCGGAGATCGCCGAGGCCGCGCGCGTGGCGACCGCCGGCGACTACACCCAGCGCATGGCCAAGCTCAACCTGCCCGACCGGCAGATCCCGATCAGGGTCGGCTTCGCCCGCGAGGACCTGCGCGACCCGGCGCTGATCGGCCAGCTGCAGGTGCGTGGCAACCAGGGACCGGTGCCGCTGTCGGCCGTCGCCGAAATCGAGTCCGGCAGCGGGCCGTCGGTAATCTCGCGCTACAAGCGCCAGCGCAACGTGACCCTGACCGCCGAGCTCAACGGCCGGCCGCTCGGCGAGGTGATGCAGGAGGTGCAGCAGCTGCCGAGCGTGCAGAACCTGCCGGCCGGCGTGGACTTCCTCAACACCGGCGACGCGGAGGTGTTCGTCGAGCTGTTCACCGGGTTCGCGCTGGCGATGGCGGCCGGCATCGTCTGCATCTACATGGTGCTGCTGTTGCTGTTCAACCATCCGGTGCAGCCGCTGACCATCCTGACCGCAGTGCCGCTGTCGGCCGGTGGCGCGTTCGGCGCGCTGCTGCTGACCCAGAACATGCTGTCGCTGCCGGCGCTGATCGGCCTGCTGATGCTGATCGGCGTGGCGACCAAGAACTCGATCCTGCTGGTCGACTACGCGGTGATGGCCGAGGACGAGCACGGTCTGTCGCAGCACGACGCGCTGGTGGACGCCTGCCGCAAGCGCGCCCGCCCGGTGATCATGACCACGCTGGCCATGGGCGCCGGCATGATGCCGCTGGCACTCGGGCTGTCGGGCGATTCGAGCTTCCGCGCGCCGATGGCGTGGGCGGTGATCGGCGGGCTGATCACCTCCACCCTGCTGAGCCTGATCGTGGTGCCGGCGGCGTATACCGTGCTGCACGACGTCGGCGACTGGTCCGCACGGCGCTTCCGGCGCGGAAAGGTGGCCGACGCGGCCACCTGAGTGCCCGCGCAAACAAAAACGGCCGCCCGGAGGCGGCCGTCTTTTCTTGCGGGCGATGCCGGCTTAGAAGCGGAACTCGCCGCCGACCGCGATGGTGTCGACGTCGACGTCCACGCCGTTGAAATCGGCCTGGCGACGGTCCCAGTTCAGCGACAGGCCGAAGCGGCGGTTGAAGTCGTAGCCGACGCTGGCGCCAAAGTACGGCTTGGTGGAATGCTCGTCGTCGATGACGTCGAAGTCGTCCTCGCGCAGCTGCGCGGTCAGGCGCGCCACGCCGACGCGGCCGCCGATGAAGAAGCCGGTGTGCGCGCCGCCGAAGTTCTTCTTGGCGGCGATCCCGGCGCCGAACGAGACCAGGTCCAGGTCGACGTCGTCACCCAGGTACTCGGTGTAGAGGGTGCCGATGTGGCCTTCGACGGCGAAGTTCTGGTTGAACCAGTAACCGCCGCCGAACGTGGCCGAGGTGTCCTCCTCGCTGGCGGAGAGGCCATCGAACTCCAGCTCGACATCGCTGCGGCCGACTTCACCGCGGATGTAGCCGGCGCTGCCTTCGGCGGCCATCGCCGCCGGGGTCAGCGCGGCCAGGGCCAGGGCGGAGGACAGAATCAGGGTGTTCTTCATGGTGCTGCGATCCTTCGTTGTTATGACGCCCACGCTTGGGCGGCGCGCAGGATGGGCGGCCGATGCAGACGTGTCAAATTTTCGTTAAAGCTCCGGTTAAGCCGCGGCGGAAACGGCCCCACGGTGCATGATCTTCTCCCCTCCCTACCCGCCCGACTCCCATGCAAGCCACCTGGCTGACCATCGGTCTGCTCACGCTGAGCAACGTCTTCATGACCTTCGCCTGGTACGCCCACCTCAAGGAACTGGGCCACAAGCCCTGGATCGTCGCGGCGCTGGCCAGCTGGAGCATCGCCCTGTTCGAGTACCTGCTGCAGGTCCCGGCCAACCGGATCGGTTTCACGGTCTTCTCGATCGCGCAACTGAAGATCCTGCAGGAGGTGATCACGCTGGCGGTGTTCGTGCCGTTCTCGTTCTTCTACCTGCGCGAGCCGCTCAAGCTGGACTACCTGTGGGCCGGACTGTGCATCGTCGGCGCGGTGTACTTCATCTTCCGCGACCGCTGGGCGGGCGCGTGACCCGCGGCGCGGTCGTATAGTCCGCGTTCCAGCCCATTGCACGGAGTCGAGGATGAAGTACCGGGGCGGTTGTCATTGCGGCAAGGTCGCGATCGAGGTGAAAGGCGATATCGACGGCGTGCTGGCCTGCAACTGTTCCATGTGCCACCGGCGCGGCTCGCTGCTGTGGTTCGTGCCGCGCGCGCAGCTGCAACTGGTCGGCGATGCGGACGACATGGGCACGTACACGTTCAACAAGCACGTCATCAAGCACAACTTCTGCCCGACCTGCGGCATCCACGTCTTCGGCGAAGGCGCCACGCCCGACGGCCAGGCGATGGCGGCGGTGAACGTGCGCTGCCTGGAGGAGGTCGATCTGGACTCGCTGCAGGTCAACCATTTCGACGGCCGCGCCGCCTGACGCGGCGCCGCAACGGAGCACCGCATGGGCATCAGGGAAGTGGATGGCGTAGCGGTCCTGCCGCGCCACCGGGCGAGCTGCCATTGCGGCAGCGTGGAGCTGGAACTCGAATTGCCCGACGGCATCGTCGATCCGCGCCGCTGCGACTGCTCGATCTGCCGTCGCAAGGGCGCGGTGGTGGCGTCGGTGCCATTGGCCGGGCTGCACGTGGTCAAGGGGGCCGCTCAGCTGAAGCTGTACCGGTTCAACACACGCGTGGCGCGGCATTATTTCTGCGGCGAATGCGGCATCTACACGCACCACCAGCGTCGCTCCAATCCGGAGCAGTACGGCTACAACGTCGGCTGCCTGGAGGGCATCAACCCGTTGAGGATCGCGGATGTGCCAACCGAGGACGGGGTCAACCACCCGTCCGACCGCGCGCAGGCCTGAGCCCGCCTCGCGATCGTTGCCGACAACATCGACTCGTCTTCCACTCGCGTGGAGCGATGCGGTGCGGTGCGCGAAGGTTGAAAGGGCTTCCGGCACGCGCGACCGGCTCCGCCGCGCCGATAGGGTGTGGCCGTAGGTGGTCCCGCGCCCGCCACGCCCGTCCGTCACTGGAGGCCCCATGAAGCACATTGCACTGGCCATTGCCCTGCTTGCCGCCACCTGCCTGCCGACGGCAGGCCGCGCGCAGGCGTCGTCCGAACCCGCGTGCGACGAACTGTGTACCCGGATGCGCACCGCCGTCGCCGACCTCGGCCGCATCGCCGCACCCGAGGGCGTGCAGGAAACCTACAAGACCCGCATCGGCGGCATCGACCAGTGGATCAACATCCGTGGCCAGGACCGTGCGAACCCCGTCATCCTGTTCGTGCACGGCGGCCCGGCCTCGCCCTCGATGCCGACCGCGTGGCAGTTCCAGCGGCCGATCGAGGAGTACTTCACCGTCGTCCACTACGACCAGCGCGGCGCCGGCAAGACATTCCTGGAGACCGACCCGGAGGCGATCGCCGACACCATCCACATCCCCAACTACGTCGCCGACGCGATCGAGGTCGCCGAGCACGTGCGCGAGCGGCTGGGCAAGGACAAGCTGATCCTGATGGGCCACAGCTGGGGCACCATCGTCGCCACCCATGCCGCGCTGCAACGGCCGGACCTGTTCCACGCCTATGTCGGCATCGGCCAAGTGGTGGACGTGCGCGAGAACGAACGGCTCAGCTTCGCCCATGGCCTGCAGCAGGCGAAGACGCACGGGAACGCCGAGGCGGTGGCGGAGCTGGAGGCGATCGCGCCGTATCCCGGCGACCGCCCGATCACCCGCGAGCGCATCGTCGCGGCGCGCAAATGGGCGCAGCACTACGGCGGCATGACCGCCTACCGCCCCGAGTCGCCGTACTACTTCCAGGGTCCGCGGCTGTCACCGGAGTATGACGACGCCGACGTGGCCGCCATCAGCGCCGGTAACGTGTTCACCCTGGGGCGGATCCTCCCGGAGTTCCTCGAAGTGGACTTCAGCGACGTGACGTCGTTCCCGATTCCCGTCGTGATGTTCATGGGCCGGCACGACTACACCACGCCTTCGGCGCCGACCGCGGACTGGATCGCGCGGATGGACGCGCCGTGCAAGGCCGCCGTGTGGTTCGAGCACTCCTCGCACATGGTTCCGTGGGAGGAGCCCGGGAAGACGCTGGTCAGCCTGCTGCGCCATGTCCGGCCGCTGGCGACCGCGCCGGGTGCGTGTCCGGCGCCGATCGCCGCTGAGTGAGCTCCGGACCGCGGAGGGACGTGCGACTCACCACGCGCGGCCGTACTGCGGCGGCGCCTTCAGTTCCGCGCCGAGCGCATGGGCCGCGCGGCGCGGGAAGTACGGGTCGCGCAGCAGCTCGCGGGCCAGCAGCACCATGTCGGCCTCTTCCTCGGCGACGATGCGTTCGACCTGGGCGGGATCGGTGAGCAGGCCAACCGCGCCGGTGGCGACGCCGGCTTCGCGACGGATTCGGCAGGCGAACGGCACCTGGTAGCCCGGTTGCAACGGGATCTTCGCGTTCGGCACGGTGCCGCCGCTGGACACGTCGATCAGGTCGACGCCGCGATCCTTCACCCGTTCCGCCAGGGCGATGCTCTGCCCGACATCCCAGCCCTCGCCTTCCACCCAGTCGGTGGCGGAAATGCGCAGCCACAGCGGCAGGCGCTCGGGCCATGCGGCGCGGACGGCGTCGACCACCTCCAGCACCAGCCGTATACGGTTGTCGAAACCGCCGCCATAGCGGTCGTCGCGGCGGTTGGACAGCGGCGACAGGAACTCGTGCAGCAGGTAGCCGTGGGCGGCGTGGATCTCGACCAGCTCGAAGCCCGCGTCCAGCGCGCGCCGGGTGGCGGCCGCGAAGTCCTCCACCACCTGGGCGATGCCGCCCGGATCCAGCGCCTCCGGCGTGGGCGAGGCGGGGTCGAACGGCACCGCCGACGGTGCCACCGGGATCCAGCCGCCCTCCTCCGGCCCTACCGCGCCGCCACCGCGCCACGGCGCATCGGTGCTGGCCTTGCGCCCGGCGTGGGCCAGTTGCACCGCCGGCACCGCACCCTGCTCGGCAATAAAGCGGTTGATCCGCGCCCACGCGTGCGTCTGCGCTTCGTTCCACAGTCCGGTGTCGGCCGGCGAAATGCGGCCTTCCGGCGATACCGCCGTGGCCTCGGCGATCACCGTGCCCGCGCCGCCGACCGCACGGCTGCCCAGGTGCACCAGGTGCCAGTCATCGGGGAGTCCGTCGCGCGCCGAGTACTGGCACATCGGCGATACGGCCAGGCGATTGCGGAAAGTGACACTGCGCTGGGTCAGGGGCTGGAACAGACGAGGCAAGGCGGGACTCCGTGGCTACCGAGCCGGAAGCATGCCCGGAACCCGGTCGCGGGGGCGTCACCGTACGTGTCCGGACACCTCGGTATGGTCACCGGCGGTCGGCTAGACTGTCCCGATTGACCGGCAGCCCGACTGCCCGAGACGCACCGCATGAATCCGAACTACCTCGATTTCGAACAGCCCATCGCCGATCTGGAAGCCAAGATCCAGGAACTGCGCCACGCCAGCCACGGCTCGGCGGTGGATGCCGACGCCGAGGTCCACGCGCTGCAGGACAAGCTGCGCAAGCGCACCGCGCAGATCTTCCGCGACCTCTCGCCGTGGCAGGTCTCGCAGTTGGCGCGCCACCCGGCGCGGCCGCACACCAACGACTACATCCGGGTGATGTGCGAGGAGTTCCAGGAGCTGGCAGGCGACCGCGCCTACAGCGACGACGCCGCGATCGTCGGCGGCCTCGGCCGAATCGACGGCCGCAGCGTGGTGATCATCGGCCACGAGAAAGGCCGCGACACCAAGAGCAAGATCCGCCGCAACTTCGGCATGCCGCGTCCGGAGGGCTACCGCAAGGCGCTGCGCCTGATGAAGCTGGCCGAGCGCTTCGGCCTGCCGATCCTGACCTTCATCGACACCCCCGGCGCCTACCCCGGCATCGGCGCCGAGGAGCGCGGCCAGTCCGAGGCGATCGCGCGCAACCTGCTGGAAATGGCCGAGCTGAAGGTGCCGATCATCTGCACCGTGATCGGTGAAGGCGGCTCCGGTGGTGCGCTCGCGATCGGCGTCGGCGACAGCACGGTGATGCTGCAATACAGCACCTACTCGGTGATCTCGCCGGAAGGCTGCGCGTCGATCCTGTGGAAGGACGCCGGCAAGGCCAAGGACGCCGCCGAGCAGCTCGGCCTGACCGCGACCCGCCTGCACGGCCTCGGGCTGGTCGACAAGGTGGTGCGCGAACCGACCGGCGGCGCCCATCGCAATCCGAAACAGGTGGCCACCCGCCTCAAGACGGTGCTGATGAACGAACTCGACGCGCTCGAGGCCCTGCCCACCGCCGAACTGCTGCAGCGCCGTTACGAGCGCCTGCGCAGCTACGGCGCGTACGAGGCGGCGTGATGTTCGGCCGGGGTGCTGCACTGTACTGGGCCATCGTGGGCGCGCTGTTCGGCACGGCCGCGTGGTTCGCGCTGTCCGCCAACGTGCTGGTCGCGATGGGTTCCGCCGGCCTGGCGGCCGCCTGCCTGCTGGTCGCCGCCAGTTGCCTGCTGGCGCCGCCCAAGGCCCGGCGCATGGATGAGGACGACCTCGGAGCCGCAGCGCCGCAGCGGCGGCGCAACTGGCGTCCCTAGAGTTCCGGTTACGACGGTTGCCCGTCGCGGCGGTTGGACAAGAGGGCGTCGTATGCGGATGAGCCGAATGCCGCTTCGGTGACAGCGCTGACGCAGTTTCCGTACGCCTGCCCGATCGCGTTCATGTCGCTCCTGCACACACGACAGCCCTACTCGACGGTCCCGGCCGTGCCACCATCGCTGCCATGAGCCTCGACCTGCCACGGCTGCCCGCGGCCGCCGCGCCGCTGTGCGTGGGCTTCAGCGGCGGCCTGGATTCAACCGTGCTGCTACACCTGCTCGCGACCGACCCGTCGGTGCGCGGCCGCGGCCTTCGCGCCGTGCACGTGCACCATGGCCTGCATCCGCTGGCGGACGAATGGGCCGACCATTGCACCGCCACGTGCGCGACGCTGGCGGTGCCGCTGGGTGTTTCAGGGATCCATGTCCCGCGCGACAGCGGCCTCGGGCTGGAGGGCGCGGCGAGGCAGGCCCGCCGTGCGGTGTTTGCCGACGTCCTCGGCGACGGTGAGGTGCTGGCGCTGGCCCACCACCGCGATGACCAGGCCGAAACCTTCCTGCTGCGTGCCCTGCGCGCGTCCGGCCCCGACGGCCTGGCAGCGATGCGGTCGTGGCGCGATTTCGGCCGTGGGTACCTGTGGCGACCGCTGCTGGATGTACCGCGTGCCGCGCTGCACGAGTACGCCGGCCGGCACGGGCTCCGATGGATCGAGGATCCGGGCAACAGCGACGAGACTTTCGATCGCAACTTCCTGCGCCGGCACGTGCTGCCGCTGCTGGCGGAACGATGGCCACATGCGCCTGTGGCGTTTGCGGCATCGGCCGCGCTCTGCGGCGAGGCAGCGGCGTTGCTGGCCCAGGAGGATGCGCGCGCATTGGCTGAAGTCGGAGACGCGAGGAACAGCTCGGTACTTTCCCGTTCGCGCCTGCGGGCACTGCCGCCGGCCCGACGCGCACGGGTGTTGCGGCGATGGATCGAGACGCTCGGGTTGCCGCCGTTGCCGGGCGGCGGTGTCGCGCAGGTCGAGGCGACGCTGCTCCCGGCACGCGCCGATGCCACGGCACGCTACGAATGGGCGGGTGCGGTGCTGCAGGCGTGGCGCGACCAGCTACATGCGGGGCCGGTGCCGCCGCCTCTTCCGGAAGGGTGGCGGGAACGCTGGGACGGGGCCGCACCGCTGCCGCTGCCCGACGGCGGAATGTTGCTGCTCGGGGCTTCTGTAGGAGCGCGCAATGCCGCGGGTGGGGCAGGCAGGGGGCAGCCATGTACTGGCCGCGCATCGCTTGAGATCGCTTTCGACCACCCGGTCACCGTCCACCTCCGCCTCGGTGGCGAACGCATCACCCTCCCGGGTCGTGACCATTCACACGCACTCAAGCACGTGCTGCAGGACGCCGGCATTCCGCCGTGGCAGCGCAACCGGATGCCGCTGCTGTCGACGGCCGATGGCGAACTCCTGGCGGCCGGCGACCGCATCCTGTCGGCCCGGCTGCAGCGCTGGCTCGGCGAGCGGAACCTGCGACTGGAGTGGCGCCCCGGCCTGCCGCAGGACGGTCGGGCCACCGTGCGCCGGTCGCGTTGACCATCCCCCGACCGCCCTCCACACTTGCACCCATGCCACGCCAAACCGATCCCGAAGCCTCGCCGGTCACTGATTTCGAGACCTCGCTCGACGCGCTCGAGCAGCTGGTCGAGAAGATGGAGCATGGCGACATGAGCCTGGAAGAGTCGCTGGCCGCGTATGAGCGCGGCGTCGGTCTTTACCGGCGCTGCCAGACCGCGCTGGAGCAGGCGGAATTGCGCGTGCGCCTGCTCAGCGACCCGCAGGATCCGGCGGGGGCCGAGCCGTTCGCGCCGCCGTCCTCACCCGATGCCTGACCCGCGCCTGGCCGCCTGGCGCGAGCGCATCGACGCCGCGCTGGCGCACGCACTTCCCGATCCGGCCGCCTCGCCCCAGCGCCTGCACGCGGCGATGGGACACGCGGTGCTGCTCGGGGGCAAGCGCATGCGGCCGCTGCTGGTGCACGCAAGCGGCTTCCTGTTCGACGCCGACCCCACCGCTCTCGACCACCCGGCCGTGGCGGTCGAACTGGTCCACGCCTACTCGCTGGTGCACGACGACCTGCCGGCGATGGACGACGACGAGTTGCGGCGCGGCCAACCGACCGTGCACGTCGCGTTCGACGAAGCCACCGCGGTCCTGGCCGGCGATGCGCTGCAGTCGCTCGCCTTCGAGGTGCTCACCGGGACGCCGCTCGCGCCGACTTTCCAGGTCGAGCTGCTGCGTACCCTCGCCCGCGCCGCGGGCGTCGCGGGCATGTGCGGCGGGCAGGCGCTGGACCTGGAAGCCACCGGCCACGCCACCGCGATGACCGTGGCGGGCCTCGAGCGCCTGCACGCGCTCAAGACCGGCGCGCTGATCCGCGCCGCGGTGCGGATGGGCGCGCTGTGCGGTGGTGCGGACCCTGCGGCTTTGAACGCGCTGGACCGCTATGCCGACGCGCTTGGTCTGGCGTTCCAGGTCCGCGACGACATCCTCGATGTCGAAGGCGACAGCGCCACGCTCGGCAAGACCGCCGGCAAGGACGCGGCGCAGGACAAGGCGACCTTCCCCGCCCTGCTGGGAATGACAGCCTCGCGCGAGCGGCTGGAGGAGCTGGTGGCCGCGATGACGGATGCGCTTGTGCCGTTTGGTGGGCGTGCCGATGGGCTGCGTGCGCTTGGGCGGATGGCGGTGGAACGCGATCGGTAGCGACGCGATCAAGGGTCGAGGGTCGAGGGCGCGGGAACCGGAATCGGAATCGGAACCGGGCGGGCACCGAAATCTCGGAATCCGGGAATCCGAAGCCCCAAACCATCTGGACCCGGAACCGTTGTAACCCCTGTAGGAGCGGCTTCAGCCGCGATCTGGAAACGGCGCGAATCGCCAACCATCGGATCGCGGCTGAAGCCGCTCCTACAACAGCCCCGGACACGGGAAGACCCGAAAAGCCCGGACGCCCGGGACCCTGGAAGGCTGGAAAAGCCCGGGCACCCGCAAAAGGCCCGGCGCTGTTGGGCCGAGCGCCATTCCCGTTGTAGGAGCGACGTAAGTCGCGACCCGCCGAACGCCCGGGACCGTGTACAGGTCGCGACTCACGTCGCTCCTACATCGAAGCCCAACCACGGCCGTCCCCGCGCCACCCCGGCGCGGGGACGACTCCGCTTACTTGATCAACCGCAGCGTCAGCGGATAGCGATAGGCCACGCCTTCGTTGGCCTTGATGCCGGCAATGATGGTCAGCACCAGCCAGGCGATACCGATGATGACCCATCCCGGAATGGCGATGATCAGGCCGATGCCGAGGGTCATGATCGACAGCAGCAGCAGGGCGAGGAAAGCGATGCCGACGGTGATGTTGAAGTTGAGCGCTTCCTTCCCCTGGTCGTCGACGAAGGGCATCGTGTCCTTCTTTGCCAGCCAGATGATCAGCGGCCCGATGAAGCAGCCGATGCTGCCGGCCCAGCCGGCGGTCAGGATGCCGCCGATCAACGCCGACAAATGGGCGAACATCGCCCACTGGCGCTCCTCGGCGGAGTAGCCCGAAGCCGCGGCTGCGGCCGGCGGCGGGTCGAACGGCGGCGGTGTGCCGGGCGAGTCGTTTTCAGGCTGGTTCACGCGGCTTCTCCTGGGTGATGGAAACGTGAATGTCCCGCCGTCGGGGCGCCGGGTCAACCGCCAACCGTCACCCCTCGGCTCAGCCCTCACCGGCGACCGTCATCTTCCCCACCAGGATCGAGCCAGTGCGCACGTGCGAGCGCGGGTCGACGTCGCTGCCGACCGCCTCGATCGCGGCGAACATCTTTTTCAGGTTCCCGGCGATGGTGATGCCGTCGACCGGGTACTGCAGCTTTCCGCCCTCGACCCAGAACCCGGCCGCGCCTCGAGAGTAGTCGCCGGTAATGCTGTTGACGCCCTGCCCCATCAGTTCGGTGACCAGCAGGCCGCGCCCCATGCCGGCCACCATCGAATCGAGGTCGCCGGCGTTGGCGGCGACCTGCAGGTTGTGCACGCCGCCGGCGTTGCCGGTGGTCTGCAGGCCGAGCCGGCGCGCCGAATAGCTGCCAAGGATGTAGCGCTGCAGCACGCCGCCGGCGACCAGCGGCGACTCGCGGGTGGCCACGCCGTCGGCGTCGAAGGAGGCCGAGCGGAAGCCGCGCGGCAGGAACGGCAGCTCGTCGATCGCGAACCAGTCCGGGAACAGCTGCGTCCCGGCGCTGTCGAGCAGGAAGCTGGCGCGGCGGTACAGCGCGCCGCCGGACACCGCGCCGAGCAGGTGGCCGATCAGCGAGCGGGCGACCTCGGCCGAGAACAGTACCGGGTACTCGCCGGTCGGCACCTGCCGCGGGGCGAGGCGCGAGACCGCGCGTTCCGCGGCCCGGCGCCCGACCGCCGACGCCGCCTCGAGCCCGTCGGCCGACAGCGCGATCGTGTACCAGCCGTCGCGCTGCATGTCGGCGCCGCGGCCGGCGATCAGCGCACACCCCAGGCTGTGCTGGGTGCTGCGCTCGCGACCGGTGAAGCCGTGCGAGTTGGCGTACACCGACAGGCTGCTGCCGCTGCCGACCGAAGCGCCGTCGGAATTCTCCAGCCGCGGGTCGAAGTCGCGCCCGGCCTGCTCGCAGGCCAGCGCCAGGTCGATCGCGTGGTCGGCCTCGAGCGCCCACGGGTGCCAGCTGTCGAACTCTCGCAGGTCGGTCGCCATCAGCCCGGCGTCGGCGAGGCCCGCCGCCGGGTCGTGCTCGGTGTGGCGGGCGATCGCGCAGGCCTGCTCGACCGTCGCGGCGAGGCTCTCCTCGCGCAGATCGGCGGTCGACGCACTGCCCTTGCGGCCGCCGAAGTAGACGGTGACGGCGATGCCGCGGTCGCGGGTCGACTCGACCGTCTCGACCTCGCCCATGCGCACGTTGACGTTGAGACCGGCCTCCTCCGAGCACGACACCTCGGCCTGGTCGGCGCCGGCGGCGCGGGCGCTGTCGAGCAGGCGCTGCGACAGCGCGGCGAGGGCGTCGAGCCGGGCTTCGCTGTCGGCATGGAAGGGCGCGGTCGAGGGGGCGATGTCGTTCAATGGCTTATCCTTGCAACGGTTGTCCCGGGCCGGGCCCGGGGCGTTTCAGTGATGTTGGCGCACGCCGGACGGCGAAGCGCCTGGAAAGGATCGACGATGCGCGGACGCGACGAAGAAACCGGCGAATTCCTCGGCGAAAGCCGCAGCCAGCAGCGGCGCGACGCGCTGGAAGTGCTGGCGCTGGGCCAGCAACTGGTCGCGCTGACCGACGCCCAGCTGGCCAGGCTGCCGGTGCCCGAGTCGCTGCTGCCGCACATCCGCGAGACCCGCCGCATCACCTCGCACATCGCCCACAAGCGGCAGATGGCGTTCCTGGCCAAGCAGATGCGGCGCGAGGACGAGGAGGTGCTGGAGGCGATCCGCGACGCGCTCGACGAAAAAGGCGAAACCGCCCGGCGCGAGGTCGCGGCGATGCACCGGGTCGAGGCCTGGCGCGACCGCCTGCTGGCCGAGGGCGACGCGGCGCTGGGCGAGTTCATCGCGCAGTACCCGAATGCCGACCGCCAAGCGCTGCGCCAGCTGGTGCGCAACACGCTGGAGGAACGCAAGCGCAACAAGCCGCCGCGGGCCTTCCGCGAGCTGTTCCGCGAACTGCGCGAGCTGGTGATGGCCGGCAGCGCCGCGGCGACCGACGAAGACGACGAAGCGGCCGACACCGACGTCGAGTAGGCCGCGACTTCGGACAGCCGCCGCGGTCACGCCTGGGTGCCCCCCACCGTCAGCCCGTCGATCAGCAGCGACGGCTGGCCGACGCCGACCGGCACGCTCTGGCCGTCCTTGCCGCAGACGCCGACGCCCTCGTCCAGCGCGAGGTCGTGGCCGATCATGCGCACCTTCTGCATCGTCTCCGGGCCGTTGCCGATCAGGGTCGCGCCCTTGACCGGCGCGGTGATCCTGCCGTCCTCGATCAGGTAGGCCTCGGTCGCCGAAAACACGTACTTGCCGCTGGTGATGTCGACCTGGCCGCCGCCGAAGTTGACCGCGTACAGGCCCTTCTTCACCGAGCGGATCATCTCCTCCGGGTCGTGCTGGCCGGCCAGCATGTAGGTGTTGGTCATGCGCGGCATCACCAGGTGCGCGAACGACTCGCGGCGGCCGTTGCCGGTCGGCTTCATGCCCATCAGGCGGGCGTTGAGCGAGTCCTGCATGTAGCCGGTGAGCACGCCGTCCTCGATCAACGGCGTGCACTGGGTCGGCTCGCCTTCGTCGTCGATGTTGAGCGAGCCGCGGCGGCCCGGCAGGGTGCCGTCGTCGACGATGGTGACGCCCGGCGAGGCCACGCGCTGGCCCATGCGGCCGACGTAGGTGGACGTACCCTTGCGGTTGAAGTCGCCCTCCAGGCCGTGGCCGACCGCTTCGTGCAGCAGCACGCCGGGCCAGCCGCTGCCCAGCACCACCGGCATCACCCCGGCCGGCGCGTCGACCGCCTCGAGGTTGACCAGCGCCTGCCGCAGCGCCTCGCGCGCCCAGGCCTCGGGCTTGCCGTCGGCCAGCAGCTCGGCGTACGAGTAGCGGCCACCGCCACCGGTGTAGCCGGATTCGCGGCGGCCGTTCTGCTCGACGATCACCTGCACGTTGAGCCGCACCAGCGGGCGCACGTCGGCGGCGAGCACGCCGTCGCTGCGGGCGACGAGGATGGTGTCGACACCGCCGGCCATGCTGACCACGACCTGCTTCACCCGCGGGTCGGCCGCGCGCAGCATCCGGTCGAGCGCGCGCAGGGCTTCGACCTTCGCCTCGTTGGGCATCGAGTCGATCGGGTCGTCGCTGGGATAGAGGTCGAGCGCGTTGCCGCGCACCAGCGAGCGGCCGGTGACGGTCGAGCCGTCGCGGGCGATCGCGCGAGCCGACTTCGACGCTTCGATCAGGGCCGCGGCGTTGATTTCGTCGGAATAGGCGAAGCCTGTCTTCTCGCCGCTGATCGCGCGCACGCCGACGCCCTGCTCGATCGAGTGGGCGCCGTCCTTGACGATGCCGTCCTCGACCGTCCAGCTCTCGCGCCGGGCGTGCTGGAAGTACAGGTCGCCGAAATCGACGCCCGGTCCCAGCAGGGTGCCGAAAGCGCGTTCGAGGCCGCCGGCATCGAGGCCGGCGGGCAGCAGGAGCCGGGATTCGGCCAGTTGCAGCGGTAGGGTCATGGGAAGTCCGCGTGGCATCGCATCAATGCGTATCCCGACGATATGCGGGCGCGGCTCGGGGCTTCAACCGGCGGGGGCCGCCTGCGTGGCCGACAACCGGCTCTGCTCGCGGCTGATCACCTCGACCTTGGGCTCGTCCCACGGGCCGGTGACCTTGTAGGTCTTGGCCGCGATCTGCCCGAGCGGCTTCTGCAGCACGGCGTTGGCCGCCGCACCGATGGCCGCACCGACCGGGCCACCGGCGATCGCGCCGACCGCGGTCAGCAGGTTGCCGGCCTTGGGCAACACTTCGATGGTCTGGTTGAAGGTTTCCTCGCGCAGGTTGGCCGCGCCGCGGATGTTGATTTCGGCCGCGGGTCCGTCGATCTGCAGGTCGTCGCTGCGGGCCAGGCCACGCTCGAAGCCGATCCTGCCTTCGACATGGTTGAACGCGAAGCCCTTGGAGAAGAAGTCGCGGAAGTCGAGCGACAGCCGTCGTGGCAACTCGGCGACGCTGAGCAGGCCGAGCACGCGGCCGGCGCCGGGCTCGAGCTCGAGGATGCGGCCGTCGCGCGCGGCCAGGGTCAGGTCGCCATCGAGCGCGGTGACGTTGAAGTCGGCGGGGCTGCCGGGCCAGCGCGCATCGAGCCGGACCTGGCCTTCGCCGCCGGCGAGCCGGCCGCCGTAGCCGAGTCCCGTCAGCAACGCGCCGAAGTCCTCGCTGTCCACCGTGGCCTGCAGGTGGGTACGCTGGCTTGCGCCGCGGCCCTGCCAGCTGCCACCGAGCTCGACCGACTGCGCTTGGCTGCGTGCCTGCAGTTGCTCGATCTGCAGCCCCGCGGCGGTCGGCCGGGTCTGCAAACGGGCCTGCCCGAGCCGGGCGTCCAGCACGCGCAGGTCGTCGACCTCCAGCAGCAACGGCGGGATCGCCGCCGGGTCGATGCCCTCGTCGACGGGTGGCATTGGGCTCGACGACGGGGCGGTGGTGGCGATCGGGGCCGCGGCGGTTCCGGGCACCGGTTCTCCCGCGACGCCTGGCGCCTGCGGGCGGCGCCAGTGCACGCGGTTGAAGCGGCCGGCGATACGGGCCCCGTCGGCCGCCGGCACCAGCACTTCGCCCTGCAGGGCCGCACCTTCCGCGCGCACCGCGGTGGCGCCGCCGGGGGCGGGGACCACCAGCAGGCGGGTCTCGGGGAACACGCCACCGAGCAGTTGCAGGCGGCCGGCGGTCACGTCGATGCGCTGCAGTGGGAAGGCATCGCCCCCGCCACGCTGGCCGCCCCGCACCATCGCCAGCCAGCCGATCGCATCGAGTTCGCCGGTCCATCCCTCGGCCACCAGCCCGGTGGCGGGCGGCGCCTGCTCGACCCGGCTCGCCCCCAGCGCGATGCGCACGCCGGTGCGGCCGCCGCCGCTGCGCGCACGCAGCGCCATCGTCTGTCCAAGGGCGACCCGCAGTTCGCCACGATCGAGCGGCAGCGGCATCTCCACCGCGGCCATCAATGTGCCGCCGGCGGGCTTGCGCAGGGGCGCGGGCAGCATCAACGCCGTTCCCGCGAGGTTCGACCGCAATTGGAGGGTCGCCACCCGCGACGAGCCGGACGCCGGCACGGACACGTCCACGTTCCAGCGCGACTGGCCTTCCACATGCGGTTGCAGCCAGGCCAGCTCCGGCGCGTGATCAAGCAGTGCATCGATGCCGAACGCCGCCTCGAGGCCCGCTTCGAACACGTTGCCGCGCGTGCGCACGTGGCCGTCGCCCGCACGCAACCGCAGCACCCCCGGGCGACCCTCGTGGCGCACCTGCAGGCCATCGGTGTGGAAGCCGCGACGGTCGAACTCGGCGCGTCCGCGCACCTGGTCGAAGGCGAGGTCCCAGCGCGGGTCCGCCAGGCGGGCGCCGTCGAGCTGCACATCGCCGCCGATCGCGATCGTGCCCCCGCGCCGCAGCGGCAGCCGCAGGTTGAAATCGACGGCGGCCGGGCCGCTTGCCCGCACGCTGTCGAACGATTCGGGGTGCAACGCGCGCAGCGGGCTGTCGCCCAGCAGGCCGACCAGGGCCGAAGCATCCCCGGCCGCTTCGGCGCGGACCACCAGTTCGCCGCCGTGGTAGTCGTCGATCCGGCCGGACAGCGTATGGATTCCGATGCCCGCGAGCGATCCGCGGCCCTCGATGTCGAACCCGCTGCCGACGAAGCTCGCGTCCAGCTCGACCTGCTGCGCGGCGGGCCACTTGTGCTGGAACCGCAGGGTCGCGTCGACGATGTGCGCGGTGGCCTCGAAACGCCCGTCGTTGTGCACGAACGGCCAGTCGTCCAGGTCGCCGACCACCAGCGCCCGGGCGTCCTGCACCGTGCCGGCCACGAGTGCGGTATCCAGCCATTCGATCAGCGCGTCCGACATCTTGTGCCGGACCCAGAACCCCTTGGCCTCGGGCAGTGCGGTTTCGTCGATGGACGCCGCCAAGCCGATCCATGGCCGGCTGCCATCGCCCTGCCACCAGAGGCTGCCGCGGGCGTCGGCGCCAAATCCGTTGCCGTCGATGCGCAGTCCGTCGGTACCCACCCGCCAGCCTCGGCCGTCACGCCAGCCGCTGATCGTGCCGTCGAGACGGGCGCGGTGGGCGACGCCGAAGCCGATGGGCCAGTCGAACACCATGGTCGCCGAGGCGTCGGCCAGGAACCGGAAGCCGTCCGCGTCGCCTTCGAATGAGCCGGTGAGCCCGCGCAGGCCGGGGCGGTCGCCGACGGGATCGAAACCCAAGCCGCGGATCTGTGCGCTGGCGTGCAGTGCGCCGCCGCGACGGCCATCGATCTCGACGTCGACCAGGGTGGCCTGCGGCCGCGCCTGCAACATCCAGCGTCGCAGGCCGGGCGGCAACCGGTCACTGAGGGCGGCGACCCGCGCCAGCGGCGCCACGTCCAGATGCGCGGCGTGGACGGCGTATCGCTCGCCACCGGCCAGCAACAGGCCATCGAGCCGCTGGGATTCGCCGTCCGTGGTGACCTGCAGTCTGGGCGCATCCACGCGCCAGCCGCCGTCCACCAATTGCCAGCGCGCCCGCGTTTCGACGCGCTGGAACCGAGCGCGCGGCGGCTCGGCGGCGGCCCTGGACGGCTGCCCGCGCAGCACCATGCCTTCCAGTGCGGCATCGATGGTGATGCGCGACACCCGCAAGCCGTCCAGGCGGGCCCAGGCCTCGGCACGGCCGTTGCCGCGTTCAACCGCGACGCCCGCCATCTTCAGCAATGACGCCCACTGCGAAAGATCGGCCTGGCGCGCGCCGGCGTAGAGTTCGCCATCGCCACTGGCGCGATCCAGCGCGAGCACCGCCTCCAGCGGAGCGCCGGCCTCCTCGCCAAGCGGCGGCCAGGCACGTACACCGGCACGGACCTGCTCGCCGCTGACCCGCAGGCGCAGATCCACCTGCGGCAGTTGCGCATCGATGCCCAGCCGCGGCGCGACCACGGCCAGCCGCGCGTCGATCACCTGCAACTCGCCGAGGCCCTCCAGCGCCTCGAACGGATCGGCACCCGACTGCTGCTGCCCCGGCAACCCGCGCACCTGCCAGCGTCCGTCTTCCTGCCGCTCCAGGGTCAGGTCCAGCCCGCGCACGCGCAGTTCGGAGAACGGCGTGCCAGGCAGCAGGCCGGCGTAGATCGACACCAGCATCTCGGTGTCGCCGATGGTGAAGGCCTGGGCGCCGTCACCGATGCGCAGGTTCTCCAGCTGCAACAAGGGCCCACGCCGGGTCCACTCGGTGTCCACCGCGTCGAACGCGACCGTGCGGCCGGCGCGCTCGCTCAGCCATTGCGCGATCCGCTCGGGGTTGCGTTCGGCCAGCGGCAGCACCTGGCTGGCGACGCCCAGTACCAGCGCCACCAGCACCAGCGCGATCGCGACGGTGTAGCCCAGGCCGCGGCGGGCCCTGCGCAGGTGGCGGCGCAACAGGATCGGCATGGCGGTCAGGCCGGGTCAGAGCAGCACGACATCGAACTGCTCCTGCGCGTACTGGTCGTCGGCCTGGAAACGGATCGACTTGCCGAGGAACTCCTCCAGCTCCGCCACCGCGGCCGATTCCTCCTCGGTGATGCGCGCGACCACCTTCGGCGAGGCCATCACCAGCAGGCGGGCGGCGTCGAACTGGCGCACCTGGCGCACGATCTCGCGGAAGATCTCGTAGGTGACGGTCTCCGGTGTCTTCAGCATCCCGCGGCCGCCGCACTCGTGGCACGGCTCGCTGAGCTGTCGTTCCAGGCTCTCGGTGGTGCGCTTGCGGGTCATCTCGACCAGGCCCAGCGGCGAGAAGTCGTACACCGTAGTCTTGGCGTGGTCGCGGGCGAGTGATTTCTCCAGCTGCCGCAGCACCTGGCGCTTGTGCTCGGCGTCGGTCATGTCGATGAAGTCGATGATGATGATGCCGCCGAGGTTGCGCAGCCGCAGCTGCCGCGCGACCGACTGCGCGGCCTCGAGGTTGGTCCGGTAGACCGTCTCCTCGAGGTTGCGCTGGCCCAGGAACGAGCCGGTGTTGATGTCGATGGTGGTCATCGCCTCGGTCTGGTCGATGACCAGGTAGCCGCCGGACTTCAGCGGCACCTGCTTGTCCAGCGCGCGGCCGATCTCGTCCTCGACGCCGTACAGGTCGAAGATCGGGCGGGCGCCGGCGTAGTGTTCGATCTTCTCGGCCAAGACCGGCATGAACTGGGCAGCGAAGGTGCGCAGGCGGTCGCAGGTCTCGCGCGAATCGACCCGCACCTTCTCGACGTCGCGACGCATCAGGTCGCGCACCGCACGCATCGGCAGGGTCAGGTCCTCGTAGACGCACTGGCCGACGCGGGCGCTGTCGGAACGTTCGGCGATCAGCCGCCAGGCGCGGCTGAGGTAGGCGATATCCTCCGCCAGCGCTTCTTCCGGCTGCGACTCGGCGTTGGTGCGGACGATGTAGCCGTGCTGGTCCTCGGCCGGTGCGAGTGCGGCCACGTGGGTCTTCAGCCGGGTGCGTTCGACCTCGTCCTCGATCCGCGCCGACACCCCCACCACCCGCGTGCGCGGCAGCAGCACGAGATAGCGCGACGGGATGCTGAGCTGGGTGGTCAGGCGCGCGCCCTTGCTGCCGATCGGGTCCTTGACCACCTGCACGATGATCTCCTGGCCTTCGCGCAGCAGCTCGGCGATCGGCCGGGCGGGCGCCGCGGGCAGCGGAGCCTCGTCGCCCTCGCCGTTGCCGACCGGCGGTGGCTTGGCGATGTCGGCCGCGTGCAGGAATGCCGCCCGCTCCAGGCCGACGTCGACGAACGCCGCCTGCATGCCGGGCATGACCCGCTGCACCCGTCCCTTGTAGATATTGCCGACCACGCCGCGACGCCAACCGCGCTCGATGTGGAGCTCCTGCAGCATGCCGTTCTCGACCACCGCCACGCGGGTCTCGCGCGGGGTGACGTTGATCAGGATCTCCTCGCTCATCGGCGCACCGCCAGCGGGCCCAGCCCCGCCCTGCCCAGCAGCACGGCGGTTTCGCGCATCGGCAGGCCCATCACGGCGGAATGACTGCCCTCCAGCCGGGTGACGAACACTTCGGCAAGCCCCTGGATCGCATACGCGCCTGCCTTGCCGAACGCGTCGCCGCTGGCGACATAGGCGTCGATCACCGCGTCGTCGAGTCCTGCGAACGCCACCTGCGACGTCGCCAGCGCATGCTGCTCACCGGTGTGCGAAAGCAGCGACACCGCCGATACGACCTGGTGGGTGCGGCCGGACAACCGCCGCAGCATCGCCCTCGCATGCTCGGCGTCGTCCGGCTTGCCGAACACTTCGTCATCGAGGATGACTTCGGTGTCCGAACCCAGCACCAGCGCGGACGCATCGCCCACCACCTGCGCCAGGCCGGCCGCGGCTTTTTCGCAGGCCACCCGCACCACGTAGTCGACCGCCGCCTCGCCGGAGCGGCGCTGCTCGGGGATGTCGAGGTCGATCAAGCCGAACTCCACGCCAAGACGGCCCAGCAGCTCGCGGCGTCGCGGCGATTTGGAAGCGAGATACAGCATCGGGGTCGGGTCCGGATGAGCACGTCCGGCAATGAAGCCGCCGGTCGTGCGGGAACAGGTCGGGGAAGGGGTGCAACGACACGGCCACACCGCCCCACGCGTCGTCCGGTGCACCGTTCAGGTGGCCGGAAGCATAACCCGCACCGACTGAGCGCCAGCCCACGCCATCGGCCGTAACCCCGATCGGGCTCACGGTTCGTTCACCCCTACCGCCAGACCCTTCCACCGCTTCCAAAGGAATCGCCCATGTCCCATCTGTCTTCGTTCCACCGCCTGCGTCCGCTCGCCCTGGCCGCCGCCCTCGCCTTCGGAGCCACAGCCATGCCCGCCGCAGCCCAGACCGTCCCCGCCCAGGTCGCCACCGACGGCACCCTGCTGTCGGTCTCGGCGCAGGCCGAGGCGACGCGCGTACCGGACATCGCCCACCTTTCGACGGGCGTTGTCACCCAGGCCGCCGACGCCAACGCGGCCATGCGCGCCAACGCCGAACAGATGACCCGCGTGGTCAAGGCGATCCGCGACGCGGGCATCGCCGAGCGCGACATCCGCACCAGCGGCGTCAACCTCAACCCGCAGTACCGCTACGCCGAGAACCAGCCGCCGACGATCACCGGCTACGAGGCACGCAACACGGTCGACATCACCGTGCGCGAGATCGGCGAGCTCGGCTCGATCATGGATGCGCTGGTCGGGGTCGGTGCGAACCAGATCAACGGCCCGAGTTTCGAGGTCGACGACAAGGAAGCCGCCTACGACGAGGCACGCCGCGCGGCCATCGAGAAGGCCCAGACCCGCGCCCGGATGTATGCCGAGACGCTCGGCCTGCAGGTGCGGCGGATCGTCAGCATCAGCGAGGGCAACGGCGGCTTCGGCCCGCCGGTGCCGATGATGGCGATGGCGCGGATGGAAAAGGCGCAGGCCGACACGCCGATCGCGCCGGGCGAGAGCACCCTGTCGGTGAATCTCGACGTCGTGTTCGAGCTGGGGCGCTGACCATGGCCGCTCCCGACAGGACCGCACCGCCCGCCGCGCCGCCGGACGCCGACGAAAACACCGGCTACGCCGACCCGAATCCGCGGGACGGGAAGGATGCGCGACTGCCGGACCCGCGTCGGCCCAATCCCGACGCGGGCGGCCTCGATCGCGACCCGGAAACGAAGCCCGGCGCCGCGGACGAGTAGCACCGCCCGGCAATGACCGGTTCGAGGGCCCGCGCATGCGGGCCTTCTACTTTTGTCCGAGGATCCAGTCGGAGGCGGCATCCACGCCACTCCGTGCCGTCCATCCGACCGTCACGACCGCTGCTCGGCCGCGGGTTGCCATACCGCACGGTACGGATGCAGCGTCGGGACGTGGACGCGACGAACAAGCCGACCACCGAAACCCCGTCCGTCCCGTCCGCGCGTTCTCAACAGACAACGGCTGACAGAGGAGGTGGACCATGGTGCATGCAACCGTTTCCCGTTCTCGCGGCAACACCCCGTTCCAGGGCCTGGATGGCAACCGTATCGCTGCCAGCGCCGGTGCCGTGCTACTCAACGCCGTCCTGCTGATGCTGTTGCTGGCTCCGCTGCGCACGCCGCCCGCGCCCGTGGCGGAAGCCCGCACCGAAGTCGACTGGCTGGTGCGCGACGAACCCCGGCCCGTCGAGCCCATCCCCGTTCCGGTGGAGAAGCCGGTTCCACGCACCACGACATCCGCCTCCCTGCCTCGCCCGGTACCGCCGGTCGCGCCCGCGGCGGCGGAACCGCAACCGGGCGATATCGCCGTGGCACCGTCCGCGCCGTCGGCCCCGACGGAGGTCGCGACGCCGGCCGTCGACCCGGTGATGACCGGCGCCGCGTTGCGCTACGCCGTCGCGCCGCCGCCGCCGTATCCACGTCGTGCGTTGCGGGCGGGGGTGGAAGGCACGGTGCTGCTGGAGGTGCGGGTCGACACCGACGGCATGCCGCTGGAGGTCCGGATCGTCGGCAGCAGCGGCGACCGCGAGCTCGACCGTACCGCCCAGCGACACGTGCAGGAGCACTGGCGGTTCCAGCCGGCGCTGCGTGACGGCCGGCCGGTGCAGGCCATCGGGCGGGTGCCGATCGGATTCTCGCTGCAGTAGGAACGCCGGCTGCGGCCGGACGTCTAAGCGATGCAGGCGCCGCGGCCACCCCGCGGCGCCTTCGCATCAGGCGCGGTGATATGGATGGTTGGCCAGCAACGCGGCCGCACGGTACAGCTGCTCGGCGGCGACCAGCCGCACCAGCATGTGCGGCAGGGTCAGCGGGCCCAGCGACCACGATTCGTCGGCGCGGGCGAGCACGTCGTCGGCGTGGCCTTCCGGGCCGCCGATCAACAAGGCCAGATCGCGTCCCTGCGCGCGCCAGTGTTCCAGTCGCTGCGCCAGCTGCTCCGAGCTCCACGGTCGGCCCCGGCCATCGAGCGTCACCACCAGCGGCGATTTGGGCAACGCCGCCAGCACCCGCGTGCCTTCGTCGGCGGTCGCGCGCGCCACGTCGCGGTTCTTGCCGCGTACGCCCGGCTCCACTTCGATCAACTCCAGCGGCAGCCAGTGCGACAGCCGCTTGCGGTACTCCTCGAACCCTGCGGCCACCCAGCGTGGGGCGCGCTCGCCGACCGCGATCAACTTCGCTTTCATGTGCGCATCGTACCGGGGCGAACCGCAGCGGATGCGCCACCGCGGTGGTATGGACGGCCTGAGGCTGCAGCGCCTCGAGGCCACCGGCGCCGCCCAGGAAAAACGGCGCCCCGGGGCGCCGTCTTTCCTGCGTCGGGTACGACCGCGATGGTCAGCGATCGCTACCGTAGTCGTCGTGACCGCTATCGCGGTGGTCGTCGCCATATTCGTCGATCTCGTCCGGCGGCTGGTCGCCGACCGTCCACAACCGCTCCAGCGCGTAGAACTCGCGCACGCGCGGCAGCATGACGTGGACGACGACGTCGCCCAGGTCGACCAGCACCCACTCGGCCTCCCGCTCGCCCTCCACGCCCAGCGGCATCACGTCCAGCCGCTTGGCGAACTTGACCACCTCGTCGGCAATCGACTTCACGTGGCGCGAGGACGTGCCCGAGGCGACCACCATGAAGTCGGTGACGCTGCTCTTGCCGCGCACGTCGATCTCGACCGCGTCCTTCGCCTTCAGCTCCTCGACCGCGTCGCGCACTGCCTGCAACAGGTCCTCCACGGCGGGCGGGGGGCTGGGAAGGCGGGTCTTGATGACTTGGGCTGGCGTGGTCAAGGGCAGGCTCTGGAAAGGCGTGGCGAAAAATTATACCGGAGGCGAGGATGCGGCCCCCGGCGCATACAGCCGGTGACGGACGATGTACGCCGCCACGGGTGACGGTACCCGGTCCTGCCAGGGCAGGCCGTCGGCGATGCGTTGGCGCACGCCGGTCGCCGAGCCCGCGTGCAGTGGCTGGTTCAGGCACAGCACGCGGCCGGCGGGAGCACGGTGCAGATCGTCCGGCGTGGCCGCCCAGTGATCGGCCAGGAACTCCGCCAGCGGCGCCGGCAACGCGCGGCGGATGTCGATGCCGGGACGGTCGGCCACCACGAAGTGGGCCAGCCCGAACAGCGCCTGCCAGTCCTTCCAGCCCGGCAGGCCGACCAGGCTGTCGGCACCGATCAGCAAGGCGATGGACGCCGCCTGCCCCAGTTCGCCGCGCAGCTCGTGCAGGGTGTCGGCGGTATACGACGGCGTGTTGCGGCGCAGTTCACGGCGGTCGACCTTGAGCCGCGGTTCGCCGGCTACCGCCAGGTCGAGCATGCGCGCCCGGTGCGATGCACTGGCACCCGGCGCGTCGCGATGCGGCGGATCGGCCGCGGGCATCAGGCGGATGGTCGCGTCGAGCGCGTCGCGGGCGTGACGCGCCACCTCGAGGTGGCCGCAGTGGACCGGGTCGAACGTGCCGCCGTAGAGCACGGTCAGCGGCACAGCGGGCGCGCGGTGGTCAGGCACGCGCCAGCATGCGGATCGCGCGCGGTTCGGCGACGGCGAGCAGCAATCGCTCCAGCGCCAGCCAGGCGTCGGCGGGGTCCTCCCCCGGCGTGCCGCGGCCCTTGGCCAAGCGGTCGACCCGCCCCGCCTGCGACACGAACGCATCCCAGCGGGGCGCGGGATGCCGCCCCAGCGCACGCTGGTACATCGGCTGCTTGGAGTCCCAGATCCGCTGCGCCTTGAACTCGGCCGGGAGGTTGCCGCCGGCCGCCTTGATCCGCGCCAGCGCGGCGGTGCGCTGCAGCTCCATTACCACCATGCCCAGCAGTGCCGGCACCGCCTCGCCTTCCGCCCGCAAGCCGGCGAGCATCCGCGAGACCTGCGCCGGCTGTCCGTTCATCGCCGCGTCCAGCACCCGGAAGACATCGAAACGCGCCGAGTCGGCGACCAGCGCCTCCATCCGGGAGGCATCCAGGCTGTCGCCGTCGCTGAGCAGGGCGAGCTTGTCGACTTCCTGCGCGGCGGCAAGCAGGTTGCCATCGACGCGGTCGGCGAGCCGCTGCACCGCCTCGCGGTCGGCGCGCAGTCCGCGTGATCGCAGGCGCTGGCTGATCCAGTCGGGCAGTTCGTGCGGCTTGACCGCCCAGCCGACCGCGACCTGCCCCACCTTTCCGATGGCCTCGCTCCACTTGCCGGCGTGTTTCCTGCTCCAGTCGCCGGCTGTGACCAGCAACACCACGTCGGCCGGCGGCTCGGCGCAGAAATCACCGATGACCGCCGCGCCGTCCTTGCCCGGCTTGCCGGTCGGCAGGCGCAGTTCAAGCAGGCGGCGGCTGGCAAACAGGCTCGGGGCGCGGAAGCTGGCCTGCATCGCGCTCCAGTCCGGCTCGCGCTGGTTGCCTTCGGCCTCGAACACCTCGCGTTCGCTGATGCCCTGGGCGCGGGCGGCGGCACGCACTGCATCGGCGGCCTCCAGCACCCGCAGCGGTTCCTGCCCCGCGATCAGGTAGGCCGGGAGCAACGGCCGGGCGTCGAGCTGCGCCGCGAGCTGTTCCGGCTTCAGCTCCATGTCAGGGCGTGGGCTGCGGCCGAGGTTCCGGCTGCGGCTCCGCGTCCGGCGCCGGATCCATGGTGGAATCCGGCGTCGTGGCGGGCGCAGCGTCCTCGGCGACCGGCGCGGATGCGTCCTCCGGCATCGGCAGCGGCAGCGCGTTGGCCGCTTCCATCGCGGCGCGGGCGGCGTCGGTGGGTTCGCCGAAGATCTCGTCGGGGTTCACTGTCGAGCCGCGCGACACCGCCGCGTCGATGCGGCGCAGCACGGAGGCGGCCATCTCGCGCTGCAGTTCGCGCACCAGGATGTCGCGCTCGCCTTCGGTACCGATCGAGGCGTCGGGCACGGAAATGTAGTCGCGCGACAGTTCGACGTTCTGGCGTGGCACCAGCAGCGTGCCGTCGCCGTTGCGCAGTTCGAACACCACCGCGTAGCGCAGGCTGAATTCCTGCGCACGGCCCCGCTCGTCGACGCTGACCGGGGTGTCGCCCCACTTCTCGGCCAGCAGCTCCAGCACCGCGGGATTCTCGGTCTCGGGCGTGGCCGGCTGCGCGCCGGCGCGGGTCAGTGCGCCCGCGAGGGTTTCGGCCAACGGGCTGTAGCGGTCGGTCGAGACCACCTTCACCGGATCGAGGTTGTCCGGCAGCGACATCGCGCCGCGCAGGTGGAAACCGCAGGCCGACAGGGCCAGCACGAGGACGAGGGAAAACAGGCGGAGGGTCATGCGGCGAGTCTGTACGAGGGGGGTGGAGGCATCAAGCACCGCGGAGGCGCACGACGCCGTCAATGCGGGTCCCCTGCCCGTCCGCGTTCGCCGAACGGCCCCAGCGGCGCGCCGGCGAGCAGGTGCAGGTGGATCTGGAACACCGTCTGGCCGCCATGGCCGTTGCAGTTCATCACCACGCGGTAGCCGTTCTGCGCGAGGCCCTGTTCCCTGGCGTAGTTCGCCGCCGCCAGCACGAGCCGGCCGACGACGTCCGCCTGCGACGGCTCCAGGTCATCCAGGGTCGCGATCGGCGTCTTGGGTACGAACAGCACGTGCACCGGTGCCTGCGGAGCGATGTCGCGGAACGCGATCAGGTGTTCGTCCTCGAACACGATGTCGGCCGGGATCTCGCGCCGGATGATCCTGCCGAAGATGGTGTCGTCGCTCATCTGCGTTTTCCTCGTGGCACTCAGGTCATTTCGCTGCGGGTGCCGAACGCGTGCGACAGCGTGCCGCGGTCGACGTACTCCAGTTCGCCCCCCAGGGGCACGCCATGGGCCAGCCGGCTCGGACGCACGCCGTGCTGGCGGGCGAGCTGGCCCAGGTAGTGCGCGGTGGCCTCGCCTTCGACGGTTGGGTTGGTGGCGATGATCATCTCGGACACTTCGCCCTCCGCCAGCCGCGCACCGAGCCGGTCCAGCCCGAGCTCACCCGGGCCGATCCCGTCGAGCGGGCTGAGCCGGCCCTGCAGCACGTAGTACAGGCCGCGGTAGCCGGTCGCCTGCTCGATCGCGAGCCGGTCGGCCGGCGTCTCCACCACGCACAGCTGGTGGACGTCACGCGACGCACTCGCGCAGGTGGCGCAGACCCCGCTCTCGCTGAAATCGCGGCAGCGTTCGCAGTGGCCGATCTTCTCGACCGCCGCCGCCAGCGCATCGGCCAGCCGCCGGCCGCCGGCGCGCTCGCGTTCGAGCACGTGGTAGGCCATGCGCTGGGCCGACTTCTGGCCGACGCCGGGCAGGACCCGGAAGGCTTCGACCAGTTGCTCGAGCAGGGGCGATGTCATCGGGGCGGAGACGTGACGCTCAGAACGGCATCTTCATGCCGGGCGGCAGCTGCATGCCGGCAGTGGCCGCGCCCATCTTCTCCTGCGAGGCGGCGTTGACCTTGTTGACCGCGTCGTTGATGGCGGCGGCGACCAGGTCTTCGGTCATCTCGGCGTCGGTGATCACGCTGGGGTCGATGCGCACCTTGCGGCACTCCATCCGGCCGGTGAGGGTCACGCTGACCATGCCGCCGCCGGCGTTGCCGGTGACTTCGATATTGGCCAGTTCTTCCTGCGCACGCTGCATGTTTTCCTGCATCTTCTGCGCTTGCTGCATGAGTTGGGCGATATTTCCGCGCATGTCGTCTACTCGGTTCGGGGAAAGGGTGCCGGGCCTTGCCGGCGCAGTCAGGGAATGAAGGCGCCGCGGCGCGGCTTCAAGTCACCGGTTCAGTGATCGTCGATCGGCCGGATCGAATCGGGCACCAGCCGCGCGCCGTGCTGGTTGATCAGGCGCTGCACGTCCGGGTCGTTCATGAACGCGTCCTCGGCGGCGGTCTGGCGTTCGTCGCGTACGCGTTCCTTGCGCTGGCGCAGCGACTCGGCGGGACGCTCAGCAGCCTCGAAGCGGATCGCCGGCGCGGTGCCGAACAGCGAAGCGAGCTGGTCGGCGATCTCGGCCACCAGCGCGGGACGCTGCAGCAGCTCGTCCTGTTCCGACAAACCCAGCCGGAGCACGCCATCGCCGCAGCCGACGAAGCCGGCATGCTCGGCCAGTACCCGCGCCGGACCGCGCAGGGTGCTGCCGGCGACCCACTCAAGCCAGTCATCGGCGCTGCCGATGGGCGCAGACGCGCCAGCGACGCCTGCGGCCGGCGCCATGACGATGTCCCTGGACGCGGGGACCGGCGGCGCCGGCGCCGGTTCGGCCGACGGCTCCCGCGGGTCGTCCGCAAGGTATGCCGGGGGGACGTCGGGCGCCGCTTCACTACGTGGTGGCGGCGCGGGCGGCTGTGGCCCGGCCGGCATCGGCGAGGCGTCGCCGGCCCCGGGGGCGGTGGCCACGCTGCCGGGGGCGCGTGGAACGTCCGGTCCCGAGCTTGCCGCGGGCGTGGGGCGCTCCCGCGGGCCCTCTTCCGCATCGCCAGCGGGCCGGAACGCCAGCATCCGCAGTACCGTCATTTCAAAACCGGCGCGTGCACTCGGCGCCAGCGGCAGGTCGCGGCGGCCGTGCAGCGCCATCTGGTACCAGAGTTGCACCAGTTCGGGCCGCAGGCGGTCGGCCACCGTATCGAGATCGCCCGCGTCGGCGGACTGGGCGGCGGTCGGCACCAGTTGACGCACCTGGATCCGGTGCAGCGCTTCGGTCAATGCCTCCAGCACGCCGCCCCAGTCTGGCGAGAACTCGGCCAGCGCCGCGACTTCCGACAGCAACGCCTCTCCGTCGCCGTCCGCCAGCGCTGCCAGCAGTGCACCGACGCGGGTGCGATCGACCGTGCCCAGCATCGTCGCCACCGCAGCGTCGGTCAGCTGGCCGCCGGTGTAGGCGATCGCCTGGTCGAGCAGCGACAGACCGTCGCGCAGGCTGCCATCGGCGGCCTTGCTCAGCTGACGCACCGCGCCCGGCTCCACCGCAATGCCTTCGGCGTCCAGTATCCGCTCGATCTGGCCGCTGATCTGGCCCTCGTCCAGCCGTTTGAGGTTGAACTGCAGGCAGCGCGACAGCACCGTCACCGGCAGCTTCTGCGGGTCGGTGGTGGCGAGCAGGAACTTCACGTGACCCGGCGGCTCCTCCAGCGTCTTGAGCAGGGCGTTGAACGCCGCCTTCGACAGCATGTGCACCTCGTCGATCAGGTACACCTTCATGCGCCCGCGCGAGGGCATGTACTGGGCGTTCTCGATCACCTCGCGGACGTCGTCGACGCCGGTGTTGGAGGCCGCGTCGATTTCCAGCAGGTCGAGGAAGCGGCCGGCGTCGATGTCCTTGCAGGCGCTGCACTCGCCGCACGGCTCGGCCGAGGTGCCCTGTTCGCAGTTGAGCGACTTGGCGAAGATGCGGGCGATGGTGGTCTTGCCGACGCCGCGGGTGCCGGTGAACAGGAAGGCGTGGTGGACGCGGCCGGTGTCGAGCGCGTTGCTCAGCGCGCGGACCACGTGCTCCTGCCCGACCAGCTCGGCGAAGCGCCGGGGCCGCCATTTGCGGGCAAGGACGAGATAGGACATCGGGCTTCCTGGGGTTTCCGGCGGGTGGATGGGCGGGGCTCCGGCGGCGGCCAGAGCGCCGCGTCGCCGGGCCCGGCATTGTGCCACGGCCGTTCCGGCCACCCGTCGCGCCGGCACGCGCACTTGTGAGCGGGGGCGCGCGGGCAGTAGACTTTGCGGCCCTGTTGGCGGCCGGATGCTGCTCGCGGGGTTGCGGTACAGGCGCGGAGAGGTGTCCGAGTGGTTGAAGGAGCACGCCTGGAAAGTGTGTAAGCGTCTAAACCGCGCTTCGGGGGTTCGAATCCCCCTCTCTCCGCCAGATCCATGCAGTTCCGCGACGGTTCCGGCGGGTATTCCGCGCCGGCGTCATGCAGGTCTGCAGATTCACGCAAGTCTCCATGGTGGCCCCGTCGGCCCCTCGCGACGCTAGGTCGAAAACCCCGCCAGGGCCGGAAGGCAGCAACGGTATCGACTGACGCGGGCGCCGAGGTCAGCCGGCGGGGTCATCGCCCTTTCCGGCGCCGTGACCGACGGCGGCGTCGAATACCGCGATATCCCCGGCCGTCAGGCAGCTCCCACCCGCATGGCGGTGGGCTCGCGGAGTTCGACGCACTCCCCCGGGTGGCCGACCCGGTAGCCGCGTGCGGCGAGGACCTCGCCTTCTTCCGCGCTGGCGTAGTGGTAGAGCAGGCAGCGGTCGAGCAGGCCGCGCGGATATTCGCGTTCCAGGTCCTCGATGCCGCTGTGCGACGGGTTGCCGTGGAGCGCGCAGTCGTGCGCGACCAGTTCGCTTTCGCCGCCGACCTGCGCCAGCACCTCGGGGATCGGCCGGGTGTCGCCGGTCCACACCAGGCTGCCGCGCAGCCGCAACCCGAATGAGGTGTCGGGCCAGTGGTGGCGGGTCGGGAACACCTCCAGCCGGATGCCGTCATGCCAGAACGCATCGCCAACCGGGATCACCTGGAACGCGTCCCAGAAGTTCGCCCCGCCCTCGGCGAGCGGGTTCGGGTAGTCGCCCACGCGCTGGTGCAGCAGCGGCACGAGTCTGGCCGGCACGTACAGGCGCACCCGGCCGCGCCGCTGTTCGTCGAAGTAGCTGTCGACGAACAGGCGTTCGAAGCCGCCGACGTGGTCCAGGTGGGTATGGGTCACGAAGAATGCGTCGGGCGGTTGGCCGTACTCGCGCATGCACGCGGTCAGCCCCTCGCTGCCGCAGTCGATCGTCAGCCACGGCCGGCCATCGCGTTCGATGGTGGCCATTGCCGATCCGAGTTCGACCGCCGAGGCATTGCCCACGCCATGCAGTCGCAGCGACCAGGCCGTCATCAGTACCCCCTCGCCCAGATGCGGTCGTAGGCACCGCGGAGCCGCGCGAAATCGCGCTCGACCTCGTCCGCGGGACGCTCGCCACGCAGCTTCAGCAGCGACCGTTTGAGCCGTGCGAGATTGCGCTCGCGCCAGCCGGTGGCCGGGATGTGGATGCGGCTGCGGTCCAGGTCGATCACCCAGCCGCGGCCGGTCTGGTCGAACAGCAGGTTGTGCGCGTTGAGGTCGGCGTGGTCGAGCCCGGCCCGGTGGGCGCGGGCGATCAGCCGGCCGGCCTCCTCCCACGGCGCACCGTCGCCGGCGACGCTGGCGCGGTCGGCCAGGGTCCGCACGCCCGGCAGGCGTTCGATCAGGATCGCGGCGCGGTAGTGCAGGCCGTCGCGACGATAGAAGGCGGCGATCGGACGTGGCACCGGGACGCCCTTTTCGGCCGCCGCGCGGGTCACCCGGAACTCGGCGAAGCTGCGCGTGCGTGCCGCGCCCCGCCATACGTAACGGTCCCTGCTGAAATGCGCGACCAGGCCGCCGCGCAGGTAGCGGCGCAACACCGCCGGCCCGAAGTCGGCGTCGATGAACCATGCCCCGCCGCGCCCGCCGCTTTCAACCGGGCGCGCCTTGTCTTCCCACCAGGCGGGCGAGAACCATTCGGGCTCCGCTTGCCGCACCCGAGTAAGGTCGAACAGAATCGCGCCGAAGCCGCTGTCGTCGCGGAACGGCGTCAGTCCTTCGGCAGCGTCATACCCCGTCATCTCCCGGAGCATAGCAATTACCGCCTCCCCCGCACCCGCCTCGATCTGCCTGCTGCGCCTGTCGGCGCTGGGCGATGTCACCCATGTCGTGCCGCTGGTGCGGACCCTGCAGTCGGTCTGGCCCAGCACGCCGCTGACCTGGGTGATCGGCAAGGGCGAACACCGCCTGCTGGCCGGTTTGCCGGGAGTCGAGTTCGTCGAGTACGACAAGAAGTCGGGCTTCGCGGGGATGCTCGGACTGCGCCGCGAACTGCACGCGCGCGGCCACCGGTTCGAGGCGCTGCTGCAGATGCAGGTGGCCGCGCGCGCGAACCTGCTGTCGGCATTCATCCCCGCGCGGGTGCGGGTGGGATACGACCGTTCGCGGTCGAAGGACGGACACGGCTTGTTCATCAATCGCCGCATCCCGGACCGCCCCGGCATCCACGTCCTGGATGCGATCGGGAGTTTCTGCGAACCGCTCGGGCTGCGGCAGAGCGAGGTGCGTTGGGATCTGCCGGTCCCCGACGACGCCCGCGGGTGGGCACGGGCGCAATGGCCGGCCGATGGCACACCGGTCCTGATGATTTCGCCCTGCTCCAGCCACGTCCGCCGCAACTGGCGTGCCGACCGCTACGCCGCCGTGGCCGACCACGCGATCTCCCGCGGCTGGCGCGTGGTGCTGTGCGGTGGCCGCAGCGAGCTGGAGCGCCGTACGGCCGATGCCATCGTCGCGGCGATGCGCGGACCGTCGCTCGACCTCGTCGGCAAGGACACCCTCAAGCAGCTGCCCGCGTTGCTGGAACGCGCCGACCTGCTGATGACCCCGGATTCCGGCCCGATGCACATCGCCAATGCGATGGGCACCAAGGTGCTCGGCTTGCACGCGGCCAGCAACCCGGCCCGGAGCGGCCCGTACTCGGACCGGCGCTACTGCGTGGACCGTTACGACGATGCCGCACGCCGGTACCTGGGCAAACCGGCCGCCGAGCTGCGCTGGGGCGCCAAGATCGAGCACGACGGCGTGATGGACCTGGTCACGGTGGAAGACGGGATTGCGGCGTTCGAGCGCTACGTGGCCGACCACTCGCGAACGCCGGGTTAGCGGCAGCCCGCATCGGCCCGGCCCAGCGGCATGCAGCCGGATCAGGGAGTGCCGGCGCTCCTGTAGTCCTGGTAGGACTTCTCCTCGACGTAGGCCGAACCCAGCGCGGTGTTGATCTCGCGCTTGATGCGGGCGCGTTCGTCGTTCTCGAAGTAGACGCTTCGGGCCAGCTTGACGAAGCCGGCATCGAATTGCTGCGCCTTCTCCTTGATCCGGATGTCGTCCTCGATCTCCCACAGACGCTCGTTGACGGCCTTCAGCTCGGCGCGCAGGCGGAGGATGTCGGTACCGGCCGCCGGGTGCGCCATCCAGGTCCTCTCCAGCGCGGACAGCTCGTTGCGCACGTTGGCGAGCTTGGCCTCGTCGGACATCCGCTCGGACTTGATCTGCAGGATGGCGATCTTGTCGAGCAGCTCGCCAAAGGACACCGGGACCAGGATTTCGGACATGACGCCGCCGTTCAGCCAGTTGGGGGCGCCAGTGTAGCGCCGGCGCGCGGGACCTTGCCGGCGAGGCAAACCATCCGTATCATTTCCGGCTCACTGCACCCGGAGAGGTGGCAGAGTGGTTGAATGTACCTGATTCGAAATCAGGCGTACGTTTATAGCGTACCGGGGGTTCGAATCCCCCCCTCTCCGCCAGACACGAAACAGGCTGCTTCGGCAGCCTTTTTCATGCCCGCGATATGCGACGCCGGTGCCACCCGCTCCGATCGAACGCGACGCGTGCCGCAACCGGGGCGCACACGACCTCCCGTCGCCACGCCTTGCCTCGCGGCCGGCCGGCCCCGATGATTCCGTTACTGTTCTGAAGAGCCCGCCCACGCGACCGGCATGACCGACACATGATCGAATTCGGACACCTGACGCACGTCGGCCTGCGTCGCGAGCTCAACGAGGACAGCTACTACGGCGACAGCGAGCTCGGGCTGTGGCTGGTCGCCGACGGCATGGGTGGCCACGAGTACGGCGAGGTCGCCAGCGCGCTCGCACGCGAGACCATCGTGCGCGAGGTCCGTGACGGCACCCCGCTGGCGCAGGCGATCCGGATCGCCGACGAGGAGATCCTGCGTACCTCGCGCCGCCGTTCCGATGCACTGCCGATGGGGACCACGGTGGTCGCCGCGCGCATCAGCGGCAACCGGTTCGAGGTGGCGTGGGTCGGCGACAGCCGGGTCTACCTGTGGCGTGACGGCCAGCTGGCCCAGTTGTCGCAGGACCACAGCTACGTGCAGGAGCTGATCGCCAACGGTGCGATCACCCACGAACAGGCACGCAGCCACCCGCACCGCAACGTGGTGACCCAGGCGCTCGGGGTGACCGACCCGCGCAACCTCAACGTCGAGACCATGACGGGCGAACTGCGCCCCGGCATGCAACTGCTGCTGTGCAGCGACGGGCTGACCGAGGAAGTCGACGACCGCAGCATCTCGCGGGTGCTGGAGCAGTTGGACTGCAGTGCGCAGGAATGCGTGGACCGGCTGGTCGCCGCGGCGCTGGACGGCGGCGGCTCCGACAACGTCACCGTGGTGCTGGTGCGGCGGCACTGACCCGCGCTGGCCGTCCGGGGCTCACCCCGCCAGCACGGGCTCCCGCTGCTCGGCCTCTACCGGCTCCATGAAGCGGTCCCAGAGAGCCGACCCGGCCCGCTTGCGCAGCGTCGCCAATCGCGCCTCGTGTGCGGCCAGTTCGTGCGCCTCGACGGCGATGCGCGGGCGCGGGCGGGTGGTATCGACGGTGAAGCGCACCGCGGTCGCCTCCTCCGCCGCGGGCTCGACCGAGCCGAACCCGATCTCCTCCTGTCCCGAGGTCAGGCCGATGTAGACCTCGGCCAGCAGTTGGGCGTCCAGCAGTGCGCCGTGCAACTGGCGGTGGGTGTTGTCCACGCCCAGCCGGCGGCACAGCGCATCCAGCGAGTTGCGCTGGCCCGGGAACCGCTGGCGCGCCAGCAGCAGCGAGTCCTCCACCCGGCAACGGTCGCCGAGGCAGCCGTAATGGACGCCGGCCATCCGCAGCTCGTTGTCGAGGAAGCCGACGTCGAACGCGGCGTTGTGGATCACCAGCTCGGCGCCGTCGATGAACTCGAGGAACTCGTCGACCACCTCGGCGAAGCGCGGCTTGTCGGCGAGGAACTCCAGCGTGAGGCCGGTGACCTCCTGCGCGCCCTGCTCGAACTCGCGGTCCGGGTTGAGGTAACGATGGAAGGTGCGGCCGGTCGGCCGGCGCTCGACGAACTCGACGCAGCCGATTTCGACCACGCGGTTGCCGCGCTCCCAGCTCAGGCCGGTGGTTTCGGTATCGAGGATGACCTGGCGCATGGCCGTCAGTGTAATGGACCGGCGGCGACCCGCGCCGCGTGCCGGTTACCGGGCATGGACCGCGGCGGCGGCACGGAGGCGCACCGCCTGGTCGCGCGCAAGCCCGTCCACCCGCTCGTTGTCCGGGTTGCCGGAGTGTCCCTTGACCCAGCGCCAGTCGACCCGGTGGCGCTGCGCCGCCGCGTGCAGGCGCTCCCACAGGTCACGGTTCTTCACCGCCTCGCCCCCCGAGGTTTTCCAGCCACGCCGCAGCCAGTTCGCCATCCACAGCGTGATGCCCTGGCGGACGTACTGTGAATCGGTGTGCAGGACAATGTCGCACGGCTCGCTGAGCGCCTCGAGCGCGGCGATGGCCGCCATCAGCTCCATCCGGTTGTTGGTGGTTTCCGCCTCGCCGCCGGCCAGTTCCCGTTCGTGCCCCTTGTAGCGCAACAGCGCGGCCCAGCCGCCCGGACCCGGATTGCCGAGGCAGGCGCCGTCGGTATGGATTTCGACCTGCTTGTTGGTGTTCGTCATCCGGCCATTATCGGCGCTGGCGGTCCCCGGGTGGACGATGCGGTCGCCGGTTCACGGCGGCGCGGTGCCGGAGCGGCCGGCCTGCCAGTGCAGACGGCGCAACCGCGCCGGCGGGACCACCGCGCGTACCCGCTTGCTGACGGTCAGCGCGACGCCCGCGCGCAGCCGGTCCGGCGCGCCGATGCCGGCGCCGCCGGGGTTCTCGCGCCAGTGCGGGCCGATCCACTGCAGACTCACCGCATCGCCCGAGAATCCAGCCCGGCGCAGCGCCGCCTGCCAGTGCCCCGGATCGCGCGCGCGCAACCCGGTACCGGCCCAGCGGAACCGGTACGGCGTCCACGGGTTGAGCGCCGCCAGCCACAGCGTCCCGCCCGGCGCGAGCACGCGCGCGCACTCCTCGAGCAGGGGCGCGGGTTCGATCGCATCGTCCAGGGCATGCTGCAGCAGCAGCGCACCGAACGTTTCACTGGCCAGCGGCAGCGGCAGCCCGCAACGCACCGACCCGGTCCAGCGGCCGCCGTCGCGATGCAACAGCAGCCCTCGCGCGCCCATCGCCGGCGGCCGCGCCGCGGGCACGCCGATCCACGCCCGAGGCAGCGCCGGGCAGGCCGCCACGACCCGCTGCATCGCCCGCGCTTCGTCGGCCAGCAGGCACTGCCCGCCGGCGCTGCCGAACCAGTCCAGGGTGGAGGGGGTCGAGCCGGTTTGACGCTGGTGCACGGTCAGGGGCATGTTCGCGGACTTGCGGGACAGGCGGGAGGCACGCCCATTCTGCGCCCCACCCGTACCCGGCGAGGATATCGACCATGCAGCTGCACACACTGCCCGCGCTGGGCGACAACTACATCTGGCTCCTGCACGGCCCCGGCGGCGTCGTGGTCGTCGATCCCGGAGCGGCGGAGCCGGTACTCGCCGCCGCCGACAGCGGTGGATTCCAGCCGGCGGCGGTGTTGCTGACCCACCATCACCAGGACCACATCGGCGGCACCCCGGCGTTGCGTTCGCGCTGGCCGGATCTGCCGGTGTACGCCCCTGCCGATGAACGGATCGACTGCGCCACCCACACGGTCCACGACGGCCAAATTATCACCGTGGGCGGAATGCCGTTCAGCGTGGTTGCGGTGCCCGGCCACACCCGCAGTCATGTCGCGTTCTTCCAGCAGGACCCGGTCGAACCGACGCTGTTCTGCGGGGACACCCTGTTCAGTCTGGGCTGCGGCCGATTGTTCGAGGGTAGCGCCGCGCAGATGCACGCTTCACTATCGCGCTTGGCCGCGTTTCCGGATGCCACCCGGGTCTGCTGCGGCCATGAGTACACGATGTCCAACGCCGCGTTCGCGCGCGTGGTCGAACCCGACAACCCGGCGCTCCGGCGCCGCAGCGAAGAGGCCCAGTCCATGCGAGACGCCGCCCGCCCCACTCTCCCCAGCACGATCGGCGACGAACGAGCGTGCAACCCCTTCCTGCGGTGCGACGAACCCGCGGTGAGGGCCGCGGCCGGCCGGCAGCTCGGCCACGCACCGCGGGACGCGGTGGAAACGTTCGCCGCGCTGCGGTGCTGGAAGGACGGATTCGCCGCATGAGGCGCGGCATCCGGGGAATCGTCGGCGCGTGCGTCGGGGTCGTCCTGCTGGCCCTGCCTGCACTGGCAGCGACGGCCGGCCCAACGACGGACCCGGTACGCAGCGGCCGCGAAATCTACCGGCAGTTCAGCGAAGGCCTGTCCACTCCGGCGTGCGGTCCGGACGTCAGCGCCCGTTGGCGCAAGCACTTCGCGGCCGCTCCCAAGCGGCTGGCGTCGCCGGATTCGGACACGCTGGCGCTGTTCGGCTACGTCGTCGATGCCCTGCATGAATCCAGCCTGCCCACCGAGTACGCACTGATCCCGTTCGTGGAGAGCGGTTACAAGCCCGACGCGCGCAGTCCTGCGGGCCCGGCCGGCCTGTGGCAGATGATCCGGCGCACCGCGCGCAACCATCACGTACCGATCCGCGCCGGCTACGACGGGCGACTGTCTCCGGTCGACTCCACCCGCGCCGCCGTGCGCTACCTGAAGACGCTCCATGGCATGTTCGCCGGCGACTGGCGGTTGGCCTCCATGGCCTACAACGCCGGCGAGTACCGCGTGCTGGGCGCGCTCAAGCGCGGCGGCCAGGTCGCCCGCCGCGCGCGTCCTGCCGAGCTGCCGGGCCTGTCCGGCGTCACCCATGCCTACGTTCGCAAATTGCGGGCGATCGCGTGCGTGCTCGACGAGGCGGCGCAGGACGAGGAGTGGCTGCAGGCCTTGGACCGACCGGTGCCGCGCCTGCAGCCGGTGGAAGTCGCGGCCGAGTACGGGCGCGTCGACGCGTGGGCTTCGGCTCACGGTTACGACCCCGCGCGAGTGCGGCGCCTCAACCCGGTGTTCGTGGCGGGACGAATCCGCCACGGCGACGAACCGCTGCGCCTGCTGGCCCCCCGGCAGGCCGCATCGGTCGTCGATGGGGGGTCGGTCCTCGCTGACACCGCCGGGCCGGCCGACGTGACCGTCTCCGCCGGCGACGCGGTGTCGCCGGCGGGCGCGCCCGCCGGCGGCCGCTGAGCCGCGCGACCGCACGGGTACACTACCGCTTTGCCCGGCCACGCCGGCCGCGCCACGAGGATCGAGGAGCAACCATGGGTTTCCTGCAAGGCAAACGCGCACTCATCACCGGCATCGCGAGCGACCGCTCGATCGCCAGCGGCATCGCCGAAGCCATGCATCGCCAAGGCGCGGAGCTGGCCTTCACCTACCTCAACGACAAGCTGCGTCCGCGCGTGGAGAAGGCCGCCACCGCACTGGGCAGCGACATCGTGCTGCCGCTGGATGTCTCCAGCGACGACCAGATCAACCAGTGCTTCGAGCAACTCGGCCAGCGCTGGGACGGTTTCGACATCCTCGTCCACGCCATCGCCTACGCGCCGCGTGAAGCGATCGAGGGCGAGTTCCTCGACGGCCTGACCCGCGAGAACTGGAACACCGCCCACGAGATTTCGGCGTTCTCGCTGGCGGCGATGGCCAAGGCCGCTCGCCCGCTGATGAAGGAGCGCAACGGCTCGATCGTGACCCTGAGCTACCTCGGTGCCGAACGCGCTCTGCAGAACTACAACGTCATGGGCGTGGCCAAGGCCAGCCTCGAGGCGACGGTGCGCTATCTCGCCCTGAACCTCGGCCCGGAAGGCACCCGTGTGAACGCCATCTCGGCCGGGCCGATCAAGACCCTGTCGGCCGCCGGCATCGCGAACTTCCGCAAGATGCTCGGGCACTTCGAGCAGTACGCGCCGCTGCGCCGCAGCGTGACGATCGAGGACGTCGGCAACACCGCCGCATTCCTGTGTTCGGACCTGGCCGCCGGCATCACCGGCGAGGTCACCTATGTCGATTCGGGCTACAACATCCTCGGCATGACCGGCATCGGCGACGAAGACTGAGGTATATCGGTCGTCCACGAAAAAGCCCGGCAGTGCCGGGCTTTTTCATTGGAACCATGGAGGACCGCCGGGTCAGAGGTTCTCCTCGACCACCTCGATCTCCATGTCCTGCCGCAGCGCCGAAACCAGCGCCTGGACATCGGCGGCGCCTGCCGCCAGCGCGAGCTGCTGGCTCAGCATTTCCCGCTGGGCGGGCGGCACTTCGGCTTCATTGCCCGGCACGACCCTGTCGACCGAGAACAGCACGATGGTGCCGTCGTCGAGCACCTGACGGCCAACGCTCGGCTTGCCGTCGGCCGGAGCCGCCGCGGTGAAGATCGCTTCCGACACCGACTCGTCCAGCAGCGGCGCGCCGCGTGGAACGCCCGGCACCGACTGCGGTGGCGGGAGCGACTCGGCCTCGGCCAGTTCGGCCAGGGGGGTACCGCCGCCCAGCCGCGCAAGCAGCGTATCGGCACGCTCGGCCGCGGCCTTGCGCGCGCGCGCGGCGCGGATCGCGGCCACGACCTGCTCACGCACCTGCGCGAGCGGCTGGACGCTTTCAGGCGCGTGTTCGGTCACCCGGATCCAGACATTCCGGTCAGGGGCGGTCTCGATCGGGTCGCTGACGGTGCCGTCCTCGATCAGGGTCTCGGAAAACGCCGCCTGGCGCACGGCGGGATTCGCCGCGAGGCCTTCGGTGGCGGCGCGGGAGAACGGCCCCAGCGTCTTCACCTCGACCCCGGCCACTTCGGCCGCGGGCGCCAACGCACCCGGGTTCTGCAGCACCGCGTCGACCACGGCAGAGGAAGCCTCGTTGAACGCGCGCTCGCGGTCGGCCTCGGCCTGCTCCGCCACCAGCAGGTCGCGGACCTCCTCGAACGACTCCTGCGCACCGGCCTTGACCTCGCGCAGCTGGATCACGTGCCAGCCGAAATCGCTCTTCACCGGCGCACTCACCTGCCCCGGCTGCATCGCGAACAACGCATCCGCGAAGGCGCCCGGCATCATGTCGCGGCTGATCCAGCCCAGGTCGCCCCCGCCGGCCTTCGACCCGCTGTCATCGCTGTGGGTGCGTGCGAGCGCGGCGAAATCGGCGCCGTCGGCCTGGGCCTCGGCGGCGATCTGGCGCGCCTCGGCCTCGGCCGCCTGGCGGGTCGCCTCGTCGGCGCCTTCATCCACCTGGACAAGAATATGCGATGCGAGGCGCTGCTCCTGGGATGCGAACTGCGCCTGCTCCTGCTCGTAGCGTGCCCGCAGTGCGGCTTCGTCGGCCGGCGCCGGAGCGGGCATGTCCTCGGCGGCGAGCTCGATGTACTCGATGCTGACGCGCTCGGGAGCACGGTAGTCGTCCGGATGGGCGTCGTACCACGCCTGGATATCCGCATCGCTCACCGCGGCCGTGGTATCCGGCTGTGTCGGCGGGACGACCAGCAGGTTGACGTCGCGGCGCTCGCCCATCAGGCGGATCAGGCGCTCCATCTCGCCTGCGGTGACGAAATTGCTGTTGGCGATCGCACTCGCCACCAGGGTCTGCTGCAACCCCTCGCGGACGAGCTGGTCGAACTGCGCCGGGGTCTGTGCCGGCACCTGTGACGCCAGGGCGAGCTGGTAACGCTGCGGGTCGAAGCGTCCGTCAACCTGGAAGGCCGGGATGGCCTGGATCGCGTCGCGCACCATCGCGTCGCTGACGACCACGCCGGCGTGTTCGGCGGCCATCGCCTGCACGCGCTGGTCGATCAGGGTGTCGAGCACGGCGCGCTTGTTTTCGGGACTCTCGAACTCACGCGCATCGAACGCCTCGCCGAGCTCGGCGCGCTGCTGCTGGCGGACCTGTTCGAACCGCTGACGGAATTCGTCGACGGTGATCTCCTCGTGCCGCCAGAGCACCGAGACCGGCCAGAACGAAGGTGCCGAAGCCCACCATGCGGGCGGCGCCTGCAGGGTCGCGACCGTGGTGTCGCTGCGCTGGACCATGTACTGCTCCAGCCCGAAGAAGGCGAACGGAATGATCAACAGGCCCAGGATCACCGTGGCGATCCAGCCGGAGGTCTTGTCGCGAAGTGTCTGCAGCATGGTCCAGTCGGGGTAAAGGCAGAAGCCGGACAGTTTAGCGTGTTGCAACCGCGACGGCTGGAGCGCCGGCTCCGCAACGGGCGGCTGTCGCGGGGTCCGGATGCGGAAACAAAAAAAGGCGCCGTTTCCGGCGCCTTCGACAACTTCGCAATGGCGGAGCGGACGGGACTCGAACCCGCGACCTCCGGCGTGACAGGCCAGCATTCTAACCAACTGAACTACCGCTCCACACTGCAAGCAGCTTTACAACCACGGCCGCCACAGAACTTCGGCCTTCACTTAAAAGCAGAGGCGCCGGGAATGAACCTCGGCGCCTCCGGTATTACTGGCGGAGTGGACGGGACTCGAACCCGCGACCTCCGGCGTGACAGGCCAGCATTCTAACCAACTGAACTACCACTCCGCACTTTGAAACGTTACCCGGTGCTGGTGGGTGCTGAGGGTTTCGAACCCCCGACCCTCTCCGTGTAAAGGAGACGCTCTACCACTGAGCTAAGCACCCTGTGTCACAGAACCGGCGCGATGGGCTGCGTCGGCGGGTGAGCTGCTTAGTTTACAGCGTCCTTCAGGGCTTTGCCAGCCTTGAACGAAGGATTCTTCGAAGCCTTGATCTTGATGGTCTCGCCGGTCTTCGGGTTGCGGCCTTGGCGGGCGGCGCGCTTGCGGACCTGGAAGGTGCCGAAGCCGACCAGCGTCACCGTGTCACCCTTCTTCAGCGCCTTGGTGACGACGCTGACCATCGCGTCCACGGCATTGGCGGCATCGGCGCGGGACAGCTCCGCGGCATCGGCGACGGCGGCAACAAAATCACCCTTGTTCATTCGTTTGGACTCCCTGTGCGGACTCGATCCGCATTGTTCTGAGAATCGAAGTGCCCCCCGCGCACGGTGGACCTCCGACCGACTTTGCCGCCATGAAGGCCGTGATGCGACCCTCACGCGGTTGCCAGCCGTTATACCAGTGGCATTTTGGGGGTGCAAGCCGGAAAGCTAGCAACGACGCGGGTTTCAGCGTGTTGTCGGATTTTTCCGCCCGCGGGGGCGATTAATGCTTGACGTCCGCCTGAGAAGCCGGTCCGCCTTTTCCCCGGACCGGCATCTCGCCCTCGCCGGTCGCCGGCGTGGGCGTGACCGGCCGTTCCAGAGCGACGTCGAGCACCTCGTCTATCCACTTGGCCGTGACGATCTTCAACCCCTGGGTCACGCTCCTGGGAAGGTCGGCGAGGTCCTTCTCGTTCTCCTCCGGGATGATCACCGTGGTGATGCCGCCCCGCAGCGCCGCCAGCAGCTTCTCCTTGAGCCCGCCGATCGGCAGCACGCGCCCGCGCAGGGTGATCTCGCCGGTCATGGCGACTTCGGCGCGCACCGGGTTCGCGGTCAGCATCGAGACCAGCGCGGTGGCCATCGCGATGCCGGCGCTCGGTCCGTCCTTGGGCGTCGCGCCTTCCGGCACGTGGACGTGGATGTCCTGCTTCTGCAGGAACTCGAGATCGATCCCGAGGCGCTCGGTGCGTGCGCGCACCACCGACAGCGCCGCCGAAGCCGACTCCTTCATCACGTCACCGAGCTGGCCGGTCAGCATCAGCTGCCCCTTGCCCGGCACCATCGTGGTCTCGATCTGCAGCAGGTCGCCGCCGACCTCGGTCCAGGCCAAGCCGGTCACCAGCCCGATCTCGTTCTGCTCTTCGGCGCGGCCGAAGTCGAAGCGGCGCACGCCCAGGTACTTGTCGAGGTTCCTGGAGGTCACGTTGACGGTTTTCAGCTTCTTCTGTGGCCCCGCCAGCGCGATTTCCTTGACGACCTTGCGGGCGATCTTGGAAATCTCACGCTCGAGATTGCGCACACCGGATTCGCGGGTGTAGTAGCGCACGATGTCGCGCACCGCCCCTTCGCCGATCTTGAGCTCCTCCGGCTTCAGGCCGTTGGCCTTGATCTGCTTGGGCAGCAGGTAGCGCATGGCGATGTTGAGCTTCTCCTCCTCGGTGTAGCCGGGGATGCGAATCACTTCCATGCGGTCCAGCAGCGGGCCGGGGATGTTGAGCGAGTTGGAGGTGGCCACGAACATCACCTCGCTCAGGTCGAGGTCGACCTCGAGGTAGTGGTCGTTGAAGCTGTGGTTCTGCTCCGGGTCGAGCACCTCCAGCAGTGCCGACGACGGGTCGCCGCGGAAGTCCATCGACATCTTGTCGATCTCGTCGAGCACGAACAGCGGGTTCTTGGTGCCGACCTTGTTGAGGTTCTGCACGATCCGCCCCGGCATCGAGCCGACGTAGGTGCGGCGGTGGCCGCGGATCTCGGCCTCGTCGCGCACGCCGCCCAGGCTCATCCGCACGAACTTGCGGTTCGTCGCCTTGGCGATCGACTGGCCAAGCGAGGTCTTGCCGACACCCGGCGGGCCGACCAGGCACAGGATCGGCGCCTTCATGGTCTTCACCCGGGTCTGCACGGCGAGGTACTCGAGGATGCGCTCCTTGACCTTCTCCAGCCCGAAGTGGTCGGCGTCGAGGACTTCCTGCGCGGCCCGCAGGTCCTTGCGGACCTTGCTGCGCTTCTTCCACGGTACGCCGAGCAGCCACTCGAGGTAGTTGCGCACCACCGCGGCCTCGGCCGACATCGGCGACATCTGCTTGAGCTTGTTGAGCTCGTTGCGCGCCTTGGCCTCCACCGGCTTGGGCATGCCGGCGCCGGCGATCTTGCGGGTCAACTCCTCGATGTCGTTGGGCGCGTCGTCGATCTCGCCCAGCTCCTTCTGGATCGCCTTCATCTGCTCGTTGAGGTAGTACTCGCGCTGGCTCTTCTCCATCTGGCCCTTGACCCGGCCGCGGATGCGCTTCTCCAGCTGCTGCACGTCGATCTCGCCGTCGACCAGGCCGACCAGCTGCTCGAGCCGGTCGCCGATCCCGTGCGCCTCCAGCAGCTTCTGCTTGTCGCCGATGCGCACGCCCAGGTGGGCGGCGATGGTGTCGGCCAGCCGGCCCGGGTCCTCGATCCCGGACAGGGTCTGCATCAGTTCCGGCGGCAGCTTGCGGTTGGTCTTCACGTACTGCTCGAACAACCCCACCAGCGAGCGCGAGATGGCGTCGATCTCGCGCTCCTCGCGATCGAACACGGGATCGATGATCTCGGCGTGGCCGGACAGCGCGCCGTCGTGCTCGCCCACCTCCCCGACCTGCACCCGCGCGACGCCTTCCACCAGCACCTTGATGGTGCCGTCGGGGAGCTTCAGCAGTTGCAGGACATGCGCAAGGGTGCCGACCTGGTAGAGGTCGTCGGCGGTGGGGTCGTCGGTTTCCGCCGACTTCTGCGCGACCAGCAGGATCTGCTTGTCGGCTTCCATCGCGACGTCCAGGGCGCGGATCGACTTGTCGCGACCAACGAACAACGGGATGACCATGTGCGGGAACACCACGACGTCGCGCAGCGGCAACACCGGCAAGTCGAGCTGCTCGGGCTCACGGGAGGATTCTGTCCGGCTGGATGGGGTCATGGAAAAGCTCCGGGACGATCAGGGGCGCCGGGCCAGAGAGGTGGCGCGGCCGGCCGAAAAAACGGGAAACCCGGGGCATCGCCGGGCCTTGGCAGGGTTATGGGGGTCCGCGCCGGGCGATGCAAGCCGGGGCCGCGAGTGCCGCAGAAAGCACCCGGGTTTTCCAAACAAAATCAGCCGCTTGCGGACACAAGCGGCTGATCGGCTTCATTGCGGCTCAGGAGCGGCGGTTCAGTCGCCCGAAGCCGCCTTCTGCGGTGCCGCCGGCGTCTGGTAGATCAGATAGGGCTCGGTCTTGTGGTCGATCACGGACTCGTCGACCACCACCTTGCTGACGTTCTCCAGCGACGGCAGCTCGTACATGGTGTCGAGCAGGACCGACTCGACGATGGTGCGCAGGCCGCGCGCGCCGGTCTTGCGCTTGAGCGCCTTGCGCGCGATCGCGGCCAGGGCGTCCGGGCGGAATTCGAGCTCGACATCCTCCATCTCGAACAGCTTGCGGAACTGCTTGGTAATCGCGTTGCGCGGTTCGGTCAGGATCGTGATCAATGCCGCTTCGTCGAGCTCTTCCAGCGTGGCGACCACTGGCAGGCGGCCGACGAACTCGGGAATCAGGCCGAACTTGATCAGGTCCTCCGGCTCGACCTCGGCCAGGATCTTGCCGACCTCGGTCTTGCGCTCGGCGCTCTTGACCTTGGCACCAAATCCGATGCCGCCCGCCTCGGTGCTGCGCTGCTGGATGATCTTGTCCAGACCGGCGAACGCGCCGCCCACGATGAACAGGATGTTGCGGGTATCGACCTGCAGGAATTCCTGCTGCGGGTGCTTGCGCCCGCCCTGCGGCGGCACGCTGGCGACAGTGCCTTCGATCAGCTTCAGCAGCGCCTGCTGCACGCCCTCGCCGGATACGTCGCGGGTGATCGAGGGGTTGTCGGACTTGCGCGAGATCTTGTCGATCTCGTCGATGTAGACGATGCCTTGCTGCGCCTTGTCGACGTCGTAGTCGCACTTCTGCAGCAGCTTCTGGATGATGTTCTCGACATCCTCGCCCACGTAGCCGGCTTCGGTCAGCGTGGTCGCGTCGGCCATGGTGAACGGCACGTTGAGCATCCGCGCCAGCGTCTCGGCCAGCAGCGTCTTGCCCGAACCGGTGGGGCCGACCAGCAGGATGTTGGACTTCGCCAGTTCGACGTCGTCGTTCTTCTGCCGGCTCTCGATGCGCTTGTAGTGGTTGTACACGGCGACCGCGAGCGTGCGCTTGGCGCGCGCCTGGCCGATCACGTACTGGTCGAGGACCTCGAGGATCTCCTTGGGCTTGGGCAGGTGGCTGCGGGCCGACTGCGCCTTCTCCTCGAGCTCCTCGCGGATGATGTCGTTGCACAACTCGACGCACTCGTCGCAGATGAACACGCTCGGGCCCGCAATCAGCTTGCGGACCTCGTGCTGGCTCTTGCCGCAGAACGAGCAGTACAGAATCTTGTTGCTGTCGCCGGTACTGCGGCCCTGTCGATCGTCGGTCATGCGCTTGCCTGAAGGTTCCTTTGCCGGACCCGACGCGCACGCCTTGCGCGGACGGGGTCCCGATGGTTCGGACCGAGAATAGCACAGCACTCCAGCCCGCCCCGGGGGCGTGCCAGAAGTGCCGAAAGCATCACGGAATCAATAACTTGCGGTTAAGCGAACGCCCGGTCAACCCGCCTGGATGGACTCGTCGGGACGGCGTTCGAGCACCTGGTCCACCAGCCCGTACTCATGTGCGGCCTCGGCGCTCTTGAAGTTGTCGCGTTCGGTGTCGCGCGCGATGGTCTCCAGCGGCTGGCCGGTGTGGTGCGAGAGCACCTCGTTGAGCTTCTGCTTGAGCGCCAGGATCTCGCGGGCATGGATCTCGATGTCGCTGGCCTGGCCCTGGAAGCCACCCAGCGGCTGGTGGATCATCACTCGCGAGTTCGGCAGCGCGTAGCGCTTGCCCTTGGCGCCGGCGGCCAGCAGCAGCGCGCCCATCGAAGCGGCCTGGCCGACGCAGATCGTGCTCACGTCGGGCTTGATGTACTGCATGGTGTCGTAGATCGCCATGCCGGCGGTGACCACGCCGCCGGGCGAGTTGATGTACAGGCTGATGTCCTTCTCGGGGTTTTCGGCCTCGAGGAACAACATCTGGGCGACGATCACGTTGGCGACGTGGTCGTCGACGGGGCCGACCAGGAAGATCACCCGCTCCTTCAACAGGCGCGAATAGATGTCGTACGCGCGCTCGCCCCGGCTGGTCTGTTCGACCACCATCGGCACGAGGTTCAGGGCTTTGGTCTGGTTTTCCATCGGGTCATCCACCTGGGGCGGCAGCCGGGACTGCGTTGAGAGGCAAGGCCGACCAATCTGGGGCCGGCCCCGCGGCGGCGCAAGGGCCACCGTCCGCCGCCGCGCCGGAGGGCGGGCGGCGGTTCAGCGGGTTACTGCCGGATCGCCTCGGAGAAGGACATCGGCTGCTCGGTGTGCTCGGCGCGCTCGGCGATCCAGTCGATCACCTGCTCTTCCATGACGCGGCCCTGCAGGCCCTGCATCAGCTGCGCGTCCTGGCGATACAGCTCGATCACCTGCTGCGGCTCCTCGTAGGTGGAGGCGATCAGGTTGAGGGTTTCGGTGACCCGCTTGGGATCGAGCTTGAGTTCGTTGCGACGTGCGACCTCGCCGACCAGCAATCCGACCAGCACGCGCTTGCGCGCCGCCTCCATGAACTGCTCGTGGGCGTTGGCCGGCAGGTCGACCTTGCGGCCCTGGCGGCGCGCCTGTTCGGCGGCCTGCCGGGCCATGTCACGGGCCTCGTTCTCGACCAGGCGCGGCGGCATCTCGACCGAGGCGTACTCGGCGATCAGCTGCTCGCCGACCTCGCGACGCAGACGGGTCATCAGCGCGCCCTTGAGCTCGCGCTCCAGGTTGCTGCGGATGTCCTTGCGGAACTGCTCGGCGTCGCCGCTCTTGATGCCGAAGCTCTTGATGAAACCGTCATCGACTTCCGGCAGCACCGGCTCGGAGACCTTGGTCGCCTTCACGGTGACGTCGACCTTCTTGCCGGCGAACTGCGGCACGCGCCAGCTGGCGGGGAACTCCACCTCGACGGTCTTCTCCTCGCCGGCCTTCATGCCGACCAGGGCGGACTCGATCGCCGGGAACATGGCGGCCGAACCGATGATGGTCGCGCCACGCTCGGCACCTTCGGCCGGCATGCGCTCGCCGTCGACGGTCGAGAAGGTCTCGAGCTCGACCGCGTCGCCTTCCTTCGCCCCGCGCTCGACCACGCTCCAGGTGCGGCGCTGCAGGCGCAGGTTCTCGATCATTGCGTCGATGTCCTCGTCCTTCACCTCCGAGGTGTGGCGCACGACCTTGAGCTTGGCGACGTCGATGTCGCCGAAGTCCGGCACCACCTCGAAGGTGGCGGCGTAGGCGAGCTCCTCGCCTTCGACCGGCTCGATCCGCGGGTTGCCGGCGATCTGCAGCGACTGCTCACGCACGGCGTTGCCGAAGCTCTCGCGCAGCAGGCCGTCGAGGACCTCGGCGCGGACCTGCTGGCCGAAGCGCTGCTCGATCACCTTGGCCGGCACCTTGCCCGGGCGGAAGCCCTTGATCTTGGCGCCGCGCGCGATCTCGCGCAGACGGCCGCCGACCGTGCTCTCGAGCCGCTCGGCCGGGAGGTTGAAGGTCATGCGGCGTTCCAGGTTACCGAGCGTCTCGACCGACACGGGCTTTTCTACGGCTGGCATATCCACTCCTGCGACCGCGGCCGTGCCGCGGCAAGATGTTTGGTGAGCTGGTCGCCGCGACGCCGGCACGGAGCCGGCCGCTGGCGGAACGACGTAGTTTGGCTGATTCCGGGCGCGGCTGCCACTTGGGCGGCGGCCAGCCGGAATGCCTGTCGCGGCGGACGAGGGCGTCGCTTGCGGTTGCTGGTCGGGACGCACCGGTGAGCGCCGACGGCGGCTGCGGGCACAAAAGCCGTCGTCGACGGACAGGGCGACGCTCGCGAACGCTCGTTGCGGCGGCAAGGCTTCCGGTTCTCTGCCTGGGTTGGTGCGAAAGGGGGGACTCGAACCCCCACGAGGTCACCCTCACTGGAACCTAAATCCAGGGCGTCTACCAATTCCGCCACTTTCGCGATGCTACGCGCCGGCACTGCCGGCCGGGGATTCTACGGGCGCCGGCCGGGCCTGCGCCATGCTCCCGTGCCCGCACGCCGGGCAAGAAAAAAGCACCTGGCGCGAACCAGGTGCTTCCGTCTTGGTGGGCCGTCAAGGATTCGAACCTTGGACCTATTGATTAAGAGTCAACTGCTCTACCAACTGAGCTAACGGCCCGTTAGCGCTGAAATTGTAGCAGGAAATTCCTGCCTGAAACCAACACCGCGATGAACCGCGAGTGGGGTGGAAGACGGGATTCGAACCCGCGACCCCCGGAATCACAATCCGGTGCTCTAACCAACTGAGCTACATCCACCACGGAAACACTGGACCACACGATCGTTGCATCTGGCGCGCCCGGCAGGACTCGAACCTGCAACCACCGGCTTAGAAGGCCGGTGCTCTATCCGGTTGAGCTACGGGCGCCTGCAGACATGATAGCCGGCGCCACGAGTGGTCGGGGCAGAGGGATTCGAACCCCCGACCCTCTGGTCCCAAACCAGATGCGCTACCAGACTGCGCTATGCCCCGATCCGGGCTTCCGTTGCGCGCCAGCGCCGCGAAAGGCCGGCTATTCTGCGGCGGGCACCGGCCCGGTGTCAACGTACACCCAACCGCATACGCGGGCACGTGTATGCTCGCGGCGGCGCCTTCGCCATGATCCAACTACCCACAACCAGATTCAGGGGACAGTGCATGATCCGCAGCGGCAACCCGGCTTTGAAGGAGTCGACGTTCCTGGACCTCGGCAGCGGCGCCATTGTGCGCGGCGGCGATAACGTGATGACGCTGGCCGGCACGGTCAACAAGACCGGCATGCTGCTGCTGATGGCGGTGCTCACCGCGGCATTCACCTGGCACCAGGTGTCCACTCCGGCGGGCGTCGTCGGTGCCGGGCCGTACCTGTGGGGCGGCCTGATCGGCGGCCTGGTGCTTGCCCTGGCAACGGTGTTCAAGAAGCAGTGGGCGCCGGTCACCGCCCCGCTCTACGCACTGGTCGAAGGCTTCTTCCTCGGCGCGATCTCGGCGATGTACAACCACCTGTACGAGGGCATCGTGATGCAGGCGGTGCTGCTGACCTTCGGCACCCTGTTCGCGCTGCTGTTCGTCTACCGGACCGGCCTCATCAAGGCGACCGAGAACTTCAAGCTCGGCGTGGCGGCCGCGACCGGCGGCATCTTCCTGGTGTACCTGGCCAGCATGGTGCTCGGCTTCTTCGACATCCGGATCCCGCTGATCCACGAATCCGGCATCGTCGGCATCGGCTTCAGCCTGTTCGTGGTGGTGATCGCCGCGCTCAACCTGGTACTCGATTTCGACTTCATCGAGACCGGGGCCGAACAGGGCGCACCCAAGTACATGGAGTGGTACGGCGCGTTCGGCCTGATGGTCACGCTGGTGTGGCTGTATATCGAGTTCCTGCGGCTGCTGTCGAAACTGCGCGACTGAGCGCAACCGCGATCGATCGACAAGAAAGAAGGGTGCCGATGGCGCCCTTCTTTCTTGTTACGCGTCCGGCGACGCCTCCCTGCGACGCGGCCACAGCATGAACCCGATCGCCGCCACCGCCAGCAGCCAGCAGTACCAGACCTTGCCGGCGATCAGCAGCGGCGACAGGCCCGCCAGCGAACCGGCCAGCAGAATCTGCGCGCCGTAGGGCAACACGCCTTGGACCACGCACGAGAAGATGTCGAGCACGCTGGCGGCGCGTCGCGGCGTGATCCCGTGCCGGACGGCGATGTCGCGCGCCAGGCTTCCGCCGACCAGGATGGCGACCGTGTTGTTGGCCGTCAGGGCATCGCCACCGGCGGCCAGGGCGGCGATGCTGATCTCGCCGGACCGCCGTCCCGTATGGCCACGGGCGAACCGGGCGATCACCGCCGCCAGCCAGTCGAGCCCTCCACCGGCTTTGATCAGCGCCGCCAGGCCGCCGATGAGCAGCGACAGCAGGGTGATCTCCACCATGCCCTCGAAACCGGCGTAGATGTCGTTGGCATAGCTGACCACGTCGTAGCCACCGGCAAAGACGTAGCCGAACACGCCGGCGAGGACGACGCCGATGCCGAGCACCAGCACCACGTCCAGTCCGAGCAGTGCCAGCGCCAGCACCAGCAGGTACGGCACCACCAGCCACGGCGATGCCGCGCCCGGCGCCTCCACCGGCGCCGCCTCGCCAAACCACGCCAGCAGCGCGAGGGTGGCGAGCGCGGCGGGCAACGCGATCTTGAAGTTCTCGCGGAACTTGTCCGACATCCGCGCGCCCTGGCTGCGCGTGGCAGCGATGGTGGTGTCGGAAATGATCGACAGGTTGTCACCGAACATCGCCCCACCCACGACCGCGCCGAGCACCAGCGCCCGGTCGAGCCCGGCCGCGTCGGCCAGGCCGGTGGCGATCGGAACCACCGCGGCGATCGTGCCCATCGAGGTGCCGATCGACAGCGACACGAAGCTGGCGACCAGGAACAGGCCCGGCAGGATCAGCGCCGGCGGCAGCGCGCCCAGGCCGAGCGCCACGACCGCATCGACCGCCCCGACCGCGCGCGAGACGTTGGCGAAGGCGCCGGCGAGCAGGAACACCAGCACCATCAGCATCACGTTGGGATGGCCCATGCCTTCCAGCAGGGTGTCCACCGGGCGGATGCCGCGGCGGTGCACCAGCCATGCACCAAGCGCCAGCGCCGGCAGGATCGCGACCGGCGCACGCAGCTGGTAGAAGCCCATCGCCTCGCCCTGCGCAGTGAAGTAGAGGCCGGCGCCAAAGAACAGCGCGAGGAACAGCAGCAGCGGCGTCAGCGCGAGCGCGCTGGGTTGGACAGCAGGTCCGGGGGCGGGTTGGGACGGCGATACATTCATCGCTTCATTCGGATGCAAGGAACAAGGCGCGAGTGTGCGGCGCGGCCGCGGCGGTGTCGAGCGCCGTCGGTGGAACGCTGTGGGGTGCTAGGTATTGAGGCTGGGATGGTAGGAGCGACCGAGTCGCGAACCGCTGATGCGACGAGCGGGCGGTGGTTGACGCGGTGTTTCGGTCGCGCGATCGGGCTTTCGCGTTGATCGCCGGAGTGCGGGGTGTCAGTGGCTCGCGACTTAGGTCGCTCCTACGGACGTCGTGGGCGAAGCCGGGGCGCGGGATTTTCGGATCGCGGCTGAAGCCGCTCCTACAAGAACCCGGAGATCGGCACGGCAACACGGCTGCGGCATCCCCAAAAGAACGGAGCCGCTGACATCTGCCGAACAAAAAGGGGGCGCCGCGTGGCGCCCCCTTCTGGTCGAACCGCGAGCCCGGTATCAGACCCGGCTGGCGATCGCCTTGGCAAACGACATGGTGTCGCTGCTGCCGCCGAGGTCCCCGGTGAGGCTGTCCTTGGCTTCCAGCGTGGCCACGATGGCCTGGCGCAGGCGGGTCGCCTTGTCGGGCATGCCGAGGTGGTCGAGCATCTGCGCGGCGCCCAGCAGCAGCGCGCACGGGTTGGCCTTGCCTTGGCCGGCGATGTCCGGCGCGGTGCCATGCACGGCCTCGAAGATCGCCGCGTCGGTGCCGATGTTGGCGCCCGGGGTCAGGCCGAGCCCGCCGATCAGGCCGGCGCACAGGTCGGAGATGATGTCGCCGAACAGGTTGGTGGTGACGATCACGTCGAACTGCTCGGGGCGCATCACCAGCTGCATGCAGCAGTTGTCGACGATCATCTCCTCGCAGGTGATCTCCGGGTACTGCGAGGCGACTTCACGCGCGGTCTTCAGGAACAGGCCGGAGGTCGACTTCAGGATGTTGGCCTTGTGCACCACGGTGACCTTCTTGCGGCCGGTCTTCTTCGCCAGCTCGAAGGCGTAGCGGACGATCCGCTCGGAGCCGCGGCGCGTGGTCCTGGTGATCGAGGTGGCGGTCTCGCCGTCCTCCGACACCGCCTGGCCCTCGGCGCTGTAGGCGCCCTCGGTGTTCTCGCGCACGGTGATCAGGTCGACCCCGGACGGGAAGCGCGACCTGGTGTTGGGGAACGAGGTCGCCGGGCGGACGTTGGCGTACAGGTCGAAGCGCTTGCGCAGCTCGACGTTGATCGAGGAGAAGCCGCCGCCGACCGGAGTGGTCAACGGGCTCTTGAGGGCGACGCGGTTCTTGCGGATCGAGTCCATGGTCGCCGCGGGCAGCAGCTCGCCGGTCTTCTCCAGCGCGACCAGGCCGGCGTCGGCGAACTCGTACTGCAGGCCGAGCTGCATCGCGTCCAGCACGTGCAGGGTGGCGTCCATGATTTCCGGGCCGATACCGTCGCCGCGGATGACCGTGATCGTTTGCGTCATTGGGGGATTTTTCCAGCTGGGGGCCGCCGTACGCGGTACGTACGGCAGCGTGTGTGAACCGCGGAATTATGCCGCAACGGCGGCTCCGCTGCAGGCACGGGCCCTTGCGGGAGCGGCTTCAGCCGCGACCCGATGCGTCCGTAGCCGGCTCGGGGAGAACTGATCGCGGCTGAGGCCGCCCCTGCCCGGATCAGGCGTGGTCGTGCGCGGCCGGGGCGGCGGCGCCCTGCTCCAGCCGGTCGAGGAAGTCGACCGCGCGGCGCAAATGCGGGATCACGATCGAGCCGCCGACAACCAGCCCGACCGAAAACGCCTCGAACATCTCGTCGCGCTTGACGCCGGCCTCCTTGCACTGCGCCACGTGATAGCTGATGCAGTCGTCGCAGCGCAGCACCAGCGACGCGACCAGGCCCAGCAGCTCCTTGGTCTTCAGATCGAGCGCGCCGGGCTGGTAGGTCTGGGTGTCGAGCGCGAAGAAGCGCCGGACCACCTGGTTGGGCTCGGCGAGGATGCGCTCGTTCATGCGCTTGCGGAAGGCGGTGAATTCGGCGACGCGGTCGGCTTCGGTGCCACCCTCCGCGGCTTCCTTCTTTCCGGTTCCGGCATTCTCCGGTCCCGGGCTCATGCGTCCCCCGCCAGCAGCGGCTCGAACCTGCCCTGGCGATGCAGGGCGATCATGTCGTCGTAGCCACCGACGTGGGTCTGGCCGACGAAGATCTGCGGCACGCTGGTGCGGCGGGCACGGGCGATCATCTTCTCGCGTTCCGCCGGATCCAGGTCGATCCGCACTTCGGTCCATTGCTGCCCCTTGCTCTTGAGGAAGTTCTTGGCGGCAACGCAGTAAGGGCACACCGCGGTGGTGTACATCACGATCTCGGGGGGGGACGGGGGGCTGCTCAAGATGCGTTCTCCTGTGAACTCCGGGGGCGGACCATGGTCGAATGGTCGCATTGAACATGGGGTCGGGGCGTGCGATTTCCACCGTCCCGTTCCCGGCTGGGGCTGCGCGCGCGATGTGGGTGGCGGGCATCTCCGTCCCGATTAACACGATGTTCACGCCTTCGCCCTGCCCTGCCTGCATCCTGCCGTCACGCCGGGGTGCTTCCGTTCCACCGGCCCAGGAGGCTCTGTTGCGCCGCATCGTCCCGCTTACCGCCGCCCTCACCCTCGTCGTGGCCAGCCTGTGCACACCGGCACAGGACCTGCCGGACATCGGCTCCTCCGCCGGGCAACTGCTCACCCCGCACCAGCAGGAGGAGTACGGCGGCATGATGCTGGCGCAGCTGCGCCACTACGATTACCTGCTCGAGGATCCGCTGATCGACAGCTGGCTCGACAGCCTGGGCGCGCGGCTGGCGGCGCACAGTGATGTTCCGCGGCAGCCGTTCACCTTCTTCATGTTGCGCGAGCGGCAGATCAACGCCTTCGCCACCCTCGGTGGCTATGTCGGGGTGAACGCCGGTCTGGTGCTGGCGGCCGAGCGCGAGGACGAAGTCGCCGCGGTGATGTCGCACGAAATCGCCCACGTCACCCAGGAACACGTGCTGCGCGGCGTCGAGCGTGCACAGCGCGACCAGATCCCGATCCTGCTGGCCATGCTCGGCGCGGTCGTGCTCGCCCAGTCGTCCGGCGGCAATTCCAGCGACGATGCCGCCCAGGCCGCGATCGTTTCGGCGATGGGGCTGGCCCAGCAACGGCAGATCAACTACACCCGGTCCAACGAGCACGAAGCCGACCGGCTCGGCATCCAGACCCTCGCCCGCAGCGGCTACGACACCGATGCGATGGCGAGCTTCTTCAGCACCATGCTGACCCGTTCGCGCGCCAACGCCGCTGGCGCCTACGACACCCCCGACTACCTGATGACCCACCCGGTCACCACCACCCGCATCAGCGAGGCCAAGGCCCGGGCGGTGCAGCTGGCGCGCTCGCCCGGCGGGTTCGACGCGGGTCCAAGCGTCACCGACAATCCGCTGCTGCCGTCCGGCCTGACCATCACCGGCGCCGCACTGCCCAGCGGTGGCACCGGCTATTTCGACCTCGCCCGCGAACGCCTGCGCGTGCTCAGCGCCGACAACGCGCCGGCCGCGATCCGCGAGTACGAGGGGATCGCGTCCAGTGGCGCACTGACCGGCGCGCAGCGCTACGGCCTGGCCATCGCCCGTCTGCGGGCGAACGAAGCGGGCAAGGCCGCCGAATCGCTCGCGGACCTGCTCGCCGAGCGGCCGGGCGACCTCTGGATCAGCCTGGGACTGGCCGAGGCGCAGGCGCGCAGCGGCCAGCGCGAAGCCGCCGATGCCCGCTTCGCCGAACTGCTGCGCCGCGCGCCGAACAACCGCGCGGTCGCCCTCACCTACGCGCAGGTGCTGTCCGAGCGCGGCACCGTTGCCGCCGGCAAGCGCGCGCAGGAAATCCTGCGGCCACTGCTGGCCCGGTCCTCGCAGGACCCGGCGTTCCAGCGCACCTTCGCCCGCGCCAGTGAGATCGCCGGCGAGCCGATCCGCGCCGGCGAGGCCTACGCCGAGGCGACCCTGCTCAGCGGCCGGGCAGAACAGGCGCTGGTGCAGCTCAACACCCTCAAGCAGCGACCCGAGGTCGACTATTACGCCCGCGCGCGGATCGAGGCGCGCATCGCCCAGATCACCCCGATGGTGCTCGAGCTGCATCGCCAGGGCATCCACGACGAAGTGCTCGACCGCCAGTAACCGGCGGCGCGGCGCGTGTCGTGTGACAGACGCAAGGCGTTGTCACCGCGGTGTCACAAAACGGTAGTGTACTGGGGCCGTTCCGGGGCTCTGCCGCTCTCCAGGCGGGCCCGGTGGCGCGGGAGCGCCGCCTGCGATCGCTCTCCGCCTTCGCCGGATCCGGACCGGCTGCCGGTCCGAAGGCTCGGGGACGTGGCCGCCAGGGCTGCGCCCCGGGATGGCCCCGTCCTGCCCTCCGGTGACCCGTGCAGAAGCGCATCCTGATAGTCGAAGACGAACCCGCCATCCGCGATATGGTGTCGTTCGCCCTGCGCAAGGGCGAATACGAGCCGGTCCATGCCGGCGACGCCCGCGAGGCGCAGGCGGCCATCGCCGACCGCGTGCCCGACCTGATCCTGCTGGACTGGATGCTGCCCGGCACCAGCGGCCTGGACCTCGCCCGCCGCTGGCGCAGGGAGTCGCTGACCCGGGAGGTCCCGATCATCATGCTGACCGCGCGGGGCGAGGAGAACGATCGCGTCGGCGGCCTCGAAGCGGGAGTCGACGACTATGTGGTGAAGCCGTTCTCGGCCCGCGAACTGCTGGCCCGGATCCGTGCGGTGCTGCGGCGCTCGCGCGAGGACGACGAGGACGGCAGCATCGGCAGCGGGCCGCTGCGCATCGACGGCGCCGCCCACCGCGTCTACGCCCAGGGCGGCACCGGCGAGCAGCCGGTCCAGATCGGGCCGACCGAATACCGGCTGCTGCACTTCTTCATGACCCATCCCGAGCGCGTCTACTCGCGCGCGCAACTGCTCGACCACGTGTGGGGCGGCAGCGTCTATGTCGAGGAGCGCACTGTCGACGTCCACATCCGGCGCCTGCGCAAGACCTTGGAGCCGCACCTGCTCGACGGCATGATCCAGACGGTGCGCGGCGCCGGTTACCGCTTCTCGACCGCCGCCTGATCCGGCCCCGCCCCCGCGCGGGACCGGGCTGCAAAACATCGGATACTGCCTTCATGCCTCCCCGCGCCCGCACCGCCTGGCTCCGTACCTTCGGCCTGCTGTCCCTGATCCTCGCCGGCGCGGCCCTGCTCGGGTTCGCGGTGGGTCGGCCGTGGCCGGTGGTCACCGCCGCCGCGCTCGGGGTGGTGGCCTGGCACTACTGGCGGTTGCGCCGGGTGCTCGAGCGGCTCACCGCGCGGCGCCGGTTGCCGCCACCGGAAGGCATCGGGGTGTGGAACGAACTGGACCGCCTGCTGCACCGCGGCCAGGGCGAGATGCGCGTGCGCAAGCGCCGTCTGGTGGAAATGCTGCGCGCCTACCGCGCCGCCGCCGCGGCCCTGCCCGACGCGATCGTGGTGGTCGACCGCAACAGCCAGCGCATCCTCTGGTTCAACGAAGCCGGTGGCCCGCTGCTCGGCCTCCGCTACCCGGCCGACATCGGCGCCTCGCTGGTCCAGCGCCTGCAACCGCTGCCGCTGGCCCACTGGCTGGCGGCCGGCCGCAACGCCGAACCGCTCGAAGTGCCGTCCCCGCTCGACAGCCCGGCCACCCTGAGCCTGCGCCTGATTCCGTATTCCGAGAGCCTCTGGCTGCTGGTCGCCCGCGACGTCAGCCGCCTGTTGCAGCTGGAGCAGATGCGGCGCGACTTCGTCGCCAACGTCTCGCACGAACTGCGTACCCCGCTGACCGTGGTCCACGGCTACCTCGACCTGATCGACGAGGACGAGCACCCCGAATGGAAGCCGATGCTGGCCGAGATGCAGCGCCAGTCGCAGCGCATGACCCAGCTCGTCGAGGACCTGCTCACCCTGTCGCGGCTGGAGTCGCAGGACGCGCTGCCGGCGCCGGAAACGGTGTCGATGGGACCGATGCTCAGCACCCTGCGGCGCGAGGCCGCCGCGCTCAGCCAGGGGCAGCACGAGGTGGAGGTCGAGGACAGCGCCGGGGTGGACCTGTTCGGTTCGAACAAGGAACTGCACAGCGCGTTCTCCAACCTGGTCGGCAACGCGATCCGCTATACCCCCGCCGGCGGGCGGGTATCGGTCCGGTTCCGCCGCGGCGACGCCGGCGGCGCGGTGCTGGAAGTGCACGACAGCGGGTACGGCATCCCCGCCGCCCACCTGCCGCGGATCACCGAACGCTTTTACCGGGTGTCCACCAGCCGCTCGCGAGAGTCCGGTGGAACGGGCCTGGGGCTGGCGATCGTGAAGCACGTGCTCAACCTGCACCAGGCGCGCCTGGACATCACCAGCGAGGTGGGCCAGGGCAGTACCTTTGCCTGCCACTTCGGGCCGGAACGACTGCGCCCGCGCGAGCCCGGCGCGACCGGCGCCGGCTCCGCCGAGGCCCACGCATGAGAGGACCCGCACCATGAACCGCCACAGCGAACTCGATCCGACCGGGCGCGCGCCGCTCGACGCCGGCCTGTACAGCGACGCCCCCGCCGCCGATCCGCTGCGCGACCCGTCGCTGTACTTCAACCGCGAGCTGTCGCAGCTGGCGTTCAATTTCCGCGTGCTGGCGCAGGCGCAGGACCCGCAGGTGCCCTTGCTGGAGCGCCTGCGCTACCTGTGCATCAGCTGCACCAACCTCGACGAGTTCTTCGAGATCCGCGCGGGCACGCTGCGCCACGCGCAGGAGCTGGGCCTGGTCGCGGGACCGGACGGGCTGCCGCCGGCGGCGGTGCTTGCGCGCATCCACGATCGCGCGGCCGAGCTGGTCGAGGCCCAGTACGAATGCTGGAACACGGTGCTGCGGCCGGCGCTGAACGATGCCGGCGTACGCGTGCTGGCGCGCGACAGCTGGACGCCCGACCAGGTGGAATGGCTGCGCGCCTACTTCCGCGACGAGATCATGCCGGTGCTGTCGCCGCTCGGTCTGGACCCGGCGCACCCGTTCCCGAAGATCCTCAACAAGTCGCTCAACATCGTGGTCGTGCTGAGCGGGCGCGATGCGTTCGGGCGCGACGGCAACCTCGCCATCGTGCGGGCGCCGCGTTCGCTGCCGCGGATCATCCAGTTCCCCGAGGAGGTCAGCGGCGGGCCGACCGACTTCGTGTTCCTGTCGGCGGTGCTGTCGGCGTTCGTCGACGAGCTGTTCCCGGGCATGCAGGTCAAGGGGGCGTACCAGTTCCGGGTGACGCGCAACTCCGAGCTGCTGGTCGACGAGGAGGAGGTCGACAACATCGCCCTCGCCCTGCGCGACGAGCTGGTCGGCCGCGGCTACCTGCGCGCGGTGCGGCTGGAGATCGCCGAACAGTGCCCCGAGCCGATCGTGCGCACCCTGCTGAAGAATTTCGACCTGACCGAAAACGCGGTCTACCGCATCAACGGCCCGGTCAACCTCAACCGCGCGGTGCAGGTGTACGATCTGGTGCAGCGCGCCGACCTCAAGTTCCCCGCCTTCCAGTCGCGCCCGCTGCCCGGTGCCGACGCGATGTTCGCCACCGTGTCGAAGGGCGACGTGCTGCTGCACCACCCGTTCGATGCGTTCACCCCGGTGCTGGAGATCCTGCGCCAGGCGGCCGAAGACCCGAACGTGCTGGCGATCAAGCAGACCCTGTACCGCTCGGGCAAGGACTCGCCGATCGTCGAGGCGTTGATCCAGGCCGCGCGCAACGGCAAGGACGTCACCGTGGTGGTCGAGCTGCGCGCGCGCTTCGACGAGGAGGCCAACCTGGGCTTCGCCGACCGCCTGCAGGAAGCCGGCGTGCAGGTCGTCTACGGCGTGGTCGGCTACAAGACGCACGCCAAGATGCTGCTGATCGTCCGGCGCGAGGGCGCGCGGCTGCGCCGCTACGTCCACCTGAGCACCGGCAACTATCACTCCGGCACCGCCCGCGCGTACACCGACCTGGGGCTGATCACCGCCAATCCGGCGATCGGCAACGACGTTCATCTGATCTTCCTGCAGCTGTCGGGGCTGGCGCCGCAGCTCAAGCTCGAATGCATGCTGCAGTCGCCGTTCACCCTGCACGGCGGCGTGCTGCGGCGGATCGAACGCGAGATCGCGCACGCGCTCGACGGCCGGCCGGCGCGGATCGTCGCCAAGATGAACGCCCTCAACGAGGAGCGGGTCATCCGGGCGCTCTACCGCGCTTCGCAGGCCGGCGTGCAGATCGACCTGATCGTGCGCGGCGCCTGCACCCTGCGGCCGGGCGTGCCGAGCGTGAGCGAGAACATCCGGGTGCGCTCGATCGTCGGCCGCTTCCTCGAACACAGCCGGGTCTACTGGTTCGGCAATGGCGGCGAGCCGGAGCTGTTCTGCGCCAGCGCCGATTGGCTCGAGCGCAACCTGCTGCGGCGGGTGGAGACCTGCTTCCCGATCCTCGACCCGGCGCTGGTGGCGCGCATCAGCGAGGAGGCGCTCGACAACTACCTGGGCGACAACCTCAACGCGTGGGCGCTGCAGCCCGATGGCGACTACCTGAAGGTGCCGCGCGAACCCGACGCCGAGCCGCATTCCGGGCAGGCCTGCCTGCTGGCGAAGATCTGCGCATGAACGACGCGTCACGGCTCGGCGAAGCCTTTCCCACCGCTGCGCTCTCGCTGCGCGATGGCGACCTGCTGGCCGCCATCGACCTGGGCTCCAACAGCTTCCACATGGTGGTGGCGCAATACCTGCTGGGCCAGCTGCGCGTGGTCGACCGCCTGCGCGAGCAGGTCCGGCTGGCCGAGGGACTGGACGCGCGCGGCGGCTTGTCGGCCGAGGTCCGCCAGCGCGCGTTCGACTGCCTGTCGCGCTTCGGCCAGCGCATCCGCGACATCCCGCCGCAGCAGGTCCGCGCGATCGCCACCAACACCGTGCGCCGGCTCGCCGCGCCGCGCTCGTTCCTGATGCCCGCCGAGAGCGCGCTCGGCCACGCCATCGAAGTCGTCGCCGGCCGAGAAGAGGCGCGCCTGATCTATCTGGGCGTCGCCCACGCGCAGCCGTCCAAGCCCGACGAGCTGCGCCTGGTGATCGACATCGGCGGCGGCTCGACGGAATGCATCATCGGCAGCGGCTTCGACGCGATCGAGCGCGAGAGCCTGCAGCTGGGCTGCGTCGCCAGCACCCGGCGCTTCTTCGGCGACGGCCGGCTGACCCCGCGCCGCTGGCGCGAGGCGCTGACCGAAGTCACCGCCGAGTTCCAGCAGTTCGCCGCGGCCTACCGCGCGCTCGGCTGGGACGATGCACTCGGCGCCTCCGGCACCAACAAGGCGATCGGCGAGGTCTGCGCGGCAATGAAGCTGACCAAGGGCGCGGTGACCGCCGAAGCCCTCCCGCAGGTGCGTGACCGCCTGCTGCAGGCCGGCCACATCGACGCGATCGACCTGCCCGGGTTGCCGTCCGACCGCCGCCCGATCATCGCCGGCGGGCTGCTGATCCTGGAGGCGGCGTTCGACGCGCTCGGCCTGCAGCGGTTGATGATCAGCAAGGCGGCGATGCGCGAGGGCATGCTCTACGACATGCTCGGCCGCGGCGGCGCCGACGACCCGCGCGATGCCTCGGTCGCCGCGCTGATGCTGCGCTACGGCATCGACAAGGCACAGGCCGCGCGGGTGGAAGCCACGGCATTGCGGCTGTTCGACCAGGTCGCCGCGGCCTGGCAGCTCGGCGTCGACGAGCGCCTGATGCTCAGCCGCGCCGCGCGCCTGCACGAACTGGGGCTGACCATCGCCCACAGCCAGTACCACGTGCACGGCGCGTACGTGGTCGAACACACCGATATTTCCGGCTTCTCGCGCCAGCAGCAGCAATTCCTCGCCGCGCTGGTGCGCACCCATCGCCGCAAGGTGCCCAAGTCGGCGTTCGACGCCCTGCCCGACCGCCTGCTGCCCGCGATCCGCCACAGCGCCGAACTGCTGCGGCTGGCGGTGCTGATGCACCGCGCGCACGAGTCCGATCCGATCCCGCGGCTGGATGCCCATGCCGACGGCAAGGTGTTGACGCTGACCCTCGACCGGCGTTGGCTGGACGCGCGACCGCTGCTGAAGGCCGACCTCGGCGGTGAGCCGGCGGACATCGCCGCACTCGGGATCGACCTGCGGATCGCTGCCGACTGAGCGGCCGCGGTCCGGATTCCCGGTCACCCACAGGCGCCGCGGACTCTCCGGCGGCGGCGATCGAACGGGTCAGACCATCGCCGCGTCGGCGAATGGCAACTCCAGTCCCGGCGCCACGGTGGCGGTGACCCGGGCCAGCGTCGCCGGCCGCATGCTGGACAACGGCGCGCCCGCCAGCGGCATCACCACGCTGTGCACCAGCACCGGTGCCTGTACCGGCACCACTTCCGGCCACGGCGCCACCGGAACCGCGGGCTCGCGCAGCGGCGCACGCAACGCCTGCGCGCGGGCCAGCACCGGCACCGGCGCGTGTTCCTCGGGTGTGCGGAACACGCCGGCGCGCTGCAGCCAGCGCCCCGGTCGCGGCGCCGCGGTGACCGCGACGATCGGCATCGACAGCAGCAACCCCAGCAGCACCGGCGACATCCACAGTGTCAGCGACGGCGCCGCCGCGTAGCTCCACGCGGTGAACAGCGCGCCGCACAGGGTCGCACCGGCATAGCGCCGGACCAGGCCCGACAACGGCAACGTGCCGTCGTCGCGCCGCTGGCTCTCCCAGCCCGAGTCGCGGCCCGACAGCACCTCGGCGACGCCGCGTGCCTGCACGAACATCGTGACCGGCGCCATCAGCGTCGCCAGCACGGTTTCCAGCACCGCGCCGGCGAGCAACCGCAGGCTGCCGCCACACGCCCGCCGCATCGCCGGGTTGCCCAGCGCCAGCCCCAGACCGAGCAGCTTTGGACCGAACAGCATCGCCATGGTCAGGCCGAACACCATGATGAAGCGCTCGGGCCCGTCCGGTGCCTGCCAGTACACCGACGGCGCCAGCCCCGGCAGCAGCATGTCGTCCCAGCGCAGGCCCGAGTTGAGCATCGTCATCAACACGCCCAGCAGCATCAGCATCGCCCACATGGGCGCGGTGACGTAGTGGCCGATGCCGGTCAGCAGGTGCCAGCGGCTGACCCAGTGCAGGCCACGCGCCGGCAGCACGCCGCCGTGCTGCAGGTTGCCCTGGCACCAGCGCCGGTCGCGCACCAGCATGTCGGTCAGCGATGGCGGGCCTTCCTCGTAGCTGCCGGCCAGTCCGGGCGCCAGGTGCACCGCCCAGCCGCCGCGCCGCAGCAACGCGGCCTCGACGAAATCGTGGCTCAGCACGCTGCCGCCGAACGGCCGCGGGCCGGCGAGGTCCGGCAGGCCGCACTGCGTGGCGAACGCGGCGGTGCGGATGATCGCGTTGTGGCCCCAGTAGTTGCCCTCGCTGCCGTGCCACCAGGCGTTGCCGTGCACGAGCGCCGGCCCGTACACGCGGCCGGCGAACTGCTGCATCCGGGCGAAGATGCTGCCACCCCCGACCACCACAGGCAGGGTCTGCACCAGCGCCAGCCGGGGGTGGCGCTCCATCGCCGCGGACAGCCGCACGATGGTCTCGCCGCTCATCAGGCTGTCCGCGTCGAGGATCAGCATGTGCGGGTAGGCGGCGCCGAAACGGCGGACCCACTCGGCGATGTTGCCGGCCTTGCGGCCCACGTTCCTGCGCCGGTGGCGGTAGAACAGGCGGCGGCGGTCGCCGGTGCGGGCCCGCAGGGCATGGAATCCGGCCAGCTCTCGCGCGCGCACCTCGTCGCGGGTGGTGTCGCTGAGCACGAAGAAGTCGAACGCGTCGCCGTGGCCGGTCGCCGCGAGCGACTCGTGGATCGCCTGCACGCCGGCGAACACGCGCTCGGGATCCTCGTTGTAGGTCGGGACCAGCAACGCGGTGCGCTGCCGCGGCACCGGCAGCGGCCCCTCGCCCAGCGCCAGCGGATCGTGGCCGCCGCGCAGGATCAGCACGAACCCGATCACCGCACTGACGAAGCTCTGGGCGATCCAGACGAACAGACCGGCAAACAGCGCCAGCGAGGCCAGTTCCAAATGGCTCAGGCCGCCACCGCGCATCACCCACCAGAGCTGGAACACCGCCAGCAGGGTCAGGCCGAACGTGGCGCCGAACACGAGCGCCCGGCGCCAGCCGGGCATCGTGGTCGGGCCGACGCGGCGCGGCGCGCGCCGGCCGACCCTCAGCGACTGCACCGGCATCGGCAGCGGCGCTTCGGCCGGCAGCAGCGGTGCATCGGCGGAAGAGGAAGGCGAAGCGGCGGAACGGGAGACGTTGATCAGGTCCATCGGTACAGCCAGGTCTCGGAAAGGGGCGCGCCGCCCACGCCGCGCAGGGTGGCGCGCAGCTCGGATGCGGCGTTCGCCGGGGGATGCAGTTCGAAGGCGAGGTGCCAGCGGCCGGCGGGGCCGCGGCTGGCGACCACGTTGGCGACCCGGCCCGCATCGGTGCTGACGTCCGCGCGGGGCGGGGCGTCGCCGGACCACTGCGCCAGCGCGCCCCCGGCGAAGTCGAGCACCACCCGGCGGGAACCGCCGGGCCCCGCGCCGATTCGGGTCTGTTCGACCGTCGCCAGCGCCGGCGTCCACGCGTGGCGGTCGCACCAGTGCAGGCGGTAGCGGAAGCGATGTTCGCGCCCGGCCGCCAGCGGCGCCTGCGGGCGCCAGAAGGCGACGATGTTGTCGTGGTACTCGTCGGCGGTGGGGATCTCGAACAGCCGCACGCTGCCCGCGCCCCAGTCGCCAAGCGGCTCCACCCAGAGGCTGGGGCGCAGGTGGTAGCGCGCCTCGCCGTCGCCGAAATCGGCGAACGCACGCTTGCGCTGCATGAGGCCGAACCCGCGCGGCGCGGTGTCCTCGAACGCGCTTTCCTGCAGGGTGCCGGGATTGCGCAGCGGCCGCCACAACTGCTCGCCGGCGCCGTTGAGCATCGCCAGGCCGTCGGAGTCGTGCACCGCGGCGCGGTAGTCGTCGATGCCGACCCGGTCGCCGGCGTCGAACTGGAACATGCTGGTCAGCGGCGCGATGCCGGCCTGGGCCAGCACGACCCGCGGGTACAGGCGCATGTCGACGTCGAACACGGTCTCGCTGCCCGGAGTCACATCGAAGCGGAACGCCGCTGCGACGCTCGGGCCGTCCAGCAGGGCGTGCAGCGTGATGCGCGCGGCGCCGGCGGCCGGCCGTTCGAGCCAGAACGCGCGGAAGAACGGGAACTCCTCGCCGGCCGGATCACCCGTGCGCAGCGCCAGCCCGCGTGCCGACAGCCCGTAGGCCTGCCCTTCCGCCACCGCGCGGAAATAGCTGGCACCAAGGAAGGCGCACACCTCGTCGAAGTAGTCGGGCCGGTTGATTGGCGCGTGCAGGCGGAATCCTGCGAAGCCGAGGTCGCCCTGCACCGGCGCGACATCGCCGTCGAACCGGAACATCTCCGGCCGGTACGCCACCGGCCGCGACGCGCCGCCGACGACTTCATGGACGTCCACCCGCTGGTGGTACAGGAACCCGCGATGGAAGAACTGCGCCTGGAACGGCAGCCCGTCCCCGCGCCACAGCGCCTGCGCCGGCTCGAAGCGGATCTGCCGGAAGGCGTCGTAGTCGATCTTCGCCAGCTCCGGCGGCAGGGCGGCGGCGCTGTGGCTGAACGGCCGCCCGGCCAAGGCACGGGCGAAGGCCGGCACGGTCCGCGCATCGAACGCACCCGCATACGGCAGCCCCGCGGGGGCGACGGCGCGCGCGAGCGCCCGCCCGCCCGGGCCGGGCACGGCTGCCGCAAACGGCAGCAACAAAGCGGATTTGAGAACTTCCCGACGACGCACGCGAATCCAGTACCCAAAAAATTGCGCGAATCGTACGTGGAAAAACATTAATTGCCCGTGTGCGTCCATACGGCGCCGAACGGCGGCTGTCACCGGCGCGTCATCCCGCCGCCATCGGGGTTTCATCCCGCCGGCGCAAGCTCGTCAAAACCGGAGAGCGCGCATGCACTACGCGATCGTCACCGAGACCTACCCGCCCGAGGTCAACGGCGTCGCCTTGACCGTGCAGGGGCTGGAGCAGCAGCTGCGCGCGCTGGGCCACCGGGTCGATGTGGTGCGACCGCGCCAGCGCGGCGACACCGGACCGGCGACCCACGAGCTGCTGGTGCGTGGCATCGCCCTGCCCCGCTACGCCGGCCTGCAGTTCGGCCTGCCGGCCCGGCGCCAGTTGTTGGACCGCTGGCGCCGCGAGCCGCCCGACGCCCTCTATGTCGCGACCGAAGGCCCCCTCGGCGGCTCGGCGCTGGCCGCGGCGCGGCGACTCGGGATTCCGGTCGCCACCGGCTTCCACACCCGCTTCGACCGCTACATGCGCGACTACGGCCTGCGCTGGCTGGCGCCGCTGGCGCTGGCGTGGATGCGCTGTTTCCACAACCGCGCCGGGGCCACCCTGGTGCCGACCCGTGAACTGGCCGGGTGGCTGGCGGCCCACGGCTTCACCTCGGTCCGGCGGTTGCCGCGAGGCGTGGACACGCAGCTGTTCCATCCCGGCCAGCGCGACCCCGCCCTGCGGGCCGCCTGGGGCGTCGCGACGAACGGACTCGCGGTCGTCCACGTCGGCCGCATCGCGGCGGAGAAGAACCTCGACCTGCTCGTGCGCGCGTTCCGCCGGGTGCAGGCCACGCGGCCCGATGCGCGCCTGGTCTGGATCGGCGACGGGCCGTTGCGTCCTGCGCTGGAAGCCCGTCATCCCGATTTCGTGTTCTGCGGAGTGCGGCGCGATGAAGCACTCGCGCGCCACTTCGCCAGCGGCGACCTGTTCCTGTTTCCGAGCCGCAGCGAGACCTTCGGCAACGTCACCCTGGAAGCGATGGCCAGCGGCGTGCCCACCGTCGCCTTCGACTACGGCGCCGCGCGCGAGCACCTGCGTGACGGCGTGCATGGCGCGGCGGTGCCGGACCGCGGGGGCGAGGCCGACGAGCAGGCGTTCATCGCCGCGGCGACGTGGATCGCCCGCGATGACGAAAGCCGTGCCGCCATGGCGCGCGCCGGTCGCGCCGCGGTGGCCGGCCTGCACCCGGCGCAGGTGGCCGCGGACCTCGACGCCCTGCTGCGGGCCATGGCGGGAGACAGGCGCGATGGACCGTTTGCGCTGGCATAAGCGGCTGGTCGCCGACGAATCGGGCTGGTGCCTGCGGGTCAACCGCATGTGCGAGCGGCACCCGTCGCGCGCCTGCTTCCGCGCGGTCAGCCGGTTGGGCGACGGCGTGTTCTGGTACGTGCTGATGGCCGCGATGGTCGCGGTGGACGGCTGGCGCGGGTTGGCCGCGTCGGCGCACCTGGCGGCCACCGGCGTGGTCGCACTGGCGCTGTACAAGGCACTCAAACGCTGGACCCGGCGCCCGCGGCCGTTCGCCTCCGACCGGCGGATCCGCGCGTGGATCGCTCCGCTGGACGAATTCAGCTTTCCGTCCGGCCACACCCTGCACGCGGTGGCCTTCAGCCTGGTCGCGGTCGCCCACTACCCCGCGCTGGGATGGCTGCTGGGGCCGTTCACCGCCGCCGTCGCGGCCTCGCGGGTGGTGCTGGGGCTGCATTACCCGAGCGACGTGCTGGCCGCCAGCGCGATCGGCACCGGGCTGGCGGCGGTGTCGGTGTGGCTGGCGCCCGGCGTTTCCTGATCGGGAAGCGGGTAATCAGGGCCCGGCGAAATCCGCCACCGTCGCCCTCGTCATACCGGGGGCGGACTGGCCGGCCCAGTCGCCGTCCACGCTGACCTGGGCCAGCGCGCGACTGCGCTCCAGCGCATCGAAATCCAGCTCGGCGATCGCCCAGTGGCCGCCGTCGCGGGTACTGGCCAGCACACCGTCCGCTGGCAGGCCGACGTCCATTGGCGCATAGATCGCCGCCTCGCCGGAATTGACGTCGAGGGCCGGGCTCCACGGTGCCTCCCCCGCGGTGACCGCCTTGGCCACGAAGCAACGGTTCTCCAGCGCCCGCGCCATGCAGCCGACCTGCACGCGGGTGGCCCCGGCTTCGGTGTCGGTGCAACTGGGCACCAGCAGCAGTCGCGCCCCGGCCTCGCATTGCGCGCGCACCGGCAGCGGGAATTCGGCGTCGTAGCAGATCGCCACGGCGGCGCGCACCGGCCCCGCCTGCAGCACCTTCAGCGAGTCGCCGGGCTCGATCATCCCGGCCTGCTTCTCGAAACCGGTCAGGCGCAACTTGTCCTGCCACACGTGGCGGCCATCGGGCGCGAATACGTAGGCACGGTTGCGGTAGCGCCCGCCACCGGTATCGAGCAGGAAGCTGCCGGCCGCCACGTGCAGGCCCAGCTCGCGCGCCAGCCGCGCGAACAGCGCCATCCAGTCGGAGTGGTAGCGCTGGATCGCGGCGAGTGACGCGGCCAGGTCGCCGCGCACGCCCGCCTCGAACGTCGCGCCCAGCTCCAGCGCGAGGTATTCGGGCAGTACCGCCAGGTGGGCACCCGCCGCGCGGGCCTCGCCCAGCCATTGCGCCTGCTTGTCGGCAAACGCCGGAAAATCCGCCACGGCGTCGATCGGATAGCGCGCCGCGGCCACCTTCAGCACCCGACTCACCAGGTGCGCTCCAGCGGCCGCAGCCAGGCGGTCAGAGTATGTTCGACCTCGCCCGCTCCGACCTCGTTCCACGGCAGCGGGACCTGCAGGCCTTCGCGACGGCCGTAACCCCGCTTGATCCAGAACGCGTCGTTGCTCCGCACGAACGGCGGCCGCGCCGGGTGATTCGCGGGCCGGTCCACCGCGACGAAGGCGGTCCAGTCGAACCCACCCAGCCCACGGGCATGCGATTCGCGTTCATCGAAGAAGCGGTGTCCCAACCCGCGGCCGCGGTAGGCCGGAAGCAACACCGACTCGCCGCAATAGAACACGCGCGCCGGATCCAGGCCCGCGGCGGCGAACGGCGCGCGGATCGCATCGGTCTCGTCGGCCAGCGGCAACCCGGTCGAGGCGCCGACCACTTCGTCCCCGTCCAGCGCCAGCACCGCGATGCTGCGCCAGGATTGCAGGTAGGTTTGCAGGTAGTCCGCCTCGTAGCCCGCATCGCCCTCGTACAGGTACGGCCAGTCGCGGAAGACCCGGATGCGCAGACGCGCGAGGTCGCCGACGTAGGGCGCGATCGCGGCGCCGACCAGCGTGCGCACGGTGAGGGGCCGACGGGTCGGGTGGCCGGCGTGCCGCGATTCCACGGCAGTGAGCGGAGGCATCGAAGGCGTCATGGGCGGATCCTCGTGGCCGGGCGCGGCGCGGCCGTACGGAGAGCTCAACGCGGTTTCCGGCGTGGCGGGGCCGTCCTGCCGCGGATGGCGGAAGGATACAGAGCCGGGGCACCCCGCTGCAGGCGCCCCGGCCGTCGAGCCCCACGCCGGGGGGATCAGGATTCGAACCCCGGCCCCGGCCGCGGCGTCGAAGCACGTGCCGCACCGGCACCGAGCTGGTACCAGTCGACCCTGCGGGTCACCACCATCAATGCGGCCAGGATCACGAACAGCAGCCCTGCACCGAGCACCAGCGCGTTGTCCTCCGATACCAGCAGCCCGTAGAGGCAGGCGTACAGCGTCGCGAGCATGCCGGCGAAACCCAGCGCGCGCGCCACGCTGCGCAGCACTGCGCTCAGGTAGAACGTGATCAACCCGATGCAGGCGGCGCCAGCCGCCAGGTACGACCCGCCGAACGCGAAGTGCTCGCTGAGGCTCAGCAGCAGCAGGAAGAACATCGCCAGCGCCAGGCCGACCAGCCCGTACTGGATCGGGTGGATCGGCAGCTGCCGGGTCAGCTCGAAGATGAAGAAGCCGACGAAGGTCAGCACCACGAACAGCACGCCGTATTTGGTCGCGCGGTCGGTCTTGGCGTAGACGTCGACCGGATCGATCAGCGACACGCTGACCGCCTCGTCCATGGTGGCCATGAGGCCGTCCCCGTTCGCGTCGGCCACCGCGCTGGCCACGCGGAAGCGCTCGCGCGCGTTGCTGGCCACGCCGGGAATGTCCCACTCGGCGCGGAAGCCGTCCGGCCCGATGTCGCGGGTACGCGGCGAGCTGCCGGCAAAGCTCGGGTGCGGCCAGCTCGAGGCCAGCGAGATCGCGTTCTGGTCGCCCAGCGGCAGCAGCGACAGCTGCTCGGTGCCGGCCAGCACGAACGTTAGCTGCGTATCGACGCGATGCACGCGCCCGGGAGCAAGGCCGTCCAGCCGGACATGCACGCCCTCGCCGCGCCCGAAGCCCAGCCCCTGCTGCAGCTCACGCGGACGGCCATCGACCCGCAAACGCGGCGCGAGCTTCCCGCCGACCAGGCCGCGGACATCGCCGATCGCATAGCTCAGATAGGGTTGGCCGATGCGGCGGGCCGCCTCCGGGCCGGGGTCGGCCGGGATCTCGACATCGAAGCGGGCCGTCGCGCTGCCGGTCCATTCGTATACCCGCACCTCGTGCAGTCCGCGACGACGCAGGCCCGGCTCCAGGCCGCCCTCCACCGCCAGCGTGGCCGGGAAGAACATCCAGTGGTCCTCCTGCACCCGGCGGACCGGGCGCACCACGCCGAGGGCGTCGGCTTCCTCGACTTCGACCACCTGCCGGTACGGCACCACCAGCACGGGCCCCGCGAACGACTGGCGTCCGGCGAAGCTGCGGGCGATGTCGGCCACCGCCTCGCGCCGGTACTCCTGCCGTTCGTGCACCACGCCCCGCACCATCGTCAGCGGGACCAGGATCGCCAGGGTCATCCCCAGCACCACCACCGCCCTCGTCCAAAGTCGCATCTGCAGCTCCTGTCATGGCAACGGGCTGCAGGATCGGCGGCCACCGTGCGGCGCCGATGGCGCCACGGTGAAGCGGGAATGAAGTCGCGCTACGGAGCGAGCGGCAGGGCGAGACGCGCGAGGGCCCCACCGCCCTCGCGGTTGGCCAGTCCGGCGCGGCCACCGTGCAGCGCCGCCACCTCGGCGACGAAGCACAGGCCCAGCCCGCTGCTGCGGCTGCCGCCCGCCGGGCGCGGCAGCGAGTAGAAGCGTTCGAACACCCGCGGCAAGGCGTAGTCCGGCACGCCGGGGCCGCGGTCGCCGACTTCGACCACCGCCTCGCCGCCTGTCTTCCGCACCGCCAGCTCCACCGCACTGCCATCCGGCGCGAAATCGATGGCGTTGTCGACCAGGTTCGCGATCGCCTGGCGCAGCAGGAACCGGTCACCCTGGACCGTCGCGGGCTCGACCCGCAGCCGCAGTTCGACCGGTCGCTGCGCAAGCCCGGCCACGCAGGCCTCGGCCGCTTCCCGGGCGAGGACTTCCAGCCCGATGCGCTCCGGCTGCTCGATCCTTTGGCGGTGCTCGACCGCGGCCAGCGCCAGCAGCTTGTCGATCATCTGCGCCAGCCGCTCGGTCTGCGCACGGATGCTGCCGGCGAAGCGATGCCGGTCCGCCTCCGGCAACGGCGACTCCAGCAGCTCCGCGCTGCCGCGGATCGCCGCGATGGGCCCCTTCATCTCATGGGTGAGGCTGTGCACGTACTGCTCGACGTACTGCTTGCCTTCCAGCCGCGCCCGCATGGTTTCCAGCGCCGCACCGAGCTCGCCGAACTCGCCGGCGGCCCGTGGCGGCCCGGCGCGCTCGCCGGCGGTCACGGCATGCGCGTAGCGGCGCAACCGGCCGAGCTGGTGCGCCAGCCACCACGCGGCGACGATGCCGACCAGCAGTGCCACCCCCATCAGCACCGCGCCCCAGCGCAGCACCACCGACTGGCTGCGTTCGATGAAGGGCTGCAGTGCGCGGTTGGGCTTGGCCACCGTCAGTGCGCCGACGATCCGTCCCGAGCCGTCCCGGATCGGCGCGGCGACGTGCATCACGCTCGAGTCCGGGTCGTCCGGGTCGGCCAGGCTCGAGCGTGCGCCGTAGCGCCCGTGCAGGGTGAGGTAGACATCGTTCCAGCGCGAGTAGTCGGCACCGAGGTCCCGGCCGCTGCTGTCGAACACCACGGTCCCGTCCGCGTCTGTCACGTACACCCGGTAGCTGCTGTCGCGCTTGTCGAAGCCCCAGATGTCGGCACCGAAGTCGCGCCCGTCGAGCGCGTGGACGCGGCGGGCGAACGCACCGTCGCCGATGCGGCCGGCGAGGAAGTCGTCGGTCGCCAGCTCCGCCAGCAGGTTGGCGGTGTCGACGAGGGTGTCCTCCATTGCCTGCCGCACGCCGGGCTTGACCTGCTGCACGAACACCTGGGCCAGCAGCAGCGCGGCCAACGCCACGATCAGGAAGTAACCCAGGAAGATGCGCAGCCCGATCTTCAAGGTCGTGGCCTCAGGACGCGCCGCCCGGATCGATCGAGTAGCCCAGTCCGCGATGGGTGCGGATGGGGTCGGCATCCGGATCGACCTCGCGCAACTTGGCCCGCAACGTCTTGACGTGGGTGTCGACCGTGCGGTCGCCGCTCTCCAGCGCATCGCCCCAGACGCGGTCCATCAGCTGCGCGCGCGAGAGCACTGCGCCCGGGCGGTGCAGCAGGGCGGCGAGCATGCCGTATTCGTAACGGGTCAGCTCCAGCAGGCGGCCGCGGTAGCGGATGCAGCGGCCGTCGACGTCGTGCTCGAACGCACCGCGTGTCGCCTCCTCGGCGATGGGCGCCCCTTCCCGGCTTGCACGTCGCAGCACCACCCGCACCCGCGCGACCAGCTCACGCGGCGAGAACGGTTTGGTGACGTAGTCGTCGGCGCCGATTTCCAGGCCGAAGATGCGGTCGGCCTCGGCGCCCTGCGCGGTGAGGAAGATCACCGGCAGTTCGCGGTTGCGACGCAACTCGCGGCACAGCGCGAAGCCGCCGATATCGGGCAGCCCGACGTCCAGCACGGCGAGGTCGAACGCCTGCTCGCGCGCCCGCCGCAGCGCGTCGCCGCCGGTCAGGCAATGCACCGGCTCGAAGCCTTCGGCGCGCAGCGCGTACTGCACGGTGTCGGCGATCGCCGGTTCGTCTTCGACCAGGAGGATGCGGGCCATGGCGGAGAAGGATATGCCAGCCGGACCGCCACGGCCGCTGTACCCTTTGCCGATGAACTATCGCCACGCCTTCCATGCCGGCAACCATGCCGACGTGCTCAAGCACGTCGTCGTGCTGGCCCTGTGCGACGCGCTGACCGCCAAGCCGGCGCCGCTGTTCGCGCTGGACACCCACGCCGGCCGCGGCCTCTACGCGCTCGACAGCGCCTCGGCGCAGCGCACCGGCGAGGCCGAGGGCGGCATCGGCCGGCTGGTGGCCGAAGCGCCGAAGCATCCGGCGATCGCCCGCTACCTCACCGCGGTCCGGGCCTGCCGCGCGGCGCACGGCAACGCCGCCTACCCCGGTTCGCCGTGGTTGCTGGCGCATGCGCTGCGGGAACAGGACCGCATCGCGGCGTGCGAGCTGATGCCGGAGGAAGCCGCGCAACTGAAGGCGAACTTCGCCGACGATCCGCGCGTGGCCGCCCACGCCCGCGACGGCTATGCGGCGATGAAGGCCCTGCTGCCGCCGCGCATCGGCGAGGTCCGCTTCGCCCGCGGCCTGGTGCTGGTCGATCCGCCCTACGAAGCGCAGCTCGAGGAGTTCGACCGCATCCTCGGTGCGGTGCGCGACACCCTCGGGCGCTGGCCGCAGGCCACCTACGCGGTGTGGTACCCGATCAAGCTGCGGCGCGCGCTGCAACAGTTCTTCCGGCGCGCGGCGACGTTGCCGGCCAAGGGCACGCTGCTGGCCGAGCTGATGGTCCACCCGGACGACTCGCCGCTGCGGATGAACGGCAGCGGCATGCTGCTGGTCAATCCGCCGTGGCAGCTCGACCGTATCCTGGAGGCGGTACTCCCGCTGCTGCAGCGGGCACTCGGCGAAGCGGGCGCCTCGTCGCGGGTGGAGTGGCTCAAGCCGCCTGCCTGATCCGCTCACCTGATCCGCCCCGCTGACGCGCCCACCCACCCATTCGGCCGGCCAAAAAGCGGAACCCGGCCGGAGCCGGGTTCGCGCGAACTTCGCAGGACACGGTAGCGCTCAGTCGTTGCCGGTTTTCACGTCCGGCTCGAAGAAGCTCCAGCGCACCTCGGGAAACGCGTGCTTCATCGCCTTCTCGACCGTGTTGATCTCGGCGATGGCGATGTCCATGTCGCGGGTCTCGCGCATCTTCGCCTTGGTGGCGACCATCGCCTCGTTGCCCAGCTGCAGGGTGATCAGGTTGAGCACCTCGGCGATTTCCGGGCGGCCGTCGAGGAACTGTTTGATCTGCGCCTGGCGCTCGGGGTCGACGCTCTGGCCGATCAGCATCGCCTTGACCTCGATGGCGACGAACACCGCCACCACGATCAGCAGCGCGCCAATGCCGATGGTGCCGATCGCATCCCACACCGGGTTGCCGGTCGCCATCGTGACCAGCACCGCGACCAGCGCGAACATCAGGCCCAGCAGCGCTGCGAGGTCCTCGCCGAAGATCACCACCAGCTCGGCCTGGCGACTCTCGCGGAACCAGCGCCACAGGCTGCGCTCGCCACGCGACTTCTTGACCTCCTGCAGGCACGTCCGCATCGAGATGCCCTCGACGATGATGCCGAACGCCAGCACGCCGACCGCCCACCACAGGCTGCTACCCGCCTCCACGTGCTCGGCCTGCAGTTTGTGGATGCCCTCGTAGAGCGAGAACATGCCGCCGACGGTAAACAGCATCACCGCGACCAGGAACGACCAGAAGTAGATCGCCTTGCCGTAGCCGAGCGGGTACTCCGGCGACGGCGGCGCCTTGGCCTGCCGGAGGCCGAGCAGCAGCAGACCCTGGTTGCCGCAGTCGGCCAGCGAGTGGACGGTCTCGGCCAGCATCGCGCTGGAGCCGGTGAAGAAGGCCGCCGTGCCCTTGGCCACCGCGATCGCGAAATTGGCGCCCAGCGCATAGAAGATCGCGCGTGTCGAATCACCACCGCCAGCCATGTGTCGTTCCCCGGGTTGAAAGCGGCGCGAGTCTAGCACCGGGCCCCGTGCGCACCGCGTGGCGCCCCGCGCCACCGGTCGGCGTGCGGCGAGCCGCGGCGGAAGCCCTTTTGAAGTTAGTCGGACGTGACTGCCGAATGAAGAAGACCCTGCGGGGCCGTGTGCCAATATCGCCCCATGGTCACGCGCGAACGCCTCCCCCCCTGGCACGAACGACAACGCTTGCCCAACGGGCGCGAGGTGCTGATCCGGCCGATCCGGCCGGAAGATGCCGAGCCGCTGCGGGCCGGATTCGGGCTGCTGCAACCGGAGGAAGTGCGACAGCGCTTCCTGACGTCGATGCGCGAGTTGAGTCCGGAAACCGCCGAGCGCTTCGCCAAGGTCAACCCCAAGACGGAGTTCGCCTTGGTCGCGGCCGAGCCGCTGCCGCCCGGCGAGGCGCTGGTGGGTGCGGTGGCGCGGATCGTGGTCGATCCCGACGGGCGTGCCGGCGAGTTCGCCATCCTGGTCAGCCGCTACATCGCCGACATGGGGCTGGGCCGCTACCTGATGACGCGGCTGGTGAAGTGGGCCCGCGGCAAGAAGCTGGAACGGATCTACGGCGACGTGTTCGAGCACAACCAGCCGATGCTGGCGCTGGCGCAGTCGCTCGGGTTCGAGCGGGAATCCCACGACGAGGCGCTGGTCCGGGTGGTACTGCATCTGAAGCCCGCCCGCGCGTAGTACCGCGCACCGGACGCCGGGCGGGACCCATCGGCTAAAATCCGCCGCCTGATGCCATCCCCCACTTCTTCCGCCCCACCGCTGCCCAAGGCGGGCCAGCAGCGCGCCTGGTGGCGTGCGCCGGCTTCGCCCTCGGCCCTCGCCTACCACGTCGCCGAAGCCGCCCGTGCGCACGACGGCCCGCTGCTGGTGGTCGCGCGCGACAACCACGCCGCACACCAGATAGAAGCGGACCTGCGCACGCTGCTGGCCTGCGATGTCCAGTCCGATGCGGACGTGCCGATGCTGCAACGGCGCTGCTGGCCGCCGATCGTGCAGTTTCCCGACTGGGAAACGCTGCCCTACGACCACTTCAGCCCGCACCCGGACATCGTCAGCCAGCGCATGGCCGCGCTGCACCGGCTGCCGACGCTCAAGCAGGGCATCGTGGTCGTGCCGGTGCAGACCTTGCTGCAGCGGCTGGCACCGGTGCGCCACGTGGTCGGCGGCAGCTTCGACGTCAAGGTCGGCGAGCGGCTGGATCTCGACGCGGAAAAGCGGCGCCTGGAGTCGGCCGGCTACCGCCACGTGCCGCAGGTCCTCGACCCCGGCGACTTCGCGGTGCGCGGCGGGTTGCTCGACGTCTACCCGATGGGCGCCGACCAGCCGTTCCGGGTGGAGCTGCTCGACGACGAGATCGACACCATCCGCGGCTTCGACCCGGAGAGCCAGCGTTCGCTCGACAAGATCGACGCCGTCCACCTGCTGCCCGGCCGCGAGGTGCCGCTCGACGAGGCTTCGCTCAAGCGCGCGCTGGATGCACTGCGCGAGCGCTTCGACCTGGACACCCGCCGCAGCGGGCTCTATCAGGACCTGAAGGCCGGCGTGGCGCCCGCCGGCATCGAGTACTACCTGCCGCTGTTCTTCGAAGGCACCGGGCGCGACGCGACCAGCCTGCTGTTCGACTACTTCGGCGACGACGCCCTGCCGGTGATCGGCGAGGGCGCGCTGGAGGCGGCCGAGCAGTTCTGGAAGAACACCGGCGAGCGATACGAGCAGCGCCGCCACGATCTCGAACGTCCCCTGCTGCCGCCGGAGTCCCTGTACCTCTCGCCCGACGCGTTGCGCGAGCGGCTCAACCAGGGGCCGCGCATCGAGGTCTGTGGCGAGCAGCATCCACAGCGCGAACGCGCGCAGCCGCTCGGCAGCCAGCCCGCGCCGTCGCTCCCGCTGGTCGCGCGCGACCACGCCCCGGCCGAGGCATTGAAATCGTTCCTGGGCAGCTATCCGGGCCGGGTGCTGGTCGCTGCCGATTCCCCGGGTCGGCGCGAGGCCCTGCTGGAAATCCTGCATTCGGCCGGGCTGCAGCCGGAGGTACTGCCGGACTGGTCGACGTTCGCTCCGGCGCCCGCCGGCGAACCCGGTGGAGGCACGGCGGCCGCCGGTCAACCCGCGGCCTTCGCGGTCGCGGTGGCGCCGCTGGAGGACGGGTTCGCGCTGGACGCGCCGCAGCTCACCGTCCTGACCGAGCGCCAGCTGTTCCCCGAGCGTGCCGGCCAGCCGCGCCGCCGCAAGCGTGCCGGGCGCGAGCCCGAAGCGATCATCCGCGACCTCGGCGAGCTCAGCGAAGGCGCGCCGATCGTCCACGAGGACCACGGCGTCGGCCGCTACCGCGGGCTGGTGGTGCTCGAGGCCGGTGGCGAGAAGAACGAATACGTCGAGATCGAGTACGCCAAGGGCGACCGGCTCTATGTGCCCGTTTCGCAGCTGCACCTGATCAACCGCTATTCGGGCGCGTCGCCGGAAACCGCACCGCTGCACAGCCTGGGCGGCGAACAGTGGACAAAGGCCAAGAAGAAGGCGCAGGAGAAGGTCCGCGACGTCGCCGCCGAACTGCTCGAAATCCAGGCCAAGCGGCAGGCCCGCGCCGGCCTGGCGATCGACATCGACCGCGCGATGTACGAGCCGTTCGCGGCCGCCTTCCCGTTCGAGGAGACGCCCGACCAGCACGCCGCGATCGAGGCGGTGCTGCGCGACCTGCAGTCCAGCCAGCCGATGGACCGCGTGGTCTGTGGCGACGTCGGATTCGGCAAGACCGAGGTCGCCGTGCGCGCCGCCTTCGCCACCGCCGCGGCCGGCAAGCAAGTCGCCGTGCTGGTGCCGACCACCCTGCTGGCCGAACAGCACTACCGCAACTTCCGCGACCGCTTCGCCGACTGGCCGCTCAAGGTCGAGGTGCTGTCGCGCTTCAAGACCACGAAAGAGATCAAGGCCGAGCTGGAGAAGGCCGCCGAAGGCACGCTCGACGTGATCGTCGGCACCCACCGGCTGCTGCAGAAGGACGTGCGCTTCAAGAACCTCGGGCTGGTGATCGTCGACGAGGAGCAGCGCTTCGGCGTGCGCCAGAAGGAGGCGCTCAAGGCCCTGCGCGCAAACGTCCACCTGCTCACGCTCACCGCCACGCCGATCCCGCGCACGCTCAACATGGCGATGGCGGGGCTGCGCGACCTGTCGATCATTGCCACGCCTCCGGCGCACCGGCTCGCGGTGCAGACCTTCGTCGTGCCGTGGGATGACAGCCAGCTGCGCGAGGCGTTCCAGCGCGAGCTCGCGCGCGGCGGCCAGGTCTACTTCCTGCACAACGACGTCGAGAGCATCGGCCGGATGCAGCGCGAGCTGGAGGAACTGGTACCGGAGGCGCGCATCGGCGTCGCCCACGGCCAGATGCCCGAGCGGGAACTGGAGCGCGTGATGCTCGATTTCCACAAGCAGCGCTTCAACGTGCTGCTGTCGACCACGATCATCGAGTCGGGCATCGACATCCCCAACGCCAACACCATCATCATCAACCGCGCCGACCGCTTCGGCCTGGCCCAGCTGCACCAGCTGCGCGGCCGCGTCGGGCGCAGCCATCACCGCGCCTACGCGTACCTCGTCGTGCCCGACCGCAAGGCGATCACCGCCGACGCGAAGAAGCGGCTCGATGCGATCGAGGCGATGGACGAGCTCGGCGCAGGCTTCACCCTCGCCACCCACGACCTGGAGATCCGCGGCGCCGGCGAGCTGCTCGGCGAGGACCAGAGCGGACAGATGGCCGAGGTCGGCTTCAGCCTCTACACCGAGCTGCTGGAGCGCGCGGTGCGTTCGATCCGGCGCGGCGAGCTGCCCGACGTCGACGCGGTCGAGGCACGCGGCGCCGAGGTCGAACTGCACGTGCCGGCGCTGATCCCCGAGGACTACCTGCCCGACGTCCACACCCGCCTGACGCTGTACAAGCGCATCGCCGGCGCGCGCGACAGCGAGGAACTGCGCGAGTTGCAGGTCGAGATGATCGACCGCTTCGGCCTGCTGCCGGACCCGGCCAAGTACCTGTTCGCGACCGCCGAGCTGAAGCTGCAGGCCACCGCGCTGGGCATCCGCAAGCTCGACATCGGCGAGGCCGGCGGCCGCATCCAGTTCGTCGAGAAACCCAACGTCGACCCGATGGCGATCATCAAGCTGATCCAGGGCCAGCCCAAGCTGTACCGGATGGACGGGCCGGACAAGTTGCGGTTGACGCTCGACCTGCCCGGTGCAGCCGAACGGGTCAGCGCCGCGCGCGGGCTGCTGGCGGTGCTCGGCAAGGAGTGAACCGGCACGCGGCCGCCCCGGGCCACGGTCGCGATGCCGCGCCGCGACCTCCGGCATTGGACACGCGTGCGGAAACCGCGCACCTTCCAACGCACGCCACCCCTGCCGCGACGCCATGAGCACAACCGCCCTGCTCCGCCTTTTCGCACCGATGCTGTTGGCCGCCGCGCTGGCGGGTTGTGCCGGCATCCCGCCGACACGCGGCGGTAATGCGGCGGCGACCTTCGTGGTGGTGCGCCATGCCGAGAAGGCGGTGGACGGCTCGGACGACCCCGCGCTGACCGACGCGGGCCATGCGCGTGCCGAAGCACTGGCTGCCAGCCTGGCGGACTCGCCGGTGGTCGCCGTCTACGCCACCCCGCTGCGCCGGGCCCGCGAAACCGCCGCGCCCACCGCGCGGACCCACGGGTTGCCGGTCGCGGCCTACCCGGCCGACGAGCCCGCGCCGGTGTTTGCGGCACGGCTGCGGCGCGAACACCCCGCGGGCACCGTACTGGTCGTCGGCCACAGCAATACCGCGCCGGCGATCGCCGCCGCGCTGTGCGGGTGCGCGGTCGAGCCGATGGGCGAAGACGAATACGGCCGCCGGATGACCATCCACATCGAGGACGACGGCGACATCACGCTGTTGACCGCGCCGCTGCCGCAGCCCTGAGCGGCGGCGACCCGGCATCGCGGCGTTCACGCGCGGGGCGCTAGCCTCGCCAGCACGATGCCGAGCAGGAGCCGCCATGACCCGCACCCTAGCCCTCACCTTCCTCCTGGCCGGCGTCCTGCCCGGCTGCGCCAGCAGCGGTGAACGCGTGGCCGCCGCGGGACAACCGGTCGTCCTGCAGGTCGGCGAGCGCATCACGCTTCCCGACGACGCCCGCCTGCGCTACGTCGCCGTCTCCGCCGATTCGCGCTGCCCGCCGGGCGTGCAGTGCATCCGCGCCGGCGACGCCGACGTGGCGTTCGAATTCACCGCTCCGGGCGGCACGGCGACCGCGGTGATGCTCAACCTGCCGAAATCCCCGGAGGCGTCCGTCGGCGACTGGCGACTGAAGTTGCTGTCGCTGGAACATGGCGACAATCCGGCCGCCACCGTCCGGTTCGATCCCGCCCCCTGATCCCGCCCACCGACCAAGCCCCCTGTTCAGCTGGATCGGACTTTGCCGGATTTGTCAACGCTTGCAATCTGGAATAAGGTCGGAACCGCAGCCACACGGGAATGGCTGCGCATAGGGGGAACACCATGAACAAGACGGCTTATTGCCTGCCTTTGCTGTTGCTGGCCGCTTCGGCGGCACAGGCGCAGGACACGGCCGGCTGTCCGCAGCTGCCTGCCGGCACGGACCTGATCTGGGAACACCGCGCCACCGGCGAGGCCGACTTCTGCCGCGCCCTGCGCGTCGACGGCAGCGAGGCCTTCGGGCTCTACATCACCGGCGAGCCCACGTTCGAGCCGAACCGCCGCAACCGCGAGGAAGCCGGCGTGATCGACGGACGCGAAGTCCACTGGTACCGCGCGGAACTGGCGACCAAGCCCAACATCGAGGCTCGCGAAACGCTGCTCGATCTGCCGGACGGCCGGGTCGCCCATATCTGGCTGCAGGCGCCTCCGGGCGAACCGCTGCAGCAGGCGTTCAACCTGACCGGCGAGCTGCGCTTCGGCGCCAGCCGCCAGATCGCGGCCGGCCAGTAGGCGAACCGCTGGCGCGTCCTGCGCCGGCGGCGCTCTCGACGTGAGCAGGCCGCCGGGGCCGGTCAAAGCGGCCCGGCGGCGACCGTCGCGCCGGGTGATGTTCGGGGGCGTGGCGCCTAGAACCGGCCTTCCTGGAAGTCGACGAACGCCTGCATGAGCTCCTGCCGGGTGTTCATCACGAAGGGGCCGTGGCGCGCGACCGGCTCGCGCAGCGGCCGCCCCGCCACGAGCAGCACGCGCGCACCGGCTTCGCCGGCCTTCAGCCGCACCAGCGGGCCACCGGCGACCACCGCCAGCTGCGGTGCCTGTAACGCCCGGGCATTCGCGCCCTCGCCCAACGATATTTCGCCCTCGAAGACGTACGCGAACGCGTTATGGCCTTCGGGCAGTGCGTGTGCCCACTCCGCCCCGGGCGCGAGGGTGATATCGAGGTACAGCGGCTCGGTTGCCGGCTGCACGATCGGACCGCGCACGCCGCCGACCTCGCCGGCCACCACTTTCACCATGACGCCATCGGCCGGCTGGACCTGCGGAATGCGGTCCGGCGCGAACTCCTGGTAGCGCGGCTCGGTCATCTTCTCGCGCGCCGGCAGGTTCACCCACAGCTGGAAACCGCGCATGCGGCCGGATTCCTGCTCGGGCATCTCCGAGTGGACCAGGCCGCGTCCGGCGGTCATCCACTGCACGCTGCCGGGCACCAGCACGCCCTCGTTGCCGTGGTTGTCCTTGTGGCGCATGCGGCCGTCGAGCATGTAGGTGACGGTCTCGAAGCCGCGGTGCGGGTGGTCGGGGAATCCGGCGAGGTAGTCCTCCGGCCGGTCGGTGCCGAACTCGTCGAGCATCAGGAACGGATCGAGGTCGGGCAGCTGCGGCGTGCCGATCACGCGGGTCAGGCGCACGCCCCCGCCGTCGGAGGCGGGCATGCCGTGGACGGCGCGCGCGACCCGGGCATGGCGGTCGGTGTGGGTGGTCATGGCGGGCTCCGCTGGGTGTCACCGCAGGATGGTGGCCCCGGCGGGGCGAAGCCAGTGGCAAGGCTGCAAGCCTGTGTTCCATCGGGTGAACGATGGGGGTGCTCCATCCGGAACGCTCCTGCGTATCGCCACCTGTAGGAGCGGCTTCAGCCGCGATCGGGTGATTGGTCGCGCGTCCGGTTCACAATCGCGGCTGAAGCCGCTCCTACAGGAGCTCCGGCTCCCGCCCCCTCACCGCCGCACCACCCGCCAGCACCGGTGGATGCGCCCGTTGCGCTCGAAATCCGACGGAATGGTGTCGGCGCTGATCTCCTCGACCCGGGCGAACTCCGCCAGCGCCGCCTCGTCCAGCCGGAACCGGCGGAAGTTGTTGGAGAAATACAGCACGCCGTCGCGCGACAGCCGGGCGACCGCGGCGCGCAGCAGCCGCACGTGTTCGGCCTGCACGTCGAAGTCGCCGGCGCGCTTGGAGTTGGAGAATGTCGGCGGGTCGCAGAACACCAGGTCGTACTCGCCGGTGTCACCGGCCAGCCACGCCATCGCGTCGGCCTGGACCAGCCGGTGGCGGGCGCCGCCGACGCCGTTCTCCTGCAGGTTGTCGGCGCACCACTGCAGGTAGGTCGCCGACAGGTCGACCGTGGTGGTGGCGCGGGCGCGGCCGATCGCGGCGTGCACGGTGGCCGCGCCGGTGTAGCCGAACAGGTTGAGGAACCGCGCGTCCTCGGCCTCGGCGGCGATGCGCAGGCGCATCGGGCGGTGATCGAGGAACAGCCCGGTGTCGAGGTAGTCGAACAGGTTGACCCGCAGCCGCGCGTCGCCCTCGCGCACGACCGCGAACTCGCCGCGCTGGTCGAAGCGGCCGTACTTGCTGCCGCCCTTGCCGCGCGCGCGGGTCTTCAGCGCGACCTGCTCGCGCGGCACCGCGAACACCTCGCGCGCCGCCGCCAGCAGCTCGTTGAGGCGGCGGCGCTGCACCGGCTCGGGGATGTCGACCGGGGCGGCGTACTCCTGCACGTGCAGGAAGGTGCGCGGCGCGGCTTCGTCGGTTTGGTAGACGTCGATCGCGGCGGCGTATTCGGGCAGGTCGGCGTCGTAGGCGCGGAAGCAGGTGACGCCCTCGCGCTGGCGCCAGGCCTTGAGCTTGCGCAGGTTGCGGCGCAGGCGGTTGGCAACCATCTTCGCGCCTTCGCCCAACGCTTCCGACGCCTGCGCGGCGCGCTCACGCTGCGGCGGCGCGACCGGGTCGGCGACGATCAGGGTGCATTCGATCGCACCGTTGAACAGCTGGTACTTCTTCTGCGCGCGCAGTCCGGTGGCGTAGGCCAGCTCGGCGTCGCCGCACAGCAGGCTCGCGCGCCAGCCCGGCACCGCCTGGCGCAGACCGTCGCCGAGTGCGCGGTACAGCGCGGGGTCGGCGGCCAGCCGGATGTCGTACGGCGGGTTGCACACCACCAGCCCGGCCGCGCGGGCGGACTCGGGCAGGCTGTCGGCGGCCAGCGCCTCGACCCCCGCGACCCGCAGGTCGATCACGCCGGCCAGCCCGGCCATCACCTCGTTGTCGCGCGCGGCGCGGATCGCGTGCGGGTCGGTGTCGCGGCCGAAGAACACCGGGCGCAACGCGGCGCGGCCGGCCTGCTCGCGCGCCAGCGCGTCGTCGCGCAGGGCCTTCCAGGCGGCGGTGTCGAAACCCTTCCAGCGGGTCGGGACGAAGCCGCCGTGGCGCAGCAGGCCCGGGGCGACGTCGGCCGCCATCAACGCGCCCTCGATCAACAGCGTGCCGCTGCCGCACATCGGGTCCAGCAGCGCGCCGTCGTCGGCGTACACGCTTGGCCAGCGGCCCCGCACCAGCACCGCCGCGGCGAGGTTCTCCTTCAGCGGCGCCTCGCCCTGCTGCTGGCGCCAGCCGCGCCGGTGCAGCGGCCCGCCGCCGAGGTCGACCGACACGATCGCGCGGCCCTTGCGCACCACCAGGTTGAGGCGCAGGTCGGGCTGCTCGACGTCGACGTCGGGGCGCGCGCCGGTGGCGTCGCGCATCGTGTCGACCACCGCGTCCTTGACCCGCTGCGCGGCGTAGCGCGCGTGGGTCAGGCCGTCGCCGGAAACGTGGGCGTCGACCGCGATGGTGTCGCCATCGGCCAGGTGCTCCGGCCACGGCAGCGCGGCCACGCCGGCGTAGAGGGCGTGCTCGTCGGCGCAGTCGAACTCCGCCAGCGGCCACAGCACCCGGCTGGCCAGCCGCGACCACAGCACCGCGCGCTGGGCGTCGACGAGGTCACCCTCGACGTTGACGCCGGCGATCGCGGCGGTCGCACGCGTGCAGCCCAGCGCGACCAGCTCGTCGGCCAGCAGGTATTCCAGCCCCTTGCCGCAGCTTGCGAAGAACTTCATCAGAGGCTCGCCAGCAATTGCCCGAAGGCGTCGGCGCTGTCCTGCACGTGCGCGGACAGGCGGTGGCCGTCGTCGACCATCAGCAGCCGGGCGCGGCGCGCCGCCGCCCACGCCACCACGGCGTCGGCGTCGCACAGGTCGTCGGCCCAGCCATGGACGATCGCCGTCGGGACATCGGCGGCGTCCAGCGGATGGGCTTCGTGCATGCGCACCGGCGGCGCCATCAGGAACAGCCCGGCGACCGGCACCTGCAGCGAGACGTGCCCGGAGATCCACGCGCCCAGGCTCGACCCGGCCAGCACCACCGGCCCGCGCGCGGCGGCGGCGGTGGCCAGGCCGTGGAGCCGGCGGACGCGCTCGGTCACGTCGCCGAGGTCGCTGACCTCGCGCATCGCATCGAGGTCGGTGTAATCGGGGCGTTCGCAGGTCCAGCCGAGACGTTCGGCGGCCTCGGCCAGGGCGGTGACCTTGGTCGCGTCGGGGCCGCTTTCGAAGCCGTGGGAAAGAATGCAGTGTCCGCGCATGGGGCTCGGGTCCTGGGAATCGGGAGGGCGCGCCGGCACGCCGCGCCGCCCGGCGCCTGGGCGGCTCCCGAGCGGCAGGAGCGGCGGCGGGGGCGCGACGGGCGGGAATGCGCGCGATGCTAGCATCCGCGCCATGTCGACCGCGCCGCCACGCCTGCCGATCCGGGTCGATCCGCTGCCCTACGAGGACCGGCTGGTGCCACGCGACCTGCTGCAGGTCGAACTGGCGGTGATCCACTGCACCGAACTGCCCGACCTCGCCAGCGCGCGCGAGTACGGCGAGCGCGTCCTCTACCCCGACAGCGGCACCGGCAACAGCGGCCACTTCTACATCGACCGCGACGGCGGCGTGCACCGCTGGGTCGCGGCGGACCGCGTGGCCCACCACGTGCGCGGGTTCAACCCGCAGTCGGTCGGGATCGAGCTGGTCAATACCGGCCGCTACCCGGACTGGCTGGACTCGCGCCGGCAGGCGATGGACGAGGACTACACCGAAGCGCAACTGGCGTCGCTGGTGGCGCTGCTGCAGATGCTGCAGACCGAGCTGCCGGGGTTGCGCCAGGTCGCCGGGCACGAGGACCTCGACACCGCGATGGTCGAGGCCAGCGACGACCCGGCGCGGCAGGTACGCCGCAAGCGCGACCCGGGGCCGCGGTTCCCCTGGGCGCGGGTGATGGAGGCGGTCGGGCTCGAACGCCTGTCGCCGTCCCAACCTTTGTAGGAGCGGCTTCAGCCGCGATCGGAAACCGGCGCGGGCGTACGATTCCAAGATCGCGGCTGAAGCCGCTCCTACAACAGAGGCCGACCTTGGGCCACGCCGGCGCAGGCCGACGACTTCCTCCGCGTTCGCGACTTACGTCGCTCCTACGTCTGGTGGCCCGCCGATAGCCGCCACATATGGCCCGGTATAATCGCGGCCCCTGTTGCCGGCGGCCGCGCATGACCTCTCCCGTCTCCGAGTTGATCGACCTGCTTTCGCTCGAACGCCTCGAGGACAACCTGTTCCGCGGCCAGAGCCGTGACATCGGCACCAAGTACGTGTTCGGTGGCCAAGTGCTCGGCCAGGCGCTGTCGGCCGCCCAGACCACCCTGAAGGAGGCGCGCACGGCACACTCGCTGCACGCGTACTTCCTCAAGGCCGGCGACATCGCCGCGCCGGTGGTCTACCAGGTCGACCGCACCCGCGATGGGGGCAGCTTCTCGGTGCGGCGGGTCACCGCCATCCAGCACGGCCAGCCGATCTTCTTCCTCGCCGCGTCCTTCCAGAAGGACGAGGACGGTGCCGAGCACCAGTTGTCGATGCCCGAAGTGCCGCAGCCCGAGGACATCGAACCCGGCGATACCGTCCCGCCCCACGTGATGGCCAGTCTGCCGGACAAGGTGCAGCGCTGGCTGTCGAAGAAGGGGCCGTTCGAGTTCCGCCACGTGTATCCGCGCGACGAACTCAAGCCGCCCAAGCGCCCGCCGTACCAGCAGTTCTGGTTCCGCCTCGGCGAGCGCGTCGGCGACGCGCCGCAACTGCACCAGGCCCTGCTCGCCTACGCCTCGGATTTCCACCTGCTGGGCACGGCGACCTTCCCGCACGGCATCAGCTACTACCAGCCGAACGTGCAGATGGCTTCGCTCGACCACGCGATGTGGTTCCACCGCCCGTTCCGTGCCGACGACTGGCTGCTGTACTCGATGGACAGCCCCAGTGCGCAGGGCTCGCGCGGCCTCGCCCGCGGCCAGATCTACGACCGCGACGGCCACCTCGTGGCCAGCACCGCGCAGGAAGGCCTGATCCGGGTGGTCCGCGACGCCGCCGCGGCCGGCCACGTGCCCGCCCGGGGCTGACGTGCGCAAGGTCTTCAGCAGCCAGCGGATCGAGAACGTCGAGGGCGTCGCCGAGCTGCTGCGCGGGGCCGGCATCGAGGTACGCATCACCGACGGCCGCTCGTACCGCGGCAACCGGCGCGGCAATTTCAGCTACAGCGACCGCTCCGGACCGACCCCGGCGGTGTGGGTGGTGCGCTCGGACCAGCAGGTCGCCGCCCGCGAACTGCTGCGCGAGGCCGGCCTGATCGACACCACCCGCGGCGAGGGCAGCTACGTCAGCAGCACCTTCCGGTTCCGCTCCGAGCAGGAGCCCGTCGGCAGGACGCCTGCGCAGAAGCGCACGTTCCGGCTCAAGGTCGGGCTGATCCTGGTCGCCGTCGCGGTGGCCGGGGTGGCGATGATGCGCGGCGTCGATCTGCCGACGCCGGGTGCGGCACCGGTGCGCGAACTAGCCGAGCCTCCGTTCGACGGCACCATCGCCGCCACCCTGTTTCCGGTCGCGCAGGCGGTGTTCGCCAGCGAGCTCGGCGAGGTGGACACGCCGGTCGCCTGCCTCGGGGTCGACCACACCGACGCGTCGATCCGGCTGATCGAATCGCTGCAGCGCGAGGGCCTGGACCTGGTCCAGGCCTCGGCCTGCGTCGAGGTCGCCGACGAGGACCGCGGCAGCTTCCATCGCGGCTCCGGCCGCGAGGCGATGATCGTCCGCGTCGGCACCTTCCGACCGTCCGCGCCGGACCGCGGCATCATCGAATACAGCGCCTATCATCACCGGATGTGGGCGAGCTACAAGACGCTCGAGGTCGCCCGGGTGGACGGTGAGTGGCGGGTCGTCGACGTGGTCCGCCACGTGCGCAGCCGCGGCATCGGGTTCTGAACGGGAAGGCGATCGGGCATACCGGACCGATCCCCCGGCGTTCCGCCTACCGATAGCTGCGCCTGTCTGCGCTCCTACAGAAAGTCCCCTCGCCCGTGAGACTGGCGACGAATCGGGCACATCGGTCACATCCGGAGCGCCCGCACGTCTGGACCGGTATCGACCCGGAGACGCCCATGCCTCGATACCGCCGCCAACGCCGCCGCGCCCAGCCACACCACGCCGCGCGGTCCACGCCGTCGTACGATCACGCCACCGGCCCTTTCGCGCGCCAACCTGCCTGCCCGTGCCAGGGAGCCCCACGATGAGCAACGTCCCCGCCGCCATCGCGCCGTCCGCATTGGAGCAGCTCATCGCCGGCCACCTCGCCGCCGCCGCGGACGGTGACCGCGACGCCTACGGCCGCATCGTCGCCGCCTGCCAGAACTCGGTCACCGCGATCGCGCTCGCCATTGTCCGCGACGTGCCGGCCAGCGAGGACATCGCGCAGGAGGCCTTCCTCAGCGCCTGGCAGCACCTGCGGCGCCTGCAGAACCCGGCCAGCTTCCTGCCGTGGCTTCGACAGATCACCCGGAACCTCGCGCGCGACCACCTGCGCGGGCGGCGACGCACACCGATCGAAACCCGCGACGCCGACCTGCTGATCGAAACCGCCGCCGATCCGCAACCGGGGCCGCTTGAGGCACTGGCCGGCGACGAGCGCGAGGCGGTGGCCGCCGAACTGATCTCCGCGCTCCCCGACGACAGCCGCGAGGTGCTGCTGCTGTACTACCGCGAAGGCCAGAGCTCGCAGCAGGTCGCCGCCCTGCTCGGCTTGAGCGATGCGGCGGTGCGCAAGCGCCTGTCCCGCGCGCGGCAGAGCGTACGTGCGGACCTGCTGGCGCGGTTCGGCGAGTTCGCCCGGAGCAGTGCGCCGGCGGCGGGGTTCACCGCGATGGTGGCCGGGGCGCTCACCGTCGCCAGTCCCCCGGCGGCCGCCTCCGGGCTGCTCGGCGCCGCGGCCGCGGCGGGCGGGGCCAAGACGCTCTCGAAGATCCTGCTCGGCGCCGCTGGCAGCATCGGACTCGCCGCGGTGGCCGCGTTCGCCGGGATCTACCTCGGCCTGCGCCAGCAGCTCAAGGGCGCCATCGACGATGCCGAACGGGTGGCGCTGGTGCGCAGCGCGGCGGTTTCGGGCCTGGCGTCGATCGGTTTCGTCGCCGCCATGCTTGCGATGGCGCGCTTCACCGAAGGTTGGCTGGGGCCGGTCATCGGCATGCTGGTGTTCATGGCCGTGGTGTTCCACCAGACCCTTGTCGTGCAGCCGCGCATCCTGGCTCCCCGGCACGCCATCGAAGCGCAACGCGACCCGGTCGGGGCCGCCGCACGCCGGCGCCGGGAACGCTGGATGTGCTGGATCGGCAGCGTCGTCGGCCTGGTCGGCGGCTTCGGTGGCCTGATCGCCGGGCTGGTCAGCTCGGGGCGGTTGTGAACACGATGCTGGCCCGCTTCTGGCTACAGCGGTGCGGGCGGGTGTTGCTGATGGTGGCGGTCGCACTGGCGACGCTGCAGTGGGTCCGCGACGGCGCTGTGGACGTTCTCGACACCCTGTTCTGGAGCGCCCTGCCGGCGGTGCTGTCGGCTTCGATCAACACGTGGTGGGCCGCCCGGCACGGCTGCGGCCTGCGTCGCTCCGACACCACGGCGAAGACCCCGGAATAAAAAAGAACCCGCACTCCCATCGCGGAGCGCGGGTTCTTCCCCCATCGGCTTCAGTGCCTCGTCGACTCAGCGACGCGGCGGCGGCAGCAGGTCGGTGCGGCCGAGGAATCCGTCGCGGTCCTCGTCCATGAAGGCGAACCGCTTGGCCATGCGCGGCATCGACGACTCGACTTCAGCGCGGCTGAGCTTGCCGTCGCGGTTGGCGTCGGCGGCAGCGAACTTCTGCTCGGCGCGTTCGCGGAACTTGACGGCACGCTCGGCCCGCATCCGTTCGGCGGCCGCCGTCAGCTCGCTGCGCACCAGGTAGCCGTCGCGGTTGCGGTCGGTGGCGTCGAAGCGCTCGGCGAAGCGCGGGCTGTCGGCCGCCTCGGCCTTGCTGATGCGGCCGTCGCCATCGGCATCGAGCCGGATCGCATGGGCCATGCCGCCGCGACGGTGGCCGCCGCGGTGACCGTGCTTCCAGCGGGGCCGCTCGCCGGCTTCGATCCGGCCGTCGCCGTTGCGATCGAGTTTGTCGAAGTGTCCGGCGAAGCGCGGCATCGCGGCGGCTTCGGCACGGTCGATCGCACCATCGCCATTGGTGTCCAGCCGGGCCATGTGGTGGCCATGGCGGGTCTTGCCGGCATCCGTGGCGCCGGGCTGCTGCGGCGCGGCGACGGCCGCACCCATCAGGGTGGCGGCGATGGCCGCGGTCAGGAAGGTGTAACGGTTCATCCACGATCTCCGGTGTGTGGCGCACCGCGGCGCCGATGCACTGGGAACGCCCGTCGCGCCGCGGAGTTGACCGGTGCTGGCGTGTGTTCAGTCCGTGGACAGCCGGCGGATCGGCGGCGCTATGCTCGCGCCATGGGCACCGATCCCCGACAGGACCTCAACGATCTCCGCCTGTTCCACACCGGCGAGCATCCCTGCGGCTACTGGCCGGACCGGCTGGCCCGCGACCTGGTGCTCGACCCGCGCGACCCGCGCCTGCGCCAGTGGTATCCGATGGCGCTGGGCTGGGGCTTCCGCCGCTCCGGCGACATCGTCTACCGCCCGCACTGCCACGGGTGCCGCGCCTGCGTCGCGGTGCGGATCCCGGTGCAGCGGTTCCGCCCCGACAGGAGCCAGCGTCGCTGCCTGGCGCGCAACGTGGATGTGGAGGCGCGCGTGCTGCCGGCCGAACGCACCGACGAACAGCTGGCGCTGTACCGCCGCTACCTGGTGGCGCGCCATCCCGGCGGCGGCATGGACAGCCACGGCGCGCACGAATTCGACCAGTTCCTGACCGGACGCTGGAACGACGGGCGCTTCCTCGAACTGCGCGAGCGCGCGCCGCACGGCGGCGGCCGGCTGCTCGCGGTGGCCGTCACCGATCTCACCGACGAGGCGCTGTCGGCGGTCTACACGTTCTATGATCCCGACGCCGCGCGCCGCGGCCTGGGCACGCTGGCGATCCTGCGCCAGCTCGACTGGGCCCGCCGCGAAGGCCGCGAGCACCTCTACCTCGGCTACTGGATCGGCAGCCACGCCAAGATGGAATACAAGCGCCGCTTCCGTCCGCTGGAGGCGTTCGACGGACGGTGCTGGCAGGACCTCGATGGAGACCACCCATGACCCCACCGCACCCTCCGGCGCACACGCGTCCGCCTTCACGCCGGCGCCCGTGGGGAAGACTGGCAACGGCGCTGCTGGCCATGCTCGCCCTGGCGGCAACGGCGGGTTGCGTCCGGGTTGCGGTCCACGGCGATCCGGAACGATGGGCGGATGAGATGGCCGATGCGATGACCCCGCCGCTGCGGGTCGCGACCTACAACACCTCTCTCTACGGGGAGACCGGCGGCGCCCTGGTGGCCCAACTACGCGCCGGCGATGCCGACGCCCGCAAGATCGCGGCGGTGCTGCAGCGGGTGCGCCCGGACGTGGTCCTGCTCAACGAGTTCGACTACGACCCCGTGGGCGAGGCGGCCGACCTGTTCCAGCGGCGTTACCTCGAGGTCGCCCAGCCCGGCGGCGGCGACCCGCTGCACTACCCCTACCGCTATCTCGCGCCGGTCAACACCGGCGTCCCCAGTGGGCTGGACCTGGACCGCAGCGGCACCGTCGGCGGCGAATCGCGGGCGCGCGGCAACGATGCGTGGGGCTACGGCCTGCACCCGGGTCAGTACGGGATGCTGGTGCTGTCGCGCCATCCGATCGACAACGCGCGGGTGCGCACGTTCCAGCAGTTCCGCTGGAGCGACCTGCCGGGCGCGCGCCAGCCACGCGATCCGGCCACGGGCACGTCCTGGTATACGCCGGACACCTGGTCGCAATTGCGGCTGTCGTCCAAGTCGCACTGGGACGTGCCGGTGCGGACGCCGCTGGGCACGGTGCACCTGCTGGCCGCCCACCCCACGCCTCCGGTGTTCGACGGCGCCGAGAACCGCAACGGCCTGCGCAACTTCGACGAGATCCGCCTCTGGGCCGAATACATCACCCCCGCCCCGCGGCCGTGGCTGTGCGACGACCGCGGCCGTTGCGGCGGCCTGCCGGCCGATGCGCGCTTCGTGATCGCGGGGGACTACAACGCCGACCCGCTCGACGGCGACGGCGTGCCCGGCGCCATCGCGCAGCTGCTGGACCATCCGCGGGTCAATGCGGCCTTCATCCCGCGCAGCCACGGCGCAGAGGAACGCGCCCGCGAGCGCGGCTTCGATCGTCAGGGCGACGTTGCCACCCACACCGGCGACTTCGGCCCGAAATCCGGCACCCTCCGCCTCGACTACGTGCTGCCTTCCAACAACCTTCGCGTGGTCGACGGCGGCGTGTTCTGGCCGACCAGCGACACCCCCACGGCGGCGATCGCCGACGCCAGCGACCATCACCTGGTGTGGGTGGATCTCGAGGTTGCGCTCTGACGTACCGGCAGGCTGATGGAGGGTCGGTGCGGTGCGGCTACCTGGTCCGGCCCAAGGGTGCCGGTCCAGGGCGGTAGTTCGCGAGAGGCGCCTGCCGGCTAGGCCGGGCAGTCGCTCCCCGATACTCGCTTGGTGCCCGGCCTACCCGGCAGGCGCCAGGAAACCTCCGCAGGCCTGCTGTTTCCTGCAGGCGCCCGTCCTGTCGGGAGCGGGTGGGCGAGGGGCATCGCAACCAAGCGAGTATCGGGGAGCGACTTGCGATGCCCCTCGCCTACCCGCCGTGCGTATCTTCCCGCTACTGCTTTTCTCCCGCCAAGGGAGGCACACCGTCACCAGCGGACTCCACCTGCACCTGTGCATCGGTGCCCTCGTCCGCCAGCGACCGCGCCGTTTCCACCGCGATCCGCGGACCAAACCCGAACGCCTCGTCGCTGCGCGCCGACACCACCATGCGCACCATGTTCGTCGGCACCATCAACTCCAGCTGGATCGCCTCGCCACGCGTGGTCTGGCCATCCAGCGTCATCTCCACCAACGCCCCGCCCGTGTCGATCTCGCGGCACACCACGTGCTCGCCTGCCGGCCCCGCCTGCAGATAGGGCTTGATCGCATCGCCGAGCGCCTCGAGCGCCTGCGGGAAGAAGAAAACCGCGTACCCGTTCTTGTCGTTCATCGAAACTCCGTCGTGGCGTCGCGCTCAGCGCAACTGGATCTGCAATGCCGCCGCCGCGCGACACGCCTTTGCGCGCGCCCCGGCGACGTCCTCGCCCAGTGCCAGCGTGACCGCGACGCGGCGCTGGCCCTCGACCCACGGCTTGCCGAACAGCCGCAACTGGGTGTCGGGCTGCGCCAGGGCCGCATCGACACCGGAGAACACCGGCACACCATGTCCCTGGGCCAGCACCGCGCACGACGCGGAGGCTCCATGCGAACGGATCACCGGGATCGGCAGTCCGAGGATCGCACGCGCATGCAGCGCGAACTCGCTCAGGTCCTGCCCGGCCAGCGTGACCAGCCCGGTGTCGTGCGGACGTGGAGAGACCTCGCTGAACCACACCTCGTCGCCGCGCACGAAGAATTCCATGCCGAACACGCCCCAGCCGCCGAGGTCGTCGGCCACCGCGCGGGCGATCGCCTGCGCGCGCTCAAGCGCCAGCGGCGACATCGGCTGCGGCTGCCAGCTCTCGCGGTAGTCGCCGTCCTCCTGCGTGTGCCCGATCGGCGCGCAGAAGGTGATTCCCCCGGCATGGCGCACGGTGAGCAAGGTGATCTCGTAATCGAAATCGACGAAGCCCTCGACGATCACCCGCCCGGCGCCGGCGCGACCGCCCGACTGCGCGTACTCCCACGCCGGCTCCACATCGCCTTGCGTGCGCACCAGCGACTGCCCCTTGCCCGACGACGACATCACCGGCTTGACCACGCAAGGCAACCCGATCGCCGACACCGCCGCGCGGTAATCCTCCGGCGTGTCGACGAAGCGGTACGGCGAGGTGGGCAGGCCGAGGGTTTCCGCGGCCAGCCGGCGGATCCCCTCGCGGTCCATGGTCAACTGCGCCGCGCGCGCGGTCGGGATCACCCGCGCCCCGCTTCCGCTCGCGGCGAATTCCCGTTCCAGCTCGACCAGGGTCCGGGTGTGGATCGCCTCGATCTCGGGCACCACCAGGTCGGGGCGCTCGCGTTCGACCAGCGCGCGCACCGCGGCGCCGTCGAGCATGTCGATCACGTGGCTGCGGTGCGCGATCTGCATCGCCGGCGCGTCGGCATAACGGTCGGCGGCGATCACCTCCACGCCGAAACGCTGCAGTTCGATCGCGACTTCCTTGCCGAGTTCGCCCGAACCGAGCAGCAGGACGCGGAAGGCGTGCGGGGACAGCGGCGTACAGAGGGTGACCATGCGGGATCCTGATCGCGACGTGGAGCGCGCCAGTCTAACTTCGTGCGGCCGCCGGACCGCCGGATCGTCCACCCGGCTTCCGGGCGCGGTGGAGCGCATGCGATCCTTCGCCGGATGCCCAGCCCGCCGCGCCCGTCCTCGTCCGTCCTCCGCCTGTTCGGCGCCCTCGCCGTGGCGGCGACTCTGGCCGGCTGCGGTGGCCGGGAGGAAGACCGCGAAGGGCCCGGCGGCGAGCTCACCGGCGTGCTGCTGGACATGCAGCTCAACGAGGTCAGCGGCCTGGCCGCCTCGCACCTGCACGAGGACGTGCTGTGGCTGCATGACGACGGCGACAACCCGGCCCGGCTGTTCGCGGTCAACACCCGTGGCAGCCGGCTCGCCACCTTCGGCATCGAGGGCGTGACCAAGACCGACTGGGAAGACATCGCCATCTTCGAACTGGAAGGCAGGCGCTACCTCCTGGTCGCCGACGTGGGCGACAACGGCGGCCTGCGCCGCACCCTGCAACTGCACGTGATCGAGGAGCCGGCCACGCTCCGCAACGCGCGCCTGCAGCCGGCCTGGTCGATCGCGTTCCGCTGGCCGGACGGACCGCGCGACTGCGAGGCGGTCGCCGTCGACGCGCGGCGCGGCGAGGTCCTGCTGGTCTCGAAGAAGCGCGAGCCACCGGAACTGTTCTCGCTGCCGCTGCGGCCGCCGGCGCGCGAACTGCTGACCGCGCAGCGGCTCGGCACGCTCGCCGGCATGCCGCGGCCGGACGCCGAGCGGCTCCAGCATTCACCCCGGCACGCGCGCCTGGATACCCAGGTCAGCGCCGCCTCGCTGTCGCCGGACGGCGCGACGCTCGCGGTGATGACCTACCGCTACCTGCTGCTGTATCCGCGACGCGAAGGGCAGAACTGGGCCGACGCGGTCGCCGGCACGCCCGCGGTCAGCGAACTGCCGTGGCTGCCTCAGGCCGAGGCGCTGGGGTGGTCCGCGGACGGGCGCAGCCTGTACGCCACGGGCGAGTTCATCCCCGCCCCGCTGTACCGGATCGAGCCGTAGCCGCATCCGCACGGCCCCGTCCCGGCGGCACTTGAACGTGATATCAGATTGATATCAAATCAGGAAAACCACCTCGAGAGCCGCGCCATGAAAGAGAACCCGACCCGCTCCCTGCCCGGCATCCCCACCCTGTTGCTGCTGATCGCCGCGCTGCTGTGCGCCGCGTGGCTGTTCTTCACCGGAGTCGGCGACCAGTCGCTCGCCGGCATGGCGGGCGGCGCCGTCCTCGCCGTGCTCGCGTTTTTCTGCCTGACCGGGCTGTATATGGTCGAGCCGAACCAGTCGGCGGTGCTGAGCCTGTTCGGCAAGTACGTCGGCACCGTCCACGACAACGGTCTGCGCTGGAACAACCCGTTCTTCAGCAAGCGCAAGGTGAGCCTGCGCGTGCGCAACTTCGAGAGCGGCAAGCTCAAGGTCAACGAGCTGGAAGGCAGCCCGATCGAGATCGCCGCGGTCATCGTGTGGAAAGTGGTCGACTCGGCCGAGGCGGTGTTCAACGTCGACGACTACGAGAGCTTTGTCCACATCCAGTCCGAGGCGGCGCTGCGCGGCATGGCCACCAGCTACCCGTACGACCAGCACGAGGAAGGCCAGGTCTCGCTGCGCAGCCACCCCAACGAGATCTCCGACCACCTCAAGGCGCAGCTCGACGAGCGCCTGACCACCGCCGGCGTGGACGTGCTGGAGGCGCGCATCAGCCATCTGGCGTACGCACCCGAGATCGCCCACGCGATGCTGCAGCGGCAGCAGGCCAACGCCGTCATCGCCGCGCGCACGCGGATCGTCGCCGGCGCCGTCGGCATGGTCGAGATGGCGCTCGAGGAACTGCAGAAGAACGACGTCGTGCACCTGGACGAGGAGCGCAAGGCGGCGATGGTCAGCAACCTGCTGGTGGTGCTGTGCGCCGACCGCGGTACCCAGCCGGTGGTCAACGCCGGCAGTCTGTACTAGTCGCGCATCCCTGCGCAAAAGCCCGCACCTCCAGGTGCGGACTCTTCACAGGAAAGCACCAGCCCATGGCCGAGAAGAAAGCCTATCCGCTGCGCATCAATGCCGAGATCCTCGCGGCGGCACAGCGCTGGGCCGACGACGAGCTGCGCAGCGTGAACGCGCAGATCGAGTACGTTCTGCGTGACGCCCTGCGCAAGGCCGGACGATTCCCGGCCACCCACCCACCCGAAGACCCGGAAGACACGCCATGAGCAAACAGTGGACCTACGAAGTGGTGGAACTGAGCCCGAACATGATGGGCCCGCCGATGTCGGACCGTATCCGCGACGAACTCGACCGTCTCGGCGCCCAAGGCTGGGAGCTGGTCTCCACGGCGCAGCTGACCCCGTTCGACCACGTCCGGCTGGTCCTCAAGAAGGAAGCCTGAGATGGCGCGGCTGACGACGTCACGGCCAGCTGGATAATCTGCGTCCATGCGCGGACAGCCGAAGATCCTGATCAACACGCCGGAGATCGAGCTCTGGCCGCACGGGCTGCTGCGCGCGCGCAGCAACCACGACGCGCGGGCGCTGGCACGCGCCCGGCACGTGTTGCGCCGCAAGCGCGACGGCCGCTACCTCGCCGCGGACCTGCCCGAAGGCATGCTGGCGCTGGTGCCGCGGCTGATGCGCGAACCCGGCATCGACGCCGCGCTGGACGCACTCGAATGGCATCCGGGCCATCGGCGCCCGGGCATCGAACACGTCGGCGAACTCCCGCTGGAACGCCTGCAGGAGCGGCTGGACGCGCTCGGCCTGGACGACACCTACGGCGAACGCACCGGCTTGCCGCTGGTCGCCGAGCCGGACTGGCTGGCCCTGGCCGGCTTCGACCGTTTCGGCCGGCCCCTGTGGCTGCACGCCCACGCCGCGCGTGCCTGGCAACATCTGCAGGCCGCCGCGCAGCGGGACGGGGTCACGCTGGAGGCGATCTCGGGCTACCGCAGCCACGATTACCAGCTCGGCATCTTCGAGCGCAAATGCGCGCGCGGGCTCGGCGTCGACGAAATCCTCGCGGTCAACGCCGCACCGGGCTACAGCGAGCACCATTCCGGCCTCGCGCTCGATATCGGCACGCCGGGCGAGCCCCCGGCGGAGGAGACGTTCGAGGCCACCGCCGCGTTCGACTGGCTGGTCGGCCACGCCGGCGGCTACGGCTTCTCGATGAGCTACCCGCGGAACAACCCGCACGGGATCGTCTACGAGCCGTGGCACTGGACATGGCACGCCTCCGCTCCGGAGTGATCGACCTGCAGGAGCTCTTGTAGGAGCGGCTTCAGCCGCGATCATGGGGTCGCGTGGGCGCACGTTTTCCGGATCGCGGCTGAAGCCGCTCCTACAGAAACCCAGGACCTGCGCAGACCCGGACTACTCCTGCGAACGCTTGGTCGGCGTCTTGGTGCCCGCCGCGCTGTCGGTGACGCGCCACAGGTACAGGCTGGCGTAGGTGCGGTACGGCCCCCAGCGCTCGCCACGTTCGGCCAGTTCCTTGGGGGTTGGCATCGAATCGCTCCGGTCGACCATCTGCGTGCCCTTGCGGATGCCGAGGTCGTCGACCGGCAACACGTCCGGGCGGCCGAGCCGGAACATCAGCATCATCTCCACGGTCCAGCGGCCGATCCCCCGCACCGGCACCAGCGCATCGATGATCGCCTGGTTGTCCATCGTCGCCATCCGCCGCAGCGAAGGAATCTCGCCCCGTTCCTCGCGCGCGGCGAGGTCTCGCAACGCCAGCAGCTTGTTGCCCGACACGCCGCAGCCGCGCAGGGTGGCGTCGTCGCAGCGGCCGAGGGTGTCGAAATGGAGGCGGTCGCTGCCGATCGCGACCTCGACCCGGCCGACGATGGTCGAAGCCGCCTTGCCGCTGAGCTGCTGGAACAGGATCGCGCGGGCCAGCGCATCCACCGGATCGAACGACTTTCGCCAGCGCGGGTCCGGCCCGATCGGGCCGAGCTGCTTCATCCAGCGACCGAGCTTGCGATCACGACGCGAGAGGTGCGCATGGGCGGCGTCGGTGTCGAACCCGCGGGCGTGGCGCGCCATGGTCAACGCCCGATGCGGTCGCCGGCCCACGCCAGCCAGGCGAGGATCATCAGGCCGCCGCCAAACGGCGCCAACGCCGTAGGGGTGGCCAGGAAATGCGCCAGGACCAGGCTGCCCGAGAACAGCAGGGTTCCCAGCAGCAGCGCGGCCAACGACAGCCGCGCCAGCCGCCGCACCGCCAGGGGCCCCAGCGCCGCCAGCGCAATGCCGTGACCGAAGGCGAACAGCGCCGCCGGTTGCAGCCGCGCCTGCGCGGAGGGGTCGACCACGTGCGCGGCATAGGCCGACAACGCCACCGCCGCCGCGGCCAGCACCGCGCCGGCGGCAGGCAGCAGGCGCAGCGGACGGGTGGAAGGCGGGTGCGCGCCGATTGGGCTCATGCCGTCATCATTCCGGAGGGATCGCGGCACGATACCAGCCCACAAACAAAACGCGCCGCGGATGTCCGCGGCGCGTCGTGTCACAACCCGGTTTGTAGAGTGGGCTTACTTCACCGCCCAATAGACGACGAATTCGCCGTTCTCGGTGAAGCCGGCATCGATGCCGTCGACCCAAGCCTCGTACGGACGGTCCACGCTCTGGTAGCCGCGGGTCATCGCCCAGCCACGCAGGGCGTCACGCACGTTCGCCAGGTTGGCCATGTGGCCCTTGAACGGGACCATCGCCACCGGACCGGCCTCCACCTGCACCACCTCGACCGGACCCTGCAGCTCGATGTCGAGCGGGCCGCCGGACGGGAACTCCTTCGCGGACGCGATGATCGAGGTGCCGGTCACGGCAGCCGCTTCGGCCTCGCCGTCGGTGCCGGCCTCGTCAGCCGCCGCCTCGTCCTCGTCCCCGGCGGCCTCTTCGGCAGCCTCGGGCTCGTCCTCGCCGCTACCGGCCAGGCGGACCGGCTGGGCGACCTCGAACGAATAGTTCTCCGAGCCGAACTCGTTGGTGATGATGCGGACCGGACCGGCAGGCTCCAGGTCATTGGCCTTCATGACCTTGTCGATCCACTGCATGTTGTTCTTCATGGTGCGCTGGACGACATCGTTGTTGCGCTCCACCGCCGCCCCGACCACCAGCAGGGTCTGGGCCGGGCGCTGGGTGATGCCTGGCGCCATCGACGGGTCGTCCTTGCTGAGCTCGGCATAGTCGTAGTTGGGCACCGCGGCCAGCATGTTGGTGAGGCGCGACAGGCCCACCTTCATGTCGCCGCCGAAGTTGCTGCCCACGTACATACCGGCGTACCGGCCCAGCAGGTTCATGCCGTAATCGACGTCGTACGTCTGCGTGATCTTGACGTTGCGGTTGTTTCGGCCGGTCGGCTCGAGGATGAACTTGGTGACCTTGTTCTTGCCCGACTTGTCGTCGGTGATGCGGAAGGTGACGCTCTTGTTGGGCACCGCCTCGATGATCTCCCAGCTGCCCTCGCCGACTTCCTCCTCGTCGGAGTCGTACTCGAAGCGGGCACCGACGCCCTCCTCGGGGCCGGCCATGTTCACGTCCATCCGCGGATCGCGCAGGGCAAGCGTGTTCCACTCGTCAAACCGGCGGAAGCTGCTGATCGTGTCGTACACGATCGTCAACTTGCGGTTGGTCTCAACCGAGTTCTCGATGTGGCGGCTCGACGGCAGGAGGAAGCCGACGGTGACGAACAGCACGGCCACGATGGCCAGTGAAATCAGAATCTCGATCAGACGGGTCATTCAGGTTCTCCAGGGCCGGGCCCGGGGCGGACGGGGCGCAGACCGGCAATCCTAGCAAGGAAGCCGTGGCTAGCGCAGCCTTCGACGGTCACAAAAGCCGGCGGTGCAAAGCCGCCGCGCCGCCGGCACCGGCGGCGGCCCTCAGACCAGCTGCAACTCGAAGGCCTTGAGCACGGCCCGGGTACGATCGCGCACGCCGAGCTTGCTGAGGATGTTGGACACGTGGTTCTTGATCGTGCCCTCCGCCACGCCCAGCGAGTTGGCGATCTCCTTGTTGGAGAAGCCGCCGGCCATCAGCCGCAGGATCTCTGTCTCGCGCTCGGTGAGCGGGTCGGGCCGGTCCAGGCTGACGAAGTCGTTGCGCATGTGCTCCAGCCCCGACAGCAGGCGCTGGCTCATCGCCGGCTGCACCAGCGAACCGCCGGCGGCGACGGTCTGGATCGCACCGACCAGTTGCTCGAGCGAAACATCCTTGAGCAGGTAGCCCTTGGCTCCGGCCTTGATGCCGGCCAGCACCAGCTGGTCGTCGTCGAAGGTGGTCAGGATGATCGTCGGCGGCAGCTGGCCCTGGCGCGAGAGCGCCTGCAGCGCCTCCAGCCCCGACATCACCGGCATCCGCATGTCCATCAGGACCACGTCGGGGCGGACCTGCGGGATCACCTCCACCGCCTGACGCCCGTCGCCGGCCTCGGCCACCACCTCGATCCCGTCGGCCAGCGCCAACAGCGAACGCACGCCCTGGCGGACCAGGGTCTGATCATCGACAAGCAGTACGCGGATCATGCAACCACTCCTTCACTGGCAGCGGCCCGGGCCGCCGTGGCCGGCAACGTCAGGTGCAGGTGGAAGCCTGCCTGGGGCCGGGTTTCGATCGTCAGGTCGCCGCCGTACTGATGCAGGCGCTCGCGCATGCCGCGCAGGCCATTGCCGGCGGCCAACTGGTCGGCGCCACGGCCGTCGTCGCGCGCGGTCATCTCGATCCGGCAGGCCTGGCGGCGCGCGTGGATCCAGAGGTTGCGCGCACCGGCGTGGCGCACCGCATTGGTGATGATTTCCTGGGTACAGCGCAGCAGCACGTGGGCGCGCTCGGGGTCGTCCAGGGTGAGCGGCGCCTCGATGTCCATGTGGATATCCAGTCCCGGCACGTTTTCGGCCAGCGGTTGCAGGGCCGCCGCCAGGTCGATCGCGCCGTCCTCGCGCAACTGGCTCACCGCCTCGCGCACGTCGGTGAGCAGCAGCTTGGCGAGCGTGTGGGCCTGGCTGACGTGCTCGCGGGCGCGGCCGTCGACCAGGTGCCCGGCCACCTCCAGATTGAGGCTCAGCGCGGTCAGGTGGTGGCCGAGCAGGTCATGCAACTCGCGCGAGATTCGGGTGCGCTCGTTGATCCGGGCGCTCTCGGCCAGCAGCAGCCGGGTGGCCCGCAACTCGGCGTTGAGCCGGCGCTGCTCCTCGCGGGCCTGCGCCTGCTGCATGGCCACCAGAGCAGTCACGAACACGAAGGTGGAGAACCCGGCATACAGCAGCGACTGCACCACCGCGAACAGCACCGAGAAATCCAGCGCACTCACGAATACCGGGATCACGGCGATATTGCTGGCCACCAGCCAGACCACGCCAACCCGCAACGGCAGCAGCCACGGCAAAAGACCCGCCATGACCATCAGCAGCACGCTGCCAAGCCCGGTCCCCGAGAACACGCTGACTCCGATCGCGCAGGCCGTCAGCACCAGCAGCAGCGCATGGTCGAGCCAGGTAGGACGACGCGAACCCAGCGAGCCGGTGATCCACCAGTACACACCACCAAACGTCAGGTAGACCGCGACCCAGCGACCCACCAGAAGGTTGAAGGCCTGCTCGTCACCCGGCACACCCTGGATGGAGTCGGGTTCAAGAAAGATCGAGAGCAGCCAGCTACCGACCAGCCCCCAGGTAAACAGGCCGGCGAAGCGCAACAGTCGGCTATGGTTCAGGCGGCTCAGCATGTCCGCATGCTACCGAGATCCCGCGTCCGCCGGTGCTCCCGAAAGTAATGCCTGAACGCGGGCCAATGGCCGCCGTGGCGGCGCTCCCGCGGTCGCCGGTGCGCTGGGCCCCATGCGATAATGGCGACCGCCGCGCGACCACGCGCGATGCACGCACCAACCCTGGAGCCCGGAATGTCGATCGTCGTCCGCGACGTGCGTGAGCACGAGCTGGATTCCGTCCTTGCCCTGAACAACGCCGCCGGTCCCGCCATCCTGCCGCTGGATGCGGCGCGGTTGCGCCACTTCTACGAGACGGCCGAATATTTTCGCGTCGCCGAGCGCGACGGCACCCTGGCCGGCTTCCTCGTCGGCTTCGGCAGCGATGCCGACCACGACAGCCGCAATTTCCAGTGGTTCCGCGAGCGCTATCCCGGCTTCTTCTACATCGACCGCATCGTGGTGGCCAGCCGCCGTCGCGGCGGCGGCGTCGGACGGGCGTTCTACGCGGACGCCCAGAGCTATGCCGAACTGCGCTACCCGCAGATGACCTGCGAGGTGTTCCTGGAAGGCATCACCGACCCCGTCCTGCTGTTCCACGGCAGCTTCGGCTTCCGCGAGGTCGGCCAGCGGGTGCTGGTGCGCAACGGCTTGCGCGCGGCCATGCTGATGAAGGAGCTGTGCAGCTATGGCTGGGTCAACCAGACCTACGGCCGCAGCCTGCCCGACGTGCCCTGGATCGCCCCGTCGCGTATCCAGGCTACCGCCGGCCTTGCGCCGCGTCCCACCGGGACCGGGCCATGAGCGTCGTCGGCGTGATGGACTACGAGCCGGCCGGCGAGCTCAAAATCGGCCAGGTCGGCATTGCCAACCTGCGCATCCGGACGCTCGATGTCGTCCGCCTGAGCGCGGAGATGCGTGACCGCGTGCAGCGTGCGCCCAACCTGTTCCGCCGTGGCGCGGTGGTCGTCGATTTCGGCGGCCTGCCGCAGACTCCCGACCTCGCCACCGCACAGGCGCTGCTGGCGGGTCTGCGCGAAGCCGGCGCCCTGCCGGTCGCGCTGGCCTATGGCTCCAGCGACAACGAGCGGCTGGCCGAGGCCCTGGGGCTGCCGGTGCTGGCCAAGTTCCGGGCACAGTACGAGCGCAGCGGCTCCGAGGCCGCGCCTGCGCCCGCCGCCCCCGCTCCTGCGCCCAGACGTGAAGCCGCGCCTTCGCCGCCTCCCGCTCCGTCGAATGCCAGTCCCGGCCTCATCCACGCCGCGCTGGTCCGCTCGGGCCAGCAGCTCTACGCCGACAACCGCGACCTCACCGTGCTGACCGCGGTCGGGGCCGGCGCCGAGGTCATCGCCGACGGCTCGGTCCACATCTACGGCCCGTTGCGCGGCCGCGCCCTCGCCGGCGCCCAGGGCAACGAGCAGGCGCGCATCTTCTGCCGCGAGTTCCACGCCGAGCTGGTCGCCATCGCCGGCCACTACAAGGTGCTGGAGGACATCCCGAAGGACCTGCGCGGCAAGGCGGTGCAGGTCTGGCTTGAGGACGGCCAGCTGCACATCGCCGCGCTGGACACACCTTGAGCTGCAAAACGGGCATCCTGTCACACGGGATCCGTCCAACCCATTGAGCAACACCCCCCATCACCGGAGGATTAGAACTTGGCCGAAATCATCGTAGTCACCTCGGGCAAGGGCGGCGTCGGCAAAACCACGACCAGCGCCTCCCTTGCCTGCGGCCTTGCGCGCCGTGGCCACAAGGTGGCCGTCATCGACTTCGACGTCGGCCTGCGCAACCTCGACCTGATCATGGGCTGCGAGCGCCGCGTGGTGTACGACTTCGTCAACGTGGTCAACGGCGAGTCCACCCTCAAGCAGTCGCTGATCAAGGACAAGCGCTTCGAGAACCTCTACGTGCTGGCCGCGTCGCAGACCCGCGACAAGGATGCGCTGACCAAGGAAGGCGTGCAGAAGGTGCTCGAGGACCTCGCCGCCGACGGCTTCGACTACATCGTCGCCGACTCCCCGGCCGGCATCGAGAAGGGCGCGTTCCTGGCGATGTACTTCGCCGACCAGGCCGTGGTCGTGGTCAACCCGGAGGTGTCCTCGGTGCGCGACTCCGACCGCATCCTCGGCCTGTTGGCGAGCAAGACCCGCCGCGCCGAGAACGGCGAGCGCGTCAAGGAGCACCTGCTGCTGACCCGCTACAGCCCCAAGCGCGTGGAGTCGGGCGAGATGCTGAGCGTCGGCGACGTCGAGGAGATCCTCGGCCTCAAGACGGTCGGCGTGATCCCCGAGTCCAGCGACGTCCTGCACGCCTCCAACAAGGGCGAGCCGGTGATCCTCGACGCCGAGTCCGATGCCGCCCAGGCCTACGACGACGCCGTGGCCCGCCTGCTCGGCGACACCCGCCCGATGCGCTTCGTCACACCCGAGAAGAAGGGCTTCTTCAGCAAGATGTTCGGAGGTTAGCCATGGGCATGTTCGACTTTCTGCTTGCCAAGAAGCAGACCGCGTCGGTCGCCAAGGACCGCCTGCGCATCATCGTCGCCCACGAGCGCGCCACCCGTGGCGGCCCGGACTACCTGCCGATGCTGCAGCGCGAGCTGCTGGAAGTGATCCGCAAGTACGTCAGCGTCGACGCCGAGGCGGTCAAGGTCGACCTGATGGGTGAAGGCGACAACAAGGTGCTCGACATCTCGGTGGCGCTGCCCGAGAACGAAACCCGCGCCGTCGCCAACGGCTGACACGCGACACGCGGGCGGGCCCCGATGCCCGCCCGCTGTCCCTGTAGGAGCGGCTTCAGCCGCGATCGGATGGTTGCCGGCCCGCGCCGATCCGCGATCGCGGCTGAAGCCGCTCCTACAACAGCCCGGCCCATCTCGATGCTCACCCTCGCCGACATCGGTTTCGATGCCCCGACCGCCCTGCTCGCCCGCTACGGGCTGCGGCTGATCCGCGTGGCCGATGGCGCTACGATCCCGGGCAGCTACTGGGGCGAGTGCGAGGCCGGCATCATCGGCACCGACGTGTACGCCCGCGCCGACACCCCGATGCACTCGCTGCTGCACGAGGCGGGCCACCTGATCGTGCTTCCGCCGGAACGCCGCGCGACGGTGCACACCGACGCCACCGAGTCGATCGAAGAGGAAGACGCGGTCTGCGTGCTGCAGGCGCTGCTCGGCGACGCCCTGCCCGGCGTCGGTCGCGAGCGCGTGCTGGCCGACATGGATGCGTGGGGTTACACCTTCCGGCTGGGTTCCGCCGCGGCATATTTCGACGACGACGCCGACAGCGCGTGGCGATGGTTGGCCGAGCGCGGACTGGCCGACGCGCAGCGACGCTGCCTGACCGGCCCCGGGTCTTCATCATCCTCCCAACGCGCGTCCGCGTAGCAGCGCGCGGCCGCCATGCGTCAGCGGCAGCCGCCCACCGAGCCTTCGCCGCAGACCCGCCCGTCGATCCAGGTCGCCCCATCGAATCGTGCGCCCGACAGCTCGGCATTGGTGAGCCGCGCGTTACGAAGGTTGGCGCCGCGGAAATCCGCATCGACCAGCTCGGCGTTGGCGAAGTTGGCTCCGATCAGGATCGCGTCGCGGAAGTCGGCGCGCTTGAGCTCGGAATTGACGAACGCCACCGCCTCGAGCCGGCGCCCGGAGAAGTTGCTGTCGTTCAGATCCTGGTTGACGTAGGTCGGCATGCCGGCACCGGAGGTTGTCGTCGACCCCGAAGACGAGGAGGTGATGGTCCGGTTGCCGAGGGTCGTGGTGGCACGGCCGCCGCCGGAGCCCTGGACGTGCACCCCGCCATCGACGTCGACCCGCGAACGCTCCACGCGCGTGCGCTGCACGTTGTCACCGCGCTCGCGATGATCGCCGCTGCGCGAGGAAACATTCTGGCGCCCTTGCGCCTCAATCATCGTACCGGCGCCTTGCACGTGGGTGCCGGCGGCGCCGGTCTGGACCACGACGCCGTCGGCGCCCTCGACGCGCACGCTGCCGTCGGCGCCGACCTCGACGCCCTGGGCCAGGACCGGGCCGGTCAGTGAAGCGAACAGCAGCCCGCCGATGGCGAGCATGAGGCGAGGCGGAGTGTGCGTGGTCATGGGGGGCTCCTGCGGGGGTTGGGAGGGGAAAGTTCGACGGGCGTCAGCGCATGAGCCCGGCCAGGCCGATCAGCGGATCGTCGAGGCGCGGCTGGGCCGTCGGCGCGACGCTTGGCACCAGGCTCGCGCTGCCCGGCTTGCCAACCGCGGCGGACGCCAGCTGCCGCATCCACACCGGGTCAAAACCGCCGTCCGGCAAAGTGCGCGATTGGATCAGGCCCAGCATCTGCTGCGCCGGTTCGCTGCCCTTGGCCGCGGCTTGGCGATACAGCCGCAGTGCCAGGCCGTAATCCACCGGCACGCCGTCGCCGCGGTGGTGCCGCTGAGCTCGCTCGAACAGCGAGTCCGCGTCACCCCCGGCCGTTTCGGCGGGTGTGTCGGATGGCTGATCGGCTTCGGCGCGGTCAGCCAGGCCGGCCAGGTTCAACCGCGCCGCGGGGCTGCCGTTGTCCGCGGCGCGCCGGTACCACATCTCCGCCGTGGTCCGGTCGCCCTGGAGCTGGTAGTGCACGCCCATGGCGTTCTGCGCGGCCGGATCGTTCCCGCGGGCAGCGCGTTCGCGCAACTCGCCCTCCTGCCGCTCACTGCCCGGGCGCCGATCGGCGGCCGCCAACAACGAGAGCAGGTAATCGGCGCGAGGCACGCCGGCCTGGCTTGCCTGCTGCAGGGTCCGGCGCGCCGCCACCGGATCCCGCGTGACCCCAAGGCCCAGACCCTGCAAGTAGGCGTAGGCGATCGCCGCGCGCGGGTCACCGGCATCGGCGGCGACCCTGAACCAGCGTGCCGCGACGCCCTGGCTGCGTGGCCCGGCCTCGCTTTGCCAGGCCGCCAGCGCGCGATCGAAGGCGTCTTCCGGACCGCGGGGGCTTTCGCCGTCGGCGGACGTGTGGGTAGTGGCACCCGACTCCGTCGCTTCCACTCCGTCGGCGGGCGCTACGGACGCGTCCGCGGCGTCCGCATCGGCCGCATCCACCGGCGCGGGTGCCAACGGCCAGCGGATGTTGGCACTGCGCTGCGGCGTCGGCGGAACCTGCGCGGCAGCCTCCGTCCCGACTACGGCCTGGCTGCGCCCGTGTGGATCCTTCCCGGCCGGCACGGCGCCGTCATGGCCCACCACCTCCGCCGCCGGTCGCGGCTGCTGGTCACGCGGTCTCGCGGGCACGATCTCCGCTGGCGCTTTGGCAGCGGGAACGATCTCCCCGGCCGCGCCGGGGCCGCCGTCCGCCACCGGCGCCGCACCGGGAGCGAGCACCGGCGGTGACGCCACCGGCACGATTTCCGCAAGGCCGGGTCCGGCCAGCGCGGCCAGCAGGCCGGCGCCAACGATTCCCGCGCGTCGCACGGCGCGGCCGAATGGACTGCGCTTCATTGCGGCAGCGTCCCGGTCATGGCGTGACCGACCACTGCACCCGACCTTCGCCGACGCCCGCACCGACCGCCGAGCGGAACGCCTGCTCCACCGCATCCAGCGACGGGGCATCGATCGGCGTCAACGACGGCGCCTGCAACGCGGTTGGCAAGCGCAGGACCGGATCGATCGGGCTGGCGAGGCAACGCAGCTCCTCGACGCCGGGCGCAGTCAGTTCAATCGCGAAGCTCTGCGGATTGCCCACGTCCGGCACCAGCAGCGCGCGGTTGCCCTCCACCAGCGACGTCGGCTGCAACGGGTTGGGATAGATCTGCGCGATGCTGCCCTTGGCGTCCCGGTAATAGCAGTGCAGGTAGGAGGTCCGGTCGACGCTGATGTTGAACGACAGCAACTCCCCGAGGGGGCGCACCGCGCCACCGCCGGGCAGATGGATGTCGACCGCCGCCAGCCGGGGTGCCGTGGAGTCCAGCGCCGGTGTTCCATTGCGCGGCTCCCCGATCAGCGCCCGCGGCAGGCGGCTCTCGGTCAGGCCGACATCGCCCCAGCCGATCCGCACGAAATTGCCGTCACCGTCGGTGCGTACGTAATCGCGCGCCAGGTGTTCGTAGGTCTCGAAGCCCAGCTGGCCGGTCGCCAGCAGGCCCTCGTCCAACTGGAACCGCTGGATCGCGGTGCGCAGTTCCGGGGTGACCAGCATCGCGTCCGCATCGCTGGCGTGATAACCCCGCGCACGCAGGCCGCGCTGGACGAAGGCCACCCGCTCGTCCTCGTCCATCTCCAGATACCACTGGCGCAGCTGGCGCTGGAAATCCGGATGCGCCTGGTCGAGCGCAAGGCACTGCCAGTACGGCACACGCGCCCACTTGCCGACCAGCTCGATCATGCTCAGGTCGATCAGTGTGCGCGCCGCCGGGCCTACGCCCTGCGAGTAGTCGCCACCGACCTCGATCTGCACGCCGGCCTTCTTGATCCGCCCGCCGATATCGACGCCCGAACCCTTGGCGGCGATGGTCATCTCGTTGGCCGAGTGGATGCCTGGCAGCAGCGTGCGGGTGATGAAGTCGCCGAGGTGGAAGTCCATTCCCATCACGCTGCCGGCGAGGTCGCGCGACCAGCCGATCTCGGCGTCCTCGGACGCGGCACCCAGCCCGCGCCGGTCGATCATGACGTTCTGGTCGAGGAAGCTGATCGCGCCGGACACGTACAACTGCGGCATCTGGATCAGCATCTGGTTGCTCTGCAGCATCAGTCCGCTGAGGGTCTGGACGGTATCCTGGTTGAGCGGGTTCACCTCGTAGTCGACGAAGCGGAAGGTGTTGCTGAGCCGCGACATCTCCGACAGCGAGGTGATCAGCATGTCGGTGGCGGCCACGTAGACCTTCCCGGAGGCGTCCGGGATCTCCTTGGCGGTGACGGTGACCTGGTTGATGTGGTGGTCGCGCAGCATCCGGTCCATGCAGGCCAGCGAGTCGTTGAAGCTGCTGACCGAGCGCACCGGCCACACCACCGGGCGGTTCTCGACCGTCGCCTGGTCATAGAACTCCGCATGCTTGCGAGGCCCGTTCCCGCCCATCGTGCTGCAACCGGCCAGCAGCGTGACCGCCGCCGCCATCCCCACCACCTTCATCCCCGCGCGTGCCGAGCACGCCTGCCCCCGTTGGTTCGTCATCCGTCGTGTGCATCCCTATCAAGGAAAAACCCGGCCGAACGCCGCCTCCCCGGCAGGCGCCCGGCATGAATTCGTGTACTGCGTGCGGTTACTTGCAGACGTTGATCACGCTGCCGTTCACCACCACCACGCGCTCTTCCTGCTGGCCGCGCGGGCTCGGCCCGTAGCGCGGGGTGAAGCTGCCGACCGTGGTGGGTGCCTGCGCCGTGGTGCCGATGTTGGTGATGCAGGCCTTGGCGCCGCCCGGACCGGTGTCGATCACCTCGGTGTCGGCGACGTCCTGGCTGACGGCAGCGCCGATCCAGCGTTTGGCCTGCACCTGGCTGACCTTGGCCCGGTCCCACGGGTCGATGCCGTGGCGTGGGGTGACGTCCTTCTGCTGCGCCTGCGCCAGCGGCGCCAGCACGGTGAGGACCAATGCCAGCCCGGCGATCCGGGCGCTGGTTGCGCGCATGCTCATGCCTTGCCTCATTGTTGCGACTGCCCAAAAAGACCGGCGCGGCGACCAGTGCCGCCGCGCCGGCGGCCGTCGGCGCGCGGAGTCCGCGCCCGACGGTGATCCGAAGGCTCAGTCGCCGTCGTTCGAGGACACGTTCTGGGTCGCTTCGGCCATCGCGCCGGTAGCGGTGTTGGCGATCGCGCCATTGACGGTGGTGACCTGGTTGTTGTCGCCGCCGATCTTGACGTTGCCCTTGTTGGACGAGACGTTCTGGGTCGCCTGGGTCATCGCACCGACCGCGGTGTTGGCGATGGCGCCGTTGACGGTGGTTTCCTGGTTGTTGTCGCCGCCGATCTTGACCTCGGCGAAGGCGGTACCGGACACGATCAGGGCGGCGGCGGCAGCCAGCAGCAGGGGGGGCTTCTTCATGGTGGTTCCTCGTCTTCTGGAAAGGTTGGTCGCACTGGCCCAGTAGGGGAATTGCCACTCGCGTGCGGGCCGGGCACGGAGCCGTATGCGGGCTATTCGTCGCTCACCGAACCGATGTTGATCACCGCCCTGGAGCCGGAGCCGGAGGCCTCGTTGTGGATCGATCCGTCGACCGACACCGTCTGGCTGTTGCTGCCGACGTTGGCCTTGCTGCCGCTGATCGAGCCGATGTTGACCTGGGCGGTCGCCCCGGAACTGGCCTGGTTGGTGATGCTCCCGGACACGGTGACGGTCTGCGAATTGCTGCCGCTGATCACCACCTGCTTCTGGGCGAAGGCCGCGCCCGAAGCCAGGAAACCGAGAGCCGCCAAAGGAATCAGGAGCCGAGTCGTGCTGTTCATGCTGTTCCTCGAAGGGGTGGTGACGAGCCAGTCTCAGGCTGACGTGGCACGTCACCTTTGCGACCATGACGGCAGCTGTCAAATGAAGATTTTGTGACGATCGGGCGGAATCCAGCCCGGATGAACGGGTGCGCGAGCTGCGGTTTCGAAGCATTTGGCCGAAGTTGGCGCCGTTATCGAGCTTGATCGAGCGAATCTCCTGCCGGATTGTCGACAGCGACCCCGAAGCCAACAAAAGCCCCGTTTGGTGACCTACGTCTCGATTTGACCCCTGTGCGGACATCCATTGCCGGACGGGTGATCAGCCATGCGCCACCGCCCGTAGCGTTGCTCCGCCTCGCTGCTTGCGTGCCGCCCGCCCCCTCTCTAGCCTTCGGTGGCTTGGCGCGACGCACGCGCCGCCTACGAGGGAGAAAACCCGGATGAAACCCGTTCGCGCGCTACTCGCGCTCAGCATCACCGCGGCCGTGATCGGCCTGGCCGCCTGCGACAAGGCCCCCAGCCCCGACGGGAGCCGTCCGGCGACCACCGCCGCCGCGCCTGAAAACGAAACCGCCGACCAGTTCATCGCCCGGGTCAACCGCGAGCTCAAGGAGATGTACCCGCAGCTCACCGCGGCGCAGTGGCTCTCCTCGACCTATATCAATGACGACAGCCAGCTGCTGGCCGCCAAGGCCAACGAGCGCTACCTCACCCAGCTCAACAGCTGGATCGAGCAGGCCAAGCGCTTCGAGGGCCAGGAGATGTCGCCGGAGACCGCGCGGTCGATCCAGCTGCTGAAGCTGGCCACCTCCATGCCGGCGCCGAGCGACCCGGCCAAGCTGGCCGAGCTGACCAAGATCGCCGCCGACATGGAGGGCATGTACGGGTCGGGCACCTACTGCACCGACGAGAACAACCCCGCCACCTGCCGCCAGCTCGGCGCGCTGGAGGACGTGCTGCGCAACAGCCGCGACTACGACGAGCAGCTCGAAGCCTGGCGCGGCTGGCACACCATTTCCAAGCCGATGCGCGACGACTACACCCGCTTCGTCGAGCTGGTGAACCTCGGTGCCGACGAAATGGGCTTCGCCGACGCCGGCGAGATGTGGCGCTCGGGCTACGACATGAGCCCGGTCGAGATCGCCGCCGAGACCGACCGTCTCTGGGCGCAGGTCAAGCCGCTCTACGACGACCTGCACTGCTACACCCGCACGCGCCTCGGTGCCGAGTACGGCGAGGACCGCGCGCAGGTCGCCGGCGGCATGCTGCCCGCCCACCTGCTGGGCAACATGTGGCAGCAGGACTGGAGCAACCTCTGGGACGTCGTCGTCCCCTACGAGAACGCCGGCAGGCTCGACATCACCGGCGCGCTGGAGTCGCGTTACCAGCAGATCCATGCGCAGAAGCTGGCCCAGCACAGTGGCGACCGCAGCCCCGCCGCCCTGGCCGACATCGAGCACGAAGCGCAGGAGGCCGCGGCCCGGCAGATGACCAAGCGCGCCGAGGACTTCTACACCTCGCTCGGCCTGACCAAGCTGCCTGACAGCTACTGGGAGAACACCCAGTTCATCAAGCCGCGTGACCGCGACGTGGTCTGCCACGCCAGCGCGTGGGACATGAACATGGAAGGCGACGTGCGCACCAAGATGTGCATCAAGCCGAACGAGGAAGACTTCACCACCATCTACCACGAGCTCGGCCACCTGTATTACGACCTCGCCTACAACAAGCAGCCGCCGCTGTTCCAGGCCGGCGCGCACGACGGCTTCCACGAGGCCATCGGCGACACCATCGTGCTGGCGATGACGCCCAGGTACCTGGAGTCGATCGGCCTGGTCGACGCCCAACAGCAGTCCAACGAGGCGCTGATCAACGCGCAGATGCGCATGGCGCTGGCCAAGGTCGCGTTCCTGCCGTTCGGCCTGATGATCGACCGCTGGCGCTGGGGCGTGTTCGACGGCTCGATCACCCCGGACAACTACAACCAGTCCTGGTGGGACCTGAAGGCGAAGTACCAGGGCGTCGCCCCGGTGCAGGCGCGCGGCGAGGAGTTCTTCGACCCGGGCGCCAAATACCACGTGCCGGGCAACACCCCGTACACGCGCTACTTCCTCGCCCACATCCTGCAGTTCCAGTTCTACAAGTCGCTGTGCGATGCGGCCGGCTTCGACGGCCCGCTGCACGAGTGCAGCTTCTACGGCAACAAGGCCGCCGGCGCGAAGCTGCAGGCCATGCTCGACAAGGGCGCCAGCCAGCCGTGGCAGGCCACCCTCAAGGAGCTGACCGGCGGCGGCCAGATGGACGGCAGCGCCGTGCTGGAATACTTCGCCCCGCTGCAGGACTGGCTGAAGCAGCAGAACGAAGGCCAGACCTGCGGCTGGCAGGCCAGCGCCGTCGCCTCCGCGGCCGGCGGCGAGGCAGCGGCCACGCCTGCCGCGAAGCCCGCGACGGAGCAGGCCGACGGTGCCGACGCCGACGCCGCTCCCGATGCGGATGGCGCCGATGGAGAGGCCACGCGCGGCTGAGTCATGCCGTCTCGCGTGCACCGAAAAAGGCCGGCGTAATGCCGGCCTTTTTTTGGTCGTTTTCCTTTCCGGGCCCTCCCATACCCGTGCCGCCGCACCCACGCCGTAGCCCTGCCGCCGCGCCACTATTCCGTAGGAGCGACGTAAGTCGCGACCCACTGACAGTCGTTATCCCGGCATGGCGTGGCTCGGGGCAGGGCTACGGTCGCGCGAATGCGGCAGCGCGTTGACCGCGGCGCCCTCACCGGGTCAGTGGGTCGCGACTTACGTCGCTCCTACCGCAGACCGCGACGGAAAACCGCGTCCTGTAGGAGCGGCTTCAGCCGCGATCGTGAACCGGGCGCAGCGGACCATTCCACGATCGCGGCTGAAGCCGCTCCTACAAAAACCGCGGAGCGACGCGCGGTTGCAACGGCAGCGGCGGTGACTTGTCCGCCGGGCGCAGCCCCTCGCCCGGCCCGCCCGCTCACGCCCGCTGCTTGCGCCGCAGCCAGCGATACCCGTACGGCCCCAGCGCCACCCGCAACGGTGTGCCCGTCGGCGCCGGGTATTCGCGGTCGCGGATCACGTCGACCATCTCGTCGAGGTCGTCCTCGCGCAGCTCGAACTCCACCGCCTCGCTGCCGAGGTTGATCAGCGCGACCACCGCCGAGCCGCCGTCGTCATCGTCGTAGCGCACGCCGAACACCGGCCGGCATTCGAACCGCGCCAGCCGGTACGGACAACCCATCTCGCGTAGCCCGAGCCGGGCGCCGATCAGGGCGACGGTGCGGCCCAGCAGCGAATCGGGCTTGGGCAGCTCGGCCTCGACGTTGCGTTGCAGGTAGCCGAACTCGCCGTCGCGGATCGGCGGTGCGACCAGCTCGTCCGCGTCGGCGCGCGAGAACCCGCCGTGCTGCACGTCGCTCCACTGCATCGGCGTGCGCACCGCCTGCCGCTCCGGCAGCGACAGGTCCTCGCCCATGCCGATCTCCTCGCCGTAGCGCACGATCGGCACGCCCGGCAGCGACAGCATCAGGGCGTGTGCCATCGCCGTGCGCGCGGTGTCGCCCTTGAGCATTGGCGCCAGCCGTCGGCGGATGCCACGGTTGTAGATGCGCATGTCCTCGTCGGGCGCGAACGCATCCATGACCTCCTCGCGCTCCCCGGGGGTCAACTGCTCCAGATCGAGTTCGTCGTGGTTGCGCAGCCACACGCCGAACCGGCTGTGCGGCGGCGGTGGCTTGCGCTCGGTCAGAGCGCGTGCGAGCGGCACGCCTTCGCTCCGCGCCAGCGCAAGGAACAGGTGGTTGTTGACCCAGAAGTCGAGCAGGAGGTTGAGCCGCTGGCCGTTGCCGAAATACTGGTCGTACATCGCGACCGGCACGTCGGTCTCGCCCATCAGCACCGCGTCGGGGTTGCGCCGGGCGATCACGTCGCGCATGTCGTCCAGGATCCACAGGCCGTTCTTGCGCGGATCGGCGGCACGCGCCACCTCGACCATGTGCGGCACCGCGTCCACCCGGAAGCCGGCGATGCCCAGCCGCAGCCAGTACGCCATGATCCGCGCGATCTCCTCGCGCACCGCCGGGTTGGCCACGTTGAGGTCGGGCTGGTGCGAATAGAACACGTGGCGGTAGTACTGCCCCGCTTCCTCGTCCCAGGTCCAGATACTGTCCTCGATGCCTGGGAAAATCGGCTTCACGCCCTCCACCTCGACCGGCTCGTCCGACCACAGGAACCATTCGCGGTAGGGCGAATTGCGGTCGCGCCGGGCCGCCTGGAACCACGGGTGGTCGATCGAGGTGTGCTGCACGACCAGCTCGATCAGCACGCGCAGCTGGAGTTCCTCGGCGCGGTCGATCAGGTGCACGAAGTCGGCGATGTCGCCGAAGCGCGGGTCGACGCTGAGGTGGTCGGTGACGTCGTAGCCGGCATCGCGGAACGGCGACTTGTAGAACGGCAGCAGCCAGATGCAGTTCGCGCCCAGCGCCCGCAGGTGGTCGAGCCGGTCGGCCACGCCGCGCAGGTCGCCGCGCCCGTCGCCGTTGCTGTCCCTGAACAATGACGGGTCGATCTGGTAGATGACCGCGTTGCGGTGCCAGTCCTCGTGCATGCGCCCTCCGCGCAACGGCAGGCCTTCGATGAAGCCGGCCGCGGCGTCGTTTCCGCGTGATTCCCCTCTTCAGCCAAATGTCACGCCCGCCTTACGCCGCACCCCGTATCAATTGGGTCCCCCCTACCGAACATCCCGCAACATGCCGACGCCCGTCACCCTCGCCGCGCCACCGCCGATTACGCCGGTACGCGCGCCGCCGCTTCCGGAGATGCATCCTGGTGCCCTGCTCGGCCGGACGGTGGCGATCCTGGTCGCTCGGGGCGTGGACGCGGGACAGGTGGAAGCGGTGCAGATCCGGATCCGCCGCGCCGGCGGCCATGTCGACCTGGTCGCGCCATCGCTCGGTGTCATCGAAACCCCGCGCGGTTCGACCCTGATGCCGGACGGCACCTTCACCACCCGCTCGCCGCTGGAGTACGACGCGCTGGTGGTGCCCGGCGGCGACCTCTCGCGCCTGCGTGCGGACGGTGCGGCGATCGCCTTCGTCGCCCGCGCCTACCTGCGTGCCACCCCGATCGGGCTGATCGGCGACGGCGCCGACCTGCTGCGCGGTGTCGCGCTGCCCGCCACGCCCGACGGCGAGAACGTGGTCGCGAACGGCACCGCCGTGGTGCGCGCCAACGCGGCCTGCCCCGGCTTCATCGAAGCGCTCGCCGCGCGGATGGCCGCCACCGCGCCCGACACGCCCGACGCGGACCCCGACCCCGGCGCCCACGCCCACCGCATCGCGAGCTGACACCCCGCTCACGCATACTGGGGGCATGAGCCCGCATGCCCCCGTTTCGCCCGGTGTCGCCCACGGATCGCCGCTCGATGCGGTGGCGTCCGCCGCCGGCCCGCTGGACACCGACACCCTCGCCCCGCAACCGCTGGAGCACGCCACCGCGTTGCCGGCACGCTTCTACGTCGAGCCGCACATGGCCGCCGTCGACCGCCGGCTGGCGTTCGACCCCGGCTGGCAGCTGGTCGCCCACGTCTGCCAGCTTGCCGGCCCCGGCGACCACGTGGTGGCCGACCTCGCCGGACTCCCGGTGATCGCGGTGCGCGGCGCCGATGGCGACGGCGGCCCCGGCGACATCCGCGTCTTCCACAATGTCTGCCGCCACCGCGCCGGGCCGATCGCCAGCTGCGACGGACTGGCCGCGCGGTCGCTGCGCTGCCGCTACCACGGCTGGACCTACGGCCTGGACGGCGTACTGAAGTCCGCACCGGAAATGGGCGGCGCCCCCGACTTCCACGTCGGCGACGTGCGCCTGCCACGACTGGCGGTGCGGGTCTGGCAGGGGCTGGTGTTCGCCTGCGTCGACGCGGCACGTGCGCCGGATTTCGACGCCTTCGTCGAAGGCATCGACGCACGCCTCGGCGCCGACCGCGGGCTCGAGCGGTACGCCCACCACCACCGCATCGGCTACGACGTCGCCTGCAACTGGAAGGTCTACGTCGACAACTACCTGGAGGGCTACCACGTCCCCCACATCCACCCCGGCCTCAACAAGCTGCTCGACTACCGCAGCTACATCACCGAGACCGCGCGCTGGTACTCCTACCAGTGGAGCCCGCTGGAGGGCGGCGATACCTACGGCGACGGCGACGCGCTGTACTACTGGCTGTGGCCCAACACGATGCTCAACATCCTGCCCGGCCGCCTGCAGACCAACCGCGTGGTGCCGCTCGGCGTGGACCGCTGCCGGGTCGAGTTCGACTTCTACTACACAGCCGACGACAGCGGCGAAGCCCGCGCCCGGCGCGAGGCCGACCGCGCCTTCAGCGACGAAGTGCAGCTGGAGGACCTGACCATCTGCGAGGACGTCCAGCGCGGACTGGCATCGGGCTCCTACGCCCCCGGCCGGCTGAACCCGTTGCGCGAGAACGCCGTCCACCACTTCCACGAGCTGCTGCGGCGGGCGTATCGGGAAGCGTAGCGTCCCGCTCACGGCGTACCCGGCACCCTCCCCGCCGCCCTGTAGGAGCGACGTAAGTCGCGACCCACTGGCCCCACAACTGCGCCGCGATCCACGCGACACCGCGATCGCGCGACCGCACTTCCGCTACGGCCGAAGCCACTCCGCGATGCCGATTGTCAGTGGGTCGCGACTCACGTCGCTCCTACGTTGAACCGGCATCGGCCCACGCGTTTGCAGGCGCAGCCTGGGTTTTCCATGCTTGCGATTGATCGGGCTCTTGTAGGAGCGGCTTCAGCCGCGATCGTGGAATGGGCGCGGGCGGACGGTTGCCGGATCGCGGCTGAAGCCGCTCCTACAGAAGCCCGCGCAGCCGCATTGCCTGGCGAGCCTCCCGCGACATCGAGCGTCGGGCATGGGACATCGGGCGTCGCCATCGGGGATCGGACATGGACATCGACATCGACAACCGCAGTGACACCGACACCGACACCGACAACGGCAACGGCAACGGCAACGGCAACGACAACGAACATCGACGCCAATACCGCCGCCGGCACCGACACCGCCACCCTCAACCGCACCCCTCCTACATCGACTCCTCGGGCACCCGGGGCGCGGCGCCACCGTCGCGCCGCGCGGCGGCCGACGACACCACCGACTCCCACCGCCAGAACGCCCAGCCCACGGCGGTGAACAGCCCCGCCGCAATCGCCAGCCACAGTCCGCGGCTGCTCAGCCACGGTGAGATCACCCCGGCGATCACCGCGTTGCTCACCAGCGCGGTGAACGCCTGCAGCGACGACGCCGAGCCGCGCTGGCGCGGGTACATGTCGAGGATCGCCAGGGTCACGATCGGGAACACCAGCGCGATGCCGAACGCGGTCATGCTCATCGGGATCACCGCCCACGGCAGCTGCAGGGTGTCCGCCCACAGGTTGTAGGCGATGTTGAGCACCGCGGCCAGCGCCGACACGCCGAACCCGATGGACACCAGCCGCGCGCCGCTGATGCGCCCCGCGGCCCGGCCCGACAGCCACGCGCCCACGATCATCCCGCCGATGGTCGGCACGAAGAACCAGCCGAACTGGCGCTCGTCGAGGCCCAGCATGTCGAGCACGAACGCCGGCGCCGAGGCGATGTACAGGAACAGCGCGCCGAAGTTGAACGCCGCCGCCGCGGCCAGCCGCTGGAACCGGGTGTTGAGCAGGATGGCAAAGTAGTCGCGTGCCAGCCGCGCGGGCGCTACCTTCAGCCGCGCCTCCGGCGGATGGGTCTCCGGCAGCATCAGCCACGTGCCCGCCAGCAGCACCACCGAGAACGCCACCAGGAACCAGAAGATCGCCGGCCAGCGGCTCCACCCCAGGATCCAGCCGCCGATGATCGGCGCGATCGCCGGGGCGATGCCGAAGATCATCGACACCTGGCTCATCAGCCGCTGCGCATCGTCGCCGTGCAGCACGTCGCGGATCACCGCGCGCCCGACGATCAGGCCGACGCCGGCCGACAGCCCCTGCAGCGCGCGGAACGCCAGCAGCGTCGCGAGGTCCGGCGCCATCGCGCAGCCCACCGACGCCAGGGTGAACACCGCGAGTCCGCCGAGGATCACCCGGCGCCGGCCGATCGCGTCCGACAGCGGCCCGTGCACCACGCTCATCAGCGCGTAGGCGATCAGGTAGACGCTGATCGTCTGCTGCATCGCCAGCTTGTCGGCGCCCAGCTGCGCGCCCATCTGCGGGAACGCCGGGAAGATGGTGTCGATCGAGAACGGCCCGAACATCGCCAGCCCGCCCAGCAGCAGGGCGAGGCGGCGCAGCGAAATGGGCGGGGACGCGGAGGAAGCGGACATCAGGCGGCCTGCAGCCACGAAGGCGAAGGAGTCGGCATCGGGACGACGCGGCGAGGGTGGCGAAGGATAACAACCGCGCCGTCCCGGACCCGCCCTTCCTGCGGGGGATTCAGTGTCCCGCCCGGGGAGGCAAAGCGGTGCGGGCCCGCCCAGACCCCGCCCGTGCGCCCACCTGAACCGGCGTGGCCGGCCCGTTCAGCTCGCTTCTACGGCTTCACGCGTGCCTTTCGCGCGCCTTTCTATCGTCAGGGCTCCCCCAACACCGGAGGCAGACACGATGGCCCGCATCCCCGAGCAGCAGTACAACGACCACTTCCGCAACAACTACCAGCAGGCGAGCTACTACAACAACACCCGCAGCTGGGACGACTACGAGCCCGCTTACAAGTACGGCTACGACCAGTACGGCCAGCACAGCGGCCGCCAGTTCAACGAGGTCGAAAGCGACCTGGAGCGTGGCTGGGAAGCCACCAAGGCCAACTCCCGCATGGCCTGGAACGAGGCCAAGGAAGCGGTGCGCGACGGCTGGCACCACCTCGAGCGCGCCATGCCCGGTGACGCCGACCGCGACGGTCGCTGAGCCGTCCCCCAATCGCGATGCACGAAGGCCCCGCCTACGCGGGGCCTTTTTTGTGAGCGGCCTGCATGGCTCGCTACGGAATATTGCGGACCCTCACGCGCATCCTCCCGCGGCCGAGGTGTCCACCCGCAGCCTGACCTGCCCGCTGTCCAAGCCGGCTTCACCCGCGCGTCCGCCGGTCTGGTTCATCCTGCCCGGCACAGGGGCGCCTTCTCACCCGGGGCCTGCAAATCCACGCCGCCACGCGCGCGGCCCGACCAGGAACGCACCATGCAAGAAGGCGCAACGCACACCGACAAGGTGAGCAGCGGCATCGCCGGGCTCGACGAGGTGCTCGACGGCGGCTACACCGCCCATCGGTTGTACCTGCTCGAAGGCATTCCCGGCTCGGGCAAGACCACCATGGCGATGCAGTTCCTGCTCGAAGGTGTACGCCATGGCGAGAGCGTGCTGTACGTGACCCTGTCGGAAACCGCCGCCGAGCTGCGCGAGGCGGCGGCTTCGCACGGCTGGTCGCTGGACGGCATCCATATCCACGAGCTGCTGCCGATGGGCAACCAGCTCGACCCCGAATCGCAGTACACGATGTTCCATCCGTCGGAGGTGGAACTGGTCGACACCACCAAGCGCATGCTCGACCAGGTCGAGGAGATCCGGCCGGACCGGGTGGTGTTCGACTCGCTTGCCGAGATCCGCCTGCTCGCCGGGACCCTGCTGCGCTTCCGCCGCCAGGTACTCGCGCTCAAGCAGTACTTTGCCGGGCGCGGCACCACCGTGCTGCTGCTGGACGACCGCCAGGGCGTCGAGCACGGACTGCCGGTGCACACCATCGTCCACGGCTCGATCGAGCTGGACCAGATGCGCCCGGAGTACGGTGGCGACCGCCGCCGCCTGCGCGTGACCAAGTTGCGCGGCCGCGCCTTCCACGGCGGCAACCACGACTACGTCATCGAGACCGGCGGAATACAGGTCTATCCCCGGCTGGTCGCGGCGCAGCACCGCCAGGACGGCGCCAACGATGCCGTCAGCAGCCACCTGCCGGCCCTGGACGCCCTGCTCGGCGGCGGCCTCGACCGCGGCACCAGCACCCTGCTGCTCGGCGCGGCGGGTACCGGCAAGTCGTCGCTGGCCGCGCACTTCGTCATGGCCGCGGCGAAACGGGGCGAGCGCTCGGCGATGTTCCTGTTCGACGAGAGCCCGCGTGCGCTGTTCACCCGGTCGCGCGGCATCGGCCTGGACATCGAGGGCCAGGCGGCGGCCGGCGTCATCTCGGTGCAGCCGGTCGACCCGGCCGAACTCTCGCCCGGCGAGTTCATCCACCACATCCGCCAGGCGGTCGAACAGGACGGTGCCCGGGTCATCGTCATCGACAGCCTCAACGGCTATCTCAACGCCATGCCCGAAGAGCACTTCGTGCTGATCCAGCTGCACGAACTGCTGGCCTACCTGGGCCAGCTGGGCGTGGTGACCCTGCTGATCAACGCGCAGCAGGGCCTGATCGGGCAGATGTCCAACAACATCGACGTGAGCTACCTGGCCGACACCGTCGTGCTGTTGCGCTATTTCGAGGTCCGCGGCGAAGTGCGACAGGCGATGTCGGTGCTCAAGAAGCGCACCGGCGCCCACGAACGCACCATCCGGGAGCTCACCATGGGCGCGGACGGGCTCAGGCTCGGCGAGCCGCTGCGCCAGTTCCGCGGGGTGCTCACCGGCGTCCCACAGGAAAATGACGTCTCCGTTCCGACCCGGTCGGGCGACGAGTCCTCGTTCGGGCCGCCGCCGCAGTGAACATGCCCGTCCACGGGCAGGACGCCCAGCGCGTCCTGCTGCTGATGTCCACCGGGCGCGACGCCGCGCTGACCCGCGACATGCTGGCCCGCCATGGCATTGCCGCGCAGGTGTGCATCGACGCGGCTGCGCTGGGAAGGGAGGTGGTGGCAGGCAGCGGCGCAGTGATGGTGGCCGAGGAAACCCTGGGCGCCGACGTCCAGACCGCCTTGGCGCGGAGCCTGGAGCGCCAGTCGTCCTGGTCGGACCTGCCGGTACTGCTGCTGACCCACGGCGGCGCGGATTCCACCGTGGTCGGCGATGCGCTGGCGATGTTCAGCAACGTCACTCTGCTGGAACGGCCACTGCGGGTGGCGGCGCTGCTCAGCGCGGTACGCACCGCACTGCGCGCCCGTAACCGCCAGTACGAAATCCGCGACCAGATGCAGAAGCTGGAGCAGGCCCACGACGCCGAAGTGCTGGCATTGCGGCGCAAGGACGAATTCCTGGCGATGCTCGCGCACGAGCTGCGCAACCCGCTCGCGCCGATCAACAACGCCCTGCACGTGCTGGCGATCGACGACAGCGACCCGGAGCGGCGGGCGCAGCTGCGGGGCATGATGGAGCGTCAGGTCACCCACATGGTCCGGCTGGTCGATGACCTGCTGGAGGCCTCGCGGCTGTCGCGCGGCATGATCACCCTGCACCGCGAACCAGTGGACCTGCGCACCGCCCTGCACGGCGCGGTCGAACTGAGCCGGCCGCAGTTGCTGAAGGGCGGCTGCCGGGTGGAGATGGACCTGCCCGACACCGCGCTGGAGATCGATGCCGACCCGGTCCGCATCGCACAGGTGTTCGGCAACCTGCTCAACAACGCAGCCAAGTACGGGCGGCCCGGTGGCCGCGTCCACGTCACTGCCCGCGCCGGGCGGGACAATGCCGTGGTGGAGGTCAGCGATGACGGCCAGGGCATCGACCGCGAGCTGCTGCCGCGGGTGTTCGACCTGTTCACCCAGGGCGAGCGCCCCAGCGGCGGCGTCCGCGAGGGACTGGGCATCGGCCTGGCACTGGTGCGCAACCTGGTGGAACTGCACGGTGGCGGGGTCGAGGTACACAGCGACGGCAAAGACCTCGGGGCGCGCTTCACCGTGCGCCTGCCGCTGGCGCACCGGGACGTGGAGCGGACGTCGGAAGGCGCCGTCGAGTCCGGCCTGGCGCCGAACGCCGGCGAGGTCCGCACGCTGGTGGTCGACGACAACGTCGACTCCGCCCTGTCGCTGGCGCTGGTTCTCGAATCGCTGGGGCTGCACCCGCGCGTCGCCCACGAAGGGGCCGAGGCACTGCAGTGGGCCGAGCACGACCGCCCGCGACTGATCCTGCTCGACATCGGCATGCCGGGCATGGACGGCTACGAGGTCGCGCGCCGCATCCGCGCCGACCGGCGCTACGGCGACCCGGTGCTGGTCGCCGTCACCGGCTGGAGCCACCCGCGCGACCTGGAGCGCAGCCGGTCGGCCGGCTTCGACCACCACCTCACCAAGCCCGCGGACATCGCCCGCATCGAGCGGATCGTGGACGACATCAGGAGCGGCGCCGGCGGGCGGGGTAACGAGATGCGCGCCGCCGTCTAGCCGCCGGTGCCTGCACGCCGCCGATCACGCGTCGCGCGCCGCGGCCTCCGCCAACGGAAACAGCACCGACTCGCGCGGCGGATAGGCCAACACCACCACGCGGTCGCGGCCCAGGTGCTTGGCCTGGTACAGCGCGGTGTCGGCCGCATGCAGCAGGTCGGCCACCGGACGCCCCTGCACCGGCCTCACCGCGGCGATGCCGATGCTGACGCTGAGCGTGCCTGACTCGCTGCCGGCGTGTTCCAGCGCGAGCGCCGCCACGCCGGCGCGCAGCTGCTCGCCCATGTCGGCCAGCTGGCTGGCGGCCGGCTGGTGCCAGACCAGCACGAACTCCTCGCCGCCGTAGCGCGCCGCCAGGTCCAGCGGCCGCCGCGCCTCGCCGGCGACCAGCGCCGCGACGGCCTTCAACGCCGCATCGCCGGCACCGTGGCCGTAGCGGTCGTTGTAGCGCTTGAAGAAATCGACATCGACCATCGCCACGCCCAGGTCGCTCCCATCGCGCTGCGCCTGGCGCCACAGCTTGTCCAGCTGCGTGTTGAGCGCGCGGCGGTTGTAGAGCCCGGTCAGCCCGTCGCGCTCGGCCAGCTCGTTGAGCAGCGCGTGCACCAGGAACGTCGTGCGGGTGCTGTGCTCCAGGAAGTAGCCGCCGAGTGCGCCCACCGCGGTGGCCGCTCCCATGAAGACGACCTGGTACAGCCGCGCCGTCGGGTCCGGCTGCAGCGCCAGCTCCATCCCCACGAACGCCACCAGCGTCAGCCCCATCGCCAGCAGCGCGTGCCACCACTGCAGGCAGGCGATCAGGAACACGAACAGCGGCACCAGCAGGATGCCCTCGTACGGCAGCGCAAAGCCGTGCTGCAACGCCGCCCCGATGATCGCCACCGTGCCCAGCCCGCACGCGGTCGCCGCGACCAGCAGCACCGCCTGCAGGTGCCGTCGCCAGCCCGCTCGATAGCTGGCCCACAAGGCCGCCAGCAACGAGGCGACCACCCCCAGGCGGATCGGGATGGTCCACGCCCAGACCGCGGCGGGCACCGTGGTGAAGTCGATCAGCACGAACGCGAGGAACAGCGCGATGGCCACGTATCCCGCCCAGCGCACCCGCGACAGGTGCGCGGCGCCATGGAAGCGCTGGAACTCGCACTCCAGCGGGCGCTCGAAGCGCAGCCGCCGGTAACCGACCTGCAGCGCATGGCGGTACGGCGACTGGCGGGTGCAGCCCAACAGCGCGGGATCGATGTGCAGCATCTGGAGTGGCGGAACGCCGGCCCTGCCCAAGCGGCAGTGCGGAACGCGTGCCGTCCCACCGGTTATCGGCCGGCGCCGCGCGAACTGGAGCACGCGGTCGATCGCGGCCGCCCAAAACGAAAGACCCCGCAGTGCGGGGCCTTCGTCGGTGCGCGTTGCGCGGCTAAGCGGACGGCGGCCGCGCGTGCCGACGCCGGTCAGCCGCCGGCGAGCCCGCCGCCCATCCGGCCCGGCAACGCGCCGTCGTCCTTCACCGCATCGGGGTCTTCCAGATCGCCGACCTCGCGGTCCATGCCGCCCTTCTGCGCCGGCTCCGCCGGCGGTGCGCCCGGCACCGGGTCCTGACGGTTGCCGGTGCGTTCCGGCGTGGCCGGGATGGCGGAGTCGCGTTCTTCCTGGTCGCCCATGGCTGTGTCCTCGGGGTGGGGACGTCCAGCCTAGGCGCTGCGCGGTGAAAGCCGTATGCGGGCTCCTGTCGGCGGCTACCCGGCGTCCCTGGCGCGCTCGACCCGGAAGTCGATCGGCTTGTAGCGGAAGTTGTTGGACTGCCCGGCCGAGCACGAGGTCATCGCCACCACCAGCGGCATCTCCGCGCGCAGGCGCAGATGCGCGCCGGGCTTGCTCTTGGGCGGCAGTACCTTGATCTCGCCGCTGTCGCCGTCCACCGCCACGTGCATGAAGATGTTGAACGCGATCGGCACCCGGTCGCGGGTGATACCCCACGGCGCCAGCGCCATCGCCAGGTTGCCCTCGCAGCCAGGGCGCCCCTCGGCCTCGCCGTAGAGCTTCTCGAACATCTCCTTCGAGCAGGGCGTCAGGGTGAAGTCGTGGCGGCCGCAGGTATCCTCCAACAGGGTGAACATCGGCCGGCTGCGGTTGGAATACAGCAAGTCGCCCGTGGTCAGGAACAAACGCGAGGCGTAGTCGATCGAGCGCCCCGACGACAGGTACTCGGCCATGTCCTCGCGGTTGAAAGCCACCAGGTCGCTGACCTGCTCGCCCTCCGGGTCGATCACCAGCAGCTCGTCGCCGGGCGCCAGTTCGACCGCCTTCGCCGAACACGGCGGGATGCGCACCACCGCCCCGGTCATGCGCTGCTCCTTGCGTGGAAGGGGCAACGCCAGTCCGCCTCGACTGCGCGGCCGCTGTACTGCCGCGCCTCCGAGGCCTCGCCGTAGTCGGACAGGTTGGGATTGATCGAGCCCTGCAGCGCGACGTCCCGCACGCGGGTGGCCTGCTGCATCTTGGCGAAGCGGCCGTCTTCGCGGAGGCGGTTGAACTGGCGGTGCGAATTGAACACCAGCGCCGGCGTCGAGAACCGGCGCGCCAAGCGCGAACTGCCCGGGTGCAGGCCAATGACGAAGAACGGATGCCCGGCCAGGCTCATGCTGAACCGTGGGCTGGCCGGATTACGGTCGATGTCCGGCGCCCATGGCGTGCCGCGCGCCAAGTCCAGCTCATGCAGCCGCTGCAGCTGGTTCCACAACTGCCGCTCGAAGGCCGCCTCGTCCATCGACCGCGGGCCGCGGAACAGCGCCACCAGCGAGTCCACGTCCGCATCTTCCCCGTCGTTGGCGTCGAGATGGCGCGCGAAAGCGGCCAACGCGTCCAGCAGCGGCACATCGTTGGACACATCGCCCAGCGGCGCCAGCTCCAACGCACGCAGCCGGTCGCGTGCCAATGCCAGCTTGGAGCCCACGCAGGGAAAGTCGTCGGAAGCGATGAAGTCGCGGAATCGGGACTCGAGGGCGCCAGCTGGGGTCGGCTTGCGGGCGTGCGGGGTGCAGGTTGCCCCGGTGTCCAAAACGTGCGCGTGTTGCATCCAGGCTCCGGCGAGGGGTCCTCGCAAGGTGATGCGATCACGCTACGCAGCGGCTTGCGCAAGCAGGGTGCAGGCGAGGCGAAGCCTGCGTGAAATGTTCAGTCGGCACGCCTCCGGGGTGGGTCGCATCCACCGCCGGCTCAGTTCTCCTCCGAAGGAGGCCCAAGTCAAACAGCCACCCCGAAATGGAACCGCCTATGACAATTGGGACAGAGCGCTTTCGCGTTCTCCACCGTGTCTTCTCCACCTGTGGAGAGCATCACGGTGTGATGCACCTCCAGATAGGGGGTTCCGTTCTTCGCGCGTAAAAAGGGAGCCGGCTCGGCACAGTTCTCACACCTGCCGCCCGCGCGCAACAGAACTTCAGCTACGACGTCGGGATTCCGCTTGAAGGCACGGCTGATCACCTGAACCACCGGGGGTACTGTCGGTGCAGCTGCGAGCCTCTTCTTTCGCGCCGCCGCGTCATCTGCGAGCGATCGCCCTATTCCGTCAACTAACTCCTGGTCGATCTGTTCAAGTACACGTGTTTCATGGCTGCCCAGCCATCCGGGCGGCTCATCCACGTAAGACCATCCACCCGCCCTAGATCGCTTTCTTAGCGGGGTGCGATCACTCAGTTTGATGAGGCATGACACTGCATATGCATTCGGCACCTCTCTGAGGCCCCGAATGGCAATCAGATTGAAGCCGTCGCCATCGCTTTCGCCGAGATGCAGGCCGCCCTCATTCGGTTGGTGGATACGGAAGTGCGCATTGAGGCTTTCGATCCGGGCGGGGTGGATGTCGCGCTTATCCTCCCACCCAATTACTTCCGCTTCATAAGAGACGAGGCCGAGGGATTTGGTGACTGACATAAGCAAGCGCACCGGCGCCTCGGTCGTCGGCGGATCTGTTCGGAAATCCCGCATGACGCTGCGCTTGTACGGCTGGAGGTAGCACACCAGACCCGGTTCCGCGGCTTGGGCTGCCAGAACCTCCTCAAGCACTGCTTCGTAAACGCCATTCAAGTAAACGGCCATCCGCACCTCCCCAAAACCACGACGAGTTCCCACACCGGTTCAATGTGCGCTAAGCCGCAGCGCGCTGATTGATTCTTTCGAGAATGCTGAAGAGCTGGTCGGCGTCGGAAATGCCGAACGCCCCTTCGACGCCTTCGTAGTGGATCGCGGTGAACGGCGGCTCGTACAGCAGGCCGGGAGCCATCACGCCGCTCCGGGTCAGGTGGTCGATCACCATCTCGACGAAGCGGATCTGCCGGGTGGAGTAGCGGTTCCCATCGAGGAACTGCGCGAACGCCTCTTTGGCGGCATTGCGGTCCAGTCCCACCAGCGAGCGGATGAACACCGTCAGCGGGCGCTCGCTGCCGTAGTGCTTCTCGAACGCCTCGCGCCCGCCCACCACCTCGGCGCCGTAGACAAAGCGCTCCAACTCCTCCAGGTCGGTTGGCGTCAGCGGTTTGTTGTGCCGCAGCTTGGCGATGGCGATGTGGTTCTCGTTGGCACGGATGTACGCCTCGACCTTGCGCTTGTACTGGGCCAAGTTGATGCCGGTGCTGAAGCTATCCAGCACCACCTCGCTGGCTTCGCCGATCTCGTCGGTCAGCACCGTATAGACCGGGTCGTGCGAGCGCGGCTCGATGAAGCGGACCAGCCCGCGGATCTTCCGCCGCACCGACTCGATCATCGGCAGCGTGATGTCCTGCCAGAACGCCTCGGTCTGCAGCTCGTGGATCAGCGCCATCTGCTCGCGCACCATCGGGATCGCTTCGCGCGTCTGCAGTCCCGCGGCGATCTCGATCACCCGGTCGCGGTAATTGATGAAGTCGCCTGACGCGTTGACCAGCGCCACCTGCAGGCTCACGCAGATCAGGTCGAACAGCTTTGCCGTGATGTGTTCGGGTTCCTGCTGGCTCGGCAGGCCGGCGACGTGCTCGCGCAGCTCCACCAGCGAGGTCTCGCCCAGGCCGTCCCACTGCTCACGCCCGGTGAAACGGGTGACGTGCTCCAGCTGCGTGCGGACGATGAAGTTGTCGAGGTTCATCGCCGCCACTTCACCGTGCAGCTGGTCAATCACCCCGCTGCGCAAGGAGGCCAACCCGTCATAGCGGGCAGCACCATCCGCAGCGGTCTTTTCAGCGCTATCGGCCGGCAACAGCGACAGCAACTCCAGCCGCCGCTTGAACAGGCGCTTGCCCAACGGTTCGGTCACCGACGAGGCGGCGCCGGCCGGGTGCTCGTTGAAGTACTCGAAGTTCTGGCAGAAATCGAAGACCAGGAACTCCTCCTTGTCCTCTCCCGGTCCGAACAGGTCGGGGCGCAGCCGTGTACCGCGCCCGATCATCTGCAGGAACTTCACCTTCGATCGCACGGCCTTGAAGAACACGAGGTTCACCACCTCGGGCACGTCGATGCCGGTGTCCAGCATGTCCACCGACACCGCGATCTGCGGCAGGTTGCCCGCCAGGCTGAAGTCGTCGATCAGGCTCTGCGCGTACCTCACCGAGTGGGTGATCACCCGCGCGAACTCGCCGTTGTACAGCGGGTAGTGGTGGTCGAAGCGTTTGGCGATGAATTCGGCGTGCCGCTGGTTCACCGCAAAGATGATCGTCTTGCCCAGCCTGTCGCCGCCCTCGACCTTGAGCCCGTGCTCCATCAGGTGCTTGAGCATCAGGTCGACCGTGTCCTCGTTGAACAGCCGCCTGTTGACCTCCGCCGCGTGCACTTCGTCCGGCGGTCCGTCGTGGTCGCCCCAGTCCAGCGATTCCCAATGCTCCTTCTCATCGTCCGGCAGCTCGTCGTAACGGATGCCCTCGCGCAGGAACCGGATCGGCACCGAACTCGCCTTCGGTGGCACCAGGTAGCCGTCATCCACCGCCTCGTCCAGCCCGTAGGCGTCGGTCGGCACGCCGGTTTCCAGCCCGAACAGGTGGTAGGTGTCGCGGTCCACCTCGTCGCGCGGGGTCGCGGTCAGGCCGACCAGATAGCTGTCGAAGTAACGGAAGATCGCTCCGTACTTCTGGTACACGCTGCGGTGGGCCTCGTCGATGATCACCAGGTCGAAGTGGCCGACGCCGTACTTGCGGCGGTCGCCCTCCATCTGCTCGATCAGGCCCATCATCGTCGGGTAGGTGGACAGGAACACCCGCCCCTCCCCGTCCTTCTCGGTGACCAGGTTCACCGGGCTGGAGTTCGGCAGATGCGCCTTGAAGGCGTTAGCCGCCTGCTTGACCAGTGCCACCCGGTCGGCGAGGAACAGCACCCGCTTGACCCAGTTGGCGCGCATCAGCACATCCACCAGCGCGATCGCGGTGCGGGTCTTGCCGGTGCCCGTCGCCATCGTCAACAGGCCGGCGCGGCGGCCGGAGACCAGCGCTTCGGCCATCGCCCGGATCGCGCGGATCTGGTACTCGCGGCCGGCGATGTCCCGGTTCACCGCCAGCGTGCGCGGGTCCTGCTGCAGACCGCGTCGCTGGATCGCCAGCTCCAGTTCGTCACGGGTGTAGAAGCCCTGCACTTCGCGCGGCGGCGCGCGGCGGTCGTCCCACAGCCAAGTGCGATGGCCGTTGGTGTAGAAGATCAGCGGGCGCTGGCCCTTCATCCGCTCCATGCAGTCCGCATAAAGCCTGGCCTGCTGCCGGCCCACGTCCGGGTCGCTGAAGCTGCGCTTGGCCTCCACCACCGCCAGCGGCTTGCCGTCGCGACCCCACAGCACGTAATCGACGAAGCCCTCGCCCTGCTGGTTGGGCATGCCGGTGACCGGCACCTCGGCCGACGCATTGGCGCCGAGCTCCCAGCCCGCCTCCCGCAGCAGCACGTCGATGAAGAACCGGCGGGTGTCGGCCTCGTTGTAGTCGTGCGCGTCCGGCACCGCGATGTTGGCCGCCTTGGCCTCGGCCAGTTGCTGGCGCACCTGCGCGAGCTTCGCGTCCAACTCGGCAATCGCCGCCTCACGCTCGGCCAGCGTCGCGGCGGTCTCGGCGATGCGCGCCTCACGCGCTTCCAGCTCGCCGTGCTGGGCCTCGATCTGCTGGCGGAACTTCGCTTCCTGCTTTTCCAGCTCCTCGCGGGTAAAGGCCACCGCCTCGTCGGCGCGGACCAGCTGCGGGATCTTCCGCTCGTCCCACTCCGCATCGATGCTCTTGGGGTCGCTGGCGCGGGTGTAGGTGCGTGCCAGCCAGAACAGCACGTGGAACAGCTCGCGCACCAGCCGCCGGGCATCGCCACTGCCGACCGGGTGGTTGCCGTGCACGGCCTGGTTGCCGAGCTTCTGGATCAGCCGCGCCTTCTGGTGGATGTGCGGCGGCAGCAACTGCTCGAACGCCGGCTGCGTCAGCAGCACGCCCAGGCCGTTGTCGTACGGCATGCGTAGCGTCACGTCGTGCGCGTACAGCCAGTGCACCGCCTGCTCCAGTGCATGGCGGGTGCGCATGCAGCAGGCGCGCGGGTCGGAATACACCAGTTGCTCGGCGCCCCGGGCGGGCTCCTGGAGCGGTTTGAACTCGAACTGCAGAAACCCGAAGTTGCTCACCGCTCCCCCTTACAGGACTTCCCAGTGCCCACCCTTCTTCGGGCCAACATAGCGGAGCCGCCCCTCGGCCTGCAGCCGGGCGGCGGCGCGCTCCACCGTGCGTGCGGAGCACCCGAGGCCCTGCGCCACGTCGGCGAGGGTCAGTTCCGGTTGCCGGCGCAGCAGCGCCAGCACCCGTTCGGGCGTGCCCGGCGGCTTTTCCACCGACACTTCTACCGTCGTTTGTGCCGACACTTCACTGGCGATGGCCTCGTCGAGGCTGTCGGCAATGGCCTGCAGCATGAACTCGATAAAGCCGGTGCAATCGCTGCGCGCATCGGCCTGCGCCAGTTGCGCGTAGTAGTCCTGCTGGCGGTGGCGGATCACCGTTTCCACCGGCAGCCACGCCAGCATCGGCTGCCAGCGCGACAGGATCAGCGTCTGCCACAGCCGCCCCATGCGGCCGTTGCCGTCGCTGAAGGGGTGGATGAACTCGAAGTCGTAGTGGAACGCGGCCGAGGCCACCAGCGGGTGGGCATCGGTCGCGCGCAGCCAGCCCAGCAGGTTCTTGACCAGCCGCGCCACCTGCGCGGCCGGCGGCGCCATGTGCAGCAGCCGGTCGCCGCGCCAGATGCCAACGTCACCGCCGCGCAGCGCGCCGGGGTGGTCCACCAGCCCCGCCATCAACAGCCCGTGGGCCTGCAGCAGGTCGTCCAGCCGGTGCGGCTGCCAGTGTTCCATCGCCTCGTAGGCGGCAAAGGCGTTGCGTACCTCGTGGATTTCCTTCGGCGAGCCGAGCACCGGCTTGCCGGCCAACACCGCGGTGACCTGTTCGACGCTGAGGGTGTTCTGCTCGATGGCCAGCGACGCCTGCAGCGTGCGGATGCGGTTGCTGCGCCGCAGGGCGGGCACCAGCGTGTCGCGGTTGGCCGCCTTCCACGCGCCCAGCCGCTCGGCAATGTCCGCCACCAGGGCGGTCATGCGGTGGGTCAGGTGGAACGGTGGCTGGTAGGCGGGCATCGGTCAGAGGGTGCCGGTGAAGGCGCGGTGTTGAAGGCTGCCGAAGAGGGTTTCGAATTGGTCCGCCTGCCGCACTAGCCGCTGCATTTGTACCTCGATCATCTTAATAGCCTGGGAAAAAGCCGCCTGCATATTTCTTGGAGGTATTGGAATCTCCACCCCACTGACCAATTCGATATTCAAGTTCTTGACAGTTGCACCGGGGGCCCGCCGGGCGAACTCGGTGTAGATCGACGGCGATGACAACGTGCTATGCAAGTAATCCTGACTGGTGCGTGCGTCTTTCGGGGAAAGGACGAGCCATCCATCGTGAATGCAGCCCGAAGTACGAAGGATGTAAGGCCGCCCAAAGCTCATCGAATTGGTCAGAAGGAAATCTCCTGGGTGCACCTGCCGCGATCGACTCACCCCTTCCTTGCGAATCCGCTTCCGTGTGCCATCGATGTACTTGGAACCTTCAACCGTGTCCCCGATCATGATCCAGTTGATCCCGTCGGGTGAGTCCGTGATGTACGCATCGATCGGACGTGGTGAACCACCTCTTGCGATATCAAAGAGGCTTGCAAGTGACTCCTTGGGCCACTTCTTTGGATTCGAGACGGGATCGCCGAACATGTCGAGGAACACGGACTGCAGCAGCTGGTCGAGCTTGGCGATGCCTTTGCGGCGCTTGGCGTGCAGCGCGTCGGCCTTGTCCAGGATCGCCGCGATGCGGCGCTGCTCAGCTAGCGCTGGCAGCGGGATTTCGATATCGCGAAGTTGCTTGACCGACAGATGCTTGACCGTAACAAACGGAGTTCGATCTTCGATAACCTTGAGTGCGCGTGGGAGGAATCTAACTAAATACTCCTGACTCAGCCGATTGTCTGACGCCTTTACCTTGCAAACTCGCTGGTTTAAGAGCGCTCTTCCTCCGCGCCAGATTCCGAGGTTGAATTCGCCATCCATGCCTACAAGAGCATCTCCATCAGCGACGGCAAATTCCTCGCGATAAGAACCTGAGTAGAACGTTTCTGATGTGCCGTCAGCCACGTCGCGAATTCGAATGAGTGGAAGCCCATTGCCCTCGGTGTTGAATAGTTCCGACCTGAAGGCGAAGCCACTAACAACGCTTGCGATCTCGCCCAAGGCAACTCTGGCGATGCTCACGAGATCATCTCCTCCAACTCTTCCATCCCCCGCAGGATCTCCGCCTCCAGCACCTTCAGCTCGGCAAGGATCTTTGCCGGCGGGTCGTACTCCACCGTCTCGTGCACCACCTCCTTGTAGCGGTTAATCGACAGGTCGTAGTCCTTGCCGGCGATTTCCGCCTTCGGCACCAGGAAGCTTTGCTCGGTGCGGGCGCGCTCCTTCTCGCCATCGCGGTGCCGCCAGCGCGCGAGCACGTCCGGCAGGTTGTTGCTTTCGTGCTTGGTCGCATCCAGCGCGTTGCGCTTGTCGTCCAGCGAGTAGCCGTCGGCCTGCATGTCGTAGAACCAGACGCCGTCGGTGCCGCCCGAGTCGGTCCGGGTGAACAGCAGGATCGCGGTGGACACGCCGGCATATGGACGGAACACGCCCGACGGCATCGACACGATGCCGTCCAGCTTCTGCTCCTCCACCAGCATCCGCCGCAGCGCCTTGTGCGCCTTGCTCGACCCGAACAGCACGCCGTCGGGCACGATCACCGCAGCGCGGCCGCCGGGCTTGAGCAGGCGCAGGAACAGCGCGAGGAACAGCAGCTCGGTCTTCTTGGTCTTGACGATCTGCTGCAGGTCCTTGGCCGTGCTCTCGTAATCCAGCGACCCGGCAAACGGCGGGTTGGCGAGGATCAGGCTGAACTGCCCGGCGACGCCGGCATGCCCCTCGCTGAGCGAGTCGCGGTTCTCGATGGCCGGGTTTTCCACGCCATGCAGCAGCATGTTCATCGAGCCGACCCGCAGCATGGTGCTGTCGAAGTCGAAGCCGTGGAAGGTGTCGTGGTTGAACCGGCGCGCCGCCTCGGGCGTGGCGTAGATCTCGTCGCGGTAGTGCGCGTCGAGATGTTCGGCGGCGGCGACGAGGAAGCCGGCGGTGCCGCAGGCCGGGTCGCAGATGGTGTCGGACGGCTTGGGCGCCATCATCTCGACCATCAGCTTGATGATGTGCCGCGGGGTACGGAACTGCCCGTTCTGGCCGGCGCTGGCGATCTTGCCGAGCATGTACTCGTACAGGTCGCCCTTGGTGTCGCGGTCGTCCATCGGGATCGCGTCGAGCATGTCCACCACCTTGGCCAGCAGCGCCGGCGTGGGAATGGTGAAGCGCGCGTCCTTCATGTGGGTGGCGTAGGTGGAGTCCGCCTCGCCCAGGGTCTTGATGAAGGGGAAGACCCGGTTGGCCACCACGTCGTACATGGCGGCGGCGTCGCCCATCTGCTTGAACACCGACCAGCGCAGGTTCTGCTGTTGGCTGTTGAAGATCGCCCCCTCGATCTCGCGATTGAGGCGGTTGGCCTTCTTCTCCTTCGCGGTGTGCAGCTCGTCCAGCCGCTTGATGAAAAGCAGGTAGGTCATCTGCTCGATGACCTCCATCGGGTTGGCGATGCCGCCCGCCCAGAAGGCGTTCCAGATGCTGTCGACCTGGGTCTTGATGGTGCCGGTGATCATGAATTCAGCCTTGCATAATGGAATGAGCCCGCCTCACGCAAGACGGGCCGCAACTTCTGGATCGCAGCCCTACAGATCCACGAAGTCTTCTGCCGTGACCTCCTGCGTGCCAGCCAGCATGTCCTTGGAGAGTTCGCGCTTATTTGCCAATAGCGCGGACAAGCGCTGCTCGAATGACTCGAAGCCGTCGCCGACCACCGTGGGGCAGTAGACATGGACATCCTTGGTCTGGCCTATGCGATAAGCGCGGTCCGTCGCCTGGTCTTCCTTCGCCGGGTTCCAGGGCCTCGTGTAGTGGATGACATGGTTGGCCGCCTGGATGTTCACGCCAAAGCCAACCGCGGTGGTGGACAGAATGATGACCCCGAACCCCGGCTCCGCCTGAAACTTGTCGATCAGCCCTTGGCGGGACTCTTCACTGCGTGGGTCGACCGTTGTGCCCCCGTTGATGATCTGTGCCGAATAGGCGAAGCGCTCCGCAACCGCGCGTTGGACGAGACGCTGGAGATCACGGAACTCGGTGAAGACGATGGCTTTCTCTCCCTTGCGACGGATCTCAGCGAGCCTCTGGAGCAGCCAATCCAACTTTGGCGAGCTCGCAAGATGCTCAGCCAGTGGCCGCGTCTCGTGCAGATCGGTTGCCATCGCAAGCGGATTCGCACAGATCATCCTGAGCTTGGCGAGCAGCGCCAGAATCTGGGTCCCGGCCCCACCTGCTCCACTGTCACGTGCCGCCCGGTACTCGGCGACTGCGGCTGCGTACAGCTTGGTCTGGATAGGCGACATCGGTATCGCAACGCTTGAAGCGTCGGCATGCTCGCCCTCCACCTTTGCTGGCAGCCCTTGATGTACCTCGGTCTTCATCCGGCGCAACACCCAAGGGCGTGTGGACGCCCTCAACTGTTCGATCAACTCGTCGTGGCCGTCGGCACGCGCTTCAATGGTTCGCCGATACGCCTTGGTGAACTCATTGAGCGATCCGAGGTGCCCCGGCTGGAAGAAGTCGAACAGGCACCAAAGATCCGCGAGCGAGTTCTCCACTGGTGTGCCGGTGCAAGCGACCCTGAAGTCGGCACGAAGCGCCTTGGCAGCTTGCGTCACGAACGCCGCGGGATTCTTTATCTTCTGTGCCTCGTCGCAGACGACGATCCCCCAACCGACCCGCGCAAGCGAGAACTCGTAGTCCCGCAGGGTCTCGTACGTGGTCAGTACCACTTTGTAGCCTGACTCGAAGCCGGAACGCAGCAGTTTCCTGAGCCCGGCGTTTGACAGTGCCGGCTCGATAGCCTCGGCACCAAGGCGCAGCTCGCCCAGAGCCGGCCCATACAGACTCAAAACAGTGTCCGGGTCCCAGCCCAGAAACTTTCGGATCTCCAGCTTCCAGTTCTCAAGCAATGACACCGGCGCGACGATGAGACACGGCTTAGCGATCTCCCGAAGTTCGTCGTGCCAAGCAATCAGGCACAGCGACTGGAGGGTCTTGCCCAACCCCATGTCATCGGCGAGAAGACATCCCGCCATTCCGTCAGCCTGCAACCCGTAGCGATGTTGTAGCCACGCGAGGCCGTCTTGCTGATGCGGAAGCAACCCCACCTCGGGGCGCAAAGCAGCGGGCAACTCCGGATTCTTGTGCGGTAGCGCATCGAACCCACCAACCGCCGCCGACACGTAGTCGAGATTTTCAATGTTGTGGTAGATCTGAAGTATCGGCTGCTTACCGGCGTTTCGCGGGTCCGCACTCAACGCAGGGGACTGCTTCCTGCCGATCGATATCTCAGCGGCCTTGAATGTGTCGATCAGTTGCTGTGCGCGCTTTGCGGACACCTTGAGATCTGAATTGGGCAACGCAACCTCGGCTGCCCCACTGCTGTCAGCGCGGTCAACCCGTTTTTGTAGCTCCGCCACGTCTGTACTGGAAAGGGCGAGCTGCTCGATCCCGCCGGTCTGTGTACTTACCGCAGCGATGCCTAATTGGACGTTCTCCGGAACCCAGCCCGCTTCCGTTGTCTTCTTGGCAACATAGGGAACCGTCTGGACGCTGCCATCAAAGCCGATCACTCGATCGCTGTACGCCTCCAGGTTCATCACCTCGGCAAACGAGAGTGATGCAGTGGCCATGTTGGCGGCTACCCATACGGCTAGCTGGGCGAGGGCGGCATCCGTTGTGGGGCCAAACTCAATCTCGTAGCCGTCCCAGTGGAACAACGGCAGTCCGTTGGCGCGCGAGCGTGCAGATTGGGCGAGAAGGGTCTTTGCAGTTTCCGCCGAGACGGGCTTTGCAACCACCTCGTCGGACTCCAGCAATGGGATCAGCTCGAGGGTCGGAGAATCGCCGCTCGCGACGCCCGCGAACGCCAATCTGTACGGAAGTAGATCCGCTTCCCGCCTTGCGCGAATCAGAGCCTCCTCGTCCAGGGCCTCACGCGCTTCATCTCCAAGGACGGCGAACGGATTGTGTGCAAAAAGGCGCGCTTGCTCGGAGGACACACGGCGGCCCGGCATCGCTTTGATGGCGCCCAGCGCAGTCGCGACGGCAGGACTTGGCGAAATGTGCAACAAGCTGCCGTCCTTCTGGACGACGTCGTATCTGGCCCTGACCGAATCGTAGCGATCGAAGCCTTCGACGAAATCCCCCGCGACACCCTCAAGACGCGGCGTGACTTCGACCACTGGCACGCCAACCGACTGGACGCGGCTCAGATCGAGCGACAGCCGCTGCGGCGACACTACCTGAGTCCTTTGCAGATAGTCATCCAGCACCGCATCTGCCACGACGGCCAAGGATCGGATCACGCCGAGCGCATGCATACGCTGTTCGGCAGACATTGCTGCCGACTCGTCTGCGAAGGAGGTGATCCTTTCGCACAGGTGCCAGGCTTGGGTCGACAGCAGCCGGCTGTCCGTTCCCGCTCCGATCACTGCGCCATCACGTTCCAGTGTCCGACGGCCCAGCTTGGGGGACTGCCACGCAACCACCGCCACAGTGAATTCCACGTCCGAAGGCGTACCGCGCGATTCCAGAACTGGCACCCAATCGCCCAAAGGAGGCAATCGCAACAATCGGAGGCTGTCGGCATGCGCTTCCTCTCGCTCCAATTCGAAGTAGGAGGCCCATGGGATCAGGACAGCATCACCTTCGCACGTCGCGAACCCCTCGTTGACCAATTGCCCGAGATATGCAGCCAGCGGTCTGTGTTCGGCCGACACGCCATGCGGGGCAACCCACCACTTCTGCGCCGAATGCGGAAACGAAAACCTCGCGCCTCTTCGCAGAAACTCGTGACTCAACTCAGGCGTCGAACGACTCCCCCAAGGCAGTTTCATGGCAGGTAGAAGCCCTCTTTCTCTGCTTTGTACTTCATGCCCAGCGCACGAAGCCGAGCTCCAGTGCCCGGCTCAGCCGGGTATGCCCATAGCGCACCGCCTTTCGGTCGGTGATCGGCAATCCGCACGTTCAGTTTGCGAAGCGCTTCAAGCACTTCATCGTGGCCGATCGGCGCGCTCGATCCACCCCGGCGCGGGGCATGCCCGAGAGGTACCGACGACGTTCTTGCGCCGTGCCGCACAACCCCAGCCCCTCTATGCCGAACGGTGGACCCAAGAGCTCCAGAGTTGTAGGCGTCAGGAGCTATCCCGACCCTTCGGAGTTCATGTAGAAACTTCTCTTCCCACAATTGATGTCCGTCCTGATGGGTCATCCTTCGGCGGTCTACTTTGGGCTTCAGCTCGTAGATCGAATAGCTTCTACGGCCAAGTTCCAGCGTTGATCCGGAAATCGGGAACCCGTAGCACGCGTGCCCCGTCTCCGAGAACTCGATGAACAGCCAGCCGCCAATCTGCATCAAGATCGCGTTGTTGGTGGCCGGGCCAGACGTAAGCTCCCCGATCCGCCCACGCTTCTTCTGTATGAAATTGCGAGTATCTCGATCCCTGCTGGTCATGAGGTACCTGCCGAGCAGGATCTGGGTGTAACCCATTTGCTCCTTGAAGCGGAGCCAGAACTGAAGCCGGCGGTCATCAACCTGGTGATTGCCCTGGCACAGGCGATAGAAGTCCTCGAGGTCCTCCTGCGCCAGCCATCCGCAGACCATCTGCCGTGCATCCTCCCCGGCGAGTGTCCATAGATGGTTGACGTTCAACTGCGGACTGCCCCATGCATCCAGCGCGTACTCCATGAGGGGCACGTGGCGTGAGCGATCACCACATTCGGTGAATCGCCTGAGGATCGCCGACAGGATATGATCTCGCGAGTTGGGTATACGCGAAGGCAAGGACAGCAGATGCGCGAGGCTGTCCTTGAACTCCGGCTCGCCTAGTGCGGCAATGTGTTGAAGGGCGGTATCGCGTAGTTCAACCCAGAACCAGCTGGCGTCTGGCAGATCGACTCCGTCGACCAGGTCGTCAAGTTCATTTGACGAGCCGGACACCAACTCGCCGGCGTACGGCCCACATGGGGACTCGCCCAACAATCCTCGATGGCGAAGCGCGCTGGACAACCAAAGCGCAGTCGTACGTCGACCTTCGATCAGCGCATCCAAGGACCGGATCAACAGGCTTCGTAGGCGATCGCATCTTTCGCTCTTCGCCGCCTGCAGATAGGAGCGGAACAGCCCCCGCCAATGAAATGGCGCCAGTTCGCCGCGCGAGGCCGCCCGCTCCCAATACGCCAAAAGCCCATCCGCAAGCGGGGACTCGAGAATAGTGTTGCCCCCAAGGATGCGCACGGGCTGTGCAAATGCGTGCGCCAGTACGAACAACTGACGTCGATTGGGTTCTGCTTGACCACCAAGTGCTTTGACTGCCGCTTCCACCCGATCCTGCGTAACAAGATTGGATTGGCCATGGCCAAATCGCGCCCGCACCCGCTCCACCGATTTGAGCAATTCGTGCGGCGGCCGCACGGCCCCAGGGCCGTGCAGAAGCGACCCAAGGTGCGCCTCCAGCATTTGTTCAACCGATTGCGACAGCCTCATAGCAACATGCAACGATCATCGGGGCCTGACACAAAGGAAAGCCTGTCGCTCGTCCCCTCTTCCCTCTCGTCTTGCCCATAGAACTGCAGGCGCAATTCGACGCGGCGACTTGCATCCTTGCTTTGCTTCGCATTGTTGAAGGACACGCCACCCGCGAGGAATAAATCCCTTACCCGTTGCAGTTGCTCCGGTGTCAGCTCCAAATCGGCATTCCTGCGCGGGTCCAACAGCATGCACATCACCCACTCCGAGCGTTGCAGGCTTAAATGCAGGTTGTAGAGGTACGACCCGTCCGTATCGGTAAAGCCCTCGATAACGACCTGCTTGAACCATTTCCGACCGAGTTCGCTGTCCGCCGCGCGCAGGACTACCGGCACCAGCTCTGCCAAGGACTTGCCTGCCTCGGGGGAAAGACGGTATTCGTTGTGGCCGAAGCGCCCCGCCTCTCCAAAACTGATGCGATTGTCAGTGCAGTCGACATTGATGTGTGGATGCGACCGGAACGACGATGCCAATCCATTGCAGAGCTGCGTGATCTGCTCGGCCCTGACCACCTCAAGCGCCTTCTCCTGCTGCACCTCACGCGTGATCGCGACCATGGTGACCGCCATCGCCGCAAGGAAGAGCGTCATCATTGCGGTCATCAGGTCGGCGTAAGAGATCCAGAAGGGCTTTTCACCTTCGGCCCTCCCGCGGCCCCGCCGCCACCCAATGGCGCCCAGCACGGTCAGGCTCTCGTCTCGACTGCTACTTCGGCCAACTCTTCCAGCGCAGATCTAAGCATGCCGACTGCGTCGCCCAACTGCTTCTGGTACTCCGCCAAGTGCTGTGACAGGACTTTGGAAACGCTGTTGCCGAACGAATCGACGTTCTGCGCCAGCGCATCACGAACTTCTTCCGACAGAGATGCCAACTCGAGGCCAGCGGTTCGCGATTGCTCGGTCATGGCCTTCAGATCTGTCAGGAGCTGCTTTCGCACATCAGCCTCGGTGCTCGCGACCTGAGCGACGGTTTCGAGCCGTGCGGTCGTGCCTCCCAAGGTAGTCGTTGCAGTAACAAGCGATTGGCTGGCGGTACCAAGCACCCCCGAACTCTGGGTTAGCTGTTGTGCCGACTGGAGCAGGCCGGATTGCATGCCCGCCATCTGGGCTGTGAGGTTCGCGAGGCGTTCCGTTGCCTGATGGACCGCGGCGACAGCGCTCGTAACCGCCGCAGCCCCCTCGCCCATCCCGGCGATCGCATCATTGGAGACCTGCCCCAGAGAAGTTATCGCCTGGGCGGTTGCTTGCGCGGATTGCTCGTTGGCCTGAGTCAGCGAGGCCACTCTCGACTCCATGGCATTTGCGACCTCGGTCATCGCCGATCGAGTGCCGCTCGCCATGGATTCCTGATGCTCGGCCAGCCGCCCCACTGTCGCTTCGACACGTTCCAGAAGCCCGGCGGTATTGCTGCTGATCACTTCCGATTGCTGACGCTGATGATTCGCCATGGAATCGATCAAGTCGCGAACAGCGACCTGCATGCCAGCAGTGGATTCGTGGCTGGCACGCTGCATATCTCCGACCAACGACCGCATTGCCGTTTCGACCTGCGTCATCGATTGCGCCGTCTGCTGCATCAGCCCACTCAGATCTCCTAGCTGCCCTCCAAGCGTCTCGCGCATCTGCACCATGAAAGCGCTCATGAGATTCTCCAACACAGCGCTGGTTGCGTTGGTTTGCTGCCCGCTGGCTTGCCGAACCGTTTCGGCCAGGGTGGCCAAGGGCTCTTTGAGGCTACCTTCGATGCTGCGTCCCAAATCCGCAGAGAGTTGATGGGTCGCCTGGATCTGTCGCTCGGTCAGGTTGGTCAGCAGGACCTTGAGGTCATCGACCATGCTCTCTTTGAGCTGGCGTGTCTGTGTGGCGTTCTCTTGGGACGCCTGCAACAGTCCCGATAGATATTCCTCACCAACACCCGCTCGGAACAGGGCATCGAGAGCGTTGGTGATCTCGCCGACCCACTTTGCGCACGACGAGTACAGCCACTTCTCAACGAGAGTGACCGCCATAGCAACGCCAATGGCGGCAGCAGAAAAGAGGAACGCTTCTTGGACGTGCCCGAAGAGCTGGGCAAGCCCAACCTTGAGGGCCTCCGTTTCCACGTCGGGCTTGAATCCCAGCAGGCCCTGAATCAGCCCCGTGAACGTGCCGACGATGCCCAAACCGGTGAACAGTCCGGGCAGATGCCGGAAGTATTCGGCACCAATGCGCGGGTCTACCGTTGTCTCGAGATTGATGAAGGCCTCGGCAGGCAAGGTCGCTCGGACATCCCTTACCCGTCGCGTTCCTCCCACGAGTTCATATTGCTCGTGCAGGGTGTCATCGAACTCCCGCCAAGCATGGTCGACGTGTGTTCCGGCAAAGAGGGTTCTCAGTTCGCCTCGCAGCTCTTGTGCAGGCCGTCCTGCCAAGGTCCCTATACGCCGCGCGATCCGCTTCAATTGGCGGCGCAAGCGCACCCCGCGGGTCACGTACTGCCAGACGAAATGCAGCAGCAGCCCGATGGACACCAGGCTGAGCCCACCAATGAACACGTTGCCCGTGAAATGGGCCCACAGTGCTTGCATCTCTCTTCCCCCTGCCGCCCCCTGCACGCCCCTTAGAGCGGCGAACTGCCATTCTAAGCGCTCTGGAGCGGATGGGCAGTCAGGCTTCTAAATCCCTCGCCGCTACCCATCGAACGCCGCTGACGATGCCCCAGTTGCCATTCGCGTTGGGCCGGCGCCACCGCGCCGTGCCCATGGCCGACAACGCACTCAGCGCTTCTTCGTAGCTGTCGATCTTCTGCTCGTCCCCTTTCTCTCCCACAGTGAACTGGCCTGCTCGCAGCAGGTGGGGACCAAACCAGGTGCCGTCGTTAGCCACGGGCACCATAAGATCCGGGGCCGCTCGGAACCGTGCCGCCCTTTGAGCAGGAATGCTCGTAGGCTCAATTTCTGGCTGGGCCGCCACAACGCTCAAGGCGATTTTTTCAAGTTGGGCGTGTACCTGTGCCTCGACACCCGGATCCAGGTTGACCCAGATCACCGCGCCATACGGATGCTTGTAGGTCACCGGACTGGCCAAGGCACTGGGATTGACTAGCTCCCATGCAACAGTCCACTTAGCCGCTCGGCCCGATTCAAACTCTTCCATCGGAACCCGATGACGAGCGAAGTTGTCCCGAAGCTGCGGAATGCCAAGCGGGCCTCGACTGCCTGTCAGAGTGGCGACGCCTACGACTTGTCCGCTTCCCTTGCGTATCAAGGCAATTTGCCCTCGAACGGCTGTCGCTTGGGTACGCATCTCCCAGGATTTTTCGCCCGCAAGTATCTTCGAGATCCATGGCTCGTCGATGATCAATCCTTTCATGGAATTCCCCCGCTTCGTTCGCCCGATGATCGGTCCGTTGCGTCTCAAAGCACGAGAACGGAACTCGGATGCGCTATCCGCCTGACGCACTAAAAGCACGCGCGGGGCCAACTCGCACTCAAGAGAGCACTGTGCCCGAAGCGGTGTGCTTCCCGCCCGCAGCAGTCGCGGTCCCGTCGCGCCGGCGAGCTCGTGCATCCCGCTTCCCCTCGAACACGAGAGCCACTGATACCCAGCCCCATGGTGCCGCGCGCAAGTTCATGAGGTGAAACAGGGATGTGTTCGTGCATGCGGGCTGGCTGAGGAGAACATCTTCTCCGACTGCTCATGCGGCAAATTCCTACAGACAGGCGCGTTCCATCCCGCCAGACTCGCCCCGCTCCACCCGCACTACGTAGCCGGCGGTCACCACCGGCCACGCAGCCTACTTCGGAGCGGCACCCACGGATTTGCAGGTACGCACGGCGTGCCGGTCCGGGCGCCACACATGGAATGCAAAGGAGTTTGCAGTGTCCCAGAACATCATCGATTTCACTCTCGACGACGCGCAGCTGGCGGCGTCGTTGCAGGCGCTGACCGACCTCGAGACGCAGCTGTCAGGGCTGGTGGCGATGTCCAGCGAGCAGCGCCGCAAGTTGGTGCGGATGGGCGACAAGTCCGAGGTCTTCTGCCGGCAGACGCTGGCGGTGCTACAGCAGAACCCGCAGGTGGTGCCGCCGAGCCTGAAGCTGACCGAGGCGCAGGCCGACCTGGCCGCGCTGGACCGGCTGCGGCCGTTGTTGCTGCGCCTGCAGCGGCTTGCCGAGCGCGCCGCCGACACCGAAACCGCGCTGGGCAGCGACGTGATGCGCTGCGCGCTGGACGGCTACGCGCTGCTGAAGGTGTCCGGCCGCAACCAGGGGCTGGAAGGGCTGCGCAAGGAGCTGGGCAGCCGCTTTGCGCGGACGTCGCGCAACAGCGAGGACGTGCCGGAACCGGCGTGAGCCCCGCCACGGCGGGCCGCGTGCCCGCCCGCCGTCCCAAGGCCGCCTCCGGGCGGCTTTTTCATTGCCTCCCCGGCGGCGCGACGGTGGGGCGAAAAAGCGGCATGCGTGCCGAAAAAAGCGCCATCGTTGCCGGTTGAAGTGGCAACGGCGCCGGAAACTCCGCCATCCGCCGCGGTGGACCTGCGGAGTGCAGCGCTCTGGCCGACACGCGCGACGCCAGATGTGCCGGACGCCGCGCTCCGGGCGCGGATGACGGCGCTACGCGTGCGGGCGGCGGCGATCAAAGCGCCGCGTACGACACGGGCCGCGGCAGCCGCCGCACCCGGAACGCGACGCACACGGCATGCAGCGGCGATGACGGCACCTGCAGCGGCGGCATTGCCACGGCTTGTGGCAGCCGCCGCACTAGGGGCGCCGGTGTTGCTGCTGCGACGGCGTCTACTTTTACGAAGCGGAGCTCGCCTGGATGACCTGCCACTGGGCAGGCGTAGCGTCAAGCATCCCAGCGGAACACGGCCTCCACCGGCTGGCCGAACACTTCGGCGATGCGCAGCGCGGTCTCCAGGCTGGGCGAGTACTTGCCCGCTTCCACCGCGGCGATGGTCTGGCGGGTCACGCCGACGCGCTCGCCCAGCTCGGTCTGGGTCATGCCGCCGGCGTGGAACCGCAGCGTGCGGATGTCGTTGGTCAAGCGGCGCTCAGACACGCCAGCCCCTGCGGTAGCCGACCACGACCAGCCCGTAGTGGACGATCTCGGCGACGACGATCGCCAGCAGCGCGGCGTGCACGATCTCCCAGCCCTGCGCGCCGAACGGCATCATCACGCCCACCACGCACATGCCGGCCATCAGCACGTAGTAGGCCACCGCCGAGGAACGCAGCTCGATCAGGCGGTCGCGCTCGTCGACGTTGGCGTGGCGGTGCGGTCCGCCGCGCAGCCAGGCGACCAGCCGGTCGATGCCGACCACCGCCGCAAGCGCGCCGAGCGCGACCGCGAGCATGCCGATGCGGGCGCCGACGGACAGGTCGGGCGTGGACTGCCGCGCCAACGCGACGGCGGTGAAGTACAGCCCGAAGATGACGACAAGGGCCGACAGCCAGACCCAGGCGAAACGCTCTCTCGGCAACATGGCACTGCTCCGTGTGGTGACGGATCTTGTGTAAAACATGTTTTACACTATGTCAAACATTCCAGACATTCTCGACCCCGCGTCGACAGCGCCGGTCGCAAGGTCGCCGGATGAAAACCAAGCCCGCCGCCCTCGTCATCGTCCCCCTGGTCCTGCTCGCCACCGCCTGCAATGGCAGCGAGGAAGTCGCGCCACCGGTCACCCCGCCCGGCGCGGAGGAGACCGCGAAGACGGACGTGCTGGAAATCGGCGCCAAGGCGATCCAGGACGACGGCCCGCTGGCGAAGATGGACGTGTACCTGGTCGGCTTCCACCCGATGAAGGACGACCCGGCGATGCAGATGGAGGCGCACCACTACTGCCACCAGGTCAACGAGGACTTCGCGCAGTGCTCGCTGTTCGACGGCAACAGCGCCGAGGCCAACCTGACCGGCGTGGAATACATCATCTCCGAGCGGCTGTTCGAGCAGCTGCCGGCGCAGGAGCGGCCGTACTGGCACCCGCACAACGGCGAGATCCTGTCCGGCCAGTTGGTGGCGCCGTCGCTCCCGGCGGTGGCCGAGAAGGCGCTGATGCGCTCCAAGATCAACAGCTACGGCAAGACCTGGCACACCTGGCATACGCGCCACGGGCTGGAGGACGGCGACGCGATGCCGCTCGGCCCGGCGGCGCTGGCGTGGTCGTTCAACCGCAAGGGCGAGGCGATGCCGGGGCTGGTGGAGGCGCGCGACGAACGCATGGACATCTCCACCGAGGACCGGCGGATGGACCGGCGCGACCTGGTGGAACTGGCGAAGCCGCAGGAAGGCGTGGACGCGCTGCTGGAGTTTTTCCCCGACGCGACGAAGATCCCCGGCGTGAGCCACAGGACCGGTGCGGCGGAGATGGCCGAGGCGCGGGAAACGAGGGGCACGGGGGAAGGCGCATCGGCGCCGGCGGCGGGCTCGTCGCAGGAATCGGCATCGCAGGCGTCGACACCGTCGGCGCAACCGGAGCCGGCCCCCGAAGACGGCCAGCCCCACTGAGCCGCGCGGCCGGTCAGATGTTGCTTTCGTCGGCCGGCACGTCTTCCGACAGCGGGGCGGACCCGGCGAGGTTTCCGGCCGTTTCCGGGCATGCGGTGCCCACGCCGTAGCTGGTCATCGACAGCGAACCGAACGCGTAGCCGTCCACCAGCGTGTCGGCCGGGGTACCGGCGGCCGCGGCCGCGCCGGCGAGGTAGAGCACCGGCAGGAAGTGCTCGGGGGTCGGCGCGGCCATCGCGTAGTCGCGGTGCGCCACCAGCGAGGCGGCATCGCCGGGACGTTCGGTCAGCACCTGTCGGGCGTGTTCGTCGAAGCGCCGGGCCCAGTCGAAGCCGGCGTCGGGTTGCTGCCAGTCGATCGCGCGCAGGTTGTGGACGACGTTGCCGCTGCCCATCAGCAGCACGCCGTTGTCGCGCAGCTTCGACAGCCGGGCGCCGAGCTCGACGTGCCACTGCGGCGGTTTCAGCGCGTTGATCGACAGCTGCACCACCGGGATGTCGGCGTCGGGGAAGGCGTGCACCAGCACCGACCAGGTGCCGTGGTCCAAGCCCCAGCCGTCGAGGTCGGCACCGACGTGGTCGGGCTCGGCGACGTCGGCCACCTCCTCCACCAGTTCGGGCAGCCCGGGCGCGGGGTACTGCACGTCGAACAGCGGCTGCGGGAAGCCGAAGAAGTCGTGGATGGTCCGCGGCCGCGCCATCGCGGTAACCGCGGTGGCGTTGACGTACCAGTGCGCGGACACCATCAGGATCGCCCGCGGCCGCGGCACGGAGGCACCGAAGGCGCGCCAGGCTTCGGTGAAGCGGTTGCGCTCGAGGGCGTTCATCGGGCTGCCGTGGCCGAGGAAGGCGGCAGGCATGAGGGCGGTGGATTTCATGCGTGGCTCCGGAGGCGGACCCGGCCACGGTACGCCGCGGGCGGCGGCGGTGGGATGAAGCGGGCGGGACGATGTGTTGCGGGCGTTCGGCCAAGGAATCCGGGCGAGGCAGCGAGGCTTTTCGTGGCCGTCGGGTCAGAGACGCTCGACGGGGGTGGCGCGGACGAGGATCTCCTCCTGGGCGAAGCGCGCTTCCAGTGATTGGCGGTAGGCGGTCCACCAGTCGCGGTCGAGCCGGTCGACCATGACTTCCATCAGCACCACGTCGTCGCGCTGGATGTCACCGTCGTCGTCCTCCCACGCCCCCACCGCCGGCGAACGCAGGAAGGCGGTGGCGCCTCCGAAACGCCCGGTCAGCTCGCTGCGCACGCGGTCGAAGCCCGCTTTCGGGTAGGCGTGGCCGTCGTTGTCGCGGAGCGGAAGGAACAGCTGGACGAGGGTCTGCGGATTCATCGCGAAAGGTCCTGTTTTTCTCGCATGGGACTGCGTGCTTTTGCAGGAGCGGCTTCAGCCGCGATCGGGTCATCGTCCGCTCGCGCCCACTGACGATCGCGGCTGAAGCCGCTCCTACAGTCCGGGGGGAACTCCCTCGGGGGACACCGGCCACTCCGGTTGTCCGGGGTCGAGCAACCGGACGATGCGCGGCGTCAGCCGGTCATCCGCCACCTGTATCTCGCCGGCGGTGACCGGCAGGCTGAAGCGGCGCGGGCCGGCGCTGCCGGGGTTGATGTAGAGCACCCCATCACGCCACTGGGCGGCGGGCTTGTGCGAGTGGCCCGACACCACCACGCGGACGCCTTCATCCGGCCTGCCGTCGGGATGCGCGAACTCAGGATGCGCTCGCTCGAGCTGTGCAGGGTCGAGAGGCGCGTCGTCGAGTTGCGCGCGGTCGAGCTGCTTGAGGTCGTGGAGGACGAAGAAACCGACCCCGCCGATGACCGCGCCGCATTGCTCCGGCAGCGCGTCGGCCCAAGCGCCCTTGTCGACGTTGCCGCGGATGGCGGTTAGCGGCGCGATGTCCCGCAACGCGGCCAGCACCTCCGGCTTGCCGACATCGCCGGCGTGGACGATGTGGTCGCAACCGCGCAGGAACGCCAGTGCCTCGGGCCGCAGCAGCCCATGCGTGTCGGAGATCAGGCCGATGCGCATCGCGTCGCCACGGCCGCGGCGCGGCGCGCCCCGGTCATCCCGCAATGAACACGCCGGCGAGCGCGACCCCGGTGAGCACGAGCGCGCTCAATGCCGCCCACCGCCACGGCGCCGGACGCGATGCGGGATCGGCCGGCGCGGTCTCGACGCGGACGTTGGACACCACGCGGAAGCGCAGGCTGTCCATGGCGATCTCGTCGCCGTCGCCGACTTCCGTGCGCAACACCCGGCGCCCATTGACGAAGCTGCCGTTGCTGGAGCCGAGGTCCTCGAACACCAGGCGGCCGTCACCGGCGAGCAGCCGCGCATGCAGCCGCGACAGGCCGGACTCGTCGACGGTGACCGTGCATTCCGGCGCGCGGCCGAAGGTGACGGTGCCCCGCACCGGTACGTGGCGGCCGAACACGCTGCCGGCGACGCCACGCAGGACGAACTGCGGCACGACCGGGCGGACGGTGGTGGCGCCCAGGTCGTCGTTGGCGGCCGGGGCGACGGTCGCGGTGTCGTCCGGCGCATCGTTGGCGGCCACCGTGCCCAGCGAGGCCAGGCGGGCCTGGATGCCGGCCATGTCGACCACGTCGCCGGGGCGCAGGGCGATCAACCCGTCGACCGGGCGGTCGTTCACCCGCACCGCGCTGCCGGCGGCCACGTCGAGCATCACGCCCTGCGCGGTGACGTGCAGCTGGCACAGCCGCGGCCTGACGCCGGGGCGGTCGAGCACCACCTGTCCGTGCGGGTCCGACCCCACCCGGTTGACGCCGGGGTCGAGCAGGACCTGCGGGTGTTCCCCGCCCGGAAAGACCAGTTTCATCGGAACCCCCTGTGGGTTGGACGTGCCGGCGCCGCGGCGCCACCGTCGGCGAGTCTTTCCGAGCGCGTGACAAGCCGTCGTGACGACCGGCAGCCGGCGCCGGCTCTCAATGACAGGAACGCAACCGGCCACCCGGGCCGGCAACCGGTGCGTTCAGCGCGACGGCAGCAGGGCCGGCACCTCGCCGGCGATCTCGCGTGCGAGGAACCCGATTTTGCCGATCCGCCGCGACAGCCGCGCACCGGCCTGTGCATGCAGGTACACGCCCCAGGCGGCGGCCTGCTCCTGCGTCGCGCCGCGTGCGGCGAGGCCGGCAATGACACCCGCCAGCACGTCGCCGGAGCCGGACGTACCGAGTCCGACGCTGCCGGCGGTGTTGACCCACAGGCGGCCGTCGGGTGCGGCGATCCAGGTCGTGCTCCCCTTGAGCACGAGTACCACGCCCCACTCGCGGGCGAAGGCGTGGGCGGTCGCGGCGGGAGCGGCGGCGATGGCGTCTTCCTCGACGTCGAGCAGCGCCGCCATTTCGCCCAGGTGCGGGGTCAGCACCATGCCGGCGTCGCCGCGCCGCTGGCCCGATGCGCGTACCGCCGACATGTCCAGCGCACCGGCGTCCAGCACCAGCGTCGCGGCGGCAGCCTCGACCAGGCGGCGCGCGAGCCGCCGGGTGGCCGCGCCGGACTCCATGCCGGGGCCCACCAACACGGCGTCGGCGCGACCGGCGAGTTCGACCACCTGCCGGTCCAGCCGGGTGATGCCGCCGCGGGCGTCGCTGCGCAGGCCGACCACGCGTGCCTCCGGCACCGCCAGCCCCAAGGCCGGCGCCAGCTCCGCGACCGTGGCGACCTGCAGCTTGCCGGCGCCCGCGCGCAAGGCCGCGGTGCCGGCCAGTCGCACCGCGCCGGGCAACTGGCGGCTGCCGCCGATCACCAGCACGCGGCCGCGGTCCTCCTTGCTGTCGCTGTCGTCCGGGTCGGGCAACGGCCAGCCGCGCAGCAGGGTGGCGCTGATCTTCTTCGCGGCCGGTGCATCCGCCCGCTTCCGCGCCGGCGGACTCACTTCGGCCCGCCGGGCGTGTCGGCGGCGGTGGTGACCGGTGCGCCGGATTCGATCAGCGGCAACGCGAGGTTGGCGACCTGCAGTTCGAAGCGGCCGTCGGGGTCGCCGCGGTCGAGCGCGTATTCGGTGATCGAGCAGTTGGGCACGTCGGCGCGTTTGTCGATGGCGAGGATCTCGGCCTCGTCCATGCACTCGAGCAGGTAGCGGAAGCAGTTGACGATGACCTGGTGGGCGACGATCAGCACGCGCTCGCCGATATGGTCGCGGCGCAGCACCTCGACCACGCTGCGCAGGCGCAGGATGACGTCGCACCAGCTCTCGCCGCCGGGCGGACGGAAGTAGAACTTGCCGACGTGGCTGCGCTGCTCGGCCAGCTCCGGGAACGTCGCGCGGATGCCGGCGACGGTGTAGCGGTCGAGCACGCCGAACTCCTTCTCGCGCAGGCGCTCGTCGACGAGGATGTCGCCGCCATCGACTCCGAGCGCGGCGGCGACGGCATCGACCGTCTGCCGGGAGCGCACGAACGGCGAGGTCATCAGCACGGTGGGGCGCTGCTGCGCCGGCAACCGCTCGAACCAGCGCGCCAGTGCGCGGGCCTGCTCGCGGCCCAGGTCGGACAGCGGGGTGTCGGCGTCGCGGGTAGCGATGTCGATCAGGTGGGCGCTGGCTGATTCGGCTTCGTCGCGCGCCACGTTGCCGGCACTCTGGCCGTGGCGGACGATCCAGAGGCGGTCGGGCCAGTCGGTGTGCTTCAGGCGGGCCATGCGGCGGACCGGTGCGGGGTGGCCTGCAGCGTCGGCGGCCCTGCGTCAAAGGTGCGCGAAGCAGTGCGCAGCCCGGCCGGCCGAACGGGTTGTAGAGGTTCCCTATACGCGGCGTTGCCTCCCCGGCTGCGATCGTGGGTGCACGAGCGAATCCCCGCCGAGCAGGAGAACCACGATGAACGACAAGCACACTCCCGATTCCAACCGCGACCCGATCAGCGGCACGCCGGGCGCGCACCCCGTGGGCACCGGCGTGGGCGCCGCGGCCGGCGGTGTCGTCGCCGGCGCCGCCGTGGGTTCGGTGGCCGGCCCGGTGGGCACCGCGGTCGGCGCGGCCGTGGGCGCGGTGGCCGGCGGGCTGGCCGGCAAGGGCGTGGCCGAGCGCGTCAACCCGACCGTCGAGGAGGCCTACTGGCGCGACAACTACCAGAACGAGTCCTACGTCCGCTCGGACTACACCTACGACGACTACAGCCCCGCGTACCGCGCCGGCTACGAAGGCCGGGTCCGCTACGACGGCCGCGGCTTCGACGAGGTGGAAGGCGACGTGCGCAGCGACTACGAGCGCAACCGCGGCAACTCCCGCCTGGACTGGGACGACGCGAAGCACGCCACCCGCGCGGCGTGGCACCGCGTCGAACGCGCGATGCCCGGCGACGCCGACCGCGACGGGCGCTGAGCCCGCTGACCAACCGGCTCCGCCCCTCCAGGGCGGAGTCTTTGCAGGAGCGGCTTCAGCCGCGATCGTGGAATCGTTCGTACGGGCCGACTCCCGATCGCGGCTGAAGCCGCTCCTACCAAGGCCGCGGCGCCGGGAAATCCCCGGGCCATCCTCGTATCCTCGGGACATCCCCACCGCCGAGGAGTCCGCGCATGCTGGACATGGTCATCGAGCAGCGCCGCCGCAGCCTTGGCGGTTTCGAAGTCGGGCGCGTACTGCCGTTCGCCAGACGGCGCATGGTGGGGCCCTTCATCTTCTTCGACCACATCGGCCCGACCGATTTCGCGCCGGGCATCCCCGACGACGTCGACGTGCGCCCGCACCCGCACATCGGCCTGTCGACCGTCACCTACCTGTTCGACGGCGAGATCATGCACCGCGACAGCGTCGGGTCCGGACAGCCGATCCGCCCCGGCGAGGTCAACTGGATGACCGCCGGCCGCGGCATCACCCACTCGGAGCGCTTCGAGCAGGCCCGCGCGCACGGCGGGCCGATGCACGGCATCCAAGCCTGGGTGGCGCTGCCGCGGGCCGACGAGGAGACCGACCCGGCGTTCGACCATTACGACGCCGGCGCGCTGCCGGGCTTCGACGAGGGTGGCGTGCGCGGGCGGCTGGTGGCCGGCAGCGCGTACGGGCTGGTGTCGCCGGTGAAGACCCACTCGCCGATGTTCTACCTGCACTGCGAGCTGGCCGCCGGCGCCACCTTCGCCCTGCCCGACGAACACCGCGAGCGCGCCGCCTACGTGGTGCGCGGCAGCATCGAGGCGGGCGGCGAGCGGCACGGGGAGGGCCGGATGCTGGTGTTCAGTCCCGGCCGCCCCGCGGCGCTGACCGCCTGCGAACCGACCCTGCTGATGGTGCTCGGCGGGGAGCCGCTGGGCGAGCGGTTCATCGAATGGAACTTCGTGTCCAGCTCGAAGGACCGCATCGAAGAGGCGAAGGCCGACTGGCGTGCCGGCCGGATGAAGCTGCCCGACCTCGACGATGGCGAGTTCATCCCGCTGCCGGGGGATCCGGAGAGGACGCCGCCCGAGCCGATGTCGTGAGGGGCGGGCGTGCGCCACAAGATCTGGTGGTCGACTTACGCGCCTGCTCTGCCCCACGACGACCCGCACTGTCCGGCGGCGACCCGTAACGTCGGGCTCTGCCCACCTGATCGAAACGATGCCGCCGATTCGCATATCGGCCTGCCCACACACCACCTAACCCGCCGGCGGCCCCTTCAGCTCCACCACGTTCCCCTCCGGATCGCGAAGGTACTGCGACGGTCCCTCGCCCTCCGCCCCGTACCGGGAGCCGAACTCGCCGACCGCGACGCCGTGCGCCTGCAGGTGGTCGACGATCGCGTCGCGGTGGAACGGGTCGATGCGCAGGCACAGGTGGTCCATGTTGTGGCCCTCCGCGTCCGGCGCGGCGCCGCCCATGCGGCCGAGCTTGCCGTCGACGTCGACCAGGTCGATCAGGGAGGCGCCGGCGCGCAGCTGGACGAGGCCGATCGCGTCCTGCCGGCGCTCGACGGTGCAGCCGAGGACGTCGCAGTAGAACGCCTGCAGCGCGGCGGGGTCGCGGGCGCGGATGACGACGTGGTCGATCTGGCGGAGGGTGAACGGGGGCTGGGGCATGGCGGGCCTCGTGCAGGGGTGCGTGGTGGCTGGAATATCTGGTTGAACCCGGGAGACCTTTCATGGTGCCCGTGGTGGGTCTGCTGTAGGAGCGACGTGAGTCGCGACCGGTACATGGTCTCCAATGGTCGGCGGGTCGCGACTTGCGTCGCTCCTGCAACGAAGGGCACGGGCTCTTGTCCCCCAAGGGGACTTCCTTCGGGGGCAGGAGCGGCTTCAGCCGCGATCGGAAGTCGGCGCGGGCGGACTATTCCACGATCGCGGCTGAAGCCGCTCCTACAAAGGCCTGGGGCGGCGGCCCTGCATGGAGCCGGGAGCCGTTTCGCAGGGAAAACCTGGCGGAACCCCGCGAGCCCGGCAAGCCCGCCTGACGGGAGGCTCCATCCCGCTCCGCCCGGTGCCGGCCGTATAATCGCCGGGTGATTCCCAGTCGGTGGGAGAAGCGGTCCGCCCCGTGCGAGGCCGCTGCCGAAGGCGCAACGCCCGTAATCGCTCAGGCCCCCGTACCACCGGCTGCGACAACTCTGGAGAGACCGGTTCAATCCGGCGCCGAAGGTGCACGAAGCGACCCTCCCCCGCTGCCGTCACGGAGCACGCTTCCGAACTCTCAGGCAAAAGGACAGAGGGGCGATTGGGTAGTCCGGTGGCGCGAGCTACCCGCCCGCAAGCGCCCGTCGGCCGTGAGGCCGGTGGGCCGGAACGCCCCGCGCCACCGCACCTGCCCCCAGCCGCTCCCGCCCCGTCGACCAGAGTCCCGTCATGACCCAGAACACTTCCCTGCGTTCGCTCGAGCACCACGATGCGTTCATCGAGCGCCACATCGGCCCCAACGACGCCGAGATCGCGCAGATGCTGCGCGTGGTCGGCCACGACTCGCTGGAGGCGATGACCGACGCGATCGTCCCCGGTTCGATCCGCTCGGCCAACCCGCTGGCCCTGCCCGAGGCCATCAGCGAGGTCGAGGCACTGGCGAAGATCCGCGAGGTCGCCAAGCGCAACCAGGTGTTCCGCAGCTTCATCGGCCAAGGCTACGCCGGCACCCACACGCCCAACGTCATCCTGCGCAACATCCTCGAGAACCCGGCCTGGTACACCGCCTACACGCCGTACCAGGCGGAGATTTCGCAGGGCCGCATGGAAGCGCTGATCAACTTCCAGACCATGTGCGCCGACCTCACCGGCATGGAGATCGCCAACGCCTCGCTGCTCGACGAGGGCACCGCGGCGGCCGAGGCGATGACGCTGGCCAAGCGCTCGGCGCGTTCGAAGTCGAACGTGTTCTTCGTCTCCAACGGCGTGCACCCGCAGACGGTCGAAGTGCTGCGCACGCGCGCCGAGCCGATCGGCATCGAGCTGGTGTTCGGCGACGAGGCCGAGGCCGCCACCACCGAGTCGTTCGGCGTGCTGCTGCAGTACCCCGACACCTACGGCCGCCTCGGCGCCGACTACCAGGCCATCAGCGAGGCGGTGCACGCGCGTCAGGGCCTGGTCTGCGTGGCGGTCGACCTGCTGGCGCTGACCCTCATCGCGGCACCCGGCGAGTGGGGCGCCGACATCGTGGTCGGCAACACCCAGCGCTTCGGCGTGCCGTACGGCTTCGGCGGCCCGCACGCGGCCTTCATGGCCTGCCGCGACGCCTACAAGCGCTCGATGCCGGGCCGCCTGATCGGCGTCTCCGTCGACGTGGAAGGCAACAACGCCTACCGCCTGACCCTGCAGACCCGCGAGCAGCACATCCGCCGCGAGAAGGCGACCTCCAACATCTGCACCGCGCAGGTGCTGCTGGCGGTGATGGCGTCGATGTACGCGGTCTACCACGGCCCCGGGGGCCTCACCCGCATCGCCCGCCGCACGCACCGCCTGGCCGCGATCCTCGCCGGCGTGCTGCGCAAGGCCGGTGTCACCGTCGGTGAACGGTTCTTCGACACCCTGCACGTCACCGGCATCGATGCCGGCGCGCTGCACCAGCGCGCGCAGCAGGCCCGCATCAACCTGCGCGTGATCGACAACGACAGCGTCGGCATCGCGCTGGACGAGACCACCACCCGCGAGGACATCACCGCGCTGGCCGGCCTGTTCGGCGCCGAGGTCACCGACATCGACGCGCTCGATACCGGTACCGCCGACGCGCTGCCGCAGGGCCTGCTGCGCACCAGCCGGTTCCTGACCCACCCGGTGTTCAACACCCACCACTCCGAGCACGAGTTGCTGCGCTACATGCGCTCGCTGGCCGACAAGGACCTGGCGATGGACCGCACGATGATCCCGCTGGGCTCGTGCACGATGAAGCTCAACGCCACCGCCGAGATGATCCCGGTGACCTGGCCGGAGTTCGGCAACATCCACCCGCTGGCGCCGGCCGCGCAGACGCAGGGCTACCGGGAGCTGATCGACGGGCTGGAAGCGATGCTGGTGGAGGTCACCGGCTACGACAATGTCAGCCTGCAGCCCAACTCCGGCGCGCAGGGCGAATACGCCGGCCTGCTGGCGATCCGCGCCTACCACCGCGCACGTGGTGAATCGCAGCGCGACATCTGCCTGATCCCCGAGTCCGCGCACGGCACCAACCCGGCCTCGGCCCAGCTGTGCGGCATGAAGGTGGTGGTGACCAAGTGCGACAAGGACGGCAACGTCGACGTCGCCGACATCCGCGCGCAGGCCGAGAAGTACAGCGACCGCTTGGCCGCGATCATGATGACCTACCCGTCCACCCACGGCGTGTTCGAGGAGGACGTGGTCGAGATCTGCGGGATCGTCCACCAGCACGGCGGCCAGGTGTACACCGACGGTGCCAACATGAACGCGCTGGTCGGCTTGGCCAAGCCGGGCAAGTGGGGTTCGGACGTCAGCCACCTCAACCTGCACAAGACCTTCTGCATCCCGCACGGCGGCGGCGGTCCGGGCGTCGGCCCGTGCGCGGTCAAGTCGCACCTGGCGCCGTACCTGCCGCGCGCCCTGGGCAACGACGGCGTGCGCACGCAGGGCGTCGGCGAAGGCGCGGCGGTGTCGGCGGCGACCTTCGGCAGCGCGTCGATCCTGCCGATCAGCTGGATGTACATCACCCTGATGGGCCGCCAGGGCCTGCGCAAGGCCAGCCAGGTGGCGATGCTCAACGCCAACTACGTCGCCAGGAAACTCGCGCCGCACTACCCGACCCTGTACACCGGCCGCAACGACCTGGTCGCGCACGAGTGCATCCTCGATCTGCGCCCGCTGGAGAAGGCCACCGGCGTCTCTGCCGAGGACGTGGCCAAGCGCCTGATCGACTTCGGCTTCCACGCCCCGACCCTGAGCTTCCCGGTCGCCGGCACGCTGATGGTGGAGCCGACCGAGAGCGAGTCGATGCACGAGCTGGACCGCTTCATCAACGCGATGGTGGAGATCCGCGAGGAGATCCGCGCGATCGAGGACGGCAAGCTCGACCGCGAGGACAACCCGCTCAAGCACGCCCCGCACACCGCCGCGCAGGTCTCGGCGACGGAGTGGAAGCATGCCTACCCGCGCGAGCTGGCGGCCTTCCCGCTGGCGGTGCTGCGCCAGCAGAAGTACTGGCCGCCGGTGGCGCGCGTCGACAACGTCTACGGCGACAAGAACGTGTTCTGCAGCTGCGTGCCGATCAACGAGTACGAGGGCGAGATCGAAGCCTTCAGCGAGCCGATGGTGTCCTGACCCGCGGCCTGCGGAAAGAAAAAGCCCCGCCTCGTGCGGGGCTTTTTCCTGGGCGGCTGCCGGTGACGGCGACGTCATGCCGGCACGGTCAGGACCGGCAACTCACGCGCGGCGACGAGGCCTCCGGTCGCCATCGTCGCCCCACGGGCGGCGCCTCATCCCCCGTGCTGCTCCAGCCATCGGCTGATCGCCGGCAGCCGCTCGTCGCGCACCTGCATGCGGTACTCGATGTTGGCGATCGCCGTCTCGGTGGCACGGCGCGAGCTGTCGGCGATGTACTCGTCGGCATAGGCGGTGATCTTGTCGATCATCGCCGGGTCGCTGGAGTAGCTGCCCAGGCGCGGGTAGTAGCGGCTGCGCGAGGTGGTGTCGACCTTGGCGTCGACCTGCTCGCGGTGGGCGACGGCGAAGTCGAATGCCAGGTCGGGGTGCTGCCCGGCGACGGTGCCGATCATGCCGGCGCTGTTGGTCTGCCCCGGCTCCGTGGTCAGCGCGAGGTCCAGCGCGCGTTGGGCCAGCGCCGGGTCCTGCGCACTCGACAGCAGCGCGTAGAGCTGGTCACGCACCAGCGGCGTCTTCTCGGCCTGCGCTGCGGCGTGCAACCGGTCCCAGGTGGCCGCATCGGCGTGCGCGGCGACGACCGAGAGGATGGTCTTGCGCAGCGCCGCCGGCATCGCGTCCGGTTGGCTGTCGCGCGCGGCGTAACGTCGGCGGGCCTCGGCGATGACCGAGGCGTCGCCAAGTTCGGCCAGGGTGCCGATCAGCTGCGTGCGCAGGATCGCCGTCGGCGCCGCCTCCTCGGCGGAGGCCTCCCAGCCCACCCGCTCGAATACCGGCGCCAGCGTCGCGATGCCGAACGCATCCAGGCGCGCCTGCCCGGCGTCGTCGCCGCGGTAGTAGCGATGCAGGCTCTCCAGGCTGCCGGCGATGTCGCCCCAGATCTGCGGATCCGCGTCGAGCGGGGTCGCCGCGGCCAGTTCCAGGTAATCCGATGCCGGCTGCAGCCCGGCCATGCCGAGCGCCCAGGTATCGCCCATCAGGCCAAGCTGGTCGATCGGCGCGAGCGTGGCGAAGTCGTCGCGGATGCCGGCGAACTGCTCCGGCGAATACAGCGTGCGGTAATAGCCGCTCTGGCCAGCGTTGACCACCACGGTGCCGCAACCGGGCACCTGCAGGGTGCCGGACCCGCCCTGCACCACCGTGCGCGCGGGTTCTCCACCCACGGTTTGGGCGATCACCGGCACGCGCCACGACAGCGGCTGCTTATCCGGGCGGTCCTTGGTGAACTCGCCCTGGGTGAGCTGCAGCGTGGTCGCACCGCCCTCGCACTGCGCCGAGGCCACCCGGATCAAGGGCACGCCCGGCTGCAGGGTGAAGTCATGGGCGATGTCGAGGATGGGCTTGCCGGCCGCGGCCTGCACCGCACGCCACAGGTCGTCCGACACCGTGTTGCCGTAGGCGTGGCGCTTCATGTAGTTGCGCACGCCCTCGCGCCACGCGTCGGCGCCGACGAAGCCCTCCAGCATGCCGATCACCGCGCCGCCCTTCTGGTAGGTGATAGAGTCGAATGCCTGGCTGGCCTGTTCGACCGTCGCCACGTGCTGCACGACCGGGTGGGTGGTGGCGGCGGCATCCAGCGACATCGCCGCCTCGCGGCCGCCGACCGAGTACAGGTGGGTGTTCCACTCCGGGTGCAGCTTCTCGGTGGTGCGCGCCGCCATCCAGGTGGCAAAGCCCTCGTTGAGCCACAGGTCGTCCCACCAGCTCATCGTCACCAGGTCGCCGAACCACTGGTGCGCGATCTCGTGCGCATCGGTGGAGAACACGCGCTGTTTGTCGCGCTGGGTCGAAATGGTCGGGTCCAGCAGCAGGGCGTACTCGAAGGTGTAGATCGCACCCCAGTTCTCCATCGCGCTGAAGAACTGGCTGCTGCCGGGCGAGGCGATGTTGTCGAGCTTGGGCAGCGGGTACGGCACGCCGAAGTAGTCGTTGTACTCGCGCAGTACATCGGCCGAGGACTGCAGCGCGAAGCGCGCCTGGTCGACCTTGCCGGTCTGGGTGATCACGCCGATCTCGGTGCCGTCCATCTGCATGGTGGCGCGCTCGAAGTCGCCCAGGCCGAAGAACAGCAGGTAGGTCGACATCTTCGGCGAGGTCTGGAAGTGCACCCGTTTGGTGCCGTCCCCCAGGTCCGTCGATTCGGCGATCGGCATGTTGCTGACCGCCATCTGCGCGGCGGGCACGGTCGCGGTCAGGTCGAAGGTCGCCTTGTGGTTGGGCTCGTCCCACGACGGCACGAACTTGCGCGCGTCGGAGTTCTCGAACTGGGTATACAGCGCGCGCTTCCCGCCGGCCTCGGTGACGTAGTCGATCGCGAACAGGCCATTGGCCTGCGTGCCGATCCTGCCGGTGTAGTCCATCGACAGGACGTAGCCGCCGGCGGGGAGCGGGCGATCGAAACGGAAGCTCGCGGTCTGGTTGGCGGCGTCGATGGCCACTTCCGGCGCCATCGGTCGTGCCCCATCGGCGTCGGGTACCAGCGCCACGTTGGCGAAGGTCATGCCGACCGCATTGAGGGTGATGGTGTCGGTCGGCTCCAGCACCTCGAGGGTGATCGCGACCTCGCCGTCGAAGGCGAGCTGGTCGGCGTGCGGCACCACCGCGACTTCGTAATGGGTCGGCCGCATGTTGCGCGGCAGCTGGGTGGTGGCATCGGTCACGGCCGGGGCCGCGGCCGGTTCCGCCGGCGCCTGGGCCATGGCGGAAAGGGAAACACTGGACAGGGCCAGGGCGATGGCGGTCACCAGGGTGCGGCGCATGCGGATTCCTCGACGGGCGGCCGGCCGGAACAGCGGTTCCGGCCCTTCGGAATCTTCGATGGTGGGCGCCGGCCGCCGACGGCCCCACCCCCGGAAGTCATGCCCGGCCGGCGGCTGGCCCTGGCCTGACAGGCACGACGCCTGCGCTGCCCCAAAAAAAGACGCCCGGCGAACGGCCGGGCGTCGGATACCGCGGTGGCGATGGATCAGCGGCCAGCCTGGCGCCTGCAGCCCGGGTCGAGGCAGGCGCCGAGCGGGGCACCGGACAGGCTGCCATCGTCGGGCACCACCGGGTCGATGGCGGCGGGCTGCCCGCCATAGGACAGGCGCAGGCCAACACTGCCGGCATCGGTGGCATTGCGGCCCTGCTCATGGCCCAGCAGCAGCGACAGCAACCAGCCACGGCGCAGTTCGAGGTCCAGCCCCGCCGACAGGGACAATGCATGGTCGTTGTAGCTGCCCATGCGCAGGCGGTAGTCGGTGGCGTTCGGCCAGACGACGTAGTTCATCGCGGCATCGCCCTTGTTCTCCAGCGCTTCGCGGTACTCCACGCTCCAGAACGGGCGCACGCGGCCTGCGTTCCAGCGGCCCTCCAGGCCAAGCGCGGCGGTGCTGTTGTCCACCACCTGCTCGCGGTACTCGAGGTCGTAGATATCCAGACCGAACTCGCGGTAACCGTCGAGCGTGGTGCGACTGGTGTCCACCCGACCGTAGCCGGTCAGCGTCATCGACCGGCCCTGGTGCTCGTAGCCCATCGACATGGACGCGAACCACTGGTGGCCGTCACGGGCGGCGGTGCCCACGGCGTTGGCATCTTCGCTCCAGCGCCGGATGTCGAAGTCCAGCTGGCCGGTGCCGACCATGCCATCGACGAACACGTGCCCGCCCGCGCGCCACAGACCGTACAGCGCCAGCGAGTGCTGGTCGGCGTCCAGGCGCGAGTCGCTGTTGTCCAATTCCGATGTGTTGGTGGCCAGGCTGCCTGCCATGCCGACCAGCAGGTTGTCGCCGACGGCACGGTCGACACCCAGGGTGATGCCGTCGGTTTCGAAGTCGAAGCCCTGGCTGCGGCCGCTGCTGCCGAAGGTCGCCGTGCCCGACAGCCACGCGCCCCACCCTTGCGGCATGGCCGGCCACGCCGCATCGGCGGCCCGGCCCAGCGGCATGGACAGACCCTGTGCGGGGTCGCCACCGGTATAGGCGAGCGTGAGGTTGGTTGACGAAGTGCCGGGGCCGCTACGCACCTGGCGCAGGCGGTCGCGGATGTTGGACTGCTGGGCGGCGGCGAAGCGCACGCTGGCATCGACCTGGGCCTGCAGCAGGCCGGTGACGCCCGGGTCGCGCGTCGGGTCCGGCCGTTCGACCACCACCAGCTGCATCTCGATGCTGGCCGCGGCGTAGTTGCCATTGGCCGCCTGCATTGCGGTGATCACCGTGGAGCCCTGCGTGTGCAACGTCACCCGACGGCCGCTGATGCTGGCCACGCCGGGCTGGCTGCTGGTGAAGGTGAAGGCGCCGGCGCTGTCGCTCTCCGGGTTGTCGAGATCGAACGCGGGCTCGCCCAGCACCTTGGACAGTTGCTCCGGCCAGACCAGCGTCGGCACCGCGGCGGCGATGTCGACGTCCAGCGTGGCCTGCGGCGCGGCACTGTGGTTGGCGTCGCCGGCCTGGTCGGCGGTCAGGCTGCAGCCGCCCGCCGCCCGCATGGTGACGGTGTCGCCCTCGACCGTGCACACCGCTGGCGTGGCGCTGGCGAACACGACGGGCTTGCCCGAGGCGCCGCCCTGCGCGCTCAATGCGAACGTGCCGCCGGGCGTGAACACGGGAGCGGCCGGATTGGCGACGAAACCGGTGATGGCCTGCGCCGCCTGGGCGATCAGCAGCTCGACCGCCTGCTGCGCGGTGAAGCCGTTCGCATCGCTCGCCTGGATGGTGGCGTTGAACCGGCCCGCCTGCTGCGGCGTCCCGGACATCAGACCCGCGGTGCTGAGCGTCAGCCCGCGCGGCAGCGCGCCACCGGCAATGGCGAAGGTGTACGGCGCGGTGCCGCCACTGGCCTGCAGCGCCTGCTGGACCTCAGCGCCGAAAGCCATGTCCGGCAATGAGAGCTCCAGCTCGATGGCGGGCGCCTTGATCTCCAGCGTGTAGTTCTGCCGCACGGAGAACGGACCGGTGCCGATGCTGCTGTCCGTTGCCTCCACGGTGAAGGCGTAGCTGCCGTCCTGCGCCGGCGTACCCGACAGCGTGCCGTCCGGGCCCAGTGCCAGGCCGTCGGGCAGCGTGCCCGATACCAGCGAGAAGGTGTACGGCGCCGCGCCCCCGCTGGCGGTGAATACATGCGTGTACGAGGCACTGCCGGTGGCGTCCAGCGGCGCGGTGCTGTCCAGTACAACCACCGGTGCGGCGACCGACACCGTGACCGTCGCCGGTGCGGTGGTCGTGTAGGCGTCGCTCGCGGTATAGCTGAAGCTGTCGGCACCGGCGTAGCCCGCGTGCGGCTGGTACGTCACCGCGCTGCCGCTGATCGCCACGACGCCGTGGAGTGGCGCACTCGCGATGGCCACCGAAGAGGCCGCACCGGTGATGTCCAGGTCGACGGCGGTGGCACCCGCGCCATAGGCCACCGACAGCGTGGAATCCGCCGCCAGCAGTTCGGGCACCGGCGTGACCGGATCGGACGGGGTGGACGCGCTGCCTGGACCGGCCGAATTGGAGGCCACCACCGTGAAGGTGTACGCGGTGCCCGCACTCAGCCCGTTGACCGTGATCGGACTCCCCGTCCCGGTCGCGGTGATGCCGCCCGGGTGGGAGGTCACCGTGTAGCCGGTGATCGCGGCTCCGCCGACGAAGGCCGGGGCGGCGAACGCAACCGAAACCGCGGACGCCCCGTCCGCCGTCACCGCGCCCATCGTCGGCGCGCCCGGCGCGACGGCGTTGATGGCGAACGACTGACTGACCTGCGGCGCAGGAAGGTACGTGCCGTCGCCGGCCTGGTCGGCATGGATGGTGCACGTGCCGACCGTCAGCAACCCGAGCTCGCCCTTGCCCGTCACCGTGCAGACCGACGGCGTCGCCGAAGCAAAAACGACTTCCAGTCCAGCGCTGCTCGTGGCGTTGAGCGTCGGCGTGGTGCCGAAATCCTGCGGTCCCGGGTTATCGAAGCTGATCGTCTGGTCGGCACTCGGCGACACGGCGTTGGACGGCGACGAGGCAGCGCCGTCGCCCGCCGCGTTGGTGGCGACCACGGTAAAGGTGTAGTCCGTACCGGCGGCCAGACCGGTGAGGGTGATGGGGCTGCCAGCGCCGGTCGCGGTGATGCCGTCCGGACTGGACACAACGGTGTAGGCCGAAATCGACGCCCCGCCGTTGAACGCGGGTGCCGTGAAGGACACCTCGACGGCGCCGCCGCCGAGGCGCCGGGCGAGGCCGATCACGGGCGCACCCGGCACCACCGCATTGATGGCGAACGACTGCGCGACCCGGGGTGCCGCGCGGAAGCTGGCACTACCCGGCTGGTCGGCATGGATGGTGCAGGTGCCGACGGTTACGAAGGTCAACACGCCTTCGCCGGTGACCGTGCAGACACCGGTACTGGCGGAGGTGAAGGCGACCGGCAGGCCGGAGTCGGCCATCGCCGCCAGGGTCGGCGAGGTACCGAAGTCCTGCGCACCGGGGTTGGTGAAGGTGATGGCCTGCGAGGAAGCCGGTGTCACCGGGTTGGAGGCGGCCGAAGCTGCGCCGGTGCCTGCCGCGTTCGTGGCCGACACGGTGAACGTGTAGACGACTCCGTCCGTCAAACCGGTCAGCTTGATCGGCGAACCGGTCCCTGTCGCGGTGAAGCCGCCGGGGCTGGCGGCCACGGTGTAGCCGGTGATGGCCGCCCCGCCGGTGAACGCGGGGGCGGTGAAGGCCACGAAAGCCTCGCCCTCGCCAGCGGTGGCCGGGCCGATCGAAGGCGCGCCCGGTACAACCGCATTGACGGTGAACGACTGCGTACGGGTGGGGGCCGCGAGGGTCGAAGGATCGCCGACCTGGTCGGCAGCGATGGTGCAGGTACCCGCCGCAAGGAATGTCAGCACGCCGCTGGTGGTAACGGTGCATACCGCGGCGGTGGACGAGCTGAAGGTGACCGGCAGGCCCGCACTGCTGATGGCGCCGAGCGTCGGCGTGGCGCCGAAGTTCTGCGTACCCGGGTTGTTGAAGGTGATCGTCTGGCCGGCTTTCGGCGTGACCTGGTTGGAAGCGGCGGACCCGGTGCCGGTGCCTGCCGGGTTGATGGCGGCCACGGTGAAGGTATAGGCGGTGCCGTTGCTCAACCCGCCGATGGTGATCGGGCTCGCGGGGCCGCTGGCCTTCAGGTCGCCGGGGGAGGAGGTGACGACGTAGCTCGTCACGGCCGCGCCGCCGGTGAAGTCCGGCGGAGTGAAGCTGATCGTGGCCTGGCCGTCATCGGCGCTGGCAACACCGATGGCCGGAGCACCCGCTGCCACCGCATCGACGGTGAAGGTCCGGGAAACCTGCGGGGCCGCAGTAAAGGCGGCATTGCCCGCTTGGTTGGCGTTGATGGTGCAGCGGCCCGCCGAGGCGAGGGCCAGCGTGCCGGCCTCCGTGACCGTGCAGACCGCTGTCGTGGCGGACGAGAAGCTCACTGCCAGGCCGGAGGAAGCCGTCGCGGTCAACGTCGGCGCCGTGCCGAAATCGTGCGACCCCGGATCGGCAAAGGAGATGGTCTGTGGTGCGGTCGGGATGACGCTGTTGGACATCGCCGACGTCGCGCCGGTCCCCATCACGTTCGTCGCGCGGACCTCGAACCGGTACTCGGCACCGTTGGTGAGGCCGGTCACCGTGATCGGGCTGGCGGTGCCGGTGGCGCTGACAGCACCGTTGCTCGACGTCACCGTGTAACTGTCCACCGGCCAGCCACCGTCGAAGTCGGGCTCGGTGAACGCCACGGTCGCCTGGCTGTTCCCCGCCGCGACCATGCCGATCACCGGCGCGTCGGGTTCGCGGGGGGGCGCGTACAGGACGGTCAGCGTGTTGGTCGATCCGCTGCGCGACGCGCCGGAACCACGGGCCGCGGTCCAGCGGCCCAGCGCCGTGATCTTGCCCATCGCCATGTCCATCGGCGTGGTCTTGTAGGTGAAGGTGCAGTTCGTGGTGGTCAGCATGTCAGCCGGAACGCCCGGACAGTCGAGTCCGGACATCGGCGTGGGGCTGCCACTGGTGAACGTCAGCGAACTGATCGGGGTGTTGCCGGTGTAGAGCTGCACGTTGAACGTGAGCACCTGGTCCACCCTTGCGAAGGTGGCCGGCCGGGACCCGGTGATCGTCACCGTCGTCGCGTTCTGTGCCGCGACGGGGGCGGCAAGCAGGCTCGTCAGCAGCAATAGGGCCGCGCAGGCGAAGCCGCGCATCCGCTTCCCCGAACCCGGGGCTGTCGATGATCGGGGCGACCGAACGCCCACGCTGAACCGGCGCGGGTTCGCGCTCTCCTGCCACATGTGTGATCTCCCCCTGAGATTGCACGGACGGGTCGTAAACGTGACCTCGTTCGCATAGAAGCGGCTATTACATCACACTTTCTTAACGAAACTCATGGTGAGCCGCCAAAAAAGAAAACGGCCCGCTTGGGGCCGTTTTCCAGGGAACGGTGCTCAGCGACGGCGGATGCCGATGCTGTAGGCGCCGGCGGCGGCCTCGCCGACCGAGCTGGCCTCGATCACGTACTCGCCGGGCTGGAGCGGCTGCTCGATGCGGGCATTGAGCGCGCCGCCACCGTCGTCGTCAGAAGCGACCTCCCCGCCATCGCGCAGCAGCCGCAGGTAGGTGTCGAAACCGTCCGCGGTCATGTCGATGACGTAGTCGCCCGCACGCGGGATGCGCACCTGGTAGCTGTCGGTGACCCCCGGCAGCAGCCGCACGTCGCGCGTGCGCCCCACGTCGAGCGTGCCGCCGCCAGCGTCGGACGGGATCCCTTCCATCCGTGCCGAGAGGGTGAACACGCCGCCGTGCTTGCCGGTCGCGCCGGCTACGACGGTGTAGTCGCCCGGTTCGAGCACGGCGGTGATGCGCGCGTTGAGCGAGTCACCGGAGTCGTCGTCGACCTGGTCGACACCGCCGCCACGCAGCGCCAGCACCGGGTCGATCTCGTTGCTGTCCATCGAGAGGGTGACCAGCTGGCGCGACGGCACCTGGAGGCGGTACGAAACCTCTTCGCCCCCGTACAGCGCGGTCACGCCGCGGCCGGGGGCAAGTTCACCGGCGGCGGCCGCGGCAACGCCGGCGGGCAGTTCGCGGGCGGCGACGCCAAGCACGTACTGGCCGCCGACCTGGCCCATGGCGCCGTCGACGGTGAGCCGGTACACGCCCGGGACCAGCCTGGCGGTCAGCATCGCGTTGGTGGTGCCGTTGGCGTCGTCGTTCTCCATTGACACGCCGTTGCCCTCGAGGCCCACGACCGGATCGAACTCGTCGGAGTCCACCCGCACGGTGTAGACACCTTCGCGGCTGATGCGCAGCGGGAGCGTACGCGCCGCGTCGGCCCAGTCGGTGACGGTGCTGCCCACGGCGATCTCGCCACCGCCGTACACCTGCTGCCGCTCGGACTCCAGAGTGAAGGGACCGAACGAGGAGGCGTCACGCCCGCTCACCGCCAGCAGGTAGCGGCCGTCGCGCGGGGCACGCACGACCAGCCGGGTGCCGTCCTCGTCACGCGAGGTGGAGCTCGACAGCAGCTCGCCGTCGAGGAACAGGGTCAGCTCCGCATCGAGCGGACCGGTCACCGAAAAGCGGACGGCCTGGCCTTCCTCGAGCTGGATGGCGAACTGCTCGCTGCGGGTGCCGTCGCGCCAGTTGACCTCGTCGGCGCTGGTGATCTCGCCACGCACCGGCTTGTCCAGCGTCAGCGGGGACGCACCGGTGGAGCTCTGCGCGGCGGCCGGCGCGGCCATCCACATGCCGGCCCACAGGGCCAGCACCAATCCGTTCTTTCGCATGCGGGATCTTCCCTCTGTGGCCGCGCCGCGATGGCACGACCTGAACGGGCGATTATCCGTGGTGGCCGCGGCAACGCATAGCCCGGATGGGCACGGCGGCAAAGCCCGCCGTAAGCGGATCGGGATCCGCGCGTAAGGGGCGTTGCGATTCAGGCGGGAGGATCGATCGTCGGCAACTGGATCACGAACTCGGCGCCCCGCCCCGCTTCGCCGGTGCTGAAGACGCTGATCTCGCCGCCGTGGCTGCGGACCATCTGGTGGACCACGCTCAGCCCGATGCCCAGCCCGCCCGCCTGCGGCGTGTTGGACGCGTGCTCGCCCTGGGTGAACAGCTTGAAGACGTGGCCCAGTTCGGCCGGCGCGATGCCGGGCCCGTTGTCGGCCACGCAGAGCTGGGTACTGCCGTCGCGACAGGTCAGGCTGACCCGCACCTCGCCGCCTTCCTGGGTGAACTTGACCGCATTGTTGAGCAGGTTGTTGAGCACCTGCACCAGCCGCACCTGGTCGCCGCACACCCAGACCGGTGCGTCCGGCAGGTGGGTCGTGAGCCGCTGCCGACGCGCCTGCTGCGCGGGCGCGACGGCTTCCACCGCCTCCTGCACCACGTGCTGGAGGCAGACGGGGTCGCGCCGCAGATGGACCTTGCCGCTGACGATGCGGCCGACGTCCAGCAGGTCGTCCACCAGCCGGCCGAGGTGGGCGACCTGGCGGGCGAGGATGTCACGCGCGGTGCGCAGCTTGGGCGAGCGCGGCTCCTCCAACTGCATGATCGCCACCGCGTTGCTGATCGGCGCGAGCGGGTTGCGCAACTCGTGGCCGAGCATCGCCAGGAACTGGTGCAGGTGGCGTTCCTGGCTTTCCAGGCGGCGGATGCGGCGTCGTTCGGTCAGGTCGCGGGTGACCTTGGCGAAGCCGTAGTGGCGGCCCTGTTCGTCATACAGGGCGGTGATGACCACGCTCGACCAGAACCGGCTGCCGTCCTTACGCAGGCGCCAGCCTTCGTCCTCGAAGCGGCCGTCGCGAATCGCGTATTCGAGCTCCTGCATGGGCCAGCCGCTGTCGATCCGGTCCTGCGGATAGAACACCGAGAAGTGCTGGCCGATGATTTCCTCGGCGGTATATCCCTTGTTGATCTGCGCACCGAGGTTCCAGCTGGCGATGTAGCCCTGCGGGTCGAGCATGAAGATCGCGTAGTCGCGCACGCCTTCCACCATCAGGCGGAACCGCTCCTCGCTGCGACGGAGCATTTCCTCGTGGTTGCGGCGGTCGGTAAGGTCGCGGGTGACCTTGGCGAAGCCGCGGTGCCGGCCGGTGTCATCGATCAGCGCGGTGATGACCACGCTCGCCCAGAACCGGCTGCCGTCCTTGCGCAGGCGCCAGCCCTCGTCCTCGAACCGGCCCAGCCGCAATGCTTCGCGAAGCTCCTGCGCGGGGAAGCCGATGTCGATCATCTCCTGCGGGTAGAACGTCTCGAAGCTGCGTCCGATGATCTCCTCCGGCGCATAACCCTTGAGCCGCCGCGCACCGGCGTTCCAGGACCGCACGTGGCCGCTCGGATCGAGCAGGAAGATGGCGTAGTCGGACACCGACTCCACCAGCAGGCGGAAATCGGAATCGTCGACCGGTGGCGGCGCACCGTGATCGGCTACGGGAGCGTAGGAAAGCTGCAAGGCGGCGGATCCCCGGATGGTCTGCCAAGGTACTCCTTTCCCGAAGATCGGGGCGCCGTGGCAGGACGTCGCCGGGACAATGGCTGAACGGGGTTCAGTTTCAGGTGAAGCCGTTCTCCACCACGGCAAAGGCCCCGCCGGGGCGGGGCCTTGCTGGTGCTCACAGCCAGTGCCGCGACGGGATCACCGCCCCGGCGCCGGGCTCAGGCCCACGGGTCCTGCAGGACGATGTTGGCGTCGCGGTCGGGACCGGTGGACACCATCGCCAGCGGACAGCCCGACAGCTCCTCCAGCGCCCGCAGGTAGGCACGCGCGGCCGGCGGCAGCTTGTCCCACTCGGTGATGCCGTGGGTGCTCTCCTCCCAGCCCGGGAACTCCAGGTACACCGGCACGCACTCGTCCCAGCCCTGCGCGTCCAGCGGCGCGTACTCGGTGCGCTTGCCACGGTACTCGTAGCCGATGCACAGCTTCAGGGTCGGCATGCCATCGAGGATGTCGAGCTTGGTGATGCACAGGCCGCTGATGCCGTTGATCGCGACGGCACGCTTGAGCGCGACGAGGTCGATCCAGCCGCAGCGGCGCGGACGGCCGGTGGTGGCGCCGTATTCCTGGCCGCGGTCGCGGATGCCCTGGCCGACCTCGTCGTGCAGCTCGGTCGGGAACGGGCCGCCGCCGACGCGGGTGGCGTAGGCCTTGGCGATGCCGAGCACGTAGTCGATCGCGTCGGCGCCGACGCCGGTGCCGGCCATCGCGCCGCCGATGGTGGTGTTGGAACTGGTGACGTACGGGTAGGTGCCGTGGTCGATGTCGAGCAGCGAGCCCTGCGCGCCTTCGTACAGCACGCGCGCGCCCTGCTTGCGCAGGTCGTGCAGGATGCCGGCGACGTCGGACTTCATCGGCTCGACGTAGTCGCCGAACGCCAGCGCCTCGTCGAGCGTCTGCTGGAAGTCGACCGGCTCGACGCCGAGATACTGGGTCAGCACGAAGTTGTGGTAGTCGAGCGCAGCGCGCAGCTTCTCGGCCAGTTGCTCGGGATAGTGCAGGTCCGCGACGCGGATGCCACGGCGGGCGACCTTGTCCTCGTACGCCGGGCCAATGCCGCGGCCGGTCGTGCCGATGGCCTTGCCGCCGGCGGCCTTCTCGCGGGCCTGATCGAGCGCGATGTGGTACGGCATGATCAGCGGCGTGGCCGGGCTGATCTTCAGGCGTGAACGCACCTCGACGCCCTCGGCCTCCAGCTCGGCGATCTCCTTCTGCAGCGCGCCGGGGTGCAGCACCACGCCGTTGCCGATCAGGCACAGCGCGCCTTCCCGCAGGATGCCCGACGGAATCAGGTGCAGCACGGTCTTCTTGCCGTTGATCACCAGCGTGTGGCCGGCGTTGTGGCCGCCCTGGAAGCGCACGACCGCGCCGATGTCCTGCGTCAGCAGGTCGACGATCTTGCCCTTGCCTTCATCGCCCCACTGGGCACCGAGAACGACGACTGACTGACCCATTGCTTTGCTCCTGGCGTGGCGGGCGGCGCGGTGGGGGCCGGCCCGGGCGGATGGTCCGCGCATAGAAAAAGCCGGGCGGGGAATGCCCCCAGCCGGCTTTTGTGCATTATCCGGGTTTCGGGCGGCCGGGGCCAGCCTGCCCTCGAGCGGGCGTCGGCAGGAGCGGCTTCAGCCGCGATCTGAACCGTACCGGTGTCCGAGGCACCCGATCGCAGCTGAAGTCGCTCCTACGGGCCCTGTGCTACAGGAACCGGCGGACCAGCCAGAGGGCGGCGATGCCGACGCCAAGCACTACGCCGCCGAAGATCCGCAACTGGCGGTCGTCGAGCGCGCGCAGCTGCTCGGCTGCACGCCTCCAGACGCCGGGGGCGACGAACAGGAACAGGCCTTCGATCACCGCCACCAGGCACAGCGCCGACCACAGTTCGACCGCCATCGATCCTCTGCCGGCCTCAGCGGTCGTTGCCGAGGTACTGCAGGAAGGCGTCGTCGCGGTCGAGCACGATCACGCCGTTGCCGTCCTCGAACGACTTGCGGTACGCCTCCAGGCTGCGCTGGAAGGTGTAGAAGCCCGGGTCCTTCTGCGCGGCATCGGCGTAGATCGAGGTCGCCTCGGCGTCGCCTTCACCGCGCAGCCGCTGGGCGTCGCGCTCGGCCTCGGCGAGAATCACCGCACGCTGCTTGTCGGCCTGAGCACGCACGGTCTGCGCCTGCTCGGCACCTTCCGCGCGAAGGCGGCTGGCCACCTCGTGGCGCTGGGCGCGCATGCGCCGGTAGACGTCGGTGATGACCTGGCTGTCGGTCGGCAGGTCGATCTGCTTGATGCGCAGGTCGACGATCTGTACGCCCACGGTTTCGGCGCCCTTGTTGATCGCCGCCAACTGGCTTTCGATGATGTCGGCGCGGTTGCCGGAGACGATCTCCTTCAGCGTGCGCGAGTTGATCTCGTTGCGCAGCGAATCCTTGATGATCGGAGCCAGGCGGGCGATGGCGACGCTTTCATCGCCACCGGTGGCACGGAAGAACGCGCGCTCGTCCTCGATCATGCCGACCGCGAAGAAGTCGACGCTGACGTCCTTGCGTTCGGAGGTCAGGTAACGCTCGGGCTCGGCATCGAGCACCTGCAGGCGCTGGTCGAACACCATCGCCGTTTCCACCAGCGGCCATTTGAAGTGCAGCCCCGGCTCGATGCCCGTGCGGGCGACCCGGCCCAGGTTGAGCACCATCGCGACCTGGCCCTCGCGGACCACGTAGGTCGAACCCATCAGCGCCAGCAGCACGGCCACCACGACCGCCACCCATGCGGAGTACTTCATCGGATCACCTCCTCACGGCCGGTGCGCGGAGTGCGCCCGCTGCGGGTACTGCCTGCATCGCCGGGCGTGGCGGTGACTTCCGGCGCCAGGGTCTCCGGGGTCATCAGCGGGGCCTGCGAGGCGCCGGACGCGCCCTGCCCGTCCATCGGCACGTAGATCAACTGGCGCGAATCGCCGCCGACGACCTTGCGGGTGCCGGCGAGCACCTGCTCCACGGTCTCCAGCCACAGCCGCTTGCGGGTGACCTCGGGCGCGTCCTGGTACTGCTCGACCAGCAGCGAGAAGCGGTCGGCATCACCCTGCGCGTTGGCCACGGACGCCGCCTTGTAACCCTCGGCGGTGGTGCGGATGCGGGCGGCCTGGCCGCGCGCCTCGGGGACGACCTGGGCGGCGTAGGCCTGCGCCTCGCTGATCAGGCGGTCCTTGTCCTGCTGTGCGCTGTTGACGTCGTCGAAGGCCGGCTTGACCTCTTCGGGCGGGCGCGCATTGGGCAGGTTGAGTTCGGTGACGACCAGGCCGGTGCGGTAGGCCTCGAGCGAGGTCTGCAGCTGCTCGCGGGCGGACACCGCCAGCGCGTTGCGTGCGCCGAGCACGGTATCGAGGGTGGAGCGGCCGACCTGCTCGCGCACCGTGCTGAGCGCGGCCTGCTGCAGCATCGCGTCGGCGTCACGGGTGCCGAACAGGTACTGGGCCGGGTCGCTGACGCGGTACTGCACGTTGATGTCGACCTGGACGATGTTCTCGTCGCGGGTCAGCACCGGCACATTGGTGCTGAAGGTCTTGATGGCGGTCGCGTTGACCTTGGTGACCGACTCGATCGGCCACGGCAACTTGAAGTGCGGGCCCGGCTGGAGTACCCGGGCGACCTCGCCGAAACGCAGCACCACGCCGCGCTGCTGTTCGGTCACCAGCACGAAGCAGTTGAACACCAGCCACAGGCCGACGACCAGCGCCACCCAGCGGCCGATGCCGGCGCCGCCGCTTCCACCGCCGAACAGGCCGCGCAGCGGATCGAGAACCGCATCCAGCGGGTTGCCACCGGGGCGTCGTCGCCGGGGCGGCCGGCCACTCGGGCCGCCGGAATTGTCACTGCCAGGGGTGTTCCAGGCCATGCCTGCTCCTCAGAAGATGGGTGCGACGCACGCGGCGATCATGATGGTGCCCATGGTGGCCCGCGCGCTCGCCGCCCCCGCAGCGCGTGCGCAGGCGACCGATGATTCTAGGTGGGGGTCCGGACGGTCTCAAGCAAGATCGGGACCGAAGCCCGGATACCCGGGCGCGGCCCGCTCGAGCAGGGCGTCGTCCAGCAGCGGCCGCAGCAGTTCGCCCTGGGCCTGGGCGTACAGGCGCAGGGCGTCGGCTTCGGCCAGGTCGACCTGCAGCCGCCAGCCGCCCTCGTCCGCCTGCTCTCCGCGCACGGCACCGAGTTCGTGCAGCCGCGCGCGCAGGCGTCCAGCCCCGGGTGGCAACTCGATGGTGCCCGCGACATGGCGCAACTCCAGTGCCTCACCGATGGCGGTGCGCAGCAGGTCCATGCCCTGCCCGTCGCGCGCCGAGACCCACACCCGCGGGTGGCCCTCGGCCGGACGGTCGAGACGCGGCCGCGGCCGGGTGGCGGCGGCTTCGTCTCCGCTGTCGCCGCCCTCTTCGCCGAGGCGGTCGATCTTGTTGAACACCAGCACCTGCGGCAGGTCGCCGGCGCCGATCTCGCGCAGGACCTCGTCGACCTGGCGGATGCGCTCGTCGCGCAGCGGGTCGGCGGCGTCGACCACGTGCAGCAGCAGGTCGGCGTCGCGCGCTTCCGACAGGGTCGAGCGGAACGCGGCGACCAGTTCGTGCGGCAGGTCACGGACGAAGCCGACGGTGTCGGCCAGCACCACCCCGCCGCCGGGCAGTTCGATGCGGCGCACGGTCGGGTCGAGCGTCGCGAACAGCTGGTCGGCGGCGTACGCCCCGGCGCCGGTCAGCGCGTTGAACAGGGTCGACTTGCCGGCATTGGTGTAGCCGACCAGCGCCACCCGCGGCAGCTCGCTGCGCATGCGCGCGCGGCGCTGCTGGGTGCGCTGCACCTCGACCTTGTCGAGCCGCTTCTGCAACTGTTCCAGCCGCTTCTGCAGCAGCCGGCGGTCGGTCTCGAGCTGGGTTTCGCCCGGGCCACGCAGGCCGATCGAACCGCCGCGCTGTCGCTCCAGGTGGGTCCAGCCGCGGACCAGCCGGGTCGCCATATGGCGCAACTGGGCGAGTTCGACCTGCAGCTTGCCCTCGTGGCTGTGCGCGCGCAGGGCGAAGATGTCGAGGATCAGGCCGGTGCGGTCGACCACGCGGCGCTGCAGGGCGCGCTCGAGGTTGCGCTCCTGGCCGGGCCCAAGGGGATGGTTGACCAGGATGAGGTCGGCGCCGCTGGCCTCGGCCGCGGCCTTGACCTCCTCCAGCTTGCCGCTGCCGATCAGCATGGCGGCGTTGGGGCGGTCGATGCGGGCGGTGACCACGCCGGCCACGGTGGCGCCGGCCGAGCGCGCCAGGTCGGCGAACTCCTCCAGCAGCCCCTCATCCGGCGGGCCGCCGGCGTGGGGCTGGATCAGCAGTGCGTGTTCGCCCTTGCGGGAACGTTCAAACAAGGAGGAGGGTCTCTGGACACCGGGACTGGATGCTCACGACATGGATGCGCCGTGACCGAAAACAAGCCCGGGCGGGCGCCCGAGCCGCCTCAGCCCTCGTCGTGGTGCTCGTCGGCGTGGCCGTTGCCGCCCTCGCCCGACTGGACGTAACCGCCGCCCGGGCCTACCCGGACGTTGCGCGCCGGGACCACGGTGGAAATGGCGTGCTTGTAGACCATCTGGCTCACCGTGTTGCGCAGCAGCACCACGAACTGGTCGAAGGACTCGATCGTCCCCTGCAGCTTGATGCCGTTGACCAGGTAGACCGACACCGGCACACGCTCGCGACGCAGCGCGTTCAGAAAAGGATCCTGCAAGGATTGCCCCTTGGACATTCGAAATTCCCCCGACTTTTTAGGTTCTAGTTATGGGCGGCCGCCCGCGGCGGTCGCATCGCCGGCCGTCGTCCCCCGACGGCGATGGAGCCGATGGTAGCGCAACGCGGCACCGGACAACGGCCGGGCGCGGCCGGTCGGGTGGAATTCGTGATCACCGCCCGAAGAACATCGCCAGCGCCGCGTCCAGCTGGTCCCTGTCGAGGCTCGGGTCGAACCAGCGCGCGTCGAGTTCGCTGCGCAACCAGGTGAACTGGCGCTTGGCCAGTTGCCGGGTGGCGAAGATCGCGCGGTCGCGGAAGCCGGTGGCGTCGGTCGCGTCGTCGAGGTATTCCCACGCCTGCCGGTAACCGACCGCGCGCAACGCCGGCAACTCAAGCGGCGCGGGGTGCGCCTGCAGTTCCGGCAACGCCCGCAGCCGGCGCACCTCGTCGAGGAAGCCGGCGTCCAGCATCAGGTCGAAACGCCGGGCGATGCGTTCATGCAGGACCGCGCGGTCGGCCGGGGCGAGCGCCAGCTTGAGTACGTGGAATGGCAGCCGCGGCGCCGGGGGCTCGTTGCGCCAGTCGCTGATGGTCCGGCCCGACAGCCGGTGCACTTCCAGTGCGCGCTGGATCCGCTGGGCGTCGGTGGCGTGGATGCGGGCGGCGGCGACCGGGTCGATTGCAGCCAGCTCGGCGTGCAGCGCGGCCCAGCCACGCGTTGCGGCGTCGGCGGCGATCGCCGCGCGGATGGCGGGGTCGGCCGACGGCATCGCCGACAGGCCATGCAACAACGCGTGGAAGTACAGGCCGGTGCCGCCGGCGAGGATCGGGATGCGGCCGCGCGCGGCGATGTCGTCGAGCGCGCGGCGCGCGTCGGCGGCGAACTCGGCGGCCGAGTACGGCTGCCACGGCTCGCGGATGTCGACCAGGTGGTGCGGCACCCTCGCCCGCTCGTCCGGCGTCGGCTTGGCGGCGCCGATGTCGAGGCCGCGGTAGACCAGCGCGGAATCGACACTGACGATCTCGCCGCCGAGGCGCTCGGCCCAGTCGAGCGCGAGCGCGGTCTTGCCCGACGCGGTCGGGCCCATCAGGGCGATGGCCAGCGGCCGCGCCGGCGGACACGAATAAGATACGGCCTGTCCGCCAGCGCTCGCCATGGCCGTGCGGGCTAACCCCGCATCAGTAGCCGGTTTCGTGCAGGGAGGCGCGCACCTGCTGGTGCATCGCCTTGATCTCCTGCGGCGGCTCGCGGTCGAGCCGGCTGACCAGCACGATCGCGATGGTCGCGGCGATGAAGCCCGGCACCATCTCGTACAGACCCGAGCCCATCCGGTCGACCGCCACCAGCTTCCAGCCGATCACGGTGGCGGCGCCGACCAGGATGCCGGCCAGCGCGCCGTTGCGGGTCATGCGCTCCCAGAACAGTGACAGGATCACCACCGGTCCGAACGCCGCGCCGAAGCCGGCCCACGCGTAGCTGACCAGCCCGAGCACCTTGCTGTCCGGGTCGCGTGCCAGCCACAGCGCCACCAGCGCGATCAGCGCGACCGACGCGCGGCCGGCCCAGACCAGCTCCTTCTGGCTGGCGTGCTTGCGCACGAAGCCGTGGTAGAAGTCCTCCGTCATCACGCTGGAGCAGACCAGCAGCTGGCACGACAGCGTGCTCATCACCGCGGCGAGGATGGCCGACAGCAGCACGCCGGCGACCCACGGGTTGAACAGCAGGCTCGCCAGCTCGATGAACACGCGCTCGGCATTGGCGTCGACCGGACCGGCGGCGCTCGGATGGTTGGCGAAGTAGGCAATGCCGAAGAAACCCACGCCGAGCGAACCGGCCAGGCACAGGATCATCCACGTCATGCCGATGCGACGCGCCGGCGGGATGGTCCGGATGCTGTCGGCGGCCATGAAGCGCGCGAGGATATGCGGCTGGCCGAAGTAGCCCAGGCCCCACGCCAGTGCGGAGACCACTCCCACCAGACCCAGCGTTCCGCCGCCGAACCAGTCGAGGCGCCCGGCATCGAAGTTGCGAACCACGTCGACCGTCGCCTCGAAGCCGCCGTTGTTCATCAGGATGATGCTCGGCGCCAGCAGCAGCGCGAAGAACATCAGGCCGGCCTGCAGGGTGTCGGTCCAGCTGACCGCGAGGAAGCCACCGACCAAGGTGTAGAGGATGGTCGCGGCGGCGCCCCACCACAGCGCCTGCTGGTAGGGCAGCCCGAACACGCTCTCGAACAGGCGCGCCCCGGCGACCACGCCGGAAGCGCAGTACACCGCGAAGAACACCAGGATCACGATTGCCGACAGCACGCGCAGCAGGCGGTCGTGGTCGGCGAAGCGGTTGGTGAAGTAGTCGGGGATGGTCAGCGCGTCGCCGGCGCGCTCGGTGTAGATGCGCAGCGGCCCGGCGACCCAGCGCCAGTTGGCGTAGGCGCCCAGGATCAGTCCGATCGCGATCCAGCTCTCGGACACGCCACCGACGTACATCGCGCCGGGCAGGCCCATCAGCAACCAGCCGCTCATGTCCGACGCGCCCGCCGCCAGCGCCACCACCCACGGGCCGAGCGAACGGCCGCCGAGGATGTAGTCGTCGAAGTCCTTGGTCGAACGCCACGCGATGAACCCGATCAGGATCACCACGGCGAGATAGATCGAGAAGGTGACGAGTAACGGTGTGCTGGCTGTCATTGCAACAGGCTCCCCCGGTCATGCTTGTGGGCGCCGCGACGCGGCGCGCGCGAGTGGGCGTCGCCTGGGTCGGCGGCGCGCGAATGGACCAGCCTAACGCAGATGCGGGGGCGCTTTCAGCCCGCGGTTATTCACATTGGCTGTGGACAAACGGCCGGACCAAGCTGTGGACAAGTAGCCGCGCGCCTGCTGTGCCAATGCGCACGGTCGGCCTGGCCATTTCTTCGCCACCGCCGGAAACGGCGTGCTGTCAGTCCTCGTCCGGCCAGCGGATGGCCGGAGCCGGGCCCTCGCTCCGTGGCGCCGGCCGCGCCGCCACCGCCTGCCACACCTTCAGCGCATCGACCGTGGCGCCCACGTCGTGCACGCGCAGCAGCCGCGCCCCGCGTTGTGCGGCGATCAGGTGCGCGGCCACCGAACCATGCACCCGCGCCAATGGCTCCTCCTGTCCGGTCAGCTCGCCGATCGTCCTTTTGCGCGACAACCCGGCCAGCACCGGCACTCCGAGCTCGCCGAAGCGCTCCAGACCGGCGAGCAGCGTGACGTTGTGGCCGGTGTCCTTGCCGAACCCGAATCCCGGGTCGACCACGATCCGCCGCTTGTCGATGCCGGCCATCTCCGCGGCGAAGATGCGCTCGGCGAGGAAGCGGTGCACTTCGCCGACCACATCGTCGTAGTGCGGCGCGGCCTGCATGCTGCGCGGCTCGCCCTGCATGTGCATCAGCACCACCGGCACGCCGAGCGCGGCAGCGGCGTCGAGCGCGCCTTCCCGACGCAATGCATAGACATCGTTGACGATGCCGGCGCCAGCCTCCACCGCGGCGCGCATGACCTCCGGCTTGGAGGTGTCGATGCTGATCGGCACCGCGGTTTCGCGCGCCAGCCATTCGATCAGCGGCACCACCCGTTGCAACTCCTCTTCGATGCCCACGTCGGCGGCGCCGGGCCGCGTCGATTCGCCGCCGATATCCAGCACGTCGGCGCCTTCCTCCACCAGCCGCATGGCATGCACGAACGCGGAGTCGAGGCTGTCGTGCGCGCCGCCGTCGGAAAACGAATCGGGAGTGACGTTGACGATGCCCATCACCCGCGGACGGTCGAGTACGAGCGGACGGCCGTTGCAGTCGAGTACGGTTTCGGTCTGGAACATCGCGGCGCCGCCAAAGAAAAAGGCCAGAGCGAACTCTGGCCTTTTCGTAGAGGTCCGGCAAGGACGTCAGGTCTGCGCCGCAGGCCCGATCACCGCCCCCGGCGGGTGGCCCGCATCGTCCTTGGGCGACTTGCCCGACTTGCCCCAGTCGGCCGGCGGACCGGGCACCCGTCCGTCCATGATCGCGTCGATCTGCTGGGCATCGATGGTCTCGTACTGCAGCAGGGCGTCGGCCATGACGTGCAGCTTGTCGAGGTTGTCCTTGAGGATCGTGGTGGTGCGGTCGTAGGCCTTGTCGAGGATGCCGCGCACGACCTCGTCGATGCGCCGCGCGGTGTCGTCGGACACGCTCTTGTGCTGGGTAACGGAACGGCCGAGGAACACCTCGTCGTCCTCCTCGCTGTAGGCGATCGGACCCATCTCGTCGCTCAGGCCCCACTTGGTGACCATGTTGCGGGCCATCTTGGTCGCCCGCTCGATGTCGTTGGACGCGCCGGTGGTGACCTTGTCGTTGCCGAAGATCAGCTCCTCGGCGACGCGGCCGCCGTACAGCGAGCACAGCTGCGACTCGATCGCGGTGCGGTTGTAGCTGTACTTGTCGCCTTCGGGCAGGTACATGGTCACGCCCAGCGCGCGGCCGCGCGGAATGATGGTGACCTTGTAGACCGGGTCATGCTCGGGCACGACGCGGCCGACGATGGCGTGGCCGGCTTCGTGGTAGGCAGTGAGCTTCTTCTCGTCCTCGCTCATCGCCATCGAGCGGCGCTCGGCGCCCATCAGGATCTTGTCGCGCGCCTTGTCGAAGTGCTCCATGCGCACGTCCTTGGCGTTCTCGCGGGCGGCGAACAGGGCAGCCTCGTTGACCAGGTTGGCCAGGTCGGCACCACTGAAGCCCGGCGTGCCGCGCGCGACCACCATCGGCTCGACATCGTCCGACAGCGGCACCTTGCGCATGTGCACGCGCAGGATCTGCTCGCGGCCCTTGACGTCGGGTAGCCCAACCACGACCTGGCGGTCGAAGCGGCCCGGGCGCAGCAACGCCGGGTCGAGCACGTCGGGACGGTTGGTCGCGGCGATCACGATCACGCCCTCGCCGCCCTCGAAGCCGTCCATCTCGACCAGCAACTGGTTGAGGGTCTGCTCGCGCTCGTCGTGGCCGCCGCCGAGCCCGGCGCCGCGATGGCGGCCGACCGCGTCGATCTCGTCGATGAAGATGATGCACGGCGCGTGCTTCTTGGCCTGCTCGAACATGTCGCGCACGCGACTGGCACCGACGCCGACGAACATCTCGACGAAGTCCGAGCCCGAAATGCTGAAGAACGGCACCTTCGCCTCGCCGGCAATCGCGCGCGCCAGCAGCGTCTTGCCGGTACCCGGCGGGCCGACCATCAGCACGCCGCGCGGGATCTTGCCGCCGAGCTTCTGGAACCGCGACGGGTCGCGCAGGAACTCGACCAGTTCGCCGACCTCCTCCTTGGCCTCGTCGCAGCCGGCCACGTCGGCCAGGGTCACCTTGACCTGGTCCTCGCCCTGCATCTTGGCGCGCGACTTGCCGAAGCTCATCGCACCCTTGCTGCCGCCCTGCTGCATCTGCCGCATGACGAAGATCCAGAACGCGATGATCAGGATGATCGGCAGGAAATTGAGCAGCAACGCCCAGAACGACGGGCCGCCCGGCGGCGTCTGGGTGATCGCGACATCGTGCTCGAGCAGGTCGTTGACCAGGTCCTTGTCGCCCGGGCTGTAGGTGGTGAAGCTGCTGCCGTCCTTGCGCTCACCGGTGATGGTGGTGCGGTCCTCGCCGATCTTCACGCTTTCGACGCGGTCGGCCTGCACCTGCTGGATGAACTGGTCGTAGGCCAGCGCTTCGCTGCCGCCGCCCGTGCGCGGACCGAACGCCTGGAAGACCACCATCAGCACGACGGCGACGATCACCCAGAGCAGCAGATTCTTGGCCAAGTCGTTCATTCGAAATAGTTCACACGTTGGGTGTGCGGATCCCTCCGCGGAAAACCCGCGCCTCCGGCGCAGGCGGTTCGTTGCGGCTGCCGGGCGGTCGTCTGCCGGGCGTCCTCACTTGATCTCGGCGCGTTTTCCCTGGGCCAGGGCGTACACCTCCGGCGAGCGCTTGCGCGACGCGGCCGGCTTGCGGATCGACACCTTCTCATAACGGCGTCGCAGCTCGCGCACGTAGGCGTCGAAACCCACGCCCTGGAACAGCTTGATCAGGAACGTGCCACCCACCCGCAGGTGGTTGTCGGCGAAGTCCATCGCCAGTTCCGACAGGTACATGGCCCGCGGCATGTCGACCGCATCCACGCCACTCTTATTGGGGGCCATGTCGGACAGTACAAGGTCCACCGGCTTGCCGCCCAGGGTCGATTCCAGCTGCGATAGGACCGCATCCTCCCTGAAATCCCCATGAAGGAACTCGACCCCGGCCAGCGGCGGCATCTCCAGGATGTCCAAGGCGATGACCCGCCCGCTGTCGCCCAGCTCCTGGCGGACCCACTGGGACCACCCGCCGGGTGCGGCGCCGAGGTCGACCACCACCATCCCGGGCTTCAGCAGGCGGTCGCGCTCGACCAGTTCCTCGAGCTTGTAGGCCGCGCGCGAGCGCATCCCTTCGGCCCGCGCCTTCTTCACGAACGGGTCGGAATGGTGCTCCTTCAGCCAGCGCTGGCTGCTCTTGCTGCGGGTGGCCATCGGGCTGCGGGGACTCTGGGCGCGGCCCGCCATGATACCCTGCGGGGCCTGCCATCCCCGCCTGCGTGCCTCCATGTCGACCGTCCTGACCTCCGCCCAGACCCGATTCCTGCGCGGCCAGGCGCACGACCTCAAGGCGATGCTGCAGGTCGGCGGCAAGGGCATCAGCGATGCGCTGGTGGCCGAGATCGACCTGGCCCTGGAACACCACGAACTGATCAAGATCAAGGTCGCCGCCGGCGACCGCGAGGCCCGCGACGCGATGATGGCCGAACTGGCCGACCGCACCGGCGCCGCGCTGGTGCAGCGGATCGGCCACACGCTGGTGCTGTACCGGCAGAGCAAGGACAAGCGCCAGATCGTGCTGCCGCGGACCTGAGCCGCACCGCACCCGGCCTGCGCGACCGCCCGGCGCGGCGGCGGGCGCCGGCCTCCGCAGGACTCCGACATGCAACTGAACCTGGAACGCCCCGACTACGAGTTCTTCCTGCGCGCGGCCGACGGCAACGCGGCGCTGGTCAACGAGCGCGAACTGCGGCGCAGCTTCGCGATCGCCCCGGACCGGCTGATCGAGGACTGGGCTGTTGCCGATATCGCCCGCCTCACCCCGGCGCAGTTGCAGCCATTGCTGGACCTGGAGCCCGGCGTGCTGCTGCTCGGCAGCGGCGCGCGGCAGGTGTTCCCCCCGGCGGCCGCCATGGCCGCTGGCCTGTCCCGCGGCGTCGGCATCGAGGTCATGACCAACGCGGCGGTGGCACGCACCTTCAACGTGCTCGCGAGGGAGGGCCGGCGCGTGGTGGCCGGGCTCGTTCTCGCAGGCGACTGACCGACGGCGGCGCCTGCCGGCCGCAGCGTCGGATCCTGCGGCCTGCCACGGCCGCTCAGCCGAGCTGCCCGGAGATGCCCGGAGATGCCCGCTGGCGATGGTGGACGGCGTGTCGAGCCTGCCTACCTGGACTCGACCCCGGCATCCGCCCCGGAATTCCGCCTCTTCCGTGACGGCTTCGCCGTTATTTCTTCGGCAGATACAGCAGCGGGTCGACCGGCTTGCCGTTGTAGCGGATCTCGAAATGCAGCATGTCGCGCGACGCGCCGGTACGGCCGAGCTCGGCGATCTGCTGCCCCGCCTTGACCACCGCGCCTTCGTTGACCAGCCGGTTGCGGTTGTGGCCGTACGCCGACAGCCACTGCTCGTTGTGCTTGATGATGATCAGCTCGCCGTAACCGACCAGGCCGGAACCCGAGTAGACCACGGTGCCGTCACCGGCGGAGCGCACCGCGGCGCCCCCGGTACCGGCGATGTCGATGCCCTGCTTGGTCGGCTCGCCCGCTTCGAAGCGGCTCAGCAACTGGCCTTCCACCGGCCATTGCCAGCCCACGCCGCTGTTGACGGGTGGCGCCGGGGGGGTGGTCGGTGCGGACGGGCGCGAGCTCGGGGAAGGAGCGGCGGACGCCGTGCCCCGGGTCGGGGTGGTGGTGCGCGGCGGCGTGCTGCGGCCCCCGCCCGGATAGAGCGACAGCCGCTGCCCCGGGTAAATCGTGTACGGCGCCGGGATGCCGTTCCAGGCGGCGAGGTCGCGTACCGCGACACCGTTGTCGGTGGCAATCCGGTACAGCGTGTCGCCGCGCTGGACCACCGTGGTGGCGCCGTACTTGGGGGTCGACCCCGATACGCGGGTCACCGTGCTCGAACAGGCCGCGAGCGCCAGCATCAGCATGGCCGCTGCGAACAGGCGGGACAGGGTCTTGCCGGAACGGGTGGTCGTGGTCATGCGCCTTGTCGTGTTCTCCGGGTCGGTCCGCCGGCGCGCCGGCTGGGGTCGAGGTGGCCGCGGGTCAGCCCGAAAGCCGCTGCCACAACTCGTGCGCGGCGACACCGCCGCCGCCGATCAGAATACCGAAGTAGATGATCGTGCCGAGGTTGAACAGGTGGCCGAGCAGCATCGCACCGCCATCGCGCTGGATCAGGCCGACAGCGTAGAGCAGCAGGGCCAGCGCCGGGAGCGTGTTGCTGAACGGCACGAATCCGAACGGCGCCATCAGCAGCAACGCGGCGAGGATGAAGGCCAGGTTGTTGACCAGCGCCTGCGCCCGGCCGTCGACAAATCCGCGCAACCGGTGGGGCCGGCTGATCTTCTCCAGCCGGCGCACCCAGACCATGCCATGGGCCAGTCCCGGTCGCAGCTTGTCGGCCGGCAGCGAGCGATCCTTGAGCTTTGCCGGCAGCCACAGCGGCCGCCCCACCAGCCGGCTGATGCCGACCAGCAGGATTGCCGCGCCGAACACCGTGCTGACCCCCGGGATCGACACCGGGATGAGGAACACCAGCGTCAGCAGCATCGTCAGCAGCAGCAGTCCCTCGTCGCCGAAGACCTCGAGCAGTTCGCCCAGCGTCAGTCTGTCCTCGGGCAGGTCGCGGATGATGGCCGCAAGTTGCTCGCCCAGCGGAGCGGAATCCGGCGCGGATGCCGCGTTGCGGTCGGGAGTCTTCATGCGGTCAATCCACCAGGCCGGACAGCAGCGGCACGAACACCACCGGCCCGAACGCCCGCTGCGTCAGCGCGCCATCGGCGCCCTTGTCGAGCACCAGCAGCGACTGCGAGGAGGCCGAGCCCACCGGCGCGACCAGCACGCCGCCCGGCGCGAGTTGCTCGGCCAGCGCGTCGACCAGTGCAGGCGCGGCGGCGGTGACGATGATGGCGTCGAACGGGCCGTTTTCCGGCCAGCCGATGCGACCGTCGTCGTGCTTGCTGCGCACGTTCATGCCGAGCTGGCGAAAGCGCTTGCGGGCGACCCGCAGCAGTTCGCCGATGCGTTCGACGGTGTGCACCTCGAGGCCGAGCGCGGCCAGGATCGCGGCCTGGTATCCCGAGCCGGTGCCGATCTCCAGCACTTTCGACGGGTTGGCCTGCATCAGCAGCTCGCTCATGCGCGCCACCACCCACGGTTGCGAAATGGTCTGGCCGTGGCCGATCGGCAACGCCGTGTCTTCGTACGCGCGGGTCGCCAGCGCCTCGTCGACGAACAGATGTCGCGGCACCGTACGGATCGCGTTGAGCACGCGCTCGTCGGTGATCGCGTCGCTGCCGTGGCGGCCGGCGCGCAGGCGGTCGACCAGGCGGTCGCGCACGCGCTGGGAGGTCATGCCCGAACCGATCGCCTCGGGCTGCAGGCGCAAACGCAGGCTCATCGGACCGGCTCCGGCGCAGGCGAGGCGCGGTCGAGCGAATCGACCAGGCCGCCCACCCAGCTGGCCACCTGCTCCAGCGCCTGGTAGCGGGTCAGGTCGACCTGGATCGGGCTGATCGAGATGTGGCCGGTGCGGACGGCGTGGAAATCGGTGCCCGGGCCGGCGTCCTGCTCGCGACCGGCGGCGCCGATCCACCACCACTGGCGTCCGCGCGGATCCTCCTGCGGCACGCACGGTTCCGCACGGTGCCGGTTGCCCAGGCGGGTGACCTCGAAACCGGCGATCTCGTCCCACGGCAGGTCGGGCACGTTGACGTTGAGCATGGTGTCGGCCGGGAGCGGGTCGACCTTCAGCCGGGCGATGATCTCGGCCGCGGCACGCGCGGCGGTCTCGTAGTTCCGGCCCACGTGGTCGGCGGTGGCCAACGACACCGCAACCGACGGCAGGCCGAGGAAGCGGCCCTCCATCGCCGCGGCGACCGTGCCCGAATAGATCACGTCGTCACCGAGGTTGGCGGTGTTGTTGATGCCCGACACCACGATATCGGGCTCGTCCTCCAGCATTCCGGTGATCGCCACGTGCACGCAGTCGGTCGGGGTACCGTAGACACGCCAGGTGCGATCGTCCTGCCGGACCACGCGGACCGGCATGTCGAGGGTCAGCGAGTTGCTCGCGCCGGACCGGTCGCGATCCGGTGCAACCGTCAGCACCTCGTGGCCGGCCGCGCGCAGCCCGTCGGCGAGGATGCGGATCCCGGGGGCGTCGACGCCGTCGTCGTTGCTGACCAGTACTCGCATGGGCTCCCTTGGCAGATCCGCCCGCAAAGCCGGGCGGTGGTGGACGGCGACCGTGGAGCGATCGACCCGCGTGAAGAGGGGGTGCGGCGAGGCGCGACCAGCGGGGCGCGGCAGGCTCGCGAAGAAGCGCCATGATAGCCGAAGGTGCCTGCCGGCTCAGCCTGAAAACGGCGTCGCGCGCCGGCGACGCACCGCCCCGCGGCCCGCTTGCGCCACCCGGCAAGCGGGCTCAGGCTTGCACCATGACCGCTGGTGACCCGCAATGAGCGATCCGCCCGAGGACGACGAAGCCGCGCTGTTCCGCGAGGCGATCGGCGCGGTGCGCAAACTGCCCGAACGCCCCGCCGCACCCGCGCCGGCGCGACCCCGGCCACGCGCCCGCATGGCCGAACGCGACGAAGCCGCGGCGCGCGACGAATTCCGCCACGCCCTCGACGAGAGCCTGCTCGAAGCCGGCGACGCGCTGGCCTGGCGGCAGGACACCGTGCCCGCGCCGGTTTTCCGCCGCCTGCGGCGCGGCGAGATATCGGCCCAGGAGGAGCTCGACCTGCACGGGGCGGATGCCCGTACGGCCGAGGCCCTGCTCCGCGCCTTCCTCGGCGACGCCGTGCGGCATGGCCTGGGTTGCGTGCGGATCATCCACGGCAAGGGCGGTCGCGGGCACGCCGACATCGCCAGCAGCGGTGCGCCGGTGCTCAAGAACCTGGTCGACCGCATGCTGCGCCAGCGCGCGAGCGTGCTGGCGTTCCATTCCGCTCCGGCCACACAGGGCGGCACCGGGGCGGTGCTGGTGTTGCTGGCGCCGCCGAAACGGCGCTGACCGTCAGTCGCCGGTGGCGACGAGTTCCCGGCGGGTGGTCGGCGGATTGACCCACTGCACCTCGAGCCCACGCCGACGCGCGATTTCCTCGACGCGGGTGATGTAGGCTTGGTCGACATCGATCGACGCCACCTGCGGGGACACCCGCGCGGACTGGTCGTCCATGCTGGCGCAGGCTGCCAGGCCCGTCGCCACGAGGGAAAGCGCCACCATCCTCAGCATCGTTTTCATGACCGCCTCCTGTGAGCCGTCACGGGGCGCCGCGGCCCCGGAGCCCGGCCCTGCCGGGCGCCTTCAGGTATACGCCGACGCCCGGCGCGGGCCAGTGCCGTTCCGGAACTTTCCGACCAGCGGTGGGGCCGCTGCTCAGACGGGCGCGCGGACCGGACCCGGCTCGCCGATCCGGCCCAGCTCGGCCAGCACCACTGTGGCGTAGGTGCCCGGTGGCAGCGAGAAGGCGAGTTCCAGCACGTCGCTCGCGAGCCAGCGCCACTCGAGTCCCTCGGGGTGCAGTCGAAGCGCGCGTCTTTCCTGCTTCAGGCCGGCCTTTTCGAGACCGGTGCGCAGTTGCACCGAAGTTCCGTCCGCCAGCGCGTCGCGTTCGAGCGTGGCCGCCGCCGAGGCCGTGCGCAGCTCACCCCGGCCCCACAGTGGCCCGGTGGGGTGGATGTCGAACCGGGCCAGCCGTTCGCGCAGGACGTCATCCAGCGGCTGCGGCCCGAACACGCTGCGGCTGCCGTCGAGCATCCAGACTTCGCCGTCGAGCGCCGTGTCCCAGCAGTTCGCCGCCACACGGCTCGCAAGCACCCGGTTGAACAGCGCCGAGCGCGCCGCCGACAGCAACAGCCCCCGCTGCTCGCGACCAACCCGCAGCCCGCCGAACATTCCCAGGGCGTGGCCGATGTTGTCGCCACCGCGCCCGAAGCGCTGCTCGCCGAAGTAGTTCGGCACGCCGCGCGCGGCGATCCCGCGCAGGCGCTGGTCGACGGCATCGCGATCGCCGCGGACCTCGCGCAGCACCAGCACGAAGCGATTGCCGGCGAGTGCGCCACGCGGCAGCTTCTTCGCATGCCAATCGTGTTCGAGGACGTGCAGCCGCTCATCGCCGCTGTTCAGCTCGAGCGCGGCGAGCCCGGGCGCCACGCGCTTTGGCAGGTGCACGCTGAAGCGCTGGCGGGTCACCGCGTGACGATCCTTCAGTCCCGCGTAGCCGATGGCGACGTCGCCCACGCCGGCCCACTCGGCAATGCGACGGGCGGCGAAGGCGGTGTTCATGCCGCGCTTTTCCACCGTCAGCAGGAGGTGTTCGCCACTGCCGCTCGGCTCGAAGCCGGGGAGTTCCTCGACCCGGAAATCCTCGGCGGTGCTGCGGATCCGTGCTTCCAGCACCGCGCCTCCCAGCGCCCGGGGCAGCGCGTCACCGCTCGCGGCGGCGGCATCGCTCACGCGGCGACCAGCAGGCAGACCGCCATCGCGGCGATGCCCTCGCCGCGACCGGTGAAGCCGAGTCTTTCGCTGGTGGTCGCCTTGATGCTGACGTCGTCGACCGCTACCCCGAGGTCGGCCGCCAGCCGCTCGCGCATCGCCGGCGCATGCGGCCCGACCCTGGGCTGTTCACAGATGACGGTGATGTCGGCGTTGCCCAGGCGCCACCCGCGATCGCCCGCAAGTGCTTTGCAGTGGCGCAGGAACGCACGGCTGTCGGAGTCCTTCCATTGCGGGTCGGACGGCGGGAAGTGACGGCCGATGTCGCCCAGCGCCAGCGCGCCGAGGATCGCGTCGCACAGCGCATGGATGACCACGTCGCCATCGGAGTGGGCCAGCACGCCGCGCTCGTGCGCAATGCGCACGCCGCCGAGGACGACGTGATCGCCCTCGCCGAACGCGTGGACGTCATAACCCTGACCGATGCGGATGTTCATGGGAGTTCCTTGGTGCGCGGAATGGCGGAAATCCCGGTCATTGTAGGAGCGACGTGAGTCGCGACCCACTGACAATGGTTACGGGCGCAACAGCAACCAGTGGGAACGCACGGCCACGCGATCGCCGCACCGGGTTGAACGTCGCCTGCCCGCAGGTCAGTGGGTCGCGACTCACATCGCTCCTACGCGATGCGCCGCCTCGACAGCAGGAACTCGGCCAGCGCGAAGTCGGCCGGCGTGGTGACCTTGAGGTTGTCCTCGCGCCCCTCCACCAGCTTCGGCCTGGCGCCGGTACGTTCCATCGCCATCGCTTCGTCGGTGACGGCGACGCCGTCCTTTCGCGCCTCCAGCAGTGCGGTCGTCAACGCTCGCCGACGGAACGCCTGCGGGGTCAGGGCGCGCCAGAGCCGTTCACGCGGCTCGGTGCCGATGATGTCCGCCGCGGCGTCGCTCCGCTTGAGCGTGTCGCGGACCGGCGCGGCGAGGATGGCGCCATCGGGCGCCGCCGATGCCGCCTCGATCAGTCGATCGAGGTCGCCTGCATGAAGATTCGGGCGCGCCGCATCGTGGACCAGCACCAGTGCCCGGTCGTCCACTTCCGGCGGTAACGCCTGCAGGGCTGCCAACACCGAGTCCGCCCGCTCGCCACCGCCGGCACAGCGCAGCACGGGCTTGCCGTGCAGCACCGTCCAGCCGGGCCAGCGGGCGTCGTCGGCCGCCAGCGCGACCACGGCACCGGCGACGGCCGGATGCGACAGCAGTGCATCCAGGGCGTGCCCTATGAGCGGCCGCCCGGCGATTTCGAGGTACTGCTTCGCCACCTCACCGCCGAAACGCGTGCCGCGGCCCGCCGCCGGCACTACCGCCCAGACCGGGCCAGGCCGGCTCATCGGTTCACCGGCGATTCGAAGGGATCGTGGCCGCTCACTCGTCGACCGCCGGATCCTGCGGCGGCGCGGGATCGACCACCCGGTAGAAGGTCTCGCCGGGCTTGATCATCCCCAGCTCGCTGCGCGCGCGCTCCTCGACCGCCGCCTCGCCGGACTTGAGGTCCTCGACCTCCGCCGCCAGGGCGTCGTTGCGCTGTTGCAGGCCGGCGTTCTCCCGCGCCTGCTCGTCCACCCGCTGCTCCAGCGCGGCGACCGAACGCCGCCCGCCCTCGCCCAGCCACAGCCGGTACTGCAACAGCCCCAGCATGGCCGCGAGCAGGACCAGCAACACGCCGAGCCAGCGACGCGGCATGACGGTGTCAGCGCTTCAGCGAGACGAACGCGTCGCGGCCGGCGTAGCGGGCGGCACTGCCCAGCTGCTCCTCGATGCGCAGCAGCTGGTTGTACTTGGCCACGCGGTCGCTGCGGCACAGCGAACCGGTTTTGATCTGGGTCGCCGTGGTCGCCACCGCGATGTCGGCGATGGTGGTGTCCTCGGTCTCGCCCGAACGGTGCGAGACCACCGCGGCGTAACCGGCGCGGTCGGCCATCGCGATTGCTTCCAGGGTCTCGGTCAGGGTGCCGATCTGGTTGACCTTGATCAGGATCGCGTTGGCGACCTGCTGGTCGATGCCCTGCTGGAAGATCCGCGGGTTGGTCACGAACAGGTCGTCGCCGACCAGCTGCACCTTGTTGCCGAGCTTGGCGGTCAAGAGCTTCCAGCCGTCCCAGTCGCCCTCGTCCATGCCGTCCTCGATGGTGACGATCGGGTACTGCGCGCACCAGTTGCCGAGGAAGTCGGCGAACTGCTCGCTGGTCAGGCGCTTGCCTTCGCCGGTGAGGTTGTACTTGCCGTTATCAAAGAACTCGCTGCTGGCGACGTCGAGGCCGAGCAGGATGTCCTCGCCGGCGTGGTAACCGGCCTTGCCGATCGCCTCGAGGATGGTTTCCAGTGCTTCCTCGTTGCTGCGCAGGTCCGGGGCGAAGCCGCCCTCGTCGCCGACCGCCGTGCTCAGGCCGCGGCCCTTGAGCACCGACTTGAGCGCGTGGAACACCTCGGTGCCGGCGCGCAGGCTCTCGGAGAAGGTATCGAAGCCGGTTGGCAGGATCATGAATTCCTGCAGGTCGACGTTGTTGTCGGCGTGGGCACCGCCGTTGATGATGTTCATCATCGGCACCGGCAGCACCGGAGCACGGTCACCGGCGAGGTGCTGCCACAGCGGGAGCTTCAGCGAGGCGGCCATCGCGTGGGCATTGGCCATCGACACGCCCAGCAGCGCATTGGCGCCGAGGCGGCCCTTGTTGTCGGTGCCGTCGAGGTCGACCAGGCGCCTGTCGATGCCGGCCTGGTCGGCCGCGTCCATGCCGGAGATCGCCTGCGCGATCGTGGTGTTGACGTTCTCGACCGCGGTGCGCACGCCCTTGCCCAGGTAGCGGGTCTTGTCGCCGTCGCGCAGCTCGACCGCCTCCTTGGAACCGGTGGACGCGCCCGAAGGCACCATCGCGCGGCCGAAGCTGCCGTCGGAGAGGGTGACTTCCGCTTCCAGGGTCGGGTTGCCGCGGCTGTCGAGGATCTCGCGGGCGTGGACTTTGGCGATCTGGGTCATGTCGGGTTCTTTGCAGCTCAGGATTGTGATTCGAGGAAGCCGTTGCGCTTGGTGATCTCGTCGATCGCCATCAGCGTCTCCAGCAGCGCGCGCATCTTGCCCAGCGGCCAGGCGTTGGGGCCGTCGGACAGCGCCTCCGCCGGGTTCGGGTGGGTTTCCATGAAGATGCCGGAAATGCCGACCGCCATCGCCGCGCGCGACAGCACCGGCACGAACTCGCGCTGGCCGCCGCTCTTGCCGCCGGCACCGCCGGGCAACTGCACCGAATGGGTCGCGTCGAACACCACCGGACAGCCGGTGTCGCGCATCACCGCGAGGCTGCGCATGTCGCTGACCAGGTTGTTGTAGCCGAAACTGGCGCCGCGCTCGCAGACCATGATGTCCCTGTTGCCGGTCGCCAGCGCCTTGTCGGCGACGTGCTTCATTTCCCACGGCGACAGGAACTGGCCCTTCTTGACGTTGACCGGCTTGCCGGCGCTGGCGACCTTCTGGATGAAGTCGGTCTGCCGGCACAGGAACGCCGGGGTCTGCAGTACGTCGACCACCGAGGCGACCTCGTCCATCGGGGTGTATTCGTGGACGTCGGTCAGCACCGGCACGCCGAGCTGGCGCTTGACCTCGTCGAGCACCTTCAACCCCTGCTCCATGCCCGGGCCGCGGAAGCCCGACACCGAGGTGCGGTTGGCCTTGTCGAAGCTGGACTTGAAGATGAAGGGAATGCCGAGCTCGCCGGTGATCTCCTTGAGCTTGCCGGCGGTGTCGAGTTGCAACTGCATCGACTCGATCACGCAGGGCCCGGCGATCAGGAAGAACGGCCTGTCGAGGCCGATTTCGAATCCACAAAGCTTCATCGCATTGCTCCTGTTGTTCCCGTAGGAGCGACGTAAGTCGCGACCCACTGACAAATCGAAAACAGCGCGATCAACGCGGTTTGGCGATCGCGCGAGTGCAGAGCCGCGTCATCCGCCGCAAGACCGGAAATCAGTGGGTCGCGACTCACCTCGCTCCTACAACGGCAGGTCATCACGCGTTGGCTTCCTTCAGCAACCCGCCGGCCTGCCCTTCGTTGGCCTTGTATTCGCGCGCGGCGCGGATGAAGCCGACGAACAGCGGGTGCCCGTCGCGCGGGGTCGACAGGAACTCGGGGTGGGCCTGGCAGGCCAGGAACCACGGGTGGCGGTTGCGCGGCAGCTCGATCATCTCGACCAGCAGGTCGTCCATCGACTTGGCGCTGATCACCAGCCCGGCGTCCTCGAGCTGGGTGCGGTAGCGGTTGTTGAACTCGTAGCGGTGGCGGTGGCGCTCGCCGACCACGTCCTTGCCGTACATCGCGTGGGCCAAGGTGCCCGGCTTGATCCGCTGGTCCTGCAGGCCCAGCCGCATCGTGCCGCCGAGGTCGCTGTCCTCGCTACGGCGCTCAAGCTCGCCGGTGGACGTGCGCCACTCGGTGATCAGGCCGATCACCGGGTGCGGGCTGGCCTTGTCGTTCTCGGTGCTGTTGGCGCCTTCCAGCCCGGCGACGTGGCGGGCGTAGTCGACCACCGCCGCCTGCATCCCGTAGCAGATGCCGAAGTACGGGATGCCCTGCTCGCGCGCGTGGCGGGCGCTGTCGACCTTGCCCTCGAAGCCGCGGTCGCCGAAGCCGCCGGGCACGAGGATGCCGTCGACACCGGCCAGCGCTTCGCCGGCACCGAGCTTCTCGACGTCGCTGGACTCCAGCCACTTGAGGTTGACCCGGGTGCGCTGGCGCAGGCCGCCGTGCTTGAGCGCCTCGGCCACTGACTTGTAGGCGTCCTGGTGGTCGATGTACTTGCCGACCACGCCGATGGTGACTTCGTCGACGGGGTGCTCGCTGGCGTCCAGCACCGCGTCCCACTCGGCCAGGTCGGCGGCGCCGGCCGGCAGCCGCAGGCGGTCGATGATCAGGTCGTCCAGACCCTGCTCATGGAAGCGCTGCGGCATGCGGTAGATGTTGTCGAGGTCGACCGCGGAGACCACCGCGCGCTCGGAGACGTTGGTGAACAGCGCGATCTTGCGGCGCTCGCTGTCCGGCAGCGGCTGCTCGGAACGGCACAGCAGGATGTCGGGCTGGATGCCGATCGAGCGCAGTTCCTTGACCGAGTGCTGGGTCGGCTTGGTCTTGAGCTCGCCGGCGGCGGCGATCCACGGCACCAGCGTGAGGTGCATGAACAACGCCTTGTCCGGACCGCGCTCGGTGCGCAACTGGCGGATCGCCTCCAGGAACGGCAGCGACTCGATATCGCCGACGGTGCCGCCGATCTCGACCAGGCCGACGTCGAAGCCCTGGGTGGCCTCGATGATGCAGCGCTTGATCTCGTCGGTGATGTGCGGGATCACCTGCACGGTGCCGCCGAGATAGTCGCCGCGGCGCTCCTTGCGGATCACGTTCTCGTAGATGCGGCCGGTGGTGACCGAGTTCTTCCGGCTCAGCCGGGTGCGGACGTAGCGCTCGTAGTGGCCGAGGTCCAGGTCGGTCTCGGCGCCGTCGTCGGTGACGTACACCTCGCCGTGCTGGAACGGACTCATCGTGCCCGGGTCGACGTTGATGTACGGATCGAGCTTCATCATCGTCACGCGCAGGCCGCGCGCTTCGAGGATGGCCGCCAGCGAGGCCGCCGCAATGCCCTTGCCGAGCGAGGACACCACGCCGCCGGTGACGAAAATCAGGGGAGTCATGGAATTTGTGCCGCTGGAAAGCCGCAGTTTACCGGCTGGGGGCCCGGGCCGCGACCGCTTGACGGGCCGGGCCGGCTGATGTCGGGGCTGCACCGGCGCGCTCAAAGCAGTACGCCCCGGCGGACCGGGGCGTACTGGAAGCAACCGTGGGGATCGGACCGCTCAGCGGCCGTCTTCCTCTTCCGGCTCGATCTGGGCTTCGGCCTCGACGGCGGTATCGGCTTCGACTTCGGGGGCGGCGTCGGCCGCGGTGCCGGTCGACTCGACGGCGGCGGATGCGTCACCGACGACGTCGCTGGCCGTGGATGCGGCCTGCCCGGCCTGCGCCTGCGTGGCGGCGTCCGCCTGGGCGTCGACCTGGGCCGACTGGGCAAACGCGGCGGGGGCGGCAATCAGCGCGGCCACCATGGCCGGAAGCATCAGCTTGCGAATATTCATGCGGTGGATCTCCTGGTTCTCTGGGGGATGGCAATGTGTTGGAACACACTCGTTTGAACGTCTGGAGCTCGGATCCGGGGGAGGATCCGCAAGTGCTGCAAGTCGCCGGGGCACAGGGAGGAACCCCGACGACGGGCCGACCGTAGCGAGCGCCGCCCCGCTCCAGCGTGAACGAACGGGAAATTAACCCTTGCCCGGCGTGGCCGTCGGCGGCCCCGGATCGCGTTTGGACCGTACCCGGGTCGCTTGACCGCCCCCTGCCCCGTCGCCATCCTCGCCGCTCCCCCAGCCCGCCCCGTCCCTTGATGAACACCCGCTACAACGCCGCAGATATCGAAGTCCTTTCCGGCCTGGACCCGGTCAAGCGCCGCCCGGGCATGTACACCGACACCGCCCGGCCGAACCACCTGGCGCAGGAGGTGATCGACAACTCGGTGGACGAGGCGCTGGGCGGCCACGCGAAGCTCATCGAGGTCACCCTGCACGCCGACGGCAGCTGCGAGGTGGCCGACGACGGCCGCGGCATGCCGGTCGACATCCACCCGGAGGAAGGCATCCCCGGCGTCGAGCTGATCCTGACCCGGCTGCATGCCGGCGGTAAGTTCAGCGGCAAGAACTACACCTTCTCCGGCGGCCTGCATGGCGTCGGCGTCAGCGTGGTCAACGCGCTCTCGAATCGGGTCGAGCTGTTCATCAAGCGCGACGGCAACGAGTACCGGATGGAGTTCCGCGACGGCGACCGCAGCTCCGAGCTGGAGGTCGTCGGCAGCGTCGGTAAAAAGAACACCGGCACCCGGCTGCGCTTCTGGCCCGACCCGAAGTACTTCGACACCCCCAAGTTCAACCTGCGCGCGCTCAAGCACCTGCTGCGCGCCAAGGCGGTGCTCTGCCCCGGCCTGACCGTGCGCCTGTTTGATGTCGCCGGCGACGAGAAGCTCGAATGGCACTACGAGGACGGCCTGCGCGACTACCTGCGCGGCGAGCTGGCCGACAGCGAGCTGCTGCCGCCGGAGCTGTTCGTCGGCCACCTGCAGAAGGACACCGAGGTGGTCGACTGGGCGGTGGCCTGGGTGCCGGACGGCGAACTGGTGCAGGAGAGTTACGTCAACCTGATCCCGACCGCCCAGCACGGCACCCACGTCAACGGCCTGCGCACCGGCTTCACCGATGCGCTGCGCGAGTTCTGCGATTTCCGCAGCCTGCTGCCGCGCGGGGTCAAGCTGGCGCCGGAAGATGTCTGGGACCGGGTCTCGTTCGTGCTGTCGCTGAAGATGACCGATCCGCAGTTCTCCGGTCAGACCAAAGAGCGGCTGAGTTCGCGCCAGGCCGCCGGCATGGTGGAGGGCGCCGCGCACGACGCCTTCAGCCTGTGGCTCAACCAGCATGTCGAACTCGGCGAGCGCATCGCCCAGCTGGCGATCGAACGTGCCAGCGCGCGGCTGAAGACCGAAAAGCAGATCACCCGCAAGAAGGTCACCCAGGGCCCCGCCCTGCCCGGCAAGCTCGCCGACTGCACCAGCCAGGACCTGTCACGCACCGAGCTGTTCCTGGTCGAGGGCGACTCGGCCGGCGGCAGCGCGCGGCAGGCCCGTGACAAGGACTTCCAGGCGATCCTTCCGCTGCGCGGCAAGATCCTCAACACCTGGGAAGTCGCCTCGGGCAGCGTGCTTGGCTCGCAGGAAGTGCATGACCTGGCCGTGGCGATCGGCTGCGATCCCGGCAAGGACGACATCTCCGGCCTGCGCTACGGCAAGGTCATCATCCTCGCCGACGCCGACTCCGACGGCCTGCACATCGCGACCCTGCTGACGGCCCTGTTCCTGCAGCACTTCCCCGCGCTGGTCGCCGCCGGCCACGTGTTCGTCGCGATGCCGCCGCTGTTCCGCGTCGACCTTGGCAAGCAGGTCTTCTACGCGCTCGACGAGGAAGAAAAACGCATCCTGCTCGAGAAGATCGAACGCGAGAAGGCCGAGAAGAAGAAGGGCGCGGCCGGCGCGGTCAACGTCACCCGCTTCAAGGGCCTCGGCGAGATGAACCCGTCGCAGCTGCGCGAGTCGACCATCCACCCCGACACCCGCCGGCTGGTCCAGCTGACCGTCGACAACGCGGACGCCACCCGCTCACTGATGGACATGCTGCTGGCCAAGAAGCGCGCGGGGGACCGCAAGGCGTGGCTGGAAAACAAGGGCGATCTGGCGACGCTGGAGGTCTGAGGCGCGGGTGCCCGCATACCGTGGCAGACTCTCCGGACACAATCGTGTTCCGGGGAGGGAGCATGCAATCCATCCGACGTGCCGGCGTTGCGCTGGCCTTGTTAGTTGCTAGCCCGCTCGCGGCGGCGGAAGCGCTGGGCGCCGATATCTTTGCCAAACACGCCGAGATATCCGATATCGCGCTGTCGCCGGACGGTACCCGAGTCGCGATGGCGGTGCCTACGGCTGAAGGGTCCGAGACGCAGCTGCACATCATTCCGCTGGACGGGAGCGACGGCGCGTTGGCGTTGCGCTTCGGAAAGCAGCAACATGTCACCGACATCTACTGGACCACCGACCAGCGACTTGTCGTTTCGCGCGCTGAAATGGAGCCGCTGCGCGCTCAGCCCTACAGCCGTGGCGAACTGATCGCAACCAATGCCGATGGCAGCGACCAGGAACTTCTGTTCGGGTACATCGGCGAATACTTCAACAGAGCCGGGCGCCGCAAGGACAACGGCTTCTCGTCCATTACCGGCCTGCTCCTGGACGAGCCCGGCATGGCGCTGGTCACCTTCCGTTGCTGGGATTGCGGGCAGGAGCCCGATACCGTGCTGTTCCGGGTCGACACCCGAACCGGTGATCGCAAGGAGATCGAGCGGTTTCCCGGCGATACGACGTTCGGCGCCGACCGTTCCGGCACGGCTCGCATCGCGGTCAGCCGGGACGAAAACGACAATCCGGTCATGCGCTACCGCCCCACGGCGGATGCCGAGTGGCGGCCACTCCCCAGTTCGCTCGCGGGCTACTCGCTGTCCCCGCTGCGGTTCTCGGAAGAGCCGGACGTCATGTACGCGCTCGTATCCGATCACCGCGAGCCCGGGCGGCTGTATCGCGTGAACCTCGCCGCGGGAACCCGTACGCTGCTCGCCGGCCGTGATGACATGGAGATCGCACGAGTCCTGTACGAGGGCACCCGCGGAGCACCCTATGGCGTTTTCTACGATGCCGGGAAGCCGACGGTGGATTATATCGACAAGGCTTCACCCTGGGCCGGGCTGCACGCAGGCCTGATGCAGAGTTTTCCCGGCGAGCTTGTCATGCCGTACGACTTCAGTGACGACGACAGCAAGCTCATCTTCATCACGTACTCCGCGCGCAACCCCGGCGCGTTCTACCTGCTAAACCGGACCGCCAACAAGATCCGTCTCCTTGCCGAGCTGAAGCCGTGGATCGACGCGGAGAAAATGGCGCCCATGCTGCCGATACAGTTCAAGAGCAGAGATAACGAGGCGCTCTACGGGTTCTACACAGCGGTCGGGAGCGGCCCCAAGCCGATGGTGGTGGTGCCGCACGGAGGGCCGCACGGCCCCTATGACACTTGGGGCTACGATCCGGTCGTACAGTTCCTTGCCAGCCGCGGGTACGGCGTGCTTCAGGTCAACTACCGGGGGTCAGGGGGCCGCGGCCAATCGTTCCTGGAAGCGGGATACCGCGAATGGGGCGGCAGGATCCAGGATGACATCGCCGACGGCGTGCAATGGGCTGTCGACCAGAAGCTGGCTGATCCGGAGCGCATCTGCATCTATGGTGCGAGCTTTGGCGGCTATGCAGCGCTGATGAACCCCATCCGTTATCCGGACACCTACCGTTGCGCCATCGGCCACGTAGGTGTTTACGACCTGCAGGTGATGTTCGAAAAAGGCGACATCGCGACCAGGCGCGCCGGCCGCCGCTATCTCGAGCGGGTGCTCGGCGACGACGAGGCTACGCTGATCGCCAACTCACCCGCTCGGCAGGTGGAGCACATCACCGTCCCGGTAATGCTGGCGCAGGGCAGGATCGACCGGCGTGTGCCGATGGAGCAGTTCGAGGCCTTGACCGAAGCTTTCGAGAAGAGCGGCCGGCCTGCTGAAACCCTCGTGATCCCCGGGGAGGGGCATGGATTCTACAAGCCCGAGAACCAGGCACAATTCCTCCGGATGATGGGAGACTTTCTCTATCGGCACATCGGCCAGTCCGCTCCCGACGCTATCGACGCCAAGGCTCCGTAGCTTCACCGACGGCACGGCTCTACATTAAGTCGTGCCGTTGTCCCTCAAATGGCGGGCAGCGCGGAGCGCAGCAACTCGCGAAGCAGGCGCTGCAATAGAGCAGCGCGCTCCGGCAGGTACTCGAATGATGCCTCGTTCATGTAGGTGCGCTGGCTGATCTCCAGCTGCACCGCCTCGACACCGTTCGCCGGATCGCCGTAATGGCGGGTGATGTGGCCTCCCTTGAAGCGTCCATTGGCCACCCAGTCGAAACGGTCCTGGGCCGCGAGCACCGCTTCGAGGCGCTGCTGCAGTACGGGAGTGCAGCTGGTGCCGGTCGCCGTGCCAAGGTTGAGATCCGGCAAACGTCCCTCGAACAGGAACGGCAGGTCGCTGCCGCGGATCGAGTGGCCTTCCCACAGCACGACCCGGCCGTGTACCTCACGCAGCCGGTCGAGCTCGCCGCGCAAAGCCTCGTGGTAGGGGCGCCAATAACGATCGACCCGCGTGGCCACCTCCGCCTGGTCCGGCGCCTGGCCGTCCAGGTAGACGGGCTCGCCACTGAAGCGCACGGCGGGGCACAGTCCGGTGGTGTTCTGGCCGGGGTACAGCGAAGTGTCGTCCGGCGGCCGGTTGAGATCGACCACGTAGCGCGAGTACCTCGGTACCAGCACCGACGCGCCCATGGCCCGTGCGAACGCATAGAGACGCGACACATGCCAGTCCGTGTCGGGAGCGGCTTGCGCGGCATCGGTCATCCGCGCAGCCAATTCATCCGGAATGGCGCTGCCGTCGTGGGGCAGACTGACCAGCAGCGGCGCGGTCCCGCGGTGCAATCGGTAAACGTCCATGCCCGCATTGTAGGTCCCCTGCGGGAAACGACTGGCCACCGCCCGAGGGTGCGCCAACCGGCCGCCGATGCGACGTCCTCGACGGGCGCTGCTTACAGCGGGCATGGATGCCCGCGGCGGCGAGTCGGCCATGCATGGTCGACCGAGCCGGGGAGCAGCACCCGTCGAGGGCGTCGCCCCACCGAAGCCATGCTCCTTCCCGATCGACGCCCCGCGTGGCCGACGCCCTACCGCATCAGCACCACTTCCTCCGCACTGGTCGGATGGATCGCTACCGTGTCGTGCAGATCGTCCAAAGTGATTCCACGCTTCAAAGCCACCGCGAACCCCTGCAGGATCTCGTCGGCCGCCTCGCCCAGCAGATGGATGCCGACCACCCGCCGCTCCGCCCCCGTACAGACCAGCTTGAACAGGCTGCGCTGCGGCGAATCCGCCAGCGCATGCAACATCGGCCGGAAGCCGGCGCGCGCCACGTACACGTCGTCGCCGTGACGCTCGCGCGCGGCCGCCTCGGTCAGGCCCACCCTGCCGATCGGCGGGTGGCTGAACACCACCGTGGCGATATCGTCCGGGTCCAGCGGCTGGTCACGGTCGCCGAACAGGCGATCCATCAACCGCCGCGCCGCCGCGATCGCGACGGGCGTCAGCGGCAGGTCGGTACCGACGTCGCCCACCGCATAGATGCCATCGACACTGGTGCGATGCCGCGCGTTGACCACCACGTGGCCGCGGCGGTCGGTCTCCACGCCTACCGCCTCCAGCCCCAGCGAGTCGGTGCTGGGCCGACGTCCGGTGGCGAACAGCACCTTGTCGAACGCCTCGTCGGGCGCCCCTTCGCCGAGTACGCGCACGCCCTGGCCGGCCTCCTCCAGGCCGGTCACGCTGCAGCCGAAGTGCAGCCGCACACCGGCCTGGCGATAGTCCTCGACCAGTTGCGCGGTCAGCTCCTCGTCGAAGCTGTCGACCAGCCGCGTGCCGCGGACGAACACCTCCACCGCGCTGCCGAGCGCCTGCAGCACCCCGGCCAGTTCGGTGGCGATGTAGCCGCCGCCGACCAGCGCCACCCTCGCCGGCGGCGAGGTCCACTGGAAGAAGTCGTCGGATACGCCGCCCAGCGCCGCGCCGGGGATGTCGGGCTTGACGGCGTGTCCGCCGGTGGCGAGCAGCAGCCGCGGCGCACGCAACACCAAGCCATCGCCGGTCTCGACCGAGCCGGCGTCGACCAGCCGGCCCCGGGTCGGCAACAGCACGACGCCGGCCTCCTCCAGCCGACGCCGGTAGCTGGCGTGGATGTTGGCGATGTAGCGCTGGCGGTGGGCGATGAAGGTCGGCCAGTCCAGTGCGCAATCCTGCGCGGGGAAACCGAGCGTGCCGGCGAACTGCAGCTTGCGGGCCACCTCGGCCGCCAGCCACATCGCCTTCTTCGGCACGCACCCGACGTTGACGCAGGTGCCGCCCAGCGCATCGGGCTCCAGCAGCGCCACGCGCGCGCCATGCGACGCGGCACGGAAGGCGCCGGCCAGGCCGCCGGAGCCGCCGCCGAGGACGATCAGGTCGAAGTCGTTGTGCATGGGCCGCCTCGCATTTACCGGAGCGCCTATCGTGCACGACCCGGCGTAAACGCGAGGCGCCGCTCAGACGAAGCGGTCCGGCCGGTAGGGCGCGGGGTCGACCGACGGCTCGTTCCCGCCGATCAGGTCGGCGACCAGCTGGCCGGTCCCGCTGCTCATGCCCACGCCCATCATCCCGTGGCCGGTCGCCAGCCAGAGGCGATCGTGCCCGGGAGCACGGCCGATGATCGGCATGTCGTCGCAACTCATCGGACGCCAGCCGTACCAGCGCTCCTGCACCTGCGGTCCGACGGGCGCGTGCAGGTACTCGGCGGCGCCACGTTCGAGCGCGCCGAGCCGGCGCGGGTTGAGCGTCTCGTCGAAACCGGAGAACTCCATCGTGCTGCCGAGGCGGAAGCCGCTGCCCCAGGCGGTGACGCAGACCGAACGCTCGCGCAGCACCAGCGGTCGCCGCGGCACGAGCGGCGGGGCCGAGTACGTGATCGAGTAACCCTTGCCCGGCTGCATCGCCCGCTGCAGCCACGGCAGGCCGACCGCCTTGCCCAGCTGCGGCGACCACGCGCCGAGGGCCAGCACGACATCCCGCGCGTGCAGGGTCGCCCCGTCGACGTGCAGCGCGAGGCCGTCCGGGCCGGTGGCAAGCGACTGCAGCGGGGCGTTTTCCATGATCATCCCGCCGCGCTCGCGCACGGCGCGGGCGAGCTCTGCGGCGTACCGGTCCGGGCGCAGCACGGCGTCACCGGTGAAGCGGATCGCCCCGGCCACGCCGGGTTTCATCGCCGGTTCCTGCGCCTCGTAGGCGGCACCGTCGAACAGCTCGATCGAAATGCCCAATTCGCCCAGCAGGTGCAGCTCGCGCTGGTCGTGCTCGAAGCGCCGGGCGGTGCGGAACACGTAGTCCTCGCCCGACTCGCGGAACTCGCAGTCGAGGCCGTAGCGCTGCACCCAGTCCTGCAGCCGCGCGCGCGAGTCGTTGAGCAGCGCCGATTTGCCACGCGCGCTGGCCTCCCAGTCGCGCAGGTTGCAGCGCCCGGCGAAACGCCACATCCAGCGCCACAGCACCGGATCCAGACGTGGTCGAACGTACAGCGGCGCGTCCGGCGTGAGCATCATCCGCAACGCGGTCGCCACCATGCCGGGCGCGGCCAGCGGCGGTGCATGGCTCGGAGTGATGGTGCCGCAGTTGCCGTGCGAGCTGCCGCTGCCGACCTGCCGCGCATCGATCACCCGCACGCCGCGGCCGGCTTCCAACAGCGCCAGCGCCGAGGCCAGGCCGATGACCCCGGCGCCCACCACCACCACGTCTTCGCGTTGATTCATGGCGGCCAGTTTAAGCGGGCGCCATGTGCCGCGGCGGCCGGTTCGCGGTGCCTGCCATGGACGATGCTCAGCCCGCCGCGGCCGGTGCCGGCACGGCGACCCGGCGCATCGGCGGCCACTGCCAGTAGGTGAACGCCCGCCACAACCACTCCAGCGGCCCGTAACGGAACCTCGCCAGCCACCAATGGCTCAGCAGCAGTTGCAGGGCGAACACCACGACCACTCCCAGCACCTGCCACGCGCGCGACACCTCGCCCCACGCGCCGAGCCCGTAGCCGTAAAACACCAGCGTGCCGACGACCGACTGCGACAGGTAGTGGGTCAGCGCCATCCGGCCCGCCGGAGCGAGCCCCGCCAACCAGCGCGCGCCGCGCTGCAGCGCCAGCACCACGGTGGCAACGTAGGCGAGCGCCAGCAGCGGCGAGGCCGCCATGTGCAGGGTCATGGCCATCATGGCGCCCGGCGCCGGGTCGGCATCCATCGCGGGGTAGGATTCGATCGCCAGGCTCGCGGCCGTCAACACCAGCCCGATCGGCCCGCCTACCCACAGCAGGCGGGCGAACAGCTGGCGATGCTCCCCGGGCCGTGCCATCGCACCGCTGCGCACCAGCCAGGCACCGATCAGGAACATGCCCAGCACCAGCGGCACCAGGAACATCTCGTTGCCGAGCGCATGCACGAAGTAGCGCCAGCGCACCGCATTGGCCTCGGCATAGCTGCCACCGGAATACGCCTCGACCTCCAGCGCGCGGAGCGCATCCATCGACGCCGCACTGGCCGCCGCCGAAGGGTCCTGCGCCGCGTCGCCCAACGCCAGCATCGCGGTCGCCCCGAGCAGCATCAGCCCGATCATCGCCGCCCAGATCCACGCGCCCCATTTCCACAGCCGCGGCGTGTCGGTGTCACGGAAGAACAGCAGCAGCACCAGTGCGGTCACCGCGTACGACACCAGGATGTCGCCCGACCAGATCAGCAGTGCGTGCACCAGGCCGAACCCCAGCAGCCCGAGCGTGCGCCGCAGGTACATCGGCATGAAGCGCCGGCCGGCGGCCTGCGCACGTCCGAGCATCACCGCGAATCCCATCCCGAACAACAGAGAAAACAGGGTCCAGAACTTGCCCTGCACGAACGTGTAGACGAACGCGTCGGCCAGCCAGTCCAGCCCGCGTGCGTCGGGCGAGATGCCTTCGCTGATGTCCATCAGCGGCGCGGTGAAGTACTCGACGTTCATCAATGCGATGCCGAGCAGGGCCAGCCCGCGCAGCACGTCGAGGTTGTCGATCCGTTCCGACGCCGTCACCGGCGTCAAGGTGGTGCTGGTCATCGTGGCCTCCCCAGGCTCCATTCCCCTGCCCACACCCTTGGATGCGGCAGCCCGATCATGCCAGCCCGCGCGCGCACGGCAACCGCCACCCGTCATGGCCGCCAGCCACCGCACCCACAAACGCGAACGGCCCGCGCGAAGCGGGCCGTCCGGAAGCGACGCGTCTGCGCCGGTCAGTGCTGGTGGCCGCCCTCGCCGTGGACGTGGCCGTGCTGGATCTCCTCCTCGCTGGCTTCGCGGACCTCGACGATCTCGATCTCGAAGCTCAGGTCCTTGCCGGCCATCGGGTGGTTGAGGTCGACGTCGACCACGCTCATGCCGACCTTCTGCACGGTGACCGCGCGCGGACCGAAGTTGGTCGGCAGCACCGCCTGCATGCCCGGCACCAGCTTGACGTCCTTGAAGTACTTCTTCGGTACGCGCTGGGTCAGGTTCGGCTGGATCTCGCCGTAGGCCTCGGCGGCGACCACGTCGGCGGTGAACTTGTCACCGGCCTCGTGGCCTTCCATCGCCTTCTCCAGGCCCGGGATGATGTTGCCGTGGCCGATCAGGATGGCCAGCGGGCCGCGGCCCTCCGACGACTCGAGCGACTCGCCGCCCTGTTCGGCGACGGAGTAATGGAAGAGGACGACGCGATCTTTCTCGATTTTCATGAGCGTACTCGGTGGGGGCCGGACGGCGGAGCGTCCCGCGGCACGGGCAACACCACCGGACGGTGGCGACGAGGCTTGCCGTCACGGCGCTGAACAGCCAAGCTGTCGGCCGTGACGAAGGCCGCGCATTATCCCGGCAACCCCGCCCCCACGCCAGCACGCCCGGCGTGGGTCGCGGCGCCGTCACCCCGATCCGCGTTCGCGGCCCTGCTCCTGCTGTGCGCCGCCCTGCCCGGTTGCGGCGGCGGCGAGGCGGTCCGCGGGGATTCGGCGCCGGCTGCCGGCCGCGAGTGGGCCATGGTTCCGCCGAGCGACCCGGCCGCCGCCAATGCCGTGCTGATGCGGGCGATCAGCCTGGTGGGCACCCCGTACCTGTACGGTGGCAACACGCCGCAGACCGGGTTCGACTGCAGCGGGCTGGTCAACTACGTGTACCGCGACATGCTGGACCTGCGCCTGCCCCGGACGTCCACCGCGCTGGCGGCCTTCCAAGGGCCGAGGATCGCGCCGCAGCAGCTGACCGCGGCCGACCTGGTGTTCTTCGGCAGCGGCGGCCGCGTGTTCCACGTCGGCATCTATGTCGGGGACGGCCGGTTCGTGCACGCCCCCAGCAGCGGCGGCACCGTCCGGCTCGACCATCTGGACGGCCCGTACTGGCGCCAGCACTACAGCGGCGCCAAACGTGTACTGAACTAGGCACGGGTTTTGCGACCGGCGCCCGCCGCCTTCACGAAAATTTAACTTTATTTGAACCAACTCGGCCGCTTTGGCGGGCATGATCGCCGCGTGACGATTTCGTGATGCCTCCGTGACGACCATGACCCCGCCTCAAGGCCGCCCCGCTGCCGCCCGTTTTTCCCCTTTCCGCCGCCTTTCCGTCCGCCTCGCACTGGCGGGTCTGATCGCCGCTGCGGCGTTGCCGGCATTTGCCCAGCAGGCGCCGACCGCCACCGCCGGCACGGCCAACGCGTCGGCCCTGATGCCGGAGGCGATGACCCTGCCGGACCGCGCGCTGATGCTCGCCAGCGACATCAACAGCCTGCTCGTGTCCGGCAAGACCGCCGCCGTCGCCGAGGGCTACGTCCCCACCGACCGCAAGGTGAAATCGGTCCTGCAGCGCGCGCTGGCGCTGCTGGGCACGCCCTACCGCTGGGGCGGCACCTCGCCCGAAAAGGGTTTCGACTGCAGCGGCCTGGTCAGCTACGTGTTCCGCAATGCGCTCGGCGTCGAACTGCCGCGCGTCTCGCGCGACCAGGCGAAGACCGGCGAGCTGATCGCCGACAAGTCGCAGCTGGTCGAGGGCGACCTGGTGTTCTTCGGCAAGCGTGGCCGCGTGGACCACGTCGGCATCTACGTCGGCGAAGGGCGCTTCGTCCATGCACCCAGCACCGGCAAGGACGTGATGGTGTCCAGCCTGGAGAGCGGCTACTGGGGCGCCAAGTACATGCAGGCCCGCCGCGTCGCCGGGATCTGACCTCCGTCCTCGCACCGCTATAAAAAAAGCCGCCCTCGGGCGGCTTTTTCGTCGGGACGTTCCGCGCCCGGCGCGCTACAGCTCGCCGGCGAGGCGATAGCGCTCGACCGTCTGTTCGATGCCCTTGCTCAGCTCCATCACCTGCAGCGCGTACTCGGCGAGCTGGCGGTCCTCGTCGTCGACCGGTGTCCACTTGGGTACGGCCACCGGTTTGCCTTCCGCCTCCGACAGCGCGACGAAGACGATCATGCAATGGGTGCACAACCGCGGCGGGCCGCCCATCGGGTCGCGCGCGCTGACCTCGACCGCGAAGTGCATGCTGCTGGTACCGGTGTGCACCAGCTGGGTCCGCACCGTGACCAGGTCGCTGATGCGGATCGGGGCGATGAAGCGGATGCCGCCGACCGCCACGGTCACGCTGTACGTGCCGCTCCAGCCCACGGCTGCGGCGTAACCGGCCTGGTCGATCCACTTCATCACCACGCCACCGTGGACCTTGCCGCCGTAATTGACGTCGGCCGGTTCGGCGAGGAAGCGCATCGTCAGTTCGCGCTGCTCGCCACTCATGCGGCCACCGTCCGGAGGGAACAGGCGAGGCGTGGGCAGGGGTCGCGGCGCATTCCGGTCATGGGGTCTCCTCGGTCGGGCAAGCATGGGCAGGCGCGCGTCGCCAGCGGATCAACGTTGGTCGTCACGGCCCGGATCGCCGACACTGTCGCATCCCCTTCCAGCCGCCGCCACGATGCCCAAGCTCCCGCTGCCCGTCCTCGCGATCGCCCTGCTGCTCCCGCCGGCTGCCTGCGCCGCCGAACCGGTGCTGCCGCAGTCCATGGCGTACACCACACCGGACAGCTGGCGCCAGCCGGTGGCGCCGTTCGCGGTCGCCGACAACACCTGGTACATCGGCACCGAAGGCCTGTCGGCCCTGCTGGTGAAGACCCCCGGGGGCGCGGTGCTGGTCGACGGCGGGATGGCGCAGGCCGCGGACATGCTGCTCGACCACATCCGCGCGCTGGGGGTGGACCCGCGCGAGGTCCGCTACCTGCTCCACAGCCACGCACACGGCGACCATGCCGGCCCGCTGGGGGCGCTGAAGCGCGCCACGGGCGCGACGATGGTCAGCAATGCCGAGTCGTCGGTCCTGCTCGCCCGTGGTGGCAGCGACGACATCCATTACGGCGACGCCATCCTCTACCCGGCGGTGCGGGCCGATCGCCTGGTACAGGACGGCGAAACCGTCGAACTTGGCGGCACGGAGTTCACCGTCCACTTCACTCCGGCCCACACGCCCGGCTCGATGAGCTGGACCTGGACCGACACCCGCGACGGCTGGCCTTTGCGGATCGCCTACGTCGACAGCCTCAGCGCGCCCGACTACCGGTTGCTCGACAACCCGCGCTACCCGCGCATCGTCGAACACTACCGTGCGGGTTTCGAAGCCGTTCGCGCGCTGCCCTGCGACCTGCTGATCGCCCCGCACCCGGGCGGCGTCGGCTGGACACCCGCCGGCAGCGACAAGCACCCGCAGCCGATGACCTGCCGCGAATACGCCGACGACGCCGAGCGCAAGCTCGACGCGCAACTGGCGGCCCAGCGCGAGGCCGGCTGATGCCCTACACCCCGATCGTCGCCACCCTCGGCTACGTGCTCTCGCCCGACGGCCGCGAGGTGCTGATGGTCCATCGCAACGCGCGGCCCGACGACCACCAGCTCGGCAAGTACAACGGGCTGGGCGGCAAGGTCGAGCGCGACGAGGACGTGGTCGCCGGCATGCGCCGGGAGATCCTCGAGGAGGCCGGCATCGCCTGCGAGACACTCCGGCTGCGCGGCACCATCAGCTGGCCGGGCTTCGGCAAGCATGGCGAGGACTGGCTCGGCTTCGTCTTCCTGATCACCCGCTTCACCGGCACCCCGTTCACCAGCAACCCGGAAGGCACGCTGGAATGGGTGCCGCTCGAGCGCCTGCACGAGCTGCCGATGTGGGAAGGCGACCGCAACTTCCTGCCGCTGGTGTTCGACGACGACGAGCGCCAGTTCCACGGCGTGATGCCCTATCGCGAAGGGCGGATGGTGTCGTGGAGCCATTCGCGCGCGTGAGCGGGCGTGCCCGGTGTCAGCCGCCGGTGTGCGGGGCGTCAGCCACGACGTAGGCCATGCCCACCGACCGGACCAGCTCGACGAACCCGAACTTCGCGTAGAGGTGACGCGCGTTCCCGTCGGCGAACAGGCTGACGTGCGCCGTGGCCGGCGCGTGGACCCGCAGCCACCCGTCGAGCGCCTGCATGATGCGTCGGCCCAGGCCGCGGCCCTGGTGGGCCGGCTCGACCGCGATGTCGACCACCAGGTAGAACGCGCCGTCGTCGCCGATGATCCTTCCCATCCCGACCAACTCCTCGCCGCGGACGATGCTGACGCCGAACAGCGTGCCGGCGACACCGCGCCGCGCCGCCTCGGGCGACTTCCGCGAGAGACCGGCGACCGCACGCAACCGGATGTAGTCCTCGGCGGCGGGGAACTGTTCGACCAGGGTGTATTCGGACATCACAGACTCCGTTGGCGGGCAGGTCGGCACGATAACGACCGCTGCGCTCAGGCGACGCGACACAAACGGCATGGCACCGTCCCGTGGCTGCAACGATGCCGCGGCATAATCCGGGATGACCCCGATCCAAGGCCGTACCCATGTCCCTACGCTCCAGCGCCCGCCCCGCCCTTGCTGCCGCCCTGTCCGCGGGCCTGCTGTCGGCCTGCATGACCGCACCGCAGCACGCGCAGGCGCCAGGTCCGGAATCGTTGCAGGTGGACGTACCCGCCATCGCCCATCCCGACGGCGAATCCGCGGCCTGGTGGTTCCGCGACGGCGCCGCGCAGGCCGCGGCCCGCGGCGCGATGGCCGGCCACGCACGCAACGTGATCCTGTTCGTCGGTGACGGCATGAGCCTGCCGACCGTCGCCGCCGCGCGCATCCTCGACGGCCAGCGCAAGGGGCGACCCGGCGAGGAAAACCGCCTGAGCTGGGAGCACTTCCCGGCGACCGCGCTCAGCAAGACCTACAACACCGACCAGCAGACGCCGGACTCGGCCGGCACCATGAGCGCGATGGCCACCGGCGCCAAGACCCGCGCCGGCGTGATCAGCATCGGCCAGACGGCGGCGTTCGGCGACTGCGAAGGCGCCTTGGCCGCGCCGCTGGCGACGTTGTGGGAGCTGGCCGCCGCCAGCGGCATGGCCACCGGCGTGGTGACCACCGCCCGCGCGACCCACGCCACCCCCGCGGCCACCTTCAGCCACTCGGCCAACCGCAACTGGGAAAGCGACGCCGCGATGCCCGCCGACGCACTGACCGCCGGTTGCGTCGACATCGCCCGGCAGATGATCGAATCGCCGTTCGGCACCGGCCCCGACGTGCTGATGGGCGGTGGCCGCACCAACTTCATGCCGGCAGGGCAGGTCGACCCGGAGTACCCCGGGCAACATGGCCGCCGCAAGGACGGCCGCGACCTGGTCGCCGAATGGCAGCGGCGCCATCCCGAGGGCCGCTACGTGTGGAATGCGGAACAGTTCGCCGCCGCCCCGGCCGATGCCCCGCTGCTCGGCCTGTTCGAGCCCAGTCACATGCAGTACGAACATGACCGCGCGAACGATCGCGCGGGCGAGCCCAGCCTGGCCGCGATGACCCGAGCCGCGATCACCCGCCTCGCCGGCGATCCCGACGGCTATGTGCTGCTGGTCGAAGGCGGCCGGATCGACCACGCCCATCACGACGGCAACGCCTACCGCGCGCTGACCGACACCATCGCCCTGAGCGAGGCGGTGGACGTCGCCCGCGAGATGACCTCCGCCGACGACACCCTGGTGCTGGTCACCGCCGACCACGCGCACACCCTGAGCTTCGTCGGCTACCCGGCACGCGGCAACCCGATCCTCGGCAAGGTCCGCGAAACCGGCGCCGACGGGGCCCCCGAGCCCGCGCTGGATGCGCTCGGCCTGCCGTTCACCACGCTCAGTTACGCCAACGGCCCCGGCTACACCGGCGCCAGCGCCTCGCAGGCGGCAGGCCCGAAGTCCTTCCCGCACGACACGGACGGCTACCGCGCCGCCACCGGCCGCCCCGACCTGGCCGCGGTCGATACCGGCGCACCGGACTACATGCAGGAGGCGCTGGTCCCCGGCGGCAGCGAATCGCACGGCGGCGACGACGTCGGCATCTGGGCGCGCGGTCCCGGCAGCGCCGCGGTGCGAGGCAGCGTCGAGCAGAACGCGATCTTCCACTTCATGCTGCAGGCGACGCCGAAACTTCGCGAGGCCGCGTGCGCGGCCGGCGGCTGCAATGCCGATGGCGTGCCGGTGGAGTTGCCGCAGGCGGGGGATTTTTCGGGCTGAAGCGGAGGCTGTAGCTGTGGCTAGGGCTGCGGCGTACACGTTGCGGCGCGGCATCGACCGCCACGTGCCTGCGGGTCTTCTTCGCGTCTGACGCCCGGCGGCCGAACCGCCCGACGCCCGCGGCCGGACTCATTGGCTGGCGCTGCTTCCAGGTCCAGCGCGGACCCGTGCTTCGAACGCTCGTTCGGCACGTTCCGCGCCAGGCCCCATCGCCTCCGCGTTCGTTTTGGGCGTCTGCTTGCCGCGCCCCGGCTTCCGCGCAGGTTTCGCGGAAATCGGCGCTTGCGACTCACACGCTGTTCGGAGCTTCTGTCCCCCAAGGGGACTTCCGTTGGGCGTAGGAGCGGCTTCAGCCGCGATCGGACAGGTCGTCCGCCCGCGCCGATTGCACGATCGCGGCTGAAGCCGCTCCTACAACGCCCCGAGAGGGCGTGGCTGCGGATGGTTCGATCGCGAATCAAGGTGGTGCTCTTGTAGGAGCGACGTGAGTCGCGACCCGCCGAACCCATGGGGCAATGCACAGGTCGCGACTCACGTCGCCCGTACACGGGCCCGGCTCCGGAAGCCGTCGCGGCCATCCGCGGACGCCCCGAAGCCGCCCTAGAACGGCTTGGCCAACACCAGGAACACGATCACCACCAGCACCAGCACCGGCACCTCGTTGAACCAGCGCAGCGCCTTCGACGAAGGCAGCGCCCGGCCGGCCTCGACGCCCTTCAACCAGCGCCCACTGACGATGAAATACGCCAGCAGCGCCGCGACCAGCAGCAACTTGGCGTGCAGCCAGCCGCCGGCGATGCCGAAGTGCATCCACAGCGCCAGTCCCAGCACCGCCGCCAGCCCGAACATCACGTGCCCGAAGCGCAGCAGCCGCCGCCCCATCAACACCAGACGCGCGCGCACCGCGGGCACGTCCCCGGCCTCGGCGATGTTGACCAGGATGCGCGGCAGGTAGAACACCGCCGCCATCCAGGCGATCACGAACACGAGGTGGAAGGTCTTGGTCCAGAGATAGGCCACAGGCGAGGTCCGGTCGGCGGGGCGCGATAGGATCGCACGGGCGCCGAGCCGGCCGCACCGCCCTACGCCCTACGCCGTACGCCCCACGCTGCACCGCACCAAACCGCCCCACGCCCCACGCCCCACGCCGCACCGACACCGACACCGACACCGACTTCGACTCCGACTCCGACTCCGACTCCGACGTCGACCGATGGAACCGCCGACCCGATGACCAAGCAATACGACCAGGCCTATTTCGATCGCTGGTACCGCGACCCGGCCTTGAAGGACAGGGCGATCGGCGGCGCTGCGCGGCTCACCCGCAAGGTCGCGCTCGCTGTCGCCACCGCCGAGTACCACCTCGAACGCCCGCTCCGCACGGTGCTCGACATCGGCGCCGGCGAGGGCGCGTGGCGGGCGCCGTTGCTGAAACTGCGGCCGAAGGTGCAGTACCTCGGCTTCGACAGCAGCGCCTACGCGGTGGAGCGCTTCGGTGCACGGCGCAACCTGCACTTCGCGCGCTTCGGCGACTTCGAGCACCTGCGTCCGTGCGCGCCGGTCGACCTGCTGGTCTGCAGCGACGTGCTGCACTACCTGCCCGCGCGCGAACTCGACCGCGGCCTGTCGGCGCTCGCCGAACTGTGCGGCGGCGTCGCGTTCCTGGAGACCTTCACCCGCGCCGACGGCATCGACGGCGACACCGAAGGCTTCCACGCGCGTCCGGTCAGGTTCTACCGGGAACGCTTCGCCGGTGTCGGGCTCGCGCCACTGGGCTCGCACTTGTGGCTGTCGCCGGCGTTGCGGGAGGGAGTAGCGGCGCTGGAACTGCCGACGGCGTAGGAGCGACGTAAGTCGCGACCCACTGGCAATCGGGCGCAGGAGGACGCTGGAGCATCCCGGCCCGGCTCGGTGGAGCGACCCGGCATCCCGTTGATCGAAGCGAAGTCCAGCGTCGGCGGGTCGCGACTCACGTCGCTCCTACAAAGGCCGCGAGCCCGGACCGGCGCCCCGATTCACGTTTCCGCCGCCGCGTTCCGCTACGCTGCAGCGCAACATTTCCGTACCCGGGGAACGGAGCATGCTGCTCTACCAGATGCACGAGTTCGGTCGCGCCTGGATGGCGCCGATGACCTATTGGGCCGACGCCGGCGCCAAGATGTTCGGCGCCAGCGGCAGCTGGCTGTCGACCCTGCCGGGCGCCAACCGCGTCGCCGCCGGCTACGAGCTGCTGTACCGCATCGGCAAGGACTACGAGAAGCCCGAGTTCGGCATCCACCACGTCGAGGTCGACGGCCGCGAATACCCGGTGATCGAGCGCGAAGTGCTGCGCAAGCCATTCTGCCGGCTGCTGCGCTTCAAGCGCTACGCCGACGACGCCGGCAACATCAACGAGATGAAGGGCCAGCCGCCGGTGCTGGTGGTGGCGCCGCTGTCGGGCCACCACGCCACCCTGCTGCGCGACACCGTCCGCACCCTGCTGCGAGACCACAAGGTCTACATCACCGACTGGGTCGACGCCCGCATGGTCCCGGCGACCGACGGTCGCTTCGACCTCGACGACTACGTGCACTACATCGAGGACTTCATCCGCGGGATCGGCGCCGACGACCTGCACGTGATCAGCGTCTGCCAGCCGACCGTGCCGGTGCTCGCCGCGGTGTCGCTGATGGCCGCGCGCGGCGAAAAGACCCCGCGCTCGCTGGTGATGATGGGCGGCCCGATCGACACCCGCGAAAGCCCGACCCAGGTCAACGACCTCGCCGTCGACCGGCCGTTGTGGTGGTTCGAAGCCAACCTCGTGCACCCGGTGCCGGCCAACTACCCGGGCCACGGCCGCCGCGTGTACCCCGGCTTCCTGCAGCACGGCGGCTTCGTCGCGATGAATCCCGAGCGCCACGCACAGTCGCACTGGGACTTCTACCAGCACCTGGTCGAGGGCGACCTCGAGGACGCCGCCTCGCACCGCCGCTTCTACGACGAGTACAACGCCGTGCTCGACATGCCGGCCGAGTACTACCTCGACACCGTGCGCATCGTGTTCAAGGAGCACCTGCTGCCGCGCGGGCTGTGGACGATCGACGGCGAGAAGGTCGACCCGTCGGCCATTGCCGGCACCGCGCTGCTGACCATCGAGGGCGAACTCGACGACATCTCCGGCCAGGGCCAGACCCGCGCCGCGCACGCGCTGTGCACCGGCATCGCCCCGGACCGCCGCGAGCACGTCACCGTCGAGGGCGCCGGCCACTACGGCATCTTCAGCGGCCGCCGCTGGCGCCGGCAGGTCTATCCGCAGGTGCGCGATTTCATCGCCCGCCACGCCACGGCGGTGACCGGTCCCACGTGATCGTGGTGGATCGCGCCGGCGGCCGCGCCTTGATTTCCTGCCTGCGCGGCCCGAGGTCAAGTCCAATCACCCGCACGAGGAACACCCGATGGATTGTCCCGTCTGCAAGGGCGTACAGCTCGCCATGACCGATCGCCAGGGCATCGAGATCGACTACTGCCCGCAGTGCCGTGGCGTCTGGCTCGACCGCGGCGAGCTCGACAAGCTGATCGAACGTTCCAGCGCCGAGGCCGCGCCGCCCCGGCAGGCACCCCCGGCCGCACCGCCGCCGCGCCAGCAGGCCTACCCGGCTTATCCCCCGTCGCACGACTACTACCGCCGCAGGAAAAAGAAGAACCTGCTCGGCGAGCTGTTCGATTTCTGAGCACGCCTGCGACTGCAACAAGCAGGCCGCGCCCGCGGTCTGCCGCCTTGGACCGGCGCCACCCGGCTTGTGTAGGAGCGGGACCGGCCGGTCACCGTGATCAGCGGTACTGCGCCGACTTCACCAGCAGGTGCTTGGCCAGCTGTCCATGCAGGTGACCGATCAGCCGCGTCAGGTGCAGCGTCGCGAACAGCAGCACCACGCCGCCCAACACCATCAGCGGCCACATCCACGGCTCCGGCCTGATCAGATCGACTCCATTGATCACGAAGTAACCCTGGGCCCCCGTGACCAGCATCACCGGTGCGGCAATCAGCGACAGCGAGGCCGCCAGCAGCGTGACCAACGCGGTGAAGTACGCGATACCCAGCGGCAGCATCAGCAGGAAATACAGCTGCGTGCTCCAGCTGCGCGGGTCGGTGAACAGTTCGCCGATTCGCGCCAGCAACGGCTTGCCACGTTCGCTGTACAACGGCCGGCGAGGCATCCGTTCGCCAAGCATCGCCTCGACGATGCGGCCTTCCACCAGCGACAGCACCCGCACCGATCCGAAGTACAGGATGATCAGCGGGATGCCGATGATCAGCACCGACATGCCGGCCGAGATGCTCACCCCGGCGACCACCCAGGTGAAGTAGAAGATGCCGGTCGCCAGGCTCAGCAGCATGTAGAACAGCGCGCCGTAGGTCCGCGGCTCGGCGGCGACACCGAAGAACCGGCCGAGCATGGACCGGCGCGGCGGCGGGGCGGGCGCACGCAGGGCGGTCTGCACCGTGACCTCGGTGTCGCGGTAGATGCCGGCGACCTCGTCGGGGGCGCCGTAGCTGCCGGCCACCGAGGCGATCACTTCGGCCTCGCTCATGCCGGGGTGCTCGGCCAGTTCCGAGCGCAGGTATTCCTCGGCGTCGTACAGCGCGTCCTGCACCAGCGCCGGGTCGGCACCGGCCAGCGCGCGGCGCAGGCGGTCGAGGTACTCGGGAATGGTGGTCGGCGGGACGAAGTTCGCGGTGTTCATGAGGAGCTCCCCGGAAGGGTGGGTGCGTGGAGGGGGGCGAGCACGGAATCGACCGAATCCCGGGTGGCGCGCCAAGCGGCGGTCCACGCCTGCAGGACTTCGCGTCCCGACCCTGTGATGCGGTAGTACCGGCGCGGAGGCCCCGACATCGACGGCTCGACGAAGCTGTCGAGCAGGCCGGCGGCGCCGAGGTTGCGCAGCACCGGGTAAAGCGCGCTCTGCTTGCCGGCAAGCACGCCTTCGCCGGTCTGCTCCAGCCGCTTGGCGATCTGGTAGCCGTACATCGGCTCGGCAGCCGCGGCGACCACCGCCAGCAGCGCGAGCGACACGGTCCCGGCACTGAGCTCCTTCTGGAATTTGCGCAGTTGCGGTTCGAGGTCGCTCATGGCCGGAGTCCTGGCGGGTTCGGAACAACACTACTGCGAACTTCGCTATAGCTAGCGTGCCATTAGTCACCGGGCGTGTTGGCCGGGGCGGCGGCATCGGACAGAATCGGCCGATCCCGTCCTGGAGCCACACCGTGTCCCATCCACGCCTGTTGCCGTCCGCATTGCTGCTTGCCCTGCTCGCCTCCTCCGCCGCCTCCGCGCAGGAACCTGCCAACGCCCCGGCCAAGGCGTTGTCGGCGCAGGAGATCCTCGACGCCTCGCCGGACGCGCACTGGCGCACGCTCGACCCGGCCAACACCCTCTACATGGAACTCGACACCGGCCGCGTGGTGATCGAACTGGCGCCGCAGTTCGCCCCGCAGCACGTGGAGAACATCCGCACGCTGGCGAAGGAAGGCTTCTGGGACGGGCTGAGCATCTACCGCTCGCAGGACAATTTCGTCGTCCAGTTCGGCGACCCGACCGAAGAAGAATCCGGACGCAAGTCGCTCGGCAGCGCGAAGGCGCACGTGCCGGCCGAGTTCGAGCGCCCCGCCGCCGGACTCGACTTCACCGCTTTGCCCGACAAGGACGGCTGGGCGCCGCAGGTCGGTTTCGTCGACGGCTTCCCGGCCGCGCGCGACCCCGCCACCGGCACCGCCTGGATGTCGCATTGCTATGGCGCGCTCGGCGCCGGCCGCGACATGGCCGCCGACTCCAGCACCGGCGCCGAGCTGTACGTGGTGACCGGCCAGTCCCCACGCCAGCTCGACCGCAACATCACGCTCGTCGGCCGCGTGGTCGACGGCATCGAACGGCTGTCGGTGATCCCTCGCGGCCCGGAGCCGATGGGCTTCTACGAAGACCCGGCGCGGCGCACGCCGATCAATGCGGTCCACCTCGCCAGCGAAGTGCCGGAAACCGAGCGCAGCCATCTGGAGGTGCTGCGCACCGACAGCGCCACCTTCGCCGCCGCCACCGAGGCGCGCCGCAACCGCCGCGACGACTGGTACAAGGTCCCGGCCGGCCACATCGACCTGTGCAACGTGCCGCTGCCGGTGCGCGAGGCAAAGGCCGACGACGCCGGCTGATCGGTCCGGCGCGGCGCCTCAGGCGTCGCGCCGTTCCTCGTCGCGCCCCAGCGCCTCGTGCTGGAAGATGCACATGCGGATCACGCTGCGGTAGCGGCCGTCGCTGAAGAACTCGTCGACCAGCACGCCCTCGCGCTGGAACCCGGCGCCTTCGTAGACCCGGATCGCCGGGGCGTTGTCGACGTCCACCAGCAGATAGAGTTTGTAGAGATTCAACACCCGGAAGGCGTAGTTGACCGCGCGCCGGGTCGCCGCCTTGGCGAAGCCGCGGCCCTGATGCTCGGGCGAGATCATGATCAGGAACTCGGCGCGCCGGTGCAGGTGGTCGATCTCGACCAGCTCCACCAGCCCGACCCGCTCGTGGGCCTGGGTCTCCTCGGACTCGTGCTCGACGATGAAGCGCCGCTCGGACTGGTCATGGATGTGCTTGCGGTACAGCTCCTCCAGCTCGACGAACGACTCGTACGGCTCCTCGAACCAGTAGCCCATCACGCTGCGGTTGTTGTTGAGCACGTGGACGAAATGCAGGTCGCTGCGCTCCAGCGGCCGCAGCACCACGCGGGGCGCCTGCCGCGGGGGCGGGGTCACGGCGGGGAACGGTTCCGGGTTCATGCGCCAAGCGTAGCCGAGGCGGCGGTGAAGGCCGCGCCGCCGTCACACCGCGTTGGCCGGCGGCTGCCTAGGCTGGGCCGCCCCCACAGCCGAGACCGCTTCCCATGCCCCAGCTACGTATCCGGATCACCGGCAGCGACGATGACGCCCGCGCCATCACCAACCTGCTGACCAGCATCGATGGCATCGAGCACGTGGAGGAGATCTCGGACCTGATGCCGCACATGGACGATCCCGACTCCAGCTCGGCCGGCCTGCCCGACGACCAGGGACCGGGCATGCAGGTGATCGAGATCGACACCCCGAACCCGTCGACCCACGCCAAGGTGCGCGACGCGGTCAGGGCACTGGCAGACAACCTCGACGTGATGGTGGAATTCGAGAGCGACGAATACGAGTGAACGGGCCCGCGTGCCGGACGACCGATCCGGCGGGGTGATCCGCTCCCCCAGGAGAACCGGCCATGAGCCAGTCACGCGGCACCAGCACGATCATTCCCTGCCTGCGCTACCGCAACGCACACGTCGCCATCGACTGGCTGTGCGACGCCTTCGGTTTCGAGCGGCAGGCCGTGTACGCCGACGAGCGCATCGTCCACCACGCCCAGCTCACCTTCGACGGCGGCATGGTCATGCTCGGCTCGGTCGGGCACGGCGGCGAATGGGAGCGGCTCACCGCCCAGCCCGACGAAATCGACGGCCGCGAAACCCAGAGCTGCTGCGTGGTGGTGCCGGCGGTCGACGAGCACTACCGCAGGGCCACGGCCGCCGGCGCCGAGATCGTGATCGACATCGCCGACCAGGACTACGGCGGCCGCGGCTACGCCTGCCGCGACATCGAAGGCCACCTGTGGTGGTTCGGCAGCTACGATCCGTGGGCCGCCGCCGACGGTGGCGCAACCGGTAGCGATGACGGCGCCGCACGCCCATCCGAACCCCGCGGGGAGACCCGGTGAGTCCGCGGCGAACCTCGTCTGACGATCTGTTTTCCGGGTCCGCGAGCGATGACCCGCAATCGGCCACGAACGGCACCGCCTCCGACGCCGGCGTTCCCGCCATCGACGGCATCCGGGTCGGTGTCGGCGGCTGGACCTTTGTGCCGTGGCGGAAGAACTTCTACCCCGACGGCCTGGTGCAGCGGCGCGAGCTCGAATACGCCAGCCGCCGGCTCAGCGCGATCGAGATCAACGGCACCTACTACGGCAGCCAGAAACCGGACACCTACGCCCGCTGGGCGGCCGAGACGCCGGCCGGCTTCGTGTTCTCGGCCAAGGCGCCCAAGCGGATCATGCAGTCGCGCGTGCTGGTCGGCACCGGCGGGCAGATCGACGATTTCCTCGGCGGCATCGTCGCCCTCGGCGACCGCCTCGGGCCGATCGTCTGGCAGTTCGACAGCAACAAGCGGCTGGACCGCGACGACTTCGCCGCCTTCCTGGAGAGGTTGCCCGCGGCCGTCGACGGCCACCGCCTGCGCCACGTCCTCGACGTGCGCGACCCGGCGTTCGTCGACGCCGACTACCTCGCGCTGGTCCGCAGTCACGGCATGGCGACCGTGTTCGCCGACAGCGACGACTACCCCTCGTTCGCCGACGTCACCGGCGATTTCGTCTACGCCCGGCTGATGCGTTCGCAGTCCGACATCGCCACCGGCTACCCGTCCGCGCAGTTGGAACGCTGGGCCGACCGCGCCCGCATGTGGGCGTCCGGCGCTGAACCCGACGACCTGCCACGGATCGGGCCTGCGCCTGCGGCAACCGGCAAGCCGCGCGAGGTCTTCATCTTCTTCATCAGCGCCGCCAAGGAGCGCAACCCGGCCGCCGCGATGGCGCTGATCGAACGGCTGCGGGGCTGAGCACCCGCCCGTTGCGCACGACCAACGCGGCCGTCGCCGGCAAGCGTAGGAGCGACGTAAGTCGCGACCCACTGACCCGTGCAGCACGGTGATGGTGGTCCGCGGTGGGTGCCGGGTCGCGCGGCCGCTTTGCGCGCTGATCGCGGCGAAAACCATTGCCAGTGGGTCGCGACTCACGTCGCTCCTACACACGCGGCCAAGTCGTGGCGGCAGCGGCCGCGGCCACGTCGCCGCGCTTGTGCGCCTCGACGATCACCCGCTTTCCCAGGATCCGCACCGCGCCGACCATCAGCAGCCGCAGATCGCGGACGATGTACTCCGCCAGGGCCGCGTCGTCGATCCGGTCGCCTTCGATGTCGAGCCTGAAGCCCTGCCCCTGCAGGCCGCCGCCGTTGCTGAAGTCGATCTCGAAGTCGAACACCACCCGGTGCTGCACCACGGCCGGCTCGCTCACGCCTTCGCCTTCTGGCTGATCGCCACGCTGCCGAGGATCAGCAGGCCGGCGATGCCCATCGACACCGTCAGCGGCTCGTCCAACAGCCACCACGCCCAGCCGACCGCGAACAGCGGCACCAGGTAGGTCACCGTGACCGCGCGGCTGGCGCCGATGCGCTGCACCAGCCGGTAGTACACCGCGTAGGCCAGCCCGGTGCACAGCACGCCCAGCAGCAGCGCCGACCACCACGCCTGCGCCGACACCGGCGCCTGCGGCCAGTCGGCGATCGCGAACGGCAGCGTCAGCAACGCCGAGGTGCCGAGCGTCGCCGAGGCCAGCGCGGCCTGCGGCATGCCGGTGAAATGGCGGCGCAGCATGTGCACGCCGACGCCGTACATGAAGGCCGCCGCGCAGCCGGCCGCCACGGCCAGGCCCAGGCTCGCACCGGCGGTCTTGCCGCTGGCCAGCACCACCACGCCGGCAAACCCGACCAGCAGCGCGCCGGCGCGGCGCAGGCCGATCTTCTCGCCGAAGAACAGGAACCCGACCAGCGCGGTGAACAGCACCGCCATCGCGTTGGTGATCGCGCTGATGCCGGCCGGCGCGTGCTGTGCGGCCCAGGCGAACAGCGCGAACGGCACCGCCGAGTTGATCGCGCCGACCAGCACCACCTTCGGCCACACCCGCGCCGGGAACGCCGCCCGCTGCGCCCACAGGAACGGCAGCAGCACCAGCGCGCCGAAGGCGAGGCGCAGCTCCGACAGCACCGCGGTACCGAACTCCGGCGCGGCGACCCGCTGGAACATGAAGGACACGCCCCAGATGGCCGCCAGCACGACCAGTTCGAGCGGGGTCAGCCACTCGCGCAACGGCACGGGCGCGGCGGCGGATCGGGCGGTGGCAGTGGCGGCGCCGGAAGGAGCGGAGGACATGGGGGGCAAGCCGGATTTGCGGGCAGGCGGCCATTGTCCGCCGGCCCCGAACGCCCGCAAGTGCATACTTTGACGGTCAGTCACAAATCTGCCTTGAGGCTCGCGATGGCGCTCCGCTCGGACTGGTTGACCGCCCTGGCGGCGTTCGAATCCGCCGCCCGCCACCAGAACTTCGCCCACGCCGGCGAGGAATTGCACCTCACCGCCAGCGCGGTCAGCCACCACGTGCGCAAGCTCGAGTCGCGCCTCGGGGTCGGCCTGTTCCTGCGCCACGCGCGCGGGGTGTCGCTGACCGCCGAGGGCCGGCTGCTGGCCGACGCCGCCAGTGATGCGCTCACCGACCTCGACGGCGTATTGAGCGCGCTGCGCAGCCAGCGCGACGACGAGGACCGGGTACGCATCGCCGCATTGCACTCGCTGACCTACTCGTGGCTGGTGCCGCGCATGCCGTCGCTGGTCGCCACGCATCCGCGGCTCCGGATCACCATCGAGACCGAGATCGCGCTGGCGCGGTTCGACGAGGGCGGCCCCGACTTCGCCATCCGCCACGGGCCGGGGCACTGGCCCGGCCTCACCGCGCACCACCTGATGGACGACGTGCTGTTCCCGGTCGCCGCGCCCGCCCTCCCCGGCGCCACCGAGGCACGGACGGCCGCCGACGTCGCCCGCCTGCCGCTGGTCGCCGACCTCAACCGGCAGGGCTGGCACGACTGGTTCCGCGCGGCCGACATCCACGGCGCCCCGCTCGACGAACGCCACACCTTCACCGACGCCACCGACGCGCTCCACGCCGCCTGCCACGGCCTCGGCGCCGCGCTCGCGCGCGAGAAGGTCGCCGCGCCCTACCTCGACGCCGGCCGCCTGCTGCGCCTGCCCGGGCCGGTGCTGCCGTCGCGCTGGAACTACTACGTCGTCTATCCCGCCCATCGCCGCCTGCGGCCGGCCGCGCAGGCCGTGGTCGACTGGCTGCTGCAGCCCGGGCTTCTGTAGGAGCGGCTTCAGCCGCGATCGGGTGACCATTCGCTCGTGTCGACCCCACGATCGCGGCTGAAGCCGCTCCTACCCCTTCCCCGCGATCACGAATGCCCCCGCGATCACGAACGGATATCCCTGTTCGCGATCGAAAAAACCCAATCCGTGACTCGTCTTCCTCACCCGCATTTGGGCACACTCGCGCGATGGCGATGACACCCACCGGCAAGGCCTTCCTGCAGATCCACTTCTGCGTCGTGCTGTGGGGCTTCACCGCCATCCTCGGCAAGCTGATCACCCTGCCCGCGCTACCGCTGGTGTGGACGCGCATGCTGCTGGTGGTGGCCGCGCTGGCGCTGCTGCCCAAAGTGTGGCGCGGGCTGCGGGCGATGCCGGCGCGGCTGCTGTGGTCGTACGCCGGCGTCGGCGTGCTGGTCGCGCTGCACTGGCTGACCTTCTACGGCGCGATCAAGCTCTCCAACGCCTCGGTCGGCGCCACCTGCATCGCCCTCGCCACCGCCTTCACCGCGCTGGTGGAGCCGTGGCTGGCCGGCACCCGCTTCAGCAAGCGCGACCTCGCGCTGGGCGTCGCGGTGCTCCCGGGAGTCGCGCTGGTGGTCGGCGGCGTCCCCGACGGCATGCGCATCGGCATCGTGGTCGGCGCGCTGTCGGCGCTGCTGGTCGCGGTGTTCGGCTCGCTCAACAAGCGGCTGGTCGACCGCGGAGAACCCTTGACGGTGACGGCGCTGGAACTCGGCGCCGGCACCCTCGCGCTCACCCTGCTCGCACCGCTGATGCCGCTCTTCCCCGTCGACGCGATCGCCGACGCCTTCGCCGGGGACCTGCTGGTCATGCCGGGCGGGCGGGACATCGTGCTGCTGCTGGTGCTGTCACTGGCCTGCACGCTGCTGCCGTTCGCCCTGTCGCTGGTGGCGCTGCGCCACATGAGCGCGTTCGCCGCGCAACTGGCGGTCAACCTGGAACCGGTCTACGCAATCGTGCTGGCGATTGTCCTGCTCGGCGAGCAGCACGAACTCGAACCGCGGTTCTACCTGGGCGTGGTGGTCATCCTCGCCGCGGTGCTGGTCCACCCGCTGCTGGCGCGACCGCGCCGGATGGAGCATGTCGAGGTGCTGGCCACGGCGGAGTCGAAAAGCGTCGTCGAGTGACCGCGCGAGGTGGGCGCTCCCTCCCGATGCCTACTCCTTGCCGGGCCCCACCGGATTCCCTTCGCCGTCGAACGCCGGCGGCGAGTAGAAGTTCAGGGTCTTCAGCGGCACGTCGCCGAGGTTGCGGATCTCGTGGCGCTCGCCGCGTTCGATGACCAGCAGGTCGGCCGGCCCGAGCGATACCTCGCGCCCGTCGACGATGGCCACGCCGAGCCCGTCCAGCACGTAGAGCCACTGGTCGGCGCCGCGGTGGTAGTTGTCGGGACCCCCTTCGCTGCCGCCGGCGGGGATCACCATCACCGCGGCCTGCGCATGGCGTACTGCAAACGCGACGCGGAAGCCCGGGGAGAAGTCGAGGGTGTCGTGGCGCATGGCGGGGTCCGGGCGAAGGCGTGGGGAAGCCACCTTGCCGGGCGCGGCGTCAACGCCGCATGCAGCGGGAGGGGGTGCACGCATGCGGCCGGGGCCACGGTGGAAAAGACGGCGATCCCGCCCGGTGGAAGCACCCGGTCCAGCATGCCGCAACGGCATCGCGCCGTGCCCGTCGCGGGTTACGATCCACCGCGATCCCGACTGGCGATCCAAGCCCGCGATCTGCCGGTGATCCGAACCGGCAACCCCGTCAGCGACCCGCCGGCGGCCCGCCACTTTCCCGCCTACCGTTGCAGGACCGACATGAACCCGAACACCCAGAACGACATCGCCAAGCTGATCCTGCGCGTCACGCTCGGCGCGCTGATCCTGCTGCACGGCATCGCCAAGCTCAACGGCGGCCTGTCAGGCATCGTCGGCATGGTGGAGGCGCAGGGGCTGCCCGGCGTGCTCGGCTACGCCGTGCTGCTGGGCGAGGTGGTCGGCCCGCTGATGCTGCTGGCCGGCTTCCACGCGCGCATCGGCGCGCTGCTGGTCGCGATCAACATGGTGGTGGCGATCGCGCTCGTGCACATGGGCGAGCTCGGCCGGCTCAACGGCCAGGGCGGCTGGGCGCTGGAACTTCAGGGAATGTTCCTCGCCGCCGCGGTCGCGCTGGCCCTGATCGGCCCCGGGCGGTTCAGCGTCAACGGGCGCTGAGCGCGGGGGAGCGTGTCCGCATCGCATGGGCTGGCGATGTTGCGATGCAGCCCCTCGCAGGAAGCGGGCTTCTGTAGGAGCGGCTTCAGCCGCGATCATGGAACCGTTCGCCCGTGCCGCCCTCACGATCGCGGCTGAAGCCACTCCTACGCCCAAAGGAAGTCCCCTTGGGGGACAAAAGCCCGGGATTGCGCAAACGAACCTGCGCTGCGGCGCGTTGGTAGGAGCGACGTGAGTCGCGACCCAATGAACCTGACGGGCAGGCGATGGTGAACGTGCAGGAGCGATCGCGCGAGTGAGTGGACGCTCCGGGATGCATGTGCGCTCCGCTGCCGGCTGTCAGCGGGTCGCGACTCACGTCGCTACCGGGCGCACGCAAACGATCACGGCCGCGGCGGGTGTCCACCGCCGCAACCGGAGCCACCTCGTTGACGAAGCCGGAGTCGGCGCGCTCGCTGCCACCTATCCCGGGTGGCGACACACGCCATCTACATCCGGCTGACCCGGAACCGGCGTCCCTTGATCTTGCCCTCGCGCAGCCGCGCGAGCGCGGCGCCGGCCTTCTCGCGTGCGATCGCCACGTAGCTCCGCGTCGGGAAAACATCGATCTTGCCGATCGCCGAAACCGGCAGGCCGGCCTCGCCGGTGAGCGCACCGACGATGTCGCCCGGACGCAGCTTGTCGGTCTTGCCGCCGTCGATGCGCAGCGTCGCCATCGTCGCCGGCGGCACGTTGCGCGCCTGGCCCGCGAGCGGCGTGGCGCGGTGCCACTGCGGCGCTTCGCCGGTCTTTTCCGCAATCGCGTCGGCGCGGCCCACCTCGCGGGGCGCGCACAGGCTGAGCGCCAGCCCCTCGCGTCCCGCACGCCCGGTGCGGCCGATCCGGTGCACATACACGTCCGGATCGGTCGGCAGTTCGTAGTTGACCACCGCGGCCAGGTCCTCGACATCGAGCCCGCGGGCGGCGACGTCGCTGGCGACCAGCACGCTGCAGCTGCGGTTGGCGAAGCGCACCAGCACCTCGTCACGGTCCCGCTGCTCCATGTCGCCGTGCAGGGCGAGCGCATCGAAACCATGGTGCTGCAGCGAACCGGCGACTTCGTCGGCATCGCGCCGCATGTTGCAGAACACCACGCTCGACGCCGGCCGGAACTCCAGCAGCAACGCCGCCAGCAATGCGGTCTTGCGGGCGGGCTCGACCTCGTAGAAGCGCTGTTCGATCGCGGCGCGGTGTTCGGCGCCTTCGACGGTGACCTCCAGCGGCTCGCGCAGCATGGCGCCGGCCAGCGCGCGGATCGGCTCGGGGTACGTCGCCGAGAACAGCAGGCCCTGCCGCTCCTTCGGCGTCTTGCCGACGATCTCCCGGATCGGCTCCTCGAAGCCCATGTCCAGCATGCGGTCGGCTTCGTCGAGCACGAGCGTGCGCACGCCGCGCAGGTGCAGCGCCTTCTTGCGCAGCAGCTCCTGGATCCGCCCCGGCGTGCCGACCACCACGTGCGGGTCGTGGGTCAGCGACGCGAGCTGTGGCCCCAGCGCCATGCCGCCGCACAACACCGACACTTTCAGGTTGGGGATGCCCAGCGCCAGCCGGCGCAGCTGGCGGCCGACCTGGTCGGCCAGTTCGCGGGTCGGGCACAGCACCAGCGCCTGGGTCTGCACCCGCGCCGGGTCGATCCGCTGCAGCAGCCCGAGGCCGAACGCGGCGGTCTTGCCGCTGCCGGTCGGGGCCTGCGCGATCACGTCGCGGCCATCGAGGATCGCCGGCAGGCTCTGCGCCTGGACGGGGGTCAGCTGGCGGTAACCCAGCGCCTCCACGCCGGGCAGCAGCGCGGGCGAGAGCGGGAGCGAGGCGAAGGAGAGGTCGGGCGCGGCATCGGTCATGCCGCCATGATCGCAGTTTCGGCCGCCACCGGCGCCCGCGCGTTGCGCCCGCTGCACCCGCCTGCGACCCTGAGCGCCGCCCACACCGCGCCGCCTCCATGCAGACCATCGACTTCGAACTCGACCGCCGCCATGACCACGTCGAGCTGAACCAGCTGCTCAAGCTGGCCGGGCTGTGCGACAGCGGCGGTGCCGGCAAGGCGCTGGTGGCCAGCGGCGCGGTGCGGGTCGATGGCGCGGTGGAACTGCGCAAGACCTGCAAGATCCGCCCGGGCCAGCGCGTGCGGGTCGACGGCATCGAGATCGTCGTTGCCGCGGCTGGGTAAAGTGGTGCGGTGAAGCGGTGCGGTGACGGCTCGTTAACCCGCCGGCCGCTAGCGTGCCCGGCATGGCTTCCGACCCCTGCATCGACCACGCCGAGTTCTCCCGCACCGGGATCGAGCGTGCCGGGCTTCCGGACCAGGCCCACGCGGCATCGTCCTGCGAACCGACGGTGCTCATCATCGACCGCGATGTCGAGTTCGCCCGCGCGGCCGCCGAGTTCGCGCGTTCACGCGGATGCCGGGTCGCGATGGCGCACTCGCTCGAGCAGTCGCGCCGCATCGCCGGCCGCGAACGCTCCGACCTGATGCTGCTCGACCCGGTGCTGCCGGACGGCTCAGGGCTGGACCTGCTGGACGAGCTGGACCTCGCCCGCCACGCCCGCATCGCGGTGGTGACCGACCAGCCCAGCGTCGAATCGGCGGCGCGGGTGGTGTCGCTGCCGATCAGCGATTATCTGGTCAAGCCGCTGTGCCCGCAGCGCTACGCGGCGCTGATCGACGACGCCGTGAACCGCGCGCACGCCCAGGTGCCGCCACGTATCGCCGGGATGATCGGCGAATGCGAAGCGATCCGCGGCGTGCAGGAGGACCTGGCGCGGATCGCCACCACCACCGCCTCGGTGCTGGTGGCCGGCGAGAGCGGCACCGGCAAGGAGCTGGTCGCGCGTGCGCTGCACCAGCAGAGCGGTCGCAAGGGGCCGTTCGTCGCGGTCAACTGCGGCGCCATCGCCCCGGACCTGCTCGCCAGCCATCTGTTCGGCCACGAGCGCGGCAGCTTCACCGGCGCCGCCACCCGCCACGTCGGCTACTTCGAGCAGGCCAACCGCGGAACCCTGTTCCTCGACGAAGTGACCGAGATGCCGCCCGCGCTGCAGGTGTACCTGCTGCGGGCGCTGGAGACCGGCACCATCACCCGGGTCGGCGGCAGCGAGGCGATCGCGTTCGACACCCGCGTGGTGGCCGCGACCAACCGCGACCCCGCCGCAGCGATCGACGAAGGACGCCTGCGCGAGGACCTGTTCTACCGGCTCGCCGATTTCATCGTCGACCTGCCGCCGCTGCGCGCGCGCGAGGACGACGTCGTGCTGCTCGCCCGCCATTTCGTCGAGCGCCTCAACCGGCAGCACCGCACCCGCAAGCGGCTCGACCCCAGGACCGGGGACGCGCTGCGCCACTATCACTGGCCCGGCAACGTGCGCGAGCTGCGCAGCGTGGTCCAGCGCGCCTTCATCCTCGGCGATGCCGACACCGTGTCGATCCGCAACCCCGGCCGTCGCCTGGCGCGGAACCGGGGCGCGGACGACGAGGACACCGTCACCTTCAGCGTCGGCATGAGCTACGCCGAGGTCGAGCAGGAAATGCTGCTCAAGACCCTGGCGCGGTTCGACAACGACAAGACCCGCGCCGCACGCGCGCTGGGTGTCAGCGTGCGGACGATCCACAACCAGCTCAGCCGGCACCGCGCCGGCGCCCGGAGCGGCGACCGCGCCGCGCCAGGCGGTGCGGCGAAGGGTGGCGCGGCCGGGGACAGCGACCTGCACGCGATCTCCGCGTGATGCGCAGAGTTACGCCGCCAGCGCAAAGCTGCATTCGCGAGTCGGGGCTCTTGTAGGAGCGGCTTCAGCCGCGATCGTGGAGTCGGCGCGGGTGGCCGATCATCCGATCGCGGCTGAAGCCGCTCCTACGCCCAAAGGAAGTCCCCTTGGGGGACAAAAGCCCGCTACCTCGACGGGCTTGGCGGTCAATCTTCACACCCGGCGTTTTGCCCCGTCGCACGGGATCCGTTGATTTCACCACGACCCGCAAAACAGGGCCCGCAGAGTGCGGGCCCTGTGCCTTTCCTGCTCAGTGCGCGGTACCGCTGCTGCCGGTCGAGCCGCTCGTCGGCGTGGTCGGCGAACCGGTCTGGCTGCCGCCGCTGCTGCGCGTGGACGAGGACTCGTCCTGCTCGCCCGTGCCGCCTGAGCCGGACTGCACCCGGATGCGGTTGTCGACGTTGCGCACGCCGCTGCAGCCGTCGGCCAGGTCTTCCGCGCGGTGCTTCATCCAGCGCTGCGACACCGTGCCGTCGAGGGTGACGGTGCCTTGCGACACCTTGACCTCGATGTCGCTGGCGTCGATGTCGTGGTCGTGGGTCAGGCGTTCGCACAGGTCCTCGTTGATGCGCTCGTCGGAGCGGCTGTAGTTGCGCGGGCCGGTGCCGCGGTAGCTCTGGCGGCCCATGCCCGAGTGGCTCTGCTGGGTGTCGCCCGGCGAGACGAAGGACTGCTGGCCGCCGTAGCCGCCGCCGTAGCGATCCTGACCGGGGTTGCCGTAGCCGGAGCTCATCCCGTATCCCTCGCCAGCCTGGCGCCCCTGGCTGCCGTAGTAATCGGTTCCCTGGTAATCGCCACCGCCCCGATAGCCACCGCCGCGGTCGCCCTGGTAATCGCCACCCTGCGCACCCCACTGGCGATGTCCCTGCGCATACGCACCTTCGCCGTACTCGCCTTGGCCGTATTGCCCACGTCCGTACGAGCCCTGACCGTACGCGCCCTGGCCGTCGCCGAAGCGATCCTGGCGGTGCATGCCGTAGCGGGAGCCCTCCGAGCCCTGATCACGCTCCCAGCCGGACGATTGCCCGTAGGCACCGTAGCCGCGCCCGCGGCCCTGCTGCTCGCCAAAGGAGCTCTCACCGAAGGTCGGCTCGAACCCGCGGTCGGAGGAGCTGCCGTACTCGCGCTCGAGCCCTTCACGGCCGTAGGCCTGCGCACGCCCGTAGTCCTGCGACGCGGAATCCTCCGAGCCGTACTGCTGGCGGCTTCCCTGGTAGCCCTGGTTCTGGTAGCCCTGGTTCTGCGGCTCGAACTCGCGCTGGTGCTGTGAACGGGTCGGCTGCCAACTCCGCTGCGCGCCCTGCTGGCTGCCGCCCTGCGAATAGCCACCCTGCTGGTAACTGCCCTGCGCGCCCTGCGCACCCTGTTGATAGCCACCCTGCCCGCCCTGCTGGCGGCCGTACTGCTGGCTACCCTGCGCCCGTGACTGGCGTCCGCGGCCCTGGTTGGCGTTGTTGTTGTATCCGTTGCCGGACGGGTAATGGTCGTTGCGATCGGTCATTTCGTTTCTCCTTTCGGTAAGCCACGCGCGACCCGCCTGTACGCATCGCGCACCCAGTTGCATCACGTCCTCCGCCACCGCCTTGAGGTCTTCGCCCATCTTGTTGTTCTCTCGCATCTGCCTGCCCTCCTGCTGTTGCCCTGGTTGGCCACGCGGCCATGCCGGCGCGGTCGGGTTCATTCCATGGCCCGGTTGCTCCATGGACTCGGTTGTCGTCCGGGTTGTCCCCGGGGTGGTGCTCGTCGACTGCCTTCTCGCGGATTGCACCGAAGGGGGCGCAAGACACATGCCAATGGCAAGCCGCGCCACCGGCCATTCATGGCCACCGACCGGGTGACGGGATTTCCCGCCCGCGCACTTTTTTCCGTGACGGGTGCGTCAAGCGCGCACCGCCGTGCGTTCAGTCGCCGACCGGCGTCGGGTTGTCTTCCGTGGCGGGCACCTGGTTCGGCTCGCCGGGCTGCGGGACCGGTTCGGCCGTCGGGTCGATGCGGCCTTCGCAATCCTCAACGGCCTGGCCGGTCAACCCGGCGCACGGCCCGGCCACGTCGGTGGTCGGATTGGCCGCGGTGGCCGGGGAGTCGTCGATGACGGTGCTCGCCGAATCGGCCGCTTCGATCGGCTCGGCCTTGCGCCGGTCGCAGGCGGCGGTGCCAAGCGCAAGCAGCACCAGTGCGGCGGAGGTGACGGCGATTCGAAGGGACATGCGGGATCCTCGTCTGGTTGCGGATGGCCACGCCCGGTGGCCGGGAGCGGACTCGCCGGCGGCTATCCGTGGTCGGTACGGTCGCCGCGGTCGTCGACGCTGGCCTCGCGCTGCTCGCCACCCTCGAACCCGTGCCACTCGTCCTGGCGGGTGCGGGTGTTGCGGTCGCCCGAGCTGTGGCCGTACTCGCGCTGCCTGCGCGCCGTCTCGTGCGTGGCCTCGGACTGCCCGCGGTCGGGGCCGTCGGCTGGAACATTGCGGGACGGATTCATCGGCGCCTCCTGTTCGATCGGTGTCGACAGCCTGCCCCGACGCCAATGAAGTCTGTGTCGCGCGGACGTTATTTTTCCGCCGTGTCGCTGTCCGGCGCCCCCTTGTGCCGCACTACCCGCACCACGTAGACCACGACCACCACACCGAGCACGAGCTTGGTGACCGGGTCGATGAAATCGCCGACACGTTCGAAGTGGTTGCCCAGCAGGTAACCGATCCAGACCAGCAGGCCGGTCCACAACGCGGTGCCCAGCGCGCTGAAGGCGATGAACGCGCCGAAGTTCATGTGGTGGATGCCGGCGGGGATCGAGATCAGCGAGCGGATGCCGGGGATCAGGCGGCACACGAACACCGCCCAGCCGCCGCGTTTGCCGAACCATTTCGAGGCGCGGTCGATGTCCCCGCGCGAGAACGTCAGCCAGCGACCGTGCCGGTCGGCGAAGTCCTTCAGCCGCTCCTCGCCGATCCGGTGGCCGATCCAGTACAGCAGCACCGCGCCGAGCAGCGAGCCCACGGTGCCGGCGGCGATCGCGCCGTACACGTTCATGCGACCTTCGGACGCGAGGTAGCCGGCCATCGGCATGATCAGCTCCGACGGGATCGGCGGGAACACGTTCTCGAGGAAGGTCAACAGCACGACGCCGAAATAGCCCATCGAGGAAATGGTGTCGGTCAGCCATGCACCCATCGGCGTGCTCCTGGAACGGGACGTCCGACTGTGGCGCCGACGGCGTGCCCGTATCGTGACCGGGCACGCCGTGCCCGCGGCGGCGCCCGTACACTGCCGCGATGGCCTGGTTCGTCTACCTGCTCGAGTGCCGCGACGGCAGCATCTACACCGGCATCGCCACCGACGTCGCGCGCCGCTACGGCGAGCACGTCGCCGGCAAGGGCGCGCGCTACACCCGCGCACGACCGCCGGTACGCCTGCTGGCCAGCTTCGAACACCCCGACCGCAGCAGCGCCAGCCGCGCCGAATACGCGATCAAGCGGCTGACGCCGGCAGGCAAGCGGGCCTTGTGCGACGAAGCCGGAACCGCTGCGAACCACCGGCCCGCCCACACGCCGCGCCCCTGTACGAGCGGCTTCAGCCGCGATCCTGGAATCGGCCAGGCGAACGATTGCCCGATCGCGGCTGAAGCCGCTCCTGCAAAAGCCCGGGGCCGACGCTTCACGCATTCGCAATGACGTCGGGCCGAAGGTGGCGCCAAACCACCGGAGCCGGAGGCGCCCCATGGCCGATCTTTCCCGCGCCCGCGACCGCATGGTCGACGTCCATCTCGCCGGCCGCGGCATCCGCGACCGCCACGTGCTCGACGCGATGCGCACGGTGCCGCGCGAGCGTTTCGTCGACGAGCCGATGCGCGAGTTCGCGTACGAGGACAGCCCGCTGCCGATCGGCGAAGGCCAGACCATCTCGCAGCCCTATATCGTCGCGCTGATGATCGAGGCGGCGGAGGTGGCACCGGGCGATCGCGTGCTCGAAGTGGGCGCCGGCTCCGGCTATGCCGCCGCGGTGATGAGCCGGATCGCAAAGACGGTGCACACCATCGAGCGGCACGCGCCGCTGGCCGGGCAGGCGCGCGAACGGTTCCAATCGCTGGGATACGACAACATCGAACTGCGCGTCGGCGACGGCACCCGCGGCTGGGCCGAGGCGGCGCCGTTCGACGCCATCCTGGTGGCCGCCGGCGCGCCGGAGACGCCGCAGGCACTGCGCGAGCAGCTGGCGGTGGGCGGCCGGCTGCTCATCCCGGTCGGTGACGAGGAGTCCGGCCAGCGCCTGCGCCGGATCACCCGCACCGGGCGCGAGCAGTACGAACAGGACGATCTGGGCGGGGTGAGGTTCGTGCCGCTGATCGGCGAGCAGGGCTGGGCCGAGGACGGCAGCCGCGCCGCCAGCAACCATGTGCCGGCGCACGGCAGGAGCCTGCCGGAGATGATCGCCGAGGCCGCCGAGCCGCTGCCCGGTTTCGACGACCCCGCGTTCGCCGAGGCGTTCGACCGCTTCGCCGACCGTCGCGTGGTCCTGCTCGGCGAGGCCAGCCACGGCACCGGCGAGTTCTACCGCGCCCGCGCGGAGATCACCCGCCGGCTGATCGAGCGCCACGGCTTCAATATCGTCGCGGTGGAGGCCGACTGGCCCGACGCGGCGGCCATCGACCGGCACGTGCGCCACCGCCCGCAACGCGGCGACGCGGAGCCGGTGTTCCAGCGCTTCCCCACCTGGATGTGGCGCAACACCGAGGTCGCCGAGCTGGTGATCTGGATGCGCGCCTTCAACGAGGGGCGCGAGCCGGCGCAGCGGGCCGGCTTCCACGGGCTGGACATGTACAACCTCCGCGGCTCGATCGCGGCGGTGCTGGAGTACCTGGACAAGGTGGACCCGGAGGCGGCCTCGGTCGCGCGCGAACGCTACGGCTGCCTGACGCCGTGGCAGAAGGATCCGGCGACCTACGGCCGCGCGGTGCTGACCCGCGGCTACGGCAAATGCGAGGCCGGGGTCACCCGCCAGTTGCACGAGCTGCTGCAGCGTCGGCTGGAATACGCCGGCCACGACGGCGACGACTTCCTCGACGCCGCGCAGAACGCGCGGCTGGTCGCCGCCGCCGAGCGCTATTATCGGGTCATGTACTACGGCGGCGCGGAGAGCTGGAACCTGCGCGACACCCACATGTTCGAGACGCTCGAACACCTGCTGGAGGCACGCGGACCGCAGTCGAAGGCGATCGTGTGGGCGCACAACTCGCACATCGGCGACGCCCGCTACACCGAGATGGGCCAGGCCCGCGACGAGCTCAACATCGGCCAGCTGTGCCGGCAGCGTTTCGGCGACGAAGCCGCCCTGGTCGGCTTCGGCACCCATGCCGGCACCGTCGCGGCCGCCACCGACTGGGACGGCGACATGGAGATCAAGCAGGTGCGGCCGTCGCGGCACGACAGCATCGAGCGGCTGTGCCACGACAGCGGGGTGCCGCGGTTCCTGCTCGACCTGCGCGAGGGCCGCCACGACGCCCTGCGCCGGCGCCTGGCGAAGCCGCGGCTGGAACGCTTCATCGGCGTCATCTACCGGCCCGACACCGAGCTGCAGAGCCACTACGCCGCGGTCGTGCTGCCGATGCAGTTCGACGCGTGGGTGTGGTTCGACCGGACCCACGCGGTGACGCCGCTGGGGCCGCAGCATCCCGGCCCCGGCATGCCGGAAACCTATCCGTCCGGGCTCTGAGCCGCGCGGTCCGCGGCCCGTGGCGGCGCCGCCAGCAACCGGCGCAACGCGGACTCCAGCGCGTCCGGGCGGAACGGTTTGTGCAGCACCGGGGCGTCCACGCCCATCTCGCGCAGGTCCGCCGCCGAATGGCCCGACATGAACAGCACCGCCAGCCCCGGACAGCGCCGGCGCAACTCCGCGGCCAAGGCCGGTCCCGGGCGGTCCGGCAGCGCGACATCGCTGAGCAGCACGTCGAAGCGCGCGTCCGGGTCGGGCGCCGTGGCCGCGGCGATCGCCATCGCCGCATCCGTCACCGCGGTCACGCCATGGCCGGACATCCGCAGCAGGTCGGCGATCAGCCGCCGGTTGTCGGCGTCGTCCTCGACCAGCAGGATCCGCAGCCCGGCGCCGGTGCCCCGGTCCAGCAGGGCACGCAGGCGCACGGCGAGGTCCTCGCGCAGATACGGCTTCTCCAGCAACTCCACGCCCTCGTCCAGGCGGCCATCGTGGAACACCACGTCGCGGGTGTAGCCGGAGGTGAACAGCACGGCGATCTCCGGCTGCAGCTCGCGGGCGAGCGCGGCCAGCTCGGGGCTGTGCACGGGGCCGGGCATGATCACGTCGGTGAACAGCAGGTCGACCCGCAGGCCGTTGCGCAGCAGGGCCAGCGCCTCGGCGCCGTCGCGCGCCTCCACCACTTCATAGCCGAGCGCGCGTACCGTTTCCACAGTGCTGCGCCGCACCGCATCCTCGTCCTCCACGACCAGGATGACCTCGCCCCGGCCCGCGCGGTCGACCGGCCGGACGGGCGCCTCCGCCGCCAGGGTGGCGGGCGCGTCGATGCGCGGCAGGTAGACCGTGACCACGGTGCCCCTGCCCGGCTCGCTGGCGAGCTCGACGTGGCCGCCGCTCTGCTTGACGAAGCCGTACACCATGCTGAGGCCCAGGCCGGTGCCCCGGCCCTCGGCCTTGGTGGTGAAGAAGGGCTCGAAGGCGCGTTGCCGCACCGCCGGCTGCATGCCGTGGCCGCTGTCGGCCACCTCCAGAGCCACGTAGCGGCCCGGTTCCAGGCCGTCCGCGTCGGCGTCGCCGCCGCCGGCGGCTTCCACGTTGCGCAGGGAAATGCGCAGCCGGCCGCCATGCGGCATCGCGTCGCGGGCGTTGATGGCCAGGTTCAGCACCGCATTCTCGAGCTGGTGGACGTCGGCCTCGACGTTGCCCAGCCCCGGCGCCACTTCCAGCCGGACCTCGATGGTCTCGCCCAGCGTGCGCCGCAACAGCTCGTCCAGCGCACCCAGCCGCTCGCCCAGGTTGAACACCACCGGGCGCAATGGCTGCTGGCGGGCGAACGCCAGCAACTGCGACGACAGCCGGGCGCCGCGCGCGACCGCCTCCATCGCCGATTCCGCGCGCGCCTGCATCGTTTCGTCGCCAGCGGCGTGGCGCTGGATCAGCTGCAGGTTGGCGCCGATCACCTGCAGCACGTTGTTGAAGTCGTGGGCGACGCCGCCGGTGAGCTTGCCCACCGCCTCCAGCTTCTGCGCATGCAGCAGGGCCTGCTCGCTGTCGGCCAGGGCCCGGGTGCGCTCGCGCACCAGGTCTTCCAGCTGGTCGTGGTGGCGACGCAGTTCGGCCTGGGCGATGGCCTGCGCGGTGATGTCGTGGCCCTGCACAAGGATGCCGACCACCCCGCCGTCGCCGCCGCGCACCGGCTGGTAGACGAAATCGACGTGGCGGGTTTCCGCGCCACGGCCGCCGGCATTCGCCAGGCGCACCTCCATCCCGCGCCCGACGAATGGCTCGCCGCTGGCGTACACCCGGTCGAGCAGGTCGATGAAGCCCTGCCCCTCGACGTCGGGCAAGGCCTCCTTGACGGCCAGCCCGGTGACCCGGCGGCCGCCGACCAGCCGCGTGTAGGCCGGGTTGACGAGTTCGAACCGGTGCTCGCGGCCGCTGAGATACGCCATGAAGCCCGGCGCCTCGTCGAACAGCTGCAACAGGTGCTGGCGCTGGGAGTCCAGCAGGCGATTGGCTTCCTGCAGACCCTGGGCACGCGCCAGGATGCCGCCGTGCAGTTGCTCCATCGGCAGGTCCTGCTGACGCGCCTTGCGCAGCTCGGCCTTGAGCCGCTGCACTTCGGTCACGTCCATCGTGTTCTGCAGGATGAAACGGGTGCGGCCTTCGCCATCGACCAGCGGGGTGTGGGTCGCGCTCCAGTAGCGCTCCTCGAAGGCGGTGCCGCTGTCGGTGTGGACCGGGATCGAGTAGCGGATCAGCCCGAGCACGTCGGGCAGGCCGCTGTCGAGCACGCGCTGCAGCGATGCCCGCAGCTCACGCACGCTCGAATCGCCGCCGGAGGCCGGGTCGCCCGGGAAGGCCTCGAACATCCCGACCCCGAGCAGTTCGTCGCGGCGGCGCCCGGTCACGCGCAGGTAGGCCGGGTTCATTTCCACGAACCGCAGCTCGCGGTCGAGCAGCACGTACGGGTTCGGCGAATGTTCGAATAGCTGTCTGAAGTCGATCATCCGCGCCGTTGCCGCCCTGCGTCCCCATTGCGCCACCGGGCCGGCGGTGCCGGGCGTGACCGGTGCAGTGTGCAACAGGCCGGACAACACCGCGTCAAGGCGGCGCGGAGACGGCCGACGCGGCACCGCGGCGCGGCCGCCGGGGCAACGATCAGCCGTGCAGCCGCGAACGCGCGGTCGGCACAAGGCGCAACACCTCCGGCGCCTGCGCCAGGCGGCTGCGCAGGGCCGGTTCGAGCACGCCGCACCAGTGCGGGTGGCTGGCCAGTTTCGACAGGTGGCGCTCGTAGGCCGACCGCCCGGCAAAGCACGAGAACCAGGCGAACACCCGTTCGCCCTCGCGCACCGGCAGCGCCGGGAAGTTGTTGGATGCGGTCTCGCTGGCCAGCGCGGCGCAGACCGGCGCGCCGGTTTCGCCCAGCAATGGCACCAGGTCGAACTCGAAGAAGTCGAGGAAATCCCGGTCCACTCCGGCATGCGGGCGGTAGACGGTGCCGACCACCAGCCCGGCGCCGTCCCCGCCGGCATCGCGCGGCGCCCGCGGCATCCGCGGGATCTGGAACCCCGACGCGCTGTAGGCCGGCCGCAGCATCAGCACGTCGTCGGAGTCGAGCATGGTCGCGTTGGCCGCCTCGCGGTGCGCCCGCCACGTCGACCCGCCGTAGAACGCGGGCAGCGCGCGGCCACGCGCCGCCATGTCGGCGAAGCCGCGCAGCCAAACGAAGCGGTCGGGGTGGTCGAGGTCGCGGAACTGGCCGATCAGGCGGATGCCCTCGGCCTCCTGGGTTTCGACGAACTCGCGCTCGAACAGGCCGACCAGCGCATCGCGCCGGCCGGGGTGGAGCGTGTAGCGGCGCAGTTCGACCACGGTCGAGTACGCCTCGAACAGGAGGTAGGGCTGGTTCATCGGAATCCGTCCGGTGGCCGCGAGGGAGCGCCAGCGTGCCGCCCCATCAGGGCGATAACGGCCCTGATTGATTGCTAGCCTTGGCGCATGCCCCACCCCACCACCCGCGTGCTGGCCGTGCTCGAACTGCTGCAGGCCCACGGCCGCATCAGCGGGCCGGACATGGCGCGGCGGCTGGGCGTCGACGGCCGCACCCTGCGGCGCTACGTCGCCATCCTCGAGGAGTTCGGCATCCCGATCACCGCCGAGCGCGGCCGCTACGGCGGCTACGCGCTGGTGCCGGGCTTCCGGCTGCCGCCGATGATGTTCACCGACGACGAGGCGCTGGCGCTCTCGGTCGGGCTGTTGGCCGCGCGCAGCCTCGGCCTGTCGGAGGCGCAGCCGGCGGTGGCCAGCGCCCGCGCCAAACTCGAGCGCGTGATGCCGGCACGGCTGAAACAGCGGGTGCGCGCCATCGACGAGACGGTCACGCTCGACCTGTCGCGCACCGCGCCGACCGGCGACAACGGCGTGCTCGCCGCACTCAGCGCCGCCGCGCAGGCGCAGCAGCGGGTGCAGATGGTCTATCGCTCGGCGCGCGACGAGGAAAGCGTGCGGCCGTTCGACCCGTACGGCCTGGGTTTCCGCGGTGGCCACTGGTACGCGGCCGGCTTCTGCCACCTGCGCGGCGAGCTGCGCTCCTTCCGGCTCGACCGGGTGCTCGCGGTGCGCCCGCTGCCGGTGAGTTTCGGCCGCCCAGCGGGTTTCGATGCGCTCGCCCACCTGTCGGCATCGCTGGCCAACATCCCGCGGGCGCAGGCGGCCGAGGTGCTGCTGCACACCGATCTGGACACCGCCCGCCGCGCGTTCTTCTACGACCTGGGCACGCTCGAACCGGTGGCGTCGGGCGTGCTGCTGCGGGCGCGCACCGACCACCTGGGCTGGTTCGCGCGAGAGCTGGCGCGGCTGCCGTTCGACTTCAGCATCCACGGCCCGGACGCCCTGCGCGAAGAAGTGCGGACGCTGGCCGAGCGCATCCTGGTGCGCGTTCCAACCTGAGCGGCGGCGGCGGCCGCCGCGCGCCGCGGCCGCGTCAGCCGGCGTGCATCACGATCCGCACGCTGCCGTCCAGGGTGCGGTGCACCGGGCAGCGCGCGGCGATCTGCATCATCCGCTCGCGCATGGCCTCGTCGATGTCGCCGTCGATGTGCACGGTGCAGTCGAGCCGGTCGATGCGGTCGCTCTCCGCGCAGCGTACGCAGTCGGCCTCGTGGACCTTGTCGTGGCGCACGAACACCCGGATGTCGCTCACCGCCAGGCCCTTGCGGCTGGCATAGGAGTGCAGGGTCATCGCGGTGCAGGAGGCCAGCGCGGCGGAGATCAGGCCGTAGGGCGACGGCCCCTGGTCGGTGCCGCCGACCGCCGCCGGCTCGTCGGCGACCAGCGGGTGCCCGGCCACGTTGAGCCGGGTGCGGAAGCCGCGGTTGTCCGATTGCGCGAGCGCTTCGCCCTCGGACAGGGCCGCGTCGGGTGGGGGCAATTCGCTCGTGGCCATCGGGGCAGCTCCGGATGCGTGTGCAGGTGCAGGTGAATTCCGATGCTAGGTGCGGCGATGTCACCGCCGCGCATCCGCCGGTCGAATCAGCCGCGTCCGCCGTTGGTCGTTGTCGGAATGCGGACAGGCATCCGCGCCGGGCCGCGCTGTCACGCGCGATCGGGGGCCGGCACCGGTCACATGGTCACGGGGACGATCGGCAGTGGCCGCGGCCGGTCGCGCCGGCGAGGCTTGCGGTTCCGCAGAACGCGCTTTCCCCACTGACCGCCATGCTCCACCGAACCGGCTCCACCCTCGTGCTTTCCGCCCTGCTCGCCGTGGCCCCGGTCGTGGCCGCGGCCGCGGCCTCGGCCACGCTTCCGCCTGCTGCGGAGGCGGCGGTGCAGCGGCTGGTCGAGGGCGCGCGGGACAGCCACTCCGACACCCTGCTGGTGACACGCGGCGGACAGGAGGTCGCCCGCCTGGGCGACGTCGATGCGCCGATCGAACTGATGTCGGCCACCAAGTCGGTGGTCGCCCTTGGCATCGGCCAGTTGGTCGGTGACGGGCGCATCGAATCGCTCGACCAGCCGGTCAGCGACTTCTATCCGGAATGGAAACAGGGGCGGAAGCGGGACATCACCGTGAGGATGCTGCTGGACCACACCTCGGGCCTGCAGAACGTGCCGCGCGCGCCGGTGGAGATCTATCCGGCGCCGGATGTCGTGCAGCTGGCGCTGGCGGCCGAGCTCGACAGCGCGCCGGGCGAGGCGTTCTCCTATAACAACAAGGCGGTGAACCTGCTCGCAGGCATCATCGCCGAAGCCACCGGCCAGCCGATGGACGGGTTCTTCCGCGACGGCCTCTTCGCCGCGCTCGATATCACCCCCGGCCCGTGGGAGAAGGACGCCGCCGGTAACCCGCACGCGATGTCGGGCCTGCCGCTGAGCGCGCGCGACGCGGCGAAGATCGGCCAGCTGGTGCTCGATCGCGGCCGGGTCGGCGACCGGCAACCGGTGCCGGCCGCGTTCATCGACACGATGCTGGCCCCGAGTGCACGTACCGCCGAAGCCGGGCTGCTGTGGTGGCGTCGCACGGCGTGGGAACGGCTGACCCCGGACCCGGACGGCTTCGCCACCCTGCGCGAACGCGGCGTGCCCGACGACCTGGTCGAGCGCCTGCGGCAGGTCGTGGGCGAGCAGTCGTTCGACAGCGCGGATGTCATGGGCGCGGCGCTCGTCGCCGGCCTGGGCGAGGACCTCGACCGCGTGCGCGAGGCCTTCGCCGGCGCCGGTGTCGGGCCGGGCGTCATGTTCGAGCGCGAGCACGGGCCGGTGGTCGCCTACGAGGCCAACGGCTACCTGGGCCAGTACATCGTCGTGGTGCCCGCCGCCGAGCTGGTGGCCGTGCGCCAGTACAGGGCCCGCGGCGACGGGGAGCAGCCGCCCGCGGACGGCTATCCCGAATTCACCCGGCGGGTGATCGACCTGGCGCGGGCGCTGGAGCCCACGTTGCCCGCCGCACCCGTAGCGCGTTGAGGCGTCAGCCGCGCCGCAACGACCAGAACGGGATATCGCGGCGGTGGCGATAGCCGACCTGGCCGTACAGCCGCAGGGCGCGTTCGTTCTCGTGGCTCACGTGCAGGAACGGCGTGCGCCCCTGCGCCAGGTTGTCGTTGGTCACCATGGCGATGAGGCGGCGCGCGTAGCCGCGGCCGGTGAAGTCCGGATGGGTGCAGATCGCGCTGACCTCGGTGCAGGCGTCGGTGCCCAGGCGCTCGCCGGACATCGCCGCCAGGCGTCCGTCCCGGTAGATGCCGAAGTAGCGGCCCAGCTCCATCGTGCGGGCGCGGAAATAGTGCGGGTACACCAGCGCGGTGAGCGCGAGCACGTCGGCGCGGTGGGCGGCGTCCAGCTCGATGATCTCCGGGCCGTCCACCTCCGGCAGCGGCGCGGTGCAGACCATCTGCGCGAGGGGCAGGTGCGCGGTGAGGTCCCAGCCGGCCGGCGGGCGCGGCGCCACGCCGAGCAGGTAGACGGTCTCGCCAGGTTGCACCAGCGCGGCCAGCGCGGCTTCGGCCTCGTTGTCCCGGTCGGCCACCCCGAGGAACGGCGCGAACTCGGGCGGGTAGCGCGCCACGTGGCCGACGGACACCGCCAGCCCGCGGTGTCGGCTGCGCAGCGAAGCCCAGAAGGGGTTGTCGAGATCCGAAGCGACCATGCCGCGCCGTGGGCCATGCAGGTGAACAGGGACAATCTACCTCGCCGCCCGCCCGTCGGGGCAGCGGCCCGGCGTTGCTTTGACGACTCAAAATCGACCGGCGGTCAGTCGGCGCGGGTGCCGAAGATCTTGTCGCCGGCGTCGCCCAGGCCCGGCAGGATGTAGCCGCGCTCGTCCAGGCGCCGGTCGATCGACGCGGTGTAGACCTCCAGGTCCGGGTGGACCGCCTCGACCGCCCGCAGGCCCTCGGGCGCGGCGACCAGGAACAGCCCCTTGATCCGCTTCGCGCCCGCCGCCTTGAGCAGGTCGACGGTCGCGATGAGCGTGCCACCGGTGGCCAGCATCGGGTCGAGGATCAACGCGGTGCGGTCGGCCATGTTGCCGACCAGCTTGTCGTAGTAGCTCACCGCGCCCAGGGTCTGCTCGTCGCGCTGCAGGCCCACCACGCTGACCTTGGCCGCCGGCAGCAACTCCAGCACACCCGGCAGCATGCCGATGCCGGCGCGCAGGATCGGCACCAGGGTGATCTTGCGGCCCTTGATCCGCTGCACCTGCACGGGACCGGCCCAGCCCTCCGCCTCGACCGTCTCGGTTTCCAGGTCGGCGGTGGCCTCGTAGGTCAGCAGCGTGGCGACCTCCGACGACAGCTCGCGGAAGGTCTTGGTGCTGTTGTCGGCCCGGCGCATCAGGCCGAGCTTGTGCTGTACCAGCGGGTGGCGGACTTCGATGATCTTCATGGGCGGCGGCCGGGTTTGCGGATGGCCAAGTGTCGCCCAAGCCACGCGCCACGGGCAGCCGCCCTGCCGCCGTAGACTCACGGGCCCGCCCGAGCCGGTCGCCCATGGACCTCGACTTCCGCGCCGTGTTCCACCTCGTGCTGCACGCGCTGGTGCCGCTGGCGATCGCGCGGGTGTTCTTCCGCGACCGCTGGCGCCGCGCGTGGCTGTGGATGCTGGCCGGCTGGCTGATCGACATCGACCACCTGTGGGCCGACCCGATCTACGTGCCGGACCGCTGCAGCATCGGCTTCCACCCGCTGCACCGGGCGCCGGCGATCGCGGTCTACGCGCTGCTGCTGTTGCCGCGGCGCACGCGGCTGCTGGCGATCGGCCTACTGGTCCACGTCGGCCTGGACGGGCTGGACTGCGCGTGGATGCACCACGCCGACTGAGGCCGCGTTACCAGCTGTCCTCCAGCACCCGCGGCCGCGACGCCGCCCAGGCGCCCCACGCCAGCACCGCGATGCACGCCGCGAGGAACGCCACCGGCCAGTGCCAGCCGCCGGTGAGGTCGCGCAGTTGCCCGACCACCACCGGCCCGGCGCAGGCGACCGCGTAGCCGGCCCAGTGCATGAAGCCCGACAGCGCCGCCGAGCCGGCCGGGGTGCGCGTGCGCAGGTTGATCAGGGTCAGCGCCAGCGGGAAGGTGCCGCCGGCCAGCCCGAGCAGGCCGGTCCACAGCGCCGGCAGCGTGGCCGGCGCCAGCAGCAGGCCGGCGTAGCCGATGACGTAGAGCCCCAGCATCGGCAGCACCAGCACGAACGGCGACTTCACCCGCGCCGCCAGCACCGGCACCGCCAGCGAGGTCGCCAGTCCGGTGGCGGTGTAGACGCCGAGCATCGCGCCGGCCGCGGCCGGGTCGAGCCCGGCGTCGGTCATCCAGCGCGGGATCCAGGTGAACATCGCGTAAGTCACCAGCGAGGTCATGCCCAGCAGCGCCGCCATCGCCCACGCCAGCGGCGAGCGCCAGACGTGCGCGCCCGGCGGCAGCGTGGCCCGCGGCAACACCGCGGCTGCTCCCGGCGCGGCGGTGGCGATGGCTTGGCGGCCGCCGCGCAGCACCCACAGCCACGGCAGCAGCGCCAGCACCGCCGGCAGCACCCACGCCGCCAGCGACACCCGCCAGCCCAGCGCCATTGCCAGCGGCACCGCGACGAACGCCGGCGCCATCGTTCCCAGCTGCATCGAGGTGATGTAGACCGAGCTGACCGCGCCGACCCGGTCGAAGAAGTAGCGCTTGACCAGCGGCGGCAGCACCACGTTGCCCATGCCCATGCCGGCCAGTGCCAGCAGCGAGCTGGCCATCAGGCCGGCGGTGCCTCCGACGAAGCCGCGCAGCAGCATGCCGGCCGCGGCCAACGCCATTGCCAGCACCACCGTGCGCTCCAGCCCGAGCCGCTGGGCGATCGGCGGCGTCGCCACCCCGAACACCGCGAACGCCGCGGTCGGCAGCATGCCCAGCACGCCGGCCGCGGTGGAACCGAACGCCAGCGACGCGCCGACGATCTCCAGCAGCGGGGTCAGCGAGGTGATCGCGGTGCGCAGGTTGAACGCGGCCAGCGCGATGCCGGCCAGCACCAGCAGGCGGCCGCGCCAGGGGGTGGGGGATGTCATGCGCGCAATGCTACCGGGCGCGCGTGGGCGCTCCGTTGCCGGAGCGGGCGCGTTGCGTCGTGGATTCCCATCGGCGAACCGGCGCGACAGGAACCGGTACGGATGGCACCGGCCGACCGTTGTTTTCCGCACGGGCGCCCCGATGTTCGGGACTTCGATCCGCTCCACGTGTCACGGGAACCCAGCATGACTTCCAACGCCGAAACCCACCCCGGAATCCAGTCCGAAACCCGCCAGTTCGAAGCCGAAGTCGCCCAGGTCCTGCACCTGGTCACCCACTCGCTGTACTCGCACAAGGAGATCTTCCTGCGCGAGCTGGTCTCCAACGCCTCCGACGCCTGCGACAAGCTGCGCTTCGAGTCGCTGGCCAACCCCGAAATGATGGCCGGTGACGGCGAGCTGCACATCGATGTCAGCTGGGACGAGAAGGCGCGCACGATCACCATCGCCGACAACGGCATCGGCATGAACCGCCACGAGGTGGTCGCGAATATCGGCACCATCGCCAGCTCCGGCACGCGCCGCTACCTGGAGGCGATGGCGCAGGAGAAGAAGGCCGACGCGCGCCTGATCGGCCAGTTCGGCGTCGGCTTCTACTCCGCTTTCGTGGTCGCCGACCGGGTCACCGTGCTGACCCGCCGTGCCGACACGCCGGCCGGCGAGGGCGTGAAGTGGGAAAGCGACGGCAAGGGCGAGTACACGCTCGAACAGGTCGAGCTGCCGAGCCGCGGCACCACCGTCGTGCTGCACCTGAAAGCGGACGAGGACGAGTTCCTGTCGGGCTGGAAGCTGCGCTCGCTGGTCCACCGCTACTCCGAGCACGTCGCCTTCCCGATCCGGATGCCAAAGGATGCCGACGCGCACGACGACACCGATGAAGCGAAGGACGACAGCCAGTCCACCGCAACGGAGGAGTGGGACACCGTCAACGCCGCATCCGCGCTGTGGACCCAGGCGAAGTCGGAGATCTCCGACGAGGACTACCAGGGCTTTTACAAGTCGCTCGGCCACGACTTCGCCGACCCGCTGGCGTGGAGCCACAACCGGGTCGAGGGCAGCCAGAGCTTCACCACCCTGCTGTACCTGCCCGCGCAGCCGCCGTTCGACCTGATGATGGGCGGCCGCGACGAGCGCAAGGGGCTGAAGCTCTACATCAAGCGCGTGTTCGTCATGGACGCTGCCGAGGAGCTGCTGCCGAACTACCTGCGCTTCGTGCGTGGTGTGGTCGACGCCGACGACCTCCCGCTCAACGTCAGCCGCGAGCTGCTGCAGCAGAACCGCCAGCTCGACAAGATCAAGGCCAGCTGCACCAAGCGCGTGCTCGACCTGATCGAGTCGCTGGCGAAGAACGAGCCGGAGAAGTTCGACACCTTCATCAAGGCCTTCGGCAACACGCTCAAGGAAGGCATCGGCGAGGACACCGGCAACCGCGAGCGCATCGCCAAACTGCTGCGCTTTGCCTCCACGAAGGCCGAGGGCGCGGCGAAGACCGTCTCGCTCGACGACTACATCGCGCGCATGCCCGAAGGCCAGGACACCATCTGGTACGTCACCGCCGAGACCCACGCGGCCGCCGCCGGCAGCCCGCAGCTGGAAGCCTTCAAGGCGCGCGGCACCGAAGTGCTGTTGATGTCCGACCGCATCGACGAATGGATGCTCGGCTACCTGCACGAGTACGACGGCAAAAAACTGCAGAGCGTCGCCAAGGGCGAACTGCCGCTGGACGAGGCGGCGAAGCAGCAGCACGAGGAAGCGGCGAAGGCGGCCGAACCGCTGGTCGCGCGCCTCAAGGAACTGCTCGGCGAGCGCGTCGGCGACGTGCGCGTGTCCGCCCGACTGACCGACTCGCCCTCGTGCCTGGCCCTGTCCGACTACGACATGGCCCCGCACTTCGCCCGCCTGCTGCGCGAGGCCGGCCAGGAACTGCCCGACAGCAAGCCAACGCTGGAGGTGAACCCCGCCCACCCGCTGGTGCAGCGCGTGCAGTCCGAGGCCGACGAAGCGACCGCGCGCGACATCGCCACCCTGCTGCTGGAACAGGCCGAGATCGCCGCCGGCGCCACCCTGCCCGACCCCGCCGCGTTCGTGCAGCGGATGAACCGGTTGTTGCTGGGCTGAGGACCGCAGCAACGGAGGTAACGGAAAAGCCCGCCGGACGGCGGGCTTTTTTTGGCACTCGGTTTCAGGCGACGCGGAAACAGGCGACGAAGATTCACCTGCCAATCCCGGGATCGCCGTCAACCTGCCGCCCGCATACCTCCCACGCCAGCTCTCCGCGCACCCGCGGAACCTCGATCAGCGTCGGGGTTCCACCCCCTGACGACTGCAGGCAGAAGTGCCGGCTATAACGACGGCTCACAGTGCGGTCACCGCCAGCACGCGGGTTGGGAATCTGCGCATTGATCTCCACGCCGTATTGCCCTCCGACCACAAGTGGTGGCGCAAAGGTTTCCGTTCCGGCCACATCCGCGAAGCCGCGACCGTAGGGAATGCATTGACCCGGTCCAAGCGTAGTGGGCGGTGACAACGGCGCTGCCGAGGTCCACAAACGCAGCCACTGACCGTCGCGGTACTCGCTGACGGCAATCGCCGCGACAGTTGGCGGTGTCCTACGGCTCTCGTTCGTATCGGCGACCGAGAAGCACGCCTGCCCGTCGGTCCAGCGGATGGTCGCCTGCTGGTAGGTGTTGGCAGGCTGGCGACACCCTCCGACCAACGGGAAAAGCGCGACGAACAGGAGAGCGCATCGACGGTTCATTCAGTCACCTTCGGCAGATTCCCTGGGTTGGAAGGGTCGGCGAGGAAGTCACTCAAGACGCGTTCGTACTCGGCCAGAAGACCTGGCATCCGGCTGTAGCGGATCTCACTGATGTTCAAAGGATCGTTGCGGAACTTCACGAGAAAGTAGTCCGCGATGAGGTTGCCCTGCGCCTCCATGTTGTAGTCGCAGAGCTTCCGGCCCTGAGCAAAGAGATATTCGTACGACATGTTCGGGCGTGGCGCACGCACGCGCTTGACCGGGTAGCCGAGCTGAAACTGCCACACATGGGCCATTTCGTGGACGAGCAGGTGCTGGCGGTCATTGAGTTCGCGCGAGAAATCCGGTGAGAACAGATCCGCCGGCATATAGATCTCGCCATTGGGCGCGGTCGCCGTGTCGTCCGGCTGGAAGCCGAAGAGCATCCAGTAACCGTGGTTGTGCAGCTTCACCGCCCCGTAGTCGACCGACGAACCGAACACCTGCCGCAGCATCGCGACCTCGCCGGCGGTCAGGCCGCGGTCCTCGGCCTTCGTGGCGACCTGATGGGTGGACGACCCGATGGCCGACGCGTTGGTAGCGGCGCCCTTCAACGCAACCGGGACGCTCTGCGCCGGCAGCGCGACGGCCGCACAGCACCCTTGCGCGCCGGTCGGCGGCAGCAGGTCGGCGGAGTCGAAGCCGACGGCCTGCGTGGTGGCGACGCGCTCCGTCCGGCCATCGACATCGGTAACGCCTTCGGCGGTCGAGCCGTCGGCCAGGTGCAGGCGGTAGCCGAGGTTGGACAGCGGTGCCCCGGTCGGACCTACGAAGCGGATCTGCTCGTCGAACGCGGGCGACGCCATCGCACCCGCCGTCGCGCCAGTTGCAGCGGCAGGAGGTGCTTCTGCCGCTGCGCCGTTCGCGCCGCCAGATGCGCCGGAGCCACCGCCGCCCCCGCCTGCATCCACAAACACCCTCACCTGCTGCACCGCGATCACCTTGCAGCCGCAGGCCAGCGAGCTGCCGTGCAGAGCCACGGCCTCGCCGTCGATGATGGTGGTCGGGTCGCCGTCAACGATCGGGAACGTGCCCTTGTGCTTGGGGCAGCTCGCCTTGTCGTTGACCCGGGCGACGGGCTTGCCGTCGATATCGGTGAAAGGCGAGCCGGTGACCACCTGCCCGCCGCTGCTGGTGGCGTCGCCCGCCACGGCCCACATCCTTGTCATGCATCCCTTCCTGGGGTGAATTGTCGGGGATAGTGTCGCGCCTGCCGCGCATGGCTTCAAACAGCAACCGACCCTGCGTGCCGAAGACCGAACACGCACGGCGATCTCCGTCCAAAAAAACGAGGCCTGGAACCTCGTTGGTGGGACCGGGAACCTCGTTGAAGAGGTTTCCAGACCTCATGCGAGAGGTGCCGGACCCCGTTCGAGAGGTCCGCAACCCAGCCGGAGAGGTCCGGGGCTTGGTCGGAGACCTCGCGGACCTCGCGTGAGACCTCCGCGACCCTGCCGACGAGGTCCGCAATCCCGCACCAACATCTCCGGAAGCCCGCCGGCGAGGTCCGCGAGGTCGTTGCAGGATCTTCCGAAGGCCATTGCAAGACCTTGCGGAAGTACTCCGAGGAACTCGCGGACATCTCCGGGAGACCTTCGGAAAGCCTCCCGCAACCCCGGCCTCACTCGCTTGCCGGCACCCTCAGTCCGCGCTGCACCGCCGGCCGTGCCAGCCCGCGCTGCAGCCACGCGTCGACGTGGGCGAAGTCGTCGTAGCCGACCAGCTCGCGCGCTTCGTAGAAGGTGATCAGGTTGTTGACCCAGCCCAGCGTGGCGATGTCCGCGATGCTGTAGTCGTCGCCCAGCAACCAGTCGCGGCCGTGCAGGCGCGTGTCCAGCACGCCGAGCAGGCGCCGCGATTCGTCGACGTAGCGCTGCCGCGGGCGCGGGTCCTCGATGTCCTTGCCGGCGAATTTGTTGAAGAACCCGAGCTGGCCGAACATCGGCCCGACCGAAGCCATCTGGAAGAACACCCACTGGATCGCCTCCCAGCGGCCCGCCGGGTCGGCGGGGATGAAGCGGCCGGTCTTGTCGGCCAGGTACAGCAGGATCGCGCCGGACTCGAACAGCGCCAGCGGCCGCCCGCCCGGCCCGTCAGGGTCGATGATCGCCGGGATCTTGCCGTTGGGGTTGAGGGACAGGAACTCCGGCGTGTGGCTCTCGCCCTGGGTGATGTCGACGCGATGCGGCTCGTAGGCCAGCCCGGTCTCCTCCAGCATGATCGAGGCCTTGACCCCGTTGGGCGTGGCCAGCGAGTACAGCTGGATGCGCTCGGGGTGGCGCGCCGGCCAGCGGCGGGTGATCGGGAAGTCGGACAGGTCGGGCACGGCGGGCTCCGGGACGGGAATGGCCCACGAGCTTAGGCCCGCGGATCCGCGGTGGCACGGTCGCCGGCGGAACGCAGCGTCCGTTAGCCTGGGCGGCATGCGTGTATGGCCGGCCGACGATCGGCTTGTGGGTTGCCTGGTCATGGCCCGGCCTTAGGAGCGGCTTCAGCCGCGATCGTGGAACCGTCCGCCCGCACCGGCTTCCGATCGCGGCTGAAGCCGCTCCTACAGGGGCGTGTTGCGCCGCTTGTGGTTTGTATTGCAAACTTGTTTGCACATAACGGAGCCACGCCATGACCACCGCGACCACCCCCGCCGAGCTCGACCACCTCCGCGACCTCACCGAGCGCTACGCCCGCTACTCCCGCGGGGCGGGCGGCCTGAGCCTGGTGATCGGCGGCGTGCTTACCGTCGCCGCGTTCCTGGTCGGCGCGTTCCTGCCGCTCTCGCCCGCGCTGCGCATCGCGCTGGTGGCGCTGCCGGCGGCGTGGCTGTTGTCGAAGGAACTGCTGCGCCGCTGCTACTACCAGCGCGACGGCGTGGCGCTGCAGCAGGTGTCGCCGACGTTGCGCCGGCAGCGGCGGTGGATGGCGATCTACCTGTTCGCGGTGTCGGCGCTGGTCATCGCCGGCAACCTCCTCGCGACCGGCGGCACCGTGGAGGACGGCCGGGCGCTGGCCTATCTGGTGCTGGTGGCGGCGCTGCCGTTCGCGGCGATGCGCTGGTTCTGGTCGATCGGCGATTTCCTGGTCGGCGTGCTGCTGTTCTGCCAGGCCGCGGTGGTCGCCGCCGGTGGCGCCTACGAGGGCTGGTGGCCGCTGTATGCCGCCGGCTGCGCGGCGTTCGCGATCCTCGTGGGCGTCAGGGAACACCGCGCCTACCTGTCGCTGCGCGACACCCTGCGCGGGGCGGCGGCGTGATCGACGATTCCACCCGGTCGGCCGTCGACGGCGTGCTCGCGGTCGACCGGCTGGTCCACGAGCCGGCGCGGCTGGCGATCCTGACCGTGCTGTCCGGCGCCCAGCAGGTCGAGTTCGGCTTCCTCGAAACCGTCTGCCGGCTCAGCAAAGGCAACCTCTCCAGCCACCTCGCCAGGCTCGAGGCGGGCGGGCTGGTGACCATCGAAAAGACCTTCCGCGGCCGCAAGCCGCTGACCCGCGTGGCGATCACCGACGACGGCCGCGCGTCCTTGGCCCGCTATCGCCGCCAGCTGGCGGCGCTGGTGGGTGGCATCGACAACCCCTGAAGGAGCAAGCCATGCGATACCGCACCGTGCTTTCCATCCTCCTGGCCGCGCTCGGCACCGCGGCCGTGCCCGCCGCCACCGCGGCGCCGCCGGAGACTCGCGGGGAAGGAGCCACGGCGACCACCGCCACCATCGAGGCCGGCCAGGCCCTCACGCGCGCCTTCCTCGACGGCGACCTCGCCGCGGTCCACGCCGGCTTCGACGAGCGCATGCAGGCCGCCATGGACCCGGCCGCGCTGGCCGCCTTCCGCGAGCAGGTCGCGGCGCAGCTCGGCGAGGAACAGTCGGTCACCTCCGAGGAGGCCGTGCTGGTGCAGGGGCTGGACTCCTACGTCCGCCTGTCGCGCTGGAGCAAGTTGCCGGCGCCGGTCCTCACCCAGTGGGTGTTCGCGCCCAACGGCCGCGTCGCCGGCTTCGTCATCCGTCCGGCCGACGCCCAGCCGCAGGCCGCGGAATCGCCGCACCTGCAGCGCGACACCGTGGCCGAGCTGCGCCTGCCATTCCACGGCGAGTGGGTCGTGTTCTGGGGCGGCCGCGACATCGCGCAGAACTACCACGCGGCCAACCCCGCCCAGCGCTTCGCCTACGACTTCGTCCAGCGCGTCGACGGCCGCAGCCACACCGGGGACGGCAGCGAGCTGGCGCAGTACCACTGCTGGGGTGAACCGATCCTCGCGCCGGCCGACGGGACCGTGGTGGAGGCGGTCGGCGACCTGCCCGACCAGGCCATCGGCACCACCAACGCCCGACAGCCGGCCGGCAACCACGTGATGCTCGACCTCGGCCACGGCGAGTACGCCCTGCTCGCCCACCTGCGCCAGGGCAGCGTCGCGGTCGAGGCGGGCCAGCAGGTCGCCGCCGGTGACGAAATCGGCCGCTGCGGCAACAGCGGCAACACCAGCGAGCCGCACCTGCACTTCCACCTGCAGGACAGCCCGGTGTTCGGCGAAGGCCTCGGCCTGCCGGCGTTCTTCAACGACTACGTGGCCGACGGCGAGGCGGTCGAGCGCGGCGAACCGGTGAAGGGCCAGGTGCTGCGGGCGGACTGAAGCCCGCTACAGCGCGCGCGTCATGAAGACGCTGTAGGGATCCTCGGCGTAATCGCCGAACGGTGCGCACGGCGCGAAACCGAACCGGGCGTACAGCGCGCGCGCCGGCGCGAATGCGGCGGGGGTGCCGGTCTCCAGGCTGAGCCGGCGGTAGCCGCGCCGCCGCGCCTCGTCCAGCAGGTGGGCCAGCAGCGCCGCGGCCACGCCACTGCGCACGTGCGCGGCGGCGGTGCGCATCGACTTGATCTCGCCGTGCGCCGGGTCCAGTTCGCGCAGCGCCGCGCAACCGACCAGCACCCCGTCGCGCCATGCGCTCCAGAAGCGGATGTCGGGGCGGCGCAGCTTGGCCAGGTCGAGCGCATGCACACTTCCGGGCGGCGAATGCCGCGCCATGTCGTCGAGGTGCTCCTGCAACAGGCCGGCGATCTGCGGGCCGGTCAGCGGGTCGAGGCGGATGTCCATGGAGTCGCCGAAAGGCCGATACAGCCGCACAGAATCCGGATTTCGCGGCCGGCGGCAAGCGCCTGTCCTGTCCTGTCGCCCGTACCGCGCCGCCGAGTCATGGCCGTGGCGTGCCCGCTCCCTTAACCCGCTGCGTGCAAGGCTGGCCGTTCCTTCATCCGGGAGCCGCCCATGCCGCTGTCCGCCTTCGGCCTCAACTGCACGCTGACCGCCTCGCCTGCCGAATCCTCCACCCAGCTGCTGCTCGACCAGGTGCTCGCCGCACTGGCCACGCACGGCGTCCTCACCGACAGCACCCGCATCGTCGACCACGACATCAAGCCCGGCGTGCGAGCCGACGAAGGCAACGGTGACGAGTGGCCGGGCATCCGCCAGCACATCCTTGACGCCGACATCCTCGTGGTCGCCACGCCGATCTGGCTGGGCCAGCCCAGCAGCATCGCCAAACGGGTGCTGGAGCGGCTCAATGCCTTTCTCGGCGAAATCAGCGACAACGGCTGCTTCCCCACCTACAGCCGAGTCGCCACCGTGGCGGTGGTCGGCAACGAGGACGGCGCGCACCACGTTACCGCCGAGCTGTACCAGGGCCTGGCCGACGTCGGTTTCACCATTCCCGCCAACGCGGCGAGCTACTGGGTCGGCGAGGCGATGCACAAGACCGACTACAAGGACCTCGAGCAGACGCCGGAGAAGACCGCCTCGACCACGAAGACGCTGGCCAGCAACGCCGCCCACCTGGCCCGGCTGCTGCAGGATCATCCGTATCCGCCGCCGAACCCGCAGTAGCCCCCGGATTGTCGAATCCGCCCGCCTCCGTCCGTCGTCACAGGGCCACCCACCCGCACAGGAGAACCGCCATGTCCTACATCGATGGATTCGTCATCGCCGTGCCGACCGCCAACAGGCAGAAGTTCATCGACCACGCCAACACCGGCGACTCGGTGTTCATCGAGTACGGCGCCACCCGCGTGGTCGAGTGCTGGGGCGACGACGTGCCCGACGGCAAGCAGACCGACTTCCGCCGCGCCGTGCAGGGCAAGGACGACGAGACGATCGTGTTCTCGTGGATCGAGTGGCCCGACAAGGCGACCCGCGACGAGGGCTTCAAAAAAATGATGGAGGACCCGCGGATGGATCCGAAGACCAACCCGATGCCGTTCGACGGCGCGCGGATGATCTACGGCGGGTTCAGGCCGATCGTGGAGCTGGGCGGCGCGTCGCACTGACGCCGCGCCGGCCTGCGGGGCGGCGGCGTACTTGCCGCAGCCCTGTTCGAATGGCCGTGCCGCCCGTGTGACGCCGCTTTTGTAGGAGCGGCTTCAGCCGCGATCGTGAATCGGCGCGGTCGCACGGCCATCCGATCGCGGCTGAAGCCGCTCCTACGACAGCCCGTGCCGGCGGGCTGCTACACCTGCGCCGTCTTCCACTTGCCACGCGTGAACAGCCACAGGGTGAACAGCCCGACCGCGGTCTCCGACACGAACACGCCCCAGAACACGCCGGTCTGCTGCCAATCCAGTTGCAGCGCGAGGAACCAGCACAGCGGGATCTGGATCAACCAGAAGAACACCAGGTTGATCTTGGTCGGCGTCACCGTGTCGCCGGCGCCGTTGAAGGCCTGCACCGCGACCATCCACCAGCCGTAGACGAAGAACGAGTACGACAGGATCCGCAGCCATTCGGCGCCGACGTCGACCACGCCAGTGTCGGCGGTGAACAACCCGACCAGCTCGCGCGGGAACACGAAGAACAGCACCGACACCGCGACCAGGTAGGCCATGTTGTACCAGCCGATCCGCCACACCGCGGCCTCCGCGCGGCCCGGCTCGCCGGCACCGAGGTTCTGTCCGACCAGCGTCGCCGCGGCGTTGGACATGCCCCACGCCGGCATCGTGGTGAACATCATCAGGCGAATGGCGATCGTCGCGCCGGCCACCGCCTCGCTGCCGATGCTGGCGAGGATGCGCATCAGGAAGATCCACGACGTCATGCCGATGATCATCTGCCCCACTCCGCCCAGCGAGGTGCGCACGATGTTGAGCAGCGTGGCGCCGTCCCAGCCCAGCTGCGAGGCGCCGACGCGGATGTGCTGGCCGCCGCGGAACAGGATCCACAGCTGCATCAGCACGCCGGTGCCGCGGCCGATGGTGGTGGCGATCGCCGCGCCCTCGATGCCCATCGCCGGCACCGGCCCGAAGCCGAAGATCAGGATCGGGTCGAGCACGATGTTGAGGCCGTTGGCGACCCACAGCACCCGCATCGCGCTGGACGCGTCGCCGGCGCCGCGGAACACCGCGTTGATCACGAACAGCAGCATGATCACCGCGTTGCTGCCCAGCGCCCACTGCATGTAGCCGTAGCCGTGCTCGAGCGTCCATGCGTCGGCGCCCATCAACTGCAGCAGCTCGCGCGCCCAGACGATGCCGACGATCGCGAACGGCACCGACACCAGCGCCGCGATCCACACCGCCTGCACCGCACTGACCGCGGCGGCCTCGCTTTTGTGTTCGCCGATGCGGCGGGCGACGACGGCGGTGGTCGCCATCGCCAGTCCCATCGCGATCGCGTAGAGCAGGAACAGGTAGCTCTCGGTCAGTCCGACCGTCGCCACCGCCGACGCGCCGAGCCGAGCGACGAAGAAGATGTCGACCACCGCGAAGGTCGACTCCAGTACCAGTTCCAGCACCATCGGCACCGCGAGCAGGAACACCGCGCGGCGCAACGGGATCTTCGTGTAGTCGGCACCGGTGCCGCGGATCGCGTCGCGCAGCTCGGCCCAGAGCGGACCGGTGGGGACGTGCCCGGGCAGCGCGGCAGCGGCGGACTCGTCGGGGGTGTGTCGGGGGTCGGTATTCATCCGGCGCTCCGCTCGAGGGGTTCCGTTGCAAAACAGGGGGATGGTAGGCCGGGATCGGCCCGCCCGTGTCCCGATGACGACGAACAGTGAATCCCGGAATCGAGACCGGCCCCGTCACCTCCGGCCTTGCCGGCGCGGCGCGAGGCCGACAGTATCCCGGCGGTATGGAAAAGCATCCGATCGACCGTCACCCGGCCCGTTCACCCCCGTCCCCGATGAATGCAGGCGTGCGGGCCGGTCCGGCGCTTGCCGCGATCGCGCTCGCCGGGGTGGCCGCGTTCGCTCTCACCTGCCTCGCGGTGCACCTGCTGCGACCGGAACTCGACGGGGTCGACGCGCAGATGAGCGTGTACCTGGTCGGGCCGTGGGGCGGGCTGCTGCAGGCCGGCTACGCGGCGCTGGCAGCGGGCATCCTCGCGCTGGCAGTCGGCCTGTACCGGGTGCCGCCGGTGCCCTTGCGCAGTGCGGCGCCGCTGCTGCTGTTCGCGGTCGCCGCGCCGTCGCTGGTGGTCACCGCGCTGGCGCCAATGCGCTTTCCCGACGAGGAGCTGCGGCTGGTGCACCTGGTCCACGGCACCTCGGCGCAGGCGGCGTTCCTGTGCACCACGGCGGCGATGGTGCTGCAGGCGTGGCGGCTGCGCGCGGCGCCGGCGTGGCGGCGGGTGGCCCCCGTCCTGCTGGGTTGGGCGCTGGCCAGCTTTGCCGGCGTGTGGGTGCTGGCGCTGGTGCGCGAGCTGCCGCGCGGGCTGTCGCAGAAGGTGCTGGTGGCGATGATCGTCGGCTGGCTGGGCTGGGTGGCTTGGCGGTTGTGGCACATGCGCGAATGCGCCACACCGCATCCCGCGTCACCGCGGTCGGCTTCGTAGCACCGCAGGCGTTCTCTGGCTGCCCCTTGGCGCGAACGCTGCCACCGCACCTCGTAGAATCCGGTTCCTGCATGACAACCCAGAAGAGCCGTCCAGATGGCCGAACGGAAGTACGGCGAGCCCGCAGCGGCCACAGACAACACGATGAACGGTGTCGACTGGTATGGCCGCAAGCTCCAGCGTGAGCAGTACCGCCGCACCCTGTTCGTCGACCTCGACCTGACCGATGCCGAGAATATCGGCACGGTCTTCGAGGAATGCACGTTCCGCCGCGCGCGGTTCAACGCCTCGATCCACCGCGACGCCGCCTTCGTGAACTGCACGTTCGTTTCGTGCAATTTCTTCGACAGCCAGTTCACCAAGTGCAAAGCCATCGGCAGCATGTTCGACAGCTGCCAGTTCGACCACATGCAGGTGATTGACGGCGACTGGGGCTTCATCGGCCTGCCGGGTGCCGACTTGCGAAAAGCGTCATTCCTCCGCACGCGCTTGCGGGAGGCGGACCTGACCGGCGCTCGATGCCAGGGCGGCTCGATCCGCGATGTCGACCTGTCCGGCGCCTGGCTCCACAGCGCCGACTTCTCCCGCTGCGACCTGCGGGGGAGCGACCTGAGCGCTCTGGATCCCCTGAACGTCCAGTTCCGCAGCGCGATCATCACGATCGACCAGACCATCGTGATCGCCGAAGCACTCGGGCTCGACGTGCGGGTGGACTGAGATCGCCGTGCGCGCCCCGGCTCAGGTGGACGCGGCGAAGCCGCGTCATCTCGCCCGGGGAATATCCGGACAGTCGGGACCACGGCGTGTCGATTTACGCCGGCCCCGTTCGTCGCATGGGGAAAGGGAGGCGCCCCGCCTCCCGCCCACCGCAGGAGCCAAAGCATGAAGCACGCCAACCCTTACCTCAACTTCGACGGCAACGCCCGTGAAGCCTTCGACCACTACCGCAGCGTCTTTGGCGGCGAGTTCGCCACCGCGATGACCTTCCGCGAGTTCGGCGGCGAGCAGATGGGCATCGCCGCCGACAAGCTCGACCGCATCGCCCACATCGCCCTGCCGCTGGGGTCGTCGATGCTGATGGCGTCCGATGTCACGCGGCCGGATGCCTTCAAGGTCGGCACCAACACCTATGTCGCGGTGGAAGCCGACAGCGCCGAAGAAGCCGATCGCGTATTCGCCGGCCTGGGCGATGGCGGCAGCGTCGACATGCCCATGCAGAAAGTCGAATGGGCCGAAAAGTTCGGCATCTGCACCGACCGCTTCGGCGTGCACTGGATGGTCAGCTATACGGGCGACGTGACGTTCGCGCAGGGCTGACGGGCATGGCGCCCACTATCACCGCCTTCGAACGCTCACCCGACCGCGGCAAGGGACACGCCCGGGACATGCGCGTTCGCTGGGCGCTTGAGGAAGTTGGCCAGCCCTACGACGTTCGTCTGGTTTCATTCGACGAGATGAAGGCGCCCGCGCATCGGGCGCTTCATCCCTTCGGGCAGATCCCGACCTATGAAGAGGACGATCTGGCCCTGTTCGAATCGGGGTCGATCGTGCTCCATGTCGCGGAACGCCATGCGGGTCTGCTGCCGGACGACGCGAATGCCCGGGCACGCGCGATCACATGGATGTTCGCCGCGCTCACCACGTTGGAGCCGCCGATCGTCGAGCGTTCAATGGCCACGATCGTGGAGCGCGACAAGCCCTGGTACGAGGGGCGGCTGCCCATGCTTGACGACCGGGTCCGCAAGCGGCTGCGCCAGCTTTCCACTCGCCTTGGCGATGCCGATTGGATCGATGGCGCGTTCAGTGCCGGCGACCTGATGATGGTGACGGTGCTGCGCAGGTTGAACGGATCAGGCCTGTTGGAGGAGCACCCGAACCTCGCCGACTATGTCGCCCGCGGCGAAGCCCGGCCCGCCTTCAAGCGTGCTTTCGCCGCCCAGCTGGCGGTTTTCACCGGCAACCCGTTGCCGGAGTAGATGTCCCGGAACCCGTATGCGAAAAGGCCAGGCGTGTGCCTGGCCGTTTCCGTCGATCAGAGCATCGGCCGCTTCAGCCCCTGCTCCTTCGCGCACTGCTTGGCGATCCCGTAGCCCGCGTTACCTTCAATCCTCCGCCGATGCCTCGGGACAGTCGGGCTGCACGTCGTAGCCGAGATGATAGTAGCCACTCCACAAGCTACGGCCGTCCCCTGCGGCGCGGACGAAGAAGCGGATGCCTTCGGAGGTGGCGCAATGGCCGAACGTGTCCCTGCGGCCGTCGCCGTCGACATCCAGCGACTCGGCAGGTGTCGAGGTAAAGCCGACAGGCACCAGCACCCCGATGGCCAGCTCCGACTCGTCGGCGGGCTCCACCAGATGGAATGACAGGCCGTCCGCCAGGTTCATCCCGCCGCGATCCTCGAGCAGCGCCGGGCAGCTGTCCGCGGCTTTGGCGCGGCGCACGATCCGGGCCGCAACCACGCGCTGCGGATCATCCAACGTTACTACCGTGACGCTTGTCCCCGGCTCCACGCGGTCGTCCGCCAGCGCGATGCAGGAGCCATGCAGCCAACCGACCGCGGGTGTGTCATCCCGGCTTCCGATGTCGCCTGAGGCAGCACCGGATACGCACGCCGACAGCAAGACACAGGAGAGCGCGGTGGGAATTCTGGTGATGGAACGGGCACGCATGATTGGACTACCTCCCGTTGAAGGACCAGTGCGGCGCATCCGACCTCAGCTTCCGCACGCCGTACGAGGCACCCAGGTCATGCAGCGCCAGGTTGGCGTTGACATCCGGTGTCCAGGCGATCGCCGCCATCGAGCCATCCCGGCGGCGGAACTCCACGGTCCCGCTCCAGCGAATGGCCATGTCGATCGCACGCCCGGCGATGTGGTTGCTGGTGAGCGCCGGCGCGAAGACGCTGCGCGGCGGCATCGCCAGCCCGAAGCCGCGTGTCATCTCCAGGGCGCCCGCCCTGCTTGCCGCGTCGTCACCATGGTCCCAGCGGATCCCGACGCCCGCCATCGGATCGGCGTCCGCCGGCCGGCACTTGCCGTTCGCAATCTTCCACGACCAATGGAACAGGTATGCCCGCTTGGGGCTGCGGCGCGTCGCCGAAACCTCGACGCGCGCTCCCGCGTCTTCCAGCGCCTTGATGAATGCTTTCACATCACGCCGGAAGGACGCCTCAAGATCCTCGATCCGCCGGCTGTTCCTGGCATGGGTGTTGGCCCACGCGACCCAATGCGCGCCGCTTCTGGCGTCCATCGCTCTTCTCCCTGAGTTGGTCATCCATCCATGGACCGGCCACTCGCAGTGGCCGGTTACAACAAGTTAACGCCCACCGCGGCGTCAGTCGACCATCGGCAGCTTCAGCCCCTGCTCCCTCGCACACGCCTTCGCGATGTCGTATCCGGCATCCGCATGGCGCATCACGCCGGTGCCGGGGTCGTTCCACAGCACGCGCTCGATGCGCTTGTCGGCGGCTTCGCTGCCGTCGCAGACGATGACGACGCCGCTGTGCTGGCTATAACCCATGCCCACGCCGCCGCCGTGGTGCAGGCTGACCCAGGTCGCGCCGCCGGCGACGTTGAGCATCGCGTTGAGCAGCGGCCAGTCGGACACGGCGTCGCTGCCGTCCATCATCGACTCGGTCTCGCGATTGGGCGAGGCGACGCTGCCGCTGTCGAGGTGGTCGCGGCCGATCACCACGGGCGCCTTCAGCTCGCCGTTGCGCACCATCTCGTTGAACGCCAGGCCGAGCTTGTGGCGCAGGCCGAGGCCGACCCAGCAGATGCGCGCCGGCAGGCCCTGGAAGGCGACGCGCTCGCGCGCCATGTCGAGCCAGTTGTGCAGGTGGGTGTCGTCGGGGATCAGTTCCTTGACCTTGGCGTCGGTTTTGTAGATGTCCTCCGGATCGCCGCTGAGCGCGACCCAGCGGAACGGGCCGACGCCCTTGCAGAACAGCGGGCGCACGTAGGCCGGCACGAAGCCCGGGAAGTCGAAGGCGTCCTTGCAGCCCTCGTCGAACGCCATCTGGCGGATGTTGTTGCCGTAGTCGAAGGTCGGGATGCCCTGCTTCTCGAACGCGAGCATCGCCTCGACGTGCACGCGCATCGACTTCTTGGCCTCGTCGCGCACGGTGTCGGGGTCGGCCTTCTGCGCCTCGATCCACTGCTCGACGGTCCAGCCGATCGGCAGGTAGCCGTGCACGGGGTCGTGGGCGCTGGTCTGGTCGGTGACCGCGTCCGGGCGCACGCCGCGCTTCACCAGTTCCGGCAGTACCTCGGCGGCGTTGCCGAGCAGCGCGATCGACTTGGCCTGGCCGGCCTTCGTGTACCGCTCGATGCGGGCGAGTGCGTCATCGAGGTCGGTGGCCTGCTCGTCGACGTAGCGGGTCTTGAGGCGGAAGTCGATGCGGCTCTGCTGGCACTCGATGTTGAGGCTGCTGGCGCCGGCGAGGCTCGCCGCCAGCGGCTGCGCGCCGCCCATGCCGCCCAGGCCCGCGGTCAGGATCCACTTGCCGGTGAGGTCGCCGCCGTAATGCTGGCGGCCCATCTCGACGAAGGTCTCGTAGGTGCCCTGCACGATGCCCTGACTGCCGATGTAGATCCACGAGCCGGCGGTCATCTGGCCGTACATCATCAGGCCCTTGCGGTCGAGCTCGTGGAAGTGCTCCCAGTTGGCCCAGGCCGGCACTAGGTTGGAGTTGGCGATCAGCACGCGCGGCGCGTCGGTGTGGGTCGGGAAGATGCCGACCGGCTTGCCGGACTGGACCAGCAGGGTCTCGTCGTCGGACAGGTTGCGCAGCGATGCGAGGATCGCGTCGTAGCTCTCCCAGTCGCGCGCGGCGCGGCCGATGCCACCGTAGACGACGAGGTCCTCCGGGCGCTCGGCGACCTCGGCGTCGAGGTTGTTCTGCAGCATCCGGTACGGCGCCTCGGTCAGCCACGACCTGCAGCTGAGCTCGGTGCCGCGCGGGGCGCGGATGGTGCGGGAGGGGTCGTGGCGGGTGGACATCGACGCGGGTCCTTTGGTCTGGAGCGAGGCGTCGATTATCGCAGGGGGTTGGCGGTGGGGGGCGCGGGGCGATCCGTCGCGGGTTCGGGCGCCTGTAGGACACGAACGGGCTTTACCGAAGAAGGAAAAACGCCCGGGGAGGACCCGGGCGTTCGCGTATCGAGGCTGCGGCCGACTCAGCGGATCGCGGGATCCAGCCGCCGCAGGGCATCGGCGATGTCGGTCTCGCCGGTGCGCATGAGATCGTCGCGGCTGTAGACGCGGCCGTTGGCCGCAATGCATTCGTCGCGGTCGAGTTCGCCGACGGCGTCGGTCTCGGCCGGCGCGGCATTGCGTTCGCTGCGGCGGGCAAGGATGTGGCTGCCGGTGTAGCGCATGCAGTCGCGGCGTGCGTCGCGTTCGACGGTGGTTTCGGTGCCGGTGCGGGTGTCGACGGGCGTGGTGTCGGTCTGTTCGGCCTGGGTCCGGGCGTCCACGGCGGCGTCGGTCGTGGTGTCCTGGGCCGCGGCGGCGAAAGCGAGCGAACCGAGCAGGCTGGCGAGCATCAGGCGTTTCATGGCGGTCACCTCCGGGATACGAACGGGTGCTGTCGGCCAGCATACGCCCGAGGGAGAGCGATGCCGGACTGGCGCGGGGATGGATTCAGGGAGCTGACAGGCTTGATTTCCCGGCGATTGCGGCCAAGGGCGGCAAAGCCCGTGCGGGAGAATCGCAACATCCGCTGGCTATGATCGGCGGATGCATTCGATCAGAGCCGCGGCACTGGCCGCTTTCGCTGCGCTGGCCGTGGCCGGCTGCGCGTCCACACCGTCGACGGAAGCAGCCGTCGCGCCAGATGCCGGCATCCACGCGGACGCCTGTCCCAGCGTGCTGCTGGTGTCGATCGACGGCTTCCGCGCCGACTACCTGGAGCTGGGCCTCACGCCCAACCTCGAGCGCATCGCCGCCGATGGCGCGCGTGCGGCGTGGATGACGCCGTCGTACCCGAGCCTGACGTTCCCGAACCACTACACGATCGTGACCGGGCTGCGGCCCGACCACCACGGCATCGTCCACAACACGATGCACGACCTGGTGCTGGGCGACTTCAGCCTCGGCCGGCGCGAGGCGGTGGGCGACGGCCGCTGGTGGGGTGGCGAGCCGGTGTGGGTCACGGCGGAAAACGCCGGGCTGTCGACCGCGACCGTGTTCTGGCCGGGCAGCGAAGCGGCGATCGGCGGTGTGCGGCCGGATCGCTGGCTGCCGTACGACGGCGACATGCCGATGGCCGCGCGGGTCGATACGGTGCTGGGCTGGCTGTCGGAGCCGGCGGCGACGCGGCCGCGGTTCGCGACGCTGTATTTCGATGCGCTCGACCATGCCGGCCACGGTGCGGGGCCGGGTTCGGCCGAGGCGCGCGAAGCCATCGTGGCGGTGGACGAGGCGATCGGGCGACTGCTGGATGGGCTGGACGCGCGCGGGCTGGCGGACGCGGTCGACCTGGTCGTGGTGTCCGACCACGGCATGGCGACGGTGGCGATGGATCACGTGCTCGCGGTCGAGGACATGGTCGACCCGGCCGATGCGCGCGCGGTGAGTTACGGGCAGTCGGTCGGCTTCCAGCCCCTGCCCGGCCGCGCGGACGCCGCCGAGGCGCAACTGCTGGGCGACCACGGGCACTACGCGTGCTGGCGCAAGGGCGAGCTGCCGCCGCGCTGGGCGTACGGGACGCATCCGCGGGTGCCGGCGATCGTCTGCCAGATGAACGAGGGCTGGGACGCATCCGCGCGCGAGTGGATGGCGCAGCGGCCGCGCACCGGCAACCGCGGCTCGCACGGGTTCGATCCGGCCCTGCCGTCGATGCGGGCGATCTTCCTCGCGCGTGGTCCGTCGGTGCGCGATGGCGTGGTGGTGCCGGCGTTCGACAATGTCGACGTGTACCCGCTGCTGATGCGGCTGATCGGGCTGGCCCCCGCCCCGAACGATGGCGATGCCGACGCGCTGGAAGTGCTGGAAGCGTCGTTGCGAGGTGAGGCGGCACCGTAGCCAGGCGCGGTATTGCTTCTGAAGGACCGGAGGATCGAAACCGCTTCGTGCGGGTGGACAGCGGTCGACCCGGTCGGCTCCGGCCACGATGTACAGGTCGCGACTCACGTCGCTCCTACAAGAGCATGAGGAGCCGTTCGGAACGGACAAAAACGCGCTAGATGAACGCCCCGGATTCCGCTCCGGCATTCATGTCCGAAACCGGCGAGTTTGCCTTCTTGCCCGGTGCTAGCCTGCACCCATGTCCTCCCCGGCCGCCCTCGCCCGCACCCTCGACCCGCAGGTCTGCGAACAGGCGCGGCTGAGCCGCGACGCGCGCTTCGACGGCCTGTTCTTCACCGCAGTGACGAGTACCGGGATCTACTGCCGGCCGGTGTGCCCCGCACCGGCGCCACGGCGCGAGAACGTGACCTACTACGCCCACGCGGCGGCGGCCGAGGCGGCCGGGTTCCGGCCTTGCCTGCGCTGCCGGCCGGAGCTGTCGCCCGGTGACGACGCGTGGCGTCGCGGCGACGCGACGGTGGCGCGCGCGCTCAAGCTGATCGAACAGGGCGTGCTGGCGGAGGCGCCATTGGCGGAACTGGCGACGCGGGTCGGGCTGGGCGAGCGGCAGTTGCGCCGGCTGTTCGTCGAGCGCCTGGGCGCGGCGCCGCTGGGCGTGCACGGCACGCGGCGGCTGCTGTTCGCCAAGCAGTTGCTGACCGAGACCGCGCTGCCGATCACCGAGGTCGCGCTGGCGGCGGGGTTCGGCAGCCTGCGCCGGTTCAACACCGCGTTCCGCGAGGCCTACCGGATGGCGCCGCGCGAGCTGCGCCGGCGCCCGCGGGTCGGTGCCGACGAGGCGCTGAACCTGCGCCTGGGTTACCGCCCGCCCTACGACTTCGGCGCTATGCTCGACTTCCTGCGGTCGCGCGCCCTGCCGCGGGTCGAGGCGGTCGGCGACGATTTCTATGCGCGCGTCATCCCGCCGCCGGATGACGCGCCCGACACCCCGCCCGGCTGGTTGCGCGTGGGCGCCGCGCCCGATGGCGAGCATGCGCTGGAACTGCAGGTACACGGCATCGCGCCGGTCCGGCTGTTGCCGATCGTGGCGCGGCTGCGACGGATGTTCGACCTGGACGCCGACCCGCGCGTCATCGAGGCGGCGCTGTCGAACGATCCGGTGCTGCGCCCGCTGCTGGCACGGCGCCCCGGCCTGCGGCTACCGGGCGGCTGGGACGGTTTCGAGATCGCGGTGCGCGCCATCCTCGGCCAGCAGGTCAGCGTGGCCGCGGCGCGGACGCTGGCCACCCGGCTGGCGCACGCCCATGGCCGGGCACTGGACGCGCCGCTTGCGCCCGGTCTCGACCATCTGTTTCCGACCCCGTCCGCGCTGGCGGACGCCGACCTCACGACACTCGGCGTGACCCGCGCGCGGGCCGACACGATCCGCGGCATGGCCCGCGCCCTGCTCGACGGACGGGTCGACTTCAACCCCGAGCGCACGCTGGAAGACTTCGTCGACCGCTGGGTCGCGCTGCCCGGCATCGGGCCGTGGACCGCGCAGTACATCGCCATGCGCGCGCTCGGCCATCCCGACGCATTCCCCGCCGAGGACCTGGTCCTGCGCCGGGTGGCGAGTGACGATGGCACCGCGCTGACCGCCAGGGCACTGTCGGCGCGCGCTGAAGCGTGGCGGCCCTGGCGGTCCTACGCGGTCATGCACCTGTGGCGCCGCGCCGTGGATGCGGGCGCCGAAACGCCCCAAGGCAAAAAATTGCAGCAGCAGACAACGACCAGCACCGGTGGCAGCGGCGGTGGACCGGAGACCAGCCGGTCCCCACGCGGGAAAGCCGCCGCGCCCGGCACATCGAAGCGTCCCAACGCGGCAGCGAGCGGTACACGCGCCAGGACCGGTACCGCGGCATCGCCCCGAGACGAAAGCGGAGAGCACCCATGACCACCACCTGCACCACCATCGACAGCCCGGTCGGCCCGCTGCTGGTGGCGACCGGCGACAACGGCCTGCGCACCATCGAGTTCCACCAGGCGCGCCACCCGGTGAAGCGCGGCGCCGACTGGCGCGAGGGATCGCATCCGCTGATCGACCGCGTCCGCCGGCAACTGGAGGAGTACTTCGACGGCCGACGAACGGCGTTCGACCTGCCGCTGGCGCCGCGCGGCACCGAGTTCCAGCACATGGTGTGGCAGACGCTGGCCTCGATTCCGTACGGACAGACGGTCAGCTACGCGCAACTGGCCTCGCGCGTGGGTAGGCCGACCGCGATGCGCGCGGTCGGCGCGGCGAACGGCCGCAACCCGCTGCCGATCGTGCTGCCCTGCCACCGGGTGATCGGTGCCGACGGCAGCCTGACCGGGTTCGGTGGCGGCCTGCCGACCAAGCGGTTCCTGCTGGAGCTGGAAGGCGCGCTGCCGAAGTCGGACCTGTTCGCCGTCGCCTGACAGGTCCTGCACGTGTAGGAGCGACGTGAGTCGCGACCCACTGGCAACCGGCAGCGCCGCGGTCAACGCGTGTCGCGGCCGCGCGATCGAAGCTCCGCGTGGATCGACGCACTTCTGCACGGTCAGTGGGTCGCGACTCACGTCGCTCCTACGTTCGTGGGCGCTCGCGGAAATCCGCGCGATCACCAGTCCCGCAGCAGCGCGCGCATCGCGCTGCGATAGCCGCCCGCGATCGCGTCGGCCGCGACATGCCGCCCGCCGGCGACTACCTGCCGACCGCCGACCACCGTCTCCCGCACGGCATTGCGGTTGCCGGCGAAGATCCATCGGTCGATCGCATCGGTGTCGGTCGCGCCGGCGAGTTGCGCCGCGTCGGGGTCCAGCAACAGGCGATCGGCGTCGGCGGCGTTGGCCTGCCCCGTGGAGTGGGCAGCGCTGGCGACCACGCCGCGCAGCAGCGCTTCGCCGACGCTGGGGTTGCGCGCATCGGCGGCGATGTTGCGACGCCGGGTGACCAGCCGCTGGCCGTATTCCAGCCAGCGCAGCTCCTCCACGGGGGATACCGAGATGTGCGAGTCGGAACCGATGCCCCAGCGTCCACCGGCGTCGAGATAGTCGCGCAGCGGGAACAGGCCGTCGCCGAGGTTGGCCTCGGTGGTCGGGCAGAGCGCGACGGTGGCGCCCGATGCGGCGACGCCCAGCACTTCCGAGCCCGCCAGGTGGGTGGCGTGGACCAGGGTCCAGCGCCGGTCGACCGGTGCGTTCTCCAGCAGCCACTGCACCGGTCGCGCACCGCGGGTGGCGATGCACTCCTCCACCTCGGCGACCTGCTCGGCGATGTGGATGTGCACCCGGCTGTCGCCCGGCAGCGCCGCGAGCACCTCGCACATGGCGGTGGGCGGCACCGCGCGCAGGCTGTGCAGCGCGCAGCCGATGCGCACGGTGTCGTCCTGTTCGGGACGCAGGCGTTCGAGCAGGCGCAGGTAACCGTCGACGTCGTGGCCGAAACGCTTCTGGCGCTCGCCGAGCGGCCGGCCGTCGAAGCCGCCGGTCATGTAGAGCACCGGCAACAGGGTGATGCGGATGCCGGTGTCACGCGCGGCCTGCAGCAGCGCGCGCGACATCGCGGCCGGATCGGCGTACGGCCTGCCGTCGGGCGCGTGGTGCAGGTAGTGGAACTCGCACACGGTGGTGTAGCCGGCTTCGAGCATCTCCGCATAGAGCTGCGCGGCCACGGCGTGCAGGGTGTCCGGCGTGAAGCGGCCGGCGAAGCGGTACATGGTCTCGCGCCAGGTCCAGAACGAGTCGGCCGGATCGGTCTGGCGCTCGGCCATGCCGGCCATGGCACGCTGGAACGCGTGAGAATGCAGGTTGGCGATGCCCGGCAGCCGGCGTTCGTTCGCGGGGTGCCAGGTCTTTGCGCGATCGTCGATGCTCATGCAGCGATTGTCTCGTGGCGACCGCCGGCTTGCGACCCTCGCCCGTGGCCATGCGGTCGGCCGACGCGGCGCGGCCGCCTACAATGGCCCGATGGCCGAACACGCTCCACCGCCGCCCGACCTGTCCGAAAGCGGTTTGACCCGGTTGTGGTCGCCGGATGCCTGGAAGCGCCGGCTGGCATTGTGGGGCGGCGCGGTGGCGGTGGCGCTCGCGGCGATCGCCTTCGCGAAGATCGCCGATGCCGCATTCGCGGTGTTCCTTGGCGTCACCGCGCATTCGCCGTACTGGGCGCTGCTGCTGACCCCGGCGACGTTCGCCCTGCTCGCCTGGGCCGCATCGGGCCCGCTGGCCGCCACCCGCGGCAGTGGCATCCCGCAGGTGATCGCGTCGCTGCAGGAAACCCGCGAGGACTTCCGTGCCGCGCAACTGTCGCTGAAGGTCTCCGCGAGCAAGCTGGCGCTGACCGTACTGGCGCTGCTGGGCGGCGCCTCGGTGGGTCGCGAGGGGCCAACGGTGCATGTCGGTGCCGGCATCATGCACGCGATCGGCCGCCGCTTCGGTTACGGCGATCCGTACCAGGCCTCGCGCTTCCTGCTCGCCGGCGGTGCCGCGGGCATTGCGGCGGCGTTCAACACGCCGCTTGCCGGCGTGGTGTTCGCGATCGAGGAGCTCAGTGGCGCGTTCGAACAGCGCTTCTCCGGGACGCTGCTGACCGCGGTGATCATCGGTGGCGTGGTGTCGCTGGGGTTGCTGGGCGACTACGCCTACTTCGGCCACGTCGCCGCGAAGCTGCCGCTGGGCGAGGGCTGGCTCGCGGTACTGGCCTGCGGACTGGTGGGCGGGCTGCTCGGTGGCCTGTTCGCCCGGCTGGTGGTGGCCGCGGCCGATGGGCGGCCCCGCTGGCTGGGGCATGCCCGCGCGCGCTGGCCGGTGCTGTTCGCCACCGCGTGCGGGCTGCTGCTGGCGGTACTCGGCACCGCGCTCGGCGGAAGCGTGTTCGGCACCGGCTACGAGCAGGCGCACGCACTGCTCAGCGGCGACGGTTCGATCGGTGCGGAATTCGGCGTGTCCAAGCTGGTCGCCAACCTGGCCTCGTATCTCGCGGGCATTCCGGGCGGGCTGTTCTCGCCGGCACTGGCGGTGGGTGCCGGCCTCGGTGACAACCTCGCGCTGCTGTTCCCGGGGGTGGATCCCTCGGCCGTGGTCCTGCTCGGCATGGCGGCGTACCTGACCGGAGTCACCCAGGCGCCGCTGACCTCGGCGGTGATCTCGATGGAGCTGACCGACAACCACGAGCTGCTGCTGCCGATCCTCGCCGTGGTGCTCATCGCGCGGGGCGCGTCGAGCCTGCTGTGCCCCGTCCCCATCTACAAGGCACTGGCCCTGCGGCTGGCGCCGCGCCTGCAACCGGAACCCCACGCATGACGATTGCCTCCGACCGCCCCCACTGGGACGGACTGATTCTCGGCGCGTCGCTGGCCACGCTCGACGGCGACGGCTACGGCGCGATCGCCGACGGTGCGCTGGGCTGGCGCGACGGCGTCCTGACGTACGTCGGCCCGCGCGCCGGCCTGGCCGGCGACCCCTCCGCACTCGCCGACGAGGTGATCGAAGCCGACGGCTGGATCACCCCGGGGCTGGTCGACTGCCACACCCACCTGGTGTTCGCCGGCGACCGCGCCCGCGAGTTCGAGATGCGCCTGCAGGGGGCCAGCTACGAGGACATCGCCCGCGCCGGCGGCGGCATCGTCTCGACCGTGCGCGCGGTGCGCGGGGCCGACGAGGCCGAGCTGCTCCGCCAGTCGCTGCCGCGCGCGAAGGCCCTGCTCGCCGATGGCGCGACCACGCTGGAGATCAAGTCCGGCTACGGCCTGGACTACGACAACGAACGCAAGATGCTGCGCGTCGCGCGCCGGATCGGCGAGCACCTCGGCATCGACGTGCGCACCACCTACCTCGGCGCGCACGCGCTGCCGCCTGAATACGCCGGTCGCGCCGACGACTACATCGACGCGGTGATCGAATGGCTGCCACGGCTGCACGCCGAAAGCCTGGTCGACGCCGTCGACGCATTCTGCGAAGGCATCGGCTTCAGTCCGGAACAGACCCGACGGGTGTTCGACGCCGCGCGTGCGCTGGGCCTGCCGGTCAAGCTGCATGCCGACCAGCTCAGCGACCTGGGCGGCGCGGGGCTGGTGGCGGAGTTCGGCGGGCTCTCGGCCGACCACGTCGAACACAGCAACCTCGACAGCGTGCGGGCGATGGCCGAATCGGGGGCGGTCGCGGTGCTGCTGCCCGGCGCCTTCCACGTGCTGCGCGAGACGAGGTTGCCGCCGCTGGACGCGTTCCGCGAGCACGGCGTCGCGATGGCGGTGGCCACCGACTGCAATCCCGGGACGTCGCCGCTGCAGTCCATGCGGCAGGCCATGCAGCTGGCCTGCACGCATTTCCGCCTGACCCCGGAGGAGGCCCTGCGCGGCGCCACCGTCAACGCCGCCAGGGCGCTGGGCCTGTCCAATCGGGGAATGCTGCGCGCCGGCATGCGCGCCGACTTCGTGCGCTGGAACGTCCACCACCCCGCAGAACTGGGCTACTGGCTCGGCGGCGAGCTCGCTGCTGCTGTCCACACGGGCGGGCGCCGGCTGGTCTGAACCCGGTGCCCGCGGAAACGAAGCGCAAAACGAAGCGCAAAACGAAAAAGCCCCGCATCGGCGGGGCCTTTCGTCTGCACCGGCGGTGCCGGCGCTCTTACTCCTTGACCACCTTCTTGGCGACCTTCTTGGCCGGCGCCTTGCTGACGGTCTTGGTGGTGGCGGTCTTCTTCGCGACCGGCGCGGCAGCGGTGCCGGCGGCCTTGGTCACGGCCTTGCGGGCGTTGCCGTAGCTGGAGTTGTAGCGCTTGCCCTTGGCGGTCTTGCGGTCGCCCTTGCCCATGGTCTTGCTCCCGGATCGGTACTTGAACAGTTGAAAAACCCGCACGGGAAGCGCGGGCTCGTAGGTGTCGCATCTGAGCCGCGGTCGTGGCGCGGGAAGCTGCCTAGCCTACCACAGCCACCGCCGGGCATGGCTCAGTGGGCGCATCCGGCGTCGTGTACGTGGCCGTGGTTGAGCCGCAGATTGACCAGGTGGCCCAGCCCCACCAGGGTGCCGCCGAAGGTCATCGCGACCGCATGCGGCACCAGCGAATGGTGCAGGGGCGGGTACAGCACCGCGAACCACAACACCAGCAGCCCCGGCAGCAACAACCCAAGCGCCCGCATGACCCGGTGCCGCCGATAGCTCCACAGCAGGCTGCCCAGCCCGAGCAGGCTGGCGAAGACGACAAACGCGAGTTCGATTCCGTCCCCGCCAAACACGGCAAGCCCCACCGACGGCAGCAGGGCGATCATGACCGGCAACACCGCGCAGTGGACGGCGCACAGGATCGAGCCCCAGGCGCCGAGGCGGTCGATCAGACGATGGCGTTGGTGTGGCGACATGGAGAACCGTGACTTCTGGCGGGGTGATCCGTTGACGTAATGGTATAACATTTCAATATCGACGCAAATCACCGGTAACCCGATGCCCACATCCAGCCGCTCCCGTTTTCCCCATCGCGCCGTCCTTGCCTCCGCTCTCGCGATCGCCTTGTCGACGTCGGTGGCGGTCGCCCACGCCGGTCCGCAGACACAGACCGGCAGCGACCACGAACACGACCCCACCGATCTGGCAGTGGTGGAGGTGCATGCCACGCCCCTCGCCGGTACCGCCGACGAGCTGGTGCGGCCGGTGGAGGTGCTGGCCGGCGAGGCGCTCGACGCCGCCAAAGCCAACTCGCTCGGCGAAACGGTGAACAAGCTGCCTGGCGTGCAGTCGTCGTACTTCGGGCCCGGCGTGGGTCGGCCGATCATCCGCGGCTTTGACGGTGCCCGCGTCCAGGTGGTCAGCGATGGATTGGGGACCGGCGACGTATCGACGGTCAGCGTCGACCATGCGGTCAGCATCGAACCGTTCCTGGCCGACCAGATCGAAGTGCTGAAGGGCCCCGCCACCCTGCTCTACGGCAGCGGCGCGATCGGCGGCGCGGTCAATGTCATCGACGGCCGCATCCCCGAGGCGGCGACCACCGAACCACTGCAAGGTCGCGCAGAGCTGCGCGGCGGCACGGTCAATGACGAGAAGACCGGCATGGTGCGGCTCGATGGCACCTCGGCATCCGGCAACGTCGTATTTCATTTCGATGCGCTGCACCGCGAGACCGGCGATTACGACATCCCCGGCTTCGCCGAGAGCGAAAGCGCACACGAAGAGCACGGGGAGCACGAAGACCACGAGGAGCCGGGCCACGATGAACATCACGAAGAGGAGGACGGCGTGGCTGGCGTGCTGGCCGGCACCGCATTGCGTACCGATGCCGCGGCGCTCGGCGTCTCCTGGGTCGGTGACCGCGGCTTCATCGGCGGCGGCTACAGCCTGTTCAACAGCCGCTATGGCGTGCCCGGACACACCCATGCGGCCCACGAGGACGAGGACGAGCACGGGCACGAAGAAGGCGAGGAGCACGAGGAGGCCGCCCACGCCGAAGGCGGCGTGCGCATCGTGATGGACCAGCGCCGCAGCGAACTGCGCGGCGGTCTCGATGACCTCGGCGCGTTCGAGTCGCTGCGGGTCAAGCTGGCACGCACCGAATACACCCACACCGAATACGAAGGCGACGAGGTTGGCACGGTGTTCGACAACACCAGCACCGACGCCCGGGTGGAGCTCGTGCACCAGCCACTGCTGGGATGGCAGGGCGCGCTCGGGACGCAGTGGTCGGAGCGCGACTTCCTCGCCGTCGGCGCGGAGGCGTTCGTGCCCGGCTCGCAGTCGCGCGATGCGGGCGTGTTCTGGATCGGCGAGCGCCGGTTCGGCCCGACCCGCCTGGAAATCGGCGCCCGCCACGACCGCAACGAGGTCGATGTGGACAACGCCGGAGCGATCGGCCCGGACCGGGACTTCGACACCACCAGCCTGTCCGCCGCCCTGCGCTGGGACATGAGCGAGGACGTGCACCTGTCGTTCGGCATGGACCGCGCGCAACGCGCCCCTACCGCGGAGGAGCTGTACTCGAGCGGCCTGCATGTCGCCACCGGCAGTATCGAACTGGGCGATCCCGGGCTGGACGTGGAGACCGCCAACCGCGCCGAGGTCGGCCTGCACTGGCACCACGGCCCGCTGAGAGTCGGCGCGTCGGTCTACCAGGTGCGCTTCGACGATTTCGTCTACCTCGCCGATACCGGCATCGAGGAGCACGACGGCCCGGTGCGTGCCTGGACCCAGCACGACGCGCGCTTCAACGGTGCCGAGGCGGAGCTGGACTGGACCTTCATCGACAACGCCAGCGGAGCCTGGGCGGTGCGCGTGTTCGGCGACGTGGTGCACGCCGAGCTCGATGGTGAAGGCAGCCGCGAAGTCGCGGTGTCCGTCCCCCACGGCGACCACAGCCACGATCACACCGCCCGCCTGGCCAAAAGCGGCCACCTGCCGCGCATCGCCCCGGCGCGGGCCGGCGCCGAGCTGCGCTGGGAAGATGCGGCATGGCGCGCCTCGCTCGGCGCGGTGCGCTACATGGAACAGGACCACGTGGCCGAGCACGAGCGCGTGACGCCCGCCTATACGCTCGTCGACGCACACCTGGCGTGGCACGTCGATACCCACGACGGCAACGCGTGGGAGGTGTTCCTCGACGGCAGCAACCTGCTGGACGAGGAAGCGCGTCCCCACACCTCGTTCCTCAAGGACCTGGCGCCGTTGCCGGGCCGCGGGGTCGAGTTCGGCGTCCGCGCGTTCTTCTGACGGCGGCACGGCGGGCGCTTCTGCGCCCGCCATCCCGCTGCACGCCTGCTATCCACGAAATGTCAGCGCTTCTGTAGGAGCGGGTTCAACCGTGACCCTGGAATCGGCGCGGGCGAACGGCTGACCGGTCGCGGCTGAAGCCGCTCCTACTCCCCCGAAGGAAGTCCCCATGGGGGCAACCGCCCGGATGTCGCAGGACATCCGCAGGGGAGCGCCAGGCCCTACCCCGCCTTCGCGCACTCCGCGCAGAGCCCGTGCACTTCCAGCGTCTGTGCCCGGGGCACGAACCCCAGTGCACGGGCGCGGGCGTCCAGCGCACCGACGATCTGCTCGTCCTCCAGCTCGGTCGCCGAATGGCAGCGGTCGCAGATCAGGAACGGCACCGCGTGCTGCTCGCCACCGGGGTGGTGGCAGCCGACGAAGGCGTTGATCGACGAAAGCTTGTGGATGAAGCCGTGCTCGAGCAGGAACTCCAGCGCGCGGTACACCGTGGGCGGCGCGGCGGCGTCGTGCGTCGCCTTCATCAGGTCGAGCAGTTCGTAGGCCTTGACCGGGCGCTCGGCTTCGGCGATCAGCCGCAGCGCGTGGGCGCGGATCGGGGTCAGCCGCAGCCCCCGCGCCTTGCACACCCGCTCGACCTCGCGGACGAAGGCATCGCCGTCGTCGACGTGGTGCTGCGGATCGGTGCAGGCGTGCGTGTGTGCCATGGGCCTGATCTATGACTCCGCTGGCACTTTTGCAAGCGCAGCGTCGATCCGCTTCAGCGCCTCGTCGCGCCCGGCCAGGTACACGGTGTGCGAGATGTCCGGGCTGACCTGGGTGCCGGTGATCGCCACCCGCATCGGCTGCGCGACCTTGCCCATGCCCAGCTCCAGCGCGGCGGCGGTGTCGTGCAGCGCGGTGTTGATCGCCTCGGCGGTCCATTCCGGCAGCGCGGCGAACCGCTCGCGGGCGTCGGCCAGCGGCGCGCGCGCGGCCGGCTTGAGGTGCTTGGCCACCGCAGAATCGTCGTATTCGACCAGCGGACCGAACCAGACCGCGGCGCGCTCGGCCATCTCCTTCAGCGTCTGCACGCGGTCGCGCAGGGCCAGCACGATGTCGGCCGGCGCCGGGCCGGTGGCGAGGTCGTAGCCGGCGTCGCGCAGGTGCCATTCCAGGTGCTGGCCAACCGCCTCCGCGTCGTCGCTCTTGAGGTACTGCTGGTTGAGCCAGCCGAGCTTGGCCGGGTCCAGCCGCGAGGCCTTGGCGTTGACGTCCTTGAGGTCGAACAGCGACTTCATCTCCTCGATCGAGAAGATCTCCTGGTCGCCGTGCGACCAGCCCAGCCGCACCAGGTAGTTGAGCAGCGCGTGCGGCAGGTAGCCGGCGTCGCGGTACTGCATGACGTCGGCCGCGCCGGTGCGCTTGGACAATTTCGCACCCTCCGGGTCGAGGATCATCGGCAGGTGGGCGAAGTGCGGCACGGCCGCGCCGAGGGCCTGGTAGATGTTGATCTGGCGCGGGGTGTTGTTGACGTGGTCGTCGCCGCGGACGACGTCGGTGATGCCCATGTCGATGTCGTCGACCACCACCGCGAAGTTGTAGGTGGCGTAGCCGTCGGAGCGGAAGATCACCAGGTCGTCGAGTTCGCTGTTGGCGATCTCGATGCGGCCCTTGACCTTGTCGTCCCACGCGACGGTGCCGCCCTCCGGGTTGCGGAAGCGGATGACGCGGTTGGGGTCGTCGCGGTACGGCAGCCCGGCATCGCGTGCGGCGCCGCTGTAGCGCGGCTTGTCGCCGGCGGCCATCGCGGCCTCGCGCATCGCCTCCAGCTCGTCCTTGGTCTCGTAGGCGTAGTAGGCGTGGCCGGACGCGACCAGCTGCTCGGCGACGTCCCTGTAACGGTCGAGCCGGTGGGTCTGGTAGACCGGGCCTTCGTCGTAGTCCAGGCCGAGCCAGTCCATCGCCTGCAGGATCGCGTCGATCGCGGCCTGGGTGCTGCGCTCACGGTCGGTGTCCTCGATGCGCAGGATGAACTGTCCGCCGCGGCGGCGCGCCTCCAGCCAGCAGTACAGCGCGGTGCGCGCGCCACCGATGTGCAGGTAGCCGGTGGGACTGGGGGCGAAACGGGTGCGGCAGGTCATGCGGGGAGCTCGGGCGCGGACAGGCCGGTGATTTTAGCCGGTGGCCGAGGCACGCGCCGGTGCCCGCCGCCGGCGCCACTACAATGGCCCGATGACCACGCTCTTCATCTCCGACCTCCACCTCGACGCCGAACGACCGCGGATCACCGAGCTGTTCGGCCGCTTTTTGCGCGAGGAGGCGCGTGGCGCGGATGCGCTGTACATCCTCGGCGACCTGTTCGAGGCCTGGGTCGGCGACGACGATCCGTCGGAGACCGGCGCGTTCGTCGCCGACGCATTGCGCGCGGTGGCCGGGTCCGGCACGCCGGTGTCGTTCATCCACGGCAACCGCGACTTCCTGCTCGGCCGCGACTACGCCCGCCGCGCGGGCATGGCGATCCTGTCCGAGCCGAGCGTGGTGATGCTGTATGGCCGCCCCGCCCTGCTGATGCACGGCGACACCCTGTGCACCGGCGATGTCGCCTACCAGCAGTTCCGCGCACAGACCCGCGACGCAGCGTGGCAGGCGCAGTTCCTCGCCCAGCCGCTTCCGGCGCGATTGGCGTTCGCCCAGCAGGCGCGTGCGGCGAGCAAGGCGCATCAGTCGGGGCTGTCGTCGCAGGGCACGATGGAAACGATCACCGACGTGGCGCCCGATGCGGTGACGGACACTTTCTTCCGCTTCGGCGTGGACACGCTGATCCACGGCCATACCCACCGCCCTGCCGTGCACGAGGTGGACGCGGGCGGGCGCGACTGCCGGCGGATCGTGCTGGGGGACTGGTACGAACAGGGTTCGGTGCTGCGCGTCAATGCGGATAGCGCGGCCTTGTCGTCGCTATAGCGCCTGCAAGCGGGTGGCGCCGCGCGCTGCGGCGCGTTGGGATCCACCGCAAGCCAGTGCTATCGCGGCGCGGTACGAGCAGGGCTCCGTGCTGCGCGTCGACGCCGACGGTCCCGTCCTCGAAACGCTGGCCTGAGCTCCGCTCAGCGCGGCTCGCCGACCGGATCGGCGGCCCGGCGCGCACAGCCGGTCAGGGATCGCTCGCCGTGGGTGAAGGCGGCAGTGAAGTCGTGGTCCCAACCGGACATCGAATCCTGACAGGCCTCGTCGCTGATCTCGAGCTCGAACGCCACCTTGCCGTCGTGGCCGCGGAACACCGCCGCGCCCGGCCGGTCCTCCCGCTCGGCATGCATCGTCGTGCCGGGCATCTGCTCGGGGGTGCTGTAGACCAGGGTGTCGCCGTCGACTTCGACCGCCCAGAACGGCTCGTTGCCGGTGGCGACGAACGCAGTGACGCTTGTCAACGGGGGATCGCGCGTGGTGTCGGTTCCGGCGGCCGGCGCGACTTCCCCGCCCACGGCATCCGGGCCGGATGCGGGCGGGGTGACCGCGGGCGTGGCTCCGCGCGTTTCACCGGGGGCCGCCGGAGGTGGACCGGCCGGGGGCGCCGTCGCCGGATCGGGAGCGTCGGGGCTGCAGGCGACCAGCACGCCGGCACAGGCGAGCGTGATCAGCGATCGGATGGTCGTCATGGTCATTTCCGGCGTGGTCCGTCGGCGAGCGTGGGCCAGCGGCGATCATCGCGCTGTGAGCGCCGCGGCTTCGCGCAGCATCGCCAGCTCCCCGTCGTCGAAGCCGGCCGCGGCGCGGGCGTCGAGATTGAACGGGCCGTGCAGCACCGCTCGGGCGTATTCGGCAAGCAGCGCGCGGAACGTGGGACCGGGCTCGACCCCGGCGCGCCCGCAATACCAGCGAAACCAGCGTGAACCGGCCGCGACGTGCGCCACCTCCTCGCGCAGGATCACCTGCAGGATCGCCACCGTCGCATCGTCGCCCAGCCCCTGCAGGCGCTCGATCATGCCCGGGGTCACGTCCAGGCCGCGCGCCTCCAGCACCCGCGGCACCAGCGCCATCCTCGCCAGTCCGTCGTGCGCGGTCTTCTCGGCCATTTCCCACAGGCCGTTGTGGGCATCGAAGTCGCCGTAATCATGGCCGAGCTCGCGCAGGCGGGCGCGCAGCATCGTGAAATGGCGGGCCTCGTCGTTCGCGCAGCTCACCCAATCGGCATAGAAGGCCTGCGGCAGGCCGCGGAAGCGGTAGGCCGCATCCCACGCCAGGTCGATCGCGTTGAACTCGATGTGGGCGATCGCGTGGATGAACGCCGCGCGGCCCTCCCGGCTGCCCAAGCCGCGCTTGGGCAGTTCGCGCGGATGGACCAGCCGCGGGCGCGCGGGACGGCCCGGCATGCGGACGGGTTCGGGCGGTGCGGCGTTGTCCGGGATCGACAGCTCGCCGCGGGCGAAAGCCTCCGCCGCGGCGAAGGTGGCCGCGACCTTGTCCTCCGGTGTGGCGGCGTCGAGGCAGGCGCGGGCAGCGTCGAACAGCGAAGTGCGCACCAATGCGGCCGCCCTACCCGCCGCGGCGGGTGGTCTTGGCCTCCTCCGAACGCAGGCGCTTGATGTGCTCGAAATAGTCGTCCTCGGTACCGGTGACGTAGTCGCCGTTGAAGCACGAGGAGTCGAAGAACTCGATCCGGTGCTTCGGCCCGGACACCGCGTGCTCCAGCGCCTCGAGGTCCTGGTAGATCAGCCAGTCGCAGCCGAGCAGCGCCTGCACTTCCTCCTCGGTGCGGTTGTAGGCGATCAGCTCCTCGCGCGTGGGCATGTCGATGCCGTAGATGTTCGGGTGGCGCACCGGCGGCGCGGCCGAGGCCAGGTAGACCTTTCGGGCGCCGGCGTCGCGCGCCATCTGCACGATCTGCCGCGACGTGGTGCCGCGCACGATCGAATCGTCGACCAGCAGCACCACGCGGTTGCGGAACTCCAGCGGAATCGGGTTGAGCTTGCGGCGCACCGACTTCGCGCGCTCGCCCTGTCCCGGCATGATGAAGGTGCGGCCGACGTAGCGGTTCTTGATGAAGCCTTCGCGGTACTTCACGCCCAGCACGTTCGCGACCTCCAGCGCGGCGTCGCGCGAGGAGTCGGGGATCGGGATCACCGTGTCGATGTCGTGGTCCGGGCGCAGCCGCAGGATCTTCTCGCCGAGCGCTTGGCCCATCCGCATGCGCGCCTTGTGCACCGAGATGTCGTCGATCATCGAGTCGGGCCGGGCGAAGTAGACGTACTCGAACATGCACGGGGTGTGCTTGCCCGGCTGCGCGCACTGGCGCGCATGCAGCTGGCCGTCCTCGGTAATGACGATGCCCTCGCCCGGATTGACGTCGCGCACGCGCTCGAAGCCGAGCAGGTCGAACGCGACCGACTCCGACGCCACCGCGTATTCGTCGCCGCCGGCGGTGCTGCGCTTGCCGAGCACCAGCGGACGGATGCCGTTGGGGTCGCGGAACGCCACCAGCCCGAGGCCGAGCACCGTCGCCACCACCGCGTAGCCGCCGACGCAGCGCTGGTGCACGCGCTCGACAGCCTTGAACGCGGCGTCCGCGGTCAGCGCCTTCTGCGCGTCCAGCTCGTGCGCGAACACGTTGAGCAGGACCTCGGAATCGGACTCGGTGTTGATGTTACGGCGGTCCTGCTCGAACACCTCGCGGCGCAGCGCGTCGGTGTTGATCAGGTTGCCGTTGTGCGCCAGCGCGATGCCGAACGGCGAGTTGACGTAGAACGGCTGGGCCTCGTCGTCGCCTTCACTGCCGGCGGTCGGGTAACGGCAATGGCCGATGCCGATGTTGCCGCGCAGCAGCCGCATCGAAGTGGCGTCGAACACGTCGCTGACCAGCCCGTTGCCCTTGTGCACCAGCAACCGGCTGCCGTGGGCGGTGGCGATGCCCGCGGCATCCTGGCCGCGGTGCTGGAGCACCGTGAGGCCGTCATAGAGCTGGGCCGCGACGTCGTTCTGGCCGACGATTCCAATAATGCCGCACATGGTTTCAGGATCCTGGCGTTGAGGGGTGTGGCTGGGATGGCGGGAGGTCTTGCGGAGTCCGGGACGGCCCGGGCACCGGCACGGGTGGCGACTCGTGCGGGCCGGCGCGCTGCATCGACTGCATGCGTTCGAGCAGCATGTCGCCCGCGGCGACTTCCATGGCCGGGGTCAGGTCGACCGGCAGCGGCAGCGCCGCCACCCCGGCGGGCGACACCAGCGCGGGTGCCTGTGCGTCGCCACGGAAGTCCACCCGTTGCGCGGCCCAGTCCGGCAACCAGCCGCGCATCCACTGCGCGCCCGGCACGAACACCGGCACCACCGGCGAGGCGCGCCATTCGGGCGTGCGCGGCACGGCGGTGAGGCCGAGCAGCAGCACCAGGGCACAGGCGACGAACGCACCACGCACCACGCCCAGCAGCAGCCCGAACAACCGGTCCACGCCCGTCAGCCCGATCGACTGCACCAGCTTGCGCACCAGCCACCCGACCACGCCTACCGCGAGCAGCACGACGATGAAGCTCAGCGCGTAACCGCCCAGCAACTGGCTCGCGCTCGGCTCGCCGTCGGCGGCCAGCCACAGGCCGACGTCGGCACCGAAGCGGAACGCCGCCCAGCCCGCCAGCACCCAGGCCGCGAGCGAGGCCAGCACGCCGACGAAGCCGCGCATCAGCCCGAACACGGCCGACGCGGCGACGATCGCCAGCAATACCCAGTCGACCGCACTCATCGCGATGGCGCGCCGCGCCTCACGGGTGCGCGTGGACGAAGCCGTTGATGCCGAGCTTCGCCGCCACCTGCGCCTTCAACTGTTCAGCCGCGGCACGGTCGACGACCGGGCCGACGTGCACTCGGGTGAGCGGACCCTTGTCGGTCTGCACCTGCTCGACGAACGCGCTCAGCCCCGCCGCGCGTGCGCGATCGCGCAAGGCGCTGGCGTCGGCGCTGCTGCTGAAGGCGCCGAGCTGGACCGCGAAACCGACGCCCGCCGCGGCGGCCGGTGCCGGTTCGCGGCGCGCCGGCGGTTCCGTGGCGGCCGGCGCCGGCGCCGGGGCGCTGGCGGTGGGGCGGGCGGGTGCTTCGGGTTTGGCCGGCGCTTCCGGCAGCGGCTCGGCGGCCACGGCTTCCGGCTCCGGCGCGGCCGCCGGGCGCGACGCCGAAGCGGCGTCGGGGTCCGGTCCGGCGCCGTCGATCGCCAGGACGCGCGAACCGACGTCGTCGCGCACGTGGGCGGCGCGCAGGCGCGCGGTCTCGGCCGTGGCACGCGAGTCGTACGGTCCGATCCTCACCCGGTGCAGGGTGCGGCCCTCGTGGGCGACGGTCTCCTGATAGCCGGGCAGTTGCGAAGCCTGCAGCGCATCGACCACACGCTGGGCATCGTCCGTGCTGGCGTAGCTGCCGAAACTCACCGCGTAGCCGCCACCGGCGGTCGGCGCGGGCATCATTTCGGTGGTGGTACGGGTATCGACCGTCGGCAGTTCGCCGCCTTCGACCGGGTCCGGCTCCATGCCGGTGACGCTCGCACCGGCGGGCGCGGAGGGGGTCACGAGCGGCAGTTCGCGGGTTTCGAAGCCACCCTGCGGCGCTTCGGGCAGGTCGAGCGGGACGTCGGAAATGCCGCTTTCCGGTGCGGGCCCCTTGATCAGCATCGGCAGGAAGATGACCGCGATCGCGACCAGCACGGCGGCGCCGATGAGGCGCTGTTTCAGGGCAGGTTCCATCGGAGCTCGCAGGCCTGGAAAGGGTGCCGGCGAATTATACCCGTGGACCGGAGGGCGATCGGGCGCGGCACGGCGGCGGTGACACGTCGTTCAGGCCGGGGATGGCGGCGCGGGCCCGCGTCGCTGTCTGGTCTCGCCCGACCGCGCGGCCCTGCGTCGCTGCCCTGCGACATCGCCGCCCCGCTTCGCTGTTCCGGGTGCAACCGGTACGGGCGGACGATGGGCCGATCGCGGCTGAAGCCGCTCCTACACAAGCCCGGGCATTCGCGCGTCCGGAGCCCGAGCGTCACGTCAGCCCAGCCACTCCAGCGCGCCGGCGGCGGTATGGAAGGAGCCGAATACGAGGATGCGGTCGCCCTGCGCGGCCCCGGCCACTACCGCGGCCAGCGCAGAGGCCACGTCGGCGTGGCGGGTGCCGTCCGCGGCGACGCTCCCCGCCAGCCGCGCGGCGAAGGCGCCGACGTCCGTCCCGCGCGGCGCGTACGCGGCCAGCCCGGCGAGGTGCCAGCGGTCGACCTCGCCGGCCAGCGCGGCGACCACGCCGGCGGCGTCCTTGTCACCGAGCGCGGCGTAGACCGCGTAGGTGGCACCGGCGGCCGGTGTGGCGCGCAGCCAGGCGGCGAGTTCGCGCGCGGCCTGCGGGTTGTGTCCGACGTCGACCACGACCTCCACGCCATCGCGCTGGAAGCGCTGCAGCCGGCCCGGCACGTGGGCGGCGGCGACGCCACGGGCGATCGCGCCGTCGCCGATCGCATCGCCGTCCACATCCAGCGCGCGCAAGGCGGCGATCGCAACGGCGGCGTTGCGCAGCTGCGCCGGTGCGGCCAATCGCGGCATCGGCAGGTCGACCGCGTGGCTGACCTCGCGCCAGCGCCAGCGGCCGTCGGCCGCGCCTTCCGGGGCAGGATCGAAGAAGAAATCGCAGCCGATCCGCACCGCCGAGGCGCCGATCGCGTAGGCGCGGCGCAGCACGCTCGACGGCGGGTCGTCGTCGCCGAGCACCAGTGGCTTCCAGGCGCGGGCGATGCCGGCCTTCTCGAGCCCGATCGCCTCGCGGTCGTCGCCGAGCCAATCCTGGTGGTCGAGGTCGACCGTGGTGATCACCGCGACGTCGGGGTCGACGATGTTGGTCGCGTCGAGCCGTCCGCCGAGGCCGACCTCGAGGATCGCGAGGTCGAGGTCGGCGCGCTCGAACAGCCACAGCGCCGCCAGCGTGCCGTACTCGAAGTAGGTCAGCGGCACATCGCCACGCGCTCGCTCGACCGCCTCGAACGCCTCCACCAGCGCCGCGTCACCGGCGTCGGCGCCATCCACCCGGACCCGCTCGTTGTAGGCCAGCAGGTGCGGCGAGGTGTAGGCGCCGACCCGCCAGCCGGCCTCGCGCGCGATCGCCTCGATGAAGGCGACGGTCGAACCCTTGCCGTTGGTGCCGCCGACGGTGACGACGCGACGCGCCGGGCGACCGAGCCCCAGCGCGGCGGCGACCTCGCGCACGCGCTCCAGCCCCATGTCGATCGATTTCGGGTGCTGGCGCTCGATGTACGCGAGCCATTCGGCGAGGGTCATTCGGGTCACTGCTGCGGTCCGGGGGCTGCCAATGATCGGCGCTTACAGCGCGCGGTGCACGGCCTCGCCGAACAGCGGGGTGTGGTGGCTGCAGTCGTTCAGCCGGACCACCTCCAGCCGCGACGGGTCGGGCCCCTCGAGCAGGTTCAGCGTGGTCGGCGCCTGGCGGAACGTCCACAGCCGTCCGAACGGGATCCCTAGCACGTGGCACAGCAGCACCCGGTTGACCGCGTCGTGGGCGACCACCAGCAGGGTGTCGTCGGCACCGAGGCCGGCGGTCGCGCGCAGCAAGGCCGGCCAAGCGCGGTCGAACACGTGCTGCAGCGATTCGCCGCCGGGCATCAGCACATCGTGGGGCGTGTCGCGCCAGGCCTGCAGGCGGTCGGGGTCGGCGGCGCGGATCTCGCTGGCGAGCAGCCCTTCCCACGTGCCGTGGGCGATTTCCATCAGGCCGGGATCGGTGGTGAGCAGATCGGCGCGCTCGCCCAGCGCGAGCTCGGCGGTGCGGCGGGCGCGGCCCAGCGGCGAGGCGACGGCGCGGGTCAGCGGCACGTCGCGCAGGCGTTCGCCGAGCGCGCGCGCCTGCGCTTCGCCGACCGCCGACAGCGGGATGTCGGACTGGCCCTGATAGCGGCCTTCGGCGTTCCACGCGGTTTCGCCGTGGCGGGCGAGCAGGATCTTCATGGTCGGGGCTCCGGCAGGTCAGAGGGCTTTGAGCGACAGCACGCCGGCCAGCTGCCGGGCCGCCGCGAGCTGAGCCTCGCCAACCTCGCGGTCGACCGTGATCGCCGCGCGCGCCTGTCCGTCGCCGCTGGAGCCGAGCGAGAAATTGATGATGTTGATGCCGGCCGCGCCGAGCGTGCCGCCGACCGCGCCGATGATGCCGGGGCGGTCCTCGTTGCGCATCAGCAGCAGGTGCGCCTGCGGGTCGAATTCGATTTCGACGCCGTCCAGCCGCACCACGCGCGGGCCGCGGTGCAGGGTCGCCTCGATCTCGCGCGCGCCGGCCTCGCCTTCGACCCGGATCTTCAGCAGGCGGTCGAAGCCGTCGCCGTCGCCACCGACGGTCTCGGCCACGGTCAGGCCGCGCGCGGCAGCCTCGGCCAGGGCGTTCACCGGCGTCACCCGGCCCGATGCGGGGCCGAGCAGCGCGGCGACCAGCAGCCGCGTCAGCGGGCGGGTGTCGAGCGCGTCGGTGCGGCCGGCGTAGGTGACGTGCAGCCGGGTCGGCGCCGGCACCAGCCGCGCCGCCAGCCGCCCGAGTGCCGACATCAGCGGCATCCACGGCCCCACCTCGCGGGCGGCCTCGGCGGTCAGCGGCGGCAGGTTGACGCAGCCGGCCACCGCGCCGGTGTCGACGAAGTCGATGATCTGCCGCGCCAGGATCGTGCTGACCGCCTGCTGCGCCTCGCCGGTCGACGCGCCCAGGTGCGGGGTGAGCACCAGCTTCGGGTGCGCGCGCAAAGTCGAATCCTCCGGCAGCGGTTCGGTCGCGAAGGTGTCCAGCGCGGCGCCCGCGATGTGGCCCTCGTCGAGCAGGCGCAGCAACGCGGCCTCGTCGAGCAGCCCGCCGCGGGCGGCGTTGACGATGTAGGCGCCGGGCTTCATTCCCCGCATCCGCGCCTCCGACAGCAGGTGGGTGGTCTCCTTCGTCCGCGGCACGTGCAGGGTGACGATGTCGGCCCAGGCCAGCAGTTCGTCGAGCGGTTTGAGCGCGACGCTGCCCTTGCCCGCCGCCGAGGCCGGCAGGAACGGGTCGAACGCGGCGACCTCCATGCCGATGCCGGCGGCCTTGCGCGCGACGGTGCCGCCGATGCGGCCCAGGCCGACGACGCCGAGCTTCTTGCCTTCCAACTCGAAGCCGGTCAGACCCGCCTTCGGCCATTGGCCGGCCTTCATGCCGGCGTCGGCACGCGGGATGTGGCGGGCCAGCGCGAACAGCAGCGAGATCGCGTGCTCGGCCGCGGCCAGGGTGTTGCCATCGGGGGCGTTCATCACCGCAATGCCGCGCGCGGTGGCGGCCTCGACATCGATGGTGTCGACGCCTGCGCCGGCGCGGCCGATCACCCGCAGGCGCCCTGCCCCGGCCAGCGCATCGGCCGGCACCTTGGTCGCCGAGCGCACCAGCAGCACGTCGACATCGGCCAGCGCGTCGGCGAGCGCGGCCGGGTCCTTGATCGGGTCGGAAACGACGACCTCCCAGCCGGCCTCGCGCAGCAGGGAAAGACCGTCTTCATGGATGCCATCGCAGGCCAGAACCTTCATCGCACACTCCTCGGGTTGGAGAATGCGGAGACACAGCAAGCCGGCGGGCGAGGCGGCCGCAGCGGGGCTGCGGATGGAGCGGTACGGCGGTAGTGCGGGTGGCGCTTGTCTGTTCGGATCGAACTTGTCGGGAGACGGGGCCGGCTGGCATGGGAATCCGCGAACGTGTTGCAGCGTAGCAAACGCCGCGCTCCGTGCACGGCGGCCACAAAAAAAAACCGCCGGCGGACCGGCGGTTCTTCGAAACGCGCGAGACCTACTCCTGCTCGGGCACGCCCATTTCCTCCAGCACCTGCGGCGCCGGGAAGACCTCCTGCATGATCCAGCGCATGTAGCGCGAATCGACGCCGATCACCCGGGTCAGCTCGGGGTTGAACACCCAGTTGGAGGCCACGCTCTCCCAGTTCATGTCGAACACCAGGCCGACCAGCTCACCCTGCGCGTTCATGGCCGGCGAGCCGGAGTTGCCGCCGGTGATGTCGAGGTCGGCCATGAAGTTGACCGGCACGGTGCCGAGTTCCTCGCTGGCGAGGCCGCCGTAGTTCTTGGCGGCGACGGCGTCCAGCAATGCCTGCGGGGCGTCGAACGGCTCCTCGCCGGTGTGCTTGGCCGCCACCTGCTCCAGCGTGGTGAACGGCGGCAGGCGCACGCCGTCGGGACGGGTGTAGCCCTGCACGTTGCCGAAAGTGATCCGCAGCGAGGAGTTGGCGTCGGGGTAGACCGACTCGCCCTGGCTGGCCTTGTAGTCGGCCACGGCCTGCAGGTACGCCGGGCGCGCCAGCAGGGCGTCGCCGGCACGGGTCTCGGCCTGCTCCTCGAGCTTGAGCAGGGTCGGCGTCACCGCGACCGCGAACTGCACCGCCGGATCGTCGCTGGCCTCGAACGCCGCGCGGTCGGCCTGCAGCAGCGCCAGCCGGGCGTCGAGTTCGCCGAGGTGGGTGCCGGCCAGCTTGTCGAGCGCAGCCTGCACCGCAGCCTCGTCGTCACCGCCGAGCCAGGCGTCGATCGCCTCGACCCGCTGCGCGTGCGGCAGCTTTACGTACTCGCGCAGCCAGTACTCCTGCAGCTGCCGATCCATCGCGGCGGCGTAGCGCTTGTCCATCTGCCGCATCGCGCCCTCGAAGCCGGGCAGGTCGCGTTGCTGGTAGCCCGGCTCGCGCTCGGCATCGGGCCTGGCCTTCTCGATCGCCAGCCGGTACAGGCTGGTGGCGGCGCCGATGGTGCCGGTGCGGCGCAGCTGGCCGAGCACCAGGTCGCGCTCGCGAGTGGCACTGTCGGCTTCGTGGAGTTCGAGCAGCTTCGCGTGTGCCGCCAGCGCGGCCTCACCGTCGGCGCCCTGCCCGCGCAGCCAGGCCAGCACCGCGGCTTCCTCGTCGTGCTTGGCCTTGCTGGCGTCGATCCGCTCGAAGCCCTCGAGCTGGCCGCCATAGTTCTTCATCGCGTTGTGCCAGCCGCGCACGGTGCTGGCGTACTTGACCTCGATGTCCTCGTCCTTGGCGCCGGCGGTCTCCACCAGCTCCACCAGGTTCTCGTAGTGCGACTTGACCGTCGGGTAGGTCCACTGCGCGGTTTCGTCGAACTCGACGGCCAGCGCGTAGCGCGCGGTGCGGCCCGGATAGCCGGCGACCATCACGAAATCGCCGGTCTCCAGCGGGCGCTGGGCGACCTTCAGCCAGTGTTCCGGCTGGTACGGCACGTTGGCCTCGTCGAACGCGGCCGGCTTGCCGTCCGGACCGACGTAGGCGCGGTAGAAGGAGAAGTCGCCGGTGTGGCGCGGCCACATCCAGTTGTCGACGTCGCCGCCGTAGCTGCCGATGCTGTTGGGCGGCGCGTGGACGAGGCGGACGTCCTTGATCTCGAGGTTCTTGAACAGCCGATAGGCGTTGCCGCCGGAGAAGCTGTAGAACTGGCAGCGGTAGCCCTCGTCGGCCTCGCAGTCGGCCACCAGCTGCTTCTCGATCGCCTCCAGCGCGTGGCTGCGGCCGAGCGCGTCGGGGGCGGCTTCGATCGCGGCGCGGACCTGCGCGGTGACGTCCTCGATCGAGTCGAGCGCGTAGATGCGCGCGTTCGGGCCGGCCGAGATCTCGTCGGCCTTCGTCGGCGCGTTGAAACCCTTGTCGATCAGGTTGTTCTCGGGCGTGGAGTTGAGCTGAATCGCGCCATACGCGCAGTGGTGGTTGGTAACCACCAGCCCCTGCGGCGAGACGAAGCTGGCGGTGCAGCCGCCGAGCGAGACCACCGCGCCCATCGGGTCGCCGGTCAGGTCGGCCAGTTGCTCCGGTGGCAGTTCCAGCCCGGCCTTCTTCAGCTCATCGGCGATTTCCGGCAGCTGCTGCGGCACCCACATGCCCTCGCCCGCCACGGCGGACCCCATCACACCCGCCAGCGCGATCGCACTGGCCAACATCGAATAACGCATCGGTCACTCCCCCGAAGGATTGGAAGCAGGAAAATCGAATCAGGAAACGCAGGCGAACGCCCGAGTCTAGCCCGCACCAGCCGGCCCGCGTGGCCTATTCGGCCGGCAGGCCCATCTCCGCCAGCAGTTGCGGCGCCGGGTAGACCTTCGCCAGCAGCCAGCGCATGTAACGCATGTCGACGTGGATCGCGCGCTTGTAGCGCGGGTCGAACTTCCAGCTGGCGCTGACCGCCTCCCAGTTGCTGTCGAAGTTCAGGCCGATCAGCTCGCCGCGGGCGTCCAGCACCGGCGAGCCGGAATTGCCGCCGGTGGTGTCGAGGTTGGTCAGCAGGTTGACGGTCTGGGTGCCGAGGTCGGGGTCGGCGGTGCCGCCGAAATCGCCCTTGGCGATCGCGTCGAGCAACGGTTGCGGCGCGTCGAACGGGGCGACGCCGGTGTGCTTCTCGACGACGCCGGCGACGGTGGTCAGCGGCAGGTAGCGCGCGCCGTCGCGCGGGTCCATTGTGCTGACGCGGCCGTAGCTGACGCGCAGGGTCGAGTTGGCGTCGGGGTAGACCGCCTCGCCGCGTGACTCGCGATAGCCGATCAGCGCCCCCATGTAGGCCGGGCGCAGCCGCAGCAGTTCGCCCTCGCGCTGCTTGTCCTCGGCCTCCAGCCGCAGCAGCGCCGGCTGCAGCGTGGCGGCGGCCTGCAGCAGCGGGTCGGTGGCGGCGGCGAGTTCGGGCGGTGCGGCATTGAACCAGCGCAGCCGCGTGGCCTCCTCGTCCAGTGCGGTGCCGGCGTAGAGCGCATCGACGCGCGCCCGCATCTGCTCCGGCGTGGTGCCGAACACGGCGTCGAACTCGGGCAGATGCTGCGCCTGCGGCAGGGCCACGTACCGGGTCAGCAGGTCGACCAGCAACGCCTTCTCGACCGGCTCGGCGTAGCGGCGCTGGACCTGCTTGAGGCCGCCCTCGATCAGCGCCTCGTCGCGTTGCTGGTAGCCCGTTTCACGCTGCGCATCCGGCTTGCCGCGCTCCAGCGCGAGCCGCTGCAGCCGCAGCGCGGAGCCGAGCAACTGCGGGAAACGGGTGATCGCGCCGAGCAGCTGGTCGCGCTCGCGGGTCGCCTCGGCGGCATCGAGCACGGCCTGCACGGCGGCGATGTCGATGCGGGTCGCGTCGGCGCCGGGCTGGCCGGACAGCCAGCCGAGCATCGCCTGCTCGTCGGCGCGGCGGGTGGCCACCGCATCGCTGCGGCGCAGGCCGTCGAGTTCCCCCTGCGCGCGCTTGAGGCCGTTCTCCAGCCCGGCCAGGGTCGAGGCGTACTTCACCTTCGCATCGGCGTCGTCGCCGATGGCCGCCTCGATGGTTTCGATCAACCCGCCGTAGAGCTCGACCCGCTGCGGCAGCGTCCACTCGACCTGGCTGGCGAACTCCGAGGCCATCCGGTGCCGGTAGGTGCGCCCCGGGTAACCGGCCAGCATCGCGAAGTCGCCGGCCTCGACCGCGCCGGTGGCGACCTGCAGGTGCGCCGGTGGCACGTAGGGCACGTTGTCTTCCGAGTACGGCGCCGGCTGGCCATCCGGGCCGACGTAGGCACGCAACAGGGTGAAATCGCCGCTGTGGCGCGGCCACATGAAGTTGTCGACCTCGTCGCCGTAGTTGCCGATCGCCTCCGGCGGCGCGTACACCAGCCGCACGTCGCGCAGCTCCAGCTGGCGCACGAGATAGAAGTCGGTGCCGTAGTGCATGTTGGCGACGCTGCAGCGGGTGCCCGGCGCCTGCTCGCATTCGGCCACGAGCGCCTTCTCGGCGTCGTCGACCGCGTCGTAGTAGGCGCGCCCGGCCTTGCCACGGGCGTCGGCGAGGATCCGGTCGGTGACTTTGTCGAAACCGGTGGTGACGCGCACCCGGAAGTCGGGATTGGCCGGCAGTTCGTGGGCGCGGGTCGCGGCGATGAAGCCCTCGCCGATCAGGTCGCGCTCGGGCCTGGAGTTGTACTGGATGACTCCGAACGCGACATGGTGGTTGGTCAGCAGCAGGCCCTCGCCGGAGACGAACGCGCCGGTGCCACCGCCGACCTTGACCACGGCGTTGAGCGGCGGCCGGGTCAGGTCGGCCAGCGCCGCCGGGTCGCCCTCGAAGCCGGCCTCGCGCAGCTGGTCGGCGATCCGCGGCAGTTGCGAGGGCAGCCACATGCCCTCGTCGGCGTGGGCGCTGGCGGCCAGCAGGCCGGCGGAAAGGGACAAGGCAAGCAGGCGATGCCGCATGGATGGAGCTCCGGTGTCGGGATCGCCCGAACATAGGCGATGGGCGGGATTCCGACAAACCGCTCACGGTGGCGGCAGGGCCCCGTCCGTATAATCGGCGGTCCATTCCGGCGCCTTCGCGCCCCCGCCCGGCCACCGGCCGGCGGGCAATCCAAGAGCGACCCATGACCCAAACGACGATGAAGGCGCTGGTCAAGCGCGAAGCCACCAAGGGCATCTGGATGGAAGAGGTGCCGGTGCCGGTACCGGGCGCCAACGAGGTGCTGATCAAGCTCGAGAAGACCGCGATCTGCGGCACCGACCTGCACATCTACCTGTGGGACGAGTGGAGCCAGCGCACGATCAAGCCGGGGCTGGTGATCGGCCACGAGTTCGTCGGCCGGATCGTCGAGGTCGGCCCGGGCGTGACCGGTTACAGCGTCGGCCAACGCGTGTCGGCCGAGGGCCACATCGTCTGCGGCCACTGCCGCAACTGCCGCGCCGGCAAGCAGCACCTGTGTCCCAACACCGTCGGCATCGGGGTCAACCGCAACGGAGCGTTCGCCGAGTACATCGTGATGCCGGCCAGCAACCTGTGGCCCATTCCGGACCAGATCCCGAGCGAGCTGGCCGCGTTCTTCGATCCCTACGGCAACGCGGCGCACTGCGCGCTGGAGTTCGACGTGGTCGGCGAGGACGTGCTGATTACCGGCGCCGGCCCGATCGGCATCATCGCCGCCGGCATCTGCAAGCACATCGGCGCGCGCAACGTGGTGGTCACCGACGTCAACGACTACCGGCTCAAGCTCGCCGCAGACATGGGCGCGACCCGCGTGGTCAACGTCGCCAACACCTCACTCAAGGACGTCATGGCCGACCTGCACATGGACGGCTTCGATGTCGGCCTGGAGATGAGCGGCAACCCGCGCGCGTTCAACGACATGCTCGACTGCATGTACAACGGCGGCAGGATCGCGATGCTCGGCATCATGCCCAAGGGCGCCGGCGCCGACTGGGACAAAATCATCTTCAAGGGCCTGACCCTGCACGGCATCTACGGCCGGCGCATGTACGAGACCTGGTACAAGATGACGCAACTGGTGCTCAGCGGCTTCCCGTTGGGCAAGGTACTGACCCACCAGCTGCCGGTGGAAGAGTTCCAGCAGGGCTTCGAGCTGATGGAATCGGGCAAGGCCGGCAAGGTCGTGCTGAGCTGGAATTGACGCGGCACCGGTTCGTTGGGCGGCGCCTCATCGTTGGACGCCGCTTCGTTGCAGGAGCGACGTGAGTCGCGACCCACTGACCTGCCGATTGCCTGCGCGTTCGCGACTCACGTCGCTCCTACGCCAACCCCCCATCCCGAGGATCCGTCCGATGTCCCTGACCGAGCGCTACGCCACCGAACTCGACTCCATCCGCGACGCCGGGCTGTTCAAGTCCGAGCGGATCATCACCAGCCCGCAGTCGGCCGAGATCACCCTCGATGACGGCCGCACGGTGCTGAACTTCTGCGCCAACAACTACCTCGGGCTGGCCGACCACCCGGACGTCATCGCCGTCGCCAAGGAGGCGCTGGACACCCACGGCTTCGGCATGGCCTCGGTGCGCTTCATCTGCGGCACCCAGGACCTGCACAAGGAGCTGGAGCAGACCATCGCGCGGTTCTTCGGCAAGGAGGACACGATCCTCTACGCCGCCTGCTTCGACGCCAACGGCGGCCTGTTCGAGCCGCTGCTGGGGCCGGAGGACGCGATCATCTCCGACGTGCTCAACCACGCCTCGATCATCGATGGCGTGCGCCTGTGCAAGGCCAAGCGCTATCGCTACGCCAACTGCGACATGGCGGAGCTGGAAAAGCAGCTGCAGCAGGCCAAGGCCGACGGCGCACGCACCATCATGATCACCACCGACGGCGTGTTCTCGATGGACGGCTTCATCGCCCCGCTCGACGAGATCTGCGCGCTCGCCGACAAGTACGGCGCGCTGGTGCACATCGACGAATGCCACGCCACCGGCTTCATCGGTGCGACCGGGCGCGGCTCGGCCGAGGTCAAGGGCGTGCTCGACCGGATCGACATCATCACCGGCACCCTGGGCAAGGCGATGGGGGGCGCGCTGGGCGGCTTCACCACCGCGAAGAAGGAAGTCGTCGAGCTGCTGCGCCAGCGTTCGCGGCCGTACCTGTTCTCCAATTCGCTGCCGCCGCACGTGGTCGCCGCGGGCACCAAGGCGTTCGAAATGCTGGACGCCGCGGGCGATCTGCGCGAGCGGCTGGCCGACAACACCGCCTACTTCCGCGAGCGCATGACCGCGGCCGGCTTTGACATCCGCCCGGGCGTGCACCCGATCGCGCCGGTGATGCTGTACGACGCGCCGCTGGCCCAGCGCTTCGCCGAGCGGCTGCTGGAGGAAGGCATCTACGCGATCGGCTTCTTCTTCCCGGTGGTGCCGCAGGGCCAGGCACGGATCCGCACCCAGATGTCGGCCGCGCATACCCGCGAGCACCTGGACCGGGCCATCGATGCATTCACCCGGATCGGTCGCGAGCTGGGCGTCATCAAGGGCTGACCCGCGCCGCAGCGCAGATAAAAAAAGACCCGGCCGGCGCCGGGTCTTTTCGTATCAGGGTGGGACAACGCCCGCAGGCGCGCCGCCCTTTTACTTGTCCGCCAGATCGGTGTTGGCCGCCGGTGCGCTGGCCGCGTCAACGGCCGGCTTGCCGGTGGCCACGCGCACGCCACGCGCCTTCATCCAGGCATCGAACTCGTCCGCGCTCATGCGCTTGCCGTTCTGCTCCATGTTGAAGCGGTACGGCGTGTTGTCGTGCTCGGTCTTGGGCTGGTAGGTGGCCGCATCCACCGTGGCGGTATCCGCCTGCGTCTCCGCCGCGAAGGCGGGCGACATCAGCAGCGACGAAAACAAAGAAACAGCGATGACAATCTTCCCCATGACTCCCTCTCCCCTCAGGATGCGGGTGAAGTGTAGGTGACAAAAAGGGGATCGGGGTGACGCAAATGGTGAGCCCGCCCACATTCCCGACGAAAGGCTCGTCGCCGCATGCGAAAACAGCCACGGCGCGCAGCTATGAACTGCGACGGCGGGCGCAGTGCCTAACGCGACGGGGACGCCAGCGCCGCGACTTCCGCTGCGGTCAGGCGGCGCCACTCGCCCTTGGCCAGTCGGCCCAGCGGCAGCTCGCCGATGGCGACCCGGACCAGCCGCAACACGCCGATGTCGAATGCGCCCAGCAGGCGCCGGATCTGGCGGTTGCGTCCTTCGTCCAGGACGATCTCCAGCCAGGCGTTGCGATCGCCGGCCCGCAACAGGGTGGCCGCCCTGGCACGGAGGTGCTCGCCGTCGAAGGTCGCGCCGCTGACCAACGCGGAGAGCAAGGTGTCATCGGGCCGTCGGTCGATCTGCACGTGATAGGTCTTGTCCGGACCGACCGCCGGATCGGTGACCCGCGCCGACCATTCGGGATCATTGCAGAACAGCAGCAGGCCCTCGCTGGCCTTGTCCAGTCGCCCGACCGGCGCAAGCCAGGGCAGACCGGCGCCGTCGAGGCAGCGATAGACCGTATCGCGGCCGTGCTCGTCGCTTGCGGTCGTCAGCAGGCCGCGCGGCTTGTTGAGCATCAGGTACTCGCGCACGGGTGGGGACGCGGCATCACCCTCGATGGCGATGCGGCGGGAGCCGTTGTCGATGATGGGATATTCCGCGTCCCTGACCACCACGCCGTCGACCGTTACCCGGCCCGCGGCAATCCAGCGGACCGCCTCGCTGCGCGAGCACAGGCCGCGCTTGGAGAGCACGCGCGCCAACCCGTGGCGCCGCACCGCCGCGTCCGGGGCCTGCGTCGTGGAGGCTGCAGGCAGGTCACGCGCGGAATCGGCGGCGCGGGACCGCGTGGTCGCTGGCCCGCGAACGGGGCGGCTCGCCGCTGGCTTTCGTCGACGCTTCAAGAACCGCCCTCGAGTCGTTGGATATGGGCGCAGCGTGTCCGAAAAGGCATCGGGTGAACAGTCGAGACCCGGACCGGCCTGCGCTGCCACTTTTGACGCAGAACCGCGAATCCCGGCACGCGGCCGGGATTCGGGAAGTCACTGCCTGCGCCGGAGCTCAGTTCTGGATGTTCAACTCGGTACGCCGGTTGGTGGCGCGCCCTTCCGGATTGTCCGAGCCATCGGGCTTCTGGTTCGGCGCGATGGGACGCGACTCGCCAAAACCGACCGGGCCGATCAGCCGCTGCTCGTCGATGCCGTTCTCGACCAGGTAGTCGTACACGGCCTGGGCGCGGCGCTCGGACAGTCGCTGGTTGTACTGGGCATCGCCGCGCGCATCGGTGTGGCCGGCCACTTCGACCTTCAGGGCGGGATGGCGCTGGAGGATCTCGATCGCCTCGGCCAGGACGGCCTTGGCTTCGGCACCCAGCACGGCCTTGTCGTAGCCGAACGTCACGCCCTTGAGGTCGATCGAGATCGGCACGGGGCAGCCGTCCGGGCCGATCGCTTGCCCGGCCTCGGACGCGGGGCACTGATCCAGGCAGTTGATGATGCGGTCGCCGTCACTGTCGCCCTTGTCGCCTTCCGGCGTCGGGCAGTTCTGCACCAGCGGCGTGGCCGGCTTGCCTGTCGCAACCCGCACACCGCGCTGCTTCAACCAGGCGTCGAACTCGTCGGCGGACGCGCTGCGGCCGCCCTCCTGCATGTTGAAGCGCCAAGGCGTGTTGTCGTGCGCCGTCTTCGGCACATAGGTGGCCGGATCGACCGCCTGCTGGCCGGGGACCACCTGCCCCGGCACCGGCACCGCGCCCTGGGCAGCGGGCGGCTGCCCGGCCGGTGCCGGGGTGGCCGGCGGCTGGCCGACCTGCCCGCCGGCAGTGGCGGATGCGTCCTGTGCCTCGGGGGGCGCCTGCTCGCCCTGCTTCAACTCGGTCGCGGAACATGCGGTTGCCAGGAGCAGCAACGCGCTCGAGGCAATGGTGAGTTTTCTGGACAAGCCGGCCCCCGAAAAGTGAGAAAGGGCTATGGAATAGGGCCGGCGGTGAAAGGCGGATGAACCCCGCGCGCCGCTGCTCGGACCACGCAAAAAAGGAACCCGGCTTTCGCCGGGTCCCCATGGTGGTACTGCAGACGTGGATCAGTTCTGCACGTTCAACTCGGTGCGGCGGTTCTGCGCACGGCCTTCCGGATTGTCCGAACCGTCCGGGTTGGCGTTCGGGGCAATCGGGCGGCTCTCGCCGTAGCCGTTCGGGCCAACCAGGCGCGAGGTGTCGATGCCGTTGCTGGTCAGGTAGTCATAGACGGCCTGGGCGCGGCGCTCGGACAGGGCCTGGTTGTAGGCGTCGGTGCCCTTGGCGTCGGTGTGGCCGGCCACTTCGACGTTGAGGTCGGGGTAGCGCTGCAGGATCTGCACGGCCTCGCTCAGGATGGCGACCGCGTCCGGACGCAGCTCCGACTTGTCGTAGTCGAAGTTCACACCCTTCAGGTCGATCGACACCGGCACCGGGCAACCGTCCGGACCGATGGTCTGGCCGGCCTGGGAGCTCGGGCACTTGTCGTCGCAGTTGTTGACGCCGTCGCCGTCATCGTCGAGGTCGGCGCAGTTCGGCGCGGCGGGTGCCGGCGGCGGCGGGGCGACGACGGTCTTGGCGCCCAGCGGGATCACCACGCCGACGGAGGCCAGCAGGTCGCCGAACCAGTTTTCACCCGCATTGGCGACGCTCTGGTCGTCCAGGTCGGCGCGATACGCCAACTCGGTACGCACGGAGATGTTGTCGTTCACCGCACCCTGGACGCCGAAACCGACCTTCGCGGCCAGGTTGCCGTCCTCGCGCTCACCCGGGGAGTCCGGGCTCGGGAAGGCGTCGAACTCTTCTTCCGAACGCTGGAAGCCCAGACCCATCACGGCGTACGGGTTCCAGCTGCGGCCTTCGGCCAGGAAGTGGCGACGCAGGTCGACCGACAGGCCGTACTGGCTCCAGTTCAGGTCCTGCGCGTCGCTGAAGTTCGGGTTCTGGTAGTTCAGCTCGCCGTCCAGCGACCACTGCGGGCTGATGAACTTGCCGACGCCAAGGGCCACGAACGGGGCATTGTTGGTACCGCGGTCGTTGTCCTGGATGTTCATGCCGACTGCGCCGGTGACATACCAGCGGTCGTCAAACTCCTGGGCGTTGGCTGCCGACGCGAACGCCAGGCCCGCCAGCAGCGCAGTGCTCAACAGGCGAATCTTCATGCGGAACTCCTTCATTGTTATATCGGGGGTTTTTTTGCGATCCATCGCAGAAGGGCAGGACCGGCCGGAAAGCCGTGTCGCTGACGGCGCAGATGATACACATTCAGGAAGCTGTCTCGGCCGCCACCATGTAAGACCAAAAGAAAAGCCCGGCATGAGCCGGGCTTCCGGAGCATGCGGGTGGCCAAGACCACCCGCATTTACAGCACCACTCAGTTCTGAGCGTTCAACTCGGTGCGACGGTTGGTCTCGCTCTTGCACTCCGGCAGGTCCTGCGGGGTGTTCTCGAGCGGACGGCTCTCGCCGTAGCCGTTCGGACCGACCAGGCGCGAGGCATCGATGCCGTTGCTGGTCAGGTAGTCGTAGACCGCCTGCGCGCGGCGCTCCGACAGGCTCTGGTTGTAGGCGTCCGAACCGCACATGTCGGTGTGGCCGGCGACCTCGACCCGCATGTCCGGGTAACGCTGCAGGATCTGCACCGCCTCGCCCAGGATCGCGACGGCGTCCGGACGCAGGTTCGACTTGTCGAAGTCGAAGTTCACGCCCTTCAGGTCGATCGACACCGGCACCGGGCAACCGTCCGGACCGATGGTCTGGCCGGCCTGCGAGCCGGGGCACTTGTCGTCGCAGTTGTTGACGCCGTCGCCGTCGTCGTCCAGATCGGCGCAGCTCGGGGCGGCCGGCGCGGGAGCCGGGGCCACCGGGGCCATCGGCTCCGGACCCAGCGGGACGACCACGCCAACCGAGGCCAAGACGTCGCCGAACCAGTCGGCACCGTCGTCGCGCGGCACATCGTCGCTGAGATAGGCGCCGACGCTGTCGTCGTCGGCATCGATGCGGTAGGCCAGCTCGGTACGGATCGCAACCCGGCCGACGTCACCCTGGACACCGAAACCGAGCTTGCCGGCGACGTTGCCTTCCTCGCGCTCGCTCGGCGCACCGTCGCGCTCGAAGCGTGCCGGGATCAGCGGGTTGGACGGGTCGAACTCCTCCTCCGAGCGCTGGTAACCCAGGCCCATCACCACGTACGGATTCCACGCACGGCCCTCGGCGATGAAGTGCCGGCGGACATCGAACGAAATGCCGTACTGGCTCCAGTTGAGGTCCTGGTTCCGGTCGACCTGGGCATTCTGATAATTCAGCTCGCCGTCCACTGACCAGTTCGGGTTGATGAACTTGCCGACGCCGATCGCGCCAAACGGGGTATTGCGGGTATCGCGCTCGTTATCCTGGATGTTCATACCGGCCGTGCCGGTCACATACCAGCGGTCGTCGAATTCCTGCGCAGTGGCGGAACCGGCCGTTGCCAGACCGCCCAGCAGGGCGGCGCAGAGGAGTTTCTTATTCATTTGCATCTCCTTGTTTGATTCAAGATTTGGAAACCGCATCTGCGAGGATCCTTACCGTTCGGGACGGCTGCCAGGTGACGCCATCGACGCGCAGGGTAGGTTTGGGGTGGTGAAGGCGGTGTTAACTCCGGCCTAACATTCCATCGGGTTCCCCCACGATGCGGTTTCGCTCAGGGAGCATTCACGATCGCAGCAAGCCCAGTAAATCGGTCAGCGGCAGGGAGTCGAACTGCTCCGGTGCTTGCGTCAGGGCCCTGAGGCGGTCGGCCCTGTCTTTCGGGAGCTTGGCTCGTACCGCCCTCTCGAACTTCGCCATCAGCACCGGGATGCCCTCCCCGCGTCGCCTGCGGTGGCCGATCGGGTAGTCGATCGAAACCCGGTCGGTCGAGCTGCCGTCCCTGAAGAACACCTGCACCGAGTTGCCGATGTAGCGTTTGTCGGAATCGAAGTAGTCCCGGGTGAACTGCTCGTTCTCGCTGACCGTCATTCTTTCCCGCAGCGCGTCGATGCGCGGGTCGGCGGCGACCGCGTCGGTGTAGTCGTCGGCAGTCAGGCGGCCGAAGATCAGCGGCACGGCGACCATGTACTGGATGCAGTGGTCGCGGTCGGCGTAGTTGTGCAGGGGGCCGCTCTTGTCAATGATCCGCGCGCCGGCGGCCTGGGTCTGGATCTCGATGCGCTCGATCTCGTCGATCCGGTCCTTCACCTGCCCGTGCAGTTGCATCGCACACTCGACCGCGGTCTGGGCGTGGAACTCGGCCGGGTAGCTGATCTTGAACAGCACGTTCTCCATCACGTAACTGCCGAACGGACGTTCGAACTCGAACGGCCGACCCTCGAAGGCCACGTCGTAGAAGCCCCACGTCGGCACCGTCAGCGCGCTCGGGTAGCCGACCACGCCTTTCACCGCGTTCAACGCGTGGGTGACGGCGCGGCGGCAGGCGTCGCCGGCGGCCCAGCTCTTGCGCGGGCCGGTATTGGAGGCGTGGCGATAAGTGCGCAGCACGCCGTTGTCGATCCAGCTGTGCGAGACGGCGGTCCAGATCGCGTCCCTGTCGCCGCCGAGCATGTGGGTGGCGACGGCGGTGGCGGCCAACCGAACCAGGATCACGTGGTCGAGGCCGACCCGGTTGAACGAGTTTCTCAGTGCGTAGCAGCCCTGGATCTCGTGGGCCTTTATGGCGTAGGCGAGCACGTCGCGGACGGTAAGTGCCTGCCCGCCCTCGGCTTCGGCCTTACGGCCCAGGTAGTCGGCCACGGCAAGGATCGCGCCGAGGTTGTCGGACGGGTGGCCCCATTCCGCCGCCAGCCAGGTGTCGTTGAAGTCGAGCCAGCGGACCTGCACGCCGATGTTGTAGGCGGCCTGCACCGGGTCGAGCTCATGGGTGGTGAACGGCACGCGCGCGCCGCCCCTCATATCGGCGCCGGGCACCAGCGGGCCGAGGTGCCTGACGCAGTCGGCGTGGTCCATCGCCAGCGCCGCACAGGCCAGGGAGTCCAGCAGCATGTAGCGGGCGGTGTCGAAAGCCTCGCGCGAGTCGATTGTGTAGCCGGCCACGTAGTCGGCGATGTCCAGCATCGGCCGGTCGGGCTCGGGACGGACGGTGGAGCGCTGGTCGAACCGGCTCATGGCACACCTCCGAAAGGGAGTCGCCATTGTGCGCGCTCCCTCCGGCGAGGCCTTCACCCGTCCTGCAGGATTACGCGCCCGGCAGGGCCTCCGCCGGGACGCGCACCGCGCCTTCCATCAGCACGCGTGCGCTGCGGCTCATCACCGCCCTGGTGACGGTCCACTGGCCGTCGACCTGTTCCGCCTGCGCGCCGACACGCAGCGTGCCCGACGGGTGGCCGAAGCGCACCGCCTCGCGCTCGCCGCCGCCGGCCGCGGCGTTGACCAGCGTGCCCGGGATCGACGCGGCGGTGCCGATCGCGACCGCGGCGGTGCCCATCATCGCGTGGTGCAGCTTGCCCATCGACAGCGCGCGCACCAGCAGGTCGACGTCGGTGGCGGCGATGCGCTTGCCGCTGGAAGTGATGTGGTCGGCCGACGGTGCGACGAACGCGACCTTGGGCGTGTGCTGGCGGGTGGCGGCCTGTTCGACGTTGCCGATCAGCCCCATGCGCACCGCGCCGTGCGCGCGGATCGCCTCGAACCGGGCCAGCGCCTGCGGGTCGCCGTTGATGGCGTCCTGCAGCTCGGCGCCGGTATAGCCGAGGTCGGCGGCGTTGAGGAAGATGGTCGGGATGCCGGCGTTGATCATCGTCGCCCTGAAGGTACCGACGCCGGGCACGTCGAGGTCGTCGACCAGGTGGCCGGTCGGGAAGATGCCGCTCGACGCGCCGTCGCCCTCACCTTCGTCCGCCGGGTCGAGGAACTCCAGCCGGACCTCGGCGGCCGGGAAGGTCACGCCGTCGAGCTCGAAGTCGCCAGTCTCCTGCACCTGCCCGCCAGTCATCGGCACGTGGGCGACGATGGTCTTGCCGATGTTGGCCTGCCAGATCCGCACGGTGGCGATGCCGTCGCGCGGGACCCTGGCGGGATCGATCAGGCCGGCGCTGATCGCGAACGGGCCGACCGCGGACGACAGGTTGCCGCAATTGCCGCTCCAGTCGACGAACGCGGTGTCGATCGACACCTGCCCGTAGAGATAGTCGACGTCGTGGTCCGGGATCGTCGACGCCGAGATGATCACGCACTTGCTGGTGCTCGACGTCGCCCCGCCCATGCCGTCGGTGTGCTTGCCATAGGGGTCGGGCGAGCCGATCACGCGCATCAGCAGTGCGTCGCGCGCCGGTCCCGGGACCTGCGCGGCGGCGGGCAGGTCCTGCAGGCGGAAGAACACGCCCTTGCTGGTGCCGCCGCGCATGTAGGTGGCGGGGATGCGGAGCTGCGGAGCGTGCGGCATGGGTATTCCTGCGAGTGGGTCGACGGGGGCTGGAGGGACGGCGGCGCGGTTTCGGCTAGGCCGCCTGATCCGCCTCGAAGAACTCGTCGGCGAAGCGCTGCAGCACGCCGCCGGCGGCGTAGATCGCGACTTCCTCGGCGGTGTCCAGGCGGCAGGTCACCGGCACCTCGACGCGCTCACCGCCCTTGCGATTGATGACCAGCGTCAGCGTCGCGCGCGGCGCCGGGGTGCCGACCACGTCATAGGTCTCTGTGCCGTTGATGCCCAGCGTGTTGCGGTCGGTGCCGGGCTGGAACTCCAGCGGCAGCACGCCCATGCCGATCAGGTTGGTCCGGTGGATGCGCTCGAAGCCCTCGGCCGCGATCGCCTCCACGCCGGCCAGGCGCACGCCCTTGGCGGCCCAGTCGCGCGAGCTGCCCTGCCCGTAGTCGGCGCCGGCGATGATGATCAGCGGCTGGCGGCGCTCCATGTAGGTCTCGATCGCTTCCCACATGCGGGTGACCTCGCCTTCCGGCTCGATCCGCGCGAGCGATCCCTGGCGCACGCTGCCGTCGTCGTTGCGCACCATCTCGTTGAGCAGCTTGGGGTTGGCGAAGGTCGCCCGCTGCGCGGTCAGGTGGTCGCCGCGGTGGGTCGCATAGGAATTGAAGTCCTCCTCCGGCAGGCCCATTTTCGCCAGGTATTCGCCGGCGGCGCTGCTGGCCATGATCGCGTTGGACGGCGACAGGTGATCGGTGGTGATGTTGTCGCCGAGCACCGCCAGCGGGCGCATGCCGCGCAGCGTGCGTTCGCCGGCCAGCGCGCCTTCCCAGTACGGCGGACAGCGGATGTAGGTGCTCATCTCGCGCCAGTCGTACAGCGGCGACACCCTGCTGCCGTGCTCGACGCGGATGTTGAACATCGGCTCGTACACCTTGCGGAACTGTTCGGGCTTCACGTGCTCGCGCACGATGGCGTCGATCTCCTCGTCGCTCGGCCACAGGTCCTTGAGCGTGACCGGGTTGCCCTGCGCGTCGGTGCCGAGCACGTCCTTCTCGATGTCGAAACGGACCGTGCCGGCCACGGCGTAGGCAACTACCAGCGGCGGCGAGGCCAAGAACGCCTGCTTGGCATACGGATGGATGCGGCCGTCGAAGTTGCGGTTGCCCGACAGCACGGCGGTGGCGTACAGGTCACGGTCGACGATCTCCTGCTGGATCGCCGGGTCGAGCGCGCCGCTCATGCCGTTGCAGGTGGTGCAGGCGAAGCCGACGATGCCGAAGCCGAGCTTCTCCAGCTCCGGCAGCAGCCCGGCCTCCTCCAGGTACAGCTGCACCGCCTTCGAGCCCGGCGCGAGCGAGGTCTTGACCCACGGCTTGCGCACGAGGCCCAGCGCATTCGCCTTCTTCGCGAGCAGGCCGGCGGCGATCACGTTGCGCGGGTTGGAGGTGTTGGTGCAGCTGGTGATCGCGGCGATGATCACCGCGCCGTCGGGCATCAGGCCCTCTGCCTCCTGCGCACGCGCGGCGTCGAGGTTGCCGGCGACGCCGCGCTCGGTGAGCGCACTGGTCGGCAGGCGCCGGTGCGGGTTGGACGGGCCGGCCATGTTGCGGGTGACGGTCGACAGGTCGAAGGCCAGCGTGCGCTCGTACTGCGCGGTGTCCAGCGCGTCGGCCCACAGGCCGGTGTGCTTCGCGTAGGTCTCGACCAGGCTGACCTGTTCGTCGTCGCGGCCGGTCAGGCGCAGGTAGTCGATGGTGTTGTCGTCGATGAAGAACATCGCCGCGGTCGCGCCGTACTCGGGCGCCATGTTGGAGATGGTCGCGCGGTCGCCCAGGGTCAGCGCGCGCGCGCCTTCGCCGCGGAACTCCAAGTAGGCACCGACCACCTTCGACTGGCGCAGGAACTCGGTCAACGCCAGCACGATGTCGGTGGCGGTGATGCCCCGCTGCGGGCAGCCGGTCAGCTCGACGCCGACGATCTCCGGCAGGCGCATCCACGAGGCGCGGCCGAGCATCACGCTCTCCGCCTCCAGCCCGCCGACGCCGACCGCGATCACGCCCAGCGCGTCCACGTGCGGGGTATGGCTGTCGGTGCCGACGCAGGTGTCCGGGAATGCCACGCCGTCCTGCACGTAGACCACCGGCGACATTTTCTCCAGGTTGATCTGGTGCATGATCCCGTTGCCCGGCGGAATCACGTCGACGTTGCGGAAGGCATGCTTGGTCCACTCGATGAAGTGGAAGCGGTCCTCGTTGCGGCGCTCCTCGATCGCGCGGTTCTTCGTAAAGGCATCCGGATCGAAGCCGCCGCACTCGACCGCCAGCGAGTGGTCGACGATCAGCTGGGTCGGCACCACCGGGTTGACCTGGGCCGGATCGCCGCCGCGCTGGGCGATCGCATCGCGCAGGCCGGCGAGGTCGACCAGCGCGGTCTGGCCGAGGATGTCGTGGCAGACCACGCGTGCCGGGAACCACGGGAAGTCGAGGTCGCGGCGGCGCTCGATCAGCTGGACCAGGTAATCGCGCAGCTGCGCCGGGTCGGCGCGGCGCACCAGGTTCTCCGCATGCACGCGCGAGGTATACGGCAGGGTGTCGTACGCCCCGGGCTGGACCGCCTCGACGGCGGCTCGGGTGTCGAAGTAGTCGAGCGCGGTGCCCGGCAGCGGCTTGCGGTAATTGGTGTTCATGCGGCGCGGAGATCTCGTGCGAAAACGGGGCGCGGGCGCGCGAGCGAACCCACCCGAAGATGGGGGCGCCGGAGGCGGCCGGTAAGGGCGACGCCGTGGACGCACGGCGGCCGGGCAATTATCGCATCCGCCCGCTACCCAGGCGACGCGCGTGCCGCGCGCTTGTGCCGCTCCGTGAATCCCGGCATGGTTCGCGACTCCATACGCCAGCGTACTTGCGCATGACCGCGACCCGCCCGCACCCGCTCTATCCCCACCTGTTCACGCCGCTGGACCTGGGCTTCTGCGCCCTGCCCAACCGGGTGCTGATGGGATCGATGCACACCGGGCTGGAGGACCGCGCGCGCGACTTCCCGCGGCTGGCGGCCTACTTCGCGGAGCGCGCCGCCGGCGGCGTCGGGCTGATCGTCACCGGCGGCTTCTCGCCCAACATCGCCGGGTGGCTGAAGCCGCTCGGCGGAACCCTGGCCTCGCGCTGGCAAGTTGGCCGGCACCGGCAGGTCACCGGGGCGGTGCACGCTCACGGCAGCCGGATCTGCCTGCAGATCCTGCATTCGGGCCGCTACGGCTACCACCCGCTGCAGGTGGCACCGAGCCGGATCAAGTCGCCGATCAACCCGTTCACCCCACGGGCGCTGTCGGCGCGCGGCATCGAGCGGCAGATCCGCGCCTTCGTCGACACCGCGCGCCTGGCGCGCGACGCCGGCTACGACGGCGTCGAGGTGATGGGCTCGGAGGGCTACCTGCTCAACCAGTTCACCGCGCCGCGCACCAATACCCGCAACGATGCCTTCGGCGGCGACGCCACGCGGCGGATGCGCTTCGCGGTGGAGATCGTGCGCCGCATCCGCGAAGCCTGCGGGCCGGATTTCATCCTGGTCTACCGGCTGTCGATGATCGACCTGGTCGACGGCGGGCTGGCCTGGGACGAGGTGGTGCAGCAGGCGCGCGCGGTCGAGGCGGCCGGCGCGACCCTGATCAATACCGGCATCGGCTGGCACGAAGCGCGGGTGCCTACCATCGCCACTTCGGTACCGCGGGGTGCCTTCGCCGGCATCACCGCGCGGCTGAAACCGGAGGTGTCGCTGCCACTGGTCACCACCAACCGCATCAACATGCCCGAGGTGGCCGAACGCATCCTCGCCGCCGGCGACGCCGACATGGTGTCGATGGCGCGGCCGCTGCTGGCCGACCCCGCGTGGGTGGCCAAGGCGAAGGCATCGCGCCCGACGGAGATCAACACCTGCATCGCCTGCAACCAGGCCTGCCTGGACCACGTATTCGAGAACCGCACCGCCAGTTGCCTGGTCAATCCGCGCGCCTGCCACGAGACCGAACTGGTCTACCGGCCGACGCCCGCGCCGCGGCGGATCGCAGTGGTCGGTGCAGGCCCGGCGGGCCTCGCCTGTGCGACCGTGGCGGCCGAACGGGGCCACCGCGTGACGCTGTTCGAGGCCGCCGACGCGATCGGAGGCCAGTTCAACCTGGCCCGGCGCATCCCCGGCAAGGAGGAGTTCGACGAAACCCTGCGCTACTTCGACGACCGGCTGCGACGCACCGGGGTCGACCTGCGCCTGCGCACGCGCGCCGACGTCGCGGCGCTGGCCGGCTTCGACCACGTGGTGCTCGCCACCGGCGTAGTGCCGCGCACGGTCGGGTTCCCCGGGGCCGAGGGCCCGAAGGTGGTGGGCTATCAGGACGTGCTGCGCGGCTCGGTGGTCGCCGGGGCACGCGTGGCGATCGTCGGCGCGGGTGGAATCGGCTTCGACGTGGCCGAGTTCCTGGTCCAGACCGGGCCGTCGCCGTCACTGGACCCGGTCCGCTGGCGTGAAGAGTGGGGGGTGGACCTGGAGTACCGCGGCAACCGTGGCGGCCTGGCACCGGCCAAACCGACGTCGTCCGCACGCGAGGTCTGGTTGCTGCAGCGCAGTCCCGGCAGGCCCGGGGCGAAGCTGGGCAAGACCACCGGCTGGATCCACCGCGCCACCCTGAAAAAGCACGGTGTTCACATGCTGGGTGGGGTCGAGTACCTGGGCGTAGGCCGCGAGGGGCTGAGAATCCGGCACGAAGGCGCCGAACGACTCCTGCCGGTCGATCATGTGGTGGTCTGCGCCGGCCAGGAGCCCTTCAAACCGCTGCAGCAACCCCTCGCGGCTGCCGGCGTCGCGGTGGAAGTGATCGGCGGCGCGGACGTGGCGTCGGAACTCGACGCCAAGCGCGCGATCCGCCAAGGCGCCGAGGTGGCAGCCCGGCTCTGATCCACCCAGTCACGCCAGAACCTGAACAGGCTTAACGGCGGCAAGTCCATCCGAGTCCGCCTGAAAGCCTTAACAGGCGGTCGTTTCGTGGAAATCATCACAAAATGGCGGCAGTGTGCGTGAATTTGTCAAGCGGATCCATTCACACACCGTTTATCTTTCCGTCGCTACCTTGCGCCAACTTTTTCAGCCGCCCTGCGCGGCACCCACCACCGCCCCCGCCTTCTGCGGGATCCCGGTGACGGGGCAAAGCGCGCCATTAGAGCCGCCGCCCTCCCCAGTACGCCATGCCGGTTCGCCACCGTGGTCCCGCTCCCGAAGAGGAGCGCGCCCGGGTGCGGTCGGCGCAACGGAGCAAGGAGTACGACATGAAACTGGCCTGGATCCTGTGGTTGGCCTCGGTACTGCCACCGCAAACCGCCGATTCGCTCTGCCTGAGCGCGACGCTGTACCTGGAAGCACGCGACCAGTCCGTGCAGGGCCAGCAGGCGGTCGCCGAGGTCGCCCTGCGCCGGCGCGACAGCGGCCTGTGGGGCGACAGCGTCTGCGAGGTGGTCACCGCCCGCAAACAGTTCGCGCCGACCCTGGTGTCGCCCAACTACCGCCTGAGCAATACCGAGGCGTGGGCCGAGTCGGTGACGATCGCGCTGGAGGCCCAGCGCAACTGGCAGCTGCCGCCGGGCGAACGCCAGGAAATCGTCCCGGGCGCCAGCCATTTTGCCGCGCTGGCCATCGCCAGCCCGAGCTGGCGCAACGCCTACCAGGTGGCCACCATCGGCGACCACACCTTCCTGAAGGTACAGAACCTCAAGCCCCGCGGCTCCTGAGGGCTCTCCGGCGCAACAGCGCATCGCGAAAACGTACACCGGTTCCCGGCGACGGGTCGGCGACAATGCCGGCCCGTCTTCGCATCCGCGTGGACCGTACGTTCGCCATCAGGAGGCACCATGAAGCTGTACACCAAGCCCGGCGCGTGCTCGACCGCCGACCACATCGCCCTGCGATGGACGGGTTGCCCGTTCGAGGTGGAGTTGATGACCGCCGAATCGCTCAAGGCGCCCGGCTACCTGGCGCTCAATCCGGCAGGCACGGTGCCGGTGCTGGTCGACGGCGACTTCGTGCTGACCCAGAACGCGGCAATCCTGGGCTACATCGCCGACCGTTTTCCCGACGGCCACCTTGCCGGGGACGGCGGTGCGCATGACCGAGCCGAAGCCACCCGCTGGCTGTCCTTCGTCAACGCCGACCTCCATCCCGCCTTCACCCCGCTGTTCGCGCCAGGCAAGTTCATCGCCGACGAGGCGCAGTACGCGCCTCTCGGCGACGCCGCGCGCGTGCGCATCCGCGGACTGATGGAGAGCGCCGACCGGCGGCTCGCCGATCGCGAATGGCTGGCTGGCTTCCGCAGCTTCGCCGATCCGTACTTCTACATGACCGTGCGCTGGGCACACCGACTCGGCGTGGACATGCGCGGTCTGGAGCACGTCGCCGCGTTCAAGGCGCGCATGGAAGCCGATCCTGACGTGCAGAAGGTGCTGCGGGATGAAGGCCTGGCCTGAGGCAGGCCTTCGGCGGGACATGAAAAAGGCCGCTCCCGGGAGCGGCCTTTTCCGTTCGCGATGCCACCGCGCTCAGCGTGCGTCGAGCGGTACGTAGTCGCGGTCTTCCGGCCCGGTGTAGTTCGCGCTCGGGCGGATGATCTTGCCGTCCTCGCGCTGCTCGATCACGTGGGCGCTCCAGCCGGTGGTGCGGGCGATCACGAACAGCGGGGTGAACATCGGCGTCGGGATGCCCATCATGTGGTACGCGCTGGCGCTGTACCAGTCGAGGTTCGGGAACATCCTCTTGGTGTCCATCATCAGGTTCTCGATGCGCTCGGACACGTCGAACAGGACCTGGTTGCCGCCGTCCTTGCACAGCTTGCGGCTCAGTTCCTTGATGATCGGGTTCCGCGGGTCGCCGACGGTGTACACCGGGTGGCCGAAGCCGATCACGATCTCCTTGCGCTCCATCCGCGCGCGGATGTCGGCCTCGGCCTCGTCGGCGGTCGCATAGCGGCTGATGATATCCATCGCCACCTCGTTGGCGCCGCCGTGCTTGGGCCCACGCAGCGCGCCGATCGCGCCGGTGATGCACGAATGCAGGTCCGACCCGGTGCCGGCGATCACGCGCGCGGTGAACGTCGAGGCGTTGAACTCGTGCTCGGCGTACAGGATCAGCGACTTGTCGAGTGCGTCGGCGTGCAGCGCGCTCGGCGGCTCGCCGTGCAGCAGGTGCAGGAAGTGCGCGGCGACCGAGTCGTCGTCGGTTTCGACATCGATGCGGCGGCCGTTGCGGGTGAAGTGCCACCAGTACAGCAGCATCGAGCCGAAGCTGGCGATCAGCCTGTCGGCGATGTCGCGCGCCTCGCTGGCCGGATGGCCGTCGCGCTCGGGCAGCACCGTGCCCAGCACCGAGCAGCCGGTGCGCAGCACGTCCATCGGGTGGGCGTTGGCCGGCACCAGCTCCAGCGCCTCGGTGACGATCGCCGGCAGGCCACGCAGGCGGCGCAGCTTGGTCCTGTAGGCGTCCAGCTGCGCCTTGGTCGGCAGCGCGCCGTGCACCAGCAAGTGGGCGACCTCCTCGAAGGTCGACTTCGTCGCCAGGTCCTTGATGTCGTAGCCGCGGTAATGCAGGTCGTTGCCGCTGCGGCCGACCGTGCACAGCGCGGTGTTGCCGGCGGCGGTGCCGGACAGGGCGACCGATTTCTTCGGCTTGGGCAGGGTGGTTTCGCTCATGGCTTACTCCTTGTTGTTCTCTTGCGCGAACAGCGCGTCGAGCTTGTCTTCGTAGGCGTGGTAGCCGAGGAAGTCGTACAGCTCGGCGCGCGTCTGCAGGGTGTCGACGATGTTCTTCTGGGTGCCCTCGCGGCGCACCGTCTCGTAGAAATGCAGCGCCGCCTTGTTCATCGCCCGGTAGGCGCCGCAGCAGTACAGCGCGATGTCGACGCCGGCCTCGCGCAGCTCGTCGGTAGTGAAAAACGGGGTCGAGCCGAACTCGGTCAGGTTGGCCAGGATCGGTACCTTCACGGCGGTCTTGAACTTGCGGTAGTCCTCGAGCGACTTCATCGCCTCCGGGAAGATCATGTCGGCGCCGGCTTCGACGTAAGCCACGGCGCGCTCGATCGCCGAGTCGATGCCCTCGACCGCGGCGGCGTCGGTACGCGCCATGATCACGAAGCTGCCGTCGGTGCGGGCGTCGACTGCCGCCTTCACCCGGTCGACCATCTCGCCCTTCGACACCACCTCCTTGCCGGGGCGGTGGCCGCAGCGTTTCTGTCCGACCTGATCCTCCATGTGCACCGCGGCGACGCCGACGCGCTCGAAGCTGCGGATGGTGCGGGCGATGTTGAACGCCCCGCCCCAACCGGTGTCGATGTCGACCAGCAGCGGCATGCCGGTAGCGTCAACGATGCGGCGGGCGTCGGTCAGGACGTCCTCCATCGTGCTGATGCCCAGGTCCGGGACGCCGAGCGAGTTGGCGGCCACGCCGCCGCCCGACAGATACAGCGCCTTGTAGCCAGTGCGCTTGGCCATCAGGCCGGCGTAGGCGGTGATCGCGCCCATGACCTGCAACGGGGATTCGGTGGCGACGGCATCGCGGAAACGCGCGCCGGCGGAATGGTGGCTCATGTGTTCTCCACGTGGGGTGGCAAGGCCGTGATTCTATCCGAGCGGCCCTGCCCGCCCGGCCTGCGCTGCATTGCCAGGGCGCAGAGGACCGGCAGCAGGAACAGCATTGCGAGGAAGTAGCGCCCCTGCACCTCGAAGACGAGGTGGACCAGTCCGAATGCAAGCAGCCAGAGAAGGGGCAGCCAGCCCAGCAGGCCAGTCGATCGCTGCTTCCACCCGACCCACACTGCAAGGACGTAGAACGCTGCTATCAGCGCGCGGTACACCAGTTGCTCCACGAGCGCGACGTTTCGCATGACCTCGCGAGGGGGAGGCGGGCTGCTGGAAGGCGATTCCATCAGCCAAGACCACGCAAACGGCAGCGGTGCAACGATCTGCGGAACCTTGCAGGCCATCACAGCGATCCAATGGGCGGCCGGCTTCGCCTGCAGGCGATCGATCACGGCCTGTGCGAGTGGCTTCCCCAGATCGGATCGCATGGTGGCAGTCGCCTCGGCCGACCATCGACCGCAATCGGCGAGTTGGGAAGAGGATGCGAGCAGGCCCGAATACAACGTCACCGAGGAGTTCGTCCGGATCGCTCCGCTGCGCTCGGCATGGGCGCGCAGTGCCGAGTCGAATCCGAAGCCAGCCAAGGCACCCGCGAAGAGCAGCCCAGCAGCGACAAGTGGTGCAGCCGAACGGCGTTTCCGGCCGACTACCCAGACCAGCACCATCAATCCGCTCAACGTGGCCAGCACCAGCAGGAACTGCGGGCGAGTGGATACCGCGGCCGCGACAAGGAAGATGGCCGATGCCGCCGAACCCACCTGCCCCAGTCGCGAAGGTGGATGCAGGATCATCATCAACCCGATACCGAGACTCATCGTGGCAAGCAGGTCCAGCTGGACGATTCCGTAGTACGGGGCCAGCAGCAACAGATACAGCGCAACCAGATGGGCGATCCATTTCCCCGGCGTGGGGTCCACCTGGCGGGCCAGCACCAACGTGGCGACGCCCGCGACCAGGTTGAGGTAAAGCATGGTCAGGTGCGGCGGCATGCCAAACGGCTTGAGCCATCCAAGCAGGACCAGGGCGGCACCTCCGCGCTCATAACGATCGGGATTGCCCGCGGCCTGCCAGTAATAAAGCCAGTCACTGAAGGGTTCGGGGGTGTACTCGACGGCAAGGAACGCCGCCAGAGCCACGATCAGAGCGGCTTCTAGAAGCAAAAGCCCCCGATGAGCCACCTTGCTCCCGGTGTGCGAAGCGATTGTTGCCATTACCCTCCCCCGACCTGCAGATACAACGAAGGGCGGCCCCGTCAGGACCGCCCTTCCATAACACTTCAATAGTGCGGATCAGCCCAGCAGGTGGGCGACGCCCTCGCGCTCTTCCTCGAGCTCGGCCAGGGTCTTGTCCATCGCGGCGCGGCTGAACCCGTCGACCTCCAGCCCCTCGACGCGCTTGTACTCGCCGTTCTCAGTGGTCACCGGCACGCCGTAGATGACGCCTTCTGGGATGCCGTAGCTGCCGTCGGACGGCACGCCCATGGTGACCCAGTCACCGTTGCTGCCCAGCACCCAGTCACGGATGTGGTCGATCGCGGCATTGGCGGCCGAGGCGGCAGACGACAGGCCACGGGCCTCGATGATCGCCGCGCCGCGCTTGCCTACCTTCGGGATGAACTCGTTGGCGTTCCAGTCGGCGTCGTTGACCTTGTCCTTCAGCGACTCGCCACCGACGGTGGCAAAGCGGTAGTCCGGGTACATGGTCGGGCTGTGGTTGCCCCACACGACCAGCTTCTTGATATCGCCGACCGGCACGCCGGCCTTGTTGGCCAGCTGGCTCAGCGCGCGGTTGTGGTCCAGGCGCAGCATCGCGGTGAAGTTCGCCGACTTCAGGTCCGGCGCCGACTTCATCGCGATGTAGGCGTTGGTGTTGGCCGGGTTGCCGACCACCAGCACCTTGACGTCACGGCTGGCGACCTTGTTCAGCGCCGCGCCCTGGGCGGTGAAGATCTTGGCGTTCTCCAGCAGCAGGTCCTTGCGCTCCATGCCCGGGCCGCGCGGACGCGCGCCGACCAGCAGGGCGATGTCGGCGTCCTTGAACGCGACCTCGGCGTCGTCGGTGCCGACCATGCCGGCCAGCAGCGGGAAAGCGCAGTCCTCCAGCTCCATCATCACGCCCTTGAGCGCGGCCTGGGCCTTCTCCATCGGCAGCTCGAGCATCTGCAGGATGACCGGCTGGTCCTTGCCGAGCATCTCGCCGGAGGCGATGCGGAACAGCAGGGAATAGCCGATCTGGCCGGCTGCGCCGGTAACGGCAACGCGGACGGGGGATTTCATGGTCGATCTCCGGGGAATGGTGACGGTGGGATCGTCGTCCACGGCGGTCACCGCGGACGGCAGTTCGCATTGCACGCCGCGCCGGGCACTCACCCGGCGCGGCGGCGGCTTCAGCTCAGTTCGCTGAAGAATTCCTTGAAACGCTCGATGCCGGGCGCCAGCTGCGGCGTCGGGCAGGTGTAGCTGATGCGCAGCGCGCGCGGCTCGCCGAACGCCGAGCCCGGCACGCAGGCCACGCCCTTGGCTTCCAGCAGCACGCTGCAGAACTCGACGTCGTTGCCGACGACCTTGCCGGTCGGGCCGTGGGTCTTGCCGAACGCGCAGCTGATGTCCGGGAACACGTAGAACGCGCCCTGCGGACGCGGGCAGACCACGCCGGGGATCGAGTCCATCACCGCCATGACCTGGTCGCGCTTGGCCTGGAACTCGGCGCACTTGGCGTCGGGCACGTCCTGCGGGCCCGACAGCGCGGCGGTGGCGGCGGCGTTGACGACTTCCGGCAGGCTGGTGATGTGGTTGGAGTTCATCGTCACCACGGCCTGCGCCACGACTTCCGGCCCCGCCATGAAGCCGACGCGCCAGCCGGGCATGCCGTAGGTCTTGGACAGCGAATCGACGAAGATCACCCGGTCCTTGAGTTCCGGACGCACGTGCACGAAGTTGTGGTAACCGACGCCGTCGAACACCATCCGGTTGTAGATGTCGTCGGTGATGATCCAGGTGTCGGGGTACCTGGCGATGACGTCGGCCAGCGCGGCGATCTCGTCCTTGTCGTAGACCATGCCGGTCGGGTTGGACGGATTGTTGAACAGCAGCACGCGCGGCTTCTTCGCCAGCGCGGCGTCGAGCTGGGCCGGAGTCAGCTTGTAGTCCTGCTCGGGCGGGCACGGCAGCAGGTCGACCTTGGCGTTGACGATCTCGGCGATGTCGAGGTAGCTGGTCCAGTACGGGGTCGGGAAGGCGATCGTGTCGCCCTCGTCCAGCAGCGCCTCGGCGAGGTTGTAGAGCACGTGCTTGGCGCCGACGCCGGTCGCCAGGTTGGCCTTGGTGTAGCCGGTCAGGCCGATCTTTTCGATGTGCTGCAGGAACGCGTCCAGCATCGCGTCGGCGCCGCGGTTGCTGCCGTACTGGCCGCTGTCGTGTTCCAGCGCGTCGCGGGCGGCCTGGTAGACGTGGGCGCCGGGCAGGAAGTTCGGCACGCCGATCGAGAAGCTGATGATGTCGCGGCCTTCGGACTTCAGGCGCTTGGCCTTCTCGGCAATCTGCATGATCGCGCTGGGCTTGGCGCGACCGATGCGCCGGGCGAGCTGGGGCATCTTGGTGACCTCGGTGGGGTGGTCGAAAGCGGCCGCGGCAGCGGCCGGTGAGCCGGAAAATAGTACCACGTGAAACTAATTTGGCCCGGGAATGCCGGGCCGAATGCCTGCAGGCGCGCCTTCAGCCGCGATCCGGAACGGGCGCGGGCGAATGGCCCCGGGGATCGCGGCTGAAGCCGCCCTGCAGAACCCCGTCGCGGCAACCGCGCGGCTTTACACGCCGGTAGCGTCGAGGGTCTTGTTCCATTCGGCCACGCGATCGGCCTTGGCGGCGATGGCGGCATCGACATCGCCTTCCAGCTTCACCGACTTGATCTTGTCGCCCTGCTTGATGCTGTCGACCACTTCCATGCCCTCGAGCACCTTGCCGAACACGGTGTGCTTGCCGTTCAGCCACGGGCACGGCACGTGGGTGATGAAGAACTGGCTGCCATTGGTGCCCGGACCGGCATTGGCCATCGACAGCACGCCGCGATCGTGCGACAGGCCGTTGGAGGTCTCGTCCTCGAAGCGGTAGCCCGGGCCGCCGGTGCCGGTGCCCTGCGGGCAACCGCCCTGGACCATGAAATCGTTGATGACACGGTGGAAATTCAGGCCGTCGTAGAAGCCGCGCTGCGCCAGGTTGGCGAAGTTGGCCACGGTCAGCGGGGCCTTCTCCGGCTCCATCTGGATGCGGATCGGGCCGCGGTCGGTATCGAAGGTGGCGATCAGGCTCATGGGGGATGCTCCGGTGGAAGATGAATGCGTCGACCGCCAAGGATACTCCAGCACCGGGGCGTCGCCGTTCGGATAGGGACTTTCTATATACTGGCCGACTTCCTTTCAGAAAGAGCCGCGCCCCTGGCGCCCTTCCGCATGTCCATCGAACGCCTGCGCAACATCGCCATCGTCGCCCACGTCGACCACGGCAAGACCACCCTCGTCGACCAGCTGCTCAAGCAGTCCGGCACCCTCAACGAGCGCACGGTCCTGTCCGAGCGTGTGATGGACAGCGGCGACATCGAAAAGGAACGTGGCATCACGATTCTGTCGAAGAACACCGCGATCCGCTGGACCGATCCGAAGACCGGCGAGACCTGGCGCATCAACATCGTCGACACCCCGGGCCACGCCGACTTCGGTGGCGAGGTCGAGCGCGTGCTCTCGATGGTCGACTCCGTGCTGATCCTGGTCGACGCGATGGACGGGCCGATGCCGCAGACCCGCTTCGTGACCCAGAAGGCGTTCGCGATGGGCTTCAAGCCGATCGTCGTGGTCAACAAGGTCGACCGCCCGGGCGCGCGCGCCAGCTGGGTGCTGGACCAGACCTTCGACCTGTTCGACCGCCTCGGCGCGACCGACGAGCAGCTCGACTTCACCACCGTCTACGCATCCGGCCTGCAGGGCTACGCCGGCATGGACGAGAGCGTGCGCGACGGCGACATGACCCCGCTGTTCGAGGCGATCTGCCAGCACGTGCCGGCGCCCGACGTGGACCCCGACGGTCCGTTCCAGATGCGCGTCACCTCGCTGGACTACAACAACTACGTCGGCATGATCGGCGTCGGCCGGATCCAGCGCGGCAAGGTGAAAACCAACCAGCAGGTCACCGTGATCGACCGCGAGGGCAAGACCCGCAACGGCAAGGTGCTGCAGGTGCTCGGCTTCATGGGCCTGGAGCGGATCGAGGTGCCCGAGGCCAGCGCCGGCGACATCATCGCGTTCTCGGGCATCGACCCGCTGGGCATCTCCGACACCCTGTGCGACCCGTCCGCGGTCGAGCAGCTGCCGGTGCTGACGGTCGACGAGCCGACCATCTCGATGACCTTCCAGGTCAACGACTCGCCGTTCGCCGGGGTCAAGGACCGCAGCGGCGGCAAGTTCCTGACCTCGCGCCAGCTGCGTGACCGCCTGACCCGCGAGACCGCGCACAACGTCGCGCTGAAGGTCGAGGACACCGCCGACGCCGACAAGTTCAAGGTCAGTGGCCGCGGCGAGCTGCACCTGTCGATCCTGATCGAGAACATGCGCCGAGAGGGTTACGAGCTGGCCGTGTCGCGCCCCGAGGTCATCATTCGCGAGATCGACGGCAAGCTGCAGGAGCCCTTCGAACAGCTCGTCGTCGACATGGAGGAGCAGTTCCAGGGCGGCGTGATGGGCCGGCTCGGCGAGCGCAAGGCGCTGCTGCAGAACATGGAGCCCGACGGCAAGGGCCGCGTCCGCTTGGAGTTCATCATCCCGGCGCGTGGCCTGATCGGCTTCCAGACCGAGTTCCGTACCCTGACCGCCGGCACCGGCCTGCTGTTCCACGTCTTCGACCACTACGCCCCGAAGATGGAGGGCGACATCGGCCAGCGCCAGAACGGTGTGCTGATCTCCAACGGCACCGGCCCGTCGCCGGCCTACGCGCAGATCGCGATGCAGGAACGTGGGCGGCTGTTCATCGAGCCGGGCGAGGAAATCTACGAGGGCCAGGTCGTCGGCATCCACTCCAAGGACAACGACCTGACGGTCAATGCCCTTCGCGGCAAGCAGCTGACCAACTTCCGCGCGTCCGGCACCGACAAGGACGAGGGCCTGATCCCGGCGATCAAGCTGTCGCTGGAGCAGGCGCTGGAGTTCATCGACGACGACGAGCTGGTCGAGGTCACCCCCAAGCAGATCCGGCTGCGCAAGAAGCACCGCACCGAGAACGACCGCAAGCGCGCCAGCCGCGGCGGTTGATGGTTCCGGGCCGGCGCACGTGCCGCCGGCCCCGCCCCGCGTCATTCACCCATGTCGTACTGCGCCGCTGTCGACGCGCCAACCGCCAGCGTGCGCGCGATCGCGCTGTTCGAGGCGGGCAAGGGCCTGCTCGCGCTGTTGCTGTCGGGCGCACTGGCCTGGTTGGGTCCGGCAAGTCTGAAGCAGTCGGTCGAATCGCTGCGGCTCTGGCTCCGGCTCGACCCCGAGGGCGGCACCCGGATGCTGCTGGACGCGATCGGCCCCGGTACCGTGCACATGGCCGTCGCCATCGCCCTGCTCTATGGCGCCATTCGCGTGCTGGAGGCGTGGGGACTGTGGCGCGCCAAGGCATGGGCCTCGTGGTTGGGGTGCATCGGTGCGGCGCTGTACCTGCCAGTCGAGCTGTACTCGCTGGTCCGGCAACCCGGCTGGCCCACCGCCGCCGTGCTCGTGGTCAACCTGCTGGTGGTGGCAGTGCTCGGGCTCGACCTGCTCCAAAGGCGCCGCTGACCCCACTTTGCCGAGCGGGCATACTCGCGATTCCGTCGTCCGGGAATCGACCATGCGCACTCGCCCGCTGCTCCCATGTTCGGCTCTGGTACTCGGCCTGCTGGCCGGCTGTGCGACGTCTCCCGTCCCCGCCCCGGCGCTCGGGGCGACACCGCACGTGATTGCGGACCCGCTCGACATCGTCGAGGCGGACGTCGCCACGCTTTCCGCGCGGATGGAAAGCGGAACGCTCACGAGCGTCGCATTGACCCGGGCCTACCTGGACCGCATCGCTGCGATCGACGATGCCGGTCCCCGGCTCGATGCGGTGATCGAGATCAACCCCGACGCGCTGCTTGAAGCGGGCCGCCTTGATGCCGAACGCGGCACCGGCAGGGTCCGGGGGCCACTCCACGGCGTTCCCGTTCTGCTCAAGGACAACATCGACGCGACCCCGATGGTGAACTCGGCCGGATCGCTCGCCCTCGCCGGCCACCGGCCCGGCACCGACGCCCCAGTGGTGGCAGCGCTGCGCGCAGCCGGCGCGGTAATCCTCGGCAAGACCAACCTGAGCGAATGGGCCAACTTCCGCTCCACACGCTCGAGTTCGGGCTGGAGTGCGCGCGGCGGGCAGACGCGCAACCCCTATGTGCTCGACCGCAGCGCGTGCGGCTCGAGCAGCGGCACCGGTGCGGCCGTGGCCGCCAGCCTGGCGGCCATCGGCGTGGGCACCGAAACCGACGGCAGCATCATCTGTCCCGCCGCGATGACCGGGCTGGTCGGGATCAAACCCACCGTGGGACTGGTCGGCCGCAGCGGCATCATTCCCATCTCGCACAGTCAGGACACCGCGGGCCCGATGGCGCGCAATGTAGCCGACGCGGCGCTGCTGCTTACGGTGATGGCATCGGCACAGGACCCGGCCGACGACGCCACCGCCGCGGCGGCGGCACGGCCGGTCTCCAAGTACGTGGAGGCGCTGGATCCGGACGCACTCGCCGGAGCGCGCATTGGCGTGCTGCGGCATGAGATGGGCCGCCGCTTCGACATCGACGCCGCGATGGAGTGGGCCATCGCGGCCATGAAGGCCGCCGGCGCCACCGTGGTTGACGCCGAGATCCCGACCGCGGGCGACTGGGACGAGGCCGAGTTCACCGTGCTGCTGTACGAATTCAAGGACGGCCTCGATCGCTATCTCGCATCGGCCGGCACCCCGACCGGTTCGCTGGCGGAACTGATCTAGTTCAACCGGTTGAATGCCGACCGCGAAATGCAATGGTTCGGCCAGGAGTTGCTGCTGCAGGCGCAGCAGAAAGGGCCGCTCACGGACGCCGCCTATCGCAGGGCGGCCCGCGAGGCAAAGCGGCTCGCAGGGCCTGACGGCATCGATGCGGCGCTGGCGGCGCAGCAACTCGATGCGCTGATCGCGCCCGCCACCGGGCCGGCGTGGGTGATCGATCCGGTCAATGGTGACCACTTCGGCGGGGCCGCGTACGGCGCACCGGCCGTCGCGGGCTATCCGAGCATCACCGTGCCGATCGGCGCCGTCCACGGGCTGCCGATCGGCGCGGTGCTGATGGGCCCGAAGTGGAGCGAACCGGAACTGATCGGGCTGGCATTCGCCCTCGAACAGGCGACCCTCGCGCGCCGGCCGCCGCGGTTCCTGCGGACGGTTGACGAGTAGGCGAGCCGCCGGTCAGCCGGCGCCTAGCCTGGCCTGCTTGCGAACGATCAGCATCGCCACTTCCAGTGACTGCTCGTAGTTCAGGCGCGGATCCACGGTGGAGCGGTATGCCCGCTCCAGGTCGAGTTCGGTCAGGTCACGCGCGCCGCCCATGCATTCGGTGACGTCTTCGCCGGTCAGCTCCAGGTGGACGCCGCCCAACCGGGTGCCGGCCGCGGCGTGCAGGTCGAACGCCTGCTCCAGCTCGCTGCCGATGTTGGCGAAGCGGCGGGTCTTGTAGCCGTTGGCGGTGGCCTCCGTATTGCCGTGCATCGGGTCGCAGACCCAGAGCACCCGCCGACCGTCGCGCCGCACGGCATCGAGCAGCGGCGGCAGCCGTTCGGCGATGGCTTTGGCGCCCATGCGATGGATGAAGGTCAACCGGCCGGGCTCGTCTTCGGGATTGAGCAGGTCGAGGGTCCGCAGCAGCTGATCGGGCGTGACCGACGGCCCCACCTTCAGCGCGATCGGATTGCGGATGCCACGGAAATACTCGACGTGCGCGCCGTCGATCGCGGCCGTGCGCATGCCGATCCACGGGTAATGCGTGCTGAGGTTGAACCAGCCCCAGTGACGCGGCACCTGGCGCGTCATCGCGGCCTCGTACGGGAGCAGCAGCGCTTCGTGCGAAGTGTAGAAGTCGACCCGGTTGAGGTTGTGCACCTCGGCGCCGGACAACGTCTCCATGAAGCGCACCGCGTCGCCGATCGCCTCCACCATGTGGCGGTACTCGTCCGCCAGCGGCGAATGTCCGACCCAGTTGAGGTTCCAGTACTCCGGATGGTGCAGGTCGGCGAACCCGCCATCGATAAGCGCCCGGACGAAGTTCATCGTCATCGCCGAGCGGGCGTGCGCCTTCACCATGCGGCGCGGATCCGGCCGACGCGCCTCGGCATCGAAGGCTGGCGCGTTGACCATGTCGCCGCGATAGCTCGGCAGGGTCACTCCGCCGATGGTCTCGGTGTCGGCCGATCGTGGCTTGGCGTACTGGCCGGCAAAGCGCCCCACCCGCACGACGGGCTTGCGCAGCCCGTGCACCAGCACGAGGCTCATCTGCAGCAACACCTTGAGCCGGTTCGACACGACCTCGGACGAACACGCATCGAAGGTTTCCGCGCAGTCGCCGCCCTGCAACAGGAAGCGCTTGCCCTCCTGCGCCTCCGCCAGCTGCTGCCGCAGCGCGAGGATCTCCCAGGACGTCACCAGCGGCGGCAGTCCCCGCAACTCGCCAAGCACTGTCTCCAGCTCGACCGCATCGGGATACGTCGGCAGCTGCATCGCGGGCCGGCTGCGCCAGGACTCGACGCTCCATTCGCGCGGGAGGTTTACCGATTGCAGGGTGCGGTCGGGGCTGGCCATTGCTTGTTCAATCGATTTGTTGCTTCGCAGCAAACATCATCCGCCGAGCGACGCGCGCGCGCAAATGAAGCGTGGCTATGGCTTGGCTTCAGCGGCGTCGGAAGGCCGCGTAGGCGGCCCAGCCGCCAAGCAGCACGAACCAGACGAGGCTCCAAGCCGGCATCGACAGCCCAAGGAACGACCAGTCCACGTTTGCGCACTCGCCCGAGCCGGTCATGACCTTACGCACCACGCCGCTGATGGGCATGGAATCGAGCATGTAATCGAGCCCGGGACCGCAGGCCGGGACCTGGTCGGGTGGGAGATGCTGCAAACGGACGTGATTGCCGGCCACCGCGGCGCCGCCCAGCGCGGCCAGCACGGCCAGCACCCCGTAGACCCGGCGACCACCGGTCCGCCGCGGGGCATGGATGCCGCCGATCAGGAACACCACTCCCAGCACTGCGAAGCCGACCCGCTGGAAGATGCACAACGGACAGGGCAGCAGGCCGCCGTGGAATTGCGTGTACAGCGCATAGCCGATCAATGCGGCGCAGGCCACGAACCCGGCCAGGAACCCGGTGCGGAAGGAAACGTGGTCGGAAGGTTTCATGGGGCGACACGATACGGCGTCGTCGATGTCGTGCAAAGACACACCGGCAGCTTGTGCAAGCCCCAGAACGGACAAAGCCCCGGCAGGCCGGGGCTTTGTTCAAACAAGTGCCGATCCGGTTGGACCTGCAACCTGCCCCGGTTTACTCCGCAGCGACCTGCGGACGATCAACCAGCTCGACGTAGGCCATCGGCGCATTGTCGCCAGCGCGGAAACCGCACTTGAGGATGCGCAGGTAGCCACCCGGACGCTCGCTGTAGCGCGGGCCGAGTTCAACGAACAGGGTGCCGACCGCTTCCTTGTCCCGCAGGCGCGAGAACGCAAGGCGGCGGTTGGCGACACCGTCCTTCTTGGCCAGGGTGATCAGCGGCTCCGCGACGCGGCGCAGCTCCTTGGCCTTCGGGAGGGTGGTACGGATTGCTCCGTGCTTGATGAGCGACGCGGCCATATTGGTGAACATCGCATCGCGATGGGCACTGGTGCGGCTGAATTTGCGTCCGGATTTCTGGTGGCGCATGGTCTTGGTTCCTGGTGAATGCTGGAGCTGTTGGACGTCGTTGTCGCCATCATGGCGTTGAAGCGGCGGACTGCGGGTGGTCCTGGCCGGCCTTCCCTGACCGGACGAGCGCGGGCTTCAGGCCCGTCGGCGATTACCGGCCGCGACCATTCCCGAGACGGGAATGGTCGCGTTGGAACTCAGCCCATCATGCCGTGCGAGGCAATACCCGCCGGCGGCCAGTTCTCGAGTTTCATACCGAGGGAAAGGCCGCGCTGGGCGAGCACTTCCTTGATCTCGGTGAGCGACTTCTTGCCGAGGTTCGGCGTCTTGAGCAGTTCCACTTCGGTCTTCTGGATCAGATCGCCGACGTAGTAGATGCTCTCGGCCTTGAGGCAGTTGGCCGAACGCACGGTCAGCTCCAGGTCGTCGATCGGACGCAGCAGGATCGGGTCGACGCCATTCGTGGCCGGCTTCGCCGCACCGCGGTCGCGGTGGGTGAAATCGCCGAACACCGAAAGCTGGTCGCTGAGGATGTCGGCGGCGGTCCGCACGGCTTCCTCGGCGTCGATCGTGCCGTTGGTCTCGATGTCGATCACGAGCTTGTCGAGGTCGGTGCGCTGCTCGACACGGGCCGCTTCGACGGCATAGGCGACGCGGCGGACCGGGCTGAAGCTGGCATCCAGCATCAGGCGACCGATGCTGCGGGTCTCCTCGTCCGGACGGCGACGGGCGGCGGCCGGCTGGTAGCCGAAGCCACGCTCGACCTTGAGCCGCATGTTGAGCGCGGTGTCCTTGGTCAGGTGGGCGATCACGTGGTCGCCGTTGATGACCTCGACATTGTGGTCGGTCTTGATGTCGGCCGCGGTCACGATGCCCGGGCCCTGCTTGCTCAGCGACAACGTCGCCGATTCGCCGGTGTGCATGCGGATCGCGACGTCCTTGAGGTTGAGCAGGACTTCGAGCACGTCCTCCTGCAACCCTTCGACCGTGGTGTACTCGTGCAGCACGCCGTCGATCTCGACTTCCGTGATGGCAAAGCCGGGGATCGAGGACAGCAGCACGCGGCGCAGCGCGTTGCCGAGGGTGTGGCCGTAGCCGCGCTCGAGCGGCTCGATCACGACCTTCGCGCGGTTGCCGGTGAGGCGTTCGATCTGGGGACCGCGGGGGCGCAGTACCTGATTGGCGGTAACCGTCATGTGTGGAGTCTCCTGTGGGCCGCCGGCGGGGGCGGCAGCCCAAGAACAGAGTGGATTACTTCGAGTACAGCTCGACGATCAGCGCTTCGTTGATGTCGGCCGGAAGGTCGGCACGGTCCGGCACGGCCTTGAACACGCCGGCGAACTTCTTGCTGTCGACCTCGACCCAGGACGGCGAGAGATCCATCTGCTGGGCGACCGTCAGCGACTCCTGCACGCGGAGCTGCTTCTGGGCGCGCTCGGCGAGGGCGATCGCATCACCGGCCTTGACCTGGTAGGAAGGCAGGTTGACCGACTTGCCGTTGACCGTGACACCGCGGTGGCTGACCAGCTGGCGGGCGGCCGGCCGGGTCACCGCGAAGCCCATGCGGTAGACGACGTTGTCGAGGCGGGTCTCGAGGAGCTGCAGCAGGTTCTCACCCGTGTTGCCCTTCTTGGTCGACGCCTTCTTGTAGTAGTTGCGGAACTGACGCTCCAGCAGGCCGTAGATACGCTTGACCTTCTGCTTCTCACGCAGCTGGTTGGCGTAGTCGGACAGCTTGCCGCGACGCGCGACGGGACCGTGCTGGCCGGGCTTCTGCTCCAGCTTGCACTTCGAATCAAGCGCGCGGGCCGGCGACTTCAGGCCGAGGTCGGCGCCTTCGCGACGCGAGAGCTTGCACTTGGGACCAATATAACGAGCCATGGTTCTTCAGCTCCTCAGACGCGACGCTTCTTCGGCGGACGGCATCCGTTGTGCGGGATGGGCGTCACGTCGATGATGTTGATGATCTTGTAGCCGACGTTGTTCAGCGAACGAACGGCGGACTCCCGACCCGGACCCGGGCCCTTGATGCGCACTTCCAGCGACTTGACGCCGTAGTCGAGCGCGGCGCGGCCGGCCTTCTCGGCGGCGACCTGGGCGGCGAACGGGGTCGACTTGCGCGAACCGCGGAAACCCGCCCCGCCCGAAGTCGCCCACGACAACGCATTGCCCTGGCGGTCGGTGATCGTGATGATGGTGTTGTTGAACGAAGCGTGGACGTGGGCGATGCCGTCGGTGACGACGCGCTTGATCTTCTTCTTCGTCTTGGCTTGTGCTGGCTTGGCCATTGTCTACCCCTTACTTCTTGATGGCCTTGCGCGGACCCTTGCGGGTGCGTGCATTGGTCTTGGTGCGCTGGCCGCGCAGCGGAAGGCCACGACGGTGACGCAGGCCACGGTAGCTGCCGAGGTCCATCAGGCGCTTGATCGCCATGCCGACCTCGCGACGCAGGTCGCCCTCGACGACGAACTTGCCGATCTCGGCGCGCAGCGCCTCGACTTCCGGCTCGGACAGGTCACGGATCTTGGTCGACGCGTTGACGCCGGCAGACTCGCAGACCTTCTTCGAACGGGTACGGCCGATGCCGTAGATGCTTTGCAGCCCGACCCAGACATGCTTCTGGGCAGGCAGATTGACGCCCGCAATACGCGCCATAACGCGATCTCCAACTGGTTTGGCCGCCGGGTCCTGACAACCCGGCTGGATGAACACTCGACAGAGTGAATCGGAAATTGTAACAAGGTCTCGGGTTCATAGGAAGCGCGCCGCGCCAAAGCGCGGACGTGCCACGGCATGGGGAGTGTGCCCATGCTCCGGCGACGGATCAGGACTGCCAGGCGGAAGCGGTGTCAGCCGTCCCCGCCGGGCACCACGCGCTACTCTGGCGCGCGGACCGGTCCAGACCCACCCGTACGCGAGACGCCGCACGAGTCGCCCTGCTGGAACCCGGGAGCTGTGCCCGGATTCCGTTACTTGCTTCCACGCCTCCGGCGAGCCGGTGCGCGTTAGGACCCCGGCACCACGCCGGGACCCGGGGTCAGCGACCGGACAGACCGGAACGCGAACCCTTGAGATTGGCCTTCTTGAGCAGGCTTTCGTACTGGTGGGACATCAGGTGCGCCTGGATCTGCGCGATGAAGTCCATCACCACCACCACCACGATCAGCAGCGAGGTGCCGCCGAAGTAGAACGAGATGCCCATCTGGCTGCGCATGACCTCCGGCAGCAGGCAGACCAGCACCAGGTAGGCGGCGCCCGCCGCGGTCAACCGGGTCAACACCGCGTCGACGTAATCCGCGGTGGCCTTGCCGGGACGGATACCCGGGATCAGCGCACCCGACTTCTTCAGGTTGTCGGCGGTTTCCTGCGAATTGAACACCAGCGCCGTATAGAAGAACGCGAAGCCCGCGATCAGCGCGCCATACAGGATCATGTGCAGCGGCTCGCCCGGGTTCAGCCACTGGCTCACCCTCAGCATGAACGACGAGGAGTCGCCTTGGCTGAACCAGGCCGCCGCGGTCGCCGGGAACATCACGATACTGGACGCGAAGATCGCCGGGATCACGCCCGACATGTTGAGCTTGAGCGGCAGGAACGAGGACTGGTTCATGTACGCATTGCGGCCGCCTTGGCGGCGTGCGTAGTTCACCGTGATCCGGCGCTGGCCGCGCTCGACGAACACCACGAAATAGGTGACCGCCAGGACGATCGCGACGATCGCGATGGCCAGCAGCGTGCTCATCTCGCCGTTGCGGACCTGCTCGAACATGCCGATCGCCGCCGACGGCAACCCGGCAACGATGCCGGCGAAGATGATCAGCGAGACACCGTTACCGATACCACGCTCGGTGACCTGCTCGCCCAGCCACATCAGGAACATGGTGCCGGCGGTCAACGAGATCACGGCGGTCAGGATGAAGCCCATGCCCGGGCTGTAGACCACCGGAATACCCTGGCTGGCACCGCCGGCCTGCAGCGCGGTGGCGATGCCCCATGCTTGGAACACCGCCAACGGAATCGCACCCAGGCGCGACCACTGGTTGATCTTGCGGCGGCCTGACTCGCCCTCCTTCTGGATCGCCTTCAGGCTGGGCACGATCTGCACCAGCAACTGGATGATGATCGAGGACGAGATGTACGGCATCACGTTGAGCGCGAACAGGCTGAAGCGCTCCAGCGCACCACCGGAGAACATGTTGAACATGTCCACGATGGTGCCTTCCTGGGTCTCCATCAGCCGCAGCATCGCTTCGGGATTGACCCCCGGCACCGGGATGTAGCAGCCGATCCGATAGACGATCAGTGCACCGATCACGAACAGCAGGCGCTGGCGAAGCTCGGTGAACTTACCGAGCCCGCCGCCCATGCCGGCCATTGCGTTGCCGCTTCGCGCCATGCGTGGATTACTCCTCGACCTTGCCGCCGGCCGCTTCGATCGCGGCCTTGGCACCGGCCGTCGCCAGCACGCCCTTCAGCACGAACTTCCTGGTCAGCTCGCCCTTGGCGACCACCTTGGCGCGCTTGGCGGTGCTCGGCACCAGCTTGGCGGCGCGCAGGGCCGCGAAGTCGACATCACCGGCCTCGAGCTTGTCGAGCTGGTAGAGCATCACTTCGGCGGTATCGCCGGCGGTCTTGCTGCGGAAGCCGATCTTCGGCAGGCGCATGTGCATCGGCATCTGGCCGCCTTCGAAGCCGGCCTTGATCTTGCCCTTGCCGGCACGTGCGAACGAACCCTTGTGGCCGCGGCCGGCAGTCTTGCCGAGGCCGGAACCGATACCGCGACCGACGCGGGTGCGCTCGGTGCGGGCGCCGTCAGCCGGCTTGAGAGTGTTGAGACGCATGTCAGTTACTCCTCGACCCGGACCAGGTAGTGGACCTTGTTGATCAGGCCCCGCACCTGCGGGCTGTCCTTCAGTTCACGCACGTCATTGAGCTTGTTCAGGCCCAGCGCACGCACCGACAGGCGGTGACGCGACTGGCTGCCGCGCAGGCCCTTGACCAGGCGCACCTTGACGGTGCCGGTGTTGTTGTTCTCGGTCTTAGCCATTGATCAGATCCTCGACCTTCTTGCCGCGCTTGGCCGCGATCTTGGCCGGCGAGTGCATGTCCGTCAGGCCGCGCAGGGTCGCGCGAACCAGGTTGATCGGGTTGCGCGAGCCGACCGCCTTGGCCAGCACGTCCTTCACCCCGACCGCTTCGAGCACGGCGCGCATGGCGCCGCCGGCGATGACGCCGGTACCCTCGGAGGCCGGCTGCATGTACACGCGGGCCGCGCCGTGGCCGGACTTCACCGAGTGCCACAGGGTGCCGCCGTTGAGCTCGACGTTGCTCATGTTCTTGCGGGCGTACTCCATCGACTTCTGGATGGCGACCGGCACTTCGCGCGCCTTGCCGTAGCCGAAGCCGACCTTGCCGGCGCCGTCACCCACCACCGTCAGCGCGGTGAAGGTGAACTGGCGACCACCCTTGACGGTCTTGCTGACGCGGTTGACCGCGATCAGCTTCTCGATCATGCCGTCATCGATTTCCTCACGGTTGCGATCACGCCCCCGCGACTCACGTTCGTTAGCCATTTCAGTTCCTGGATGTTGGAAGGTTGCTTGCGGCTGCGCCGCTTATGGTTGTCGATTACCGCGGATGCTCCACAGGGACGGCAATCCGCCACTGCGTCCGGCGCACCCCGCGCCGGCGGGTGGAACCAATGCGTGGAGCCGGAGCCCCACGCATTCAAGCATCAGAACTGCAGGCCACCCTCGCGGGCGGCGTCGGCCAGCGCCTTGATGCGGCCGTGGTAGCGGTAACCCGAGCGGTCGAACGCGACCTTCTCGATGCCGGCAGCCTTGGCCTTCTCGGCAATCACCTTGCCCACCTTTACGGCGGCATCGGCGTTCTTGCCGTTCTTCAAACCATCCTTGACGTCGGCCTGGGTGGTCGACGCGGCGGCCAGGACCTTCGAGCCGTCGGCGGTGAAAACCTGGGCATACAGGTGCTGGCCGGTACGCAGCACCGACAGGCGCGGCACACCGAGTTCGCGGATATGCGCACGGGTCGACTTGGCGCGGCGCAGGCGGGCGATGTTCTTGTTCATTGTCTGGTCCTCGAAAGCTGAAGGCCGGCTTAGGCCTTCTTGGCTTCCTTGCGAATGATGTTCTCGCCGGCGTACTTCACGCCCTTGCCCTTGTAGGGCTCCGGCGGACGGAAACCGCGAATCTTGGCAGCCACCTCACCGACGCGCTGCTTGTCGGCACCGGCCACGACGACCTCGGTCTGGGTCGGGGTGGTGATGGTGATGCCCTCGGGGGTTTCGAACACAACCGGATGGGAGAAACCCAGCGACAGGTTCAGGTCCTTGCCCTGCATCGCGGCGCGGTAACCGACGCCGACCAGCTCGAGCTTGCGCTCGAAGCCTTCGGATACGCCGTGCACCATGTTGGCGACGATCGCACGCAGGGTTCCGGTCAGCGGGATCAGTGCCGGCTCGCTGGCCGACAGCTGCGCATGGCCGTCCTCGATGACGACGTCGATACCGGCCGGCTTGGCGATCGACAGGGTGCCCTTCGGCCCCTTGACGGTCACGTTCTCGGGCTGGACGTTGAGTTCGACACCCTTGGCCAGGGCGATCGGCTTCTTGGCAACTCGGGACATGTTCGTTACTCCCTTAGGCCACGAAGCACAGGACTTCACCGCCGACGCCCTGCTGGCGCGCCTGCGCATCGGTCATGATGCCCTTGGAGGTGGAAATGATGGCGACGCCGAGGCCACCGAGCACCTTCGGCAGGTCGTCCTTGCCGCGGTACTGGCGCAGGCCCGAGCGCGAGAAGCGCTTGAGCTGCTCGATCACCGGCTTGCCTTCGTAGTACTTGAGCTCGATCTCGAGCTCGCTCTTGCCGGCACCGGCCTCGGTCACGCGCGAACCGAGGATGTAACCCTCGTCCTGCAGCACCTTGGCGATGGCGACCTTGACCTTGGAGGACGGCATCGTCGCCGTCGGCTTGCCGACCGCGGCCGCATTGCGAATGCGGACGAACATGTCGGCGATGGGATCAGTCATGCTCATGTGTGATTCCTGATGAGTGCACCGATATCCGCTATTGCGAATTCAGTTGTGACGCCACGGCCGGACGGCCGTGGCGTTTGGGTCTTGCGAGCCGGCTAGTCTAGCAGACTTGCGCGGCGGTGTTGCCAGCGCGGTTACCAGCTGGCCTTGCGCAGGCCGGGCACGTCGCCACGCATGGTGGCCTGGCGCAGCATGTTGCGGCCGAGGCCGAACTTGTTGTAGACGCCGCGCGGGCGGCCGGTCATGGCGCAACGGCTGGTCTGGCGGCTTGGGGACGAGTCACGCGGCAGCTTCTGCAGCTTGACCACGGCCTCTTCCTTTTCCTCGTACGAGGCGGTCGGGCTGGCGATGATCTTCTTCAGCTCCTCGCGCTTGCCGGCGTACTTCGCCGCCAGCTTGGCCCGCTTCACCTCGCGGTTGATCATGGACGTCTTGGCCATGTATTTATTCCTCGGGTCAGTTGCGGAACGGGAAGCGGAAGGCTTCCAGCAGGGCGCGCGCTTCGGCGTCGCTCTTCGCGGTGGTGGTGATCGCGATGTCCATGCCGCGCAGCGCGTCGACCTGGTCGTAGTCGATCTCCGGGAAGATGATCTGCTCCTTCACGCCCATGTTGTAGTTGCCACGGCCGTCAAACGCCTTGCCGGACACGCCGCGGAAGTCGCGCACGCGCGGCAGCGAGACGTTGATCAGGCGGTCGAGGAACTCGAACATCTTCTCGCGGCGCAGGGTCACCTTGCAGCCGATCGGCCAGCCGTCGCGGATCTTGAACGACGCCACGGAGACGCGGCTCTTGGTGACGATGGGCTTCTGGCCGGAGATCTTCGCCATGTCGGCGACCGCGTTCTCCAGGATCTTCTTGTTGGTGGCGGCTTCACCGACACCCATGTTCAGGGTGATCTTGGTGATGCGCGGCACCTCCATCGGATTCTTGTAGCCGAACTTCGCGGTCAGCGAGGGGACGACTTCTTCCTTGTAGAACTTTTCAAGCCGGGTGGTCATTTCAGCATTCCTCAGGCGTCAACCGCCTCACCGCTGGAGCGGAACACACGCAGTTTGCGTCCATCCTCCAGCACCTTGATGCCAACGCGCTCGCCCTTGCCCGTCGCCGGGTTGAAGAGCATGACGTTGGAGATATGGATCGGCGCCTCGCGCTCGATCACGCCACCGGGCTGGCCCGCCTGCGGGTTGGGCTTGGTGTGGCGCTTGACGATGTTGACGTTGGACACGACGACCTTGTCGCCGGCCACGCGCACCACGTCGCCCTTCTTGCCCTTGTCCTTGCCGGCGGTGACGATCACCTGGTCGCCTTTCTTGATACGGTTCATGTCAGTTCCTCCGCTCAGAGCACTTCGGGTGCGAGCGAGACGATCTTCATGAACTTCTCGGAACGCAGCTCACGGGTCACGGGCCCGAAGATGCGGGTGCCGATCGGCTCATGCTTGTTGTTGAGCAACACCGCGGCGTTGCCATCGAAGCGGATCAGCGAACCGTCCGGGCGACGGACGCCCTTGCGGGTGCGGACCACGACGGCGTCGTAGACGTCGCCCTTCTTGACCTTGCCACGCGGGATCGCGTCCTTGACGGTGACCTTGATGATGTCGCCAATGTGCGCGTAACGGCGCTTGGAGCCGCCGAGCACCTTGATGCACATCACTTCCTTCGCCCCGGAGTTGTCGGCCACGCCGAGGTAGCTTTGCATCTGGATCATGGTTCAGCCTCCTCGTTATTCGGCCGCGCGGCTGACGATCTCAACCACGCTCCAGTTCTTGGTCTTGGACATCGGGGCGATCTCGCGCACCCGGACGACGTCGCCTTCGTTGCAGGCATTGTCCGCATCGTGGGCGTGGAGCTTGGTCGAACGGCGGATGTACTTGCCGTACAGCGCGTGCTTGACCTGGCGTTCGACCAGCACGGTGACGGTCTTGTCCATCTTGTTGCTGACCACGCGTCCTTCGACCGTGCGCAGCGCCTTCTCTGTATTGTTGTCGGTCATGGCGGGTCCTTACTTCTTCTGACCCAGCAGGGTGTTCACGCGAGCGATCTCGCGGCGAACCCGGCGGGCCTCGTGGGTCTTGGCGAGCTGGCCGGTGGCCTTCTGCATGCGCAGGGAGAAGCTCTCCTTGTGCAGCTCGGTCAGGTGGGCCTGGAGCTCGTCGGCCGACTTCGCGCGGAGTTCTTTCAGTTCCATTAGCGCACCGTCCGGGTAACAAACTGGGTGGTGACCGACAGCTTGGCCGAAGCCAGGCGGAAGGCCTCGCGAGCGACGTCCTCGGGCACGCCCTCGATCTCGTAGATCATGCGGCCCGGCTGGATCTGGGCGACCCAGTACTCGACGTTGCCCTTGCCGGAGCCCATTCGGACTTCGATCGGCTTCTTGGTGATCGGCTTGTCGGGGAACACGCGGATCCACATCTTGCCGCCGCGCTTGACGTAGCGGCTGATCGAACGGCGCGCGGCCTCGATCTGGCGGGCGGTGATCTGGCCGTGGGCGGTCGCCTTCAGGCCGTACTCGCCGAAGCTGACGGCGTTGCCGCTCCATGCCAGGCCGTCGTTGCGGCCCTTGTGCATCTTGCGGAATTTGGTTCGCTTGGGTTGCAACATGGTCGGTTACCTCGATTCACGCGGCGGACGCGGGCCACGGTCGCGACGGTCGCCGCGATCACCGCGGTCGCCACGCGGGCTGTCGTCCTGCTTTTCCTGGCCGACCTGGGAGAAATCGAAGATCTCGCCCTTGTAGACCCAGACCTTGATGCCGATGATCCCGTAGGTCGTCTTGGCTTCGGCAAAGCCGTAGTCGATGTCGGCGCGGAGGGTGTGCAGCGGCACGCGGCCTTCGCGGTACCACTCCGAACGCGCGATCTCGGCACCGTTGAGGCGACCCGCGACGTTGACCTTGATGCCCAGCGCGCCGAGGCGCATCGCGTTGCCGACCGCGCGCTTCATCGCGCGACGGAACATGATGCGACGCTCGAGCTGCTGCGCGATCGACTCGGCCACCAGCTGGGCATCGAGCTCGGGTTTGCGCACTTCGGTCACGTTGATGTGCGCCGGGACGCCCATCATGTCGCTGACCTCTTTACGCAGCTTGTCGATGTCCTCGCCACGCTTGCCGATCACCACGCCCGGGCGGGCGGTGTGGATGGTCACGCGGGCGTTGTTGGCCGGGCGCTCGATGAAGATCTTCGAGATGCCGGCCTGGGCGAGCTTCTTGCGCAGCATCTCGCGGACCTTCAGGTCGGCGGCGAGGTACTCGGCGTACTGCTTCTTGCCGGCGAACCACTTCGAGTTCCAGTCCTTGGAGATGCCAAGGCGGATGCCGGTCGGATGAACTTTATGACCCATGAGTTACTTCCCCTCGCCGACGACGACGGTGATGTGGCTGGTGCGCTTGAGGATGCGGGTACCGCGTCCCTTCGCACGGGCCATGAAACGCTTCAGCGTCGGGCCCTCGTCGACCATGATGGTCTTGACCTTGAGCTCGTCGATGTCGGCGCCCTGGTTGTTCTCGGCGTTGGCGATGGCGGACTCGACGACCTTGCGGATCATCGCGGCGGCCTTCTTGTCGGAGAACTTGAGCAGGTTGACGGCACGCTCGGCGCTCAGGCCACGGACCTGGTCGGCGACCAGGCGGGCCTTCTGCGGCGAGATGCGCGCGGTGCGCAGGATTGCTTTCGCTTCCATGGTCATCTCCTTAGCGGCTCTTCTTGTCGGCCACGTGACCCTTGAACGTACGGGTCAGGGCGAACTCGCCGAGCTTGTGGCCAACCATGTTCTCGTTGACCAGCACGGGGATGTGGTTGCGACCGTTGTGCACGGCGATGGTGAAGCCCACCATCTCCGGCAGAACCATCGAGCGACGCGACCAGGTCTTGATCGGCTTCTTGTTGTTGGCCGCAGCCTCCACCTTCTTGATGAGATGGTGGTCGACGAACGGGCCCTTCTTGAGTGAACGTGCCATGGCCGATTAGCTCCTACGATCGCGCACGATGAACTGCTGGGTGCGCTTGTTCTTGCGGGTCTTGTAACCCTTGGTCGGGACGCCCCACGGGGTGACCGGATGCGGGTTGCCCTGGCCGGCCTTGGCCTCACCACCACCGTGCGGGTGGTCGACGGGGTTCATCGCCGCGCCGCGGACGGTCGGGCGGACACCGCGCCAGCGCTTGGCACCGGCCTTGCCGAGCTTCTCGAGGTTGTGCTCGACGTTGCCGACTTCACCGATGGTGGCGCGGCACTCGACCGGCACCTTGCGCATTTCGCCCGAACGCAGGCGCAGCGTGGCGTAACCCTGCTCGCGGGCGACCAGCTGCACGCCGGCGCCGGCGGCGCGCGCCAGCTGGGCGCCCTTGCCGGGCTTCATCTCGATGCAGTGGACGGTCGAACCGACCGGGATGTTGCTCAGCGGCAGCGTGTTGCCGACGCGGATCGGGGCGTCACGGCCGGCGATCACCTGGTCGCCATCCTTCAGGCCCTTGGGCGCGATGATGTAGCGACGCTCGCCATCGACGTAGCACAGCAGGGCGATGTGGGCGGTGCGGTTCGGGTCGTATTCGATCCGCTCCACGCGCGCCGGGATGCCTTCCTTGTTGCGCTTGAAATCGATGATGCGGTAGTGCTGCTTGTGGCCACCACCGATATGACGGGTGGTGATCCGACCGTGGTGGTTGCGGCCACCGGTCTTGCTCTTCTTCTCGACCAGCGCCGCGTGCGGGGCACCCTTGTGCAGGCCGGGCGTCACCACGCGAACGGCGGAACGGCGGCCGGGCGAGGTGGGCTTGAAAGTCATCAATGCCATGGTTCCAGTCCTCAGGCCTTGGCCATCACGTCGATCGACTGGCCCTCGGCCAGCTTCACGTACGCCTTGCGCCAGTCGGCGCGGCGGCCCATGCGGAACTTGAAGGCCTTGGACTTGCCCTTCACGTTGACCACGTTGACCGCCTCGACCTTGACGTCGAACAGCTTTTCCACGGCGACCTTGATGTCGGCCTTGGTAGCGGTCGTCGCCACTTCGAAGACGTATTGGTTGGAAACTTCCTGCAGGCGCGCGGTCTTCTCGGACACACGCGGCGCACGGATCACGTTGTAGAGCTTGGCGTCGTTCATGCCAGCCACTCCTCGATCTTCTTGACCGCATCGGCGGTGACCACGACCGAGTCGGCGCCAACCAGCGCGACCGGATCGAGGCCCTGCACGTCACGGACTTCGACATACGGCAGGTTGCGCGCCGAGAGGTACAGGTTCTCGGTGGCATCCTCGGTGACCAGCAGCGGACGCTTGCCCACGCCGAGGTCCTTGAGCATGGTGATCATGCCCTTGGTCTTCGGCGACTCGATGGCGAGCGACTCGACCACCTTGATGCGGCCCTGGCGGTTGAGCTCCGCCAGGATCGCGGCCATCGCGGCGCGGTACATCTTGCGGTTGACCTTCTGCGCGAAGCTGCGCGGCTTGGCCGCGAAGGTCACGCCACCACCGACGAAGATCGGGGCCGTCAGCGCGCCATGACGCGCACCGCCGCCCTTCTGCTTCTTAGACTTCTTGGTGGTGCCGGCGACTTCCGAACGGGTCTTCTGCGCCTTGGTGCCGGCGCGACCGGCGTTGCGGTACGCGACCACGACCTGGTGGACCAGGTCCTCGCTGAACTCGCGGCCGAAGATCTCGTCGGACACCGACACGGTCTTGCTGCTGTTATTGATGGCAAGTTCCATCGTCATACTCCCTTGCTCGACGGACGGACGATCACGTCGCCGCCCGGCGCGCCCGGCACTGCACCGCGGATGGCGATCAGGCCGCGCTCGGCGTCGACCTTCACCACCTGCAGGCCCTGGGTGCTCTGCTGGACCGAACCCATGTGGCCGGACATCTTCTTGCCCGGGAACACGCGACCCGGCGTCTGGCGCTGGCCGATCGAGCCGGGGGCGCGATGCGACAGCGAGTTACCGTGGGTGGCGTCGCCCATGCGGAAGTTCCAGCGCTTGATCGTGCCCTGGAAGCCCTTGCCCTTGGTCACGCCCTGTACGTCGACGATCTGGCCGGCCTCGAAGATGTCGGCGCGGATCTCGCCGCCGACCTCGAAGTCGCCGAGCTTGTCGTCGGCCACGCGGAACTCCCACAGGCCACGGCCGGCTTCGACCTTGGCCTTGGCCAGGTGACCGGCCTCGGGCTTGTTGACCAGCGACGCGCGCTTGACGCCGGCGGTGACCTGCACGGCGCTGTAGCCGTCGCTGTCGACGGTCTTGATCTGGGTGATGCGGTTCGGGGTCGCCTCGATCAGCGTCACCGGCACGGACTTGCCGTCCTCGGTGAAGAACCGGCTCATGCCGGCCTTGCGACCGACGATGCCCAGCGAATACTTCTTCGCAGTCATGTGGTTGGCCTCAGGTCAGCTTGATCTGGACGTCGACGCCGGCCGCGAGCTCGAGCTTCATCAGCGCGTCCACGGTCTTGTCGTTGGGGTCGACGATGTCGAGCACGCGCTTGTGCGTGCGGGTCTCGTACTGGTCGCGCGCGTCCTTGTCGACGTGCGGCGAGGTGAGAATGGTGTAGCGCTCGATCTTGGTCGGCAGCGGGATCGGGCCACGCACTTGCGCGCCGGTCCGCTTGGCCGTTTCGACGATCTCGCTGGCCGAGCGGTCGATCAGACGATGATCGTACGCCTTCAGCCGAATCCGGATCTTCTGGTCCGCCATGACGGTGTTCCTTGGTTAAAAGAGCGACGGGCCGACGACTGGTTGCGCCGAACCCCGGTGAACTGCAAATGCCGGCATGCGCTGACGCTGCCGGCTCCTTCAAAAATCAAGGCAGGCCGGTTTCCCGGCCCGCCCAGACGGAATCTGCGAACGCATGAAGCCGCCGCGGCCGGGAAGCCGAACCGGGCAGCACCATGCGACATTTCCCTGTCTGGCGAAGACGAGGTGCTTCCTGCCCCTCATTTCGCTGGTTCATGGGCCCGGCAAAGCTGCCAGGCCCATGGTGGTCGCGCATTCTAGCGGGTTTCCGGGACGGCGTGCAACCCCGCCCCGGATCGACCCGTCGCCCGCGCCGCGGGCAACCGACCTGCTTGTTACTTGATGATCTTGGAGACCACGCCGGCGCCGACGGTGCGGCCGCCTTCGCGGATCGCGAAGCGCAGGCCCTCGTCCATCGCCACCGGGTTGATCAGCGACACCACCATCTTCACGTTGTCGCCCGGCATCACCATCTCCACGCCCTCCGGCAGCTGGCAGGCGCCGGTGATGTCGGTGGTGCGGAAGTAGAACTGCGGACGGTAACCCTTGAAGAACGGGGTGTGGCGGCCGCCCTCGTCCTTCGACAGCACGTACACCTCGCCCTCGAAGTCGGTGTGCGGGGTGATCGAACCCGGCTTGGCCAGTACCTGGCCACGCTCGACGTCGTCACGCTTGGTGCCGCGCAGCAGCAGGCCCGCGTTGTCGCCCGCCTGGCCCTGGTCCAGCAGCTTGCGGAACATCTCCACGCCGGTGACGGTGGTCTTGGTGGTCGGACGGATACCGACGATCTCGATTTCGTCACCCACCTTGATGATGCCGCGCTCGATGCGGCCGGTCACCACGGTGCCGCGGCCCGAGATCGAGAACACGTCCTCGACCGGCATCAGGAAGGACTTGTCGATATCGCGCTCCGGCTCCGGGATCCAGGTGTCCAGCGCGTCCACCAGCTTCAGGATCGCCGGCACGCCGATCTCGCTCTGGTCGCCTTCCAGCGCCTTCAGCGCCGAACCGTGGATGATCGGGGTGTCGTCGCCCGGGAAGTCGTACTTGCTCAGCAGCTCGCGCACTTCCATCTCGACCAGCTCGAGCAGCTCGGCGTCGTCGACCATGTCGGCCTTGTTCAGGAACACGACGATGTACGGCACGCCGACCTGGCGGGCCAGCAGGATGTGCTCGCGGGTCTGCGGCATCGGGCCGTCCGCGGCCGAGCACACCAGGATCGCGCCGTCCATCTGCGCCGCACCGGTGATCATGTTCTTGACGTAGTCGGCGTGCCCCGGGCAATCGACGTGCGCGTAGTGGCGGATCGGCGATTCGTATTCCACGTGCGCGGTCGAGATCGTGATGCCGCGAGCCTTCTCTTCCGGCGCCGCGTCGATCGACGAGTAATCCTTGAACTCACCACCGAAACGCTCCGCGCCCACCTTCGTCAGCGCTGCGGTCAGCGTGGTCTTGCCGTGGTCGACGTGACCGATCGTGCCGACGTTGACGTGCGGCTTGGTGCGCTCGAACTTACCCTTGGCCATGGTTTTTTACCTCTGAACGTATTTGTTGGTCTTGTCGGGGGAAGGCCCGGCGCGTCCGCACCGGGCCGATGCATCAGTTCTTCTTGACCACCGACTCGGCGATGTTGGTCGGCGCCTCGGCGTAGTGGTCGAACTCCATCGAGTAGGTCGCACGACCCTGCGACATCGACCGCAGCGTGGTCGCGTAGCCGAACATCTCGCCGAGCGGGATCATCGCGTTGATGATCTTGCCCGACGGGCTGTCGTCCTGGCCCGAGAGGATGCCGCGGCGACGGCTGACGTCGCCCATCACGTCACCCAGGTAGTCTTCCGGAGTGACGATCTCGACCTTCATCATCGGCTCCAGCAGGACCGGGCTGGCCTTGTTGAAGCCTTCCTTGAACGCCATGGAACCGGCGATCTTGAACGCCATTTCGGACGAGTCGACCTCGTGGTACGAACCGTCGACGAGGCGGATCTTGACGTCGACGACCGGGTAGCCGGCGAGCACGCCGTTGGCGGCGGCTTCCTGGATGCCCTTGTCGACCGCCGGGATGTATTCCTTCGGCACCACGCCGCCGACGATCGCGTTCTCGAACTCGTAGCCCGCGCCCGGCTCCTGCGGGACCATCTCGATCCACACGTGGCCGAACTGGCCCTTGCCGCCCGACTGGCGGACGAACTTGCCTTCCACCTTGACCTGCTTGCGGATGGTCTCGCGGTAGGCGACCTGCGGCTTGCCGACGTTGGCCTCGACGTTGAACTCGCGCTTCATGCGGTCGACGATGATGTCCAGGTGCAGCTCGCCCATGCCGGCGATGATGGTCTGGCCGGACTCCTCGTCGGTGCGCACGCGGAAGGACGGATCCTCCTGCGCCAGGCGACCCAGCGCCAGGCCCATCTTCTCCTGGTCGGACTTGGTCTTGGGCTCGACCGCCATCGAGATGACCGGCTCCGGGAAGGTCATGCGCTCGAGGGTGATGATCGCGTCCTGCGAGCACAGGGTGTCACCGGTGGTGACGTCCTTCAGGCCCACGGCCGCGGCGATGTCGCCCGCGCGCACTTCCTTGATCTCCTGGCGATCGTTGGAGTGCATCTGCAGCAGACGACCCACGCGCTCCTTCTTCGACTTGACCGGGTTGTAGACCTGGTCACCCGAGTTCAGCACGCCCGAGTAGACGCGGAAGAAGGTCAGCGAGCCGACGAACGGATCGGTCATGATCTTGAACGCCAGCGCCGAGAACTTCTCGTCGTCCGACGCCTTGCGCGAGGCTTCGTTCTCGTCCTCGTCCACGCCCTTGATCGCCGGCACGTCGACCGGCGACGGCAGCAGCTGGATCACGCCGTCGAGCATGGCCTGCACGCCCTTGTTCTTGAACGCGGTACCGCAGAAGACCGGAACGATCTCGGTCCGCAGGGTGCGCTCACGCAGGCCCGCGATGACCTCGGCCTCGGACAGCTCGCCGTCGTTGAGGTACTTCTCCATCAGCTCTTCGGACGCCTCGGCGGCGGCCTCGATCATGAACGCACGCGCCTCCGCGGCCTTGTCCGCGAGGTCGGCCGGGATATCGCCGTACTCGAACACGGTGCCCTGGGACGCGGTGTCCCAGTGGATGCGCTTCATCTTGAGCAGGTCGATCACGCCATCGAAGCCGTCCTCGGCACCGACCGGCACCTGCATCGGCACGGCGTAGGCACCCAGGCGCGACTTCAGCTGGCCGACGACCTTGTCGAAGTTGGCGCCGGTGCGGTCCATCTTGTTGACGAACGCGAGGCGCGGCACCTGGTACTTGTTGGCCTGGCGCCAGACGGTCTCGGACTGCGGCTGCACGCCACCGACCGCACACAGCACGAACACGGCGCCGTCGAGCACGCGCAGCGAACGTTCGACTTCGATGGTGAAGTCGACGTGCCCGGGGGTGTCGATGATGTTGAAGCGGTGCTCCGGGAAGGACTTGTCCATCCCCTTCCAGAAAGCGGTGGTCGCCGCCGACTGGATGGTGATGCCGCGCTCCTGCTCCTGCTCCATCCAATCCATCGTCGCGGCGCCGTCATGCACCTCGCCGATCTTGTGGCTGACACCGGTGTAGAACAGGATGCGTTCGGACGTGGTGGTCTTGCCGGCATCGATGTGGGCCATGATGCCGAAGTTGCGGTAACGCTCGATGGGAGTGGTGCGAGCCACGGGACCCTCTCGTATTTTTATGGTTCCAGATGGCCGGACGCCGCCTGACGGCGGCCTCCGGTTCGCGTGGCGGCAAGTGCCGCCGCGGCAGCGCTATCGCGCTGCGCGAGAGTCCCGACACCTCGGTGTCGGGACGTCCCGGATCACCAGCGGTAGTGTGCGAACGCCTTGTTCGCTTCCGCCATGCGATGGGTTTCTTCGCGCTTCTTGATCGCGCCGCCACGGCTTTCCGAAGCGTCGATCAGCTCGGCGGCCAGCTTGCGCGGCATGCTGTTCTCGCCACGCTTGCGGGCCGAATCGATCAGCCAGCGCATGGCCAGCGCCATGCGGCGCGAGGCGCGCACTTCGACCGGCACCTGGTAGGTCGAACCACCCACGCGGCGCGATTTGACCTCGACCGCCGGGGAGATGTTGCTCAGCGCCTTCTCGACGACCTCGAGCGGATTGGGGTTCTTCTCCCCGATCACGTCCATGGCGCCGTAGACGATCTTCTCGGCGACCGACTTCTTGCCGCTGTACATGACCATGTTGATGAAGCGCGCGATGGTCTCGCTGCCGTGCTTGGGATCAGGCAGGACCGAGCGCTGCGGGGTGGAGCCTTTACGCGACATGTTGCGGATTCCTTAGGACTTCGGGCGCTTGGCGCCGTACTTGGAGCGACGCTGGCGACGCTTGGCGACACCAGCGGCGTCGAGCGAACCGCGCACGGTGTGGTAACGCACGCCCGGCAGGTCCTTGACGCGACCGCCGCGGATCAGCACCACCGAGTGCTCCTGCAGGTTGTGGCCTTCACCGCCGATGTACGAGATGACCTCGTAACCGTTGGTCAGGCGCACCTTGGCCACCTTGCGCATCGCCGAGTTCGGCTTCTTCGGGGTGGTGGTGTAGACACGGGTGCAAACGCCACGGCGCTGCGGGCAGTTCTCGAGCGCCGGCGAGGCGCTCTTGTACGTGGCCGCCTGCCGCGGTTTGCGGACCAGCTGATTGATCGTCGCCATCTGAACTCTTCTGAGGAAAAGGTCCGCGCCGAAAGCCGGACCCTGTGGAAAACGAACGGCAAGCCGAATGCACCCGGCCCACCGAGACGGAAAAGTATAGCCCGCGTCAAACGTCTCCGTCAAACGCGGTCCAGTCACGGGCCCGCGACCACCGCAGGTGGCCGCAGGTTATCCGGTTGATCCCGCCCGTCCCTGGGCCCAACACGAGGCGCTCCCTGCGCCTCATTTGGTGATCTGGGCGGCCTCGAAAGGCCGCGGTACCACGATATTACGAAGCGTTCGATTCCCCGCCCGTGTCGGCGGCGGCGTCGGCTTCAACCGCCTCTGCCACGACCGGGGCCGACAACGCCTCCATCTCGGAGTCGGTCAGGCCCGATGCGTTCTTGCGGCGCTGGGTGTGGTACGCCAGACCGGTACCGGCCGGGATCAGGCGACCCACGATCACGTTCTCCTTGAGGCCGCGCAGCCCGTCACGGGTGCCGCGCACGGCCGCCTCGGTCAGCACGCGGGTGGTCTCCTGGAAGGAGGCCGCGGAGATGAACGATTCGGTGGCCAGCGAGGCCTTGGTGATGCCCAGCAGCACCGGCTCGAACTGCGGCACGATCTCGTTGCGGCCCACCACCTTGGCGGCCTCCTCGACAAAACGCTGGCGTTCGACCTGCTCGCCGTGCAGGAACTTGCTGTCGCCCGCATCGGTGACTTCGACCTTGCGCAGCATCTGGCGAACGATCACCTCGATGTGCTTGTCGTTGATCTTCACGCCCTGCAGGCGGTAGACGTCCTGGATCTCCTTGGTCAGGTACACCGCGAGCGGCTCCACGCCCAGCAGGCGCAGGATGTCCTGCGGGCTCGGCTCGCCGTCCACCACGGTCTCGCCCTTCTCGACGTGCTCGCCTTCGAACACGATGATCTGGCGGTACTTGGGGATCAGCTCCTCGTGCTCGTTGCCGTCGGCGTCCTTGATGATCAGGCGCTGCTTGCCCTTGGTGTCCTTGCCGAAGCTGACGATGCCCGAGCGCTCGGCCAGGATCGCCGGGTCCTTGGGCTTGCGCGCCTCGAACAGGTCGGCCACGCGCGGCAGACCACCGGTGATGTCACGGGTCTTGGACGCCTCCTGCGGGATCTTGGCGACCACGTCACCCACGCCGACCGCGGCGCCGTCCTGCAGGTTGACGACCGAACGCGGCGGCAGCTGGTACTGCGCCGGCAGGTCGGTACCCGGGATGTTCAGGTCGTTGCCGTTCTTGTCGACGATGCGCACGATCGGGCGCAGGTCCTTGGCCGCCGAACCACGACGCTTGGGATCGGTGATTTCGCGCGACGCCAGGCCGGTCAGCTCGTCGGTCTTCTCGATGACGGTGACGCCCTCGACGAAGTCGATGAAACGGATGAAACCGGCCACTTCCGAGACGATCGGGTGGTTGTGCGGATCCCAGTTGGCGACCTGCTGGCCGGCCTTGATCTCGGCACCGTCCTTGACGCTGACGGTGGCACCGTACGGCAGCTTGTAGCGCTCGCGCTCGCGGCCGTGCGCGTCCAGCACCGACAGCTCGCCCGAACGCGACACCGCCACGAAGTGGCCGTTGGCGTGCTCGACGTGCTTGAGGTTGTTGAACTTGATCGAGCCGGTCGTCTTGACCGTCACGTTGTCGATCGCCGCCGCACGCGAAGCCGCGCCACCGATGTGGAACGTACGCATGGTCAGCTGGGTGCCCGGCTCGCCGATGGACTGCGCGGCGACCACGCCGACCGCTTCGCCATGGTTGACGATGTGGCCGCGGCCCAGGTCGCGGCCGTAGCAGTACGCGCACACACCGAACGACGATTCGCAAGTGATGGTCGAGCGGACCTTGATGGCCTGCACGCTGGCGTCTTCGAGCTTCTGCACCCAGGCTTCGTCGAGCAGCGTGTTGCGGGTGACGATCGGATCCTCGTCGTTGCCCGGCAGGAACACGTCCTCGGCCACGACGCGGCCCAGCACGCGGTCACGCAGCGGCTCGACCACGTCGCCACCCTCGACGATCGGGGTCATCATCAGTCCGTCCATCGTGCCGCAGTCGGTCTCGGTGATCACCACGTCCTGTGCGACGTCGACCAGGCGACGGGTCAGGTAACCGGAGTTCGCGGTCTTCAGCGCGGTATCGGCCAGGCCCTTACGGGCACCGTGGGTCGAGATGAAGTACTGCAGGACGTTGAGGCCTTCGCGGAAGTTCGCGGTGATCGGGGTCTCGATGATCGAGCCGTCCGGCTTGGCCATCAGGCCGCGCATGCCGGCCAGCTGGCGGATCTGCGCCTGCGAACCACGCGCGCCGGAGTCGGCCATGATGTAGACCGAGTTCATCGACTTCTGCGCGACCTGCTCGCCCTTGGCGTTGGTCACGGTGTCGGTGCCGATCGCGTCCATCATCGCCTTGGCCACGCGCTCGTTGGTGCGCGACCAGATGTCGACCACCTTGTTGTAGCGCTCACCGGCGGTGACCAGGCCCGACTGGTACTGCTCCTGGATCTCCAGCACCTCGGCCTCGGCCTCGCCGAGGATCCCCTTCTTCTCGTCGGGGATGGTCATGTCGTCGATGCCGATCGACACACCCGCACGGGTCGCGTAGGCGAAGCCGGTGTACATCAGCTGGTCGGCGAACACGACGGTGTCCTTCAGGCCGAGCATGCGGTACGAGGAGTTGATCAGGCGGCTGATGTTCTTCTTGGTCAGCTCGACGTTGGCCAACTCGAACGGCAGGCCCTCGGGCAGGATCTCGCGCAGCAGCGCGCGGCCGACGGTGGTGTCGACGATCGAGGTCTTCTGCTCGCTGCTGCCGTCCTCGTTGTTGACGGTCTCGGTGATGCGCACCTTGACCTGCGCGTGCAGCTCGACGACGCGGTTGTCGTAGGCACGCTTGACCTCGGCGACGTTGGCGAACGCCATGCCCTCGCCCTTCTTGCCGACCAGCGCGCGGGTCATGTAGTACAGGCCGAGCACGACGTCCTGCGACGGCACGATGATCGGCTCGCCGTTGGCCGGCGACAGGATGTTGTTGGACGCCATCATCAGCGCGCGCGCTTCCAGCTGGGCTTCCAGCGAAAGCGGCACGTGGACGGCCATCTGGTCACCGTCGAAGTCGGCGTTGAACGCGGTGCAGACCAGCGGGTGCAGCTGGATCGCCTTGCCCTCGATCAGCACCGGCTCGAACGCCTGGATGCCCAGGCGGTGCAGGGTCGGGGCGCGGTTCAGCAGCACCGGGTGCTCGCGGATGACCTCCTCGAGGATGTCCCAGACTTCCGCCTCTTCACGCTCGACCAGCTTCTTGGCGGCCTTGATCGTGGTGGCCAGGCCGCGGCGCTGCAGCTTGGCGAAGATGAAGGGCTTGAACAGCTCCAGCGCCATCTTCTTCGGCAGGCCGCACTGGTGCAGCTTGAGGTACGGGCCGACCACGATGACCGAACGGCCGGAGTAGTCCACGCGCTTGCCGAGCAGGTTCTGGCGGAACCGGCCCTGCTTGCCCTTGATCATGTCGGCCAGCGACTTGAGCGGGCGCTTGTTGGTGCCGGTGATGGCGCGGCCACGACGGCCGTTGTCCATCAGCGCATCGACCGACTCCTGCAGCATGCGCTTCTCGTTGCGCACGATGATTTCCGGCGCATTGAGCTCGAGCAGGCGACGCAGGCGGTTGTTGCGGTTGATGACGCGGCGGTACAGGTCGTTGAGGTCGGAGGTCGCGAAGCGGCCACCGTCCAGCGGCACCAGCGGACGCAGGTCCGGCGGCAGCACCGGCAGCACCGTCATGATCATCCACTCCGGACGGTTGCCGGATTCGATGAACGCCTCGACCAGCTTGATCCGCTTGGTCAGGCGCTTGAGCTTGGTCTCCGAACCGGTCGCGGCGATGTCTTCCTTCAGCTGGACCATCTCCGACTGCAGGTCGATCGTGCGCAGCAGGTCGTAGACCGCCTCGGCGCCCATCGCGGCTTCGAAGTCGTCGCCGTGCTCCTGACGCGCCTGCATGTACTGCTCTTCGTTGAGCAGCTGGCCACGCTCGAACGGGGTCAGGCCCGGTTCGGTGACGACGAACGCCTCGAAGTACAGGATCCGCTCGATGTCGCGCAGGGTCATGTCCAGCATCAGGCCGATGCGGCTGGGCAGCGACTTGAGGAACCAGATGTGCGCGACCGGCGAGGCCAGGTCGATGTGGCCCATGCGCTCGCGACGGACCTTGGCCAGGGTGACCTCGGTGCCGCACTTCTCGCAGACCACGCCGCGGTGCTTCATGCGCTTGTACTTGCCGCACAGGCACTCGTAGTCCTTGATCGGGCCGAAGATCGCGGCGCAGAACAGGCCGTCACGCTCCGGCTTGAAGGTGCGGTAGTTGATGGTCTCGGGCTTCTTGACCTCGCCGAAGGACCACGAACGGATCAGGTCCGGCGACGCCAGCGCGATCTTGATCGCGTCGAAGTCGAGCGCGGGACGCTGCTGGTTGAACAGGTTGAGCAGGTCTTTCATTTTCTTTCTCCGCAGAGGAGTAATTCGTCGAAGGGCTGGGGGTGACCAACTGGAGGGGAGCGCGCGTCACGCGGCGCTCCCCTGGCCGGCTCAGGTCTCTTCCAGCTCCATGTTGATCGCGAGCGAGCGGATTTCCTTCACCAGCACGTTGAAGGACTCCGGCATGCCGGCCACCATCTCGTACTCGCCGTCGACGATGTTCTTGTACATCTGGTTGCGGCCCTGCACGTCGTCGGACTTCACCGTCAGCATTTCCTGCAGGGTGTAGGCCGCGCCGTAGGCTTCCAGCGCCCAGACTTCCATCTCGCCGAAGCGCTGGCCGCCGAACTGCGCCTTGCCGCCCAGCGGCTGCTGGGTGACGAGCGAGTACGGACCGGTCGAACGCGCGTGCATCTTGTCGTCGACCAGGTGGTTCAGCTTCAGCATGTGCATGTAGCCCACCGTGACCGGGCGGTCGAACGCCTCGCCGGTACGGCCGTCATGCAGGACGGTCTGGCCACTGGAAGGCAGGTCGGCCAACGCCAGCATCGCCTTGATCTCCGACTCGGCGGCACCGTCGAACACCGGGGTCGCCATCGGCACGCCGTCGGTCAGGTTCTGCGCGAGGGTCAGCAGTTCCTGGTCGCTGAACTGCTTGAGGTCGACGCGCTCGCCGGCCAACTGGTTGTCGTGGTTGTAGATCTCGTCGAGGAACTTGCGCAGCTCGGCCACCTTGGCCTGCGCCTCGAGCATCCGCTGGATCTTCTGGCCCAGGCCCTTGGCGGCCCAGCCCAGATGGACTTCGAGGATCTGGCCGATGTTCATTCGGCTCGGCACGCCCAGCGGGTTCAGCACGATGTCGACAGTCTGGCCATCGGCCATGTACGGCATGTCCTGCACCGGCACGATGGTCGACACGACACCCTTGTTGCCGTGACGGCCGGCCATCTTGTCGCCCGGCTGGATGCGGCGCTTCACCGCCAGGAACACCTTGACCATCTTCAGCACGCCCGGGGCGAGGTCGTCGCCCTGGGTGATCTTGGCGCGCTTGTCGGCGAAGCGGCGCTCGAACTCCTGCTCGTGCGCGGCGATCTGCTTCTGCGCGCGCTCGATCGCCTCGACCGCGTCCTCGTCCTTCATGCGCAGACTGAACCAGTCCTTCCGGCTCAGGCCGTCGAGCACCAGCGAGGTGACGGTCTCACCCTTCTTGAGGCCGGCGCCGCCGTTGGCGGTCTTGCCGATCAGCTGGCTGCGCAGGCGGTCGTAGATCGCCGCCTCGAGGATGCGGAACTGGTCGTCGAAGTCCTTCTTGACCCGACGGATCTCGCTCTCCTCGATCTGGCGGGCGCGCTTGTCCTTCTCGATGCCGTCGCGGGTGAAGACCTGCACGTCGATGACGGTGCCGTCCATGCCCGGCGGGACGCGCAGCGAGCTGTCCTTCACGTCGGACGCCTTCTCGCCGAAGATCGCGCGCAGCAGCTTCTCTTCCGGGGTCAGCTGGCTTTCGCCCTTGGGCGTGACCTTGCCGACCAGGATGTCCCCGGCGCGCACTTCCGCACCGATGTACACCACGCCGGACTCGTCGAGCCGGTTGAGCGCCTGCTCGGACACGTTCGGGATGTCGGCGGAAATCTCCTCCGGCCCGAGCTTGGTGTCACGCGCGACCGCCGTCAGCTCCTCGATGTGGATCGTGGTGTAGCGGTCTTCCTTGACGACGCGTTCCGACAGCAGGATCGAGTCCTCGAAGTTGTAGCCGTTCCACGGCATGAACGCGACCAGCATGTTCTGGCCCAGCGCCAGCTCGCCGATGTCGGTCGAGGGACCATCGGCCAGCACGTCGCCACGCGCGACCACGTCACCGACGTTCACCAGCGGGCGCTGGTTGATGCAGGTGTTCTGGTTGGAGCGGGTGTACTTGATCAGGTTGTAGATGTCGACGCCGGCATCGGTCTCGCCGGAAATCTCGTCCTCGTTCGCCTTGACCACGATGCGGCCGGCGTCGATCTGCTCGATCACGCCGCCGCGGCGGGCATTCACGGTCACGCCCGAGTCGCGCGCCACGGCGCGCTCGATGCCGGTACCGACCAGCGGCTTCTGCGCACGCAGCGTCGGCACGGCCTGGCGCTGCATGTTGGCGCCCATCAGCGCACGGTTGGCGTCGTCGTGCTCGAGGAAAGGCACCAGCGCCGCCGCCACCGACACGGTCTGCATCGGCGAGACGTCCATGAAGTGGATCTCGCTCGGCGGCTTGAGCAGCGACTCGCCCTGGAACCGACAGGCCACGAACTGCGCGGTCAACGTGCCCTTCTCGTCCTGCGGCGCGTTGGCCTGGGCGATGACGTACTCGTTCTCCTCGATCGCCGAGAGGAACTCGACGTCGTCGGTGACCTTGCCGTCCACGACCTTGCGGTACGGCGTCTCGAGGAAGCCGTACTGGTTGGTGCGGGCGAACACCGCCAGCGAGTTGATCAGGCCGATGTTCGGACCTTCCGGGGTTTCGATGGTGCAGACGCGGCCGTAGTGGGTCGGGTGCACGTCGCGCACTTCGAAGCCGGCGCGCTCGCGGGTCAGGCCGCCCGGGCCGAGGGCCGACACGCGACGCTTGTGCGTGACTTCCGACAGCGGGTTGTTCTGGTCCATGAACTGCGACAGCTGCGAGGAGCCGAAGAACTCCTTGATCGCGGCGGCGACCGGCTTGGCGTTGATCAGCTCCTGCGGGGTGAGCCCTTCGGACTCGGCCATCGACAGGCGCTCCTTGACCGCGCGCTCGACGCGGACCAGGCCGACGCGGAAGGTGTTCTCGGCCATTTCACCGACCGAGCGCACGCGGCGGTTGCCGAGGTGGTCGATGTCGTCCACCACGCCACGGCCGTTGCGGATCTCGGTCAGGACCTTGATCACGTCGAGGATGTCGGAGCTGTCGCCGTGCTCGGCCACCAGCTTCTTGGACTCCTCGTCCTTGCGCTCGGCGTAGTACTTGGCGTCGTACAGCACCGACGCGCCGAGGGTTTCCTTGCGGCCGATGCGGCGGTTGAACTTCATCCGGCCGACCGCCGACAGGTCGTAGCGGTCGAAGGTGAAGAACAGGTTGTGGAACAGGTTCTGCGCGGCATCCTTGGTCGGCGGCTCGCCCGGACGCATCATCCGGTAGATCTCGACCAGCGCCTCGAGCTGGGTCTTGCTCGGATCGATGCGCAGGGTGTTGGAGATGAACGGACCGCGGTCGAGGTCGTTGACCCAGAGGGTGCCGACGGTCTCGATGCCGGCCTTGCGGAAGGCTTCGAGCTGCTCCTCGGTGATCTCGTCGTTGGCGTTGGCGATCAGCTCGCCGGTGGACGCGTCGACCACGTCGTGCGAGAGGATGCGGCCGACCAGGTAGGCATCGGGCACGGCCAGCGCCTCGATGCCCGAAGCCTCGAGCTGCTTGACGTGACGCGCGGTGATGCGGCGGCCGGCCTCGACGATGACCTTGTCGCCGTCGGCGAGGTCGAAGTCCAGGGTCTCGCCGCGCAGGCGCTCGGGCACCAGCTCGAGCTGGACGCCCTCCTTCGGGTCGATGTGGAAGGTGTTGGTCTCGAAGAACTCGGCCAGCATCTCCTCGTTGTTGTAGCCCAGCGCGCGCAGCAGCACGGTCACCGGCAACTTGCGGCGACGGTCGATACGGGTGAACAGCGCATCCTTAGGGTCGAACTCGAAGTCCAGCCACGAGCCGCGGTACGGAATGATGCGGGCGCTGTACAGCAGCTTGCCCGAGCTGTGGGTCTTGCCGCGGTCGTGGTCGAAGAACACGCCCGGCGAGCGGTGCAGCTGGGAGACGATGACGCGCTCGGTGCCGTTGACGATGAAGGTGCCGTTCTCGGTCATGAGCGGGATCTCGCCCATGTAGACCTCCTGCTCCTTCACGTACTTGATGGCCTTGGTCGACGACTCGCGGTCGTAGATCACCAGGCGGACCGTGACGCGCAGCGGGGCGCCGTAGCTCATGCCACGGGTGCGGCACTCGCGCTCGTCGAACGCCGGCTCGCCGAGCTTGTAGCCCACGTACTCCAGCGCGGCGTTGCCGCTGTAGCTGGCGATCGGGAACACCGACTTGAGCGCGGCGTGCAGGCCGCGGTCCTCGCGCTTGGCCGGGTCGGTGTGTTCCTGCAGGAACGCACGGTAGGAGTCGACCTGGATGGCGAGCAGGAACGGCACCTCGAGGATCGACTTGCGCTTGCCGAAGTCCTTGCGGATGCGCTTCTTCTCGGTGAACGAGTAATTCGTGGAAGCTGTGGTCATGATGGCTACCGCCTCTCTTTGCGGGTCGCGCGTCCGCGACCCCGGGGGATACGTAAAGCTGCTACTTGGAAGTCGCTGGTATTGCCGGCACCAGCACGCCCTCTCCCGCTACTTCCAGCTAGCAACTCATGTCGAAACCCTGTTTCCAGGGGGAACTGCTACAACGGCCAAAGGCCGGGGGCTTTCGCCCCCAGCCTCAGGTGGTCGCCGGTGACGCCTGGCGACGCAAGTACTGCTTACTTCAGCTCGACGGTCGCGCCGGCGGCCTCGAGATCCTTCTTGAACTTCTCGGCTTCATCCTTCGAGACGCCTTCCTTCAGGACGCCACCGGCCTCGGCGAGGTCCTTGGCTTCCTTCAGGCCCAAGCCGGTGATGGCGCGGACGGCCTTGATCACCTCGACCTTCTTGGCACCGGCGTCCTTGAGGACGACGTTGAACTCGGTCTGCTCTTCGACGGCGGCGGCGCCGGCGGCCGGACCGGCGGCCATCATGACCGGGGCGGCGGCGGTGACGCCGAACTTCTCTTCGATGGCCTTCACCAGCTCCATCACTTCCATCAGCGACTTGGCGGCGACGGCGTCGACGATCTGCTCGTTGGACAGGGACATTGTAATTACCTCTGGAAAATTGATCTTACGAATCGTTTAGTTGAATCGCGGGCGAATCAGGCTTCGGCAGCTGCTTCGGCGGGGGCGGACTCGCCACCACCCTGCTGGTCGGCCACGGCCTTGACGACGCGGGCGAACATCGAAGCCGGCTCGGCCAGCACGCGGGCCAGCATGGACAGCGCCTGTTCGCGGGTCGGCAGGGCGGCCAGCACGTCGACGTGCTCGGCCGGCAGAAGCTTGCCTTCCACCGCGACGAGACGCGCCTTGAGCTTGTCGTTGCCCTTGGCGGCATCCTTGATCAGGCGACCGGCGGCGCCGGGCTCCTCCAGCGAGAACGCGTACAGCAGCGGACCGGTCAGGGCGTCCTTGACGACCTCGAACTCGGTGCCGGCCACGGCGCGCGACGCCAGCGTGTTCTTGACAACCTTCAAGTACACACCGGTTTCACGGGCCGTCTTGCGCATCGCGGTCATCTGGCTGACCGTGGTGCCCGCGTACTCGGCTGCGACCAAGGAGTGGGCCTTGGCGGCGATGTCTGCCAGCTCGGCGACTACTTCTTGCTTCTGGGACAGATTGAGAGCCATTGCACTCCTCCAATTGAATTCCGCTTACGGCTCCTGCCGCTTGCGGTCCTAGGCGACACCTTCCCTGGCGTCGGGGATGCCTTGCGACATCCCGGTGGTGGCCACTCCAGAAGAATTTTCCAGAAGGCACCATCTACGCAGGCCGACCCGAGGGTCCGGATTAAGCAGCCCCGTTTCCACCGACGGCGATTCCCTGCCATGCCGAGCTTCCGTGCCCGTCGCCGGTAGGCGTTGACCGCACCTGCGGTCTTTGACGGCTATCGCCCCGGCGTGGCCGCGGCGATGCCCTCAAAACTTGTTGCTTACTTCAGCGCCAGCGTCGACTGGTCGACGGTCACGCCCGGACCCATGGTCGAGCTGACCGAGACCTTCTGCAGGTACTGGCCCTTGGCGGTCGCCGGCTTGGCCTTGATCAGGTCGGCCAGCAGCGCCTCGAGGTTGCCCTTCAGCGAGGCGTCGTCGAAGTCGGCCTTGCCGATGGTGCAGTGGATGATGCCGGCCTTGTCGGTGCGGTAGCGGACCTGGCCGCCCTTGGCCGCCTTCACGGCCTCGGCCGGGTTCGGCGACACGGTGCCGACCTTCGGGTTCGGCATCAGGCCACGCGGGCCGAGCACCTGGCCGAGCTTGCCGACCACGCGCATCGCGTCCGGGGTCGCGATGACGACGTCGTAGTTGAGGTCGCCGGCCTGCATCTTCTCGGCCAGGTCGTCCATGCCCACCGCCTCGGCGCCCGCGGCCAGGGCTTCGTCGGCCTTGGCGCCGGCCGGGGCGAACACCGCCACGCGGACCGACTTGCCGGTACCGGCCGGCAGCACGGTCGAGCCGCGCACCTGCTGGTCGGACTTCTTGGCATCCACGCCCAGGCGCACGGCGACGTCGACGGACTCGACGAACTTGGCCTTGGTGGCGGTCTTGATGATCTTGATCGCTTCGTCGAAGGCGTACGCCTTGCCCGGAACGACGGCGGCCTTGATGGCCTTCTCACGCTTGGTCATTGCCATCTTCTCAGCCCTCCACCGTCAGACCCATGCTGCGGGCGGAACCCGCAATCGTGCGCACCGCCGCGTCCAGGTCGGCTGCGGTCAGGTCGGGTTCCTTCGCCTTGGCGATCTCCTCGAGCTGGGCGCGGGTGACCTTGCCCACCTTCTCGGTGTTGGGGCGCTTGGAGCCGGAGGTGACGCCGGCCGCCTTCTTGAGCAGCACGGTGGCCGGGGTGCTCTTGGTGATGAAGGTGAAGGTACGGTCGGAGTACGCGGTGATGATCACCGGCGTCGGCAGGCCGGGCTCGAGCTTCGAGGTGGCCGCGTTGAACGCCTTGCAGAACTCCATGATGTTCAGGCCGCGCTGGCCGAGGGCGGGACCCACCGGCGGCGACGGATTGGCCTGGCCGGCCTTGACCTGCAGCTTGATGTAGCCGATTACTTTCTTTGCCATTGGTTTTGCTCTCCGGGTGCAAGCGCCTGCGGGCAGGCTCCCCATCGGACCGGGAAATCACGTGTCCCGGCATTCACGTATCAATTGCGCAGACAGCCGCCCGGGAAAGACCCGGAACGGCTGTGGCTGCTCTGTCGACTGGCGCGGACAGCGCAGCCGGGCAGTATACACGGTTTGCGGCGCTTGCGCGCCGGGCTCAGGCCTTCTCGACCTGGCCGAACTCGAGCTCGACCGGGGTGGAGCGGCCGAAGATCAGCACCGCCACGCGCAGGCGGCTCTTTTCGTAATTGATCTCTTCGACCACGCCGTTGAAGTCGTTGAACGGGCCGTCGGTGACGCGGACCATCTCGCCCGGCTCGAACAGCACCTTGGGACGCGGCTTGGTGACACCTTCCTGGACGCGGTTCAGGATGGCATCGGCCTCGTGGTCGGCAATCGGCAACGGGCGGTCGGCGGTGCCGCCGATGAAGCCCATCACCTTCGGGGTTTCCTTGATCAGGTGCCAGCTTTCGCTGTCGATGCGCGGAATGCCGCCGTCGTCGTTGGTGGCGATCTGAACCAGTACATAGCCCGGGAAGAACTTGCGCTCGGAACGTCGCTTCTGGCCCGAGCGCATCTCCACCACCTCTTCGGTGGGCACCAGCACCTCGCCGAAGCGGTCCTGCATCTCGGCCCGCGCAATGCGGTCGCGCAGGGCCTGGGCTACCGACTTCTCGAAGCCGGAGTAGGCATGGACGACGTACCAGCGGCGATTACCCGCCCCTCCCTCGACCGGATTGTTGTCAGCGCTTTCCACCAGTGCTTTCTCCTTAACGTCCCAGCAGCCACTTCACCGCGGCCTGGATGACCACGTCGAAACCAGCCAGGAGCAGACTCAGGATCACCACGGCGATGATCACGACCCATGTGGTGCGTGTGGCTTCCTGGCGCGTCGGCCAGACCACCTTGCGCAGCTCGAAACGGGACTCGGACAGGAATTCGACGACCTGCCCGCCCTTGAAGCTGGACAGGAACACCGCGACGCCCGCCACCAGCCCGGCGACCACGGCGAGCGCACGCAGCGCTCCGGGCCACTGCTCGAACCAGATGTAGGCGAACACGCCGGCAGCCACCAGCAGTACCGCGAGCGCGTACTTGACGAAGTCGCCGGCGTTGGCGGCCTTGGGTTGTTCGACCTTGCTGTTCATCCGGCTCGTCGCGCGATCCGCTTTCGCGGCCGCGCCGTCAGGTGGCACGCCAGGAGGGACTCGAACCCCCAACCTGCGGTTTTGGAGACCGCTGCTCTGCCAATTGAGCTACTGGCGTATGTATGGTCGCCCCGATACCCCGGGACCCTTTAGACGGCGAAGGCGGACCGCGGATCCGACATCAATCCTGGCCCGCCGTTCGCGCGTTGGCAGTCGCCCGCGCCGCGGGCAACCGACCTGCTTGTTACTTGATGATCTTGGAGACCACGCCGGCGCCGACGGTGCGGCCGCCTTCGCGGATCGCGAAGCGCAGGCCCTCGTCCATCGCCACCGGGTTGATCAGCGACACCACCATCTTCACGTTGTCGCCCGGCATCACCATCTCCACGCCCTCCGGCAGCTGGCAGGCGCCGGTGATGTCGGTGGTGCGGAAGTAGAACTGCGGACGGTAACCCTTGAAGAACGGGGTGTGGCGGCCGCCCTCGTCCTTCGACAGCACGTACACCTCGCCCTCGAAGTCGGTGTGCGGGGTGATCGAACCCGGCTTGGCCAGCACCTGGCCACGCTCGACGTCGTCACGCTTGGTGCCGCGCAGCAGCAGGCCCGCGTTGTCGCCCGCCTGGCCCTGGTCCAGCAGCTTGCGGAACATCTCCACGCCGGTGACGGTGGTCTTGGTGGTCGGACGGATACCGACGATCTCGATTTCGTCGCCCACCTTGATGATGCCGCGCTCGATGCGGCCGGTCACCACGGTGCCGCGGCCCGAGATCGAGAACACGTCCTCGACCGGCATCAGGAAGGACTTGTCGATATCGCGCTCCGGCTCCGGGATCCAGGTGTCCAGCGCGTCCACCAGCTTCAGGATCGCCGGCACGCCGATCTCGCTCTGGTCGCCTTCCAGCGCCTTCAGCGCCGAACCGTGGATGATCGGGGTGTCGTCGCCCGGGAAGTCGTACTTGCTCAGCAGCTCGCGCACTTCCATCTCGACCAGCTCGAGCAGCTCGGCGTCGTCGACCATGTCGGCCTTGTTCAGGAACACGACGATGTACGGCACGCCGACCTGGCGGGCCAGCAGGATGTGCTCGCGGGTCTGCGGCATCGGGCCGTCCGCGGCCGAGCACACCAGGATCGCGCCGTCCATCTGCGCCGCACCGGTGATCATGTTCTTGACGTAGTCGGCGTGCCCCGGGCAATCGACGTGCGCGTAGTGGCGGATCGGCGATTCGTATTCCACGTGCGCGGTCGAGATCGTGATGCCGCGAGCCTTCTCTTCCGGCGCCGCGTCGATCGACGAGTAATCCTTGAACTCACCACCGAAACGCTCCGCGCCCACCTTCGTCAGCGCTGCGGTCAGCGTGGTCTTGCCGTGGTCGACGTGACCGATCGTGCCGACGTTGACGTGCGGCTTGGTGCGCTCGAACTTACCCTTGGCCATGGCTGTATCCCGGTGGTTTGCGTGTGCGTTGCGTTTGAAATGTGGTGCTCACGACTGGAATCGAACCAGCGACCTCCTCCTTACCAAGGAGGTGCTCTACCGACTGAGCTACGTGAGCAAGTTGTTCCAGCAGGTGGGCGTCGCGGCGTTCAATGGAGCGGGAGACGGGAATCGAACCCGCACCATCAGCTTGGAAGGCTGAGGTTCTACCGTTGAACTACTCCCGCGCCGGACAAACCTGCTTGGGTACTGCTGCCGGAAGCTGGTAAGGCAACCGGTTTGTTGCATCCCGCCAGCCCGACCGGAGTCGAAGCTGGTGGAGGGAGGTGGATTCGAACCACCGAAGGCGTAAGCCAGCAGATTTACAGTCTGCCCCCGTTGGCCGCTTGGGTATCCCTCCAAAGAGCCCGCAATTCTGGCGACCGATCCGGGGGAAGTCAATGCCATCGAGCGGATTATTTCACGATCGGGCACCGGCGGCCGTCCAGGCCCGCCACCGGCATCAGACGTTGAAGCGGAAATGCAGGACGTCGCCTTCCTGCACGCGGTACTCCTTGCCTTCCAGCCGCAGGCGACCGGCCTCGCGCGCGCCGGTTTCGCCGCGGTATTTGATGTAATCGTCGTAGGCGATCGTTTCGGCTCGGATGAAGCCCTTCTCGAAGTCCGTATGGATCACCGCGGCGGCCTGCGGCGCGGTCGAGCCGGCCCGGACCGTCCAGGCACGCACTTCCTTGACCCCGGCAGTGAAGTAGGTCTGCAGGCCGAGCAGCTTGTAGGCGGCGCGGATCACCCGGTTCAGGCCCGGCTCGTCGAGGCCGAGGTCGGCCAGGAACGCGTCGCGATCCGCATCATCGAGCTGGCTCAGCTCCTCCTCGATCGCGGCCGACACCGGCACCACCTCGGCACCCTCGGTTTCGGCGCGGGCGCGGACGGCGTCGAGGTGCGGGTTGCCCTCGAAACCGTCCTCGAGCACGTTGGCGACGTACATCACCGGCTTCAGGGTCAGCAGGAACAGGTCACGCACGACCAGACGATCGTCATCGGACAGATCCAGTGCGCGCGCCGGCTTGCCGGCATCGAGGCCCTCGCGGACCCGGCCGAGCACCTCGACGCGCGTCTTGGCGTCCTTGTCGCCGGTCTTGGCGTTGCGCTCGGCGCGCTGCAGCGCCTTCTCGACACTCTCGAGGTCGGCCATCGCCAGCTCGGTATCGATGGTCTCGATGTCGGCGATCGGGTCGACCCTGTTGTTGACGTGGATGACGTCGTCGTTTTCGAAACAGCGCACCACATGGGTGATCGCGTCGACCTCGCGGATGTGGGCGAGGAACTTGTTGCCCAGGCCCTCGCCGCTGGCGGCCCCCGCCACCAGGCCGGCGATGTCGACGAACTCGACCGCGGTCGGGATCAGCTTCTGCGGCTTGACGATCTCCGCCAGCGCATTGAGGCGCGGGTCCGGCACCGGCACCACGCCGACATTGGGTTCGATCGTGCAGAACGGGAAATTGGCCGCGGCGATGCCCGCCTTGGTCAGGGCGTTGAAGAGGGTCGACTTGCCGACGTTGGGCAGGCCGACGATGCCGCATTTGATTCCCATGGGTGATGCCGTCGCTGGTGAAGAGTCAATGGTAAAGGGTGGTCGGGGGACGCCCCTTTACCGCTGGCTCTCGAACCGGAGGCCGGACACGCCGGTGCCGCGGGAGCTACTTCGCCGTGTGCAGGCGCTTCATCGCTTCGTTGAAGTCGCTGTCGAGCGCCAAAGGCATGACGTCGATGGCGTCGTCGATGGCGCGCAGGATCAGCGCCTCGTCGTCCCCGCCCGGGCGCCCCAGCACCCACGGAGTGACCCTGTCCTTGTGACCGGGATGGCCGATGCCGACCCGCAGGCGATGGAAACCGCCGTGCCCGAGCAGGCGCATGGTGTCGCGCAGGCCATTCTGGCCGCCGTGGCCGCCATCGAACTTCAGCCGAGCCGTGCCCGGTGGCAGGTCGAGCTCGTCGTGCGCCAGCAGGGCTTCCGCCGGATCGATCTTCCAGAACCGCAATGCCGCGGTGACCGACTTGCCGGACAGATTCATGAAGGTCGCCGGCTTGAGCAGCCACACCGGCCTTCCGCCGATATCGACCTTGCAACTCGCGCCGAACAGCTTCGCGTCCACCGCGAAGCGCCCGCCAAACCGATCAGCCAGGGCGTCAACAAACCAGAACCCGGCGTTGTGCCGGGTCCTGGCGTGCTCGGGACCGGGATTGCCCAGCCCGACGATGAGGCGCAAACCAGACATCGCAATACCGGCGACCGGCGCCCACCCCGCCCGTACCGACGGACGTGGCGCGCGCCGGCCTCGCCGGCTTACTCGGCCTTCGGCTCGCCGGCCTCGGCCGTGTCTTCCGTGCCGGCCGCCTCGACGCGGCCCTTGCGCGCGACCACGACGGCGACGTCGTGCTCCTTGCCCAAGGCCAGTTCCGGAACCTGGACGCCGGCAGGCAGCTTCAGCTGCGACAGGTGGACGATGTCGCCTTCCTGCAGCGAACCGAGGTCGACCTCGATGTTCTCCGGCAGGTCCTTGGGCAGGCAGCTCACCTCGACCTGGGTCAGCTCCTTCATCACGATCACGTCAGCGGCCTTGCCGGCCGGCGAGGTCTCTTCGTTGATGAAATGCAGCGGCACCGAGGCACGCAGGGCTTCGTTGGCGCTGACACGCTGGAAGTCCAGGTGCATGATCAGCTGGCGGTACGGGTGGCGCTGCATGTCGCGCAGCAGTACCTGCTCGACCTTGCCATCGACATCGAGGTTCAGGATCGACGAGTAGAACCACTCGTTCTGGCTGGCCAGCCAGATGTGCTCGTGGTCGAGCTGGATGGACTTCGGCTCGGCCTTGCCGCCATAGACGATGGCCGGGATCTGGGCGGCATGACGCAGGCGGCGGCTCGCACCCTTACCCTCGTCACTGCGGCCGGCGGCCTTGATGGTGTGTTCGGACATTTCGATTTACTCACTTTTACTGCGTTGTCCGCCTCGCGGCGGGAGGGTGACTCGCCCGCGACCAGGCGAGTCGAAAACCAGGCGGGTCAGTCGACGTACAACGAACTGACCGATTCGCCGAATGCGATGCGCCGGATGGTTTCGGCCAGCAGTTCGGCGACGCTGAGCTGGCGGACCTGGCCGCACTGGCGCGCGGCCTCGCTCAGCGGGATGGTGTCGGTGACCACCAGCTCGTCGAGCTGCGATTTGCTGATGTTGCTGATCGCCGCGCCCGACAGGACCGGGTGGGTGCAGTAGGCGACGACCTTGGTGGCGCCGTGCTCCTTCAGCGCGGCCGCGGCGGCGCACAGGGTGCCGGCGGTGTCGACGATGTCGTCGACCAGTACGCAGGTCTTGCCCGACACGTCGCCGATGATGTTCATCACGGTGGCGACGTTGGCGCGCGGGCGGCGCTTGTCGATGATCGCCAGGTCGGCGTCGTCGAGGCGCTTGGCGATGGCGCGGGCGCGGACCACGCCGCCCACGTCGGGGCTGACCACCACCATGTTGTCGGTGCCGTGCGCGCGCCAGATGTCGGCCAGCAGCAGCGGCGAGGCGTAGACGTTGTCGACCGGGATGTCGAAGAAGCCCTGGATCTGGTCGGCGTGCAGGTCGACGGTCAGGACGCGGTCGCAACCGACCGAGCTGAACATCTTGGCCGCGACCTTGGCGGTGATCGGCACGCGCGAGGAACGCGGGCGGCGGTCCTGGCGGGCGTAGCCGAAGTACGGCACGACCGCGGTGACCGAGCTGACCGAGGCGCGCTTGAGCGCATCGACCAGCACCAGCAGTTCGACCAGGTTCTCCGCGCTGGGCGCGCAGGTCGGCTGGATCACGAACGCCTCCTGGCGGCGGACGTTCTCCTCGATCTCGACCTGGACCTCGCCATCGGAGAAGCGGCCGACCAGCGCCTTGCCGAGGCGGGTGCCGAGTTCCTTGCACACCGCCTGGGCGAGCGGACGGTTGGCGTTGCCGCTGAACACCAGCAGGCTGCGATCGTTCTGCACGTTGGATTCTCCGCTTCGCTCTGACCGTGGGAGCCGTGAAAGCCACGACGCTGCTGCCGCACCGGAGGCCGGCCGGGCCCGGTGATTGGCAGGGGCGGTAGGATTCGAACCTACGAATGCCAGGATCAAAACCTGGTGCCTTGGGCCTCTTGGCGACGCCCCTGCGGTTGATTGCCTGCCTCGAGCGCCAGGCGCAGCGGTGACCGCGCCGCCCCCGCCGCCACCCAGGCCCGGAGGTCCGGCGGCAGCGTCGCCAGCGCCGCTTCGGCGGCCTCGCGCGTGGCGAATTCGACGAAACACCCGCTGCCGGAGCCGGTCAGGCGCGGCGAACCGACGCGCGACAGGGCGGTGAACACAGCCTCGATGGCCGGTTCACGCCCGCGCAGCACCGGCTCGAACGCATTCCCGAGCGGCACACCCGAAACGAAGTCCGCTATTGTCACGGGCGCCGCATCGCGCGTCAATTCAGCGGAACGGAACAGCGCCGCGGTCGGCACGTGCACGCCCGGGTCGACCAGCAGGTACCACGCGGGCGGCAGCACGACCGGCACCAGCTGCTCCCCCACGCCTTCGGCCCAGGCATTGTCGCCGCGCACGAACACCGGCACGTCGGCACCCAACTGGAGGCCCAGCGCGGCCAGCCGGTCGGTCCCGAGGCGGGTATTCCAGAGCGCATCCAGCGCGACCAGCACCGTGGCCGCGTCGGAAGAGCCGCCGCCGAACCCACCGCCGGCCGGTATGCGCTTTTCGATACGGATATCAACGCCTTCGCAGACGTTGCCGATCGTTTTCAGCAGAACCGCGGCACGCACAGTGAGGTCGTCGGCTTCGGCCACTCCCGCGATCGAGGGGCCGTGGCGGACGATCCGCCCGTCGGCCCGCGGCCGCAGGTGGATCTCGTCACCCCAGTCCAGCATCCGGAACACCGTCTGCAGGAGGTGGTAGCCGTCCTCGCGGCGGCCGGTGATCCGCAGGAACAGGTTCAGCTTGGCGGGTGCGGGCCAGACGCTCCAGTCCCCGCCGTGCGGGAACGGGGTCATGACCGGCGCCGGGCTCCGGGGCTGGCACGCCGCAAGGCCATCACGGGGCGTTCCACTCGTCGACGATCAGCTTGACCGTGGCCTCGCCGCGGGTCGCCTCCAGACGGGAGGGCAATGCCGGCGTCGCGCCGCCGGCCAGCGGGTCGGCCCGGGGATCGGGCTCGGGCCATTCGTATTCGATCCGCCAGCCGCCCTGCTCGATCCGCCACGGCAATCCGCCGGCACCATACTCGAGCCGGGCCGGACCGAGCGCCTGCGCACGCGCGCCACGGACCCACTCGGCCAACGCCGCCACGGGGATGTCCCAGCCGGTGGCCTGCAACAGCAGCAGGCGGGCGTCGCTTCCCGAACGGGGGCCGCCGTCCAGCCCTTCGAGCAGCGCGTGGTCGCGATCGCCGGACAAGCGCCAGCTTTGCCGGGTGACGGGCGCGCTGAGGGAGACGAGGTAGCGCGCCCCGTCCTGGTGCCATTCGATCCGCCCACTGCCGCCCTTGCCCTGGTTCGACACCGCGATGCGGCCGGCCAGCGACCACTCGCCATCGGCGCGCAGCGCCTGCTCACGGACGGCCTGGGCGTCCTCGGCCGCGGCCCTCTGCGCCGGGGTGAGGTCGGGGCGGGCCGGGGGCGCCGCGCACGCGGCCAGGAGCGCGGCCAGGGCGGCCGCCATCAGGAGTCGGAGGTTCATGCGCCGGTCTTTTCCAGAGCGCGCTGCAGCGCGCGGTTTTCGGGGTCGATTTCGCGCGCCTGCTCGAAGTAGCGGCGCGCCTCCTCGCGCTGTCCCAGTACCCAGAGCACTTCGCCCAGGTGGGCACCGATCTCGGCGTCCTTCTGCAGGGCGAACGCCCGGCGCAGTTCGCCGAGGGCCTCTTCGGTGCGGCCGAGGCGGTAGAGCACCCAGCCGTAGCTGTCGATGATCGCGGCGTTGTCGGGCTCGGCGGCACGGGCGCGGTTGATCAGCTCCAGCGCCTCGCGGTAGCGGTCGGTGCGGTCGGCCAGGGTGTAGCCCAGCGCGTTGAGCGCGGCGACGGACTCGGGTTCGATCACCAGGATGCGGCGCAGGTCGGCCTCGGCGCGCTCGATGTCGTCGCGCCGCTCCCAGCTGAGCCCGCGTGCGTAGAGGATCTCCAGATCGTCGGGGAAAGCAGCCAGACCGCGGGCGAAGGCACCCATCTCCGCCTCCGCGTCGCCATCCTGTTCGTGCAGCGACGCCTCCAGCAGGTAGGCGTCGCGGCGGGCGGTCTCCGGCGCGGCGGCGTCGGCCTGGAAGCCGTGCAGCAGGTCGAACGCCTCGTTGCCGCGGCCGAGCTCGTGCAGCACGTTGGCGCTGCGCAGGCGCGCCGGCCAGCGTTGCGGGCCGCCGGGCACGCCGCGGTACCACTCCAGGGCTTCTTCGTGGCGGTCGAGGAATTCGGCCATCTGCCCCAGCAGCAGCCGCCGCTGCGGGTCGGGCTTGGCGGCGGTGCGGCGCAGCTCTCCGTACAGTTCCACCAGCGCCGCCTTGTCCTCGGCGCGGGCGAGCAGCGAGGCGCGCAGGGCGTAGGTCTGGTCGTCCTGCGGGCCACGGCCGAGGATGTCGGCCGCCGCCGCGAGGTCGCCGAGCGCATCGTATTCGTACGCCAGCGCCAGGCGAAGTTCGGCATCGCCGCTGGCGCGGTCGGCCACGGACGCGAGCACCGCGCGGGCTTCCGCGTCGCGGTCGGCCTCGCGCAATTGGCTGGCCCGCAACAGCGCGACCCGTGGCTCGCCCGGGAATCGCTGCACCACCTCCTCGACGATGCGCTCGGCCAACCGCGGCTGCTCCAGCCGCTGGGCCAGCCCGCCAAAGGCCAGCCAAGCCTGCAACTGCCCGGGAATGCGCCCGCTGTCGACCAGGTACTCGAGCACCGCGGCCGCTTGTGCGGGGTCGCGTGCACCGCCGGCGACCACGCCAAGCGCCTGCCGCCAGCCGGTGTCGCCAGGCGCCTCCAGCAGCGCGACCAGGTGTCGGCGAGCGGCGCGTACTTCGTCCCGACGCAACGCGAGGGTCGCCTCGGCCGCCAGCAGGGCTTCGCCTTCCCCGCCCTGGCGGCGCCACAACTCCAGGGCCTGTCCGGCCCGGGCATCATCGCCGGCCAGCAGTGCGATGCGGGTGGCGCGCTCGGCCAGTGCGATGTCGCCGGCGGCCCGCGCCGCCTCCAGGTACCAGCGTGCGGCCTCGTCCAGGTGACCGGACTGGACCGCGAATTCGGCCGCGAGCAGCGGCTCCAGCGCGCGCACCATCGGGTCGTCGGATCCCTGCGATCGGGCATGCGCCGGCGCGCCTGGCAGCGCCACTGCCGCCGCCAGCGCGGCCGCGGCGATGAACGAACGCAGAGTTGCGGGCATCGGGCTCAATCCCTCGTTGGCCGGGCCGGTAGAATGGACGGCCTTCAGCAGCCAGCAGCTTATCGCAAGCACCTGAACAGGTCGTCGCGTTCGCCCCGTCATGCCCATCCACGTCCTCGGCCTCAACCACCAGACCGCGCCGGTCAGCCTGCGCGAGCGGGTGTCGTTTTCCGGCGACGCCACGGTGGCGGGGCTGGCGGCGTTGCGCGCGTTGCCGCAGGTGCGCGAGGCGGCGCTGCTGTCGACCTGCAACCGCACCGAGATCTACGCGGTCACCGACGACGACGGCAGCGCGCTGGCCGACTGGCTGGCGACCCATCCCGGTGATACCGGCGCCGAGCCGGCACTGCACGGCTACCTGTACCGGCACACCGACGCCGACGCGGTGCGCCACCTGTTCCGGGTCGCGACCGGGCTGGATTCGCTGGTGCTGGGCGAACCGCAGATCCTCGGCCAGGTGAAGGAAGCCTGGGCCACCGCCCGTGCCGCCGGCAGCCTCGGCGGCCAGCTCGACCGGCTGTTCCAGCAGACCTTCTCGACCGCCAAACGCGCCCGCACCGATACGCGCATCGGCGCCAACCCGGTGTCGGTCGCCTCGATCGCCGTGCGGCTGGCGCAGGAGTCGTTCGCCCGGCTGGAGGACTCGACCGTGCTGCTGATCGGCGCCGGGGAAACCGTCGAGCTGGCCGCCCGCCACCTCGTGCAGGCCCGGGCGCGGCGGCTGCTGGTCGCCAACCGCACGCTGTCGCACGCGCAGGAACTGGCCAGCCGCCACGGCGGCGTCGCCCTGCCTCTGGGCGAGCTCGACAAGCACCTGGCCGAGGCGGACATCGTGCTGTCGGCCACCGCCAGCCGCGAACCGGTGCTGCACAGGGCGCAGGTACAGTCCGCCCTGGCGCAACGTCGGCATCGGCCGATGCTGCTGCTCGACCTGGCCGTACCGCGGGACATCGCCGCCGACGTGGCCGGACTCGACGACGTGTTCCTCTACACCGTCGACGACCTGCAGCGCGCGATCGAGGACAACCGCCGCAGCCGCCGCGAGGCCGCGACCGAAGCGGAGGCCATCATCGAACTGCAGGTGGCGCGCTACATGGAGACCGCCGCCGCCGGGGCGCGTACCGCACCGCTGAAGCGCCTGCGCGCGCACGGCGAAGCGGCGCGCGCGGAAGTACTGGCGCGCGCCCGCGCGCAGCTGGCTTCCGGCGAGGCGCCCGAGGCCGTGCTCGAGTATCTGGCCCACACCCTGACCAACCGGCTTCTGCACGCACCCACGGTCGCGCTGCGCGAGGAGGCGCTGACCGGCAATGCCGAGCTGGCGCGCGCCGCCGACAGGCTGTTTCCGCCGACCGCTGCCGGCCACGACGACGCCGGCAGCGGCGACGTCGCCACCACGGCGGGCGCCGGTCCGGCCCTGCCGGGCGAGCCGAACCAGCGGTAGCATCTCCCGCCCGATCCACGCGGCCCGGTGTCGTGCGGGCGCCGACGCACGCCCCTTCCGCCCCACCAGAGAACCCGATGACCCCGACCCTGCGCCGCAAGCTCGAAGCGCTCGCCGAACGCCGCGAGGAGCTCGAGCGCCTGCTCGCGGACCCCGGCGTGATCGGCGACGCCAAGCGTTTCCGGCAGCTGTCGCGCGAGTTCGCCCAGCTCGAACCGGTCGCCACCGCGCTGTCCGACGAGGCCGCCGCCAAGGCCGACCTCGCCGCCGCGGAGGCGATGCGCGGCGACCCGGAACTGGGCGAACTGGCCGAGGAGGAGATCGCCGCCGCCACCGCGCGGCTGGAACAGCTCGACGCCGAACTGCTCGCCCACCTGATCCCGAAGGACGCGCGTGACGAAGGCGACATCTACCTCGAAGTCCGCGCCGGCACCGGCGGCGATGAAGCGGCGATCTTCGCCGGCGACCTGTTCCGGATGTATTCGCGCTACGCCGAGCGACAGGGCTGGCGGGTCGAAGTCGAGTCGGCTAACCCCGGCGAGCATGGCGGCTTCAGGGAGGTCATCGCCCGCGTCGAGGGCCGCGGCGCTTACTCGCGGCTGAAGTTCGAATCCGGCACCCACCGCGTCCAGCGCGTGCCCGAGACCGAGTCGCAGGGCCGCATCCACACCTCGGCCGCCACCGTCGCGATCATCGCGGTCGAGCCGGAGGGCGAGCCGATCGAGATCAACCCGGCCGACCTGCGGGTCGACACCTTCCGCTCGTCCGGCGCCGGCGGCCAGCACGTCAACAAGACCGACTCGGCGATCCGCATCACCCACATCCCGTCGGGCGTGGTGGTCGAGAGCCAGACCGAGCGCAGCCAGCACGCCAACCGCGACAAGGCGATGAAGCGGTTGGTCGCGACCCTCGCCGAGGCGCAGGCCGCGCAGGCCGCCGCCGCGGTTGCCGCCGACCGCAAGCTGCAGGTCGGCAGCGGCGACCGCAGCCAGCGCATCCGTACCTACAACTACCCGCAGGGCCGGATCACCGACCACCGGGTCGAGGGCCTGACCCTGTACGACCTGCCGAACGTGCTGACCGGCGACCTCGACGCGCTGGTCGGCCGTCTGCAGGCCGAGCACCAGGCCGACGAACTGGCCAAGCTGACGCAGGGAAGTTGAACGACTCCCAGCTTTTGTAGGAGCGAGGCGGCGCACTGCACGGAAGCGACGCCATCCGTAAGCTTGCCGCATGGACACCCGCATCCGTCGCGCCACTGTCGCCGACCTCGACGCCGTCGCTCCGCTGTTCGACGCCTACCGCCGGTTCTACGGCCAACCCGGCGCCCCCGGGCGCGCACGCGAATTCCTCGCCGCACGGCTGCACGCCGGCGAATCGGTCGTGCTGCTGGCCGAGCACGGGCGTGCCGCCGTCGGCTTCACCCAGTTGTTCCCGATGTTCTCCTCGGTGCGCACCGCGCGCATCTGGGTGCTGAACGACCTGTACGTGGACGCCCCGGCGAGAAGGGGCGGTGTCGCCCATGCCCTGCTGGAGGCGGCGGCCCGGTTCGCCCGCGACGACGGCGCCGCCCGCATCGTGCTGGAGACCTCGGTCGACAACCACGCCGCCCGCGCGCTCTACCGCGCCGCGGGCTGGCACGAGGAAACCAGCCAGTGGTACGCGCTGCCGCTGGCCGACCACTGATGCAGCCGGTCGATCCCCGCGGCCGCGCGCGTGACGCGGTGCGCCGCGAGCCGCACAACCCGATCGCGTGGATCGTGCTCGGAGACGCCGAGATCGAAGCCGGTGATGCGGTGGCCGGCGAAGCCGCGTGCCGGCGTGCGCTCGCCCTCGCCCCCGGGCATCCGGAAGCGCTGGCGCGGCTCGGGCGCGCGCAGTGGATGCGTGGCCAGCGCAGCGAGGCGGTGGCCAGCCTGCGCGCCGCCGCGGCCAATGCTCCGGACCATCCCGGCATCGCGGTGTGGCTTGGCCACGTACTCGAGGACCACGGCGAGGCCGAGGCAGCCGCCGAGGCCTACGCCCGCGCCCACGCGCTGGCGCCGCAGGAGCCGCAATTGGCCGCCTACCTGCTGGCCTGGCGTCGCCGGTTGTGTGACTGGCGCGATCTGGATGCGCTGTCGACGCAGGTCCGCGACGCCGTCCGCCGCAACCAGGCCGCGGTGGAGCCGTTCGCCTTCCTCAGCGAGGACAGCAGCGCCGCCGAGCAACTGCAGTGCGCGCGCCTGCGTGCGGCCCAGGTCGCCCGCGCGGTGCGGCCGTTGCCGCCCGCCGCGCCCATGACCGCGGACCGGCCGGTCCGCGCCGGCTTCCTATCCAACGGCTTCGGTTCGCATCCCACCGGCCTGCTGACCGTCGCCCTGTTCGAAGCCCTGCACCGCGAAGACGCGCTCGACGTCCACCTGTTCGCGCTCAACCGCGACGACGGCAGCCCGATCCGGCGCCGGCTGCAAGCGGCCGCGCGCATGCACGACGTGTCTGGCCGGAGCCACGCCAGGGTCGCCACCGCCATCCGGGACGCCGGCATCGACGTGCTGTTCGACCTGCGTGGCTGGGGCGGCGGTGGCGTGCCGGAAGTGCTCGCCATGCGTCCGGCGCCGGTCCAGGTCAACTGGCTCGCGTATCCGGGCACGTCCGGCGCGCCCTGGATCGACTGGGTGCTGGCCGACCACTTCGTGCTGCCGGACACGCTTGCGCCGCATTTCAGCGAGCGGGTGGTGCGCTTGCCGCGTTGTTTCCAGCCCTCCGACACCTCGCGTGCCCTGCCGCCTCCACCCTCCCGCGACGACTGCGGATTGCCGGAGGACGGCGTGGTGTTCTGCTGCTTCAACAACAGCTACAAGCTCAACCCGCGCAGCATGGCGCGTGCGCTGGCGGTGCTGCGCCAGGTACCCGGCAGCGTGCTGTGGCTGCTGTCGGGCCCCGGCGAGGCCGACGCCCGGTTGCGCGGCTTCGCCCAATCGCAGGGCGTGGAACCGCAGCGGCTGGTGTTCATGCGCAAGCAGCCGCACGCCGCTTACCTGGCCCGCCTGCAGCACGCCGACCTGTTCCTCGACACCCATCCGTACAACGCCCACACCACCGCTTCGGACGCGCTGTGGGCGGGCTGTCCGGTACTGACCTGTCCGGGCGACACCTTCGCCTCACGCGTGGCCGGCAGCCTCAACCACCACCTCGGCATGGAGGCGATGAACGTCGGCGACGACGAGGCGTTCGTCGCCCGCGCGGTCGAACTCGGACGCGACCGGCAGGCACTGGCATCGCTCCGTGCCGGGCTCGACCGGAATCGACGCGAGAGCGGGCTGTTCGACATGACCGGCTTCGCGCGGGATTTCGTCACCGCGGTGCGGACGATGGTGGGCGGCCGCTGAGCGGCGGCTTCCGCTCCGGCCTGCGGGCGGCCTTCGACGCCCGGCATCACGTCGCACGCAACATCGCTTTCCTACGCTGAGGCCATTGCGGTCACGGACGGGGAACGATGGGCAAGCTCAAGCGGAAGCCATACGAGCGGCTGCTCGAACCGATGCAGCTGGAGCTGGTGGCGATGGCACGCTGGCTGCGTGATACCGGGCAGCGCATCGTCGTGCTGTTCGAAGGTCGCGACACCGCCGGCAAGGGCGGCGCGATCGACGCCATCCGCGAGCGCATCAACCCGCGCCAGTGCCGGGTGGTGGCGCTGCCACGGCCGACCGACCGCGAGGCGACGCAGTGGTACTTCCAGCGTTACGTGCAGCACCTGCCGGCCGCCGGCGAGATCGTCCTGTTCGACCGCAGCTGGTACAACCGCGCGGGGGTCGAACAGGTCATGGGGTTTACCGACGACGGGCAGGTGCGGGCATTCCTCGCCCATGCGCCGGTGTTCGAGCAGCTGCTCGTCGACGAGGGCATCCTGCTGTTCAAGTACTGGCTGTGTTGCGACCAGGCGCGGCAGGAGGAGCGCTTCGCCGAACGCTGCGAGGATCCGCTCAAGCGCTGGAAGCTTTCGCCGATCGACCTGGAAGCGCGCGGGCGTTACGACGACTACACCCGCGCCCGCGACGCCATGCTCAAGGCCACCCATACCGGCCACGCGCCGTGGACGCTGGTGGACTTCAACGACCAGAAGCGCGGGCGCCTGACCCTGATACGCGACCTGCTCGACCGCCTGCCCGACACCACGCTGCCCGAGCCCGAGTGCGAACTGCCGCCGCTGCCGGAAGAGCCGCGCAAGGAGCGCTACCGCGCGATCGAGCCGGTTCCCGACTTCGGGATCGAGTGACCCGGCGACAGGGCAGTCGATTCCCGGCTGGCTTTTGCGGCGGGCGAGCCGACGCCTCAGCCGATCTCGAAGCGTTCGCCCGCCTCGTCCGCGGAGGCGTCCAGCCGTTCCAGCTCGTCGACCCGCGCCGCCGGCGGTCCCTGCCGCAGCCACGCCGCCAGCCGGTCGATGGCCGTCGGATCGCCGGCGGCCAGCACGTCGACCCGTCCGTCGGCGCGGTTGCGGGCGTACCCGCGCAGCCCGAGCGCCTCGGCCTGCTCGCGGGTGCAGGCACGGAAGAACACCCCCTGCACCTTGCCTCCGACCACGAAGCGCGCCGCGCTCACGTCGGTTCCCCGGCGCCCTCGTCCGCCTGCGGTCCACCCGCGGCGGCAATGGCGGCTTCGATGTCGGCGGCCGTGACCGGACCCACCACCCGGTGGGCGACGGTGCCGTCCGGCGCGATCAGCCAGGTCATCGGCAGGCCGCGGGGGGTGTCGAAGTCGGCCGGCGGGTCGTAGGTGTCGACGATCGCGACCGGGTACACCACAGGGTGCTCGACCAGGAAGGCGCGCATGGCGTCGGGCTCGATCTCCTCGTAGGCCAGGCCGATCACCTCGATGTGCTCGTGCATCGCGTCCAGCGCGGAAAGCTCCGGCATCTCCTTCAGGCACGGCGCGCACCAGGTCGCCCAGAAGTTGACGACGACCCACCGGCCGCGGCGCTCGGCGAGGTCATAGGTTTCGCCGTCGAGCGTGGTGACCCGCAGCGCCGGACGCCCGCCTTCCCGTCCGGCGGCAGCGTCCGGGGCGGTGTCGACCCCCGTCGGATCCGGCCGCGCCGTTGCCTCACCCGGCGTGCTGGCCGACACCGGCGCGCCGGCGTCGGTCGCGGGAGTGCGGTCGGCCTGGCAGGCCGCCAGCATCACGGCCGCGAAAACCGCGGCGACAGGACTGCGCATGGATCATTTCTCCTTGGCGTGGATGGTCGACACGCGCCGCTTGAGCAGCGCGCGCAGGGGCACGCGCAGCTCGTCGAGCGCCTCGACCGCGGACTGGCCGAGGTCGTCGTCGCGGCAAGGCAGGTGCGCCTCGGCGATGGGGATGCGCAGCTGGCAGGCCTCGTACAGCTCGGCCATGCTGAGGGTGTCGAGGTCGCGCGCCAGCAGCCACTCGCCGCCTTCGGCGCGGCGCACCACGTTGATGTCGCCCAGCTCGGCCAGCATTTCCTGCACCAGCGTATCGGTCAGCAGGGGTTCCAGCCGCTGGATATCGTCGCTGTGCAGGCCCTCGCCACGCTGGCGCGCCTCGTTGAAGCGGGCCAGCAGGCGCAGCAGGCCGTACATCTCGTAGCCCTCCGGCAGCCGCATCGAGGCCGGCTGGTAGCGGAACGCCGACACCGACGAGGCCAGCGACGCGCCCAGCAGCACCGCGACCCAGCTCAGGAAGATCCACAACAGGAAGATCGGCACGAACGCGAGGGTGCCGTAGATCTTCGAGTAGTTGCCGAACGTACCCAGGTACAACCCGATGCCGCCCTTGACCAGCTCGAACAGCACGGTCGCCAGCAGCGCCCCGGCGATGGCGTGGCGCCACTGCACGGTGCGGTGCGGCACCACCTTGTAGATCGTCGCGAACGCGAACACCTCCAGCGCCATCGGAGCCAGCCGCAGCAGGAAGTTCTCCAGCAGGTGGCCGGCCTCGGTGTCGAACACCGACAGCGCGAAGAACCTGGCCGACAGCGCCAGGCTCGCCGCGGCGAGCAGCGCGCCGAGCGTGAGCACCGTCCAGTACACCAGGAAGCGGCCGAACTTCGGCCGGTGCAACCGGATCCGCCAGATCCGGTTGAACGCCGCCTCCACCCCGTTGAGGGTGATCAGCAGCGACACCACCAGCGCCGCGATGCCGGCGGTGGTGAGCTGGCCGGCATTGGTGGAGAACTGCAGCAGGTAGTCCTCGACCGAGCGCGCGGCGCTGGGCACGAAGTTCGAGAAGATGTAATCGCTGAGCCGCTCGCTCCATTCGGCGAACACCGGGAACGCCGACAGCACGCCGAACACCACCATCGACAGCGGCACCAGCGCGAAGACCGTGGTGAACGACAGCGCGCCGGCCGACTGGAACAGGTTGTCCTCGATGAAGCGCCGGCCGAGGAAGCGCAGGAAGGCGACCGACCGCGCGCGGTCGCGCATGCGGTCACTCCAGCGGTTGAACGAATCCAGCGGCTCCATCGGCCGGAGGTTACCCGATGGCGATAGACGCCGGCGTGTCGCGCGGCGTCCCCGGCGAAGCCGCGCGGACAGTGACGATCGCGACTCCCGCGCCGACCTACCCTATCCTTGCGGCTTTCCCCGCGAAGCGATGGCGATGCCCGAAATCCTGGTCCTGTACTACAGCCGCGGCGGATCGGTCGCACGACTGGCCCGCCAGGTGGCACGCGGGGTCGCCGAAGTCGAAGGCATGTCGGCGCGCCTGCGCACCGTGCCGCCGGTCGCCGAAATCACCCGCACCGCGGCACCGCCGGTGCCCGAGGACGGCGCGCCCTACGTGGAGCCCCGCGACCTCGACGAATGCGCGGGCCTGCTGCTGGGCAGCCCGACGCGCTTCGGCAACATGGCCGCGCCGCTCAAGCACTGGCTCGACGGCCTCGGTGCGCAGTGGGCCAGCGGAACACTGGTCGGCAAGCCGGCCGGGGTGTTCACCTCGACCGCGACCCTGCATGGCGGCCAGGAGTCGACCCTGCTGACGATGATGGTGCCGCTGCTGCACCACGGCTGCCTGCTGACTGGCATTCCCTACACCGAGCCGCTGCTGAGCAGCACCCGCACCGGTGGCACGCCCTATGGCGCCAGCCACGTCGCCGGCGGCAGCGACGATCCGCAGCCCAGCGACGAGGAGGCCCACCTTGCGCGTGCGCTCGGCCGCCGGGTCGCGGACATCGCGGCGAGGCTGGCATGAGCGCGCCGTTGCCGCTCTCCAAGCGGATACTCGTCGCCGCGCTGCTGGCGCTGGTCGTGCTGTACGGATTCTGGTTCGCCCGGCAGCCCGACGCGTGGGTGGCATTGCCGGTGTTCGCGCTGCCACCGCTGCTGCTGGCGCTGGGAGTGATGCTGCGCCGGCGCACGGCCGGGTTCTGGTCGGCGGTGTTCGCGCTGGCGTGGTTCTGCCATGGCGTGCTGGTGGCGTGGATCCGGCCGGAGGAGCGCGCACTGGCATGGATCGAGCTGGTGGTGGCGGTGGTGGTGGTGGTCGCCGCGAGCATGGCGGGACTGCGCGCGCGCTTCTCGAGGAAGCGCGGCTGACGGCGACCGTATAATTCGCGGTCTCCCCTGCCCTGCGACACGCCATGGACCAGCTCTGCATCGTCACCACCGGCGGCACGATCGACAAGATCTACTTCGACGACAAGTCGGACTTCCAGATCGGCGAGCCGCAGATCGGCCGCATCCTCGATGAGCTGGGCGTGGCGTTCCGCTACAGCGTGATTCCGATCCTGCGCAAGGACTCGCTGCACATCGGCGACGCCGACCGCGAGCTGGTCCGCGCCACGATCGCCGCGCAGGACGCGCGCCACGTGCTGGTCACCCACGGCACCGACTCGATGGTCGCCACCGCGAAGGTGCTGGCGACCATCCCCGGCAAGACCATCGTGCTGACCGGCGCACTCAACCCGGCGCGCTTCCGCGGTTCAGACGCGGAGTTCAACATCGGCACCGCCGTCGGCGCGGTGCAGTCACTGCCGGCGGGCGTCTATATCGCGATGAACGGCCGCATCTGGGACCCGGCGCGGGTCCGCAAGAATGTCGAGGCCAACCGCTTCGAGGCGCTCTGAGCGCCGGCCAGGGACACGGATAAAAGAAGCCCCGGCGCAGGGCCGGGGCGAGAGAGACAGCAACGACGCGTGCGTCCGCTCAGAACGTCAGGCGCCAGCCGTTGATGTAGCCCGAGTCGTAGTTGTAGTTGTCGTTGACCCGCAGCTTCCAGGTGCCGTTGAGCATTTCGCTGGAAAGGTCCAGTTCGTAGTCGCCGATCAGGTCGTCGGCACTGCCGCCACCGCGGTTGTGCAGGTTGTAGAGACTGCCGTCGGGCGCGACCAGGTCCACCCGCAGGTCGCCGCGGTAGCTGTGGCGGATGTCGACCGACACCAGCGCGTCCGACGGCGCACTGCCGCTGCGGCCGCTGACGCTGATCAGGCTCTCGACCGTGGCCTTGTCGCGGATGGTGACATCGTCGGCATTTTCGTAGACCTGCACGTCGTCACCGCCGCCTCCAAGGTCGTAGTCGCCAACCATGCTGACCGACGCGAAGCTGGAGTACGCCTTGACCCTGACGTGCCAGGTACCGGCGGCAGGCGTGGCGAAGCTGCAGCTCTCGTTGTTGCCGCTGCGGTAGGGCCGGCAATCGTAGGCACTGTCGGTTGGCGCGCTGCCGTGTCGGACGTACAGGTCGGCGTCGCCGCTGCCGCCGGATGTGGTGAACACGAGGTTGCCCGCGCCCGCCGGCACCTGCAGGGTGTACTCGATGTCCTCGCCGGCGGCTGCCGCCAGCCCGGTCACGGGCACGCCCTTGTCCAGCACATTGTCGGCCGGCGGTTCACCGCCACCGTCCCCGGCGGTCTTGGCCAGTTCGCCGAGGAAGGCCAGCCCGAGCTTGGCCAGCGGCACGCTCCCCTCGGCGGTGCCGCCCATGTTGGCGAGGGTGTCGTAGGCGGTGTGGATGTCGTTGTTGAAGCTGGCCTCGAACATCATCGCCGACGGGTAGCCGGCGCTGGTCCACGACGCGTGGTCGGAGCAGCCGTAGCCGCAGGTGTAGCTGCCGCGGGTCAGCCCGAGCGGGGCGAGGTACTCGTCGAAGATGTCGCGCAGGAACTGCTTGAGGTCGTTGTTGCTGTAGTCGCTGATCAACTGCATGTCGACGCTGGCGCCGGTGGTGTAGTTGGTCATGTCCAGCTGCAGCACGCCAACCACGTCAAGCCCCTGCTGCTGGAAGGATTGTGCGATCGCACGCGAGCCGCGCAAGCCGACCTCTTCGGCGGCGTAGCCCATGAACTTCACCGTGCGGCGGGGCTGCCAGCCGTCCGCCAGGGCCACCCGGATGACCTCGGTCAGCGTCGCGATGCCCGATGCGTCATCGTCGGCGCCGGGCGCATCCATCGCCTCGCCGCTGCCGGCGTTGGAAATGGAGTCGAGGTGGCCACCCAGCACGACGATCTCGTCGGGCAGTTCGCTGCCCTCGATCGTGAGGATCACCGACGGCTGGCCGCCGCAATCGGTGCAGTCGAACAGCTCCGTGCTGGCGTCGTCGCGCCCCGCGGCGAGATCCGCCCAGGTATCGCGGATCCACTCGGCGGCCTGGTGCCCGGAGCTGCTCGCGTAGTAGCGATTGGGGTAGCTGTTGGACAGGTGGTCGATGGTGCCGCGGATGTTGGCCTCGGCCACCTGCGGCAGCCACGGGCCGACCGTGGCCTGATTGTCGACGCTGTAGTCGGCGAAGGTGGTGGTGACGGCCTGCGCGCTGCGCTCACCGGCAAGGAACCGTTCGGCCTCGGCACGGGTGGCGAATGCGAAGTAGCCGCCGCAGCGGTGCTCCTGGTCGTGGATCTGGCGGCTGATGTCGGGCAACTGGTGCGCGAGCACGCGCGACACCACGAGGTTGGCACCGGTGCTGTCGCTCTCGGTGCTGGGCTCGCGCGCGATCCGCTGCAGCCCGCGCTGGTAGCTGTCGAGCGAGCTGACGATGTAGACCGGCGCGTGCGGATCCTGCGTGAGGACCTCGGCAAGGCGGCCGCCCACGTGCGCGTGGCCGGATTCGATGCGGGCATTGCCGGGTCCGGCCGGTTGCGCGGAGGCGGCAACGGGCAGGACGAGGGCGGTCGCCATGGCGACGGCCAGAACGGGGCGCTTCATCGGACACTCCTTGTGATGGACCGCGGGCGCATCGCGCGCGGCAAGCGGGAAAGCGAAGGCGGGCACTGCCCGGCCGGACCTCCCCTGTGCGATCCGGAGTGCGTGGCCCCGGCAGCGTGCCGGGGCCACGTGTTACTCGTGCAGCCGTTCGGTCAGAACGTGATGCTCCAGCTGTTGATGTAGCCGGTGTCGCCGGTGTAGGCGTCGTTCACCCGCAGCTTCCAGGTGCCGTTGAGCGCCTCGCTCGACAGGTTGAGCGTGGCGTAGCCGATGATGTTGTCGGCGCTGCCGCCGGAGCGGTTGTGCAGGTTGTAGGTGCTGCCGTCCGGCGCCACCAGGTCGACCTTCAGGTCGCCCTTGTAGCTGTGGCGGATGTCGACGTCCACCCGGGTGCTCGCACCGGCGTTGCCGCTGCGGCCGGAGACCGAGATCGGGCTCTCCACCGTGGCGCGGTCGACGATGCTGTAGTCGCCGCTGTTGGTGTAGGTCTGCGGCGAGCCGCCACCGCCACCGCCACCGGCGGTGTAGTTGGCCACCAGGCTGACGTTGCTGAAGCTGGAATACGCCTTGATCCGGACGTAGTAGGTACCGGTGGCCGGGGCGGCGAAGGTACACGTCTCGCTGTTGCCCGAACGGTAGGGGCGGCAGTCGTACGCGCTGTCGGTCGGAGCGCTGCCGCGGCGGACGTAGAGGTCGCCGTCACCGCTGCCGCCCGACATGGTGAAGGCCAGGTTGCTCGCGCCCGACGGCACTTCGAAGGTGTAGAGCACCTCACCGCCGGAGCTGGCCGACAGGCCCGTTACCGGCACGCCCTTCTGCAGGGCGCCGCCATCCGGATCACCCGGGTCGCCCGGGTCACCCGGATCTCCACCACCGGCGGCCTGCACCGCCGCCAGCGCGTCGACGATGCCGTCGCCGATGTCACGGTCGGTGCTGCCGGGGAACGAGCGCAGCGTGCTCTTGAGGATGCTCTCGACCTGTGCCGGGCTCAGCGAGCCACCGGCTGCCGACTGCATCAGCGCGACCACGCCGGCGACGTGCGGCGACGCCATCGAGGTGCCCGACATCAGGCTGTAGCCCTCGGACGACGGGCCGGACGTGCCCGTGTTGACGGTCGAGGCGATGTCGCTGCCCGGCGCGGCCACGTCGATCATCGAGCCGTAGTTGGAAAAGCTCGAGCGCGTGCCGTTGCGGGTCGTCGACGCCACCGAGATGACGTTGTTGCAGTTGCCGGGGTTGTAGCCGCTCACGTTGGCGTTGTCGTTGCCGGCGGCGACCACCACGGTGGTACCCCGGTTGACCGCGCTGTTGATCGCGTTCTGGTAGGTCGACGAACACGAACCGGCGCCGCCCAGGCTCATGTTGATGACTTCGGCGGGGTTCGGGTTGGCCGGCACGCCGCTGACGCTGCCGCCGGAGGCCCACACCATGCCGTCGGCGATGTCCGACAGGTAACCACCGCCACGACCGAGCACGCGCACCGGCACGACCTTGGCGCCGTAGGCGACGCCGGCCACGCCGGAGTTGTTGTTGGTGACCGCGGCGATGGTGCCGGTCACGTGGGTGCCGTGCCAGCTGGAATCGTAGCCGCCGTAGTAGTCGCCGGGGTCGCTCGGGTTGTTGTCGCGGCCGTTGCCGTCACCGGCGACGGTGCTGTCGCTGATGAAGTCGTAGCCGGGCAGGATGTTGGCGTTGAGGTCGCTGTGGCTGGTGATGCCGGTGTCGAGCACCGCCACCACCACGCCGGCACCATTGGTGACGTTCCAGGCATCGTCGGCGTTGATGCCGCCGGTGGCCTCGAAGTAGTGCCACTGGTTGCTGCTGTAGTAGGTGTCGTTCGGCGTCAGGGTGGGATGCATGCGCTGGTCGACCTCGACGTACTCGACGTTCGGGTCGGCGGCCAGCTGGCGCATCAGCTGCTCGGCTTCGCGCCGGTCCAGCTTGCGGGCGGTGCGGACGACTTCCGCGCCGGTGGCGATGCGGCGCACCTGCTGCAGTCCCAGCGCCTTGCCGTGCAGAGTCGCGCTGGCCGCGCTGGCCAGTGAACGCTTCAGGGCCGCGGAATTGGTCGCCTGCGCGGTGCCTTCCTTGTACTTGACGATGAAGCGGTCGTGCGAGTCGGCCGACTGCAGGCCCGACAGGTTGACCTCCGCCCCGGCGGCGCTGGCCGGTGATGCGAGTACCGAAGCGGAGAGGACGGCGGCGGTGGCCGCGGCGAGGGCGTGGGTGCGGAACCCGCGCAGAGAGCGATTGGACATCGTGAAACCCCGAAAAGTAACGCCGCGAGTGCGGCAAACAGTTCGTCTGGTTCCTCGCACTGGAAGCCGCCGGAGGCAGTCCCTTGCACGGGCCGGACGATGCGAAATCGGCTGCCGTTGCTGAATGCAGCCGAAATGCAACCTAGAGCCGGGAACTTCGGGGGGACAAGCACGGTAGACGTGCCGTCACGCGACGCCTGCAAAGGTGAACAGGGAGAACGAGGCTAAGTCTTTGAAGAAGTGCGCTTTTTTCCCGACGCCGATCCTGTCGGCAGCGGCGTCCGTGTTTCATTTATGTTGCATCGCGCCAAGGAAATGCGCAAAAACGGCAAATGTTGCCGCTTAAGGTCACCTTCCGGGGCGCGAATCAGAGCATGCCGGTTTCCAGGCGCGCGGCTTCGGACATCATGTGCCGGCCCCACGGCGGGTCGAACACCAGCTCGACGTCGGCCTCCGCCACGGTCGGGATCATCTCGAGCTTGTCGCGCACGTCCGACACCAGCACGTCGCCCATGCCGCAGCCCGGCGCGGTCAGGGTCATGTTGACCGCGACGCGGCGTTCGCCGGGCCGCTCGGGGTGCGGCTCCACCCGTGCCTCGTAGACCAGGCCCAGGTCGACCACGTTGATCGGGATCTCCGGGTCGAAACAGGTGCGCAACTGTTTCCACACCAGCTGTTCGACCGCCTCGTCGTCGGCACCCTCCGGCAGTTCCAGCGGTTCGGCGGGCTCCTTGCCGATCGCGTCCGCGTCCTTGCCGGCGATCCGGAACAGGTTGCCCTCGACGAACACGGTGTAGCTGCCGCCCAGCGCCTGGGTGATGTAGCCGACGCTGCCCGCGGGTAGGCTGACGGCGTCGCCCTGCGGCACGAGGACGGCGGCGCAGTCGCGCTCGAAACGGACGGGTTCGCTGCTGCGTGAATACATGGAGATGGTGGCTGGAACGAAGTAGGACCATTCTAGTCCAAATTCCCCCGTTCACGCCGGCCCGCTATGCTGCCCGGCCGTTTTACCCGCCGTGACGCACGCATGAGCCGTTGTCCGTGATGCCGCCATCCCAACGCAACGTCCCCGCGCGGGGCGTGCCGTGGATCGCGTGGCTGCTGCTCGCCCTGGGCGTCGCAGCGTTCGTGGTGGCCTGGGTGGCCCTCGGCTTTTCCACGGGGCGCCAGAACAGCTGGATGGCCGTGCTTGCCGCGCTGGACGTGGCGCTGATGTTGCGGCTGGGCGGATGGCGACCCGGCCGCGGCCGCATGCTGGCGGCGATGGGGGGAACCGCCGCGGTCATCGTGATGGCGAACTGGGGCCAGATCGCCGCGCAGCTCGGGCGGATGCTCGGCTACGCGCCGTGGGAATCGGCGGTGCGGCTGGGCCCCCACCACGCGTGGACCCTGGCGCAACTGGCCAATGGCCCTTGGGACCTGCTCTGGTGGGCGGTGGCGCTGCTGGCCGCGGCGCTGGTGGCGCGCTGAGGGCGGGGTTCAGTGGCCGCTGTCGAGCGCCTTCAGCTCGGCGACCAGCGCACCCGCCATCTCGGCACCGTCGCCGTACAGCATCCGCGCGTTGTCGGCGTAGAACAGCGCGTTCTCGATGCCCGCGAAGCCGGTGCCGCGGCCGCGCTTGATCACCACCACGTTCCTGGCCTCGACCACGTCGAGGATCGGCATGCCGTAGATCGGCGACGCCGGGTCGGTCCGGGCCACCGGGTTGACCACGTCGTTGGCGCCGATCACCAGCGCGACGTCGGTCTGGGGGAACTCCGGGTTGATGTCGTCCATGTCGGCGATCAGGTCGTAGGGCACGCCGGCCTCGGCGAGCAGCACGTTCATGTGGCCGGGCATGCGGCCCGCGACCGGGTGGATCGCGAACTTCACCTTGACCCCGCGCTCGATCAGCTTCTGGCTGAGCTCCCAGATCTTGTGCTGGGCCTGCGCCACGGCCATGCCGTAGCCGGGCACGACCACGACCCTTTCCGCGTACGCCATCATCGCGGCGACGTCGCCGGCCTCGATCGGCTTCTGGCTGCCGGCGATCTCCTGCGCCTGCCCGCCGCCACCGAAATTGGAGAACAGCACCCCGCGGATCGGCCGGTTCATCGCCCTGGCCATCAGCCGGGTCAGCAGCATGCCGGCGGCGCCGACCATGGTGCCGGCGATCACCAGCGCCTGGTTGCCGAGCACATAGCCTTCGAACGCCACCGCCAATCCGGTCAGCGCGTTGTACAGCGAGATCACCACCGGCATGTCGGCGCCGCCGATCGGCAGCGTCATCAGCACGCCCAGCGCCAGCGCCAGCACGAAGAACGCGATGATCACCGGCACCCCGAGCGTCGCCACCGCCCAGCCACCGGCCACCACCATCGCCACGAACACCAGCGCGTTGAACACCTGCTGCCCGGGGAACACCACCCGCCGGTCGAGCCGCCCGTCGAGCTTGGCCCAGGCGATCACCGAGCCCGACAGCGACACCGCGCCGATCGCCGCGCCAAGCACCGCCAGCACCAGCGTCGTCGTCGACGGGGCCGCGTCGGCCTGCGCCAGCGCGCCCGCGCCCGCCGCCAGCGCCGAGAACCTCAACAGCTCGACCGCGCCGATCGCCGCCGCCGAGCCGCCGCCCATGCCGTTGTAGAGCGCGACCATCTGCGGCATGTCGGTGATCGCGACCCGGCGCCCCGACACCCACGCCGCGCCGGCGCCGATCACCAGCGCGGCGAGGATCAGGCCGAGGTTGTCGAGCCCGAGCAGGAAGGTCGCCGCGGTCGCCAGCAGCATGCCGACGCCGGCCCAGCGGATACCGCTACGCGCGGTCCGCGGCGACGCCATGCGTTGCAGGCCGAGCAGGAACAGGGTCGCGGCGACCAGGTAGCTCGCCGCCGCAAGCACCCCGGCGCCGGTCACCGGCCGTCTCCGTGCTTGCCGGCCGCGTGCTTGCCGGCCGCGGCGCCGCCCGCCGGCGTGTCGCCCCCGCCCGCCGCGCCGGGCTTCCGGCTGGGCTTGAACATCTCCAGCATCCGCTCGGTGACCACGTAGCCGCCGGCCGCGTTGCCGGCCCCGAGCACCACCGCGACGAAGCCGATCGCCTTCTCCAGGGTGGTGTCGGCGTGCCCCAGCACGACCATCGCGCCGACCAGCACGATCCCGTGGATGAAGTTCGAACCCGACATCAGCGGCGTGTGCAGGATTACCGGCACCCGCGAAATGATCACGTGGCCCGCGATCGCGGCCAGCATGAAGATGTAGAGCATCGTGAAAGCCTGCGCCACGGAACCGTCGCCCATTGCCCTTCCCCCATGCCGTCGGCATGCGATGTCGAACGCATCATAACCACCGCCGCTCCGGCCGCGCAGCGACGCGGCGCCTGTCAACCGGCCGCACCCGCAGGCGTTCCCCTCCCAGCAGCATGGAGCTGTGACGACGACGGCACCGTGCCGCCAGCCGGATATGCTCGACCACGTGAGTGCCGATGCCGACGATGTGCCCGCCGTGTCCCTGCCCGAACCGCCCCCCGCGGAGCGGCAGGGCGGGATGCCACCACGCGGATACGCTTCGCTCGACGAGTTCCTGGCCGGCATCGGGCCGCGGGCGTACCGCTTCGCCGAACTGGGGCTGCGCCACCGCGAGGACGCGCTGGATGCGGTGCAGGACGCCATGGTGAAGATGCTGAACTACCAGCAGCGGCCGGCCGGGGAATGGACGCCGCTGTTCTGGAGCATCCTGCGCAGCCGGATCGTCGACGTCCAGCGGCGCCGGACCTTCCGGCTGCGCTGGATGGCTCCCGCCCCGGAGCGCGACGACGGCGGCATGCCGGACTGGGCCGACGACGCCCCGGACCCGTCGCGGGCGCACGACGGCCGGGAAGGCTACGCAAGGCTGTCCGAGGCCCTCGCCGGATTGCCGCGTCGGCAGCGCGAGGCCTTCAGCCTGCGCGTGCTGGAAGAGCTCGACGTGGCCACCACCGCGCAGGCGATGGGCTGCAGCGAAGGCTCGGTAAAGACACACCTGTCGCGCGCACGCGAGGCGCTGCAGCGACAACTGGAGGATTGGCGATGACCACGAACCATTCACGCGACGATGCCTTCGACCGGGCGATGCGCGCGCAGTACGCATCGGCGCTCGACCACGTGTCCCCGCCGGTGCGCCGCCGGCTGCTCGAGGCCCGGCTGGCGGCCCGGGCGCCGGCGCCGCGTGCAGGCTGGCTGCTCGGCGGCGGGGTGGTGACGGCGGCGGTGGCGGTCATCGCGGTCGCGATCGCCCTGCAGTCGTCCCCGCCGGCGCGGACGCCGGTCGAGGCGGTCGCTGCCACGACGCCCGCGGCCGACCCGCTGGAAGGCGCCAGCCGTCGCGTGCAGGTCGACAGCGAGGTGGACGAGATGCTCGCCGCGCTCGAGGAAGATCCCGGCCTGTACCTGTGGCTGGCCGCCAACGACGACACCCTGCCGCCCCCCGCGGAGCTCCGCCCATGAACTTTCGCTTCGTGACCACCTCCTCCGTGGCCCGCATCTCCCGCCGCTGTCTGGTGCTGTGCACGCTCGTGCTGCTGGCAGTGCCCGCGTTCGCGGCCGCTTCGCAGGCGCTGCCGGCGTGGGAGCGGTTGAGTCCCGAACAGCGCGAGCAGCTGATCGCTCCGGTGCGCGACCGCTGGAATGCCGACCCCGCTCAGCGTGCCCGCCTGCTGGAGCACGCCCGCCGCTGGCAGGCCATGCCGCCCGAGCAGCGTGCCCGCGCTCACCAGGGCGTGCGGCGCTGGAAGCACATGTCGCCCGAACAGCGCGAGCAGGCCCGTGCGCTGTACTCCCGCATGCGGGGCCTGGACGAAGCCGGCCGGCGCGCCCTGAAGGAGCGCTGGCGGGCCATGACCCCGGCGCAGCAGAAGGCATGGGTGGAGGCCAACCCGGCCCCGGAGCATCCCCGCGACTGCGATGAATGAAGCGGGCGACGGCCCATGCAGGAGCGGCTTCAGCCGCGATCGTGGAACCGGCACGGGCGACCAATTATCCGATCGCGGCTGAAGCCGCCCCTGCAAACCCGCTGCCGGGTTGGGCCGGCATCACCGCTGGGCCGTCGGCGGCCCCGGCCACACCGTCTTCGCCAGCAGCTCGTCGTTCCAGTCGAACACCAGCGCACCGTCGCTGACGAACAGGCTGACGAAATTGAACACGTTGCGCGCGTACATCTCGCTCGCGTGCACCGCCCCGCTGCTGGCAAGGTCCAGCGGGCCGGCGACGGTCACCCCGCCGACGTCGACGGTCGCGCCGGGCACGGTCGACTCGCAGTTGCCGCCGCTTTCCGCGGCCAGGTCGACGATGACGCTGCCGGGCTTCATTCCGGCGACCATGGCGGCACTGACGATCCGCGGCGCGGGGCGCCCCGGCACCGCCGCGGTGGTCACCACCACGTCGAGTCCGCGCAGGTGCTCGCCGAGGCGACGCTGCTGCTCGGCGCGCTCGGCGTCGGTGAGCTGGCGGGCATAACCGCCCTCACCGGCGGCGCTGACGCCCAGGTCCAGGAAACGGCCGCCCAGCGACTCGATCTGCTCGCGTGTCTCGGGCCGGACATCGAAGCCTTCCACCTGCGCGCCGAGGCGGCGCGCGGTGGCGATGGCCTGCAGCCCGGCGACACCCGCGCCGACCACCAGCACTTTCGAGGGCCGGATCGTGCCGGCCGCCGTGGTCAGCATCGGGAAGAACCGGGGGGCGAGCCCGGCGGCGATCAGCATCGCCTTGTACCCGGCCATGCCGGCCTGTGAACTCAGCACGTCCATCGCCTGCGCACGGGTGGTGCGCGGCAGCCGTTCCAGCGGGAACGCGACCAGGCCGCGATCCCGGATCGCCTCGGCCCGTTCGGCGACGGTTTCGGGCGCGAGCAGCCCGACCAGTACCACGCCCTCCTTCAGGCGCTGCAACTGCGCGGCCGGCGGCGGCTGCACGCACAGCACCAGACCGGCGTCCTCCAGCGCGGTGCCGGCAGAGGCCACCACCTCGGCGCCCGCCTGCGCGTACGCGTCGTCGGTGAAACCGGCCCGCAGACCGGCGCCCTGCTCGATCCGGACCCGGGCGCCGGCGGCGGTGAGCTTCTTCGCGGTTTCGGGCGTCAGCGCGACCCGACGCTCGCCGGGCGCGGCTTCGCGCGGCACGCCGATCGTGATGGCCATGGTTGCTGCCGCCATGCGCACGCTCCCTGACGAAGTCGGGGCATCGTAGCCAATGGCCCGTCGCGGTGCGACGGGCGGGGAAGGATCAGTCCTGGCCGACGGCGTGGTCGAGCTGCTGGCGCACGTGGCGCATGGCCTGCTCGAACGGAGTGGGCTCCACCCCGAGCTGCAGCCGGCCGGCGGCGTGCAGGCTGGCCAGTTCCTCGGCCGAGGCGACCAGTACCCGCAGGCCGCGACGGTTCACCAGCAGGCGTCGCGCGGTCAGCGGGCTGACCCAGGCGACCTTGGCGTCGATCGCCTCGCCCTGCAGGTCGCTCAGCTGCAGCCAGTCGCCGGGCTGGAGCTGGCGCATGCGTTCAGCCATGGCGGGGTCGAAGCGCAAGGTGTCGGTGCCGCCGGCGATCCAGAGACCCTTCTCGCCGGCATCCTCGTCCGCCTCGGCCGCGGGCGGCTGATGCAGGTCGCGCGGCGCATTCGGGTAGATCAGGCCGCGGACCAGCACCGCCAGCCCATGCTCGGCCGCGCTCTGGTCAAGGCCGGAGCTGCCCAGGCAGGCAATGATCGCCGGCTGCAGGGCGAGCAGGCGGGCGGCGAGGTCACGGCCACGCCCGTCCGCGGCGATCCGGTCGGCATCGACCAGCGCATCGCCGAGCTTGATCGCCTCGCGGTAGCGGTCGCTGTCCGCGCTTTCGCGCAGCAGCGTCTGCACCAGGTGGTGGCGCCAGGACGTCGACAGGAAGTCGGCCACCGCGTCGCTCAGCGGCGGGGCAGCCAGGCGGCGCGCGAGCACGGCGTCTGCCTGTTCACGCGCATGGTTCAGCCGCTCGCGGCCGAACGTGGCCTTGGCGGCGCGTTCGGCCTGCAGCTCGATCCGGCGGCGCTGCTGCTGCAGCAGGGCGTCGAGTTCGGCATGGGCGACCTCGAAGATCGCCAGGTCCTCGTTGTATTCGGCCACCACGCGCTGCGACGCGGCGGCGGCGCGGTCGAGCAGTTCGCGCTCCTGCGGCGTTTCGCCCTTGTTGCCGGCGCAGGCTTCGGTGATCGCGTCCAGCAGGCGCCGGGCGGGATGGTTGGTCTCGACGAACACGCCCTGGTCGGTCAGCGCCACCTTCACGAACGGCAGCACCAGGCGCGCATACAGGCGCCGCGCGCGCTCCTGCAGGTGGTGGCTCTGGAACAGCGAGTCGAACAGCAACGCGACCAGGTCGATCGCATCCTCTTCCTCGCTGCTGAAACGGATCTGCTCGGGGTTGAGGCCGAGCCGCCGCGAACCGTCGTTGATCTGGTCGCGGATCGCGCTGGCCAGGCGGCCGGAACCGGCAAGCGCGCGGGCGAAGACATCCGACGGCTCGCCCTGGAGCAGCGATGCCACGTTGAGGACTTCCTCGGTGCGCAGTTCGCGCCGCGGCGGGGCCGGCTGCGCGGCCTGGCCGGCGCCGGACACGGTGGCGGCGCTGAAGCGGCCTTCGCGCCAGGCCTGCAGCATCTGCCGCAGCTCGCCCAGTTCGCCGAGGTCACCCAGCGCGCCGTCCCCGGAGGCGGCGCCGCCACCCGCCGGGGCCGTCGCCCGGGACGGCGTCGCCGGTTGCGGGCGCGACGGCTGCATGGCGGGCCGCAGGCCGGCGGGCTCTGCGGGCCCGGCCGGGGCCATTCCGCCGTCGAACGCGCCTGCGCTGGAATCGCCGTGGTCGGGATGGGACATCCCCAGGTCGGGTTCGGCCTGCGCCGGTGCCGGCGGCTTCGGCCGCGCCAGCGCTTCGGGCACGCCGTAGCCGCTGCGCGCCAGCAACGTGTTGACGCTGGCATAGAGGTGGCCAAGCGCCTTGTCGAGCGCCTGCCCGTAGTGCTCGAACAGCACCGTCCGCAACGCGGCGGGCACCTGCTCGTCGGTGTAGGTTTCGACGAACGCGCCGGCGAGCCGCGTCGGGCTGATCGGGTTCGGGGTCGGCGGCAGCCCCAGCACGGCGGCCACGACCTGCAGCCGCGCGCCCATCTGTTCCAGCGCCGGCTTGAAGCGGTTGTCGAGCGACTCGGCGAGGTTCTGCCCGGCGAGGTGGAAATCGATCTGGCTCTCGTCGATCAGCCCGAGCGGCAGGTCGCCACGGTTGCGGATGCGCAGCGCGCGGAAATCGTCGAAGCCGCGTCCCACGTGCTGGCGATAGCGCATGACGTGGGTGGCGTGATGCTGGCGAAGCACCCACAATGCCGCCTGGTTCTGGTACAGCAGCTGCGGGGCATCGCGACCGTCGTCACCGTGGACGGAGGTCTTCAGCGTCTCCTCGACCGCCTCGTACAGGCTGCCCGGCAGACCTCCGAGCTGCTCGAGCGCGAGGCGTTTGATTTCCTCGAGCACGCGCATCGGATCGGTACGCGAGGCACGATCTGTTCCGAGCGGATGAGTGGACACGGTGGCTCCCCCAGACAAAGCTGACGTGGTGGGTCGGACGCAACACGGAGCATAGTGGCAATATGCGTCACCGCTCCGGCCCGATTAACAAGCTGTGATAGATGTCACCCATTGATTCAGGACTGTCCGACGAACGGGCACTTCCGCCGGCCTTTCCCGGTTCGCCCGGGGGTCCGCTGGCCCCTCTCGATGCCCGGCTTTCGGTGCCGGCGATGCAGCTCGGTGCACCGGGTCCGGACGACCCCACGCTGCTGCGCCTGCTGCGCAGCGCGGTGCGCGTGCCGGACCACGGCAAACGGGTGCCGTTCCGTTTCATCCGCCTGCGCGGCGACGCCCGGCGGGTGTTCGGCGAACGGTTGGCAACCCGTCACCTGGAGATCGATCCGGACCTCAGCGACGCGGTGCTCGACAAGGACCGCGGGCGCTGGCTGCATGCGCCGCTGATCGTGATCGTGGTGGCCCGGCTCGGCCCCGATCCCAAGATTCCCGAGCAGGAGCGCCTGCTGACCGCCGGCTGCACCTGCTTCGCTCTGCTGCAGGCGGCGCAGATGGTCGGCTTCCGCGGCACCTGGCTGACCGGCTGGGCGGCCTACGACCGCGAGGTCGCGCGGATGCTCGGGCTGGCCGAGGACGAACACGTGGTCGGCTTCGTCCACATCGGCACGCCGGCGGTCGACGTCCCCGAACGTGAGCGACCCGATCCGGCCGACCTGCTCAGCGAGTGGACGCCGTGATGGGCGACGGCGCTCCCGTCGCGCGCGCGCCGGCCAATACGCTCTACCTCGTCGACGCCAGCCTGTACGTGTTCCGCGCGTGGCATTCGATGCCCGACGAGTTCCGCGATGCCGACGGCTGGCCGACCAACGCGGTGCACGGCTTCGCCCGGTTCCTGCTGGAACTGCTCGACCGCGCGCGTCCGCAGCACATCGCCATCGCCTTCGACGAGGCGCTGGACTCGTGCTTCCGCAACGCGCTCTACCCGGCCTACAAGGCCAACCGCGAACCGGCGCCGGAGGAGCTGCGGCGGCAGTTCGGCCAGTGCAAGGCGCTGTGCGAAGCGCTCGGCCTGAGCGTGCTGGCCCACGTCGAGTACGAGGCCGACGACCTGATCGGCAGCGCCTGCCACCGCGCCCGCGCGCACGGCTTCCGTTCGGTGATCGTCTCGGCCGACAAGGACCTGTCGCAGCTGCTGGGCGAGCACGACGAGCAGTGGGACTTCGCCCGCGCCCAGCGCTGGGGCGCCGACGGGGTGCCGGCGCGCCACGGCGTGCACGCGCACCAGCTGGCCGACTACCTCGCACTGACCGGCGACGCGGTCGACAACATCCCCGGCGTGCCCGGCATCGGCGCCAAGACCGCGGCCGCGCTGCTGGCCCACTTCGGCAGCCTCGACGCGCTGCTGGAACGGGTCGAGGAGGTGCCGTTCCTGCGCCTGCGCGGCGCCGCGGCGTGTGCCGCGCGGCTGCGTACCCACCGCGCGCAGGCACTGCTGTGCCGCCAGCTGGCGACGATCGCCTGCGAGGTGCCGCTGGACGCCGCGCACGGCCATTTCGCGCGCCGCGCCGCCGACGGTGACCGCCTTGGACGGTTGTGCGATGCGCTGCGGTTCGGACCGATGACGCGGCGCCGGCTGCACGACGCGGCGGGCATCGCGTTCGCACCCGCATGAACGGGACCGTGAATCGGCCACCGGCGACGGGTAGGATCGCTGCATGACCGGACACGACGACGACACCCCCGAAATCCTCTACGAAGGTCCCTGGCTGCGGATGGTCCGGCGTGGCCGCTGGGAATACGCCGAGCGCACCCACGGCAACGGCATGGCGGTGATCATCATCGCCGTGACCCCCGACGACGAGGTGCTGTTCGTCGAGCAGTTCCGGGTACCGATCGGCAAGCGCACCATCGAAATGCCGGCCGGGCTGGTGGGTGACGACCATGCCCACGACACGTTCGAAATCGCCGCCCATCGCGAACTGATCGAGGAAACCGGCTGGGAGCCGGGCCGCGTCGACGTGCTGCTGACCGGCCCGACCTCAGCCGGCATGAGCAGCGAACGCATCGCCTTCGTGCGCGCCCGCGAGCTCAGGCGCGTCGGGGCCGGCGGCGGGGTCGACAACGAAGACATCCTGGTCCACCACGTGCCCCGTTCGCACGCCCCCGCCTGGCTGATGCAGAAGCACCGCGAGGGGTACGAGATCGACCTCAAGCTGTGGGCCGGATTGTGGATGATCGACCGCAACCCGGACGGCTCGCCGGCCTGACGGCGCCACGCCACACGCAGCGTTCCACCGGCGTGCCGGCCTGCACGCCGGTCACGGCCTAGACTGGCCGTCCCTTCCCGTTCCCGCCGCACATGCCACGTCGGCTCCTCCAGCTGTTCCTGGGCCTGGTCGCCTACGGCCTGTCGATGATGCTGCTGGTGCAGGCCGGCCTCGGGCTGATGCCGTGGGACGTGCTGCACCAGGGCCTGGCGCTGCAGGGCGGCTGGACGATGGGCCAGGTCGCGATCGCGGTCGGCTTCCTCGTGCTGCTGGTGTGGATTCCGATCCACCAGCGCCCCGGCTTCGGCACCATCTGCAACGTCGTGGTGATCGGGCTGGTGTTCGACGCCGGCATGGCGTGGGCCGGCGACGCGTTTGCCGGCATCGGCCTGCCGCAGCGGATTGCGCTGCTGGCCGGCGGCATCGTGCTCAACGGCGCGGCGACCGCGGCCTACATCGGCGCACGCTTCGGCCCCGGCCCGCGCGACGGCCTGATGACCGGGCTGGCGCGGCGCACCGGCTGGTCGGTGCGGCTGATCCGCACCCTGATCGAGGGCGGCGTGCTGGTCGCGGGCTTCGCGCTGGGCGGTACGCTCGGGCTCGGCACCCTCGCCTACGCGCTGGCGATCGGCCCGCTGATCCAGACGATGCTGGCGTGGTTCGACCGCCCCGCGCGCCCGTGCGCGGCCGGGGCGGCGTAGCTCTCAGGCGAAGGCGTCGGTGGCGCGCACGAGTGCGTCGACGTTCTCGGCTTCGAACGCGGAGTGGCCCGAGGCCGGGGTGATCACCAGCTCGGCCTTCGGCCAGGCCCTGTGCAGGTCGGTGGCGTTCTGCACCGGGCAGACCACGTCATAGCGGCCGTGCACGATCACGCCCGGGATGTCGGCGATGTTGCCGGCGTCACGCAGCAGCTGGTCGTCGGCCTCGAAGAAGCCGCTGTTGACGAAGTAGTGGTTCTCGATGCGGGCGAACGCCAGCGCGAACTGCGGGTCCTCGTGGCTGTTGGCGAAGTCCTCGTCGATGTGCAGGAAGCTGGTCGCGCCCTCCCATACGCTCCACGCCTTGGCCGCGGCCAACCGGGTCTTCTCGTCGTCGCTGGTCAGCCGGCGGTGGAACGCGCTGATCAGGTCGTGCCGCTCGGTGACCGGGATCGCCTTGAGGTAGTGCTCCCACGCTTCCGGGAACAACCGGTTGGCGCCCTCCTGGTAGAACCATTCCAGTTCCCAGCGACGCAGCATGAAGATGCCGCGCAGGACCAGCTCGCTGACACGCTTCGGGTGCGTCTCGGCGTAGGCGAGCGCGAGGGTCGAGCCCCAGCTGCCGCCGAACACCTGCCAGCACTCGATGCCGAGCTTCACCCGCAGCTTCTCGATGTCCTCGACCAGGTGCCAGGTGGTGTTGTCGACCAGGTCGGCATGCGGGGTCGAGCGGCCGCTGCCGCGCTGGTCGAACAGCACGATCCGGTACTTCTCCGGGTCGTGGAAGCGGCGCATCTTGTCGCTGCAGCCGCCGCCCGGGCCGCCGTGCAGCAGCACCACCGGCTTGCCGTCGGGGTTGCCGCACTGCTCGTAATAGAGCGTGTGGCGCTCGTCGACATTGAGGGTCCCGGTGTCGTAGGGCTGGATCTCGGGGTAGAGGCTGCGCATGCGGACGGCTCGGCGGCGTGTGGGGCCGACCAGTCTAGCGACGGTGCGCAGGCGCCGCAGCCTCAGCCGGAGCGCCGGCCGACGGTGACGCGGTCGCGCTGTTCGAGATCGCGCGCGGTGTCGACCGATGCGAGTCCGGCGGCGCGGAACAGCGCGCGGACCGCCTCTCCCTGGTCGTAACCGTGTTCGACCAGCAGCCAGCCGTCCGGCCGCAGGTGCGCCGGCGCGGCGGCGGCGATGACGCGGATCGCGTCGAGGCCGTCGGCGCCGGAAGCCAGCGCGCTGACCGGCTCGAAGCGCAGGTCGCCACGGCCGAGGTGGACATCGTCCTCGGCGATGTACGGCGGGTTGCTGGCGATCAGGTCGAAGCGCTCGCCCGCCAGCGGCGCGAACCAGTCGCCGTGGCGGAAGGCGATGTTGCCCAGCGACAGCGCGCGGGCGTTGGCCGCGGCGACCTCGAGCGCGGCGGCGCTGGCATCGGTGGCGAGCACCTCGGCAAGCGGCCGCTCGCGGGCGATCGCCAGCGCGATCGCGCCGCTGCCGGTGCCGAGGTCGACGACGCGCAGCGGCTGGCCGGCGGGCAGGCGTTCGAGCGCGAGTTCGACCAGCAGCTCGGTCTCCGCGCGCGGGATCAGGGTCGCCGGGCCGACCTGCAGGTCGAGGCTCCAGAAGCCGCGGCGGCCGGTGATGTAGGCGACCGGCTCGCCGCCGCGACGGCGCGCGAGCAGCGCCTCGAACATCGCCGTGGCGGCGGCGTCGAGCTCGTCGTCACCGTGCGCGTAGAGCCAGCTGCGCGGCCGGCCGAGCCCGTGGCACAGCAGCAGCTCGGCGTCGCCGGGTTCAAGCCCGGCGCGAGCGTCGCGGAGGATGGAGTCGATTCGGGCCATCGAAACGGAACGGAGCCGGCCGGGTGTCTGGAGTCCGGCGCGATGGTACGCGAGGCCGCCCGCCGCGAGGCACGCCGCCACCACCTGACGTAGGAGCGACGTAAGTCGCGACCGGGGTGTATTCGCCGAAGGCCCGAAGCCCGCCCAGGTGGAATGTCACCCGAAGACGGACGGGTTCGGCGATGGGGCGCTGCTGGATCCCGGTGCTCTTGTAGGAGCGGCTTCAGCCGCGATCGGAAACCGGCGCGGGCGCACGGTTCCACGATCGCGGCTGAAGCCGCTCCTACAAAATGCGCCCGGCGTTCGCGTCTCGAGGATGGCGACGCGATGCTTTCGCGGGTCGCGGGATGGAGGCGACCACCGGCCGCCTCCACCTCCCGCCGTAGCCCGTCAGTACTCGATCGGCTGCCCTTGGCGCGCCGTCTTCGCCGCAGCACACAGTCCGATCGCCTCGACCGTCTGCTTCAGATCCAGCGGGCCGCCCTCGATCGTCTCCATCCGCTCGCCGAACCGCTGTTGCAGGTCGGCCGCCTCGGCGGTACTGCACATGCCGGCGGCGTAGGCGCTGGCGATCGCCGAACCGCCCGGGGCGAGCTTGGCCTGCAGCGCGTCGTAGTTCGCTTCCAGCCATTCGCGCAGGGCCGGGCGGTTTTCCGGCTCGCTGGCCTGGCTGAAGACCACGTAGTAGATCTCGTTGAGCCGCAGCAGCCCCGGTTCCAGCACGAAGGCGCGCGCCCGCTCGGCCAGCGCCGGGTCGGTCACGCTGCCCATCGCCGACAGCAGTTCGCGGCGGATCACCGCGTCCTGGCTGGCGCGCAGGTGCTTCTCGGCGAGGTCGAACGCGGCTGCGCCGCCTTCCTGCACCGCCACCGACACCGCGGTGTCGCGCAGGTCCTGCGGCACCGCTTCAGGATCCAGCAGGCCGTCTCCGCCCAGCCCGAGGACCGTGTTGCCGCGCTGCACGAACTCCGAACGAACGGCCGGGTCCTCCAGCGTTTCGGCGAAGTAGCCGATCAGGCTGCTGCGCAGCAGGCGGTCGTCGTCGCTCTCGCCCGCCTTCGATGCCATGCCCAGCGCCTCCAGCCGCGGGCGGTAGATATCGGCGAAGTGCGCACGCAGGTCGGCGCGGGCGGCTTCGTCGTCGAGCAGGTACTCCGCGATCCAGTCGACGTTGCCCATGCCGGCGGTCGCGGTCTGGCGGGCGTCGGCGGTGGCGAACTGCGGCAGCGCGGCGATCATCTGCGACACGGTCAGCTCGCCGGCGCCATACGCCGCGGCGGCCGAGTCGGCGTAGACGCGCTGCTCGCGCTCGTCGAGCTGTTCGAAGGCGTCCGACAGCGACTGCTGCCACTTCGGCGCCAGCGCGAAGCGGTAGTAGCCGGCGCCGTGCGCGTTGGGCATCACCCAGGCCGGGCAGGACTGCGCCTGCTCCAGCTCGAACCGGGCCTGTGCGCCCTCGACCAGGCCGCACTGCTCGTGCACGGTGCCGTCCGCCGCGTAGCGCACGCACATGGGGATGCCCCAGGTCTGGTCCGCGCTCGCGGTGGAGCCCAGCGGCAGGTAGCGCTGCTGCTGCAGCACCAGCGCCGGTGGCTGGCCATCGGCGCAGTCGACGTCGACCTTGACCATCGGCACGCCGGGCTGGTCGATGAAGCCCAGGAACGCGCGCTTGATGCCTTCGGGCTCGTCGCCGTGCGCCGCGATGGCGTCGATCAGGTCGGTGCTGGTCGCGTTGCCGCGGGCATTGGCCCGGAGGTAGTCACGCACGCCTTCGCGGAAGTTGGCCTCGCCGACGTAGTTCTCGAACATCGACAGCACCGCCCCGCCCTTCTGGTAGGTGATGCCGTCGAACGCCGACTGGATCTGGGTGAAGTCGCCGATCGGCTGGTGGATGCGGCGGGTGCTGGCGAGGCTGTCGGCGCCCATCGCGCGCAGGCCGCCCTCGAGGATGTTGCGATCGGTGTGGAAGCCCGGCTGCAGCTGGCCGGTGATCTTGTTGCCCATCCAGGTCGCGAACGCCTCGTTGAGCCAGAGGTCGTCCCACCATTCCATCGTGACCAGGTTGCCGAACCACTGGTGCGCCAGCTCGTGCGCGCTGACGCCCCAGAAGCCCTGGCGCTGGCCGACCGAGGAGTCCTCGTCGAGCAGCATCAGGGTGTCGCGGTAGACGATCAGGCCGGCGTTCTCCATCGCGCCGGCGCCGAAGTCGGGCGCGGCGACGTTGTCGAGCTTGGCGAACGGGTACGGGATGCCGAAGTAGTCCTCCAGCGCATGGACGATCGGCGGCGTGTTTTCCAGCGAATAGCGCATGCGCGCGCCCTGGTCTCTGGCCGCGACGCCGCGCAGCGGGATCGGCCGGCTGCGCTCGCCGTGCGGGGCGATGTCCTGCCCGACCGGCACGTCCCAGGGCCCGACCACGAACGCCAGCAGATAACTCGGCAGCGCCTCGGTCCGCTTGAAGGTCACCTTCTTCCAGCCGTCCCCGAGCGCCTCGGTGTCCACCTCGGGACCGTTGGCGATCGCGGTGTCGTCGGCCGGCACCACCAGGGTGACCTCCCACGGCTGCTTGAAACTCGGCTCATCGAACCCGGGGAACGTGCTGCGCGCGCCCAGCGGCTCCATCTGGGTGACCACGTAGTCCTCGCCGTCGGGCTTGACCCGGTAGGCGCCCATCAGGTTGCCGTAGGGCGCCTCGAAGGCGATCTCGATGTCGACCTTGCCGGCCGGCACGGTATCGGCGGCCGCCAGTTTCAACACGCCGGAGACATGCACCTGCTCGGCATCGAGCGCGATCCGGCGGCCGTCCGCCAGCACCGCCTCGGCGCGGCCGATGTCGAGGTCGCGACCGTGCATCCAGATCACGTCGGTGGGCTCCGCCACGTCGGCGTGGATCACCGTCGTGCCGGAGAAGCGCGGCTGCGCCGGGTCCAGCCTGAGTTCGAGTTCGACCAGCGACGGCACCACCGTGCGCGGCAGCCGGCCGGTGGGCACCGCCGTGTCGGCCGGCGCCGGCGCGGTGCCGGCGTCCTGCGCGAGGGCGACGGCGGGTACGGCCAGCGCGAGGGCGATGGCACAGGCGAGATGGCGGATGCGTTGCATTGGCGGCTCCCCGGTTGGAATGACTCCGACCTTAACGAGCGTCTCCGCCGGCGACCCATGACGATAGTCATGCCCGCCCGTTTGCGGATCCCCGATAGACGCTTGAAGCGGCAGCGACGGTGCTGCCGGTCGCTCGCGCAGGAGGGTCATCAATCGCGCTTGCCTAACGACCGCTGGCGAATCCTTCGTCCGGTGCGTGCCTGGACTGAAGCACACGATAGTCCGCACCTATCAATGCAATTCCATCAATCGATTTTACCGAATCGATTGATGCACCTAACATGGCCGCATTCCCGTTCACCCACCCAGAGAAGGAACCCACGAATGTCCCTGATCAACACCGCAATCAAGCCGTTCAAGGCCCAGGCCTTCAAGGAAGGCAAGTTCATCGAAGTCAGCGAGGCCGACCTGAAGGGCAAGTGGTCGGTGGTCTTCTTCTACCCGGCCGACTTCACCTTCGTCTGCCCGACCGAGCTCGAGGACCTGGCCGACAAGTACGAAGAGCTGCAGAAGATGGGCGTGGAGGTCTACAGCGTCTCGACCGACACCCACTTCTCGCACAAGGCGTGGCACGACTCGTCGCCGGCGATCGGCAAGATCAAGTACACGATGGTCGGCGACCCGACCGGCGTGATCAGCAACAACTTCCAGGTGATGCGCGAAGGCCAGGGCCTGGCCGACCGCGGCACCTTCGTGATCGACCCGGACGGCATCATCCAGGCAATGGAAGTCACCGCCGAGGGCATCGGCCGCGACGCCAACGACCTGCTGCGCAAGGTCAAGGCCGCCCAGTACGTCGCCAGCCACCCGGGCGAGGTGTGCCCGGCCAAGTGGAAGGAAGGCGAGAAGACCCTCGCGCCGTCGCTCGACCTGGTCGGCAAGATCTGATCCACGCGGTCCGATCACACGCTGCGCGGCAGCCGGGGTCCCCATGACCCCGGTCTGCCGGGGAGCCGGGCGGCGACGCCCGGCCTTCCCACCCGCTTCATTCACCGCACTGGCGGTTGCTTGCATCAGCGGCCTGGGCCGCGCCCGGCTCCCGCGGACTCCCCTTCCCGGCCGGCTCCCTCCCTCCCGGTCCAGGCCGCTCCTGCAAGCGCCCGCACACCCGCCCTCCCCTTTTCCATTCACTGGAGCCATTGCCATGCTCGACGCCAACCTCAAGGCCCAGTTGACGGCCTACCTCGAAAAACTGACCCAGCCGATCGAGCTGGTCGCCTCGCTGGACGACAGCGACAAGTCGCGCGAACTGGACGCACTGCTGCAGGACATCGCCTCGCTGTCGGACAAGATCACCGTGCGCGCCGGTGACGACGCCCGCAGGCCGTCGTTCGCCATCGTCCGTGCCGGTACCGATGTCGCCGTGCACTTCGCCGCGATCCCGATGGGCCACGAGTTCACTTCGCTGGTGCTGGCGCTGCTGCAGGTCGGTGGCCATCCGCCGAAGATCGAGGAGGAGCTGGCCAACCAGGTCCGCGACCTCGAGGGCGAGTTCCACTTCGAGACGTTCATGTCGCTGTCGTGCCAGAGCTGCCCGGACACGGTGCAGGCGCTGAACCTGATGAGCGTGCTGAACTCCAACATCCACCACGTCGCGATCGACGGCGCGCTGTACCAGGAGGAGGTCGAGGCGCGCGAGATCATGTCGGTGCCGACCGTGTTCCTCAACGGCCAGCCGTTCGACCAGGGCCGGATGACGATCGAGCAGGTCGTGGCCAGGCTCGACACCGGCGCCGCCGAGCGCGAAGCCGAGAAGATCAAGGGCAAGGAGGCGTTCGACGTGCTGGTGGTCGGTGGCGGCCCCGCCGGCGCCGCGGCGGCGATCTACGCCGCGCGCAAGGGCATCCGCACCGGCGTGGCGGCCGAGCGTTTCGGCGGCCAGGTGCTCGACACCATGGCGATCGAGAACTTCATTTCGGTGCAGTACACCGAAGGCCCGAAGCTCGGCGTGGCGCTGGAGCAGCACGTGCGCGAGTACGACGTCGACGTGATGAACCTGCAGCGGGCGACGAAACTGGTGCCGGCCAGCGAGCCGGGCGGGCTGGTCGAGGTGCAGCTGGAGAACGGCGCCTCGCTGAAGTCGCGCAGCGTGATCCTGTCCACCGGGGCGCGCTGGCGGCAGATGGGCGTGCCCGGCGAGGAGCAGTACCGCAACCGGGGCGTGGCCTACTGCCCGCACTGCGACGGGCCGCTGTTCAAGGGCAAGCGGGTGGCGGTGATCGGCGGCGGCAATTCCGGCGTGGAGGCGGCGATCGACCTGGCCGGCATCGTCGAGCACGTGACCCTGATCGAATTCGACACGCAGATGCGCGCCGACGAGGTGCTGCAGCGCAAGCTGCGCAGCCTGGGCAACGTCGACATCCTGCTCAACGCGCAGACCACCGAGGTGCTCGGCGACGGCCAGAAGGTCACCGGCCTGGTCTACAAGGACCGCGCGACGGGCGCGTCGAGCACCGTCGAGCTGGCCGGCATCTTCGTCCAGATCGGTCTGCTGCCCAACACCGAGTGGCTGAAGGGCACGCTGGAGCTGAGCCCGCGCGGCGAAATCGTGATCGACGACCGCGGCGCGACCTCGATGCCGGGCGTATTCGCCGCCGGCGACGCGACCACGGTGCCGTACAAGCAGATCGTCATCGCCATGGGCGCCGGTTCGACCGCGGCACTGAGCGCGTTCGACCACCTGATCCGCACGTCCGCGCCGGCGCAGCAGCAGGCCGCCTGAGCATGAGCCCTCTCCCCACCGCGGGAGAGGGACCCGCGCCGCCCGTCCACGGACGCCTGCCATGAACCTGCGCGACCTCAAGTACCTGGTGGCCCTGGCCGACCACAAGCATTTCGGCCGGGCCGCCGCGGCCAGCTTCGTCAGCCAGCCCACCCTGTCGACCCAGATCCGCAAGCTGGAGGACGAACTGGGCGTGGCGCTGGTCGAGCGCGCGCCGCGGCGGGTGATGCTCACGCCGGTCGGGATCGACATCGCCCAGCGCGCGCGCAAGGTGATCGCCGAGGTCGACCAGATGGCCGAGATCGCCCGCCGCAGCCAGGATCCGGAGGCCGGCACGGTCAAGCTCGGGCTGTTCCCGACGCTGGCGCCGTACCTGCTCCCGCACGTGCTGCCGGCCGTGCGCGAACGATTCCCGCGCCTGGAGCTGCTGCTGGTCGAGGAGAAGACCGACCGCATCCTCGACCGCCTGCGCGACGGCCGGCTCGACGCCGGCATCCTGGCGCTGCCGCTGCACGACGAGCAGTTGCACCTGGAGCCGCTATTCGACGAACCCTTCGTGCTGGCGGTGCCGCGCAGCCATCCGATGGCCGGACAGGAGCGCCTGCGCCTGCGGGAGCTCGACGACCGTCATCTGCTGCTGCTCGAGGAAGGCCATTGCCTGCGCGACCAGGCGCTGGAGGTATGCCGCATGGCCGGCGCCGATGAGCGCGACGGTTTCCGCGCCACCAGCCTGGAGACCCTGCGGCAGATGGTCGCCGCCGGCGTCGGCATCACCCTGCTGCCGGTGCTGGCCGTGCAGCCGCCGGTGCCGGCCTCGCCCGACATCGCCCTGGTGCCGTTCCAGGGCAGTGCTCCGCACCGCCAGATCGCGATGGTGTGGCGCAAGAGCTCGGCGATGGATGGATTTTTGCGGCAGCTCGCCGCCGAATTCCGCAAGTTGCCGGCGGCGTTGCTGGAGCCGCCGCCGGGCGGATGACGCGGCGGCGGTACCGACCACCCGCAGGTGTCGGAGGCGCGAGTTTCGGCAGTGCGGATGAGCCGGCGCCCCGGTCGTGGATACCAGCTTGTTGGTCGTGTTTGTCACGGTTCCCGTAGGAGCGACGTGAGTCGCGACCGAGGTAGCACCTCCAACGTTCGGCGGGTCGCGACTCACGTCGCCCCTCCATCGAAAGCGAACCGGAACCGGAGCGTTGGCAGTCGCCCACCGGCAATCCCGCGACCGGCACAACCGCCCGGACCGCCGAGCACGTACCCCGCACAACTCACCGCGACAACGACGCCCGCAACACTCCTTACGCCGGCAACACCCCATCGACCCAGCCGGCCGCGTCGTCCTCCCCATCCGCCGGCGCTCCCAGCCCCAGCCCCAGCGCCGCGACCACCTCGCGCGCCTGCGGCCACGCCACGTCCGGCACGCACACCTGCACTACCCCGAACAGCGGCAGCTCGCCCATACCACCGACCAGCGCCTCGCCTTTCAGGAATACCGGGATCTCCGCCGCTTCCAGCGCGTGGCGGACGAGGTGGGCGTCGATGATGTTCGCGGCGTCGTAGACGACCTTCATGGCGTGGCTCCGGCGGGTTGATCGCGAGGATACGCGCGCCGGCGTGAATCGCCGGGGCTTCGGAAACAGCCTCCGCCATTCCCGTCGACGCGTGCAACGACACCACGCCGGTCCGGCGCTACGAGACAGGGCCGGCTAAACTGCCCGCTTCCCCACGCTCCCGCCGTCGCATGTCCACCAATACGCCCCCCGCCGACCTTCGCGCCGATGACAACGCTGCGCCCGTGCGCCAGGACTTCATCCGCCAGATCGTCCGCGACGATCTCGCCAGCGGCAAGCACGACGCGGTCAAGACCCGTTTTCCGCCCGAACCCAACGGCTACCTGCACATCGGCCACGCCAAGGCGATCTGCCTGGACTTCGGCATCGCCGCCGAGTTCGGTGGCGTCTGCAACCTGCGACTGGACGACACCAACCCGGCCAAGGAAGACCCCGAGTACGTCCGCGCGATCCAGGACGACGTGCGCTGGCTGGGCTTCGAGTGGAACGAGCTGCGCCACGCCTCGGACTATTTCGAGGTGTTCTACCTCGCGGCCGAGAAGCTGATCCGGCAGGGCGATGCGTTCGTCTGCGACCTGACGGCCGAGCAGGTGCGCGAGTACCGCGGCACGCTGACCGAGCCGGGCCGCAAGTCGCCGTTCCGCAACCGCGGCGTCGAGGAGAACCTCGACCTGTTCCGCCGCATGCGCGCCGGCGAGTTCGCCGACGGCAGCCGCACCCTGCGCGCCAGGATCGACATGGCCAGCGGCAACATCAACCTGCGCGACCCGGCGCTGTACCGGGTCAAGAAGGTGCCGCACCAGAACACCGGCGACGCCTGGCCGATCTACCCGATGTACGACTACGCCCACTCGCTGAGCGATGCGATCGAGGGCATCACCCACTCGCTGTGCACGCTGGAGTTCGAGGACCACCGGCCGCTGTACGACTGGTGCGTCGACCGGGTCGACCTCGCCGGCTCGCCGGAGCTGCTGGAGCCGCTGACCGGCAACGGCCTGCCGTTCGAGGCGCGCAAGCCGCGCCAGATCGAGTTCTCCCGCGCCAACCTCAACTACACGGTGATGAGCAAGCGCAAGCTGATGGCGCTGGTGCAGGCCGGGCTGGTCGACGGCTGGGACGACCCGCGCATGCCGACCCTGCAGGGCATCCGCCGTCGCGGCTACACCCCGGCGTCGCTGCGGCTGTTCGCCGAGCGCCTGGGCGTCAGCAAGCAGAACTCGCTGATCGACTTCTCGGTGCTCGAAGGCTGCCTGCGCGAGGACCTCGACGCCGCCGCGCCGCGCCGGATGGCCGTGGTCGAACCGCTGAAGCTGGTGCTGGCCAACCTGCCCGACGACCACGCCGAGACGCTCACGTTCGCCAACCACCCGAAGGACGAGAGCTTCGGCAGCCGCGAGGTGCCGTTCTCGAACGAGCTGTGGATCGAACGCGACGACTTCGCCGAGGTGCCGCCGAAGGGCTTCAAGCGGCTGGTGCCCGGCGGCGAAGTGCGCCTGCGCGGCGCCGGCATCGTGCGCTGCGACGAGGTGATCAAGGACGGGGCCGGCAACGTGGTCCAACTGCGCGGCACGCTCGACCCCGAGTCGCGCCCGGGCATGGAAGGCGCCAACCGCAAGATCAAGGGCACCATCCACTGGGTCGACGCGCGCCGCGCGGTGCCGGCCGAGATCCGCCTGTACGACCGGCTGTTCAACGTCGCCGACCCGGACGACGATGCCGACGGCAAGACCTACCAGGACCACCTCAACCCGGACTCGCGCCGCACCACCACCGGCTTTGTGGAGCCGTCGGCGGCCGACGCTACCCCGGAGCAGTCGTTCCAGTTCGAGCGGCTCGGCTATTTCGTCGCCGACCGCCGCGACCACGCCGCCAGCGCGCCGGTGTTCAACCGCAGCGTCACGCTGCGTGACACCTGGGCCGGCAAGATCTGAGCCCGGGTCCTGAAGGAGCGACGCGATGAAGGTCCACATCCCTGTTTACCGCTGCCGGCCGGCGCTGGCGGCCCTCGCGCTGTCGTTGCTGCTCGGCGCGTGCGCTGCGCCGGCGCCCAACGGCGCCAACAGCCCCGTCGCGACCGATGCCGACCGGCAGGCCACCGCGACGCCGGATGCCACGGCACCCGACGCCCGTCCGCCGCAGTTGCCACCGGTGAAGCGTCCGGTCGAGCGGCCGTCGCTGGGACCCGGGCTGCCGGGCAGCGGCGGCGATGCCGCGCAAAGTGGCGGGGTGGCGGTCGACCGCAGTTGCGAAACCGATGCCGACTGCACCGTCAAGAACGTGGGCAACTGCTGCGGCGAATATCCCGCCTGCGTCAACGTGGACAGCCCGACCGACCCGGAGGGCGTCCAGGCCGCGTGCGCCAGGAGCGGCATGGCCTCGGTCTGCGGGTTCCCGGCGATCAGCAGTTGCCAGTGCGTGCAGGGCACCTGCCAGGGTGACAGCCGGGTGTTGCTCGACTGATGCTGTACGCACAGATCCACCTGACCCTGCCGGCCTGGGTCCACGAAGCCGTCGATACCGACCGCGCCTACCCCGGCGACGAGGACAAGGTCGGCCTCGCCGTCGAACTGTCGCGACACAACGTCGATGCCCGCAGCGGCGGGCCGTTCGGTGCCGCGGTGTTCGGCCCCGACCACCGCATCATCGCGGTCGGGGTGAACCGGGTACTGCCGCAGAACTGTTCGCTGGCCCACGCCGAGACGATGGCGTTCATGCTGGCCCAGCAGCGCACCCAGCGCGCACGCCTCAACGAGGTCGCGCCGGGCGTGCCGGCCGGCCCCGTCACCCTCGCCACCTCGGCCCAGCCGTGCTGCCAGTGCTACGGCGCCAGCTTCTGGGCCGGTATCGACCGATTGCTGATCGGCGCGCGCAGCGAGGATGTCGAGGCCTTGACCGAGTTCGACGAAGGCCCGCTGCCGGCCGACTGGACCGGCGAGCTGCAGCGCCGCGGCATCGACGTGGTACGGGACCTGTGCCGGGACCAGGCCTGCGCGGTGCTGCGCGACTATGGCCAACGCGGCGGCCCGGGTTATTGACGGCCCGGTCGCGCATCCGGATTCGCCCTGATCGACGCGGACGCGAGCCGCGCCGCCCCTGCCAAGGACTGCAAGCATGACCGACGCCCTGTTCTGCTGGTGCCGTGCCGGATTCGAACCGGAACTGGCGGCCGAGCTCACCGAGCGCGCCGCCCTCGCGGGCCAGCCCGGCTATGCGCGTACCGAACGTGGCTCGGGCTTCGTCGAATTCCTGGGAGGCGACGGTGCCGCGCTGTCGCGTGCGCTGCCGTTCGACCGGCTGGTGTTCGCCCGGCAGAAGCTGCTGCGGCTGGCCGACCTGCCGCGGCTGGACCCGACCGACCGGATCTCTCCGGTACTGGACGCGCTCAACGCGGCGACGCCGCGCGCGCCTTTCGGCGAGTTGTGGGTCGAACACCCCGATTCGGACACCGGCAAGCCGCTGGCCGGCCTCGCGCGCAGCTTCGGCAACGCGCTGCGGCCGTCACTGCGCAAGGCCGGCTGGCTGACCCCGCAGGACGACGCGCAACGGCCGCGGCTGCACGTGATCTTCCTCGGCGGGCACCACATCGTGCTCGCCAGCAGCGACCCGTCCGACAGCGCCCCGTGGCCGCTCGGCATCCCGCGCCTGCGCTCGCATCCCGACGCCCCCAGCCGCTCCGCGCTCAAGCTCGAGGAAGCGCTGCTGACCCTGCTCGACGCCGATGAGCGCTCCCGGCTGCTGCGCGACAACATGCAGGCCGCCGACCTCGGCGCCGCGCCCGGCGGCTGGACCTGGGTGCTGATGCGCCAGGGCATGAAGGTCACCGCGGTCGACAACGGCCCGCTGCGGCAGGCGCTGCTCGACAGCGGCCGGGTGGACCACCTGCGGGAAGACGGTTTCCTGTGGCAACCGCGGCGCCGGCTGGACTGGATGGTCTGCGACATGGTGGAGCAGCCGCGCCGGGTCGCCGACCGCATGGCGACATGGTTCCGCGAGGACTGGTGCCGGCACGCGGTGTTCAACCTCAAGCTGCCGATGAAGCGCCGCTGGGAGGAGACCCGAATCTGCCTGGAAGCTTTCGAGCACCAGGTGCACCGGCCGATGGTGGTGCGCGCGCGCCAGCTGTACCACGATCGCGAGGAGATCACCGTTTTCGCGACACCGGCGTGAGCGGACGGCCGTTCAGGGCACGGTACGGCCGGGTTCAGGCGGCATTGCGGGTTTATACGGGCGGTTGACCGCGCGACGCCTAACGTCGTCCCGTCCAACCGCCGCGAGGTAACCCATGAAGACCAAGCACCACGTTCTCGCCCTGGCGCTGCTGGCCGCGCTCGGCACCGGCGCCGCGGTCGCACAGGAGCCCATGACGGAAGTCGAAGCCGAGGTGCGCGCCACCGCCGACGCCGACGCCGCACTGGAAGCCGCCGAACAGGCCCGCCAGGAAGCCCGTACCGCACAGGAAGCCGCGGTGATCGCCGAGTCGATCAGCGACACCCCGGCCGCCAGCGTCCGGGGCGCGATGACTGCCGAGGCCACGGCCGAGATCGCCGACCGGGCGTCGATCGATGCTCAGGCAGCGGCGCACGAGGCCATCGAGGCGGCCGAGACCGCGGCCGGCGCGCATTCGGCGGCGGAGAACGGCGACCTGCAGGTACAGGCCGCGGTGCAGGCCGAACAGGCCGCGACCCGGGCGCGCCTCGCGACCGCGGTGGCGGACGACGCCAGTGACGTGGCCAAGGCGGCGGCCATAGCGACCGCCGACGCCACCACCGCCCCGCCCGTGCCGGCGGTACCGCCGACCCGCGTCGTCGCCCAGGTCGCCCCCGCCCCGCCGGCACAGCAGCCGGCGACCGCGCAGCCGGCCACCCCGCAGGTGATCGTCAACGAAAGCGCACCGCGCAACGTGGTCGGCGATTACTCGGTCGACTTCGGCGCAATGGACGCCGACGGCGACGGTGCCGTGAGCCGCGTCGAGGCCCGGGCGAACGCCACGCTGACCGCCGAGTTCGTGGCCGTCGATGTCGACAGCAACGGTCGCTTGAGTCCCGACGAACTGAAGGGCTGGGCACCGGGCGACTGATCGCCCGGGTGGAGGCGAACGCCCGGAAGCGAACACGAAGACGCCCCGCCCCGTGAGGGGCGTTTTCCGTCAAAGGCCCGCGGCGTGGCGCCAGAGGGCGCGGGTCAGCGGCGGCAGCCGGCCGGCGGCGCCGAGCAGCCGGCCACGCAACAGCACCGGCAGCACCGCGTCATTGGAGAACAGGCGGTTGATCCCCTCGAAGGCGCAGGCGGACACCGTGTTGTCGCTGCGCCGTCGCCGCGCCCACCGCTGCAGCTTCGCCGGGCTTCCCATGTCGACGTCGCGGGTGCCGTCGAATGCCCCCTGCAGCGCGGCGACATCGCGCAGGCCCAGGTTCACGCCCTGCCCGGCAAGCGGATGCACGACATGGGCGGCATCCCCTACGAGTACGACCCGCCCGACCACCTGGGTGTCGGCAAGCTGACGGCGCAGGGGAAAGGCGGCGCGGCGCGAAACCGACCGCAGCGTCCCCAGCGGACCGTCGAACGCACGCGCCAGCTCGCCGAGGAACACGTCGTCGTCTGCGGCCAGCAGGCGCTCGGCCTCGCTGTCGGGCAGGCTCCAGACGATCGAACTGCGCGGCCCGTCCGTCCCGTCAACGAAAGGAAGGAACGCCAGCGGACCGCCCGGCAGGAACCGCTGCCAACAGGTGGCGCGGTGAGCCGCCTCATGGCCGATGTAGGCGACCAGTCCGCGCTGGTGATAATCGTGGCGCGAGGCCTCGACGCCGGCGAGTGTCCGCAGGCGCGAGTCGGCTCCATCGGCGGCGATCACCAGCCGGGCATGCAGACGGCGGCCGGACTCGAGAAGCAGGGTGGCGCCGTCGCTGTCCTGGCTCAGGCCTTCGGCGGCATCCGGGCAGTGCACCGCGACCCCGGCCGCCGGCAAGGCCGACCACAGCCGGTCGACCAGCAGGCTGTGTTCGACGATCCACCCCAGTTCCGGCCGTCCGAGGCGGTCGGCATCGAACACCAGCCCGGGGCCGCCCCCCGCATCCCAGACCCGCATCGCCCGGTACGGTTGCAGGCGCGCGGCGGCGATGGCGGCCCACGCACCGAGGCGTTCGAGCAAGGCCGCGTTGTCGGGCGCGAGCGCATACACCCGCAGATCCGGCGCGTCGGCACTCCACGGTGCCGGACGGCGACTCTCCACCAGCGCGACCTTGCGACCGGCCCGGGCGAACCCGAGCGCGGCGGCGGCACCGACCACGCCGGCGCCGACCACCACCACGTCCAGCGGCACCTGCCGGCTCATGCCGCCTGCCCGCCACGGCACGCGGCCGGTACCCGTCCGCGATAGCCCATGGCGCCGGCGACCAGACCCGCCTGCAACGACGGCAGGCGGTCGAGCGCGAACAGGCCGAGGCTGCGCAACGGCCGCAATATTCCGGTGGGATTGGCACTGATGCGCGCCAGCCCATCGGAGAACGCCAGCGTGCGCTCGCGGTCTTCCCGGCGCCGTTCGGCATGGCTGGCAAGCAGCGCCGGCGCCCCGCAATCGGCGAAGGGGTCCGCCCGCCGCGCCTGCGCGACCAGTTCGGCCAGGGTGAGCGCGTCGCGCAGGCCCAGGTTGAATCCCTGCGCCCCGATCGGGTGGATCGTCTGCGCCGCATTGCCGACCAGCACCGCGCGCGGCGCGACCAGTTGCCGCGCCACCAGGCGTGCCGCCGGATAGACACTGCGCGCACCGCACGACAGCAGCCGCCCGGCTCTCCAGCCGAACGCCGACTGGACGCGCTGGAGGAACGCGTCGTCGGCGAGCGCCGCCACCTCGTCGGCTTCGCCGGCCGCGACGGCATGGATCAGGCCGTAGTGGCGATCGGCCCGCGGCAGCAGCGCGGTCGGTCCGTGGTCGCCCAGTCGCTCGTAGGCCGTGCCGTCCGGCTCGCGCTCGGCGCGCACGCGGGTGACGAACAGCCGCTGGCCGTAGTCATGGCGATCGTCGTCGATCCCGAGCGCCGACCGCACCCCGCTCGCGGTGCCGTCGGCGCCCACCAGCAATTGCGCGTGCAATTCACGTTCGCCGCTTTCGTCGGCCACCCGGACCACGCGCGCGTCGTCGGCATGGGCGCCCACACCGAGGAAACGGACCGGGCGGTAACGGGTCAGCGTCGGCAGCTCGGCCAGCCGCGCTTCCAGCGCTTCGCCGAAGTCGCGCGCGACCACCACCCGGCCGAACTCCCGGCGACCGTAATCGGCGGCATGCAACACGCTGCGCCCGAAGTCACCGCGCCGGCTGATGTGGATCCGCCTGATCGCGCCGCCGGGCTCGCGCAGTTTCTGCAGGATGCCGAGCGAAGCCAGCGCACTGACCGTCGCCTCGGCGAAGCTCAGGTTGCGCTCGTCGAACACCGGCGGCAGCGCGCCCGGAGCGGCGGCCTCGACCAGGCCCACGTCCAGCCCGGCACCGTCCAGCGCGATCGCCAGGCTGGCACCGACGAGGCCACCGCCGACGATCAACACGTCGTGCCGTGGAATGGCGTTCGCGGAAGGGGGGCTGGCAGGCATTGCGCTATGCTACCGGCTCCTGTCGGCCCGCTCCCAGACACTGATGAACCGTCCCGCTGCCTCCTCGATTTTCGCCCCCGGCCCGCTGGCACTCGCCGCCCTGATCGTGCTTGCCGCGCTCACCCGGGTGCTGCCGCATCCGCCGAATTTCTCGCCGGTGGCGGCGATCGCGCTGTTCGGCGGCGCCTATTTCGCGAACCGTACCTGGGCGATGGTGGTTCCGCTGCTGGGGCTGCTGCTGTCGGACCTGGTGCTGGCCTCGGTCAACGGCGGCCTGTACGCGAGCTGGTTCGGCAGCACCGGCATCTGGCTGGTGTACGGCTGCATCGCCCTGACCACCGCGATGGGCTTCGGCCTGCGTGGCAAGGTCGGCGGGGGCCCGGTGCTGGGCTACTCGCTTGCCGGGTCGGTGCTGTTCTTCGCGGTCACCAATTTCGGCGCCTGGCTGGGTGACCCTATGTACCCGAAGACCGCGGCCGGCCTGCTCGCCGCGTATGGCGCGGGCATCCCGTTCTTCCAGTGGTCGGTGCTGGGCACGCTGTTCTACGCGGCACTGCTGTTCGGCGGCTTCAGCCTGCTGCGCACGCAGTTGCCCGCATTGCGCGCGCAGACCGTCTGACCCGGCGTGGGCAACCGCCTCTCGAAGATCTACACCCGGACCGGCGACGACGGCAGCACCGGACTGGGCGATGGCAGCCGGGTCGCCAAGGAATCGGCGCGGGTCACCGCCTACGGGACCGTCGACGAGGCCAACTCGACCATCGGCCTGGTGCTCGCCAGCGACGTACCCGATGACGTCCGGGCGTTGCTGACCGCGGTCCAGCACCAGTTGTTCGATCTTGGCGGCGAGCTCTGCATTCCTGGCCACGCGGCGATCAGCGACGAGGATGTGGCGCGCCTGGAGCAGCACCTCGACCGCTTCAACGCCGACCTGCCCGCATTGAAGGACTTCATCCTGCCCGGCGGCGGCGAGGCCGGTGCGCGCTGCCACGTCGCCCGCACCGTGGTGCGGCGTGCCGAACGCGAGACGGTGGCACTGTCGCGGGTGGAGCCGGTACGCCCTGAGGCGATGCGCTACCTCAATCGCCTGTCCGACCTGCTGTTCGTGCTCGCCCGGGTACTTGCCCGCGCCAGCGGGCAAGGCGAAGTGCTGTGGCACCACGACCGTCGCAAGGGCTGAGCCGCCGCCCGCAACCATAGCGTCCACGGTCACGTGGCAGCATCGGCCGGCATGGACACCCTGCACCTGTACACCCACCGCGCGTGCCTCGGGCACCTCGCCGGTGGCGACCATCCCGAACGGCCGGCGCGCCTGCAGGCGGTGACCGCCGCGATCACCCGCGCGTTCCCGGGGCTGCCGTGGCGGGACGCCCCGCGCGCGACCCGCGCGCAACTGCTGCGGGTGCACGACGATGCCCTGCTGGCGCGCGTGCTGGATACCGTGCTCCCACCCGGTGCCGCCCCGCTCGTGCTCGATGCCGACACCGCCATGGCCCACGGCTCGGCCGAGGCCGCCCTGCGCGCCGCAGGCGCGGGTGTCGCGGCAGTGGACGCGATCATGGCCGGCCGCACGCACCGCGCGTTCTGCGCGGTGCGGCCGCCGGGACACCACGCCGACGCTTCGACACCGATGGGCTTCTGCCTGTTCAACAACATCGCCGTCGCCGCCGCCCACGCGTGCGACCGGCATCGGCTCTCCCGGGTGGCGGTGGTCGATTTCGACGTGCATCACGGCAATGGCACCCAGGCGGTGTTCCGGTCCGACCCCCGGGTGATGTACCTGTCGACACACCAGCGGTGGCTCTTTCCGGGCAGCGGTGCCGCCGACCCCGGGATTGGCAACGTCGTGGTCCGACCGCTTGAGGCCGGCGCCGATGGTCGAGCGTTCCGCGCGGCATGGAAAGACCATCTGCTGCCGGCGCTGGCGGCATTCCGGCCGCAGTTGCTGTGCGTGTCCGCGGGGTTCGATGGCCACCGGTCCGACCCGCTGGCCCAGCTCGATCTCGAGGCCGCCGACTTCGGCTGGCTCACCACGGAACTGGTGCGGATCGCCGGAAGGCACGCCGCCGGACGCATCGTTTCGATGCTGGAGGGCGGCTACGACCTTGCGGCGTTGCAGGAGTGCAGCGTCGCCCACGTGCGGGCGCTCGTCATGGCCGACACCTGAGGCCACCATCGGGATCGCGCCTGCGTCTTCATGCTTCCGCTGCAAACATGAACGCAGCCCCCCGCCCGGTTCACTCGCGTTGCCGCCGTTCGGGCGATACGGCAAGCTAACGACCGTTTCCGACCAACGGATGGCCGCGTGCATCCCAGCTTCCGTCTGCTCCCGTTATCGCTGTGCATCGCGATGGCCCTCCCGGCCCATGCCGCAGAGGATTCCGAGAACTGGGGGCTGTGCCCGCTCGAAGACGCGGTGCCCGCGTTTGTCGACGCTCCCGCGCCGACCGGCGACAGCGACGACCGCGCCAACCTGCCGACCGACATCGCCGGCGACGCGCTCAACGCGACCGAAGCCGACAGCACGGTGTTCAAGGGCAACGTCGAACTCAGCCGGGGCGACCAGTTCCTCGGCACCGACAAGCTGACCTACCACAGCGAGGAAGGCACCTACGTCGCCGAAGGCAGCGTGCGCTACCAGGACGCGGGCATGCGCATCCTCGCCGAGCGCGCCCACGGCGACCAGGAAGCCGACCACCATGTCATCGAGGACCTGCGTTACCAGCTGATCCAGCGTCGCGGCAACGGCGGCGCCGAGCAGATCGAACTGGAAGGCACCCAGGGTGCGCTCATCGGCTCGACCTACTCGACCTGTCCGCCGTCCCAGCGCGCTTGGGAACTGCAGGCCGAACGCATCGATATCGACACCGCCGAAGGACTCGGTGTGGCGCACGACGCGACCGTACGCATCGGCAAGGTCCCGGTGCTCTACGTGCCGTGGATCATGTTCCCGATCGACGATCGCCGCCGCACCGGTTTGTTGTGGCCTTCGATCCGGATGTCCAGTCGCAACGGTTTCGACTGGGCGCAGCCCGTCTATCTCAATCTCGCGCCCAATTACGACGCCACCCTGACCCCGCGCATCATGACCCAGCGCGGCGTCCAGCTAGGCGGCGAGTTCCGCTGGCTGTATTCGCAGGGCCGCGGCGAGCTGTACGGCGAGTGGATGCCCGACGACAAGCTGCCCGAGGACGAGCCCGGCCGCTACCTCGCCGGACCGGAACAGGGCCTGCCCACCAAGAATCGCGGTCAGCTCTACTTCGACGGCGTGCACAACCTGGCGGGCCCATGGCGCGCGAGTGCGGACCTCGCCTGGGTCAGCGATTCGCATTATCTGGAGGACTTCAGTCACAGCCAGTACTCGGTCTCCCGGTGGAACGTGCAAAGCACCGTTGGCGTGTATGGACGGGGCCAGTACTGGGACGCCGGGCTGATGGCCGACCACCACCAGCTGGCCGACTACACGCTCACCGAGCGCAACCTGCGTTACGACCGCAAGCCACGCGCATTCCTGCACTGGGCGCAGCCGTTCGGCGAATGGCTGGAAGCAGGCGTCGACGCCGAAGCCGTGCAGTTCCGTCACGACATCCGTGATGAAGGCAGCCGCCTCGACCTCAAGCCATACGTCGCCATGCCGCTCGAGGGCAATGGCTGGTTCGCCAGGCCGCGTCTGGCCTGGCGCCACACCGCCTACCAGCTCGACGACGCCTTGGCCGCGGACAACGGCGGCGACGCTTCCCCGAGCCGCAGCCTGCCGATCGCCTCGCTCGACGCCGGCCTGTTCTTCGACCGGTCCTTCCGCTTCCGCGACGAAAACTGGCTGCAGACCCTCGAGCCCCGCGTCTATTACCTCAACATCCCCTACGAGGACCAGAGCGGGCTGCCGATCTTCGACACCCGGCCGATGTCCTTCAGCTGGGGCCAGTTGTTCCGCGACAACCGCTATACCGGCCCCGACCGCCAGGTGGACGCGAACCAGCTGACCACCGCGCTTACCACCCGCCTCATCAGCGCCGACGACGGCCGCGAACGCCTGAGCGCGAGTCTCGGCCAGATCCACTACTTCGAGGACAGCCGCGTGGTGGCGCCCCGCGAAAAGCCCGTCGAACGCGGCGAATCGGCGTGGGTCGCCGAAATGACCGTGTCGCCAAGCGATCGCTGGAACATCGGCGCGACCTACCAGTGGGACCCGAAATACCGCCGGCAGGACCTGGCCAGCGTCCGCACGCGGTACCTCGTCGGCGACACCGGCGTGATCAACCTCGGCTACCGCTACCGCCGCGATCTCACCGAGCAGGTCGACTTCTCCTTCCTGTATCCCATCAACCAGAACTGGAGCGCGGTCGGCCGCTACTACTACTCGATCGAGGACCGCAAGCTCATCGAATCGATCGCCGGCGTGCAGTGGGAAAGCTGCTGCATGGCGGTACGCCTGATCGCGCGCCGCTACATCCGCGAGCGCAACGGCGACCTCGACGATTCGTTGCGGCTGGAGTTCGAACTGAAGGGCCTGGGCTCGGCCGGGCAGCGGTCGGAGGAGATCCTGAGCCGTGCTATTCTCGGCTACGATCGTGACGATCTCTATCTAGTGCCGCCCTCCAGTCTGGACGCCGGCGATTTCGACAACTCCCTCGATCCGATCCCATGAAGAAATTCCTCGCGTGTGTCCTCGCCGTCACGCTGTTGTCGGCGACCGTGCAGGCGCAACAAGTGCAGCCCATCGACGGCATCGCCGTGGTGGTCGACGAGGACGTGATCCTGCAGAGCGAGCTGGACCGCGCGGTGGACAACATCCGCGCCCAGTACGCCGGCCGCACCGAACAGCTGCCGCCGACGGACGTGCTCGAGCGCCAGGTGGCCGAGCGTCTGGTGCTGTTGAAGTTGCAGGTGGCGCGGGCGCAGGCCACCGGCGTGCGTGTCGGTGACCAGGAAGTCGACCAGGCCATCGCGGCCATCGCCGCGCAGAACGGCGTCGGCGTGGACCAGCTGGGCGCCCAGCTTGCCTCCGACGGCACCTCCTTCGAGCAGTTCCGTGACTCGGTGCGCGACGAGCTGCTGGTGCAGCGCCTCCGCCAGCGCTTCGCCCAGACCCAGGTCTCGGTGAGCGATGCGGAAGTCGACGCCGCCCTGGAGGCGCAACAGGCCACCGGCGAGCAGTACCACCTGGCCCACATCCTGGTGGCGCTGCCGGAAGGCGCCACGCCGGAACAGATCGCCACCGCCGAACAGAAGATCCTCGGCGTGAAGGGGCTGCTCGACCGCGGCGAGATGGACTTTGCCGCCGCCGCGGTGCGCTACTCCGACAGCCCGAACGCGCTGGAAGGCGGCGATCTTGGCTGGCGCGCCTCCAACGAGATCCCGGCGGCCTTCGCCCGGCTCGTGCGCGAGTTGAGCCCGGGCCAGGTGACCGATCCCATCCGCGGACCGAGCGGTTTCCAGTTGCTGCAGCTGGTCGAAACCCGCGACGCCGGCCAGAGCGGCCCGAGCACGGTGACCCAGTACCGCGCCAGCCACATCCTGGTGCGCGTGGACGACGCCACTTCCGCGGCCGAGGCGAAGGCCGAAGCCGACACCCTGCACGCCCGCATCGTGGGCGGCGCGGACTTCGCCGAACTCGCGCGCGAGCACTCCGGCGACGCCAGTTCACAGGCCGCCGGTGGCGACCTGGGCTGGTTCACCCAGGACCAGTTCGGGCCTGACTTCGGCAGCCAGGTGACCGCGCTCGCCGACGGTGGCGTATCAGCACCTTTCCGCACCCAGGCGGGCTGGCACATCGTCAAGCGCACCGGTGCCCGCCAAGCCGATGTCGGCGACGAAAACCAGCGCGCGCAGGTACGCGAGACCATTGGCCGCCGCAAGCTCGAAGAGGAATGGAACCAGTTCCTCCGCGAGATGCGTGGCGAGGCGTTCGTCGACTTCCGTAACCAGACGGCCGCCGACCCCGCCACCGACGCCACCCCGGCCCCGGCCGAGGCGCCGGCTTCCGGCGACTGAAATGCCGGCGCCCCGGCTCGCGCTGGTACCGGGTGAACCGGCCGGCGTCGGGCCGGAACTCTGCGTCCGGCTCGCCCAGCAGCCGCGCGATTATTCGCTGACCGCCTTCGGCGACGCCGCCACCCTGCTGGCGGCGGCCGAAATGCTGGCCTTGCCTCTCCAGTTCGTCGAACCGCGCGCCGTGGCCGAACGTCCCGGCGAGCTGGCACTGGTGGAGGTCCCGAATGCCGCACCTGTGAGGTTCGGCGAGGTGGACCCACGCAACGCACGCGCGGTCATCGATGCCCTGCTCCGGGCGGGCGACGGCTGCTTGCGCGGCGCGTTCGATGGCGTGGTCACCGGCCCGGTGCACAAGGCGACGATCAACGCCGGCGGCATCGCCTACAGCGGCACCACCGAACTGCTTGCCGGGCAAGCGGCCTGCCCCGTGGTGATGATGCTGGCCAACCCGACCATGCGGGTGGCACTCGCCACCACCCACCTGCCGCTGCGCGCGGTCGCCGATGCGATCACGCCGGCGTCGCTCACCCGTGTGCTGCGGATTCTGCATGCCGCACTGCGCCGGGATTTCGGCATCGCCTCGCCGCGGATCGCCGTGCTCGGGTTGAACCCGCACGCGGGCGAGGCCGGCCATCTCGGCACGGAGGAGATCGACACCATCGCACCGGTGATCGAGGCCTTGCGCGCGGAGGGCATGCAGCTGAGTTCGCCGATGCCGGCCGACACCGCATTCCTCCCTGGCAGGCTGCGCGCCCATGACGCGGTGCTGGCGATGTACCACGACCAGGGCCTGCCGGTCCTCAAGTTCAGCGGCTTCGAGCAAGCGGTGAACCTGACCCTGGGCCTGCCCTACCCCCGCGTGGCGGTCGACCATGGCACCGCCCTGGAGCTGGCCGGCAGCGGCACCGCCGACCCCTCCAGCCTGTTCGCCGCGGCCGAGACCTGCGCCCGGATGGCGCGGGCCCGGCGGGCGTGATGGTGAATGACCACCGGACCACACCGCGACATGCGCGCGTGGAGTCCCGAACCGCCCGTTGCGTCCTCCCCGCCGAGACGAACCATGCGTAGCACCCATTTCAGCGAGCCGCCCAAGAAGCACCTCGGCCAGAACTTCCTGCACGAGCGCACGGTCATCGACCGGATCGTCCAGGCGGTCGCGCCCAGGCCCGGCGACCGCCTGGTGGAGATCGGCCCCGGCCAGGGCGCCATCACCTTCCCCCTGCTCGACCGGCATGGCGCACTCACTGTGATCGAGTTCGACCGTGACCTGATCGCTCCGCTGACCGAAGCCGCCCGCGCGCATGGCCATTTGAAGGTGATCCACCGCGACGTCCTCAAGGTCGACTTCGGCGAGCTGGCCGCGGGCGACGAAGGCGCGAGCGGCAGGATCCGCCTCGTCGGCAACCTGCCCTACAACCTGTCTTCGCCGATCCTGTTCCACGCGCTGGATCACGCGGAAGCGATCAGCGACATGACCTTCATGCTGCAGAAGGAGGTGGTCGAACGCATGGCCGCCGGCCCCGGCAGCAAGGTCTACGGTCGCCTGAGCGTGATGCTGCAGGCCTACTGCTCGGTGACGCCGCTGTTCACCGTGCCGCCGGGTGCGTTCCGGCCACCGCCGAAGGTGGACTCCGCGGTCGTGCGGCTGGTGCCGCGCGCGCCGGAAACCGTCGGCATCGAGGATCGCGACCTCTTCGCCCGGGTCGTGCGGGACGCGTTCGGCCAGCGCCGCAAAACGCTGCGCAACGCGTTGTCGCAGGTGTGCGATGCCGCCGCCATCGAGACCGCCGGGCTGCGTCCGGACGCACGCGCCGAGCAGGTGGAGGTGGCGGGTTTCGTGCGGTTGGCCAATTCGCTATCCGCCTAGCCGGCAGGTGGCGCAGGCAGGCCACCGGGCATGTCCGCTTCACCCGGGCACCACTTACACTGTCGCAATGGAATGCAGCACCCAATACGCCTTCGACATCGACGTCGCCACCCGCTACCTCGATGACCAGTCCGAACCCGCGCAGGCCCGCTACGTGTTCGCGTACACGATCCGGATCCGCAACCGCGGCACCGTGTCCGCGCGCCTGCTATCGCGGCGCTGGCTGATCACCGATGCCAACGGGCTCGTGCGCGAGGTCGAGGGAGAGGGCGTGGTCGGCGAACAGCCGTGGCTGCGGCCGGGCGAACGTTTCGAGTACACCTCCGGGGCGGTGCTCGAGACCGACCTGGGCACGATGGAAGGCAGCTACGCGCTGCTCGCCGACGACGGGACCCGGTTCGAGGCGCCGATCCCGGCGTTCACCCTGGCCGTGCCCCGCACGCTGCACTGAGGCGTCGGCACACATGACCGTCTGGGCCATCGGCGACCTGCAGGGCTGTTACGACGCAACCCAACGCCTGCTCGACAGGATCGCGTTCGACCCCGCCAAAGACCGCCTGTGGTTCTGTGGCGACCTGGTCAACCGCGGCGGCCAGTCGCTGGAGACGCTGCGGCTGGTGCACTCGCTTCGGGCGAACGCCACCGTCGTGCTCGGCAACCACGACCTGTCGCTGCTCGCGATCGGCGAACGGCGCGAGGAGGAGCAGCGCAAGGTCAATCCCGACCTGCAACGGGTGGTCCTGGCCGAGGACCACGAAACCCTGCTCGGCTGGCTGCGCATGCAGAAGCTGGTCCACGTCGACCGCGAACTCGGCTGGATGATGGTGCACGCCGGACTCGCGCCGAAATGGACGACGCAGCTGGCCGAAAAGCACGGCCGCGAGATCGAAGAGCGCCTGCAGGGCGACCAGTACCGGCGCCTGCTCAAGAACATGTACGGCGACGGCCCGACCTGGAACCCGCGGCTGGGCGGCATCGACCGCCACCGGGCGATCATCAACATCTGCACGCGGCTGCGCTACTGCTCGCCACGTGGCCGCATTTCCTACGAAGACAAGGGTTCACCGGGCACGCAACCACCGGGCCTGTACCCGTGGTACGCGGTTCCCGGACGTGCCGAGCGCGACCTGAAGATCGTCTGCGGCCACTGGTCGGCGCTGGGCCTGTTCATCGGCCACGGCGTGCATGCGATCGATACCGGCGCGGTGTGGGGCGGCAAGCTGACCGCCCTGCAGCTCGACACCGACGAGTTGCGCGTGGTGCAGGTCCCGGGCCGCGACGTACCGGCGAATCCGCCCAAACCGCGGCCACGGCCCGCCCGACGGTAACCGGCGTGTTGCCGGGCATTTTTACGGAGCGGCTTCAGCCGCGATCGGGGAAGCGGTTCGGCTCGACCGACAGTCCAATCGACACGGTAGCCGGCTCGCTAACCCGCAGCCACCCGCATGTAGTCGATGAACTCGAAAGCACACGCGTGCCTTGCGTCGGCCGAATGCGCCTGCCGGTTGGTTACCCGCCACTGCGCCGGATCGAAAGCGGGGAAGAACGCGTCGGCATCCTCAACCGCGGTGTCGACGTGAGTCAGGCACATCCGCGTGGCGTGCGGCAGGCAGAGCGCGTAGACCTCGCCGCCACCGATGACGCACAGGTCCGTCGCGGAGTCATCCGCCGCCAGGACCTGCGCCTCGGCCAGTGATCCGGCCGCCTGCATGCCTGGAAACGGGACGCGCCCGCTCCGGGTCAACACCAGGTTGCGGCGGCCGGGCAGCGCCCGTCCGAGGGATTCGGCGGTGCGCCGCCCCATCAGCAGCGGCTTGCCCAGGGTCAGCGCCTTGAACCGCTTCAGATCGTCGGGCAGGCGCCACGGCAGATCGTTGTCCCGACCAATCGCGCGCTGGCGATCAAGCGCGGCGATCAGCACCAGCTCCGCCGTCACACCGCCACCGGGGCCCTGATCGCCGGTGCGGGATCGTAGCCCTCGATGGCGATGTCGTCGTGGGTGAACGCGAAGACGTCGTCCACCGCCGGGTTCAACCTGAGCGTCGGCAGCGGACGCGGCTCCCGCGCCAGCTGCTCGCGCGCCTGGTCGTAGTGGTTGGAGTACAGGTGCGCATCGCCCAGGGTATGGACGAAGTCGCCCACCCCCAGCCCGCATGCCTGCGCGACCATATGGGTCAGCAGCGCGTAGCTGGCGATGTTGAAGGGTACGCCGAGGAAGATGTCGCCGCTGCGCTGGTACAGCTGGCAGCTCAGCCGGCCGTCGACCACGTAGAACTGGAACAGCGCGTGGCACGGCATCAGCGCCATCCGCGGCAGCTCGGCGACGTTCCAGGCACTGACCACCAGGCGACGCGAATCGGGGTTGCGCTTGATCTCCTCGACTACCCAGCGGATCTGGTCGATCTCGACGCCGTCGGCACCGGACCAGCGCCGCCACTGCGCCCCATAGACGGGTCCGAGCTCGCCGGCGTCGTCGGCCCACTCGTCCCAGATGCTGACCTTGTGCTCCTTCAGGTACGCGATGTTGGTCTCACCGCGCAGGAACCAGAGCAGCTCGTGGATGATCGAGCGCAGGTGCAGTTTCTTGGTGGTGACCAGCGGGAAACCTTCGTTGAGGTCGAACCGCATCTGCCACCCGAACACCGAACGCGTGCCGGTGCCGGTGCGGTCGGATTTCTCGCTGCCGTGCTCGAGCACGTGGCGCAGCAGGTCGAGGTATTGCTTCATCGCCGCTCCCCGGACTCTCAACCCGCAGTGGCGGGCACGCTGCCCGGCTGCGGCTGCAGGGTGGGCTGACGTCGCGACCACCACAGCCAGAACAGTCCGAGCACGACCAGCGGCAGGCTCAGCAACTGGCCCATGGTCAGCCAGCCGAACGCCAGGTAGCCCAGTTGCGCGTCCGGCACCCGCACGAACTCCACCGCGAAGCGGAACACGCCGTACAGCAGCGCGAACACGCCCGCCACCGCGTAGCGCGGCCGCGGCCGGCTGGAGAACCACCACAGGATGCAGAACATCGCCAGCCCCTCGAGCAGCGCCTGGTACAGCTGCGACGGATGGCGGGCGAACCGGTCGAGCGCGCCGGCGGCGAACTGCGTCTGCAGTTGCCCTTCGGTCCAGCCGGCGAACTCCGGCGCACGCGGGAATATCACGCCCCAGCCGGCCTCGGTGTACTTGCCCCACAGTTCGCCGCCGATGTAGTTGCCCAACCGCCCGAAGCCGAGTCCCGGCGGCACCAGTGGCGCGACGAAATCGACCACGTCGAAGAAGTGGAGGCGGTGCCTGCGCGCCCACCACAGGACCGCGGCCAGCACGCCGAGCAGGCCGCCGTGGAAACTCATGCCGCCTTCCCAGATGCGCACCAGCATCAAAGGATCGCGCAGCAACTCGCCGAACCCGTAGAACAGCACATAGCCGATGCGGCCACCGAGCACGACGCCGATCATCCCGTAGAACAGCAGGTCGCCGAAGGCCTGCTCGCCCACGCCCGGCAGCCGGCCGGCACGGATGCGGCGGCGGCCCAGCCACCAGGCCAAGCCAAAACCGAGCAGGTACATGATCCCGTACCAGTGCACCTGCAGCGGGCCAAGACTGGCGGCGATCGGGTCGATCCGGTGAAGAATGATCATCAGGCGCGGGGCTGGCCGGGGCAGCCGCTATTGTGCCCGACGCCGCCAGCGCTGTCGGCAGGTCGCGCCCGCCGCACTAGCGGAGGATGTTCGGCGCGTTGGGCAACTCGTCGCGATCCGCTTCGCCCGCCATTCGCGGGAAGTGCGCCACCAGCAACGCCGACAGCGCATCGATGCCGGCCAGCACGGCGGCCTCCGGCTGTCCGGCCGCCAGTTGCTCCTCCACCAGCCGGCAGGCGTCGCGCCACTGCGATTCGTCGACCCGTCCCTCGAACCCGCGGTCGGCGACGATCTCGATCCGGTGGTCGGCCAGCAGCAGGTACAGCAGCACGCCGTTGTTGGCCTGCGTGTCCCAGACCCGGAGTTCGGCGAATACCTCGCGGGCGCGTTGCCGCGCGTCCTCGCCGGCCCAGACCGCGCCCAGCGGCAGCGCGGCTTCGACGGCAAAGCAGACTTCGCCACTGTGACCGGCCTCGCTGGCGGTGATCGCGGCCGTGATCCGCTGCAAGGCATCCGGCGGGAACAACCGCCGGGCCGAAGGTGCGAACAGGTGCCTGAGCCAACGCATCAACCGGACCTCACCAACTGCCGGAGGCACCACCGCCTCCGCTCATCCCGCCGCCACCGGACCAGCCGCCCCCGCCGAAGCCTCCGCCACCGAAGCCCCCGCCGCCGAAACCGCCACCGCCCCAGCCGCCGAAACCGCCGTAGCCGCGGTCACTCGCGTACCGCCCGCCAAATCCGCTGGTCAGTCCGAGGAACAGCCCCACCACCGCGCCGATCCCGCCCACCAGCAGCAACGACGACAGCAGCCAGGCCACGCCGCCGGATGCCAGCGCCGCGCCGACCCCGCGTACCGCGCGAGGCGCGCGCCCCAGCACGCCGCGAGCGACCTGCGCGAAGATGAAGGCGGCAAACAGAGCGAATACCCAGCCGCCACCGCGGTCGCCGCGTCCCTGGGCAACATCGACCATCGGTGCGGGCAGCGGTTCGCCATCGATCAGGCTCGCCAGCGCCGCGGTGGCATCGACAATGCCGCCGCTGTAGTCGCCGGCACGGAACCGCGGCACGAGGTACTCCTGGATCACACGCATCGAGGTGGCATCGGGAATCGCGCCCTCCAGCCCGTACCCGACCTCGATCCGGACCCGTCGATCGTCCTTGGCGACCACCAGCAGCACGCCGTCGTCCACCTTCTCGCGGCCGAGCCGCCACTGGTCGAACACGCGCACCGCGTACTGCGCGATGTCCTCCGGCTGCGTGGTCGGCACCACCAGCACCTGCAACTGCGCACCCTTGCGCTGCTGCACGCCGAGCGCTTGCTTTTCGAGCTGCTGGCGGGTCGCCGCATCGAGCGTGCCGGTGGTATCGACCACCGGCGAATCCAGCGGAGGAATCGGCGCGAGTTGCTGCGCCTGCGCCACCAGGCAAACCAGCCACAGTGCCGCCGCCGGGAACCATCCGGAGCGGCGCCGCGCGGACGGAAAAGCCCGGCGCGGATTATCCGCGGTGACGATCATCTGCACGGCGGCACCGGCGCGGCAGCACCCGGGGCAACGCGATCATCCATTCGACGGCGTCGGCGCCGGTGCCGGCTGCGCCGGCGCGCCGAAATCCACCCGCGGTGCCTGCTGGATCTCGCGTTCGTTCTCCACCGTGAAGTTGGGCTTGGTGTCGTAACCGAACACCATCGCGGTCAGGTTGACCGGGAAGCGGCGGATGTAGGTGTTGTAGTCCTGCACCGCCTCGATGTACCGCTGGCGTTCGACGGTGATCCGGTTCTCGGTGCCTTCCAGCTGCGCCTGCAACTGCAGGAAATTCTGGTCGGCCTTCAGCTGCGGATAGTTCTCGCTGACCACCAGCAGCCGGCCGATCGCGCTCCGCAGCTGGTCCTGCGCCTGCTGGAACTGCTCGATGGACGCGGGGTCGTCGGCGTTGACGTTGATCGAGCCGACCCGCGAACGCGCCTGCGTCACCTGGGTCAACACCTGCTGCTCGTGCGCCGCGTAGCCCTTCACCGTCGCGACCAGGTTCGGCACCAGGTCCGCGCGCCGCTGGTACACGTTGAGCACCTGCGACCAGGCGGCGCCGACCGCCTCGTCCTTCTGCTGGATGGTGTTGTAGCCGCAACCGCTCAGCAGGCCGGTCAGCAACAGCACGAGCAAGATCCGCATGGCGCGACTCCATTCCCGAACGAGACGATGGCCGGCATTGCAACACCGGCCATCTGGAGACGCAATGGGCGCCACGTGAAGCAGCGCCCGTGCGAGCCGGCGGTCAGTCGTCGATGCCCGCCCGACGCAATGCCGCGCGACGCTTGGCCCAGAGGTTGAGCATTTCAACCAGCGCCGAGAAACCCATCGCGCCGTAGATGTAGCCCTTCGGAAGATGCAGGCCGAACCCGTCGAGGACGAGGTACGCGCCGATCAGCACGATGAAGGCCAGCGCGAGCATCTTGATCGTCGGATTGCGCTCGATGAATCGGCCCAGCGGCGTCGCCGCCAACAACATCACCGCCACCGCCAGCAGGATCGCGCACACCATGATCCAGGTCTGGTTGGCCATGCCGACCGCGGCGATCACCGAGTCCAGCGAGAACACGATGTCGATCACCGCGATCTGGGCGATCACCATCCAGAACGACGTCACCGGCCTGGTATGGATGTCCTCGGACTCATCCTCGCCGATGATGGCGTCCTTGATCTCCATCGATCCCTTTACCAGCAGGAAGGCGCCGCCGAGGATCAGCACCAGGTCGCGCACCGAGATGCCCTGGCCGAACAGCTGGAACAGATCGCTGGTAAGCCCCGCCAGCCAGGCCAGGGTCAGCAGCAGGCAGATGCGGGTGATGCAGGCCACCGCGATGCCGAACTTGCGGGCGACCTCGCGCTTGTGCGGCGGCAGCTTGCTGACCGCGATCGAGATGAAGACCAGGTTGTCGATACCGAGCACGATCTCGATCGCGCTCAGGGTGATCAGGGTGATCCAGACTTCCGGATTCAGCAGGATTTCAATCACGGGCGTTTCCCAACATCAGAACAAGAAAAAGGGCCAGGGGGCACCGGCGGCGCTCAGAACAGGCGCGGCACCAGGATCGCGGCCCAGGTGAGCAGCACGTTCATCATCAGCACGAACACGGCGGCCGAGCCCATGTCCTTGGCGCGGCCGGCGAGCTCGTGGAACTCGGGACCGTACCGCTCGATCAGTGCCTCGATCGACGAGTTCAGCAGTTCGACGCCCAGCACCGGCAGCATCGAACCGACCAGCAGTACCCGCTCGACCGGCGACTCGCCCAGCCACCAGCCCAGCGGCGCGAGCACCGCGAACAGGTAGACCTCGAGCCGGAACGACGACTCGTGCAGCCAGGCGGCACCGAGGCCCTGCATCGACCATTTCGCCGCCTTCAATATCCGCCCCGGACGGCGCGGCAGGTGGCCGATCTCGTCGGCCATCAGCCCGGCATCACCGGGTGGGTTCCGCCACGACCCGTTCGCGACGGACGGCGCGACGGGCGCATCGCGGCGTTGCGACCGCGGGCGGGACAGTGCGGCTCATGGGTCGGCATGGGGTTCCGGACGGGCGGGACGATCGACGGGGAACGGGGGCGCCGGCAGCGGCCGGCAATCGGGGAATTTTGCCACAAGGCCGCCGGCCCGTCCCTTCGCACCGCTTTAGCAATCCGGCCCCTAGGCTGCGGCCATTCGCAGCGCGCGCCACCCCGGCATGGACCCCGCATGGCCCTCAAGAGCATTCCCGACGGTTACCACGCCGTGACCCCGCACCTGGTGGTGGACGATGCCGCGAAGGCGATCGACTTCTACAAGCAGGCGTTCGGCGCGCAGGAGCTTCTGCGGCTGCCCATGAAGGACCGCGAGGGCCGCGACAGGCTGGGCCATGCCGAGATCCGCATCGGCGACTCGACCCTGATGCTGGCCGACGAATGGCCCGGCATGCAGGCGCTGGGGCCGAAGTCGCGCGGCGGCACCACGGTCAGCTTCATGATCTATTGCGAGGACGTGGATGGCGCCTTCCAGCAGGCGCTCGACGCGGGGGCCCACGTCGAACGGCCGGTCACGGATGAGTTCTGGGGTGACCGCTCCGGCTCGGTGATCGATCCGTTCGGGCACCGGTGGCGGCTCGCGACCCGGATCGAGGACGTCCCGCCCGGGGAGATGGAGCGACGGATGAAGGCCTGCTCCGGGCAGCAGGACGGCTGATCCGCCGCCCGCCACGAAGCGCGGTCAGTCATCGAAGATCGCCACGCCGCGGCTGCCGTCGGGCTTGATCCAGGCCCGGAACATGGTGCCGGTATTGAACGGCATCGCGATGTTGCCATCGGCATCGAGGGCGATCGCGCCGCCGTCGCCGCCCGCCGCGGGGACGATCCGGTTGACCACTTCCTCGGCCGCCTCGGCGAGCGCGTCGCCGCGATAGGCCACCCGCGCGCAGATGTCATGGGCGACCGCGTTGCGGATGTAGAACTCGCCCCAGCCGGTACCGGACACGCCGCAGCGCTCGTCGGCCCAGGTGCCGGCACCGATCACCGGCGAGTCGCCGATCCGGCCCCACTTCTTGTTGGTCATGCCGCCGGTGCTGGTCGCCGCGGCGATGTGGCCATGGCGATCGAGCGCGACCGCGCCGACGGTGCCGAAGTACTTGCCCGGCGACTCGTCGCCGGCCGCGGCCTGGCGCTGCGCTTTCTCCAGCGCGCGGCGGCGCTTGTCGGTATCGAACCAGTCGTTGGGCACGCGTTCGATCTCCGGCCGCGAATCGGCGAATGCCTCGGCGCCGCCGCCGGCGAGCATCACGTGGGGCGAGTGCTCCATCACCGTGCGCGCCAGCGTGATCGGGCTGCGCACGGTGGTGACGCCGGCCACCGCGCCAGCGCGGCGGGTGTGGCCTTCCATGATCGAGGCGTCGAGTTCGTGGCCGCCTTCGGCGTTGAACACCGCACCCTTGCCGGCGTTGAACCGCGGCGATTCCTCCAGCACCACGACCGCGGCCTGCACCGCATCGAGCGCGGCGCCGCCCGCGGCGAGCACGGCGTTGCCCGCGTCGAGCGCACGCTCCAGGTCCGCACGCGCGGCGGCTTCGTCTTCGGCACTGAGCGACTCGCGTGGGACGTACCCGGCGCCGCCGTGGATCACCAGAGCGGTCTTCGGTTCGACAACGGGTGGCCGGGCGTTGGCGGTCATGGCGGCGAGGGCGAGCAGGGGCAACAGCACGATGGAGCGCATGGGCGAAAGTCCGCTGGGGCGAGCCCGGAGAATAGCGCGCCCGATCTGTAGGAGCGGCTTCAGCCGCGATCGGGGAATCGTGCACCCGCGCCGGTTCCATGATCGCGGCTGAAGCCGCTCCTACGGATCGGGACGCGTCTCCCCCGCGTCACTGTTGCCGCAGCGCCTCGATCGGGTCCAGCAGCGAGGCTTTGCGCGCGGGGTAGTAGCCGAAGAACAGCCCGGTCGCGATCGAAAACCCCGCCGCGAGCCCCACCACCTGCCCGTTCAACACCACCGGCAGCGAGCCGAACCGCCCCACCAGCAATGCCCCCACCACGCCGATCGCGATACCCAGCAGGCCGCCGATCATCGAGATCAGCATCGCCTCGGCGAGGAACTGGCGGCGGATGTCGGAGGGCCCCGCCCCGACCGCCATCCGCAAGCCGATCTCGCGGATCCGCTCGGTCACCGAGACCAGCATGATGTTCATGATCCCGATGCCGCCGACGATCAGCGAGATCGTCGCGACCGCGGCCAGCAGCAGCGACATCAGGCGCGTGGTCTGGGTCCGTGTCTCGACGATCTCGGCGATGTTGCGCACGCGGAAGTCGTCCTCCGCGCCCGGCTTGATGTCGTGGCGCTGGCGCAGCAGCGATTCGATCTGCCCCTGCACCCACGCCAGGTCCTCCGGCCGGGCGACGCCGACCGAGATCTCCTGCACCGCCCCCGGGGGCAGCGCCATCGTGCCCATCAACCGGCGCCGCGCGGTCTCCAGCGGCACCAGCACGACATCGTCCTGGTCCTGGCCGAAACCGCCCTGCCCCTTGGGCGCGAGCACCCCGACGACGGTGAACGGCACCCGGCCGATGCGGAGGTTCTGGCCGACCGGGTCCTCGTCGCCGAACAGCGAGCGCCGCACGGTCTCGCCGAGGATCACCGGCTTGCTGCTGCCGCCGTAGTCGCCCGGGTCGAACGCCGAGCCTTCGGCCACGTCCCAGCTCTCCAGCGCGAAGTAGTCCGGCTGCACGCCATACCAGCTTGCCGACCAGTTGTTTTCGGCAAAGACCAGCTGCGCGTTGCCGCGCAGGGTCGCCGCGACGTACTGGGCTTCCGGGATTTCCTCGCGGATGGCTTCGGCATCGTCTTCGCTGATCGTGTAGAAGCTCGAGGCACTCAGCCGCGCGCCGCCGGGTCCGCGCCCCGCGTTGGGACCGATGTCCAGCCGGTTCGAACCCAGTCCGGACACCAGCTTGTCGATCTCCGACTGGGTGCCCTGCCCGACCGACACCATCACGATCACCGCGGCGATGCCGATGATCACGCCGAGCGAGGTCAATGCGCTGCGCAGCCAGTTGCCGCGCAGGGCGAAGACTGCGGTACGCAGCACTTCCATGAAGTCCATCAGGCCCGCCCTCCGTGGTCGGCGGCCTGCTGGTGCAACTCGCCGTCGCGCATGATGAACGTGCGGCCGGCGTGTGCCGCGACTTCGGCATCGTGGGTGATCAGCACCACCGTGTGCCCGTCGGCCTGCAACTGCTTGAACAGGGCGAGGATCTCCTCGCCGGTGTGGCTGTCGAGGGCACCGGTGGGCTCGTCGGCCAGCAGGATCGGCGGGCGGTTGACCAGCGCGCGCGCGATCGCGACGCGCTGCTGCTGGCCACCCGACAGTTCGCTGGGGCGGTGCGCCTCGCGACTGGCCAGACCCACCGCGGCAAGGGCATCGTGGGCGCGCTGCAGGCGCTCCTCGCGCGGCACGCCGGCGTAGCCCATCGGCATCAGCACATTCTCCAGCGCGCTCATCCGCGGCAGCAGGTTGAAGCCCTGGAACACGAAGCCGATCTTGTCGCGTCGCAGGACCGCGCGTTGCTCGGCGTCGAGCGTGGCGACATCGACGCCGTCGCACAGGTAGCGCCCGCCGCTGGGCGTGTCCAGGCAGCCGATGAGGTTCATCAGGGTCGACTTGCCCGAGCCCGACGGCCCCATGATCGCGACGAACTCGCCGCGGTCGATGCGCAAGTTGACCCCATGGAGGGCAACCACCTCGGCCTCGGTGCCCGGCGAATAGATCTTGCCCAGGCGCTCGGTGACGATCACCGGCGGCGTGTTCATTCGGCCGGCCGCTCGATGCCGACGATCACGGTGTCGCCCTCGGCGACCGGCCCGGAGACTTCGGTCCAGGTGCCGTCGCTGGCGCCGACGCGCACCATCGCCAGCACCGGGGCGCCATCGTCCAGCTTGTAAAGCGGCGCACGGCGCGCGGCGACCAGCGCGGCGATCTCGTTGTCCCACTGGAGCTGCTGCGGCTCGGACAGGGTGGCGCGGAACGCGGCGAAGTCGCGGTTGAAGCGCTCCTGCATGCGCTGGCGCATCGCGCCGGCGTCGGCAACGCCCGCGGATGCGCCACCCGCGCGGCGGTTTCCGCCGAACATCGACGATGCCTGCCCAGTGGCCGGCGCCGCACGCGCGGCCGCGCGGTTGCGCACGGCTTCGGCTGCGGCATCGAACGCCGCGCGTTGCGTGGGCTCCAGCGGCATGCCGGCGACCAGCCGCTCCAGCTCCGCGACCTGGCCGCCGTTTCGCGCGGCCGCGGGGGCCTGCGGTACGGCGTCGTCGTCTGCCGGGCGGTAACGCAGGGCCGCGTTGGGCACCCGCAATACGTCGTCGCGGCGGCTGACCTCGATCTCGGCGTTGGCGGTCATGCCCGGCAGCAGCACCAGGTCCGGGTTCTCGACCGCGACCACCACCGGATAGGTGATCACGTTGTTGGTGTTGGTCGCCGACAGCCGCACCTGTTGCACGACGCCGCGGAACTGGCGGTCGGCGAAGGCATCGACGCTGAAGGCGACGCCCTGCCCGGCCTTGACCTGGCCGATGTCCGCCTCGTCGATCGCCAGCACGATCTCCATCTGCGACAGGTCCTCGGCGATCTGGAACAGCACCGGCGCCTGCAGGCTCGCGGCCACGGTCTGGCCGGGCTCGACGGTGCGGGTAAGCACCACGCCGTCCACGGGCGAGCGGATGACCGCGCGGTCGAGATTGAGGCGCGAGGTGCGGGTCGAGGCCACCTGCTGGGTGATCTGCGCGCGCGCGGCGCTGACCTGCGCGCGGGCCTGGTCACGCGCGGCGCGGGCGAGGTCGACATCACTGGCGGCGACCAGCTGGCGCCCGCCCAGTTCGGCCTTGCGCGCGTAGTCGGCCTCGGCGTTGCGCAGCGCGGCCTGCGCGGTCGCCAGTCCCGCGCGGGCAGACGCCGCGGCGGCGTTGCCCTGGGCGATCTGCGCCTCGTAGGTGCTGGGGTCGATGCGTGCGAGCACCTGGCCTTCGTGCACCTCGTCGTTGAAATCGACGAGCACCTCGGTGACCTGGCCGGAGATCTGGCTGCCGACGTCGACCGTCGAAATGGCCGCCAAGGTCCCGGTGGCGGAAATGCCGACCCGGAGGTCACCGCGCTCGACCGTCGTGGTGCGGTACCCGCCGGGCGCGGAGCCACCGCCACCTTGCCACCAGGTGTAACCGGCGATCGCCACCGCGCAGGCGATTGCCATGACCACCGCGGCGCGTACGTAACGGCGGCGGGCAGCGGACGCCGGGGCTTTTCGGGGTGTGCTCATCGTTCGTTCGCGAATGAAATTGGAACCGCCAACGCGCCGACGTCGCCACGGTTGACCCCGCCGCCGGGCCCGGGCACGACGGCTGCGCGATGGTTCATCTCCGTCTGGGGCGGGTGGCGCTCAGCCGAGGAAGCGGATCGTCGCCACGGTGCCCTTGCCGGCCTCGCTTTCCAGGGCCACCGGCCACCCCATGCGGTCACCGAGTCGCCGCGCGATCGACAGGCCCATGCCCTGGCCGAGCTCGCGGTTCGGGTCGGCGCGGTAGAACGGTTCGAACGCGCGCGACAGGATCTGCGCATCCATTCCGATGCCGCTGTCGCGCACCTCGATCCGGTCGGGCGAAAGGCGGACCTCGATATCGCCGTGGTCGGTGAAGTGGGCGGCATTGCTGAGCAGGTTGCCGAGCATCACCGCCAGTACGTGCGGCGGCCCGAACAGCATCGGCGCGCCGTTGTCGACCACCTCGATCGCCACCGGTTTGGACTGCAGCAGCGGGCGCACCCGGTCGACCTGGTCATGCACGATGTCGCGCACATCGAATTCCGCGCTCTGCGGGGCGACTTCGGCTTCGCGGGCCAGGATCAGGAAGGCGTCGATCACCGCTTCCATGTCGCGTCCGGCGCGCTGTACCCGCATCAGCGAACGCAGGGTCCTCGCGGAGGTGTCGGGATCGGCCAGCATCATGTCGGTGGCGACCCGGATCACGGTCAGTGGCGTGCGCAGTTCGTGGCTGGCATCGCGGGTGAAATCGCGCTCGCGCTCGACAAAGTCGGCCACGCGCTCGGCCAGGCCGACCAGGGCCCGCGACAGTCTGCGGACCTCGGTACCGGCCTCGACGGGCAGGTTGCGTGGCCGGATCGCCTCGGCGTCCGGGTCGCGCGGATCCCACTTCGACACCACTCCGGCCAGCCAGCTGACCGGCGCGACCAGCCGCTTGGACGTGCGGTAGGTCATCCAGGAAAGCAGGTAGGTGGTCAGCAACGACAGCACCAGCGACACCAGCCCGGTCATCACGATGGCGCGGTCGATGTGGCTCGCCTCGAAGGTCAGGTAGAACGTGCCTTCCGGGCGACGGTCGACCAGCACGTCCAGTCGCTTGCCGGCCGCACCGGGCAGACGCCGTGGGTACACGCCGGGATCGAGCCCCCGCAGCTCACGAGGGGCGGCGCGATCGCCTGCCGACGCCGGCATCACGTAACCCGCCATCGTCGAGTTCCTCGGCAGCGGGTAGGCCGGACTGGCCGCGCGGCCGATCCAGAACAGATCCGCCTCGCGCTGCATGCGCTCGGTCACGACGTGGTGGCGCACGCCCAGTCCCGCCAGCAGGATGCCGGCGGTGATCACGATGCTGCCCAGCAGGGCCTGCAGGATGAAGGCCAGCTTGATCCGGCGCGGGAGACCCTGCGTCATGGAACCGAAACGACCCTCACTCGGGCGGCTGCGAGATGTCGGCAACCCGGTAGCCGGCCGATTGCACGGTGTGCAGCAGCTGCTTGTCGAAGGGCTTGTCGATGGTCTTGCGCAGGTTGTAGAGGTGGCTGCGAAGGGTATCCGAATCGGGCAGGCCGTTGCCCCAGATTTCCCGCTCGATTTCCTGCCGGCTGACCACGCGCGGCGACTCGCGCATCAGGATCGTCAGCAGGCGCAGGCCGATCGGCGAGAGCTGCAGCTCGCTGCCGCCGCGGGTCACCCGCAGGCTGGCGGGGTCCAGCACGAGATCGGCGACCTTCAGCACCTCGCCGCCCACCTGCCGGCGTTCGCGGCGGATCAGCGCACGCAGGCGCGCTTCCAGTTCCTGGATCGCGAACGGCTTGGTGAGGTAGTCGTCGGCGCCGGCCGACAATCCGGTGAGCTTTTCGTCGAGCGTGTCCCGCGCGGTCAGCATCAGCACCGGCGTGGACTTGCGCGCTTCCTCGCGCAGGCGCTTGCAGACCTCGGTGCCGTCCAGGCGCGGCAGCATCAGGTCGAGCACGATCACGTCGTAGCTGTTCTCGGCGGCAAGGCGGTAGCCATCGAGCCCGTCGGCGGCGAAATCGACCTCGAAACCACGGCTTTCCAGATACTCCCCCACCATTTCGGAGATGTTGCGGTTGTCCTCCACGATGAGGACGAGCCCCCCGTCACGCGTACCCTGCATAAGTCTTCTCCACCTTCAGTTTTGTGAAGGCTGCCGGCGGTCAGGTCTACATTGCGTGAAGGTCATCCGGGGTTGGCCGCGTCGTCCACTTCGGCGCTCTTCACCGCCTGCCAGTAGCCCTCCTGCGCGGCCAATGGCTGAGCGGCCAGGGACGTTCCGTGCTGCGCGGCAAGCCGCTCCATCGCGCGGAAACGCCGCTCGAACTTGCGGTTGGCGCGGCGCAGTGCGCTGCCGGCATCCACCTCCGCGTGGCGCGCGAGGTTGGCGGCCACGAACAGCAGGTCACCGATCTCGTCCTCCAGCCGCTCACGCACGCCGGCATCGCCAGGCGCGGCATCCAGCGCCGCGAACTCGGCTCGGACCTCGTCGATCTCCTCGTGCAGCTTGGCGATGACCGGCGCCGGCCCGGGCCAGTCGAATCCGATGCGGGCCGCGCGCTTCTGCAGCTTGATCGCGCGCTGCCACTCGGGCAGGCCGCGCGCGATGCCGGCCAGCGCGGAGGTGTCGGTCTCACCCGCGGCCTCGCGCTCGCGTTGCTTGAGCGCCTCCCAGGCGCCGCCCTCCGCCTGGGTGTCGACCGCCTCGCCCGCGTCGTTCGCGAAGACGTGCGGATGGCGGCGCACCATCTTGTCGCCGATCGCCGCGGCCACGTCGGCGAAGGTGAAGTCGCCTTGCTCCTGCGCCATGCGCGCATGGAACACCACCTGCAGCAGCAGGTCGCCCAGTTCGTCGCGCAGCGCCCCCATGTCACCGCGATCGATCGCGTCGGCGACTTCGTAGGCTTCCTCGATCGTGTACGGCGCGATGGTCGCGAACGTCTGCTGCACATCCCACGGGCAGCCCGTGTGCGGGTCACGCAGGCGTTCCATGATCGCGAGCAGGCGTTCGAGGTTGCGGGCGTCGGCCCCCGGCATCACAACGCGCCCCACTCGCGCCACGGCAACGCCGGGTCGCCGAGGGCGACGAACTCGCCGTTGAGCAGGCTGTCGCGCCGGTTGTAGCGGAACGGCCGCCCCTGCAGGTCGAGCACGCATCCGCCGGCGCCCTCGAGCACCGCCTGCGCGGCGGCGGTGTCCCACTCGCTGGTCGGGCCGAAGCGGGGATAGACGTCGATGTCGCCCTGCGCGAGGCCGCAGAACTTCAGCGAGGACCCCAGGCCGACCGGCTCGACATGGCCCATGCGGTTGATGAAGTCGATCGTGCGCTGGTCACGGTGCGAGCGGCTGGCCGCCACGCGCAGCGGTGCGGTGGCGGGGGCACGGACCCGCACCGCGAGATCCGGACCGTCACCGTCGCGGCGGAACGTGCCGAGTCCTTCGCCGCCATGCCAGAGCGCGCCCGTCACCGGCGCCTGGACCACGCCGAAGGTCGCCACGCCGTCCTCGATCAGTGCGATGTTGACGGTGAACTCGCCATTGCGCTTGACGAACTCGCGGGTGCCGTCGAGCGGATCGACCAGCCACAGGCGCGGCCACGCACGACGCTGTGCGGTGGTGATGCCGGCGGACTCCTCCGACAGCACCGGGATGTCCGGGGTCAGCCGGGCAAGGCCGTCGACGATGCAGTGGTGCGCGGCCAGGTCGGCGGCGGTCACCGGTGAGCGGTCGTCCTTGTGCCGGACCGCGAATTCGCTTTCGTAAACCTTGAGGATCTCGGCCGCGGCGGCACGCGCGATGGCGATGACGCTCTCGCGCAGTCGGGGGTCGTTCTTCATTGGTTGCGCAACCATTCCCTTGCGATGAACAGGGCCGCGATGCTGCGGCCCTCGGAGAAGTCCTCGCGCAGGATCAGCTCGTGCAGGGCATCGAGTCGCCACGGCACGAGTTCCAGCGGTTCCGGCTCGTCGCCGGGCAGCCGCTGCGGATAGAGATCGCGCGCGAGCACGAGGTGGGTGACGTGGCTCATGTAGGTCGGCGCGAGGGTGAGCTCGCGCAGGCGGACCAGCGATCGGGCGCCGTAGCCGGCCTCTTCCTTGAGCTCGCGGTCGGCGGCCTGCAGGGGCGTCTCGCCGGAATCGATCCGCCCCTTGACCAGGCCCAGTTCGTAGCGATGCACGCCGGCGGCGTACTCGCGCACCAGCAGCGCGGTGTCGTCATCGAGCATCGGCACCACCACCACCGCACCGTGGCCGCGGCCGTGCAGGCGCTGGAACTGGCGCCGCTCACCGTTGCTGAACTCCAGGTCCAGGTGCTCGACGCGGTAGGGGCCGCTTTCCTCGGCGGTCACCTTGTGGATGGTGGGCAACGACCGGCTCATCGTCGCTCCGGGGCCGGGAGGACCCGCGGCGGATGAGGGGCGATAATGGCGGGATGCGAGAGACCAATCACGATGCAACGATGCTAGCAGAGCCCGGCTTCGGCCAAGCCGCCGCGGCCGCCTGGCGCGACCGGGACCTGGCGGTGCTGTGGCACCCCTGCACGCAGATGCGCGAGCACCCCGACACCCTGCCGCTGCTGCCGATCGCACGCGGAGAAGGTCCGTGGCTGATCGGCCGCGACGGCCGGCGCTACCTGGACGCGGTGAGCAGCTGGTGGGTCAACCTGTTCGGACACGCCGAACCGCGCCTGGCGGCGGCCATCGCCGAGCAGGCGGGCACCCTGCAGCACGTCATCCTCGCCGGCTGTTCGCACGCCCCGGCGGTCGAGCTGGCCGAGCGCCTGCTGGCGATCGCACCGCGCGAGCCCGGGCGCGCGCCGCTGGCCAAGGTGTTCTACGCCGACAACGGCTCGGCCGGGGTCGAGGTCGCACTGAAGATGGCCTTCCACTGGTTCCGTAACCGCGGCGAGGAGCGCCGGACGAAGTTCGTCGCGCTCGAGGGCGGCTACCACGGCGAGACGCTCGGGGCGCTCGCAGTCGGCGACATTCCGCTGTACCGGCGGGTCTACGCGCCACTGTTGACCGAGGCCCTGTTCGCCCCCTCGCCCGACGCCTTCCTCGCGCAGCCGGGGCAGAGCGCGACCAGCCACGCCGAAGACGCCGCCGACGCGCTGGCACGGCTGCTCGACCACCACGCGGGTGAGGTCTGCGCGCTGATCCTGGAACCGCGGGTGCAGTGCGCCGGCGGCATGCGCATGCACGACCCGGTCTACCTGAAGCGCGTACGCGAACTGTGCGACGTCCACGGCGTGTTCCTGATCGCCGACGAGATCGCCGTGGGTTTTGGCCGCACCGGCACCATGTTCGCGTGCGAGCAGGCCGGCATCGCGCCCGACCTGCTGTGCCTGTCCAAGGGGCTCACCGGCGGCACCCTTCCGCTGTCCACGGTGCTGGCCACGCAGGAGCTGTACGACGGCTTCCTCGACGACTCGCGTGAACGCGCGTTCCTGCATTCGCACAGCTATACCGGCAATGCCCTGGCCTGTGCCGCGGCACTGGCGACGCTGGACATCTTCGACAGCGACGACGTGATCGCGCGCAATCGCGGGACCGCCGCGCGGATGGGCGAGCTCGCCGCGCCGTTGCGGGACCACCCGCACGTGGCCGATGTACGCCAGGCCGGGATGATCGTGGCATTCGAACTGACCCGGAACGGGGACCGCCGGACTCCGTTCGCCCCCTCCGCCCGAGTCGGCCTTCATGCCTACCGTGCGGCACTGGAGCGCGGCGTGCTGTTGCGGCCGCTGGGCGACACCCTGTACTGGATGCCGCCCTACACCGTGGATGAGGAGGCGCTGACGCTGATGGCCGACACCACCGCGGCCGTGATCGACGTCGCGCTGCGGGAGTCCGGATGCGCCTGACCCGACTCCACGTCGATCTGCCGTTGTCGCCGGGCGCGGACGTCGCATTGCCGGAAGGTGCCGCCGCGCACCTGGTCCGCGTGCTGCGGCTGGGCGTCGGCGACGCCTGCGTGCTGTTCAACGGGAACGGTCACGACTACGCCGCCACCGTGGCGGCCACCGGCAAACGCGAGGTGCGGGTCCGGGTCGGCGCCGCCACGAAGATCGACCGCGAGTCGCCGTTGCGCATCGTGCTGTTGCAGGGCATCGCCCGTGGCGACAAGATGGACCTGATCCTGCAGAAGGCCACCGAACTGGGCGTCGCCGGTATCCGCCCGCTGAGTTCGCAGCGCAGCGAGGTCAAGCTGGACGAGGCCCGGGCCGGCAAGCGCCTGGCGCACTGGCGCAGCGTGGTCGCTGCGGGATGCGAGCAGAGCGGGCGGACGACGGTCCCCGAGGTCACGCCGCCGGCGCCATTGGCGGAGGTGCTGGCATCGCTCCCTGCAGGCGGCCTGCGATTGATCCTCGACCCCGAGGGCAGCCTCGCGTTTGCCACGCTCGCGCCGGGACCCGAGGAACCGTTGGTGCTTGCGGTGGGTCCGGAAGGCGGCTGGTCGCCACTGGACCGGGAGCAGCTGCTCGGCGCCGGCTTCCGCGGCCTGCGCCTGGGTCCACGCATCCTGCGCACCGAAACCGCCGGACTGGCCGCGATCGCGGCGCTGCAGGCGCGTTTCGGCGACCTCGCCTGACTCGTCCGTCAGGCCGCCTCGGCCGCCTGGGCCAGCGCCCCGGCGACCAGGGCTTCCACCGCGACCAGGTCGGGCACGAAGGCGCGGTCGTGGTTCAGGCTGACACGCGCCTGCACCCCTGTCGGCAGCTCGCCGCCCTCCTCCAGCACCAGTGCTTCGCGGGAGACCGTCACCAGTCGCGGGAAGCCCTGGGTCAGGATGGCGAAGTACGGCGCCTTGGGATTGCCGCCGAGCGCCTTGAGCACGATGACCTTGCTGCCGAGGCCGGCCTGTTCCCGGCCCAGCCCCGCCAGTTCGGCGAAGCTGACCAGTGGCAGCTGCCAGCCGCGCCAGCGGATCCGTCCGAGCAACCAGGAAGGGACGCCTGCCAACGGCTCCGGCGGTGCGAACGACAGCACCTCGGCGGTGGTGGCGTTGGGCAGCAGCAGGCGCGCGCCGGACAGCTGGATCAGCACGCCGCGGATGTCGGCTTCGTTGTCGAAGGGAGCGGGGTTGGACATGTTCGAATTCCTCGGTGCGTGCCGGGTCAGGCCCAGCGCTCGGCCAACCGGCGCGCGAGCTCTGCCGGCGGCGCGGTGTCTCCACCCCGCGCGGCGAGTGCGGCGGATGCGGCGGCGTCGTAGCAGCCATCCGCCGCTTGGCCGGCGACCAGGGCACCGGCCCAGCTGTGGTTCATCACCGCGTCCAGGTGCGCCGCGTCGCTGCCGCTGAGCAACAGGACCGCGCTGTCGGCCGATGGCAGGCACGACAGCAGGTCGCCACTGTGGTCGAAGCGCAGCTCGGCGGTAATGCCGATGTCGGCCGGAAGAATGTAGACGAAGCCCGGTTGCGCGGCCGCCCCGGGTTCCGCCAGTTCCACCGGCAGCGGGGTGGCGCGCTGCATCTGCGCGACCAGTTTGTCGTAGCGCGCGCCGTCCAGACGCTGCTGGATGAGCACCGGCCGGGCGAAATCCGGCGGCAGTGCGCCGAGCAGCTGCCGGACCGCATCAGGCCCGCCGATGCCGGCCAGCACCACCACCGCGCCGGATGGCTGCTCCGGACCACGCACCGGGCTGTCATCCACCAGGGCCAGTCCGGCGATCCTCTGTTCGAGGTCGCGCAGGTCGTGCTGGAAGCGGCTGTGGACGTCGCGGGACTCGGGGGCCGGGGCAGTGCCGTCGTCCAGGCTCAGCGGTCCGAAACCGCCCGTCGAGGTCGGTTGGTCCTCCGCTGCGAAGTCGGGAGTCGATTCGTCGGTCGCGAATGGCTCGGCAGGAAGGGCGGTGTCTTCCCACGGCGCTGGCACCGCGCTCACGTCGACATCGAATTCCGGAAGCGGCGTGCCTGCCTCCTCGGCCAGCAGCGGATCGAAGGCGAAACGCGTCTCCGGCACGTCCAGCGTTGACGTGGCGACCGGATCGTCGAAAGCATCGACCCCGCCGCCATCGCCAGGCGGATGATCGGCATTGCCGCCGGCAAGGCCGGCCTCGATGGTGTCCAGATCAAAGTCGACGGAGAGCGTTTCGCTACCGGCCGCTGCGTCGCCGTCCAGTTCCGCCAGCACGGGGTCGAAAAAGCTGTGCTCTGCGATGGCCGGATCGAACGAGGCTTCGAGGGTGATCGTCGGCTCGGCAGCCGCGCCTGGGCCGATACCTTCGCCTGCATCGGCGGGGATAAAGGCGACGCTCTCCACCTGCGCCTGCACGACATCGAGATCGACATCGAGCCTCGCCGCGTCGAAGCCGGGCGCGGTTTCGGCGTCGGCAATGCCATCGTCGGTGAAGCCCAGCGGCGGCGAATCTTCAGACCCGCTGGCCGGAGCGATCTCCGCCTCGTCCGGCTCCCGGCCCGGGGGCAACACATCGCCGTGACGCTGCAACTTGGCCACCAGATGGCGCTGCCAGCGGGCCACGTCCCACCCCTCGCGCGAGGCGGCCAGCTCGGCTTCCTCGTAGATCACGTCGATCGCGGGATCGAACAGCACCTCGTCGAAGCGGTCGAGCACGTCCTCGGTGACCGGGTCGAGCGCGATGAGTACCGCCTGCGGCGCGGCTTCGACCAGCACCGGCAACGCCAGCTCGGTGGGATCGGCCTCGAGCACCCGCTGCGCGCCGGATTCATCCAGCACGCCACGCAGGCGTTCGCGCGCGACGCCGGGACGCGCCAGCAGGGCGACGCGCAGCGGCTCAGCCGCCATGGCGACGCTCGATCCCGAGCAGTTCGTATACGTTGCGCATCAACTCCGGCTCCTGGTACGGCTTGCCGAGGTAGCGGTTCACGCCGATGTCCATCGCGCGCTGGCGGTGCTTGTCACCCGTACGCGAGGTGATCATCACGATCGGCACGTTCTGCAGGCGCGGGTCGGCCTTCATCTGGGTCGCCAGCTCGTAGCCGTCCATCCGCGGCATCTCGATGTCGAGCAGCATCAGGTCGGGCACGACCTCGGCCATCCGCTCGAGCGCGTCGACGCCGTCCTTTGCGGTGGCGACTTCCAGGTTGTGGCGTTCCAGCACGCGACCGGTGACCTTGCGCATGGTGACCGAGTCGTCGACCACCATCACCAGCGGCACCTGGCGCTGCTCGACCGCCGGCGCCGGCGCAGCGCGCATTTCGCGCGGCAGCGCGACCTGGCGGCGCACCAGCGGGGCAACGTCCAGGATCACGACCACGCGGCCATCACCCATGATCGTCGCGCCGAAGATGCCCGGCACCGAGGCGACCTGCGGGCCGACCGGCTTGACCACGATTTCGCGGTTGCCAAGCACCTGGTCGACGGTGACCGCCGCGTGCAGGTCGCCGGAGCGGATCAGCAGCACCGGCATCTGCAGGTGGCCCTCGGCCTTGGCCGCGCCGTGGCCGACCAGCTGGCCGAGGTCGTGGACCGCGTAGTCCTCGCCACCGTAGCGGTAGGTGGTTTCACGCGGTTCGCCGTGGGCGTCCAGCAGGTCGTCGCGGGCGATGCGGCCCACGCCGCGGACCGAGGCGATCGGTACCGCGAAGGTGGTCTCGCCGATACGGACGAACACCGCCTGGGTGACCGCCAGCGTCTGCGGCAGGCGCAGGGTGAAGCGCACGCCCTGGCCCGGGGTGGAACGGATGTCGAGCGAGCCGCCGAGCTGGCGCACTTCGCTGGCGACCACGTCCATGCCGACACCGCGGCCGGCCAGGCGGCTGACCTCGTCGGCGGTGGAGAAGCCCGGCTCCAGGATCAGCGCATCGAGGTCGGAATCGCCCAGCGCCGCGTCCGGACGCACCAGCCCCCGCTCCTCGCCGCGGCGGCGGATCGCCTCGCGGTTGAGGCCGCGGCCGTCGTCGGCCACTTCCAGCACGACTTCCGAACCTTCGCGGCGGATCGCGATGCGGACGCTGCCTTCCTCGCCCTTGCCGGCGCGCTTGCGCTCGTCCGGCGTCTCGATGCCGTGGGCGACCGAGTTGCGCAGCATGTGTTCCAGCGGCGCGGTCATGCGCTCGAGCACGTTGCGGTCGAGTTCGCCCTGCGAGCCGTCGAGCTTGAGCGCGACCTGCTTGCCCAGTTCTCCCGAGGCCTGCCGGATGACGCGGCGCAGGCGCGGCAGCAGCGCGTCGAACGGCACCATGCGCGTGCGCATGAGGCCTTCCTGCAGTTCCGAGCTGACGCGCGACTGCTGCAGCAGCAGGGTTTCGTACTGGCGGGTCAGGTCGTCGAGGGTCAGCTGCAAGCTGTTCTGGTCGGCCGCCGATTCGGTCAGCGCGCGCGACAGCTGCTGCAGGTTGGAGAAGCGGTCGAGTTCGAGCGGGTCGAACTGCTGCTCGCCGTCCTCACCCTCGCGCTGGTAGCGCGCGACGATCTGCGCCTCGGTTTCCATCTCCAGCCGGCGCAGCTGGTCGCGCATGCGGGTGTTGGTCGCCGCCATTTCGGCGATGGCGCCGCGGAACGCGCCGAGCTGCTGCTCAAGGCGGGCGCGGTAGATCGCCACCTCGCCGGCGTAATTGACCAGGCGGTCGAGGAGGTCGGCGCGGATACGCACCTGCTCCTGCGGGGCGCGTACGCCGATGTCGTCCTCGTCGCCGGGTTGCGTCTCCTCGAGCGGCGCCGACAGCGGCGCGAGGCCTCCGGCCGTGGGCGTGGCCAGCGGTGCCGATACCAGCGGCGCGACCGGCTTGGCTGGCTGCTCGGGGGCTGCCGCGGGCGCGGGTGCCGGAGCCGCCGGCCGCCCGATCGCGTCGCCGGTGTCGCGCAGCAGGCTCTTGCCGCGGGAGCGGGCGTCGAACTCCGCGATCATCCGCTCGGGCATCGCGATCGCACGGCGGTCACCGACCCGGGTCACCATCGCGTGCAGGCGGTCGAAGCCGCGTTCCAGCAACGGAATGCCGTCGTGGCCGAGTTCACAGCGCTGGTCGACCACCGCTTCCAGCAGCGACTCCATGACGTGGCCCAGCTCGCCGACCGCCATGATGCCGGCCATGCGCGCGCCACCCTTCAGGGTATGCAGGTCGCGCTGCAGGCCGACCAGGGTTTCACGTTCCTCCGGCGCATCGCGCAGTTGCGCCAACAGCCCGTCGGAGTGGTCGAGCAGGTCGCCGCCTTCTTCGACGAAGATGTCGACCAGTTCCGGGTCGAGGTCGGCGAGGTCCAACGCCTCGTCGGGGTCCTGGACGTCGGCCAGGCTGGCGGCGAGCAGGGCCGCGACAGCGGAGTCGATCGCCGCTCCTGCTTCGGTTCCAGGGTCGGTTTCGGTTTCGGAGTCGACTTCGGCCGAAGCTTCGAGGCAGGCTTCGGCTTCGGCTTCGGCTTCGGCGTCGTTCTCGACCGCCCACCCCTGGACGACCGTTTCGTCGGTGCCACCGGCGATCGAAGTCTCGGAATCAGCCGATGCCGCGCCAGGCGAGTCACCTTCTGCCGCCGCGGCCACGCCGGCGCGCTCGCGGGCCAGACGATCCGCTTCGGCGTACTCGGCCTCGAGCAGCGCGTACTCACGCTCTTCTTCTTCTGCCAGGCGCTCGGCCTCGCGCTGCTCCGCTTCGAGCCGTTCGGCCTCGAGACGCTCGGCTTCGAGGATCTGCGCCTCGATACGTTCGACTTCTACACGTTCGGCTTCGAGACGCTCGGCCTCGAGCCGTTCGGTGTCGAGACGCTCGGCTTCGACGCGTTCGGCTTCGACACGCTCGGCTTCGACACGTTCGGCTTCGGCACGCTCGGCTTCGGCACGCTCGGCTTCGACGCGCTCGGCTTCGACACGCTCGGCTTCGGCACGCTCGGCTTCGAGACGTTCGGCTTCGACACGCTCAGCCTCGAGACGCTCGGCTTCAGCACGCTCGGCCGCGACACGCTCAGCTTCTAGACGCTCGGCTTCGAGACGCTCGGCTTCGACACGCTCAGCCTTGAGACGCTCGGCTTCAACACGCTCAGCCTCTAGGCGCTCAGCCTCGAGACGCTCGGCTTCAAGAGATTCACGGTCGGCTTCGCCATCCGCGATGTCCCCACCGGCGTGGCCGGGAACCGCGGAGGCGGCTTCTTCGTCCAGACCCGCGAACGGGGTCAGGTCGACCACCGAGAGGCCGCTGGTGCGGCGGGTCGGCAGCGGAACCTCGATATCGTCCGTCGGCGAGGGCGTACGCGCGGCCGGAAGGGTGTCACGGAGCGCCTGCATGCGGGCGGACAGCCCCTGGAACTCGGGAACGCGCGGCGAGCTCGACTGCAGCGCCGCAAGCGTGCGGGCCACCGCACTGGATACCGCGGCGATACCTGCCACGCCGTCGGCGGTCGGATGCTGGCCGGCCGCGAGCAACCGCTTGACGTAGGTTTCCGCCGGACCGGTGATCTCGGTGATCACCGGCACCTCGGTCATGGCGAATGCGCCATTGAGGGTGTGGATGGCGCGCTGCAGGCGGTCGTCCGCCGGCTGCGGCGCCTGCTGGCTGGCCGCCAGCCACTGCTCGATCGTTGCCAGATGGCCGTTGACCTCGGTGCCGAGAATCTCGAGCAGCACTGGATCCACCGATGCGGGAATTCCGCCGTCATCGTCGATGCCAGCGGAGGCGATCTCGGCGGTATCGACCTCGGGCGCTTCCGGTGCCGCCGGGGCGGCATCCACGACAGTATCCGGTGTGACCGGCGCTTCTTCCGCGGCGACCCTGTCGCCGTCGGCATCGGCCACAGTGGCGGGGACCGCCGGCTGCGGCGCGGTGTAGGCGACTTCTTCGCCGGCGGCGACGCGGTCGGCTACCGCCTCGATGCCCGCCAGGTCCGCCTGTACGACACCTTTCCCCTGCAGCGCCGCATGCAGCTGCGGCAGCGCGGCGTACGCGTGATCGACCACCCCGACGACGGCGGGGCTGGCGAGCCGGCTGCCATCGAGGACACGGTTGAGCATGTTCTCGATCTTCCAGCTGAACTCGCCCAGCGTCCTGGCGCCGACCAGCCGACCGCTGCCCTTGAGCGTGTGGAAGACCCGTCGGATCGAACGCAGCTGCTCCGGGTTGTCGGGCGTCTGCCGCCAGCCGGCGAGCATCTGCCCGAGGTTGCCGATCTCTTCCTCGAGCTCCTCCAGGAAGACTTCCCGGATGTCGTCGTCGATGTCGTCGCTGTGCTCGAAGCCACTCGGGCCGGCGGCGACCGTAGCGGTCGGCGCTTCGGCCGTGGCATCGATGCCGACGGCTTCGCTGACGGGTGCGGTTTCGGCAGCGAGGGGTTCGGGCGCCGGGACGGGCGCGCTGCTGGACGCCATGTCCAGCGCGGCCGCGGCGAGGTTCTCGTCCTCGACCGAGAGCGGCGACGGCGTCTGTTCGCGTGCCGGCATGGTCTCGCTCGGCAGCGGCCAGTAACCCAGCGACTCGAGGCTGTGGCGGGCGATCTCCAGGATGCGGTCGCGGTTGGGGCGCTGCTCGCGCAAGGCCTCCAGGTAGTACTCCACGCTGGCCAGCGCATCGGCCATGGTGTCGAGTTGCTGGCCGTTGGGCACGCGCTTGCGGCCGATCAGTTCGATCTCGGTATAGCGCTTGACCCCGAGCAGGTAATCGGCCGGCAGGTTGAGGTCGAGAATGCGCAGCGCGCCTCCGACTTCGTCCAGCAGGCGCGGGACCTCGACCAGTTCGGCGTGGTCCCAGCTCGTTTCCACGAAGGCGACGAAGGACTGCCGGGCGTCGCCGAAGTTGGCGATCGCCTCGCGCACGACCACTTCGAGCACCTTCCGCGACTCGCTCGCCAGCAGGTCCTCGTCGGCGCGATCGTCGCTCAGTCCCAGGCGCGACACCTGTTCGTCGAGCGAGGCATCCACATACAGCAGCGCCCCGGCGACATCCAGCAGCACCGACTCGTCGGCGGCGCGCTGGCCAGCGACGATCTCGTGCATCGCGTCGCGCTGCTGCAGCACCACGCCACGCGCAATGCCCAGGCCCATCATGCCGAGGGTGTCGCTGACCCGGCCCAGCGCCTCGACCTGAGGCCGCAGGTCGGCCACGTCGGTGTTGCCGGTGCGCAGGTGCAGGTCGAGCGCGTCCTTGACCCGCAGCAGGTCTTCCTTGATCGCCGCCGACACCGTGTCCAGCAGAGCGCGGTTGCGGCCGCTCAGGCTGCCGCGGGCGTGTTCGATCTCCGACTCGCTCGGCAGCTGGGCATCGAGGTCGAAGGTACGCCGGAGGTCGTCGAGTGCCGGGTGGCTGCCCGGGTGGTGGGCGACGTGGTAGAGCAGCTGCCGGGTGGGCTCGGCGTTGGGCTCGGTGGAAGGCGCGCTGAAGCCGTTGTCTTCGAGGATCTGGCGGGCCTCCCGCTCCACCCCGCCGAACGCCTGGCGCAGGCTGCGGGTGGGCGGCAGCGCGCCGTCGCGCAGCGCGTTGGCCACCGAAGAAGCGACCCAGAGCATGCGTCGCAACGGCTCGACAGAAGCTTCGGCAAGCAGCCCGTCGACCGCAGCGGCCAGCTGCGCGGCGTCGGCCGGCGCACCGTCCTCGGGCCACTGTGCCAGTGCATGGCGGAGTGCGACCAGACCGGGGCTGGCCGGACGCGCGCCGCTTCGGATCGTGGTCGCGACCGTCACCGGCGCGGGCAGGTGGCTCGGCAGCGGACGGTCGAGGTCCGGGGCGAACAGCACGCTTTCGTTGAGGCCGGCTTCGCCGCGCGTGGCGCGCAGCTCGTTGAGCAGCGGCAGCAGCACGATCGGAATGTCGCGGTGCCCGCCCTGCAGGCGCTCGAGGTAATCCGGCAGCTGCACCACGCCACGCATGAGCATCGCGCAGGCGTCGTCGCGGTCGGCGATTTCGCCGTGGACAAGCGCCAGCGCCAGCCGCTCCATTTCCTCGGCGACCATCGCCGGGGCGTACAGCTCGACCATGCGCAGGGTGCCGTGCACCTGGTGCAGGTGCCGCGCGCACGCGCGCATGCGGTCGGCGTCGTCGGCCGACTCGACGTAGGCCTCGATCTCCTGGCGCGCCTGGCTGAGGGTCTCGTCCAGTTCGGGCTTGATCCAGCCGAGCGTGGTGGTGTCGATTGCGTCGCGCATTACGGTCATCATCCACCCCGCCGGTCAGCGGGGCCGCGCCACGGGCGGCCTTGGCCGGGGGTCAGGCTGTTCATCGGTCGATCCAATCCGTGCCTCAGGCCGGCAGCTTGAAGTCGGCGACCGAACGGCGGAGGTCGGCGGCGAGCTGCGCCAGGTTTCCAATCGACTGTGCGGTCTGGTTGGCGCCCTGGGTGGTCTGCGAGGTGATCTGCTGGATGGTGTGCATCGTCTGGGTGATGTTGGCCGCCGCGCCGGACTGCTGCTGTGCGGCCGACGAGATGCCCTGAATCAGACCCGAGAGGTCGGAGGACACCTTTTCGATCTCGCCCAGCGCGGTACCCGCGTCTTCGGCGAGTCGCGCACCGGCGACCACTTCCGAGGTTGTCTGTTCCATCGAGCTGACCGCTTCGTTGGTATCGGCCTGAATGGTCTGCACCAGCGACTCGATGCGCTTGGTCGCATTCGAGGAGCGTTCCGCGAGGCGCTGCACTTCGTCGGCCACGACCGCGAAGCCGCGGCCGGCCTCACCTGCCGAGGCGGCCTGGATCGCCGCATTCAGCGCCAGGATGTTGGTCTGCTCGGAAATGTCGTTGATCAGTTCAACGATCGAGCCGATCTCCTGCGAGCTCTCACCCAGCCGCTTGATGCGCTTCGAGGTTTCCTGGATCTGGTCACGGATGTTGTCCATGCCCTGGATAGTCTGGCGCACCACGCCGGCGCCCTTGGTTGCGATCTGCACGGAGCGCTGCGCCACGTCCGCGGACTCGGCGGAGTTCTTCGACACCTGGTCGATGCTGGCCGCGATTTCGCTGATTCGGCTAGACGCGGACGTAATTTCCTGGGCCTGGTGCTCGGCGGCTTCGGCCAGGTGCATGGCGGTGGCCTGCGTCTCCTGCGCACTGGACGCCACCTGCACCGAAGTGTCGGTAATCGTCTGCACGAGGCTGCGCAGCTGCTCGACGGCGAAGTTGATCGAGTCCGCGATCGCGCCGGTCATGTCCTCGGTCACGGTCGCCTTCACGGTCAGGTCGCCTTCCGCGAGCGAGCCCATCTCGTCCAGCAGGCGCATGATCGCCTCCTGGTTGCGGTCGTTGAGTTCCTTGGTGGTCTGGTAACGCGCCTGCTGCTGGCGGTTCAGCGAGACCAGCAGGCCGACGATCGCCAGCAGCGCGAGCGCGCCGGAGATGATCGAGATCCACAGGTTGCCGAGGATGCTGGTGTCCTTGAGCGAACCGAAGGCGGTGAGCGCATCGAACAGCGAGCGGCTGTCGGCCAGCAGCTTGTCGGAACCGGCGGTGATCGCGTCGGCCGCGGCCTGTGCGCGGAACAGGTTCTGCGAGCTCGACAGGATCGCGTCGACGTCGGTCTTCATTTCCTTCCACAGCGCCTCGGCCTGGCCGAGGGCTGCCAGCGCGCCGGAGTTGCCGAGCGCGTTGATGCCGGTCGCTTCGTCGCCTTCGCGCAAGCCGGTCATGACGTTGTCGAAGATCGCCACGTCGCGCACCAGGCCCTCGCCGGCCGCCGCGGCGCCCGGGCCGCCGGCACGGATTTCGGTGACACGGCGGCCCATCGTGCCCGACAGCACCACCTGGCGCAGGGCGTAGTACACCTGCGACGAAGGCGAGCCGCTGGTCGACATCGCGCGGACCAGTTCGTCGAGCCGGGCCTGCAACTGCGGCACCTGGCTGGTGAAGCTGTCGGCGTTCTCGGCCAACCCCAGGACGGCCTTCTGGCTGGCGAGCAGCTGGTCGGCACTCTTGTCGAGCGGCGCCCAGGTCTGGGTGACCGCGTCGATCGGGCCGGCGACGCCGGTGGTGGCGCCGAAGTTGGCGTTCAGGTCGCCGACGTTCTCGTCGACCTGGGCTTGGGTGGCCCGGAATGCGTCGAACGCGCCGGCGTCACCGCCGACCGCTTCCTGGCCCTGCACGGCCAGCTGCTGCGACTGCACCTGCAGCGCCGACGCCGAGGCGCTGGCGCCGCCGAGGCGCGCGGCCTTCCAGGTGGCGTAACCGGTGTTCAGGCCGAACACCAGCACCGACAGGCCCAGCAGGATCAACCAGGTGTTGACTCCGACGTTGCGGGCCTTCCCGGCGACGGAATTCATATCAGTGCTCATGTTCGACCTCAAGTGCGTTGCTGACGCCGGGTTGACCGGTGAAGGACTCGGTGACGCGGGATTCGGGCCGCACCACGTCGGATGCGGCTTGTCTGAACTCGGGAGTGCGGGCCAGCCGTTCCAGGCTGAACACGCCCCACCGGGCACCGTCCAGGCGATAGACCCGGTCGATGAAATGGGCGTAGCGGCCGCTGGCCAGTTCGGCCACGGCGTCGTCTCCGCCGTCGAGCATCTGCTGCTCGGTGAAGCTGCGCTGGCCATAGAGCTCGTCGACCAGCACGGCCACGTCGCCACCCGGCTGGCGCACCAGCAGGATGCGCTGGCTTTCGTGCAGCACGGTGCGCTCGCCCTCGAGGAACTGCTTGAGGTCGACGATCGGCAGCAGGTTGCCGCGTACGTTGGCCAGCCCCAGCATCCACGGCTGCGCTCCCGGGACCACGGTCACCTGGGGCAGCGGGAGGATTTCGAGCACCTCGCCGAAGCCCGAGGCGAGCCGGCGGGCGCCAAGGCGGTAGCCCACGCCGCGCCACAGGCCCGGTGCATCGAGCTGCTCGGGCAGGCCGACGACGTGCGCCAGACTGCGGCGCTCGTAATCGACCAGCACATCGAACGGAGCCAGCTCCATCGCGTCGGACCCGCTCACGACCCCAGCAGCGCGTTGATGCGGGCGATCAGCTCGTCTTCGCGCGGTGGCTTGACGATGTAGTCCTTGGCGCCCTGACGCAGGCCCCAGGCCTTGTCGGTTTCCATGCCCTTGGTGCTGACGATCAGCACCGGGATAGCCTTGGTCTCGTCGTCCCGGGACAGGGCACGCGTGGCCTGGAAGCCGTTCATGCCGGGCAGGATCACGTCCATCAGGACTAGGTCCGGGCGCTCCCGGCGGCACACGTCGATGCCGTCCTCGGCGCTGCCGGAGGCCATGACGTCGTGGCCGTTGCGTTCCAGCAGCTGGGTCAGGACCGCCGTATCGGTCGGCGAGTCCTCGATCAGAAGAATACGTGCCATTGGTGCCCTACCCCCCGGTCAGGCGTTGACGTGCGTGCGAATCGCGTCGAGGAGTTCCTCGCGCGTGAATGGCTTGGTCAGGTATTGCTCGGAGCCGACGATGCGACCACGCGCCTTGTCGAACAGGCCGTCCTTGGACGACAGCATGATCACTGGCGTGCTCCGGAACAACTGGTTGTTCTTGATCAGCGCGCAGGTCTGGTAGCCGTCCAGCCGCGGCATCATGATGTCCACGAAGATGATCTGCGGCTGCTGGTCGGCGATCTTGGCCAGCGCCTCGAAGCCGTCGGTGGCGGTCACCACGGCGCAGCCTTCGCGTTTGAGCAACGTTTCAGCGGTACGGCGGATGGTCTTGGAGTCATCGATCACCATGACCCGCAAACCATCGAGGCTGCCGTTGCGACCCTCGTCCTGCATGTTCCAGTGTCCCCTGTTGCGAAGCGCCGACGCGGAACCCCCGGCGCGTCGCGAGGCTGTCTTTATTCCAAGCCGCGCGGGCGCTGTCAAGCACGGCGCGATCCACTGACGAACGTGAATGCGATGCCGGTCGCGCGGGCCGGCCGCGGACGCCTGCTACCATCGCGGCGTCCTCCCCTGCCGCTGACGCCATGCCGCTCGACATCGTCGTCGTGATGGACCCGATCGGGTCGATCAGGATCGCCAAGGACTCCACGTTTGCGATGCTGCTGGAGGCCCAGCGCCGCGGCCACCGGCTGTGGTACGTGCTGCCGGGCGGCCTGGCCGTGGATGGCGGCCGGGCGGTGGCGACGGTCTCGTCGCTGGCGGTCGCCGAGGACCCGGGGCACTGGTTCGACCTGGGCGGGGCGTCGCGGCTCGAGCTCGGACCCGGCCACGTGCTGCTGATGCGCAAGGATCCGCCGGTCGACAGCGAGTTCATCCACGACACCCAGGTGCTGAGCCTGGCCCAGCGCGCCGGCGCGCTCGTGGTCAACGACCCGCAAGGGCTGCGCGACTACAACGAAAAGCTGGCCGCGCTGCTGTTCCCGCAGTGCTGCCCGCCCACCCTGGTCACCCGCTCGGCGACGGACCTCAAGGCTTTCGTCGCCGAACACCGCGAAGCCGTGCTCAAGCCGCTCGACGGCATGGGCGGGCGCTCGATCTTCCGGCTGGCCCACGGCGATGCCAACGCCAACGTGATCCTCGAAACCCTGACCCAAGGCGGCCACAGCCTGGCGATGGCGCAGCGGTACCTGCCCGAGATCAGCGGCGGCGACAAGCGGATCCTGCTGGTCGACGGCGAGCCGGTCGACTACTGCCTGGCGCGGATTCCGCAGGGTGATGACTTCCGCGGCAACCTCGCCGTCGGCGGCCGCGGCGAAGGCCGCCCGCTCACCGAACGCGACCGCTGGATCGCCGCCCAGGTCGGGCCCGAGATGAAGCGCCGCGGCATGCTTTTCGTCGGGCTGGACGTGATCGGCGACTACCTCACCGAAGTCAATGTCACCAGCCCCACCTGCATCCGCGAGCTGGACGCGCAGTTCGGGCTTAACATCTGCGCCCGCCTGTTCGAAGTGATCGAAGCGCGCGCCGCCGCATGAGCGCGGCCGTTCCGCCGGCGGGGCCGGTGATCAGCGAAAGCCAGCGCCTGACCGCCACCACGGTGCTGTCGCTGCTGGTCCATGGCATCGCCCTGCTCGGGGTTGGATTCACGCTCGAGAACGCGGCGCCGGTGGTGCCGACCCTGGACGTGATCCTGACCCGCACCACCAGTGCATTGACGCCCGAACAGGCGGACTTTCTTGCCCAGGCCAGCAACCAGGGCGGCGGCGAGCACGACAGCAGCAGCCGTCCCAGCGAGCCGGTGTCCGGCCCGCTGCCGCAGGCCACCACCGCCGGCGTCGCTCCGCGCGAGCTGCGTGCGCAGTCGCCCGCCCCGCAACCGGAGCCGCGGAACCGGGTGGTCAGCAGCACCCGTGGCGAGGACGCCGCCCCGAGCGCGATGGCGACCCCGCAGCCGAGCGAGCGCCCGCTGCCGCGGGGCGACGAAAAGATCAGCCACGACATGGCGATGGCGCGCCTGGCCGCCGAAATCCACCTGCGCTCGGAACGCTACGCCAAGCGCCCCAAGCGCAAGTTCGTGTCGGCCAGCACCACCGAATACGCATGGGCCGGCTACCTGCGCGAATGGGTCGATCGCGTCGAGCGCGTCGGCAACCTCAACTATCCCGACGAAGCCCGCCGGCGGAGGCTGGCCGGCCAGGTGGTGATCAGCGTGGCGATCCGCCGCGATGGCAGCGTCGAGGATTCCGCGATCGTGGTGTCCAGCGGCATTCCACTGCTGGACGCGTCCGCCCTGCGCATCGCCAAGCTGGCCGAACCGTACCCGCCGCTACCGAAGACCGAAGACGACCCGGATGTCCTGCACGTGACACGGACCTGGGCGTTCCTGCCGGGCGGCGAACTGGTCGATCGCTGAACCCTGAGCCCTACCGGCGCTCAGGTAGAGGTACGCGAATTCCGCAGCGCCTGCTGTTCGGTGATGGTGAGCGCCACGTTGTTGCGCAGATAGGCCGGCTCGATCTTCTCCGGGGCGACGAGTTCCCCGCGCGCGGCGGCGCTGGCGGCGAGCCGGGCGACATCGGCGGCGTGCGGCAACGCCTTGGCATCGACCGACGCCAGCCGGCGCGCGAGATGGTCCTGCAAGGCGCCGTGACCGGCATCGAAACCCGTGCCGACACCGCGCCAACCGCTGCTTCCCTCCGGAAGCCGCACCTCCGTCGGCGCACCCACTGTTTCCGGCCCCAGCGCCCGCACGTCGCCGCCGGCGCACTCGAACGCACCGGCATAGACCTCGCTCATCCGCGCGTCGACCGATGCGAGCACGCGACCCTCGCCGGCCTGCAATGCCAGAGCGGCCAGCGTCGAGACCGGCACCATCGGCCGGTCCAGCGCGAGCGCGATGCCCTGGCCGATCGCGATGGCCAGTCGCACCCCGGTGAATGCACCCGGCCCACGCCCCACCGCGACGGCATCCAGCTGCGACCGGGTCAGCCCCGCTTCGGCCAACAGCGCCTCCGCCCACGGCAGGGCCAGCTCCGCGTGCCGACGCGGCGCGACCTCGAAGCGCTGGCGCACCTCGCCGTCATGCCACAGCGCCACCGAGCACGCTTCGGTCGCCAGTTCGAACGCCAGCAATTTCATGCCGTCGGCCTCCCACACGACGCACGGACGGACACGTGGACGGTGGAAGCGCCGATGGAGCGTTCTTCAATCATCGTGGAGTTCCATCAGCGGCGAAGGTGCCGATTCTGGCGCAAAGAACGCCTCCACGTCCTCGACCCGGCGCGTCCTCGGCAGCGGCGGCAGCGAATCCATGAACACGCGCCCGTAGCTTTTGCCAAGCAGGCGCGGGTCGCACAGCACCAGCACGCCGCGGTCGGTTTCGCTGCGGATCAGGCGCCCGGCACCCTGCTTGAGCGCGATCACCGCCTGCGGCAACTGCTCGTCGCGGAACGGGTTGCCGCCGCTGCGCCGGACCGCCTCCAGCCGCGCCTCGAACACTGGATCGTCCGGCGCGGCGAACGGCAGCTTGTCGATCACCACCACGCTGAGCGCATCGCCGGCGACATCGACGCCCTCGCGGAAACTCGCCGCGCCGAGCAGCACGCCGTTGCCGGATGCACGGAAGCGTTCGAGCAGGACCGGCCGCGGCGCCTCGCCCTGGACGAACAGCGGCCACGGCGCCGGGTTCGCGGGATCGCGCAGCAGGGCGGCGGCCTCGCGCAGGGCGCGGTGCGAGGCGAACAGCACGAATGCGCGGCCACCGGACGCGGCCAGCACCGGCAGCAACGCATCGACAATCGCCTGGGTGTAGTGCCGCGCCGAGGGCTCCGGCAGGCCACGCGGCAGATAGCAAAGCGCCTGCCGCGGCCAGTCGAACGGACTGGGGGCGAGCAACGTGGTCGGCTCGCGCAGGCCCAGCTTGATCGCGAAATGTTCGAATCGGCCGCCGATGGCGAGGGTCGCCGAGGTGAACACCCAGGCGGCCTGCGAGCGGGCGCGGTGCCGCGCGAGCGGCCCGGCGACGTCCAGCGGGGTACGGCTGAGGCGGAAGCCGCGCGCGGTGAGCTCGTACCAGAGCACGCTGGCGTCGTCCTCGCGCGCGAGGGGCCCGCGGTCGTCGCCCGGCGCGCCGCCGCCTTCGGCATCATCCGGCGCCGCCGTGGCCGCATCGTCTCCGTCCACGCCGGTATCGTCCCCGCTCACCTCGGCATCGTCCGCGCCTTCATCACGCCAGCGCAGCAAACGGTTCTCGAACTCCTTGGACCGCGCGGTGCAGCTGTCGAACCCCGGCGCGGCCTCGCGCAGCGGCAGCAGCGACGCGTGCAGCGTGCGCAGCGCGTCCAGCAACACATCGAGCGCCGCCTCGACACCGCCGTCCTCGCCGGCACGGCGGCGGGTGCCCCGCACCGGCAGTTCGTCCATCGCCGCCCGCAGGTTGCGGACCGCCTGCTCCAGCGCCCGCGCCGGCTCCTGCAGCACCGCCAGCGCGCCCGGCGCCTGCTTGCACTCGGCCAGTGCGTCGCGCGCGAGCTCGACCAGCGGCCGGGCGCTCAATGCTTCGCCGAAGAACTGCGCGGCGAGTTCCGGTAACTGGTGCGCCTCGTCGACCACGAACGCCTGCGCGCCCGGCAGGATCTCGCCGAAGCCTTCCTGCTTGAGCGCGAGGTCGGCCAGCAGCAGATGGTGGTTGACCACCACGAGGTCGGCCGCCTGCGCACGCTGGCGCGCCTGCACCACGAAGCAGTCGGCAAAGAACGGGCACTCGCTGCCGAGGCAGTTGTCGGTGGTGGAGGTGACCATCGGCAGCAGCGGCGAGTCGTCCGGCAGCGCCTCCAGCTCGGCCAGGTCGCCCATGCGGGTACGGCCGGCCCAAGCCACGATGCGCTGGAACTGCGCGGCCATGTCGCGGCTGTGGAAGCGCGGTTCGCCCTTGGCCTGCTCCAGCCGGTAGTGGCACAGGTAATTGGCGCGCCCCTTCAGCAGGGCGGTCTTGATGCCGATGCCGAGCGCGTCGCGCACGCGCGGCAGGTCGCGGTGATAGAGCTGGTCCTGCAGCGCGCGGGTGCCGGTGGAGACGATCGTCTTGAGCCCTGACAGGATCGCCGGGACGAGGTAGGCGAAAGTCTTGCCGGTGCCGGTCCCCGCTTCGGCCAGCAGCACGCCGCGGGTGTCGAACGCGTCGGCGATGGCACCGGCGAGGTCCTGCTGCGCCGCGCGCGGAGCGAACGCGGCGATATTGCGCGCCAGATCGCCACCTTCGTTCAGCGCCGCGCGGCTGGCGGTGCCGAGACGGCTGCCTCCTCCGCTCATTTCAGTAACGCGGCGGAGCGGCGACGGTGCAGGCTTCGCGCCGCTCGCGTGCCTCGGTGACCGACGCCAGAGCGCCCACGTTGGTCATCGCCCGCACCGAAGCGACCTGCGCGAGCGTTTCCCAGTGGCGGCGGCAGAGCGGGCCGACCTCGGTGCCGATCGAAATCGCGCGCCTGGCCAGCTGTTCGGCCGCTTCGACGTCATGCAGCAGCAGCGCCGCCTCCGCGCGTTCCTGCAACAGGAGCGGGTCGCCCGGGGTGATGGCCAAGGCCTCGTCCAGCGCCGCGGCGGCACCGGCGCCGTCCCCCTGCGCGTGCCGTTGCGCCGCCCGCGCACGCAGGTCGTCGACCTGCGGGTCGGCCAGCGGCTTGACTACCAGTTCAGCGTCGCCGGCCGTACCGGCGTTGCGGATCGCGGCGACCGCGGCCGCGGCGTCGAATGCCGGCGCCGCCAGCTCCGGCGGCCGGGTCGCGCAGCCCGCCAGCCACACGGCCAGTACCGCCGCGGCAGGCAGCAGGCGCGGATCGACGCGGCTCACGGCGCGTCCACCGGCTGCGGCTGCGGCTGCGGTGGCGATTGCGGCCGGGACGCGGGGGTTGGCGCGGGCGCGGACTCGACGGCTTGCCCGTCGTCACTGTCATCGCGCCCGAAACCGAACCATTCGCGCCAGCCGCCACGTTCCTCCGGCGGTGGCTCGGGCGGCTGGCACGGCTGGAACGCCGGAGCGAACCCGGCCACGAACGCGAACCGTCGCGCCCCGGCGCAGCCCGCGTCGGTGGTATGCGAGCCGACCACCCACTCCCAGTCCAGCCCCTTGTCGCTGACCGCCAGCGGCGTGCTCGGCAGGCGCTTGAAAATGCCCGACCACACGCGCATGCCGCCGGTGGAGCCATACAGCCCGGTCGGCTTGTTCTGGTCGTTGCCGACCCACGCGACCGCCAGGTGGTCCCCGGTGTACCCGGCGAACCAGCTGTCGCGGCTGTCGTTACTGGTGCCGGTCTTGCCGGCGGCGTTGAGCCGGCCAAGGCCGTCGGAGACCAGTTGCCGCGCCGTGCCGCTGGAAACGGTGTGCTGCAGCGCGATCGTGATCAGCCGCGCGGCGATCGCGTCGCCCTCCTGCGCCGGCGCCGGCTCGGTGTCGTAGCGGTTGAGCGCGCGGCCGTTGGCGTCGAGCACGCCGCGCACCGCGTGCAGCGGCTGGATCTCGCCGCCGGATGCGAGGAACTGGTACAGCTGCGCCATCGCGTACGGGCTCTGGTCGACCGAACCGAGGATCAGCGCGGGATTGGGTTCGGCCTCGATGCCGGCCAGGGTGCGGACGAGGTCGGCGATCCGGCGCGGATCGACCTGCATGCCGACCCGCACCGTGGCCTGGTTGTACGAGCGCGCCAGCGCGTCGATCAGGCGCACGGTGCCGTGGCTGCGTCCGTCCGAGTTGCCCGGGTTCCAGCGCTTGCCGTTGCCGAGCGCCACCGTCACCGGCGAGTCGTCGACCCAGCTGGCCAGTGACCATTGCTCCGGCTGCGCGAGCGCGAGCAGGTAGACGAACGGCTTGAGCAGCGAACCGACCGGCCGCTGCGCCTCGATCGCCCGGTTGAAGCCCGGCCGCGACGGCGTGCCGCTGCCGACCACGGCGAGGACGTCGCCGTTGTGCACGTCGGTCAGCACCAGGCCGGCCTGCAGGTCGGGACGGTTCTTGCTGTCAAGGCTTTCAAGCGTGCTGGTCACCGCGCCCTCGGCATAGGCCTGGGCCGACGGCGACATGCCCGACATCACGCTCAGGCCCGCGCCGGCGAGGGCGTCGGCCGGGTAGTCGCTGGCCAGCTGGCGCCGGACCAGGTCGACGTACGCGGGGAACCGGTTGGCCGAGTGGCCGGGCTCTTCGGTCACGCCCAGCGGCGCCTCGAGCGCGCGCTGGTACTCGGCGTCGTCGATCAGCCCGGTTTCGTGCATTTCCCCGAGGACGAAGTTGCGCCGTTCGGTGGCGCGTTCAGGGTGCCGACGCGGGTCGTAGTACGACGGTCCGCGCACGATGCCGATCAGCAGCGCGACCTGTTCGGTGCTGATGTCGGCCAGGTCGCGGCCGAACCAGAACTCCGACGCGGCCGCCACGCCGTGGATCGCCTGCGCGCCGCGCTGGCCGAGATAGACCTGGTTGAAGTAGGCCTCGAGGATCGTCTGCTTGTCGTAACGCGCTTCGATCAGCAGCGCGTAGATCGCCTCGTTGAACTTGCGGGTGAAGGTCTGCTCGGCGCCGATCCCGAGCAGGCCGCTGCGGGCGAGCTGCTGGGTCAGTGTGCTGGCGCCCTGGCGGGCTTCGCCGGCCTTCAGGTTGACCCAGGCGGCGCGCATGATGCCGCTCAGGTCGAGCCCGTGGTGGTGGGCGAAATCGCGGTCCTCCACCGCCTGCAAACCGGTCACCAGCAGTTCGGGAACCTCCTCGAGCTGGACGAGCCGGCGCTCCTCCTGCTTCTGGCCATACAGCGTCGCAATCCGCGCCGGGTCCAGGCGCGCCACCTTGATCGCCTTGTTGCTGCCGGCGTCGCGCAGCCGGCCGACCTTGCCTCCCGACAGCACCACCTCCACGCGCCGCGGCGCCACCGGGCCATCGACATCATTGAAGCCGCGGCTGGAGATCACCCAGCGGCCGCCGTCGCGGACGAAACTGCCCGGCCGCACCCCGTCGCCCGGGTGGTAGCCGGCCGCGGCCAGTTCGGTCGCGAGCGTATCGGCGTTCAGGGCCACCCCGGGCGCCAGCTCCAGCGGCCGGCCATAGACCCGGGTCGGCAGTTGCCAGCGCAGCTGGTCGAAGCGCTCGCCGACTTCGTGGTTCAGGTACAGCGAATAGGGAATCAGGAATCCCAGGCCGAGGCCGATCGCCGCCAGCAACCAGGTGATCAGGCGTCGGCGCCAGTGCGGGGCGTCGCCGTGGCCGGAGTCGGAGTCTTCGTCGTAATCGGTTCGGGCCACGAGCGCGACAGTCACCTGGATGAGCGGGAATTTTCGAGTCTAGCGTACCGCCCATGCGGCCCACGTCCCCACGCCGGTCGATGCTCGCTACCATGTACCGCTTTCGTTCAGACGGTGTCCGTGGCCTTGCTTTCTCCCGCGCTGTTCCCGCTCCGGCGCCTTCTGTCCCTGCTGCGCCGGGGCCTGGTCGGCGGGCGCACCCGCGGGTGGCAGGCGACATGCCGGCGCGCGCTGGCCTGGGCCGGATCCCGCCGAAGCAGCACGGCGGTTGTGGAGGCGTGTGTTCCCGCCGCCGCCCCCCACGACGGGCCGTGTGTGCTGCTGGTCGACGTGGCCGTCCCCGACCCTGTCCGGGACTCAGGTTCGCTGCGGCTGAGCAACCTGATGCGGGTGCTGCGGTCGGCGGGCTACCGGCTGGTGTTCATCCCCGACGACTTCCGCACGCGGGGTCCGGCAGCCAACGCACTGCGCGCGATGGGCGTGGACGTTCCGGTGCTTTCGGGCGCCCGCGACGCCGCGGCCTGGGTGCGGCGCCACCACTTCGACCTGGAGGCCGCGATCCTCTGCCGACATCACACGGCCGGCCACTGGCTGCCGTTGCTGCGTTCGGTCGCCCCCGGCACCCGGATCGTGTTCGACACGGTCGATCTGCACCACCTGCGGGAGCATCGCGAGGCCGACCACGCCGGCAGCCGGTCCCTGCGCCGCCTCGCCGACGCGACCCGCCGCCGCGAGCTGGGCCTGGTGCGCCGGGCCGACACCACCTGGGTGGTCAGCCCGGTGGAACGTGAACTGCTGGCCGGCGCCTGCGCCGGCGCGGACGTGCGGGTGCTGTCCAACATCATCGACGAGGACACCGCGGGTGCGGACTACGCGGTCCGACGCGATCTCCTTTTCGTCGGCGGGCTCCGCCACCCCCCCAATCGCGACGCGGTGGAATGGCTGGCCGCGGAGATCTTCCCGCGCATCCGCGAGCGGCTTCCGGGGGTCGAACTCCACCTCGTCGGCGCCCCCGGCCCGGATCCGCTGCCCGGTTTTTCGCCGGGCTCCGGCATCCATGCCCATGGGCACGTCGTGGATATCGCACCTTACCTGGACCGCTGCCGGATCGCACTCGCGCCGCTGCGGTTCGGCGCGGGCGTAAAAGGCAAGATCAACCTGAGCATGGCCCACGGCCAGCCCGTCGTCGCCACCGGTTGCGCCATCGAGGGCATGCATCTGCGGCACGGTTACGACGTGCTGGCGGCCGACGACGCGGCAGCGTTCGCGGCGGTGGTCGTGCGCCTGTACGGCGACGCCGCGCTCTGGCAGGACCTTGCCGACCGCGGGCGCAACAACGTGCGAACGCACTTCTCTCCACAAGCCGCCCTCGCGGTGGCCACCGCCACGCTGGGCGCCCCATCGCGCCCCTGAGCCGCGCCCCGGACCTGCCGACGCAATGCGCATCCTGCTGATCGCCTACGAATTCCCCCCGAGCCCTTCGCCCCAATCGTTGCGCTGGGCCTATCTCAGTCGGGAACTCCACCGGCTGGGGCATGACGTGCACGTACTCACCATCGACCTGGGCGGCTCGCAGCCGGGGCTGCCGGAACTCCCTACCGGCGTGCGGATCCACCGCACCCATCCCGGCCCGGTCCGCGGACTGGTCGCGCGGCGGCGCCGGTACCGTGCGCGGCGACGCGAACAGGCGGACGCCGCAGCTGCGGGCGCGACATCACCGGTGCCGGTACCGTCCCGTGGCGGCTGGAAGCATCGCGTTTCCGCATTGCTGCAGCGGGTGGGCGAGCACATCTGGTTCCCCGACCTTCGCGGCGAGTGGCACCGACCCGGCCGGGCACGGTTGCTGGAGCTGCTCGGGACGCTCACGCCCGACGTGGTGATCAGTTCGCACGAACCGGCCACCACCCTCGAACTGGGACTGGAGGCCAAGCGCGCCGGCATCCGCTGGATCGCGGACCTGGCGGACCCGGTGCTGGCGCACTACACGCTTCCGCGCTGGCGCGACCGCGCACACCTGCTGGAAGCGCGCGTGTGCGAATGTGCCGACCACATCCTGGTGACCACACCCGCGGCGGAACGGCTGCTTCGCGAACGCCACCCCGGCCGGGCCCCGATCCACGTGCTTACCCAAGGCTTTGATGCCGATCCGCGGGCGCCGGGGGCGAACGATCCGCGCCCACGCGGGGACGTGCTGGAGTTGCTCTATACCGGCAGCTTCTACAGCTTCCGCACGGCCGGGGCCCTGTTGCAGGCGGTACTGGCGACGCCGGGTACGCGGCTCAACATCGCCACGATCCAGGTGCCCGACGAGGTGCTGGCCGCGGCGCGCGCGCACCCCGACCGCATCCGCCTGCTCGGCTTCCTCCCGCACCTTGAGGCGTTGGCATGGCAGCGTCGGGCCGACGTGCTGGTCAACCTGGCCAACCGCGACCCGTCGCAGGTGCCGGGAAAGTGCTACGAGTACCTGGGCGCCGGTCGGCCGATCCTGCACCTGGGCGATGCCCCGGGCGACGCCGTTGCCGAGCTGATCACCACCCGCCGGCGCGGCTGGGTCTGCGCGCCGACGACGCAGGCAGTGAGCGGCCAGCTGGCCAGGCTGCGCGAGCGGCAACAGGCCGGTGTCCTCACTGAAGACCTGGTGCTGGACGCCGGCACGGTCGCCGAGTTCTCCTGGTCCGCACTGGCGCAGCGGCTCGACCGGCTACTGCAGGAACCGACGCAACCCTAGCGAGCGGCAGCGCCCGCCAGCCGGTGGTCTGCATGGCCACCCGAAAACCACGCGAGCGGCTTCGCCATCACCCGCGCCGCACCTGCTCCACGCCCGGCAACGCCGCCAGCTTGCCCAGCAGGGTGGAGAGCTCGCCGTAGTCCGCCACCCGCAGCCGCATGCGGAAGCGCACGCGCGCACCGTTGCGCTCGGCGTCCCCGTGGATGCCGGCGAGATGGACGTTGGCCTGTGCGATGACGTTGGTGATTTCCTTCAGCAGCCACTTGCGGTCCACCGCCAGCAGTTCGACGTCCACTTCGTAGCCCTTGCTCGCGCGCCCCCACTCGACCGGCAGTGCGCGTTGCGGCTGGCCCGCGGCGAGTCGCTGGAACGACGCGCAACCGGCGCGGTGCACGGTCACGCCACGGCCGCGGGTGAGATAGCCGACGATCGGCTCGCCGGGCAGTGGCTGGCAACAGCGCGCCAGTTGCACCAGCAGGTTGCCGACGCCCTGCACGGTGAAGTCCGTGGCGCGGTTGCGCGGGGCCGGCGGCGCTGGCACCGGGGCGGCCGGCGGTTCCGGTGCCGGGTTTGCCGCCGCCCGCTCGTGCTCCAGCAGGATCCGGCCGACCTGGTGCGGCCCGACGTCGCCGAGCGCGACCAGCACGTGCAGGTCGCCATCGCCGTCGAGGTGGAAACGCTCGCGTGCCGGCGCCAGGTCCGCGCCGAGCAGGCCCAGACGGCGCAGCTCCCGGTCGAGCATGTCGCGCCCGGCGGCTTCGTTGCGCGCACGGTCCAGCTTGTGGAACCAGCTGCGCACCTTCTCGCGCGAGCGGCTGCTGGCGAGGAAGCCGTTGGACTCGATCAGCCAGTCGCGCCGCGGCTCGCCGGTCTTCGCGGTCATGATCTCGACCCGGTCGCCGCTGCGCAGCCTGTGGTCGAGCGGCACGATCCGACCGTCGACCTTGGCGCCGCGGCAGCGGTGGCCGACCTCGGTGTGCACCCGGTAGGCGAAGTCGAGCGGGGTCGCACCGGCCGGCAGGTCGATCACCTCGCCCTTGGGCGTCAGCACGTAGACGCGGTCTTCGACCAGTTCGGTATCGAGCTCGCCCGCCAGGGTCGCCTCGTCCGGTTCCACGCCGTCGGGTGCGGGCTCCAGCAGCCGCCGCATCCACGCGATCTTGCGATCGAACGCCGCGTTGCCGGCGCCGCTTTCCTTGCCCGCCCCCTCCTTGTAGCGCCAGTGCGCCGCGACGCCGAGCTCGGCCTGGCGGTGCATCTCCATCGTGCGGATCTGCACTTCCAGGGTCTTGCCTTCCGGCCCCACCACCGCGGTGTGCAGCGAGCGGTAGTCGTTGCGCTTGGGGCGGGCGATGTAGTCGTCGAATTCGCTCGGGATCGGGGTCCACGTCGCGTGCACCACGCCGAGCGCGGCGTAGCAGTCGGCCAGGCTGTCGACCAGCACCCGCACCGCACGCAGGTCGTAGAGCTCGCTGATCGGGGCGTCCTTGCGCTGCATCTTCTTCCAGATGCTGTAGATGTGCTTTGGCCGCCCTGCGATGTCGGCTTCGATGCCCTGCGCGGCCATGGCTTCACGCAGGCGCTGCTTGACCCGTTCGATGTACTGCTCGCGGTCGGCGCGCTTCTCGTCGAGCAGGCGGGCGATCTGCTTGTAGGTGTCGGGCTGCAGGTAGCGGAACGCGAGGTCTTCCAGCTCCCACTTGAGCTGCCAGATGCCCAGGCGGTTGGCGAGCGGCGCATGGATGTCGCGGGTCAGCCCGGCCAGCCGGCGGCGCCGGTCCTCGGGCAGGGCGGATGCGTGCTGCAGCCACGCCAGTTGCCGGGCCAGCAGGATCGGTACCACCCGCATGTCGCGGACGATCGCCAGCAGCAGCCGGCGCAGGCCCTCGCTGCCGCTGCGCCCGTCCTGCTCGGCGTGCAGCGCCCACACCCGGGCCGCGGCGCGCTGGCCGTCGAGCAGCGCGGCGACCGCGGGATGGTCGCTGTCGAATGCCGGCCCCAGCCGCTCCTGCAGCCGCGGGAAGCTGGAGATCACCGCGGCCGCCAGGGTGTCGCTGTCCGCATCCAGCCGCTGCAGCGCGGCGAGCGTCGCCCGCACGACCGGCAGCGGATCGGCCCGTTCGTCGGCCGGATCCCCTTCGGCCGCGGCTCGCCGGAGCGTGTCCCGCAGCGGCGCGGCGATCGCGTCGACCACCGGCTGCGCCAGCAGCTCGGACAGTGACGAAGGGCTCTCGGACGGGGACGGTGACGCGCCCATTACGCGGTTCGTTCGGTGGTGGGGACGTGGCTACACTAGCGATCAACCGACCGCAGGAACAGTTCGATGCGCACGCCCACCGCCACCCCGCGCCGCCTCCGTCCCCTCGCCTTCGCCGCCGCGCTGCTGCTGGCGCCGCTGGCACTCGCCCAGCAGGGCGAGCGGATCGAACAGCAGATGACGCCCGAGCAGTTCAAGGCCGCCGGGCTGGACCGGCTCGACGCCGCGGAACTGGCCAACCTCAACGCCTGGCTCAATCGCACCCTCGACGTGGAGACGACCCGCGCGGCCGAGACCGCCAAGCAGCAGGTCGCCGAAGAACGACGCGGGTTTACCGGTCAGGGTTCGTCCGACGAGCCGATCACCGCACGGCTGCAGGGTGGGTTCAACGGGTTCGGCAAGGGCCGCGAATACCGGCTCGACAACGGTCAGGTCTGGCGCCAGACCGACGGCGCCAGCCTGGCGGGCGTCAAGCTGGACGGCCCGACCGTGACGATCGCGCCGAGCCTGATCGGCAGCGCGTGGTACCTGAAGGTCGAGGGTTACAACACCCGGGCCAAGGTCGAGCGGGTGAAGTGAGCGGTGCCGGGCTTCGGCCTGGACGATCCACCCGCTTCTTGCAGGAGCGGCTTCAGCCGCGATCGGAAATCGGCGCGGGCGAACGATTCCACGATCGCGGCTGAAGCCGCTCCTGCATAAGCCCGTACCGGCTCCTGCGGCGATCCGGTCCGCACGCCGGTAGCTTCACTCCATCCGCGCCAGCCGCGTCGCCAGCTTCTTCGGCGACACCCCGCGGGCGCCGAGTTCCTGCGCGAACAGCGATACCCGCAACTCCTCCAGCTCCCAGCGCAACGCCTGCCAGTCGGGCGCGTCGGCTTCGCCGCGGTCCTGCGCGCCGGCCAGCGCGTCGACGAACGGCTTGAGTTCGAGCATCCGGGCCTGGTCGCGGGTGGGGTCGCGCAGCGCGCGCTCGCCGCGCAGGGACAGCGCCTTCAGGTAGCGCGGGTATTCGGCCAGCGCCGTCGCCGGCACGTCGCGCAGGAAGCCCGGCGGGGTCAGCGCCGCGAGGTGGGCGCGCATGTCGTCGAGGTTGCCGCTCGCCCAGCCCATCAGCGGTGATTCGAGCTTGCCGCGCGCTTCGGCAACGGCCGCGAGGATCGCCTCGGCCTGGCGCAGGCGTTCCATCGATTCGGGGAACAACTGTTTGGCCACCGCGTCGCGGCGCGCGGCGAAGGCGTCGGCGTCGCGGATGTCGCCAAGGCCGTCGGCGACGAGCGAGGCGAACGCGCCGTCGACGATGTCGGCACGCAGGCGGTCGCCGTCGCGCTCGCCGGTGTCGCGCGGCGCGGACGACTCGATCGCTGCGTACAGCAGGCCGGTCTTGGGCGACACCGGCAACTGCTTGCGCGCCTGCTTGCGACGGTCGGCCAGCGCCAGCCACAGCAGCCGGCGCACGCCGCGCGGGTGGTGGTGCAGCGCGGTGTCGCGCTCGGCGTGGACCTGCAGCGAGACGCTGTCGCCGTCGTCATGCAGCGCCGGGTAGGCCGGCACGCCGGCGGCGCCCGGCACGCTGGCCGGGATCGGCGCCTCGGGAAAACCGACCAGCCCGCGCTGCATCAGGCCGTCCGCCGCGTGTGCGGCGAACGCCCGTGCGGCGCGTTCGCCAAACCGCGCACGCAGCTCGGCCAAGTCCCGCGACTCGGCCAACACGGTGCGGCCGTCGCGGTCGTGCAGGCGCAGGTTGGCGCGCAGGTGCGGCTCCAGCGCCGCCTCGTCGAAATCGACGCCCGCCACTTCGGCGCCGGTGACCTTGTGCAGGAAGCGCGCCAGCATGCCGGCGAACGCATCGCCCCCCGGCCCCGGGTGCGCCTCGGCGAACGCGCGGGCGAAGTCCGGCGCCGGCACGAAGTTGCGCCGCTGCACCTTGGGCAGCGACTTAATCAGCGCCGCGGCCTTGTCGGTGACGAAGCCTGGCGCGAGCCAGCCCAGCCGCACCGGATCGAGCGCGTTGAGCAGATGCAGCGGCACCGCGACAGTCATGCCGTCGTCGGGCGCACCAGGGTCGAAGCGGTACTTCACCGCCAACCGCGCATCGCCCAGTTCGATCACTGGCGGGAAGCGCGCAGCGTCGGTCTCGTCGCCGATCAGCAGGTCGTCGAGCGACCACTCCAGCGTGGCCTGCTGCGCCGCAGGCAGCTTGTTGAACCAGGCATCCAGCGCCTGCGCGTTGTGCACCTGCGGCGGCAGCCGGTCGAGGTACCAGCGCGCCATCCATTCTTCGTCGACGACGATGCCGGCGCGGCGCTGCTTGGCCTCTTCCTCGCGCGCCTTTTCCAGCGTCGCGAGGTTGCGCTTGAGGAACACCGCACGGGTGTTGACCTCGCCGGTCACCAGCGCGTCGCGGGCGAAGATCGCGCGGCTCTCTTCCGGGTACAGGCCGCCGTAGTGGATCGGCCGCTTGGGCGCGAGCACCAGCCCAAACAGGCTGACCTGCTCGCTGCCCAGCACCCGACCCTGCGCGCGCGACCAGCGCGGGTCGAAGTGGCGACGCGCCAGCAGGTGCGGCAACTCGTCGATCGCCCATTGCGGCTCGATGGAGGCGTTGGTCATGGCCCACACCTTCTCGGTGTCGAGCAGCGTCGCCGACAGCACCCACGGTGGCGGTTTGCGGATCAGCCATGAGCCGGGGAACAGGCCGAATTTTCGGCCGCGCGGGCCGTCGTAGACTACCGTCGGCTTGCGCTCGCCGGGCTTCTTCTCGCCCGGCTTTTTCTCGGGCCCCGGCTGGCGATGGCCGATCTGGGTAGGCAGGCCGGCGATCAGCGCGCGGTGCAGGTTGGCGAACGCACCGGCATCGGGTTCGGCCAATGCCGGCCCCTGCTGCCAGCCCAGGTCGTCGGCCATCAGCTTGAGCTGGCGGTGCAGCTCGCGCCATTCGCGCATGCGCAGGAAGCCGAGGAAGTTCTTCTCGCACCACTTGCGCAGCTGCGACTGGGTCAGCTCCTCGTGCGCGTCCTGATAGGCGACCCAGAGCTTCAGGGTGCCGACGAACTCGGAGCTGTAGTCGACGAACTGGGCGTGCGCGTTGTCGGCCGCGGCGCGCTGGTCGGCCGGGCGTTCGCGCGGGTCCTGGATGCCGAGGAACGAGGCGACCACCAGCATCTCGCGAAGGCAGCCACGGGCGTTGGCGGCGACCAGCATGCGCGCCAGCTTCACGTCGACCGGCATGCGCGCCATCAGCTTGCCGGTCGCGGTCATCGCGCGCGCCTCGTCGACCGCACCGAGCTCGGCCAGTTGCTGCCAGCCGTCCGCAATCGCGCGCGGGTCGGGCGGTTCGAGGAACGGGAACCGTTCGATGTCACCGAGGCCGAGCGCCAGCATCCGCAGGATCACCCCGGCCAGCGCCGCGCGGCGGATCTCGGGGTCGGTGAACTCCGGGCGCGACTCGAAATCGGCCTCGCTGTAGAGCCGGTAGCAGGTGCCTTCCGACACGCGGCCACAGCGACCCTTGCGCTGGTTGGCGCTGGCCTGGCTGACGGGTTCGATGTGCAAGCGGTCGAGCTTGCCGCGCGGGCTGTAGCGCTTGACCCGCGCCAAACCCGGGTCGACCACGTAGCGGATCCGCGGCACCGTCAGCGAGGTTTCGGCGACGTTGGTCGCCAGCACGATGCGGCGCTGCGGGCCGGGGTTGAACACCCGGTCCTGGTCGCGCACCGACAGCCGCGCGTACAGCGGCTGCACCTCGGTATGGCGGTACTTGCGACGCTCCAGCGCCTGGTGGGCGTCGCGGATCTCGCGCTCGCCCGGCAGGAAGACCAACACGTCACCGCGCGGGTCTTCCCTGGTGATCTCGTCGCACGCCGACACGATCGCGTCGTTGACCGTGCGCTCGCCGTCGCGGTCGCCCTCGCCCTCCAACGGCCGGTAACGCACTTCGACCGGGTAGCTGCGGCCTTCGACCTCGACCACCGGCGCATCGTTGAAGTGGGCCGCGAAGCGCGCGGTATCGATCGTCGCAGAGGTGACGATGACCTTCAGGTCGCGGCGCTTCTGCAAAAGCTGCTTGAGGTAGCCGAGCAGGAAGTCGATGTTGAGGCTGCGTTCGTGGGCCTCGTCGATCAGGATCGTGTCGTAGCGCGACAGCCAGCGGTCGGACTGGATCTCGGCCAGCAGGATGCCGTCGGTCATGAACTTGACCGCGGTCTGCTCGCCGACGTTCTCGTTGAACCGCACCTGGTAACCGACCGCGCCACCCAGCGGGCTCTGCAGCTCCTCGGCGACGCGCTTGGCGACCGCGCGCGCGGCGATCCGGCGCGGCTGGGTGCAACCGATCATGCCGGCGGCGCCGCGGCCGGCGGCCAGGCACAGCTTGGGAATCTGGGTGGTCTTGCCCGAACCGGTCTCGCCGGCGATCACCACCACCGGGTGCTTGCGGATCAGCTCGACGATGCGATCGGCCTCGGCCGCGATCGGCAGCGAGGGGTCGACCGGCGCCGCCGGCAGGTGGGCCGCGCGCGACTCGCGGCGCGCCACGGACTCCGCCAGCGCGCGTTCGAAGGCCGCCCGGGCCTCGTCGTCCTCCGGCTTGCCGCGCCAGCGCGACCACAGCCCGTGCAGACGGCCACGGTCGCGGCTCAGCCCCGCGTCGATCGCATCGCGTGCCGGCCGCAACGCCGGGGGCAGAGGCGCTCGCCGTGACGCGCTCTTAGCGGGCCGGTCGATAGGGTTCATTGATTGATCGGGTTCGGACAAACCATTTCACACCACCGCCTGCGCGCCATATTGTCGCCGCAAGCGACTTCAAAGGGAGAAACACAATGGCCAAGACCAAGTCTGTGACCAAGTCCACCAGGGCCGGCAAGTCCACCGCCGCCAAGGGCGGCGCCCGCGAGCCGGCAGCGTCGCCCGGCGCGGGCTCCAGTGCGCCGGCCATCGATATCGGGATCGGAGACCGCGATCGCAAGAACATCGCCGAGGGACTCGCCGCCTACCTGGCCGATGCCTACACGCTGTACCTGAAGACCCACAACTTCCACTGGAACGTCACCGGGCCGATGTTCAACGCCCTGCATGTGATGTTCGAGACCCAGTACACCGAGCAGTGGACGGCGCTGGACGAAGTTGCCGAGCGCATCCGCGCCCTTGGTTTCAACGCGCCGGGCTCCTATGCCGAGTTCACGCGCCTGACCTCCATTCCCGAAGAGCCGGGCCTGTCCGACGCCGCCGACTGGCGCGAGATGGTGCGGCAGCTGGTGGTCGGCAACGAGGCCGTCTGCCGCACCGCGCGCAAGGTGCTGAAGACCGCCGACGACGCCGGCGACGACCCGACCGTCGACCTGCTGACCCAGCGTCTGCAGACCCACGAGAAGTACGCGTGGATGCTGCGTTCGCTGCTGCAATAGGTTTCCTCGCAGTTTGAACCCATCAGGACCCCGGAGCTGCTGCCAGCGCCGGGGTTTTTTATTTGGCGCGGCGATTGCCGGTGCAGGCGCAACCGGGCGAGATCGGCGGGTTGTTCAGCGGCTTCGGGCGGGTGCGTCGCCCCCAAGGGAAATTGCTACCCGGTTCGGTCGGACATCGTGTCCGACTCACCGGCCGCGGCCATCCATGGCCGCTGTACGCAACGCCCCTCGGGGGCGCCACATCGGCGCATTGGGTGGCGTCGCGCTCTGCTTCCCGCCGAAGCATCGACGCCCCACGCGGGAGCCGGGGGACGGGGGAGGTCCGGAAAGCAGGCCATGGATGGCCTGCGGCCCCGAGTCGGGGCAGGACGCCCCGACCGAGGGGTGGAGGCACATCCCCCGTCCCCCAGCTCCCGCGGCGCGTCGCTACCCGAGCCCCACCACGCCACTTCGCCCACAGCGCAACAGCGAGTTCCCCCACCGGAATCGCCGTTCCGTTCCCCGGTCGCGAGACGTCCCCTTGCTACCCTGTATCCCATGCAAGACGCCGCACTAGACCTGCTCCGCACCACCTTCGGCCACCCCGGCTTCCGCGGCGAACAGGCCGACATCGTCGACTGCGTCGCCGGCGGCAACGACGCCCTCGTCCTCATGCCCACCGGCGGCGGCAAATCCCTGTGCTACCAGCTGCCCGCCCTGCTGCGCGACGGCTGCGGCATCGTCGTGTCCCCGCTGATCGCCCTCATGCAGGACCAGGTCGAAGCCCTGCGCCAACTCGGCGTGCGCGCCGCCTGCCTCAACTCCACCCTCGACGCCGCGGCTGCCGCCGAGGTCGAGCGCGACCTGCTCGCCGGCAACCTCGACCTGCTCTACGTCGCCCCCGAGCGCCTGCTGACCGGGCGGTTCCTGAACCTGCTCGACCGCGCCCACGACGGCACCGGCATCGCCCTGTTCGCGATCGACGAGGCTCACTGCGTGTCCCAGTGGGGCCACGACTTCCGCCCCGAATACCGCCAGCTCACCATCCTCCACGAGCGCTGGCCTGACGTCCCGCGCATCGCCCTGACCGCGACCGCCGACGCCCCGACCCGGCGCGAGATCGCCGAGCGCCTCGCGCTCGAGGACGCCCGCCAGTTCGTCAGCTCGTTCGACCGGCCGAACATCCGCTACCGGATCGTGCAGAAGGACGGCAACGGCAGCCGCGCCCTGTTCGACTTCCTCGCCGGCCACCGCGGCGAGAGCGGCATCGTCTATGCGTTCTCGCGCAAGCGGGTCGACAAGACCGCCGAGCAGCTGCAGGCCGCCGGCATCGACGCCCTGCCCTACCACGCGGGCATGCCGGCCGAGCAGCGCGCCGCCAACCAGCGCCGGTTCCTGCAGGCCGACGGCGTGGTGATGGTCGCGACGATCGCGTTCGGCATGGGCATCGACAAGCCCGACGTGCGCTTCGTCGCCCACGTCGACCTGCCCAAGTCGATCGAGGGCTACTACCAGGAGACCGGCCGCGCCGGTCGCGACGGCCAGCCGGCCGAGGCCTGGCTCAGCTACGGCCTGGGCGACGTGGTCAACCTGCGCCAGCTGATCAACCAGGGCGAGGCCGGCGAGGAGCGCAAGCAGTTGGAGGTGCGCAAGCTCGACGCCCTGCTCGGCTACTGCGAGTCCACCGGCTGCCGGCGGCAGGCGCTGCTGGGCTGGTTCGGCGAGCACCACGACGGCGCCTGCGGCAACTGCGACAACTGCATCGACCCGCCCGAGAGCTGGGACGGCACCGAGGCCGCGCGCAAGGCGCTGTCGTGCGTGTACCGCAGCGGCCAGCGGTTCGGCGCCGGCCACCTGATCGACATCCTGCGCGGCGTATCCACCGAGAAGGTCCAGCGCTTCGGCCACGAGCGGCTCAGCACCTGGGGCATCGGCGCCGACCTCGACGTGCGCCAGTGGAGCGGCGTGTTCCGCCAGCTGGTCGCCGGCGGGCTGCTGGAGGCCGACGTCGACCGCCACAACGCGCTGCGCCTGACCGCGCTGTCGGCGCCGGTGCTGCGCGGCGAGCGGACCCTGCGCTTCCGCAAGGAAGCACCGAAGGCACCACGCCGGCGCGAACGCACCAGCGCGACCCCGATGATCGAACTGGCGCCGGAGGCGATGCTGCGCTTCGATGCCCTACGCGAATGGCGCGCCACCACCGCGCGCGAGCAGAACGTGCCGGCCTACGTGATCTTCCATGACGCCACGCTGCGCGCGATCGCCGAGGCCGACCCGGGCGACCTGGATGACCTCGCCGGGATCGCCGGCATCGGTGGCACCAAGCTCGAGCGCTACGGTGACGCGGTGCTGCAGCAGTTGTTCGACGTCGCCTGAGGGCGGATGCCGGAAACGGAAAACTCCGCCGCGGCGGGGTTCTCGGGGCAATGGTGGGTCGTGATGGATTCGAACCATCGACCAGCGGATTAAAAGTCCGATGCTCTACCGACTGAGCTAACGACCCGTTGCCACCCGGCGTCGCGCCGGGGGCGGCAATTCTAGCGCATGTAGCGGGTCGGGTCGGCGATGCCGGCGGCGGCGAAGCCCTCGGCGCGCAGGCGGCAGGCGTCGCAGTGGCCGCAGGCACGCCCTTCCGCATCGGCCTGGTAGCACGAGACGGTGTCGGCGAAGTCGACCCCGAGGCGCACGCCCTCGCGGGCGATGTCGGCCTTGCTCAGGTGCTGCAGCGGCGCGTGCACGCGGATGCCGGCACCCTCGACGCCGGCCTTTGTGGCCAGGTTGGCCAGCCGCTCGAACGCTTCGATGAATTCCGGCCGGCAGTCGGGGTAGCCCGAATAGTCGACCGCGTTGACGCCGCAGAAGATGTCCGCCGCGCCGAGCACCTCGGCCCATCCCAGCGCGACCGACAGCATGATCGTGTTGCGCGCCGGCACGTAGGTCACCGGGATCTCGTCGGCGGCCGGCACGTGGTCGAGCGGCACCTCGATCTCGTCGGTCAGCGCCGAGCCGCCGATGCTGCGCAGGTCGACATTGACGGTCTTGTGGGCGACCGCGCCGAGCGCGCGGGCCACGCGGTCGGCGGCTTCGAGCTCGGAGGTGTGGCGCTGGCCGTAGCGCACGCTCAGGGCGTGCACGGCGAAGCCCTGTTCGCGGGCGATGGCGACGACGACGGCGGAGTCCATGCCCCCGGAGACGAGGACGACGGCGTTCTTCATTGGCAAGGGTCCATCAACATGCTGGAGGCATTGTAGGAGCGACGTGGGTCGCGAGCGGGTTGAAGGTCGGGGCTGGCTGGTCGACGACCGCCGGTGAGTCCCTCGGGGCTTCGCCCGCGCTATGGGTATCACTTCGGAGAAATCGCGCCAGGCACGCGCCGCGACTCCGGATGCGGATGCGCGATCGCGACTGACGTCGCCCCTACAGGTGGTTGCACGGAGAGGACGAACGGGCCGGTCAGCGACCCGGCTCGTCGTTCCAGAGGATCTTGTGCAGCTGCAGCTGGAAGCGGACCGGCAAACGGTCGGCGACGATCCAGTCGGCCAGGTCGCTCGGGCGGATCTGGCTGAAGCTCGGCGAGAACAGCACATCGCAGCGCTCGGTCAGCCGGTGCTCGGCGGTCACCGCCCTGGCCCACTCGTAGTCCTCGCGCGAGCACACCACGAACTTGACCTGGTCGTGCGGGGTCAGCAGCGCGATGTTGCTCCACAGGTTCCGCTCCACCTCACCCGACGCAGGCGTCTTGATGTCGAGCACGCGCGACACCCGCGGGTCGACCTCCGAGATGTCCAGCGCGCCGGAGGTCTCCAGCGAGACTTCGTAGCCGGCATCACACAACCGCTGCAGCAGGCCGATGCAACGCTTCTGCGCGAGCGGCTCGCCACCGGTGACGCAGACGTGCCGGGCACCATGGCGGCCGACTTCGGCCAGGATGCCGTCGTAGTCCCACCATTGCCCGCCATGGAAAGCGTAGGCGGTATCGCAGTACTGGCAACGCAACGGACAGCCGGTCAGCCGCACGAAGACGGTCGGCCAGCCGATGCTGCGCGACTCGCCCTGCAGGGACAGGAATATCTCGGTCAGCCGCAGTCGCTCGGGCGACAGGGCGGCCGCCTCGGGGACAACGGCGTTCATCGGATCATTTTAGCGAAGTGCGGGCCCGGCGGCGCCGGCGGCCGCAAACCCCCAGGCCTAGCGCAGCCGCCCCAGCTGGATGGCGCCGAGGCGGTCGGTCGCCACGCGGGCGGCGTCGGTCCCCGGGTAGCGTTCGGCGACCGCGGCGAGCGTGCGCTCGGCGGCATCGATCTGCTGCAGGCCCTGTTGCGACAGGCCCACCTTGAGCATCGCGCCCGGCGCCTTGTCGTGGGTCGGGTAACGCTGCAGCAAGGCCTCGAACTGCTCCAGCGCGAGCTTGTAGTTCTGGGTGACGTAGTAGCTCTCCCCCAGCCAGTACAGGGCGTTGGGCGCGTAGGCGCCGCCGGGGAAGTGGCCGAGGAAGGAATGGAACAGGCGCGCGGACTCGTCGTACCGGCCGCCCTTGAGGGCGTCGAAGGCCTGGTCGTAGGCCTCGCGTTCGCCCGCGATCTCGTCCAGCTTGCCGGCATCGCCATAGATGGCCGGAACGCCTTCCACCGGCGCTGCGCCGACGGCACCGGCCGCCGGCGCGGCGGGCTCGGCCACCGGCGGCTCGATCGGCAGGCCCGGGTCGAGCGCGGGTGCCTCGCCGCCCTGGAGCCGGTTGATGCGACCGTCGAGATCGAGGTACTGGGCGCGGCTGGTGCTCTTGAGCTGCTCCTGCTCGTGGCTGAGCTGCTCGACCTGCGCGCGCAGCGCGACGACCTCGTCCTTGAGCAGGTTGACCTGCCGCAGCAGATCGACCGCGACCTGGTTGTTGCCCGCCTGCTGTTCGAGCAGCGCGACCCGCTCACCCAGGCTGACGCGCTGGGCGGAAGCGGGAGCGGCGGCCACGAGGGCCGCCGCAACCAGCGATGTCGCAATGAGTTTCGACAACGGATTATTGCGCATCACTTACTGCCTTCTTACTTCGCGGTGTAGATGATCTCGACACGGCGGTTGCGGGCCCAGCACTCCTCGTTGGAGTCGGTGCAGGTCGGGCGCTCCTCGCCGTAGCTGGTGACCATGATCTGCGAGCCCGAGCCGCCGTTGGCCTGGACCGCCGAGGACACGGCCATGCCGCGGCGCTCGCCGAGGCCCATGTTGTACTCGCGACTGCCGCGCTCGTCGGCGTGCCCTTCGAGGGTCATGCGCGAGGACGGACGGTCACGCAGGTACTTGGCGTGGCAGCCGACCAGGGCCTGGAACTCCGGACGCAGCACGTCCTGGTCCAGGTCGAAGTAGACCACGCGCTGACGCAGGCAGGCGTCGGTGTCGAGGTCCTCGGGGGTGTACACGCCCGAATCGACCGGAGCCTGGGTGACGGGCGCCGGGGTGGTGTCGACCGGCGGGGCTTCTTCCTTGACCTTCTTGGAGCAGGCAACCGCTGCGGTGCAGAGCAGAGCGGCCATCAAAACGCGCGTGGTGCTGTTCATCATCGGTTCCTCGTCTTGGCTTGAACTGGTGAAGCGGTGGGAAAGTCGGAACACCGTTTGATCGGGACGGTGTGCTTACGGTTTGCGGAACGGCCCCCAGGCCGGCTCGCGGACATCGCCGCCGGACAGCACCAGGCGCTGGCGCACCCGGCCGTCGGCGGATACGGCATACAACACCCCGCGGCCGCCTTCACGCGCAGCATAGATGATCATCGCGCCATTCGGGGCGAAGCTCGGGGACTCGTCCAGCGACCCCGGAGACAGCGTGCTCCAGCGCGGCGAACCCAGGCTGCGGTCCATCAGCGCGATGCGGTACGTGTTGCCGGCGCCCTGCGCGGTGGCGATCTTCTTGTCGTCGAAGGACACCGACGCGCTGGCGTTGTAGTTGCCCTGGAAGGTGACCCGGCTGGCGCTGCCGCCGCCGGCCGGCACCTGGTAGATCTGCGGCTGGCCGCCACGGTCGGAGGTGAAGTACAGCGAGCTGCCGTCGGCGCTCCAGGTCGGCTCGGTGTCGATGCCGAAATGGTTGGTGACCTGGGTCAGCGCCTTGCTGCCGAGGTTCATCACGTAGATCTCGGGGTTGCCACTGCGCGACAGGGTCAGGGCCAGCCGGTTGCCGTCGGGCGAGAACGCCGGCGCGCTGTTGATGCCACGGAACTTGGACACCAGCTGCCGGCTGCCGGAGGTGATGTCCTGGATGTAGATCGACGAGTTGCCGCCCTCGAAGCTGACGTAGGCCAGGCGGTTGCCGTCCGGGCTCCACGATGGCGACAGCAGCGGCTCGGGCGAGCTGACCACGGTCTGCGGGTTGTAGCCGTCCGAGTCGGCCACGACCAGAGCGTAGCTGGCGCCGCGGCCCACCCCGGTGGCGGTCACGTAGGCGATGCGGGTGAAGAACGCACCCGGCACGCCCAGGATCTTCTCGTAGACGGCGTCGGCGATCTGGTGGGCGACGTCACGCATCGCGTTGCTGCGCGCGGTCAGGGCGAACCCGAGCAACCGCTGCTGGGTGGCCACGTCGAACAGTTCGTACTCGACCCGGTAGCTGCCGCCCCCGCCGTCGACCACGCGGCCCACGACCAGGTAGTCCTGGTTGAGCGCACGCCAGGTCGGATAGTTGACCTCGCCGCCACGGGTCGGCCGCTCCACCAGGTCCGCCTCCGGCAGGCTGCGGAACTGCCCGGAGCGGTTGAGGTCGGCCGCGATCACCGCAGCGACGTCGGTCTCCGGTGCACTGCCGCCGCCCTGGTACGGCATCGGCACCACCGCGATCGGCAGCGCCGCGGCATTGCCGCCGACGATGTCGAGCTCCAGTCCCTGCTGCTGCGCAGCGGCGGCAAACGGGAGCAACAGTGCGAGCACCGCGGCACACAGCGCGGCGGAGACCGAGGAACACCAGGGGGCGAGTCGTTTCATCAGCAGGTCCTGACAGCGAAGCTGAAGTGTTAACAGCATCCGTGTGAACGCTTTCTCAAAGCTGAACACGCGGATGGGCGGGCGGCGGGGTGGTGTCAGCGGTCGCGGGCTTCGAAATTGAGCGTGAGGGTACGGGCGAATACCTGCTCGAAACCGGCGAACGGCAGCGGTTGCGCCTTCAGCACGGCCGCCTCGATCGAGCGGCGCCCCATCTCGTCGTAGGCGCACGGCGAGGTGACTTCCGCGCTCATGACCTCGCCGCCGGGCAGTTGCTTGATGACCAGGGTGCAGCGCGCGCCGAGTGGAACCGTCTCCGGCCGCGTCCATTTGGCCAGGATCGCCTCCTGCAGCGCCGCGGCGTAGCGCGCCTTGAGCCCGGTATCCACGCCGTTGTTGCCGGCGGGCGCACTGGCGCTGGCGGGGGAATCCTCGGCCGCGCTGGCCGAGCGGGCATCGGCGATCTGCCTGAGCTTCTGCGCGGCCAGTTCGGCTTCGCGTGCGGCGGCGGCGCGCTTGCGTCGGATCTCGGCCAGCTTCTCCTCACGCTCCTTCGCTTCGGCGGCGAGCCGGCGCTTGCGCTCGGCCTCCTCCTGCCGCTTGCGTTCGGTCAGGTCGACCTGGGCCTGGCGGCGCTTCTCCTCCTGCAGTTTTTCCTCGTCGGACGGCGTAGGCGTCGGCGCGTCGACCACCTCGTCCTGGTCGGTGGTGTCCGGCACGGGGATGAAGTCCTGCGCCTGCTGCTGCGGCGGCGTGGGCGCATCCTCGGGCACCGGTTCGGGAATCGGCTGCGGCAGGGGCGCGGCGTCGTCCTCGACCGGCTCGGGAAGCGGTTCGGGTTCCGGCTCGACGACCCGCTCGGGGCGGTCGCTCAGCACCTCGCGCATCGACCGCGACAGCGCGTCGGCGTCGACCAGGGTCGCCTCGACCGGTGCGCCGGCGGCGCTGACCGGCTGCGCGGCGCGGGTCCACCACAGACCGGCGAACATCAGCGCGAACAGCACGACATGCAGCCCGATCGCGAGCAGCACCGCGTCGCGGGTATCGGCGCGGGTTTCCCTCACTGCTGCACGGCCTCCGACGGCGCGCTCATCAGCCCGACCCGCGGCACATCGGCGTTCTGCAGCAGCACCATCGCCTGCAGCACCACCTCGTAGTTGGCGCTGCGGTCACCGGCGACGTACACCGGCACGTCCGGGTTCTGCCGCACGAACGCGGCGACCTTGGCCTGAAGTGCCTCGGCGGTCAGCGCCTCCTGCTCGGCGCCCTGCAAGGTCAGGAAATAGTTGCCGGCGGCGTCGACACTGACGATCACCGGGTCCTTGTCCTGCGAGATGGTCTTGGCGTTGGACTTGGGCAGCTCGATGTCGACGCCGAGGTTCAGCAGCGGCGCGGTCACCATGAAGATGATCAGCAGCACCAGCATCACGTCGATGTACGGCACGACGTTGATCTCCGCCTTCAGGCGGCGCTTGCGGACGCGGCGGCCGTTGTGGGTCATGGCCATGGCTCAGGCGGTCTCGGTCAGACCGGCCTGGCGCTCCAGGATCGAGGAGAACTCCTCGGAGAACGCGTCGTAGCGCACCGCGATCCGCTCGACCTTGGTCGCGAAGCGGTTGTACGCCCACACCGCGGGGATCGCGGCGAACAGGCCCATCGCGGTCGCGATCAGCGCCTCGGAGATGCCCGGCGCGACGGTGGCGATCGTCGCCTCCTGCACGTTGGCCAGGCCCTGGAAAGAAATCATGATGCCCCAGACGGTGCCGAACAGGCCGACGTAGGGACTGATCGAGCCGACGTTGGCGAGGAACTCGAGGTTGTGCTCCAGGCCGTCGAGTTCACGCGCTGTCGCCACCCGCATGCCGCGCTGCGCGCCTTCCAGCTGCATGCGGTTGTCGACCACCCGGCGCTGGCGCGAGAACTCGCGGAAACCGGCCTCGAAGATCGCCTCCATGCCGCCGGTGTCGCGGTTGCGCTGGCTGGCGCCGGCGTAGAGCTTGGTGAGGTCGGCGCCGGACCAGAAGCGCTCCTCGAACGCCTCGGCCTCGCGCTCGGCGCGGTCGAGCACCTTCTTCTTGCGGAAGATGATCACCCACGAGGCGATCGAGGCGAACAGCAACAGCAGCATGACCAGCTGCACCGGCAGGCTGGCGTGCAGGATCAACTGCAGCAGGTCGAGGTTGTTGTCGGCGGTGATCGCCTCGGCCGGCAGCACCGCGGCGGCATTGCCGACCGCGCTGGCGGCGTCCTCCGGCAACGGTTCGACAGTGGTGGCCTGCAGCGCGCTCAGCAGTGGGGTCATTCCTGGTCTCCGGTGCCCGTGGCCCTGGGCGTTGTGTCTGTTGTGGTGGAACGGTTCGGTACGTCTCGCGGGGTCAACGGGCCGGCGCGGGCTGCTCGAGCGCCTTCAGCCCGTCCAGCAGCGGCGGCGGGATCGGCCGCGGCCGGAACCCGGCGGCGTCGAGTGCCGCGACCCGCACGCTGGCGGTCAGCAGCAGCTCGCCGCCGCGGCGGATGTCCTGCGCGAACACCGCGCTCGCGCGCCGGCATTCCCGCAGCGACACGCCCACCTGCAGCGCATCGTCCAGCCGGGCCGGCTTGAGGAAGTCGATCTGCATCGCGCGCACCGCGAACACCAGGTCGTGCCCGAGCCGCAGCGCCTCCTGTCCGTAGCCCTCGGCGCGCATCCACTCGGTGCGGGCACGCTCCAGGAACGCCAGGTACTGCGCGTGGTAGACCACCCCACCGGCGTCGGTATCCTCCCAGTAGACCCGTGTCGGCCAGCTGAACGCGAGCCCACTATTCATCGGCGCCCCCGTCGAACAGGCCGCCGGCGCTGGAGCCGGGGCGCGGCTTCAGCCCGAGGTGGCGGTAGGCTTTGGGGGTCGCCATCCGGCCGCGCGCGCTGCGCACCAGGTAGCCCTGCTGGATCAGGTACGGTTCGATCACGTCCTCCAGCGTGCCGCGTTCCTCGCTGAGCGCCGCCGCCAGCGACTCGACCCCGACCGGGCCGCCGTCGAAGTTGTCGATGATGGTGCGCAGCATGCGGCGGTCGAGCTCGTCGAAGCCTTCGGGATCCACCTTGAGCATCGCCATCGCCGCGTCGGCGACTTCACGGGTGATCGCCCCGCCGGCCCGCACCTGGGCGTAGTCGCGCACGCGCCGCAGCAGGCGGTTGGCGATGCGCGGGGTGCCGCGCGAGCGCCGCGCGATTTCCGACGCGCCTTCGGCCTCGCAGGCGATGCCGAGGATCTGGGCGGAACGGCGGACGATCTTCGTCAGCTCCCCGGCGCTGTAGAACTCCAGCCGCTGGACGATGCCGAAGCGGTCGCGCAGCGGCGCGGTCAGCAGGCCGGCGCGGGTGGTCGCCCCGATCAGGGTGAACGGCGGCAGGTCGAGCTTGATCGAGCGCGCGGCCGGGCCCTCGCCGATCATGATGTCGATCTGGTAGTCCTCCATCGCCGGGTAGAGCACTTCCTCGACGACCGGCGACAGGCGGTGGATCTCGTCGACGAACAGCACGTCGTGCGGCTGCAGGTTGGTCAGCAGCGCGGCGAGGTCGCCGGCCTTCTCGATCACCGGGCCGGAGGTGACTCGCAGGTTCACGCCCAGCTCGTTGGCGATGACGTGGCTGAGGGTGGTCTTGCCGAGGCCGGGCGGCCCGAAGATCAGCACGTGGTCGAGCGCCTCGCCCCGACCCTTCGCCGCCTCGATGTAGATCTTCATCTGCTCGCGGACCGGCTGCTGGCCGAGGTATTCGTCCAGCCGCTTGGGCCGGATCGAAGCTTCGATGGCGTCGTCCTCGCGGGTCGAGCCGGCGTCGATGATGCGCTCGTCATTCATCGGGCTATGGTCGCATGCGACCGGGACGCGGCGCAGGACCGGGCGCGCAGAAAACCGGGGTCGAAGGGCAAGAGCGGTTTTGGCGGGTGGCGCGGCGCAGGAGGCCCCCGTCAGGGGTATTGCTCCGTCCCTTGATCGAGGCGTCCTGCCTCGACGCGGGGCCGCCGGCCATCCCTGGCCGGCTCTCCGCAATACCCCTGCCGGGGACCTCCTGTCCCGGATGACAACGGCTTCGGATGGAGCGGGGGAGCGCGCGCTCCCCGCGGTCTCAGCCTGCGGCCGGCTTCTGCGGGCGTGCCAGGCTCAGCGCGACGGTGGCTGCGAGAATCATCGCCACCGCGCCAAGCGACAGCAGCACCGGGATCTTGTAGATATCGATCAGCAGCATCTTGGCGCCGATGAACCCCAGCACCACCGCCAGGCCATAGGGCAGCAGGTGGAAGCGTTCGGCCATGCCGGCCAGCAGGAAGAACATCGCGCGCAGGCCCAGCACCGCGAACACGTTCGAGGTCAGCACGATGAAGGGGTCGGTGGTGATGGCGAAGATCGCCGGGATCGAATCCACCGCGAAGATCACGTCGGTGATGCCGATCATCACCAGCACGATGAACAACGGAGTGAACTTGCGCCGGCCGCCGCGGCCGAGCCACAGCGCGCCACCGCGGTAGCGGCGCACGAAGGGCACGTGCGCGGTCAGCCACCGCAGTAGCGGGTTGTTGCCGAGGTCCGGTTCCTTGCCGGCGGCGAACCACATCTTCACGCCGGTCAGCAGCAGGAACGCGCCGAACACGTAGAGCATCCAGTGGAAGTGCGCCAGCAGCGCGGCGCCGGCGAAGATCAGGATCGCGCGCAGCACGATCGCGCCGAGGATGCCGATCACCAGCACGCGCTGGCGCTGCTCCTCGGGCACCGCGAAGTAGGACATCAGCATCAGGAAGACGAAGATGTTGTCGACCGCGAGTGCCTTCTCCACCAGGTACCCGGTGAGGAACTCCAGGCCCACGCGGCGCGCCTCGTCGGGGCCGGCGGACTGGTCGATGTACCACCACAGCGCGGCGTTGAAGGCCATCGCCAGGGCGACCCAGCCCAGGCTCCACCACGCCGCCTCGCGGAACGTGACCTTGTGCGCGCCGCCGTGGCGCATCAGCACCAGGTCGACCATCAACGCGATCAGTACAAGGCCGGAGAAACCGGCCCACAGCCAGACATTGCCAATCGTTTCCATCGTGATTTCCGGGCAGCAGCGGGGTGGACCGCGGACATCGGCGGCTCGGAACCCTTTGCACGGAGATCCGGGGACGCACCTTCGCCATCGCGGCGAAGGTCTTGCTCACAGCCCGGTGGACTGCCGTGGGACCGGAGCATGTCTGCTCGAAATGACGGCCCGCACGCTGGGAGCTACTCCCCTTCGGCGGGCATTGTGGCGGCGGCCGCAGGGCGCGGTCAACGGGGCACCCCCTGGAAAGCCGGCCGACGGGCCGGCCCCACGCCGCCCGGCAGCACCGTCGGCACGGGCCGCATCGGGACCGCGCCGGGTCCGGTCCGAGTCCGGATTGCGGGCGGGCGCGCCGCAATCAGATCTCGACCTGCGCCCCCAGCTCCACCAGCCGGTTCCCGGGGATCCTGAAGAACCCCGTCGCCGGCGCCGCGTTGCGGTGCATGATCGCGAACAGCCGGTCGCGCCACACCGGCATGCCGCGGTGGGCGATCGCCACCACCGTTTCCCGGCTGGCGAAGTACGTCGTGTCCATGGGATCGAAATAGATCCCGCCCGCATCGCACGAACGCATCAGCGCCAGCGGCACATCCGGCGTCTCCATGAACCCGAAACGCACGAGCACGCGGTAGAAGTCGTCGCCGATCTCGGAGATCTCCAGCCGCTTCTCGCATGGGGCGTACGGCACCGCCAGTGTCTCCACCGTCAGGAACACGTTGCGCTCGTGCAGCACCTTGTTGTGCTTGAGGTTGTGCATCAGCGCGTGCGGCACCACGCCCTTGTCGGCGGTCATGAACACCGCGGTGCCCGGCACGCGCACCGGCGGCGCCAGCATCAGCCCCGGCAGGAAGGTGTCGAGCTGGATGCCGCCCTTCTGGATCTCCTCGCGCAGCAGTTCGCGGCCGCGGCGCCAGGTGCGCAGCAGGGTGAACAGCACGATGCCGACCGCCAGCGGGAACCAGCCGCCCTGCAGCAGCTTGGCGCCGTTGGCGATCACGAACGCCACATCGCCGATGAAGAACACCACGCACAGCGGCAGCACCCACCAGCGCCAGCGCGGCCACAGTGCCCGCGCCACCAGCGCCAGCAACAGGGTGTCGATCAGCATCGTGCCGGATACGGAAATGCCGTAGGCGGTGGCGAGGTTGGTCGAGCTGCCGAAACTGACCACCAGCAGGATCACCACCACCGCCATGGCCCAGTTGATTCCGGGAATGTAGATCTGCCCGATGGTCTCGCTGGAGGTATGGCGGATGGTCATGCGCGGGATGTAACCCAGTTGCATGGCCTGCCGCGTCACCGAGAAGGCGCCGGTGATCACCGCCTGCGAGGCGATCACGGTGGCCGCCGTCGCCAGCACCACCATCGGCATGCGCGCCCACTGCGGCACGCCGATGTAGAACGGGTTGCGGATCGCGGTCGGGTCCTCCAGCACCAGTGCGCCCTGGCCGAGATAGTTCAGCATCAGCGCCGGCAGCACGAACCAGTACCACGCGTAGCGGATGGGCCGGGCGCCGAAGTGACCCATGTCGGTGTAGATCGCCTCGCCGCCGGTCACCGCCAGCACCACCGCGCCCAGGATGAACACCCCGTGCCAGGAATGGGTGGCGAAGAAGTTCATCGCCCACCAGGGGTTGATCGCGTTCAGCACCTCCGGCTCGTGCAGGATATTGAGCACGCCGAGCACCGCCAGCGAGATGAACCACAGCCCGGTCACCGGGCCGAACACCTTGCCGACCTTCGCGGTGCCGAAGCGCTGGGTGGCGAACAGCGCCACCAGCACCAGCACCGTCATCGGCACGATCCAGCGGTCCAGCTGCGGGGCGACCACCTCCAGCCCTTCCAGCGCCGACAGCACCGAAATCGCCGGGGTGATCACGCCGTCGCCGAAGAACAGCGCCGCGCCGAACACGCCCAGGATGCCGACGCCGTAGGCGGAGCGCGAGCCCTTGGGCAAGGTGCGCTGGGCCAGCGCCATCAACGCCATGATGCCGCCCTCGCCCTCGTTGTCGGCACGCATGATGATGGTCACGTACTTCAGCGTGACCACCATCATCAACGCCCAGAACACCAGCGACAGGATGCCCAGCACGGTGTCGTGGTTGGCGACCAGCCCGTAGTGCGGGCTGAAGGCTTCCTTCAGGGTGTAGAGCGGGCTGGTGCCGATGTCGCCGAAGACAACGCCGATGGCGCCGACGACGAGCCCGGCGAGGCCGACGTTGCCGTGGCCGCCGGTGCCCGGCCTGCCGGGGCTGTTGGAATGGGTGGACATGGGTCTGTTCGATTCCCGGGTGGGGCGGCCTGCACGGCCACTCCACCTGTTCAACGGCTCAGCGGAGCGCGGACTGTAGCGCCTTGCGGATGATGGTCGCGGCGTCATCGCCGGCGGCGGTGGCGTCGCGCGCCATGCGCGCGGCTTCGGCGGGCTTGTAGCCCAGCTGCTGCAGGGCGATGACCGCCTCGCTCTGCGGATCGTGCGACACCCCGCGAACGTCCAAGGTGCTGCCGGCGCCGGCCAAGTCGGCGGCGCGGTCGCGCAGCTCGACTACCATCCGCTCGGCGGTCTTCTTGCCGATGCCCGGGATGCGGGTCAGCGCCGTGACGTCGCTGGACTGCACCATCCGCGCGAACTCGTCGACGCTGACGCCCGACAGCACCGCCAGCGCGATCTTCGCGCCGATGCCGCTGACCTTCTGCACGTCGCGGAACAGCCGCCGTTCGGACTCGCGCAGGAAGCCGTACAGCGAGACGCTGTCCTCCTTCTGCGCATAGTGCGTGAACAGCGACACCGGCTGGCCCAGCTCGGGCAGGTCGTAGAACGTGCTCATCGGCGCCTCCAGCTCGTAGCCGACGCCGTTGACGTCGACCACCAGCCACGGCGGCTGCTTGTGCACCACGATGCCCTTCAGACGACCGATCATGTGCCGCGCCTCCTCAACTGGTTGATCGCCACGCCGGTGCGCATCACCGTCGCGCTCATGTGAGCGTGGGTCAGTGCCACCGCCAGCGCATCGGCGGCGTCGGCCTGCAGCTTCATCTCGGGCAGGTTCAGCAGCAGCCGGACCATGTGCTGCACCTGCGCCTTGTCGGCGGCGCCACGGCCCACGAGCGACTGCTTGATCACCCGCGGCGCGTACTCGCTGATGCCCAGCTTGCGCCGCACCACCGTCGCCAGCGCCGCGCCGCGCGCGTGGCCGAGCTTGAGTGCGGAGGTCGCGGACTTGTCCATGAACACCGTCTCGATCGCCACCTGCTGCGGCTGCCACTCGTCCATCACGCGCTCCAGGCCCTCGCACAGCAGGCCGAGCCGGGACGGGAAGTCGGCCGCGTCGAGCAGCTTCAGCGCCTCGCAGTGCACGAACGTGCAACGCCCGTCGCCGGCCACGTCGATCACGCCGATGCCGGTCCGTTGCGAACCGGGGTCGATGCCCAGGATGCGGATCACGTCGCCAGCGTACGCCGTCAGGCGTAGGCGTCCTCGCCCAGTTCGGCGTTGGAATAGACCGACTGGACGTCGTCGAGGTCCTCCAGCCAGTCGAGCAGCTTGACCACCTGCTGCGCGGTTTCGCCCTCGACCTTGATGTCGTTGTCGGCGCGGTAGCTGACCTCGGCCTGGGCCGGTCCCCGCCCCGCCGCGACCATGGCGTCGCGCACGGACTCGAACGATTCCGGCGCGGTCAGCACGTCGATGGACCCGTCGTCGGGATAGACCACCACGTCGTCGGCGCCGGCCTCGATCGCCGCCTCGGTGATGGCGTCCTCGTCGGCCCCGGGCGAAAAGCTCAGCACGCCCAGCTTGCGGAACATGAAGGCCACCGAGCCGTCCGTGCCCAGGTTGCCGCCGAACTTGCCGAATGCGTGGCGGACGTCGGCGACGGTGCGGACCTTGTTGTCGGTCAGGCAGTCGACGATCACCGCTACGCCACCGGGAGCGTAGCCCTCGTAGCGGATCTCCTCGTACTCGACGCCTTCGAGCTCGCCGGTCGCCTTCTTGATCGCGCGCTCGATCACGTCCTTGGACATGTTGGCCGCCAGGCCCTTGTCGATCGCAGTGCGCAGGCGCGGGTTGCCGCCGGGGTCGCCGCCACCGGCACGTGCGGCGACGCCGATCTCGCGGATGATCTTGGTGAAGATCTTGCCGCGCTTGGCGTCGGTGGCGTTCTTGCGGGCCTCGATCGACGGTCCCCTACCCATGAGATGTCCGGCAGCTGTGCAATGAGAGGGCGGGGATTCTACGCCGATCGCGCCGGCGCTGCCCTTGGCGGACACCCCCGCTCAGTCGCGGTGCTCGAACCGGCCCCGGGCGAGGAAATGCCGTGCCTGCCGCGAGACCTCCGCCGACAGCAGCATGCCGCTGTGGCTGACCGGCAGGACGAGGTGGTCGGCAAGGCCGTCCAGGCGGGTTTCGGCGATGGCGACGGTGCCATCGCTGCGTCCCTGGAAACGGCCGAAGACCTGGCCCAGCCCGAGGGCTGAACTGCCGGCGATCATGCCCAGCTCGCCGGGGCCGGCCCAGGGCTCGCAACCGCCCCGCAGCAGTTCGGCGCTGCGCCCCAGCGAAGCCGCGCCGAGCGGCAGCCGCGCCATCCCGCCCGCCGCGGCGCTGCCGCACAACGGCGAGCCGAGGCAGACGATACGCCGCACCGGCAGATCGGGATGGCCCTGCAGCGCGTTGACCGCGACCAGTCCGCCCAGGCTGTGGGCCAGGATGTCGGTGGGCTCCTGCAACCGGGCGACCAGCGCCGGCAGCGCCGCCTCCGGGCCGCCGGCGACCGTGGCGTAGCTGAAGATGTGCGGGGTGTAGCCGGCCTTGCGAAGCTGCCGCGCATGCCAGGCCATCGATGCGCGCGGCATCCACAGGCCGTGTAGCAGCAACACCCGGCGGCTCACCCGGCGCGACTCCAGCCGGCTGGCCGGCGCAGGATGAACTCGTGGTCCCGGACCCGGCCGACCGGGAACTCGTAGTCGCCGACATGGACGAAGCCGTGCCGCGCGTAGAACCGCTGGGCGCCGTGGTTCTGCGACCACACGCCGATCCACAGCGTGCGCGGGCCGTCGCGCTGCAGCCAGTAGAGCGCCTGCGCGAACAGCCGCCCGCCGTGACCGCCGTTCTGGTGCGCGGCCAGCACGTACAGCCGCTTCAGTTCGCCGTCGCCGGGCTGCACGTCCGGATGCGGCAGGCCGCAGGGGCCGGCGGCGGCGTGGCCGACCGCCTCGCCGTCGCGCTCCAGCAGCCAGACCGCGTAGTCAGGATGGCCGAGGATCGTGCGCTGGCGTTCGACCGCGTAACTGTCGGCAAGGAACGCCCGAAGGTCCCCGGCCGGGTACAGGTGGCCGAAGGTCTCGGTGAACGTGCGCGCCGCCAGCCGCGACAGCAGCGCGGCGTCGTCGACGGTGGCGCGACGGATCAGCGGCCTGTCGACCGTCCGGTCGTCGTCCATCCGTCGCCGCCCCGTCAGCCCGCGGCGGACCCGGCCGCCGGCTTCGGCCGCACCGCGACGTGCACCTCGGCCAGCTGCGCGTCGGCGATCGGCGACGGCGCATCGGTCATCAGGCACTGCGCACCGGTGGTCTTGGGGAAGGCGATCACGTCGCGGATCGACTCCGTGCCGGCCATCAGCGCGGCGATGCGGTCGATGCCGAAGGCGATGCCACCGTGCGGCGGCGCACCGTATTTCAGTGCGTCGAGCAGGAACCCGAACTTGGCCTGCTGCTCCTCGGCGCCGATGCCGAGCAGCTCGAACACCGCCGACTGCATAGCCGGGCGGTGGATACGAATCGAGCCACCGCCGATCTCGTTGCCATTGAGCACCATGTCGTAGCCGCGCGACACCGCGGTCTTCGCATGGGCGCGCAGGTCGTCGATGCTGTCGACCGCCGGAGCGGTGAACGGATGGTGCAGCGCGACGTAACGGCCCTCCTCCTCGTCCCACTCGAACATCGGGAAGTCGGTGACCCACAACGGCTTCCAGCCGTCCTGCACCAGCCCGAGGTCCTTGCCGAGCCGCAGCCGCAGCGCGCCCATGAAGTCGGACGCGAGCTTGTACGTCGCCGCGCCGAAGAAGATCGCGTCGCCCGACTGCGCGCCGGTGGCCTGCAGGATCGCCGCCAGGGTGGCGTCGTCGAGGAACTTGGCGATCGGCGAGCTGATGCCCTCGCGGCCCTTGCCGGCGTCCTCGACCTTCATCCACGCCACGCCCTTGGCGCCGTACTTGGCCGCGTGCGCGCCGAGCTCGTCGATCTGCTTGCGCGACAGCGACGCCGCACCCGGGGCGCGCAGCGCGATCACGCGGCCGTCCTCGTGGTTGGCCCAGTCGGTGAAGACCTTGAACTCGCAGCCCTTGACCAGATCGGCGATGTCGGTGAACTCCATCGCGATGCGCAGGTCGGGCTTGTCGGAGCCGTAGCGGCGCATGGCTTCGGCCCAGGTCATGCGCGGGAACTCGCCGAGCTCCACTTCCATCACCTCGCGGAACATCTCGCGCACCATCGCCTCGACGGTGTCCTGCACGTCGCGCTCTTCGACCCAGGCGAACTCCATGTCGAGCTGGGTGAACTCCAGCTGGCGGTCGGCGCGCAGGGCCTCGTCACGGAAGCAGCGGGCGATCTGGTAGTAGCGGTCGAAGCCCGCCATCATCAGGATCTGCTTGAACAGCTGCGGGCTCTGCGGCAGCGCGTAGAACTCGCCCGGATGCATCCGCGCCGGCACCAGGAAGTCGCGCGCGCCCTCGGGCGTGGCCTTGGTCAGGATTGGGGTCTCGATGTCCTGGAAGCCGCGCTCGTCGAGCCAGCGCCGCAGCGTCGCCACCAGCCGGGTGCGGATGCGCATCCGCCGCTGCATCTCCGGCGTGCGCAGGTCGAGGTAGCGGTATTTCAGGCGGATGTCCTCGCCCGGGTTCTCGTGGGCGTGGAACGGCAGCGGCTCGGCCTTGTTGAGCACCTCGATGGCGGTGGCGACCACTTCGACCTGGCCGGTCCTGATCCTGTTGTTGACCGACTCGCGCTTGCGCACGGTGCCGGTGACCCGCAGGCAATCCTCGTAGCCGACCCGGGCCGCGGTGGCGATCACCGCCGCGTTGCCCCCCTCCTGCGATGGCTCGGCGACGATCTGGACGATGCCCTCATGGTCGCGCAGGTCGATGAAGCACAGACCGCCAAGGTCGCGGGCGACGTCGGCCCATCCACAAAGGGTGACCGTCTGGCCGATCAGCGACTCGTCGATGAGACCGCAGAAGTGGGTACGCATGGGGACTCCGGGGGAACACGGGCGCGGGGCGCCGGAAAGCCGCCTAGTTTAGCCGGCCTTGGGGGAGGCGGCCGGGGGCTGCACAGCTCACGGGCGTTCGAGTGGGTGGGTTCGTTGGCTTCGGGAGGGAGCGTCGCCCGGTATGGGTGTTGCTCCCCGGTTCGGTCAGGGCTTCCTGCCCTGACTCACCGCCGCAGGCCATCCATGGCCTGCTGTCCGCAACACCCATACCGTGCGCCGCACCGGCGTGCGAGTGGCTGCGTGTTCGGCCGCACGGGGGCTGGCAGCCCGCTTCGAACTCGGAACTCGGAACTCGAACGCAGGACTTGGACTTGAGCTGGAACTGGAGCCGGATCTGGTCGAATCAGATCAGATGAGGTGCTGCAGCTTTCAAACGCCCCGAGAACAGGTCGGCAATGGGCAGGCCGCGGGTGGAGGGGGTAGTGCGGAAAGCCGGCCATGGATGGCCGGCGGCCCCGAGTCAGGGCAGGACGCCCTGACCGAGGGGAGGAGCACTACCCCCTCCGCCCGCGGCCCCGACGCAACTATCGAGCCCCCGAAACAACAGCCGGGCGCTCTTCAGCCCCCAGACCCGGGCGGGAAAGATCAAGTCTTGGACTTGCTGTCGGCCTTGGTCGGCGCTGCCTCGCTCTTCTTCCCCGACTCGGCGGGCTTCGCTTCAGCCGGCTTGGAATCCGACTTGCCCTCGCCCGTCTTGGCCCCGCCGTCTCCGGCCAGGTTGCGCTTTTTGTCGCCGTCCTTCTTGAAGTCGGTCTCGTACCAGCCGCCGCCGGCGAGCCGGAACTGCGGGGCGGTCAACTGCCGCCGGACCTGCGGCTGCCCGCATTCGGGGCACTCGGTTGGATCAGCGTCGGACAACTTCTGCAGGCGGTCGAAACTGTGGCCGCAGGCGGCGCACTCGAAAGCGTAGATCGGCATCGGACTTCACGACGGCAACAGCGGAGCGCGGATTGTGGGGCCCGCGGCCGGTGAATCAAGTCCCCTTCCCGTCACGACCCGCCGGGCGGGCGCTGCGGCTGACCCATTCATCATTGCCCGCTTGCTATGGTCGCGCGCTCGCCCACCAGGACCGACCGGGATGATCGCTGCCGTCCGCCCCCTCGCCGCGCTGCTGGCCGGCGTCGCCCTGCTGCTGATGGGCAGCGGACTGCTGGGCAGCCTGCTCGGCGTGCGCGGGCAGCTGGAAGGCTTCGATGGCCGCACCTTCGGCCTGGTGATGTCGAGCTACTTCATCGGCTTCCTGATCGGCACCTACATCGCGCCGAACCTGATCCACCGGATCGGCCACATCCGCGCGTTCGCGTTCTACGCGGCGCTGGCGGCGTCGGCGGTGCTGCTGCACGCCATCCTGGTCACGCCGCTGGCATGGGGCCTGTTGCGGCTGCTGACCGGTATCGCCCTGGTCGGGCTGTACACGGTGATCGAGAGCTGGCTCAACGCCGCCGCCGCGCCGGAAAAGCGCAGCCAGGTGTTCGCGGTGTACATGGCGGTCAATCTTGGTGCGCTGGCGGTCGGCCAGCAGCTGTTCGGCCGCTCGGACCCGGCTTCGTTCATCCCGTTCAGCCTGGTCGGCATCCTGATCTGCTGCGCCGCGCTGCCGGTCACCGCCAGCCGGATGACCCAGCCGCAACTGCCGCACGCGCCGCGGTTGGCGCTGACTTCGATCTACCGCGCGGCGCCGGCCGCGGCGACCGGCGCGCTGCTGTCGGGCACCGCGATGGGCGGCTTCTGGGGCCTGGGAGCGGTCTACGCGACGCGGATCGGGCTGGAGGTCGAATCCGTCGCCCACCTGATGAGCCTCGCCATTCTCGGCGGTGCGCTGCTGCAGGTACCGATCGGCCGCCTGTCCGACCGGGCCGACCGCCGCCGCGCGATGATCGTGGTGAGCCTGCTGGCCGCCGCGATTGCCACGATGCTGGTGTTCGTCGGCGACGTGCAGGACCACGGCGGCTACCACTGGCAGCTGTACGCGCTGTTCTTCATATACGGCGGGCTGGTGTTCTCGGTCTACCCGATCTGCGTGGCCCACTTGCTGGACCACCTGCCCCGGCAGGACATGCTGTCGGGTTGCAGCAGCCTGCTGCTGCTCAACGGCGTCGGCTCGGCGATCGGTCCGACGTTGGCCGGCGAGGCGATGGACCGGCTCGGGCCGCAGGCGTTGCCGGGCTTTTTCGCGGCCGCGTTCGGCCTGCTGGCGGTGGTGGCGGCGCTGCGCATGCTGGTGCGGCACCGCGACCGCGACCATCCCGGCCACTTCCACGCGATGCTGCGGACCACGCCGTCCGCGCTGGAACTGCTGCCCGAGACCGATACCGCGGCCGCGCCGCCGCGTCCGCGGGCCCCGCTGAAGTAGCCGCGCCCGGCGTTCACCCGCCCTCGCCGGCGCGTTTGCTGCAATGCCGCCATGGACGAGCCCCGCATCTACCGCATCGACGCCTTCACCACCGAACCGGGCCGCGGCAACCCCGCCGGGGTGGTGACCCACGCCGAAAGCCTGGACGACGCGCGGATGCAGGCGATCGCGCGCGAACTGGGCTTCTCCGAAACCGCGTTCGTGCTGCCACCGGTCGGCGACGACCACGACCTGCGCCTGCGCTTCTTCACTCCCACCACCGAGGTGCCGGTCTGCGGCCACGCCACGGTCGGCGCCCACTACGCACTCGCGCTCGAAACCGGGAAGACCGGCCGGCTGCGGCAACTGACCGGCGCCGGCGTGCAGGAAGTCGAGGTCACCGCGCAGATGGGCGACTTCCTGGTCCGGATCGAACAGGGCGCGCCGGTGTTCCACGCGCCGCTGGCGCCGGAGCTGGTGCAGGAGGTGATGGCCGCGCTGCGCATCGGTGCGGGGGACCTCGATTTCCGCTGCCCGCTGCAGTTCGTCGGCACCGGCCACGGCAAGCTGATGGTCGGGCTCGACAAGCGCGCCCGACTGATCGAACTCGAACCCGACCTCGCGCGGCTGGCCGAACTGAGTCCCGCGGTCGGCAGCAACGGCTATTTCGTGTTCACCCTCGATGTCACCGACGACGACGACGCGCTCTGCCACGGGCGCATGTTCGCGCCAGCAATCGGGGTCGACGAGGACCCGGTGACCGGCAACGCCAACGGCCCCCTTGGCGCCTACCTCGTCCGCCATGGCCTGCTGCAGGTGGAGGACGGCCTGATCCGGTTCCGCGCGCGCCAGCAGGCGGCGACCGGGCGCGGCGGCTTTGTCGATGTCGAGGTGCGGGTCACCGCCGGCGAGCCGGTGGAGGTGGCCATCATCGGCCACGCAGTGCTGGGGTCGCACGTCACCCAGCTGCTGCCGCACCAGGCCTGAGCCGCTCCGTGCCGGCCGGCGCGGATTTGCGGCAGCAGAGGCAGGAGGCTACCGCGATGCCCTGTTTCGAGCGCTATCCGGTGATCGCCGGCGGGCGGACCTTGGCCGCCGCGGCGTCGTCGCGCATGCGGTCCTCGGGGTGTGACACCGGCCGGCTGTCCACCGGGTCCACGTCGAACGGCGAGCGCAGGATCAGCGACGGCAGCAGGGTGTTGAGCGCGGTGTAGAGGATCAGCGCGCCGAACAGCACGGCCGGCAGGTCGAAACGCGCGTACAGGATGTTGGCCAGCACCAGGGTGAACACCAGCGTCGGCGACAGCGCGAGCGCGACCTTGAGGCTGCTGTGGCGCTGCTCGCCGAACATCAGCCGCCGCTGCAGCCAGACGATGCCGATCCGCAGCGGCATCAGCACCATGGTCAGCACGATGCCGAGGCCGGCGGCCTCCCAGGTCAGCGCGTCGCGCGAGATCTCGGTGCCGGCGTGGAAGAAGTAGAACGGCACGAAGAAGGTCGCGAACAGCCGCAGCGCATGCATGTTGTCGTCCGACGCCAGCCGCGGCATCCGCAGCCGCAGCATGCGCGCCACCAGCCCGGCCACGAACGCGCCGACCAGGTAGTACACGCCGAGCTTGTAGGTGATGAACGCGGCGACCATGCCCACCATCACCAGCAGCGAGAACTCCGAGCCCGGCGCATGCGGCACCACCCAGCGCCCGAGCGCGACGAACAGCAACGGCAGGCCGACGATCATCGCCGCCATCGCCAGCGAGGAGACGCCCAGCTGCATGGGGTCGCCGGCCTGCAGCACCACGAACAGCGCCGCCAGCGCCATCAGCTCGCCGGCGATCGCCTTGCTGGTGACCCAGAAGCGCTCCTCCTCGTCCAGCCCGAGGCGCTCGAGGGTGTCGAGGATGAAGCCGGTGGAGGGCGTCAGCAGCGCCAGCGCGACCAGCGCCGCCGCCTGCCATTCCAGCCCGAGGTAGCGCCACGCGAGCCAGCCGACCCCGATCAGCGACGCGGCACGGACGGACAGGTGCACGAGCAGCGGCCCGAGCTGCTTGCGCAGCGCCCGCAGGTCCACCTCCAGCCCGGCGAACAGGAACAGCGACGAGATGCCCAGGGTCGACAGCAGCACGATCACCGGGTCGTGGGTGCGCTCGCCGAACGCCAGCATCGCCCCGACGCCGAGCAGCAGGCAGGTGATCGGCGCCGGCAGCTTGAAGCGCTGCAGCGCGCGCGGGACCACCAGCAGGCCGAAGATCAACAGGAGGTAGATCAGTTCGTTGCTCATCGGCTCCGCCGGTTCCGTAATCGGCGCATGGTCGACGCAAACGGTGAAACGGGGCAAGCGTGGCGAGGCTGGCCGCGATCGCCGACGGCTCCTTCAGCCAGGGCGCGCTACGCTCCGGGCATCTCCCTGCCGAGCCGCCCCATGCCGAACACGCCGTCATCCGCCCGCAGCCTGGCCCTCCTCCTCGCCGCCGCGCTGGTGGCGCTCGGCCTCGTCCTCGCCGGCTGGTTCGCCGCCGGCGGAATGAAGCACCTGCGCACCGCCGACCGCTACGTGACGGTGAAGGGTTCGGCCGAGAAGATCGTCGAGGCCGACCGGGTGGTCTGGCCGCTCCCGCATTCGGTCGGTGGCGACGACTTGGCCCAGGTGCAACGCCAGCTCGAGGCCAATACCGCCACCATCCGCCAGTTCTTCATCGACGCCGGGTTCGAGGCGGACGAAATCGTGGTCTCGCCGCCCCGGCTGGAGGACCGCTGGGCCTACGCCTACGGCGACAGCCGCCCGCCCGAGCGCTACCGCTACGCGACCACCGTCAGCCTGCGCACCGACGACGTGCCCAAGGCGCTGGAGGCGGTGCGCCGCAGTGGCGAACTGGTCGCCCGTGGCGTGCTGATTGGCGAAGGCAGCGCGCCGGAGTTCGACTACACCCGCCTCAACGACATCAAGCCGGCCCTGATCGCCGAAGCCACCGCCGCCGCGCGCGACTCGGCGGTGCAGTTCGCCAAGGATTCCGATTCGCGCCTGGGCGGCATCCGCAGCGCCAACCAGGGGGTGGTCAGCATCACCGACCGCGACCAGAGCAGCCCGCAGGTCAAGCGCGTACGGGTGGTGACGACGGTGGAGTATTTCCTGCGGGATTGAGAGGCGGCGGAGGCATCTCCTCACCCGGGCACCAACTCCAGCGGGTGCGGTGTGCGACCTCCAACGAGGTCGCATCGCCGCAGCGCTGGAATCGACGAGCGACGGATGTAGGAGCGACGTAAGTCGCGACCTGTACATCGCCTCCAGCGTTCGGCAGGTCGCGACTGACGTCGCTCCTACAACGGAGCTCCCGCGATCGGGAGTCGGCGCGAACGGAGGATTCTCCGATCGCGGCTGAAGCCGCTCCTCCAACGGCCGGCAGGCCGCGGCTGTCAGGCCGCGTCGGCCTCGTACAGCGCCATCAACTCGGCTTCGGCCTGCTCCAGTTCGGCGCGCAGCGCCGTCTGGCGCTTCCCGAGTTCGGTCGCGCGGCTGCCGCCATCGGCGTAGACCGCCGGATCGGCCAGTTCGGCCTCGACCGCCGCCACCTGCGCTTCCAGCTCCGCCACCCGCGCTTCGGCCTTGGCCAGCTTGTGCGGGTTGGCCTTGCCCTTGCGCGGCGTCGGCACCGCGGTCGTCGGCGCCTGCACCGGCGCCGGCGGGGCCTTCGTCCGGCCCTTGCCGTCGTTCGAGTTGTCGCGCGCGCGCAGCCAGCTGGCGTATTCGTCGAGGTCGCCGTCGAACGGCTGGGCGACGCCGTCGGCTACGCGCCAGAAGGTGTCGCAGACCAGGCCGATCAGGTGGCGGTCGTGGCTGACCAGCACGATCGCGCCGTCGAACTCGCCCAGCGCCTCGGCCAGTGCCTCGCGCATGTCGAGGTCGAGGTGGTTGGTCGGTTCGTCCAGCAGCAGCACGTTGGGCTGGCGCCAGGCGATCAGCGCCAGTGCGAGGCGGGCGCGCTCGCCGCCGGAGAACACGTCGACCGACTCGAACGCGCGGTCGCCGGGGAAGTTCCACTTGCCGAGGAAGTCGCGCAGCTGCTGGGTCGCCACGCCCGGGGCGATGTCGGCCAGGTGGTCGACCGGGCTGGCGCCGGCACGCAGCGATTCGACCGTGTGCTGGGCGAAGTAGCCGATCCGCAGGTCCGGATGGCCGCCGCGCTCACCATCCAGCAGCTGCAGCTCGCCGACCAGCGACTTCACCAGGGTCGACTTGCCGGCGCCGTTGGGGCCGAGCAGCGCAATGCGGTCGCCGGCTTCGAGGATCAGGCTGACGTCGTGGAGGATGGTGGTGGCGTCCGCGGTGGACCGCGCCGGATATCCGCAATCGGCATGCTCCAGCCGCAGCAGCGCGTGCGGCAGCTTCGCCGGTGCCGGGAACTCGATCCGCAGCGAGCGCTCGACCCGCACCGCCTCGGTGCCGGCCAGCTTGGCCAGCCGTTTCATCCGGGACTGCGCCTGCTTGGCCTTGCTGGCCTTGGCCTTGAAGCGGTCGATGAAGCTCTGCAGGTGGGCGCGCTCGACCTGCTCCTTCTCGTGGGCGATCTGCTGCAGGCGCAGGTGCTCGGCACGCTGGCGCTCGAACGCGGTGTAGTTGCCGGCGTAGAGCTTCGCCTTGCCGTCGTGCAGGTGCAGGGTGTTGGTGGTGACCTCGTCGAGGAACTCGCGGTCGTGGCTGATCAGCAGCAGGGTGCCGGGGTAGCGCAGCAGCCACTGCTCCAGCCACAGCACCGCGTCGAGGTCGAGGTGGTTGGTCGGCTCGTCCAGCAGCAGCAGGTCGGACGGCGTCATCAGCGCGCGGGCCAGGTTCAGCCGCACCCGCCAGCCGCCCGAGAAGGTGCTGACCGGGCGCTGGTGGGTGTCGGCCGAGAACCCCAGCCCGTGCAGCAGCTTGCCGGCACGGGCGCTGGCGTCGTAGCCGTTGAGCTCCTCCAGCCGCTGGTGGGCCTCGGCGACCGCCTCCCAGTCCTCGCTGGCGAACGCATTGGCTTCGGCCTGGATGGCGGCGTGGACCGCGGCGTCGCCGGACAGCACGAAGTCGATCGCCGGGTCCGGCAACGACGGCGTCTCCTGGGCGACCGAGGCGACGCGGATCTTGCCGGACATGTCGATGTCGCCGCGGTCGGCTTCCAGCCGGCCCTGCAGGGCGGCGAACAGCGACGACTTGCCGGTGCCGTTGCGGCCGATCACGCCCACCCGCCAGCCGGTCTGCAGGACCAGGTTGACGTCGGACAGCAGCAGGCGTTCGCCGCGGCGGAGGGCGAAATCTCGGAAAGCGATCATTCCGTCATTGTACTTGTGCGACCCTGCGTCGCAGGGTTCGCGGCTTGCATCGGCCCACCCCGCCCCACATTCTGAACAGCTCACTGCTGGAGCCCCGATGCCGCACGAAACCTCCCTGATCACCATCCTCGTCGCCGGCTTCGTGCTCGCGTTCATCTTCGGCGCGCTGGCGCAGCGGTTGCGGCTGTCGCCGCTGGTCGGCTACCTGGTGGCCGGCATCGTCGCCGGGCCATTCACGCCCGGCTTCGTCGGCGACATGGAACTGGCGCCGCAGCTGGCCGAGATCGGCGTGATCCTGCTGATGTTCGGCGTCGGCCTGCACTTCTCCTGGCGCGACCTGATGGCGGTCAAGTCGATCGCGGTGCCCGGGGCGGTGGTGCAGATCACGGTGGCGACGGTGCTGGGCTGGGGCCTGGCGCGCTGGCTCGGCTGGTCACACGGCGCCGGGCTGGTGTTCGGCCTGTCGTTGTCGTGCGCCAGCACCGTGGTGCTGCTGCGGGCCTTGGAGGACCGCCGGCTGGTCGACACCCGGCGCGGCCACATCGCCGTCGGCTGGCTGATCGTCGAGGACCTGGTCTGCGTGCTGGCGCTGGTGCTGATGCCGGCGCTCGCCGGGATCCTCAACGGCGAGGCCACCGAAGGCGGCGGCTCGGTGGCCGGCGCGCTGTTCACGACCTTCCTCAAGGTCGGCGCGTTCATGGCGGTGATGCTGATCGTCGGCCGCCGGGTGATCCCGTGGATCCTCGAGCGCGTGGCCGGTTCCGGTTCGCGCGAGCTGTTCACCCTGTGCGTGCTGGCGATCGCGCTGGGCGTGGCGTTCGGCTCGGCGGCGATGTTCGACGTGTCGTTCGCGCTGGGCGCGTTCTTCGCCGGCATGCTGCTCAACGAATCCGAGTTCAGCCACCAGGCGGCCAACGAGACCCTGCCGTTGCGCGACGCGTTCGCGGTGCTGTTCTTCGTCTCGGTCGGCATGCTGTTCGACCCGATGATCCTGATCGAGCATCCGACCGAGGTGCTGGCAACCTACCTGATCATCGTGATCGGCAAATCGGCGGCGGCGTACGGCATCGTCCGGGCGTTCGGCAAGCCCAACGGCACCGCGTTGCTGATCTCCACCAGCCTGGCGCAGATCGGCGAGTTCTCCTTCATCCTCGCCGGGCTTGGCCTGGCGCTGGGGATCCTGCCGCAGGAGGGCCAGGACCTGGTGCTCGCCGGCGCGCTGCTGTCGATCATCACCAACCCGCTGCTGTTCGCCTGGCTCGACGCGCGCGAGAAGCGCCTGGCCGTGCCCGATCCGGTGCAGTACACGATCGATCCGCCGATCCCGGACGATCTGCGCGACCACGTGATCCTGGTCGGCTTCGGCCGCGTCGGCAGCGAACTGGGCCGGTTGCTGCAGGCGCGCAACGTCCCGCTGGTGGTGGTCGACGGCGAAGACCACCTGATCGACCGCGCGCGCGCCGCCGGCGTGCCGGCGATCCGCGGCAACGCCGTCAACGAGCGGGTGCTGGCCGAGGCGCGCCCGGAAACCGCCCACACCGCGATGCTGGCGATCCCCAACACGCTGGAAGCCGGCGAGATCATCGCCAAGCTGCGCGAGATCAACCCGGCCCTGACCATCGTTGCCCGCGCCCATTCCGACGCCGAACTCAAGCACCTGATCGAGCACGGCGCCGACGCCGCGGTGATGGCGGAGCGCGAGCTTGCGCACAGCCTGGCCGAGATGGTGATGGCGACGCCGCCCTATCGCGGCGACCACCACCTGCCGCCGGCGGTGGCGTAAGGCCTCGGACGAATCCCTTCTCGCGAGGACGCTGGGAGCGTGCCCATGCGCCCTTCGCCGCGGCACCGCGTGAAGCGCTTTTTGTAGGAGTTACGTCAGTTGCGACCTGTACACCGCCTCAAGGGTTCGGCGGGTCGCGACTCACGTCGCTCCTACAACGGCGCCATCGCGAATCCACGTGCAGTTGTAGGAGCGGCTTCAGCCGCGATCGGATCGTTCGAGCGCGCCGGTTTCACGATCGCGGCTGAAGCCGCTCCTCCGACAGCCCGGTATGGCCGGGTGCCGAAGGCGGAACCCGACAATGTCGAGATGACAGGACGGCACGAACCGTCCTGTCGTCGATGCGTCCAGCTCACCCCTTGCGGAACACCAGCGCCCCGCCCTCGGCGTCCACCCGGATCACCTCGCCACTGGTGAACTCGCCCGACAGGATCCGCTGCGCCAGCGAGTTCTCCAGCTGCTGCTGGATCGCGCGCTTGAGCGGGCGGGCGCCGTAGACCGGGTCGAAACCGACGTTGCCCAGCAGCGCCAGCGCCGCGTCCGACAGCTCCAGCTTCAGCCCACGCTCGCCCAGCCGGCGCTCCAGCCCGGTCATCTGGATCCTGGCGATCTCGCGGATCTGCGCCTTGTCGAGCGGGTGGAACACCACGATGTCGTCGAGCCGGTTGATGAACTCGGGGCGAAAGTGGCTCTGCACCACGCCCATCACCGCCGCCTTCATCCGGGTGTAGCCGGCGGCATCGTCGTCGCTGTCCGACATCTCCTGGATCATCTGGCTGCCGAGGTTGCTCGTCATCACGATCACGGTGTTGCGGAAGTCGACCGTGCGTCCCTGGCCGTCGGTCAGGCGGCCGTCGTCGAGCACCTGCAACAGGATGTTGAACACGTCAGGGTGCGCCTTCTCGACCTCGTCGAGCAGGATCACGCTGTACGGCCGGCGTCGCACCGCCTCAGTCAGGTAGCCGCCCTCCTCGTAGCCGACGTAGCCCGGGGGCGCGCCGACCAGCCGGCTGACCGCGTGCTTCTCCATGAACTCGCTCATGTCGATGCGCACCATCGCGTCGGTGCTGTCGAACAGGAATTCCGCCAGCGCCTTGCACAACTCGGTCTTGCCGACGCCGGTGGGGCCGAGGAACAGGAAGCTGCCGCTCGGCCGGTCCGGGTCGGACAGCCCCGCGCGTGAACGCCGCACCGCATCGGACACGACCTTGATCGCCTCGTCCTGGCCGACCACGCGGGCGTGCAGCTGCTCCTCCATCTTCAGCAGCTTCTCGCGCTCGCCTTCGAGCATCTTGCTGACCGGGATACCGGTCCAGCGCGCGACCACCTCGGCGATCTCCTCGGCGGTGACGCGGTCCTGCAGCAGGGTGAAGCCTTTCGTCTCCGCTTCCTGCGCGGCCTTGAGCTGCTGTTCCAGTTGCGGCAGCTGGCCGTACTGGATCTCGCTCATGCGCGCGTAGTCCTGGCGGCGCTGGGCGGCCTCGAGTTCGAGCTTGGCGGCCTCGATCTGCTCCTTGATCTTCGTGGCGCCCTGCAGGGTCGCCTTTTCGGCCTTCCAGACCTCCTCGAGGTCGTTGAACTCGCGCTCCAACGCATCGATTTCGGCTTCGAGATCGGCCAGGCGCTGCTTCGACTCGGCGTCCTTCTCCTTCTTCAGTGCCTCGCGCTGGATCTTCAGCTGGATCAGCCGGCGTTCCTTGCGGTCGAGTTCCTCCGGCTTGGAGTCGATCTCCATGCGGATGCGCGACGCGGCCTCGTCCATCAGGTCGATCGCCTTGTCGGGCAGCTGGCGGTCGGCGATGTAGCGGTGGCTCAGGGTGGCTGCGGCGACGATCGCCGGGTCGGTGATCTCCACGCCGTGGTGGACCGCGTACTTCTCCTTGAGCCCGCGCAGGATCGCGATGGTGTCCTCCACGCTCGGCTCGCCGACGAACACCTTCTGGAACCGGCGCTCCAGCGCGGCGTCCTTCTCGACGTACTTGCGGTACTCGTCGAGCGTGGTCGCGCCGATGCAGTGCAGCTCGCCGCGGGCCAGCGCGGGCTTGAGCATGTTGCCGGCGTCCATCGAGCCCTCGGCCTTCCCTGCGCCGACCATCGTGTGCAGTTCGTCGATGAACAGGATGATCTGGCCCTCGTTCTTGGCCAAGTCGTTGAGCACGCCCTTCAGGCGCTCCTCGAATTCGCCGCGGAACTTCGCGCCGGCGATCAGCGCGCCCATGTCGAGGCTCAGCAGGCGCTTGCCGCGCAGGCCCTCGGGCACCTCGTTGTTGACGATGCGCTGGGCCAGCCCTTCGACGATCGCCGTTTTACCCACACCCGGCTCGCCGATCAGCACCGGGTTGTTCTTGGTCCGGCGCTGCAGCACCTGGATCGTGCGGCGGATCTCCTCGTCGCGGCCGATCACCGGGTCGAGCTTTCCGGACTCGGCGCGCGCGGTCATGTCGATGGTGAACTTCTCCAGCGCCTGGCGCTGGTCCTCGGCATTCTCCGACTGCACGCTCTCGCCGCCGCGAACCTTGTCGATCGCGGCCTCGATGCGCGCCCTGTCGGCACCGGCGGCCTTTAGCGCGCGGCCGAGCTCGCCGCCGTCGTCCAGCGCGGCCAGCAGGAACAGCTCGGAGGCGATGAACGCGTCGCCGCGCTGCTGCGCCAGTTTGTCGGTGACGTTGAGCAGGCGCGACAGGTCGTTGCCGACGCTGACGTTGCCGGCCTGCCCGGTCACCTTCGGCAGTTTCTCCAGCGCCTCGCCGAGGCGCTCGCGCAGCAGTGGCACGTTGACGCCGGCCTGCGACAGCAGCGGCCGGGTGCTGCCGCCGGACTGGTCGATGAGCGCGGCCATCAGGTGCGCCGGTTCGATCACGCTGTGGTCGCGCCCGACCGCGAGCGACTGCGCATCGGCGAGCGCCTGCTGGAAGCGCGAAGTGAGCTTGTCCATTCGCATGGTGGGTTCCTCGGATATCGGAGCGGCGCGTGCCGCAATGCCAAGCAGATGCGGTCCGCAGCCCAACGCTTCAAGGCGCCAAGCGGCGCGGCCGCCGGTGGCGCGCACGTCCACCCGATCCTTACACCCTTCTGTTCAGAATCGCGTGCATGGATTCCCGCATGACCGACCTGCCGCCCCCGCCGGCCATTGCCGACGATTGGGCGCTGTTCCTCGACGTCGACGGCACCCTGCTCGACTTTTCCGACACCCCGGCGGGCGTACGCGTGCGCCCCGGGCTGGTGGAGGCGCTTGGCCGCCTGCAGCGCCGGCTGCAGGGCGCGCTGGCGCTGGTCAGCGGCCGCTCGCTGGCGCAACTCGACGACCTGTTCGCGCCGCTGCACCTGCCCGCGGCCGGCCTGCACGGTTTGGAGCGGCGCCACGCCGGCGACCGCGTCGACGCCCCCGCACCGGCGGTGCCGCTCGAACAATTGCGGGACAACGCCCGGGCGCTGACCGCGCGTTACCCGGGAGCGGTGGTCGAGGACAAGGGCGCCACCCTGGCCCTGCACTGGCGCGGCAACCCCGAGGCCGAGGAGCCGTTCCGCGGGCTCGCCGGCGCCGCGCTGCCGTGGCTGCACGATTACCGCCTGCAGCACGGCAACCAGGTGGTGGAGCTCCGCCCGTCCGGTGGCGACAAGGGCACCGCGATCGCCGCGATGCTGGACGAGCCCCCGTTCGCCGGTCGCACGCCGGTGTTCGTCGGCGACGACCTGACCGACGAACACGGCTTCGAAATCGTGCTCGGCCACGGTGGCTTGGCGGTGCTGGTCGGCGGTCGTCGTCCCAGCATCGCCCGACACGGGCTGGGCGACCCGGCGGCGGTCTTCGAATGGCTGGGTCGCGGTGCCCGAATGAGCACGGGAGCCGCGGCATGAGTCCGGCCACCACGGATACGCCGTTCTGCCGGGGCGGCGGCAGCCTCGACCTGGGGCTGGTCGGCAACGGCAGCATCGCGGCCCTGATCAACCCGCGCGGGCGCATCGTCTGGGGCTGCATTCCCGCGTTCGATGCCGACCCGGCGTTCTGCGCCCTGCTGGAGCCGACCGCCCAGCCCGGCGGCGATTTCCTGATCGAACTGGAGGACGCGCTGGAAGGCGCGGAAGGCAGCGAGCAGCAGTACCTGCCCAACACCGCGGTGCTGCGGACGGTGCTGCGCGACCGACACGGCGGCGCGGTCGAGATCACCGACTTCGCCCCGCGCTGGCACCAGTTCGACCGCTTCTACCGGCCGGTGATGCTGGTCCGCCGGGTTCGCCCGATTGCGGGCAGCCCGCGCATCCGCGTCCGCTTGCGGCCGCTGGTCGACTACGGTGCACAGGCACCCGAGACCACCTGGGGCAGCAACCACATCCGCTACCTGCTGCCCGACTTCACCCTGCGGCTGACCACCGACACGCCAATCCGGATGGTGCGCGAGGCGCTGCCGTTCCTGCTCGACCGCGAGCGCCACTTCGTGCTCGGCCCGGACGAGACCCTGACCCAGCCGGTCGCCGACTTCGCCCGCAGCGCGCAGCAGCGCACCGTCGCCTACTGGCGCGACTGGGTGCGCTCGCTGTCGATCCCGCTGGAGTGGCAGGACGCGGTGATCCGCAGCGCGATCACGCTGAAGCTGTGCCAGTACGAGGAAACCGGCGCGATCGTCGCGGCGATGACCACGTCGATCCCCGAAGCGCCGCACACCGTGCGCAACTGGGACTACCGCTACTGCTGGCTGCGCGATGCCGCGTTCGTGGTGCGCGCGCTCAACCGCCTCGGCGCGACCCGGACCATGGAGGGGTACCTCGGCTACGTGTTCAACATCGCCAGCACCGACGAGGAGGACCTGCAGCCGCTGTATGGCATCGGCTACGAGCGCGAACTCGCCGAGGACGAGGTCGGCACCCTCGCCGGCTACCGCGGCATGGGGCCGGTGCGGCGCGGCAACCTGGCCTGGTTGCAGAAGCAGCACGACGTCTACGGCAGCGTGGTGCTGGCCTCGACCCAGCTGTTCTTCGACCAGCGCCTGGAGCACCCGGGCGACGTGGCGATGTTCGAACGGCTCGAATCCATCGGCGAGCGCGCGTTCGCCCTGCACGACCAGCCCGATGCCGGCCTGTGGGAGTTCCGCGGCCGGACCGAGGTCCACACCTATTCGGCGGTAATGTGCTGGGCGGCCTGCGACCGGCTGGCGCGGATCGCGGTCCATCTGCGCCTGCCCGGCCGCGTGCGCCACTGGCGCCAGCGCGCGGACATCGTGCACGAGCGGATCATCGCCGAAGGGTTCGACGCGCAACGCGGCCACTTCGTCGACGCGTTCGGCGGTCACCGGCTGGACGCCTCGTTGCTGCTGCTCGCCGACCTCGGCTTCGTCGCCGCCAACGACCCGCGCTTCGTCGGCACGGTCGAAGCGATCGGTCGTGACCTGCGGAAGGGCGACGGCCTGTTCCGCTACATCGCACCGGATGATTTCGGCGTTCCAGAGACCAGCTTCACCATCTGCACGTTCTGGTACATCGACGCGCTCGCCGCGATCGGCCGGGGCGAGGAGGCGCGGGCGCTGTTCGAGCGCGTGCTGGCGCGGCGCAACCATCTCGGGCTGCTGTCGGAGGACCTCGCGTTCGAGGACGGAGAAGCCTGGGGCAACTTCCCGCAGACCTACTCGCACGTCGGCCTGATCATCGCCGCGATGCGCCTGAGCCGGCCGTGGCAGGACGCGACGTGAGCCGGCTGGTGGTGGTGTCCAACCGGGTCGCGCTGCCCGGCCAGCAGAGCTCGGGCGGGCTGGCGGTGGCGCTGCAGGCGGCGCTGGAAGAGACCGGCGGCCTGTGGTTCGGCTGGAGCGGCCGGATCGACCCCGACACGTCCGGCCAGCTGCACGAGCAGAGCGCCGGCAACATCGACTACGTCACCATCGACCTCTCGCGCGAGGACCACGACGACTACTACAACGGCTTCGCCAACCGCACGCTGTGGCCGCTGCTGCACTTCCGGGTCGACCTGGTCGACTACAGCCGTGAAACCTGGGACGCCTACCACCGGGTCAACGCGCTGTTCGCCGACCGGCTTGCGCCGCTGCTGCGCGACGACGACGTGGTGTGGATCCACGACTACCACCTGATCCCGCTGGCGGCGCTGCTGCGCGAGCGCGGGGTGCGCTGCCGGCTCGGGTTCTTCCTGCACGTGCCGATGCCCTCGTCGGACCTGCTGGCCGCGCTGCCGCAGCACGGGCGGCTGTTCGAGGGCCTGTCGGCGCACGATCTCGTCGGCTTCCAGACCAGCCGCGACCTCGAGCGTTTCCAGGACTACGTGCGGCTGTTCGGGCGTGGCCGGGTGATCGAGCATGGCGTGCTGGAGACCGCCGGCGGCCGGCGCCTGCGCGCGGGCGCCTTCCCGATCAGCATCGACACCGCGGCCATCGCCCGGCAGGCGGCCGAGGCGGAAGACAAGTCGTCCTACAAGCGCTTGGCGCGCAGCCTGTCGGGCCGCGCGCTGGCAATCGGCGTGGACCGGCTGGATTACTCCAAGGGGCTGCCCGAACGTTTCCGCGCGTTCGAGCGCTACCTGCAGCAGTACCCCGACCAGCTCGGCCGGCTGACCTACCTGCAGATCGCGCCGGTGTCGCGTGGCGAGGTGATCGAGTACCAGGCGTTGCGCAGCGAACTGGAGCAGCTCGCCGGGCACATCAACGGTGGCCATGCCGAGCCCGACTGGACGCCGATGCGCTACGTCAACCGCAACTTCCCGCACGCGTCGCTCACCGGCTTCTACCGGCTGGCGCGGGTCGGACTGGTGACTCCGCTGCGCGACGGCATGAACCTGGTCGCCAAGGAATACGTCGCCGCGCAGGACCCCGACGACCCCGGCGTGCTGGTGCTGTCGAGCTTCGCCGGTGCCGCGCGCGAGCTCGACCAGGCGCTGCAGGTGAATCCGTACGACCTCGACGGCGTCGCCGCCGCCATCGCCCGCGCGATCGAGATGCCGCTGGAAGAGCGGCGGGAACGCTGGCAATCGATGATGGGCTGCCTGCGCGACCACGACATCACCGACTGGCGCCGCAGCTACCTGCAGACGTTGCGGGCGGCGTGAGGGGGACACCGAGCAGTCCCCCCGGATCGACGGGCCGTCGAACGGGCTGCTGTAGGAGCGGCTTCAGCCGCGATCGGATGATCGTCCGCCCGCGCCGATTCCACGATCGCGGCTGAAGCCGCTCCTGCAAAGGCCCGCGGCCTGTTCGACCGGGCAATACACGCGACGCTTCTGCACGCGCGACGCGGTCATTTCGGCGGCTCGATCCACACCATCGTCGCCAGCCGACCGGTGTGCTGGTCGCGTCGGTGCGAGTAGAACCGCTGCGGATCGGCGATCGTGCACAAGCCGCCACCGGAAATCCGGCCTGCGGAGAGCCCCGCCTTTTCCAGCCGCCGACGTGCCAGTGCATACAGGTCGACACGCCAGTGCTCCGGACGGGTGGGAGTGAACGCGTCGACGGCGTCCGCGTCCCGCGAGACGAAAGCGTTGTGGACCTCGGTGCCGATCTCGTAACTCGCCGGCCCCGCGGCCGGCCCGAGCCAGGCCATCAACCGCTCAGGCGGGGTTGCCATCTCAGCGACGGTGGCTTCCAGCACCCCCGCCGCCAGCCCGCGCCAGCCGGCGTGGGCGGCGCCGACTTCGCTGCCGTCACCGGCGCAGAACAGCACCGGCAGGCAGTCGGCGGTGAGGATGGCGAGCACCGCGCCCGGCACGGACGTGACCGCCGCGTCGGCTTCCGGCTCGGCATTCCCAGAGTCCCGTCCGGCTGCCACGTCCCGCGCGGCCGGACCGGTCACCTCTGCCCGCTCCGGCGGGGCTCCGGCAGCGGCTTCGGCAACGGGACGGGGCGGATTGCCGCGTGGCGTGCCGGCGTGGCTGCCAACCCGAAACACTTCCGTGCCGTGCACCTGGCGCAGCCACACCGGTGCCGCCGGCAACCGGGCCAACCCGACCAGCTCCCCGCGATTGCGCGTCACCGCCGCCGGATCGTCACCGCAGCGCAGGCCCATGTTGAAGGTGTCGAAGGGCGCCTGCGACCCCCCTGCGCCGTGGCGCAGCGTGGTGAAGCCCCGCACGCCCGGTGGCGCGGGCCAGTCGGCGGCGAGCAGGGCCGGATGCATCGCCTCAGCGCCCCCGTTCGGCGGCGGCGCGGTGGTCGTCCTGCAACGCGGCCACCAGCGCCTGCATGTCGGCCGGCACCGGTGCGCTGGTCCGGACGGGCTCGCCCGTCACCGGATGGGCGAACTCCAGCGTTTCGGCGTGCAGCGCCTGGCGGCGGAATCCGCGGAGGGCCGCCACCAATTCGTCGGTCGCCCCGCGCGGCAGCTTCAGCGATCCGCCGTACAGCGGGTCGCCGATGATCGGGTGCTTGAGATGGGCCATGTGTACGCGGATCTGGTGGGTACGACCGGTCTCCAGCCGGCACTCCAGCAGGGTGTGGGCGCGGAAGCGTTCGCGCAGGCGGTAGTGGGTCACCGCCTCGCGGCCATCCTCGCGCACGGCCATGCGGATCCGGTCGCGCGGATGGCGGTCGATCGGCGCGTCGGCGGTACCGCCGGATACCAGCGCCCCGGAAACCACGGCCAGGTACTGCCGGTGGACCTCGCGCGCCGACAGCTGGTCGACCAGCGCGGTGTGGGCAACCAGCGTGCGGGCGACCACCATGACTCCCGAAGTGTCCTTGTCGAGCCGGTGGACGATGCCCGCCCGCGGCAGCGCATTCAGGGCCGGATCCTTGTTGAGCAGGGCGTTGACGAGGGTACCGTCGGGGTTGCCGGCACCCGGGTGGACCACCAGCCCGGCCGGCTTGTCGATCACGATCACGTGCTCGTCCTCGAACAGCACGTCCAGCGCGATGTCCTGCGGCTCCGAGCGGGTCTGCACCTCGAGTACGGCGTTGACGGTGACCTGCTCGCCGCCGTGGACCGGATCACGCGGGCGCGCTTCCCGGCCGTCCAGCAGCACCTGTCCCGACTTGATCCAGCCGGCCAGCCGCGAGCGCGAATAGTCCGGGAAAAGCTCGGCCAGCACCGCGTCGAAACGGCGGCCGGCGGCGCTGTCGGGCACCACGGCTTGGAGGGCGACGGCGGGCTCGGTCATCGGGTGGCCAGGGTTAAGGGCGCTGCGCGCGGGACTGCTATTATCGGCGCTTCGTGCCCCCGGCGCCCGTTGATCTCGACCATGACCCATCGCCCCGCCCCGCTGCGCCCCCTCCTGCGGACCGTCGTCCTGTTGCTGGCCCTGGCGGTGTTCGCCAGCGGCTGCGCCCGCTTCGGCAAGATGTTCAAGGACGAGGATGCCAACGAAGGCGTGCCGGTCGAGGAGCTCTACGAAAAGGCGCATACCTCGATGACGCGCGGCAACTGGTCCAGCGCCGAAACCACCTTCAAGCGGCTGGTCGCGCAGTACCCGTACGGCCCATACACCGAGCAGGCGCTGGTCGAGACCGCGTACGCGCAGTACAAGGCCGGCAAGCACGAGGAGGCGATCAGCAGCATCGACCGCTTCCTGCGCACCTACCCGACCCACCGTCTGGCGTCGTACATGTACTACCTGCGCGGGCTGGTGAACTCCAGCCGCGACACCGTGTTCCTGCAGCGCGTCTGGAAGCTCGACGCCAGCCGGCGCGACCTCGCCACGCCGATGCAGGCGTACAACGACTTCCAGATCGTGGTCGACCGCTACCCCAACAGCCGCTATGCCGCCGACGCCAAGACCCGCATGGCCGAGCTGCGCGACCTGTTCGCCCGCCACGAGCTGGATGTCGCGCTGTATTACCTGCGCCGCACCGCCTACGTCGCCGCCGCCGAACGCGCCACCTACCTGCTGGAAACCTACCCGCAGAGCCGCTACCAGAACGACGCGGTCGCCACGCTCGCCGCGGCGTACACCGGGCTCGGCAACGAGGCGCTGGCGAACGACGCCCGCCGGGTGCTGGTCGAGAACGAGCCGGACCATCCGTACCTCAGCGGCGACTGGCCGGACTACCCGAGCGACTGGCGCAAGCTGAACCCGTTCGCGGGCGAGAAGTCGGCGCTGGACAACGACGAGTAGGTCGCCCCCGCCGGGATACGACAACGCCGCCTCCGGGCGGCGTTTCTGTTTGCCCGTTTCGAAGCCCGGGCTCCTGTAGGAGCGGCTCCAGCCGCGATCCGGAACCCGCCGCGGGCGGACGATTATCGATCGCGGCTGAAGCCGCTCCTACAAAAGCGCGGCGGGCCTAGCCTTTGTACCCGTTGCTGATCGGATACCGCCGCTCGCGGCCGAACGCGCGCCGCGACACCTTCGGCCCCGGCGCGGCCTGGTGGCGCTTCCACTCGCTGATCCGGACCAGGTGCAGCACCCGGTCGACCGTCTCGGCCCCGAAGCCGGCCGCGGTGATCTCCTCGCGCGACTGTTCCTGATCGATGTAGCGCGCGAGGATGGCGTCGAGCACGTCGTACGGCGGCAGCGAGTCCTGGTCCTTCTGGTCGGCGCGCAGCTCGGCCGATGGCGGCCGCTCGATCACCCCGACCGGAATCACCGGGTCGCCGACCGTGTTGCGCCAGCGCGCCAGCTCGTAGACCTCGGTCTTGTACAGGTCCTTCAGCGGCGCGTAGCCGCCGGCCATGTCGCCGTAGATGGTGGCGTAGCCGACTGCGTACTCGCTCTTGTTGCCGGTGGTCAGCAGCAGGCCATGGAACTTGTTGGTCAGCGCCATCAGCATCGCGCCGCGGGTGCGCGACTGCAGATTCTCCTCGGTGGTGTCGACCGGCTCGCCTTCGAACAGCTCGGCCAGCGTGTCCAGATAGCCCTGGAACGGCTTCTCGATCGCCAGCGTCAGCAGCTTCACGCCCTGCTCGGCGCACTGCTCGGCGGCGAGGTCGTTGGAGAGCCCGGCGGTGTAGCGCGATGGCATCCGCACCGCGGTGACGTTCTCGGCGCCCAGCGCATCGACCGCGATCGCCAGGCAGACCGCGGAATCCAGGCCACCGGACAACCCCAGCCACGCCTTCCTGAAACCGTTCTTGACGCAGTAGTCGCGGGTGCCGCGCACCACCGCGCGCCAGGCCAGGGCATCGCGGCTCTCGTCCCCGTCCTCCATCCAGTCCACGGCGCGGAAGCCGCGCGTCTCCGGGTCGAAGTCGACCACCAGCATCTGCTCGGTGAATGCCGCCGCGGCCGGCCGCACGGTGCCGTTGCCCTCGGCCACCAGCGAACCGCCGTCGAACACCACCGCGTCCTGTCCGCCGACGCAGTTCACATACGCGATCGGCACCCCGTACTGGCGCGTGGCGTCCTCCAGCAGCGCGTCGCGCCGCGCGTGCTTGTCGCGTTCGAACGGCGAGGCGTTGATCGACACGATCAGCTCGGCACCCGCCTGCACGGTGGTGTGCAGCGGCTCGGCGAACCACATGTCCTCGCAGATCAGCAGGCCGACGCGCACGCCGTTGAGCTCGAACACGCAGTCGCCGCCATCGGGGTCGACCACGAAGTAGCGGCGCTCGTCGAACACCGCGTAATTGGGCAGTTCGCGTTTGCGGTAGGTGTGCTCGATCCGTCCGCCGCGCAGGATGCTGGCGGCGTTGTAGACCACCGGGCCGTGCGACTCGGGCCAGCCGACGATGGCGGTGACGCCGGTCGCCGCCGCGGCGATGCGCTCCATCGCCCGGTGGCAGTCATGCAGGAAACCCGGCCGCAGCAGCAGGTCTTCCGGCGGGTAGCCACTGAGCGCCAGCTCGGGAAACAGCACCAGGTCGGCGCCGCACTCGTCACGCGCCTCGATAATGAACTCGATGATCCGCTCGGCGTTGTCGAACACGGCGCCGACCGGGAAGTCGAACTGGGCGAGGGCGATGCGGATGGGCTGGCTCATGGCGGCGTCGTATCGGTTCCGAGCGGGACATTGTTCCAGAAAGCCCACGGTACGGCCGTGCCCGTGAAGGCGACGGCCGCGTCGGGACGCGGAGAGGCGAACGAAAAAGGCCACCCGGAGGTGGCCTTTTTCTTCGATACGGCGGCGGCTTACTTGGCCAGGCGCTTGGCGATCGCCTCGCCGAGATCGCCCGGCGACTTCACCGTGGTCACGCCCGCCGCTTCCATCGCGGCGAACTTGCCTTCGGCCGTGCCCGAACCGCCCGACGCGATCGCGCCGGCATGGCCCATGCGCTTGCCCTTCGGGGCACTGGCGCCGGCGATGAAGCCGACCACCGGCTTGGTCACGTACTGGCTGATGAACTCGGCCGCCTCTTCCTCGGCCGAGCCGCCGATCTCGCCGACCATGATGATGCCCTCGGTCTGCGGGTCGTCCTGGAACAGCTTCAGCGCGTCGATGAAGTTGGTGCCGTTGATCGGGTCGCCACCGATGCCGATGACGGTCGACTGGCCGAGGCCGGCCGCGGTGGTCTGCTTGACCGCTTCATAGGTCAGGGTGCCCGAACGCGACACGATGCCGACCTTGCCGACGCTGTGGATGTGCCCCGGCATGATGCCGATCTTGCACTCGCCCGGGGTGATCACGCCGGGGCAGTTCGGTCCGATCAGGGTGACGTCGTCGAAGTCGTTGAGGACGTTCTTGACGCGCAGCATGTCCAGCACCGGGATGCCCTCGGTGATGCAGACGATGACCTTGATGCCGGCGTCGGCCGCCTCGAGGATCGCGTCGGCCGCGAACGGCGGCGGCACGTAGATGACCGAGGCGTCGGCGCCGGTCTGGTCGACCGCGTCCTGCACGGTGTTGAAGACCGGCAGGCCGAGGTGCTCGGTGCCGCCCTTGCCGGGGGTGACGCCACCGACGACCTTGGTGCCGTACTCGAGCATCTGCTCGGCGTGGAAGGTGCCCTGCGAGCCGGTGAAGCCCTGGACGATGACCTTGGTGTCCTTGTTGATCAAAACGCTCATGTCAGTCCTGCCTCACTTGCCCGAAACGGCGGCGACCGCCTTGCGGGCGCCATCGTTGATGTCGTCGGCCGGCGTGATCGCCAGGCCGGAGTTCTTCAGCAGTTCCTTGCCGGCGTCCACGTTGGTGCCTTCCAGGCGCACGATCACCGGCACCTTGACGTCGACTTCCTTGACCGCCGCGATGATGCCCTCGGCGATCATGTCGCAGCGGACGATGCCGCCGAAGATGTTGACGAAGATCGCCTTCACCCTGTCGCTTGACAGGATCAGCTTGAACGCCTCGGTCACGCGCTCCTTGGTGGCGCCGCCGCCGACGTCGAGGAAGTTCGCCGGCTCGCCGCCGTTGAGCTTGATCACGTCCATGGTGGCCATCGCCAGGCCGGCGCCGTTGACCATGCAGCCGATATTGCCGTCCATGGTGACGTAGTTGAGGTCGTGCTGGCTGGCCTTGACCTCGGTCTCGTCCTCCTGGCGGATGTCGCGCATGGCGACCAGCTCCGGGTGGCGGAAGTTGGCGTTGTCGTCGGAGTTGACCTTGCCGTCGAGCACCGCGAGGTTGCCGTTGGTGAGGATCGCCAGCGGGTTCAGCTCGACCAGCGCCAGGTCCTTCTCGTGGAACAGCTTGAACAGGCCCAGCATGATCTTGGTCAGCTGGTTGGTCTGCTTGGCATTCAGCCCCAGGTCGAAGCCCAGCGCGCGGCACTGGTACGGCTGCAGGCCCTCGACGTAGTTGACGTTGATGGTCTTGATCGCGTCGGGCTTCTCGGCGGCGACCTGCTCGATCTCCATGCCGCCCTCGGCGGAGGCGATGAAGGTCACCGACTGGGTGCCGCGGTCGACCAGCACCGACAGGTACAGCTCCTTGTCGATGTCGGTGCCCTCGGAAATCAGCACGGTGTCGATCGGCAGCGCGACGCCGGCCGACTGGTAGGTCTCCATCTTCGTGCCGAGCATCGCCGCGGCATACTGCTTCACTTCATCGTAGTTCTTCGCCAGCTTGACGCCGCCGGCCTTGCCGCGGCCGCCGGCGTGGATCTGGGCCTTGACCACCCACAGGTCGCCGGGGATGGACTTGGCGGCCTCGACGGCCTCTTCGGGAGTGCGCGCGATGCGCCCGGCCGGCACAGCAATGCCGTATTCGGCAAACAGCTGCTTTGCCTGGTATTCGTGAAAGTTCATGCGTCACCGAGGGGAATGGAAGACAGTCCCAAGCGGAGGCGACCGGCAAGCGGCGCGGGCGCGAGGGGGCCGGCCATTGTCGCCGATCGGGGCGGGCCGGGCAAAATCCGGCCCCGGCGCGATGCCGGACCTATACTCGCGACGGGGTCTGCACGGGGATACACGCTTGGGGAATACACGCTTGTCGCCAGCCACCACAGCGGCCGCTACCGGCGACGCGGACAGCGCGCTGCGGCGCGAGCTGTACTTCTACACGCTGTACCGGTTGCTCGAGGCGTCGATGCTGGTGCTGGTGCTGTTCGGGCCGGTGGCCGACATGATCGGACCGCCGCGCCACGAGCTGCTGGCCCGCGCGGTGGCGATCTCCTATCTGTTCATCGGCTCGCTGCTGTTCCTTTTCGGCCGCCGTGGCGACCTGCGGGGCAACGCGCTGGCCGGCATCGCCACCGACCTGTTCTTCGGCCTGCTGGCGATCCACGCCCTTCCCGCCGCCGGCGCGGGCATCGCGCTGATGCTGATATTCAACGTCGGCGCCGCGGCGCTGCTGCTGCGGGCGCGCTTCGGCCTGGGCGCGGCGGCGCTCGCATCGGTGGGGATCATCGTCGAGCACGTCTGGAGCGCCGTGCTCGACGACAGCACGCGGATGCTCGCCGAGCCGATCATGTTCGCCATCGGCTATCTCGCAATCGCCACCCTTACCAGCATCCTCGGCCGCCAGATGCGCGCCAGCTACGACCTGGCCGAACAGCGCGGCGTCGAGACCGCGCACCTGACCGAAGTCAACGAGCTGATCATCCGCCGCCTGCGCACCGGCGTGCTGCTGGTGGACGGGCACAACCGGGTGCGGCTTGCCAACGAAGCGGCCACGCTGCTGCTGGGCGATGCCGGCGACGGGCACCGCGATCTGGGCGTGGCCCTGCCGGAGCTTGCCCGCCGCCTGACCGCCTGGCGGCACGACGGCAAGGCCGACGAAACACCGCTGCAGATCGCTCCGGACCAGCCCGAAGTCGTCCCGCGCTTCACCCGCCTGCTGGCCGGCAGCGACCAGACCCTGATCTTTCTCGACGACACTTCGCTGGTGTCCCGCAAGGCCGAGTCGATGACCCTGGCCACGCTCGGGCGCTTCTCCGCCAGCCTCGCCCACGAAATCCGCAACCCGCTCGCCGCGATCAACTACGCCGTCCAGCTGCTGGAGGAATCCGACGACATCCCGACCGCCGATCGCCGCCTGCTCGAAATCATCCGCCAGCAGGGCGTGCGCATGAACGGGATCGTCGAAAACGTGCTCGGCCTCGCCCGGCGTGAACCGGCCAAGCCCGAATACGTGGAGCTGGTGGCGCTCACCCGCCACTTCGTCGACGAATACCGCGCCGGCCATCCGCTGGAGGACGACACCCTGCGCGCGACCGCCAGCCGGCCCCAGATCGCCACCCTCGCCGATCCGCGCCAGCTGCACCAGATCCTGACCGTGCTGGTGCACAACGCGCTCACCTACGGTCGCCTGCCGGGCGAGCCGGCTCGGGTCACCCTGCATGTGCAGGTCGACCCCCACGGCCAGCCGACCATCGATGTGATCGACCGCGGCCCCGGCATCCCCGAGCGGGTCGCCCAGCAGCTGTTCCGTCCGTTTTTCACCACCTCCGGCCACGGCACCGGCCTGGGCCTCTACATCGCCCGCGAGCTGTGCCGCGCGAACCAGGCGTCGCTGGACTTCGTGCCGTTGCCGGCGGGGGGGAGCTGCTTCCGGGTGCGGTTGTCGGCGGCGGCGGTGCGGGGGAATACGGAGCATTGAGCCGCTGAGTCACTCCACGGCCTTAGTCACAAACCTGCGATAAATCTCACCTTGCTGAAGAGCGTTGTTCGCCATGTACTCTCGGTGCGCGGACTCGGTCTTGCTTTTTCCGGTGAAGCGGACTGATTCGCTCAACCAGCGGCGGTTTCGGTCGCCGGGCGCAATGCGTGAGTTCAGAACGTTGCGTACCGCACCTCGGTGCACCCTCGTGCCCCACTGGCGCGAAGTCCCGAGTGTGACTTTTTGCATTCGGATTGCTGGCCTACTTCACTCGGATCGCTTTCTCATCGACTTCAGGACGCTCTCCCACAGCGCAACTGCAAGGTCATCATCCATGCTGCGCCCAATAGGGCCAGCGTCCTCGTCACCCGTCGAAAGGCTTACTAAAACCTTCGGGCTTTCCCGCGTGGGCTTACGCGTACGGGTTTCCGCATAGAACCCATGCAGCCGTTGATCATTCTCAACGAACGCACCCAGCCACTCGTCTCCGGCCTCACCGGCGAGCAGACGGGATCCCGCTTTCAACCTCTCCGAGCGGATGCCCAATCCTTCGAGGTTGGATTCGCCGCGTTCAATTAGGGCAGGCTCATCCGGAGCTTGCTCAAAGGTATTGATGTCGATCTGAAGTCTTGTTGGGACGCCGTCCAAACTTCCCGCGTAGGCGAATTCTGCCTCTTCATAGTCGCTTTCAAGATCGAAAATGACATCACCAACGCAGAAGCCCCGTCCGCCGCGCCCTGCGACTTTCAAGCTCCGAAGCGACGATAGCATGGCGATCAGTCTCGATTGGATGCTGGCCCTGGTCTCGGCGGAGTATGCCGTTTCAGCCAACACGACGTGAGCCTCGTTCAGCAGCCCGTGTACCTCCAGCCTAATGGCTTCCGTCGAGTCGCGACTCGCATAGAAAGAGAGGAACTCTGCCCCAGAGCTGAGACCCTCGCGCGAGAGGAGCATCGGGCCATCGGTCGAGAAGTGCTGCCTCTGTCGGAGCTCACCCTCACGGACGAGAACTGCGGATTCGAACGCGTCTCTTCCCTGAGCGCTACCTACCGTCACATCGATTTTCGTGAAGTCCTCGTTCCGGCCGAAGTAGAAGGTCGCATCTCCTCCGCTGTCGATGCCCCTCTGCTGTCGCTTCAGGTTTACAGGGATATCCATCAGATATCTTCCGACGCAGATGTTTCTCATTTCCATATCCAGCTCACTCGCCATCCCGAGTTCCCCGCTATTGCCGTTGCAACCCGCCCCAAGGAAGCCCATGGCGACGAAAAATAACGATCTAAAGAAGTTTTCGCTCACGTTGCCAATCGCGCAGAAGCTGCAATCTTCTGAATGGAGAACAACGTCGCGAACTGCGCCTGCTCATTCTTATACGAAGGCTCGTGCTCGAATCCGCGCATTCGGAATTGCTGCCGGATACTCCCCGTTGAACTTGTGTTAAGCAATGGCGCCCGTCCCGAACTCGTGGGGACAGTGCCGTCGCCACCTCCATCTTGCTTGGCCGCACTAATCTCCCAATAGCTGGTTTCATAGGTGCTAGTGGAACCACCACCCCACATACCGCCTCCGTAGCTCTGCGTGTATTCGGTCTTGCCGCCAACGTAAAGCGGGTTAGAGCCCCTGTCCCTAACGTCATCAAACCCCATGTCGCCTACCTGCTGGGCTGTGGGACGGCTCCTCGAATCTGGAGCCAACCCTCGTTTCATCCGCCAATGGACGCGCTCGAAGCTCGCGACATCCGGGTCCGCGCCGTAATACACATACGTGGTGCCGTGGTACTTCCCACTAATCTGTTGGTGAAAACTCTTTGCGGCCCTTATGTTGAGTACGTACTCGTTCCATGACAGCGGCCGACCGCCTTGCGGGCGTAGCCATTCAGGTCGCACGAGTCCCCACCATCGATCACGCTGCAGATAGATCTCCTCGTAAGGATCGCTGGCTGGCAAGGATTCGGTTTCGCGACCGTCCTCGCCTTTGATCTTCAGCCAGCCTTTTTGATACTCGGCCGTGGGAAGTAGTTGTAGAGCCCCCGGGGCTTGAGCGAACACCGCCGTGACTTCGCGACCATTACTGCCGATGACCAGTCCGGCAACAAAGCTTTCGTCGCGCATTCCAATTTTGCATCGACGATAAGCAACTGCAGCGCCTACCGCAGGCATGACTCCATGAACAACCCCGGCAATCTTGTCGCCCATTCCCGCCATCGACGCGCAGCGCCGCGCGACCAGACCCCCCATCGAATGGGTAACCAGGATCACCTGATCGCACTTGAATCTACCTCGATTGTTGGCGCTGATGACGTCATCGACCCTTGCGCGAAGGCGATCGGCCGCGACCGAATTAGATTCGAGCCAGTTGTATCCGCATGCATAAACAGGCATCCGAAATTTGGCTCTCCTGAGCAGATCGTCCGACAGGATCGACTCGGCGGCGACACCTTTGGTACTGGTCGCCTCGGCATACCGGTGTGGCTCGAATGCCCTCATTCGCATTGGGATCCCAGGATGCAGAACTGGCTCGGCCTTCCCTTGTCCTCGCGCAGGAGCCGCGCTCATTGCCGTGTAATAGAAGTCCTGCCAGTTGGCTGGATTCGCACCTTGACCGTTGAGACGGTCTTCCAGCCACAGCAGGAATGAGTGGTAGCTTCCCTCCGAAACTTCCCCCCAGAACCGCTCGTCGCTGTACTGCTGCTGTCTTGAGATCGACCCTACTAGTCTGCTAGGGACTGAGCCGCGGGGGTCTACGGCGGTACGTGCCGGATGCATCTGCCTCTGTCGCGTCGCAGCACCACTGAAGCTCATTCTCCGAGCAAGTCCGAGCGGCTGCCCTAGGGTCGTGTCCAGCCTCCAGACCTCATCCTGCGCTGGATCGTTGCTCATCAGGTTGGATCCCATGATTCCAGGAACAAAGATCACTGGAAGAACTTTGTCCTGGACCACCAGCTTAACCATATCGTTGAACGTGGTGCTGGACAGTTGCCATTCGAAGCGGGGGTTTCCCGAAGCCCCGAAAAGGGCACCCGCACTGCGTTGGCCGCCAGCATCGTTCACGTCGTTGCTCATCCGGCCGAGTCTCCATTGCCTTGTTGCAGAATTTCGATCACGAGACGCTCCAATCCAAGACCCTGTTGAACAGGTATACGGCCTTTGGCGTCCGTCACCCCCCGGATGACAGCACCATCCGCACGCGTAAGTTTGTACGGCATATCGGCGATCAGCTCGCCGGCCGGATCGCGCAACTCGAAACCTTCGTTGAATCTGGCCTCTGGCCACGCGTTCATCTCTCGCGAGAGTTGTGTCGGCCCCACAAAAGACTTCTTCCCTGCATGCACGGAGATGTTCCCCGGGCACGCGATGCTGATATTCCCGCCATCGATCGTGATGCTCGCGCCGCCCTCGGTGGCCAGGTGCACGGTCTTGCCGGCCGCCAGCTCGACTTCGGCGTTGGCGCTGATGACTTGCAGCTGGTCCTTCGACTGCAGCTTCAGCACATCGTTCTGCGCTTCCAGCCGCAGTTCGCCTTCGGCGCTGACGAGCGCCAGCGCGTGGGCGGCGGTGGCCTGGCCTTTGACCGCGCCGGCCAGCCAGCCGATCGCCTGTCCGGCGTGGATGCGCAGGTCGCCGGCGATGGCGAGGTTGCTGTCGGCGCCGCTGGCGACGGTCAGGGTCTCGCCGGTGCTCCAGTGCAGGCCCTGGCCGGCGACCAGACCGATGCCGGCCGGGGCCGACAGTCCGAGCAGGGCGTCGCCGCTGTGGGGGATGCGGTCGGGGCCGGCGGCGGTGTTGCGTTGCGAGGCGTCGGCCGCGGCGTCCGGGTAGCTACTGCCGGCGACGGTGGTCGCGGCGCTGGCGTGCAGGGCGGCCAGCGGCGCCTGCTCGTCGATCAGCACCGACTGGTCGGCCTTGGCAGCGCCCTGATGCGCGGCCAGCTTGACGGTCAGATGGGTACCGGCGATGTCACTGAAGGCTTGGCCCAGCTGCGTGGCCTGCTTCAACAGCGCGGCGGCGGAAACGTGCTCGCCGGCAGGGGCGTCACGGTCGTTGCGGTAGGCGGAGATCCACAAGCCCCGCTGGCCGCGCACGGCGCCCCACTGGTCGGTACGCAGCTCGAAGCCTTCACCGCGGAAGCTGCCGCGGAAGTTGTCGGCCTGGTGGATCAGGTGGCCGAGGTTGAGCTCGCTGGCGGCTTGGGTGGTGGCCAGTTGCAGGCGCAGCTGGCCGTCGCTGTCGTCGAACACCAGCCGGTTGTGCCCGCTGCCGCCGAACTCCTTGCTCTTCACGCCGGACAGCGCCGCCGGGTTGCGGTGGCCAGCGGCGTCGCCGCTCATGCCGTGCCACGCCGGGGCGTTCCCGCCGGCCAGGTTGGCCTGCGCGCTGGGGCGGTGATCCCCCGCCTGTGCGTACAGGTCGCGACCCCTGTCGGCCTGTGATCCGGGCGCGTCCTGCCCGCCGGGCGTCGGTGCCACGCCCGCTTCGCCCTGGCCGTTGTACAGGGAGCCGACGATCACCGGACGGTCGATGTCGCCGTCGAGGAAACCGACCAGCACCTCCTGTCCGATACGGGGCAGGAACTGGCTGCCGACGCCAGGACCGGCGTAGCGCTGGCTTACCCGCAGCCAGCAACTATGGCCGGAGGATCCGCCGCCGGGCTGCTGGAAGTGGAAACGCACCTTGACCCGCCCCAGCGCGTCGCTGTGCAGGTCGCCGGCCGTACTGCCGCCTTCGCCCACCACGATCGCGCTCTGATAGCCCGGCGCGGTCGGCCGGGGGTTCAGGCGCGCACCGGTTTCATCGGCAAGCACCGGCCGCCACGGCTGCGCACGCGGGACGGCAACGAACGTGTTGCCGTATCCCACGGCGGCCGCCCGGGTCCGCACCGCGGCCCACGTGGTCGCACCCATGCCTTCGACCGGCATCGGGGCCGCCTCGCCCAGCACGTCGACAACCCCGTCGCGGACCGCATCGGGCAGGTTGTTGATACCCATCTGCCTTACCGACACCAGCAACAGCTCTTCCGGTGTCGCCGCCGCGTCGGCACCCATCGATCCCACGGGTGCATCCAGTACGGTGAACCACTGGCCGGCGCGGAAGCTGCGGACGCTGGACTGCCCGAGCCACTGGTTGCGCTGGGCCATCCGGGCGTCGGCCAGCAGTCCGGCATAACGCGCCGCCTCGGGCTGGTCGGCGAACGCGTAGGTTCCGGCGGGGTCATAGACCTCCAGCAACGCAGCGGTGTCCCGCGATCCGCCCAACGGCACACTGACGCCGAGCGCCCCCGCCTTGTAGTCGTGGCTCAGCAGCGTGAGCGCGGTCGACTCGATGCCGCCACTGCTGCCGAGGGCCTGGATGGTGTCGGCGGCTTCGGTGGCATCGCTGCGGTGGAAGCGGATGCCGGCACCGGCTTCGGCGGTGCGGTCCTGCGGCGCTTCGTCACTACGGGCAAACACCACCAATCGGTGCCCGGCGGGCGCATCCCCGGCCTGCTCCAGCCGCCACCCGAGACCCTCCTCGGCCAGCAGCCGGCTGATGAAGTCGAAATCGGTCTCGCGGTACTGGACGCAGTAGCTGCGCGGCCGCGCCCCGGCGAGGAATGGACCGACCTCGTCGCCCACCTGCCACGCCGCCAACGGGGCGTAGCCGGCGAACACAGCCTCGGCAATCTCCGCCACGGTCGCGTCCTGGAACACCCGGCTGTGACGACCCTGCGTCAACAGCCAGGTCCACGGCACCAAGCACAGGCGGTAACGCGCCAGCCCGCCATCGGAACCGATGCACGCCGCCTCCCGGACGAGCCCGCTACGGGGAATGCGCCCGCCGTCGGCGCCGCGGGTCCACAACGTCGCGGACCGCCCCAGGAACTCCTCCAGCGGCAGGCGCGCGTCGACCGACAGCACGTCCACCCACCACTCGTAACCGCTCGAAAGCGCCTCCCATCCCTGCCAGCGCTCGACCACCAGATCGGCCGACATCAGGCCGGCGGGGGGATCCAGTTCCAGGGAATACAGGCGATCGTCGCCGCTGAAGCGCGACAGCGCGGCCAGGACCGCGCGGGGAACAGATGCTCCGCTGTTCATGTGCGTCTCTCCGTAGACCGCTAAAGCTTACCCGACTCCGGCCGATAACTGGCATCGGGCCGGGAGTCGGCCTGCCCACACGGGTCACAAACGCGCCAAAAAGCGCCCGGTGACTGACGTTTGGCCGCCACAGCTTGTTAAGCTATTGTGACGCCCGGAGGATCGGATGGCAGAAACGCGTAGTGCACTGGTGGTCGACGACGAGCGCGATATCCGCGAGTTGTTGGTCATGACCCTGGGCCGCATGGGGCTGCGTTGCGATACCGCATCCAGCCTGGCGGACGCGCGCGCACAGCTGGCGCGCAACCAGTACGACCTCTGCCTGACCGACATGCGCCTGCCGGATGGTTCGGGCATCGACCTGATCGCCGAAATCACCCAGAAGCACCCCAACACCCCGGTCGCGATGATCACCGCCTTCGGCAATGTCGAAGCTGCGGTGGAAGCGCTCAAGGCCGGCGCGTTCGATTTCGTCTCCAAGCCGGTCGAACTGGGCGTGCTACGCGACCTGGTCCGCCATGCGCTGGAACTGGGCGAAACCGAACACGCCCCCGCCACCGATACCGTGGCCTCCCGCCTGTACGGCGAATCGCCCGCAATGGCCTCGCTGCGCCAGACCATCGCCAAGGTGGCCCGCAGCCAGGCGCCGGTGTACATCGCCGGCGAATCCGGCGTCGGCAAGGAACTGGTCGCCCGCACCATCCACGCCGAAGGCGGCCGCGCCACCGGGCCGTTCGTGCCGGTCAACTGCGGCGCCATCCCATCCGAGCTGATGGAGAGCGAGTTCTTCGGCCACAAGAAGGGCAGCTTTACCGGCGCCCATGCCGACAAGCCCGGGCTGTTCCAGAGCGCCGACGGCGGCACTCTGTTCCTCGACGAGGTCGCCGAGCTGCCGCTGGCGATGCAGGTCAAGCTGCTGCGCGCCATCCAGGAAAAGTCGATCAAGCCGGTCGGCGCCAACGCCGAAGTCACCGTCGACGTCCGCATCCTGTCGGCGACCCACAAGGATCTCGCGCCGATGGTGGCCGACGGCCGCTTCCGGCAGGACCTCTACTACCGCATCAACGTCATCGAACTGCGCGTGCCGCCGCTGCGCGAACGCCGCGAAGACCTCGCCGGCCTGTCGGAGAAGATCCTCCAGCGCCTGGCCGCCCATCAGGACCGCCCGGCACCGAGGCTGGGCGACGACGCACTCGAAGCACTGCAGCAGTATTCCTTTCCCGGCAACGTCCGCGAGCTCGAGAACATCCTCGAGCGCGCGCTGGCACTGGCCGACGGCGAGACGCTCGGCGCCGACGACCTCAGCCTGCCCAGGTCGGTCAACCCGGCGCCGGTGCAGACCCCGCAGACCGCCGCCGCGGCCAACGGCATCGACCCACGCACCGTCGACCCGCGCGACACCGCCACCAGCGCCCTGCCCTCGTACATCGAGGAGATCGAGCGCGCCGCCATCCAGCACGCCCTGCAGGAAAACCGCTACAACAAGACCCGCACCGCAGCGGCGCTGGGCATCACCTTCCGGGCGTTGCGCTACAAGCTGAAGAAGCTCGGGATCGACTGATCTGGCCGGTAGCAGATGACCCGTTGGCAAGCTGCACTCATTCATCTGGTCATCAGTGCCGCCGTGGGCGCCAGCATTGCTGCCGTCCTGCTTCTTGTCTGGTACCCACCGCCATATTTCGCGGCCGCCGGCGCGCTAGATCTGACTTTGGTCATTTTGGGCGTCGACCTGGCCCTCGGTCCCTTGCTAACCCTAGTGGTGTTCCGGGTCGACAAACCGAGCCTAAAGTTCGATCTTTCCATCATTGCGCTCGTGCAAGCGTTGGCGCTGGCTTATGGCTTGGCGGTCGTCGTGGAAAGCCGGCCGGTATACCTGGTCGGGGCCGTCGACAGGTTCCAACTCGTCTCAGCCAACGAAGTCTTCATCGACCCCTCCACACCCTCCAAGTACCGTCAGTTGCCTTGGTTTGGGCCGCAGCTGGTGACGGCGGCGCCCCCTGTGTCGGCAAAAGCAAAGTCACGGCTGCTTGAAGAGTTGACGGCAGGCCTGGCGGACGTGGAGCTGCGCCCGGCGTTCTACCAACCCTACCGGGATTTCGCATCCGACATCTATGCGCGCAGCCAACCCCTTGGGGAGCTAGCGCACGCTCAACCGGAGAGCCGCGCGGCCGTCGAACGTTGGCTACAACGACACGGCATTGAAATGGCCCAAGCCCGCTACGTTCCACTGGTGCTGCGGGAACGCGACATCGTGATGGTGCTCGACCCGGCCACACATCACCCGATCGCTCCGATGGATGTCGCGCCCATCTGGAGCCCAGCACACTCCATTTCTCGCCACGAGACCGACCGAAGTGACGTTTTACGTCACCCGCAGCAAGAATAAGGCCCCTCCACGTCACATTGATCTTTACCGTTGGCATCTATTGCGTGAGGTCGATTCCAGTTACACGCCGGAAGCCACCCCGGCTGAGAGTTGGCACAGGACGTGCGTACATCTACAGGCACGTGCCAACAAGCACGGCAGCCCGAGGACCGGAACGCCCGGCTCTGACGGCACGTGAGTTACCACCACTCCTAGGGGATACACAATGAAGAACCAGAAGGGCTTTACCCTGATCGAACTGATGATCGTGATCGCGATCATCGCCATCCTGGCAGCCATTGCTCTGCCGGCCTATCAGGATTACACCATCCGCACCAAGGTCAGCGAGACCATGGTCGCCATGTCTGCTGCCAAGCTGGCTGTTGCGGAAACCGCCCAGTCCGAAGGCGTTCTCGCAACCGACGTGGTCGACAATGCTGCCGCTGGATATAGCGGTCAGGCTACCGATCTGGTTGCCAGCGTCGAGATCGATGCCGGTGTAGTCACCGGCACCTCGCAGAACACCGGGGCCGACGTGGATCCGATCCTGGTGCTGACCCCGACGCAGGCCACCCTGGATGACCCGATCACTTGGGACTGCACCTTGAGCGCTGGCGAGACCAAGCACGCTCCGGCCAGCTGCCGCTAAGCTGCGCCGACAAAAAAACCCGGCTTCGGCCGGGTTTTTTTTGTTCTGCATGACGGCGATTCACCGCTGTAAAGTCTCTGCTGAACCCGATACAAACGGCCTCCCTATGAACGCTGCTGCTTCGCCAAATCTTGTCGGCATCACCGGTATCGCTCGTCGACTGGTCCTCGACGGCGCCCTCGACGAAACCAAAGCCCGTGAGGCCATGGCTGCAGCTACTGCAGAGAAGAAATCGTTGCCCAGCTACTTGGTGGAGGGGCGCGTCGTATCGCCGCTACAACTCGCGGCGGCCAACTCCGTTGAGTTTGGTGTACCGCTGATCGACCCTTCAGCGGTAGACCCGGAGCAAGCTGCGGTCAAGCTCGTCAAGGAGGAACTGCTTCGCAAGCACTGCGTGCTGCCGCTGTTCAAGCGCGGCAACCGGTTGTTCGTTGGAATCTCCGAACCCACCAACACCCAGGCGCTCGACGAGATCAAGTTCCAGACGAACCTGACGGTGGAGGCGATCCTAGTCGATGAGGACAGCATCCGGCGCCACATCGACCGATGGCTGGAATCCGCTGATTCGCTCAGCGACACCATGGGAGGAGACGACGAGGGGTTGGAGAATCTGGAAGTGGGCGGCGATGATGACGTCTCCGGTGATTCCGGCGTCGACGCCAAGACTGACGACACCCCGGTCGTCAAGTTCATCAACAAGGTATTGGTGGACGCCATTCGGCGCGGCGCCTCCGACATTCACTTCGAGCCCTACGAGACCGAGTACCGCGTCCGCCTGCGCATTGACGGCCTGCTGAAGCAGGCGGCCAAGGTGCCGGTGAAACTGCAGCAGCGCATCTCGGCACGCCTGAAGGTGATGGCGCAGCTCGACATCGCCGAAAAGCGCGTGCCGCAGGACGGCCGCATCAAGCTCAACCTGAGCAAGACCAAACAGATCGACTTCCGCGTGAGCACCTTGCCGACCCTGTTCGGCGAGAAGATCGTGCTGCGTATCCTGGACTCCAGCGCAGCCAAGCTCGGCATTGAAAAGCTCGGTTACGAGGACGACCAGCGGGCGCTCTACCTGGCCGCCATCGCCAAACCCTACGGCATGGTGCTCGTCACCGGTCCGACCGGTTCGGGCAAGACCGTGTCGCTGTATACCGCGCTTAACATCCTCAACGACGAAACCCGCAACATCTCCACGGTCGAGGACCCGGTGGAAATCCGCGTGCCCGGCATCAACCAGGTGCAGATGAACACCAAGCGCGGCATGACCTTCGCCGCCGCCCTGCGCAGCTTCCTGCGTCAGGACCCAGACGTGATCATGGTCGGCGAAATCCGCGACCTGGAAACGGCCGAGATCGGCATCAAGGCCGCCCAGACTGGCCACATGGTGTTGTCGACCCTGCACACCAACGACGCACCCCAGACCATCGCGCGCCTGATGAACATGGGCGTGGCGCCGTTCAACATCACCTCGTCGGTTACCCTGGTGGTGGCGCAACGACTGGCCCGCCGGCTGCACGACTGCAAACGCGAGGTCCATCTGCCCGAGCACGCCTTGCTGGCGGAAGGCTTCACCGCCGATGAGATTGCCAGCCCCGACTTCCACATCTACGAGGCCGTGGGTTGCGCGGACTGTACCGAAGGCTACAAGGGCCGGACCGGCATCTATCAGGTCATGCCGATGAGCGACGAGATCCAGGAGATCGTGCTGGCCGGCGGCAATGCGATGCAGATTGCCGAGGCGGCGCAGCGGGCGGGGATCCGGGATCTGCGGCAGTCGGCGCTGCTGAAGGTGCGCAATGGGGTGACCAGCCTAGCCGAGATCAACCGCGTGACGAAGGACTGAGCCGTTCTGCTCAGCTTATTGCAAGAGCGGCTTCAGCCGTGATCGTGAGCCGTTCGGCCGCGTCGATTCCACGATCGCGGCTGAAGCCGCTCCTGCAGACGCCGCTGCCCCGTCGATCCGACGCCACTTGTGACCGCGGTTGCTGTCCCGACGCGGAAGGTCAGGATATGCTGGCCTACGACATGCCTGGCCCACTTGGCGGGGTGTCGGACGTGCCCGCGGCGGGGAGCCGCGGCATCATACTGGGGAAGGTGCGCCGCCATCGGCGCGCCGTGTTGCCGCAACTGCCAAGAGCGCTCCTGGGGGCCACATGTCCGTAAGCCGATCTGCCGCGAAGCCCAATACCCCGGTGCGTCGCACCGAGGCCCTGACCATGTATGTCTGGGAAGGCACCGACAAGCGCGGTGTGGTGATGAAGGGCGAGCAGACCGCCAAGAACGCGAACTTCCTGCGCGCCGAGCTGCGCCGCCAAGGCATCACGCCGAAGGTTGTGAAGCCCAAGCCGAAACCGCTATTCGGCAGCGCCGGCAAGCCGGTAACTCCGCTCGACATCGCGATCTTCAGCCGCCAGATCGCCACCATGATGAAAGCGGGTGTGCCGATCGTCGGCGCGCTGGAGATCATCTCTAGCGGCAGCAAGAACGTACGGATGCAAAAGATGGTCAACACCATTCGCGCCGACGTGGAGAGTGGCTCCTCCTTGAGCGAGGCGATCGGAAAACATCCGGTGCAGTTCGACGAACTGTATAGGAATCTCGTCCGCGCTGGCGAATCGGCGGGTGTCCTTGAAACAGTGCTCGATACCGTTGCGACCTACAAGGAAAACCTCGAGGCGCTCAAAGGCAAGATCAAGAAAGCGATGTTTTATCCCGCCATGGTGGTGGCGGTCGCATTTATTGTTAGTGCGATTCTGCTGATCTTCGTCGTTCCCACCTTCGAGGATGTCTTTTCCAGCTTTGGCGCGGATCTGCCGGCGTTTACCCAGCTTGTAATCGACATGAGCGACTTCATGGTCGCGTGGTGGTGGTTGATATTGCTTGCCATCGTGGGTGCTGGGATAGCCACAATGATGGCGTTTCGCCGCTCCTTGGCGTTTCAACATTTTGTTGATCGCATGGTTCTCAAGCTGCCGGTAATCGGGCAGATCATGCACAATTCCTCGATTGCGCGCTTCTCACGCACTCTAGCCGTGACATTCAAGGCCGGCGTTCCTCTAGTGGAGGCGCTGGACACAGTCGCGGGCGCTACCGGCAATACGGTTTACGAGAAGGCCGTCCTTCGGGTCCGCGATGATGTCGCGGTGGGTTACCCGGTCAACATGGCGATGAAGCAAACCAATATGTTCCCGCACATGGTCATACAGATGACCGCAATCGGCGAAGAAGCCGGCGCGCTCGACGCCATGTTGTTCAAGGTCGCGGAGTTTTATGAGCAGGAAGTCAACAACGCGGTGGACGCCCTTTCCAGTCTGCTGGAGCCGCTGATCATGGTGTTTCTCGGTGTGGTCGTCGGCGGCATGGTGATCGCGATGTACCTGCCGATCTTCAAGCTTGGTGCGGTGGTCGGCTAAGCTCGCCCGATGGCATTCCTCGATCAGAACCCCGAAATCGGCTACCCGCTGGTCGCCGGTTTCGGCCTGCTGCTGGGCAGCTTCCTCAATGTGGTGATCCTGCGCCTGCCCAAGCGGCTGGAGTGGCAGTGGAAGCGCGACGCCCACGAGATCCTGGAAGAGCCCGACACCTACGACCCGCCTCCACCGGGCATCGTGGTGGAGCGCTCGCACTGCCCGCACTGCAAGCACCAGCTGTCGTGGTACGAGAACATCCCGGTGTTCAGCTGGCTGGCGCTGCGCGGCAAGTGCCGCAACTGCAAGGCGCCGATCTCGCCGCAGTACCCGCTGGTCGAGCTGCTGACGATGGTGCTGATGGTCGCCTGCGTGTGGCGTTTCGGCTTCGGCTGGCAGGGCTTCGGGGCGATGGTGTTCACCGGGTTCCTGATTTCGCTGTCGGGCATCGACCTGCGGACCCAGTTGCTGCCTGACCAGCTGACCCTTCCATTGATGTGGCTGGGCCTGATCGCGGCCGCCGACAACCTTTACATGCCGACCAAGCCGGCACTGCTCGGCGCGGTGGCGGGGTACCTCAGCCTGTGGATCGTCTGGTGGGTGTTCAAGCAGCTCACCGGCAAGGAAGGCATGGGGCACGGCGACTTCAAGCTGCTCGCCGCGATCGGTGCGTGGACCGGGCTCAACGGCGTGTTGCCGACCATCCTGCTGTCGTCGCTGGTGGGCGCGATCATCGGCTCGATCTGGTTGGCGGCGAAGGGCCGCGACCGGGCGACGCCGATTCCGTTCGGGCCGTACCTGGCGGTTGCCGGCTGGGTCGCCTTCTTCTGGGGCGATGCGCTGGTGGACGGCTATATGCGTTACGCCGGATTGGGTTAGCTCCCACGTAAGCAACGGGCTTCTGTAGGAGCGACGTGAGTCGCGACCCACCGACCCCAAAAGCGTCTTCGTTCAACGCGAACTGACGGTCGCATGACCGCGCCGACGCGGTAACGATGCCCGCGACCCGATTGTCAGTGGGTCGCGACTTACGTCGCTCCTACAGAAGGCGGGTGGGCCCCTGCGAGCCGCTGCATGGCATCCTGCGCCGCATGAGCGATTACATCATCGGGATCACCGGCGGCGTGGCGTCGGGCAAGAGTGAAGTCGGCCGACGGTTCGAGGAGCTGGGTGTCGTCGTTGTCGATGCCGATGCCGCGGCGCGCGAGGCGGTGGCACCCGGGTCGGCGGGGCTGGCGGAAGTCGTGGCGGCGTTCGGAGATGGCGTGCTTGGCGCTGACGGCGCGCTCGACCGCGGCGCCATGCGCAAGCGCGTGTTCGCCGACCACGCAGCCCGGCTGCAACTTGAGGCGATCATCCATCCCCGGGTGCGGCAGGCGATGCGGACGCAATGCGAGGCAGCGCGAGGGGCCTACGCGATGGCGGCGATCCCGCTGCTCGCCGAGGGTGGCGGCCGCGCCGCCTATCCCTGGCTCGACCGGATTCTGGTGGTGGATGTGCCGGTTGAGGTGCAGCGCGCGCGGTTGATGGAGCGCGACCAAGTGGCGGCGACGCTGGCCGACTCGATGATCGCGGTGCAGGCGAGCCGCGAGCAGCGATTGGCCATCGCTGACGATATCGTCATCAATGACGGTCCGCTGTCAGGACTTGAGAGCCACGTAGAAGCGTTGGATCGGCTGTATAGGGCATTGGCCCGAGCGGGCTGAATGCCACGCTCCTTCCAGGATCGTGCCCGGGAAGTGGCCCCGCACCCCGAAACGGGCCCTAGACCCGCCCGGGAGAGCGCTACCCTGGCCACAGTCCACGAATGGCGGCGATGCCCTGCGCGCCGTGCTGCCGCGCCTCGGCGATGTCACCCACTCCAAGCCCGCCGATGGCATAGACCGGCAGCGAAACATGCTCGCGCAGGCGTGCGAAACCGGCCCAGCCGATCTCCGGCCGGTCTGGATGACTGGGAGTAGGACGGATGTGGCCGACGACAGCGAAGTCACACCCCAGCGCTTCGGCCGCGCGAACCTCTTCGAGGTTGTGGCAGGACGCCGCCAGCGGGACCTCCGCGGCCACGGGTCGAACCGGAGTCGCCATCAGCCGGGCGGCTGGCAGGTGCAGGCCAATCCCGTGCAGGGCAGCCAACTCCACATCATCATTCACAAGGACCTGGGCGCCGGCCCTGCGGCAGAGCTGCACGGCACGTTCGACCAGTGCGAGCCACCGTTTCCTTTCCCCGATGCCGCCGCGCAACTGCACGCGCCTGACGCCGCCTGCCAAGGCCTCCTGCAGCGACCGCAGCCAACGCTCGTCGTCAGCTCCGGGCGCCGGGGTCACCAGATATTCCGCCGGCTGCCGCATCGCCGCCACGACCGGCCGGTCGGCCGGTGGCATCGCATAGCTGGCCAGCTTGTGCGGCGGCACCCAGGCCAGCGCCTGGCCTTCCCGGCCGCGCGCGGCGCCGCGCCAGTCGCGCACCCGGCGCACGTCCAGGCGTAGCCGTTTGTGTGGATAGACCTGCGGCACGGTGATGACCACGGGCCCGACTTCGACGTCGATTCCGAGCTCTTCGCGCAGTTCCCGCACGAGCGCCGCTTCGGCCGACTCGCCCGGCTCGCGCTTGCCGCCGGGGAATTCCCACAGGCCCGCGAGATCGCGCCCCGCGGTACGTCGGGCCAGCAGGATCCGGCCGCGGGCATCCTGGATGACGCCAGCGACGACCTCCACCACCGGTGACGCGGTGTCGTCGGAACTCATCAGATGGCGGGTGTGACGAGCGGATATCGCGCCACGACCGGCGGACGGGAATCCACCCGAAACAGCAGTGCAATCAGCACAGGCCGGGCCGCGCCCTCTCCCGGCGTCGGGAGAGGTTGCATGGAACGGTGGCGATGACCTCGGTCAGGCCAACTGTCCATGGCAGTGCTTGTACTTCTTGCCACTGCCGCACGGGCACGGATCGTTGCGACCGACGTTGGCGAAGGCCTGGTTTGCCTGGCCCGCCGTCTGCGCGGCCGCCTGCGCTTGGCGGGCCTCCTCGTCAGCACCCAGGCCGCCGGCGTCGGCGTGCTGGAACTGCATCTGGCGTGCACGCGCCTCGGCCTGCGCGCGCTCCTGCGCCTCCAGCGCGGCGATCTCCTCTTCGGAGCGGATCCGCACCCGTGCCAGCAGGGTCACGACCTCGCGCTTGACCTTGTCGAGCATGTCGCTGAACAGCTCGAAAGCTTCCTTCTTGTACTCCTGTTTGGGCTGCTTCTGCGCGTAGCCACGCAGGTGGATGCCCTGCCGCAGGTAGTCCATCCGCGCCAGGTGCTCCTTCCAGTTCTGGTCGAGGACGTTGAGCATGATGTGCTTCTCGAGCATCCGCATGGTCTCGGGCCCGAGCTGCTGCTCGCGGGCCTCGACGTGACGCGCGACCTCGGCCTCGACATGCTCGGCGATGCCCTCGTCGTCGATCTCCCTGCGGCCGGCGACCAGCCCCTGCAGGTCGACCCGCAGGTTGAACTCCTCCACCAACGCGGCCTCCAGCCCCGGCAGGTCCCACTGCTCGTCGATCGAGCCGGCCGGCACGAACCGGGCGACGGTCTCGGCGACCACGTCCTCGCGGATGCCGTCGATGTTGTCCTTGACGTTCTCGGCCTCCAGCAGCTCGTCGCGCTGGCTGTAGATGACCTTGCGCTGGTCGTTGTTGACGTCGTCGAACTCGAGCAGGTTCTTGCGGATGTCGAAGTTGTGCGCCTCGACCTTGCGCTGTGCGTTGGCGATCTGCTTGGAGACCAGAGGGCTCTCGATGATGTCGTCTTCCTTCAGGCCCATCCGCGCCATCACCTTCTGCACCCAGTCGGCGGCGAAGATGCGCATCAGGTTGTCTTCCAGCGACAGGTAGAACCGTGATGAGCCCGGGTCACCCTGGCGACCGGCGCGGCCACGCAGCTGGTTGTCGATGCGACGGCTCTCGTGGCGCTCGGTGCCGACGATGTGCAGGCCGCCGGCGGCCTTGACCGCCTCGTGGCGCTCGCGCCACTCCGCCTTCAGGCGCTCGCGGGTGGCGTCGTCGACCGGCGCGCCGGTGGAAGCCTCCAGCTGCTCGACCTCGTTCTCCCACGAGCCGCCCAGCACGATGTCGGTGCCGCGGCCGGCCATGTTGGTGGCGATGGTGATGGCCCCCGGGCGACCGGCCTGGGCGACGATGACCGCCTCGCGCTCGTGCTGCTTGGCGTTGAGCACCTCGTGGTGGATGCCGGCTTCGCGCAGCTGGTTGCTGAGCATCTCCGACACCTCGATCGAGGTGGTGCCGACCAGCACCGGCTGGCCCTTGGCGTTGGCCTCCTTGATCTCGGCCAGCACCGCGCGGTACTTGCCGGCGCGGTTGAGGAACACCGCGTCGGGGTGGTCCTTGCGCTGCACCGGCTTGTTGGTCGGGATGACGATGACTTCCAGGCCGTAGATGCTCTGGAACTCGTAGGCCTCGGTGTCCGCCGTGCCGGTCATGCCGGCCAGCTTGTTGTACATGCGGAACAGGTTCTGGAAGGTGATGCTCGCCAGCGTCTGGTTCTCGCGCTGGACCGGCACGCCTTCCTTCGCCTCGACCGCCTGGTGCAGGCCGTCGGACCAGCGGCGCCCGGCCAGGGTGCGGCCGGTGAACTCGTCGACGATCACCACCTCGCCATCGCGGACGATGTAGTCGACGTCGCGCTGGTAGATCGCATGCGCGCGCATGGCGGCGTTGAGGTGGTGCACGACGCTGAGGTTCTGCGGGCTGTAGAGGCCGTCCTCCTCGTCGTCGGCATTGAGGATGCCGGCCTCGCGCAGCAGCTGCTCGGCGTGCTCCTGCCCGCCCTCGGACAGGTGGACCTGCTTGCCCTTTTCGTCGACCCAGTAGTCACCGATGCCGTCCTCGACCTCCTGCCGGGTCAGCTTCGGCACGATCCGGTTGACCTTGATGTACAGCTCGGGGGACTCGTCGGCCGGGCCGGAGATGATCAGCGGCGTGCGGGCCTCGTCGATCAGGATCGAGTCGACCTCGTCGACGATCGCGTAATTGAGGCCGCGCTGGAAACGGTCGCCCTTCGACAGCGCCATGTTGTCGCGCAGGTAGTCGAAACCGAACTCGTTGTTGGTGCCGTAGGTGATGTCGGCGTTGTAGGCCGCGCCCTTGTCGCCGTGCGGCATGCCCGGGTAGACCACCCCGACCGACAGGCCGAGCCAGTTGTACAGCCGGCCCATCCAGGCCGAGTCGCGCCGGGCCAGGTAATCGTTGACGGTGACCACGTGGACGCCGTCGCCGGTGAGCGCATTGAGGTAGACCGGCAAGGTGCCGACCAGGGTCTTGCCCTCGCCGGTGCGCATCTCGGCGATCTTGCCCAGGTGCAGCACCATGCCGCCGATCAGCTGGACATCGTAGTGGCGCATGCCCAGTACGCGGCGGCTGGCTTCGCGGCAGACCGCGAAGGCCTCCGGCAACAGTTGGTCGAGGGAGGCGCCGTCCCTGAGGCGTTGCTGGAACTCCGGGGTCTTGGCCTGCAACTCGGCGTCGCTGAGCTTCTCCATCTCCGGCTCAAGCGCATTGATCTTGGTGACGGAGCGTTGCAGTTGGCGCAGCAGGCGTTCGTTGCGGCTGCCAAAGACGCGGGTGAGCAGGTTGTTGAGCATGGGCGGTCCGAAGGTTCCGAAATCATCGCCAACGAAAACGGGGCGCGATGCGCCCCGTCGTGGCGAAACGTTCATTCTAGCGTGGGGGGGCTCGGGGCGCCTATCAAGGGGGCGGCGTCCAATGCGCGCCTCTGCAGCCCGGCGCCTGAAACGAAGAAGGCCCGCGTTTCGGCGGGCCTTCGTTCTGCTGCCTCAACCGCGCAGCGGTGAGCGCTGGTCGAGGAACTGGCGCGGGTTGACCACGCGGCCGTCCTGCCAGACCTCGAAGTGCACGTGGGCACCGGTCGAGCGACCGGTCGAACCGGCCTTGGCGATTTCCTGGCCCGCCCGGACCAGCGAGCCGACCTTCTGGGTCAGACGCGAATTGTGGGCGTACCGCGTCACGTAGCCGTTGCCGTGGTCGATCTCGACCGTGTTGCCGTAACCGGAACGCACGCCGGCGAAGCTGACCACGCCGTCCGCCACCGCCTTCACCGGGTCACCAACGTCGGCCTCGAAGTCGATGCCCTTGTGGAACTGGCCGCCGCCGCGGATCGGGTCGGCACGGCGGCCGAAGTTGGAGGTGATGTAGCTGTTGATCGGCTCGCGCGAGGGCACCGAGTTCATGTCCAGCTGGCGGTTGAACAGCAGCGACTCCAGTACCGAAAGCTGCTCGCCCGATGCCTTGAACTGCGTGTCCAGCATCGCCATGCCGCTGTCGAGCTCGGCCTTCGGCATGTCCTCGACGACTCCGCCACCGCCGATCGCGACCGGCTTGTTGAAGTCGAACTCGCCGTCCTCCAGCTGGCCGATGCGGGTCAGGCGCTCACCGAGGGCGTTGAGCCGGTTGGCTTCGGCCTGCAGTTCACCGAGCCGTGCCGCGAGCGCATTGACCTCGCGCTGGGCATCGTCCTGGATGGACTCGATGCGGACCTGCTGCTGTTCGACCTGCGCTCGCAGGGCGAGGTTGCCGGCAATGCCGCCGCCCGCGCCGATCGCCAGGCCGGTACCCAGCAGCAGCGCCGCGGCCGCACCCGGGCGCCGTGCGCCGAAGCGGGCGACACGCTGGCCGCATGAGGCCAGCAGGTCGCGCGATTTGTTTACGATGTCGTTATAGGTCATATGTCCGATGTCTGATTCCAAGCCCCGCCCCCCGCGCCGTCCCTCGGCCCCCGTCGCCGCGCTCGATGCGCTGCTGGCGGAGCCCGCTGGCGACCCGATCCGTCGTGCCATGTGGCTCGACGAGCTGGACCGTCGGTTACGCCCCCTCCTGCCGTCCCCGCTGGCCGCGCACGCGCGGCTGGCGAATTACGAGCGCGGCAGGCTCGTGTTTGTGGTCGATGCCCCGGTCTGGCGCGCGAAGCTGCGCCTGCTTGCCCCGGAACTGCTCGATGCCGCCCGATCCATCGGGTTGGCCGCGGCGGAGTTCGTCGTCAAGACGAGCCTTGCTCCCGCGACACCGCCCCCTGCGGCACCGCGGAACACCGTGACCATGTCGCCGGCCGCAAAAGAAGCCCTGCAGGCCGCACTGGCGTCCCTCAGGCCCGACAGAACGGATCCGGAGGACACCCGCTGATCGCCTGTTCGCCCCCGGTGGCGGCAGCCGCCGTGAAGACCAAGTGATCACCGACGGGGCATGCTAAGGCGCCAAACCCCTCGTTTTGTTAAGGAGTCGGAAGTATTTCGTAAAGGGATCGTTACGGTGTCACGGGGTATTCACATCCGTGACGGGGGGCACCGTGGAACGGGTCGAAGTCGGCAATTTGCCGCCGGCGACCCGCCGGGATCAGAACGCGGCGGCGGGCCGGTAGGAAAGGGGCACGGGATCGTGCGCGCCGGGGAAGGTGACGATGTCCCAGGCGGACTGTTCGGCCAGCAGCGCCCGCACCAGCTTGTTGTTGAGGGCGTGGCCCGACTTGTAGCCCTCGTACGCGCCGAGGATGGCGTGGCCGGCCAGGTAGAGGTCGCCGACGGCATCGAGGATCTTGTGGCGCACGAACTCGTCGGCGTACCGCAGGCCGTCCTCGTTCAGCACCCGGAACTCGTCGAGCACGATTGCGTTGTCCATCGAGCCGCCGAGGCCGAGATTGCGCTCGCGCATGTATTCCAGATCACGCATGAACCCGAACGTGCGGGCGCGACTGACTTCGCGGATGTAGTTGGCGGTGGAGAACTCCACCTCCGCACGCGACTGCGCCTCGGGGATCGCCGGATGGTCGAACACCACCGTGAACCCGAGCCGGAAACCGTCATAGGGCTCGAACCGGGCGAGCTTGTCGCCGTCGCGCACCTCGACCGGGTGGACGATGCGGATGAACTTCTTCGGCGCTTCCTGCTCGGCCACGCCGGCCGACTGCAGCAGGAACACGAACGGTCCGGCGGAGCCGTCCATGATCGGCACTTCCGGCGCCGACAGATCGATATAGCAGTTGTCGATCCCCAGACCGGCGAGCGCCGACAACAGGTGTTCGACCGTCATGACCTTGTCGGGTCCCTGGCTCAGGCCGGTGCACAGCACGGTCTCGGTCACCAGGTCGGCACGCGCGGGGAGCTCCAGCACCGGGTCGAGATCGACGCGGCGGAACACGATACCGGCGTCGACCGGCGCCGGACGCAGGGTAAGGAAGACCTTCTCGCCGCTATGCAGACCCACGCCGGTGGCGCGGATCACGTTCTTGAGGGTGCGCTGGCGCAGCATGGTCGGAGCGGACTTCCTGTGGACTCTTGGAACGACACGCCGCGGGCCGCGACGACCGGGCGGTGATGACCCGGATATTACCAATCCGGAAAAGCGCGCAAGATTAACATGCAAGCAGCTGAACCTGAACGGAAAATCCGGGTTCCACCTGCAATGACCGTCACATCGGAAACGACCGGTCGCCTGCCCGCGAAGGCGGGCGACCGGCCCAAATGCCCCGGACGCGAGGTCCGGGGCCAAACAGACAGGGCGTCGGACTGGCGGTATCAGTCCGCCTGGCGGCGCAGGAACGCCGGAATGTCCAGGTAGCTGTCGTTGCCGAAGTCGGCGGCGGCCGGTGCCGGCGCGGCTTCCTGTCGTCCGCTGCTGCGCAGGCTGCTGGTGAAGCTCGGCGCCGCCGGTGCCACCGCGTCCTCGACCGGGAACATCGGCTGGCCGGTGGTGCCGTCGCGGACCAGCTGGATCGGCGCGCGGTTCTCGTTCGGCCGGCCCTGGCGGGCGACGGCGCGATTCAGGCCGGTGGCCACCACGGTGACCTTGACCTCGTCCTGCATGTCCGGGTCGAGCACGGTGCCCAGCACCACGGTCGCGTCCTCGGAGGCGAACGCCTCGATGGTGCGGCCGACCTCGTCGAACTCGGCCATGGTGAAGTCCGGGCCGGCGGTGATGTTGACCAGGATGCCGTTGGCACCGGACAGGTTGATGTCGTCCAGCAGCGGATTCTGCACCGCCGCCTCGGCCGCGGCCTGGGCACGGTCGTCGCCGCGGGCCGAACCGCTGCCCATCATCGCCAGGCCCATCTCGGACATGACCGTGCGCACGTCGGCGAAGTCGACGTTGATCAGGCCCGGGCGGACGATCAGGTCGGCGATGCCCTGCACGGCGCCGAGCAGCACGTCGTTGGCGGCGCGGAACGCCTGGATCATCGTCGCGTTGCGGCCGAGGACGGTGATCAGCTTCTCGTTGGGGATCGTGATCAGCGAGTCGCAGTGGTGGCTCAGCTCTTCGATGCCCTTCAGCGCGACCTGCATGCGGCGGCGGCCCTCGAACGGAAAGGGTTTTGTGACCACCGCAACGGTCAGGATGCCCATCTCCTTGGCCAGCTGCGCCACCACCGGCGCCGCACCGGTGCCGGTGCCGCCGCCCATGCCGGCGGTGATGAACACCATGTCGGCGCCCTGCATCGCGTCCATCAGGCGTTCGCGGTCCTCCAGCGCGGCCTGGCGGCCGACCTCGGGGTTGGCGCCGGCGCCCAGGCCCTTGGTGACGTTGCTGCCGAGCTGCAGCTGCAGCTTGGCGCCGCAGTTCTTGATCGCCTGCGAGTCGGTGTTGGCGGTGATGAACTCCACCCCGTCGACGTTGTTGCTGACCATGTGGGCGACCGCGTTGCCGCCGCCGCCACCGACGCCGACCACCTTGATGGTCGCGTTCGGGGCCATGTTCTCTACCAGTTCAAAGTGCGCCATGTCCGTGTCCTCGTATGTCTAGTTATGTGTTGCTGCCTGTGTCGCCGCTTGTTGCGTACTGCCGTTGCCACCCCTGTGCCTGGCCGGGGCGTCGTCGCCTCGGCTTTGTCCGGTAAATCGATCGGTGTACCTGTCCTGCCGGGGCCATCAGAATTCCCCCCGGAACCAGGTCTTGAGCTTGTTGAGGAAGTTGCCGGCGCGGCCGGCGCTGATCACCGGTCGGCGCGGGTTCTCGATCTGGCTGCCCATCAGCAGCAGGCCGACGCCGGTGGCGTGGACCGGGTTGCCGACCACTTCGCCCAGGCCGGTCACGTGCTGCGGGATGCCCACGCGCACCGGCATCTGCAGCATCTCCTCGGCCAGCTCGACCACGCCTTCCATCTTGGCCGCGCCGCCGGTCAGGACCATGCCGGCGCGGACGTGCTGTTCGAAGCCGCTGCGGCGCAGCTCGGCCTGGACCATTTCGAAGATTTCCTCGTAGCGCGCCTGCACCGCCTGCGCCAGCGAGTGGCGCGGCATCCGCCGCGGCGGGCGGTCGCCGACCGAGGGCACCTGGATCGACTCCTCGGCCGTCGCCATCTGCGCCAGCGCGCAGGCGTAGCGGACCTTGATCTGCTCGGCCTCCGGGGTCGGCGTGCGCAGCATGTGGGCGATGTCCTCGGTGACCTTGTCGCCGGCGATGCCGAGGCTGGCCGAATGCGCGATCGCGCCGCCGACGAACACGGCGATGTCGGTGGTGCCCGCGCCGATGTCGACCAGCACCACGCCGAGCTCGCGCTCGTCGCTGGTCAGCACCGCGTTGGCCGAGGCCAGCACGCCGAGGATCAGGTCATCGACCTGCAACCCGCAGCGCTGCACGCACTTGCTCACGTTGGCCGCGGCCGACTGCGCGCACACCACCAGGTGCGCATGCACCTCCAGCCGTACGCCGGTCATGCCGACCGGGTTGCGGATGCCCTCCTGCGAGTCGTCGAGCACGTAGTCGCGCGGGATCGCGTGCAGGATCTTCTGGTCGGCCGGAATCGCCACGGCCTTGGCCGCCTCGAGCACGCGGTCCAGGTCGGCAAAGCTGACCTCGCCATCGCGGATCGGGGCGATGCCCTGCGAGTTGCGGCACTGGATGTGGCTGCCGGAAATCGACGCATACACCGAGCGGATCTCGCAGCCGGCCATCAGCTCGGCCTCTTCGATCGCGCGCTGGATCGACTGCACGGTCGACTCGATGTCCACCACCACGCCGCGGCGCAGGCCGCGCGACTCGTGGCTGCCGATGCCGATGACCTCGATCGGGTTGGCTGGCCCGCCGTTGGACGGCGTGAATTCGCCGACCAGCGCCACCACCTTGGAGGTGCCGATGTCGAGGCCCACGATCAGCGATTTGTCGCCCTTGCGATTCATGTATTTCCCTGCGTACCTGCATCCGCCTTCGGGGCCGGGGCCCAGCTCAAGGCGAAACCGTTGGTGTAACGAAGATCGGCGCGTTGCAGCCGTTGCGTGTCCTGGTTGAGCAGTTGCGGCAGCAGCCGCACGAACCGGGCGATGCGCGCACGCGCCTCGTTGCGGCCGACCACGACCTCGGCCCCGCTGTCGAGCGCCAGGCTCCAGCTGCCACGCGGATCCAGCCGCACCGCGTGTATTTCGATGCCGAGGGGAGCGAACTGCCCCCGCGACTCGTTGTAGACCTCGACCACATCCTCGACCCGCCCATCCGGGCCGGCGAGTCGCGGCAGGCCGGCGGGCACCTCGATGCCCTCGGCCGGGAACAGCCGGCCGTGCTCGGACAGCAGCCGGTCCTCGCCCCAGCGCGCGAACGGCACGTGCTCGACCACCTGCACCTCCAGCACGTCGGGCCAGCGCTTGCGCACCTCGGCGTGCTCGACCCACGGCAGGCGTGAGACAGCGGCGCGGGCGCCCTCCAGGTCGACGGCGAAGAAGCCCTGGCGGGCGTACGGCAACAACGCGCTGCGCAGCGCGGCTTCGTCGACCCGGTCGAACGACCCGGTCGCGCGCAACGTGGTCAGCGGCCAGCGTTCGTGGCCGACCCAGCCGTTCAGCACGGCCACCACCGGCAGCGCCACCAGCGCGACGGCGAGCAACCAGGCCAGCAGGCGCAGCATTGCGTTCACGCCGATGCGCCCTCCCCGTCCCGCAGGCTGGACTCGAGCACGCGCCAGCACAGCGCTTCGAAGTCGATGCCGACCTGGCGCGCCGCCTTGGGCACCAGCGAGTGGCTGGTCATGCCGGGTGCGGTGTTGACTTCGAGCAGGAAGAACTCGCCGGTGGCGCGGTCGCGCATCACGTCGACCCGGCCCCAGCCGCTGCAGCCGGCCGCTTCGAAGGCGAGCAGCGCGATGCGGCGGATCTCGTCCTCGGCCTCCCCGTCGAGACCGGGGCACAGGTACTGGGTGTCCTCGGCGACGTACTTGGCGTTGTAGTCGTACCACTCGCCCTTCGGCACGATCCGGATCGAGGGCAGCGCGCGGTGACCGGTCCCGTCGGCGAGGACGGCGACCGTCAGTTCATCCCCGACCACCAGCTGCTCCATCAACAGCTCGCCCGGGTAACGCGCGGCCAGCGCGACCGCCTCGTCCAGCCCGCCCTCGTCCAGCACGCGCGAGACGCCGACGCTGGAACCTTCGCAGGACGGCTTGATGATCAGCGGCAAGCCGATCTCCCTGGCCGCGTCATGCACGTCCGCACCCTTGGGCAGGCGCACATAGCGGGGCGTGGGCAGGCCGACCGACAGCCACACCTGTTTGGTGCGGATCTTGTCCATGCTCAGCGACGAGCCGAGCACGCCGGAGCCGGTGACCGGCACGCCCAGTGCCTCGCACAGGCCCTGCAGCACGCCGTCCTCGCCACCGCCCTTGTTGCCGTGGAGGATGTTGAATACCCGGTCGACCCTGCCGGCGCGGATCGCGTCGACCAGTGCCGGGATGCCGTCGACGGCAAACGCGTCGACCCCGCGCGCCTGCAGTGCCTCGAGCACGTTGCGGCCGGAGTCGAGCGACACCTCGCGTTCCGAGCTCGTGCCGCCCATCAGCACGGCGACCCGGCCGAATGCCACGGGGTCGGCGACCAGCGACGAGGCGAACGGCGCGCTCATGCGGCACCCCCGTCGACGAATCCGTGGGTGGCGACATGCTGGGCCGCCTGGCCGATGTCGCCGGCGCCCATCATCAGCAGCAGGTCGCCGTTCTCGAGCACGTCGCCAAGCACGCCGGGCAGCTCGCTGGCGGCGCCGACCACGATCGGATCCACCCGGCCGCGGGTACGGATGGCGCGTGCCAGCGCGCGCGCGTCGGCGCCGGTGATCGGGCTTTCACCGGCGGCGTAGACCTCGGTGAGCACCAGCGCATCGGCGGTCGAGAGCACCGCGGCGAAGTCGTCGAACAGGTCGCGCGTGCGGCTGTAGCGGTGCGGCTGGAAAGCCACGACCAGGCGTTTGTCCGGCCAGCCGCCGCGCGCCGCGGCAAACACGGCCTCGAGCTCCTTCGGGTGGTGGCCGTAGTCGTCGACCACGGTGACCAGCCCACCCTTCGTCAACGGCGTCTGCGACAGCAGGTTGAAGCGGCGGCCGACGCCGGCGAAGCCCTCCAGCGCGCGCGCGATCGACGCCGCATCGACGCCGAGCTGCCACGCCACCGATGCGGCCGCCAGCGCGTTCTGCACGTTATGCCGCCCCGGCATCGCCAGCGTCACCGGGCAGCGCCCGCCGTCGGGCAGGCACAGTACGAAGCGCATCCGCGCGCCCTGCTGGGCCACGTCCTCGGCCCGCACGTCGGCCGCCTCGGAGAACCCGTAGGTCATCACGTGGCGCGGTGTACGCGCCGCCAGCGCGGCGACCTCGGGGTCGTCGATGCACAGCACCGCCAGACCGTAGAACGGCAGCCGGTGCATGAACTCGTCGAATGCCGCCTGGACCTTGGCGAAGTCGCCGCCGTAGTTCTCCAGGTGGTCGGCATCGATATTGGTGACGATCGCTATCTGCGGATTGAGCCGCAGGAAGCTGCCGTCGCTTTCATCGGCCTCGGCCACCAGCCAGTCGCCGCCGCCCAGGCGGGCATTGGCACCGGCGGCGAGCAGCTGCCCGCCGATCACGAAGGTCGGGTCGATTCCGCCCTCGGCCAGCACGCTGGCGGTCAGCGAGGTGGTGGTGGTCTTGCCGTGGGTGCCGGCGACGGCGATGCCCCGCTTGAAGCGCATCAGCTCGGCGAGCATCTCCGCGCGCGGCACCACCGGGATGCGCTGCGCACGCGCTTCCATCAGTTCCGGATTGTCGGGCCTGATCGCGCTGGACACGACCACGCAATCGGCGCCGAGCACATTGGCCGCGGCGTGCTCGCGATGCACGGTGATGCCGAGTCGGGCCAGGCGGCGGGTGACCGCGTTGTCGGCCTTGTCCGAACCCGACACCTGGTAGCCGAGCGTGCCCATCACCTCGGCGATGCCGCTCATGCCGGTGCCGCCGACACCGATGAAGTGCACGCGCGGAAATGCCTTGGCGAGGTCGCCACCATGCTGCAGGCGGCGGCGGATGGTACTGCTCATGCAGCCTGCTCCGGGAACGCGTGTTGAAGGACGATGTCGGCCACGCGGGCGGCGGCATCGGGACGGGCGAGCGCGCGGGCGGCCTGCGCGAGGCGCAGCAGGTCGGCACGCTCGGCCAGGATTTCGAGGGTGGCCGACAGGCGCTGGGCGAGCTCGGCGGCGTCGGTGCCCTGCGGCAGCAGGTGCGCGGCGCCGCGGTCGACCAGGAACTCGGCGTTGCGGGTCTGGTGGTCGTCGACCGCCTGCGGGAACGGCACCAGCACGCTGCCGACACCGGCCGCGCACAGCTCGGCGAGGGTCAGCGCACCGGCGCGGCAGACCACGACGTCGGCCCAGTCATAGGCGGCCGCCATGTCGGCGATGAACGGCTCGACCGTGGCCTCGATTCCCGCCCGCTCGTACGCATCGCGCGCGTCTTCGAGCTGGCGCTCGCCGCACTGGTGGCGCACCTCGCAGCCGTCGACCCGCCCGCGCAGACCGGCCAGCGCCAGCGGCACCGCGCTGTTGAGCGCACGCGCGCCCTGGCTGCCACCCAGCACGAGGATGCGCAGCGGCCCCTCGCGACCCGCGAAACGGCGTTCCGGCACCGGCAACGCGGCAATCTCCGCCCGCACCGGGTTGCCGACGGTCTGCTCGTCGTCGAACGTGTCGGGGAAGCCGGTCAGCACCGCGTCGGACAGGCGTGCGAGCACGCGATTGGTCAGGCCGGCGGCGCGGTTCTGTTCGTGCACCACCAGCGGGATGCCGGCCATCCGTGCGGCCAGCCCGCCCGGCCCGGCGGCGTATCCGCCGAAACTGATCACCGCACGCGGGTTGCGCTGGCGCAGCAGCCGGACGGCGGCACGCACCGCACCGGCGACCTTGAACGGCGCGCCCAGCAGGGTCGCCACGCCCTTGCCGCGCAGGCCGCGTACGGGAATGGTGTCGATCGCGATGCCGTGCTGCGGCACCAGCCGGGTTTCCATCGCGCCGTCGGCGCCGAGCCAGCTCACCGGAACCCCACGCTCGAGCAGCTCGCGCGCGACCGCCAGGCCCGGGAAGATGTGGCCGCCCGTCCCGCCGGCGAGGATCATCACCGGCCGGCTCATGCGCCCGTCCTCCCGAGTACCGGCTCGATCCGCTGGCGCAGGCGGCTGGTGCCGCGCGCCGCGGTCACCAACGCCACCGTGGCGGGGCTGGCGACCGATGCCGGCAGCGGCTGCGCGGTCGCCGGCACGCCGGTGGACGCCTGTACCGCTTCGCCGCGCAGGCGGGCGACCTGGCGCCGGGCGCGGTCGAGTTCGTAGGACACCCGCAGCAGCAGGCCGACCGCGGCGCAGGTCATCAGCACGCTGGAACCGCCCGAGGAGATCAACGGCAGGGTCAGCCCCTTGGTCGGCAGCAGGCCGAGGTTGACGCCGATCGAGACGAAGCTCTGCAGGCCGATCCACAACGCGATGCCGAACGCGCAGTAGCCGGCGAAGTAGCGTCGCATCTCTACGCACTTCAAGCCGACCCACAACGCGCGCCCGACCAGCACCGCGTACAGCCCGATCACGGTGCAGACACCGACGAAGCCCAGCTCCTCGGCGATGACCGCGAGGATGAAGTCGGTATGCGCCTCCGGCAGGTACGACAGCTTCTGCACCGAACCGCCGAGGCCGACGCCGAACCACTCGCCGCGGCCGACCGCCATCAGCGCGTTGGTCAGCTGGTAGCCGGAGTTGAACGGGTCGGCCCAGGGATCCAGGAACGAGGTCAGGCGGCGCACGCGATAGGGTTCGGCGATAGCCACCACCGCCAGCAGCGGCAGCCCGACCAGCACCGGCCCGAACATCCGCGGCATGTTGACCCCGCCCAGCACCAGCATGCCGCCGGTGATCGCCAGGATCAGCGAGAGCGAGCCGAAGTCCGGCTGCAGCACCAGCAGCACCACCAGCAGCATCGCCACGCCGAGCGGCTTGAGCATGGCCGACCAGGTCGCGGTGACCTCGTCGCTGTAGCGCTTGAGGTAGCTGGCCAGCCAGATGATGTAGAGCAGCTTGACCGCCTCCACCGCCTGGAAGCTCGACACCCCGAGGTTGATCCAGCGCCGCGCACCGTTGACCTCGTTGCCCAGCCCCGGGATGAACACCGCCAGCAACAGGCCGACGCACGCCAGCAGCAGCCAGTGGTTGTAATGCTCGACCGTCTTCAGCTCGGTCCGCATCATCCACGCGGCCAGCCCCACGCCGACCGCGAGGAAGGCCACGTGCCGGACCAGGTAGTGGAACGGCCCGACGCCGTAGTCGAGCGCGATCGAGATCGAGCTGGAGCCGACCATCACCACGCCCAGGCACGCCAGCGCGCACGCGACGCCGAGCAGCCAGCGGTCGTAGTGACCGCTGATCGCGTCGAGCCGGGTGGCCTGTCGTGCAGCCTGGCGCGCGGTGTCCGTCATCAGCGCACCTTCAACGTCGCCAGGCCGACCAGCACCAGCACCACCGAGATGATCCAGAAGCGCACGATCACGCGCGGCTCGGGCCAGCCCTTGAGCTCGAAGTGGTGGTGGATCGGCGCCATCCGGAACACGCGCTTGCCGGTGAGCTTGAACGACGCCACCTGGATCATCACCGACAGCGTCTCGATCACGAACACGCCGCCCATGATCACCAGCACCAGCTCCTGGCGGACGATCACCGCCATCGTGCCGAGCACCGCGCCCAGCGCGAGCGCGCCGATGTCGCCCATGAACACCATCGCCGGGTAGGTGTTGAACCACAGGAAGCCGAGCCCGGCGCCGGCAATGGCCGCGCAGATGATCACCAGCTCGCCCGCGCCCGGCACCTGCGGGATCTGCAGGTACTCGGAGAACACCGCGTTGCCCGAGGCGTAGGCGAACACGCCCAGCGCGCAGGCCACCAGCACCGTCGGCATGATCGCCAGCCCATCGAGGCCGTCGGTGAGGTTGACCGCGTTGGAGAAGCCGACTATCCAGAAATAGGCGATCGCGACGAAGCTGAAGGCCACCAGCGGCAGCGCCACCGCCTTGAAGAACGGGATGTAGAACGTGGTCTCGGCCGGCACCTCGGCGGTCATGTACAGGAACACGCCGGCGGCGAGGCCGAACAGCGACTGCAGCGCGTACTTGGTGCGCGACTTCATGCCGTTCGGATCGCGGCGGACGATCTTGATCCAGTCGTCCCACCAGCCGATCGCCCCGAACGCGACCATCACCGCCAGCACCAGCCAGACGTACTTGTTGCGCAGGTCGCCCCACAGCAGCACCGAAGCGAGCACGGTGAACAGGATCAGCGCGCCGCCCATGGTCGGCGTGCCGGCTTTGGAGAAGTGGGTCTGCGGACCGTCCTGGCGGATCGGCTGGCCGCCCTTGTACTGGGCGAGCTTGCGGATCACCGCCGGCCCCCACCACAGCGACAGCGCCAGCGCGGTCAACGCGCTGAGGATGCCGCGGAAGGTGAGGTAGCCGAACAGCGCGAAGCTGCTCTGCAGTTGTTCGAGCCAGCGCGCGAGTTCAAGCAGCATCGGTGGAGCCCCCTTGCCCATGTGGGCCCTGTTCCGACAGCAGCGCCGTCACGATCTTGTCCATCGCGCTGCCGCGCGAGCCCTTCACCAGGATCCTGATGCCGGCGCCGCCGTCCTCCCGTGCCAACCCGGCACGCAGCGCGTCGGCCAGCTCGGCGTGGCTTCCGTACTCGTGGCCGCCTTCGCCGAACGCCTTTGCCGCGGCAGCGCTCAGGCCGCCCAGCGCGAACAGCCGCCGGATGCCGGCCGCCTTCGCCCGCCGCCCGGCCTCGGCGTGCATCGCCTCGGCATCGGCACCCAGCTCGCGCATGTCGCCGAGTACCAGCCAGCCTTCGCCCGGTCCGGCGGCGAGGGTGTCGATGGCGGCGGCCAGCGAACCGGGGTTGGCGTTGTAGCTGTCGTCGATCAGCACCGCGCCGCCGGCCAGGGTGTGCGGAACCAGCCGGCCGGCGACCGGCCGCGCAGCGTCGAGCCCGCGCGCGATCGCCGCCAGCGGAATCCCCAGCCCGAGCGCCAGCGACGCCGCGGCCAACGCGTTGCGCACGTTGTGGCGGCCCGGCATCGACAGCGTGATCGCGACCTCGCCGTCCGGAGTGACCAGGGTGAAGCGCATGCCTTCGGCGACGACGGCCAGCTCGCGCGCGGTCACGTCGGCGCTGGCATCCAGCGCGAAGCGCAGCAGCCGCCGACCGTGCGCGCGTTCGGCGAAGTACGGCGCGAACGCGTCGTCGGCGTTGATCACCGCCACGCCCTGCGGCGGCAGCGCGTCATAGATCGCGGCCTTGGTGTCGGCGATGGCCAGCAGGCTGCCCATGCGTTCCAGATGCGCCGGCGCGACGTTGTTGACCAGCGCGACGTCGGGCCGCACGACCGCGGTCAGGTAGGCGATGTCACCCGGCTTGCCGGCACCCATTTCGTACACGGCGAAACGCGCCTGCTCGGGTGCGTCGAGCACCGCCAGCGGCAGGCCGATCTCGTTGTTGCGGTTGCCGGGATTGGCGTACACGTCGGTGTCGGCCGCCTGCAGGATCGACAGCAGCAGGGTCTTGACGCTGGTCTTGCCGTTGCTGCCGGTGATCGCGGCCACCTTCGCCGCGCGACCGCGTTGCACCGATGCGGCCAGGTTGGCCAGTGCGCGCTCGGTGTCGGCGACGACCACCTGCGGTAGCGGGATATCGAGCGGTCGCGACACCAGCGCGGCGCCAACGCCCCGCTCGGCCGCGGCCGCGACGTGGTCGTGGCCGTCGAAGTTCTCGCCCTTCAGCGCGACGAACAGCCGGCCGGCATTGCCGCCGTCGGCCAGGGTCCGGGTGTCGGTGACCAGCGCGTCGATGCTGGCATCCCCGCCCTCGAGGCGGCCGCCGGTCATGCGGGCGATATCGGAAAGCCTCAACGTCTTCATGGTCGCTCCTGCGCCTCCTGCGCTCGCGCGCCGTGCGCACCCGCGCCGCGCACCCGCGCCTCCAGCGCCGAATGGGCCACGCCGGTGTCGTCGAACGGGTGACGCACGCCATCGATCTCCTGGTACGGTTCGTGGCCCTTGCCGGCCACCAGCACGATGTCGTCCGCGCCGGCCATGGCGACCGCCCGCCGGATCGCGGCGCCGCGGTCGCGCTCGATGGTGGCGGCACCGTCGCCGCGGAAGCCGGCGACGATCTCGGCCACGATGCTGTCGCCGTCTTCGCCGCGCGGGTTGTCGTCGGTGACGATCACCACGTCCGCGTGGGTCTGGGCGATCGCCGCCATCTGCGGCCGCTTGCCGCGGTCGCGCTCGCCACCGCAGCCGAACACGCACACCAGTCGCGCGGCGGCATGGGCGCGCAGCGACACCAGCGCCTGTTCGAGTGCGTCGGGCGTATGGGCGTAGTCGATCACCACCAGTGGCTGGACGCCGTCGCCGCCCAGGCGATTCATCCGGCCGTGGACCGGCTGCAGGCGCGACAGCAGCTTCGCCACTTCCGCCGCCGGCGTGCCCAGGGCGAACAGCGCACCGCCGACGGCGAGCAGGTTGTCCACGTTGAACCGTCCCAGCAACGGCGAGCGCACCGGATGGCGCGCGTCGCCCGCCACCAGCTCGAACTCCACGCCGCTGTTGTCGAACCGCAATGCGTTCGCGCGCATGACCGCGCCTTCCACCCCGCGGGAGCTGACGCCGACCGCGCGGACGTCCGCCGGCAGGGCGTCGTGCATCGCGCGGCCGTGGGCGTCGTCGAGGTTGATCACCGCCGCCTGCAGGCCGGGCCACGCGAACAGCCGCGCCTTGGCCGCGCCGTAGCCTTCCATGTCGCCGTGGTAGTCGAGGTGGTCGCGGGTGAGGTTGGTGAACACCGCGACGTCGAAATGGACGCCGTCGACCCGGCCCTGGTCGAGCGCGTGCGAGCTGACCTCCATCGCCAGCGCCTGCGCACCGGCGGCGTGCAGGTCGTCGATGAGGTCGTGCAACTGCAGCACCAGCGGGGTGGTGAACCCGGTCGGCACCACCCGTCCCGCGAGCCCGGCGCCGAGGGTGCCGATGGTCGCGCCGATGGTGCCCTGCAGCTGCCAGGCCTGGCCGAGCAACTGCACGGTGGACGTCTTGCCGTTGGTGCCGGTCACGCCAACCACCGGCAGCTGCGCGCTGACCCGGCCATGGAACCGGTCGGCCAGCTCGCCCATGCGCGCGCGCAGGTTCGGTACGGCGATCGCGTCCGCGGGCGCGGGGATCCCGGCACTGTCGGGCGGTTCGAACAGGATCGCGACCGCACCGGCGGCACGCGCCTGTTCGACGAATTTCAGGCCATGCGTGCCGAAGCCGCCGATCGCGACGAAGGCGTCTCCGGGCTTGATCGCCCGGCTGTCCTGCACCAGACCGGTGATCACCCGCTCGCTGGCAATGCCGGCGACGTCGGGCAGCAGTTCGGCCAGGGGCATGCGGCGGCGGCTCATCGCGCGCCTCCGATGCTGACCGGGTCGGGCAACGACACCGGCGCCGGCAGCGTGCCGGTTGTGGCCGTGGCGACGGCGGGCAGCACGGGCGCGTCGTCCGGGGTGCGGCCACCGTTCTGGCGGGCACGCTTGGCCTGCGCTTCGGCCTGCGCGGCCAGCCAGGTCTCGATGTCGTCCGGCGGTACGTCCATCAGCCGCAGCGCGCCGGCCATGACGTTCCGGAAAACCGGGGCCGCGACCGCGCCACCGCCGTAGCCGTGGCCCTTGCTGGAGTCGGGCTCGTTGACCACCACCACCATGGCGAAGCGCGGGTTCTCGATCGGCACCACCCCGGCGAACAGCGCGATGTACTTGTCGGAGTAGCCGCCGGTCGGGCTGAACTTGCGCGCGGTGCCGGTCTTGCCGCCGACGTGGTAGCCGAGGATCGCCGCGCCGGTGGCGGTGCCGCCCTTCTCGGTGACGGTCTGCATCATCCGCAGCACCTGGTCGGCGACCTCGGGCTCGATGATCTGCTCGCCTTCGTTGCGCTGGCCCTTGACGAACGTAGGGGCGGTCAGCACGCCGTCGTTGGCCAGGGCGGCGTAGGCCATCGCGATCTGCAGCGGCGTCGCCGACAGGCCATAGCCGTAGGACATGGTGCGCTTGGTGGTGCCGCTCCACTGGTCGGGCGCGGCAAGCACGCCCGAGGATTCGCCCGGGAACCCGCTGTCCGGCTTGTGGCCGTAGCCGAAACGCTCGATGAAGCCGTGGAAATAGTCGTCCGGCAGGCGTTCGGCGAGCTTGGCCGAGCCGACGTTGGAACTGTTCGTGATGATGCCGGTGACCGTCAGCGCGCCGTAGTTGCGGAAATCGTTGATGGTGTAACGGCCGTTGGCCATGTAGCCCGGCGAGGTGTCGACAATGGTCGACGGGGTGACGATGCCGCGGGTGAGTGCGGCGGCGACGGTGATCGGCTTCATCGTCGAGCCGGGCTCGACCACGTCGGTGACCGCGCGGTTGCGGCGCGCGTCGCTGCGCCCGCCATCGAGGTCGTTGGGGTTGTAGCTGGGCAGGTTGGCCATCGCCAGCACTTCGCTGGTGGCGATGTCGAGCACCACGACCGAGCCGCTGCTGGCGCTGGCTTCGAGCAGCGCGTTGCGCAGCTCGCGGAAGGCGAGGTACTGGATGCGCCGGTCGATCGTCAGGGTGAGGTCGTGGCCGGGCTCGGCCGGGCGGATCAGGTCGACGTTCTCGATGATCCGGCCCTGGCCGTCGCGGATCACGCGCTTGGCGCCGGGGGTGCCGCGCAGCCACTCGTCAAACGCCAGCTCCAGCCCTTCCTGGCCGGCGTCGTCGATATTGGTGAAGCCCAGCACGTGCGCGAGCGCCTCGCCCTGCGGATAGAAGCGACGGAATTCGCGCTGGCTGAACACGCCGGGGATTTCGTGGGCGAGGATCCTGCGGGCCTGGCCGGGATTGATCCGCCGCTGCAGGTACATGAACTCCTTGTCCGCACGCTGGGTGAGCTTGCGGGTGAGGTAGTCGGTCGGCACGCCCAGCGCATCGGCCAGCTCGGGGATGCGGTCGGCGTGCTTGAGCAGCTCCTGCGGGTTGGCCCAGACCGATTCGACCGGGGTCGACACCGCGAGCGGCTCGCCGTTGCGGTCGGTGATCATGCCGCGCGAGGTCGGGATCGGTATTTCCCGCAATGCGCGCGCGTCGCCCTGCTCGACGTAGAAGTCGTTGTTGAGCACCTGCACGTCGAACGCGCGTCCCACCAGCGCGACCGAACACAGCGCCAGCGTGCCGCCCACCATCGCCAACCGGTGGCGCGGGTTGTAGCGCGCGCCGCGGCGGGCGCCGCGAACGTCTTCGTTGCGGAACAGCGCGACGAATCCGCTCCAGGACAGACGTGGACCGGGCTGGCCGCTCCGACCCTCGCGGTACGCCTCGCGCCGGCGGTCACGCGGACTCATGGACGGATCACCACGATCTCGGCGCCTTCGGGGAACTTCATCCCGAGACGGTCGCGCGCGACCTGGTCGATCCGGTTGCTCTCGGCCCAGGTGGCCTGCTCCAGCTGCAGCCGGCCGAAGTCGATGTTGAGCTCGTCGCGCGCCTTCTCCAGCCGGCTCGCCTCGACGAACAGCACCCGGTGGCGATGGCGCGCGTGCACCACCGCGAGCGCGGTGACGACGTTGGCGACGACCAGCACGGTCAGCAGCAGGCGCGCGGTCATGCGGTGTCCCGCGGGAGTTTCTCGGCCACGCGCAGCACGGCGCTGCGGGCACGCGGGTTGTCGCCGGTCTCGGTGGCGTCGGCCTTCTGTGCCCCGTCGACCGCGAGCAGGTCCGGGGTGAAGGCGGCCTCGACCGGCATCCGCCGGTTGGCCGGCGGCGCCTTGGCATGGCGCGCGATGAACTGCTTGACGATGCGGTCTTCCAGCGAGTGGAAGCTGATCACCGCCAGCCGCCCACCCGGCTTCAGGCGCTCCAGCGCGGCGTCGAGCCCGGCCTCGAGGTCGGCCAGCTCGCGGTTGATGAAGATGCGGATGGCCTGGAAGCTGCGCGTCGCCGGATGAATCTTCTGCGCGCCGCGCGGAATCACCGAGGCGATCAACTCGGCCAGTTGCGCGGTGCGGAGCAGCGGCTGCTCGCCGCGACGACCGACGATCGCGCGGGCGATGCGGCGCGACTGGCGTTCCTCGCCGTAGGTCCACAGCACGTCGGCGATCTCGCGCTCCCCGGCCTGCGCCAGCCACTCGGCTGCGCTCTGCCCGGCGTCCGGGTCCATCCGCATGTCGAGCGGCCCGTCCTTGCCGAAGCTGAAACCGCGCTCGGCGACATCGAGTTGCGGTGAGGACACCCCGAGGTCGAGCAGGATGCCGTCCAGGCCACCGGCAGTGGTGTCCCAGCGCGCGAGGTCGGCAAAGCTGCCACGGAAGATCGACACGCGCGGGTCGGCCCCGAACTCGCGTTCGGCGACGGCGATCGCTTCCGGGTCCTTGTCCATCACCAGCAGCCGTCCTCCGGCGCCGAGTTGGTCGAGCACGCCGCGCGCGTGGCCGCCGCGGCCGAATGTGCCATCGAGGTAGGCTCCATCCCCACGCACCCGCAGGCCTTCCAGGACCTGCCGGTACATCACGGGAAGGTGGCCGGAAGTCGCCGAGCGCTCCATGCCACCGTCCGTCATAGCTGCAGGTCGAGCAGTTCCTCGCTCAGATCCTCGTCAGACACCGTCTGCTGGATCTGCGCGTGGTGCGCCTGCTCGCTCCACAGTTCGAACTTGTCACCCATGCCCAGCAGCACCGCCTTGCGCTCGATGCCGACCGCTGCACGGTGGCTGGCCGGGACGGTGATGCGGCCGTTGCCATCCAGCTCGACGAAGGTGGCCGCGCCGACCAGCTTGAGCTGGAGGTTGCGGTTGACCTTCTTGGCCTTGGGCAGCTTGTTGACCTGGTCGCGCACGCGCTCCCAGGCCGCCAACGGGTAGAGGTACAGGGAGCCGGACTCGAACGGGTTGTAGGTGATGACCAGCCGGTTGCCGCATTCACTCGCGACGAGGTCGCGGTGGGCGGTGGGCACCGCCATCCGGCCCTTGTCGTCGATCGTGATGGCGGTCTCGCCCTGGAACATTGCGCACCTGGTTGTTGGCCGGCCTCTGGTGGGCGGTTTGCCTATTGGGCATACGGCTGCTGGAGCCCTATGCGGCCACCGAAAACCACAAAAACCCCGGTTTTCCCTCGGATGACCACCTTAGGGAGGGGTCCGGGGGTTGTCAACAACTTTGCGGAGGCAATTTCACTAGGCGCATCAATGAGTTGGAACGAACTTCAGAGTCTTATTCAAGACTTATCCACTAACCGTTGTTTCGTCTCATTTTTTGAGATTTCAGGGTTGTGGAGAAGGCGTGAAAGCACCGCGGCGATTCGCCGGCGGGAGTTTGCTGCATTGCAGCATCAACCAGAGTCCGGGAACGCGGGGCCGAGGCAACGGAGAGTGGATCCGGACCGGGACGTGGAACGGACTGCACCTCGCGCAGCGAGCGGTATTCGCCCTTAAGCAAAAAGGCACGCCGAAGCGTGCCTTTTTGCTTAAGGGGCGGAGCCGGCCGATAAGCCGGGTTCTGTCGTGGACAGTCATTCCTCTAGACGCATCGTCGCCGATACGCTCAAGCAACCTACCCGGACCCGACGCGGGCCGCGCCTTCAGGTCCCTATTTGGTCTTGCTCCCGGTGGGGTTTGCCGTGCCGGTCCGTTGCCGGACTCGCGGTGCGCTCTTACCGCACCGTTTCACCCTTGCCACGCGCTCCCGGAGGAGCCGTTCGGCGGTTTGCTCTCTGTTGCACTTTCCGTCGGCTCGCGCCGCCCAGGCGTTACCTGGCACCGTGCCCTGTGGAGCCCGGACTTTCCTCGGCACCCCGAAGGGTGACGCGACTGCCTGGCCGACTCCGCGGGCGCAGTCTACCGGGGTTGGTGGTTTTTGCGAGGTGGCGACGCCGGGCGCGGGTCGTGGCGGTTCAGGGTTTTGTCGGGGCTCAGAAGCGGGCTCCGTTGAATGGCGCGTCGCGGTCGACTGCCCTTGGAGGCGTTGCTCCCCGGCTCGGTAGGGCCATCCATGGCCCTACTCGCCGCCGCGCGCATCCATGCGCGCTGTACGCAAAACCCCCAAGGGCAGTCGCCCACGGGCCGTGGCGCGGGTTTCGGGAGAGGGGGCTGCGTGACCCAGTAGACGCACGTGCCGTCGTGGCTGGACATGGAACCGTCCGAATTCGACCCGCCAGCAACGGAACCGGGTGGATGAAATCACCGGCGCCAGGGCGATAGACCCCGCAGCTACGTCAGGTCACGCCGTTTCTCGTCAGAGCCAACGTCACACATACGCCGATGCGGCGTCCTGGCGGGGTGTTGCGGAGAGTGCGCCAAGGATGGCGCACGGCCCCGAGTCGAACCATGGATGGTTCGACCGAGGGCGGAGCCAACACCCCGCCAGGGCGCCGCTCTCGCCGAAGCCGAGAACCCACCTGTTGCTGTTGCTCTTAAACTGGCGACCGAGAACCCTCAACCCGCCCCGTAAAGCGCCTTGCGCGGCGCTCCGCTGAGTTCGGCCGCGAGCTTGGCGGCGGTCGACGGCGGCAGGTGTTCGGAGAGCTTCGCGTACAGCCGGAGCCCTTCCTGCAGCTTCGCATCGGCGTCGTCGCCGGCACCCTCGACGATCAGCACGAACTCGCCCTTGCGCTGGTTGACGTCCGCCTCGACCGTCGCGCCGAGCCCGGCGAGGGTGTCGTCGAGCACCGTCTCGAACAGCTTGGTCAGCTCCCGCGCCAGCACCGCCCGGCGCGCGCCACCGAACGCCGCCGCCAGGTCGGCCAGCGACTCGCCGATGCGGTGCGCCGACTCGTAGAAGATCAGCGTGCGCGGCTCGGCCGCCAGCTTCGACAACCGCTCGCGCCGGGCGCCGGCCTTGGCCGGCAGGAAGCCCTCGAACACGAACCGGTCCGACGCCACCCCCGCCACGCTCAGCGCCGCGATCGCCGCGCACGCGCCCGGCACCGGCGACACCCGCACCCCGGCCGCACGCGCCGCGCCGACCAGCCGGAAGCCCGGATCGCTGACCAGCGGCGTGCCGGCGTCCGACACCAGCGCCAGTGATTCGCCCGCCTGCAACCGCGCCACCAGCTGCGCCGCCTGCGCGTCCTCGTTGTGCTGATGCAGGGCCAGCAACGGGCGTTCGACGCCGAAGTGGCCCAGCAACTGGCGGGTGTGGCGGGTGTCCTCGGCGCAGATCGCGTCGACCGTGCGCAACGTCTCGAGCGCACGCGGGCTGAGGTCGCCGAGGTTGCCGATCGGGGTCGCGACGACGTGGAGGGTGCCGGGGGTCTGCATCGCGACGATGGTAGGCGGGGGCGGCGGGCTTGTCTCGGGCTGCCGTCGCGGACGCCATGCGGGGCGATGGTTAGAATCCACCGGTCCCCCAACGGAGCGCCGCGCGCGGTGCGTACGCGATGAATCACAAGCCTTCCGCCACCCGCCTGCGCTGGCTGGCCGCGGTACTGGTCACCACCGCCCTGCTGGGTGGCTGCGCGATCGGGCCGACGCGGTCGAGTTCGACCACCGCGAGCGCGCCGCAGAACCCGCTGATCGACCAGGCCAGTGCGCTCGCAGGCAACCCCGCCAACGCCGGCCAGATCGACGCGTTGCTGGCCCAGCTCGACGACGCCACCCTCGCCGAGCATGCAGCGGCGCTGCCCGAGGGCCATCCGTTGTATCCGTATGCCGGCCGTGCGCTGCTGCGCCGCGGGCTGCCATTGCCGCGCCCGTTCGACCGGGTCGCGTGGCAGTTCGACGCCAGCGCACGCCCGCCGGCCGAGCCCGACGGTTACCGTCCGCCGACCCGGCTGGCGGTGCTGCTGCCGCTGTCGGGCGACCTGTCGGCCGCCGCCGCGCCGGTGCGCGACGGCCTGCTGGCCGGCTACTACGGCGAGTCGCGCCGACGCCCGGACGTGCAGTTCTACGACACCCACGGCACCCCCGGCGGTGCCCTGGCCGCCTATGACCGCGCCGCCGGCGAGGGCAACGATTTCGTGGTCGGCCCGCTCGGGCGCGACGAGGTCGGCGCGCTGTTCAACCGCGGCAACCTCGCCGTGCCGGTGCTCGCGCTGAACCGCGCCGGCGACATGCCGCCGGCCGGCAACGCCAGCTTCTCGCTGTCGCCGGAGGACGAGGGCATCGCCGCCGCCGGCCTGCTGCTGGAACGCGGTGCGCGCGACGTGCTGGTCATCGCCGGCCCCGACGACAGCCAGCGCCGCGCCGTCGACGCGATGCGCAACTACCTCGCCGAGCACGGCGCGACCGTCACCGGCATCGCCAGTGCCGGCATCGCCGACTTCACCCCCTACGCGCAGGCCGAGGGCGGCATCGACGCGGTGTTCCTGGCGGTGCGGGGCAACGTCGCCCGCGAGCTGATGCCGCGGCTGGCGCTGGCCGGGCTGGCCGGCCTGCCGCGGGTGGCGACCTCGCACCTGCTGTCGGGCACCGGCAAACCGGAGGAGGACCGCGTGCTGGACGGCATCGCGTTCCCCGGCGAGACCTGGACCAGCGGCGGCCATGTCGCCGGACTGGCGCCGGAGGCGACGGTGGCGGAACGGCTGCCGACCGCACGCGGCGGTGCGGCGCGGCTGTTCGCGTTCGGCCATGACGCGTGGCTGCTGACCGCGTACCTCGACAAGCTTGCGCAGTCGCCCGGGGCCAGCGTCAGCGGCGCCACCGGCGTGCTGCGCATCGACGGCTCCGGCAACGTCCAGCGCACCCCGGCGTGGTCGACCTTCAGCGCCGGCGTGGCGGTGCCGCTGGCCAATGCCGGTCGCTACTGACCGGCGCCAGCGTGGTGCCGCGGTCGAAGCCGCGGCCCGCGCCCGCCTGGTCGAGGCCGGCCTGCGGCCGGTGGCGGCGAATGCCAACTACCGCCTCGGCGAGCTCGACCTGGTCATGCTCGACGGCGAGGTGCTGGTGTTCGTCGAGGTCCGCTACCGCCGCGACGACCGTTACGGCGGCGGCGCGGTCTCGGTCGACTGGCGCAAGCAGGCCAAGCTGGTCCGCGCCGCGCAGCTGTTCCTGATGCGCCACCGCCGCTACGCCGACGCGCCCTGCCGGTTCGACGTGGTCGACGCCTCCGGCGACCCGGACGCGCCGGAGATCAACTGGATCCGCGACGCGTTCCGCCCCGGCGACTGAGCGTTGCCGCGCGCGGGCGCAGAATGTCCGCGTCACGACCGGTTGCCACCATGCCCCTTTCCTCCGAAATCGACCGCGAACTGGCCGCGCTGCTCGGCGGCGGCTGGCTGACCGATCCCGGCGAGCGGCTCGGTTATGCCTATGACAACTCGCGCCGGCAGTCGCTGCCCGACGCGGTCGCGCTGCCGACCACGCGTGAGCAGGTGATCACACTGGTGCGCGCCTGCCGCGCCACCCGCGTGCCGCTGGTCGCGCGCGGCCGGGGCACCAACACCACCGGCGCGGCGGTGCCGGTGGCCGGCGGCGTGGTCGTCTCGTTCGAGCGCATGGACCGGATCATCGACATCCGCCCCGGCGACCGCTGCGCGGTGGTCGAGCCCGGCGTGCTCAACGGCGACTTGCAGACCGCGCTGGCGCCGCATGGGCTGTTCTGGCCGCCGGACCCGACCAGCGCGATGTTCAGCACGGTCGGCGGCAACCTCGCCTGCAACGCCGGCGGCCCGCGCGCGGTGAAGTACGGCGCCAGCCGCGACAACGTGCTGGCGCTGGTCGCGGTGACCGGCGCCGGCGAGCTGGTCGAGTGCGGCACCGCGACCACCAAGGGCTCGACCGGCTACGACCTGCAGCGGCTGCTGGTGGGCAGCGAGGGCACGCTGGCGCTGATCGTCGAGGCGACCCTGCGACTGGCGCCGGCACCCGCCGCGCGCCGCGCGGTCCGCGCGATCTACCGCGACGTCGCCTCGGCCGCGGCGGCGGTAGCGCGGCTGATGGCGCAACCGGTGACGCCGTCGATGCTGGAGTTCATGGACGCCGATGCGGTGCGGCTGGCACGCGATGTCGGCGGCGCCGACCTGCCGGCCGAGGCCGGCGCGCTGCTGATGATCGAGGCCGACGGCGACGCCGACCGGCTGCCGCGCGACATCGAGGCGCTGATGGCCGCCGCCGGCGGCGACGGGCTGGTGTCGCTCGACGACGCCGCCGACGAGGCCGCGCGCGCGCGCCTGTGGGCCGCGCGCAAGGCGCTGTCGCCGGCGCTGCGCACGCTGGCGCCGGGCAAGATCAACGAAGACGTGGTGGTGCCGGTATCGCGCATCCCGCCGCTGGTCGACGGCGTGCAGGCACTGTCGCGCGAGTTCGCGCTGCCGATCGTCTGCTTTGGCCACGCCGGCAACGGCAACCTGCACGTCAACCTGCTGTACGACCCGGCCGACGCCGGCCAGAACGCGCGCGCGCAGGCGGCGATGGCACGCGTGTTCGCGCTGGCGCTGTCGCTGGGCGGCACGCTGTCGGGCGAGCACGGCATCGGCCTGGCCAAGCGCGACTTCATGCCGCAGGCGATCACGCCGGCCACGCTCGACCTGATGCGCCGGCTCAAGGCGGTGTTCGACCCGGACGGCATCCTCAATCCGGGCAAGTTGCTGCCGCCGGAGGGAGATGGCGGCACCGATCGTGGTCATGGCGACGACGGCGTGCCGGACGTGCCAGGGCAGCGATGACGGAACGCCTCGACACGCTGCTGGCCGACATCGAGCGCTGCCGCCTCTGCGCCGCCGCGCTGCCGCACGAGCCGCGGCCGGTGCTGCGCGCCCACGCCGACGCGCGGCTGCTGGTGGTCGGACAGGCGCCCGGACGCAAGGTCCACGAAAGCGGCGTACCGTGGGACGACGCCAGCGGCCGGCGCCTGCGCGAGTGGATGGGCATCGACGCAGACACCTTCTACGACGCACGGCAGGTCGCGATCGTGCCGATGGGGTTCTGCTATCCGGGCAAGGCCGGCTCCGGCGACGCGCCCCCGCGGCCCGAGTGCCGCGCGGCCTGGCACCCGCGGCTGCTGCCGCTGCTGCCGAACGTCGGCCTGACCCTGCTGATCGGCCAGTACGCGCAGGCGTACTTCCTCGGCCCGCGCCGCGGGGACAGCCTGACCGCGACGATGCGCGCGTGGCGCAGCTACCTGCCCGAGCACCTGCCACTGCCGCACCCGAGCCCCCGCAACGTCGCATGGTTCAAGGCCAACCCGTGGTTCGAGGGCGAGGTGCTGCCGACGCTGCGGGAGCGGGTGCGCGAGGTGTTGGCGGGGCCGCCGTCACCCGCGGGAGAAGCCGTAGGAGCGACGTGAGTCGCGACGCACTGACTGGTGGTACGTGCGGCGTTCAACGCGAAGTCCCAATCGCCCGGCCGTGCATCCGCGTTGATCGTCAGCCGACGGTTTCCAGTGGGTCGCGACTCACGTCGCTCCTACGGGTCGCTTCACCCGTCGTGCGGTGCGGGGATGGTGCAGATGCGGTGACGGTCCGGGTCTTCGTAGGAGCGGCTTCAGCCGCGATCCGGCAATCGTTCGCCCGTGCCGGCTCCACGATCGCGGCTGAAGCCGCTCCTACAAGAGCGCGAAACGACGGCCCGCGGTTTGGCCGTTACACGGGACGTGCTAGGGCCCAGGCTCCGCGAAATGCGCATAGCCGACGCGCTTCGGCGTCCACGGCGCACCGTCGCGGTCGCGCGCGACGACGCCAACGCCATTGGTGACATGGCCGATGCGCGCCAGCGGCACGCCGAGCGCGCCAGCGAGCGCCTCGATCGGCGCCCGCCGGTTGGGCGGTGCGGTGAAGCACAACTCGTAGTCGTCGCCACCGGCCGCCTGCAGCGAGCGGCGTCGCGGCACGTCGAACGCTTCGTCCAGCGCGACCGAACACGGCAGCGCGTCGATGTCGACCTCGGCGCCGACACCGCTGGCGCGGCAGACATGGCCGAGGTCGGCCAGCACGCCGTCGGACACGTCGACCGCGGCATGCGCGAGTCCGGCGAGGGCGCGTCCCAGTTCGACCCGCGGCGTCGGCCGGTCCAGCCGCGGCCGCAACGCCGGCAGCGCCCCGGCCGCGGCGTCGGCCGGTGCCGCCGCCAGCACCGGCCCGGCTTCGCAGGCGGCGGCGACCACCGGTTGCGCCGGCCGCTGCAGCAATGCCAATGCGCCCGCGGCGTCGCCGAGCGTGCCGCTGACCCAGATGTCGTCGCCGGCACGCGCGCCGTCGCGGCGCAGCGCCCTGCCCGGCTCGACCAGCCCGTGCATGGTGACGCTGATCGACAGCGGCCCGCGGGTGGTGTCGCCGCCGACCAGCGCGACGCGGTGCGCGCCGGCCAGTTCGAGGAAGCCGTCGAGGAAGCCGTCGAGCCACGCCGGGTCGGCCTCCGGCTGCGACAGCGACAGCGACAAGGTGCACCACGCCGGTTCGGCGCCCATCGCGGCGAGGTCGGACAGGTTGACCGCGAGCGCCTTCCAGCCGATGTCGGCCGCTGCGGTGTCGTGCGGGAAATGCACGCCGGCGTTGAGGGTGTCGGCGGCGACCACCAGCTGGCGGCCGGGCGGGACGGCGAGGATCGCGGCGTCGTCGCCGATGCCGAGCACGACGTCGTCGCGCGACGCCACCCGGGCGCGGATGCGGTCGATCAGGTCGAATTCCATCACGACGCCCCGGCCCGTACGCGCGTCAGCGGTTGCGCGCGGCGTTCGCCTCGACCGCGCGCCACTCCGCCGCGGCATGGTCGAGCACGCCGTTGACGTAGGTGTGGCCGTGCTCGGCGCCGAAGCGCTTGGCGGTCTCGATCGCCTCGTTGATCACCACGCGGTACGGCACGTCGGGGCGGTGGCGCAGCTCGTAGGTGGCGATGCGCAGCACCGCGCGCTCGATCGCGTCGACCTGCTCGATCTCGCGGTCGAGGAACGGCGCCAACGCGGCATCGAGGTCGTCGAGGTGGTCGGCCACGCCGTGCACCAGGTCCTCGAAGTAGGCCAGGTCGGCCACCTCGCGCGCTTGCTCGTGGGCGAACTGGGCGATCACCTCGCGCGCCTTGGCGCCCGACAGCTGCCAGGCGTAGACCGCCTGCAACGCGCGGCGGCGGGCGCGCGAACGCGCGACGGGGTCGATGCCATCGGGGCGGCGACGGTTCATGCCAGTTGCTCCAGGAGGTGGGCCATCTCGATCACCGCCAGCGCGGCTTCCTCGCCCTTGTTGCCGTGGGTGCCGCCGGCGCGTGCCTCGGCGTCCTCGAACCGCTCGACCGCCAGCACGCCGTTGCTGACCGGCACGCGGTGGTCGATCTGCACGCGCATCAGGCCTTCGGCGCAGCGGTCGGCGACGTGCTCGTAGTGGCGGGTGTCGCCGCGGATCACGCAGCCCAACGCAACGATGCCGGCGTGGCGGCCGGCCGTGCCGAGACGGGCCGCGACCAGCGGCAGCTCCCACGCGCCCGGCACGCGCACCACGTCGACGGCGCCTTCGTCCACGCCGTGGTCGGCGAACGCCTTGCGGGCGCCGGCGACGAGGGTGTCGGTGATGCGCGGGTTCCAGCGGCTGGCGATGATCGCGAAACGCGCGCCGGCGGGGCTGCGCAGGTCGCCTTCGATATGGGGCATGGGCGGGTCGGTGGCGATTGGAGGGGTAGTTTAGACGCTAGACGTACTCGACCACTTCCAGCCCGAAGCCGGCCAGGCCGATCTGCTTGCGCGGGGTGCCGAGCACGCGCAGCCGGCCCAGGCCGAGGTCGGCGAGGATCTGGCCGCCGGCGCCGTTGCGGCGCCATTCGCTCAGGTCCTGGCCGCGGGCCAGCGTGTCGCTGCCTTCGGGCTGCTCGCGGATCCGCGCCAGCAGCGCGTCGGGGCCGGCGGACTCGCCCAGCAGCACCAGCGCGCCGCGGCCTTCGGCGGCGATCGTCGCGAGCACGTCGCCGACCGCCGGGCCGAAGTCGGCGCGCCGCCAGTGCAGCGCGTCGCTCAGCGGGTTGAGGATGTGCACGCGCACCAGCGTCGGGGTCGCGGAGTCGGGCTCGCCGCGCAGCAGGGCGAAGTGCAGGCCGTGGCTCAACCGGTCGCGGTAGGTCACCAGCTGGAACGGGCCGTGGTCGGTCTCGATTTCGCGCGCGTCGACCCGCTCGACCGTGTGTTCGGTTTCCAGCCGGTAGCGGATCAGTTCCTCGATCGAGCCGATCTTGAGGCCATGCTCGGCGGCGAACTTCTCCAGCTCCGGCCGCCGCGCCATGGTGCCGTCGGCGTTCAGGATCTCGACCAGCACGCCGGCCGGCTCCAGCCCGGCCATCAGCGCGAGGTCGGCGGCGGCCTCGGTATGGCCGGCGCGGTTGAGCACGCCGCCGGGCTGGGCCTGCAGCGGGAAGATGTGGCCCGGTTGGCTGAGGTCGCGAGGCGCCGCGTCCGGCCGCACCGCGGTGCGGATGGTGTGGGCGCGGTCGTAGGCGCTGATGCCGGTGGTGACGCCCTCGGCCGCCTCGATGCTGACCGTGAAGTTGGTGTGGTGCTGCGAGGTGTTGTCGCGGACCATCGGCGGCAGGCCGAGCTGGCGGCAGCGTTCGCGGGTCAGCGACAGGCACACCAGCCCGCGCGCGTGGGTCACCATGAAGTTGATGTCGGTCGGCTTGACCAGCTCGGCGGCCATGATCAGGTCGCCCTCGTTCTCGCGGTCCTCGTCGTCGACGATGACGACCATGCGGCCGGCGCGTATCTCTTCCAGCAGTTCGGGGACGGGGGCGAAGCTCATGGGCGGACTCCGGTGCCGAGCAGGCGCTCGACGTAGCGGGCGACGAGGTCGACCTCGAGATTGACGGCATCGCCCCGGCGGGTGCCGGCGAAGGCGGTGTGGGCGACGGTGTGCGGGACCAGCGCGACCTCGAAACCGGTGCCGTCGACCGCGTTGACGGTCAGGCTGACCCCGTCGACGCAGATCGAGCCCTTCTTCGCGACGTAGCGCAGCACCGCGGCCGGTGCGCTGAAGCGCCAGCGCTGGGCACGGGCGTCGTCGGCCATCGACTCGACCGCGCCGACGCCGTCGACGTGGCCGCTGACGAGATGGCCGCCGAGGCGGTCGTCGGGCCGCATCGCCCGCTCCAGGTTGACCGCGGCACCAACCGGCAGGCGGCCGAGCGTGGTCAGCGCCAGGGTCTCGTTGGAGGCGTCGGCCTCGAACGCGCCGGCGTCGAAGGCGACCACCGTCAGGCAGGTGCCGTTGACGGCGATGCTCTCGCCCATGCGGACGTGGTCGAACGGCAGCGTGCCGACCTCTATCCGCAGCCGGGCATCGCCGCCGCGGTCCTCGCGCGCGGCCAGTCGGCCGACGCCTTCGATGATGCCGGTGAACATCAGCGCGCCTCCCGGGCCGTGTGTGACGGCGGACAGGCGGCGGAGACGGTGTGGGTTCGGAGCATGGCGATGTTTCCCGCGTCGATCAGCGAAAAACGCCACAAGGCATGGCTCACGCACGGCACGGGGCCGGGCGTACGCCGTCTTCTTTCATCCGGACTGTGACCGTCGGCTCCGGCATCGGACCGGATCTGCTGACCCTGCGGCGGTGTGCTGCCGGAGGCGCTCGCGGGCTCGTCGGCACGGCTGCTGGAGCCGGGCGACCTACCGCCGGTGGGGAGTTTCGCCCCGCCCTGAAGACGTTGGTGGTGGTGGTGTGCCGCCGCGGCGGCCGGCGAATTCTAGCACCGTGCCCACCCGCGACCGGCCCGTGGGCGGAACGCTGCGTGCGGTGGATGGTTGTGCGGTGACTCGGTGCAGGCGCCGGTTCGGGCCTTTGTAGGAGCGGCTTGAGCCGCGATCGGCTGGTCGTTCGCCTGCGCCGAATCCACGATCGCGGCTGAAGCCGCTCCTACAAAAAGCTAGCCCTTCGGCTGCAGCAGCACCCGGATATCGCCCCCGATCACCCGCGAGTCGACGATCTCCATCTGCAGCCGGTCGGCCATGTGCTCGATGTTGAGTCCGTCGAACAGCGGCCGCGCCTTCGAGCCCAGCAGTACCGGCGCCACGTACAACAACAGCTCGTCGACCAGCCCGGCGTCCATGAACGCCGCCGCCAAGGTCGCGCCGGTCTCGACGTGGACCTCGTTGATGCCGCGCCCGGCCAGCAGCTTCAGCACCGCGTTGAGGTCGAACCGGCCGTGTTCGACCTCGACCACCGCCAGCTGCGCGCTGAGGCCGCGGGTGAGCTTGGTCTGCGGCGCGTGCACGTACAGCGTCGGCGCGTCGCCCTCGCGCACCCGGCCGCGGTGGATCGTCGCCAGGCCCGGGTCAAGCACCACCCGCAGCGGCGGCTCGAACGGGGTGTCGTCGCCCAGCCGCACGGTCAGCGACGGGTCGTCGGCCAGCACCGTGCCGGCGCCGGTGACGATCGCGCCGGCGCGCGCGCGCCACTGCTGCACGTCCTGGCGCGAGGCCTCGCCGCTGATCCACTTGGACTCGCCGTTGGCCAGCGCGCTGCGGCCGTCGATGCTGGTCGCCAGCTTGACCCGCACCCACGGCCGGCCGCGCACGATCCGCGACAGGTACCCGCGGTTGAGCGCGCGCGCCTGCACCTCCATCAGGCCGTGGCCGACCTCGATGCCGGCCGCGTGCAGCCGGTCGAAACCGGCGCCGTCGACCTGCGGGAACGGGTCGCGCATCGCCGCCACCACCCGCGCCACGCCCGCCTCGACAAGCACGTCCGCGCACGGACCGGTGCGGCCGGTGTGCGCACACGGCTCCAAAGTCACGTAGACGGTGGCGCCCTTCGCACGCTCGCCTGCGGCCTGCAGCGCGAGTACCTCGGCGTGGGCCTCGCCGGCGCGCCGGTGGTAGCCCTCGCCGACCACTTCGTCACCGTGGGCGATGACGCAGCCGACCATCGGGTTCGGCCGGGTGGTGAACGCCCCGCGCTCGGCCAGCCGCAGCGCGCGGGCCATCATCAGGTGGTCGGTGGCGGTGAAATCGGACATCGGGCGCTCCCTGTGCGACGCCGGAGCGGGTTCGCTCAGCGCCTGCGTGGCTTGGATGGCGTGGCCGCATCGCCGCCGAGCAGCGGCAGCTGGCCCTCGCCGGAACTGTCGCTTTCGAGCCGGTCGAGTTCCTCGCGGAAGTCGGCCACGTCCTCGAACGCGCGGTAGACCGAGGCGAAGCGGACGTAGCCGACGTGGTCGAGCTTGCGCAGCTCGGCCATCACGAACTCGCCGACCCGCATCGACGGCAGCTCGCGCTCGGCGGTCATGCGCAGCTGGTGCACCACCGCGCGCACCGCCGCCTCGATCTGCTCTTCCGACACCGGCCGCTTCTGCAGCGCGCGGTCGAAGCCCGAGCGCAGCTTGCGCGCGTCGAACGCCTCGCGGCGACCGTCGGACTTGCAGATCACCGGCAGCTTCAGCTCGATCGTCTCCATCGTGCTGAAGCGCTCGCCGCAGGCCTCGCACACGCGACGGCGGCGGATCGTGGCGCCGTCATCCGACACCCGCGAGTCGATCACGCGGGTGTCGGTGTGCTGGCAGAAGGGGCAGTGCAAGGGCGGCCGGCCGGTTCAGCCGTAGACCGGGAACTTGCGGCACTGCGCCGACACCGCCTCGCGCACGCGTTCGATCACCGCCTCGTCCTTCGGCGCGTCGAGCACGTCGCACAGCCAGTGGGCCAGCTCGACGCAGTCGGCCTCCTTGTAGCCGCGCGTGGTCACCGCCGGGGTGCCGATGCGCAGGCCGGAGGTGACGAACGGCTTCTGCGGGTCGTTCGGCACCGCGTTCTTGTTGACGGTGATGTGGGCGCGGCCCAGCGCGGCTTCTGCGTCCTTGCCGGTGATGCCCTTGCCGATCATGTCGACCAGCATCAGGTGGTTCTCGGTGCCGCCGGAAACGATCTTGTAGCCGCGCTCGACGATCACCTTCGCCATCGCCTGCGCGTTCTTCACCACCTGCTGCTGGTAGGCCTTGAACTCCGGCTCCAGCGCCTCCTTGAAGGCCACCGCCTTGGCCGCGATGACGTGCATCAGCGGGCCGCCCTGGATGCCGGGGAAGACGATGCTCTGCAGCTTCTTGACCAGCTCCTCGGACGGGTTCTTGGCGACGATGATGCCGCCACGCGGGCCGCGCAGGGTCTTGTGGGTGGTCGAGGTGACCACGTGTGCGTGCGGCAGTGGGTTCGGGTAGACGCCGGCGGCGACCAGGCCGGCGACGTGGGCCATGTCGACGAAGAAGATCGCGTCGACCGAGTCGGCGATCGCGCGCATCCGCGCCCAGTCGACCACCTGCGAGTACGCGCTGAAACCGGCCACCAGCATCTTCGGCCGGTGCTCGGTGGCGAGGCGCTGGACTTCGTCGTAGTCGATCAGGCCGTCGTCGTTCACGCCGTACTGCACGGCGTTGAAGAGCTTGCCGGAAATGTTGACCTTGGCGCCGTGGGTCAGGTGGCCGCCGTGGGCCAGGCTCATGCCGAGGATGGTGTCGCCCGGGCTCAGCAGCGACAGGTAGACGGCCTGGTTGGCCTGGCTGCCCGAGTGCGGCTGGACGTTCGCATACATCCCTTCTGTGGAGCCTGCGCCGTAGAGCTGTTTGAGCCGATCGATCGCCAGCTGCTCGGCGACGTCGACGTGCTCGCAGCCGCCGTAGTAGCGCTTGCCCGGGTAGCCCTCGGCGTACTTGTTGGTCAGCACGCTGCCCTGGGCCTCCATGACGCGCGGGCTGGCGTAGTTCTCGCTGGCGATCAGTTCGACATGGTCTTCCTGGCGCTGGCGCTCGTCGGCAATGGCCTGGGCGAGTTCGGGATCAAAGCCTTCGATGCGTGCGTCGCGCGGGAACATTGCCGCTCCGGGAGTCAGGTGGGGTGGCCGTCGAGTTTAGCCGCCGCCCGGGGCCGGGGCCATCGGGCGGCGCCCCCCGGACCGACCGCCCATTGTAGGAGCGGCTTCAGCCGCGATCCGGCCGCCACCCGCAGCCCGTTTCCACATCGCGGCTGAAGCCGCTCCTACCAGGGTCCGCCACCCGGCTGCAGCCGGCGCCGCGATCCGCGATAATGGCCGGCTTCTGAATCCCCTCTCCCCCGGCCCTGCCCCGCAGGCCGCCGGGCGCACGCCTGCGGAGCACCCATGTCGCAATACATCTACACCATGAACGGCGTCAGCAAGACCGTTCCGCCCAAGCGCCAGATCATCAAGGACATTTCGCTGTCCTTCTTCCCGGGCGCCAAGATCGGCCTGCTGGGCCTGAACGGCGCCGGCAAGTCGACCGTGCTGAAGATCATGGCCGGCGTCGATACCGACTTCTCCGGCGAGGCGCGCCCGCAGCCGGGGATCAAGGTCGGCTACCTCGCGCAGGAGCCGGAGATCGATCCGGAGAAAACCGTCCGCGAGGCGGTCGAGGAAGGCGTCGGCGAAGTGCTCAACGCCCAGGCCGAGCTGGAGAAGGTCTACGCGGCCTACGCCGAGGACGGCGCCGACTTCGACGCGCTGGCCAAGGAGCAGGAGCGGCTGGAGGCGATCCTCGCCGCCGGCGACGCCCACACCCTGGAGAACCAGCTGGAAGTCGCCGCCGACGCGCTGCGCCTGCCGCCGTGGGACGCGATCGTCGGCAAGCTGTCCGGCGGCGAGAAAAGGCGCGTGGCGCTGTGCCGCCTGCTGCTGCAGAAGCCCGACATGCTGCTGCTCGACGAGCCGACCAACCACCTCGACGCCGAGTCGGTCGAGTGGCTGGAGCAGTTCCTCGCCCGCTACACCGGCACCGTGGTGGCGGTGACCCACGACCGCTACTTCCTCGACAACGCCGCCGAGTGGATCCTCGAGCTCGACCGTGGCCGCGGCATCCCGTGGAAGGGCAACTACACCCAGTGGCTTGAGCAGAAGGAAGACCGCCTCAAGCGCGAGGAGAACCAGGAGAAGGCGCGCCAGAAGGCGATCCAGAAGGAGCTGGAGTGGGCCCGGTCCAACGCCAAGGGCGGCCGCTCCAAGGGCAAGGCGCGACTGGCCCGGATCGAGGAGCTGCAGTCGGTCGACTACCAGAAGCGCAACGAGACCAACGAGATCTTCATTCCGCCGGGCGAGCGCCTCGGCAGCAAGGTGATCGAGTTCAAGAACGTCTCCAAGAGCTTCGGCGACCGCCTGCTGATCAACGACCTGAGCTTCATCGCCCCGCCGGGCGCGATCATCGGCATCATCGGGCCCAACGGCGCCGGCAAGTCGACCCTGTTCAAGATGATCACCGGCCACGAGAAGCCGGATTCCGGTTCGATCGACATGGGCCCGACCGTCAACATCGCCTACGTCGACCAGAGCCGCGACAAGCTGGAGGGTGACCACAACGTCTTCCAGGAAGTCTCCGGCGGCGCCGACATCCTCAACATCAACGGCATCGAGATCCAGTCGCGCGCCTACATCGGCCGCTTCAACTTCAAGGGCCAGGACCAGCAGAAGAAGGTCGGTTCCCTGTCGGGCGGTGAGCGCGGCCGCCTGCACATGGCCAAGACCCTGCTGCAGGGCGGCAACGTGCTGCTGCTCGACGAACCGTCCAACGACCTCGACATCGAGACCCTGCGCGCACTGGAAGACGCGCTGCTGGAGTTCCCGGGCAACACCTTCGTGATCAGCCATGACCGCTGGTTCCTGGACCGCATCGCGACCCACATCCTCGCCTTCGAGGGTGACTCGCACGTGGAGTTCTTCCAGGGCAACTACCGCGAGTACGAGGAAGACAAGAAGCGCCGCCTCGGCGACGACGCCGGCCCGCACCGGTTGCGGTTCAAGGCGCTGAAGTGACGATGGGATTCATGCAGGCACTCAGGCAGCGCTGGTCGGACGTGGACTCGCTGGTCTGCGTCGGGCTCGATCCGGAGCCCTCGAAGTTCCCGGCGCGCTTCACCGGCGACGCCGACGCGGTGTTCCGCTTCTGCCGCGACATCGTCGACGCCACCGCGCAGCACGCCTGCGCGTTCAAGCCGCAGATCGCCCACTTCGCCGCGCTCGGCGCCGAGGACGCCCTCGAGCGGCTGATCGTGCATATCCACGCCGCGCATCCGGGCGTGCCGGTGATCCTGGACGCCAAGCGCGGCGACATCGGCAGCACCGCGCAGCACTACGCGGCCGAGGCGTTCGACCGCTACGCCGCCGACGCGGTCACCGCCAACCCGTACCTCGGCCGCGACTCGGTGCAGCCGTTCCTCGACCGCGCCGACCGCGGCGTGGTGATCCTGTGCCGCACCTCCAACCCGGGCGCCGGCGACCTGCAGGATCTGGCCGTGTCCGACGGCCGTGGCGGCAGCCGGCCGCTGTACCAGCACGTCGCCGAAACCATCGCTCGCGACTGGAACGGCCACGGCAACTGCGCGCTGGTGGTCGGCGCGACCTGGCCGGAGCAGCTGGCCGAGGTCCGCGCAATCACCGGTGACATGCCATTCCTGGTGCCCGGCGTCGGCGCCCAGGGCGGCGACGTCGAGGCGGTGGTGCGCAACGCGAAAGCCGCTGACGGCACCGGCCTGGTCATCAGCTCCTCGCGCGCGATCCTCTACGCGTCGGCCGGGGACGACTTCGCCGACGCCGCCGCGGCCGCCACCCGCTCGTTGCGCGACGCCATCAACCGCTGCCGCTGACTACCGTCGATCACGCGACGTACCTTCGGTCGAGCCGGAGCAACCCGAGGGCACGGCCTTGGGCCACCTCAGGGCTGCAGGTACCGGCGCGCGACCGCCACGGGGAATCTCGCCCACACGGCCAGCCAGACCGCGATACGGGTGGCAGGCCCGCGCCGCGGCGCTTCGAAGCGGGCGAAATAACGCCACAGGCCACGATGCTTGTGCCATTCCACGAACACCGGCCGTGATCGGCTGGACACCCCGCGCACGTGCAGCACCCTCACCCGGTTGGCCACCGCGATGCGCGCGCCGGCTTCCCGCGCGCGCCGGCACAGGTCGAGATCCTCGGCATGCAGCCGGTAGGCTTCGTCGAAGCCGCCGATGCACTCGAACAACGCCCGTGGCATCAGCATCAGCGCGCCGGAGACGGCGTCGACCGGCTGCAGTGCCAAGCGGTCGTCCGGGGTGATCGCCATCGATGCGGTGGCAGCACGCCCCGGGCGCATTGCCGCCAGCATCGCGCCAAAGTCGGGATCGCGCCGGCGCGCGGCGGGGTCGCGCTCGCCATCCTCGCCGACAAGGTCGGCGCCGAGCAGCCACCCGGCCTGCACCGCGGAGCCGTCGGCGTCCGCGCCGTTGCGGGCGAGCGCCACCAGCCGCCCCAGCGAATCCGGCTCCACCATCGCATCGGGATTGACGAACGCCAGCCAGCGGCACCTGGGTGCGGAGGCCGCGATGTCGGCGGCGCCCTGGTTGCAGGCCATGCCGAAGCCGGGATTGCCCGGATTGGCGATGAACCGCACGCGCGGGTCGGCGGTGGCATGGCGCTGGACGTGCACCAGCGTCTCGTCGTCGGACGCGTTGTCGACCACCCGCACGGCCGCGACATCCGCGGCCGCGCGCAGGCGGGCGAGGCAGTCGTCGATCGTCGCCGCACTGCGGTAGGTGACGACGACGACGCCGATGGCCGGAGAGGCTGGAGAAGGAATCACGGCATCGAGGGCGGTGGGAAGGTCAGCGATTGTCCGCCATCCGACCCTCGAACAGGTCCGGTTGCGGGCCTGGTGGACCTGTGTCGTCGAGCAGCTCCGCCAGCCGCTCCCGCGGTGCGCGCAACGGGTCACGCATCAGGAAGTTCGCCACCCGCGCGTGCCAGTCCGGCCAGCGGACCGCGAGCCGGTCCATGTCGCCGTCCAGCGCGGTGCCCTCGCCGGCGCGCACGACAAAAGCCGACTCGCACAGCACGTTGCGCCAACCGAGCCCCGCCAGCCGCAGCGACAGGTCGATCAGGGCGGCGTACCACGAACCGTAGCTCTCGGCGTCCAGGCCTCCGGCACGCTGTCGCGCGCTGCCACGCAGCAGCACCGCGTGCCCGACCGCGGAGGGCAGTTCGGGATATCCGGCCGGCATCCGTCCCGCCGCCCGCGCGAGCCGTTCCGGCTCGCCAGGCGCCGGTGCGATCTCGCCGATGCGCGGCCATGACGCGGTCTCGCCGGCATTGCTCCAGGCCGTCGCACTGGCGATCGCACCATCGCTGGCGAGGCAGGCGGCCAGGTGCTCCAGCCAACCCGGCAGCGGCGCGGCGTCGGCGGCAAGCACCGCGACATCCGCTTCGCCACAGGCCGCCAGCACTTCGTCCAGGTGCGCGGCCTCGCCGATCGGGCGCTGGCGCCGGGTGTAGTCGGCGCGAAGGCGGGTATTCGCCATCCAGCGTTCGACCAGCGCGTGCCCGCGCGGGCCGGCCTGGGCATCGTCGGCGAGCCAGACCCGCGTGCCCGCCGGCGTACCGGCGTCGAGCGCGGCCAGGCAGGCGTCGAGCGCGTCATCGTCGCTGCCGACCGGCAGCACCACGATCGGCAGTTCAGCCACGCGTCCCCCTCACGACAGCAGCCCCAGGCCGGCGATTATCGCCGACACCACGCCGGGCCGCATCGGCGGTTCACGGCGGCATGCCCGCGCCGCCCGGCTCAAGGCTGCCGGTGCAGCGGTTCCAGTGCGCGGAAGCGGCGGCCGTATTCATCGGTAAGCTCGCGCGCCTCCATCGGGTTGCGCACGATCGTCGGGGTCAGCAGCACGATGGTTTCCTCGCGCCGGGTCGCCGAGCTCTGGGTGCCGAACAGGCCGCCGATCACCGGGATCCGGTTCAGCCCCGGGAAGCCGGACGAACCGCGGGTCACCACATCGCGGATCAGGCCGGCCAGCATCACGGTGTCGCCGCTCTGGATCGCCGCTTCGGTCTTGAGCTTGCGGGTATCGATGCGCACGTTGCCGAAGCGGTCTTCCTCGCCGCCCGGCGCGCTGACCTCCTGCACGATGTCGAGGAACACCATGCCGTCGCGTGTCACCCGCGGCCGCACCTTGAGGATCACGCCGGTGTCGAGGTACTGCACCTGGCTGTAGCTGGTGTCGTTGCCGATGCCCGGGTTGACCGTGACCGACGACACCGGGATCCGGCTGCCGACGTTGAAGGTGGCCTCGGCGTTGTTGCGCACCACCACCGAAGGCGTCTGCAGCATGTTGATGTCGGTGACCGAATCGAGCGCGCTGATCACCGCGGCGGCGTTGCGTCCGAGGAACGTCCAGGCCACCCCACCCGGATTTCCGACCGCTTGGCCGACGCTGCCGGCGAGCGAACTCCAGGTGTCGCGGTCGACCGCGTCGGGCAGGCCGTTGTCGGTGACCGCGCGCTCGAAGAACCAGTTGACGCCGTACTCCAGCTCACCGCTGAGCTGGACCTCGACCACCTGCGCCTCGATGTGGACCTGCATCGGCATCACGTCGAGCTGGCCGATCACGTCGACGATCGACTGCCACGCCTGCGGGCTCGCACGCACCAGCAGCGAGTTGGTCTCCTCCACCGCCGACACCCCCACCTCGTCGCCGTCGACCTCGAGGCTGACGCTGGCGTTGCCGTCCTCGGCCGCGCCGAGCGACATCTCGCCGCCGCTGCGGGAGCCGGAGCCGGAGTCACCGCCGTCGACCGACCCGCTGCCGCTCTTGGCCCCGATGGTGGCGCTGCTGCCGTCGGTGCCGGAGCGGATCTCGACCGAATCCAGCCCCGGCATCAGCGAGGGCGCATCGCTGCCGCCGCCGCTGTCGGACGACGACGAGGAGGCGCCGAACACCTCGGCCAGCCGGTCGGCGAGGTCGCGCGCGCGGATGTACTTGAGCGGGTACGAGTACAGCCGCATGCCGCTGCCGCTGTCGATCCGGTCCAGCCATTGCTGGATGTCATCGAGGTACTCCGCCTGCGGGGTGATCACCATCACCGCATTGGCGCCCTCCAGCGGCATGAAACGGAACATGCCGGCCACCGGCGAGTTGCTGCCTTCGCCGAACACCTTCTCCAGGTCGCCGACCACCCGGATCGGATCGCCGGACTGCAGCGGGAACACGCCCACCGACATCCCCGACAGCCAGTCGACATCGAAGATCTCGATGGTGCGCAGGTAGTTCTGCAGCTCCGCGCGGGTGCCACCGACGCTGATCACGTTGCGTGCGGCGTCGGTGCCGACGATCGCGTTGGGGCGCGCGTAGGGTTCGAGGATCTTCTTCATCTCCTCGGCCGACACGTAACGCAGCGGTACCGTGCGCACCTCGAAGCCGCGCGCATTGGCGGCACCGCCGGTACGCGGGGCGACGTTGCCGGCGAGCGCATCGTCGGCGGCGACGATGTTGTAGCGGCCACCGCTGTAGACCATGCGCGCGTTGTTCCAGCCCAGCACCTGTTCCAGCAGGCTGATCGCCTCGGCCGGGCTGACCGGGTTCGGCGTCGCCAGGGTGACCGTGCCCTGAACCCCGGGCGCGATCACGTAGTTCTGGCCAAGCATGTCGCCCAGGATCGCCTTGACCACGGCGTGGAGGGACTCGCCTTCGAAGTTGAAGGTCGCCGCGCCCGTGCTGCCGCCGAGATTGGGCGGCGGCGCGCTGGCGGCCTCGCGGTTGATCACCTGGCCGGTGCCGCGGCGGATCTGAGGCTGCGGCGTGGTGCCGGCCGCCGGCGGCATGGCGACGGCCGTGCCGTCGGCGTTCTCGGCGAGGATCGCGTCGGTGCCGGCGGTGCGGATCTGCACGCCTGCCGCGCCGGCCTCGCCCGCGGGATTGGCCACCGCATCGCGGCGCACGTTCGGTACCGGCGTGCTCGCGCAGGCGGCGAGGACGACCGCGAGCACACCGGCGACAACGGCGCGCGGGACGGACGATCGACACGCGGCGCAGGGGAAGGCGCGGCGCGCCGGAGGCGGGAGTCGTACGGGGGAAGGCGGCTTCATTCGGTGCACTCTACGGGCGGTTGGCCGGCGGTTGCGGCGGCGGGGGATCGGCCGCGTCGCGCGGAGGGGGCGCTTCGCCACGCAGTTTGGCGCGGCGGGCCTGGATGCGCTGGCGGATCGCATCCATCTGGGCCTGGTCGGTGGCGGGCGCGGCGGATGCCCCTTCTTCGTCCCCGAGCGGCGGCTCGCTGTCCGCGGATGCGTCATCCACGGCGGCGGCCGGCGCACGCCGGGCCGGGGCGTCGGGTGCGGCGGCGGGAGAGTCACTGCCCAGCTCGGTCGGACGCACGCCCCCGAAGCCGTCGAACACCCGCAGCGTCAGCGTGCGCTGGCCCTCGGTGCCCTCGAACACCGCGCTGCGTTCGCCCAATCCCACCAGGCGCCACGCCGGGTGCGACTCCGGCGCCTGGTCGAGCCGGACCCGCACCGACTCGCTGCCGTCGGCCGGCTGGATGATCGCCAGCTTCAGCCGCGGCGTGATCAGCACGCTGGTCAGCACGTAATCGAAGACCTCCACCGTGGCCTGCTCGTCCCCGCCCTGCAGCGAGAACGGATGCGGCTGGCGGTCGCTGGAGAACAGCGGCCGCGCCGCGATCGCTTCGTAGTCGCCGGGCGGTCCGATCCGCGCGGGCGGAGCCGGCCTGATCGGCGGCAGCGGCTGCAGCAATGACGGATCGTCCGCCAACGGCTCGATCCGGCCGCCCATGCCGCCGACCGCGAGCAGCCACGCCAGCACCGCCCAGCCGGCGACCGCGGCGAGCAGCCAAGTGCGCGGGCCGGCGTCCTCAACGCGCACGGGGCGCCTCCACGGGGGTGGCCAGGTAGCCGTACAGATCGAAGGACACGTCGAGCCCGCCTTCGCTGCTTGGTGCACCGCGGCCCGGGCTGAAGTACATGCGCTGGGCGAGGATGTTGAGGTTGTCGATGAACAGCCGCGGCGCACCGCTCTCGAGCGAATGCAGCACCGTGGCCAGCTCCGGGGTGCCGCAGCGCAGGCGCACCTGCACCACGACGCGGGTGTAGCGCTCGCGGGCATCGGCGTCCAGCGGCGAGCGGTTGGTGATCATGCAACTGCGGTTGCCCGGACTGGCCTGGCCGACCGCGGTTTCCAGCCGCTGGATCAGGCTGGCGGTGGCGAGTTCGGCATTGGATTCGGGCAGGAACCCGGGGCGGTCGGCCTGCTGCGCGCGCAACTGTTGCAGCCGCCGGGTCACCTGCGGGGCCTGCTGGAGCTGCATGCGCAGGCGCAGTTCGCGCTGCTGCAGCGAGTCCACGCGGTCGCCGGCCTCGAGCATCGGCACCGTCCACCACGGGTGGACCAGCACGGCGTAGGCCAGCGACAGGGCGAGCAGCAGCAGGCCGAGGGCCAGCCAGCGGTCGCGCCCGCCGAGCCGCTCAACGAGCCGCGTCATCCGCGCCATCGGCGCCCTCCTTGCCGGTGGCCGCGGTGGCGGCGGCGGGCCCGAGCGCGGCGACCAGGGTGAAGCGGTCGCGGCCGCTGGCGGGGTCCGGCTGCAAGGCCCCGGCCAGCGCCGGCGAATGCCACAGGGCCGAACCCTGCAACTGGCCGACCAGTGCCGCCGCCTCGCCGCTCAGGCCGATCAGCATCAACTGGCGATCGTCGATCGACAGCTTTTCCAGATAGGTGCCGTCGGGCAGGCGGCGGGTGAGTTCGTCGACGATCTCGATGCTGGCCGGGCGTTCCGCGCGGGTGCGGTCGAGGAAGGCCTGGCCTTCGATCAGCGTGACCAGTTCGCGGCGCTCGGCCGCGGCGCGGCGGCCCGCGTCGGCGTCGCGGGCAATGCGCTGCTCGAACGCCTCGGCGGCACCGCGGCGGTTGTCCAGCAGTTGCCACAGCAGGGCACCGGTAGCGAGCAGGGCCACGGCCGCCAGCGCGAGGTTCCACTGCAGCCACGGGTCGCGATGGCGGCGGCGCTGCGCCGGCGGCAGCAGGTTCACCCCGAGCGGGGCGCCGCCGGCAGCGGCGACGTCGATACCGGCGAGATCGGCCGCCAGGTCGCCGAGCGCCGCCTGCTGCGGGTCGAGCACGTGGCGGGGCACCACCACCAGTTCGACCTCGACCTGCCCGTCGCCCTCGCGGCGCCGCAGCACCCGGGCATCGAACGCCACGGCATCGGCGTTGAACGGCGTCTGCCGGTCGATCTCGAACCCCACCACGTCACGCAGGCGCTCGGCGGCGGCGGCGGGCAACGACAGCCGGCGCCGCAGCCCGTGCGCCGGGGCGACCAGCAGCCAGCGCGGCAGCTCGGCGACGCGTGGCGCCAGCAGCGCGGCGAGGTGGGCCGCCATGCCCTCGTCCGCCGGCGCCAGCGGCAGCCGCCCGAGGTCGTCGAGTTCGTCGCCGCGCTGCAGGCGCAACTGCAGGTCGGCGCCGTCCAGCTGGAGCAGCAACCGGCCGCGGTCCACGCCGAGCACGCGCCGCCAGCGCGCGGGAAGCCATGAGGCGAGCGCATGGCCCCACCAGTGCAGGAAGCCTCCCGCGCCGGGCCCGAGCCGTGCACCGATGTCTCCCGGGCCTCGGCCCGGACGGATCCCCAACAGGCTCATCGTGGTGAAGCTCCCTCCTCCCAGTGCAGCGCGGTATACGCCATCCCGGGTACGGCACTGCCGCCCGCGCGCACGACCACCCTCAACAGCGACTCGCGCCCATCGGCGAGCCGCGCAAGGCTGTCGATACTATACGTACCGCTCGGGTTTGCTCCGGCGGGTCCGAACGCCACGCCCGGCGCCGATCCGGGCAGCCCGGCGCCCCCCGGCAGCGGCGCGGTGCGCTGCTCGACCACCGCCGCGCCGTCCAGCCCGATCGCGTCCAGCACCGGCGCCGAGGCGAACGTGGGCTCCGGCCGCGGCAGGCCGCTGTGGACGGTCACGTGCGGCGCGACCCGCGCGTACAGCTCCGGGGTGAATCCGAGCACCTGCTCGAGTTCGGCGACGCCCTCGAACGCGGCGTCCTTGGCGCCGTACGGGCGGTCGGCCGATGCATAGTCGTTGTCCTCGGCGCCGCCGGCGGGCTGGGTCAGCTGGTCGGGATCGCGCCAGTCGACCACCGCCGCCGCCAGCCGTGCGGCGTCCAGCTGATCGCTGCCCAGCGCGCCGAACAACGCCGCCAGCACGGTGGCGTCGGCCTGGTTGAGATCGAGCTTGCCGCTCTCGTCGACGATGCGGATCTCCAGCTGCGCATTGCCGTAATGCCACTGGTAGGGACGACCGTCGGGCCGCCACTGGCGCTCGGGGTCGCCGGGTGCGAGCCGGGTCATCGCGTACTCGACGCCGGCGCGCGCGGCGTTCTGGGCGGCCAGTCCCCGCACCAGCACCTGGCCCTGCAGGTGCTCCATGCGCGCGACCAGGGCGAAACCGCCGACCAGTGCGGTCAGCAGCGCGATCAGCCACAGCACCAGCAGCAGCGCGGCGCCACGCGGCCCGCGCGCGCTCATTGCAGCCCCCACGGGGCCGCACCCGACGAGCCCGCGGCCTGCGGCAACGCCACCACCAGCGGGGGCCATTCGCGCCCGTCCAGGTCGGTGGCGGTGACTTCGACCAGCAGCGGGAGCCGGTCGACCGTTTCCCAGTGGTCCTGCCAGTCGCCGAGCTGGCCGTTTTCCGGATTGATGGCGCGGTAACGGAAGCGCGCCGACTCCAGCCCCTCTGCCAGTGGCTCGGGCGCGCGCTCGTCCGGGTCCCCGATGGTTTCGCCGGCCAGCACCAGTTCCAGCACGAGCGCCATGCGCACGCCGTCCCGATGGTCTTCGATGCGCAGGTCGTGCAGGTACGGGCCGCCGCGACCGAGGTAATCGGGCAGGTCGGCGACAAAGCGCATCCGTTCCGGTTCGCCGATAAAGCGCTGCGGCACCAGGGTGGTCTCGTCGCTGCCGAACGCAAGCGGCCGTGCGGCGGTCAGGCGCTTGCGCAGGAAGCCCTCCACCGCCCGCACGCGCTCGCTGCGCTGCGCCATCGCCTCGCCACGGCTGGCGGTCCGGGTCGCTGCCGCCAGGGTGGCGAATGCGATCGCCAGCCCGGCCGCAAGCAACACGGTCGCGAGCAGCACCTCGATCAGGGTGAAGCCGCCGGCGTGGCCGCGCCGCCGACCGGCCGACACACCGGGCCGCTGCGTCATGGCATCACCAGCGCATCGTCGGCGGGCACCAGCCGCAGGCTCTGCAGCCGCAGCCGTTCACGCGGGCCGCCGTCGCCCCAGCGCACCGTCAGCACCAGCTCCAGCAGGCGGTCGCCGCCCGGCGCCTGCGGGGTGCCGGCGGGCACCGGTTCGGCCCATGGCACCACCTGCAACGACCAGTGGTAGCGACCTTCGTCGAACTCGCCCTCGCTGCGCCCCGGCTGCAACGGCTCGCCGACACCGACGGTGTCGAGCAACGATTGCGCGTGCAAGGCGGCGCGACCGGCATCGCCGGACCAGCGCACCTGCCGGCTCGCGCCCGACAGCGTGCCCAGCAGCAGGGTCAGCGCGAGCGCCAGCAGCGCGAACGCGACGATCACCTCGATCAGCGAATAACCGTGCTGCCGGCGCGCGCTCATGGGTCATCCCCGACGCGCTCCAGGGTGACCTCGCCGGTCAGCCATGCCACGTCCACGTTCCAGGCCGCGCGCTCGCGGCGCAGCTGGATCCGCCCGCCGGTGGCGGCGCCGTCACCGAAGAACATGACCGCGCCCTCGCCCGCCCGGGGTTGCACCTGGCGCGCGCCGATGAAGCGCACGTCCAGTGCTTCGGGAATGTCGCCGTCGCGGCCGCCGGGGGCCTGCCAGGTACGCGCGGCCGGATCGATCACGAAGCGCTGGGGCTGGCCGCTGGCGATCGCGCGGGTGCGGGTGTAGCGCAGCTGGGCGGCGATCTCCTTGGCCTCCGACCGCAACTGCATGCCGGCGAAACCGCCGGTAAACGCGGCCGCCGCCAGCAGGCTCGCCACCGCGATCAGCGCCACCACCAGCAGCATCTCGAGCAAAGACACGCCACGCGCCGACGCGGGGCGCGGATACGGCATGTGTCGGCCCCGGGACTGCACCGGCTACTCGTAGCGGATATCGCCGTCGACGCTGCTGCCGCCGACCTTGCCGTCCTTGCCGAGGATCACCAGGTCGAACGGCCCGCTCTCGCCGGGCGCGCGGTACTCGACCGGATGGCCCCACGGGTCGTTGAGTTCGGCCGCCTTGGCATACGGACCGAGCCAGCCGGCGGCGTCGCCGGGTTCGGTGACCAGTTCGTCGAGCGTGGCCGGCAGACGCCCGGTGTCCATCTGGAACGCCTCGACCTTCTGCGCCAGCGTGGTCACCTGCGACTTGGCGAGGTTGGCCTTGGCGCGGTCGGCGCCGCCGAGCACGCGGCTGCCGACGAAGGTCAGCACCGCGCCGATCAGCACGATCACGATGATGATCTCGATCAGGCTCATGCCGGACTGCTTCGCGGCGGACGGGGCGCGGAAGTTCTGGGTCGGATGGCGCGGGTTTCGCATTGCGGTGGTCCTTTTCGAGGGGTTCGGGGGAATGGGTTGCCTGGCGACCTAGCCGACCGCGTTGGTGAGGTCGTACAGCGGCGTCAACACCGCCATCACGACCACGCCGACCACGCCGGCCAGCACCACGGTGACCACCGGCACCAGCGCGGCCAGCAGGCGGTCGAGCGCGAGCGAGGTCTGGTGTTCGAAGGTTTCGGCGGTCTTGACCAGCATGGCGTCGAGCTCGCCGGACTCCTCGCCGACCTGGATCATCTGCAGCGCCAGCCGCGGGAACCGCTTGCCGCGGCCGAGCGCGGTCGACAGCGCGACGCCGTTCTTGACCTCGGCCGCCGCGGCCTCGACGTCGGCGGCGAGCACGCGGTTGTCCATCACCTTCTGGGCGATGCCCAGCGCCGCCATCAGCGGCACGCCGTTGCGCACCAGCGTGCCGAGGGTACGGGCCAGCCGCGCGGTCTCGACCTTGGCCACCAGCGCGCCGAAGAACCTGCGCCGCAGCAGCCAGCCATCGAGCGATTCGCGGAACACGGGGTCGCGGCGCTTGCGGTCCATCCATAGCAGCGCCAGTGCCGGCACCACCACCAGTACGATCCACCAGTCGCGCACGAACAGGCCCACGCCGAGCACCACCCGGGTGAACATCGGCAGCGCGGCGTCCAGGCTCTCGTACATCTGGGCGAACTGCGGCACCACGTAGCCGAGCAGGAACAGCAGGCTCAGGCCGACCATCACCAGCAGGATCGCCGGGTAGATCAGTGCGTTGACCACGCGGCCCTGCAGCGCGCGCGAGCGCTCCAGGTAATCGGCCAGCCGGGCGAGGGTCTCGTGCAGGCTGCCGCCAGCCTCGCCGGCGCGGACCATGTTCACGTACAGCCGCGAGAACGTGCCGTGCTGGCGCTCGAGCGCGGTCGACAGCGGTGCGCCACCCCGGACGGCGTCGCGCACGTCGCTGACGATGCGCCGCGCGCTCTCGTCCTCGGGGAGCTCCAGCAGGATCGTCAGCGCGCGGTCGAGCGGCTGGCCGGCGCCGAGCAGCGTGGCCAGCTGCTGGGTGAACTGCACCAGCCGTTCGCCGGCGAACGGCCGCGGCTTGAACAGCGCCTTCCAGCTGGCCGCGCCGCCCCCCTCGCTGGCCAGCCGCGCCTCCACCGGCAGGTGGCCCTGCTCCTGCAGGCGCGCGGCGACGTCGGCGTGGCTCGCCGCCTCCATCTGGCCGTCGAGCAGCTCGCCGCGCGCGTTGAGCGCCTTGTAGTGGTACAGCGCCATGCGCTCAGGCGTCCTCCGTGACCCGGAGGACTTCCTCGATGGTGGTCAGGCCGGCGAGCGCCTTGGCGATGCCGTCCTCGTACATCGTGCGCATGCCGGCCTCGCGCGCCAGCGCCTCGATCTCGCCCATGCCGGCGTGGCGCATCACCGCGCGGCGCAGCTCGTCGTTCATGACCATGAATTCCATGATCGTGGTGCGGCCTTGGTAGCCGGTGGGCGCAATCGCCGAGCCGCGCGCGCGGTAGAGGTGGATCTCGCCTTCGGGCTGGTAGCGGCGCAGCCCGAACTTCTCGATCTCCTCCGGCGAGGCCGGGTAGCGCTCGGCATGGCTCGGCTCCAGCCGGCGCACCAGGCGCTGGGCGAGGATGCCGTTGACGGTCGAGGTCAGCAGGTAGTCCTCGACCCCCATGTCGAGCAGGCGGGTGATGCCGCCGGCGGCGTTGTTGGTGTGCAGCGTGCTGAGCACGAGGTGGCCGGTCAGCGCCGACTGGATCGCGATGCGCGCGGTCTCCAGGTCGCGCATCTCGCCGATCATGATGATGTCCGGGTCCTGGCGGACGATCGAACGCAGCGCCTGCGAGAAGTCCAGGCCGATCTGCGGCTTGGCCTGGATCTGGTTGATACCCTCGATCTGGTATTCGACCGGGTCCTCGACCGTGATGATCTTGACGTCGGGCGTGTTGAGCTGGCTCAGCGCGGTGTACAGCGTGGTGGTCTTGCCCGAGCCGGTCGGACCGGTCACCAGCAGGATGCCGTGCGGCTGCTCTAGCACCTTGCGGAACTGCGGCAGGAACCCGTCGGTGAAGCCCAGCCGCTCGAAGTCCAGCACCACCGACTCGCGGTCGAGCAGGCGCATCACCACGGACTCGCCGTGCGCGGTCGGCACCGTGCTCACGCGCAGGTCGAGCTCGCGGCCCTGCACCCGCAGCATGATCCGGCCGTCCTGCGGCAGGCGGCGCTCGGCGATGTTGAGCTTGCCCATGATCTTGATGCGGCTGATCACCGCCGCGGTCAGGTTGACCGGCGGGCTCTCGCCGTCGATCAGCACGCCGTCCACCCGGTAGCGCACCTTCAGGCGGTTCTCGAACGGCTCGATGTGGATGTCGGAGGCACGCAGCTCGACCGCGCGCTGGATGATCAGGTTGACCAGCCGGATCACCGGCGCCTCGGAGGCGAGGTCGCGCAGGTGCTCGACGTCGTCGACTTCGCTGCCCTCGCCCTCGGCGGTCTCGACGATGGCGCCCATGGCGCTGCGGCCCTGGCCGTACCAGCGCTCGATCAGCTCGTCGATCTCCGAACGCACGCCGACGCGGGCGCGGACCTCGCGTCCGGTGGCCAGCCGCACCGCGTCCAGGACATAGCCGTCGTGCGGGTCGGCGGCGAACAGCTCGACGGCCTCGTCGGTCTCGCCCACCGGGCACACCGCGAACTGCTTCATGAACTTGGTCGCCAGCACCACCCCTTCGGGCGGCAGCTCCGGCGCGTCCTTGGCACTGACCAGCGGCAGGCCCAGCACCGCGGCGACGGTCTCGGCATGGTCGCGTTCGGACACCAGTCCGAGACGGCCGAGCAGGGCCAGGAGGCTGCCGCCGGTCTCGGCCTGCAACCGGCGCGCGCGACCGAGGTCGGCCTCCTTGAGCCGTCCCTTGGCGAGCAATGCGGCGACGATCCGGTCTTCCGCCGGGTTTGCACCCGGACCACCGCCGTCCATGCCACCGCTGCCCGTCACGTCAACCGCGTCCGCCGCTGCGCCCACACCGCCCTCCCAAGCCGTGAGCGCCCGACTGTAGCAGGCCCGGCGCGGGTTGGATCCGAGATCGGTTCAGGTGGCTGGCGCCGCCCCGGGGCGCGAACTCAGCCGACGAACACCCGCGCGTTGCGGAACATCCGCAGCCACGGCGAATCCTCGCCCCACTCCGCCGGCGCCCAGCTCAGGTTGGCCGTGCGCGGGGTGCGTTCGGGATGCGGCATCAGGATGGTGACCCGGCCGTCGTCGCTGGTGACGCCGGCAATGCCGTCGGCCGAGCCGTTGGGGTTGGCCGGGTACTGGCTGGCCGCGCGGCCGTCGCCATCGACGTAGCGCAGCGAAGTGCGCACGGCCGCCTGGTCGAGGTTGCTGGCGAACGCGGCGCGGCCCTCGCCATGCGACACCACCACCGGGATCCGGGAGCCGGCCATGCCACGCAGGAACAGCGACGGCGACTCGACCACTTCCAGCAGCCCCAGCCGCGCCTCGAACTGTTCGCTGCGGTTGCGCAGGAACGCCGGCCAGTGCTCGGTACCCGGGATGATCGGCTTGAGCTGGCTGAGCATCTGGCAGCCGTTGCAGGCGCCCAGCGCAAAGCTGTCGCCACGGGCGAAGAACGCCGCGAACTGCTCGCGCAGCGCCGGGCGCTCGAGGATGCTGGTCGCCCAGCCGCGGCCAGCGCCGAGCACGTCGCCGTAGCTGAACCCGCCGCACGCGGCCAGGCCCTTGAAGCCGTCGAGCGCGATGCGGCCGGCGATCAGGTCGCTCATGTGGACGTCGACCGCCTCGAACCCGGCACGGTCGAACGCCGCCGCCATTTCGATCTGGCCGTTGACGCCCTGCTCGCGCAGGATCGCGACCTTCGGCCGCGCGCCGCCGATGTGGACGGTGCCGGCGATGAACGGTGCGGCGATGTCCTCGGCCGCGTCGAACACCAGCTTCGGCCGCAGCCCGGGCGCGTGGAAGTCGCGCGCGGCGACGCGCTCCTCGTCGGCGCACTCCGGGTTGTCGCGCAGGCGCTGCATCGCGTGGGTGGTGGACCACCAGGCGTCGAACAGCTCGTCCCAGCGCCATTCCGCCAGGGTTTCGCCGTCCTCGCGGATGCGTACCGCGGGCGCGGTGGTCGGCCGGGCGATGCGCTGCGCGCAATCGATCAGGCCGTGCCGCGCGACCAGGTCGGCGAAGTCGGCACGGTCCTCGGCGGCGACCTGCACGACCGCGCCGAGCTCCTCGTTGAACAGGGTGCGGAACGGATCCTCGCCCCAGCCGTCGAGGTTGATCTCCAGCCCGAGGTGCGAGCAGAACGCCATCTCGCACAGCGCCGCGAACGCGCCGCCGTCGGAGCGGTCGTGGTAGGCCAGCAGCAGGTCGGATTCGCGCGCTTCGCGGATCAGCTCGAAGAAATCACACAGCCGCCGCGGGTTGTCGAGGTCCGGCACGCCGACGTTGCGGCGACCGTCCTCGGACGGCTGGCCGGCGAACGCCGGCAGACCCTCCGCGCCCTGCGCCGCCCCGGGGTGCACCTGCGCGAGCACCGACCCGCCCAGGCGCTGCTTGCCGGCGCCCAGCCCGATCAGCCACAGCTCCGACTCGGCCTCGCGGTCCATCAACGGCGTCAGCTGGCGCCGCACGTCGACCACCGGCGCGAACGCGGTCACCACCAGCGACACCGGCGACACCGACTTCCGCGCCTGGCCGTCGTCCTGCCACTGCGCCTGCATCGACAGCGAATCCTTGCCGACCGGGATGCTCAGCTCGATCTCCGGGCACAGCTCCAGGCCGACCGCGCGCACCGCGTCAAACAGCAGTGCATCTTCGCCGTCATGCCCGGCGGCCGCCATCCAGTTGGCCGACAGCTTGACCCGGTTCAGCGCCTCGACCGGCGCCGCGGCGAGGTTGGTGATCGCTTCGCCGACCGCCATCCGCGCGGCGGCGGCGGCGTCGAGCAGGGCCAGCGGGGTGCGCTCGCCGATGGCCATTGCTTCGCCGGTGAACCCCTCGAAGCCGGCCAGGGTGATCGCGCAGTCGGCGACCGGCATCTGCCACGGCCCGACCAGCTGGTCGCGCGCGGTCAGGCCACCGACGCTGCGGTCGCCGATCGTGATCAGGAACTGCTTGGCGGCGACGGTCGGATGAGCCAGCACGCGCAGCGCGGCCTCGTGCAGGTCCAACCCGCTCCAGTCCAGCGCCGGCCACGGCGCCGGGCCCGGACGGCGGGTGTCGCGGTGCATCTTCGGCGGCTTGCCGAACAGCACGTCCATGGGCAGGTCGATGGGCCAGGCGTGGCCGCCGCCGGCGGGATCGGCGTAGACGCTCTCGACGGTGGCGCCGTAACCCACCACCAGCCGCTCTTCGGCCGTGGCGTAGCCGACCACCGCGAACGGGCAGCGCTCGCGTTCGCAGAGGGCGGCGAACTCGCCCACGCGGTCGGCCGGCAGGCCCAGCACGTAGCGCTCCTGCGACTCGTTGCACCACAGCTGCATCGGCGACAGCGACGGGTCGTCGGTCGGCACCCGGCCCAGGTCGATCACGCCGCCCAGGCCGGAATCGTGCAGCAGCTCGGGCACGGCGTTGGACAGCCCGCCGGCACCGACATCGTGCGCGCTGGCGATCGGGTTGCGCGCGCCGAGCGCCACGCAGGCGTCGATGACTTCCTGGCAGCGCCGCTCCATCTCCGGGTTGTCGCGCTGCACGCTGGCGAAGTCGAGCGCCTCATGGCTGTCGCCGGACGCGACGGAGCTGGCGGCACCACCGCCCAGCCCGATCAGCATCGATGGGCCGCCGAGCACGATCACCGCGTAACCGGGCTTGAGGCCAAGCTTCTCGACCTGGCCGCGGTCGATCGCGCCGAGGCCGCCGGCCAGCATGATCGGCTTGTCGTAGGCGCGCACATGGCCGCCCTCGTCGAGTTCGAAACTGCGGAAATACCCAGTCAGGTTCGGCCGGCCGAACTCGTTGTTGAACGCGGCCGCGCCGAGCGGGCCGTCGAGCATGATTTCCAGCGCCGGGGCCATCCGCGGGTTCAACGCCCGCGACGATTCCCACGGCTGCGGCAGGGTCGGGATACGCAGGTGCGAGACGCTGAACCCGCTCAGGCCCGCCTTGGGCTTGCCGCCCCGGCCGGTGGCGCCCTCGTCGCGGATCTCGCCGCCGGCACCGGTGCTCGCACCCGGGAACGGCGCGATCGCGGTGGGATGGTTGTGGGTCTCGACCTTGATGCAGAACGCCGACTCGGCGGGCGCCTCTGCACGGTAGCGGCCGCTGTCCGGGTCCGGACGGAAGCGCCGGCTGGTGTAGCCGGCCACCACCGCGGCGTTGTCGCTGTACGCCGACAACGTGTGCTCGGGCGTGCTCGCGTGGGTGTGCTTGATCATCTTGAACAGCGACGAAGGCTGGTCGCTGCCGTCGATGGTCCAGGACGCGTTGAAGATCTTGTGCCGGCAGTGCTCGGAGTTGGCCTGCGCGAACATCATCAGCTCGACGTCGGACGGCTGCCGACCCAACGCGCCGTAGCGCTCGCGCAGGTAGGCGATCTCGTCGTCGGCCAAGGCCAGGCCGAGGCGCCCGTTGGCGGCTTCCAGCTGGTCGAGCGCGATCCGCTCGAGCTCACCGCGCGCGGGCACCTGGAACAGGGCACAGGCATCGTCGCGCGACTCCAGCAGCGACTGGGTCATCGGGTCGTGCAGGACCTTCGCCAGTTCGCCCTGGGTGGCGGCATCGGCCGGCCAGCCGGCCAGGTCGTAGCGGGTGCCACGTTCGACCCGGTGGATCGGCAGGCCGGCCCCGTGCAGCAGCTCGGTCGCCTTGCTCGCCCACGGCGACAGCGTGCCCAGGCGCGGGCTGACGTAGCGCGAGATGGCGCCCTCGGCGCGCGGCGCCGCGTCGGGCTCGGCCTGCAGGATGCGCCGCAGCCTGGCGTCGTCGGGGGTGGCGCCCGCTTCGGGGTCGACCCAGTAGACCGGCCATGCGTCGAGCACGCGAACGTGGGGGTGGATGGCCTGGAGGCGGGCTTGCAGGCGTTCGCGGCGGAACGCGGACAGGGCGGAAGCGCCCTCGAGGACGATCATGTCCGGGGAACCGTAGGATCGACGGGCCGGCTATTGTAAGGCAGTCGCCCAGACGCTGCGGGGCTCGTGGACGAGCCGCCTCCTGAGCGCTCGATCCGGTGACGCGCCGGGCCGTTCCGGACAGCCTGAAGGGCCGCCTCCCGCAGCGCGCTGCTGCATGGAAGCGCTTTTCCGCGCCCGCCCGTTATCCGCCCAGCGGTCTTCAGAGACCTCCGGCCGCAGCGTGACCCGCAGCGCCGTCATCCTTCCGCGCCGCCAGTTCGTCGAGCGCCTCGCGCAGCGCCTGCGGCGGCACGTAGCCACCCAGCTGGGTGCCGTCCTCGGCCAGGATCATCGGCGTACCGGTGAGGCCGACGCGCTGGCCGATGTTGTACTGCATGGTCACGGTGTTCTTGCAGTCGCGGTCCGTGACCCTGCCGGTGGTCTTCGCCTCGGTGAGCGCCTGCTTGCGGTCGTCCGCGCACCACACCGACACCATCTTCTCGAAGTCCTCGCTGCCGATGCCCATGCGCGGGAACGCCAGGTATTCCACCGCGATGCCCTGCGCGTTGTACTGCGCGATCTCGCTGTGCAGCTTGCGGCAGTAACCGCATTCGACATCGGTGAACACCGTGACCGTGTGCTTCGGGTTCGGCGGCGCGAACACGATCCGCTCGCTCTGCGGGATCTTCGCCAGCAACTCGGTGCGCATGCCGGCCAGCGCGGCCTCGGTCAGGTTGCGGTCGGCGTGGCTGTCGAACAGCGCGCCACCCGTCCCCGGCAGGAACAGGTAGCGCCCATCGTCGCTGACATACACCACCTGCCCGCCGACGATCGCCTCGCGGAAGCCCGGCAGCGGCGCCGCGCCGACACGCTCGACCTCGACCCGCGGATTGAGCCGGGCGATCGCCTCGACCGCGCGCGCGTCAGCGCTGCCGGCCGCGGGCTGTACCGCCGCCGTGGTGGCGGCCGCCGCCGCGGAACCGCCGGCCGCCGGCTGGGGCGCCTGCGCACAGGCGGAAAGGCTGATCGCGCCGAGTGCGGCGGCGAGGAGGGTGCGCTTCATTCGGATTCCTGTTTTTCGTGCGGTGGCTTGCGCCGCCGGGCAATGGGCTCGATTGTGGCACGCGACCCCGGGAATGGCAGGCACGCCGCACAGGCATGATCGGCATCGGTTCACCCCCGCGGCCGCATGGGATTGCCCGTTGGCCGGAGGCTCAGCCGCGTGGGTGGTGCATCGCATGCAGCCGTTTCAGCTGCTCCCTCGCGACCAGCGTGTAGATCTGGGTGGTCGACAGCGAGCTGTGGCCGAGCAGCATCTGCAGCGCGCGCAGGTCGGCGCCGCGGTTGAGCAGGTGGGTGGCGAAACTGTGGCGCAGGCCGTGCGGGCTGATCCGCGCCGGGTCGATACCGGCCGCGGCGGCGTAGCGCTTGACCTGCTGCCAGACCTGCTGCCGGCTCGGCGCCTCGCCGTCGGCACCGATGAACAGCGGCGCCAGCACGCGCTTACCGGCCAGCTGCGGTCGCCCTTGGGCGAGGTAGCGTTCGAGCCAGTGGCGGGCTTCCTCGCCGAGCGGAACCAAGCGCTCCTTGCCGCCCTTGCCGAGCACCCGCAACACGCCCTGGCGCAGGTTGAGCGCGGTGGCCGGCAGCCCGGCCAGCTCGCTCACGCGCAGGCCGCAGGCGTACATCAGTTCGAGCATCGCCCGGTCGCGCAGCCCCAGCGGCCCGCTCACGTCCGGCGCGGACAGCAGCGCGTCGACCTGGCTCTCGGCGAGCGCTTTCGGCAACAGGCGCGGCAGCTTCGGCGGCTCCAGCAGCGCGGTCGGGTCGTCATCGCGGTCGCCGCGGCGCAGCCGCCACGCGAAGAACGCACGCAGCGCCGACAGCAGACGCGCATTGCTGCGCGGCGAGTAGCCCTCGCGCAGGCGCCAGGCGAGGTAGTCGAACAGTGCGGCGCGGTTGGCGCCGGCGAGGCCGCCGCCGCGGCCGCCGCGCCAGCGCGCGAAGCCGCCCAGGTCGCGCCGATAGCTTTCCAGGGTCGGCCGTGCCAGTCCGCTCTCGGCCCAGATCGCATCGAGGAAACCGTCGATCACCGCGGCGTCCGCGTCCGGCAGCGCAGGCATGGCCATCGCGGCCTGGCGCCGTTCGGCCGGGGTCCTGGCGGTTGGGCGTTCGCTCATAGGCGCAGATTAGCGGGGTCGCCGCCGGACTGTCGCGCCACTGCGCCCGCGTCCGGAGGAAGGCGTGCCCTACACTGCGCCCCGCCCACCGATCCGACCTGCGCGATGAACACACCCGCCACCGCGAACCGCCCCGCCGCATTGATCGGCTGGCGCCTGCTCGCCCTGTTCTACGACCTCTGGCCCGCCGTCGCCCTGTGGATGATCGCCGGCACGCTGTTCGCGGTCGGCTACACCCTGGCCGGCCATGACCCGCACGAGAACATTGCCCCCTTCAGCCCGCTGCAGTTCGCCCTCTGGGGCCTGTGCTGGCTGCTCACCGGCGTCTACGCGACGGTCAGCTGGCGGCGCGGCGGCCAGACCCTGGGCATGCGGCCGTGGCGGCTGCGACTGGCCGCGACCGATGGCTCCGCGCCGGGTTGGCGCGCCCTGTGGCTGCGCTACTGCGTCGGCACCGTGTCGCTGCTGCTGGCCGGGCTGGGCTTCTGGTGGGCGTGGCTGGACCGCGACCGGCTGGCCTGGCACGACCGCGCGAGCGGGACGCGCCTGCAAAGATCGCCCAGGCCGGACAAGTAGACCTCCGCCACGGGACCTCACCGCCGCCTGCCCGCCCTTCCGGCCCGAGCCCTCGAAAGTCCCGGGCGGGAGCCACCCGGCGGGGGTATTGCGGAGAGCAGGCCATGGATGGTCTGCGGCCCCGCGTCGGGGCAGGACGCCCCGACCAAGGGGCGGAGCAATACCCCGCCGGGCGGATCACGCGACGCGCTGCAGCCGAAGCCTCCGGCCCGCCAGCGAAGATGTCCTCGATGACCCCGGGACGGCTGCGATGCAGGCCGGCAGCGGCCGTGCCGGCGGGTGATGTACAGGTCGCGACTGACGTCGCTCCTACAAAAGGCCCGGGACGGGAATCGAGACAGGAGCGAATGATCAGCCGGAGCGTTTGCGGAACAGGAACACCGATACCGCGACCATGATCACCGTCGGCAGCGCGTAGGCCACGCGGAAGTCGAACTTGAACGCGCTGGCCATCTTCACGAATTGCGTCTGCAGCAGCCAGAAGCCCAGCGCGAACACGATGCCGATGAACAGCCGCTTGCCCAGCCCGCCACTGCGCAGGCTGCCGAACGCGAAGGGGATCGCCGCCAGGCACAGCGCCAGCACATTGAGCGGATAGAACCAGCGGCCCCAGTAGTGCTCCTCGTACTCGCTGGCGTCGAGCGCGTTGCGGCGCCGGTACTGGATCGCATCGCGCAACTGCACCGCGCTGAGATACCGCGGACGATCGATGTCCGCGCTCAGCGCGGTCGCGTCCAACTGCGAATCCCAGCGCTCCTCGGCCACGGTGGACTGGCTCACCGAATCCAGCCCGAACACGGTCCGGGTGACGTCGCGCAGCAGCCAGCCGCCCGGCCGGTGCTCGGCGACCTTCGCCAGCGCCAGCGATTCGAGGCGGCCGTCGTCGTCGAACTCGTACAGCCGCACGTCGCGAAGCTCCAGCCAGTGGTCGTCGCCCTCGTAGCGCTCCTCGCCGCCTTCGGCATTGAGAATCACCTCGCCCTCGCGCGCCCACACGCCCGAGTACTGCGCCACGATCAGGTCGTCCGACCGCGACGACGCCTTCAGCGCGTCCGCGCGGCGCTGGCCCCACGGCCCGAGGGTCTCGCCGTTGACCACCATCACCGCGGTGAGGATCGCCAGCGCCGCCACCACCGCCACCGTCAGCCGCCGCCGCGACAGGCCGATCGCCCGCAGCGCGGTGAGCTCGGAGGTGGCGGCCAGTTGCCCCAGCGCCATCAGCGCGCCGATCACCGCCGCGGTCGGGAACAGGTAATGCGCGCGCCGCGGCACCGTGTACAGGGTGTAGACCACCGCCTCGACCGGCCCGTAGTTGCCTTCTCCGACGTCGCCGAATTCGCCCACCAGGCTGAGCATCACGTCCAGCCCGAGCAGCACGGCCCAGGTCAGCACGACGGTGGCGAGCACCACCTTGCCCAGGTAGACGTCATGGATCTTCGGGAACGGCTTCATCGGCTCGCCTCCTGCGCGGGTGCGGGCGGCGGACTGCCGGGCGGCCCTCCGGTACCCGGCCGGCGGGCCCAGCGCGGCCGCTTCATCCGGCCATCGCCGAAGTACAGCCACAGCGCGAACCCGAGCAGCGGCAGCACCAGCCACCACAACCCGAACGCGGGCGCGAGCCGACCGGTTTCCAGCCAGTCACGGCCCATCAGGGCCATCTGCATGCCGACCAGATAGGCCAGAAAACCCATCATGACCCGGCTGTAGCGGGCCTGGCGCGGGGTGCTGCGCGCCAGCGGCACCGCCATCAGCGCGAACGCCAGGGTCAGCAGCGGTGGCGCCAGGCGGAAATGCAACTGGGCGGCGGCAGCGGGCCGTTCGTCGCCCAGCAGCTGCCCGGTAGGCATGATCTCCGGGTCGTTGGGGTCGTACCGTTCCTCGCCCGCCGGCAATCGGACTTCGTTGCTGGCGTAGCGCATCAGGCGGTAGTCCAGGCCGTGGTCGACCGGCCCCTCGACCTGGAAACCCTCCTCCAGCGTCAGGTAGCGCTCGCCGTCGGCGTCCACGCTCAGCGCGCCGGCGTTGGCGGTGGTGACGTCGAGCCGGCCCTCGGAGCGGCGGTAGATGAAGATGCGGCGGAACTGGCTGCCGTCGGTCGACATCGCGCCGACGTAAACCACCCCGCCGCCGCCCGGGAGCTCGGTGAAGCTGCCCGGCTCCAGCCCCGACACCACCAGGTTGCGGTTGGCCTCATTGATCATCTGCCGCGAGATCCGCTCGGCCATCGGGCCCAGCCACAGCGAGCATGCCCCGACCACCAGCACCACCGGCACCACCAGCAGCAGCACCGGCTTCAGCAGCCGCGCCGGGCCGACGCCGCTGGCGGCGATCACCGGCATCTCCGAGTCGCGGTACAGCCGCCCCACGCCGAGCATCATTCCCAGCATCAGCGCCAGCGGCAGGATGAGCGGCAGCCAGTTGAGCAGCACCAGGCCGAGCTGGGCCAGCATCAGCCCCGCCGGCAGCTTGCCCGAGGCGATGTCCTTGAGCACGTCGGTGATCACCCCGCCGATGCTGACGATCAGCAGCACCACCAGCGCGGCGAAGGTCGATTGGGCGAATTCGCTGAGCAGATAGCGGTCGAGCTTGGGCATCGGCGGTCTGGCGGCTGGGGGAACGGGCGCCCACGGTGGCCGTGGCCGGCTCTACGGGGCGTGTTGGTGCGGACTGGCGCGGATTTTTGGAAATGCTGGAAAAACGTTCCGGGCGCGGCGTTCATTCGGAACCCGGGGGCCTTGCTTTAGACTCGGGGGCTTGTCTGGACGCGCCCGAGCGGCACATCGCCACGGCGCCGCCCGCTTCCGCCGGCTTGCTCCGCCGGCTCGCCCCACGGGCGTGCCGGCCGGCATTGTCGCTTGGATGGCGGGTTTTCGCCGCATCGGCGCGACCGGCGGCGACTCGTCCTCCTTTCCAACCTCCCCCCGGAACCTGCTTCATGGCCCTCGAATTCGACCTGAACCGCGACGCACCCGCCACCGCCCAGGCGGACTGCATTGTCGTCGGCGCGTTCTCCGACCGCACCCTCACCCCCGCCGCCAGGGCGCTCGACACCGCCAGCGGCGGCCGCATCGGCAAGCTGCTGGAACGCGGCGATGTCGGCGGCAAGACCGGCGCGACCGCCGTGCTGCACGACCTCGACGGCGTGGCCGCGCCGCGCGTGCTGGTGGTCGGGCTCGGCGAGGCCGGCAAGTTCGGCGTGCCGCAGTACCTCAAGGCGGTGGGCGACGCCGCCCGCGCGCTGAAGACCGGTCCGGCGTCGCATGCGCTGTTCACCCTGGCCGAGGTCGCCGTCGACGGCCGCGACGCCGACTGGGCGATCCGCCAGGCGGTGATCGCCGCCGACCACGCCTGCTACCGCTACAGCGCCACCCTCGGCGAGAACAGCAAGAAGAAGGCCGCCGAACCCGGCCTGCGCAAGCTGTCGATCCGCGCGGCCGACGGCGCCGACGGCACGGCCGCCCTGGCCCAGGGCCAGGCGATCGCCGCCGGCGTCCAGTTCGCGCGCGAGCTCGGCAACCTGCCGCCGAACGTGTGCAACCCGGCGTACCTCGCCCAGCAGGCCCAGGAATTCACCGGCCGCTTCGACAACACCAGCTGCGAAGTGCTCGACGTCGCCGCCATGGAGAAGCTCGGCATGGGTGCGCTGCTCGCGGTCGGCCGCGGCTCGGCCAACCCGCCCAGGCTCATCGCGCTCAAGTACGACGGCGGCGCGGCCGGCGAGAAGCCCTACGTGCTGGTCGGCAAGGGCATCACCTTCGACAGCGGCGGCATCAACCTCAAGACCCAGGGCGGCATCGAGGAGATGAAGTTCGACATGTGCGGCGCCGCGACCGTGATGGGCACCTTCGTGTCCGCGGTCGGCATGAAGCTGCCGGTCAACCTGGTGGTGGTGGTGCCGGCGGTGGAGAACATGCCCGACGCCGACGCCTACCGCCCCTCCGACGTGCTCACCAGCATGGCCGGCATCACCATCGAGGTCGGCAATACCGACGCCGAGGGCCGCCTGATCCTGTGCGACGCGCTGACCTGGGCCCAGAAATTCAAGCCCGCCGCACTGGTCGACGTCGCCACCCTGACCGGCGCCTGCATGGTAGCGCTGGGCAAGTACGCCACCGGCCTGATGAGCAAGGACGACGAGCTCTCGGCCGAACTGCTGTCCGCCGGCGAGCAGGTGTTCGACCGCGCCTGGCGCCTGCCGTTGTGGGACGAGTACCAGACCATGCTCGATTCGACCTACGCCGACGTCTACAACGTCGGTGGCCGCTGGGGCGGCGCGATCACCGCCGGCTGCTTCCTGTCGCGCTTCACCGAAGGCCAGCGCTGGGCGCACCTGGACATCGCCGGAAGCGGCAGCGACGAGGGCAAGCGCGGCATGGCCACCGGGCGCCCGGTCGGGCTGCTGAGCCAGTGGCTGCTGGACCGGTCGGCGCAGTAAGCGCCGCCGGCACGGCAACCACCCGATGCAGGCCGATTTCTACCTGATCAGGAAGGAGCGGTTCCGCGAGGAGCCGCTCCTGCTCGTATGCGAGCTGGCCAAGAAGGCCCACGCGCGCGGCCTGCCGATGCTGGTGCTGGCGCGTGACGCCGGCCAGGCCGAGCGGCTGGACGACCTGCTTTGGTCGTTCGAGCCCGACGCCTACATCCCGCACCACATCGCCGACGCGGACATCGATGGAGACGGGGACGAAGCCGACGTGCTGATCGCCCCGCCCGAGGTCGACGCGCCGCTGCGCGCGCTGGTACTCAACCTGCGCGACGCGCCGGTCGACGGCAGCTTCGAGCGCGTGCTCGAGGTGGTGCCGGCCGACGAGTCCGCCCGCGGTCCGCTGCGCGAGCGCTGGAAGCAGTACAAGGCGCGCGGGCTGGACCTCAAATCACACGACATGTAATCGACCGGCCGCCCCGGACCGGGGCCGCCCTCCATGCCAAGACCCATGACCGACACCCTCGCCCCGTCCTACGACCCGACCGAGTTCGAATCCCGCCTGTACGCGCAATGGGAAGCCAGCGGGGTGTTCCAGCCCAGCGGCAAGGGCGAGCCCTACTCGATCCTGCTGCCGCCGCCGAACGTCACCGGCACCCTGCACATGGGCCACGCGTTCCAGCACACGCTGATGGATGCGCTGGTGCGCTACCACCGCATGCGCGGCTACGACACCCTGTGGCAGATGGGCAGCGACCACGCCGGCATCGCCACCGAGATGGTGGTCGCGCGCAACCTCGCGCTGGAAGGCCACGGCGAGACCCGCGACTCGCTCGGCCGCGACGGCTTCATCGGCAAGGTCTGGGAGTGGAAGCAGCATTCCGGCGACACGATCGAGCGGCAGATGCGCCGGCTCGGCGCGTCCGGCGACTGGTCGCGCAGCGTGTTCACGATGGACCCGATGGCGGCCGAGGCGGTGGTCGAGGCGTTCGTGCGGCTGCATGAGCAGGGCCTGATCTACCGCGGCCAGCGGCTGGTCAACTGGGACCCGGTGCTGAAGACCGCGATCTCCGACCTGGAAGTGGTCAACGAGGAGGAGGACGGCTTCCTGTGGTCGATCAGCTATCCGCTGTCGGACGGCAGCGGCTCGCTGGTGGTCGCGACCACGCGTCCGGAGACCATGCTCGGCGACAGCGCGGTGATGGTGCATCCGGACGACGAGCGCTATAGCGCGCTGGTCGGCAAAACCGTGACCCTGCCGCTGACCGGCCGCGAGATCCCGGTGATCGCCGATGCTTACGTGGACCGCGAGTTCGGCACCGGCGTGGTCAAGGTGACCCCGGCGCACGACTTCAACGACTACCAGGTCGGCCAGCGGCATTCGCTGCCTCTGATCAACATCTTTACCCCCGACGCCGCCGTCAACGACGCCGCGCCGGAGAAGTACCGCGGCCTTGATCGCTACGAGGCACGCAGGGCCGTACTCGCCGACCTCGAGGCCGCCGGCCTGCTGGTCGAGACCAAAGCGCACAAGCTGCAGGTGCCGCGCGGTGACCGCAGCGGCCAGGCGATCGAGCCGTACCTGACCGACCAGTGGTTCGTGAAGATGGACGGGCTCGCCAGCCGCGGCATGGAGCTGGTCGAGAGCGGACAGGTGAAGTTCGTCCCGCCGAACTGGATCAACACCTATCGCCACTGGATGGAGAACATCCAGGACTGGTGCATCAGTCGCCAGCTGTGGTGGGGTCACCGCATCCCGGCGTGGTACGACGATGCCGGCACCCTGTACGTCGGCCGCGACGAGGCCGAGGTCCGCGCCAGGAATTCGCTCGGCGACGCCGTCGCGCTGTCGCAGGACAAAGACGTGCTGGAGACCTGGTTCTCCTCGGCGCTGTGGCCGTTCAGCACGATGGGGTGGCCCGACAAGGAGCGGATGGACGAGCGCGGCTTCGAGCGCTTCGTGCCGTCTTCGGTACTGGTCACCGGCTTCGACATCATCTTCTTCTGGGTCGCCCGGATGATCATGATGACCGACCACTTCACCGGGCAGGTGCCGTTCCGCGACGTCTACATCACCGGTCTGGTGCGCGACTCGCACGGCCAGAAGATGTCCAAGTCCAAGGGCAACGTGCTCGACCCGCTGGACCTGATCGACGGCATCAGCGCCGACGACCTCGTCGCCAAGCGCACCACCGGGCTGATGAACCCGAAGACCGCGCCGAAGATCGAGAAGGCCACGCGCAAGGAGTTCCCCGACGGCATCCCGGCGTTCGGCGCCGACGCGCTGCGCTTCACCATGGCCGCGCTGGCCGGCCCGGGCCGCGACATCAAGTTCGACCTTGGCCGCGCCGAGGGCTACAAGAACTTCTGCAACAAGCTGTGGAACGCGACCCGCTTCGTGCTGATGAACACCGACGGCGCGCGCTTCGAGGGCGCACCGCAGCCGCGGACCGACGCCGAGCGCTGGATCCTCGCGCGGCTGGACGCGACCGCGGCCGAGGCCGCGCAGCACTTCGCCGCGTACCGCTTCGACCTGCTCGCGCAGGCGCTGTACGAGTTCGCCTGGAACGACTTCTGCGACTGGTTCGTCGAACTGGCCAAGCCGGCGTTGAATGGCGAGGACGCCGCCGCGGCCGACAGCACCCGCCACACCCTGCTGCACGTGCTGGAGCGTCTGCTGAGCCTGCTGCACCCGCTGGTGCCGTTCGTCACCGAGGAACTGTGGCAGCAGGTCGCGCCGCGGCTCGGCATCGGCGGCGACGATGCGACCATCATGCTGCGGCCCTACCCGCAGGCCGGCGACCTCGACGTGGCCGGCTTCGATGCGGCCGCGGCCGCGGCCGACGTCGAATGGCTCAAGGCGATGGTCTCGGCGCTGCGCCGGGTGCGCAGCGAACTCAATGTCGCGCCGTCGAAGCAGGTCGCCCTGCTGCTGGCCGATGCCGGCGACAGCGACCGCGCCCGCACCGCCCGTTTCGAGGCCTCGCTGCGGTTCCTCAACCGGCTGGAGCGGATCGACTTCATCGACGACGCCGGCGCCGCGCCCGCGGCCGCCACCGCGGTGGTCGGCGAGCTCAAGCTGCTGGTGCCGCTGGAAGGCCTGGTCGACCTCGGCGCCGAGCGCACGCGGCTCGACAAGGAGCTGAAGAAGGTCGACGGCGAGATCGCCAAGTGCCAGGGCAAGCTCGCCAGCGAGACCTTCGTCAGCAACGCCCCGCCGGCGGTGGTCGAGCAGGAACGCAAGCGCCTGGCCGACTGGAACCTGCAGCGCGGGGCACTGGCCGCGCAGCGGGCGAAGCTGGGTTGAGGGGCGGCGGGTTGAGGCGCGGCGGGTTGCGGCCGACCGGCGGTTCGGTCGGTCGGCCTTTCACTACCCGGTCCCCCTGCACGCCTGGTCGTCAGCCGCTGCGTGCCGGGTTCGTGCAGACCGCTTCCTGCAGGAGCGACGTAAGTCGCGAACGCGCAGGCAAGTGATGCGCGGCCGCCGCCCGTCATGCCGGACCGGCTCCGGAGCCGGCGCGCGCATCCGTGGATGACGCCCCCGCCTGCACTTCGGCGGCGCCCGCCTAGGCCTCCGGCAACAGCTCCAGCGCCATCACCACCGCATCCTCGCGGCCGCTGCGGGCCGGGTAGTAGCGCGGCCGCCTGCCGATCTCGTTGAAGCCTTCGGTGTCGTACAGCGCGATGGCCCCCGGGTTGCTCGGACGCACTTCGAGGAACACCCGCTCGGCGCGGCGGGCGCGGGCCAGCCGCAGCAGTGCGCGCAGCAGCGCGCGCCCGTGGCCGCGGCCCTGCATTTCCGGCGCGACGCAGATGTTGAGCACGTGCGCTTCGCCGGCCGCGATGCTCATCAGGAAGTAGCCACCGATGCGGCCGTCGACCTGCAGCACCCACGCCGGGTAGTCCGCGCGCAGGCAGTCGCGGAAGATGCCCGCGGTCCAGGGAAACTCGTAGGCGCGGATCTCCACCTCGTGGACCGCCGGCACGTCGTCCTCGCGCATCGGCCGCAGCGTGGTGGCCGGCATCGGCGGGGCGGACGCGATCGCGCTCATGGCGTTGCGGACCGCCGCAGGCGGCGCAGGCGGGCCCACAGCGCGCGCTTGGCGGCCGGATCGGCGCGCAGCGCGGCGAGGTCGACACCGAGCTCCCGCAGGGTGCGCGCGGCCAGCGCGGGCGGCTGCCCGGTCGCCGCCAGCAACGCATCCCAGAGCGGTCCTTCGTAGCGGCCGCTGGCCCCGGCGCGCGCCGCTTCGAGCGCGGCGGCCTTGGCGGCGGCGTCCGTGCGCGGCCGAGGCGGCGGCGCAGGGGCGCCCCCGGGCGCGGCGGGCAGCGCCGGCGCTGCGCGCGCGCGCACCGGTTCAGGCAGCTCAGGTCCGGTGGAGGCCGGGCTGCGGCGGGTCGTGTCGGGCGCGCGCCCATCGCCACCGTGGCCGGGACCGGGACCGGCACCGCCGTCGGCGGCACGGGGCGGCTCCGCCAGCGGCTCCCCGACTTCATCGCCAGCCAGTACCAGCAGCGAATAGCCCATCGCCTGCAGCCACTCGCGCTGGTCGGCGTCCCACAGGCTCACGGCGACGGCTCCCGCGTGGAGGGCCTGCGCACCCGCCGCCAGACGGCGTATACCGGCCCGGTGAGGGCGTACAGCGCGGTGATCGCGAGCAACACCGCGGGCGGGTCGATCGCGATGCCGGCGAGGATCGCCAGCACCGCCACCAGAGCCAGGAACGGCATGCGGTCGCTGCGCGGGCCGCTGCCCTTGAAGCTGAAGTAGCGCACGCGGCTGACCATCAGCAGTGCCGCGGTCGCCGTCGCCGCCAGCGCCAGGTAGCGCAATTGCGCACCTTCATAGCCCAGGTCGAAGCAGAACCACACCAGGCTGGCCAGCAGGCCGGCCGCGGCGGGGCTCGCCAAGCCGATGAACCAGCGCTTGTCGACCTGGTGCACCTGCGAATTGAACCGCGCCAACCGCAACGCCGCGCACGCCGCGTACAGGAACGCCACCACCCAGCCCACCTTGCCGGCGGTGATCCCGTCGAGCCGCATCGCCGACAGCGCCCAGTGGTACATCACCAGCGCCGGCGCCAGGCCGAAGCTGATCAGGTCGGCGAGCGAGTCGTACTGCACGCCGAATTCGCTCTGGGTGTGGGTCAGCCGGGCGACCCGGCCGTCGATGCCGTCGAGGATCGCGGCGACGAAAATCGCGACGCAGGCGTCGTCGAACCGGCCCTGGGTGGCGGCGATGATCGCGTAGAACCCGGCAAACAGCCCGCCGGTGGTGAACAGGTTCGGCAACAGGTAGATCCCGCGTCCGCGGGGGCGGCGCGGCGGCGCGGACGGGTGCGTGGGTTCCATTTCGGCAGTTTAGCGCTTGCCTGCGGGCCGGCACGGTGCTGCAATCGCGATCCGCGACACCCGCATATCCGATCCGCTGGAGCCCCGCATGTCCGGTCACCGCCGTCCGTTCCCCGCCCGTTGCCTGCCGTGGCTCGGCACCGCCGGCCTTGTCGTCGCGCTCGCCCTGCCCGCCGTGGCCGGCGAGCTGTACCAGTGGAAGGACGCCAACGGGGTGACCCATTACTCCGACGCGCCGCCCCCGGGCAAGACCGAGTACCGCAACCGCTCCATCCGCGACGACGGCGCCACCCCGGCCGCCACCGCCGCCGCTGCGCCGGCCAAGCCGGCGGAGAGCGAAGCGTGCACGCAGGCGCGGGCGAACCTGACGCTGCTGCAGAGCGATGGACCGGTCGGCACCGACAGCGACGGCGACGGCAAGCCCGACGCCGAACTCACCGCCGACCAGCGCGCCGACCGCACCGAACTGGCGGCCGCGGCGATCAAGGTCCACTGCGGCGGCCCGGGCGCGGCGCCGGCGGAAGGACCGGCGCGGAACTGAGTAAACGCCTGTCGGGCCGCTTCGGCGGCACTCGATCGACGCCAGTCACGATGAGGCAGGAGCGACGAAAGTCGCGATCCACTGACCTTTGGCGCCTCTCGGATCAACGCAAGCCGTTTCGCGCGAACCGCGCGAGTGCGAGTGACGCGTGCACCGCTGCAAGGACGGCGCGGCAGTGGGTCGCGACTCACGTCGCTCCTACACGTGCGAGCGGCTGCCGATGACGTCACTGCCCACGCTGTCTTCACGAAGCTTTTAACGGCCCCCGTTCACACTCCGGTGATTGCCGCGGTCGCTCTGTGCTGACCGCGCGGCCACCCAGGAGCGCGCCGTGCCGGAGACCGTCGTCGAACGGACCATCGCCGACGAACACGTCCCGATCGACCGCCCGCGCTGGACGGACGGGCAGCCCGGCCGGGCGGAAAGGTCCTTGGCCGCGACGGGCGGGGCGCGGTCGTCGTGCGGCCCATTACCCGCGGGTCTTCGGCATCCTGACCTGCTCACCACCATCGGACTGTTGCTTCTGCTGGCGGGCTGCGACGGTCCCGCCTCTACCATGGCGCCGGCCGGCCGCGGCGCCGCCGACATCGCCCTGCTGTTCAAGGTCATGGCCATCGGCGCGGCGGTGGTCTGGGCCATCGTGGTCGCGATCGCGCTGTACGCCGGCCTGCTCAACCCGCGCCCGCACAGCCGCCGCAGCGCCCGCTGGCTGATCCTCGGCGGCGGGGTGATCGTCCCGACCGTCACCCTCGCCGCGTTGCTGCTGTACGGGCTGGTGCTGATGCCGCAGTTGCGCGAGCCGCCGCCGGCCGACGGCCTGCGGATCGATGTCTCCGGCGAACAGTGGTGGTGGCGGGTGGACTACCACCTGCCCGGCCGCGAGGCGCCGGTCACGCTGGCCAACGAGATCCGGCTGCCGGTCGGCGAGCGCACCGAGTTCCGCCTCAGCAGTCCCGACGTGATCCACTCGTTCTGGATTCCGGCGCTCGGCGGCAAGCTCGACAACATCCCCGGCCGCACCACCACGCTGGTGCTGGAGCCGACCCGCACCGGCACCTTCGAGGGCATCTGCGCCGAGTACTGCGGCACCTCGCACGCACGGATGGAATTCCTCGCAGTGGTGATGGAGCGCGACGCGTTCGACCGCTGGATCGCCGCCCAGGCCGGGCCGGCGCACCCGCCCGCCACGCCGCTGGCCCGACACGGCGCGCAGGCCTTCATGACCCACGGCTGCGCCGCCTGCCACGCGATCCGCGGCACCGACGCCGCCGGCACGGTCGGCCCCGACCTCACCCACGTCGGCAGCCGCCTGAGCCTGGCCGCCGGCACCCTGCCCAACGATGCCGACGCGTTCCGCGCGTGGATCGGACACCCTGACCGGATCAAGCCCGACGTGCTGATGCCCTCTTTCGGAATGCTGCCCGACGACGACCTCGACGCGATCGCCGCCTACCTGCAGGGCCTGCAATGAGCGCGGCCGCGCCGACCGGGACGAACCACCCACCCGGCGATCCCGCGCAGGCCGCGCGGCTCGAAGCCGCGTGGGCGACGCCGCGCGGCTGGCGCTACTGGTCGGCGGTCAACAACAGCAATGTCGGGCTCTGGTACACCGGCATGTCGTTCGTGTTCTTCCTGTTCGCCGGCATCCTGGCGCTGCTGATGCGGGTGCAACTGGCGGTGCCGGACAACGACTTCGTCAGCGCTGAGATGTACAACCAGCTGTTCTCGCTGCACGGCTCGGCGATGATGTTCCTGTTCGCGGTGCCGATCTTCGAGGCGTTCTCGATGCTGGTGCTGCCGCAGCTGCTCGGCGCGCGCGACCTGCCGTTCCCGCGGCTGTCGGCGTTCGGGTTCTGGTGCTTCCTGATCGGCGGCGTGTTCGTCTGCGGCTCGATCTTCTTCAACGCGGCGCCGCAGGGCGGCTGGTTCATGTACCCGCCGCTGACCACCGATTACCAGGACGGCTACGGCGCCGACATCTGGCTGCTCGGACTGAGCTTCATCGAGGTCGCGTCGATCGCCGCCGCGGTCGAGCTGATCACCGGCACGCTCAAGACCCGGCCGCCGGGCATGCGGATCAACCTGATGCCGCTGTACGCGTGGTACATCCTGGTGGTCGCGGCGATGATCCTGTTCGCGTTTCCGCCGCTGATCGCCGGCGACCTGATGTTCGAGGCGCAGCGCGCGCTCGACTGGCCGTTCTTCGACCCGGCGCGCGGCGGCGACCCGCTGCTGTGGCAGCACCTGTTCTGGATCTTCGGCCACCCGGAGGTCTACATCATCTTCCTGCCGGCGATCGCGCTGGTAGCGATGATCGTGCCGACCTTCGCGCGCCGGCCCATCTTCGGCTACAGCTGGATCGTGCTGGCGGCGGTCGGCACCGGCTTCCTCAGCTTCGGGCTGTGGGTGCACCACATGTTCACCACCGGACTGCCGAACATCTCGCTGGCGTTCTTCTCGGCCGCCTCCCAGGCAGTGGCGCTGCCGACCGGGGTGCAGATCTTCGCGCTGCTGGCGACGGTGCTGATGGGGCGGCTGGTGCGCTCGGTGCCGATGCTGTTCGTGCTCGGCGCGCTGGTGATCTTCGTGCTCGGCGGGCTGACCGGGGTGATGATCGCGATGGCGCCGTTCGACTTCCAGGCCCACGACAGCTACTTCATCGTCGCCCACCTGCACTACGTGCTGATCGGCGGGATGGTGTTCCCGGTGGTCGCCGGCGTGTACTACTACTTCCCGCTGGCGGTCGGCAAGAAACTGTCGGACCGGCTCGGCAAGTGGGCGTTCTGGCTGATGTTCGCCGGCTTCAACATCGCCTTCCTGCCGATGCACCTGACGGGGCTGATCGGCATGCCGCGGCGGGTGTTCACCTACTCCGGCGCACATGCCGGCTTCGACGTGCTCAACCTGGTGTCGACGGTCGGCGCGTTCGTGCTCGCCGCCGGGTTCGCGCTGGTGGTGGTCGACGCGGTGTGGCTGGTGCGCCGGCGCGGGACCTCGCCGCGCGACCCTTGGAAGGCCGGCACGCTCGAGTGGCTGGCCGAGATGCCGTCCAAGCCGTGGGGCGTGCGTTCGATCCCGTCGATCGAAAGCCGCTACCCGCTGTGGGACCAGCCGGGCCTGATGCGCGACGTCGACGCCGGCCGCTTCTACCTGCCCGACGCGTCGGAGGGCAAACGCGAGACGCTGGTGACGTCGACCATAGACGCCGTGCCCGAGCAGTGCCTGCGGGTGCCCGGCCCGACCTTCATCACGCTGTGGGCGGCGCTGTTCACCGGCGGCGCGTTCATCCTGCCGGTGTTCAAGCTGTACGCCGCGGCCGGGGCCAGCGGCGTGCTGGCGATCATCGCGATCATCGCGTGGCTGTGGACCGGCACCGCGATCCGCCCGGAAAGGCCGGCCAAGGACGTCGGCCACGGCGTCGAACTGCCGCTGTACGCGTCCGGCCAGGTGTCGGTCGGCTGGTGGGGCATGTTCATCACGATGATCGGCGACATGACCGCGTTCGCCAGCATCGTGTTCGGCTACTTCTTCTTCTGGACCATCCACGACGACTTCCCGCCCGCGGGCAGCAACGGGCCGGGCCTGCTGTGGCCGTCGGTCGCGCTGGCGCTGGGGCTGGCGGCGTGGGCGGCGATGCTGCTGGCGCGCCGGCTCAACCGGCGCCCGGCCGGCGGCGCGTTCGTGGCGACGACGCTGGTGGCGGCGGGCCTGGCGGTCGCCTGCGTGCTCGCGCTGCTGGCCGGGCCATGGCCGATGGACCCCACCCGGCACGCCTACGATGCGACCGTCTGGCTGCTCAGCGGCTGGACCATCGCCCACGTGCTGGTCGGCGTGCTGATGCAGCTGTACTGCGTCGCCCGCCGCCTGACCGGGCGGATGGACGCGCTGCACGACATCGACATCCACAACGTCACCCTGTACTGGCATTTCGTCGCGATCACCGTGGTGGTGACGGTGGCGACGATCGCCGGATTCCCGCTGGTGGCCTGAGCCGACGACGATGACGCCCGACGACACCCGCCCCGCCGAAGGCCCGCTGCACGAGCTGCGGGCGCTGCCCGAACGCCGCGCCAGCCTGTGGCTGCTGACCGCGGGGCCGGCGATCTGGGCGCTGCACTTCCTCGCTTCGTACGTGACCGCGTCGGTGTGGTGCGCCAAGGCCGGCGGCGCCGCGGCACCGCTCGGCGATGCGCGCACGGCGCTGTGGGTCTACACCGCGATGGCACTGGTCGCCATCGTCCTGTTCGGCTGGCGCGGGCTGCGCGGCCATCGGTGGGGCGACGCCACCCTGCCGCATGACGACGACACGCCCGGCGACCGCCACCGCTTCCTCGGCTTCGCCACCCTGCTGCTGTGCGGGCTGAGCTTCGTCGCCGTGGTCTACGTCGCGATGGCGGTCGCGGTGATCGGGACCTGCCGCTGATGGGCGCGCCCGCCGTCCGCGCCGATGGTCTGCATCCCGGCTGGCTCGCTGCCGGGTTGGCCGTCCTCGGCGCGGTCTGGATCGGACCGCTGCCGGAGTGGTCGCGGCAGTCGTTCGCCTCGCACATGCTGATGCATATGGGCGTGGTCGCGGTGGCGGCGCCGCTGGTCGCGGCCGGGCTCGCGCGCAGCCGGTTCGACCCGGCGCGGCGCTGGCCCGGCGGGTTCGCGCCGATGCTCGCCTCGGCGCTGGAGTTCGTGGTGGTCTGGGCCTGGCACGCGCCGGCGCTGCACCACGCCGCGCGCCACGTGCCGGGGCTGCTGGTGGTCGAACAGGGCAGCTTCCTGCTGGTGGGGCTGCTGGTGTGGATCGCCGCGTTCGGCGGCGACGCCGCGCGGCGCCGGGATCGCGCCGCGGCCGGGGTCGCCGGCCTGCTGATGACCTCGATGCACATGACCCTGCTGGGCGTGCTGCTGGCACTGGCGTCGCGGCCGCTGTACGCAGGGCACCAAGTGGCGCTGTTCGGGCTGTCGCCGCTGCAGGACCAGCACCTCGGCGGCGTGCTGATGCTGGTGTTCGGCGGTGTGTCCTACCTGCTCGGCGCGCTGGTGCTGCTGGCCGGGCTGCTGCGCGAACGGCGCGGGATGGTGGTCGATGGCTGATTCGCGGCGGACGGTGGTCGGCAACGCGGCGCGGCGTTTCTGGCGCTGGCTGGTCGGGGATTCCTGGAAGCGCTCGCTCGCCCGGCTGGTGGTGGTCGGCGCGGCGGCGGGCATCGCGGCGTGGCTGTTCGTCTCGGCCGGCCTGGTGCCGATCGCCGCCAGCCAGCCGCACTGGCCGATCACCCGGTTCCTGCTGCACTACTCGATGATCCGCTCGGTGCAGACCCACGCACTGGGCGTGAAGGAGCCGCCGCCGGAAGAGCGCGCGCTGGACGGGGACGCGATGGTGCTGAAGGGCGCCGGCCACTACGCCAGCGGGTGCCTCGCCTGCCACGGCGCGCCGGGCACGCCGCGCGCCGCGGTGGTGCGCCACATGGAGCCGGCGCCGCCCTACCTGCCGCCGAAGATCGACCGGTGGACCGATCGCCAGCTGTTCTGGATCGTCCGCCACGGCATCAAGTACACCGCGATGCCGGCCTGGCCATCGCAGCAGCGCGAGGACGAGGTCTGGGCGATGGTCGCCTTCCTGCGGCGGCTGCCCGAGCTGGAACCGGCGGAGTTCCGCCGGCTGGCGTATGGCGACGAGGCGGCGCTGGCGCCGGGGAGCGAGGACGGCAGCGCGGCTGTCCGCCCGTATCCGGACTCGGGCACCGGTGCCGGTGCGGTCGGTCCTCGTGCGGGTGCAGCGGCATTGACCCTGCTCGAAAGCGGCATCGGAGTCGCAGCACCGCATGGCGGATCGAGCGGACGGGAAGCCGTCGCGGCGGCGGCGTCACCACGCGGAACGGCGGCGAACGCGCCCGAAGCAATGGCAGGAGACGGCGCACTGTCGTTGCGACTGGCCGATTGCGCCCGCTGCCACGGGCGCGACGGCAACGGGCGCGGCACCGGTGCCTTTCCGACGCTGACCGGACAGAGCGAACGCTACCTGCTGGAGAGTCTGCAGGCGTACGCGCGTGGCGACCGGCACAGCGGGGTGATGGAGCCGGTGGCGGCGGGCCTGGGCATGGAGGAGATGCGGGCGATCGCGCGGTACTACGCGGGGTTGCCGGCGGGTGCGGGGCGCGCGACGCCGTCGGTGAACGGAGGGCTGATCGCGGCTGAAGGCGCTCCAACAGGAGCCCGGGAGGACGTCGGAACACGGGACGAAGCGTCGGCCGTGCGGGGCGGGCAACTGGCGCGGCGCGGCGATGCGGCGGCACGGATTCCGTCGTGCGTGGAATGCCACGGCCCGGGCGCGGAGACGCGCAACCCGGTGTACCCGCGACTGGCCGGGCAGCATCCGGACTACCTCGTGCTGCAGCTGCAGCTGTTCAAGCAGGGCCGGCGCGGCGGCAGCGGCTACGCACACATCATGCGGACGGTGGCGAAGTCGCTGGAGCCGCAGGACATCCGCGACCTCGCGGCGTGGTACGGGTCGCTGCCGGCGGAGCCGGGACGTATCGGCATGGCCGCCGTCGAAACCGGCGCGACCGCCGCTGCTGTCGCGACCCAAAGCGCCGCGGACGACTCCGACGCGACGCCGTGACTGTAGGAGCCACGTAAGTCGCGACCCGACAATCCGTCACCGCCGCGATCCACCGATGGGGGCGGTCGCGCGACCGTGGATGCGCGTTAATCGAGGGGATCCGGTTGCCAGTGGGTCGCGAGTTACGTCGCTCCTACCGCGAGATGGGTGCCGCCGCGCCCCGGCGGCAAAGCCCAGCGCCACGACCACGCCGGTGGCGGACACCGCGCTCCATCCACGTCCGGCCAGGTCCGGCCGCCTCCAGCGCCGCGGTACCACCGTGCCGCCCCGCCATCGCCGCATCACGCCGCCCCATCCACCGGCCGGCGACCGCCTCCGCACCACGGCCGAACCCCCTTCCCCGCGTGTCAGAATGCCGGGTTTCCGGCTCCAGAATCCCGCCCATGCGCCTGTCGCAGTTCCACCTCCATACCAGCAAGGAAGTTCCCGCCGATGCCGAGGTCGTCAGCCACAAGCTGATGCTCAAGGCCGGCATGATCCGCAAGCTCGCCTCCGGCCTTTACACCTGGACGCCGCTGGGCCTGCGCGTGCTGCGCAAGGTCGAGCGCGCGGTGCGCGAGGAGATGGACGCCGCCGGCGCGATCGAAATGCTGATGCCGTCGGTGCAGCCCAGGGAGCTGTGGGAGGAAACCGGGCGTTGGGAGAAATTCGGCGGCCAGCTGCTGAAGATCCGCGACCGCAAGGAGGCCTGGTATTGCTACGGCCCGACTCACGAGGAGGTCGTCACCGATTTCGCCCGCCACGAGCTGTCCAGTTACAAGCAGTTGCCGGCGTGCTTCTACCAGATCCAGACCAAGTTCCGTGACGAGATCCGCCCGCGCTTCGGAGTGATGCGCTCGCGCGAGTTCCTGATGAAGGACGCCTATTCCTTCCACCTCGGCGACGAGGACCTGGACCGGCAATACCGCGTGATGTACGACGCCTACAGCCGGATTTTCAGCCGGCTCGGGCTCGGGTTCCGCGCGGTATTCGCCGATACCGGCGCGATCGGCGGCAGCGCCTCGCACGAGTTCCACGTGCTGGCCGATTCCGGCGAGGACGCGATCGCCTACGCGGTCGACGGCCTCGATTCGAACGGTTCCGGCTACGCCGCCAACGTCGAACTGGCCGAGGCGCTGGCGCCCGGCGAGCGCCCGGCCGCATCCGAAACGATGCGCAGGGTCGAAACCCCGACCCAGAAGACCTGCGAGGCGGTCGCCGGACTGCTCGGGATCGAACTGCAGCGCACCGTGAAATCCATCGCGCTGGTCGGTGAAACCCCGGACGGGACACCGGTATTCGTGCTCGCGCTGGTCCGCGGCGACCATTCGGTCAACGAGATCAAACTGGCCAAGCTCGAAGGCATGGCCAATTACCGGCTGGCGACCGAGGCGGAAATCCTCGAGCACCTTGGCAGCACGCCGGGCTTCCTCGGCCCGGTCACGCCGAAACAGACCGTCACCGTCCTGGCCGACCGCAGCGTCGCGGCGATGGCCGATTTCGTGGTCGGCGCCAATGAAACCGGTTTCCACCTCGCCGGGGTCAACTGGGGGCGCGACCTGCCCGAACCCGCCGTCGTCGCCGATATCCGCAACGTGGTCGAGGGCGACCCTTCGCCGGACGGCCACGGCACGCTCGCTATCGCCCGCGGGATCGAGGTCGGGCATATCTTCCAGCTCGGCCGCAAATATGCCGAGGCGATGGGTTGCACCGTGCTCGACGATTCGGGCAAGGCCGCGACCCTGACGATGGGCTGTTACGGCATCGGCGTATCGCGCATCGTCGCCGCGGCGATCGAACAGAACCACGACGACAACGGCATTGCCTGGCCCGAGGCGATGGCGCCGTGGCAGGTGGCGGTGTGCGTGATCAATCCGAAGAAGGATGCCGCCGTCGCCGAAGCCGCGGAGGCGCTGTACCGCGAGCTGGCGACGACCGGCCTGGAGGTGGTGCTCGACGATCGCGGCCTGCGTCCCGGGGCGATGTTCGCCGACATGGAACTGATCGGGATTCCGCACCGGGTGGTGGTATCCGAGCGGGGACTGGCGGCCGGTACGTTCGAATACCGCCACCGCCGTGGCGGCGAGGCGGAACACCTCGACCGCACCGCCCTGCGGGCGCGGCTCGGACTGGACGGCTGACCCGCCGGGGTTTTCCGGCGGCGGGGACGATATACCCGACTCGGCATATTGTTTTCATTTACTCTGAACGCGAGCCTCCTTACCATGCGCGGGCACCGGCCAAGGGACCGGCCGCTATTCCACTTTCCCCGGGAGGCCCAAATGTCGATCGATATCAACGCGCTGTCCGCAAAAGAGCTTGAAAACCTCATCAGCCAGGCCAAGAAGCGCAAAACCACGCTGAACAAGCGCAAGCCGGTCGCCCAGGTTCGCAAGAAACTGGCGCAGCTGGCCAAAAACGAGGGCTACACCCTCGATGAACTGTTTGGCACCGGCTCGGCCGCTACCGCCGGTACCCGCGCGCCGCGTGGCACGGCCGCCAAGAAGACCCGCAAGTCGATCGGCAAGGTCGCCCCGAAGTACCGCGACCCCTCCAACCCGGAAAACACCTGGACCGGCCGCGGCAAGCAGCCGCGCTGGCTCGCCGCCTACACCGGCGACGGGCGCAATCTGGAAGACTTCCTGATCAAGTAAGCCGGTCGGGTGACCGCAGCAGAACGCCGGCCCAGGGCCGGCGTTTCTGTTTCCGGATGCCGTTGAAACCCGACACTTTCCCGGTGGAACCGGACCGCACCCATTAGTGGAAAGAGCGCCCGGCTAGAGGTTGCGACGCGAAGGCAGCAGCAGGTTGCCGAACAGCAGGCCGGCGATCAGCGCGAGCAGGATGTTCATTACCGCCAGCACCGCCACCTGTCCGGCGCTGACGTCCTGCTGCTGGATCAGGTTGAGCAGGCCGCGCAGGCTGGCGCTGCCGGGTACCAGCAGGATGATGCCGGGGACCCGGACGATCGCGCCGGGGCGATGGAACCAGCGCGCGTACCCGTTGCCGGCCGCGGTCATGACCAGCGCGGCCAGGAATATCCCCGCACCGGCGCCCCACGCCATGCCGGCGAACCGGGAAACCAGGTAGCCTGACGCGGCGGCGAGCATCACCGCCGGGTAATCGCGCCAGCCGGTGCGGAACAGCACCGCGAACGCCAGCGAGGCGGCGGCCAGCGCTAGCCATTCCATCCATGCCGGCTGCGGCCGCAGCGCGCGTACCGCCGGCTCCAGCCCGAGCAGGTTGGCCAGGTAGAGCGTGATCGCGGTGCCCAGCGCCAGTTTCAGCACGGTCATCACCGCGCCGGAAAACCGCGCCGTGCCGGACACCAGGTGCTGGCTCGCCAGCTCGTTCATCGCGTTGGTCAGCGACAGGCCCGGCAGCAGCACGATCAGCGAGCAGATGATGACCGTGTTCTGGTTCAGCGGCGCGACGAAGCTGGCCACCAGCACCGCGATCGCCGACGCGACCAGCGCCAGCAGCGCTTCGGAGGCTTCGCGCAGGCGCGGCCGCGACTCGCCCATCTGGGTGAGCACGCCGATCAGCAGCCCGTTGAACCCGGCCACCCCGATATCCAGCCATGGCAGGCGCAGCAGTCCGCCGATGGCTGCCGCGACCAGGCCATAGCCCAGCACCTGCGTCATCCGCCATTGCCGGCTGGGCGGCCGGTCCAGCGCCGCCATCGCCGCGAAGGCCTGCTCCAGGTCCATGTCGCCGGCGATCAGCGCCTCGGCGATGCGGTCGGTCTCGGCGAGCTTGTAGAGGTCGTTGTCGCCGGGCGGAAGGCGCACCACGCGCGTGGTGTCGCTGGCGCCGGGCAGGCGTTGCGGGTCGCTGAAGCTCAGGATCAGCGCGGTCGGGCTCGACCACGGCTCGCATTCCAGCCGCAGGCGCTCGGCCACCATCAGCAGCGCCGCCTCGAGCCGTTGCGCGGTGGTCCCGTACAGATGCAGCCGCTCGGCCAACTCGACCATGAAGTTGATGCGGTCGGCGTAACTGGCGTTGCTCAGCGGGATCGGACTGGGCATCGGGCTGGATATCGTCGGGACCGGGCTCGTCATCGGGCTAGGATCGCATGCGACAGGGACGCGTCGACCGCAGCCGTCGCGCGCAAAACGGTATCCTGCCGCGACGAGGCCCCATGACCCCGACCGCCCCGCAACCGCCACGGATCGAACCCGATGACCGCCAGCCCGGCCGGCTGCGGCTGTCCGGCCAATGGACGCTCGAGCACGCCGGCACATTGACCGACGGCCTCAAGTCGGCCCCGCGCGAAGCCACCGGCGTCGATGCGAGCGGCGTCGAACGGCTCGACTCGCTGGGCGTGCTGCAGTTGCTGCGCTTCGCCGACGCCCGCGGGCTGGATTTCGGCGACTTCGTGTTCCACGACGACCACCGCGCGCTGGTCGCGGCGATCGACGACGTCGCCGACGGCCGGCCACAGGGCAAGCGCGAGTACGGCGTGTACGCGGCGCTGGCGCGGCTGGGTTTCGCGGTCACCGACAACTGGAAGGAATTCCTCGCCCTGCTCGGCTTCTTCGGCGAGGTGCTGGTCAAGATGCTGCGGATGGTGAAGGAACCGGGGCGGTTCCGGCCGACCGCGACGGTCGCGCACATGGAGCAGGTCGGCCTCGACGCGGTGCCGCTGGTGGCGCTGCTGTGCTACCTCGTCGGCGCGGTCGTCGCGTTCCTGGGCGCCAACGTGCTGCGCGACTTCGGTGCGACGATCTTCGTGGTCGAGCTGGTCAGCATCGCCTTCCTGCGCGAATTCGGCGTGCTGCTGACGGCGATCATCCTGGCCGGCCGCACCGCCAGCGCCTTCACCGCGCAGATCGGCGCAATGGTCAGCCGCGAGGAGGTCGACGCGATGCGCACGCTGGGCCTCGATCCGATCGACCTGCTGGTGATTCCGCGGGTGCTGGCGCTGATGGTCATGCTGCCGCTGCTGACCTTCATCGCCGACATCTTCGGCCTGCTCGGCGGCCTCACCGTCGGCGCCTATGGGCTGGACATCCCGCCGCAGCAGTACCTCGGGCGGATGCAGGACACGATGGAGCTGCGGCATTTCTGGACCGGGCTGGTGAAGGCGCCGGTGTTCGCGCTGGTGATCAGCCTGATCGGCTGCCTGGAAGGGCTGCAGGTGGAGGGCACCGCGCAGTCGGTCGGCGAGCGGACCACCTCGAGCGTGGTGCAGGCGATTTCGCTGGTGATCGTGCTCGATGCGTTCTTCGCGATCTGGTTCATGGAGGTCGGGCTGTGAGCACCGCCGCGAAGCCGGGCGAGCCGATCATCCGCGTGCGCGGGCTGGTCAACCGCTTCGGCGAGCAGGTCGTCCACGAGGACCTCGACCTCGACGTCATGCCCGGCGAGATCCTCGGCGTGGTCGGCGGCTCCGGCACCGGCAAGTCGGTGCTGATGCGCTCGATCCTCGGCCTGCGGCGGCCGGACGCCGGCGAAATCGAGGTGCTCGGCATCGACGCGCTGGACGAGGACGCCGGCGCCCACCGGCAGATCGAACGCAGCACCGGCGTGCTGTTCCAGGACGGCGCGCTGTTCTCGTCGCTGACGGTCGGCGAAAACGTGCAGGTGCCGCTGAAGGAGTACCACCGCGACCTGCCCGACTCGCTGCGCTACGAACTCGCCCTGCTCAAGGTCAAGCTGGCCGGCTTGCCCGCGGACGCGATCGACAAGCTGCCCTCGCAGCTGTCGGGCGGCATGCGCAAGCGTGCCGGCGTGGCCCGGGCACTGGCGCTGGACCCGCCGCTGCTGTTCCTCGACGAACCCACCGCGGGGCTGGACCCGATCGGCGCGGCGGCGTTCGACCACCTGATCCGCACCCTGCAGCAGGCGCTCGGGTTGACCGTGTTCCTGATCACACACGACCTGGACACGCTTTACGCTATCTGTGACCGGATCGCGGTGCTGGCCGACCGCAAGGTGATCGCCTGCGCACCGGTCGACGAGGTCGAACGGCTCGACCATCCCTGGGTGCAGGAATACTTCCACGGACCGCGCGCCCGCGCGGCGCAGAACGCGCGCGACCGGACGTCCCATGGCGCAACGGGCCCGCGCCCGGACCGGAATGCCGACCCGACCGAGACGAACGACCGAGGCGACCGACTGAGGGAAACCCGCTGATGGAAACCAAGGCCAACTACGTCCTGATCGGTGCGTTCACGATCATCGTCTCGCTGTTCCTGCTGCTGTTCGCGCTGTGGGCGGCCAAGTACTCCTCCGAGAAGAGCTGGCAGGAGTACATGGTCATCTTCAACGAGCCGGTCACCGGCCTGAGCGAAGGCAGCAGCGTGCAGTACAACGGCATCTCGGTCGGCACCGTGGAGAAGCTCAGCCTCGCCCCGGACGACCCGCGCCGGGTACGGGCGCTGCTGCGGGTGCAGGCCAACGCGCCGGTGAAGACCGACACCCGCGCCAAGATGTCGATGACCGGCATCACCGGCAGCCCGATCATCCAGCTCACCGGCGGCGACCCCGGCAGCCCGCGGCTGACCGATGTCGACCAGCGCCCGATTCCGGTCATCCAGACCGAGCCCTCCGCGCTGCAGAACATCGCCGACACCGCCAACCGGCTGGTCGCCCGGCTCGACCAGGTGCTCAGCGAGGACAACGTCGAGCGGGTCGCGCAGACGCTGGAGAACATCGAGTCGCTGACCGGCTCGATCGCCGACCAGCGCGAGGACCTGCGCGTGATCATCGCCAACGCGCGCGAGTCCAGCGAGCACCTCAAGAGCACCCTCGCCAGCACCGAACGGGTGGTGGCCGACGTCGACCGCGAACTGGTGCAGAAGCTGCCCGGCCTGGTCGACCGGCTCGACCATACGCTGGCCGAACTGGATTCCGCCGCGCAGGGCGCCAACGGCGTCATCAACGAGAACCGCGCCGCGATCAGCAGCTTCGCCAACGACGGCCTCGCCCAGCTGGGGCCGACCCTCGGCGAGCTGCGCGCGCTGGTGCGCGACCTGCGCCGCATCAGCGACCGGCTCGACAACAATCCCGCCGGGTATCTGCTCGGCCGCGACGCCCCGAAGGAGTTCGAGCCCGAATGAACCGTCGATTCGATTCCGCCCTCCGTGGCGCCGGTGGGCGCGCCCGCCGCGACCGGCGGCCGCGCCTGGCCGTGCTCCTGGCCGCCGTACTGATGGCCGGCGGCTGCTCGCTGCTCGGTGGTTCCAGGGAACGCGCCACCATCTACGCCCCCGATCCCCGGGCGGAGGCGACCGCGGCGTGGCCGAGCGTCGACTGGCAGCTGTCACTGTCGCGCGCCACCGCGTCGCGCATGACCGACAGTCTGCGCATCATGGTGCGGCCACAGGCCAACGAACTGCAGGTCTACAAGGGCGCGAGCTGGGCCAAGGTGCCGTCGGACATGGTCGAGGACGCCATCCTGCGCGCGCTGGAGGACTCCGGGCGGATTCCCGCCGTCGCCCGCCAGGGCAGCGGCATCAGCGCTGACTACAAGCTGGTGCTCGACGTACGCCGGTTCGAGTCCGTCTACGCCGCCGGGGGCGCCACCCCGGCCGCCACCATCGAAGTGAACGCCAAGCTGCTACATGCGCGCGACCAGGAAGTCGTGGCCGCGCGCACGTTCCTGCAGGCGCCACGCGCGGCCAGCACCGATGTCGCGGATGTGGTGGCCGCCTTCGAGGCCGGCCTTGGCACGCTGGCGGGCGAACTCGCCGGGTGGGTGCTGGCCAGTGGCGATGCGCACGGGCGGGAGCATCCGTAGCCTCGTGGCGAGAGCCAACCCCTGGACTGCGGCCCCCTGTAGGAGCGGCTTCAGCCGCGATCGTGGATGGGCGCGGGCGCGCACGCATCCGATCGCGGCTGAAGCCGCTCCTACAAGAGCCCCATCGCCGCGCCATTTGGCGCCCTGCGCCCAAACCCGCGACAATCACGGGCTTGCTAGCAGGAGCCCGCCATGACCGACCCGAACACCGCCCCCGAAGCCGAACGCGACGTAATGGAATACGACGTCGTCATCGTCGGCGCCGGCCCGGCCGGGCTGTCGGCGGCGATCCGGCTCAAGCAGATCAACGCCGATACCTCGGTCTGCATCATCGAAAAATCCTCGACCATCGGCGCCCACATCCTCTCCGGCGCGGTGATCGAAACCGGCCCGCTCGACGCCCTGCTGCCGGGCTGGCGCGACCACCCGCCGCCGATCTGCGTGCCGGCCACCGAGGACGAATTCTGGCTGCTGAGCAGGGACGGCGGCCGCAAGCTGCCGGTGCCACCGGGCATGGACAACCATGGCAACGTGATCGTCAGCCTCGGTGCGATGTGCGCCTGGCTGGCGCCGCAGGCCGAGGCGCTCGGCGTGGAGATCTACCCCGGCTTCGCCGCCGACGAGACCCTGCACGACGACAGCGGCAAGGTCATCGGCGTACGCATCGGCGACATGGGCGTGGCCAGGGACGGCAGCCACAAGCCCGGCTACACCCAGGGCATCGACATCCGCGCCAGGGTCACGGTGCTGGCCGAGGGCGCCCGCGGCCACCTGACCAAGCGGCTGGTCAACCGTTTCAACCTCGACGCCGACAGCGACCCGCAGGGCTACTCGATCGGCATCAAGGAGCTGTGGCAGGTGCCCGAGGATCGCGTCACCCCGGGCAGGATCGTCCACAGCTTCGGCTGGCCCGCCGACAACAGCACCTACGGCGGCAGCTTCCTGTACCACCTCGACAAGGGCCGGATCGCGCTCGGCTACGTCAGCGGGCTGGACTACAAGGACCCGCAGTACAAGCCGTGGGAGGCCTTCCAGCAGTGGAAGAACCACCCGATGGTCAAGCCGCTGCTCGAAGGCGGCAACCTCGTTTCGGCCGGCGCGCGCGCGATCGTCACCGGTGGCTGGCAGTCGCTGCCGAAGGTGGAGATGCCCGGCGCGGTCCTGATCGGCGACACCGCCGGCCTGCTCAACGTGCCCAAGATCAAGGGCACTCACCAGGCGATCCGCAGCGGCATACTCGCCGCCGAGCACCTGGCGGCGACCGCGCTCGACCCGGCGGGCTTCGACGCGAAATTGCGTGATTCGGAGGCGATGGCCGAGCTGCGCAAGGTCCGCAACATCAAGCCAGGCTTCAAGAAGGGCCTGTGGTTCGGCATGCTCAACGCTGCCTGGGAAACCGTCACCGGCGGCCGCTCGCCGTGGACGCTGAAGAACAAGCCCGACTGGTGCAGCCTGGAGAAGGTCGGCGAGTACGAGTCGCCCAAGCGCGACTACGTCGAGCGCACCCTCGCCCCGCGCGACCGCCTCGCCGGCGTCTACTTCGCCGCCACCGAGCACGACGAGGACCAGCCGGTCCACCTCAAGGTCGCCGACACCAGCATCTGCATCGAGCGCTGCACGGTCGAGTACGACAACCCCTGCACCCGCTTCTGCCCGGCCGGCGTCTACGAGATCGTCGAGGACGCGGCCGAAGGCAAGCGCCTGCAGATCAACGCCGCCAACTGCGTGCACTGCAAGACCTGCGACATCAAGGACCCGTACGAGATCATCACCTGGGTGACGCCGGAGGGCGGCTCGGGGCCGAATTACCAGAATCTGTAATCGCGGACACCGCCAGGCGTGATGGCGTCGGCGTCCCGCTTTACCGGGCCCACTCGCCGACGATGCGCGCGACCAGCTCGTCGGCAAGCGCCTCGGCCGTGTGGGCGGTGGTGTCGAGGGTCAGCTCCGGCTGCACCGGAGGCTCATACGGCGAGTCGATACCGGTGAAGTTCCGGAGCTCGCCCGCCCGCGCCTTGGCGTAGAGGCCCTTGACGTCACGCCGCTCGGCCACTTCCAGCGGCGTGCTGACGTACACCTCGTTGAACTCGCCGTCGGCGAACATGTCGCGCGCCATGCGCCGCTCCGCGCGGAACGGCGAGATGAAGCTCACCAGCACGACCAGGCCGGCGTCCACCATCAGCCTGGCGACTTCGGCGACGCGGCGGATGTTCTCGACCCGGTCCTCGTCGGTGAAGCCCAGGTCCTTGTTGAGCCCGTGGCGGATGTTGTCGCCGTCGAGGATGTAGGTGTGCCGCCCGAGCGCGTGGAGTTTCTTCTCCACCAGGTTGGCGATGGTCGACTTGCCCGAACCCGACAGGCCGGTGAACCACAGGCAGCGGGGCTGCTGGTGCTTGATCCGCGACCGCGCCGCCTTGTCGACGTCCACGTGCTGCCAGTGGATGTTGCCGGCCCGGCGCAGGGCGAAGTCGAGCGTGCCGGCGGCGACGGTGGCGTGGGTCTGGCGATCGATCAGGACGAAAGCGCCGAGATCGCGATTGTCGGCGTACGGCTCGAACGCGACCGGCTGGTCGAGATAGAGGTTGACCCGCCCTACCTCGTTCAGATCCAGGGACCTCGCCGCCAGTTCCTCCTGGGTGTTCACGTCGACCTTGTGCCGGATGTCCGTCACCTGGGCGCCGACGGTGCGGGTGCCGATCTTCAGCCAGTAGGGGCGGCCGGGCAGCAGCGACTGCTCGCCCAGCCAGAGCAGGTGGGCGGCAAACTGGTCCGAGACCTCCGGCGGGTTGTTCGCGGCGGCGATGACGTCGCCGCGGCTGGCGTCGACCTCGTCGGCCAGGGTGAGGGTGATGGCCTGCCCCGCGCGGGCACGGTCGAGGTCGCCATCGGCGGTGACGATGGCCGCCACCCGTGAGCGACGGTCCGAGGGAAGCACCGCAACCTCGTCACCCACCGCGACCTCGCCACCGACGACTGTGCCGGCGAAGCCACGGAAGTTCTGGTTCGGGCGGCAGACCCACTGCACCGGCAGCCGGAAACCGCGGTCGGCCGCTTCCCGGGCGACGTCGACGGTTTCCAGGTGCTGCAGCAGGGTCGGCCCGTGGAACCACGGCATGCTGGCCGAATGCTCCAGCATGTTGTCGCCTCGCAATGCCGACAACGGAATGCAGGTGACATCGTCGATGCCGAGCTGCGCCGCCAGCGCGCGGTAGCCGTCGCAGATGCGGTCGAAGGTCGGCTGGTCGAAACCCACCAGGTCCATCTTGTTGACCGCCAGCACCACGTGCCGGATGCCGAGCAGCGACACGATGTAGCTGTGCCGGCGGGTCTGGGTCAGCAGCCCCTTGCGCGCGTCCACCAGCACGATGGCGAGGTCGGCGGTGGAGGCGCCGGTGGCCATGTTGCGGGTGTACTGCTCGTGGCCGGGGCAGTCGGCGACGATGAACTTGCGCTTGTCGGTGCCGAAGAAGCGGTAGGCGACGTCGATGGTGATGCCCTGCTCGCGCTCCGCGGCCAGGCCGTCGACCAGCAGGGCGAAGTCGATCTCGCCGTTCTGGGTGCCGTACCGGCGGCTGTCGGCCTCCAGCGCGGTGAGCTGGTCGTCCAGCAGCAGCCGGGTGTCATGCAGCAGCCGACCGATCAGGGTGCTCTTGCCGTCGTCGACGCTGCCGCAGGTGATGAAGCGCAGCAGGTCCTTGGTCTCGTGCTGCTGCAGGTAGGCGGCCACGGCCGCGCGTGCGTTGTCGCCCATCGCACCCATCAGAAGTAGCCCTCCTGCTTCTTCTTTTCCATCGAGGCGGTCGGATCCTGGTCAATCACCCGGCCCTGCCGTTCGGAGGTGGTGGATACCAGCATCTCGGCGATGATCGCCTCGAGGGTGTCGGCCTCGGACTCGATCGCCCCGGTCAGCGGGTAGCAGCCCAGCGTGCGGAAGCGCACCTTCCTCATCTGCGGCTTCTCGCCGGGGTGCAGCGGCAGGCGGTCGTCGTCGACCATGATCAACGCGCCGTCGCGCTCGACCACGGGACGCTCCTTGGCGAAGTACAGCGACGGCACCGGGATGTTCTCGCGGAAGATGTAGAGCCAGACATCGAGCTCGGTCCAGTTGGAAATCGGAAACACCCGCACCGACTCGCCCTTGTGGATCCGCGTGTTGTAGAGGTTCCACAGTTCGGGGCGCTGGTTCTTCGGGTCCCACCGGTGCTGCTCGTTGCGGAAGCTGAAGATGCGCTCCTTCGCGCGCGATTTCTCTTCGTCGCGGCGGGCGCCGCCGATGGCCGCGTCGAAACCCCACTTGTCCAGCGCCTGCTTGAGCGCCTGGGTCTTCATGATGTCGGTATGCACGGTGGCACCGTGGCTGACCGGCCCGATGCCGGCCGCCGCGCCCTCGGCGTTGTTGTGGGTGCGAAGCTCCACCCCGGTCTCGCGCGCCCGCTGGTCGCGGAACGCGATCATCTCGCCGAATTTCCAGCCGGTATCCACGTGCAGCAGCGGGATCGGCGGCCGGGCGGGATAGAACGCCTTGACCAGCAGGTGCAGCAGCACCGAACTGTCCTTGCCGACCGAATACATCATCACCGGGTTCTGGAACCCGGCGGCCACCTCGCGGAGGACGTGGATGCTTTCGGCTTCGAGGCGGTCGAGGTGGGAGAGGCGGGCTGCCGGCATGGGCGGGTCCAGGCGTCGTTCTCGGGATGCAGGCCAGAGTACCCGCCCGCTCCTGCCGCCGCCCATGACCGGCGAGCATCACGGTATCCGTACACGACAAAGCCGCCCGAGAGCGGCCTTGTCCGTGCACCACCGACGCCTACTGGAAGGCGACGGCCGTCTTCTCCCGCAACTCCTGATCCGTCACTCCCGGCGCCAGCTCCACCAGCTTCAACCCCGCGTCGGTGACGTCCATCACCGCCAGGTCGGTGATGATGCGGCTCACTACGCCCACGCCGGTCAGCGGCAGCGTGCATTCGGGCAGGATCTTGGAGTCACCGGTTTTGGTCGTGTGCTCCATCAGCACCACTACGCGCTTGACGCCGGCGACCAGGTCCATCGCGCCGCCCATCCCCTTGACCATCTTGCCGGGCACCATCCAGTTGGCGAGGTCGCCCTTGTCGGTGACCTCCATCGCGCCGAGGATCGCCAGGTCGATGTGGCCGCCGCGGATCATCGCGAAGCTGTCATGGCTGCCGAAGTAGCTGGCGCCCTTGCGCGCGGTGACGGTCTGCTTGCCGGCGTTGATCAGGTCGGCGTCGAGCTCGTCCTCGGTCGGGAACGGGCCGATGCCGAGCAGGCCGTTCTCGGACTGCAGCCAGACGTCGACACCTTCAGGGATGTAGTTGGCGACCAGCGTCGGCAGGCCGATGCCAAGGTTGACGTAGGCGCCGTCGGTGAGTTCCTGCGCGGCGCGCTGCGCCATCTGTTCGCGGGTCCAGGCCATCTCAGTTGCCTCCCTGGCGCACGGTTCGCTGCTCGATGCGTTTTTCGGGGGTCGGGTTGTGCACGATGCGGTCCACGTAGATGCCCGGCAGGTGCGCGTGATCGGGGTCGACGTCGCCAATCTCGACGACCTCCTCGACCTCGGCGATGCAGACCTTGCCGGCCATCGCGCAGGCCGGGTTGAAGTTGCGCGCGGTTTTGCGGAACACCAGGTTGCCGGCTTTGTCGGCCTTCCACGCCTTGACCAGCGACACGTCGGCGACCAGCGCGGTCTCCATCACGTAATGCTTGCCGTCGAACTCGCGGGTCTCCTTGCCCTCGGCGACCACGGTGCCGTAGCCGGTCGCAGTGAAGAACGCCGGGATGCCCGCGCCGCCGGCGCGCAGCCGCTCGGCCAGCGTGCCCTGCGGGTTGAACTCCAGTTCAAGCTCGCCAGCGAGGAACTGGCGCTCGAACTCCTTGTTCTCGCCGACGTAGGAAGAAATCATTTTGCGGATCTGGCGGGTGCCCAGCAGCAGGCCGAGGCCGAAACCATCGACGCCGGCGTTGTTGGAAATCGCGGTCAGACCCTTCACCCCCGAGTCGCGCAGCGCGGCGATCAGCGCCTCCGGGATGCCGCACAGACCGAAGCCGCCGACGGCCAGCGTCTGGTTGTCAGCGACCACGCCGTCCAGCGCCGTCTTGGCGTCGGGGTAGAGCTTGCTCTTCGCCTCGCCGGTGGGGCGCGCGACGGTACTGGCCTGGGCCATCGGGACAACTCCTTTGCGGGGAGGCGCAAGTCTAGCGCGGCGCCCGCGGCGGACCGAACCGTACGTTCGGACAGGTGGCCGCGCGCGGCCGTCGCCCGTCCGCGGCACTCACGAACGCCCGTAGACATCCTCCAGCCGCACGATGTCGTCCTCGCCCAGGTAGCTGCCGGACTGCACCTCGATCAGCTCCACCGGCTCGCTGCCGCGGTTGCGAAGGCGATGCACGCTCCCTCGCGGGATGTAGGTGCTCTCGTTCTCGCGGAGTTCGAAAACGCGCTCGTCGCAGGTCACCTCGGCCACGCCGGAGACCACCACCCAGTGCTCGGCACGGTGCGTGTGCTTCTGCAGGCTCAGCGCCGCGCCGGGCTTGACCACGATCCGCTTGACCTGGAACCGCGGCCCAACCCCGATGGAGTCGTAACTGCCCCAGGGCCGGTAGACCTTGCGATGGAACAGGTGCTCGCTGCGGCCGGCGGCCTTGAGCGCGTCCACCACGGCCTTGACGTCCTGCACCCGGTCCTTGCGCGCGACCAGAGTGGCGTCGGCGGTGTCGACGATGACCAGGTCCTCCACCCCGATGGTCGCGATCATGCGGCGCTCGGACGCGCGCACCAGCGAGTCGCGGGTATCCACCGAAATCACGTCGCCCTCGTACCGGTTGCCGTCGGCGTCGCGTTCGGCAACCGCCCACAGCGACGACCACGAACCGATGTCACTCCAGCCGCAACTGACCGGCACCACCGCGGCGCGGTCGGTCTTCTCCATCACGGCATAGTCGATGGAATCGCTGGGACTCGCGGCGAACGCCTCCGCGTCGATGCGGGTGAAGTCCAGATCGGCCGAGGGCGCTGCGTAGGCCCTCCGGGCGGCCTCGAGGATGGCCGACGCATGCCGGCCCAGCTCGTCCAGATAGCGCTGCGCGCGGAACAGGAACATGCCCGAGTTCCACGCATAGGTGCCTTCGGCCAGATATCGTTCGGCGGTCGTCAGGTCGGGCTTCTCGACGAAGCGCTCGATGCGGAATCCGCCTTCGCCCAGGGGTTCGCCGCGGAGAATGTAGCCGTAACCGATCTCGGCGTAGTCCGGCTGGATGCCGAAGGCGATCAGCCAGTCTTCACTCGCCAGTGCCAGCGCGGTGGATACCGCCTCGCGAAACGCCGCCTCGTCCTCGATAAGGTGGTCGGCGGGCATCACCAGCATGGTCGCGTCCGGATCGGACGCCAGCACGTGCAGGGCTGCCAGCGCGATCGCCGGCGCCGTATTGCGCGCTACCGGCTCCAACACGATGCCGCCGCTGGCGACGTCGATCGCCTGCAGCTGCTCGCCGACCATGAACCGGTGGTCCTCGCTGCACACCGTCACCGGCGGCCGCACGGACGGCAGCTTGCTGGCGCGAAGGATGGTCTCCTGGTACAGCGAGCGCTCGCCGACCAGCGCCAGGAACTGCTTGGGCTGGTTCTGCCGCGACAGGGGCCAAAGCCGGGTGCCGCTGCCGCCACTGAGCACTACTGGATGCAGCATCGCAAAGCCCCTTCGTTTGGGTGCCGTGAGAATAGCCGACCGGCACCCGATCGGCGGCACATGACCCGCACGCCGGGCCAGCGACGGACGCATTGCCAGTGTTGTCGCTCGTCTCTAGGGCCGGTTCGAGAGCACATCGGGAAATCCGAATCTGCCTTGCATTTCCGGGTCGGCAGAGTAGACCGGAGCGTTCGCCGCAAGCCAGGCCAGCGCGTGGGAGTCATGGTCCGTGTGGTTTCGGGGCGTCACGTCATCGGTGATGTAGAAGTGCCCCGGGTTGAACGAAAAGCCCGACGCATCGATGCGCTTGGCGCCAGCGGCGGCAGCCAGCAGCAGCGCAAGGATCCCATTCGAATGGGCATAGGGCCCGGTAAGCCCCCCGGAAGAATAACCGGTGAGATCCCGGATGAACGTCGCCCGCTGGTCAGCTGTAAGGACATCGTGCACGCGCCACGAAAATCCGAAGTCAGCAAACCGCTCCGCATAATCGGTATGTGTACCCGGGTGGACGAAAAGAACGCGCTCGCTGCTGCGGCCGTTCATATTCCTCAACGTATGACGGCTCGTCTTGTCCGCTGCGCGTGAAACTCCCGCGCCCAATACTGTCAGGTCGGCGGACCGCGAGAGGCCGTAGCCAGCACCGTTCGCACATACTACAACGGTCTTGTCGTAACCATCGGGCAATTTACGGTGCGGAGCGGAGCCAAAAACGGTGCAGTGGGCGCCCGCCAGAAATCTGACCACGCCGGGCAGTGCCGACATTTCCGGTAGTGGGATCACGTAATCAGTTCCCAAGGTTCCTGGGCATACATCCAATCGAACAGCGCTTCATAGTCGTACTTCAACCACGCCTTAGTACGATACGCCTTCAACAACTCCGGATAAGTATCATAGACAGGAATATCAAGACCGGAGGTAGCGATCAGTCCTTCGATCTTGTGAGTGTTCCCCTTCAGAGCAAGAAACGGTACCCGGGCCCGGCAGGCGGCGTAAACGGCATGGTGCCTGCCAGTCAAGAGAACACTCGCCGAGCGAAGCGACCGGACCAGAGAATGCCAATTCCATTCATGCATCTGGACATAGGCGACCTCCCAGGTCCATTGGGTGGTGACTTTCGCGAAGGTGCCCAGGTCTCGGCTAAAAAAGTCGGTCAACACGGGGCCGCCGATGAAGTCAGTGGCCCGTGCAGTTTCATCGATCGGAAGGAAGAAAGATTGATCCAGAGCCACGTCCGAGTTCACCCCCAACCTTCTTAGCTCCTCCTGCGACATAACTTCCCTAACTGTCACGCGCGTGCAGCGATTCAGTACCCTGGCCGCTTCTGGGGAATTGGACTGCCAGACGGTGTTCATCAGATGGACCGCCTTTCCTTCGTCAAGCGCGGCTTCGATCTCACGCAGCTTCTTCCGGCAGGTCACTGAGTCATGGTGCATCGAACCCTCGCCATTGACGACAAGAATATCGAAAGCCTCGTCCTGCCTGACCAGACGTCCGGCATTCTGGCAAGCGGCGGAGATGGCGTGGAAGGCCGCCGCCGATCCGGAGTGATAGGCGGAGTGGTCTCCGAGGACGCGAATTTTGTGCATGCGTAACGGCACTCCCCAGCTCAACCAATCTCGATCCGGCACGTCTCTCGGCGCCCAGCGCAGCTTCATAGCTCGCCGAACGGCCCACTAAAGAACAGTGATATTTTTACTGATGGTACGCAACAAGGTTGAGGCAGCCAAACAGCGCATCTCGTGGTTGCACCGATAGATCCGTTACTAAGCTGACGCCGGGCACCCTCGCCGGGCAATTTCGAGCCGATCGATCAATCGCACCGCGCGATCAGTCGCCCTTCGGCGCTGCGCCAGCGATGTCGTGACCCGCAGCATTCATGACCGGCGAGCGTTTCGTTGCGGCAAACCTGATCACAGCGCCCGTAGGACCTCCGCTCCGCTAGAATGAGCGGTCATCGGCCCGTCGGCCTCGCCCCCCTCATCGAAAGGACCCCGCAAACGATGAAGATCCTCGTCGGCTACAAGCGCGTGGTGGACTACAACGTCCGCATCCAGGTCAAGCCGGACGGCTCCGGCGTGGTCACCGACGGCGTCAAGCTGTCGGCCAACCCGTTCGACGAGATCGCGCTCGAAGAAGCCCTGCGCCTGCGCGACAAGGGCATCGCCACCGAGGTCGTGGTCGCCACGATCGCCCCTTCCGATGCCCAGGCCCACCTGCGCAACGGCTTGGCGATGGGCGCCAACCGCGCCATCCACGTAGTGACCGACGCCGGCCAGGAGATCGCGCCGCTGACCGCCGCGCGCACCTTCCTCAAGCTGGTCGAGAAGGAACATCCGGACCTGGTGATCCTCGGCAAGCAGGCGATCGACGACGATGCGAGCCAGACCGGGCAGATGCTGGCGACGATCTGGGGCCGGCCGCAGGCGACCTTCGCCAGCAAGCTCGAGATCGAAGGCGGCAAGGCCACGGTGACCCGCGAGGTCGACGCCGGCCTGGAGACGCTGGAAGTCGACCTGCCGGCGGTGGTCACCACCGATTTGCGCCTCAATGAGCCGCGCTTCATCAAGCTGCCCGACATCATGAAGGCCAAGAGCAAGCCGCTGGAGGCGATCGCGTTTGCCGACCTCGGTGTGGAGGTCGGCGAAGGCCTGAAGACCACGACCTTTGCGCCGCCGCCCAAGCGCAGCAAGGGCGTGATGGTGAAGGATGCGGCCGAACTGGTCGCCGCACTCAAGCAGAAGGGGCTCCTGTAATGGCCAAGGTACTGATCGTCTCCGAACACCTCGACGGCAAGCTCAACGCCGCCACCGCCAAGTGCGTGAGCGCCGCGCAGGCGTTGTCGCCGGAGTCTATCGATGTGGTGGTGCTGGCCGCCGATCCGGCGGCCGTTGCCGCCGAAGCAGCGCAGCTCGACGGCGTGGCGCGCGTGCTGACGGTCGCGAACGATGCCAACGCGAACCCGATCGCCCAGGTGCTGGCGCCCCAGGTTGCCAAACTGGCCGAGGGCTACAGCCACGTCTTCGGTCCCTCGACCACCTTCGGCAAGGACCTGATGCCCTGCGTGGCCGCGCTGCTCGGCGTGCCGCAGGTCACCGATGTCATGGCGGTGGAAGGCAGCCACACCTTCAAGCGACCGATCTACGCCGGCAACGCGATCATCACCGTCGAGGCGCCTGCCGACCGCGCGGTGGTCGCCACCGTGCGCACCGCGAGCTGGTCGGAAGCCGGCCAAGGCGGCAGCGCCCCCGTGGAACCGGCCGACGTCCAGGCCGAGTTGCCCACCCACACCCGCTTCGTCGGCCTGGCTGCCGGATCGTCGGACCGCCCCGACCTGCAGAGCGCCAAGCGCGTGGTCTCCGGTGGCCGCGGCGTGGGTTCGGAGGAGAACTTCAAGATCATCTACGACTTCGCCGACAGGATCGGCGCGGCCGTGGGCGCCTCGCGTGCGGCGGTCGATGCCGGCTACGTGCCCAACGAGATGCAGGTCGGCCAGACCGGCAAGATCATCGCACCGGACCTGTACATCGCTATCGGCATCAGCGGCGCGATCCAGCACCTGACCGGCATCAAGGACGCCGGCACGATCGTGGCGATCAACAAAGACGCGGATTCGGCGATCTTCGAAGTGGCCGATTACGGGCTGGTGGGGGATCTGTTCAAGGTGTTGCCGGAGTTGGAAGCGGCGTTGTAGTCGTGTCACCGACCCATTCCATGCCGCCCAGGGTTTCGGTGGTCTCCCCCGTTTACGGCTGCCGCGAGTGCCTCGAAGGTTTGGTAGAGCGGATCGACAGGGCGGTCGGGTCGCTCGACGGCACTCATGAAATCGTGCTCGTCGATGACGCGAGCCCGGATCGGGCGTGGTCGCGCATCAAGGAACTCACAGAAACCCACTCCCATGTCCGTGGCATCCGGCTTTCGCGGAACTTCGGGCAACACGCCGCCATCAGCGCTGGACTGCTGGTGGCGGCAGGCGAGAAGGTGGTGGTCATGGACTGCGACCTGCAAGACAGGCCGGAGGAGATTCCAAGGTTGCTGGAGGCGCTAACGGGCGACGTAGAGATCGTTCTCGCCAGCCGGACCGAAAGGCAGGACACCCTGTTCAAGAGGACCGCTTCGCGATTGTTCTACCGGTTGCTGGGCTGGCTGACCGACAGCGACTACGATCCCACGACAGCGAATTTCGGCGCGTATTCGCGAAAAGTCATCGATGCGGTTGCGAGCATGCCGGAGTCGGACCGCTTTTTTCCGTTGCTCGTCAGGTGGACGGGCTTTCGCACCGTGCTCGTCGCCGTGACCCACCACCGTCGCGAGCACGGACGCAGCGGGTATACCTTCCGACAGCTGATCCGGTTGGCAATGAACGTGGCCCTGTCTTTTTCCGACAAGCCATTGCGGCTCGTGGTGAAGGCGGGTCTGTTTTTTGCCGGCTTGGCCGCGCTTGTAGCCTTCTACAGCGTCTACCGCTATCTCGCAGGCGACGTCCAGGTGGCGGGGTTCACCAGCATCGTCGCATCCGTCTGGCTCATTGGCAGCGTCATTCTCTCCAGCATTGGCGTGGTCGGGCTATATGTCGGACGCCTTTACAACCAGGCAAAGCTTCGCCCGCACTTCATCATCGCCGAGCGATCCGGCGCGTGACCATGGGCCGCCACCTCGAATTGTCCGTCGCCGATTCGCAGCGCTTCGGCTTAAGAATCGTGCGCGGGCACCTTGGAGATGACGTCCCGGCCTCAGAGGTATTGGCGGACTTCGATGAGCTGCGCGCCGATATCGCCATCTTCCGCTGCCCGGCCGGTTGCGTCCGCCAGGTCCGCGGACTGGTTGATGCAGGAATGGTGCCGATCCATGCCGACACCCTGTTGTACTACCGGTATCACTTGCCGGACCACGAGCGTCAGGAGCTCCCTACCCAGCGTGATGATCCGTCCACCACTCGTCGAGCGACACGGGAGGACTTGGACGCGATTGCCCATATGGTGCGCGGTGCGTTCTCGGGCTATCGCAACCATTATCATGCCAACCCACTTCTGGATACCGGAGCCATCCTCGAAGGGTACGTGGAATGGGCGCTCGAATATATCGAAGGGCAGCACGGAAGAACCACTTGGGTGGTCAGCGGGGACCGCGGCGCGGTTGCCTTCGCGACCTGCCGTGAGGATGCTCAGAGGAGCGAGGTGGAAATCGTCCTGAATGCGGTCGACCCCGCGGTACAGGGAAGTGGCTTATACACGCTTTTACTGCAGAGGCTGCTCGACGAGTATGCCAACGCGGGATTCGACGGGCTTCTCGTCTCCACCCAGGTGTGGAACTACCGGGTACAGCGGGTCTGGGCGCGTTGCGGCCTGGTGCTGTCGCACGCTTTCGACACCTACCACGTAAATGCGCCGCACGCGTATCGAGGGAATACATGAAGTCACTGTCGACTACTTTCCCTTGGCTGATGGTCGCTGCGACCATTCTTCTTACAACGTACGGACAAATTGTCCTGAAGTGGCAAGTCACGACCCCCGCTCCCGCCCCTTTCAAGGCAATCGAGCATTGGCCGCCGATCGTTCTTCTGCTAATTCGTCCTTGGGTCATATCCGCACTGCTGGCCGCGTTCCTCGCCGCTCTTTGCTGGATGATGGCGATGTCGCGGCTGGAGCTTAGCCGCGCTTACCCTTTCATGGCGCTAAATTTTCTGCTTGTAGGGCTGCTGGCCATTCCGATATTTGGCGAAGCGCTCACCCGTCCGAAGATCGTAGGGCTGCTCCTTGTCGTGGCCGGCCTTGTTGTTCTCAGCAGGGACTGAGCACTCACCAGCCACTCCCATTGCCGTTTGTCAACCCAGAGTAGCTCCATGCTTCCGTTCAACAAGCCCTATATGTCGGGCCGCGAGCTCGAACTGATCAAAGAAGCATATGAGCGGGGCCACCTCTCCGGAGACGGGGTGTTCACCAAGCGCTGCCACGCTTGGCTGGAGGCCAACACCGGGTCGGCCAAGTGCCTCCTGACACACAGCTGCACGGCCGCCCTGGAAATGAGCGCCCTGCTGCTCGATCTCCGCCCCGGCGACGAGGTGATAATGCCCTCGTTCACCTTTGTCTCGACTGCCAACGCGTTTGTGTTGCGTGGCGCCGTGCCGGTTTTTGTCGATATTCGTCCTGACACCCTGAACATAGACGAGCGCCTTATCGAGCAAGCTATCGGCCCTAGGACCAGGGCAATTTGCGTGGTGCACTATGCCGGCGTGGCATGCGAGATGGACCGGATAATGGCCATTGCGGCGAGACACGGCTTGGCCGTCGTCGAGGATGCCGCCCAAGGAGTCATGTCGACCTACAAGGGACGACCTCTTGGCGCAATCGGCACACTCGGGGCCTTCAGCTTCCATGAAACAAAAAACGTTATATCTGGTGAGGGCGGCGCCCTGCTCGTCAATGACCCTGGATTCAGCGAGCGCGCGGAGATAATCCGCGAGAAGGGAACGAACCGCAGCAAGTTCTTTCGTGGGCAGGTGGACAAGTACACGTGGATCGATGTCGGCTCCTCCTATCTCCCCGGGGAAGTCGTTGCCGCTTTCCTCTTCGCGCAACTCGAGCAGGCCGAGTCAATTACGCAGCGGCGGCTGGCCATCTGGGGCAGCTATCATTCCTGGGCCAAGGGCCTGGAAGATGCTGGACGGCTGCGCCGGCCGATCGTACCCGTTGACTGCAGTCACAATGCACATATGTATTACGTGCTCCTGCCTTCGCTTGCCCACAGACAGAGCTTCATAGCGTCGCTGAAGTCACAGGACATCGGCGCGGTGTTCCACTACGTTCCCCTGCACTCCACGCCTCAGGGGCAGCGCTCTGGACGAGCGCACGGATCACTGGACGTCACCGATTCCTGCAGTGAGAGGCTCGTCCGCCTGCCGTTGTGGCTCGGAATCGAGCCGCACCTCGACAGGGTCCTCTCCGCATGCGAGCGGGCACTGGACGCTTCAGAACGGACGAGTAGTTGCCCGTGATTCCAATCGCTGTTCCATCCCATCTCGCGCGGCCTGGCACCTTGCGCAATTCGGATCCGCTCTACGCGGGTGAACTTCCATGACGCGGGTGATGGTGGCGTTCGGGACGCGTCCCGAAGCCATCAAGATGGCTCCTGTAGTGGCCGCACTAAGGGCAAATGCCGGGTTTGAGGTCACGGTAGTGGTTACCGGGCAGCACCGCGACATGCTCGACCAGGCACTGCGCGTTTTCAATATTGTTCCGGATCTCGACTTGGCATTGATGCGGCCCGATCAGGACCTTTCCTCGCTGACCTCGGTGGTTGTTTCGGCCATGGCCGGGGCAATCCGTACTTACCGGCCGCAGATCCTACTGGTTCACGGCGATACCACCACCACCCTTGCCGCGGCGTTGGCGGGCTTCTACGCCAAGGTTCCGGTGGGCCATGTGGAGGCGGGATTACGAAGCGGTTGCATCGACGAGCCTTGGCCGGAGGAGATGAACCGACGGGTCTGCGCCACGCTGTCATCGCTCCACTTCGCCCCCACGGAGCGGGCACGCAGCAATCTTGTCAGCGAAGGGATCGCCCCCTGCTCCATCGAAGTGACGGGAAATACCGCAGTCGACGCTCTCTTGCTCGCCGATCGCGCGCTCAGGACCGATGACGTTCTCCGAGCGTCGGTAGACGAGCGGCTTCCAACGCTCGACCCCAACAGACGCCTGCTTCTTGTTACGGCCCACCGCCGAGAGAACATCGGGGCGCGGCTCGATGCAATTCTGCTTGCGCTTCAGCGGGTTTCCCGCCGCGGGGACGTGCAGATCCTCTTCCCGGTCCACCCCAACCCGAACATCGCGGGGCCTGTCAGAAGGGCGCTCGAGGGCGAGGCGGATGTAATACTGACCGCGCCTCAGGAATATCTCCCGTTCGTACGGCTAATGCAACGCGCGCACCTGATCCTGACGGACTCAGGAGGCCTCCAGGAGGAAGCTCCGTCGCTTCACAAACCGGTGCTCGTCATGAGGGAAACCACGGAGCGCCCCGAGGTGATCGCAGCCGGGGCGGCGCGGCTGGTGGGCACGCGGACCGAAGACATCGTGAATGCCGTTGACGAGATAATAAGCTCCAAGGAACTGCATTCTGCAATGTCGGGAGCCCAGAACCCCTACGGCGACGGTGCCGCCGCCGCCCGGATCGTAGCGCGCATCGCAACGGAGTACCGTTCCCGGTAGGGAGTCCTATGAAGATTCTCAAGCCGAATGGCGAGAATTCCATGCGCTGGATCGCGCAATCGGCAGTGAGTGCGGCCATACTTTTGCTGGCGCTCGGTGTAGCCATGGGGGTGGTCGGCACCTTCGACTCCGCCAGAAGCTGGGAGCTGGTCAGCAGCCATGGGGGCCAAGGGGTGGCTGCCGCTGCGGTTATCGCCGTCACTACCGTGGGGTGGTTCCTGACGGTCTGGTGGTTGGGACGCAGAGGTGAGCCGATCGCTCCCCTCCCCTTCCTGGCAACTGCGCTTGTGGGCACTGTCGTCGTACACCTGTTCATGGTTGCCACGGTCGTACCCGATTGGGCCGCCGATTATCGGCAGTACTGGAGGTACGCGGGCAGAATGGTGCAGGAGGGCGAATACGCCGGAGTAGAGGGACCGTATTACGCCAGGGCGCTGTTCTTCCCGTATCCCGTCGTTAAGATTCTCGGCCCCGACGCCAAGTTGGCGTTGAAACTCGTCAATGTGGCGCTGTTCGCTGCAATCCAGCTGGTTGTGTATGACGTGGCGAGGCGCATTCGAAGCCACCAAGCGGCACAGTCGGCCAGCCTGTTGTTTGCTGCAGCCCCGCTGCCGGTAATGACGATCCTCATTCCGAGCCATGACCTCTGGGGTCTGTTCTTTCTTTCGACCAGCACGTGGTTGTTCTGCGTAAGCTGCGGTACGGGCCGGGCAAGCGCGAAGCCCAATTGGAAGATCCTGGGGCTGGCGGCCGTTGCGGGCGTCGTTGTGTACCTGACGCAAGTCCAGCGCGGCTACGGACTGATCTTCTGCCTATGCACCGCTGCTACCTGCTGCCTCATACTCATGTCGCGCCGACTCACCGGCCAATACCCCAAGAGGCAGGGCGTCCGGTTGGTGGTGGCCACCGGACTCGTACTGGTGGGCTACGCGCTATCAAGTGCCGCCGACCGGCAACTGCAACTTCAACCGGCACCCCGGCCGGTGCTCGAGGGGATGAAGTTCGCGGCCAATGCCAGCGGACTTGGCAACGGTAGGAGCGACTGGTTCGGGCGCTTCCGACCGCGCTTTTCCGAAGGCTACGGCACCCCGGAAGCCGCGAGAGATCTCGCGATATCCAACGGGCTGTCCAGCTGGGCCCTTTCGCCTCTGGAGCGCAGCCTCAGGGTCGCCACCCATGCGCAACGCCTCTACAGCCTGACCTATACCCGTGACTGGGACTATGTCTTCCGGAATCCGCGCGATCTCTCGACCGGGCAGCGGGAAGCAGTGCTGTTTTATGCCGATGTTTTCGGTATCGCTTTTGGCGTGCTCTTTCTCGCAGCTCTTTTGCGGCTTTTCCTGCGCTCCTGCTCCATCCAGCCCCTGCTACTGACGCTACTCATCTTTCTGGTCGCACTTTCACTGCCACTGCTCCTGTTCTTCGAAAACAAACCGTACAACATTTTCCCGATATGGATGATCGGGGCGATCACGATCGGCTGCCTTTTCGCCCCCGGCGCTCCTGGACCACGCCCCGGCGCGGCGGGAGCGACACGCATCGACTTACGTGCGGCTGTCGGAGGCACCGCGCTCGTTGCTGTGGCAGGAGTGGCGGTGCATCTTGCGTCCCTCGGACTCTACCGCGAGGCGGATGGCCGGATCCTCTCCGGCTGGGAAGTGTCTCTCAACAGACGCCCCGTGGATTCCCGGCTGGAACAGAACATTCTGGACGCTCGGCCCCGGGCATTCGATGTCCCGGCGTTGAAGCGGGCCGGCATCCGCGAGCTTTACCAGCGTACGGCCGCAGAGGATGGTGATCGCATTCGCCGCTACGGGGGCTTTCTGGTTACCACCCTGCAGCACCCCAACCCTGTCCGGGCGGGTGACGAGCTGCTGCTTACCACCCAGGTGTGCACCGAACGTGGAAGCCGGCGAAGCACGCTGGAGTTCTTCGCCTATGCGCCCGTTTCGCGGGAAGGCTCGGTACCAGCTGCGCTCGATGTCGTCATAGATGGCCAGCCCTCGAACCCGGCAGGAGTTCCATTTGCCGGAAAGGACTTCCGTCGGTGGACGGTCGAGAGCGGAGCACTGTCGGATGGAACGTGCCATGAAATCGGCTTCAGGCTCGTCGCGCTCGGGACGGATGCCTCCGGAGGCACTCCCGCTTTTGTCGAAATCTGGATGCCGCGTCTTATCGAAGCAAGGGACGCAGGCTAGAGTCCTGCCGCAGCTCGCTTGCCAGCGGGTCTACGAGTGGCGCCCGATCTCCGCGAGGCGCGCGTCGTATCGTCTGGTGATGTGCAGCATGATCTCGCTGCCCAGCCGCACCGAATCCGGAAGCCCGAAGGCCGCTTCGTAGAGCGTGCGGCTGTTCAGTCCAGTGATCGAGTACACCGCGGGATCCATTTCGTTGTGCATGTTTGCGCCCCAGACTCCCATGCGCTGCTCCCAGTAGTAGAGGTCACGCAGGTCCAAGTTGAAGAGGTCGCCGTCGTAGTTGGCCCTCTCCATGAATCCTTCGATGGCACGCATGGAGAACTTGGTGAATTCTGCGGAGGGGTTAGGAACACGGCGGGTCGCGTAAAGCCTGAAAAAGCCCTTTGCCACGTCGTCGCCTACCGCGTGGCCATGGCGGTTATAAAAACCCCTGATTATCTCTCCTCCATATCCCCTTACAAACACGTCGCCCGGTGCGGAAATCATCGCCATGTTCGCCGAAAGCTTGGAGTTGCCGCGTCCGCAGAACCCGGTGGCAGCATCGGTCGCCTGGAGTACTGCTTCAAAGCGGCGGTCGCCCTGGACCGCTCCCGGCTTCATGTACACGTGCGGCCTTGCAAGGTGGCGCACCATCCTCGCCACTATGTCCACTTCCTCTTCCGGCAACCTTCCCCCGGTCCACGTGACCGTTCTCATGGGCAGGTCGCGTCCCAGGAGACCGGCTATTACTGCCCGGGTGTCCACCCCTCCAGTCACGCCCAACAGTGGCGTATACAGCCCTCGCAGGTGCGCGGCGAATTTCGAGAAATAGGTATCGCATCCGGCGAGAAACTGCTCCATGGTCCCGGGCGTGACGGGATTGCGCGGCCAATACCTGAACGTGCGCCCGGTCCGTGAGTCGTAGCCGTTGTTCGGGATCAGCGCTCGAATCGCACCGAACATCGTCGCGTCGCCGGGTAGGTAGCTGGTCCCGCGGGCCTTGTACTCGGGAGCCCGGACGAAACGCTGGGCGTCCTCGTCCACGGTGTCGCCGAAAGCCGCGGCCAGGAGGCCCGCATGGGATGAAATTCCTAGCCTGTCATCACGGCGATAGTAGACAGAGCGCGAGCCGAACGGATCATGCACCACCCGGCATTCGCCGTCGGTGAGGATCAGAAGGGCAAAGCGTCCCGCGAGGCGATCGAGGTGTTGCCAGTTCCCGTCAATGCACAGCTGTTTCAGGATGGCGTCGATATTGTCGTCGTCGCCCACAGCGAAGACATCACCGACCACCACCACAGATGTTCTGTCGCAGGACAGAATCCGGACTGTTGTCTCCGGGTGTGTCTGAAGAACGAATCCCGCCAGCGACAAGTGCCTCCAGCCGGAAATGATGCTTTCGGGCGGAACCTTGCCCTCGCGAGCGAGAAGAAACCCGAATCTGTAGGACAACGACGCGTTCATTTTGGCCTTCTGATCGTCAATTCCTTACCCGGCTGAGAATCCCGGCCGGTCCGGGCCATCACTACGACCGACGGCCAGCACTGGGGCCACGTAAACATCCGACCTAGTCAACCTTCTGCCGGATTCTCAGGGAGCTCGCCGCTCCAGGCGTCTGTAGCTCGGGGCCGACGCCCCTCGGCCTGACAAGGATGTTCAGCCTGTTTTCCCCCGGACGCTGGAGGTAGATCCAACGGCTGCCGTCCTCGCCGTCACGTTGTTTTACGACTGTGTAACCGGCTTTCGAGAATGCGTCAGCAGCCCGCCTGGATGCGCGCTCCACCTCAGCATCGGGCAGCTCCACGAAGGCCTGCCGCTCGGTTCCCGCGGGGCCGGCAACCACCCTGTCGTAAACCAGTGTCGCCCCGCCGGTTCCGAGCAGGAGGCGAACACCTTCACCCATGGCAGCCGCGGGGGAGCCTTCCCCGCCAGCGGAAGACTCCAGCACAGGAGGCAGATGCACCTGCGGCTGCGAAGGGGGCGCCGGGTCGCCACAAGCGACGACCAGTGCGGGCACAAGGAAGACTAGAACCCTGCTGATGGCGGGCCGGAACGGCCTAAGCGGTCCGCCCCGGCCCTCTACCGGAACCTGCGCGGTTGCTCCGGTCGTGCCGATCGACGACACGCAGGGGTGCCGACCCGTGTCCGTCCGATCAGAGTCGGAACACATTATCACTCCGCTCCAGTACACCCTTGACGTCGAAGATGATGCCACCCGGTTTCAGCAGCCGCTGGACGTCAACCTGCGCGCCCTTGCCGACGAACTGTTTGTGAGCCACGGCAAGAACGACCGCGTCGTAGCTGCCTTCCACCAGGTCCGCGGTCAGCTCGACGCCGTATTCGTGCCTGACCTCTTCCGCATTCACCCAGGGGTCGTGGATATCGACGTCCGCGTGGATACCCGACAGTTCGGAGATGACGTCCACCACCTTGGTGTTGCGCACGTCGGGGCAGTTTTCCTTGAACGCGACCCCCAGCACCAGAATGCGCGACCCGACCACATTGATCCGCGATTCGGCCATCAGGCGTATCACGCGCCCGGCGACGTACGGTCCCATCTCGTCGTTGATGCGCCGGGCCGACAGGATCAGTTCGGGGTTGTAACCCAGCATCGCCGCCTTATGAGCCAGATAGTACGGGTCGACACCGATACAGTGCCCTCCCACCAGACCGGGCGAGAAGGGCATGAAGTTCCACTTGGTCCTTGCGGCGGCCAGCACCTCGTGGGTATCGATACCGACGCGGTTGAATATCCCCGCAAGTTCGTTCATCAGTGCGATGTTGACGTCGCGCTGCGTGTTCTCGATCACCTTGGACGCTTCCGCGACCCGTATCGAACTTGCCTTGTGCGTCCCCGCCTCGATGATCGACGCGTACAGCTCGTCGACGAAATCGGCGACGTCCGGGTTGGAGCCCGACGTCACCTTGGTGATCTTGGTGACGGTACGCTCCTTGTCACCGGGGTTGATCCGCTCCGGGCTGTAGCCGCAGAAGAAGTCTTCATTGAACTTCATGCCGGACGCCTGTTCGAGCACCGGGACACACACCTCTTCCGTCACGCCCGGGTAGACGGTCGATTCGTAGATCACGAGGTCGCCCTTCTTGAGGATGCTGCCGATCGCCGCGCTCGACTTGAGCAGGGGATCGAAGTCCGGCTGGCGAGCCGCATCGATGGGAGTCGGCACGGTGATCACGAATACGTTGCAATCGCGCAATTCGGCCAACTGGTCTGTGTAGGTCAGCTGGCCTGCACTTGACAGATCCTCCGGGGACACCTCGAGCGTCCGGTCCGACCCGCCTTTCAGTTCAAGGATGCGCGCCGCATTGATGTCGAACCCGACGACGGGGAAACGACGACCAAACGCAACCGCCAGCGGCAAGCCGACGTAACCGAGTCCTACAATGGCCAACTTGGCGTCAGAAATTTTCATATTGTCATCCTGTACACATAGATTATTTTGAAAGCGATTGCTTTATCGCCGGCTCAAGATGCGGAGCGAATGAACGTGCGTAAGTGGCGGTCAGGTGGTGTCGGTCCCGCCAGAGGATCACGTCATCTTTCATCGCCGGGCAGACGCCGTCCTCGCATATCAGATCGTTGAAGTTGACAAACCCGACGTTAGGCTTGGCCTCCATCGCGCGGAGGATCGAGTCCGGATTATCGAGAGTCTCGCTGATGGGGGTGTCGCAGCTCCCCGCTACGAAGCGCGGAGCGCTGAGGCAGTCCGGTATGTCCTGGGCCATCCACGGGGTGTCGGCAATGGCCAGCACCGGCACGCCGCGTGAGCGCAACTCCTTCCAACGGGCAAGCAGGCCGTTGGCCAGCTCCTCCACATTCTCCTCGTCGCTATCCTCTCCGGGTATTCGATGCCCGCGTGACTGGCTGGTAACGACCAGCGAAGGCTTTAAAGATTCCAGTCGGTTCATCAGATTCGCGTTCCAAGTAGTGCACGACTCGTAGGGTCGCCCTCCACTCTGCACTTCTGCATCGGAAAAAGCACAGGCTGACTTGGTGAAGCTATAGAGGGCCCAGTGGTTTTTGTTGGCCAGCACCTGCAGCGGTGGGAGCCACTGAGCAGCATGCGAATCACCGGCTAGAACTATGCGGACATCGGAGCTGCGATCCCCGTAAACACAATAGGTCGGCTCACTCGATGCGTGAGTGGCGTGACAGCCATCCGCGTAAAGATCGGGATTGTCTCGCTTGGCCGCTACCGCTCTCTGAGGCAGATTGCTCGGCTTCGGGAGCGTTTCGAAGCTTGGCACTTTCACCGACGGCAAGCCCAGCTCCTTAAGAGCCCGGGCAAATTCAGGGGCGAGCGAGCGGGAATATGTAGCGGTGAGGTTCGCAGTGCCCCTGTAGACGGCGACATTACCGACTACAGCGTTACAGGCCGTTTCGCTACAGATCCCGTTGCTGAGATCGACGAGACGAACACCCTTAACCGCTCTAGCTGCCTCAATGACTGGATCTTGCCCTCTTAGCGCCCTATTTCGAGGGCGCGAGCAGGTTTCCAGTTCTTGGGTCTTCCCGCAGGCGCTTCCGAGAGCGGGCGTACTACGAACAAGAACCACTTGGTCGGGCGACTCGGCCAGCGCGCTGGCAGCGTGCGCGAGCCCTTGTGCCAGCAACTTGGCTCGAGGACTTCCCCCGTTTGCACCCATGACGCGACCCGCGGGCGACTGCGCGATAAAGACAAGATCGGGAGCAAGCTTCTTTATCTGCCCGGGCAGCTTCTGCCTCCATTTTTCACACGCGGTGAAGAGCTTGTCGTCGCTGTCTCGCGGAGGGATGTCTCCGAGTACGCATCCGGTCTTGACTACCACGTCGAGCGCCCACCCGTTAGCGTGCGCCACCTCGGCAAGCGCCGGCTGCCACTGCGCGGCATAAGTATCGCCAACCAGTGCGACGCGGTACTCGCCCTCCTGGTTCCCGTAGTGGCAGACCTTGACCGCAGTGCTGTCGCCGCGGGACATGCAGTCGTCGCGATACGGCGCCGGAACGTCCCTGCGGGCGGCGGAGGGGTCCGGAATAATAGGGGCATCAGGGGCCGTGACACCGTCGGTCAGGACCGCCGCACCCGGGTGGAGGTTTGGCGCCGCGTCACGTTCGGTCGCCGCCGCAGCAGCAGTCACGGCTTCGTTTTGCGACCAGGGGCGCGGCGCCGCCCATGCGGCGGCAAGGCTTACGGCAATGCACACGACGGCCAGTCCAAACGCGCGGCCATGCCCGTGCGCGTCCGCCGACCGATGCCGGAAGCGGTCTTCGACAAGCACCTTCGACTGGTGGGCCAGTGCGCACGAGACGACGAAGACAGCCACGCCATCGACAAAGACCGGGGGGCGTCCCACTGCCGCCGTGTAGAAGATGATGACCGGCCAGTGCCACAGGTACAGGGAGTAGGAGATGTCGCCGAAGTACTGGAAGGGGCGTCTGCGCAGCAGGTTGTACGCACTGAGCCGGCGGGGGGATTCTCCTCCGAGCAGCACCAGGGCCGTGCCAAGGACGGGAAGCACCGCCATGTAGCCGGGGAACGGTGTCGACTGGTCGAACGTGACCACGGCCGCCGCGATCATTGCCAGACCGAGCCACGTCGCTGCCTCGCGCACGCCGAGTGGAAGTTCCCGCCAGCGGAACGTGACTGCGAGGAGACCACCGACACCGAGCTCCCACGCCCGCGTCAGGGTGGAGAAATAGGCCAGCGAAGGATTGGTGTGGGTCAGCCAGATCGAGTAGATCAGCGACGAGACGACCACGAATGCAACAAGCCCCGCGAACAGCCGGCCCGGCTCCCGCCGCCAGCCGAGCGGCGCCACGCCGACGAGCATCAGCAACAGCGGCCAGGCGATGTAGTACTGCTCTTCCACCGAGAGCGACCAGAAATGCATGACCGCGCTGGGCGCGGACTCTGCCGCGAGGTAATCCACCGCCTGACCGGCAAGCCACCAGTTCTGGACATAGAGCGCACTGGCACCGATGCCGGTGATCGTGTCATCCCACTGGGTGCGCGGCAGGAGAGGCACCATGAAGGCCACGGCGACCAGAACGACCGCGGCAGCGGGCAGCAGCCTGCGAATCCGCCGCACATAGAACTCCCGGACGGAGATCCGGCCGGTTTGGCTGAACTGCCTGAAGAGGATGCCGGTGATCAGGTACCCGGAGATCACGAAGAAGACATCGACGCCCACGTAGCCGCCGGGAAGGACGTCGGGCCAGATGTGGAACACGAGGACCGACAGGACGGCGATCGCCCGCAGTGCCTGGATCTCGAAGCGGAATCCACTTCCCGCAAACCCGGATACTCCGGTCGCGGCAGGAGGAGAAGAATTGCCCATGGGAAATGGTCTCGTCATTGCAGGCCTGCCAGCAGGGTGCCAAGCCGCCGGGCGTACGCCTCGTGGCTGAAACGGTTGCGCAGTTCAAGGGCGGCGCGCGCCCTGGCCGCCACTCTCGCTTCCCGGTCGCCGTGAAGCCCGAGAACAAGCGCGGCTACTTCGGCGGGCTTGCAATACAGTGCCGCCTCGCCGAAGACCGGCCGGAACTTTTCCGGAAGTATGACCGGGCGACCGCTGGCGATCGCCTCGAGGATGGACCTTCCGAACGCCTCGACGATCCGGTCGTTGTCGAAATACACGAAGTAGTCGATCCCGGCGAGGAATTCCCGCACGTCCACCTGGCCGTAGGGAAGCACGTCCCAGTTGGACGGAAAGCCCGCATCTCCCAGCAGGGCGCCGCACGTACGCGCACCGCCCATAATCCGCACGGCGATGTCCGGGCGGTCGGGATACGCCTGCATCAGTTCCTCCGCGGTGGCGGGGAACTTCAACGGGTTGTCGCGCGAATACCGACCGACTACGGGCACGCGCCCATCGGTATGACGCTCTTCCACATGCCACTCGCGCACATCGAGGATACCCGGCATGTCCACCGGATCGAGGAGCTCGTGCGGAACCAATGGCAGAAGCGCCTCGCGCACCAGCGGACCCTGGGGAATCCACACCGGATCCACCCCGAAAAGCGAGCGTGCATTGCGCATGCAGTCGGAGACGCAGTAGCGGACGTCACTGCCGTCGTGTTCACTGGGCGCCTGATTGGCGACAACGACAGCCGAGGAAAGCTCCCACGCGACCGCGTCGGCCTGGGTGAATTGCAGGATGGGAGGGTACCTCAGCACTGCCAGGCGAACGCGTACCTGGTCCGACGTGGCGATCTGGTCGACCACGCCGTCGTGGATGAGCAAACGGACCGCAGCGCAGAGAGGCTGCCGCTCTTTCGTCATGAACCGGAATGCCTCCATGTGGCAGATAGCCAGACGGAGTCCCGCGGCGTGGAGGGCGCGGATTTCCTCCACCATGGACTTCTGGGGGCCGCCGAACTGCCGCCAGTCGCCAATGAACACCACGTCGTATCCGGCGGCGGTCGCACGGTCAATCCAGAACCGCTGCGGTGCAGGAAAGGGACGCAGCTCTGTGCCGGAATCAAAATAAGGCGAGGCTTCTCCGGCCGTGATGCGACCGTGCCAGAGTTCATACGCTTCGCGGTATGCCGAACGCGCAGGGTGCCGCCAGCCCGGTCTGAACTCGGCTCGCGACAGTGAGTTCGGCTCAAGCCTCACCAGTGACAACGGCATCTTGTGGTCAAGCTCGACCAGCCCCCCGTCGAAGACCGCCGCGATGCGGAGTGCGTACTCGGTGTCGGCGCCCTTCCTCACCACGTCGAAGTGGCCGATGCGGTCGAGCACATCCGCGCGACGGATCATCAGGGACGAAGCGTTGCCCTGTATGGCCGCACTGCCGGGATTGGCCAGCAGCAGGTCACGATCGACCCGGACGCTCGCGCTCCTGCTGGCCATGAGGCCGTGGTCGTCCAACAAGGGACGCAGTTGGAGTTCAATCCGCTTCGGGTGGCTGTAGTCGTCCGCGTCCTGGAATGTGACGAACTCGCCCGTGGCCACGGACAGCCCCCGATTTCGGGCCATGTAGGTGCCCTGATTGCCCGGCTGCCTGAGCACCTTGACCCTCGGGTCCATGGCGAGGCAGTCCTCGAAGATCGGGCTGTATTCCGGGCCCGAGCAGTCGTCGACTACAAGGACCTCCAGGTTCCGCCAGGTCTGCGAGAGCACCGAGCGCAACGATGAGAGCAGCGCCACGGTTGGCCGCCATGCCGTGATGATCACCGTGACCATGACGTCGCTGTCGATGGGCTCCTGTCCATCCAGATCGAAGTCGATGCGGTCGAAAACGGCGAGCCCGTCCATCGCCTCGGCCAGGCGAAGTTCGTTCAATCCCCAGTCGCGGAAGATGGAGTTGAATGCGTCAATCCATTCGGCGTCGCGGTTCGACCACACCGGATGCTGGAGGTCGATGTCGATCAGTTGGCTGTCCTGCTTTCCGAGCCTGAGCACCTTTCTCAGCGTCAGCGCGGTCGAGTGCATTCCCAGCCGAAGGGCTGCATCGATGAAGACCTTGGACCAGTTCCTCGGCACCACATCGGCGCCATGTGAGATCACCATCGCCTCACACAGCGTGACCCCGTTCAACCGGTCGTCGCGGCGAAGCGCCTGCAAGACCAGGATCCGCGCCAGGCGAATGGCCATGGCCGCATCGAGTTCCGCGAGCGCGGTCAGCGCGGCCGAGCGTCGTCCGGGTGCTCGTGCCGCCTCCGCGTGCCCAATAATGTCGGCTACCGAAAACCGTCCGCGCGATGCCATGCGTGCAAGCAGCTCGCGCGCGTTCTCCGATCCGGTTCGCAGGATCGTCGCGTCCAGGCGCGTGGAATCGCTGGTCCTCCTTGCGATCGCGATGTAATCGCGAATCACCTCGGGCGTGCCTGCAACCAGTTCCGGCACGATGGACTTCTCGGGAGCCGGCCGCTTTGCAGAGGGCGCGTCCCGCAACCCCAGCCCTCGCAGAAAGGCCGCACCATCGAACCGCTCCGGATACCGCCGGGCAATGGAAGCCTGGTTGGCAAGTGCCTCGGGGTTTTTCGACAGCTCCGAAACGATGGAGTACACCTCTTCGGGTTCTGCTGGAATCACCGCTCCCTCGAAAGCTGACGCGTGGCGCCTCGAGGAGATCACCACGCAGCCGCTTGCCATCGCCTGTGCGAACAGGCGCACCGGGGTTTCGGCGGTCGACGCCTGACCGAAGTAGACGAAGAAATCGCATCCGCTCAGAAAGACGTCCGCAGCCATCGAGCCTTCCGGCAGGACTCTCCAGCTCGCCGGCATCGGCCGGTCGCCCAGGATGGCCGACAGCTCCGCCTCTCCCCCGAGAAACCGGGTCGGGGCCTTGCCGGTAGGAGGGTAGGAGTTCAGGAGCGCATCCCGCTGCCGGGGGAAGTTCCGCGCATCCTCCAGCGCCACGCATCCAATCACCGGCCGACGCCCCGACAGATCACGACGGGGCGAACGCCATGTTCCAGGATCGATCGCCATCGGATACGGCGGGCCGAGGCGAGCGTCCTGATGCAGGACACCCCGCAACGCGTCGGCCAATGCTTCTTTGGCACGCCACACCGGACGACGGGAAAAGGCTTCACGAAGATTTCTGTCGCAGGCCGTCGGGTCGTACCAGACCTTGCCCACACTTCCCGCGAAGGGTTCTTCTGCCACCACGATGACTTCCCGTGGCCGCAGGGCTATGCCTTGCGTGGCCAGGAAGACAGCCACCTCGGGTCGCCTGATGACCAGCACCCGGGGCGACTGCACGTCGGTGGTAAGGACCTCCCGCACCCTGCCCTGCTGGAGCAGTTTCGAAATCGGTGCCCAGAAGGTATCGATGCGCTCCACGCTCATTTCCCGCAGGGAACGCAGGTGCAGCACGCCTACGCCCAGTCCGGCACGCAGGGCAACGTTGATTTCGTCCAGTAGAGCACGCAGATGCAGAAGGTCCCTGCTCCCACGCAGGTCGTCGGCGAACACCAGGTCCAGCTCGGGTTCCGCTCGGGGATCGACCCTGAAGCGGGCTGGCAGGGGAAACCGACCCGCGCGACCGGTGTCCGGCTCCAGTCGAATGGCTTCCTCGGCACAGGCGGCATGCCAGTATTCGTAGCTCCTGCGATACGCCGAACGACTCGGGTGCCGCCAGCCGGGCCGGAACTCCGCGGTGGACAGCGACCCAATCGACTGGCGGATCATCGCCAGGTTGTGCTCGAGCGTGCGATGGCTCCGCTCTCCGAACGCCTTGCGGATGCGCAGCATGTATTCGGTGTCGCCACCCTTCCTCGTGCTGTCGTAGAAGCCGACACGCTCGAGCACTTCCGCCCGGCGAAACATCAAGGACGATGCGTTTTCCCGCCGCGCCTGAGTGCCGGGTGCATTGAACACGAGGGTCGGATCACACCGGAAGGCGTGACTCGCCGACGAAATGCGATGGCTGCTCTTGAGAATCGCCTTGGCCTGCTTCTCGATGCGCCGTGGATGGCTCCAGTCGTCCGAATCTTGGCCGGTGACCAGCTCCCCCCGCGCCAGTCGGAGCCCGACGTTCCTCGCCTCGTACGTGCCACCGTTGCGGTCCAGCCGGATCAGCCTGATTCGCGCATCCAGTGCGGCGACACTTTCCAGCAGCGGCCCGTAGCTGCCGGGAGACGCATCGTCGACCACCAGCACTTCGAGGTTTCGCCACGTCTGGTTCAGCAGGGATCGGACGGCGGTCTCGAGGCCCGTGCCCGGGTGCCATGAGGTGACGATGACCGACACCAGCGGCCCGTCGACAACGCCCGGATTCGCGTCGCATCCGAGGCGATCAAAAGGTTCACCCGCAGCTCCCGGGAGAAGCGAAGGCGGCTCGAGGCCATCACGGGAGAAAAGGCGGCCGAAGGTTTCCGCCCAGCGGACTTCGTCCTTGAAGGGCGATCCGCCGAGCGGATTCGACAGATCCGCCTCCATGATCAACTTGTCCAGACGCGACACGGGAATCTCACGGGCCAGGGCGGCGGCCAGATCGAAATCTCCCGACGCGAAGGCTAGATTCTGGAACAGCCGCGCATGGTCCGAACGGAAGGGTGCGCAACCTTTCTGCCGGTGCACCCACTTCATCACCGCCAGGGCGTCGGGTTTGTCGCGCTCCTGCTGGTCCTGCAAAGCGAGGATGCGAGCGATGCGCACCACGAGCACAGGTTCGACCACGACGCCAGCCCGTACCCCGAGGGTGGTGAAGTCGCTTCCAGCGCTGAACACGTGCCCGAGCACATCGGCACACCGCATGCGGCCGTCCGTCGCATGCAAGGCAAGCAGATCCAGGGCGCGCCTGGAGCCGGTTCGCAGGATGAGCCGGTCCAGCACGCGGTCGTCGGGCAGCCGCTCCACCACGCCCAGATACGCTCTCAGCACGTCGGCATATACGCCCCGGCGGCGCTTCAGCGCACCGGACTTCTGCAAAGAAGTAGTCACTGGAACTTCGCTGTTCACGACCGATCCGCCGTGCGCCACTCGACTGCGGTGGTCCGGGGGCCAATGGAATGCTGTGCTCCCAGGCCCGAGAACTCGCGGTGCCAGCGTGCGAGGATTTCGCGCTCCTCTTCGCGATGGATGTCGTCGAGCACCACCATTACATCAGCGGCGAAGCGAGTTTCGAGCAGCGGCAATGCCGGATAACGGGCGAGCGGCCCGGTGGCCTTGGGAGGCCCGTCGACCAGCAGAACATCTATACCCTCCAGGCCCGCCCATCCCGATTCGGCGTACCACTTGTAGGTGTCTCCACCGATCTCGAAGTCTTCCAGGGGAGCGGTGCGCACTTCCGCGACATGCGTCAAACCGTGCCGCTCCAGTTCAACCCTCGTCGCATCGGCGAACTTCTCCAGATGTTCGAGCGCGACCAGTCGCCCGCCGGTCTTCTCGAGCGCGTAGGCAAGCCAGATGGTCGAGACGCCACTTCCACACTCCACGACGAGTTGCGGCCTGCGCTGCAGTATCAGCTCAACGAGCAGCGCGATCGATTTCGGCTCCAGCGCCCAACCGGAGAACTCCGGCAGAACTGCACGAGGTGCGCAGCGCTCCAGCAACGAGGAAAGCGAAGAATTGTCGTTGATGACAGAGTAACGGAGGTTGGCAACCTCCTTCTCAATGCGCTCGAACGGACGGGCGAATGCTTCGATGGACTTCTTCTCCAAGGAAGCCAGGGATTTCAGCTCAGCCGATACCGCAGAGGAGCTGTCGACAAGCCGCTTTGCTTCCTTCTCCAGCGCATCACGCACCGAACCCACGGCCTGCTCCACGGCGCCAGAGTCACGACGGCTTTGCTTCCCGGCCTCCTCGAGCCGGGCAATCACGAGCCCCAGATCGCGGAGTACGCCCTGCTCGCCACTCTCGACCTGCGACCGCAACGCCGTCAGCTCGCGACCGGCTTGCTGCGCGGCGCTGTCGAAACTCCCTTTGAGGCCGCCGAGTTCCCGATCCAGCCGGTGGCCAAGCGCGCCCAGTGCGTGCTTGAGGTATTCGCCGGCATGCGTTGACTGGCGCTGCTGCTCCAGCAGGCGGGACGCCCTGTCTTCGATCGAGTCGCAACGCTCCATCGTTTCGCGGAACGCATTCAGCACGAGAACGCGCAGCTCTCCCGATTCCGCGCTGCGTAGTTGCTTTTCCACTGCTTGTTGACCCTGTACAAGCGCTTCCAGCCTCGCCTCGGCGTGTGCGGCACGCTGGTTCGACAGTACGATCAGATAACCTGCTCGACGATAGATACCGATTCCGAGCAGCCCCAGACCCGCACCCGCCATCGAGATGCCGGCGAGGGCCAGGAACAGATCACGTTGGAAGTAGCCAAGGACAAAGACCGCGGCACTGATCGAGATGCCGATGACGAACGCGATTCGCTTGACTGTCAGAACAGGCATGGGGGCCTCGATTTTTTGGAGCTGGGTGATGTTTGCCGGCGGCGAGGGCGGCGCCAATGTCGTGCGGCGTTTACCTACAGAAAAACCCGATCCGGGACATCACCGGAGTCGCCTATCCGTTGCGCGCGCTCCAGGAGCTCGCTGTTGTCGTGCTTCCACGTGTGGAAACCCGCCTTGCCGCTCCGGTACCTGGCGAAATTGAACCCGTCGACGGCCAGGACGTCCCGTCCGGCCTCGTAGCAGCGACGAATGAAATCGGAATCCGAGCCGCCGCGCCGCGTCTCCGAAAACGGCACCTCGTCGATGACCTCTCGCCGCGCCGTGATCGTCCCCCCCGCGATCAGCGCGCTCGTGGCGGTCGCGCTGTCGTGGAGCAGGTGGGCATGGGCCGCCCACACCGGATCCCAGTACAGTGCGTCCCGCTCTTCCAGCAGCGCGAACATCGGCGGCTTGCCGGCGACATCGAAATCGATCGCCCGCCTCCACAGCATCAGATCCGAAAGGTAGTTCGACCCGTAGAGGTCGTCATCGTCGACCTTGCTCCAGTACTCGGCATCGGAGAGTCCGATGGCGAAGTTCAGGCAGGCGCCAAGACTGCGCTCGCGCCCCAGGCACACGATCCGGATAGGCTCGCCGGGCCGGACCAGTGATCTGGCCGCTTGCAGGTCTTGCGACCCGTGCAGCACAACGACGAGTTCCTTGTTCGGGTATACGTCCGCCCTGAACCGCTCCAGACAGCCGGCCAACAGCTGTGGCCTCATCGTCACCAGGATCATGGCGACCGTGGGCGGCTCTGCCGGACGGCGCGCGATGCCTAGATCACCGGCGATCTTGCCCAGGCGGTCGGCCAGGCAGTGGCCGGTCATGACCTCACGCCAGACCTGGTGGGACAGCGCGTCACGCCAGAGCCGGTCGCTTGCCGCCCTGGAGATCAGTTCAGGGGCAGTGGCTGCGTCCGGACGGACGGCGAGGCCAGGTAGCAGCGCTCCCCGGGCCAAGGACTCGGGGTGCACCACCAGGCTACCGCACGCCGCCGCCCGGAGCATCGCCTGCTGCTGGCGCCACGGCACCCGGAAAACCGAATCGCGGAAGAGCTCCAGTGGCATCAACTTGTTCAATGCCACCTTCGCGAGTGGATCGACACACCCGATGACCTCCGGGGAGAAATCACCGCAATCGGCAAGCCGGACCTCGCTGAACTCCCAGTCGCTCTCGCAGATGCGCAATCCCTTGCCGTGCATCTCCCGGATCAGGGTATCTCCCGACGCTCCTGCGGAAAGTTCCCACCAGCCGTCGAACAGGACCTGATCATCGAAAGCCGCCCGGGACTCGCTCAGCGCATAGGACCGCACGGGGTTGTGCAGGCCGGGCTGGATGGCCACCGGCAGGAGCTGGACGTTCTTGTCCGGGTAGTCGCGCGACAGCCGGTCGCGGACGACCTCGTCGACCGCATACAGCAGGTCCGCGTGCCGGCCCAACCAGGCGAAGCGCTCGTAGTTGCGGATGTCCTCCCGGAACCAGAGCACTACCGGCACGGACTTGCGGCGGCATCCCTCCAGCAGATCCACCGCGTCGGCGCTACGTTCGGCATCGCCGACCAGGCTGTAGCGCCAGTGACCGCGCCCGTCGTGCCAGACAGTCTCCACCAGGAGAAAATCGAACTGGCACTCGTCCAGCCGGGAGGACCAATCTCCTTCCCCGGCACGGATCACTGCAGCGTCGAACGACAGTTCGTGCGCCAGTTCGTCGCCGCCCAAGAAGAGGATGCGCAACGCCCTGTCCGGCACTCCGCCTCGGGGGACGGCGGCGTTCACCACGCGTGAAAGTGCAGCAGTCGCATCGACCAGCTTGTAGGTCGCGTTGGGGTTCCCGGGGGCGAGTCCACCGGGAGCGCGCAGGGCGGGCGGCACGAAGGGCCGGGAAATCCCCGCGTCCTGGTCAGCGCGGCCGCCCGGCGTCGAAATGAGATTTCGCAGGGCGGCTCGCCAGCCACGGGTCTTCAGAGCACGCAGCGGCGCGGTGATTTTCCAGGAAGTGCTCGACAGCAGCTCGAGGCGGCGGGACTCCTCCCGCGCCAAGGCGTTACGAAGGTCCTGGACCTCCCGCTCGAGCGAAGCCTGACTGCCTGCGCCGTCATCCATGGTCGCCGCCGGGGTCGGGACGTCCGGGGTCCTTCCCGCCTCAGCGCCCATCGGACCGGCCCCCGTTCTCCGAGCGTTCGGCAGCTCTGGACACGACCCGTGTAAACGCGGCGCTCATCGTGGACCGGCCGCTTTCTCTTGGGCCGTGCGCTCGCCTGCAACCTGGGCCACGGCCAATTCTCCCGAAGCGGCAGCAGCGGCTTCCCGCTCCGCCTTTGCACGCTGCACCGCCTTCCGGTAGCGCGCCAACGCCTCGTTGATCTCCCCGAAATAGGCCACCTTGCCCTTCTGGATCAGCAACCCCTTGTTGCACATCTTCTTCGCAAGATCGGTGTTGTGGCTGGCGACGACCACGATCTTGCTGCCCTCCACCCGGTCCATCAGGCGCCCCCGCGCCTTCTTGACGAACTGGGCATCGCCGGCACCAAACCACTCGTCGAGCAGCATGATGTCGTGCTGCATCGCCGTGGAGATTGCGAAACCCAGACGCATGCGCTGGCCCGATGAGAGCGTGAGGAGCCGGCGGTTCGCGAGTTCGGCCAATTCGGAAAATTCCAGGATGGAATCCACTTGACCGCGCACCTGCCCCGCGCGCAGCCCCATCGCCGTCGCCCGCAGGAAAATATTCTCGACCAGCGTCCCTTCCTGGTTGAATCCCAGGCTCAGGTTCAGCAGGGCCTGGCGCGAGCCCTGCATCGCGACGTGTCCGCGCGTGGGCTGGAAAGCGCCCGTCAGCACCCGCAACAACGTGGTCTTTCCGGCACCGTTGCTGCCGATCAACGCGACCCGATCCCCTTCCTCGATGTTGAAGGTGACATCGTCCAGCAGCGTCGCGAACTGGCGCTTGGGCAGCGACGTCGCGGCACCGAGCAGAGTCTTGAACCAGGAGGTATCGCGCTGCTGCGGTTGCACGTAGTAGGGAACGTCGAGACCGACGTTGACTGCACGGATGTAAGCGCTCATCGATCGGGTACCCCCGTCCTTATATCCACAGGGGTACGAAACGTGCGTAGCGCCGGTAGAGCAAGCTGGCCAGGCCCCATCCCAGCAGGGTCAGTACGCCGACGTAGATCAGGCTCGATGACGGGATCGGCTGCCCGAGCACCGGTGCGCGAACCACGGTGATCAGGTGATAAGCAGGGTTGAGGTGCACCGCCCACCAGCCGATGTGCCCCGGAGGGAATCGCTCTCCCACCCAGAGGATGGGGGTCAGGAGCATGCCGAAACGGAGCATCGTATTCGCCGCCTCCCCCGTATCGGGATGGCGCGCGCCGACCAGTGACATGCAGGTCGACCACCAAACCATGTTGGCGACCACCAGCGGGAACGTGAGCGCCATACTGAAAATGTTGGTCCAGTGCATGTCCGGCGACCATATCAACACGCCAACAAGTACCAGCGACGAGCAGACAAAATAGAAAAATGCCTTGGACAGGGATCGCAGCACAAAGTCAGTCAGACGTGTGCGTCCGTCCATGATGAACGATTTGTGGCTGCGCAGGATGGAAGCCGCCTCGTTGGTGCACTGGACCATGAAGCGCCACACCACGTATCCCGTGGCGAGATAGGCAATGAAAAACGCGGGGTCGTGGCCCATCAGCCGCGAATAGATGCTGCCGATGGCTCCTACGAATATCGCCACCGGAAGGAAGACCCACGCCAGCCCCAGCCTCGTGCGCCGATACTTGGTCGCTATGTCGAGCCAGCTGGAATACGACCAGAACTCCGGATAGCGGGCGCTGTCCCGGAGATGGGAGAGGAAGCTCGGCATCACCGTTCGAGTCTCAACTGCCGTTCGTCGATGTCGGATCAAGCGACCGCTGAAGGTCTCCACGAAGGTCACCTACGCCTTCCACGCCCACGCTCAGCCGCACCAGGCTATCGCTCACGCCCAGCTCCGCCCTGCGCTCCACCGGCACCGACGCATGCGTCATGATCGCCGGGTGGTTCACCAGGCTCTCGACCCCGCCGAGTGACTCGGCGAGGGCGAACAGCTCAGTCCGCTCGCAGAAGCGCTTCGCCGCCTCGACGCCGCCTTTCAGCACGATCGACACCATCCCGCCGAAGCCGTCCATCTGTCGCTTGGCGAGCTCGTGCTGCGGGTGTGACTTCAGCCCCGGGTAGATCACCTTCTCGATCGCCGGATGGGTTTCCAGCCACTCGGCCAGCGCCTGCGCGTTCTCGCAGTGCGCCTTCATCCGCAGGTGCAGCGTCTTCAGCCCGCGCAGCGCCAGGAAGCTGTCGAACGGCCCCTGCACGCCGCCCACGGAGTTCTGCAGGAACGCCATCTGCTCGGCCAGTTCGGCATCGTCGCCGACCACCACCATGCCGCCGACCATGTCGGAGTGGCCGTTGAGGTACTTGGTGGCCGAGTGCATGACGATGTGCGCGCCGTGCTCGATCGGACGCTGCAGGATCGGTGAGGAGAAGGTGTTGTCGACCACCACGATCAGGCCGCGCTTGCGGGCGATCGCGGCGATCTGCGCGATGTCGACCAGCTTCAGCAGCGGGTTGGTCGGGGTCTCGATCCAGACCATCTTCGTCTCGGGACGGATCGCGGCCTCGAAGGCGGCCGGGTCGGCGAGGTCGACCCAGCTGAAGTCCAATCCGGCGGTGCGGCGGCGGACGCGCTCGAACAGGCGATAGGTGCCGCCGTAGACGTCGTCCATCGCGATCACGTGGCTACCGCTGTCGAGCAGTTCGAGGATCGTCGAGGTCGCCGCCATGCCGGACGCGAACGCATAACCGCGGGTGCCGCCCTCGAGGGCGGCGACGCAACGCTCGTAGGCGAAACGGGTCGGGTTGTGGCTGCGCGTGTATTCGAAGCCCTGGTGCACGCCGGGGCTCGACTGGACGTAGGTCGAGGTCTGGTAGATCGGCGTCATCACCGCGCCGGTGCTCGGGTCGGGGCTCTGCCCGGCGTGGATGGCCAAGGTGCCGAGACCGGGCCTGGAGCCGGACTCGCCGGTGTGTTCTTTGCTCATGTCGTGCGTTCCGTTACCACGGCGAGGCGACCGCGAAGTTTAGCAGCTGGGCGCCGGGCGATCGTGGAGTTCGTAAGCTGAACAGAGTTACGGATCGCGGCCGGCCTGCCCACAATTCGCCGGCCGTCACTCCACCCGCCGCCGCAGGTAGTTCAGCAGGTCGATCCGCGTGATCAGCCCCAGGAACCGCTCCCCTTCGGTGATGATCGCGACGTGCCCGCGGTCGAATACCGGCAGCAACGATTCGATCGGCTGGCGCACGTCGATTTTGTCGAGCTTGCTGACCATGGCGGTCGACACCGGGTCGCGGAACCGCGCCTCGTCGCCGTAGACGTGCAGCAGGGCGTCGGACTCGTCGACGATGCCTACCAGCTGGTCGCCCTCCATCACCGGCAGCTGGCTGACGTCGTACAGCTTCATGCGCTGGTAGGCGGTCACCAGCAGGTCGTTGGGGCCGACGACCACCGTGTCGCGCTGGGAGAACGGCCGCAGGATCAGGTCGCGCAGGTCGCCGTGCTGCTCGCGCTCGATGAAGCCGTTGTCGAGCATCCAGTAGTCGTTGTACATCTTCGACAGGTACTTGTTGCCGGTGTCGCAGACCAGCACCAGCACCTTCTTCGCGGAGGTCTGCTCGCGGCAGTAGCGCAGCGCCGCGGCCAGCTGGGTACCGGTGGACGAGCCGCCGAGGATGCCTTCCTTCTCCAGCAGCAGCCGGGCGGTCAGGAAGCTCTCCCGGTCCGAGATGGCGTAGGCCTTCTTCACCCGGGTGAAGTCGGAGATCGGCGGCAGGAAGTCCTCGCCGATGCCTTCCACCATCCAGCTGGCGGACTTCTCCACGATCTCGCCGCGGTTGATGTAGTCCTCGAGGATCGAACCGACGGGATCGGCCAGGATCAGCTCCGTATGCGGGGACTGCTCGGCGAAGCAGCGCGACAGGCCCGTCATGGTGCCCGAGCTGCCGCAACCGAACACGATCGCGTCCAGCCCACCGACCTCGGCCATCTGCGCGAGGATCTCCGGGCCGGTGCCGGCCTCGTGCGCGGCCGGGTTGTCGGGATTGCCGAACTGGTTGATGAAGTAGGCGCCCGGGGTTTCGCGCGCGAGCCGCTCGGCGAGGTCCTGGTAGTAGTCGGGGTGGCCCTTGGCCACGTCCGAGCGGGTCAATACGACCTGCGCACCCATCGCCTTGAGGTTGAAGATCTTCTCCCGGCTCATCTTGTCGGGGACCACCAGCACCAGCTTGTAGCCCTTCTGCTGGGCGACCAGCGCCAGCCCGAGGCCGGTATTGCCGGCGGTGCCCTCGATGAGGGTGTCACCCGGCCTGATGTCTCCCCGCGCCTCGGCCGCCTCGATCATCTTCAGGCCGATACGGTCCTTGATCGAGCCACCCGGATTCTGCGATTCGAGCTTGAAGTAGAGCTCGCAGGGACCGGTGTCGAGGTGCTGGGCCTTGACGATCGGGGTGTTGCCGATCAGGTCGAGTACGGAGGAGGCGATGGGCATTCGGGCACGGATATGGCGTCGCGCAAAGGGCGGCGGATACGGGAATTCTACGGGAAGGGCGCGGGGGCCTGGCTCCGGCGGCTCGTCGCCGCGGCGGGTCAAGCCGGACCGGATTTTTTGTAGGAGCGGCTTCAGCCGCGATCCTGGGGTGGCGCACGCGGCCGTTTACCCGATCGCGGCTGAAGCCGCTCCTACAGAAGCACGCCTATTACCGGCGCCCGATCGGGTTCGTCCGGGGCAACGGCGCCTTCGTGGGCGACGGCGGCCGACGAGGAGGCCGCCACCGCCCGCGAGGGACTCAGTGCCTCCGGGTGTCGTACATCCGGACCAGACGGTCCTTGGCGGCCAGCTTTTCGCGCTTCATGCGCGCCAGGGTGGTGTCGTCGACCGGCAGCAGGCCGAGTTCGGCGTCCATCACCTTCTTGTCCAGGGTCTGGTGATGCTGGTAGAGCTGCTTGAATTCGGGGTTTGCCTTGATCAGCGCTTCGATTTCCGGCTGCGGTTGTTCTTCGAACATGAAAGCCTCCTTCAGCACGAATGCAAACGCCCCGACCGGACGGTCGAGGCGTTGCGGGGTGTCATCAGCGGTGCCAGGTGCGGGACACGCGGGGCGGGTCCGGCCCCACCCGCCCCCGGCAGATCGGCCACCGGTTCGGTAGCGGATTCCTGTTCGGCGGCGTCTCGCGAAACGGGTATCTGCATGTCGGCCTGGTTCGTCGCCAGACGGAAAAATGTCCGTCTGGAGTCCGACCCTACTCCTCGGATTCGGGGGCGGCAAGCGGGGTTGGAGCGGGACGTGATGGCTGGCAGGCACGTGGGCGGCGGAACCCAGCGCCGTGGCGCATTCCGAGGCTAACCTGCTGATGAATAATGTATTTTTTACACGCCGATCCGCGACACCTGTGGCTCTTGTAGGAGTCCGTACCGGAGTCGGCGGTCACTCGTCGTCCGACGCTTCCTCGGCCTGGCGCAGCAGCTCGGCCTCCTGGCGGGCCAGTTCAGCCTCCCGCTCGCGGGCGGCCTTGAGCCGGGCGGCCTCGGCACCCGCGACGTTCTGCAGGGCCGACTCGATGTCCTCCATCGCTTCGGCGCTGCTGGTCGCCTGCGCACGCAGGCGGGCGGCCTCTTCGGCCTGGATCCGGGCCTGGATGCGCAGGCGTTCGGCCTCTGCCCGCGCTTCGGCCGCGTCGCGCTGGCTGGCCTCGACGATCAGTTCGCTGCGGGTACGCTCCAGCCGGTCGATCCGGCGCTGCATGGCCTCGGTGCGGGCGGCGACTTCGGCGATGCGGACGCGGCGCTCGGCCACGTACCGGGCGACGTCGTACTGGCTGCTGCGTGCGTTGGCGAGCACCTCCACCGCCTGCCGCGCCTGCAGTCGCTCGTACGCGGCGAGGTTGGCGGTTTCGCTGTCGGCGTCCAGCGTAGTGAGCTGCTGCGACAACTGGCTGACCACCACATCATCCTGGGCAAACGCGGGCATGGCGGCGAAGGCCAATGCCAGCGCCACCGCGGCGCCTCGGGAACGCAGGTTCATCGGCCACCTCCCAGACGGCGCTGCAGTTGTTCGACTTCGGCCTGGCGCTGCGCCAGTTCGGCCTCGGCCAGCGCCTGCCGGCTGAGCGCATGGGCCAGGTCGGCGTCGGCATGGGCCGCCGCCGCCAAACGCCGGGCATCGTCCTGCCGGCCTTCAGCCATCGCCGCCTGGGCACGGGCGAGACCTTCACGTGCCAGTTCGACCTGGTCAGCGGCGTACTGGTCGGCGTCCGCTCCGGTGGCGCGGACCACGGCCTGCTGCGCCGCGTTCAGCTCGGCGGTCGGCGGCGGCAGGGTCGCGCACGCACCGAGCGCGCAAGCGAGCACTGTGCCCATCAGCGGGAAACGAATTTGTGCGAAGCTGACATGCATGGGGATACCGTGGCGATAGTGTGTCGCCCGGCCATTGTGATCAGGGCGGCGTTGCGGTTGCAACGGGTCGCCGTCGCCAAAGAGAGGTGTGTGCATGGACATCGGCTATTTCCTGAAGCTGATGACGGAGAAGAACGCGTCGGACATGTTCCTGTCCACCGGCGCACCGGTCTACATCAAGATCGAAGGCAAGCTGCATCCGCTGGGCAACACCGGCCTGCCGCCGGGCATGGTCAAGAAGATCGCCTACTCCCTGATGGACGAGGGCCAGGTGCCGCAGTTCGAGCGGGAGCTGGAGCTGAACATGGCCTATGCGCTGCCGGAGGCCGGGCGCTTCCGCGTCAACGTGTTCAAGCAGCGTGGCGAGGTCGGCATGGTGATCCGCGCGATCCGCAGCGTGATCCCGTCGATCGAGGAGCTGCAACTCCCGCAGGTGCTCAAGAACGTCATCATGGAGCCGCGCGGGCTGGTGCTGATCGTCGGCTCCACCGGCTCGGGCAAGTCGACCACGCTGGCGTCGATGATCGACTACCGCAACAGCAACATCTCCGGGCACATCCTCACCATCGAGGACCCGATCGAGTACCTGCACCGGCACAAGCGCTCGCTGGTCAACCAGCGCGAGGTCGGCCTCGACACCCACGCGTTCCAGCACGCGCTGAAGAACGCGATGCGCGAAGCGCCGGACGTGATCCTGATCGGCGAGATCCTCGACCAGACCACGATGGAGGCGGCGATCGCGTTCGCCGAGACCGGCCACCTGTGCCTGGCCACGCTGCACTCCAACAACGCCGACCAGACGCTCGAGCGCATCCTCAACTTCTTCCCCGAGGCGGCGCACAAGAACGTGCTGATGAACCTCGCCCTCAACCTCAAGGCGGTGATCTCGCAGCGCCTGGTGATCGGTACCGACGGTCGCCGCCTGCCGGCCGCCGAGGTGCTGCTCAACACCCCGCACATCCGCGACCTGATGCGTCGCGGCCAGGTGCACGAGATCAAGCAAGCCATGGAAGAATCGCTGGAGGAAGGCATGGAGACCTTCGACCAGTGCCTGTTCCGGCTGGCCAAGGAAGGCAAGATCGACATGGAGGAGGCGCTGCGGGCAGCCGACTCGCGCGACGGCCTGGCGCTGAAGTTCCGGCTGTCGGAAGGCGCCGGTGCCGAGCACGACCCGTATGCGGACGTGTTTTCCACCGACCACTAGCCGACGGGGTTGTAGGAGCGACGTGAGTCGCGACCCACTGACCCGCCGAGGTCCCGCGCACGAACGTATTGGCTGGATCGCGCGATCGCGCCCCCGGGTCGATCGACGCGCGATGGCTTGTCAGTGGGTCGCGACTTACGTCGCTCCTACGAGGTCGCTCCCGCCGCTTGGAGGCGGCGCCGATCAGTTCGCCTGCGGCGCGTCCGGCTGGCTCTCCGGCCGGGCGGCGTCGAACTCCGGCAGCGCGAGGCAGTTGCGTTCGATCCGCTCGATGGTCGGGAACGGCGACAGGTCGAGGCCGAAGCGCCGGGCGTTGTAGACCTGCGGCACCAGGCAGCAGTCGGCCAGCCCGGGAATGTCGCCTTCGCAGAACTCGCCGGTGGACGGGTGGTCGGCAAGCATCGTCTCGACTGCGGCGAAGCCACTGGCGATCCAGTGGCGCACCCAGTCGTCCCGCTCGGGCTGGGGCACGTTCCAGGTGCGGTCGAAATACTGCAGCACGCGCAGGTTGTTGAGCGGGTGGATCTCGCAGGCCACGGCTTGGGCGATCGCACGCACGCGCTGGCGGTCGCGACTGGACACCGGCAACAGCGGCGGTGATGGCCAGGTCTCGTCGAGGTACTCCAGGATCGCCATCGACTGGCGAAGGATGCGGTCGCCGTGCTTGAGCACCGGCACCAGCTCCTGCGGGTTAAGCAACCGATAGTCGTCGGTGTGCTGTTCGCCACCATCCCGGACCAGGTGCACCGGCAAGGTGTCGTACGCCAGCGCCTTGAGGTTCAGGCCGATGCGCACGCGGTACGCGGCGCTGGAGCGCCAGTACGAATACAGCTGCAGTTGCTCCGACATCCGCGCCCTCCCCTCTGTCATCTGCGCTCCCCTGCGCACGGTAATACGGTGCCGGCACCGGCGGACGGCCGCCCGCCGGTGCGACACCGCCGCCGGTCAGGCGTCGTGGCGCTCGATGCGCTGTTCGATGGCACCGAAGATGCTGCGGCCTTCGCCGTCGAGCATCTCGATCCGGACGGTGTCGCCGAAGCGCATGAAAGGCGTGCTCGGCTTGCCGTCGCGGAGGGTCTCGACCGTGCGCTGTTCGGCGAAGCAGGAGGCACCCAGGCTGGTGTCCTCGTTGGCGATCGTGCCGGAACCGACGATGGCGCCGGCCGAGAGCGGCCGCGTCTTCGCCGCGTGCGCGACCAGCTGGGCGAAGTTGAACTGCATGTCCACGCCGGCCTCCGGTGCGCCGAACCACTTGCCGTTGACGTGGGTCAACATCGGCAGGTGGACCTTGCTGTCACGCCAGGCGTCGCCGAGCTCGTCCGGGGTCACGAACACCGGGCTGAGCGCGGACCGCGGCTTGGACTGCAGAAAGCCGAAGCCCTTGGCGAGTTCGCCGGGAATCAGGCCCCGCAGCGAAACATCGTTGACCAGTCCAACCAGTTGGATATGGCCGGCGGCCTGCTCGGGCGTGACCGCCATCGGGACGTCGTCGGTGACCACCACCAGCTCGGCTTCGAGATCGATGCCGTATTCCTCGCTGGGCACCCGCACCGGATCGCGCGGACCATAGAAGCCGGCGCTGACCGCCTGGTACATCAGTGGATCGGTGTAGAAGCTCTCGGGCACCTGGGCGCCACGTGCACGGCGCACGCGCTCGACGTGCGGCAGGTAGGCGCTGCCGTCGACGAATTCGTAGGCACGCGGCAGCGGCGCCGCCAGCGCCAGAGGATCGATATCGAAAGCGTCGCCCGCTTCGCCGGCGTTCAGGCGGTCCGACAGGGCATTCAGCCGGGGCGCGGCATTCGACCAGTCCTCCAGTGCACGCTGCAGCGTATCGGCGATGCCGGTGGCGCGCACGCCGCGCGTCAGGTCACGTGAAACCACGATCAGGGTGCCGTCGCGGCCACCTTCCTTGAGGGAACCCAGCTTCATTGGATGAGCCTTGTGTCGGGCGCTGCAGCGCGATGGTTTCAATTGTAACCGGTTAGCTGCGGCGGGCCAGCGCACGGCAGGCGCCCGGCCGCCCGAAACCGCGGGCAACAAAAAACCCGCCTTGCGGCGGGTTTCTTGCGGATCTGGCAGCCCCGGATGGATTCGAACCACCGAATGCCTGAGTCAGAGTCAGGTGCCTTACCGCTTGGCGACGGGGCTGTGGAACTTGTGTCGGAGCGTATTTTAGCGCTTCGAGAACTGGGTTGCACGACGTGCCTTGTGCAGGCCGACCTTCTTGCGCTCGACCTCACGGGCGTCGCGGGTCATGAAGCCGGCCTTGCGCAGCTCGCCCTTCAGCGAGTCGTCGTATTCGACCAGCGCACGGGCGATGCCCAGGCGGATCGCACCGGCCTGGCCGGTGGTGCCGCCGCCGGCAACGGTGACGTTGACGTCGAACTTGTCCGTCGACTGGGTCAGCTCGAGCGGCTGGCGCACGATCATGCGCGCGGTCTCGCGGCCGAAGAACTCGTCGATCGAACGCTGGTTGATGGTGATCTTGCCATCGCCCTTGCGCAGGTAGACGCGGGCGGTGGAGGACTTGCGGCGGCCGGTGCCGTAATTCTGCTGGATTGCCATGTCGGTACCTTAGATGTCGAGCGGCTGCGGCTGCTGGGCGGCGTGCGGATGCTCGGCGCCGGCGTAGACCTTGAGCTTGCGGTACATCGCGCGGCCGAGCGGGTTCTTCGGCAGCATGCCCTTGACCGCGATCTCGATGACGCGCTCCGGGTGGCGCTCGAGCGCCTGGCCCAGGGTCTCGGTCTTGAGGTTGCCGATGTAGCCGGTGAAGCGGTGGTACTTCTTGTCCGCCAGCTTGTTGCCGGTGACGGCGATCTTCTCGGCGTTGATCACCACGAGGTAATCGCCGGTGTCGACGTGCGGGGTGTAGACCGGCTTGTGCTTGCCGCGCAGGCGGTGCGCGAGTTCGGCGGCGAGGCGGCCGAGGGTCTTGCCGGTGGCGTCGACGAGGTACCAGTCACGCTGGACGGTCTCGTTCTTGGCGGTGAATGTCTTCATGACTGGTCTTCTATGGGTACCTGGTCGGGCTGGTTGCGGCTGCGTCCGTGGTGGACGCGGGCCGGAACTTCACCGCGCGTTGAATCGCCCGCAGTGCAACCGCGGAACGAAAGAGGCGGAATGATAGCGGCACTCGCGGGACATCGCAAGCCACCGGACCGCCCATGCTAGCATCGCCGGATGCCCGCCGCCACGCCCGCTCACCCTCTCCGTCGGGACGGGCCGGGAGCGCGCGCCGTGGTGGCACTGGCGGACCGTTGCGTGCAGTGCGGGCTCTGCCTGCCGGCCTGCCCCACCTACGGCCATGACCGGGTGGAGACGGAATCACCGCGGGGGCGGATCGCCTTGGCGCGGGCCTGGGAGCTTGGCACCATCGAGCCGACCGCCACCGGCGACGGACACCTCGACCATTGCCTGGGATGCCGCAGTTGCGAAGCGGTGTGCCCGGCCGGGGTGGAGTACGGCGACTTGCTGCGGCTGGTGCGCGAGCGGCAGCGGGATCGTCGCGGCGCGCCCCGGCTGCAGCAGGCACTCGAATGGCTGGTGGCGTACCCGCGTTGGCTGGACGGTCTCCTGGATCTGTACCGTCATCTTTATCCACTCGTCCCAAAGCCTCTCCGGCGACTGCCGCGACCGCCCCGTGCCGCGCTCCGCTCCAGGCCCGCGACGCCCGGCACCGACGGCACCTCCGTGGCGCTGTTCGTCGGTTGCGTCGCAAACCGTTACGAGGGCGCGGTCCGCGATGCCCTGGCGCGGCTCTGCGCCGCCATCGGTGTCCAGCTGCAGATCCCGGAGAACCAGGCCTGCTGCGGCAGCGTGCATGCCCATGCCGGCAACGCGGCCGGCGCCGGGACCCTGGCAGCACGCAACCGGGAGGCATTTGCCGGTCACCGCCGGGTACTCACCGTGGCGAGCGGATGCCACGAATCGGTCGCTGCCATCGCCCCCGGTGTGACGGAGGACGCGCTCGCATTCCTCGCTACCAGGCGCGACCGCCTGCGGTTCGCGGAACGCCGCGAACGGGTCGCGCTCCACCTGCCCTGCACCCAGCGCAACGTGGGGGGCTCGGCATCGGCATTGCGCCGGCTGCTGGACACGATTCCGGGACTTGAAGTGGTGGAGCTCGATGCCGGCTTCGGCTGTTGCGGGGCGGCCGGCACGGCAATGCTTGCACAGCCTGCCCGCGCGGCCGATTTCCGCCGCCCCCTTCTGGAACAGCTCGCCGCCAGCGGCGCCACACGGCTGCTGAGCGCGAACATCGGCTGCCGCCTGCACCTGGCCAACGGCACCGCCATTCCGGTGCAGCATCCGCTCGAGCTGCTGGCCGAGGCGGTTCGACCGGACCCGCTTTAGGAGCGGCGGGGCCGCGCTCACGTCGCTTCGACCTGGGCCCTGTCCAGCCGGGTGCGTGGCCCACTCGACCACGCCGGAGGTCCGCTAGACTGGCCGCATGACCCCCTCCAGCCGCCATCTCAGCCCCCTCGACCGCGTCCTCGACGAAGCCCAGCGCGCGCTGGAAACCGTCCTCGGCGCCCCCGCGGCCGAACGGCCGAACCCCGCGGCAGGGGAGCCCGATATCGTGCTGGCCGACGACGAACGCCGGCACGCCGCCGGGCTGATGCGGATCAACCATGTCGGCGAGGTCTGCGCGCAGGCGCTGTACTGCGGCCAGGCGGCGGTCGCCCGCGACGAGGCCACGCGCATGCACCTGCTGGCGGCGGCGCAGGAGGAGACCGATCACCTGGCCTGGTGCGCGGACCGCCTGCGGGAACTCGACAGCCGTCCGAGCCTGCTCAACCCGCTGTGGTATGGCGGCAGTTACGCGATCGGCGCGGTGGCCGGCCTGCGCGGCGACGGATGGAACCTCGGTTTCGTGGTCGAAACCGAACGCCAGGTGGAGGCGCATATCGACGAGCACCTCACCTCGTTGCCCGGCGACGACCACCGCAGCCGGGCGATCCTGCAGGTGATGAAGGCCGACGAGGCCCGCCACGCCGACAACGCCGAAGCGGCGGGAGCGCGGGTGCTGCCGTTTCCGATCCCGCGCCTGATGGCGGCGGCGTCGAAGGTGATGAAGACGGTCGCGTACCGGATCTGAGAAGGCGACCGCGATCACCGGGGCGGCAACGGGCGACCGGGCGTTCGATCGCGGCTGGAGCCGCTCCTGCAAAGGCGGGGACTCACGCCGCCAATGGAAAAGGCCGGCATCTGCCGGCCTTTTCGCACTACCCCGGACGTGCGACTCAGTCGACCAGGTTGCGGCCGTGGTAGAGCTCCTCGATCTCGCGCTTGAGCCGCGCCTCGATCTTCATGCGCTCCTTGAACGACAGGTTGCGCGCCTTCTCCTCGAACAGGTACTGGTCGAGGTCGAAGTCCTTCAGGTGCATCTTCGTGTGGAAGATGTTTTCCTGGTAGACGTTCACGTCGATCATCTCGTAGCGCGAGCGGATGTTCTTGGCCAGGTAGTCCTGGATCGAGTTGATCTTGTGGTCGATGTAGTGCTTCTTGCCCTTCACGTCGCGGGTGAAGCCACGCACCCGGTAGTCCATCACCACGATGTCGGACTCGAGCGACTCGATCAGGTAGTTGAGTGCCTTGAGCGGCGAGATCACGCCGCAGGTGGCCACGTCGATGTCGGCGCGGAAGGTCGCGATGCCGTTGTCCGGGTGGGTCTCCGGATACGTGTGCACGGTAATGTGCGACTTGTCCATGTGCGCGACCACCGCGTCGGAGATCACGCCCTTGGCGTCCTTCTTGTCGATCACCGGCTCCTCGGAGATGAGGATGGTCACCGACGCGCCCTGCGGGTCGTAGTCCTGCCGGGCGATATTGAGGATGTTGGCGCCGATGATGTCCGCCACGTCCGTCAGGATCTGGGTCAGGCGGTCGGCGTTGTAGGCCTCGTCGATGTACTCGATGTACCGCTGTCGCTCCTCTTCGGAGGCGGCGAAGCTGACATCGTAGATGTTGAACGAGAGCGCCTTGGTGAGGTTGTTGAAACCCTGCAACCTCAGGCGCGGCAACGGCTTGACCACGGCGTTTCCCGGTACGGCGAACAAGAAGGCGATTATGCGGCAATCGGGTGCGCGGGGAAAATGAAGATCGTGCCGCCGGTCACGACGCCAGCCGCGGGCATGCCACGCAGTGGCAGGATTTGCCTCGCGACGCCAGTTCGCCCTAAGCTCGCCCGATCATCCATCATTCATGATCATGTCAGCCCACCCGGTAGCTCCCTTGACTGCTCTGAGCCGCACCCACAGCCCCCTGCTTCCCGATGGCGCCGTGATCGAGCGGTTCCTGGCCCACTGCCACCGGCGACGCTATCCGTCGCGGACGGACGTGTTCCGCCCCGGCGATCCGGCCAGCACGCTGTATTACGTGGTGTCGGGTTCGGTCAGCATCATCACCGAGGAGGACGACGGCCGCGAGCTGGTGCTGGGCTATTTCGGGCCGGGCGAGTTCGTCGGCGAGCTGGGGCTGTTCATCGAGAACGACCAGCGCGAGGTGATCCTGCGCACCCGCACCCCGTGCGAGCTGGCCGAGATCGGCCACGAGCGCTTCTACGACCTGCTGCTGTCGCGGCTGGCGCCGGACGCGCCCAAGCTGCTGTACGCGATCGGTGCGCAGATCTCGCGGCGCCTGCTGGACACCAGCAGGAAGGCCGGGCGCCTGGCTTTCCTCGACGTGACCGACCGCATCATCCGGGCCCTCCACGACCTGGCCAGGGAACCGGAAGCGATGAGCCATCCCGACGGCACCCAGCTGCGGGTGTCGCGGCAGGAGCTTTCGCGCCTGGTCGGCTGCTCGCGCGAGATGGCCGGGCGCGTGCTCAAGAAGCTGCAGGCCGACGGCAAGCTGCACGCCCGCGGCAAGACGGTGGTGCTGTACGGCACGCGTTGAGGCGGCAGGCGTTGAGGAGTCCAGCGGGCGGCCCAGGGGCCGCCCGTTTGGTTTGGTGGTCCCGCCGGAACCCCGCCCCCAAGCGTACGGCTCCGGGTTCCGTAGGAGCGGCTTCAGCCGCGATCGTGGACGCGGCGCGGGCGAACGGGCATCCGATCGCGGCTGAAGCCGCTCCTACAACAGCCCGGGCACAGCCCGGACAGCGTGCACGGACACCGGAGTGGGAAGCGGTGCCGGCGTTCCACCGCCCCACCCGGCGATGCACAGGTCGCGACTTGCGTCGCTCCTACATGCCGCCGGCGGGCGGCGCGACCGGATCCCCCGCCCTTCCCGGGCAGCCCCAGTTGAGGACGGGCGTACCCGGCGGCAGCACGCGGCGGAACATTCCGACCCGGTCCGCCTTGGGGTTCACCACCACGGGCCTAGCGGCTGCCAGCAGCAGCGGCAGGTCGGCGCTGCTGTCCGAATAGGCGACCGCGACCGGCGCGGTGAAGCCAGCCTCGCGCAGCATCGTCATCTTCATTTCGTTGTGGCAGTGGCGGGTCGCGACCACCGCGCCGAACCGGGGGCCGACCTGCGTCCCGACCACCGGCACGTCCTCGTGGGCGACGAAGGCGAGGATCGCGCGGGCCAGTTCCGGCGGCGCGCCGGTCGCGATCACCACGCGGTCGCCGTCGACGCGGTGCCGGTGCAGCACCTCCAGCGCGACCGGCAGCAGCCTGCGGCGGATGCCGTCGGTGTGCAGGGCAACGTAGCGGTCGGTCAGTGCATCGAGGTCGCGGCGGCGGTGGAAGCCGACGGTGCCGGCCCAGACGAAGCCGGAGATCCCCACGCGCCGGGTCGGCAGGAACGCGATCATCGGCCCGAACACCGGGGCGATCAGCGCCGCCAGCACGGTGCGCCACCACGCGCGCCGGATCAGCCACTTGAACAGGTGGCCGCCGGAATCACCGTCGTAGAGGGTGTGGTCGAAATCGAACACCACCAGCGGCGCGCCGTCGCGCGTGGCCGGATAGGCCGCGCGGGCGTCGTCCTTGCGGGGACCCGGGCCGGCGGTGCTCATCGCGCGAACAGCCGCTGCAGCGCCGCGCCGGGATCGCGCTCGCGCATGAAGGACTCGCCGACCAGGAACGTCCCGACGCCGGCCTCGTGCATGCGGGCCACGTCGGCCGGGGTGGCGATGCCGCTCTCGGTCACCAGCGTGCGGTCCGGCGGCACCGCCGGCTTCAACGCCAGGGTGGTGTCGAGCGAGACCTCGAACGTGCGCAGGTTGCGGTTGTTGACGCCGATCAGCTCGCAGTCGGTCTGCAGCGCGCGCTCCAGTTCGTCGATATCGTGCACCTCGACCAGCACGTCCATGCCGAGCTCGTGGGCGAGGTTGGCCATCTCCACCAGCGGCGCGTCCTCCAGCGCGGCGACGATCAGCAGGATGCAGTCGGCGCCGATCATGCGCGCCTCGTACACCTGGTACGGGTCGACGATGAAGTCCTTGCGCAGCACCGGCAGCGTGCAGGCCTCGCGCGCCTCGCCGAGATAGCGGTTGCTGCCCTGGAAGAAGTCGACATCCGTGAGAACGGAGAGACAGGCGGCGCCGCCGGCCTCGTAGCTGCGGGCGATCGCGGCCGGGTCGAAATCCGGGCGGATCAGCCCCTTCGACGGGCTGGCCTTCTTGACCTCGGCGATCACCGCGGCCTCGCCGGCGGCGTGCCTGCGGTGGATCGCCTCGACGAAACCGCGCGCCGGCGGCTGCGCGGCGGCGCGGGCGCGGACGCTGTCGAGCGAACGGATCTTGCTGCGCTGCTCGATCTCCTCGTGCTTGCGGGCGAGGATGCGCTGGAGGATGTCGGTCATGCGGCTATTGTCCCGCGAGTTCACGCGTGGTGGCGACGAACTCGTCCAGTTTCGCCCGCGCCGCGCCCGAGGCGAGCGCCTTGCGCGCACGGTCGATGCCGTCGGCGATGTCCTCCGCCACGCCGGCCACGTACAGCGCCGCGCCGGAGTTGAGCGCGACGATCTCGCGAGGCAGGCCGTCTTCGTTCCGCAGCGCCTGCAGCAGCATCGCCTTCGACTCCTTCGGCCCGGACACCTGCAGGTTGCGGCTGGCCGCCATCGCGATGCCGAAGTCCTCCGGGTGCACCTCGTACTCGCGCACCTTGCCGTCGCGCAGCTCGCCGACCAGCGAGCCGGCGCCGAGCGACAGCTCGTCCATGCCGTCCCGACCCCACACCACCAGCGCTCGCTCGGCGCCGAGTTCTTCCAGCACGCGGACCTGGATGCCGACCAGATCGGGATGAAACACGCCCATCAGCACCGCCGGTGCGTTGGCCGGGTTGGTCAGCGGGCCGAGGATGTTGAACATCGTGCGCACGCCCATCTCGCGCCGCACCGGCGCGACCGCCTTCATCGCCGGGTGGTGCAGCGGTGCGTACATGAAGCCGATGCCGGTGCGCTCGATGCATTGCGCGACCTGCTCCGGCGCCAGTTCGATCGACGCGCCGAGTGCCTCGAACGCGTCGGCGCTGCCCGACTTCGACGACACGCTGCGGCCGCCGTGCTTGGCCACGCGGCCGCCGGCGGCGGCAATCACGAAGGTGCTCGCGGTCGAGATGTTGAAGGTGTTGGCACCGTCGCCGCCGGTGCCGACGATGTCGACCAGGTGCGTGCGGTCGGCGACGTCGACCGGCCGGGCGAACTCGCGCATCACCCGCGCCGCGCCGGCGATCTCGCCGACGGTCTCCTTCTTGACCCGCAGGCCGGTCAGGATCGCCGCGGTCATGCTCGGGCTGACCTCGCCGCGCATGATCTGGCGCATCAGCTCGACCATCTCGTCGTGGAAGATCTCGCGGTGCTCGATGGTGCGCTGCAGGGCTTCCTGGGGGGTGATGGGCATGGGTGTGTCTCTTCTTCTGGTTCGATCCGGGCTTGTGTAGGAGCGGCTTCAGCCGCGATCGTGGAGCCGGTGCGGGCGGACGACTGTCCGATCGCGGCTGAAGCCGCTCCTACACAAGCCCCGGCATGCGCAGTGATGTTGGCCTCCGTCAACGCTCGAGGAAATTGCGCAGCAGTGCGTGGCCGTGCTCGGTCAGGATCGACTCGGGGTGGAACTGCACGCCCTCGACCGGGTGCTCGCGGTGGCGCAGGCCCATGATCTCGTCGAAGCCGTCGTCCTCGGTCCAGGCGGTGATTTCCAGGCAGTCCGGCACGCTGTCGCGGGCAACGACGAGGGAGTGGTAGCGGGTCGCCTCGTAGCCGTCCGGCAGGCCGGCGAATACGCCGCGGCCCTCGTGCCGGATCGGCGAGGTCTTGCCATGCATGATCCGCTTGGCCCGCACCACCTGGCCGCCGTAGACCTGCCCGATCGCCTGGTGGCCGAGGCAGACGCCGAGGATCGGCACGCGCGCGCCGAGCCGCTCGACCACCTGCAGCGACACCCCGGCCTCATTCGGGGTGCACGGCCCCGGCGAGATCACGATCCGCTCCGGCGCCAGCGCCTCGATCCGCGCGACGTCCAACTCGTCGTTGCGGACCACCTTCACCTCGGCCCCGAGCACCTGCAGGTACTGCACGAGGTTGAAGGTGAAGCTGTCGTAGTTGTCGATCATCAGCAGCACGTCACAGTCCCCGCGCCGCTTCGGCCACCGCGCGGAACAGCGCGCGTCCCTTGTTCATGGTCTCGTCCCATTCCTTTTCCGGGTCGGAGTCGTAGACGATGCCGGCGCCGGCCTGCACGTGCAGGCGGCCGTCCTGGATCACCGCGGTGCGGATCGCGATCGCCATGTCGGCGTCGCCGTGCCAGCCGAGGTAGCCGATGCTGCCGGCGTAGACGTTGCGCTTGATCGGCTCCAACTCGCGGATCACTTCCAGCGCGCGGATCTTCGGCGCGCCGCTGACGGTGCCGGCCGGGAAGGTCGCGCGCAGCACGTCGGCGTAGCTCAGGCCCTGTTTGAGCGTGCCGGTGACCTCGCTGACGATGTGCATGACGTGGCTGTAGCGCTCGATCACGAACTGCTCGCCGACCTCGACCGTGCCCGCCTCGCTGACCCGGCCGACGTCGTTGCGGCCGAGGTCGATCAGCATCAGGTGCTCGGCGCGCTCCTTCGGGTCGGCCAGCAGCTCGGCTTCGAGCGCTGCGTCCTGCTCGGGCGTCGCGCCGCGCGGGCGGGTGCCGGCGATCGGGCGCACGGTGACGGTGCCGCGGCCGTCGGCGTCGTGCTGCAGGCGCACCAGGATCTCCGGCGAGGAGCCGACCACCTGCATTTCGCCGATGTCGAGGAAGTACATGTACGGCGACGGATTCAACGCCCGCAGCGCGCGGTAGACATCGACCGGGCGCGCCTTGAACGGCACCGATAGCCGCTGGCTCAGCACGACCTGGAAGATGTCGCCGGCGCGGATGTAGTCCTTGGACTGCTCGACCGCCTTGATGAAGCCCTCGCGGGTGAAGCCGGAGACGAAGTCGGCCTCGTCGAGCCCGGCCGGGTCCAGCGTTTCCGGGTATGCCGCGCCGGTGCGCAGTCGGTGCACCAGCTGGTCGAGCCGGCGGTTGGCGCGCGCGTACGCCTGCGGCTCGGCCGGGTCGGCGTGGACGATCAGGTACAGGCGGCCCTTGAGGTTGTCGAACACCGCGACTTCCTCGGACTGCATCAGCAGGATGTCGGGGGTGCCCAGCTCGTCAACAGGATGGCCGTCGGGTTTGGGCTCACCGCCGGGACCGGCCAGCCGCGGCTCGATGAAGCCGATGCACTCGAACCCGAACCAGCCGACCAGCCCGCCGGTGAATCCCGGCAGGTCGTCGATGGCGGGTACCGAATGCAGCGTGCGCAGCCGCTCGACCTCGGCGAACGGGTCGGCGACCTCGCGCGCGTCGACCAGCTCGCCGTGCTCGGTGACGTACAGGGTGTGGCCGGCGAAGGCGTACACGCGCGCGGCCGGCAGGCCGATGATCGAATAGCGGCCGAAGCGCTCGCCGCCCTCGACCGACTCGAACAGGTAGGTGTGCGGGCCGTCGGCGAGCTTGAGGTAGACCGAGAGCGGGGTGTCGAGGTCGGAATGGACCTCGCGGACGACCGGGATGCGGGTGTGGCCGGCGGCGGCCTGCTGCTGGAAGCGTTCGAACCGGTTATCGGTCTTGGCGGACGCGCGGGGCGCGACGTTCGTAGGCGTGGTCATGCGGCATTTCCTGGGAGTGCGACGGGGCGAGGACGGCGGCGGCAAGCCACCATCGCCAACCCGTGTCGGCACTGCAGGAAATCGGGTTCGCCCGGGAAATCATCGCGCTACTTTATCCGCTTCCTGCGACGTGCGCGACGGTCGCAGCAGGGCGCAATCGGCGGGCAGGTGCATGCGCGCGCGGCCCGCCACGCAGTCGATGCGGAACCGGGTCGACTCGACCGGCTCGCCGTCCAGATTGAGTACGAACGGCTGGTCGGCCTCGATCCGCAGCGACGGCAGCCGCGCGCGCACCGCCACCCGGTCCAGCGCCGCCTGTCGGCCGCGGGTCAGGACCGCACCGATGGTGGCCACGACTTCGCCTTCGAGCGTCGGCACGATGGTCAGTTCGAGCAGGTCGTCGTCGACCACGGCGTCCCGACACAGCACCTGGCCACCGCCCGCCTGGCGGCCGTTGCCGATGCCCAGCGCGATGAAGCCGCCCTGCCAGATGAAGTCCGCGCCGTCGGCGGAGGTGGCGCTGAAACGGGCTTCGATGGGATCGATGCGGCCGAGCCGCGCGATGCCGGTGACCAGATAGGCCAGACCGCCGAGCAGCTTCTTGAGGCCTTCGTCGGTCTCGACCGTGACCTGGGTGCCGAAGCCGCCGCTGGCGAGGTTGGCGCACCAGTGGCTCTGGTCACGGTCGAGGTTGTCGATCCGCAGCAGGTCGATCGCGACGGCGGGCCGTTCCAGCGCCAGTTCCAGGGCGACCAATGGCTCCAGCGGGATGCCGGCGGCGGTGGCGAAGTCGTTGGCGGTGCCCAGCGGCACCAGTGCCAGCGCCGGCAGCGCGTCGGCAGCCTCGTCGCGGTGGGCCAGCGTCGCGGCGACCTCGCTGAGGGTGCCGTCGCCGCCGGCCGCGACGATGGTGTCGACGCCGTCGGCAATGGCTTCGGCGACGTAGCGCTCGGCATCGCCGCCCTCCCAGGTCACCCGCACGTCCAGCCGGACGCCGCGTTCGCGCATCGACGCGACCGCGTCGCGCAGCGGCTCGTCACCGGCCGACTTGCCGTTGAGGATCAGCCGCCAGCGCGGCCGCGTGGCATCGGGTGCGGTGGCTGTCGGCGCGGCGGGCATGCGGCGAGGCTAGCAGCCGGCGACGGGCGCGCGGTGAATGCCGGCGCTGTCATCACCCGGTCATGCTCGATGCCCAGCATGGGAGGCCATAGCAGGGACGACCGGCGGAGGCGGGATTGCCTCCAGATTCCCCGGAGACCGGATGCCACGAGGCGTCCGGTCTTCTTTTTTCGCTCAGCCGCGCACACCGGCGACCGCGGCCTTCATCCGTCCGACCACGTCGGCGTAGTCGTCGGCGTTGAAGATCGCCGAACCGGCAACGAAGGTGTCGGCGCCGGCCGCCGCGATCTCGCCGATGTTGTCGGCCTTGACCCCGCCGTCGATCTCCAGCCGCACCGTCCGGCCGCTGCGGTCGATCCGCTCGCGCACGCGGCGCAGCTTGTCGAGCGTCGACGGGATGAACGCCTGCCCGCCGAAGCCCGGGTTGACCGACATCAGCAGCACCATGTCGAGTTCGTCGAGCACGTAGTCGAGCACCTCGACCGGCGTGCCCGGGTTGAGCACCAGCCCGGCCTGGCAGCCGTGCGATTTGATCAGCTGCACGGTGCGGTGGACGTGGCGGCTGGCCTCGGGATGGAAGCTGATCACGCTGGCACCGGCCTTGGCGAAGTCCGGCACGATGCGGTCCACCGGCTCGACCATCAGATGCACGTCGATCGGCGCGGTCACGCCGTGCTTGCGCAGCGCCTCGCAGACCAGCGGGCCTATCGTGAGGTTGGGCACGTAGTGGTTGTCCATCACGTCGAAATGGACCCAGTCGGCACCGGCCTTGAGGACGTTGTCGACCTCCTCGCCGAGGCGGGCGAAGTCGGCCGAGAGGATGGACGGGGCGATTACGGTCGATTGCATGGCATGGCCTCGGTGGGAGCGCGGGTCACTTCCGTCCGCGCAGGGTCTTGATCCGGTCGTAGGCGCGGTTGATCTCGCGCGCCCTGGTCTCCGCCTGCCGGCGCAGCTCGCTGGCAGCGCCGGCGACGCGGTCCGGGTGGTACTGGCCGATCAAGCGGCGATACGCACGGTCGACTTCCTCGTCGCCGGCGTCGGAGGTCAGCCCGAGCACGGCGTACGGGTCGTCTCGGCGCAGGCGGAACCAGTCGACATCGAAGGCGTGGCCGATCAGCAGGCCGATCAACGCGCCCAGCAACGGGTTAACCCGCAACAGTGCGGCGCCGGCGAACACGCCCAGCAATTTGCCGTACCAGCGCCGCATCGGCGTGCCCTTCCTCGACTCGTGGCGGACCGGGGCGGGAGCGCCCCGGCGAGGCCCGCCAGTCTACCTGCAGCCGGCGCCCGGCCGGCGTACACTGCCCGACCCCGTCGCGCACGCGCGCGACCACCGGTGCGGCGCGACGGCGGGCCACCGTGCCACGCGTGCCATCCAGGGATCCGACGTTGTCCACCACCGTGCTCCGCTCCGCGCTCTCCGAATCCGACCTGCCCGGCCTGCCGCTGCGCCACCGCGGCAAGGTCCGTGACGTGTTCGACCTGCCGCACGACCGCCTGCCGGCCGGCACGCCCCCGGGCGACTACCTGCTCATGGTCGCCACCGACCGCCTCAGCGCGTTCGACGTGGTGCTGCCCGACCCGATCCCCGGCAAAGGCGAGATGCTCTGCCAGATCAGCAATTTCTGGTTCGACCGGACCGAGCACATCGTCGCCAACCACCTGACCGGGATCGACGTCGCCTCGGTGCTGCCGGACGGTGTCGATGCCCCCCGGTATGCGAAGCGCGCGGTGGTCACCAAGCGCCTGAAACCGGTGCCGATCGAGTGCATCGCCCGTGGCTACGTGATCGGCAGCGGCTGGAAGGACTACCAGCGCACCGGCCGGATCAGCGGCATCGCCCTGCCCGACGGCCTGCGCCAGGCCGAACAGCTGGCCGAGCCGATCTTCACCCCGTCGACCAAGGCAGCGGTCGGCGACCACGACGAGAACATCGACTTCGACACCGCGGTGCGCCTGTGCGGCGCCGAGCTGGCCGAGGCGGTGCGCGACGCCACCCTGCGCCTGTACCGCTACGCCGCCACCTACGCGGCCGAGCGCGGCATCCTGCTGGCCGACACCAAGTTCGAGTTCGGCACCGATGCCGACGGCCGGCTGTATGTCATGGACGAGATGCTGACGCCGGACTCGTCGCGCTACTGGCCGGCCGACGAATACCGGGTCGGCAGCAGCCCGCCGAGCTACGACAAGCAGATCGTGCGCGACCACCTGGAGACGCTCGGCTGGGACAAGACCCCGCCCGGCCCGAAGCTGCCCGCCGAGGTGATCGAACGCACCCGAGCACGGTATGCCGACGCGCTGTGGAAGCTGGCGGGGATCAGCGTCGACTGACATGACCGCGCCAGTACGCCCGCTCGACCGCTGGTTCGCCAGCTACTCCGGCGACCACCGCAACGCCACCAACCAGCTGATCCACGTCGTCTGCGTGCCGGCGATCGTGTGGAGCATCGTCGCCCTGCTGTGGTGCATCCCGGCACCCGGCACCTGGTTCCGCGACGGCTTCTGGGCGGCACTGGCGATGTTCGCCGCCACCCTGTTCTATTACCGCCAGTCGCGCCGGCTCGGGCTCGGCATGCTGGCGATGTTCGTGCTGATGGCGTTGCTGAGCCGCGCGATCGCCGACGCGTTCGGCATCCGGGTGTTGCTGTGGACCGCGGTGGCGGTGTTCGTGGTCGCGTGGATCGGGCAGTTCGTCGGCCACAGGATCGAAGGCCGCAAGCCGAGCTTCCTGACCGATCTGACCTACCTGCTGATCGGCCCCGCCTGGGTGCTGGCCAAGCTCTACCGGCGGATGGGCTGGGCGTACTGAGCCACGTGGCATCGGCCGAACACGCGCCGGCGCGCATCACCTGCCATGGACCGGGTCGCAAACCGTTATGGCCGACGGGGCAAGGACAATGCCCTCCGGCCGGTGTCATCCTCTCCTCCTGCCGCTCGCCGCGCCCAGTGCCCGAGCAGCGCCGCCGAGTCCTGCCAGGAACCGCTCCATGTCCCCACGCGACATCGTCCTCGTGCTGCTGGTCTGCGTCGCCTGGGCCGGGAATTTCCTGACCTCGGCCTACGCCCTGCGCGAAATCCCGCCGTTCCTGTTCACCGCGCTGCGCTTCGTGGCGCTCGGGCTGCCGTTGCTGTACTGGCTCAAGCGCCCGGCGCCGGGACAATGGCCGCGGCTGCTGTCGGTCTGCCTATGCGTGGGCGTGCTGCACTTCGGCCTGAGCTTCGTCGCGCTCAAGCTGGCGGGCGACCTGTCGTCGCCGGCGATCGTGATCCAGAGCTACATCCCGATGACCGCGCTGCTGGCGTGGGTGGCACTCGGCGAGAAGTTCGCCTGGCGCACCGGCCTGGCGATCGCGGTCAGCTTCGGCGGCGTGCTGGTGCTCGGCTTCGACCCGCTGGTGCTGGACGATCCGCTGGCGCTGGCCCTGATGCTGCTGGCGGCGTTGTTCCTGGCGGTCGGGACGGTGCTGATGAAGGGCCTGCGCGGGATCGATGCATTCGCGATGCAGGGCTGGACCGCGTTGATCGCGGTGGTGCCGCTGCTGGCCATCAGTACTTGGCTGGAACCCGGTGCCCTCGCCGCGCTGCCGTCGGCGAGCTGGGTGGCCTGGGTCGGGGTGGCATACGCGGCGTTCATCTCCTCGCTGCTGGGCCATGGCCTGTACTACATGCTGGTGCAGCGCTATCCGGTTGCGCAGGTCACGCCGTGGCTGCTGCTGACGCCGGTGCTCGCGGTCGGTCTGGGCATCGCGTTCTGGGGCGACCGGCCCGGGCCGCGTCTGTTCATCGGCGGCGCGATGGTGCTGGGGGGCGTGCTCGGCGTGGCGTTGCGGGCGCTGAAGAAGGCGCGGACGTTGCCACCGGCGAAGGAAGTCTAGAGGCCGCGCAAGCGGATCGACTTCTGTAGGAGCGGCTTCAGAAGGCTCGTGCCACGCACTGGATTTCCGGCGCGGCGACTTCGGTCCACCGCGCGATCGACGGTCGCGCGAGCGCGTTGCCGCCGTTGGACATTCCGATGGCAGCGGGTCGCGACTGACGTCGCTCCTACGTACGCGTGGTGCTTGGGCGCGCCGGACGGAGGCCGCGCCTACGAGTGCGCGAACATCGCCGGCTCGGGCCGGAACGCGCGCGGCGCGTAGCCAAGGTCGCGCGTTGCGGGGCCGGCATCGAACACGAGATCCTCGCGCATGCGCCCAATCGCGGCGTCGCCGAGTCCGCGTGCGCGGCCGGTCAGCTGCGCAAGCCGCAACGCGAAGGCGAACAGCGGCGCGGGCAATTCCACCACGCGCGCCGGCGGCTGCAGGCAGGCAAGCACGCGTCCGACCATCTCCCGGTACGTCAGGGTTTCGCCCCCCGGCAACGCATAGGTCCGGCCGTGGCTGGCGGGACGCTCCAGACACGCGAGCGCGGCGTCGGCAAGGTCGTCGACATGGACCGGCTGACGCAGGCCGCACGCGCCGCGCGGCAATGGAAACACACCGCTCCGACGGGCGAGCGCGGCGATCCGGGTCAGGCTGGCGTCGCGACCGGCACCGTAGACGAGCGTCGGCCGCAGCAGCGTCGCCGCGGCGCCCCGTTCGGCGGCGCTGGCGAACACGGTCCGCTCGCCCTCGCCCAACCGCCGCACCAGGTCGCGCTCGGCCGGATCGACGGATTCGCGCTTGGTCTCGAGGCTGGTGGAACCGAACGCCACCACCCGCGGCGCCGCCACCGATCCCCGCGCGTACCAGCGCGCGAAACGGTCGAGTGGCCCGCAACTGAGGATGCTGTCGAAGCGCGGTGGCAGCGGGGGCATGCGGTCGAACTCGCCCTCCACCCAGTGCAGCCCGGGCCCGCCATCCGGCGGCCGGCGCGACAGCGCGGTGACCTCCCAGCCGGCGGTACGCAGGCGCTGCACCAGCGGCACGCCGATCTGGCCGCTGCCGCCGAACACCAGCGCGGTGCGCACGTTTCAGTCGCTCCGGGCGTTCGCCGGCAGGACCGCGCGCAACCAGAGGAATCCGATCAGCGCGGCGATCACCGAGGCGCACAGCACGCCGAGCACGGCGGCCTCGTAGTTGAGCGGGTCACGGTAGCCGAGCGAGGCGATGAACAGGCTCATGGTGAAGCCGATGCCGCACAGCACGCCGAGGCCGATCATCGACCGCAGGTCCATGCCGTCGGGGAAGCGCGCCCAGCCCAGCGCCCGCATCGACACCGCCGCGCCGACGATGCCGATGGGCTTGCCGACCACCAGTGCCAGCGCAATGCCCAGCGGCAGCGCCGCGAACGCCGCCTCGATGCTGAGGTCGCCCAGCGCCAGGCCGGCATTGGCGAACGCGAACACCGGCAGGATGGCGTAGGCCACCCACGGGTGCAGCGCATGTTCGAGATGCTCCAGCGGCGAGTGCTCGACCTCGTCGTTGATCTCGTTGTGCGGGTTGACGTGCGGGATCATCAGGCCGGTGGCGACGCCCGCCAGGGTGGCGTGCACGCCCGACTTCAGCACGCACACCCACAGCACCACGCCGAGCAGCAGGTACGGCGTCAGCGCGGTCACCCCGCGGCGGTTGAGCAGCCACATCAGCGCCAGCGCGGCGCCGGCCCACGCCAGCGCCACCAGCGACATGCCGTGCGAATAGAACAGCGCGATGATGACGATCGCGATCAGGTCGTCGACCACGGCGATGGTCGACAGCAGCAGTTTCATGCCGACTGGCACGCGCGAGCCGAGCAGTGCCAGCACGCCCAGCGCGAAGGCGATGTCGGTGGCGGTGGGCACCGCCCATCCGCGCATCGCCTCGGCATCGCCGTGGTTGAAGCCGGTGAAAATCAGGGCGGGAACCGCCACGCCGGCGATCGCGCAGACCAGCGGCAGGATCAGCTGCGAACGACCGGCGAGTTGCCCGGTCAGCGCCTCGCGCTTGATCTCCAGCGCCACCAGCAGGAAGAAGATCGCCATCAGGCCGTCGTTGATCCAGAGCAAGGCGGGCTTGGCGATGTTCAACTCGCCGATGCGGACCTGCACCGGCAATTCGAGGAAGCCTTCATAGGCTTCTTCCAGCGGGGAGTTGGCGAAGATCATCGCCAGCACCGCCGCGCCAATCAGCATGATGCCGCCGGCGGCTTCCAGGCGGAGGAAGTCGGTCAGCGCGTTCAGCGCACGCTGCGACAGCGGACGGCGGGTCGGGGAATGCGTTTCGGTCATCGGGGCAGTGTAACAACGGCCCCGGCCCGTCGGCGTGCACTACGCGGCGGCTCAGCCCTGCGCCGCGACGCGCCCGGCGCTGTCGATCAGCATCAGCTCGAAGGCGAACCACGCCAGGAAGCCGACCAGCAGCACCGCGCCCTCGCCACGGCTTACACGCAGGTCGCCGCGCAGCATCGGATAGATCACCAGCGCGAACGCGAGTGTCGCCGGCAGCACGAAACGGACCAGCATCCCCGGCAGCACCACCGGCTGCCACAGCGCCATCGCGCCGACGATCACCAGCAGGTTGAACACGCTCGAGCCGATGACATGCCCGACCACGATGTCGCCCTGTCCGCGGCGGGCGGCGGCGACCGCGGCCGCGACCTCCGGCAGGGCGGTGCCGATCGCCACCGGCAGCAAGCCGGTGAGCAGCGGCGACAGGCCCCGGCCCGCACCCAGTGCCAGCGCATTCGCCACCACCAGCCGGGAGCCGAAGTACAGCAACGCCGCGGCGATCGCAAAGCGGACGAGGTTGAGCCCGAGGTCGCTGCTGGTCCGGGCGAAGCCGCCGAGCTCCTCCTGCAACCCGGGCGCCTCGTGACGGGCACGGGCGAACGCAAACGCCAGCGTGGCAGCGAAGCCGAGCAGCAGCACGCCGCCCTCGACGCGCGACAGCATGCCGTCGAGGCCGAACACGATCGCGGCCGCGGTGCCGGCCACCAGCACCAGCAGCAGTGGATTGAGCGCGCGCCAGCGCACCAGCAGTGGCGTGGCCAGCGCGGCGGCACCAAGGGTCAGCCCGAAGTTCACCACGTTGCTGCCGATCGCGTTGCCCAGCGCCAGGTCCGGCTCGCCACGGGTCATCGCCTGCAGGTTGACCGCGATCTCCGGCAGCGAGGTGCCGAACGCCACCAGCACCAGGCCGGTCACGAACGGCGACGCACCGGCGCGCGTCGCCAGGCCGGAGGCCCCCTTGACCAGCGAATCGCCGCCGAGCGCAAGCAGCAGCAGTCCGAGCAGGAACAGGCCGAGCGCTTCCAGCATCATCGCGTCCTCCGGTGGGTCCGGCTCATTCTAGGCACGCGGGTGATACCGGGCGTGTGCCCGTAGCCGACCCGGAGCCCGCTCAGGCGCATCCCTCGACATAGTCCACGTGCGGCGGCCGCCCGACCCGCCACTCGGTGACGGTGCCCTGCGCATCGGTCTCGAAGATCAGCACGGTGTCGCCAGCTTCCGGCGCGGCAATGCGCAGGTACTCGCCGCCCTCGACGTACTTGTGGTTGCTGCGCTCGATGCGGTCACCGTACAGGGCCTCGATTTCCGCCTCGTCCATTCCGCGCCGGCCGCCACCCGGCGCGGTCAACCGGTCATTGGCGACGGAGTAGCGGACGAACTCGCCGTCGCCGAACATCAGTGCGAAATAGGCGATGCTCGGCTGCCCGGCCGGGTTGAGGTGGAAGCAGGTCTCGCCTTCGGCGGGGTTGCCGCTGAGCTCGCCGTCCCACGCCTCGCGCACCTCGTCGGCGCTCATGCCGAAGCGGGCGGCGCCGTAGCCGTCGAAGCGCGCCGGGCCGGTGCCGCTTTCGCCGTCCTGACCGTCCGTCGCCGGCACCTGCCCGGGGGACGCATCTACGGACGGGATGGCTGAAGCGCCAGCGGGGTCGGCGTCTACCGGCGTATCGGTCGCGACGTCCGCCACCGACGGGCCGGCATCGGTGGTCGCGGTGGCCGCCGGCTCGTCACCGGCGCAACCCGTAAGTGCCAGGGCCAATGCGGTCACGAGGAGGATTCGCTGCGGTGTGACGGGCATCGGTTGCTCCTGCGGAAGGACGGCGTCCGATCGTCCACGCGCGTTCGTCAACAACGCGCGAACGATCGCTCCACATACCTCCGCCTGCGACACCCCGCCGGGACAGCGGCCGGTGCCGGTCAGCCGGGGAAGTGTTTCCGCAGGCCCGCCCAGCACGCCTGGTAGTCGCGCTGCCGGTGCGCGGCGTCGACCGCCTGCCGGGTCGGCCGGATCACTCCGCGCGCCTCGAACATGAAGGCCATGGTGTCGCGCACCACGTCGGGCTTTGAGAGATCGGCACCCGACGCCTTCTCGAACGTGGCTGCATCCGGGCCGTGGCCGGTCATGCAGTTGTGCAGGCTCGCGCCGCCGGGCACGAAGCCTTCGGCCTTGGCGTCGTAGGCGCCGTGGATCAGGCCCATGAACTCGCTGGCGACGTTGCGGTGGAACCACGGCGGCCGGAACGTGTCCTGCGCCACCAGCCAGCGCGGCGGGAAGATCGCGAAGTCCATGTTGCCCACGCCCGGCGTGTCGCTCGGCGAGGTCAGCACCAGGAAGATCGACGGATCCGGGTGGTCGAAGCTGATCGAGCCGATCGTGTTGAAGCGGCGCAGGTCGTACTTGTACGGCGCGTAGTTGCCGTGCCAGCCGACCACGTCCAGCGGCGAGTGGCCGATGCCAGCGCGCCACAGGTGCCCCTGGAACTTGGCGACGAGTTCGAAGTCACCCTCGATGTCCTCGTACGCCGCCTCCGGCGACAGGAAGTCCCGCGGATTGGCCAGGCCGTTGCTGCCGATCGGCCCCAGGTCTGGCAGGCGCAGCAGCGCGCCGAAGTTCTCGCAGACGTAGCCACGCGCCTCGCCGTCAGGCAGTTCGACGCGGAAGCGCACGCCGCGCGGAATCACCGCGATCTCCTGCGGCTCGAGCTCCAGTACGCCCAGTTCGGTCGCGATCCGCAGCCGGCCCTGTTGCGGCACGACCAGCAGTTCGCCGTCGGCGTCGTAGAAGAAGCGCCCGTCCATCGACGCGTTGGCGGCGTACAGATGCACGCCGATGCCGGTCATCGCGGCCGGGCCGCCGTTGCCGGCCATGGTGAACAGCCCGTCGACGAAATCGACCCGGGTCTCCGCGGGCGGCATCGGCAACGGGTTCCAGCGCATCTGGTCCGGGCTGACCGGCCCGGCCTCGAAGTCGTTGTGCAGGCGCGGCTGCGCGTACGGCTCGAACGCGCCGTGCATCGCCGCCGGGCGGATCCGGTACAGCCAGCTGCGCCGGTTGTGCCCGCGCGGCGCGGTGAACGCGGTGCCCGACAGCTGCTCCGCGTACAGCCCGTGCGCGACCCGTTGCGGCGAGTTCTGCCCGACCGGCAGCGTGCCGGCGACGGCCTCGGTGGCGAACTCGTTGCCGAAGCCCGACTGGTAGCCGTTCGATTCCATCGCCGTCGGCCTGCTTACAGAACGCCGCGCTTCATCTGGTCGCGCTCGATCGACTCGAACAGCGCCTGGAAGTTGCCTTCGCCGAAGCCTTCGTTGCCCTTGCGCTGGATGATCTCGAAGAAGATCGGACCGATCGCGTTCTGGGTGAAGATCTGCAGCAGCAGGCGCTTCTTGGTCTCCATGTCGGCGTCAAGCAGGATCTTGTTCTTCTGCAGGCGCGGCACGTCCTCGCCGTGGTTGGGCACGCGCTGGTCGATCACCTCGAAGTAGGTGTCCGGCGTATCGAGGAACTCGACGCCCTCGCCGCGCATCTTTTCCACCGTCTCGTAGATGTCGTCGGTGAAGCAGGCGATGTGCTGGATGCCCTCGCCCTTGTAGGCGTCGAGGTATTCGTTGATCTGGCTCTTCGGGTCGTTGGACTCGTTGAGCGGGATGCGCACGATGCCGTCCGGCGCGGTCATCGCCTTCGACACCAGGCCGGTCTTGGCGCCCTTGATGTCGAAGTACTTGATCTCGCGGAAGTTGAACAGCTTCTCGTAATAGTCCGACCACTTCGCCATGTTGCCGAAGTAGAGGTTGTGGGTCAGGTGGTCGATGAAGGTCAGGCCGAACCCGGCCGGGTTCTGGTCGGCGCCCTGCACCGGCAGGAAGTCGTCGCCGTAGGCACTGCCCTTGTCGCCGTAGCGGTCGACCAGGTACAGCATGCAGTCGCCGATGCCCTTGACCACCGGCGCGTCGATCGCCTTGGTTTCGGGCTTGTGGTCGATGGCCTCGCCGCCGTTGGACAGCACGGTCTGGCAGACCTTGTCGGCCGGCTCCTTGAAGCGGATCGCGAAGCCGGCCGCGCACGGGCCGTGGGCGCGCGCGAAGTCGGCGGCGAAGCTGTCGGGATCCTCGTTGACCAGGAAGTTCACCCCGCCCTGGCGGTAGACCGTGATCGGCCGGGTCCTGTGCTGCAGCACCGCGATGAAGCCCATGCGGCGGAAGTAGCCGTGCAGCATGTCGCCCTGGCCTTCCGGCGCGGCGAATTCGACGAACTCGAAGCCGTCGATACCGAGCGGGTTTTCGAACGTGGTGACCTGCATGCCGAGGTTGGGCTGGGCGCTCATGGGGAACTCCGGGCTGGTGCTTGCGGAAAGCACGTGGACGATGCGGCCGTCACGGGCCGACTCTGGGTTTATAGTTTCACATGAAACCATACGCAAGGCACGGCGCAGCATGAACGACGGACCCGCGACCCCGCCGCACGCCCAGCTCGACCTTGAGCGCTTCCTGCCCTATCGGCTGTCGGTGCTGTCGAACCGGGTCAGCGACTCTATCTTCCGGATGTACGCCGACCGCTTCGCCCTGGGCGTGACCGAGTGGCGGGTGATGGCGGTGCTCGGTCGTTACCCGGACCTGTCCGCCAACGAAGTCGCCCAGCGCACCGCCATGGACAAGGTCGCGGTCAGCCGCGCGGTCGCCCGGCTGGTCGAATCCGGCCGGTTGCTGCGCGAGGTGCACGGCGACGACCGGCGCCGTTCGGTGCTGCGCCTGAGCGAGGCGGGCGGCCGGATCTATGACGAGGTCGCGCCGCTGGCGCTCGAGTTCGAACGCCGCCTGCTGGCCGGCATGGACACCGCCGAACGCGAGTTGCTGTTCCGCCTGCTCGACCGCCTGGACGAGCTGGAGCTGCAGGCCGAGGCCGCCAGGAACTGACACCGCGCAGGCGGCTTCCCTCCCGACGCGATACGAACCGGCACAAAAAACGGCGGCCTCGTGGCCGCCGTTCTGATGGAAGCGGCCAGGCCCGAGGGCATGGCCACACCGGATCAGCGCAGTTCCTGATCGGTCCGGGTGCCGGCCGCGGCCGGCTCTCCCAGCTCCTTCTGCCCGGCCAGCACGCGGTCGTGGCGTTCCGTATCCACGCCTTCGTGCATCAGCTTGCGGATCAGGGGCGAGACCAGGATGACGACCACACCGACGCCGATCGCGATCCAGCCAATCTGCTGGTAGACGTCCAGCACCGGGGTGGCGGTGCCGCCCTCGCCGGCTTCGGCGCCGGTCGCGTGGGCGATAAGGCCGCCGATGTAGTTGCCGGCCGCGCTGGCCAGGAACCACGTGCCCATCAGCAGGCTGACCATGCTGGCCGGGGCCAGCTTGGTCATCGCCGAGAGGCCCACCGGCGACAGGCACAGCTCGCCCATCGTGTGCAGCAGGTAGATCGCGAAGATGAAGATCACCGGGGTCGGGTTGCCGGTACCGGCGGCCACGGCGCCGGCGACCAGCACCAGGAAGCCCAGGCCGAGCTGCATCAGCCCGAGGCCGAACTTGGCCGGGGTCGACGGCTCCAGCCCGCGCTTGGCCAGCGCCAGCCAGAGCCAGGCGAACACCGGCCCGAGCAGGATGATGTAGATCGCGTTGAGCGACTGGAACATGCCGGCCGGGACTTCCCAGCCCAGCAGGGTGCGGTTGACCTGCTCGTCGGTATAGACGTTAAGCGAGGAGCCGGCCTGCTCGAACAGCGCCCAGAACAGCGGCTGCAGGCCGATCAGGAACAGCGCGGCGAGGATGCGGTCGCGGTAGATCCTGTCGAGCTTGAACACCGCGGTGAACAGGAGGTAGGCGACCACGATGGCACCGAACACCGCCAGCAGCATGCCGACCGCGGACTGGTACTGCACCAGGAACCAGACCACCACCACGCCGACCAGGCCGATCAGGTAGATCATCCACTCCGTCGGCACGCCCAGCATCGGCTTCCTCAGCAGCGCCGGGTCGGGCGCCTCGCCCTTGCCACGCAGGGCCGGGCGGCCCCAGACGAACACGACCAGGCCCAGCAGCATGCCGATGCCGGCCGCGCCGAAGCCCCAGGCCCAGCCGATCTCCTGACCCAGGTAGGCGACCAGTGCCGAGCCGATCGCCGCGCCGAGGTTGATGCCCATGTAGAAGATCGTGAACGCGGGGTCGCGGCGGGCGTCGCCCGGCCGGTACAGCTGGCCGACGATCGCCGAGATGTTGGCCTTGAGGAAGCCGACGCCCATGATGATGAAGGCGAGTGCCAGCCAGAACACGTTGAGCATCGGCGAGTCCTGCCCGCCGCTTCCCTCGAACGCCATGAGGCCGTGGCCGATCACCAGCAGGATCGCGCCGTACTGCACCGCCTTGCGCTGGCCGATGTAGCGGTCGGCGAGGTAGCCGCCGATCACCGGCGTGATGTAGACCAGCGCGGTGTAGGCACCGTAGATCAGGTACGCCTTCTGCTCCGAGAACAGCCAGTGCTGCACCAGGTAGAAGATCAGGATGGCGCGCATGCCGTAGTAGGAGAACCGCTCCCACATCTCGGCAAAAAACAGCACGTACAGACCACGCGGGTGGCCGAGGAAGGTCTTGCCTTCGTCGAGTTGGGCTGGGTGGTTGGCCACTGGCTTTCTTGCTCCCCTGCAAATCGGATCGGATCAGCCGCCCTTGGCCGGGCGGTCTCGTGTCGGGTCACGGCGCGGCACGATCCCCGCCCCGGCCTCGCCGCATGGGCGAAAACAGAGGAGGTTTAACCGCTGCATAACGCGCGCGTCAAATGAATGGCCGATTGTTGCGGTGCAGCGCGACGGCGCGCGGGCGAGCCGGTTCGCCGGGCTAGGTACGCGGGGCCCCGATCGAAGTGCGGACCTCGAACAGTTCGGGGAAGAACGTCAGCTCCAGCGCCTGCTTGAGGAAGCCGACCCCGGACGAACCGCCGGTGCCGGGCTTGAAGCCGATGATGCGCATCACCGTGCGCATGTGGCGGAAGCGCCACAGCTGGAACTGGCTTTCCAGGTCGACCAGGTCCTCGCACAGGTGGTAGGCCGCCCAGTGCGCATCCGGGTCCTCGTAGATGCGCTGGAACACCGGCAGCAATGCGGGCTCCGACGCCTGCGGCAGCGACCAGTCGCGTTCGACCCGATGCGCCGGCACCGCGTGGCCATGGCGGGCCAGGTAGCGCAGCGCCTCGTCATACAGGCTCGGCGCCTCCAGCATCTCGCGCAGCGACGCCTGCGCCGCCGGGTCATGGGCGAACACCTGCAGCATCGACGCGCTCTTGTTGCCGAGCAGGAACTCGATCATGCGGTACTGCAGCGACTGGAACCCCGACGACGGCCCGAGGGTGTCGCGGAAGCGCACATAGTCCGACGGCGTCAGCGTCTCCAGCACCGACCACATCTCGGTCAGCTGGCGCAGCACCTGCTTGCAGCGCGCGAAGATCTTCTGGCAGCTGCCGAGCTCGTCCGCGCGCAGGTGGACGATGGCCGCCCTGAGCTCGTGGATCATCAGCTTCATCCACAGCTCCGATACCTGGTGCTGGACGATGAACAGCAGTTCGTCGTGCTGGGCCGGGTCGGCCAGCGGGCGCTGGGCGTCGAGCAGGCGGTCGAGCCCGAGATAGCCGGCGTAGCTCATCCGCCCCGACAGGTCGGTGTGGATGCCGGTTTCCAGTTCCCGCTCGTTCTTGTCGACGCTCATCGCCTGCTCCCGTGGGGTGCGAAAGGGTATCGCATCGGGCCGCTCCGCCCGATCCGCCCGGCCCCGGCCGTCACGCCGGCGCAACTTTCCTGCGGCAAGATCGCGCGATGCCGCCGCGCAAGGCCGGCGGTCCAACCCGGGGAACGACTCATGGACAAGGTCACGGGCCGCCTGCTGGCGGGATTGCTGCTGCTGGGGATGTTCGGCGGCGCCGGTACGGCCGGCGCGCAGGTGGTGGTCAGCCAGGTGTACGGCGGCGGCGGCAACTCGGGCGCGACGCTGAAGAGCGATTTCATCGAACTGCGCAACAACGGCGCGGCCCCGGTGTCGCTCGACGGCTGGAGCGTGCAGTACGCGTCCTCGTCGGGCTCGAGCTGGCAGGTCACCACGCTGCAGGGCGGGATCGCCGCCGGCGGCTACTACCTGGTCAAGCAGGCCGATGGCAGCGGCGGCAGCGTCGACCTGCCGCCGCCCGACGCGACCGGCACCATCGCCATGTCCGGCAGCAACGGCAAGGTCGCGCTGGTGGCGGCGACGGCGGCGTTGACCGGCACCTGCCCATTGGCCGGCGCGGTGGATTTCGTCGGCTACGGCAGCGCCAACTGCTTCGAAGGCGCCGGCGCGGCACCCGGGCTCGGCAACACCACCGCGGCGTGGCGCGATGGCGACGGCGCGGTCGACAACAACGACAACGCGGCCGACTTCGAGCGCAACGCGCCCGCCCCGCGCAACAGCGGCAGCGACGAACCCCCGCCGCCCGATCCGGCGACCGAGCTGACCATCGCGCAGATCCAGGGCGACGCCCTGCTGTCGGCGTACGTGGACCAGCGGGTGGTCACCGAAGGCGTCGTCACCGCGCGCAAGTTCAACAACGGCTTCTTTCTGCAGGCCGCCAACGACGACGGCGACCCTGCCACGTCCGAGGCGGTGTTCGTCTACACCGGCAGCGCGCCGCCGGCGAGCGCCGCGGTGGGCCACCGGGTGCGGGTGACCGGCACTGTCGACGAGTTCGTCCCCGCCTCCAGCCGCAACCAGCTCGCCATCACCGAAATCGTCGACGCCGAGGTGGAACTGCTGGGCACCGGCGCCACCCTGCCCGCTCCGGTCGCATTGACCGCGGCCGACCTGTCGCCCGGCGCCGCACCGGCCACGCTCGAGCGGCTCGAAGGCATGCGCGTCAGCCTCGCCGAGGCGGTGGTGGTCGGCCCCAGCGGTGGCTCGATCGACGAGAACGATGCGCGCGCCACCACCGACGGCGTGTTCTACGTGACCCTGCCGGAGGTCGGCCGGCCGTTCCGGGAACCGGGCATCGGCGTGCTCGACCGGATCGAGGTGCCTGCCGGCAAGCACCCGCCGCGCTTCGACACCAACCCCGAGCGGCTGATGGTGCGCAGCTGGGGCCAGATCGGCGCCGAGCCGCTGTCGGTCGACGCCGGCGCCACGGTCGGCGGCCTGGTCGGCGTGCTCGACTATCACAGCGCGACCTGGGCGCTGACGCCCGATCCCGCCTCGCCGCCGGCGGTCAGCGGCGGAATGGCCCCGGTGGCGCTGGCGGCTGCCGGCGCCGACACGGTGACCGTCGCCGGCTTCAACCTGCTGCGCCTGTTCGACGAGGTCGACGACGACAACGGCGCGGTGACGCTGACGCCCGAAGCGCTGGACCGCCGGCTGTCGAAGGCGTCGATCGCGATCTGCGATTACCTGCGCGCGCCCGACATCCTCGGCGTGGTGGAAGTCGAGAACCAGCGCGTACTCGGCCTGCTCGCCGACCGCATCAACACCGGCTGCGCCGGCGCTCCGGGTTACGTCGCCCTGCTGCAGCCCGGCAACGACGTCGGCGGGATCAACGTCGGCTTCCTGGTCAGCCAGCGGCTGGTCGGCGCCGGCGCGCGCGTCGAGGTGCTCGACGTGGTGCAGTTCGGCAAGGACGCGACCCTCGCCAACCCCGACGGCAGCACCAGCCTGCTCAACGACCGCCCGCCGCTGCTGCTGCGCGCCCGCGTGCACCACGCCAACGGCGCGGCCTACCCGCTGACGGTGATCGTCAACCACCTGCGTTCGCTCAACGACGTCGACTCGACCGACCCCGGCAGCTCGGGCTGGCCGACCGACGGCGACCGCGTGCGGGCCAAGCGCGGTGCGCAGGCGGCGTTCCTGGCCGGGCTGGTCGAGTCGCTGCAGCAGTCCGACCCGGCCGCGAACATCGTACTGGTCGGCGACTTCAACGCGTTCGAGTTCAACGACGGCTACGTCGACGTGCTCGGCGTGGTGCGCGGCGACGAAGCGGCCGCGGACGAGGTGCTGCTGCACGTCGACAGCCCGCTGACCACGCCGCTGCTGGACGGTTCGGCCTTCATCGGGGAGCCGGCGCAGCGTTATTCGTATTCCTTTGGCGGCAACGCGCAGTCGCTCGACCACGTGCTGGTGAACGCCGCGCTGGTGGCGGGCGCCGGTTCGATCGCGGTCGAGCACGCGCGCATCAATGCCGATTTCGGGGTGGACAATTTCGACGACGCGACGATCGCGGTGCGCTCGTCCGACCACGACCCGGTACGGCTGACGATCGGCGTGCCGCAGTTCCGCAGCGCCGACCTCGCGGTGGAAGCGGAGGCCTCGGCTACGCGGGTGCGCCCCGGCGAGCCGGTGACATTCACGGTGCAGCTGGCCAACACCGGGCCGGATGCGGCCGAGGCCGCCGGGATCGCGTTCGCCCTGGACGCGCCGGTATCGCCCGCGGTGCAGGCACCCGCCGGCTGGACGTGTGCGCCGCCGGCGCAGGACGGCGGCACCACGACCGTCGGCTGCCACCGCCCCACCCTCGCCGCCGGCGGGGAGGCGACGTTCACGGTCGAGGTGCTTGCCCCGCCCGCGCCGTCCGACGGGTTGCAACTGGTGGCCGCGGCGCAGTCCCACGTCACCGACCCGGCCAACGGCAACAACCAGGCCACGGTGGATGTCGTTGTCGGCGCCGAGGCCGATCTGTCGGTGCAGCTGATCGGCCAAGCACGCCGCGGCGCGGTCGCGGTGTTCGTGGTGCCGGTCCGCAACGCCGGTCCGGACGCCGCGGAACAGCCGCGCCTGTTGCTGGAAGGCAACGTCGACAGCCGGCATGCGGCGGTCGCCGCGCCCGACGGCTGGCAGTGCACCACCGTGCGCGAGCGCGGCGTCGACTTCCGTGCCGAATGCCGGCGCGACCGCCAGGCGACCGGGACCGCGTGGTTCGCATTCGCGGTGGTGGACCCGTGGCATGCGCCCGGCGAGCCGGTCTGGTTCACCGCGCAGGTCGGCGCCGACACTTACGACCCGGCACCCGGCAACAACCACGACAGCGCCGAAGCCAGTGCCGGCCGCGGACGGCGCTGAGCCGCCCTGGGCACTACGGTAAACAGGGGCGTGGCGTCGCCGCGTCCCCTGCCCGTCTCCACGGCTCCGTTCCCACCGAGACCCTGCCGCGCCGGTGACACCGCGCGGCAATCCGTCCATACGGCGGGCGCTTGCCGCATCGCGCAACGGATTCTTCAGGCCTGCCCGGTATCATCGGGGGCTTCCGCATGACCGAGGAACAGGCGCAATGACGGTCGCCGCATCGTTCGAGATCGAATACCTGCAATACATCGGGCCCGACGGCAAACCCGTCGCCGAGCTGCCCGAAGCCTTCCGTGACCCCAGGGCGCTGCTGCCGCTGTTCAAGCAGATGCTGTTCGTGCGCACCTTCGACAGCAAGGCGATCAAGCTGCAGCGCACCGGCAAGCTCGGCACCTACGCCGCCTGCCTGGGCCACGAGGCCACCCACGTCGGCATCGGCGCCTCGATGAAGCCCGAGGACGTATTCGCGCCGAGCTACCGCGAGTACGGCGCGCAGTTCATGCGCGGGGTCAAGCCGCGCGAGGTGCTGCTGTACTGGGGCGGCGACGAGCGCGGCAACGACTTCGCCGAGGCGAAGAACGACTACCCGTGGTGCGTGCCGATCTCGACCCAGTGCCTGATGGCGGCCGGCGCGGCGCTGTCGTTCAAGCTGCGCAGGCAGCCGCGCATCGCGGTGGCCTGCTGCGGCGACGGCGGCTCGTCGAAGACCGACTTCTACGCCGCGCTCAACTCGGCCGGCGCCTACAGCTCGCCGCTGGTGCTGTGCGTGATCAACAACGGCTGGGCGATCTCGGTGCCGCGCAATTCGCAGACCGGCGCGCAGACGCTGGCCCAAAAGGGCCTGGCCGGCGGGCTGCACTGCCTGCAGGTCGACGGCAACGACTTGGTCGCCGTGCTCGAAGGCATGCGCCGCGCCACCGAGCGCGCGCGCAACGGCGGGGGCGGCAGCGTGATCGAGTTCATGACCTACCGCCTGCACGACCACACCACCGCCGACGACGCCACCCGCTACCGCGACGATGCCGAGGTCAAGGATGCCTGGACCCGCGAGCCGATGACCCGCCTGCGCACGTACCTGACCGACGCCGGCGTGTGGAGCGAGGACGAGGAGAAGGCCTGGCTGGAGGAATGCGGACAGAAGGTCGACGTCGAGATCAACGCCTACCTCGAGACCCCGGTGCAGCCGGTCGAGGCGATGTTCGACCACCTCTATGCCGACCCGCCGGCCGACCTGCTGGCCCAGCGCGAACAGGCGATCGCACGGGAGGGCCGCGCATGAGCAGCAACGACAAACAGCCCGCTCCGATCACGCTGATCGAAGCGCTGACCCAGGCGATGGCCTACGAGATGCGCGCCGACGACAGCGTGGTCGTGCTCGGCGAGGACGTCGGCGTCAACGGCGGCGTCTTCCGCGCCACCGCCGGCCTCCACGCACAGTTCGGCTCGGAACGCGTGATCGACACCCCGCTCGACGAGACCACGATCGCCGGTTTGACCGTCGGCATGGCCAGCCAGGGCATGAAGCCGATCGCCGAGGCGCAGTTCGACGGCTTCATGTACCCGATGGTCGACTTCATCGTCTGCCACGCGGCGCGCATGCGCTACCGCACCCGCGGCCGCCTGCACTGCCCGATGGTGCTGCGCGTGCCGTGGGGCGGCGGCATCCGCGCGCCGGAGCACCACAGCGAGGCCAACGAGGCGATCTTCACCAACGTGCCGGGCCTGCGTGTGGTCATGCCGTCCTCGCCGCAGCGCGCCTACGGCATGCTGCTGGCGGCGATCCGCGAGCCGGACCCGGTGATCTTCTTCGAGCCCAAGCGCATCTACCGGCAGTACAAGGAGCTGGTGCCGGATGACGGCGAGGCATTGCCGCTGGATGTCTGCTACGTGCTGCGCGACGGCGACGACGTGACCCTGGTGACCTGGGGCGCGCAGGTGAAGGAAGCGCTGGAAGCCGCCGACAAGCTCGCCGAGGACGGCATCAGCGCCGAGGTCATCGACGTCGCCACCCTGCGGCCGCTGGACTTCGCCACGATCGCCGAGTCGGTCAGCAAGACCGGCCGCTGCGTGATCGTGCACGAGGCGCCCAAGACCGCCGGCTTCGGCGCCGAGATCGCCGCGCGGCTGGCCGAGGAATCGATGTACGACCTGCTCGCACCGGTCGAGCGCGTCACCGGCTACGACACCCACATCCCGCTGTTCCGGCTGGAGATGAAGTACCTGCCGAGCGTCGACCGCGTGGTCGCCGCGGCGAAGCGGGCGATGGCCGCCGGCTGACCGCCGGTCGCGGTGGCCGGCACGCACCGGCCGCCGCGCGCACCCACCGATGCACTGCCCGGGCGCCGCGGCGCCCCCGCAAAACGAAGGACTGCCATGAGCAACAACAAAACCTTCTTCCTGCCCGACCTCGGCGAAGGCCTGCCGGACGCGACCATCGTCGAATGGAACGTCAAGGTCGGCGACACCATCAAGCTCGACGACGCGCTGGTCTCGATGGAGACCGCCAAGGCCGTGGTTGAGGTGCCCTCGCCGGTGTCCGGCAAGGTGCTGAAGCTGGCCGGCGCCGCCGGCGACGTGATCACCACCGGCGCGATGCTGGCGGAGTTCGAGGTCGACCCGTCGATGCCGCAGCGCGCCGAGGGCCAGGACACCGGCCACCACCACGGCGGCGGCCAGCCGGCGAAAGGCGTCGGAAGCGAGGACCCGGCACCGGACCACCGCGTGGTCGCCTCCGACGAGGGCGGCGCCATCGAGGACGAGGGCGAACCCGCGCCCAAGGGCCAGCCGCGGCAGGACAGCGGCACCGTGGTCGGCGCCATGCAGTCGTCCGACGCGGTGCGCAGCGAGCAGGCCAGCACGGTGGGCGGGGTCAAGGCGATGCCGGCGGTGCGCGCGCTCGCGCGCAAGCTCAAGGTCGACCTCACCCGCGTGCGCGCCACCGGCGCCGACGGCGTGGTGACGATGGCCGACGTCAAGCAGGCCGCCGCCGACGGTTCGGCCCCGCTCGGCGCCGCGCCGGCACCGCGCGCGGCCGACCGCGCCGCCACGGCACCCGCGCCGTCCGCCGCGCCGGCCCAGCGCAGCACCCTGTCGCAGGGCGGCCGGCCGATGCGCACCCAGCCGCCGGGCGTCGCCGCCAGCGGCCAGCCCGAGCAGCTCAAGGGCGTGCGCCGCAACATGGCGCGGGTCATGGCCGACGCGCACGCCAGGGTCGTGCCGACCACGCTGGTCGACGACGCCGACCTGCACGCGTGGATCGGCAAGCAGGACATCACCGCCCGCCTGATCCGCGCGATCTGCGCGGCCTGCAAGCAGGTGCCGGCGCTCAACGCGTGGTTCGACGGCGACAAGCTGGTCCGCACCATGCACCCGCACGTCGACATCGGCATCGCGGTGGATACCGAGGACGGCCTGTTCGTGCCGGCCCTGCGCAACGCCGACATGCTCGACGGCACCGCGGTGCGCGGCGCGATCGGGCGCCTGCGCGGGCAGGTCGAGGACCGCAGCATCCCGGCCAGCGAGCTGTCGGGCTACACCATCAGCCTGTCCAACTTCGGCATGTTCGCCGGCCGCTACGCCACCCCGGTGGTGGTGCCGCCGACGGTCGCGATCATCGGCGCCGGCAAGCTGTCGCACGATGTCGTGGCGGTGATGGGCGGCATCGAAGTGCACCGCCGCATGCCGATCTCGCTGACCTTCGACCACCGCGCCTGCACCGGCGGCGAGGCCGCGCGCTTCCTCAAGGCGCTGCTGGACGACCTGTCGGCGCCGCAGTAGGCCACCGGCATCGATGCGAACGACCAGGGCGGCCGCGTGCCGCCCTCGTCGTATCTGCACCTGCTCCCCATCCGCGTCGCGCTACAGTCGGGCCGAGCCCCTCCCCACGGAGAACACCGATGGCCCATCGCAGCCGCCTCGCCGGTTTCATCATCGACAGCCGCAGCGACGACCTCGACGCCGCCGCGAAGTTCTGGAGCGGCGCGCTCGGCATCCCGGTCGCCGACCCCGATTCGGGCGGCACCGGCCAGTACGCCGAGTTCGGCGGCGCACCCGGCGACCTGCACGTCGAGGTTCAGAAAGTCGACCATCCCTCGCGCGTGCACCTCGACATCGAGACCGACGACATCGATGCCGAAGTCGCGCGGCTGGAGGCGCTCGGCGCCACGCGGGTCGCCTTCGTGAAGCGGTGGTGGGTCATGCAGGCGCCCGACGGCCAGCGCTTCTGCGTGGTGCGGATGCGCGAGGACAACGGGCGCGCCGCATCCAACCAGTGGGACTGACCTAGTCCGCCATCCGGAACGTGTCGTCCACCACGACCCGGTCGCGGCCGCCGGCCTTGGCCCGGTAGAGCGCCTGGTCGGCGCGCTCGAACACCTGCTCGGGCGCGTCCCGCTCCGGATCGCCCATCGCCACGCCCGCCGACACCGTCAGGCGAAACGGCAGCCCGCTCTCCACCACCTTGCGCCGGACCCGTTCGGCGACCTCCACCGCGCCGGTCGCGCGGGTGCCCGGCAGGATCAGCAGGAACTCCTCGCCGCCGAAGCGCACCGCGACATCGCCTTCCCGGATCGACGCGGCCACCGCCGCGGCCACCGCCTGCAGCGCGCGGTCGCCAAGCAGGTGGCCGTGCACATCGTTGATCTGCTTGAAGCGGTCGATGTCCACCACGACGACGCAGTACGGGCCGCGGTTGAGTCGCGCGAGCGCCTGCGGGTCGACCCGCAGCTTCGCCAGCGCCCCGCGGTTCAACAGCCCGGTCAGGGGATCGTGCCGGGCGGTGTACTCGATTTCGTCGTGGCGTTGCTGCAGGTCGGCGCGCGAGGCTTCCAGCGCCAGCAACATCGCGTCGCGCTCGTCGACCAACCTGCGCTGCTCGCGCGCGTAGCAGCGCAGCTCCAGCAGGTGCTCGGTCTGCCGCGCCAGGATCTGCAGCCCCTCGATCTGCCCCGGGTCGAGTTGGCGTGGGCGCACATCCACCACGGAAACGGTGCCCAGCCCGTAGCCGTCCGGGCTGCGCAACGGCACACCGGCGTAGAACCTCAGCGGCTTGTCACCCAGCCGCAGGTCCAGGCTGGAGAACCGCGGGTCGCGGGCGATGTCGCGGATGACCAGCACGCGCTCCGGGTCGCGGATCGCGTGGTCGCAGATCGCCAGGCTCCGCGGGGTTTCGCTGACGCCAATGCCGATCCGCGCCTTGAACCGCTGCCGGTCGCGGTCGATCAGCGAGACCACCGCCGCGGGCGTGTCGCACAGCGTCGAGGCGAGCCTGGCGATATCATCGAAGGGCTGTTCGGCGCCGGTGTCGAACAGATCGTAGCGGTCAAGCGCGGCCTGTCGCCGCGCCTCGTCCGCCGGGTCGGTCCGGTCGCCGGAATCGGTATCGGAAAGCATCAGGGGCGGAGGGAGGCGGGCCAACGGCGGCAGCATATCGGCGCCGGGCGGCCCGAAACGTGACGACCGGCGCCCGCGGTGCGCGCGGTCAGCTGCCGGAAAGCTTGCGCGGATGGAGCCGGAGCCCGGCGCGATCTCACCGTCCGCCGGCACAACCGGCGGCTCGGACCAGGATGCCCCGCAGTGACCCGGCGACGTGCCTCAACCCGTCCGGGCGGCGGCCTTCTCCGCGTCGGCGGCGGCCAACGCGGCCAGCGCGGCCTGCACGTCCCCGGCGCCCGTGTCCTCGCCCAGCGCCAGCGAAGCGTCTGCACCGGCGAAGCCGTCGCGCTTCAGCGCGCCGATGCGCAGCCCTGCTTCCCGCGGCGAGTCGAAGCCGGCGCTCTGCAGCAACACCCGGTCGCCCTCGACCAGCTTGAAGTAGAAGCGGCCGTCGCCTTCGCGGTACTGCTTGAACTGCGGCAGGACCGCACGCACGGTGCCCATGGTCGACGGCGTCGCGACCTGCGACAGATCCCGCAGGCCCACGGCTTCGCGCAACCCGCGCAGGAAAGGCACCGCGCGTTCCTCGCGCAGGCGCGTCGCTCCATCGCGCAGAATCGCCTCGATTTCCTGCGGCCGCGCCATCAGCGCCTCGTACTTCTCGCGCAGCGGCGCCACCTCGGCATCGATCCGCTCGAACAGCGCCGCCTTGGCCTCGCCCCAAGCGATCCCGTCGGCGAACGCCTGCCGCATCGCGGCGGTCTCCTGCTCCGACCCGAACGCGCGGTAAAGCTGGAACACGTTGGAGGTCTCGGCGTCCTTGGGCTCGCCCGGCTCGCGCGAGTCGGTGACGATCGAGTAGATCAGCTTCTTCAGCTCGGCCCGCGGCGCGAACAGCGGGATCGTGTTGTCGTAGCTCTTGCTCATCTTGCGGCCGTCGAGGCCCGGCAGCGTCGCCACCTGCTCCTCGATGACGACCTCGGGCAGGACGAAGTGCTCGCCGTAAAGATGGTTGAAGCGCTGGGCGAAGTCGCGCGCCATCTCGATGTGCTGGATCTGGTCGCGTCCGACCGGGACCTTGTGGGCGTTGAACAGCAGGATGTCGGCCGCCATCAGCACCGGGTACATGAACAGCCCGGCGGTGACCGCGGCATCGTCGTCCTCGCCGGCCTCGCGGTTGCGGTCGACCGCGGCCTTGTAGGCGTGCGCGCGGTTGAGGATGCCCTTGCCGGCGACGCAGGTCAGCAGCCAGGTCAGCTCGGTGGTCTCGGGGATGTCGGACTGGCGGTAGAAGCGCACCCGGTCCGGCTCCAGCCCGCAGGCGAGCCAGGTCGCGGCGATCTCCAGCGTCGAGCGCTGCACCCGCGCCGGGTCCTGCACCTTGATCAGCGCGTGGTAGTCGGCGAGGAAGTAGAAGCTCTCCACGCCGGCACCGTGGCTGGCCCCGATCGCCGGGCGGATCGCGCCGACGTAATTGCCCAGGTGGGGCGTGCCGGAGGTGGTGATACCGGTGAGGACGCGGGTCGGCTGCATGGGAGCAAAGCGGCTGGAACGGCCGGCCAGTTTACTGCAGCGCCCGCGCCGGTCCGGCCGCGGCAGGTCACCGGCAAAAGAAAACGGGCCACGCGGGCCCGTTTCCGGATCGCACTTCCGGGGGGTCAGTGCAGGGTGTCGCTGAAGTCGCGGACCTCGCGGTCGGCGCGATCGCGGTTCCAGCCGTAACGCTCCTGCAACCGGCCCGACAGGTACTCGGCGTTGCCTTCGGCGACGTCGAAGTCGTCGTCGGTCAGGTCGCCCCACTTGGCCTGCGCCTTGCCCTTCAGCTGGTTCCACTTGCCGGCGATGATGTCCTTGTTCATGGATGCTCCTCTCGGTTTCGATAAGGGAAGCGGTGCGATGCACCACGCATCCAGTGTCGGTCGGCGGACATTCGCGTCGGGTAGGCTTGGCGTTAATTAGGTGCGCACAACACTGAACACGCTGGACGGCGCTTCCGGTCCTTCAAAAAAAAAACAGGCCGGGAAAACCCGGCCTGTCTTTGATTCCACGCGGAATGCTGCCTCAGCACTCGTCGGACTGGTCACAGTCGAGGTGGCCTTCGGCCTCGCTCTCGATCTTGTCTCCGGCCGCTCCGACGTCCTCGCCGACGCCGGCCATCGTGTTGCAGGCAGTCAGGGCGCCCATCGAGAACAGGGACAGCAGCATCAGGGCAATCAGTCGCTTCATGGGTATCTCCTCGGCAATGGCTGGGCGGGGCCGGACAGCAGCGTGCTGTGCGACCGTGGCTGCATCATTGCGTCGGCACCCGTGAAGCGCGCGTGCAGTGACTGAACGGCAACCGCGCCGGCCCGCCCGGGCCGATCAGTCGCGCATCAGCGTCGACTTGCCGAACAGGCTCTCCACCAGGTCGATGGCGACCAGCGCGGTGGCGTTGTTGCGGTCGAGGATGGGGTTGAGCTCCATGATGTCGAGCGAGGCCATCCGGCCGCTGTCGGCGATCATCTCCATGCACAGCTGCGCCTCGCGGTAGTTCGGGCCGCCCGGAACGGTGGTGCCCACGCCGGGGGCGACGCTCGGGTCCAGGAAATCGACGTCGAAACTCACGTGCAGGTGGGTGTTGTCGTCCATGCCTTCCAGCGCCTCCTCCATCACCCGCTTCATCCCGACCTCGTCGATGTAGCGCATGTCGTAGACGTCGAGGCCGTGTTCCTTGACCAGCCGCTTCTCGCCCTCGTCGACCGAACGGATGCCGATCTGCCGCACCGCGCTCGGGTGGATGGCCGGCGCGTCGCCGATGAGGTGGGTCAGCTCCTTCGGCCCGAGACCGCACAGGCAGGCGACCGGCATGCCGTGGATGTTGCCCGACGGCGTGACCTGGCTGGTGTTGAAGTCGGCGTGGGCGTCGAGCCACAGCACGCGCAGGGTCTTGCCGCTCTCGCGGCAATGGCGGGCGACGCCAGCGATGGATCCGAGGCCGAGGCAGTGGTCGCCCCCCAGCAGGATCGGCATGCGGCCGCCGGCGAGTTCGGCATGCATTGCCTCCATCACCAGCCGGTTCCACTCGGCGACTTCGGCCAGGTGCCGGTAACCCTCGACGGGGGCGAGCCACGGGTTGCGCGGGCCTTCCAGGTTGCCGCGGTCGACCACGTCGATCCCGCGGGCGATGAGTGCCTCGCCCAGGCCGGCGATGCGCAGCGCCTCCGGCCCGAGCCGTGCCCCCCGGTCGCCGGCGCCGACGTCGGTGGGGGCGCCAATGAGCGAAACGGAAGGATAGGTGCGGGTCATGGGAGCCTCCTCGACTGGTGCGGCTGTCGGCATCGTAAAAGACAGCCAAGCAATTGATATCTATGGAAATTAAATCAGGCGCATCGGGATTGTGCCCCCAAATGTGCCCCCACGTTGCGCCCGCTGGGGCCGTGGTGATCCCGGCCAGTCTATCGTGCCGCCTCCGCTACTTCCCTCTACTTTAGTGACGCGCGGGCAGTGCTCACGCGCGCGATGCCTTGCGAAACCCGCCATCGCGTAGGGCTTCGTCCGCGCGTAGAGGCGTCCAACAATTCGCGCCGTTGGCCTCTTTAAGCGGTCCCAAAATCGGCAATTTGTTGCGCTTTAGGCGATCCAAGCGGGACACGGCGGTCACCGGGGAGGCCCCGCCCAACTTTGCCTAGCCCGTCTTCTGAATTGTTGAAGCGCGCAGGAAGGGGAACGCCCGGTCTCCGGGAGTCACGCCTCCGGACTCTCGGACGCCCCCGTCCGGCGGAAGGGCGCGGGCCAAACGCGCCACACGGCAAACGCCAACCTCCCGCCTCCCGCGCGTAGTGGTCAAAAAACTCCGGCAGTCGCTCGACACTTTGCCCGACAAGTGGGTCAGGCTTTGCCCTTCGGGTGTCCGAAAAGTCCGTTGATCCAGCGCCGATGCTCCTCGCTAGCTCACGACTGCCGCAAAAAAGCCCGCCGAAGCGGGCCGGGGTCGGCTTAGGCCGCTAGGTTAGTAATCCGGGCCGCCCTCACCGAAAGGCTGCTCCAGCCTCTTGATCCGCATCTCTGCCTCGACGAGCCGCGTGTAGAGGTCGTTCAACTGGAAGTCGATCTTGTCCTCGACGCGATCGATTCGCTGCCAAGCGTTATCAACGGCTTTCTTGTTGGAGTTGCCCATCTGGAGGGCCAGGTTGCCCACGTGCCACGCATAGAAAGCAAATGCAGCAACAAGACCAATCCGCCATGGCAGCGAGATGCTGAAGTCGGGCAGTAGGTACTCCGACCCCATCCAGATCCCTCCAATGACGGCCAAAAAGATTGCCAAGCAACCTAGCTCGTACATGATGGACAGGGCGACCAGCGCCCCCGCGATGGCGACTCCCAGCGCCATCCAGCCCGGGGACGTGCCGCCATCCAAGTAAGCTGCAACGCCCAGCGCTATCACTGATATCGCGAGCCCAGCGGGATAGCGCCAGTACCACGGCCACTCCCATATCTCTGAGAACGTGCCGTCGGGATCAGTCGTGATCCCCCATTTGCCCTCCTTCCCCATTTCGCACCGCCCTCTTTAAGGGTTCCCTCTTCCAGTATGCGCCGCGCCATTGGACACGACTGCTTGATCGCTTCAACCCCGCCCCACGCCCAGCATTGCGAGCAACGCCGCGCGTGCCGTGACTTGCCCGACTACCGTGCCGGCTCTACTACTTTTCAGGGTGTCAGAAAACTCCGCCACCTTGCCGTGATCTTGCCCCAATTCGCAGCTCTGTCGCCGTGCCTGTCGCGCCTATCTCTAACCGCGCTGTTCGGGCACGTTGCCGCTGGGTTCCCTCGCGCGCCATCAATCCCGCCCTCCCATTGGTAGAGTCTTAGAGGTGCCCGATGGTCGGGGCGGCGCGCGGCGGATTTTCCGGCTTATGGACCCGATAGCCGGGGCAGCGTGGCGATTTTTTCACCAGCACTGCCCCGATGGTCGGGTCAGTCCGCCCCGATGGTCGGGGTGGCGTTTTGTTTTTCAGGCCGCCAGCTGCTCGGGTGCCCGCCTCCACTTGGCCGACGCGGTGACGGTAGGGGCAACGTCCAACTTGCCCTTGCACGGATCAATGGGCATCCAAGTGAAAGCGTAGAGGTTCGGCCCGTGCAATCCGCCCTGTCGGGTCAGCTCGATCATCCCGAAGCGTTGCAGCTCCTCTAGCGCGCGCTGCAACGTGTCTTTTGATCGCCAACCCCGATCCTTCATCCATGACCACGGGGCGGCAAGGTCGCCATTGTTGTGGCCGTTGTACCCGGCGCCCATGTCCAGAATCAGCGCCTTCGACTTCAGCGACAGCGCGCGGAAGTTCGGGCTATCAATGACCGCCGACGGGATGCGCAGGAAGTTCCCGGCCTCGCGCCTGCCCAATGCCTTAGCTCGCGTCCGGGCCATGTCATGCCGCCTCCCTTGCGTCGGGTCCAGCCGTTGCCGTGTTGGGCGCGGCTGTCTGGCATCCGGCCTTTTCAGGGGTCGCGGTAGCGGTGGGAGCCGGTTGCACGCTGGCGGCGCCCTCCCGGTGCGCCAGACGTTGCCCCGCCGCCATGCGCGATCCGGTGCGGGATGCCTCCCTCATCCGGCTGCGGACCCGCTCCCATCGTGCGGCCACCATCGGCCCCACCTCGGCCAGCTTGTCGACCAGCGCCGACGGCAGCGACGCCCTTAGACGCGCCTCGCCATCGGGTTTGGCCATCTCGCACAGCAGGCCGCATACCCGCTCGCCGGCCAAGTGCTGGCAGCGGTGCCAGTCGTCGGCCAGCGGGCACACCGGCGCGCTGCATCCATCCCATCGGGGGCAATCGCGGGGGCACGTCATGCCGCCACCGCCTGCGCGATCAACTCGCGCGCTGCATCCAACAGGTCGGCTGCATCAACGATGCCGGGCACGGGGTCGGCCGTGATGATGGCCAGCCGCTGCAACTGGCCGCGCGCTGCATCGGTAGCGGACAAGGCCAGGAACAGCGCCGCCGCTTCCGCGCTATGCTTCGTCCCGCATCGGCCGCAAGCCCCTGCAATCGCCCCCTGCATCCCGTCGGTCGCCAAACTTGCCGGGGTCAGGGGGTTTTTATTGGGCGCCGTCATGCCGCGCGCCCCTTGCCGTCACGGTCGGCGATGCGAGCCGCGATCCATTCCGATATTTCGTGATGCGGCCAAGCCGAAGCCCTCTGGCCGATCTTCAATGGCGCGGGGAAGTCGCCCGATTGCACGCGGCGGTATATCTCTGACCGGCTAAGCCCGGTGCGGGCCTTTACTTGCGGCAGGCGTTCAAGGATCAAGGCGCCCGTGGCGGGCGGGGTCATAGTGATGCGGGCCGTCATGGCATCCCTCGCGATACCCAGAACCGTTCCGGGCTTGCGTCGGAATACTCAAGATTTCGGCCGCCGTAATGTCCTAACTTCGGACGGGTCCGTCCTAAGATCGGACGCGGGCGCCGGGAATTTTCGCCGCTCTTTTTAACACCGTGTCAGCGATTGTTGACTTCGCCGGCTTGTCCCACTGCCAACTGTCGAACAACGCGGAAAGGCGGTCAGCTGCCGTATTGTGTTCACGGGGTAAGTCGGAGAACGCCCATAGACCAGCGATCACACGCAGCAAGGTTTCTTCACGATCCGATCGGATTTCTGAGGATGCCCGCTGTGAGGCTTTATGGTCCCCCTTCAACTCATCTGCGATGCGTACAACGTCCTCCCGTAGGAACTTTGCAGCGTCAAACAAGTTCTCCGGCTGCTGCGCGAATAGGGTGTTGGTACTAGAGACCACGACGAAGCATCGCTGCTCAGGAAATCCCTGTTCGCACCAGCCCCTTGGCGCGATCGCAAGTCCCCCAATGTGACCGCCGCTTTCGCACGCCCGCCGTACGCTTGCCGGTCCAACCGTCAGATGCTTCCCCCACACAACAAAGGTGTGGCCCCATCCGGTACCGTGATCGTGATCCGGCTCCCAGCCGTCGCCATCCAAGTCGCCAAAAAGCTCAAGCTCCGTCCCATCGGAGAATGAGAGTGTTTGCCTTCCCTCGCACTGCCGGTAGTAGCTATCGCGACTGTTCCAAGAGAATTCGGCCTGAACTCCCCACTTGTCATACTGGAGGGAAGTGAGGAAGCCGTCTCGATTGGTCGTCATCACGACCGGCAACCACGCATGTCCTTCAATCGGCACGTCGGGACTGAGGCGATAAAGCATTAGTTGACGAAGCCCTTCGCGATCCGTTCCTAAGACCTCCGCCGCCTCATCCCAGTTCAGATAGATACGATTCTCATAAGGCATTGCGCACCCTCGCGCCCCTGTAGGGTCGCCGCGCCAGCGCCGCAGGGTCACGGCGTTTTCGCCCCGTCGGGCTAGGCGCGGCTGTTACGTCATGCCTTGCGCTTGAACGCCACAACCTTACCGGCGCCAACCCGCAGCGTATCCAAGTAGTCGGCCCATGCGGCCATCATCTTCTGCCGTTCCGCGAGGTATTGCGCGCGGTTGTATGCGGCCCGCACCTTGTTCCGCTCGGCGTGCGCCAGCTGGCGCTCGATCACGTCGGGCGCCCACCCCATTTCGTTGAGTCGCGTGGAGGCCATCGCGCGGAAGCCGTGGCCGGTCATGGTGTGCTTGTCATAGCCCATGCGGCGCAGCGCCGCGTTCACCGTGTTCTCGCTCATCGGCTCGGCCGGCGTCCGCAGGCTGGGGAACAGGTAGCGGCCGCGTCCGGTAAGCGGGTGAAGCTCGCGCAGGATCGCCACGGCTTGCGGGGCCAGCGGGACGACGTGCGCCTCGCGCACCTTCATCTTGTGCGCCGGGATGCGCCACAGCGCGCCGTCTAGGTCCATCTCGCTCCATTCGGCATGGCGCAACTCGCCCGGCCGCACGAACAGGTAGGGGGCCAGGCGCAGGGCGCAGCGGGTCGCAAACTGGCCGGTGTAGCCGTCCAACGCGCGCAACAGGTCGCCCATCAATGCCGGGTCGGTGATTGCAGCGCGCGACGTGCGCACGATGGGGGCCAGTGCCCCGCGCAGGTCCGCCGACGGGTCGCGGGTCGCGCGGCCGGTGGCGATGGCGTAGCGGAACACCTGCCCGCACTTTTCCTTTGTCCGGTGGGCGGTTTCGTTCGCCCCTCGGGCCTCGATCCGCCGCAAGGTGGCCAACAGGGTCGGCGCGTCTATCTCGGCAATAGGCAGCGAGCCAATCCACGGAAAGACGTTGTCGACCAGCATCCATTCCGACTTCACGAAGGTGGAAGGGGCCAGCTTGGCGCGCTGGGTCTCCAGCCATTCGCGGCCGATGGCCTCGAAGGTCTCGGCGCTGGACAGCTTCGCCCGGACCTTGCCGGCCTTGCGCTCGGCCGACGGGTCGCGCCCATCCCGCACGGTGGCGCGCGCTGCATCCCGCTTCCGTCGGGCCTCGGCCAGCGTGACCTCGGGATAGACGCCAAGCGCCAGCCGCTTTTCCTTGCCGGCATGGCGGTATTTCATCCGCCAGTAGCGCCCACCGGCAGGGGTGATTTCCAGATAGAGGCCGCCGCCGTCAAACAGCTTGCGGGCCTTGTCGCCCGGCTTGGCGTTGCGGATCGCCGTTGCGGTCAGGGTGCCGGTGTCGCTGGCCATCTGGGGGCATCTCCGCTATCGGATGGGGGCATTTCGCCCATGTGCCCCCTAATGTGCCCCCATGTGCCCCCGGATGCAACGGGACGCCCCGGAACCATGCGGGCACAAAAAAACCCGCCGTAGCGGGCTTTCAGCTTGATTTCGGACCTTCCGGGGACTACCTGAAACCGGTCTATGGTGCCGGCTGTCAGAATCGAACTGACGACCTACCGCTTACAAGGCGGTTGCTCTACCAACTGAGCTAAGCCGGCGAAACGCCCATTCTAACGTGAGCCGCCCTGGCCTCCGCGTGGCGGGGACGCGACCGCCTCGAACCCGTCGCAGCCCAGTGGTTCGTGGCCGGCCGCCGCGATCCGGGCCTGTGCCGCGGCGGCGTCGAATCCCTCGGCCACGGCGGCATCCACCCAGTACCGTGCCGGACCCGCGCCCACCGGGACCTGCTCGGCGGCGAAGCCGGCTTCCTGCAGCGCCTGCACGCGTTCGCGCGCGGCGTTCTCGTTGCGGTACAGGCCGAGCGCAACCGATCGTGCGTCCTCGCCCTCGCGGATCACGAACCAGTCGCGGAAACCGGCGGCGGCGATGCCGGCGGCGGCGGCCTCGGCGGCTTCCATGCTGGCTGCGGGCAGCAGCACCTTCCAGCTGCGGGCGCTGCCAGCGTAGTCGCGATATCCCCGCACCTGCACCGCCTGCGGGCGCAGTCGCGCCTGCGCCGCGTCCGCTGCCGCGGCCTCGGCAAACGGCCCGAAGCGCACGCAATGGTCGACCGTCGCCATCGCGGCGGCGGGTTCCCGCGCCACCGCAACCGCCTGCTCGGACACCAGTTGCAGGCGGGCGACACCGGCCGGTAGCGTGTCGACACGAGGCGCCAACGGCGCCGGGCGCATCGCCCACCACAGCGCCACCCCCAGGTTGAGTACCAGCAGCAGGACGATCAGCGCGCGGATCAGCATGGCGGGATTGTAGTCAGGCCGTCCACGCCGACGCATCCGCGCCGGAGTTCATGGCGCGGCGTCGACCGTGGCCCATTGCGCGAGCCCCTCCAGCACCAGGTGCGGCTTGAGTGTCGCCGCGGGCAGGTGCGGCGCCAGGGCCTGCGCCCCACCGCCGTGCAGCACCAGGCGCGGCGTCGTTCCCAACGCGCGCGTGGCGGCGTCGAGGCTGTCCCCGATCAGGCCCAGCGCGGCCCCGTCGCAGCCCGAAGCGAGGGCGTCGGCGGTGTCGTCGGCGAACTCGCGGTACTCGCCGCCGTCCACCGGCAGTTGCGCGGCGCGGGCGTGCAGGGCCTCGCGCATCAGGGTGGGTGAGGGGGCGATGCGTCCGCCGAGGTGCCGTCCCCCGTCGTCGAGCAGGTCCAGCGTCAATGCGGTGCCCACGCCGCAGACCAGCGCCGCGCCCTCGCCGGTCGCGTGCTGGCCGAGCAGGGCCAGGAAACGGTCGACGCCGAGCCGCGCCGGTTGCACGTAGGCGATCCGCAGGCCCCGCCAGCCACGCGTGGTCCGGGCCATCGAGATGCGCCGGCAACGCGCCGTCAGCGCCTGCAGCAACGCCGTCCGCGGCGTGTCGCCGGCCACGCTGGCGACGTAGGCAGTGTCGATCCGCTGCGGGAGCAGGTCGTCCAGGGCGCCGGCCCAACCGGCATCGCGGTGGGCCACCGACATCACCTCGCCGGGACTTCCGTCCGCGGCCAGTGGCGCTGCCTTGAGCCGGGTGTTGCCCAGGTCGAACAGCCAGGCCGTCATGTGCCGGCCCCGGCAGCGCGCCGCACGCTGACTTCGCCGGAATGGAAGCGCCGCTCGCCGCCGTTCTCCAGCCGCACCCGCAGCGCGCCATCGTCGGCCAGCCCGAGCACCGTGCCGGCGGTCCGGTCCTGCGCGCCCTGCACGTCGACGGCCTGCCCCGCCAGCGCATCCAGCGGGGCGTAGCGGGAAAGGAACGGCGCCAGCCCCACCGCATCGAATTCATCCAGCGCCGGTACCCAGCGCGCCAGCAGCGCCGCCGCCAGTTCGTTGCGCGACGGCAGCCGGGGTTCGCCCGTCGTGGCCAGCGTGTCCAGGTCGCACCAGGGCTGGTCGATGCGAGCGGCGAACGCGTCCGGCATGCGGACGTTGAGTCCGAGACCGATCACCGCGCGCACCGGCCCGGCGTGTTCGCCACCGCCTTCGACCAGCAGTCCGCCGAGCTTGCGCAGGTCTCCACCGTCGCCGACCACCACCAGGTCGTTCGGCCACTTCAGGCGCACCGCGTCGAATCCGAGCCCGTGCAGGGCTTCCACCGTGGCGATGCCAGCGACCAGGCTGAGTCCTCCGAGCCGCGACAGTCCACCGGCGAAGCTGCGCGCCAGCGACAGGTAGACGTGCGCCGCCAGCGGCGAGGCCCATTCGCGCCCGCGGCGGCCGCGTCCGCCGGTCTGGCGTTCGGCCAGCAGCACGACGGCGGTGCCATCACCGTTGCCGCTGCGCCGCAGCAGCTCGCTGTTGGTCGAATCCAGGGTCCAGGCCACTTCCAGTGCCGCGGTCCGCGCCCGCACCTGCGGGGGGAGGCGGGCGGCGATCGCATCGCTGTCGAGCAGGTCGAAGGGCTGCAACAGCGCATAGCCGCGCCCGGCTTGGGCCTCGATCGGTACTCCGGCCTCGCGCAGCGCCTCGATCCGCTTCCATACCGCGGTGCGGGTCTGGCCACTGGCGCGGGCCAGGGCGTCGCCGGACACCGGGCCTTCGATCAGCCGTGCCAGCAGTTCGCGCTCGTCCATCAGCCCGCCCCCGGGACGCGGCGGACAAGGAGGGACGTGGCGGGATGGCGGTTTCGTGGCATCGCCCGATTATGCGCGACCCGGTTCCGGGCACGCCGTTGCTGCGACGCAGCACCCCAGCCACGACGGGCGCGGAATCGCGTTATAGTCGGGAACTGGCCGGGAGCGCCGCCCCCGGCATCGCGAGGTCTCCATGCTGCGACTCTGCCTCTGCCTGGTGTTCGTCCTGCTCAGTGCCGGCGCGGCCGCACGCGAGGTCAAGATGAGCTCGCCCAACGGCGGTGGCTGCTCGGAGCAGGCCGTCGCCACCGCCAAAAAGGCGCCGGTCAGCGCGACCCCGGCCGCCGGCCCGGCCGCCGAAACCCGGATCAAGCCCAGCGTGCACAGTGACGCACCCGGCCGCCTCAGCTCGCCACGCTGGCACAGCTTCCTGCCCGGCATGTTCCGCTGAGCCGGACGCCCGCCTGGTTCGCCCTTGCTCGACCTGCTGCGCCGGTGGTGGCGCCCGGCCCCTGACCCGATCGACCCCACGCTCTGGCATGACCTCCGCCAGGCGTTGCCTTGGGTGGCAGCGCTCGACCGCGACCGCGACGCGCGCCTGCAGGCGCTGGCCGCACTGTTTCTCCAGCGCAAGGCGATCACCCCGATCGGCGATCTGCACCTCGACGCCCGCCAGCGCTGCATGCTGGCGGCGCTGTGCTGCCTGCCGCTGCTCGAATTCGGCGAGCAGGGGCTGCACGGCTGGTCGCAGCTGATCGTTTACCCCGATGCATTCCGCGTGCAGCGCAGCCACGTCGACGCGGCCGGCGTGCTGCACGAATGGCACGACGAGCTGATCGGGGAAGCCTGGGATGCCGGCCCGGTGATCCTGTCGTGGGCGGACGTGCAGGCCGACTGCGCCGACCCGGACGCCGGCTTCTGCGTGGCCGCGCACGAGATCGCCCACAAGCTCGACGTGCTCGACGGCGTGCTGGATGGCACCCCGCCGCTGCCGCGCGACTGGCAACGGGCGTGGGCGCGCGATTTCCAGCGTGCCTACGACGCCCTGGTCGAACAGGTCGAGGCGGGGATCGACACCGCCGTCGACGCCTACGCGGCCGAAGCCCCGGAGGAATTCTTCGCCGTGGCGACCGAGTACCACTTCAGCGACCCGGCGACGCTGCGTTCGGCGATGCCGGTCGTGGCCGCCCACCTGGAACGGCTGTACGGCCCCTCGCCATTCGCGAACCGCTGATCGAGGGGCCCCTGTAGGAGCGGCTTCAGCCGCGATCGTGGAATCGTCCACCCGTGCCGACCCCGATCGCAGCCAAAGCCGCTCCTCGGGCAACCGTGCGCCTCACCCGCACGAACCGCCACTACGTCCCTCCGCACGAAGCCTGCGCGTAACCCCGGAAAATTTCGGCGCCGGCTTACAGCCGCGGCGGCAACTGCACTTCGAAGCGGGCGCCGCCCAGCTCGTCGGAGGCACGCACGTCGAGCGTGCCGCGGTAGGCCCGCACGATGTCCTGCACGATCGCCAGGCCGATGCCGTGGCCCTGCACGCGCTCGTCGCCGCGCACGCCACGCTGCAGCACCAGCGCCACCTTGTCCGGCGGGATGCCGGGGCCGTCGTCGTCCACCGCCAGCAGCAGCCCCGGCCGGCGGTTGGGCGCGGTCTCCCCGGGCTTGACGGTCAGCAGCACGCGCGACTTCGCCCACTTGAACGCGTTCTCGAGGAGGTTGCCAAGCAGTTCCTGCAGGTCGCCGGGTTCGCCGATGAACTGCGCGCCCTCGGCGATGTCGAACTCGCACAGCACGCCCTTGCTGGCGTAGACCTTCTCCAGGCTGCGCACCAGCTGCTCGGCGTGCGGCTCGATGTCGACCGGTGCCGAGAACAGCGCGTGGCCACCCGAGGCGGCGCGCGCGAGCTGGTACGAGACCAGGTCGTTCATGCGCCGCAACTGCAGGTCGACGTCCTCGCGCAGCTCGGCTTCGGGCACCTTGTCGTCGAGGCGCGCGCGCAGCACCGCCAGCGGCGTTTTCAGGCTGTGGGCGAGGTCGGCGAGGGTGTTGCGCTGCTGGTCGAGGTTTTCGCGCTCGCTCTCGATGAAGGCGTTGATGCTCTCGGCCAGCGGCTCGAGCTCGCGCGGGTGGCGCTCGCTCATGCGCGAGGCCACGCCGCGCTGGACCCGCTTGAGCTCCTCGATCACCCGCCTCAGCGGCAACAGGCTCCAGCGCAGGATCACCGCCTGCAACAGCAGCAGGATCAGGCCGGCACCGCCGAGATAGCGCCACAGCGCCTCGCGGAACACCTCGACCTGCCGGCTCAGCGCGGTCGTGTCCTCGAGGATGTAGACGGTGTAGGGCACCTCGGCCGACGGATCATCGCCACTGGCGTAGATCAGTCCACGCCCGTAGCGGTACACCTCGCCGACATCGCCGCTGATCTCGGTGATGGGCAGGCGGCGTTCGAACACTTCCTCGCGCGCTTCCAGCATCTGCGCCGGCGGCAGCACCGGGCCCACGGACGATGCGGAGTCCCAGTGCTGGCCGTCATCGAGCACCACCTCGGCATACAGCCCGCTGCCGGGCCGGTCGAAGCGCGGATCGGGCGAGGTGTACGGCGGGATGAAGGTGCCGTCGCGGGCGAACTCGCTGTCGGCATAGGCCAGCGCGTAGCTGCGCAGGCGCTGCCTGAGGTTGCTTTCGGCGGTGTCGAGGAACGCCCGGTCGAGCGCATAGCCGGCGAGCGCGAGGAACGCGATCAGGCCGAGGCTGGCGGCGAGCACCTGCCGGGCCTGCAGCGAACGTGGCCGTCCCCACCTCATCGCGCGCGGACCGCCGCGACCGGAGTGTCGAAAAAGGGCGCGGCGGAGTCGGACATGCGCGGCAGGTTACAAAGGACGGCACGCCGGCGCGAGTGCGGGCGGCCGCGCGTGGCGGCCATGCCGTTGATGGTGCGCGGCCTACTCGCCGCTGCGCGGGATCGCGAACCGGTAGCCGCGGCCACGCACGGTTTCGATCGGCTTGAGCGTGCCGTCGGGGTCGAGCTTCTTGCGCAGCCGGCCGATGAACACCTCGAGCACGTTGGAGTCGCGATCGAAGTCCTGCTGGTAGATGTGCTCGGTGAGGTCGGCCTTCGACACCAGTTCGCCGGCGTGCATCATCAGGTACTCGAGCACCTTGTACTCGTAGCTGGTGAGGTCGACATTGCTGTCGTTGACGCTGACCGTCTGCGCGGCCAGGTCCAGCGTGACCGGCCCGCATTCGAGCGACGGCTTGCTCCATCCGGCCGCGCGGCGGACCAGCGCATTGAGCCGGGCCAGCAGTTCCTCGACATGGAACGGCTTGACCAGGTAATCGTCGGCGCCCTGCTTCAGGCCCTCGACCTTGTCCTGCCAGCTCGAGCGCGCGGTGAGGATGAGCACCGGGAACTTCTTGCCCTCCTCGCGCAGCGCCTTGATCAGCTCCATGCCGGACATCTTCGGCAGGCCCAGGTCGATGATGCCCAGGTCGAACGGCACCTCGCGCCCCATGTACAGCCCTTCTTCGCCATCCTGCGCCGCGTCGACCGCGAAGCCTTCGCGCTTGAGCCGCGCTGCGAGCGTTTCGCGCAGCGGTGCCTCGTCTTCCACCAGCAGGATTCGCATGGGTACTCCTTTACGGGTCGGCCGGCAGCCCTGAACAGGGGCCGTTGACTGAAGGTTGGACGTTCAGTTGTCGTCGCCGCGTGTACGGGCAGGCGCCCGCGCCGCGGCATCGTCGACATACACCCGGACCCGGCCGCTGGCGTCGACCACCTTGATCCGGTTGATGTCCCGTCCATCGTACGGCACCCGTTCAGCGCTGAGCACCTGCGCGCCGGTGCGGCGCTCGACCCGGCGAACCGCGGCCGACAGCGCGCGGTGGTCGGCGTCGCGCTCGGCGCGATGACCGGCGTGGCTGCGGTCGACCCGGCGCTCCACCAGGTCGCGGTGCGATTCGCGCGACTTGTCCCGCGTACGCTGCGCCGTCGCGTCGCCGGCCGCGGTCACGGTGACCGACAGCAGCACGACGGACAGGGCGATGGTGGCGGGACGGCTGGGCATGGACACTCCAGGGAATACATCTGCGCCGCACGCAGGACGCGGCGGTGATGCGGGCATTCTTGGAACGGGGCGGTGAATCCGATCTGAACTTTTTCTTCACATCCCGGGCAGCGTTCAGGCCCGACACGTTGCCCCACCGCGGGACGGCTGACAACCGCGTCAGTAGATCTCGCCGATGCAGCAGCGCAGTGAACCGCCGGCGGCTTCGAGCGCTTCCAGTCCCACTGTACGCAGGCCGAACCCTGCCGCGGCCAGTGCGCCGCGCGTGTCGTCCCCCAGCGCCTGTCCGGCGCCTTCGCTCATCCACACCGTGTCCTCCGACAGGGCGATGGCATTCCCGGCGAACGCCGCATGCTCGGCCGGTGACAGCACGATGGCGTGCGGTGCATAAAGCGCGGCGATCGCGTCCACCACCGCCGGGTCGGCAAACCCGCGCGGGCACAGGAGCGCGGCCCGGCCGGCCAGCACCGCGAGCACCACGTTGGTGTGGTATTCGCCCGCCGCCAGGTCGAACATCAGGGTCGCACGCAGGTCGAAGGCGTCATGCATCAGCCGCGCGCCCTCCTCGTCGCAGCGTTCCGACAGGCCGGCGAAACCGAGGCCGCGGGCGCGGTCGATCACCAGTGAACCGGTCAGCTCGCACGGGTGCGGTTGGCCGGAGAGATCGATCTCGGCGTAGTCGAGCACGCCGCCCAGGAAGCCGCGGATGTCCTTGCGCGCGGCTTCGCGCTGGCGCACCGGATGGCGCATGCGGCCCACCACGTAGCGGCCGGCGGCGGTGGCGAACACGTTGTTGGGGAACAACGCGTCGGGGGTGTCCGGGTCACCGGCGAAGCACACCGCCGGCAGCACCTGCGCGATCGCGCGATGCAGGTGGCGGTGCTCGGCCGAGGCGCGGACCGCATCGAACCCGGTGGCACCGGCCATGTAGCGGTTGTCCGACGCCGACTGCTCGGCCAGGCGGAAGCCGTCGGGCGCGACCAGGAACGCCGCCCGCGCAGTGGCCGGCCCGAAGTCCGGCGCGACCCCACGGGCGAGGTTGAGGAAGGCGCCGGCGTCGCGGGTGATGGCCCGGTTGATCATGCCGCGTCGGCCCGGGACTGGAAGGACTCCGTCACCTGCAGCGCGCGTTCGACCAGCGACCAGTCGGCCCCCGGCCGGTGCGCACCTTCGCTGAGCACCTGGCGGAACGCCCGGCCGCCACGCTCGCCGGCGAACAGGCCCAGCAGGTGGCGGGTGATGTGCTTGAGGTAGACGCCACGCGCGAGCTGGCTTTCGACATACGGCCGCAGCGCGCGCAACAGCTCGCCACGGCTGCGCAGGCCGGTGCCCGCGTCGCCGCCGAACCACGCGACATCGAGCCGGTGCAGCAGGTAGGGATCGTGGTACGCCGCGCGGCCGAGCATCGCGCCATCGACGTGGTCGAGATGCGCGGTCGCCTCGACCTGATCGGCAATCCCGCCGTTGACGACCACCTGCAGGTCGGGACGCTCGCGCTTGAGCCGGTAGGCCCAGTCGTAGCGCAGCGGCGGCACCTCGCGGTTCTCCTTCGGGCTCAGCCCCTGCAGCCAGGCGTTGCGCGCGTGGACCACGAACATCCGGCAGCCGGCGTCCGCCACGGTATCGATGAAGGCGCGGAACCTGTCGTAGTCGTGGTCGTCGTCGACGCCCAGGCGGCACTTCACCGTCACCGGCACATCGCACGCGGCCACCATCGCCGCGACCGATTCGGCCACCAGCGCCGGCTCCCGCATCAGGCAAGCGCCGAAGCGTCCCGCCTGCACCCGGTCGGACGGGCAGCCGCAGTTGAGGTTGATCTCGTCGAAGCCGGTGTCGGCGCCAATCCTCGCCGCCCGGGCGAGCAGTGCCGGCTCGCTGCCGCCGAGCTGCAGCGCCACCGGGTGCTCGACCGGATCGAGCGCCAGCAGCCGCGCGCGGTCGCCGCGGATCACCGCGTTGGCGTGGACCATCTCGGTGTACAGGCGCGCGTGCGGCGCCAGCAGCCGGTGGAACACCCGGCAGTGGGTGTCGGTCCAGTCCATCATCGGGGCGACGGACAGGCGCAGCCGGTCGGGCGGAATGGCGGGCGAAACAGTCATCGCGTCATTGTACGGACGGGCGGGCTTCGCCTCAGGCACCGGCCGGCGGTGCCCACACCATGTAGACGTCGGCACGCGCGTAGTGCGAGCCCGGCCGGGGGGCCGGGTGGTGGACGAAGCCGACGCTCTCGTACAGCGCCAGCGCCGGGCCCAGCTTGCGGCTGGATTCGAGGAAGAGTTCGCGCCCCTGCAGCGCGCGGAAGGTGTCCAGCGCGGCCCGCATCAGCCGGCGGCCGACACCGCCGCCACGCATCTCCGGCGCCACCGCCATCTTGGTCAATTCGTAGACACCGTCGCCTTCGTGCAACAACGCCACCGTGCCGACCGCGCGCTCGGTACCGTCCGGGCCGGTGGATATCGCGAACAGGATCCGGCCGCCGTTCGCCAGCAGGTGCACCTCCGGGTGGGAGAGCACTTCGCGGTCCACCGGTTCGACCGTGAACCAGCGTTCCAGCCATTCGAGATTGAGGCGGGCGAAGTCGTCGCGCCAGCGGGGCGCGAACTCGACGACGCGGATACCGTGGGCGGGATCGGGGGCGGCATTGTCCATGCGGCAATGATAGGAGCGGCGTCGATCCCGATGCAGCGCGCGGCCGCGGCATGCCGTCGGCACGCGCGGGCGTCAGCCGTTCCTGCCGTTTCCGTTATTGCCGTTGCCTTTGCCGTTGTTGCCCTTGTTGCTGTTGCCCTTGCCGTTGTTGCCGCGATGGCCCTTGCCCTCGTTGCCCCGGCCCTGCCCCTCGTTGCCACCATGGCCGCGGCCACGGTCGCCGGCTTCATCGTTGCCACGGCCGGCGCGGGCGTTGCCGTTGCCGTTGCCGCTGCCGGGGTTGCCACGGCTCGGCGACGCCGCGTGGCTGTTGTCGCCGGCCCGGTTGCTCCGGACCTGGCGGCGCGGGCCATCGCGGTCGTCCCGCTCGAGGATCAGCCGCGCGCGTTCCGGGTAGTCGTCGTACAGGTCCTCGTCGATCCGGATCGGCCGTCCCCAGCGGTCGTAACTCGACACCAGCCCGTTCTTGAGCCGGTGGAACTCCGGAGACCCCGGCTTGATACCCAGGCGCTGGGCCAGCGCACCCCAACCTTCGCCGCGGTTGTCCTGCCACTGGTCGGCGACGTAGCGGCACGGCCGGCCGATGAGCTGCGCGATCGCGCAGGCGTAATAGACGTCGCCCGCCGCCCAGCCGCGCTCGCCCAGCAGCGTGGTGACCAGGTCACGCGGCGCGCCGTAGTAGCGCACCATCTCGTCGACGAACGGCTGCTGGTAGCGGGTGCCGTAGCGGTTCACGTCGCCCAGCCAGGTGTCCACCCACACATCGCCGGTGCGCGGGTCCCAGCTGACGGTCTGGGCGGACGCGGTGCCCGCGCCCAGTGTCGCGGCCAACGCGGTGGCCAGCGAGAAGATGCGGAACCTGGTGTTCATGGAACCCATGGCGTGTTCCTCCGTTGCTTGGTGCGACAGGTCGACGATGGATGCTCGCGGCGTCGGGGTGAATGCGTTCTGAAATCGACCGCTCCGGGCCGACCGGCTTCAGCGGGAGATCACGAACTTGCCGAACGCCACTCCGAGGCTCCAGCCTTCGCCCTTGCCGGCAAGCGCCAGCGACACGTCCCCCTTGGTCATCACCTGGGCCTTGCTCGACCGGCCGGCGCTGGCGTGTGCCTCGGCGGTGGCATAGGTGCCCAGCACATCGTCGATGTGGCGAATGCCGGAAAACTCGCCGATGCCGTCCTCGATGCGGGTCTTGCCGAAACTCAGGCCGCCGCCCTTGGTTTCGATCTTCACCGCCATGCTCTGGCCGTTGTCGCAGGTGACCGTACCGTTGCCCGAACCGGTCTTGTAGAACACCGACCAGCCCGACAGGTCGAAGCTGAGCTTGCAGTCGATCGGATCGGCCGCACGGGCCGGAGAAGCGGTCATGGCGAGGCCGGCCGCGGCCAGGATCGGGAACAGCAGGACATGCCGGGAATGCATGGCGTCGACTCGCGAGGGAACGAAGCCGGCAGGCTACCCGAACGGCGGTCGCCGCACACCGCCATGACGAAACGGCACCGCGTGTGCGATGCCGTCGGGGTGGTATCGGGCGGGATGATCAGTCGTGGTCGCGCCAGCGCCGCGCTTCCCAGCGACGGCGGTCGTCGCGGTCCCAGCGGCGGTCGCGGCGGTCGTAGCGATCGCGGTCATAGCGCGCGTCGTAGTACGAGCCACGCACCTTGCACTTGCCGTTGTGGTTGCAGTTCACCCGGGTGTTGCCCGGACCGTTGCGGTAGTAGCCGTGCGCCACGCCGTACGGGGGGCCGGGCCGGTAGCTGCGCGCCACGCGGCGGTAGTAGGTCGGCCGGCCGTAGCGGTCGCGTACGACGATCAGGCGGTCGTTGTGGCCGTAGTGGCCGTGCCGGTAGTACGGCTGGCCGCTGCGGAACATCACGTCGGCCACGTCGACCAGTACCCGCACCAGGTCGTCGCCACTCTGGGCCCGAGCGGGGGCGGGCGCCATGGCGGCCATGCCGAGGCCGACGGCGAAAACGACCGGAGCGAGCCAGCGGGGGAAAGGCGATGTCGCGGCGGTGGGCATGGTGCGGTCCTCGGTTCGCCCGCGGCGGCGGGCACGGATCGACCATGCCGGGGCCCGGGTGAACCGTTTTTTAATATTCCGCTGACGCGACCGTCACGCCTTCCACCGGTCGGGTGCCGCTCAGGTTCGGGCCTGCGCCGCCAGCTCGGCGACCGCGGCGGGCAGCTCGCCGGCGGTGGCCACCGTACGCAGTCGCGGCTCGTCGACCGGCACGGCGGCCACGGTCTCGTGCGCCCATGTGGTGTGGTACGGCACGTGGATACCCCAGCCGCCGAGGGCGAGCACGGGAGCGATGTCCGAACGCAGCGAATTGCCGATCATCACGAAGCGCTGCGCCGGCAGCTCGAACTCCTCCAGCAGCCGCGCGTAGGTCGCCGGATCCTTCTCGCTGACGATCTCGATCCGGCGGAACAGTCCCGCCAGGCCGCAATCTCGCACCTTGGCTTCCTGGTGGAACAGGTCGCCCTTGGTGATCAGCACCACCTCGAAGTCACGCGCGATGGTCTCGACCGCTTCGCGCACCCCGGGCAGCAACTCCACCGGATGGCGCAGCAGTTCCTTGCCGAGGCCGACGATGCGGTGCAGGTCACTCGCGCTGATGCGCTCGGCGGTCAGCTCGACGGCCGCCTCGATCATCGACAGCACCATGCCTTTGACGCCGTAGCCGAACACCGCGATGTTGCCGGTCTCGACTTCGTACAGCCGCTCGTGCACCCGCGCGTCGGCCAGGTCGATGTAGCGGCCGAGGATGCGCTCGAACTCGAGCTGGGCGGCGTCGAAGTAATCCTGGCTGCGCCAGAGGGTGTCGTCGGCATCGAAGCCGACCATCGCGATCGATTCCATCGCGGCAGTATGCCGGCCACCGCCGCGGCGGGCCATGAAACAGCACTCGGTAAAAGAAGAGGGCGGCCGTGGCCGCCCTCCCGTGCAACGTCGCGGAACGCGGGTTACTCGGTTGCGCCGGTCGCGGCGCCGCCACCGGCCTGCACCTTGGCGACGTAGGCCTGGTACTCCTCGGCGGTAAGCGAGCCGTCGGCATCGACGTCGGCTTCGGTGAACACCTGGCCGAGCGCCGGGACCGCGGCGGCCTCGGTCTGGCTCAGGGCGCCGTCCTTGTCGAGGTCGACGTCGTTCCAGCTCTTCTTCACCGGTGCAGCCTCGGCCGGCGTGGCCGACTGCATCGCGGCCTCGGCTTCGGTCGCCTCGCCGGTGGTGGCGTCCTGGGCGAACGCAGCCGGCATGGCCAGCGAGGCGGCGATGGCGAGGAGGAGCGAGTGACGGGAAAGCTTGTTCATGGGGAATCTCCTGAAGTCGGATGGTGCAAAGAAGCGTGGTGCGGTCTGTTCTGTGTTGTCGCCGCCCGTGCACCTTGCCGAGGCCGAAATGAACCGATTCGGCCCCGCGGCTGTTAAATAAACGTTGGCTTAACCCCTCGGGAAACCGGATGCGATAGCCCCTTTGAACAGGCCCCACAAAACCGGGCACTTCCGCCCTGCGGCGCGTGCTGTAAGCGGTGAACGAGGCTGAACGGCAACGGAACCTTCATCCGCCGACGCGGCCCGCGATCGTCGCGCACTGCGTTGGCCCGGATGCGATCACTCGTTTTCCGCCGCGACCCGGACCGCGGGCGTGCCTTCTTCCACCGCCACGGTGACTTCGATCGGGCGGCAGCACACCGCGCAGTCCTCGACATAGCGCTGGTGCTCGACCGAATCATCGAGCAGCAGCTCGATCGGCTCGCCGCAATAGGGGCAATGCACGGTGGTGCTGGGCAACATGGCGGATCTCCACGGCTGGCCGCACGACGGTAACCACGGCGGCGTCAACGCAAGGACAGCCCTCACGCCTGTGTCACCGCGGCCGCGCAAAGCTGGCGCCGACGCCCTGCCCACCCGGCGCCACCGTTCCGTCGCCGCATCGGGCGTTCCGCCACTGACCGCCTGCCATCGACCGCACCGGAGCGCGCCATGAAGCTGCGACACGTTTTCAGCACCCCCGACCTGCCGACCGCCCGCGCCGTCATCGACGCCGCGTGCGATGCCGGCGTGCCCGACGAGGACATCCTGCTGGTGGCCCGATCGGACATCGAAGTCGACGGCATTCCGGACGAGCGCAAGGAAGCCGACACCGACATGGTGCCGGCCGCGGTCCGTGGCGCCGGCTACGGGGCCGGGGCCGGACTGCTGGCGGGCCTGGTCGCGGTGGCGATCCCGCCCCTGGGCATCACCCTGGCCGGCGCCGCCGCGGCCACGATCGCGGGGGCCGCGGTGGGCTCGTGGGCCTCGGCGCTGATGGGCTCCTCGCTGCCGGACCCGATCCGGCGCAAGTTCCACGACGAGATCGAGGCCGGCAACATTCTGGTCGTGCTCGATGGCGACAAGGACCTGCTGACCATGGTGGAGCCCCGCGTTGTCAGCGCGGGGGCGACGCCGCTACCTTTCGAGGCGTCCAAGACCCTGTCATGAGGCCCGTCCCATGTCCGTCCCCGATCGCCGCGTTTCCGGTACCGCCCCGCGCGTCCTGACTGCGCGCCTGCTCTACCCCGCCCTGCTCGCCGTACTCGCCGGCTGCAGCGCCGGTAATGGCGACGCGGCCGAGCCGTCCGCCGCCGCGCAGGCCGAACCTGCGGCCCCTGCGGGTGGAGCCGCGCCGGGCGGGGACGGCCGGCCATTCACCGCCACCGAGGTCGCCCGCTTCGACGAACCGTGGGGGATGACCTTCCTGCCCGACGGCCGGCTGCTGGTGACCGAGAAGGGCGGCGCGCTGAAGCTGCTCGCCCCCGGCGGCACCGCGGGCGAGGTCACCGGCGTGCCGGAGGTCGACCACGGCGGCCAGGGCGGACTGGGCGACGTCGTACTGCACCCGGAGTTCGCCGACAACGGTCTGGTCTACCTGAGCTATGCGGAAGCCGGCGACGGCGACACCCGTGGCGCGGCAGTCGCGCGCGCGCGCCTCGAGCCCGACGGGAACGGCGGCGGCACCCTGTCCGGCCTGGAAGTGATCTGGCGGCAGGTGCCCAAGGTCGCCGGGCGCGGCCACTTCGGCCACCGCATCGCCTTCGGCCCCGACGGCCATCTGTGGATCAGCTCCGGCGAGCGGCAGAAGTTCGACCCCGCGCAGGACATGCAGGCCAACCTCGGCAAGGTCATCCGCCTCAACGACGACGGCAGCGTGCCGGCCGACAACCCGTTCGCCGAACAGGGCGGCGTCGCCGCGCAGGTGTGGTCGCTCGGCCACCGCAACCCGCTCGGGTTGGCCTTCGATGCGCAGGGCCAGCTGTGGGAGCACGAGATGGGCCCCGCCGGCGGCGACGAGCTCAACCGCATCGAGCGCGGCGGCAATTACGGCTATCCGGTCGTTTCCAACGGTGACCACTACGACGGCCGTCCGATCCCCGACCACGACACGCAGCCACGGTTCAACGCGCCGCGAATCACCTGGACGCCGGTCATCTCGCCCGCCGGGCTGGTGTTCTACGACGGCGACCGCTTCCCCGAGTGGCGCGGAGACGCGTTGATCGGCGGGCTGTCGTCGCAGGCACTGGTGCGTGTCGAGTTCGACGGTGACCGCGCACGCGAGGCCGAGCGCTTCGACATGGACAACCGGATCCGCGAAGTCGAACAGGGTCCCGACGGCGACATCTGGCTGTTGGAGGACGGCGAAGGCGGCCGTCTGCTGCGCCTGAGCCCGGCAGGGTAAGCCGGGTCGACGCGGGCCCCATGCCGTGGTGGGGCGGGTTCAGCCGCGATCGTGAGGTCGGACGGGCGTGGCAAGCATCCGATCGCGGCTGAAGCCGCTCCTACAGGAATAACGGTCCCGGGAGGTACCGGGTCGGCAAAAAGAAGGCGCCCCGGGGGCGCCTTCGTTGTTTGCGGATGATCGGACGGGTTCAACCCGCGGCGGCCGCGCCGCCGTCTTCTCCACCACCGCCGTCCTCGTCGTCCATCCCGGTGCCATCGTCGTCCATGCCGTCGCGGTCGTTCATGGGATCGGGTTCGACCGCTTCGGTGTGGTCGTCGCGGTCGGCATCGCGCACGTTGCTGTCGTCCGCCCGATCGCCGGTGGCCCGGTCGTCGCCGTCGTCTTGGCCGGTCCGCGCGGAGGCGCGGAACTCCGCGTCGGTGACGAAGCCGTCGCTGTCGGCATCCATCATTTCGAAGTTGGCGCCGAAGTCGGCATCGACACCGCCCTCGTCGGCGCTGATGCGGCCGTCGCCGTCGGCGTCGAGCTGCGTCCAGACGCCCCTCTGGCTCGCCGCCGAATTCACGGCCGCGCGGTCCGCGCCTTGGGCACCGGCCGCATGCGCGCCGTGCTCGCCGCGGGCGTGGGTACGGAACTCGATATCGCTGACGAAGCCGTCGTGGTCGGCGTCCATCATGTCGAAACCATTGGCGAACTCGGCATCGACGCGACCTTCGTCGCGACTCACACGGCCATCGCCGTCGCCGTCCAGGTCGGCCCAGACGCTGCGCTGGACCACGTCGGCGTGGCCGGCGGCCTGCGCCGCGCCGCGCGACTCGACCGGGGGCGGCGGGGGCGCCGCACCGAGCGCATCGGTGGCGTCGTCCGCGGTGGGCACGCGCGGATCGACGGCCTGCTGCGCGGCCTGGGTCGGGTTGACCTGCGGCGGCAGCGCGGGGTCGGGCGCGACCGCGTCCTGTGACGGAGCGCTTTCACCGGTCGACCCGATGGCGGCGTTGGCATTGCCGTTGGCGTCGACGACGCCGGTGGCCTCCTGCGCGACGGCCAGCGGCGCGGCCAGCGCGGTGGCGAGTGCGACCGCCAGCAGATGGCGGGTCCGGATGTTCATGCGGTCTCTCCTGTGCGGTGGGGGAATTCGCGGCCGGCGCAGGGGACGCGCGGCAGGCCGACGATCGACCCGCCGGGATTTACGCGACGTGACGCCGTGCGGCACCAACGATGCCGTCACCCGGTGTTGGCGCCGTCTTATCGAAACCTCCTGTTAAACAACCAGCCGGAGCGCTGGCGACGCGCACGGCTGTTGCTGCGCAGCAAGCGATCGCGTGGCGGCTAGCGCGTGGGCAGCGGCGGTGGCGCGGCCGGCGCAGGAGCCGGCGCGGGCTCCGGGGCGGCCGGTGGCAACTCCATCAACTGCAACTGCAGGTCGTGGAGGATCTCCGCGTCGCCGGGCAGCCAGGTGCGCTCCTCGCGGGCGCGGTAGTGGCGATGGAACGCCGCCAGTGCCGCGCCGGGGTCTCGCAGGTCGTAGCCGACCAGGCGCAGCGCCGCCCACGGGTCGAACCCCGGCGGCGGGGCGGCCCGCACGTCGCGTGGCCACAGGCCGAATCCCGCCTCGGCCAGGCGCTGCCACGGGAACCGCACGCTCGGGTCGTCCTTCTTGGTCGGCGCGACATCGCCGTGGGCGACCACCAGGTGCGGCTGGATGCCGTTGCGTTCGACGATGTCGGCCAGCAACACCAGCAGCGACTGGATCTGCGCGTCGCTGAAAGGTTCGTGGCCGTTGTTGTCCAGCTCGATGCCGACCGAGGTCGAGTTGAGGTCGCTGATGCCGGCCCAGCGGCTGCCGCCGGCATGCCATGCGCGCGCCTGCTCGGACACCAGCTGGTACAGCCGGCCGTCGTCGCCGATCAGGTAGTGCGAACTCACCGGCCCGCCCGAGTTGCGCGTCTGCAGTACGCGCAACGCACCCTGCGCGCTGTCCATCGCGGTGTGGTGCAGCACGATGATGCGTGGACGACGCGGCTCGTGGTTGGGGGAACCGTACCACTGCGCGATCGGGTTGCGCGGCAGGCCACTGCTGGCGCACCCGGCCAGCAGTGCGACCAGCAACCATGCGGAAACGAGCGACAGACGTCTCATGCGCGACGACCTCCTGTTGAACGTCCATACCCTAGAGCAAGCGCGCGGCCGCCGCGCGCCGGGCCACTCGCGCGCGTGACAGACGGGCCGCGGCCCGTGGATGCGGCTACCGGTGCGCGGCCTTCGTCAAGACGCGCAATGTTCCAGCGGCGGGACGGTGCATCCAGCGATCCGCGCTTTGGCCGCGCCGCGCCGCACCCATCTCTTTCCCGCAGCGATGGCTGCCCAGGCATTCCGCCGGGGCCCCTCGCCGGTCGCCGCCGCATTCCTTCCCCGCGTCGCGGCGCCCGCAGCAGGAGTCAACGATGAGCAAGCGCAACATTCTTTCCCGCGGCCTTCTCGCCATCACCCTCGGCGCCGCCGTGTTCGGCGCGCAGGCGGCCGAACCGACCGGCTTCTATCTCGGCGCCGGTGCCGGCCAGGCGATGATCGACGACGGCGCGCTGGACGACGAGGACACCGCGTTCTCGGCCTTCGCCGGCTACGACTTCAACCGCTACTTCGGCCTCGAGGCCGGCTACGCGGACCTGGGCAAGACCGAGCCGCTCGGCGCCGCCGGCCCCGAGCTCGAGGCCGACGCCGCCTACCTGGTCGCGGTCGGCACGGTGCCCTTCACCGACCGCTTCTCCGGGTATGCCAAGGCCGGCTACAGCGACTGGAGCGTGGACACCTCGATCGCCGGCCTGGACGACGACGGCAACGACCCGACCTACGGCCTCGGCGTGCAGTACCGCTTCACCGACAACGTCGCCCTGCGCGGCGAGTACAACCGCTTCGAGGTCGAGGACAGCGAGATCGACCTGGCCCAGGTGCAGGTGCGGTTCGATTTCTGACCGCTGACCACCGACGTTCCACCCCACGGCCGCCGGCGATCCCGGCGGCCTTTTGCGTGCACGCGGCCGGCGTGGACGCTGGCGACGGGATCATGCAATCTGCGTCGGCAGCCACTGCAGGGGACAACCTTTGAGCGCTTCGAACCCTTCCGGCATCGCCGCCGCGCCGGCACCGACGCCACCGGGCGATCCGGCCATGGTGCGCGCGGTCAGCCGCTGGCAGCTGTTCGGCCTGGCGATCAACGACGTGATCGGCAGCGGCATCTACCTGCTGCCGGCCGCCGCGGCATTGCTGCTCGGCCCCGCCAGCCTGTGGGCGGTGCTGCTGGCCGGCGCCGCGGTCGCGCTGCTGGTGCTGTGCTACGCGCAGGCCTCGAGTTACTTCGACCAGCCCGGCGGCGGCTACCTGTACGCGCGCGAGGCATTCGGGCCGTTCGTCGGCTTCGAGGTCGGCTGGATGCTGTTCCTGACCCGCATCGCCAGCGCCGCTGCGCTCAGCAACGGCCTGGCCGAGGCGGTCACCCATTTCTGGCCCGGCGCCGCCGACGGTGCGGTGCGGGTGGCGATCGTGGTCGGGTCGCTGGCGTTCCTGGTGATCGTCAACGTGGTCGGCGTGCGCGCCGCCGCGCGTACCGGCGTGTTCTTGGCGATCGCCAAGCTGCTGCCGCTGCTGATGTTCATCGCGATCGGCGCGATGTTCGTCGACAGCTCGCTGGCCGCGCCGCTGGCCGGCGAGATCCCGCTGCGCGACCTCGGCGAGGCGGCGCTGCTGCTGCTGTTCGCGTACGCCGGTTTCGAGAACCTGCCGGCCGCCGCGGGCGAGTACCGCAATCCGCGCCGCGACGTGCCGTTCGCGTTGCTGGCGATGATCGCCACGGTGACGCTGGTGTACTTCGCGGTGCAGTGGGTCGCGCTCGGTACCCTGCCCGGCCTCGCCCGGTCGCAGACGCCGCTGGCGGACGCCGCGGCGCTGTTCGGCGGTGGCTGGCTGGCACTGCTGCTGACCGTCGGCGCGACGGTGTCGATCCTCGGCACCAACAGCAACACGATCATGCTCGGCCCGCGCTACCTGCACGCGCTGGCGATGGACGGCTACGGCCCGCGGGCGCTGGCGTCGATCCACCCGCGCTTCCGCACGCCCGCGGTCGCCATCCTCACCCTCGGCGTGCTGTCGCTCGCGCTCGCGCTGACCGGCTCGTTCGTGCAGCTCGCGCTGCTGTCGGTGGTCGCGCGCCTGTTCACCTACATCGGCACCGCGGTGTCGGTGCTGGTGCTGCAACGCCGTCATGGCGCCGCGCCGGGCGCAATGCGGTTGCCCGGCGGGCCGCTGATCCCGGTGCTCGCGCTGCTGCTGTCGCTCGGGCTGTTGGCCAGTGCAAAGCTCGAAAACCTCATTGCGGGCGCGATCGCGCTGGCCATTGGCGCGGTGGTGTACAGGTTCCGCCGCCGCCCGGTCGCCGGTTCATCCAGCGCCACCGTGGTCGGGGGCTGATCGCGGCGCGCGTTTTTCACGATGCGCGCACCGTGGCGCGGGCTTCATAAGGCTCCCCCACCGCGACGGAGCCGCACACGATGACCCGCACCCTGCCCCTGCAACTGTCGATCCTCGCCGCCGGCGCAATGCTGGCCCTGCCGGCCCAGGCGATCGACGATGATCGTTTCACCCTGCGCCTGAGCGCGATGTCGGTCGACGCGCAGAGCGAGTTGAGCGCGAGCACCGTCTTCGAAGGCGAAGACTACGATTTCAGCGAGGACTTCGACTTCGGCGGCGAGGAGACCGTGCCGCGGGTCGAAGGGCAGTTCCGCTTCGGCGAGCGCAACCGCCTGCTGTTCAACTACTTCAACTACGACAAGGACCGCCGCTTCACCCTCGGCGAAGACGTCACCTACGACGACGTCACCATTCCGGAAGGCAGCTTCCTCGACTTCGAGGCGGAGTTCGAAGTCGCCAGCCTGGTGTACGACTTCGCCGTGGTCGAGACCGACCAGCTCAGCTGGGGCCTGCAGATCGGCGCCGAGTACGCCAAGCTCGAGGCCAACGCCTTCGCCGATGTCGACATCGACACCTACAGCGCGCGCGAGGTGTCGGACGGCTACGCGCCGGTGGTCGGCACCCGCGTCACCTGGGCGCCCGCCGAGCAGTGGCGCGTCATCGCCCAGGGCCAGTACCTCGACGCCGACTGGGGCAACTTCGACGACTACGAAGGCGACCTCAGCCGCGCCAACGCGCTGGTCGAATACCGCTTCACCGACAACTTCGGCGTCCACGTCGGCTACGACTGGTTCCGCCTCGATGTCGAACAGAGCGGCAGCGACGGCGTGATTGGCTTGGAGCAGGAGTTCAAGGGGCCGGTCGCCGGCGTCACCCTGGCGTTCTGACTCGCGCGGCACCGCTCATCGGCGAGCGGCCGGACTGCCCTCGGGCAGCCGGCCGTTTTGCTTTGGACCCGTCCATAGCCCGCAACCGGAATGCCGATCGCCGCCCGGGCGGTTCAGTAGGGCTGCGGCACCGCCGACAGCTCGCGATAGGCCCCGAACATGTCGCCCAGGAGCTGCCGGTCGTTCGCCTCGAGCAGGCTGAACTCGCGCGTGCGCGTGGCAGGGGCGGTGTCGAGCCCCCGCGGAACACCGATGTCCAGCACCGACGGCACGCCGTTGTCGTAGACGAGCACCTCCGGCAGCGCCTCGTCGTCATTCACGTCGACCGCATACACGCGCCCGTCGTGCAGCTGTTCGATCCGCTCGACCACGCTATGGCCAACGACGACCTGCTCGACTCCGAAATGCACCAATACCCGGTCCACATCCTCGGTGGAGGCGGCGGGGTAAACACCATCCAGCTCGCGGAAATAGCCCCGGTACTGCGTGACCCCGGCGTCCCCCAGCACGCCATCGAGCGCCGCGCGGTCGGCCACCGCATTCGACGCCCAGTAGCCGCGCATGGCCGCGTTGAGACCGTCCACCGTCAGCCCGGCATCGGCGATTTGCGGGGAAACACCGCCGTGCGCGAAAAGCACGTCGCCAAGCTTGAGCACGACCGGCTGGGCACGCAGCCATGCGCCGATCACCGTGTCGGCGGCAAACGCCTCGTCGACGCCGCCCATCGTGCGCAGCGCATAGCGGTGCTCCGGATGCGCCCGCGAAATGTTGCCGCGCAGGATGTACTGGTCGTGGTTGCCCAGCACTATGCGCACGGCACCTCCGGCGGCATGCGCCTGCCGGGCGAGCTCGTGCAGACGCCACAGCACCGCGAACACCTCGCGGCCACGATCCACGCTGTCGCCCAGCACCACCAGCTGCCCGTCGCCGAATCGCCACTGTCCGGCGGCATCGACGATGCCCGTTTTTTCGAGCGCGGCGTCCAGGAACCGGAGGTTGCCCTCGAGGTCGCTCAGCACCACCAGCTTCCGCGGCATCGATGCGGCCGCCGGCGGCACCGGCGCGCTGTCCAGCGGGTAGGCGCGCGCTACGCCTGCGCAATCGATGCTCAGCACCGCCGAGCGGCCGGTTGCGCGACGTACCCGGTCCTCGCAGAACCACGACGCCGACCAGGTGCCGTCAGCACTCCGGCGCACCACCGGGCCGTCGAGGTGGCCCGGCAAGGTGACCTGCTCGCCGGTTCCGGCGTAGTGCTGCAGGCCGATAGCGCCCGGCCCGGCGGGTACAAGCAGGCGCGTGTGCACCCCGTTGGCGGTCAGCTCGACCTTCGCCGATGAAATTGCCGCAAGGGCGACTCCGGTGCACACCAGCACCAGCAGAACCAGAACGAAAATCCAGCGCTTCCATCGCATGCAGGCATCTCCATTGGCAGAACAAGACTCCCGGCCGCTCGGGGTGATCGCCGGGATTACCCCCTCTACGCAGTGCGATCCGGCGGCCGACTATCGTCGAGGGAAACACCGGATTCAACTCGGCATATTCAAGCGGCAGCCGAGCGCGGCGGCCGCGATGTTCAAAATGCACATTCGATCGCCCCGCGCCTGGCAACGATCATCGAGGTATAGCTCGCTGAGCGCCACCCAGAGCGGGCGGCGGAGCGCGACTTCATCGGCTGAGAAGGACATCATTCCGCCCCGGGATCGCCCCAAACCTGCCAAGCTCCAACCGGGGCATTTCGGTTGCGAACGCGACGGAACTTGCCGGGCCGGGCCGCGACAAGCGCGACGCATTTACACATGGGCGAGTTGGACAAGAAGCTCTCCGATGGCCCCTCAGGCGTCCCGCGGCACCAGCGGCATGCGCGCGTGCAGCGCGAACATGATGCCGGCGCCCGCCACCACCGCGCATGCAGCCCAGGTCGGCTGATGTGAAAGCTCCTGTGCGGCCACGATGCCGATGATGGGGGGCGCAAACGAGAGCAGGCTCGCCCAGTGGACGGACACGGCGTTCCCGCATGCAGCGCACGCCCGTGTCTGGGCCGGGCCCAAAAGGGCCTTCTGCAGGTCCGTCATCGCCCGCTTCCGGCAATAGGGGCAAACAACCATGGCGGCACCTGGAGCCGATCGCTGACAAGGCACCGGGCAGGACATGCGTGCGGTATCGCGTGCGTGCCCGGCGCACGGAAAAGGACTCTGCGGAGCCCTCTTCCGGTTACCTGCTGAAAATACCCCTTACCCGCACTTGCTGTAACCGCAGTTCAGGCACGTCGCGCAGCCGTCCATGATCACCACCGCCTTGGTATTGCACTTGTGGCACATGGTGGCGCTGGGCGGGAAGGCGACGCCGCCGTCGCCGGTGACCTCGACGTCCTCGCTGCGCGGAGTGTCGCTGATGCGTGGCTCGGGAAACAGCTGGCCGCTGCGGTCGTCGCGCGGCACCTCGCTTACTTCAGCGTTTTTTTTTGAGTCGAGCGCGGCGTAGGCGGCGCGCTTTTCGGCGATCAGGGCGCGCTGGGCGTCGCTCATTTCCGGGTCGTGCATCATGCCGATCGCCTTGAGGTGCTCCTCGACGATGCTGCCCAGCTCGGCCACCAGTGACGGCATGTAGACGCCGCCGGCCTTGAAGTAGCCGCCCTTGGGGTCGAACACGGCCTTCATCTCGTCCACCAGGAAGGTCACGTCGCCGCCTTTGCGGAACACGGCGGACATGATGCGCGTCAGCGCCACGATCCACTGGAAGTGGTCCATGTTCTTGGAGTTGATGAAGATCTCGAACGGACGGCGCTGCTCGTGCTCGCTGCCGGCGTTGAGGACGATGTCGTTGATCGTCACGTACAGGGCGTGCTCGAACAGCGGGGTCTTGAGCTTGTAGGTGGAGCCGACCAGGGTCTCGGGGCGCTCGATCTTCTCGTGCATCTGGATGACCTTGGCGCCGGGCTGCACGGCCTCGGGCGCGGGGGTCGCCGGGGTGGCGGCCTTGGCCTTGTCGTCGGCGGTGACGACGCTGTAGCCCTTGATTTTCTTGTCGATCTTGACGGCCATCGGCCAGCTCCTGGTGCGGTGTTGCGTGTGCGGTGAAGCGCCCCACCTCCCCGCCGACGGCGGGAAGGTGGGAAGCGCGGCTTACGTGTTGCCTGTCGTGGTCTTGCGTGCCGCGGTCTTGCGGCCGGTCGTCTTGCGGGCCGCCGACTTGCCGGCGCTGGTCTTCTTGGCCGGGGCCTTGCTGGCGGACGACTTGCGGACAGTCGCTTTCTTGGCGGTTGCCTTGCTGGCCGATGCCTTGCGGGCCGGCGATCTGGCGGCCGCGGTCTTCCTCGCGATTGCCTTCTTCGAGGTGGCCTTCTTCGCAGTCGCCTTCCTGGCACCGGCCTTCCTGGCGGCCGACTTGCGGGCGGTGGTCTTGCCCGCGGTCGACCGGCTTGCGGTCTTCTTGCTGGTCGCCTTCTTGCTGGTCGCCTTCTTGCTGGTCGCTTTCTTGCTCGCGGCCTTGCTCGCCGACTTACTGCTCGCCGACTTGCTGGCGGTCGCCTTCTTGGCGGTCGCCTTGCTGGCAGCCGACTTGCGGGCCGGTGCCTTGCTGGACGCGGTCTTGCTGGCGGCGCCCTTCTTCGCGGCGCTCTTGCGAGCGGTGGACTTGCTGGCCGCCTTGCTCGCCGACTTACTGCCCGCCGACTTGGCCGTCAACTTGCTGGCGGCCTTCTTGCTGGCGGCCTTCTTGCTGGCGGCCTTCTTGCCGGTCGCCTTCGTGCCGGAGGCGCGCTTGCCGATGCCGTTGCGCTCCATTTCCCCGGCCTCGTTGCGCGCCTCGGCGGCGACTTTGGCCAGCTTCTTCTTCGCGTTCCCCACCGACTCGCCCGCGGCCTCGCGGACGCGGGTCGCGCTGGTGCGGACGGTCGCCGCCGCTTCGCCAGCGGTGGTGGCGATGGTGGTGCCGATGCTGCTGGCGGTTTCCTTGACGCTTTCGGCCGCTTGCGAGAGCGTCGCCGTCACTCCATTACCGTTGCTCATGTGCCCTCCTCACGGGCGTCGTATTGGCTTGCGGGTAACGCGGTGAAACCTTGCGGTGAAACCATTGTGTTACCACGGCGATGCTATACCTGCTGCGCGCGGGTGGGACAGTGAACGCCGGCCGTCAGAACTTGCCGTAGTAGCCCTCTTTCAGGGCGTCGAACAGGTTGGCGGCGCTGTGCATCTCGCCGTCGTATTCGATCTGCTCGTTGCCCTTGACCTCCACCACCTGGCCGTCCTCGAGCTCGAAGCGGTAGGTGGTGTTTTCCAGGTCGGCTTCCTTGACCAGCACGCCCTGGAAGGCGGCCGGGTTGAAGCGGAACGTGGTGCAGCCCTTCAGCCCCTTGGAGTGGGCGTAGGTGTAGATGTCCTTGAAGTCCTCGTACGGGTAATCCGTGGGGACGTTCGCGGTCTTGGAGATCGAGCTGTCGACCCACTTCTGCGCGGCGGCCTGGACGTCGACGTGCTGCTTCGGGGTGACGTCGTCGGCGGCAATGAAGTACTCGGGCAGCTTCTCGGCGGCGTCCTCGGAGAACGGCATCGCCTTCGGGTTGACCAGCGCGCGGTACGCCAGCAGCTCGAACGAGAAGACGTCGACCTTCTCCTTCGACTTCTTGCCCTCGCGGATCACGTTGCGGCTGTAGTGGTGCGCGAACGACGGCTCGATGCCGTTGGAGGCGTTGTTGGCCAGCGACAGCGAAATGGTGCCGGTCGGCGCGATCGAGCTGTGGTGGGTGAAGCGCGCGCCGACTTCGGCCAGCTCGCTGACCAGCTCCGGGGCGACTTCCGCCACGCGCTGCATGTAGCGCGAGTACCTGGCGTGCAGCACCCGGCCCTCGACCTGCTGGCCGATCTTCCAGCCGTCCTTCACCATCTCCGGGCGCTTGCGCAGCATCTCGGCGTCGACCTCGAAGGTCTCGGTCATGATCGGCGCCGGGCCCTTCTCCCTCGCCAGCTCCAGGCCCATTTCCCAGCCGGCAACGGCCATCTCGCGGGCGATGCGGTCGGTGAACTCGCATGAGGCCTCGCTTCCGTACTTCATGCGCAGCATGGTCACCGTGCTGCCCAGGCCGAGGAAGCCCATGCCGTGGCGGCGCTTGCGCATGATCTCGTTGCGCTGCTGTTCCAGCGGCAAACCATTCACCTCAACCACGTTGTCGAGCATGCGGGTGAACACGCGCACGACCTCGCGGTACTCGTCCCAGTCGAACTCGGCCTTGTCGGTGAAGGCGTTGCGCACGAACTTGGTCAGGTTGACCGAGCCCAGCAGGCAGGCGCCGTAGGCCGGCAGCGGCTGCTCGCCGCAGGGGTTGGTCGCGCGGATGTTCTCGCACCACCAGTTGTTGTTCATCTCGTTGACGCGGTCGATCAGGATGAAGCCCGGCTCGGCGTAGTCGTACGTCGAGACCATGATCATGTCCCACAGGTGCCGCGCGCGGATGTGGCCGTAGATCTTGCAGGCGACCAGGCCGTCGTCGCGGACGATGTAGTTGCGGTGGGTCGGCCACTCGCGCCACACCACCTGCGCGGCGTCGTCGAGGTCGACGTCGCCCTTTTCCTTGATGTTGACCGGGAACACCAGCGGCCAGTCGCTGTCCTCGGCGACCGCTTCCATGAAGCCGTCGGTGATCAGCAGGCTCAGGTTGAACTGGCGCAGCCGACCGTCCTCGCGCTTGGCGCGGATGAAGTCCTTCACGTCGGGGTGCGACACGTCGAAGGTGCCCATCTGCGCGCCGCGGCGGCCGCCGGCCGACGACACGGTGAAGCACATCTTGTCGTAGATATCCATGAAGGACATCGGGCCGGAGGTGTAGGCGCCGGCGCCGGCGACGAACGCGCCGCGCGGACGCAGGGTCGAGAATTCATAGCCGATGCCGCAGCCGGCCTTCAGCGTCAGGCCGGCCTCGTGGACCTTCTCGAGGATGCCGTCCATCGAGTCCTCGATGGTGCCGGACACGGTGCAGTTGATCGTGCTGGTGGCCGGTTTGTGCTCGAGCGCGCCGGCGTTGGAGGTGATGCGGCCGGCCGGGATCGCGCCCTTGCGCAGCGCCCAGGTGAAACGCTCCATCCAGTACTGCTGCTTCTCGGGCGTAGGCTCGGCCTCGGCCAGCGCCTTGGCCACGCGGCGGTAGGTGGCGTCGATGTCGCCGTCGACCGGATCGCCGCTCTTGGTCTTGAGCCGGTACTTCTTGTCCCAGATGTCCTGGGACGCCGGCTGCATCGCAATGTCCTGGGTCGACGTGTCCATCTTCACCGCCTCGAGGCGCACCGTACTCATGCCTGTCCTGTCTCCTCGTGATGGCCGCGCATGGGGTCGCGGCGCTGTGTTGCCGTTGTCTGGTTGGGTGCCGGCACGTGGCCGGCCCGTGTTGTCGCATTGCCAGGCCGCCGCCCGGAAGGCGCCGACGGCGGCGCGCGCGAATGCGCCTGGCGCACCGCGTCGCATCCGATTTTTGTTACCGGTGTAGGTCCACCAAGGGCCTGCTCCGTCAGCCGTCCGGCCCGCGTCCTGCGGTGCTCCGGAAGGCGGTCCACCATCCCGAGCACACCCCTACGCTTGGGCCTCGACCGCATCACCAACCACAACATGTTGTGTGCGATGCAGGAGGGCAAGCTACGCCCGGGCGGGGGTGAAGTCAACGCTTCCGAAGCCCGGTACGGAGTGCTAGGGCGGGTGCCGGAGAGCAGTGGCCGGAACGGTCGGCCGATTGCGTTTTTGCGCCTCCGGTGGCGTCTTTGCACGGGATGCAGGCCACGCATGACCGGACGGCTCACCGGCTGAACAGGCTTCATCGACGATTAAATGCCGCTGCACCAGACTGGGCGCCTGCCGCCGGGCCGCTCGTGCGCGCCCTGCCGTCTGCATATGCCATCAGGGGTCCCGTATGCCATCGATGCCCAGCCCGAACTCCCCGCCCGCGCGGCGCCCGCTGCGGCTGCTTGCCGCGCTGACGCTGGCCGCCGGCTTCGGCGGTTTCGCCGCCACCGCGCTGCTGCACGGACTGCAGCAGCCCGCGGCCGCCTATCCCGCGCCGGCCGCGGTGGCGCCGATGGTGGGGCAGTTGCCGGCGGCGGTGGCCGGCCAGCCACTGCCTTCGCTCGCGCCGATGCTGGCGCGGGTCACTCCGGCGGTGGTGAGCGTGCACACCAAGCAGCGGGTCCGGGTCTACAACCCGTTCGCCAACGATCCGATCTTCCGCCGCATGTTCCCCAACGTGCCGCAGGAGCGCATCGAGCAGTCGCTCGGTTCCGGAGTGATCGTCGACGCCGCACGCGGCCTGGTGCTGACCAACCACCACGTGATCGAGGGCGCCGACGAGGTGTCGGTCACGCTGTCGGACGGCCGCACGATCGAGGCCGAGTTCGTCGGCTCCGACCCGGACACCGACATCGCGGTGATGAAGATCCCGGCCACCGGCCTGCAGGAGATTCCGCTGGCCGATTCGGCATCGCTGCGGGTGGGCGACTTCGTGGTCGCGGTAGGCAACCCGTTCGGCATCGGCCAGACCGTCACCAGCGGCATCGTCTCGGCGGTCGGCCGCAGCGGCCTGCGCGGACTCGGCTACCAGAACTTCATCCAGACCGACGCCTCGATCAACCCGGGCAATTCCGGCGGCGCGCTGGTCAACCTGGACGGCCAGCTGGTCGGCATCAACACCGCCAGCTTCAATCCGCGCGGCTCGATGGCGGGCAACATCGGGCTGGGTTTCGCGATCCCGGCCAACCTGGCGCGCAGCGTGATGTCGCAGCTGGTCACCACCGGCGAGGTGCGGCGCGGCACGCTCGGGCTCGACACCCAGGCGGTGACCGCGCGGCTGGCCGAGGGGCTCGGCCTGGACGCCGCACGCGGCGCGGTGGTCACCCGGGTCTTCGACGGTTCGGCCGCGGCCGCCGCGGGGCTGCAACCCGGCGACGTGATCGTCGCCGCCGACGGCGAGCGCATCGACAGCCCCGAGGAACTGCACAACTTCGAGGGCCTGCAGGCGGTCGGCAGCCGGGTCACCCTCGACATCCGCCGCGACGGCCAGGCGCTGCAGGTCGAGGCCGCCGTGCGCGAGCAGCCGCGCAGCTTCGCCGGGGCGCAGCTCGATCCGCGCCTGACCGGCGCCACCTTTGCCGAGCTGCCCGAAGGCCTGCGCCAGTCGGGGGTGCGCGGGGTGCTGGTGGAGTCGGTCGCGCGCGGCAGCCGCGCCGCCCGCAACGGCCTGCGCGAGGGCGACCTGGTGGTGGCGGCCAGCGCCGGCGAGTTCGACGACCTGTCGGGTTTCCGCGCCGGCTTCACACAGCCTCCCGCACAGTTGGTGCTGCGCGTCGTCCGGGGCAACCGGCCGGGACTCCTGCCGATGCAGTGACGCCGCGCGCCGCCCCGACGCCAAGGAGATTCCCCAGATGAGCCCGACCGACGCCACATCCTCCACCACCGCATCCACCTCCGGCACCGCGCTCAAGGACAGCCTGGGCGAGGCCGGCGGCCACCTGAAACAGGCCGCGCGCGATGCCGGCGAAGCGATCAAGGGCGCCGCCGGCGCGGCGGGTGACGAGCTGCGGCTCGGCAAGGCGCACGTGAAGTCCGACCTCGCCGACGGCGCGCTCGCCGGCCTGACCGCCGCCGAGCAGGCCAGCCTGGCGGCGCGCGAGCAGGCCGACCAGCTGATGGAGAAGGGCCGCGACATGATCGACAGCGCCGCCGAGCTGATCCGCGAGCGGCCGATCGCTTCGTTCGGCACCGCCTTCGCCGCCGGCTGGATCATCGCCAAGCTCGCCCGCGGCAGCCACCGGTAAGCGGCGGTGCAGCGCACCGGAGCGCCCGGCGACGCACCGCCCCCCGGCGGTCCCGCCGATCCGCACGATCCGCATGAGCACGACGCCCCGCCGCCGGACCTGATCGAGGCCCTGCGGCAGATCGGCGCCACCGGCCGCGCCAGCCTCGGCGCGTCGGTGGACTCGGTGAAGGCGCTGCGCTCGCTGGTGGTGGCCGACATCTCGCTGGCCCGCAGCGCGATGGGCCGCACGCTGGCGCTGAGCGGCGTCGCCATCGCCGCGGGCGCGTCGGCATGGCTGCTGCTGATGTCGACCCTCGTGGTGTTCCTCAGCCGCCACGTGGGCCTGTCGTGGTCGGTCGCGATGCTGCTGCCCGCGGTGCTCAGCCTGGCGGTCGCGGGGTGGGCCGGCTGGCAGGCGATGCGCTATTTCGAGCACACCCGCCTGCAGGCGACGCGGCGGCAGCTGGCCCGGCTCGGCATCGGCGAGCTGGCCGACTTCATGCCCGACCCGGACTCGCCCGAGTCCACCCGGGAAGCCGCGCGCCAGCGCGTGCCCGAGGACGGCGAGGGCAAGCCGCTGAAGGACGGGCGCGGCGTCGATCTCACCCCGCCCTGACCGCATCCACCCGCCAGCCGGTCCAGCACACGCACGGCCACAGCCAGGGGAGCGCCGCGCCATGAGTTTCGACAAACTGATCCAGAAGGTCGCCCAAGCCGAAGACGCACTGGAGGCGCACGAGCGCCGCATCGGCGCCGACCTGCGCCAGCTGCGCGGCTCCTGGAAGGCGATGTGGACGCCCGGCCGGATCGTGCTGGCGGGACTGGTCGGGGGCTTTCTCGCCGGCCGCGCCGAACCGTTCGGCAACGCCGCGCGCAGCGGCAGCGTGGTCCGCATCGTGTCGATGCTGACCAGCATGTTCGCCAGCACCACCGCCAGCCATGCCGCGGCCGAAGCCGAACAGGCCGCCGAGACCTCGGGACAGGTCGCCGGTGTGGTGGCGCCCGACGCTACGGCGATGGGCCAGTACGCGCAGACCGCGGCCGCCGAGCAGCTCGCCCACGAGCGCCTGCTGCGACACGCCGCCGCCGCGCGCGGGGCCGGCAGCGAGGCGGTCGACCCTTGAGCACGTCGGCCGCCGGCGAGCCCCCCGCCCGGGGCGCCGGGCTGGCGTCCGGCGCGTCGGCCCCGCGCGAACCCGTACCGGGCGACGATCCGCCGCTCGCTCCCGTGCGTCCGCGCGCCTCGGCCGCGCTGGTGGTGCTGGCGGTGCTCGCGGTCGGCTACACCCTGTGGGCAGCGCAGGACGTGATCCTGCCGGTGCTGCTGGCGGTGCTGTTCGCGCTGATCGGCAACCCGATCATCCGCGGCCTGCAGAAGCTCTTCATTCCGCGCGTGCTTGGCGCCGTGCTGGTGCTGCTGGGTGGCATGGCGGCGACGGCGGCGCTGGGCAACCAGTTGATCGACCCGGCCACCGAGTGGGCGCGCCAGGTGCCGCGCGAGATGCGCGAGCTCGCACCGAAACTGCGCGAGATGGCCAAGCCCATGCAGGCCGCCAACGAGGCCGCCGCCGACATCGCGCGCGCCGCCGATGCGCCCGAGGCCACGCCGGTGCAGGTGGTGCGCACCGAGGCCAACGAACCGTTCAAGAAGCTCACCGCCACCCCGCGCCTGGTCGCGTCGGTGCTCGCGGTGGTGCTGCTGACCTTCTTCTTCATGATCTACGGCGAGAGCCTGCAGCGGAACGCGCTGGCGCTGCTGCCGACGCGCCAGCAGAAGCGGGTCACGGTGGAGATCCTGCATTCGATCGAGCGCGAGATCTCGCGCTACGTGCTGACCATCAGCGTGATCAACTTCACCGTCGGCATGGCGCTGGCCGGGATCCTCTACCTGCTGCAGGTGCCGCTGGCCGAGGCGCTGCTGTGGGGGACGATGGCGGCGGTGCTGAACTTCGCCCCGTACGTCGGTCCGATGATCGGGATCATCATCATGCTGATGATGGGTTTCGTCGCCTTCGACGATCCGTGGAAATCGCTGCTGCCGGCGGGAATCTACCTTGCCCTGCACACGCTGGAGGGGCAGATCATCACCCCGATCGTGCTCGGCCGGCAGATGCGGCTGTCGCCGCTGGTGCTGATCCTCGCGCTGATGCTGTTCGGCTGGCTCTGGGGAATCATCGGGCTGTTGCTGGCGGTGCCGCTGCTGGTCTGCGTGAAGATCGTGCTGGCGCGGATCGAGGGCATGGAAGGCTGGGCGCGGCTGTTCGAGTGATGCGGGTGTGGAGGGCTCTTGCCGATCCCTGCCGGGTTTTTCCGGCGGGCTGTTGTAGGAGCGGCTTCAGCCGCGATCGTGGAAAGGACGCGGGCGAACCATTGTCCGATAGCGGCTGAAGCCGCTCCTACAAAGGCGTCAAAAGTCCTTGGATGGCAGCCCGCATCGCTTGCCGCGGCCACCCGCCCCGCCCGCGTAGAATGCTCCGGTGCATTTCACCGTCCGCGCCATCACCCTGGACCTCGACGACACGCTGTGGCCGATCGCCCCGGCGATCCTCCGCGCCGAGGACGCGCTGGAGGCTTGGCTGCGGGCACACGCGCCACGCGCGGCGGTCCGCTGGCCGCTGGACGCCCGCCGCCGGTTGCGCCAGCAGTGCGACGACGAGCGCCCGCACCTCGCCCACGACATGACCGAGCAGCGCCGCTGGATGATCGAGCGCATGCTGGCCGAGGCCGGCGAGGACACCGCATTGGTGCAGTCGGCCTACGACGCCTACTTCGCCGCCCGCTGTGAGGTCGAGCACTACGACGACAGCGTGCCGGCGCTCGAGCGGCTCGCCGCGCGGCTGCCGCTGGCGGCGCTCAGCAACGGCAACGCCTGCCTGCGCATGATCGGGCTGATGCACCTGTTCCGCTTCCAGCTCGGCGCCCGCGAGCACGGCGCGGCCAAGCCGACGGCCAGCATCTTCCACGCCGCCTGCGCGCAACTGGGCTGCGAACCCGGCGAGGTGCTGCACGTCGGCGACGATATCCGCACCGATGTCGAAGGCGCCCAGCGCGCCGGCCTGCGCACGGCCTGGATCAACCGCGAGGGCGCCGACTGGCCGCGCAAGCTGCCGCCTCCCGACCTCGAATTCACCACCCTCGCCGCACTCGCCGACTGGCTCGAAGCGGCCCCACAGCCGGAGTCGATGTCCGCATGAACCTGCCCCCCGGATTTGCCGCGCCCGCCACCACCGCCGACGCCCTGCCCCTGCACGTGGTGGACCGCGCCGGGTTCGCGGACTGGCGCCGGTCACAGGACGACGCGGCCGGTGCCTGGCTGGACGCCCAGGGTTTCGACGGCTCGGCCGGGAGCGCGCTGCTGCTGCCGGGGCCGGGCGGCGCCGCCGCCGCGGTGATCGGTGTCGGCGACCGCCTCGACCCGTACAGCTACGGCCATGCGCCCTCGGCGCTGCCGCCGCGCACGTTCCGCCTCGCCGGTGAACACGACGCGGACACGCTGGCGGCGCTGCGGCTGGGGTGGGGCTTGGGCGCGTACCGCTTCAATCGCTACCGCCAGCCGCCGCGGCAGCCGGCGCGGCTTGAAGTCGACAACGCCGCCGAGGTGATCGACGCGCTCGCCGCCTGCACCCGCGTGCGCGACCTGGTCAACACGCCGACCGAGCACATGGGGCCGGACGAGCTGGAGCAGGTCGCCTGCGAGATCGCCGAGCGCCACGGCGCGGCGATCGAGGTCATCGGCGGGGACGACCTGCTGGCGCGCAATTTCCCCACGATCCACGCGGTCGGCCGCGCCAGCCACCGCGCCCCGCGGTTGATCGCGCTGCGCTGGGGCGAGCAGGCCCACCCGCACGTCGCCATCGTCGGCAAGGGCGTGTGCTTCGACACCGGCGGGCTCGACCTCAAGCCGGCCGACGGCATGCGCAACATGAAGAAGGACATGGGTGGCGCCGCGCACGCGATCGCGCTGGCCGAGTGGGTGATGGCGCGCAGGCTGCCGCTGCGCATCACCCTGCTGGTCCCGGCGGTGGAGAACTCGGTCGGGCCGAATGCGTTCCGCCCCGGCGAGGTCATCACCACCCGTGCCGGCATCAGCGTCGAGGTCGACAACACCGATGCCGAGGGCCGGCTGGTGCTGTGCGATGCGCTGGCCTACGCCGGCGAGCAGTCGCCGGAACTGCTGCTCGACTTCGCAACGTTGACCGGCGCGGCCCGCATCGCCCTCGGCCCCGACCTGCCGGCGCTGTACAGCAACGACGACGGCGTCGCGGGCGAGTGGCTCGAGGCCGGCCTGCAGCAGCGCGATCCGCTCTGGCGGATGCCGCTGTGGCGCCCGTACTGGCGCTACCTGACCAGTGGCATCGCCGACATCGCCAACAGCGGACCGAGCCGGATGGGCGGCAGCATCACCGCCGCGCTGTACCTGGAGCGCTTCGTCCCGGCCGGGCAGAAGTGGGCGCACCTGGACGTCTACAGCTGGAGCGATGCCGACCGCCCCGGCCGACCGGCGGGCGGCGAGGCGCAGGGCCTGCGCGCCGCATTCGCGATGCTGCAGGCGCGCTGCGCCGGTTGAGGCCAGGCTCGCCGGGGCGCTGCCCCGGCGGGACGCGGCGCCGGCCTACAGCCAGCCTTTCTGCCGCGCCAGGCGATGGGCCTCGATGCGATTGCCGACACCCAGCTTGCCGATCGCCTCCGACAGGTAGTTGCGCACCGTTCCCTGCGAGAGCCCCAACCGTCCCGCAATGTCCCCGGCGCTCTGGCCCTCACCCGCCAAGCGCAGCACCTGGCGCTCGCGGTCGTTGAGCGGGTCGGCCTCCGACCAGGCTTCCAATGCCAGCTCCGGATCGATAGCGCGGCCGCCGCGATGCACCTGGCGCAGGGCGTCGGCCAGGCGCTCTGCAGGGGCGTCCTTGAGCAGGTAACCCGCCACGCCGGCGTCAAGCGCACGGCGCAGGAAGCCGGCGCGGGCGAAGGTGGTGACGATCACCACGCGCGTAGTCAGCTGGTGCCGATGCGCGCGCTGGGCAAGCTCCAGCCCGGTAAGGCCCGGCATCTCGATGTCGGTCACGAGCACGTCGGGCGCCAGCCGCTGCAGCTCGCGCCAGGCGCTTTCGCCGTCGCCGACCGCGCCGACCACCTCGATGTCGGGCTCCAGGTCGAGCAGCGCCGCGAGCGCGCCGCGCAGCATCGCCTGGTCCTCGGCAAGCAGGACGCGGATCACGGGTGGAAGGGGGCGACGGGCATGCGCGGAAACTTAGCAGAGCGGCATGCGCTCAGGATGCCTCCGGTGCAGCGTCGTCGTTTGCTGCCAGCGGCAGCCGCACCTCGATGCGGGTGCCGTGGCCACGCTGGGAGTCGATGCGCAGGCGCCCACCCAACCCCTCGATGCGCTCTCGCATCCCGTCCAGCCCGTTCCCCGGCACGATCGCCCCGCCGCGGCCGTCATCGGCGATCCGCAGCACCGCCTCGTCGCCTTCGGCAGCGAAACCGATGCGGGCGTTGCGCGCCTGCGCGTGCCGCTGGATGTTGGTCACCGCCTCGCGCACGGTCAGGGCCAGCACGGTTTCCACGCGCGGCGGCAGTACGCCTCCGGCGAGGCCGTGCGCGTCGTAGTCGTACTGCAGGCCTACGCCGCCGCATTCCAGCAGCAGCCGGGCCGAGGCCAACTCTGCGGCCACGCGCGCGGCGCGGATGCCGCTGACCGCCGCGCGCACCTGGGCCAGGGCGTCGCGGGAGACGCGGCTGACGTCGGCCAACTCGCGTTGGGCGCCGGTCGGGTCATGCATGATCAACCGACCGGCAAGGTCGGTCTTCAGCGCCACCATCGAAAGCGTATGGCCGAGCAGGTCGTGCAGATCACGGCCGATGCGCTCGCGCTCGGCGGTTGCCGCCAGCCGCCGCACCTCCTCCTGCGACAGCCGCAGCGCGGCGTTGCGCGCCTGGTTGATGCATTCGACCTGGACCAGCGTGCTGACGATGAAGGTGACCAGCGGCAGCCACACGACCGATCGCGCCGGATAGCCGATCCACAGCGCAAGGCCGACGAAGCCGATGTTGAGCAACAGCAGCAGCACGATCAGGCCGACCGCCGAGCCCACCTGCCGGTGGCTGATCATCACGCAGCCGAACACGAAATAGCTCATGCCCGACGGATACCAGGGCAGCAGCACGGCCGACAGCAGGACCATCGCGATCGCGTAGCGCGGGGCCGTGCGCGCCGGGGCGAGGAGGGTCCTGGCGTACAACAGCAGGAACAACGGATAGGAAATCGCCGTCAGCAGCGCCCAGCGTGCGTCGTACCCGCCCGGCGAGAACGACGGCACGATGAACACCCACACCGACCACAGTACGTGCACCGCGTCGAACCACGGCGAGCGGCCCGCGCGCAAGGTTGCGGCGGTCAGCGAATCCGGGGCCGGACGCAGCCAGGCCCGGACGGACGCGGGGACGAGTTTCATGGCACGCGGGTCGGTCATGGCGCGATCATGCCACCGCCGGCTCAGCCGACACGCTGCAGCCGGCGCAGTGCCAGCAGGAAGAACACCGCGGTGAACGCCACCAGCACGCCCAGGTGCAACCACACGCTGCCTCCGGACGACCGGCCGACCACCGCCAGCGCGATCTGTCCGAGGTGGTAGGACGGCCACAATGGCGCCAGCCGGGCGAAGATGTCCGGCAGCATCGCCAGCGGCAGCCACAACCCGGACAGGAACGACATCGGCAGGTACAGCAGGTTGACCACCGCCGGCGCGGCCGAACCGCCGAAGAGGGTGCCGACGAACAGCCCGAGTGCGCAGAACGGCAACACCCCGAGCACATCGACGACCAGCAGCATCGCCCATTGCCATGGCGCCAGATCGACATGGGCCAGGCCCGTGCCGAGCAGCAACAGCATCAGCGAGATGACGGTGGCGAAGCTCATGGCCATCGCCATCTTGGCGAGCAGGTATGCCCCGGGCGGCGTCGGCAGCGCCCGTCGAAGGGCCAGGAAGCCGCGCTCGCGTTCGCTGGCGACGGTCACGCCGAATCCGAACAGGGCCGCGCCCATCACCCCGAACACGCCGTAGGTAGCCAGCAGGTAGCGCGCGGCCTCGCCGCCGCCCCGGCTGTCCAGCAGCACCCCGAACAGCAGGTAGAACAACGACGGGAACAGCAGCGTCGGCAGCACGAACGCCGGTGTGCGCAACAACCGCAGCAGCTCGCAGCGGGCTTCCAGCCAGTAGCTGCGCAGCGACGGGTACGGGACGAGGGTGGAAGCGACGGTATTCATCAAGCGGCCTCGCGGGCGGTCGGGGACGGGGTGTCACGGGTCAGGGCGATGAAGGCTTCGGCCAAGCCGGCACGCTGGACTTCCAGCTCCGACAGCGCCGGGTCGTCCGCCAGCAGCCGGCGGACCACGGCCTCGGCTGCGTCGGTCACGATGTCCAGCCGCGCCTGTTCCCGGCGCACCCCGACAACGCCCGGCCAGCCGCGGACGCGCTGCGCGTCCAGCGCCGACAGGCAACGGACGCGCCGTTGCGAGACGTGCGCGCGGACCTCCTGCATGCTGCCCGCGGTGACCACCCGGCCGTGGTTGACCACGGTGACGCGGTCGGCGAGCGCCTCGGCCTCCTCCAGGTAGTGGGTGGTCAGCATCACCGCGCATCCACGGTCGACCAGCTCGCGCAATGCCTGCCACAACACCTGCCGCGCCTCGATGTCCAGGCCGGTGGTCGGCTCGTCGAGGAACAGCAGCCGCGGGTTGCCGCACACGGCGAGCGCAAACTGCACGCGGCGTTGCTGGCCGCCCGAGAGCTTGCCGTAGCGCCGCCGCAGCAGGCCGTCCAGTCCGGCCAGCGCCACGCAGTCGGCGACGCTGCGTGGATGCGGGTAGTAGCTGCGGGTGAGCTCGAGCAGCTCGCCCACCGTGTTGTTGTCGTGCAGGCCACCCGACTGCAGCATCACCCCGACCTGGCGCCGCGCCGCGAGCGTGTGCGGCGCATGCCCGAACAGCAGCGCCTCGCCGCGATCGGGCGTGAGCAGCCCCAGCAGCAGACCGATCGCGGTGCTCTTGCCGGCGCCATTGGGGCCGAGCAGAGCGTGTACCTGGCCGGCGTGCAGCTCCAGGTCGATGCCGTCGAGCGCGGTGACGGCGCCGAAACGCCTGTGCACGCCACGCAATGTCGCCAGCGCGTTGCCGTGTTTCATGGAGGGCCTCCGTGTCGGCCATGGACAGTGGCGACATGGTCGCCACCCGCCGCGGCCGCCGGCAGTCGCGGGCGTCAGCCCAGGCACATGACAACTGTCAGGTGACCGGCGATTGACCGATCGACTACGCTGCAGCCTGCTTCGACAGGCCGGCCCGGGGATGTGCACCGGAAAGGGGCCGGGGCTGTCACTTTTTCTCCGTCCAGAACGTCAATCACTCGATGACCGACTCCGCAGACCTCCTCAGCGAACTCAAGATCGACCGCAAGGCACCACCACCGCCCTCGAGGCGTGGACTCTGGATCGGCGCAGGCGTGGCCGCGCTGCTGGCAGTGCTGGTGCTTGGCGGCTGGGCGCTGTTCGGCCGCGACGATATGCCGGAGGTGCGGACCGCTCCGGTGGTGGCGATTGGCGGTAACAACGGCGGCAGCGCGTCGGTGCTCGACGCCACCGGCTACGTGGTCGCGCGGCGGATGGCGACGGTGTCGGCCAAGGTCACCGGCAAGGTGCGCGAGGTGCTGATCGAGGAGGGCCAGCGGGTCGAGGCCGGCGAAGTCATGGCCACGCTCGACCCGGTCGACGCCGCTGCCCAGCGCGCGCTGGCCAACGAGCAGCTCGGCGCCGCGCGCAGCCAGGTCACCGCGGCGCAGGCCCAGCTGCGCGAGGCCGAAGCCAACGCGACCCGGCTGCAGCCGCTGGTCGACCAGCAGCTGGTGTCGCAGGCGCAGTACGACCAGGCCGTGGCCGAGCGCGATGCATTGCGCGCGCAACTGGCGACCGCGCGGCGCCAGGCCGGCGTCGCCGAGGACCAGCTGGCGATCGCCCGCATCGGCGTCGACAACACCGTGGTGCGTGCGCCGTTCGCCGGCGTGGTGATCGCCAAGGCGGCGCAGCCGGGCGAGATGATCTCGCCGCTGTCGGCCGGCGGCGGGTTCACCCGGACCGGCATCGGCACGATCGTCGACATGGACTCGCTGGAGGTGGAGGTCGACGTCGGCGAGGCCTACATCGGCCGGGTGCAGCCGGCGATGCCGGTCGAGGCCACGCTCAACGCCTACCCGGACTGGCAGATCCCCGGCGAGGTGATCGCGATCATCCCCACCGCCGACCGGGGCAAGGCCACCGTCAAGGTACGCATCGCGCTGCACGAGAAGGACGAACGCATCGTCCCCGACATGGGCGTGCGGGTGAGCTTCCTGGAAAAGGCGCAGCCGGCGTCCGCGGATGCCGAAAAGCGCGGCGTGCTGGTGCCCGCCGCGGCGATCGTCCCGCGCGGCGACGGCGACGCGGCCTTCGTGCTGAGCGACGCCGGCGGAGCCGAAAGCGCGGTCGAACTGCGTAGCGTCGAAGTGGGCCGCAGCCTCGGCGACGACCGCGAAGTGATGTCGGGCCTGGCCGGTGGCGAGCAGGTCGTGCTCGATCCGCCCGAATCGCTCGAGGACGGCGCGCAGGTGCGTATCACGCAGGCGCCGGACGAAGGCTGATCCATCCGCTGCCGGCACGCCGCCGGCGACGTGCAACCCCTCCCAAACAAGGACGCCGCCATGTCACTGGTCTCGATCCGCAACCTCACCAAGAGTTATCAGCGCGGCCCGGAGACGGTCGAAGTGCTGCACGGCATCGACCTGGAAATTCCCGAGGGCGACTTCGTCGCGCTGATGGGGCCCTCCGGTTCGGGCAAGACCACCCTGCTCAACCTGATCGGCGGGCTCGACTCGCCCAGCGGCGGCGAGATCGAGATCAACGGCCAGCGCATCGACGCCATGGGCGCCGGCCAGCTGTCGAACTGGCGCAGCGACCACGTCGGCTTCGTGTTCCAGTTCTACAACCTGATGCCGACCCTCAACGCGCAGAAGAATGTCGAGTTGCCGCTGCTGCTGACCCGGCTGTCGGCCGCGCAGCGCAAGCGCAACGCCGAGATCGCGCTGAAGCTGGTCGGGCTGGAAGAACGCGGCAAGCACCGGCCCAATGAGCTCTCCGGCGGCCAGCAGCAGCGCGTCGCGATCGCCCGCGCGATCGTGTCCGACCCGACCCTGCTGATCTGCGACGAACCCACCGGCGACCTCGACCGGCAATCGGCCGAGGAGATCCTCGCGCTGCTGCAGTCGCTCAACCGCGACCACGGCAAGACCATCGTGATGGTGACCCACGACCCCAAGGCCGCCGACCACGCCCGCCGCACGATTCATCTCGACAAGGGCAGCCTCGTCGAGGGCGAGCTGGCCGCCGCGCACTGATGCGCGTTGCTTCCGAAGGAGCCGGGACATGAAATACCTGCACCTGATCTGGGCCGCGCTGTTCCGCAGCAAGACCCGCACCCTGCTGACGCTGCTGTCGGTGGTCGCCGCGTTCCTGCTGTTCGGCATGCTCGATTCGGTCCGCGTGGCGTTCAACGCCGGCGGCAGCGTCGCCGGCGCCGACCGGCTGGTGGTCGCCTCGCGCCTGTCGATCACCCAGACCCTGCCCTCGCGGCTGACCGCACAGATCGCCGCGGTGCCGGGGGTCGAGAAGGTCGTCTACGCCAACTGGTTCGGCGGCATCTATCGCGACCCGAAGAACTTCTTCCCCAACTTCGCGGTGGGCCCGGACTACTTCGAGCTGTACCCGGAGTACACGATCCCGGCCGACCAGCTGGAGGCGTTCAAGGCCGACCGCACCGGCGCGATCGTCGGCGCCGCGCTGGCCGAGCGCCACGGCTGGAAGATCGGCGACACCATCCCGCTGCAGGCGACGATCTTCCCGAAGGACGGCAGCAACGACTGGAGCTTCACCCTGCGCGGCATCTTCGAGCTCGAGGACGACCAGCGCCGCGGCGAGGAGAACCAGCTGATGTTCCACTGGGACTACTTCAACGAGGCCAACGACTACATCCGGGACGAGATCGGCTGGTACATGGTCAAGCTCACCGACATCGACCAGGCGTCGCGGGTGGCGCAGGCGATCGACGCGATCTCGGCCAACTCCGACCACGAAACCAAGACCCAGACCGAGCAGGCGTTCAACCAGGCCTTCATCAAGCAGTTCGCCGACATCGGCCTGATCGTCAGCGCGATCATGGGCGCGGTGTTCTTCACCCTGCTGCTGCTGACCGGCAACACCATGGCCCAGGCCGTGCGCGAGCGCATCCCCGAGCTGGCGGTGCTGAAGACGATCGGCTTCACCAGCCGCAGTGTGCTGATGCTGGTCCTGGCCGAGTCGGTGCTGCTGGTGGTACTGGGCGGCCTGCTCGGGCTGGCGATCGCCGCGGCACTGATGCCGGCGGTGAGCGCGGCCAGCGGCGGCATCGTGCAGCTGCCGACCGTGCAGACCCAGACCTGGCTGGTCGGACTGGCGCTGATGCTCGCGATTGGATTGGTGGTCGGCGCGCTGCCGGCATTGCGCGCGATGCGGCTCAACATCGTCGACGCGCTGGCGGGACGCTGAGCGCGGTCCACCCTTTGATGAGGAACCGGCAATGAAACGGATGAAGAAGTGGCTGGGCAACATCGGCGTGGTGCTCGCGCTCGCCGTCGGGCTGGCGGCGTGGATCGCGCTGCCGTGGTGGGGCGTGCTCGCGGTCGCGGTGCTGCTGGCGCTGTGGCTGGTGCTGACCCGCACCGGCCGGCTGGCCCTGGCCGCCACCCGCGTCGGCGTCGCCAGCCTGCCGCAGCGCTGGGGCGCCTCGTCGGTGATCATCGTCGGCATCGCCGGCGTGGTCGGCGTGCTGGTGGCGATGCTGGCGATGGGCGAGGGCTTCGCCGAGACGCTCAACAAAACCGGAAGCGACGACAGCGCGATCATCCTGCGCGGCGGCTCGCAGGCCGAGACCAACTCGGTGATCACCCGCGACCAGGTGCCGCTGATCTCTTCCCTGCCCGGCATCGCCAGCGGCCGGGACGGGCGGCCGCTGCTGTCGCCCGAGTTGTCGCAGGTGGTCAATCTGTCCAGCCAGGCCGACGGCACCGACGTCAACGCGCAATTGCGCGGTGTCGGCCCCAAGGCCTGGGAAGTCCGGCCGCAGGTGGAACTGGTCGAGGGCCGGCGGTTCGAGCCGGGCCTGCGCGAGCTGATCGTCGGCGCCGGCGCGCACGAGCAGTTCCGCGACCTGGACGTCGGCAACACCATCGAGATCGGCAACCAGCAATGGACCGTGGTCGGGCGCTTCGAGAGCGGCGACTCGCACGAATCCGAACTGTGGGCCGACACCGAGGTGGTCGCCAACACCTACAACCGGTCCGCCTACCAGTCGGTGACCGCCCGCCTGGCCGACGGCGGCATGCAGCAGCTCAAAGCCGCGATGGCCGCCGACCCGCGGCTCAAGCTCGATGTCGAGACCACCCGCAGCTACTACTCCAAGCAGTCCGAGGGCCTGACCAAGCTGATCAAGGTGCTGGGCACGGTGATCGGCACGATCATGGCGATCGGCGCGGTGTTCGGCGCGCTCAACACCATGTACGCGGCGGTCGCCGGCCGCGCGCGCGAGATCGCGACGATGCGCGCGATCGGCTTCCGCGGTCTGCCGGTGGTGGTGGCGGTGATGCTGGAAACGATGCTGCTGGCGCTGCTGGGCGGCATCCTCGGCGCCGCGCTAGCGTGGCTGGTGTTCAACGGCTACACGGTGTCGACGCTGGGCAACAATTTCAGCCAGGTGGTGTTCTCGTTCCGGGTCTCGCCGGAGCTGCTGTGGAGCGGACTGAAGTGGGCGCTCGGCATCGGCCTGGTCGGTGGCCTGTTCCCCGCGCTGCGGGCGGCCCGGCTGCCGGTGACGACGGCGCTGCGCGCGGCGTAGGACGGGCGCATCCGGTCGGAAGGGTCCCGCCCATCGCGGCGCGGCTCCGGGCTGTTGTAGGGGCGGCTTCAGCCGCGATGGTGGAGTCTGCACGCGCGACCGGTCACCCGATCGCGGCTGAAGCCGCTCCTACAGATGCAGCGCGCGGTAATGCACACCCGTGTATCTGGCATTGATGCAAAAAAAACGGGCGCTCGAAGCGCCCGTTTTCCATTGCGGCCGTCGTGACCTCAGTCTGCCCAGTGCCCCGCACTGGCCGACGCCGGCAGCACCGCCGCCGACAGCTGGGCGTCGTTGCTGAGCAACCACACGGCATCGGCCAGGATCGCGGCCGATTCGCGCAGCAGCGGGTCGGGGCGGTCCTCGGCGGCCTTTTCGCGGGCGGCGTCCTCGACGATGTCGCGCTCGTTGGCGGTCAGGCCGTCGTCGAGCGAGGCCACGGCCAACGGGTCGAGGGCCAGGCCCAGCTCCTTGCGGATGTCCTGGCGCTCCTGCCGGCGCGCCTCGTTGGCGTCGCGCTCGGCGCGGCGCTCGGCCTCGTTGAGCGAGATCGAGGTTTCGGCGGCTTCCTCGCGGTAGCGCTCGACGTCCTCCTTCCACCACTGGAACTCGCGGTTGTCGGCCACACGCTCGCTGTGCAGCGCCTCCAGTTGCGGCAGCAGCGGAGCGAAATTGCCGTAGCGGATATGCGGGACCTCGGCGATCTTGGTCCACGGCAGCGCGTTGTCGTAGGTGCTCTCGCCGTACTCGGTGGCGTCGACCGAGGCCGGGAACGCGATGTCCGGCACCACGCCCTTGTTCTGGGTCGAACCCCCGCTGACGCGGAAGAACTGGGCGATGGTCAGCTTGACCTGGCCGAAGCGCTCCTCCTCGTTGGCCGGCCAGCGGTCGAGATCGACCAGGTTCTGCACCGTGCCCTTTCCGAAGGTGGTCTCGCCGATGACGAGGCCGCGACCGTAGTCCTGGATCGCGCCGGCGAAGATCTCCGACGCCGACGCCGAGCCGCGGTTGACCAGCACCGCCAGCGGACCGTCCCAGGCCACGCCGCTGTCGCCGTCGCCCTCGACGCTGACCCGGCCGCCGGACTCGCGCACCTGCACCACCGGGCCCTGGTCAATGAACAGACCGGTCAGCTCGATCGCCTCGGTCAGCGAACCGCCGCCGTTGTTGCGCAGGTCGAGCACGACGCCGTCGACGTCCTTGGCCCTCAGCTCGCGCAGCAGCCTGGCGACGTCACGGGTCGCCGACGCGTAATCGTCCTGGTTGAGCCGGCGCCCCTCGAAGTCCTGGTAGAAGCCCGGCAGCTCGATCACGCCGATCCGCTGGTCGGGCGCCTCGCCCTGTCCCGGGACCGTCATGATTTCCGACTTCGCAGCCTGGTCCTCCAGACGCACCTCGTCACGGGTGATCACCACCCGCACCGGCTTGCTGTCGAGGCCGGCCTCGGCGGGGATCACGTCGAGCCGGACCTCCGAGCCCTTGGGCCCGCGGATCTTCTCGACCACGTTGTCGATGCGCCAGCCGATCACGTCGACCATCGGCCCGCTTTCACCCTGTCCGACCGCGACCACGCGGTCGCCCGGAGCGAGGATCTCGGACTTGTCGGCCGGGCCGCCCGGGACGATCTCGCGGATCGCGACGATGTCGTCCTGCTTCTGCAGCACCGCGCCGATACCCTCCAGCGACAGCGACATCGAGAGGTTGAAGTTCTCCGCCGAGCGCGGGGTGAAGTAGTCGGTATGCGGGTCGATCGCGCCGGCGTAGCTGTTGAGGAAGGTCTGGAACACGTCCTGGCCTTCCAGCTCGGCGACGTTCTCGGCGAGGTTGGCGTAGCGCTTGTCGAGGGTCTCGCGGATGCCGTCGGCTTCCTTGCCGGCCAGCTTCAGGCGCAGCCAGTCGTTGCGCACCGACTGCTTCCACAGCTGGTCGAGCGCGGCGGTGTCGGCGGCCCAAGCGGCGTCTTCGCGGTCGTAGTGGAAGCGGTCGTCGCCGGTGAAGTCGAAGATGTCCTGCTTGAGCAGCTCCCGGGCGTAGTCGACCCGCTCGTTCACCCGGTCGCGGTACAGCGCGAAAATCGCGTAGGCCGGCTCGAGCTCGCCGCTCTTGATCGCGTCGTCGAAACGGGTCCTGTAGCGGTCGAAGCGGGCGATGTCGGCGGCGGTGAAGAACTGCTTGCCGCCGTCGAGCGCCTCCAGGTAGCGCTCGTACATGTCGGCCGAGAGGGCGTCGTCGAGCGGCTGCGGCCGGTAGGCGTAGCGGCTGTCGGACAGCAGGCCGTACACCAGCTTGGCGGCGGTGACCTGGTAGTCGGTCGGCCCGCTGGGCAGCGTGGCGACGGACTTGCCGGCCGCCGGCTCCACCGGTTCGCGCAGCGTGGCCGGAGCCGCTTCCTGCGCCGCGGGCGCATCGGCCTGCGACGGCAGCGGGACCACCGGCGCAGTGCCGTTGTCGGCGCGCGCGAGCAGCGCAAGCGGCGCGGTGAGCAGGAGGGCGAACAGGGGGGTCTTGGCGATCATGGGGGACTTCTGGGGCTACTTCGCGGAGGGGTTCGCGGTCGCCGGTGGCGGCGGCCACGTGGTACGGACCAGGCTCAGGGTTGCAACAAGCTGGGACCGTTCGACAGTGCCGAAAGTTGCAGCAGGTGTCACGCCCATGGCGCACAAACCGGCCCTGCTGCGACGCGCGCCACCGTTGCGGTTCAGCTTGCGCCTCGGCACGACCGCGGCGGACACCCGAACAGCGCCGGCGACCATCGATGCCGGTCGCCGGCGCACCCCATCACATCAGGATCGACGCGAAGACCGCGCCAAGACGGCCAGCGTCCGCGGCGCTCAGGCCGGGATGGCGAGCCCGGCCTCGGCGGCCGAGCGATCGGCGTGGTACGACGAGCGCACCATCGGGCCGGACGCCACGTGAGTGAAGCCCAGCGAGGTACCGAACACCTCCAGCGCCTTGTATTCGTCCGGCGTCCAGTAACGCATCACCGGGTGGTGGTGGGCGCTGGGCTGCAGGTACTGGCCGATGGTGATCATGTCGACATCGTGTGCGCGCAGGTCGCGCAGGGTGTCGTGCACCTGCTCCATCGTCTCGCCCAGGCCGAGCATGATGCCGGACTTGGTGGTCACCTCCGGATGCTGCGCCTTGAACCTCGACAGCAGGGTCAGCGACCACTGGTAGTCGGCGCCGGGCCGGACGTTGCGGTACAGGTGCGGCACCGTCTCCAGGTTGTGGTTGAACACGTCCGGCGGGTTGGTCGCGAGGATCTCCAGCGCGCGCTCCATCCGGCCCTTGCCACGGAAATCCGGGGTCAGGATCTCGATCCTCGTGCCGGGGCTGTGGTGGCGGATCGCGGCGATGCAGTCGACGAAGTGCTGGGCGCCGCCGTCGCGCAGGTCGTCACGGTCGACGCTGGTCACCACCACGTACCGCAGCCCCATGTCGGCGACGGTGCGGGCCAGGTTGAGCGGCTCGGCCGGGTCCAGCGGCTTTGGCCGGCCGTGCGCCACGTCGCAGAAGCTGCAGCGGCGGGTGCAGACCTCGCCGAGGATCATGAACGTGGCGGTGCCATGGCCGAAGCACTCGTGGATGTTCGGGCAGCTGGCTTCTTCGCAGACCGTGACCAGGCGGTTCTCGCGCAGCTTCTCCTTGAGCTTGGCGACGGCGTTGCCGGACGGGATCCGCACCCGGATCCACGACGGCTTGCGCAACACCGGCGCCTCGGCGAACTGCACCGGCGAACGGCTGATCTTGTCGCCGGCGAGCTGCTTCACGCCTTCCTGTAGCCGGCCGGGTTGCGGCGAAACCGGCGCATCACCGCTGACGACCGCGAGCGGGATGGTCTTGGGCGTGGATTCGGTCATGACGGTCGAAGGGTCCGGAAAAGCGCGCCGCGGGCTTCCTGCGACAGGCGCGGAGGGAGGGAATCAGGCGGCCGGGAGCGCCGGCGGCGGCGCGTTTTCGACGGCGAGGCCGAACTGCGCGGCGAGGTGTTCGACCAGCGCGGGCTTGACCGCGTCCATTCCCGACGGGCCGCCCAAGTCTACCATCGAGGTCACCTGCAACCCCGCGTAACCACAGGGATTGATGCGCTGGAACGGCGACAGGTCCATGTCGATGTTGAAGGCCAGGCCGTGGAAGGTGCAGCCGCGCCGCACCCGGATGCCGAGCGCGGCGATCTTGGCGCCCGCCACGTACACGCCCGGGGCACCGTCACGGCGCACCGCCTCGATGTTCCAGTCGGCCAGGGTGTCGATGATCGCCTGCTCGATGCGGCAGACGTACTCGCGCACGCCGACCTTCAGCCGCTTCAGGTCCAGCAGCGGATAGAGCACGATCTGGCCGGGCCCGTGGTAGGTCACCTGGCCGCCGCGGTCGACGTTGACCACCGGAATGTCGCCGGGCATCAGCACGTGTTCGGCCTTGCCGGCCTGGCCGAGGGTGAACACCGGCTCATGCTCGACCAGCCACAGTTCGTCCGGGGTGTCGGCGCCACGGGCGTCGGTGAAGGCCTGCATCGCGCGCCAGACCGGCTCGTAGCGCTGGCGGCCGAGGTCGCGCAGGCGCGCCGGCGGCAGCACGCCGGGGCCGATGGCCGCGGGCGCGGCATCCGCGGTTATAGCGTCCACTTCACTTCCGGATGGTCGCGCAGCACCTGGTGGGCACGCTCGTACTGTTCGCGCGAGTCGGCGCGGAACGTGATGCGGACCGACACGTAGCGGCCGTTGGAGGAGTGCTTCCAGGTCACCTGCTCGGTCACCACCTCGATCCCGGCATCCAGCAGCAGGGTCGGCAACACCGTTTCCAGGTCCTTCTCGGCGGTGCCCATCGCGGAGAGCTGGAACTCGCCCGGGAACTGGAAGCCGTGTTCGGGGTTGTCGGATCGGATTTCCATGGACGGATTATGGGCGCGCCGGCGGTGCAACCCAAGGGCGCGGACGGAACGCCCGGTTCCAGCGGCGGTAGCGGACGGCGGAAACGGAACGGCCGGCTTGCGCCGGCCGTTCGCGTTGATGCCGGGGTCGGTCAGACCGACTCCCACCACATCCAGAACTCGTCCCACAGGCGCTTGAAGAAGCCGCCCTCTTCGACCGCGTCCAGGGCGACCAGCGGCCGCTGGGCGACCACCTTGTCGTCAAGCATGACCTTCACGGTACCGATCTCCTGACCCTTGCGGATCGGCGCCACCAGCGTCTTCGGGACGTCCATCATCGGCTTGAGGCGCTCGTAGCGGCCTCGCGGGATGGTCACCAGCAGCGGCTCGGCCACGCCGAGCTGCACCTGGTCGGCCCCGCCCTTCCAGACCTTCTGCTCGGCGACCCGGGTCCCGGCCTCGTACAGCTTGTGGGTCTCGTAGAAACGGAAGCCCCAGTTGAGGAGGGCCTGGCTGTCGTCGGCGCGCTGCTTCTCCGACGTGGAGCCCAGGACCACCGAGATCAGCCGCTGGTCACCGCGCTTGGCCGAGGCCATCAGGCAGTAGCCGGCGCCGGAGGTATGGCCGGTCTTGATGCCGTCCACGCTCTTGTCGCGCCACAGCAGCACGTTGCGGTTGGGCTGGGTGATCGGACCGACCGTGAACTCCTTGATCTTGTTGTAGGAGTACGACTTGGGGAAATCGTGGATCAGCGCGCGGCCGAGCAGGGCGAGGTCGCGCGCCGTCGACACGTGGCCCTCGGCCGGCAGGCCGGTCGGATTGACGAAGTGGCTGTTCTTCATGCCGATCCGCTCGGCATACATGTTCATCAGGGTGGCGAACGCGTCGACGCTGCCGGCGACGTGCTGGGCGAGCGCGATCGCCGCGTCGTTGCCCGACTGCACCACCATGCCCTTTTCCATCTGCACCAGCGGTGCGGTCTTGTTGACCTCGAAGCCCGAATAGCTGCCGTCGGTACCGGCGCCGCCGGTGCGCCAGGCGTGCTCGGTCATCATCACCGGGTCGTCTTCGCTGATCTTGCCGCCGGCCAGCTCGGCCGCGATCACGTAGCTGGTCATCACCTTGGTGATGCTGGCCGGCTCCAGCGGCTGGTCGATGTTCTCGCCGGCCAGCACGTTGCCGCTGGCGGCGTCCATCACGATCCAGGCCTCGCCCATCACTTCCGGCGGCGGCGGCACCGGCAGGGCGTCGCTCGCAGGCGCCTGCGCCGCCGGCTTGGGCGCGGGCGTGGGCTGCTGCGCGAACGCGAGGCCGACGGTGAAGGTGGTCAGCGCGGCCAGGCCGATCGCACGAAGGACAACGGGGGCTTTCATCGTTCAACTACTCCGGTCGGCCCCGGGGGCCGGTCTATCAGGATGTTTGGCGGGAACGCGCGGCTCGTCGCGGTCACTCGCGCACCGGCTGCGGGGTGCCGAACCCCAGGCCGATGATGCGACTGGACAGCGCAGAAACCGCCTGCGCGGCCAGCGGACCGACGCGCAGGCGCCAGACCTGCTGGCCGTTGGCGGACCCGCCGTGCAGGCTGGCGCGGTCGATACCGGCCTGGTGCAGCATGGCCAGGGCACGGTCGGCATTGTCGCGGGCGGCGAAGCTGGCGACCTGCAGGACCACGCCGTCATTGCCGGCCGTGGCGCTGGCGGGAGTCGCCGCGGCGGCGGGGGTGCCGGAGCCGGTCTTCCCGGGCACGGCCGGGCGACCGGTCGCGACCCTTACCCGGCGCTCGCGCATCCACGCGTCGAACTCGTCGGCGGTCATCGGCTTGCCGTCGCCGCCGAGGTCCAGGCGGCCACCGCCGGCGACAACGCGATCGGCGCTGGCGGCCTGCGCCGCAGACGGGCCGCCGACCGCGACGCCCGCGGGCGGTTCGATCGGGGTCGCCGGCAGGGCGGCGACCAGCCGGTCCATGCTGCTCGGCGCGGCGTCCGCCGCGGCCACCCGGGTGTCGACCGTGGCCGGCGCCGGCGTCCGGGCACGCAGCGGCTGGGCCTCGCCCGGCAGCAGCGCGCGCACCTCGACCCGGCCGGTACCCGCGCGGGTGATGCCCAGCTTTACCGCGGCGGCATAGCTGAGGTCGATGATGCGCCCTTCGTGGAACGGCCCCCGGTCGTTGACCCGCACGACCACGGACCTGCCGTTGTCGAGGTTGGTTACCCGGGCGAAGCTCGGCAGCGGCAACGTCTTGTGGGCGGCGCTGAACGCGTACATGTCGTACACCTCCATGTTGGAGGTCCGGCGGCCGTGGAACTTGTTGCCGTAGTAGGACGCAAGGCCTTCCGCGACGTAGCCGCTGGCATCGTCCATCACGTGGTAGTTCTTGCCGAGTACGCTGTAGGTCGAACGGTTTCCGTAGCGCGACCGCGGCTCGGCGACGACCGCGGGTTCGGGGATGCGCGACACGTCGATGTCGACGTCCGGCGCGGAGTCCTGGATGTGCGGCGCGTACAGCCCGCCCGCGGTGTAGTGGCCGCGCTTGGACGGGTCTTCCTGCGCCGGCGGATACGGCGACTTCAACCGCTGTCCGCCGCTGGCCGCGGGCTCACCGGGAACGCTGGCGGTGGGTTGCTTTGGCTGGCTGGCGCAGGCGGCCAGGCCCAGCACGACCGCGACGGCCGCCAGCCGCCTCATGCGCCGGCGTCTGCCAGTGCGTTGCGCGCGGCGAGCGGATCGCGGCCGGCGATCGCCTCGGCCAGTTCGTACACCGCCATCGCGTAGTGGCGCGAGTTGTTGTAGCGGGTGATCGCGTGGAAGTTGTTGAAGCCGATCCAGTATTCCTTGCCGTCCACGCCGTCGAGGGTGAACAGGGTCGCCTTGGGCGCACCCTGGACCGGGGTCGCGGGGGTGTAGCCGCGTGCGGCCAGCTGCTCCAGCGTGTAGCGCGGCTCCAGGCCTTCCGGATCGAACGCCACCGCGCCGTCGGCCTTCCTCGCGCGCACCACCACCGGGCCGCCGCGCTGCCAGCCGCCCTTCTCTACGAAGTAGTTGGCGACCGAGGCGAACACGTCGTCGAGGCTGTTGAACAGGTCGACCTTGCCGTCGCCGTCGCCGTCCACCGCGTAGTCGCGGTAGCTCGACGGCATGAACTGGCCCCAGCCCATCGCACCGGCATAGCTGCCCTTGAGCGTGGTGATGTCGAAACCGTTCTCCTCGCCCATGGCGAACAGCTGGGCGAGCTCGTCGCGGAAGAACGCTTCGCGCTGGTTCTCGCGGGCGACCTTGGCCGGCTCGTTGGTGCGCGGGTAGGCGAACGCCAGCGTGTACAGCGCATCGACCACCGGGTAGCTGCCCATGTTGCCGCCGTAGCTGGTCTCCACCCCGATGATGGCGGTGATGATCTCGGCCGGCACGCCGGTGTCCGCCTCGGCCTTCGCCAGCGCGTCACGGTGCCGGGCGAGGAATGCCTGACCGGCGTCGATACGGGCCTGGGTGATGAAGATCGGCCGGTACTCGCTCCACGGCTTGCCTTCGGCCGGACGCGACATCGCCTTGATGATGCTGTCGCGGATCTCGGCCTGGCCGAGCACCTGGGCGATCTCGACCTGGTCGACCCCGTAGCGGGCGGCCGTGGTGCGGATGAACTCGGCCTTGGCCACGTCCAGCGGCTGCACGTTCGGCACCTCGGGCGGTGCCGGCGGCGCGGCGGGCTCGACGGCGGCCGGTTCTTCCGGTTGCGGGGGAGGCGACGGCGGGGTCTGCGTGGCGCAGGCCACCAACGCGAGCGGGAGCGCACAAAGCAGGGCGCGGCTGGCGAGGTTTCGGGTCATCGCGGCGAGGTTAGCACTTGTTCCGGAGGGTCAAAACCGCGTGAGTGCCGCATGCCGCCCGCGAGTCAGGTTGTGTTGTCGTTCATGGGCCGGCGCGGGTCAGTGCCCGTGCACCGGCCGATGCGCGCGCACCGCCATCACCACGCCCAGCCCGGCCAGCAGCGAGACCGCCGACGTGCCGCCGTAGCTCAGCAGCGGCATCGGCACGCCGACCACCGGCAGCAGCCCGGCGATCATGCCGCCGTTGACCACCACGTAGACGCAGAACGCCAGCCCCAGCGCGCCGGCGACCAGGCGCGAGTAACCGTCGCGCGCGGCCGCGGCGATCCACAGGCAGCGGCCGACCACGAACAGGTACAGCGCCAGCGTCACCACCACCCCGACCCAGCCGAACTCCTCGCTGAGCACGGCGAAGATGAAGTCGGTGGTGTGTTCGGGGATGTAGTTCAGGTGGGCCTGGGTGCCCTCGCCCCAGCCCTTGCCGCTCAACCCGCCCCCACCGATGGCGATCTTGCTCTGGATGATGTTCCAGCCGGCACCGAGCGGGTCGGACTCGGGGTCGAGGAAGGTCATGATGCGGTCCTTCTGGTAGGGCCGCAGCAGCCAGAACCAGGCCACCGGCGCGACCGCCGCCACGCCGGCGATGGCGGCACCGAACCACCACCACGACAGCCCCGCCAGGTACAGCACGAACGCGCCGCTGATGCCGACCAGCATCGCGGTGCCGAAGTCCGGCTGCAGCAGGATCAGCCCGGTCGGCGCGCCGATCAGCAGGCCGGCGACCAGCACGGTGCGCAGCCGCGGCGGCAGCGGCTGGCCGTTGAGGTACCAGGCGGCCATCATCGGCAGGCTCAGTTTGAGCAGCTCGGACGGCTGGAAATAGAACACGCCCAGGTTGATCCAGTGCGCGCCATGGCGGCCCTGTCCAATCACCAGGACGGCGAGCAGCGGCAGCAGCGAGGCGCCGTAGATCAGCGGCGTCCAGTTGCGCAGCTGGTTCGGCGGCAGGCGCGAGAGCCCCCACATCGCCGCCAGCCCGACACCGAAACGCGCGCCCTGCGCGAAGACCAGCGACATCGACTGGCCGCCGGCGCTGTAAAGCACCGCCAGGCCGATCGCCATCAGCGCGAACAATGCGCCCAGCAGCGGCAGGTCCAGGGTGCGGACCAGGCGGAACAGCAGATCGATCAGCCAGCGCAGGATCACGTTCATGGCGCGACCTCCCCGGCGTCATTGGCGTCGACATCGGCGTCGGCGTTGTCGCCCGGTGGCGCCGCGGCCTGCGCATCGGCATCCGGGTTGGACACACCGGCCGCCGGCAGCGCCGGGCGCTCGACGTCCCCGAAGCCCTCCGGCATCTTGCCGAGCAGCCACGCGTCGAACACCGCGCGCGCGATCGGCGCGGCGGCGCTGCCACCGTAGCCGCCGTGCTCCACCACCACCGCCAGCGCGATGGTCGGTGCCTCCGCCGGTGCGTAGCCGACGAACAGCGCCGTGTGTCGCAGGTGGTACGGCAGCGAATGCGGGTTGGCGCTGATGTTGCCCTTGCGGCTGGAGCGCTGGGCGGTGCCGGTCTTGCCGGCGATGGTGTACGGCGCGCCGGCGCCGGCGGCGCGCGCGGTGCCGCGCGGACCGTTGACGGTAGCGACCATGCCCTCGTGCACCGCCTGCAGGTGCGCGGGGTTGTCGGTGATGGGTTCGGCCGGGGTGGGTGGCAGCGCCTGCCACGGCGCCTGGTAACCGTCGCGCCGGGCCTCGACCAGGCGCAGCTCGTGCAGGTCGCCGCCGTTGCCGATCGCCGCGGTGGCGCGCGCCAGCTGCAGCGCGGTGGCGATCCAGTAGCCCTGCCCGATGCCGGCGATCACGGTCTCGCCCGGGTACCACGGCTCGGTGCTGACCGAACGCTTGTAGTCGCGCGAGGGCACCACGCCCTCGTTCTCGCCCAGCAGGTCGATCCCGGTCACCTCGCCGAAGCCGTAGCGGTGCATGTACCGGGCGAAGGTATCGATCCCCATCTCCAGCGCGAGCTCGTAGTAGTAGGTGTTGACCGACTGCGCGATCGACTCGCGCAGGTCGACCCAGCCGTGGCCGCCGCGGTGGGAGTCGCGGTAGCCGCGGCGCTGGCCCGGGATGAAGAACTCGCCGCTCGAGAAGGTCCTGTCACCGGGCTCGCGCAGGCCGCTGTCCAGCCCGGCCAGGCCGACCATCGGCTTGACCGTCGAGCCCGGCGGCCCGCCACCGAGCACATTGCGGTTGTACAGCGGGCGCGACGGATCCTTCAGCAGCGCATCGTAGTCGGCCTGCGAGATGCCGTTGACGAACAGGTTGGTGTCGTACGACGGCTTGCTGACCATCGCCAGCACCTGCCCGTTGCGCGGATCGATCGCCACCGCCGAGCCGTCGGCATCACCGAACGCGGCGACCATCGCCCGCTGCAGGTCGAGATCGATCGACAGCCGCAGGTCGGCGCCGGGCACGGCCGGCACGCGCCCGACCACGCCCATCGGACGGCCGTCGACGTTGGTCTCCACCTTTTCGTAGCCGACCTGGCCGCGCAGCGCCTCCTCGTAGGAGCGCTCCAGCCCGGTCTTGCCGGTGTGGCTGAAGTTGGCGATGTCCTCGCCCATCGCTTCCACGTCCTCGGCATCGACCCGGGCGACGTAGCCGATCACGTGGGCGAACAGTTCGCCATGGAGGTAGCGGCGGTTGAGGTACGGGACGATCTCCACTCCCGGGTAGCGCCAGCGGTCGACCGCGAAGCGCGCCGCCTCGTCCGGGGTGACGCGCATCTTCAGCGGTACCGGCTTGAACCCGCGGGTCGCCTTGCGCGCCTCGTGGAAGGCCTCGATCTCCTCCGGCGTCAGCGCGACCAGCCGCGACAGCGCCGGCAGCCATCCGGCGGGATCGCCCGCCTCGTTCATGGTGACTTCGAGGCGGAACGCGGGGACGTTGTCGGCGAGGATCCGACCCTGGCGGTCGTAGATCAGCCCGCGCCCCGGCACCACCGGCCGCAGCTTGATCCGGTTCTGCTCCGAACGCGTGGCGTAGTCGTCGTACTGCCAGACCTGCAGGCGGAAATACCACAGCGACAGGCCCGCCAGCGCGACCACGACGCCGAGGAAGGCGAGCGCGGCGCGGCGGCGGAACTGCTCGGCCTCGGCCGCGGTGTTCTTCAGCAGGCGGCGTGGGCGGCGCATCTCAGCGCTTCCGCCAGTGGCCCAGGCGCAGCGCGTCGAGCAGCACGAACACCGGCGGCCACAGCAGCATGCCGGTCAGCGGCGCGAGCCAGAACATCATCGGCAGCGGCTGGATGCCCAGCGCGATGTGCAGGCCGGCGGTGACGATGCGGTCGTTCAGCAGCAGGCCGCCGATGGCGAGCGCCTGCTGCGAGATCGGGAAGAACCGCAGCCGGGCGCGGAAGCGCTGCAGGATGAACGCCATCACCACCAGCCGCAGCGCCTGCTCGCCGAGCAGGCTGCCGAACGCGAGGTCCGCCAGCAGGCCGACCGCGAAGGCGAACCCCAGGCCGAGCCGGTCGGGGTCCTCGATGACCCAGTAGGCCACCACCAGCGCCAGCCAGTAAGGACGCAGCGGCAGCAGCATCGCCGGCAGCGGCAGCAGCCCCAGCAGCAGCGCGGCGACCACGCTGGCGGGCATCAACCAGGCGGGCCGGTGACGACTCACCGGCGCACCTCGCCGTCGGTGGCGCGGTTCTTCGCGTCGCGCTCGGAGTTGCCGGTTCGCTCCGCCGCCGCAGGCGCGCCACCACTGTTACCGGATTGCGCGGCACTGTCCGGGACGGGGGGCGCCTGCCCCGGGGCGGCGGTGGGCGGGCCGGACGATTCCGGCGCCGCCGTCGCGGGCCCTGCCGGCGGGTCCTGACGGGCGCCCGGCGCATCCGCGCCGTCCGCCTCGGCCGGCATGCCGGGGTCGGGCAATGCCGCCTCGTCAATGCCCACCGGTGCCCGCGCCGGAATGCTGCGCAACAACAGGACATCACGGCCGCGATCGAGCCGCGCGGCCGGACGCACCTCGCCGACCAGGAACGCGCGGCTGTCGTCGGGCCGCAGGGTGACGATCGTGCCGACCGGGAACCCCGCCGGGAACCGCCCGCCCAGTCCCGAACTGACCAGCCGGTCGCCCACCCTGATGTCGGTCGACAACGGGATGTTGGGCAGGCGCAGCAGGTCGCTGCGTCCTTCGCCGTAGGCGACCAGCCGCACGCCGCTGCGGGCCACCGCCACCGGCAGGGCATGCGACGGGTCGGTCAACAGCAGCACGGTCGCGTGCATCGGTCGCGCCTCGATCACCTGTCCGACCAGGCCGCCGGCGTCGATCACGCTCTGCCCCACCCGCACGCCGTCGCGGGTGCCGGCGTCGAGCACCAGCCGCTGCCGGGTCGGATCCAGGTCGACATCGAGGATCGGCGCCAGCTGCACGTCGAGATTGCCGCGCTGCGCGGCGCCGAGCAGGCCGCGCAGGCGCGCGTTGTCGGTGGCCAGCGTCTGCAGCCGGGTGATGCGGGCGCTGTTGACCAGCAACTCGTTGCGCAGCCGCTCGTTCTCCTCGGTCAGCTGGGCCAGGGTGCCGGCGTCGTCGTAGAGCGTCCGGGCGACCTGGCCGGGCAACCCGGCGACCATCCACAACGGTTGCACCAACAGGGACGCCTGCTGCCGCGCGCGGTTGAGCCAGCCGCCGCGGTGGTCGAGCACGATCAGCACCAGCCCGAGCGCCAGGTAGGCCAGCAGGCGCAGGGTGCCGGCGACGTCGCCGCCGCGATTGGGCGTGGTGGGGCCGGCGTAGGGCGGCACGGGCTCGGCTCAGCAGAACGGTGGTGGAAGACGGCCCCTGCGACGCAACGGGCAAGGTCGGGACAGGCGGGGCCGGTGCAGACTCGAAGCGACCCCGCCTCCCGGACTCCCCGCGGCGGGGGAGAAAAGAAGCGGCTCGCGGCGCCTCACTCCGGCGCGAAGAATTCGTTGCCGTGCATGTCGACCAGCTCCAGCGCACGGCCGCCGCCACGGGCAACGCAGGTCAGCGGATCGTCGGCGACCTGCACGTGCAGGCCGGTCTCCTCGCTGATCAGCCGATCCACGTCCTTCAGCATCGCGCCACCGCCGGTCAGCACGATGCCGCGCTCGGCGACGTCGGCGCCCAGCTCCGGCGGGGTTTGCTCCAACGCCAGTTTGATCGCGGTGACGATGCCGGCCAGCGGCTCGCGCAGCGCCTCGAGCACCTCGTTGGCGGTGATGGTGATCATCTTCGGCACGCCCTCGGCGAGGTTGCGGCCGGTGACCTCCATGCTGCCGTTGTCTTCCTGCGGGTAGGCGCAGCCCAGCTCCATCTTGACCCGCTCGGCGGTGGCCTCGCCGATCAGCGTGCCGTAGGTGCGTCGCACGTAGGCGATGATCGATTCGTCGAAACGATCGCCGCCGATCCGCACCGACGCCGAGTAGACAATGCCGTTGAGCGCGATCACCGCGACCTCGGTGGTGCCGCCGCCGATGTCCACCACCATCGAACCGCGCGCCTCGGTCACCGGCATGCCGGCGCCGATCGCCGCGGCCATCGGTTCCTCGATCAGGTAGACCTCGCGGGCACCGGCCTCCTCGGCCGATTCCTTGATCGCGCGGCGCTCGACCTGGGTCGAGCCGCACGGCACGCACACCAGCACCCGCGGGCTCGGCCGCAGGAAACGGCTCTTGTGCACCTTGCGGATGAAGTGCTTGAGCATCTCCTCGGTGTAGGTGAAGTCGGCGATGACGCCGTCCTTCATCGGCCGGATCGTGGTGATGTGCCCCGGGGTGCGGCCGAGCATCTGCTTGGCCTCCGCGCCGACCGCCGCGACCGAGCGGTTGCCACCGATCAGCCGGTCCTGGCGCACCGCCACCACCGACGGCTCATTGAGGACGATGCCCTGTCCGCGGACATAGATCAGGGTGTTGGCCGTGCCCAGGTCGATGGACAGGTCGTTGGAGAACATGCCGCGAAACTTCTTGAACATCGTCGAAAGGGCCGTGGGATGGGAGCCGGAGCGATCGACTAGCCTAGCAACCCCCCCCCTGCCCGGCAACAGAAAAACGGCCCCGGGCGGGCATCTTCTGCCCGTCTCCGTCGCCTCCGCGACCGCCGTCACACGGCCGCGGCGCGGGCCGTCGCTGGCCGCCGCCCGGGCCAACCGCTAATCTAGGCGCCGCGCGCCGTCCGGCGCCGCATTCCCGCGCAATCCCCGCGCCGCCTGCACGTGTCCGGCCCCGACGGCCGGCTCCACCCGGAGTGTGAATACCGATGTCTGCCCTGATCTGCGGCTCGCTGGCCTATGACTCCATCATGGTGTTCCAGGACCAGTTCAAGAACCACATCCTGCCGGACAAGGTGCACATCCTGAACGTGTCGTTCCTGGTGCCGCAGATGCGCCGCGAGTTCGGTGGCTGCGCCGGCAACATCGCCTACAACCTCAAGCTGCTGGGCGCCGACCCGATCCCGATGGCGACCGTCGGCCAGGATTTCGGCCCCTACCGCGAGTGGTTCACCGAGCAGGGCATCCGCCTCGACCAGGTGCGCGAGCTGCCGGAGCTGTTCACCGCCCAGGCCTTCATCACCACCGACCTGGACAACAACCAGATCATCGCCTTCCACCCCGGCGCGATGATGGAAAGCCACAAGAACCACGTGCGCGATGTCGAGGGGGTCACCTTCGGCATCGTCGCCCCGGACGGCCGCGAGGCGATGCTGCAGAACGCGACCGAGTTCGCCGAAGCCGGCATCCCCTTCATCTTCGACCCGGGCCAGGCGATGCCGCTGTTCAATGGCGAGGAGTTCCGCCACTTCATCGAGCAGGCCGACTACGTGGTGGTCAACGACTACGAGTCGAACCTGCTGCAGGAACGCACCGGCTGGAACGAGGCCGAGATCGCCTCGCGGGTGAAGGCCTACATCACCACCCGCGGTCCGCGCGGCTCGGAGGTCCACACCGGCGAGGCGACGATCCAGATCCCGCCGGCGCGCGAGCGCGCGGTGGTCGATCCCACCGGCTGCGGCGACGCGTACCGGGCCGGGCTGATCTTCGGCCTGATGCGCGGCGACGACCTCGCCACCAGCGGCCGGATGGCCTCGCTGATGGGCGCACTGAAGGTGGAGCATCCCGGCACCCAGAACCAGCGCTTCGACTACGCGACGTTCGCCGCGCAGTACAAGGACCAGTTCGGCCACGCGATCTGATGTCCGCGCCGCCCGCTCACATCACCTGGGCGAGGTGCAGCATCCGCGGATTCGCGAGCCGCTCGAATTCACCGTAGGGCATCCGCACCAGGTCGGTATGGGTGCCTGCGTTGAACGCGATCTCCTCTTCGCTCGAAAGCCGGATGTCGGCGTACACCGGCATTCCGTAGAGATTGCCGAACGGCGGCATCGCGCCGAGCTCGCAGTCGGGGAACGCGTCGCGGAAATCGGTCTCGGCGGCCAGCTCGACGGCTGCGCCGTCCAGCGCACGCGACAGGCGTGCCAGGTCGGTCCGGTACGCCGCCGGCATCACCACCATCGCCAGCGTGCCGTCGACCTTGACCATCACGGTCTTGGCGAAATGGCGACTGCCGATCTGCGCGGCGTTGGCGGTTTCCTGCGCGGTGACGGTGCGGTCGTGGGTGAGCGTCTCGTACGGCACGTGGCGCTCGTCGAGGAAGTGGTGCAGGCGCGGCGCAAGCATGTCGGCGGCCTCCGCAGGCGGGAGTTTCGAGCCTACGCCGGTGAGTGTGTCGCGACGTGACGGAACCGTAGGAGCGGCTTCAGCCGCGATCGGGTAATCGTTCACCCGCGCCGGTTCCCGATCGCGGCTGAAGCCGCTCCTGCAAGAGCGTGCGGGAGGCTCCCGCGTGGCCCGGCTCAGTTCCAGTCGGGCAGCTTCGACGGCTCCAGCCCGCCGGTTTCGAACACCGCGGTGCGGGTGCCGCCTGCCTTCACCGGGAACTCGATCGACAGCACCGTCGCCTCGCCGGCGAGCTTCCACAGCGCCGCCTCGTCCTCGATGAACATCGCGATCGCCTCGTCGGTGTCGGGGCGGCTGGCGTCCATCCGTCGCGGCTCGCCGTCATCGGCAGTCACGCCGACCTTGCAGCCGCCGTAGCAGTCGAAGTCGCCGGCCTCCAGCGTCAGGTAGGCGCTGTCGCCCCACTCGGGATGGTCGCGGAAGATCAGCCGGACCGGACGCGGGGTGGCGCCGTCGGTCTCGACGTTCTCCTTCGCGTAGATCGCCGCCGACAGCTGCTGCTCCGCGCCGACCCGCTCGGTCTGATAGGCCCACAGCGCCTCCATCCGCGCGGCCTCGCTTTCCTCGTTCGCCTTGGCGGTCGCCTCGGCGTGCTGCGCCTCGACGCGGGCGGCCGCCTCGCTGTCGGGGTACTCGGCCCGCAGCACGTCGCCATGGGCCTTGGCCAGGCGCCAGTTGCCGGCCGCGAACTGCTCGTCGAACTGCGCGGCCATCGCCGCGGCGGCCTGTTCGCGGGCGGCGGCCTGTTCGGCACGCTGCGCCTCCGGGTCGGCGGCGGGCTGGCAGGCGGCGAGTGCCAGTACGGCGGACAACAACGTGACCTGGATCTTCATCGGGATTTCCTCGGCGACAGTCTGCCCATTGTAGGAGCGACGTGATTCGCGACCCACTGACAATCGTGTCGCCGCGCACAACGCGCTGCCCGGTCGCGCGACCGGCACATCGCGTCGATCGAAGCGGGAACAAGGGTCAGTGGGTCGCGAATCACGTCGCTCCTACAGAACAGGAACGGACGAAGAGTCGGGCATGCAGGTCGCAAAACAACGCGGCCGCCCGGAGGCGGCCGCGAGGGTCGTGCATGCCGGCGCGATCAGTCGGCCTGGGCGGCCGCTTCCTCGCCCTTAGCCTTCGCGATCACCGCTTCGACCGAGCCGGTGGTGATCGGGTGGTAACCGGCGCGCGCATCGGCCAGCACCGTCTCGGCCAGTGCCAGGCCTTCCGGCGTCTTCACCAGTTCGGCGTAGGTCGGCATGATCAGCTTGCGGCGGCCGACGCGCTCGAGGAATTCGGCGAGCTCCTCGTTGGCTTCGTCGTAACCGCTGCGCACCGTCAGCGGGTACCAGCGCTGGGCGATCTCGCCATTGGCGGTGCCGGTGAACCCGTACGCCTCATCGAGCGTAGCCAGCTGCTCGGCCGACAGCGTCTCCGGCATGCCTTCGACGAAGTGCACCCACTCCTGCGTGGTCCACGCCTCGGTCACCGACGCTGCCGGCAGCGCGCCGCCGTCCAGCCAGGCCTTGCGCGCGGCATCGACCGCGTCGAAGCGCGGCGAGGTGACTTCCGGCGCCGAGTCGGGGATGCCCGGCTCGTAGATCCACTGCTCCAGCTCGGCCTCGGTGACCTTGCCCGGGTGCTTGGCCAGCAGGTGCTCCTTCGCGTATTCGATGAAGGTCTGGCTGTCGATGCCCTGGAAGGCGAAGTGGTCGAAGTAGCCGCGCAGGAACGCGTCGAACACCTCGCGACCGAAGCGCTGCTCGAGGAACGCGAGGAACCACGCGCCCTTGTCGTAGGCGACTTCGCTGCCGTCGGCATCGATCGCCGGCTCCACGCCCGGGCGGATCGCCAGCGACTGTGCGGCGTCGGACATGTCGCCGATGGTGTCGCGCAGCGCGTTGCGGGCGATCGCGGTCTCCATGTCGGCGCGCTCCTTGCCGTACAGCGCCTCGACGATGCGGTTCTCGACGTAGCTGGTCACGCCTTCGTTGAGCCAGCCGTGGTTCGGGGTGACGAAGGTGACCAGGTTGCCCGACCAGCTGTGCGCCAGCTCATGCGCGATCAGCGACACCAGCGACTGGTCGCCGACGATCACGGTCGGGGTGATGAAGCTCAGGCGCGGGTTCTCCATGCCGCCGTACGGGAACGACGGCGGCAGCACGAGCATGTCGTAGCGGCCCCAGCGGTACGGGCCGTACAGCTGCTCGGTGACCTCGATCATCTTCTCGGTGTCGGCGAACTCCTCGGCGGCCTTCTCGACCATCCCCGGCTCGGCCCAGACGCCGCTGCGGTCGCTGATCGGCTCGAACACCAGGTCGCCGGCGGCGATCGCCAACAGGTAGGACGGGATCGGCTGCGGCATCTCGAAGCTGTAATCGCCGTCACGCTCGGCCTCGGGATCGTTGTCGGCGCTCATCAGCACCATCACGTCCTTGGGGCTGGTCACGTTTGCGGTGTAGGTGAAGCGCACCTGCGGCGTGTCCTGCAGCGGCACCCACGAACGCGCGTGGATCTGCTGCGACTGGCTGAACATGAAGGGCTGTTCGCCACCCTCGGTCATCGCCGGGGTCAGCCACTGCAGGCCCGACGCCTCCGGCGCGGTGTGGTAGCTGACGCGGATGCGCTCGCTGCGCTGCGGCGCCTCGATGGTGAGCTTGCTGCCCAGCGGCGGCTGCGGCTCGGCCAGGGTGTACTTGAGGTCGACCCACTTGCCGTCCTCGCGCTCGCCGACGACCTTTTCGATGGTCAGGTCGCGGGTGTCGAGGACCAGCTGCGTCGCTTCGGGGTCGACCCAGTCGAGGGTGTAGGTGGCGCTGCCGGCGAGCTGCTTCTGCTCGAAGTCGAGCGCCAGTTGCAGCGCCAGGTCCTCGATGCGGACCTTGCCCGGCTCGGCGTAGGAATGCTGGTCGAAGTGCGCGACCGGCTCGGTGGTCTCCGGGGTGCCTTCCGGCGGGGCGGCGGTGTCGGCGGCCGGCGCGGACTCGCGCGAGCAGCCGGCCAGCGCGGTGGCGCCGACCAGGCACAGGGTCAGGATCGATGAACGCATATCGGGCCCACGGTTACGGGTGAGCCGCCGAGTGTAGCGCCGCCGCCGCGGGGCGGCGAAGTGCCGTGTCTGGCGGCGTCAGGCCTTGTAGCCGGTGTGGATCGCGACGATGCCGGCCGACAGGTTGCGGTAGCTGCAGCGCGCGAAGCCGGCCGCCTCCATCATCGCCTTCAGTTCGGCCTGCGGCGGGTGCTTGCGGATGCTCTCGGCGAGGTACTGGTAGCTGTCGGCGTCGCCCGCGAACAGCCTGCCGAGCCGCGGCAGGATTTTGAACGAGTGGAAGTCGTAGACCGGCTTGAACCACTCCTGGGTGACCTCGGAGAACTCCAGCACCCGCGCCTGCCCGCCGACCTTGAGCACGCGCTGCATCTCGCGCAGCGCGGCGTCCTTGTCGGTGACGTTGCGCAGGCCGAATGCAATGGTGACGAGGTCGAAGCTCGCGTCCGGGAACGGCAGCGCCTCGGCGTTCATCTGCACGTACTCGAAGCCGGCGACGCGGCCGCGGTCGAGCATGCGGTCGCGACCGACCCGCAGCATGTCGCCATTGATGTCGCCCAGCACGATCGAGCCTTCGGCGCCGACCCGCTCGTTCAGCAGCAGGGCGATGTCGCCGGTGCCGCCGGCGAGGTCGAGCACGCGGTCACCCCGGCGCACCTGCGCGGTGGCGACGAAGTAGCGCTTCCAGACCCGGTGGATGCCCAGCGACATCAGGTCGTTCATCAGGTCGTAGCTGCCGGCAACCGAGGAGAACACCTGCCCGACCAGCTTCTGCTTGTCGCCGGTGGGGACGTCGCGGAAGCCGAAGTGGGTGGTGGTGGGGGCGCGGTCGTGCGGGGTCTGGTCGCTCATGCGGCGGATTATCGCACCGGTGGCGGTGGCGCCGGGCGTAGGTGACGCGGCCGTCGGTGAGGGTGGCCGGTGCGGCCGAGCGCGAGGCCAAGGCCGCGACCCGGCCGCTACAGGATGTAGCGACTCAGGTCCGGATCCTCCACCAGCTCGCCGAGGTGCTCGTCGACGTAGGCACGGTCGATCGTGACCGCCTCGCCGCCGCGGTCGGGAGCGGCGTAGCTGAGGGTGTCGAGCAGGCGTTCGAGTACGGTGTGCAGGCGGCGGGCGCCGATGTTTTCCTGGCGCTCGTTGACGGTCGCGGCGATCTCGGCGATGCGTTCGATCGCGTCGTCGGCGAACGCCAGCGACACGCCCTCGGTCTTCAGCAGCTCGACATACTGGGTGGTCAGCGCGGCCTTCGGCTCGGTCAGGATGCGGACGAAGTCGTCCTTGTCGAGCGAGCCGAGCTCGACGCGGATCGGGAAGCGGCCCTGCAGCTCCGGGATCAGGTCGCTCGGCTTGGCGAGGTGGAACGCGCCGGATGCAATGAACAGGATGTGGTCGGTCTTCACCGAGCCGTACTTGGTCGACACGGTCGAACCTTCCACCAGCGGCAGCAGGTCGCGCTGCACGCCTTCGCGGCTGACATCGCCACCGCCGACGTTTTCGCCGCGCTTGGCGACCTTGTCGATCTCGTCGATGAAGACGATGCCGTGCTGCTCGCAGGCCTCGATCGCGGCCTCGCGCACGTCGTCCTCGTTGACCAGCTTGCCGGCCTCTTCCTCGACCAGCTGCGGGCGCGCGGCCTTGATGGTCATGGTGCGCTTGTGGGTCTTGCCGCCGCCGATCTGCGAGAACATCTGCCGCAGCTGCTGGCCCATCTCCTCCATGCCCGGCGGGGCCATGATGTCGACGCCGACGTTGACCGCGGTCTCGATGTCGATCTCGCGGTCGTCGAGGTCGCCGGCGCGCAGCTGGCGGCGCAGCTTGGCGCGGGTGTCGGACTCGCGCGACGATGGCTCGGCGCCGATGTCGACGGTGGTGGTGTTCGCATCGCCCGCGCCGAAGCCGAAGCCGGTCGGCTGGCGCTCGCGGCGCGGCAGCAGCGCGTCGAGGATGCGGTCCTCGGCGCGCTCCTCGGCCTGGGTGCGGACCTTCTGCTTGGCCTGCTCGCGGTAGAGCTTGACCGCGGTGTCGGCGAGGTCGCGGATGATCTGCTCGACGTCCTTGCCGACGTAGCCGACCTCGGTGAAACGGGTGGCCTCGACCTTGACGAACGGCGCGTTGGCCAGCGTCGCCAGCCGGCGCGCGATCTCGGTCTTGCCGACGCCGGTCGGACCGATCATCAGGATGTTCTTGGGCATCACCTCGTTGCGCAGCTCGTCGTCGAGCTGGCTGCGGCGCCAGCGGTTGCGCAGCGCGATCGCGACCGCGCGCTTGGCGTCCTGCTGGCCGACGATGTGGGTGTCGAGCGCCTGCACGATCTCGCGCGGGGTCATGGTGGCGTTGGAGGTATCGGGCTTGTTCGGCATGGGATCAGAGCTCTTCGACGACGACGTTGCCGTTGGTGTAGATGCAGACCTCGCCAGCGATGCGGATCGCCTCGGTCGCCATGGTTTTCGCATCCAGCTCCGTGTGCGCCATCAGCGCGCGCGCGGCCGACAGCGCGTACATGCCGCCGGAGCCAATGGCGATGATGCCGTCGTCGGGCTCGATCACGTCGCCGGTGCCGCTGATGACCAGCGAGGTCTCCTTGTCGGCGACCGCGAGCAGCGCTTCGAGCTTCCCGAGCCGGCGCTCGGTGCGCCAGTCCTTGGCCATCTCGACCGCGGCGCGGGTCAGCTGGCCGTGCTTGGACAGCTTGGCCTCGAACAGCTCGAACAGGGTGAACGCGTCGGCCGCGGCGCCGGCGAAGCCGGCGATCACCTGGCCGTCCTTGCCGAGCCGGCGGATCTTGCGCGCGTTGGCCTTCATCACCGTGTGGCCGAGCGTCACCTGGCCATCGCCGGCGACGGCAACGTGGCCGTTGCGGCGCACCGACACGATGGTGGTGGCGTGGAAGACGTGGGGATTGTGGCTGGGGTCCATGCGGGCCTCCGGGGTCGAACCCCATGGATGGGGATGGCCGATGCGGCTCGCAAGGGTGCCTCACCCACGCCGAGGCGGCGCCTGTAGGAGCGACGTGAGTCGCGACCCGCCGACCGCTCACCTCGCGTCGCTCAACGCGGAGTCCGCTCGCGCGTCCGAAGATTCGCGTTCATCGCCGCGCCGGTAGTTGTCAGTGGGTCGCGACTCACGTCGCCTCCTACGATAATTCGCGGGCGAAGGTGACAAGCCCGGAAGCCGGAGGCTGGTCAGCCCTTCCGCTTCGCCCTTGGATGCGCGGCGTCGTACACCTTCGCCAGGTGCTGAAAATCCAGGTGCGTGTAGATCTGGGTCGTGGCGATGTCGGCATGGCCGAGCAGTTCCTGCACGCCCCGCAGGTCACCGGAAGACTCGAGGATGTGGCTGGCGAAGCTGTGCCGCAGCAGGTGCGGATGCACGCGCTTGAACAGCCCCTGCCGCTGCGCCAGCTGGCGCAACCGGTACTGCACCGCCCGTGGCGTGATCGGCCCGTTGCGCCCCGGGAACACCGGCGCATCCGCCGTCGCACCGGTGGACGCCCGCCACTCGGATAGCGCCCTTCGCGCATGCGAGCCCAGCGGCACGCTGCGCTGCCGGCTGCCCTTGCCGAGCACCGTCACCAGCCCATCGTCCAGCTGCAGGTCGCTCCAGCGCAATGCGCACAGCTCCGACAAGCGCAGCCCCGACGAATAGAAAAGTTCCAGCAACGCCCGGTCGCGCAACCCCAACGGCACATCGGTCGGCACCTCCACCAGCACCTTCGCCTCGTCGGGATCCAGCACCTGCGGCAACTTGCGCGGCGCCTTCGGCCCACGGATCCCCACCGCCGGATTGGCCGCCACCCGCCCCTGCTTCAGCAGCCAGCCGTAGAAGCTCCGGCACGCAGACAACCGCCGCTGCAGGCTCTTGGCCGACAACCCCCGCCGATGCTCCGCCGCGACGAAACCGCGCACCTGTTCCGGCTGCATGCCCGCAAGCTCGATGCCGTGCGCACAGGCCCACTGCGCCAGACCGTCGAGATCACGTCGATACGCATCCAACGTATGCGCCGACATCCTGCGTTCGACCGCCAGGTGCGAAAGAAAGTCGTCAATCGCCGAGTTCACGCCGTGGCTCCAATGGCTGTCCCCCTGCCCTCTCAATACAGCGCGACCCCGCCATGTCGAACGACTTCACAAATGACCCACCCGAAGCCCCCACCACACAAACGCCGACGCGGCGTCCCGGCCGGAGCCGGCACGCCCCAGCGCTTTTTGCCTGAGCGTCATCGCCATTCCGGCAAAAGCCCGAACGCCGCCTACCCGAACCGCCCCAGCGCCGTCGCCAGCGCCTCGCCCATCATCCGCAGGAACAACGTCCCCATCCCCGGGAAAAACCGGTTCGGATCACTGCTGCCCACCGCGATCAACCCCGTCCCCGGCAGCGGCAACAGCGCCGTCGACTGCACCTGCTCCGCCTGCGCCCCGTAGAGGAACGCGTGCTTCTCCGGCTGCAACCGCCCGCACAGCGGCTCACCGTCGGCCAGGCAATCGCGGAACGGCGCCAGCCGGGCGTCATCCGCACCGACCACCTGCAGCCAGTCGCTGTCCTCCAGCCCCTCGACCGGCCGGAACACCACCAGCCGCACCCGATCGCCGTTGAAATCCTCCGCCAGGCTCGCCGCCATCGCCCGCAACGTGTCGGCCGCGCTGTCCTGCCGCATCAACGCCAGCGTCAACTGGTGCGTCCGCACCGCCAGCCGTTCGTTCTCCTGCGCGTTGCCGAACAGCTCGTGCAGGCGCCGGTTGAGCTCGCGGTTCTTGTCGCGCAACACCTCCAGCTGGTAGCTCGCCAGCGATGCCGCCGGACCCTCGTCGCGCGGCACCACCAGGGTCAGCGACAGGTCGGGGAACTGCTGCAGGAAACGCGGATGACGGCGCAGCCACGCCGCCACCTCGTGCGCGCCGAGTTTCTCGGTCGTGTCAGTCATGCCACCCACTCTCCTTCGAACACGAAACTGGCCGGCCCGGCCATCGTCACCGGCGCCGCGTCGGCCGGCCAGCCGATCCGCAACTCGCCGCCCGGCAAGGCGACGGTGACCTCGCGGTCGACCTTGCCGCGCCGCATCAGCACCACCGCGGCCGCGCAGGCGCCGCTGCCGCAGGCCAAGGTCTCGCCGACGCCGCGCTCGTGCACGCGCAGGCGGATCCGTCCGCGCGATTCGACCTGGGCGAAGCCGACGTTGACCGACTCCGGAAAACTCCCGTGGCCCTGCAGCAGCGGAGCGATGGTGTCGACCGCGGCGGTGGCGACATCGTCCACCTCGACCACCGCGTGCGGGTTGCCCATCGACACCGCGCCGAATCCGACGATGGAGCCGCGGATCGCCAGCACGTACGGATCACGTTCGGCATCGAAGCCATGCAACGGAATGCGCGCGGGCTCGAACACCGGCACCCCCATGGTGATGCGGTAGCCGTCATCCAGGCGCTGCACCGCATGCGTGCCGACCGGGCTGTCGATCCGGAACCGGTCCTCGCCGGTGGCGCCCGCCCGGACCAGCCAGGCGGCGATGCAGCGTGCTCCGTTGCCACACTGTTGCGACGGTGAACCGTCGGCGTTCCAGATGCCGTAGGCCGCGACCGAGCCGGGAGCCCGGGCGTCCTCCACCGTCAGGATCTGGTCGCAGCCGACGCCGGCATGCCGATCGGCAAGCGCCCGACACAGTGCGGGCTTGGGTGGCGTGCCGCCACCGCGCAGGTCGAGCACGACGAAATCGTTGCCCGCGCCGTGCATCTTGCTGAAGCGCAGGGCCGGACCGGGCATGGCGGACTCAGCCATCGTCGTCGGCGGACCCGTCCTCCGCCGGGCTGGCCGGTACCGTGGCCGGGTCGATCGGGAGCGGATCGGCCGGCACTGCGGACGGTTCCGGCTCGACTGTGGCCCCTGCGCCATCGGGCGCGGGGTCGACCGCGTCGGGCATCGGATCGGTGGTGGCGGGGTCGTCGAGCAGCGGATCGACCGAAGTCGGATCGGGCAAGGCGCCTGCCGGTTCTTCGGCGGGCATCGTCGCCGGGACCTTGATGTCGACGGGCACCGTACCGGCCGGCACCTCGGGATCCTCTTCCACCGGCGCCTCCGGCATCACCAGCGGTCCCTTGTTTCCGCAACCGGCCAGGGCCAGCGGCAGTGCGAGCAGGAGCAATGCGGTTCGAGCGTTCATCGGCGCAGTGTAGCGGCGGCGCCCGTGGCTGCGTAGCTCACTGCGGCGGCGGTTCCGGCCGCGCCCACAGCCAAGCCGCCACGACCGCCATCACCCCGGTGCCCAGCGCCGCCATCCACCAGCGCGGCGCGGTCAACCACAGCACCAGCGCGCAGGCCACCATCGCCGTGGCCGCGAACCGCTTGGCCCGCCGCGACACCGCGCCATGGCGCTGCCAGTCGACGATCATCGGTCCGAACTGGCGGTGTCGCAGCAGCCAGCCATGCAGCCGTTGCGAACCGCGCGCGGCCGCGTAGGCCGACAGCAGGATGAACGGAACGGTCGGCAGGCCCGGCAACACGACGCCGAGCAGGCCGAGGCCGAGGCTCGACCAGGCCAGCAGCCACCAGGCCCAGCGCAGGCGGGAGGGTGGCTGGGGCGTGGGGGTCGGGTCCGGCATCGGGCCATTGTCGCCCGAGGGGACTTCCGTTGGAGGGTAGGAGCGACGTAAGTCGCGACCCACTGACCATCGGCGGCCGGCGGTCAACGCGCCTTCGCGGTCGCGCGATTGTTGCCGCGCGTCGACCGCGGCAAGGTTGGCTGTGTCGGCGGGTCGCGACTCGCGTCGCTCCTACAGAAGCATGGAAGCCCCGGGCCGTGCCCGGGGCCGGGGCCGGGGCCGGGGCCCGGGCCGGATCACATCAGCGCGCGGTCTCCGCCACGCCGAGGCGGTCGAGCATGAACGCGTACATCTCGGCCAGCTCGCGGTAACGGCGGAACCGTCCGGACTTGCCGCCGTGGCCCGCGTCCATGTTGGTGCGGAACAGCACCGGCTCGCTGCCGGTGTTGAGGTCGCGCAGGCGCGCGACGTACTTGGCCGGCTCCCAGTACTGCACCTGCGAGTCCCACAGACCGGTGCCGACGAAGGTCGCCGGATACGCCTGCTTCGAGAGGTTGTCGTAAGGCGAGTAGCTCAGCATGTACTCGTAGGACTCGACGCTGGTCTCGGGGTTGCCCCACTCGTCGTATTCGTTGGTGGTCAGGGGGATCGATGCATCGAGCATGGTGGTGACCACGTCGACGAACGGCACCTGCGACAGGATCACGTCGTAGGTCCGCGGCGACATGTTCGCGATCGCGCCCATCAGCAGGCCCCCGGCGCTGCCGCCGTACGCGGCGACGCGGTCGGGCGCGGCGTAGGCCTGCTCGACCAGGTACTTCGTCACGTCGATGAAGTCGGTGAAGGTGTTCTTCTTGTTCAGCAGCTTGCCGGCGTCGTACCACTTGCGGCCCATTTCCTGGCCGCCGCGGATGTGCGCCAGCGCGTAGACCATGCCGCGGTCGAGCAGGCTCACCACCGGCAGGTTGAAGTTGGGGTCGGTCGAACTGCCGTAGCTGCCGTAGGCGTACTGCAGCATCGCCGCGCTGCCGTCCTTCTCGAAGCCGTTGCGGTAGACCAGCGTGACCGGCACCTTGACGCCGTCGCGCGCGGTCGCCCACAGCCGCTCGGTGGTGTACTTCGACGGGTCGTAGCCGATCACCGGCTGCTGCTTGAGCTGGCGGCGCTCGCCGGTCTTCGTGTTGAGCTCGTACGTGGTCGCCGGCGTGGTCAGCGAGGTGTAGCTGTAGCGCAGCCAGTCGGTGTCGGGCTCGGAGTTGGTCGACAGCCCCATCGAGTAGGCGGTTTCGTCGGCCTTGACGTATTCGGACGCGGCGCCGGGCTGCCCCGCTTCGCCGCGCAGCAGGCGGATGCGCTCGAGTCCGCCGGAGCGCTCGGCCACGGCGGTGAAGCCGTCGAACAGCTCGAATCCGTCGAGGAACACCTCCTCGTCGTGCGCGATCCACTCCTGCCACTGTGCGCGCGAGCTGGCGTCGCTCGGCGCGGTCATCAGCTTGAAGTTGGCCGCGCCGTCCGCGTTGGTGCGGATCACCCAGCGGCCATCGTGGTGGTCGGCGTCGTACTCGACGTCGCGCTCGCGCGGGGCCAGGACGGTGAACTCGCGCGGGTCGGCGGCCGGGGCGCAGCGCGACTCGCTCGAGACCGTGCTCTCCACGCCGATGCAGATGTACTTGTCGTCACGGGTGCGGCCGATGCCCATGTAGAAGCTGTCGTCGTGCTCCTCGTAGACCAGCACGTCGTCGCTGGCGGGGGTGCCGAGCACGTGCTTCTTCACCCGCACGGTGAGCAGGGTTTCCGGGTCGTTCTCGACGTAGAAGATCGTGCGGTTGTCGTCGGCCCAGACGATGTTGGGCGAGACGCCGCGGATCACGTCGGGCAGCACCTCGCCGGTGGCGATGTCCTTGACCCGGATGACGTACTGGCGGCGGCCGACGTCGTCCTCGGCCCACGCCAGCAGGCGGTTGTCCTGGCTGACTTCCCAGTCGCCGACGCTGAAGTAGTCCTTGCCGTCGGCCATCACGTTGAGGTCGAGCAGCACCTGCTCGGCGGCGTCCATCGAACCCTCGCGGCGCGCATAGACCGGGTAGTCCTGGCCGGTCTCGAAGCGGCTGTAGTACCACCAGTCGCGCTCGCGGTACGGCACCGAGCTGTCGTCCTGCTTGATGCGGCCGACGATCTCCTCGTACAGCCTGTCCTCCAGCGGCTTGAGGCGCGCCATGAAGGCGTCGGCGTAGGCGTTCTCGGCGTTGAGGTAGGCCAGCATCACCGGGTCGTTGCGGTCGTCGTCGCGCAGCCAGTAGTACTCGTCCTGGCGCTGCGCGCCATGCGGCGCGGTGACCGTGTGCGGGCGCTGCTCGGCATCGGGCGGCGGCGGCAGGTCCTGGGCGAGGGTCGGGGCGGAGACGGTCATCAGTGCGGCCAGCAGCAGGGTGGGCTTCATGGGATGGGGTCCGGGGGTGGGAAGTGCAACCGGGGATTCGGGTTCGGGAGCCGTTCCGATATAGGAGTGGCGGCGGCATGCCGTCGCCGGTGGGTCGCGATCCGCCGAACGCTGGAGGCGATGTACAGGTCGCGACTCACGTCGCTCCTACAAGGGCATGAATGCGCATACGGAACGGGCCGGCGAATGGCCGGCCCGTTTTCAAACTCAATCGTTCAACTGGTTCCAGAGGAACGTATAGGCCAGCGCACTCATGTGCGCGGCCTGCTTGTTGTTGGCCGAGCCGCCGTGACCACCCTCGATGTTCTCGTAGTAGCGCACGTCCTCGCCGCCTTCGAGCATCTTCGCCATCATCTTGCGGGCGTGGCCGGGGTGCACGCGGTCGTCGCGGGTGGAGGTCATGAACAGCGTCGGCGGGTAGTCCTTGCCCTCCTGGTACAGGTGGTACGGCGAGAAGGTCTGGATGAACGCCCACTCTTCCGGCTTGTCCGGGTTGCCGTACTCGGCCATCCACGACGCGCCGGCCAGCAGCTTGTGGTAGCGCTGCATGTCCAGCAACGGCACCTGCACCACGATCGCGCCGAACAGCTCGGGGTACTGGGTCAGCATGTTGCCCATCAGCAGGCCGCCGTTGCTGCCGCCCTGGATGCCGAGCTTTTCCGGCGAGGTGATCCCGCGGGCGACCAGGTCCTGCGCGACCGCGGCGAAGTCCTCGTAGGCCTTGTGACGGTTGGCCTTGAGCGCGGCCTGGTGCCAGCGCGGGCCGTACTCGCCGCCGCCGCGGATGTTGGCGACCGCGTACACGCCACCCTTCTCCAGCCAGCCCTTGCCGACGCTGCCCGAGTACCCCGGGGTCATCGAGATCTCGAAGCCGCCGTAGCCGTACAGCAGGGTCGGCGTGCTGCCGTCGAGTTCCAGGTCCTTCGGCTTGACGATGAAGTACGGCACGCGGGTGCCGTCCTTGCTGGTCGCGAAGTGCTGGGCGACCTCGTGGGTGGAGGCGTCGAAGAACGCCGGCATCGACTTGAGCACCTGCGGCGCCTGGCCGACCTCGGCGATCGCCAGGGTGGCCGGGCTCAGGTAGTCGTCGGCATGCACCCAGACCGCGTCGCTATGGTCGGGGTCGACCGCGCCGACGCTGACGCTGCCCTCGGGCTGGCCGGTGAAGTCGCTGCGGCTCCACTCGCCTTCGCCACCAGCCGGCGGGGTCAGCACCTGCAGGTCGTTCTTGACGTCGTCGAGGATGTTGAGCACGAGGTGGTTGGCGGTGGCGGTGACGCCGGCCAGCGAGGTGGTGTCGGTTGGTTCGAACAGCACGGTGAAGTCGCCGCCGCCGGCCATGAAGGCATCGAAGTCCGCGGCGACTAGGCTGCCGGCCGGGAACGTGCGGCCGCCGGCCTCGTAGGCCTCGCGCAGCTCCAGCACCAGCCAGTCCTTGTGCACCGACTTGTTGGCCGAGTTGGGCGCGTCGATCTTGCGCAGCCCGCCATCATCGTCGACCAGGTACAGCTCGTCGTTGTAGAACGCCAGCGTGCGGCTGACGAAGTCGCGTTCAAAGCCCGGCGTGTGGTCGTGCATGGCGGCGATGTACATGTCATCAGCCTTGCCCTCGTAGACGACCTCGGCCTCGCCGATCGGGGCGCCGCGGGTCCAGCGCTTGACGATGCGCGGGTAGCCGGACTCGGTCATCGAGCCGGGCCCGAAGTCGGTGTAGACGTAGACGCTGTCGCGGTCGATCCAGCCCAGTCCGCCCTTGGCCTCGTCGCGGAAGAAGCCGCCTTCAACCCACTGCTTGCCGGCGAGGTCGAACTCGCGGGTGACGTCGGCATCCGCGCCGCCGCGCGACAGCGCGACCAGGCAGCGCTGGTACTCCGGCGGCAGGCAGTCGGCGCCGTGCCAGACCCAGTTTTCATCCTCGGCCTTGTTGAGGGCGTCGAGGTCGATAACGGTTTCCCACTCGGGGTTGTCGCTGCGGTACGACTCCAGCGTGGTCCGGCGCCAGAGGCCGCGCTCGTGCTGCGCGTCCTTCCAGAAGTTGTAGTAGTGGTCGCCGATCTTGGAGACGTAGGGGATCTTCGCTTCGGAGTCGAGGATCGCGCGGATCTGCGTTTCAAGCTGTTTGAACTCCAGCGTGCTGGCGAGTTCCTGCTCGGTGACGGCATTGCGGGCCTTGACCCAGTCCAGGGCCTGCTCGCCCTCGACGTCTTCAAGCCACAGATACGGATCGGACACGGCGGCCTCCTGGGCGTGGGTGGCGCCGGCGGCCAGGGCGAGGCCGGTGATCAGTGCGGCCTGACAGGCCTGCGACAGCGTGGACATGGGCGCTCCGGGATGGGGACGAAAGCACCGAAGCTAGCACAGCGACGGGCGCCTCCAGACGTGCCCGGAGTCATGCGGGTCGGCCACCGACGGATGCTCGGCGGGGCTATGCCATCGACCTGGAAGTGCCCGGCGACGGTCGCCGAACCGCGCTTCGCCTGCGGGGGCCGCGCACACGACGAACGGCCCCGCCGGCGCGACCTCAGGCCGCGCGGGGCAGCGCCGGTGCCGTCCGCGGCGAACCGCGGCGGCGGGCCTGTGGCCCGACCTGACGCCGCGCGGCAGTGGCGCCGCGCTGGACGCCGGCGCGGTCGGCGAGGCCCCGACGGACGCCAGCCGCCCGGGCATTGTGGGCGTCGTCGCTGCGCCGGACCCAGCGCAACGCGGCCCAGCCGCTCAGCGGCATGCCCAGCAGCCACAGCGGCAGCCAGCCCAGCGCCTCGTGGTGGCCTCGCGCGGCGGGGAGCAGCAGGACGAGGGTCGCACCGATGGCGAGGGCGTAGCGCAGGATGTCGTCGACAACGGTGGGGCTGGCGGCTTCGGAACGGCGCATTGGACGTGGCCCTGCAGGAGTGGGATGGCAGGATTGCGCCGGGGCATCTCACGGGCTGCGATTCGGTGCGGCCGGCGCAATGGCGCAACGGAGCAAGCAACAGCACCCACCCCTCCCGACAACACCCCTCCGACATACCCCCGACAACACCCCGACCGCGCCGCCTCCGGGACGTCGCCCCGCGCTACCCTCAATACCCCGCCTCATCCAGCGCCCGCTCGGCCTCGTATCGCCCCAGCGCGATCAACTCCTTCGCGCGCCAGAACTCGTAGAACTGGCACGCGTCGCGCGGGATGCGGATCACCAGTTCGGGCGGGTCGAGCGCGAGCTGCACGCGGGCGATCTGCGCCTGCATGGTGTCGAGCGAGCGGGCCATCAGTTCGGTGAAACCGTAGCGGCCGCCGTCGTTCTCGACCGCCCCGCGGTGCAGGCGGCGCTCGATCCAGTCCAGCAGGCGCGAGTGCGCCGGCGCTTCGTCGCCGATGCGCGGCTCGGGCGCTTCGGGTTCGGCGGGCGTCCCCGGCGGCCGGTTCGGCCAGCTGTTCATGTCCACCGCGATCAGCCGGTGCGCATCGCACAACCGGGTGGCGGTGATCGGCAGCGGCGCCAGCAGGCCGCCATCGACCAGTTCGCGGCCGTTGACCCGGTGCGGGGTGAAGATGCCCGGGATCGCGATCGAGCCGCGCACCGCATCCCACAGGTCGCCCTGCCGCAGCCACACCTCGCGCTGGCGCATCAGGTCTACCGCGACCGCGGTGAAGTCGATCGGCAGGTCCTCGATCTGCAGGTCACCGGTGCGCTCGCGCAACGCCGCCATCAGTCGGGTGCCTTCGAACAGCGCCGGCCGCCCGAACACCGGGTCGAGCAGGCGCAGCATGTCGGTGCGCGACATCGACAGCAGCCAGTCGCGGAACACCGGCAGCTGCCCGGCGGCGAACAGCCCGCCGACCAGCGCGCCGCTGGACGAACCGGCCACCGCGACGATGTTCAGTCCGCGCGCGACCAGCGCGTCGATCACGCCGATCTGCGCCAGCCCGCGCGCGCCGCCGGCGCCGAGCACCAGCGCGACCGGCTCGCCACGCTCGATCCTGGGAGCGTCGGCCGGCGCCATCATCCGCGCCACCGCAGGCCGGCGATCACTTCGGATCGCGCTCGTAGTTGGCGATCGCCAGCGACAACAACGTGCGGGCCTGCTCGCGCAGCGACGGTGGCTCGACGATCTCGGCGTCGCTGCCGTAATGCAGCACGTCCATCAGCAGCTCTCGGCCGGAGCTGTACGGCAGCTTCAGTTCGTAACGGCCGTCGGGAAGGAACCGCCCCTGCTGCTGCGAGTGCCAGTGCTCGTCGGCGACCCAGCGCGCGGCCTTGGCGCTGAACACGATCGTCGCCCAGCCCTTGGGCGTGCCGGAGAAAATCCCGTAGCTGGACGCCAGGTGCTGGTCGAGGTCCTCGTCCGGCAGGTCGCGCGCGGCTTCGTCGAGGGCGCGCGCGTTGCTGATGCGGTCGACCGCGAAGCTGCGCAGCGCCTCGCGCTCGTGGTCCCAGGCATCGAGATACCAGTTGTCGCGGTAATGGGTCAGGCGCTGCGGCGAGACCGTGCGCCGGGTGTGCTGGTCGGTCGAGCGGGCGCGGTATTCGAACGCCAGTTGCCTGCGGTCGAGCACCGCGGTGGCCACGTGGCGGAACGCGGTCTCGTCGAGCCGGCGGGTGCGGTGCGGAATCACCCGCACGCGCTCGACCGGCACCCGGCGGCCGCCGGCGTGGTCGTCGAGCAGCTTCTCGATGCGTTGCTGCAGCGGCGCCAATGCGTTCGACAGCACCCCGCCGCCGCTGCGGACCAGCAGTTGCTGCGCGGCCAGCAGCGAGTGCAGTTCGTCCGAGCTCAACCACAGGCCCGGCAACTCGAACCGACCCGGGTCGTCCGGGTCGTAGCGGAAGCCGGCCTCGCCGTTGCCGATCACCGGCGCCATCAGCTGGTCGCGCAGGTAGGCCAGGTCGCGATAGACCGTCGCCCGCGAGCACTCCAGCTCTTCCTGCAGGCGCGGCACCGTCACCGGGTAGCGCGCGGCGGTGAGGATGCGGTGCAGGGCGTGGATGCGTTCGATGCGTTCCATGGCGGGCGGTCCGGTGCGTCGGTGAAGCGACGAAGGCGCCAAGGATCGCACCGGCCGGTGCACGGCCGCCAGCGTGGGACGGCGCGCCCACTTTGCGGGTTGGGCCGGCGGCACCCCGTTGGCATACTGGCGACTGGCCCATTCACGTTGGCGAAGATGCTTGCCGCGCTGGGGCTGGTCCTGCTGTCCGGCCCGTTCGTCACCCTGCCACCGCCGGCGCATGTCGGCGAGCCCTCGCTGGTCGCGCTTGGCAGCGACCCGGCGCAACTGCGGCTGTTCTGCTGGTCGACCCGCTGCGGTGATGCCGAGTGGCGGCAGGCGCTGGCCCCGTCGAGCGAGCTGTTCGTCGGCACCGGCACGCAGGGCCCGCGTCGCCCCACCCTGCCAGGCAGCCAGCCCTGGATCGGCCTGTACGCGCCGGCACGCGCGCGGCTCAGCACCGACAGCTACGCCAACGACTGGCGCATCGGCACGCGCTACCGCATGCAGGCGATGGACACCGGCCCGACCCGACTCGACCTGCAGCTCGGCGCCGGCTACCGGATGGCATCGCTCCACGACGACGGCATCACCCTGCCCGGCCCGGTGCTGCGGGGCGCACTGGAGATCGCCCACGACCTCGGCCCGCGCGCGCACTGGAACCAGCGCATCCAGTTCGAGACCGGCCAGGGGATGACGTTCGTCAAGCAGTCAGTCGGGCTGGACGTCGAGCTTTGGCCGTTCTGGACGCTGGAAACCGACTTCCTGATCCGCCACGACGAGGTGGGGCTGAGCGGCAGCGAATCGGCCGAATCCTCGCTGAGGTTGCGGCGGCGGTTCTGAGGGGCGGGCGCTTCGGCGCGGGTGGCCCTTTGAGCGGCTCCCTTTCCTGCGCGGGTCCTCAGCGCGGGTTGGCGCCTTTGTAGGAGCGGCTTCAGCCGCGAATCGGCAACCCGCAGGCACACGATTCCACGATCGCGGCTCAAGCCGCTCCTACAAAAAGTTCCGGAGATACCTTGGGGAACGGCCCGCCGCAGCCGCACGCTTCCCCGGCCTACAGCCCGAGCAGCTCCCCGGCGCCACACTCCAGCAGTTCCGCGGCGACCGCGCGGCCCAGCTCCTCCGGCGATTCGCCTTCGCCACCCGCAAGCACCAGCCGGCCGTCCGCCGCCGAGCCGACCAGGCCCTGCAGCCGCAGCTGTCTGCCGTCGAGCGTGGCCAGCGCGGCCACCGGCACGTGGCAGCTGCCGTGCAGCGCGCGGTTCATCGCGCGCTCGGCCTCGACGCAGCGGCGGGTCTCGGCGTGGTCGAGCGCGGCGAACAGCGCGATCGTCGCCGGGTCGTCGTCGCGGCATTCCACTGCCACCGCGCCCTGCGCCGGTGCCGGCAGCCAGTCCGGTGCGGTCAGGCGGGCACGGATGCGATCCTCGAAGCCGAGCCGCTGCAGTCCGGCGCAGGCCAGCACGATGGCGTCGTAGTCACCGGCGTCGAGCTTGGCCAGGCGGGTGTTGACGTTGCCGCGCAGGTCGCGCAGTTGCAGGTCCGGACGCCGGGCACGGACCTGGGCCTGGCGGCGCAACGAGGAGGTGCCGACCACCGCGCCGTGCGGCAGGGCGTCCAGCGTCGCGTGGAGGTTGCTGATGAACGCGTCGGCATGGTCGGCACGGGCCAGGATCGCCGGCAGCGCGAAGCCGGGCTCCAGCTCCATCGGCACGTCCTTGAGCGAATGCACCGCGCAGTCGGCCTCGCCGCGCTGCATCGCCAGCTCCAGTTCCTTCAGGAACAAACCCTTGCCGCCAATTGCGGCCAGCGAGCGGTCCAGCACCTCGTCGCCGCGCGTGCTCATCGGCACCAGCACCACTTCAAGGCCGGGATGGGCGGCGCGCAGGGCAGCGGCGACGTGTTCGCTCTGCCACAGGGCGAGCGGGCTCTTGCGGGTGGCGATGCGCAGGGTCTGGCTCATCCGGCCATTATCGCAGGCCGCGACAGCCCTGTAGGAGCGGCTTCAGCCGCGATTCGGAACTGTCTGGCGGCGCCGGATCCGGATCGCGGCTGAAGCCGCTCCTACAAATGCTTCAGCGTCTCGCGCAGCCCGGCCAGGCTGCGCCGGCTGACCTCGAGCGGCTGCTTGCCGTGGCGCAGCACGGCATGGGTGTGGCCGTCGGGCATCCGGCGCAGCTCGGTGATCTCGTGGCGCGCGACCAGGCAGTTGCGATGGATACGCACGAAGCGCTCGCCGAATTCATCCTCGAGCGATTTCAACGACTCTTCGATCAGGTCCTCGCCGCGGGCGTGGTGGACGACCACGTATTTCTCCTCGGCCTGCAGGTAGTGGATGTCCTCCAGCGGGATCAGCCGCAGGCTGCCGCGCAGGCGCGCGCACAGGTGGCTGCGCGCGGGGGTGTCGCGCGCGGTGCGCTCGCGGCCGGCGGTGAACGTGCGCACCCGGTCGAGCGCGGCGGCCAGGCGCTCGGCACGGACCGGCTTGACCAGGTAGTCGATCGCCTCGGCTTCGAAAGCGGAGAGCGCGTGGGCGTCGTACGCGGTGCAGAACACCACCGCCGGGCGCGGCTCGAACGCGGCGAGGTGGCGTGCCGCCTCCAGCCCGTCGATGCCCGGCATCGCGATGTCGAGCAGGACCAGGTCGGGCTCGTGCTCGGCGCACGCCGACAGCGCCTGCGCACCATCGGCGGCCTCGGCGACCACTTCGACGCCGTCCATCTCCCGCAGCAGCCCCTGCAGGCGCTCGCGCGCCAATGGCTCATCGTCGGCGATGACTACCTTCATCCGCTGCCCCCTTTCGCACCGTCCGGCACGTGGCGACTCCGCGCCGCTCCGGGCCGATCTTAGCGCTGCCGGCGCATGGGGTCAGCCGGCGCCGAGGCGGGCTTCGAGCCAGTCGCCCAGGTCGCGGATCTGCTCGGCGCAGACCTGGTGGGCCATCGGGTAGGCCCGCCATTGCACGTCGAAGCCCAGCTGCCGCAGCAGCTGCGCGCTGCGCTCGCCGGCCTGGAACGGCACCACCGGATCCTGCGTGCCGTGGGCAAGGAACAGCGGCTGGCGCCGCGCCGCTTCCCCCACGGTCTGCGGCAGCGCCGCGAGTGATCCGGGCGACAGCGGCAGGTAGCTCGACAACGCCACCACGCCGGCCAGCGGCCGGCCGCGGCGCAGGCCGGTGGCGAGCGCGATGGCGCCGCCCTGCGAGAACCCCGCCAGCAGCACGCGCTCCGGCGCCACTCCGCGTTCACCCTCGCGCGCGATCAGCGCTTCGACCTGGGCCACCGACTGCTCGACACCGCTCTCATCGGCACGGTTGGCGAGGTCGAGCGCGACGATGTCGTACCAGGCGCGCATCGGCACGCCGTTGTTGATCGTGACCGGCCGCACCGGCGCATGCGGAAACACGAACCGCAATGCCGGCCAGTCCCCGCGTACCAGCTCCGGCACGATCGGGGCGAAATCATGGCCATCGGCGCCGAGGCCATGCAGCCACAGCACGGTCCATCGCGGGTCGGCCCCGGTCTCCTGTTCGACGGTCTGCAGCAGGGTCTGATCGTTCATCGCGGCATTGTGGCGGCTCGCCGCACCACGGCCAACCCGTGCGGCGTCAGTGGGACGAAGCGGCAGCGCTGCAGTCGGGTTCCCGGTCGATGACTCCCAACCAGGCGCCGCGCTCGACGCACTTGGGCGCGCGCGCCCTGGCCCGCTCCGCCGCCGCGTCCGCCGCGGCTTTGGCGCGGTCGTTGCGCAACCGGGCGATGGCGGCCTTGATCCGCGGCATCGCCGCCATCGCGGCCCGTTCGCCCTCGAGGATGGCCCGCTCGCGCTGCTCGAAGTCGGCCGCGCCGATCCCCGCCACCGTCGGCCGGATGACGATGTCGGCGCGCGCCATCTCCTGCTCACCGAGCTTCTGGCCCATGATGCTGATCGACTGGTTGACGATGCCGAGCAGGTGCGCCGGGTTCTGCCCCGACGCCTTGCTGGAGATGTCGACCGCGATGACGAAGTCGGCGCCCAGGTCGCGTGCGGCGTCCACCGGCACCGGACTGACCACCCCGCCGTCGACGTAGTGCCACTGGCCGATCGCCACCGGCTCGAACACTCCCGGCACGCTGCTGGAGGCGCGCACCGCCTGACCGGTGTTGCCGCGCGCGAACGCGACCCGCTCGCCGGTTTCCAGCCGGGTGGCGACCGCCGCGAACGGTTTGCCCAGGCGCTCGAGCGGGCGACGGTCGACCTGGTTGTTGACGTAGTCCTGCAGCGCCCTGCCTTCGATCAGACCGCCGGAAAACAGGCTGACGTCGCGGATCTGCGCTTCGTCGAGCGCCACCGCGCGCTGCTGCAGGGCGAACGGGTCCATGCCGCTGGCGTAGAGCGCGCCGACCACGCTGCCGGCACTGGTGCCGGCGACCACGTCGGGGTGGATGCCGTTGGCCTCGAGCATCTTGATCACGCCGATGTGGGCGAAACCCTTCGCCGCGCCCCCACCGAGCGCCAGGCCGACGCGGATCTTCGGCGGCGGCACGGAGGCGGCGACCGGCTCGGCCGGCGGGGGCTCGGGACGGACGTTGTCGCCACAGGCGGCGACGAGGCCGAGCGGAAGCAGCAACAGCGGCATCAGCCGGTGGCGGAGTGCAGGCGACATAGACAGGGCTGGACGGCGAAAACGCGGAGGATACGCCGGCGCCGCACCGCAGTTGAACCGGAGAGTGCTGGCGGGCGCCGCGATGCGGACTCAGCCGAGCAGCCCGGCAAGCGCTGCCACAACGATCGCGAGCAGCACAGGCACCGCGCCCATCCACGCCCACCGGTGGCGGCTCAGACGCCACTGGAAGCTGGAGTCGATCGCCTCGTCATCGAAGCGGCCGTGCGCGCCATGGTCACCGGCGACAGGCGAATGGAGGTTGTCCTCGCGTCCTTCGGGCAGCGGCTCGTCGGTGTGCTGGCCGTCGACGGCGGTGCGCGCCAGGTGTCCGTCGAGCCAGCCGGGTATCACCTTGTTGCCGAGGATGGCCTGCACCGCCGGCCAGCCGACCCACGACTCGCGGCGCTTGTGGGTGGCGGCCCAGACGATCGCCCGCGCCGCCAGCTCGGGCTGGAAGATCCTGCCCATCGGCCGCGGCCGGCAACCCATCGTCGTACGGCCCCAGCCGAACTGCGGCGTGTTGAACGCCGACAGGTGCACCATCGTGATCCGCACCTGGCTGCGCGCGTGGATCAGTTCGCTGCGGATCGAATCGGTGAATCCGCGCATCGCCGCCTTGGCGCCGCAGTACGGCGCCTGCAGCGGAATCGAACGGTACGCCAGCGCCGACCCGACCTGGATGACCACGCCGCGATCGCGTGGCCGCATCCGCTTCAATGCCGCGCGCGTGCCCCAGACCGCGCCGAGGTAGGTGACCTCGGTCGCACGCCGGAAATCATCCGGATCGACCTTGAGGAAATCGGAAAAAATGGTCGCCATCGCGTTGTTGACCCACACGTCGATCGGGCCCCACTCGCGCTCGACGCGCTCGGCCGCGGCCTCGACCTGGTCGTGGTCGGCCACGTCGGTCTCGACCAGCAGCGCCCGGGACCCGAGCGCCTCGATCTCGCGCCGCGCACCTTCAAGACCGTCACGCCCGCGCGCGAGCAACGCCACCCGCCAACCCTGCCGGGCGAATTCAACCGCGGTGGCGCGACCGATGCCGGCCGACGCGCCGGTCACCACCGCGATGGGAGCGTTCGATGACATGGCGCCACTGTGGCGTGGCCGCAATCGAAGCGGAGTGAAGTGGCGCGGACTTGGTGGGCCCACCAGGACTCGAACCTGGAACCAAAGGATTATGAGTCCTCTGCTCTAACCATTGAGCTATAGGCCCGCAGCGCGGGTGGCGATTGTAGCCCCGAAAACGACGAAGCCCCGCGCTGGGCGGGGCTTCGCGTGATGCTGCCGGAGGCGGATCAGTCGATATCGAGGAAGCTGCGCAGCTGCTCCGAGCGGCTCGGGTGGCGCAGCTTTCGCAGCGCCTTGGCCTCTATCTGGCGGATCCGCTCGCGGGTGACGTCGAACTGCTTGCCGACCTCTTCCAGGGTGTGGTCGGTGTTCATGTCGATGCCGAAGCGCATGCGCAGCACCTTGGCCTCGCGCGGGGTCAACCCGGCGAGCACGTCGCGGACGGTCTCGGTGAGGTTGATGTTGGTGGTCGCCTCGACCGGGGACTCGACGTTGGTGTCCTCGATGAAATCGCCCAGGTGCGAGTCCTCGTCGTCGCCGATCGGGGTCTCCATGGAGATCGGCTCCTTGGCGATCTTCATGACCTTGCGGATCTTGTCCTCGGGCATGTCCATTTCTTTCGCCAGCTCTTCCGGCGTGGCCTCGCGGCCGTACTGCTGGAGCATCTGGCGGGAGATGCGGTTGAGCTTGTTGATCGTCTCGATCATGTGCACCGGGATACGGATGGTGCGCGCCTGGTCGGCGATCGAGCGGGTGATCGCCTGGCGGATCCACCACGTGGCGTAAGTCGAGAACTTGAAGCCGCGGCGGTGCTCGAACTTGTCGACCGCCTTCATCAGGCCGATGTTGCCTTCCTGGATCAGGTCGAGGAACTGCAGGCCGCGGTTGGTGTACTTCTTGGCGATCGAGATCACCAGGCGCAGGTTGGCCTCGACCATCTCGCGCTTGGCCTTGCGCGCCTTGGCCTCGCCGTAGGCCATGGTGCGGCTGATCTCCTTGAGGTCGGCGAGCGACAGGCGCATCGACTGCTCGACGGCGAGGGTCGCCTCCTGTTCGGCGATGATCATGTCCTTGACGTCGCGCAGGCCGGACGCCCACTTCTGCTTGCGCTTGAGCAGCTCGTCGACCCACTCCAGGTTGGTCTGGTTGCCGTCCCAGGAGCGGATGAAGTCCTTGCGCGGCATCTTGGCGACGCGGGTGGCCAGCTCGAGGATCCGGCGCTCGTGCAGCTTCACCTGGGCGACGGTGTCGCGCAGGTTGCGCACCAGTACGTCGGTCAGCGGCAGCGGCAGCTTGAAGGTGACGAAGATCTCCGCCATGTCCTCGCGCAACTTGATCACCGACTTGTGCGCCGGGCCGTGCTTGGCGTAGGCCTTCTCGAACTTGGCGTACAGGGCGGCCAGCGCCTCGAAGCGGACCTCGACCTCGGCCGGATCGGGGCCGGTCGGGCCCTCGTCGGCGGCGCCCTCGTCACCGTCCTCGTCGTCGGCATCGTCGTCGGACTCGGCCTCGTCAACGGCGGCGGCCTTGTCGTCACCGGTATCGGCGGAGACCGGCGAGGCGGCGACGGTCGGGTCCTCGAGCTGGTCGAGGAAGCCGACCAGCAGCTCGGCCAGGCGCTTCTTGCCGGCCTTGTGCAGTTCGTAGTCCTGCAGGACCAGGTCGATCGTGCCGGGGAACAGCGCCAGCGAGGCCTGGACCTGGTTCAGGCCCTCCTCGATGCGCTTGGCGATCGCGATTTCGCCCTCGCGGGTCAGCAGCTCGACCGTGCCCATCTCGCGCATGTACATGCGCACCGGGTCGGTGGTGCGGCCGCCCTCGGCGTCGAGGCCGGTCAGCGCGGCGGCGGCTTCCTCGGCGGCGGTGTCGTCGACATCGCGGCCGCTGCCGCTTTCACCGGCGAGCAGCAGGGTCTCGGCATCCGGCGCGACCTCGTGCACCTGGATACCCATGCCGTTGATCATGCCGATGATGTCTTCGATCTGCTCCGGATCGACGATGTCGTCGGGGAGGTGATCGTTGACCTCGGCATAGGTCAGGTAGCCCTGCTCCAGGCCCTTGCTGATCAGCTGCTTGATGTCGGACTGGGGGGCCTGACGTTCGTTGGCCATACGGCTGTGCCACCACGTGATGGGGGGAAAGGAACCTTCTATTATACCAGCCGGCTCCCACCGCTGCCTGAAAGGCAGTGGCGACGCGGCTTTGCCGGGCCTCAGGCCCGCAGCAGGAAGGTGACCGGGCCGTCGTTGACCAGGCTGATCACCATATGGGCACCGAAACGTCCGGTTTCCACCCCGGGCGCATGCAGTTGCCGGCAGGTTCGCAGCAGCTGGTTGAACACCGGTTCAGCCTCCGCCGGCGGCGCCGCGGTGCTGAATCCCGGGCGCATGCCGCTGGAAGTGTCGGCGGCCAGGGTGAACTGGCTGACCAGCAGCAGGCCGCCGCCGGTGTCCGACAGTCCGAGGTTCATCCGTCCCGCCTCGTCGGCGAACACGCGGTAGCCGAGCAGGCGGCGCGCCATCTTCGCCACCTGGGTGTCGCCGTCGCCGGGCTCGATGCCGACGAGGGCCAGCAGGCCGGGACCGATCGCGCCGACGGTGACACCGTCGATGCGGGCGTTGGCCTGGGTGACGCGCTGGATGAGGGCAAGCATGGCGGTCGCTGGAACGGGATGGGCGCAGCCTAGTCGCAGTCGCCGTCTGGAGCCAGCGCGGCTGCCACGCCGGCATACACCGGCCGCGACCGTTGCCGTCGCTACACTGCCGGCGATGACCCACCTTGCCGCCCACCTGCTGTACCTGTTCGCCGCCCTGGTCGCACGCCTGCCGGGTCCATGGCGGGCGTGGCTGGCCGACACACTGGCCGAGCGCGCCGTGCGCCGGGCCAGCCGCGAGGCGCGGGTCACCCGCTGCAACCTCGCCATCGCCTATCCGCAGCTGTCCGAGTCCGAACGCGACCGCCTGGGGGGCGCGGTGATGCGCAGCACCACCCGGCAGATCCTCGACACCCTGCGGCTGTGGACCCGCCCGCATGGGGAAAACCTCGCGCTGATCGTCGAGCAGCACGGCACCGGGCACTTCGACGCGGCGCTGGCGAGCGGCCGCGGCGTCATCGTCGCCGCGCCGCATTTCGGCAACTGGGAACTGCTCAACCAGTGGCTGGCCTCGCGCACGCCGCTGGCGATCCTCTATGCCCCGCCGGAGTCGGCGGTCGGCGAGGCGTTTCTCAACCGGGTACGCGCCTCCGGTGACAGCGACCGGGTCACCCAGGTACGGGCCGACGGCGCCGGCGTGCGCCAGTTGTTCAAGCGGCTGGCGGCCGGCGGCGTGGTCGGCATCCTGCCCGACCAGCAGCCCAAGCGCGGCGACGGCGAGTTCGCGCCGTTCTTCGGCACCGAGGCGCTGACCATGACCCTGCTCGGCCGGCTGGCCGCGCGCAGCGGCGCGACCGTGCTGATGGCGTGGTGCGAGCGCATCGAAAGCGACGCCGGCCGCCCGGCGTTCGCGCTGCACGTCGAACCGGCCCCGGCGGCGGTGTCCGACCCCGATCCGAAGACCAGCGCCACCGCGCTCAACGCCGCGGTCGAGCGCATCGCCCGGCGCGACCCCGCGCAGTACCAGTGGACCTACAAGCGCTTCTCGTTGCGCCCCGCCGGCAGCGGCGAGGAAAACCCGTACTGGCCCGAGTGCTACTGAGCCCGGGCATCCCTGTCCGGCCCGCCGGCCGGCGGTTACCCTTCGCCACCGGGGAGTGAAGGGGACCACCATGGACACGATGCCGAAGACCGATCCGCAGGAGCCCGATCCGCACGCGGCGGACGACGCACCGCCGTGGCACGCGTTGCCACCGCGGGCGCGGCCGTTGTTCCTGATCGGCGCGGTGGTGCCGCTCGCCGTGCTCGGCATGGTCGGCGGAGGGCTCGTGGCGCTGGTTGCCAGCACCGCGGTCGACATCGAGCGGCTGGTCCTGGTGGGGTGCGGCGCGGCGCTGGCGGGCCTGGGCGGTGCGTCGTTCGGCCTGTGGCTGGGCCTCAAGCAGTACCGCCACACCGCCTGGCGGCTCGACGCGCACGGGCTGGCGCTGCGGCGCGGCCGGTTGTGGCAGCGCGAGACCCGGGTGCCCGCGAGTCGCGTGCAGCACCTCGACATCAAGCGCGGCCCGCTGCAGCGCGGGCGTGACCTGGCGACCCTGGTCGTGCACACCGCCGGCACCCGGCACAGCTCGGTGACGGTGCCGCACCTCGATGCCGGCGACGCCGAGCGCCTGCGCGACCGCCTCGGCCGTGCGGTCGACCACGACGATGACTGAGCCGGCCAGCACCGACTCGCCACGCGCCACCCCGCACACGCGGCCGGAGCGCCGCCTGCACCCGATGTCGTGGCTGTTCGTGCTGGTCGCCCAGCTCAGGCAGTTCATCGTGCCGCTGGTGGCGCTGCTGGTGTTCGGACAGGGCGACCGGAACGAGCTGTGGCCGCTGATCGGCGTTGGCGTGCTCGCGCTGCTCTCGTTGTGGCAGTACTTCACCTACCGCTACGACGTCGCCGACGACGCGCTGGTGGTGCGCAGCGGGCTGCTCGAGCGCAGCGTGCGGGTGATCCCGTTCGCGCGGATCCACAACGTCGCGCTGCAGCAGTCGGTGCTGCACCGGCTGTTCGACGTCGCCGAGGTGCGGCTGGAGTCGGCCGGCGGCAAGAAGCCCGAAGCCGAGATGCGGGTGCTGCGGCTGGAGGATGCGCTGGCGCTGGAGGCGCTGGTGCGTCGCCGTGGTCGCGGGGCCGGCGCGGCGACCGACGATACCGAAGCCACGACGCCGCTGCTTGAGCTGCCGCCTGGCGAAGTCCTCCGGCTGGGACTGGTCTCCAACCGCGGGCTAATCCTGCTCGGTGCCGCCTTCGCCGGCGTTTCGCAGTTCAACCAGCGGCTGATCCCGGACCTGTTCGAAGGTTGGGGCGAGGCGCTGTTCGGCTGGGCCGGCGAGCACGGGTTCGGGCCGGCGCAGTACGTGCTGGCCGGCGCCAGTTTTCTGTTGCTGGCGGTGCTGCTGTTGCGGCTGCTGTCGGTGGTGCTGGCGTTGCTGCAGTACCACGGCTTCCGCTTGAGCGAGCACGGCCGCCGGCTGACGGTTGAACGTGGCCTCGCCGCACGCTGGCGCACCAGCGCCTCGCGCCGGCGGATCCAGGCCTGGACCCTGCGCGAGGGCCTGATGCACCGCTGGCTGCGGCGGCAATCGCTGGAGGTCGACACCGCCGTCGCCGAGGAGCAGAACCAGCAGCGCGCGTTGCGCGAGGTCGCGCCGATCGCCACGCCGGAACGTTGCGAGGCGCTGATCGACCACCTGCTGCCACGCGTCCGCTGGGATGCGCTGGAGTGGCAGCCGCTGCCGCGAAGCAGCTGGTGGCGGCTGTGGCTGCCGTCGATCCCGCTGACCGCGCTGGCAACGGCGGTGCTGGGCTGGCACTTCGGTGCGCCCGGCCTGCTGGCGCTGGCGTGGTTGCCGTGGTCGGCATTCGTCGAGCGCCGCCACGCCGCGCGCGCGGCGTGGGCGCTGGGGCCGGAACTGGTCGCGGTGCGCGAGGGCTGGCTGGCCCGCCACTGGCGCTTCGCCGAACTCGACAAGCTGCAGGCGCTGCAACTGGTGCGCTCGCCGCTGGACCGGCGCTGCGGCACCGCGACGCTGTGGCTGGACACCGCAGGCGCCTCGCCGATGGCGCCGCCGCTGCGGCTGCGGTTCCTGCCGGTCGAACAGGTCGAGGCGCTTTACGCGCGGCTGTCACGCGAAGTCGCCCGGCGGCCGCTGCGCTGGTGAGTTGCGCCGCCGGGCTCAGCCGCCGCGCAGGCGCGCCAGCCCGGCCTGGTAGAACGCCTCGACCTGGGCCAGCTTGGACTCGATCCGGAATTGCTCCATCGGGTAGGCGACACGCCGCTGGCCGTCGCCGACCAAGCGCTGCAGCGCGCCCGCGAGCGCATCGACGTCGTCGACCGGCACCAGCGGCGTCCGCAGTTGCGGCGCGAGGTGGCGTGCGCCGTCGCTGGCGGTGGCCACGATCGGCAGGCCGGCCTGCATCGCCTCCAGCAGCACCAGCCCGAACGGCTCGCGCCGGGCCGCGCTGACGAAGCCGTCGAACGCAGCCAGCCAGTCCTGCGGGCGCTCGGCGAAACCGGGCATCAGCACGTCGTCGCCGGCCTGCTTTCGCAGCGCGTCCCATGCACTGCCCTGGCCGACGATCGCCAGCCGTGCGTTCGGCAGCCGCGCGCGCTCGAACGCGTCGACCAGCACGTCCAATCCCTTCCCCGGCTCCGCGCGACCGAGCGCGCCGACCAGGAAGGTATCATCCGCAATGCCGTGCTCGGCGCGCAGCCGCGCGCGTGCGTCGGCCGACGGCTCGCGCGGCAGGGTCCAGTTGTCGATCTGCGCCGAGCGCTCACGCAGCGCCGGCGGAATGTCGCCGAGCTGCCACGGCGCGATCGCGATCAGCCCGTCCAGCGGTGCGTGCTGGCGCGGCTTGTAGGCGATGTGCAGGGTCGCCACACGCAGGCAATCGAGCCCGTCCAGCCCGTGCAGCGCGCGGCAGCCGCCGCTGAGGTGGGCGTGGGCGACGTCGGGCCGCAGCCGCCGCAGCAGCCGCCGCGCACGCCACGACGCCGCGACGTTGCCGACCACCTCGACCTTCACCTTCGGATGCACCCGGTGCGCGATCGCGTCGGGGCGATTGGCGGCGCCGGCGCGGCGCAGCACCAGGGTGACGTCATGGCTCGCCGCCTGCGCCGCGGCCAGCTCCAGCGCGTGGCGTTCGCTGCCGGCGAAGCGGCTGGTCAGCAGCAGGTGGACGATGCGCATCAGGCCGGGCCCCAGTAACGCAGGCGGCGGCGCAGCTTGAACTTGCGCCACGGGTCGAGCGGGCGGCGCTTGAGCGAGGCCACGCCGCCTTCGGCGAGGAAACGGTCGACCGCTTCCAGTGTGCGCTCGCTGGAACGCCCGTCGCGGTACGGGTGGATGCGTTCGCCGAACTCACGGATCGCCGCCATCAGCTCCGGCGGCCGCGACAGCGCGCGCTCGATCGCCGGCTCGAACTGCGCCGGATCGTCGATGTCGATCAGCTGCGGCCCGGGGCGCCGGTTGCGGAAGGTGACCACCGGCTTGCCGGTCAGCAGGAACTCACTCAGCGCCGAGGACGTGTCGGAACACATCATGTCGACCTGCCCGAACAGGTCGAGGATGTTGTCGTCCTCGGCGAAGCGCAGGTGTTCGTTCTCCAGCGCCCGGTACATCGCCACGACTTCCGGGTCGGTCTTCGGGTGCAGGGTGACGATCCAGCGCCAGCGCCCGTCGCGCGACAGCCGCCTGACCTCGTCGTGCAGGGCTCGCGCGGCGCTCCACGACGGCGAGAACGTCGAGTGGTACAGGATCACCGGCGTATCGCGCACCGGCGGCACCTGCTCCGGCAGGCCGGCGAGGAACGGATCGAGCTTGGGCCAGCCGGTCTCGATCACCCGGAAGAAGCCGTGGCGCCCGGCCAGTGCCTGGAACGCGGCGGTGTCCTGCGGACCGGTGGTGCAGTACAGGTCGAAGAACGGGCGGATGTAGATGTGCCGCGGCTTGCCGGCGTCGAACCCGTGGAAGGTCTGTACCTTCACGCCCGGGAAGAAGTGCGGCAAGGCGTTGCTGGAGGTGAAGATCGCGGTCGGGTTCCACGCGCGGACCTGCTCGACGGTGACCAGCCGGCGCTCGTCTGCGGTGAGCTCGTCCGGCCCCTCGTCCTCGCGGCCGTCGAAGAACCACGCCACCTCGTCGCCGCGCGCGCGTGCGGCGGCCTGCAGCGGGCGGAGGATGCCCAGCGCATAGCGCACCGAGCCGTACAGCAGATAGCGCTTCGGATCAGCCGTGGCGCCGGCGCCACGACGGCCGGTCATCGATCCAACCCGTGGCGCAGCAGCACATCGCGCGCGCTTTCGATCGACCCGGGGTTCCGGTGCATCTCGTAGTAGCGCAACCGCTTGTAGATCGCATAACTGGCGGCCACGTGGGCGACGATGAAGCCACGCCAGCCATCCAGGATCGCCAGGCGCAACAGCCAGTCCTTCAGAAAGGCGGCCAGATAGACCAGCGGCGCCATCCATATCCGCGGCGCACGCCCGCGCGCGTGCCAGTCGCGGCATTTCAACTCGGCGTAACGCAGTACCTTGAGCTGCTTGTGCGGCAGCGTCGGGTTATGGAGGTGATGGAAGGGCGCTTCGAACATTTCCGCCGCCCCCTCGAAACGCAGCGACTCGTGTACCCGTGCGTCGGTCCAGCGCGCACGTCCACGGTGGTAAAGGCGCTCCACCTTCTCGCCCACCATCGGTCGGTACCAGCGCATCGGGGCGCCCATGTACCAGGTGCTGCGGCGGAGAATTCCGACCGCGGCTCCGCTCTGGAGCATCGACGGCAACCTGGTTTCCAGTTCGGCCACCAGCGCCGGTTCGAGGAATTCGTCCGCGTCCAGCACCAGTATCCAGTCGTGGGATGCCTGGGTACTGGCGAAGTTGCGTTGAGCACCGAACCCCAGCCAGTCCTGGTGGACCACGCGCGCTCCGTGGGCCTGGGCCACCGCCACGGTGTCATCGTCGCTGCCGCTGTCGACGACGAGCTTTTCGGACGCGAATGGCACGCTGTCCAGGCAGCGCGCGATGTTGTTTGCCTCGTTGTGGGTGATAACCACAAGGCTGATGGGAAGATGTGACATGGCTGGATAGTAATCCGTCGCGCACTCCCGGATGGAGATCGCGCACTCCGAAACAACCACCAGGCCGGGCCCGAACCGTTATCCGGCCTTGCGCAGCCGCGCGTAGAAGAAGCCGTCCATGCCGCCCTCGCCCGGCAGCCGCTGGCGGCCGGCGCCGCTGGCGTGGCCGAAGCGCTCGTTTAGCGACTCGGCGCGCGCGTCCGCGGTGCGGGCGAGGAAGGCGTCGACCTGCGCCGCGTTCTCGGCGACCAGGATCGAGCAGGTCGCGTACAGCAGCACGCCGCCCGGTGCGAGCGTGCGCCACAGGCTGTCGAGCAGGCCGGCCTGGGTCGCGGCCAGCTGCTCGAGGTCGGAGGCGCGGCGGTGCAGCAGGATGTCGGGCTGGCGGCGGATGATGCCGGTCGCCGAGCACGGCGCGTCGAGCAGGACCGCGTCGAACGGCGTGCCGTCCCACCACGCGTCGAGGTTGCAGCCGTCGGCGGCGTGCAGGGTCGCGCCGCCAAGGTGCAGGCGTTCCAGCGTGGCGGCGACCTGATGCAGGCGTACCGGGTCGATGTCGAGCGCAGTCAGCCGCAGCGACGGGTCGCGCTCGAGCAGGTGCGCGGCCTTGCCGCCGGGGGCGCTGCAGGCGTCGAGCACGCGCGCGCCGGCGGGTGCGGCGATCGCGTCGGCCACGAGCTGGGCGGCGCCGTCCTGCACCGACACCAGCCCGTCGGCAAAGCCCGACAGGGTCGCGACCGGCACCGCGCTGGCCAGCCGCAGCGCGTCGGGCAGGCCGTCGACGGATTCGGGTTCCAGCCCGGCCTCGCGCAGGCGCGCGGCGTAGTCGTCGCGGCCGATCCGGCGGGTGTTGACCCGCAGCCACAGCGGTGGCGGCTGCTCGCTGGCGGCGAGGATCTCCGCTTCGCGCCCGGGCCAGTCGGCGGCGATCCGCTGCCGCAGCCACTGCGGCCACTGCGCGTGCGGCTCGGCGCCGGGCAGGCCTTCGCGCAACGCCCGGCGCAGCAGCGCGTTGACCATCCCGGCCTGGTGCTGGCGGCCGAGCGCGCGCGCGGCTTCCACGGTCGCCGCGACCGCCGCGTGCGGCGGCAGGCCGAGCGGGTCGAGCTGGGCGAAGCCGGCCATCAGCAGCGCACGCAGTTCGCGATCACGCCGGGCCAGCGGCCGCGGCAGCCACGCCGCCAGCGCGGCGTCGTAACGGGCCGGCTGGCGCAGCACGGCAAGGCAGATCGCCTCGACCAGCGCGCGGTCACGCGGATCGGGCAGCGCCGGCAGCGCGGTCGCCAGTTCGCCCTTGAGCGAGCGGCCGTGGTGCAGCACCGCGTCGAGTACGCGCGCGGCGGTGGCGCGCGTCAGGGTGCCGGGGACCGGCTTCATGCGGTGCCGGCGGCGAGTAGTTCGCGCCGGCCGTTGAGGTAGTCGGCGGCGGCGACCGGCTTGCCGCCCTCGCGCTGCAGCGTCCGCACCCGCAGCGCGCCTTCGCCGCAGGCGATGTCGATGCCGTCGCGGCCGGCCAGCAGCACCGTGCCCGGCGCGCGGCCGTGGGCCAGCGGCAGCGCGGTGGCGGCATGGATGCGCACGCGCTCGCCGGCCAGCGGCGCCTCGGCCACCGGCCACGGATTGAACGCGCGCACGGTGTTGGCCAGTTCGACCGCGGGCCGCGACCAGTCCAGCCGCGCCTCGGCCTTGTCGAGCTTGTGGGCGTAGGTGACGCCCTCGGCCGGCTGCGGACGCGCCAGCGGCAGGAGGGTCGCGCGCAGCAGGCCGAGCCCGTCGGCCAGCACCTGCGCGCCGAGTTCGGCGAGGCGGTCGTGCAGCTGGCCGCCGGTCTCCTCCGGCCCGATCGGGGTCGATTGCGACAGCAGCACCGGGCCGGTGTCGAGGCCCTTTTCCATCTGCATCAGGCACACGCCGGTTTCGGCATCGCCGGCCTGGATCGCGCGCTGGATCGGGGCCGCGCCACGCCAGCGTGGCAGCAGCGAGGCGTGGACGTTCCAGCAGCCGTGTTCGGGGATGTCGAGCACCGCCTGCGGCAGGATCAGGCCGTAGGCGACCACCACCATCAGGTCGGGTTTCAGTGCGGCCAGCGCGTCGCGCGAGACCTGCGACTTGAAGTTCTCGGGCTGCAGCACTTCGATCCCGCGGGCCAGCGCCTCGCGCTTGACCGGCGACGGCGTCAGGCCGCGCCCGCGCCCGGCGGGACGGTCGGGCTGGGTGTAGACGGCGACGATCTCGGCCTTGTGGGCCGCGGCGCGCAGGCAGGGAACGGCGAACTCGGGGGTGCCGGCGAAGACGATTCTCATGGGCGCAATGCTACGCGAGGCGGTGGGGACGCTTCGGAGGGATGCGAGGGGACGGGCCGCGACCGGCGCGGGCTCCGGAGCCGCCGGATCGCGGCTGAAGCCGCTCCTAGAAAGGCCCCGGGCGGGTCCGGAATGTACCGGGCGCCAGGAGTCAGGCCGCGTTGCGGCGTGCCTTGGCCAGCTTCTTGCGGACCATCTCGCGCTTGAGCGGCGACAGGTAGTCGACGAACAGCTTGCCCAGCAGGTGGTCCATCTCATGCTGGACACACACCGCGAGCAGCCCGTCGGCGTGCATCTCGAACGGCTGGCCGTCGCGGCCGATCGCCCGGACGGTGATCTCGTTGGCGCGGGTGACGTCGGCGAAGATGCCGGGCACCGACAGGCAGCCCTCCTGGTAGACCTGTTCGCCCTCGCGCGCGGTGATCTCCGGGTTGATGAACACCAGCGGCCGGTCCTTCTCCTCGCTGACGTCGATCACCATGAAGCGCAGGTGCACGTCGACCTGGCTCGCCGCCAGGCCGATGCCGGGGGCGTCGTACATGGTCTCGAACATGTCGTCGAGCAGTTGCTGGAACTCCGGCGTGGTCACCCGCGCCGGATCGACCGGCTCGGCGACGGTGCGCAGGCGCGGATCGGGGAATTCGAGGATCGGGAGCAGGGACATGGCGGCAAAAGGGGGCGTGGGTCACAACCACGGGCAACAGTTGGATTGTAACGCCGTTATGCGTGCCGGATCGCTTGCAACCGCGCGGTTCATCTGGGCTATAGTGCCGACGGCCCCCGTCAGATACTGACGCGCGGGCGCACCTGCAAGGGGAACCAGGTAGAACCGCCATGTTGAAACCGATCCGCGCGGCCATGACCGCGGCGTTGCTGATTGTCGCCACCTATGCGATGGCCGCCGAGATGCGTGGCGACCACCCCGACACCTACGTGGTGAAGAAGGGTGACACCCTGTGGGACATCGCCGGCCGCTTCCTCGAGAAGCCCTGGTTGTGGCCGGAGATCTGGCAGGCCAACCCGCAGGTGCAGAACCCGCACCTTATCTATCCCGGCGACGTGCTGTCGCTGGCCTACCTCGATCGCGTGACCGTGGCCGAGCCGGGTCCGCGCGAGGTGGCTCCGGTCACCGGCGTACCGCTGTCGGAGATCGAGCCGTTCCTGAAGGACCTGCGCGTGGTCGACCAGTTCGACCACCTGCCGTACGTGGTCGCGCTGGAAGAGGGCCACATCCGCGCCAGCCGCGGCCAGGTGGCCTACGTCAAGGGCCTGCCCGACGCGCAGCCGGGACAGCGCTACCAGGTGGTGCGCCCAACCCAGCGCTACACGCGGCTGGACCGGGTGGCCTGCTGCGACCTCTTCCACAAGGACGATCTCGACTTCCGCGGCAAGCGCACGATCGATTTCGAACAGTTCTGGACCAATGCCGTGGTGTCCGACAACGGCCATGAGCTGCTGGGTTACGAGCTGATGCAGCAGAACACCGGCACGGTCACCCGTGGCGAGGTCGCCGGCATCGAGGCGACCACCCTGCTGCTGGACGACAGCGGCCGCGAGGTGCGCGTCGGCGACCGCCTGATCCCGGTCGAGGCCCAGCCGTACGACCTGCAGTTCTTCCCGCATGCGCCGAGCCAGCAGCTCGAGTACGGCCGCGCCCGGGTGCTGGCGGTGGCCGACATGCTCAGCACCGGCGGCAGCCGCGACGTGGTCGCGCTGTCGGTGGGTGCCCGCGACGGCGTCGACAACGGCACCGTGTTCTCCAGCTGGGAAATCGGCGACACCGTGGCCGACCGGGTCGAGAACGGTCCGTGGGACCGCAGCGAGGACACCTTCGGCCGGGCCGACAAGGTGCGCCTGCCCGACGAGTTCGCCGGCCACATGATGGTGTTCCGCACCTTCGACAGGGTCAGCTACGCGCTGGTGATGGACAGCATCCGTCCGGTCCGGGTCGGCCACGAGCTCAAGCACCCCGACGCCCCGTACTGAAGTAGGGGTTTCCCTACGACGATTCGCGACGGCGCCCGAGGGCGCCGTCTTCGTTTGCGGCCGATGCTGGACGGATGCACGCAGCCGATCCCAGCCTCGCTACCGCCATCGCTCCGCTACGACCGGAAGATCCCGAACCGCAGGCGCTCCCGGCCGAAGCGCCTGCCGACACCGAGGCGCTACTGCGCCTGGTGGCCTGTGGCGGCGCGGCCGAACCGCGCCGGCGCCTGCTGGAGCACGCCGCGCCCGCGGCGGCCTTGGTCGCCGGGCCCTCGCTGTGGCGTGCCTGCGGGCTCTTGCCGGCCCAGCAGGCCCGCCTCCGCCACCCCGCCCCCTGCGCGCTCGACCACGCCCGCGCCTGGCTCGACCACCCGCGCCACCACCTGCTCGGCTGGCACCATCCGGACTACCCGCCCCTGCTGCGACGGACACCGCATCCCCCGCTGGCGCTGTTCATTGCCGGGGAACCGGCGCTGCTCTGGCATCCGGCGGTGGCGATCGTCGGCAGCCGTTCGCCCACGCCGGGCGGCCGCGACAACGCGGCGACGTTCGCCCGCGCGCTGGCCGGCGCGGGACTGACCATCGCCAGCGGGCTGGCCGCCGGCATCGACACCGCCGCCCATCACGCAGCCCTCGCTGCGGGCGGGCACACCCTGGCGGTGCTCGGCACCGGCCCGGACGTTCCGTATCCGCGGAGCAACACCGGCCTGCACGCCGCCATCGCCGCCGACGGCGCAATCGTCAGCGAGCATCTGCCGGGGACCGGCCCACGCCGGGAACACTTCCCCAGCCGCAACCGCATTCTTGCCGGGCTCAGTCTCGGCACCCTGGTCATCGAGGCCGCGCACCGTTCCGGCGCGCTGATCACGGCGCGCCTCGCCGCGGAATCCGGCCGGGAAGTGATGGCCCTGCCCGGCTCGATCCACAACCCGCTGGCGCGCGGCTGCCACCGGCTGATCCGCGACGGGGCGGCGCTGGTCGAGCGTCCGGAGGACGTCGTCGACCTGCTGGCGCCGCTGGTGCAGCGACTGGCCGGCGACTTGCGCGAGCGGCTGGCCGCCCCCACTTCGGAGGCGAACCCGGCCATGCGCCAACCGGGGTCGACCGCCTCCCGCGCGACTGCGCCGGCGCGACGCCACTCCCACGGCCAGCGCTCGACCCAGGACGACCCCGCCGACGCCGACCACCACAGGTTGTGGCAGGCACTCGGCGAAGACCCCACGGATATGGACCAGCTGGTCGCCCGGACCGGATTGACGCCCGCCCGGCTGTCCTCCATCCTGCTGCTCATGGAGCTCGAGGGTCGCGTGGAGGCGCAGCACGGCCGGTATCACCGCAGCCGCTGAACCCGTCGCCTGGCGGGCGTGGCGGCCACCACTCCTGACCCACCGCGCCGCCTGCGGCGCAGGCCGAGGGGAAATGAAAGAAAGCATTCTGGACGTCCTGCTGTACCTGTTCGAGCACTACCTCACCGATGACGCGGACCTCGTCCGCGACCGCGACAACCTGCAAAGCGGCCCGCTGTTCGACGAGCTCGGGAAGGCCGGTTTCAGCCCCGCCGAGATCAACAAGGCCTTCGAATGGCTGGACGCGCTGGCCCGCCAGCGGCCCTCCGCCGCGCCCGCGCGCGCCGACGGTCCCGTCCGCGTCTACGCCGGCCCCGAGCTCGACCGCCTCGACACCGACTGCCGCGGCTTCCTGCTGTTCCTGGAGCAGCATGGCGTGCTCGACGCAGGCCAGCGCGAGCTGGTGCTGGACCGCGCGATGGCGCTCGACCAGGACGGCATCGACCTCGACGACCTCAAATGGGTGGTGCTGATGGTGCTGTTCAACCAGCCTGGCAGCGAGGCGGCGTACGCCTGGATGGAAACCCAGATGTTCGACGACGAACCCGATCCCGTGCACTGATTCCGTGCACCGCGCGGTGCAATGCGGATAATGCGCGGGTCGCCCGCCTGGCGGGCCCGTGCTTGACAGCGGCGCCCGCCGCGTGATTCCACTAATAAATGAATGCGTCAGCGCCCGCGGCCTCCCGCCGCGGGCGTCGTCTTCTCTCGCGCCCTCTCGCGTGGCCTTCACGGCCCGCCCGGAACCTGCCCCGCATGGCCAAGAACCTCCTCATCGTCGAGTCGCCCGCCAAGGCCAAGACGATCAACAAGTACCTCGGCAAGGACTTCGTCGTCCTCGCCTCGTATGGCCATGTGCGCGACCTGGTGCCGAAGGAGGGCGCGGTCGACCCCGAGCGTGACTTCGCGATGCGCTACGACCTGATCGAGAAGAACGAGAAGCACGTCGAGGCGATCGCCAAGGCGGCCCGCGGCGCCGACGCCATCTTCCTGGCGACCGACCCGGACCGCGAGGGCGAGGCGATCAGCTGGCACGTCGCCGAGATCCTGCGCGAGCGCGGCCTGCTCGACGGCAAGCCGCTGCAGCGGGTGGTGTTCACCGAGATCACCCCGCGCGCGATCAAGGAGGCGATGAACGCGCCGCGCGACATCGCCGCGCCGCTGGTCGATGCCCAGCAGGCGCGCCGGGCGCTGGACTACCTGGTCGGCTTCAACCTGTCGCCGGTGCTGTGGCGCAAGGTCCAGCGCGGGCTGTCGGCCGGCCGCGTGCAGAGTCCGGCGCTGCGCATGATCGTCGAGCGCGAGGAAGAGATCGAAGCGTTCAAGGCGCGCGAGTACTGGTCGATCGAGGCCGAGTGCCAGCATCCCTCGCAGGCCTTCAGCGCGCGGCTGGTCAAGCTCGATGGCGCGAAGTTCGAGCAGTTCACCATCACCGACGGCGAGACCGCCGAGGCCGCGCGCCAGCGGCTGGTGTCGGCCGCCGGCGGCGCGCTGCAGGTCACCGACGTCACCAGCAAGCAGCGCAAGCGCCGCCCGGCGCCGCCGTTCACCACCTCCACCCTGCAGCAGGAGGCCGCGCGCAAGCTCGGCTTCACCACCAAGCGCACCATGCAGGTCGCGCAGAAGCTCTACGAGGGCGTGGCGCTTGGCGACGAAGGCACGGTCGGCCTGATCAGCTACATGCGTACCGACTCGGTGGCGCTGTCGGTCGACGCGGTGGCCGAGATGCGCGACGTGATCGCGCGCGACTACGGCACCGGCGCGGTGCCGGACCAGCCCAACGTCTACAAGTCGAAGTCCAAGAATGCCCAGGAGGCCCACGAGGCGGTGCGCCCGACTTCGGCGCTGCGTACCCCGGCGCAGGTCTCGCGCTTCCTCGAGGACGACGCCCGCCGCCTGTACGAGCTGATCTGGAAGCGCGCGGTCGCCAGCCAGATGGTGCCGGCCACGCTCAACACCGTGTCGGTCGAACTGGCCGCCGGCAGCGAGCACAGCTTCCGCGTCTCGGGCACCACCGTGATCGACCCGGGCTTCCTCGCCGTCTACGAGGAGGGCAAGGACGCCAAGGCGAAGGAAGACGAGGACGAAGGCCGCAAGCTGCCGCCGATGAAGCCCGGCGACCGCATCCCGCTGGACCGCATCCACGCCGACCAGCACTTCACCGAGCCGCCGCCGCGCTATTCCGAGGCCAGCCTGGTCAAGGCGCTGGAGGAATACGGCATCGGCCGGCCGTCGACCTACGCTTCGATCATCGCGACGCTGCTGTTCCGCAAGTACGTCGAGCTGGAAAGCCGCCGCTTCCACCCGACCGACGTCGGCCGCGCGGTCAGCAAGTTCCTGTCGAGCCACTTCACCCAGTACGTCGACTACGACTTCACCGCGCGGCTGGAGGACGAGCTCGATGCGGTCAGCCGTGGCGAGGAGGCCTGGGTGCCGCTGATGGAGCGGTTCTGGCAGCCGTTCCACGAGCTGGTCGAGGACAAGAAGGAGTCGCTCGACAAGGTCGACGCCGGCAGCATCCGCGTGCTCGGCGCCGACCCGGCCAGCGGCCGCGAGGTCAGCGCGCGCATCGGCAAGTACGGCCCGCTGGTGCAGATGGGCACGGTCGAGGACGAGGACAAACCGAAGTTCGCCTCGCTGCAGCCGGGCCAGAGCATCTACTCGATCACGCTGGAGCAGGCGCTGGAGCTGTTCAAGATGCCCCGCCTGCTGGGCGAGCACAACGGCGATGAGGTCAGCGTCGGCATCGGCCGGTTCGGTCCGTTCGCCAAGCGCGGCAGCACCTACGCCTCGCTGAAGAAGGAAGACGACCCGTACAAGATCGACCTCGAGCGCGCGGTGTTCCTGATCGAGGAGAAGGAGGAGATCGCCCGCAACCGCATCATCAAGCAGTGGGACGGCAGCGACATCCAGGTGCTCAACGGCCGCTTCGGCCCGTACATCAGCAACGGCCAGCTCAACGGCAAGATCCCGAAGGACCGCGAGCCGGCGTCGCTGACGCTGGAGGAAGTGACGAAGCTGCTGGAGGAGACCGGCAAGCCCGCCCGCGGCCGCTTCGGCAAGAAGGCCGCGAAGAAGGCCGCGCCAGCCAAGAAGGCGGCCGAGAAGAAGGCGCCGGCCAAGAAGACCGCCAAGAAGGCAACAAAGAAGGCCGCAAAAAAGACGACCAGGAAGGCCGCGGCCAAGAAAGTGGCGAAGAAGGCCGTAAAGAAGGCGGCCACGAGCGCGGAATAAGGCGAGACCCCGCGGGCCGAGGCAACACGTCGCCGCCGCGCATGGCGGAGCGCTGCAGGAGCGACGTAAGTCGCGACCCACTGACGCCCTGGGCGCGCCGCGATCAACGCGCCGCCACGGTCGCGCGACCAGAACTTCGCGTCGATCGACGCAAGCCGGTTGCCAGTAGGTCGCGACTCACGTCGCGCCTACAGACCCGCTGATCGACACATGGCGGCCCGACGGGGCGCTATCCTGCCCGCCATGTTGACCGACCTCGCCCCTGCCCTCGCCGCCCTGCGCAACGGCGGCGTCGTCGCCTACCCTACCGAGGCGGTCTGGGGCCTGGGATGCGATCCATTTGACCAGGCCGCGGTGCTGCGCCTGCTGGCGATCAAGCAGCGGCCGGTCGACAAGGGCCTGATCCTCGTCGCCGCGCGGGTCGAGCAGCTCGACCCCCTGCTCGACTGGGACGCGCTGCCCGGGGAGCGCCGCGCGGCGGCCATGCATTCCTGGCCCGGTCCCAATACCTGGATCGTTCCGGCCGGTCCGCGCGTGCCGCCCTGGATCACCGGCGCCCACCAAGGCGTCGCCGTACGGGTCAGCGCGCACCCGGTGGTGGCCGCATTGTGCGAGTCCTTCGGCCCGCTCGTGTCGACCAGCGCCAACCGCTCCGGCCAGGCGCCGGCGCGGCGGCGCACAGCGCTCGACCCGGCGCTGTGCGCACTGGTGGATGTCACCACCGGGGGAGAAACCGGCAACCTCGCCGCACCGACGGCCATCCGCGACGCCCGCACCGGCGAGCTCCTGCGCGCCTGACCCGGCGCGTCGGGGACGCGTTCACACCGGTCGCGGCACCATGGCGCCCATGCACGCTCCCCGACACCGATCCGCGATGGCAATGCTCGCCCTGCTGGGTCTGGCGTTGCCGCCCGCGGGATCGGCCGCATCCACTGCCGACGGGGTGACGATCTACCGCTGCGTCGCTCCCGACGGCCGGCTGACCCTGCGCGATAGCCCGTGCGCGAACGGCGAGCGCCAGCAGGCGCTCGAGATGCTGCGGCCGCAGGACCCCACGCCGCGCCCGGCGCCGGCCCCGGTCACTCCGCCGGCCGCCGCTGCGACCGCTCCCGCTGCAGCGCCCCAGGTGGTCGTCGTGGAGCCCTACACGCCCACCTACGAGTGCACCACACCGGATGGCGACCGCTATGCCAGCCACGACCCGGCCGGCAATCCGCGCTGGGTGCCGCTGTGGACGCTGGGCTACCCGGCCACCGGTTATCCGTACCGGAGGGCGCCGTCACGGCCGCCTCTGCCGCCGGTGCGCCCCGCCGCCGCGGGTGGCGTTTCGATCGGCAATGGCCTGGTGTTCGACGGCATCGGCCGGCCGACCCCGGCGCCGCCGGGTGACCGCTCCCGGCTACCGGCGCTGCCGCCGGCGGTCGGACTGGCGGCGACGCCGGGCACGTGGATCCGCGACGACTGCCGCCCGCTGCCCCGGGCCGAGGTCTGCGAGCGCCTGCGCGACCGTCATTGGGAGCTCGGCCGCCGCTACAACAGCGCGTTGCAGAGCGACCGCCGCGCGATCGACGCCGAACAGCGCCTGATCGACAACCGGCTGGCAGCGGAGTGCGCCTCGTGACCGGTCCACGCCGGCTGCCACTGCTGATCCTGTGCGCGGTGGCGGCGGGTGCCTGGGCGCAGGATTCGGTGGTGATCTACCGATGCACCTCGGCCGACGGCGCGGTGACCGTGCAGAACGACACCCCCTGTCCGAAGGGCAGCCGCCAGGAGCGGCGCGTGCTCGAAACCGCACCGCCGTCCGCGCCGCCGTCCGCACCGCCCATTCCACCTCCCGCCGCTCCCGCGCCGGCAGCAGCGTCCTCCGCCCCGGTACTGATGCCGATGCCCGCGGCCTCCGCCGGGCCCGGCAGGAACCCGCCGGCGCTGCCCGACATCGAAACCGGCATCGAAGTGGAGCGGCGGCCACCGCCTCCGCTGTTCGCCTGCCGCACCTGGGAGCGCGAGGACTATCTCACCGACAGCGAGGTGCCGGCCGAACGCTGCGCGGCGATGCGCACCACCGGCCTGGACGGTGACCCGGCACGCGGCGCCGGCGCGGCCTGCATGATGGTCACCGATGCCTGCCAGCCCGTGCCGGCGGCGGAGCGGTGCGACCGCTGGCAGCAGCTGCTGCAGGCCAACGAAGCGACGGTGGAGTTCGGCCGCGCCGAGAACCCGGCCGCGGCGGTCGCCGAACTCGAACGCGTGCGCGCGATCGTCGAGCGCAATCTCTGCGACGGCTGAGCGCCGCCTCAGAACCCGTAACGCAGGAACCCGCCGTCCACCGCGATGCACTCGCCGGTGACGTAGCCGGCCGCCGGCAGGCACAGGAAGGCGACCGCCGCGGCGACCTCGTCGGGCTCGCCGACCCGGCCCATCGGCGTGCGCAGCAGCACCTCGTCGAGATAGTCGGGGTCGGCCAGCTTGCCGGAGGTGCGCCGGGTACGGATGTACCACGGCGCCACCGCGTTGACCCGGATGCCGTCCTCCGCCCATTCGACCGCGAGGTTCTTCGTCATCTGGTGCAGTGCCGCCTTGCTCATGCCGTACGGCGCGCCGGTGCGCACGTGCGTCAGGCCGGACACGCTGCCGACGTTGACGATCGACGACGCGGCGTGTCGGGTCAGCAGCGGGTGCAGGTAGCGCGACAGCTCGAATGCCGAGAACAGGTTGACCTCGAAGATCCGGCGCCATTCGTCGTCGCCGTAGTCGGTGCTCGGCTTGCCGGCGTTCATGCCGGCGTTGTTGACGAGGATGTGCAGGCCCTCGCCGAAATCCTCGACCCAGTCGAGCAGCTCGCGACGCTGTTCCCCGTCGCCGACGTCGGCGGCGAAACACTGCACCTCGCGCTCGGGGAAGTCCTCCAGCAGCTCGGCGCGGGCGCTGTCGAGTCCGGTGGCGTCGCGGGCGGCCAGCAGCACGTCGGCACCGAAGCCGAGCAGCTCGCGCGCGATCGCGCGGCCGATGCCGGCGCTGCCGCCGGTGACGAGGGCGAGTTGGCCGTCGAGCCGCCAGCGTTTCGGGTCCATGCCTGCTCCAGTCGGGGCGCCACGCCGGGACGGCGCGCTGGCGCGACCGGCGTAGGATAGCCGCGAGCCCTTCGAGGATGCCGCGATGCCCCGTCCGATCCGCGCCGCTTCGCTCCCTGCCGCCGTTTTCCGTGCCGGCCTGTCCGGTGCCACGCCGTGGTACGTGGCCGTTCCCCGTGCCGTGCGTCTGAATGCGCCGGGGTTCCGCCGGGTGGCGATGGCGGGCCTCGCCCTTGTTGCAGTTGCCGCGCTGTCCGCCTGCAAGCCGACGCCGCCGGATCCCGAGCGGCCGCCGGAACCGCAGGCCGCACACGCCGAACTGCGCGACGCAGTGCAGGCCCCCGTCGACAGGGCGCGCGCGGTCGAGGACGAGTTGCAGCAGGCCGCCGAGGCGCAGCGCGCGGCGATCGACGCGGCCGGCGGCTGAGGCCGTCGCGGCGGTTCCGTGCCCTCGCGCCGGTCGATGCCGTTGCGGCGGTCGACGCGTGATGGCGGTTGATGACCTGACGGCGGTCGATGCCCTGATGGCGGTCAATGCCGTGGCGGCGGTCGATGCCGTTGTAGGAGCGACGTAAGTCGCGACCCGCCGAACGCCCGGAACGATGTACAGGTCGCGACTTGCGTCGCTCCTACCAGAAGCACCGCACCAGGCCGGCAGTCGAAACCGTGGCGATGGCGGCGTTGCCCCACCGGCTTTTTGTAGGAGCGGCTTCAGCCGCGATCGTGGCGCCGGTGCGGGCGGACGATCATCCGATCGCGGCTGAAGCCGCTCCTACAGAAGCCCGAATCGTCGGGTCGTCGGATCCGATCGCCGGATCGCCGGTGACCGGATCGGGGTCGGGTCGGGGCCGGGATGCAGACAAAGACGCCACGGTGATTCCCGCGATGCCGGCGGAACCGCGGCCGGCAATGCTGCCGCTCGCCCCCACAAGCCGATCGCGCCGGCGCGCTACTCCCCGCAGAAGCAATGCGCCAGCGACTTCACCGGCACGCCGGCGACCGGTTGGATCGCGCCTTCGAGCAGCTTCAGGTCGGCGTCCACCTGCGGCAGCGCCTTGGCCAGCACGCCGCGGGCGATGTCCGAGTCACCCAGCACCATCGCGCCGATCCGGCTGCTGGCGAAGCCGGTGAACCACTGCTCGAACGGCGTCGCGATCTTCTCGACGTAGTACACCGCATAGTCGTCGCCGAGGTCGGCCAGCTTCGCGGCCGCGTCGATGGCCGCCTGCAGCCCGCCGAGCTCGTCGACCAGTCCGCGCGCCTTGGCCTGCGCACCGCTCCAGACCCGGCCGCGGGCGACCGCGTCGATGGCGGCCACCGGCTGTTCGCGCGCTTCGGCGACCTTGCCGATGAAGTCGCGGTAGCCCTTTTCGATCACCGACTGGATGACCTGGCCCACCTGCGGGTCCAGTTCGCGGGTGATGTCGAAGGCGCCGGCGAACGGCGTGGTGCCGACGCCGTCGGTATGCACGCCGATCTTGTCGAGCGCGCGCGGGAGGGTCGGGATCATGCCGAAGATGCCGATCGAGCCGGTGATCGTCGACGGGTCGGCGTAGATGCTGTCGGCGTCCATGCTGATCCAGTAGCCGCCGGATGCGGCCAGGTCGCCCATCGACACCACCACCGGCTTGCCGGCCGCTTGCAGCGCGACCACCTCGCGGCGGATCTGCTCGGAGGCGAACACCTCGCCGCCGGGCGAGTCAACCCGCAGCACCACGGCCTTCACGTTGGCATCGTCGCGGGCCTGCCGCAGCAGCGCCGAGGTGGATTCGCCACCGATCACGCCCGGCGGTTGCTCGCCGCCGGTGATCGAACCTTCCGCCACGACGACCGCGACGTGCGGGCGCACCGCGGCGACCGGGCCGATGGCGGTGTCCAGATGGCCGAGGTAGCCGTCCAGCGACACCTGGCGGAAGCCGCCCTCGGCGTCGGCATCGGCGACGCCGCGCTCGACCAGCAGGTCGGCGACCTGTTCGCGGGTCTTCAGGCCGTCGACGAATCCGTGCTCCAGCGCGTGGCGGGCGAGGTCGCCGCCGACCGCGGCGATCTGCTCCGGCAGCTGCCGGATGCCCGCGGCGATGGATGCCGGCGCGATGTCGCGCGCCTTGCCGATGTCGGCGAGGTAGCGGTTCCAGAGGTCGTTCATCCAGTACAGGTCGGCCTCCTTCGACTCCGGCGAGGCCGCATCGAGCACGAACGGCTCGGCCGCCGACTTGTACTCGCCCACCTTGAACAGGTGGACGTCGACGCCGAGCTTGTCCTGCAGGCCCTCGCGGTAGTACTGGCGATAGCGGCCGAGGCCTTCCAGCAGCATGCCGCCCATCGGGTCGAGGTAGACCTCGTCGGCCTGCGCGGCGACCAGGTACTGCTCCTGCGACATCATTTCGGAGAACGCGACCACCTGCTTGCCGCTCCCGCGCAGCCGGGCAACCGCCGCGGCGACCTCGCGCCGGCTGGCCATGCCACCGCCGACCAGGCCGTCGAGCTGCAGCAGCACGCGCTCGATCCGCTCGTCATCGCGCGCGTTGTCGAGCGCGCGCAGCAGGTCGCGCAGCTGCACCTCGCCACTGTCGTCGCCCAGCGCCTTGGCCACCGCGCGGGTGGCGGGGTCGACGCTGTACTGCTCGACCAGCGCGCCCTCCGGCGCGATCACCAGGGTGGTGCGGTCCAGCAGCGGCTCGATGCCGTCGCCGGCGCTCATCAGCGCCAGCACGAAGAACAGCAGGACGAAGAACACCAGATTGAAGATCAACCGGCGGGTGAAGTTCATCGCGTCCCACAGGCCGATGAAGAAACGCGCGATGGGGCCGCGATGCGGGGCCTGGGTCATGGGGTTCTTTTCCAAAGGAGCTTTGCAGTCGATCAGGCCAGCCTACCTGCTGGGCCGTTCCGCTTCATCGGTCGGAGGTCACCCGCGCCGCGTCGGGCGCCGGGTCGCCGGCTGACCGGTTCAGCAAGCGGCGCAGGTGTTCGGGCCGGCTGGAGCGGGAAAAACGCAGGCCGAGCAGCACCGCCGCGACCAGCAGCCCGGCGATCAGCCCCAGCCACATGCCGCGCGGACCGAGCGCCGGCACGAACCCGCCCAGCCCGAGCCCCAGGCCCGCGCCGAGCGGCATGCCGATCGCCCAGTAGGCCAGCACCGCCAGCAGCATCGGCACCCGGGTGTCGCCCAGCCCGCGCAGCGCGCCGGCCGACAGCACCTGCACGCCGTCGGGAAACTGGAACGCCGCCGCGTACAGCAGCAGCACCGCGGCCAGTGCGGCCACCGCGGCGTCGTCGGTGTAGAAGCCGACGATCCATTCGTTGCCCAGCAGCAGCGACAGCGCCGACACCGTCTGGGTGGCGAGCACGATCACGTAGCCGGCCCGCGCGGCGCGGCGCACGCCGCCGGCATCGCCGCGACCGAGCGCGTGGCCGACCCGCACCGTGGTCGCCTCGGCCAGCCCCATCGGGATCATGAAGCACAGGCTGGCGACGTTGATCGCGATCTGGTGCGCCGCCGCCGGGACCTCGCCGAGCCGGCCGATCAGCAGCGCGGTGGCGATGAACAGGCCGCCCTCCATCGCCACCGTGACCCCGATCGGCAGGCCGGTCGCGAGCAGCCCGCGGATCGTGGCCCAGCGTGGCGGGTCGAAGCGGGCGAACAGGCGCAGCCCGGCGAACCGCTTCGAGCGCCGCAGGTACAGCACGAAGGCGATCGCCTGCGCCCACATCATCACCGCCGAGGCCACGCCGGGTCCGCCCGCGCCCAGCTCCGGAAAGCCGAACGCCCCGTAGGTCAGCACGTAGCCGATCGGCAGCAGCAACCCGAGCCCGCCAAAGCCGAGCACCATCGTCGGCAGGGTGAAGTGCAGGCCGTCGCTGAGGTAGCGCATGCACAGATACAGGGTCAGCGCCGGCACGCCCCAGCGGATGCCGTGGATGAAGTCGGTCGCGCCGGGGACGATCGCCGGCGCGATGCCCATCGGCGCGAGCGCGTGCGCCGCGGCGGTCATGAAGCCGAACAGCAGCACCCCGAGCACCGCCGCCAGCCACAGCGCCTGGCGGAACAGCGCGCCAATCTCTTCGCGGCGGCCGGCGCCGTCGAGCTGCGACACCGCCGGCGGCAGCGACATCAACGTGCCCATCGGCACCATCATCGGCAGCCAGAACAACGCGGTGCCGACCGACACCGCGGCCAGCGTTTCGGTGCCGTGGTGGCCGGCGATGACGCTGTCGACGAAACCGATCAGGCCGGTCGACAGGTGGCCGAGCACCAGCGGCGCGGCCAGCACGGCGCTGCGGCGGATCTCGGTGGAGGCGCGCGGCGGCGCGGGGGAAACGCGGGGGGAGGACATCGGACAACCGATCGCGCGACTGCGGCCGCGCCGCCGAACCGCTGTCGGGCGCTGGCGCCGGGTCGCGGCGGGCCGCTATCTTAGCGCCCGCCAGTGACGGCTTCCGGGGAGAACGTCAGCATGAGCGAACACGCGACCACCGCCACCGCGCACCACGCGCTGACGCACTGCGAGAACTGCGCGGCCGAGCTGCACGGCGAGTTCTGCCACGCCTGCGGGCAGTCGGTGCACAACCCGATCCGCCACGCCGGGCATGCGGTGGAGGAATTCTTCGAGGCGTTCTGGCACCTGGACGGCCGGGTCTTCCGCACCCTGCGCGACCTGCTCTCGCCGGGCCGGGTCGCGATCAACTACCTCGCCGGCCACCGCGCCCGCTATATCGCGCCGTTGCGCCTGTTCGTGGTGCTGAGCCTGCTCACGTTCTTCATCGGCGCGGCGACGGTGCACTTCGACGACACCGACGTCGTGAACGTCAACGACAGCGCCGCTCAGTTCGAACGTGCCACCACCGTGGCCGAGGTCGAGCGGTTGCGCGACGAACTGACCGCCGAGATCGACAAGGCACGCGCCGACTCTTCGGATGTTCCGGGCGTTGACATGGCCCTTGTCGCCGCCGAGGCCCGTATCCGCGGTGCGGCCGCGAACCGGCTGGTCGAACTGGGACAGTCGCCCGACGAGCAGGCCGCCGACGCCGCCGTCGGCGCGGACACCGCCTCCGCGCGCGACGACGATGACGGTCTGCGGATCAACCTGTTCGGGCACCGCGGGGCCTGGGATCCGGACACCAACCCGGTGGTGATCGGCTGGTGGCCGGACTTCGCCAACGCCTGGCTCAACCGCAAGGTCGGCAACATCGAACGCAACATGGAGACCGAGGCGTTCGCCTCGCCCGAGTTCTGGGTGCAGGGCCTGATGGCGGCCGCGCCGACCGCGCTGTTCCTGCTGGTGCCGGTGTTCGCGCTGCTGCTGAAGATCGTCTACCTGTTCAGCCGGCGGCTGTACCTGGAGCACTTGGTGGTGGCGCTGTACAGCCATGCGTTCCTGCTGCTGGCGCTGGCGACGCTGTTCGTGCTGTCGCTGCTGGGTGACTGGCTGGGAGCGACCTCGGTGTGGGTCGGCATCGTGATCGCGCTGGCGTGGACCGGCGTGTTTGCGTGGATGGGGCTGTACCTGCTGCTGATGCAGCGGCGGGTGTACCGGCAGGCCTGGTGGCTGACGCTGCTCAAGTACCTGGTGGTGGGCAACATCTACTTCGTGATGCTGCTGGTCGCCACCATCCTGATGTTCCTCGCGCGCCTGGCGCAGGGCTGATCCCGGCACTTGGAGCAGGGCGCCGCCACCTAGCGGTGCAGCCGGTCCCAGAGCCAGTCGTCACGGCTGGCCGCCGCGGTGGACACCAGCTCCCGGCGCAGGCGTTCGCGCTCCTGCGGCGGGGTGCGCTGGACCAGCACCGCCAGGCTCTGCCGCTGCGGCGGGGTCATGGCGTGCAGCACCCGCAGCACGTCGGCGTGTTCCGCAGCCGGGACCTGCGCCAGCAGCGGCTGGAGCGCGGGGTAGTCGGCCCCCAGGTCGGGACCGAGCAGCCAGCCACGGCGTTCGCTGCGGTCCAGCGCCTGGAACTGGGCGCGCAGCTCCTGCTGGCGTTCGGCCGGCAGCCCGGCGAACCATCGCGCTGCCGTCTCCACCCGGTGCCGGGCGGACGGCTCCAGTGCCTGGGCGGCGCGGTAGCGTTCACGCCGGGCGCCGCGCTCGGCCGGTGGCAGCGCGTCCCATTCGGCCGCGCGGGCGGCGAAGGCCTGGCGCCGCGCCTCGCTCCAGCCGGCCCAGCGCGCGGCACGTTCCTGCAGGCGCTCGCGCTGTTCCGGCTGCAGCCGCGGCAGCACGGCCTCGAAGTCACGCAGCACCACGGGCGTGGACCAGGCCACCGCCGCGGCCATCCACAGCAAGGCGGCGACGCCTGCCCGCAGCGGCGCGTGCCGGGAATCAGTGCGGCTCATTGAAGGTCTCCCCGAGGGCGCCGGGTGCCGACGCGACGTTGTCCGGCACCGGCGGCGAAGCGACGACGCCCTCCTCGCGCATCGGCCCCGGCTCGGCCCCCGGCACGGGCGTGCTGGCGCCCTGGGCCGCCAGCCAACTGTAGAAGGCCAGTTCCCGGGCGGCGTCCATGCCCTGCGGATCGGCCAGCAGCTCGAAGTCCCGGTGCGAGACCAGTCCGGCTTCGGCGCCGTAGCGCGAGGCCGGTTCGGCGTCCGGCAGGCCATGCGAGCTTCCGGGTCGGGCGCGTTCGAAGCGCTCCGGCCACAGGAAGGTCGCCAGCAGCGCCAGCACACAGAGGGCCAGCAGCGCCCACAGCAGCGGCCGCAGGTCGCGCGGTGGACGCTGCGGCGGAATCGCGGCGGGCGCCACGGGCGGGGCGTCACCCAACGCGGATTCGCGGGCGCGACCCAGTCGGACCAGTCGCACCGGCGGCAGGGTCTTGATGCGGCGATGGACCTGTTCACGCAGACGCTGCCAGGCCACGGGGTCGGCGCGACCGTCGTCGTGGCGCGGCAGCGCCTGCTGCAGTGCCAGCCGGTAGGTCGCCGGCGCGACGCCGAGCACGGCGGCCGCCTCGGGTTCCTCCAGACCGGCCGCCAGCCGCAACAACAGCGCCGCGCGCGGCCCGCTGCCGAGCCGGGCGAGGCGATCGGTCGTCTCCAGTTCGGCGGCGACCGGTCCGTGCCGGCGCAGCCCGGGCTGGGCCAGCAGCAGCTCCCAGAACCGGCGCGGCCAGTCCGCCATGGCCATTGCCGCCGCCTCGGTCCGGAACCCCCGCATCGCCGCGGCCAGCGCGGCGTCGCCGGTGTCCGGATCGCCGCACTGGAGTTCGGCCAGAACCGCGCCACGCCGTTCGACGCCGCGCAGGAACGCCGCCAGCGCCGCCGGCGCCGCGTGGGCAGTGGGCGGAGTGGCTGGATGGAACGGAGGGGATTCGCTCATCGGAAGGACTTCACCATGACCCGATCATAGCGATCCGTACGGCCCCGGCCGGCGCTTGACAATCCCCGTAAATGTTCGCGAATGAAGCGTGACGAGGGTTGCGGCGAAAATCGGTTGTGCACAGACGGAGGCTTGGTCGCATGAATGCCCTGTTCAGCGTTGAGCGACGCCGCATTGCAGCAATGTTTCACGCGCAAGTGACTGATAAACATCGATTTAGCGTGCTTGGCACTTTTTTCACCAACCCGGCCGGAGGGCTTGTACCAGCGTCGTCGCGCGCCGTCGGCGCGAGTTGATGCACAGACTTATCCACACCAGATGTGGATAACGGGCATTTCCCTTTCAAAACCGGCACTTGGGCCCACTTTGTCAGAGCCGCGGCAGCAATGCCCCGCAACCTGACCCGCGGCGCCCCGGGACAGATCGCTAGACTGCCTCCATGCCGCCGTCCCCGTCGAACCCGCCCGTGCTGCGCGTCGCCCTGCCGTTGCCGCTGCCGCGCCTGTTCGACTATCTCACTCCTGTTTGCGACGGACCGGAGCCTACCGTCGGCGCCCGCGTGCGGGTGCCGTTCGGGGCGCGCGAACTGGTCGGGGTGGTGGTCGCACTGCCGGGCTCGGTGGACGCCGAAGCACCGGCGCTGAAGCCGGCGCTGGCGGTGCTCGACGCCGGGCCGCTGTTCGCCGGCGAGCTGCTGGAGTCGCTGAACTGGCTCGCGCGCTACACCCACGCCCCGCCCGGCGAGGTCTTCGCGACCGCGTTGCCGGGGCCGCTGCGCCACGGCGAAGCCCTGCCGGACACCCGGACCTGGGGTTGGCAGCTCACCGGGGCCGGCCGGACCGGATGGGAGGCGCTGCGGGCCGGCCGGCCACGGCAACTGGCCGAGCGGCTGGCCAGGGGGCCGCTGGACGAGGAGGCGCTCGACGCCGATCCGGCGGCGGGCGGGATCGCCGCCTGGCGAGCCGCCGCGCGCTCGCTGCAGCGTCGCGAACTGGCCGAACGGGTCGCGGTGGCCGGTTCGACGGCGGCGCCACTGCCGCGGCCCGGCCCCGTCCTGCACCCCGAACAGCAGGCGGCGGTGGACTCCGTGCTGTCCGGGCGCGGACGGTTCCACCCGGTCCTGCTCGACGGCGTCACCGGCAGCGGCAAGACCGAGGTGTACCTGCATGCGATCGCCGACTGCCTGGCGCACGGGCGGCAGGCACTGGTGCTGGTCCCGGAGATCGGGTTGACCCCGCAGTTGCTGGCGCGGTTCCGCGCCCGGCTGGGGGTGCCGGTGCACGTGCTTCATTCGGGGCTGTCGGACGGTGACCGCGCCCGCACCTGGGCGGCGTGCCTGCGCGGCCAGGCCCGGGTGGTGGTCGGCACCCGCTCGGCGGTGTTCCTGCCGCTGCCCGAGGCCGGGCTGCTGGTGGTCGACGAGGAGCACGACGGCAGCTACAAGCAGCTCGACGGCATCCGCTACCACGCCCGCGACTTCGCCCTCGTACGCGCCAAGGCGCTGGAGGTGCCGATCGTGCTGGGCAGCGCGACCCCGTCGCTGGAATCGCTGCGCAATGCACAGACCGGACGCTTCGCCTGGTTGCGGCTGCGCCAGCGTGCCGGCGGCGCGCAGCCACCGCGCGTGCGGGTGCTCGACGTCCGCAAGCGACCGCTGGTGGCCGGCATGTCGCCGGAGCTGCTGGATACCGTGGGCCGTGCGCTGGAAGCCGACGGGCAGGTCCTGGTGTTCAGGAACCGGCGCGGCTATGCCCCGGTGCTGCTCTGCCATGACTGCGGCTGGAGCGCGCAGTGCCAGCGTTGCGACGCCCCGATGACGGTCCATGCCGGCGGCCGCCGCCTGCAGTGCCACCATTGCGGCGCGCGCCGGCCGGTGCCCAACGCCTGCCCCGATTGCGGCGGGCTGGCGTTGCAGTCGCAGGGCGCCGGTACCGAACGGATCGAAGAGGCGCTGCAGGCGCGGTTTTCCAACGGCGAGGGCGATGGCGGCGACGTACCGGTGCTGCGGATCGACCGCGGCACCACCCGGCGCCGCGATGCGCTGGAGCAGCACCTGGCCGGTTTCGGCGAACGTCGCGGCATCCTGGTCGGCACCCAGATGCTGGCCAAGGGCCACGATCTGCCCAACCTGACCCTGGTGGCGGTGGTCGGCATCGACGAAGGCCTGTTCTCGGCGGACTTCCGCGCACCGGAGAAGCTGGCGCAACTGCTGATCCAGGTGGCGGGCCGTGCCGGGCGCGCCGAACGCCCCGGCGAGGTCGTGCTGCAGACCCACCACCCCGAGCACCCGCTGCTCGCCACCCTGCTGTCGGGCGGCTATGGGGCATTCGCCGAACTCGAACTGGAACAACGCGAAGCCGCCGGCTTCCCCCCCTTCGCACACCTGGCGATGCTGCGGGCCGAAGCCAAACAGACCGAACGGGCGGACGGCTTCCTGCAGGCCGCGCGGCGGGAGATCTCGAAAGTGCCGGTGCCCGGGCTGGAACTCAGCGGTCCGTTGCCGGCGCCGATGCCGCGACGCGCGGGTTACCAGCGCAGCCAGCTGCTGCTGTCGTCGCCGCAGCGGCGCGAGCTGCACGCCGCCCTCGACGCGGCCCTGCCGGCGATCCGCGCCCTGCCCGAGGCGCGGCGGGTGCGCTGGTCGCTGGATGTGGATCCGGTGGATCTGTACTGATCGTAGCCGGCGAGCCCGGACGGCGTCGGTGCTTCTGCAGGAGCGGCTTCAGCCGCGGTCGGGCATTTCCGTGGGCCGGCTCCGGCCAGATCGATCGCGGCTGAAGCCGCTCCTACAAAAACCCGAAGTTCGCGGGCTGATCGAGGGGCCGCCCGCTACTCCGCCTTCCGCGAGCGCTTCGAGGGCTGGCGCGGCCTGGGCTTCTCACGCACGCGGATGCTCTGCTCGTCGCGCTGGACGTCGAACAGGCCGGTCGCCTCGATCAGGTCGCTGAGCTTGCGGTAGCCGTAGTTGCGCGAGTCGAAGGAGGCCTGGTTGCCGATCTGCTGGCCAACGGCGCCCAGGTTGGACCAGCCGTCGTCGCCGCTGGCGAAATCGACCGCGCCGCGCAGCATCTGCAGCAGGCGCGCGTCGTTGCGCAGTTCGACCGGGGTGCGCGGCTCGGTGGTCGGGGCGGTGCCGCCGTTGTCGGCCTGCCCCAGCGCCTCGACGTAGGTGAACTTGGAACACGCGTTGACGAACGGGTCCGGCGTCTTCTTCTCGCCGAATCCGTACACCTTCACCCCGTCGGTCAGCAGCCGCATCACCAGCGGAGTGAAGTCGGCATCGCTGGAGACGATCGCGAAGCCGTCGAGGTTGCGCGCGTACAGCAGGTCCATGGCGTCGATCACCATCGCCATGTCGGAGGCGTTCTTGCCACGGCTGTAGGCGAACTGCTGGACCGGGCGGATGGCGTACTGGTGCAGGCAGGCTTCCCAGCCCTTGAGGTGCGGGTTCTTCCAGTCGCCATAGGCGCGGCGCACGTTGGCCACGCCGTAGCGTGCCACCTCGGTCAGGATCACGTCGAGCTTGGCCGCCGGGGCGTTGTCGGCGTCGATCAGCAGGGCGATGCGTTTCTCGTCTTGCGCCATGGTGGGTCTCCGCGGGTCCGGGCCGAGCCTAGCGCACCGCGGTGATCGGCAGGACAATGGCCCGGCCGCAAACCGGGAGCGTCGATGCAGCAGCCTCACGTGGTGATCGTCGGTGGCGGGTTCGCCGGCCTCTGGGCGTGCCGCGCACTCGCTCGCGACCCGGTGCGCGTCACCCTGGTGGACCGCCGCAACCACCATCTTTTCCAGCCCCTGCTCTACCAGGTGGCGACCGCCGGGCTGTCGGCGCCCGACATCGCCGCGCCGCTGCGGCACATCCTGCGGCGCCAGGCCAACGCCGAGGTGCGGCTGGGCGAAGTGACCGCCATCGACACCGCGAACCGGCGGATCGCGCTCGCCGACGGCGGCGCGCTGGGCTACGACTTCCTGCTGCTTGCCAGTGGCGCCACCCATGCCTATTTCGGCCACGACGAGTGGGCCGACGTCGCGCCGGGCCTGAAGACGCTGGAGGACGCGCTGGGGATCCGGCGCCGGGTGCTGCTCGCGTTCGAACGGGCCGAGGCGAGCAGCGACCCGGACGAGCGTGCGGCGTGGCTGGAGTTCGCCGTCGTCGGCGGCGGCCCGACCGGGGTCGAGCTGGCCGGCACCCTGGCCGAGATCGCGCGCCATACGTTGCGCCGCGAGTTCCGCCGCATCGACCCGTCTCACGCACGGGTGCGGCTGCTCGAAGCCGGGCCGCGGGTACTGGCGGGCTTCCCCGAGTCGCTGTCGGCACGGGCGGCCGCGCAGCTGCGCCGGCTCGGGGTGGAGGTGGTCACCGGCGCGCCGGTCAGCGCGATCGACCGCGACGGCTACACCCTGACCGGCGATGGCGGGCCGCGCCGGGTGCGGGCACGCACCGTGTTGTGGGCCGCCGGCGTCGCCGCCTCCCCGCTCGGGGCGCTGCTCGGTGCCGAGCTCGACCGCGCCGGCCGGGTGCGGGTGGATCCGGACCTGGGCCTGCCCGGCCGGCCCGAGGTGTTCGTCGCCGGGGATCTCGCCAGCGTGCGGTCCGACGGTCGCCCGGTGCCGGGCGTGGCGCCGGCGGCCAAGCAGATGGGGCGCCACGTCGCCGCCGCGATCCGCGCCCGGCTCGCCGGGCGACCCGCGCCGGCGTTCCGCTACCGCGACTTCGGCAACCTCGCCACCATCGGCCGCATGGCCGCGGTGGTCGACCTGCACGGCATGAAGCTGTCAGGCCTGCCGGCGTGGTGGTTCTGGCTGGTCGCGCACGTGTTCTTCCTGATCGGCTTCCGCAACCGGCTGGCGGTGCTCACCAACTGGGCATGGGCGTACTGGACCTACCAGCGCCACGCGCGGATCATTTTCGGCCGGCCGGAGGCGGAGGCGCCGACGGATCCGCGCGGCACCGGGCCTTTGTAGGAACGGCTTCAGCCGCGATCCGGCGACCGTTCGCTCGCGCCGGTTCCACGATCGCGGCTGAAGCCGCTCCCCCGAAAAGCCGGGCCGCGCAAAAGGAAACGGCCCGGTTTCCGGGCCGCCACCGTGAGACTCGTTACGCCCGCCGTCAGGCCGCGAACAGCGCGCGCATCTTCTTCAACGCGTTGGCTTCGATCTGGCGGATGCGCTCGGCGGACACGCCGTACTCGTCGGCCAGCTCCTGCAGGGTCACCTTGTTCTCGCTGCCCAGCCAGCGCCGGGCGACGATGTCGCGCGAACGCTCATCCAGGCCGGCGAGGCCTTCGCGCAACAGCTGCAGCTGGCTGTCCTCCTCGTCCTCGCGCTCGTACATCTGCGAGGGGTCCTCGGCATCGGCGCGCAGGTAGGCGGCCGGCGACGGCGGGGCGCGGTCGTCGTCCTCGTCGGCCGGGGCATCGAAACCGATGTCGCGGCCGGACAGGCGCGACTCCATCTCCAGCACCTCGCGCTTGGAGACGTTGAGGTCGGCGGCGACCGCGGTCACCTCGGCGTCGTTCATCCAGCCCAGGCGCTTCTTGCTCTTGCGCAGGTTGAAGAACAGCTTGCGCTGCGCCTTGGTGGTGGCGACCTTCACAATGCGCCAGTTCTTGAGGATGAACTCGTGCATCTCGGCGCGGATCCAGTGCACCGCGAAGCTGACCAGGCGCACGCCCTGCTCGGGGTCGAAGCGCTTGACCGCCTTCATCAGGCCGATGTTGCCTTCCTGGATCAGGTCGCCCAGCGGCAGGCCGTAGCCGTTGTAGCCGCGCGCCACGTGCACGACGAAGCGCAGGTGCGAATGCACCAGCTCGCGGGCGGCGTCGAGGTCCTCGTCGTCGCGGAAGCGGCGCGCCAGATGCTGCTCGTCCTCGGCGCTCAGCACCGGGATCTTGTGCACGGCGCCGATGTACGCGTCGAGCGAGCCGAGCGGCGTCAGCGCGTTGAGCGCAGGCACCGGCAGGCTGTTGGAAACCAGGGCGTTGGAAGCGGTGATCTCGGTCATGGCAAGGATGTTAGCAGTCGTCAAGGGGGAGTGCTAAGGCCGAATCAGGGGCTTCATCGTCCCATTCACGGAACAATCAGCCCCGGACACGCAGGTAAGACTGCTCCGGTACGCGTAAGTTCCGGGTCAACAGCGGGGCGAGGCCCGCAGTCCGATCAGCCGCGGGTCAGGCCGGCGGCGGCAGCGACCAGTCGATGGGGGCCTGGCCCCGCCGCACCAGGTATTCGTTGGCCGCGGAGAAGTGCCCGCAGCCGAGGAACCCCCGGTGCGCCGACAGCGGCGAAGGATGGGGCCCCTTGAGCACCCTGTGGCGGCTGCGATCGATCACCGCGCCCTTCTTCTGCGCGTAGCTGCCCCAGAGCAGGAACACCAGCCCTTCGCGTTCACGGTTGAGGGTTTCGACCACGTGGTCGGTGAAACCTTCCCAGCCCTTGCCCGCATGCGCACCGGCGGAGCCGGCCTCCACCGTCAGCACCGCGTTGAGCAGCAGCACGCCCTGTCGCGCCCACGGCAGCAGGCAGCCGTGGGACGGCCGCGGGATGCCGAGGTCGCGCTCGATCTCCTTGTAGACGTTGAGCAGCGACGGCGGCACGTCGACGCCCGGGCGGACCGAGAAGCACAGCCCGTGCGCCTGGCCCGGCCCGTGATACGGATCCTGGCCGAGGATCACCACCCGGGTGGCATCGAACGGGGTCGCGTCGAACGCGGCGAAGATGTCCGGGCCGGGTGGGAAGATCCGCGCGCCCTGCGCCTGCCGCTGGCGCAGGAAGGCCGACAGCGCCTGCATCTCGTCGCGTTGCAGGTAGTCGCCGACCCGCGCCTTCCAGGACGGTTCCAGCCTGATCCGGTCTTCGCTCACGCCAGCTTGGCCGCCCGCAGCTGGAACAGGGTCTTGGTCACCAGCAGGCGCTCCTCGATCGGCTTGAGCACGAGGTCGTTGGCGCCGGCGCGCAGCAGCGCGCTCTGGTTCTCGGGGTTGGCGTCGCCGGTCATCACCAGCACCGGCAGCCGGCGCTTGCCGTAGCCGAAGTCGCCGCGCACCCGTTCGAGCAGGTCGTGGCCGTCGAGATCGCCCTTCAGGTAGACGTCGGTCAGGACCAGGTCGGCGCCCGGATCGTCGTTGCCGCGGTGGGTTTCGAGGTACTCCAGCGCCTCCTCGACGCCGACGAAGTGCAGCACCTGCAACTGCTGGCGCTCGAGCATGCGCTTGGTCGCCAGTGCCACCACCCGGCTGTCCTCGACGTACAGCACGCGCGCGCCCGGGATAGGCTCGGGCTGCACGTAGCCGCGGATGAAGGCGGCCAGGGCGTTGTGGCCGAGCGCCTTGTCGAAGTAGTCGGTGACGTCCTCGGTGAAGCGGCGCGACTCCAGGTGGGACTGCGCCTCGCCCGACACCACGATCACCGGTACGTAGGCCTGGCCGGCGGCTTCGCGGACGGCCCGGGCGAGTTCGATGCCGTCACCGTCGGGCAGCGCCAGCGACGTGGTGACCAGATCGACCGGGCCGGCGGCGAGCGCCGCGCGGGCCTCGTCGATCCCGGCGCACGGCACCACCTCGGCGCCGGCCAGTTCGCGCACCAGCACGTCGCCGATCAGCTTGCGCACCAGTTTCGAGCCGTCCACCACCATCACCCGGGGGGCGTCGGCGGCCACGTGGCGCATCTTGTCCTCGGGATTGCTCATGTGTCGGTGGGTCGGGTCTGGCGGAGGTAATGGCCGGTGACCAGCCCGGCGCCGATCCAGCCGAGCAGGCCGGCGCCGAGCACGATCACCAGCGCATGCTGCGGACCGAAGCCGCGCAGGGCGAAGTCGCTGCCGTAGCTGCGGGCCAGGTCCGCCAGCGGCGCCCGCAGCGACAGGTCCGCCGCGGTCAGCAACGCCAGCGCGAGCGCGCCGGCGACCAGGCCGTAGCTGAGCCCAAGGTACAGGAACGGGCGGCGGATGAAGCCGTCGGTGGCGCCGAGCAGTTGCAGCACGCCGATTTCCTCGGTGCGCTGCTGGATGTCGAGCCGCACGGTGTTGCCGACCACGAGCAGGGCGCCGAGCCCGAGCATCGCCGCCAACACCCAGGCGACGCGCCCCCCGAAGCGCAGCCAGCCGTCCAGCCGCTCACGCCAGGCGGCGTCGTGCTGGACGATGTCGGCTTCGGGCAGTTGCCGCAGCGCGGCGGCCAGCAGCGCCTCGTCGCCGGCGGGGACCACCACCAGCAGGCTCGGCAGCGGATTGCCGTCCAGTCCCGCCAGCGCATCGCCGAGGCCGCTGGATTCGCGCAGTTCGGCCAGCCCCTGTTCCGGCGTGCGGTGCTCGACCGTCGCGACATCGGTGCGTTCGCGCAGCCGGTCGGCCAGCGCGCCGGCCACCTCGACCGTGATTTCCGGCTTGAGGAACAGGCTGATCCGGCGCGCCTCCTGCACGTCGCCGGCAAAGCGCTCGATGTTGGCCAGGGTCGCCCACAGGCCGAGTGGGAGCGCGAGCGCGACCGCCATCACGCCGATCGTCAACGCCGTCGACCACGGTTTGCGCAGCATCCGGCCGAAGCTGGCCACCAGGCTGTAGACGTGGTGGTCGAACCAGGTGCCGGCGCGCGAACGCGACGGGGCCGTGCGGCCGGGCGCAATACTCATTGGGCCAGGTCCTCCGGCGCGATGTCGTCGGCCAGTTCACCCTGGTTGAGCACCAGCACGCGCTTCTTCATGCGCTTGACCAGCGCAAGGTCATGGCTGGCCACCAGCACGCTGGTACCGCGTTCGGGCAGCGATTCGAACAGGGCCATGATCTCGGCCGACAGGGTGGGGTCGAGGTTGCCGGTCGGCTCGTCGGCCACCAGCAGTCTCGGCTCGGCGACGATCGCGCGGGCGATGCCGACGCGCTGCTGCTCGCCCGCCGACAGCTGCGCCGGCAACGCCTGCGCGCGGGCGCCCAGGCTGACCCGGTCGAGCACCGCGCGCACACGCTTGTTGATCTCGGCGCGGCGCATGCCCTGCAGCAGCAGCGGCAGGGCGACGTTGTCGGCGACGTTGCGGTCGGCCAGCAGCCGGTGGTCCTGGAACACCACGCCGACCTCGCGCCGGTGCATGGCCACCTTGCGGCCACGCACGCGCAGCAGGTTTTTGTCGCCGAACAGCACCGCGCCGCGGCTGGGCCGCTCGGCCAGGTGGATGAGCTTGAGCAGGGTGGTCTTGCCGGCGCCGGAATGCCCGGTGACGAACAGCATCTCGCCGGCGCCCACCTCGAAGCTGACCTCGCGCAGGGCCTGGCGGCCGCCGCTGTAGAGCTTGCTGACGTTGTCGAAGCGCAGAACGCTCATCGCGCACCTGTCGAGGACGATCGCCCAAGTATCGATGTCGGCGGCGGCGATGGCCAGCGGGAAGCCGCCGTGGAGCGGCGTGGCTCGCGATCCCCTTACCGGCAAGTACGACCGGCCAGGTGCGGCGACACCCCGGGGACGGTTGCCCCCGGAACGCAGCGGAAAGGGCGATGCCGGTAATGCGGCATCGCCCGGACCGTCATTTCCGCGAACGCGGGTCGCGCTTGACGATGTCCTCCAGCCGGCGGCGGATGCGCGAGAGCAGTCCCGGCTTTGCCGCCGCGCTGGTGCCGGAGGACGGCGGCGCCGGGGACGCCTTGGGCTTGGCCGGTCGCGCGGTGACCTCGCGAGGCTGCCTGGACCCCGCCTGCGATGCGGGCGTGGCGGCGACCGGGGCGTCCGTCCCGGCGTCCCCACCGTCGACCTTGCGGCCACCGCGCCGGCGCCGGCGCTTGCGCGGCGGCCGCTGCGCGTCGTCGTGGGGAACGGTGTCGGGCGCGGTGACCGCGGTCTGCGGGCGCGGTTCGCGCGCGGCCGGCGCCTCGGCACCGGGCTGCGCCGCGGTCTCTTCGCGGCGTGGACGACGGCTGCGGCCGCCCTCGCCCCGGCCACCTTCGCGGCGCGCGCCCTCGCCACCGCTACGGCGTCCACCGCCGCCACCGGTCCGGCTGCGGCCCCCGCCACGACGTTCCTCCTCGGCCGCACGCTGCTCGCGGGCTTCCTTGAAGATCGCGCCGATGCTCTCCTGCTCGCCGTCGTCACCCTCGACCGGCTTGCGCTCCGGCCGCGGCAGCGCGACCAGCAGGTCGGCCTCGACCGGCGCGGTCGGCAGCTTCTGCTCGATGTAGGCCTCGATGTCCGGCAGGCCCATCGCATAGCGCTCGCAGGCAAAGCTGATCGCGTCGCCCTCGGCGCCCAGCCGCGCGGTGCGGCCGATGCGGTGCACGTAGTCCTCGGCGTCGAACGGCAGGTCGTAGTTGAAGACGTGGCTGACGCCGTCGATGTGGAGGCCGCGGGCAGCGACGTCGGTCGCCACCAGCAGTTCGAGCTGGCCCTTCTGGAACCTGTTCAGCAACGACTCGCGCTTTTTCTGCGGGACATCCCCCGACAGCACGCCGACCCGATAGCCGCCCTTCTCCAGCGCGCGGGCGACCCGCTCGACCCAGACCTTGGTGTTGACGAACACCATCGTGCGCGCGCCTTCGCTGCGCGACAGCAGGCCCAGCAGCAGCGGGATCTTCTCCTCGTCGGCCGGGAAGTACACGACCTGGCGGACCTTGGCGGCGGTGATCGTCTCGGTTTCGACCACGAGCTTCTCGGGCTCGTTCATGTGTTCGTAGGCGAGCTCGAGCACGCGGTGGCTGAGGGTCGCGCTGAACAGCAGGGTCTGACGCTCGGTGCGGATCGGCATGCGCCGCAGCAGGAAGCGGATGTCCTTGATGAAGCCGAGGTCGAACATGCGGTCGGCCTCGTCGAGCACGCACATCTCGCAGGCGTGCAGGCTCACCACCTTGTGCTGCTTGACGTAGTCGATCAGCCGGCCCGGGGTGGCGATGATGACGTCGACGCCCTGCTGCAGCAGCTCGCGCTGCTTGTCGTAGTCGACGCCGCCGTAGACCAGGGCGAACTTGAGGCCGAGGTCGGATCCGAACTTGACCGCGTCCTTGTGGATCTGGATCGCCAGCTCGCGGGTCGGCGCCAGGATCAGCGCGCGCGGGTCGCCGGGCTGGCGCTCGGCCAGTGCCGGGCGGGTCAGCAGGCGGTTCATCACCGCGACCAGAAAGGCCAGCGTCTTGCCGGTGCCGGTCTGGGCCTGGCCGGCGACGTCGCCGCCCTTGAGCGCCACCGGCAGGGTCATCGCCTGGATCGGCGTGCACCGGGTGAAGCCGGCCGTCTCCAGTCCGCTCAGCAGGCTCGGATGCAGGTCGAAGGAAGAAAAGGAAATATCGGTAAGGGGCTTGTCGCTCATGCGGGTCGGGGTTCTCGGGATTTCTTTGCGAAACCAGGCGCTTTGCGCGCCTTGCGTGGGTGGCGTCCGCGAAGCAGACTGCCGGGGTCGGCCAGTTTCGTCCCTGACCGCAGCGTGCGGGGCCTTGAAGCCGCCGCGAAACACCCCAGTCTAACGCGTAACCCCCGGGCAGAAGGGGCCGGCGATCATCCGTCGCCGCCCGCCCACCGCAGGAGAAGCTTGTGAGCGACAAAATCATGCAGGTCGGCGATGCCGATTTCGATACCGCCGTGCTGCAGTCGTCCGAACCCGTGCTGGTCGATTTCTGGGCCGAATGGTGTGGCCCGTGCAAGATGATCGCCCCGGCGCTGGACCAGCTGGCCGAGGAGTACGACGGCCGGGTCAGGATCGCCAAGGTCAACGTCGACCACAACCGCGCCACCGCGATGAAGTACCACGTGCGTTCGATCCCGATGCTGCTGCTGTTCAAGGACGGCCAGGTGCAGGAAACCCAGATCGGCGCGGTCGGCAAGGGCCAGCTCGCCCAGTTGATCGAAAAGGCGCTCTGAACCGCGGCCGCCGAGGCCCGTTCCCCGCCTTTGCACCGGTGCCGCCCGCCACCCGCGCGGCGGCCCGGACTGAACCGTTGTTCCCGCGCCGCTTGCGGGCCTCCCGGAAGCGGTGCTAGTTTCGCCCTACCCGGCGCCTGAACAGTCGCAACGACCCGCCCCTGGCACCCGCCGGAGCGAGGCCCGCCAGACCGGTTCCCCGCCGCACCCTTCTCGAACCTTCGTCCCAGACGCTCCGCCCGCCTTTCCGCGGGCGCTCGCCGCTTAGCGAGGAATCCCCGCTTGTCCGATAACACCCCCGACGCCGGCGAGATCGCCGAAAAGCGCGTGCGCAAGCCGCGTGCCAGCAAGGCCGACACCTCGACGCCCGACAAGGGCGCGCCGGCCGCGGCCGACACTCCCAAGGCCGCCGCGGCCAAGGCGGAGGCCGTCCCCGTCCCCGCCAGCGCCCCGCCCGCGGAGCCGAAGTCCGCACCACCGGCCAAGGCCGACAGCCCCGCTGCGCCGCAGGCACAGGACAATGCCGGCGGTGGCAACGCCGGTGGCTCCGAGCCGCGCGAGGCCCAAGGCGAAGGTCGCGGCGAGCGCCCGCGCGGCGACGCCCCGCGCAACGGCGGCGAACAGCGCGGCGACAACAACGGCCGCGGCGACGGCAATCGTGCCGACAACCAGCAGCGCGGTGGCGAACAGGACGGCGGCCGCGGCAACCGGCGCGATCGTTTCCGCAACCGGCGCGACCGCAACCGCAACCGCGACGGCCTGCCCAGCGACGACGGCGGCAACGAGAACTTCGTCCCGCGCCCCAACCCGCAGGTGCCCGAGGGCTTCCCGAGCTACACGCTGACCGACCTCAAGCGGATGCCGGCGCACAAGCTGCTGGAGATCGCCGAGCAGCTGAACATCTCCGAGGGCGTCGCCCGCGCCCGCAAGCAGGACGTCATCTTCGCGGTGCTGAAGGTGCTGACCCGCCACGGCGAGGGCGTGCAGGCCGACGGCGTGCTGGAAATCCTGCCCGACGGCTTCGGCTTCCTGCGCGCGGCCGAGGCCAGCTACCTGGCCGGCCCGGACGACACCTACATCAGCCCGAGCCAGATCCGCCGCTTCAACCTGCGCACCGGCGACCACCTGTCCGGCCGCATCCGCTTCCCGAAGGACGGCGAGCGCTACTTCGCCCTGTCGATCGTCGACACCATCAACGGCGAGCCGCTGGAAGCAAGCAAGAACAAGGTCCTGTTCGAGAACCTCACGGCGCTGTTCCCGCGCCGCAAATTCAAGCTCGAGCGCGGCGACGGCAGCACCGAGGACATCACCGGCCGCATCCTCGACCTCATGGCCCCGCAGGGCAAGGGCCAGCGCGCCCTGATCGTCAGCCCGCCGAAGGCCGGCAAGACGATGATGATGCAGCAGGTCGCCACCGCCATCACCCACAACCATCCCGACGTGCACATGATCGTGCTGCTCATCGACGAGCGGCCCGAGGAAGTCACCGAGATGCAGCGCACCGTGCGCGGCGAGGTGATCAGCTCGACCTTCGACGAGCCCGCCGCGCGCCACGTGCAGGTCGCCGAGATGGTGATCGAGCGCGCCAAGCGCCTGGTCGAGCACAAGAAGGACGTGGTGATCCTGCTCGACTCGATCACCCGCCTCGCGCGTGCGTACAACAACGTCGTGCCGAGCTCCGGCAAGGTGCTCTCGGGCGGCGTCGACGCCAACGCCCTGCATCGCCCGAAGCGCTTCTTCGGCGCGGCACGCAACGTCGAGGAAGGCGGTTCGCTGACCATTATTGCCACGGCGCTGGTCGACACCGGCAGCAAGATGGACGAGGTGATCTACGAGGAGTTCAAGGGCACCGGCAACTCCGAGGTCCACCTCAACCGCCGCATCGCCGAGAAGCGCGTCTACCCGGCGATCGACATCAACCGCTCCGGCACCCGCCGCGAGGATTACCTGATCGAGCCCGAGCTGCTGCAGAAGATCTGGATCCTGCGCAAGCTGCTGCACGGCATGGACGAGATCGGCGCGATGGAATTCCTGCTCGACAAGATGAAGAACTCCAAGAGCAACGACGAGTTCTTCGCCTCGATGAAGCGCTGAGCCACAGGCGCCAAGCAGAAGGAAAGGCCCCGCAACCGCGGGGCTTTTTCGTAGGCCCATGCCGCGCCCCATAATCGCGGTACGGAGGTGACCGATGCACGGCGGCGGACTCGAATTGGCCCTGGTGTTCCTGCTGGCCGCGGTGATCGCGGTACCGGTGTTCCGGCGTTTCGGGCTCGGGGCGGTGCTGGGTTATCTGGCTGCCGGGGTGGTGCTCGGGCCCTATGGACTGAAGGTCATCCGCAATGCGGAGCCGGTCCTCGCCGCGTCCGAGATCGGCGTGGTGATGATGCTGTTCGTGATCGGGCTGGAGCTGTCGCCGTCGCGGCTGAAGATCATGCGCAAGCCGGTGTTCGGTGCCGGCGGCGCGCAGATGCTGGCCAGCGGGCTCATCCTCGGCTTGCTGGCGACGTTCGCCGGGTTCGGCTGGAAGGCCGCGCTGGTGGTCGGCCTCGGCCTGGCGCTGTCGTCGACCGCGGTGGGGCTGCAGCTGCTGTCCGAACGCAAGGCGCTGACCAGCGAGCACGGCCGGCTGGCGTTCGCGATCCTGCTGTTCCAGGACCTGTGCGCGATCCCGTTGCTGGCGGCGATCCCGCTGCTCGGCCAGGCCGCGGCCGCGGACGAGGGGCTGGGCTGGGAGGCGGTGCTGAAGGCGGTCGCGGCGATCGCGGCGCTGGTGATCGGCGGGCGGGTGCTGCTGCGCCACGTGTTCCGGATGGTGGCCCGGTCGATGATGCCGGAGGTGTTCACCGGCGCGGCGCTGCTGACAGTACTGGGCTCGGCGTGGCTGATGCAGGTGGCTGGCCTGTCCGCCGGGCTGGGCGCCTTCCTGGCCGGCGTGTTGCTGGCGGACTCCGAGTTCCGCCACGAGCTGGAAGCGCAGATCGAGCCGTTCAAGGGCCTGCTGCTGGGGCTGTTCTTCATGGCGGTGGGGATGAGCATCGACCTCCAGCGGGTATTGGCCGAGCCGCTGCTGATCGAGGCGATCGTGCTCGCGCTGCTGGCGGTCAAGTTAGCGATCCTGTTCGCGATCGGGGTGCGGCCGGGCGGCCTGTCGCGTCGCGATGCGCTGCAACTGGCGGCGGTGCTCGCGGTCGGCGGCGAGTTCGCCTTCGTGGTGTTCTCCGAGGCGGTCAAGGCCGGCCTGCTCGACGATGTCATGCGCGACCGGCTGGTGGCGGCGGTCGGCGTGTCGATGGCGCTGACGCCGCTGCTGATGATCGCGATCGCGCGCCTGCTGCGCGGGCATCCGGTGGTGCGGCCGCCGCGCGATTACGACCCGATGCCCGACGACGGCCACCCGCAGGTGCTGATCGCCGGCTTCGGGCGGTTCGGCCAGATCGTCGCGCGCCTGCTGCTGGCGCAGAAGGTGCCGTTCATCGCGATCGAGCACAGCGCCGACCAGGTCGACTTCATGCGCCGGTTCGGCAACCCGCTGTACTACGGCGACCCGGCCAAGCCCGACCTGCTGCGTTCGGCCGGCGCCGCGCACGTGCGGGTGTTCGTGGTCGCCATCGACGACCCGGACGCGAGCCTGCGCACGGTGCGGGTGATCCGCCGGCTGTATCCGGAGGCGAAGGTGTTCGCCCGCGCACGCGACCGCCGCCATGCGTGGGCGCTGATGGACCTGGGCGCGCACGCGCTGCGCGAGATGCTGCACTCGAGCCTGCAGATGGGCGAGGACGTGCTGGCCGCGCTCGGGGTGCCGACCGATGTCGCGCGCGACCACGCGCGGCGGTTCCTCGAACACGACCAGCGCCTGCTGCGGGCGCAGTACCTGGTGCACGACGACGAGGACGCGGTGATGCAGGCGTCCAGCGACGCCCGCCGCGAACTGGAACAGCTGTTCGACGCCGACCGCGGCGAAGGCGTGCTCGGCGGCCTCGCCGCACCGCGGTCGAAGGACTGATGCAGCCGGCGTCGCAACCACCGCCTCACCGGTGGGCTGACGCGCCGCTCAGCTGCGGTCGCGCAGGAACCGCGCCATCGAGACGTCGCCACCGGGCGCGGCCGGCGGCGCGAACTCGGCGGCAATGTCGACGAAGCCGCGCATCACGGCGATCTCGCGCGGGCTGCGATTGAGGCCGTCGCGCAGTTCGGGGTCGGCGCCGGCGCGCAGCAGCCACTTCACCACCTTCAACAGGCCGTGCAGCGCAGCCAGGTGCAGCGGCCCGAAGCCGCGCGGATCCTGGCTGTCCAGACGCGCGTCATGGTCGGTCAGTTGCTCCAGGCCGGCGATCAGCACGTCCTCGTCGGCGGCGCTGCCGGGTTCGGCGCGGGCGCCGAGCAGCAGCAGCAACGGGGTCGCGCCAGCAGCGGCGACATCCAGGTCCGGCTCGCCGTCGGCCAGCAACAGGGTGTCGAACAGCGCGACCAGGCGGGTGCGCTCGCGCGCGCTGAAGCCGTACATCGCCGCGCAGTGCAACGCGGTGCGGCCCTGCGAGTCGACCGCATGCACGTCCGCGCCGGCACCGAGCAGGCGCGCGGCCACGTCCGGCAGGCCCAGTGCGCAGGCGACCATCAGCACGGTAAGCCCGCCCGGCAGGCGCTGCTCGATATCGGCGCCGGCGGCCAGCAGGCGGTCGGCGATCTCGGCGTGGCGCATGCTGACCGCCGCCGACAGCGGCGTCGCGCCCGAGTGCGCGGCCAGCTGCGGGTTGGCGCCACGCGCCAGCAACAGGTCGACCACCGCCTGGTGACCGCCGCCGGCGGCGCGCAGCAGGCCGCTGCAGCCCTGGCTGTCGAGCGCATCGACCGGCAGCCCGAGGTCGAGCAGGCGGCGCACCGCATCGGCGTCCCCGACGATCGCCGCGGCCGGGACGTCGGACTCCTGCAGGCGCCGCCGCGGCAACGGCCAGCCGCGCCAGTCGAGCCAGTCGGCCAGGTCGCGGCGGCCGGCCGACAGCGCGACGCCCAGCGGGGTCTGGCCGTCGGCCGCGCGCAGGTCGGGGGCGGCGCCGCGGGCGACCAGCCGGCGCACCATCGGTTCGCGCCCCAGCGCGGCCGCCAGGTGCAGCGGGCTCATGCCGTGGCTGTCACGTGCGTTGAGGTCCACGCCGGTGTCGAGCAGGCGGTCGAGCAACGCCGGCCAGCCCAGTCGCACCGCGAGCGCGAGTGGCGGATCGCCCGCGCGGTTCGGCGCGAACGGATCGGCGCCGCGGTCGAGCAGTTCGAGCGCCAGCGGTTCCAGCCCGCGTGCTGGCGGATCGCTGGCCGTGCAGGCGGCGAGGAAGCGTGCCAGCCCACCCGCACCGGCGGGCGACACCGCCCGGTCGAGCAGGGCCCGCAGCGAAGGCAACGCCGACGGCCCCTGGCCGAGCAGCACCGCCATCGGGGTGCGGCCGGCGCCGTCGCGGACCTCCGGGTCGGCGCCGCGCGCCAGCAGCCATTCAAGCTGGTGCGGCGGCACCACGCCGTCGCCGTCATGCAACAGGGCGCCCAGCTCGGCCGGTCCGAGCAGCGCCGCCACGGTGCCGAGCTGGTATTCGCGTCCTTCGCCCAACCCCTCGCGCAGCAGGGCGGCCGGTGCGCGGTCGACCAGCGCGACCTCCTGGTCGCTGACGCTGACCGGCAGCGCATAGGCGGGATCCAGCGCGGCCACCAGCGGCCAGCGCCCGGCTGCCGCGGCGTGCTCGATCGCGCGCCTGCCGTCGTGGTCCAGCCGCTCGGGATCGACACCGAAGTCGATCAACCGCTGGACCAGCGCCGGGGTGGCGCCCTCGGCCAGGCAGGCCAGCATCAGCACGGTCCGGCCGCGCTCGTCGGCCACGGCCAGTTCGTCCGACCGGGCGGACGGCACTTTCGCCAGCACCCGCTCGAACACCTCCAGGTGGCTGCCACGCGCAGCCTCATGCAACGGCGTGCGGCCCTGCGCGTCCGCCGCGAGCGGGTCGGCGCCCGCGGCAAGCAGGGCATCCGTGGTATCGACGTGGCCCGCCATCGCGGCTTCGTGCAGTGCGCTGCGCCGGCTCCGGCCGCGCGCGTCGACCTTGGCCCGCAGCTTGAGCAGCAACAGCACGCCCGCGGGGTCGTCGTCCTCGGTTCCCGCCGCGGCCAGCAGCGCCGGCTGACCGTCGGCGGGCTCGGGCCGCGCGCCGCGTTCGAGCAGGAAGCGGGCCAAGCGCCAGTTGCCGGCGGCGCAGGCGATGCCCAGCGGCGACATGCCTTCGCTGTTGAGTGTTTCCAGCTCGGCGGCGGCGTCGAGCAGCAGCGCCGCCACGCCGGGGTCCGAGCTGCGCGCCGCCAGGTGCAGCGGGGTGTTGCCGTCGGCGTCGGTGGCGCGCGGATCGGCGCCATTGGCCAGCAGCGTCATCACCGCATCCGGGCGCCCATGCCAGCTGTCGCGGGTCGCCGCCAGCAGCGGGGTCATTCCGGCGTGCGGCCGGTTGAGCGCCACGCCGCGGGAGATCAGCGCACGCAGCAGGCGCAGGTCCGGCAGCACCGCGGCGAGCACGGCAAGGCTGCGCTGGTCGCGGTCGCCGGCGGGCGGCGGCGCGTGCGGGTCGGCACCGGCGTCGATCAGTTCCAGCGCGCGTTCGACCCGGCCGCCGCGTGCCGCCTCGTACAGCGCCGGCTCCAGCGGTTCGACCGGGCCGGTCGGGGCGACCCTGGCGATGAGCACGTCGTCCTCGATCGCAGCGGGCGTGGCCGCGGCAATGCCGGCGGTCGGCAACGGCGTCGTGAACGGCGGCTCCGCGGCCGGGAGCTCGCCGGCCGGCACGGCATCCTCGTCCTCGAACCCGTCGTCGAAGAACCGCAGCGCATCGGCCGGCGTCACCTGCTGCAGCCACGCGTGCAGCGCCACCGAGGCGACCAGCAACACCAGCGCCGCCAGCCAGCGCGGAGCGTCGGTCAGCAGGCCGGGCCAGGCCAGCGCGGTGACCAGCGCCGCCACGACGGCCACCGCGACCGCCACCGCCAATCCGCGCCAAGCCCCCGGCTCCAGACCGGGCAGCGCGCGCCAGTGATCGCCCAGGGCACCGCCGTCCCGCTCCAGGCCTTGCCACAACGGCCACAGCCGCCACAGCACGACAAGCGCGAGGCCCACCATCGCGCTCAGCCCGAGCGCCGCCATCAACGACCCGCCGCCAAGCAACGCCGACAGCGGCCACGCCACCGCCAGCGCGAATGCGGCGACCGCGCCGGCCCACAGCATCAGCAGCGGGGCCATCGCCCGGCGCAGTGGCGCGAACGTCAGCGGATCGCCGTTGCGCCCGTGGCGCGCGGCCAGGGCGAGCAGCGGCTGAGCCAGGGTACCGGCGACCGCCGCGACCCAGCCGCCGACCCCGGCCAGCAGCGCCAGCACCGCGGCGCCGGCGGCGAGGCCGGCCAGCGGTGCGGGAGGCCTGCGCCACTCAGGCATCGGTGCCCCAGTCGTCGGTCATCGGGTCGAGCGCTTCGCGGTGGGGCATCTGCAGGTGGAACCCGCGCGAGGCCAGGTTCTCGCGCACGGTGGCGGCATCGCTGCGGGCGAGCTTGCGGTCGGCGGTGAGCGCCAGTTCCATCACGAACTGCAGCTTGCCCAGCGGCTCGCGCACGGCCGCCGGCACGCGCTCGAAATCGTCGCGGGCGGCGAGGAACACGTAGGTGTCGTCCTTGCGGAGGCTCTTGTAGACGTACGCTTGCATGGCGGCGGCCGGGGAAAGCAGCGCGGCAACGGGATCGGGCCACAAGCATACCCGCAGCCACGCGCCCGCAGCCCCCGGCGCGCGCATCCGCCGTTCAGTGACGGGCCACGCCGCCCATGCCAGCCCTCAGTGGTATCCGGCGTCGGCGGCGACCTTGCCCTTGAACACGCTGTAGGACCACCACGTGTAGCCGAGGATCGCCGGCAGCAGGATCACGATCCCCACCAGCAGGAAGCCCTGCGACGACGGCGGCGAGGCCGCGTCCCAGATGCTCATGGCCGGCGGCACGATGTTGGGCCAGATGCCGAGCACCAGGCCGATGAAGCCGAGCACGAAGAAGCTCAGCGTCAGCAGGAACGGCCGCGCGTCGCGCCCCTCGCGCATCACCGCACGCCACAGCAGGAACGCGTTGGCCAGCGCCAGCAGCGGCACCGGCGCCAGCCACAGGAAGTTCGCGCCCTCGAACCAGCGCGCCATGATCCGCGAGTCGAGGAACGGCAGCCACGTGCTGACCAGTCCCATGAACACCACCACCCCGACCACCAGCGGCCGGGCCGTCACCCGCGCGACCTTCTGCAGCGGCCCTTCGGTCTTGAGCACCAGCCAGCTTGAGCCCAGCAGCGCGTAGCCGGTCACCAGCGCGATGCCGGTCAGCATCGAGAACGGGCTGAACCAGGCGAACGCGCCGCCGACATACTCGCCGTCGACCAGCGGCAGGCCTTCGACCAGCGCGCCGAGGATCACGCCCTGGGCGAAGGCGGCCACCATCGAACCCAGCGAGAACGCCGCGCCCCAGAACTTGCGCCCGCGGGTCGCCTTGAAGCGGAACTCGAACGCCACCCCGCGGAAGATCAGCGCGATCAGCATCAGCAGCACCGGCACGTACAGCGACGACAGCACCACCGCGTAGGCGCGCGGGAACGCCGCCAGCAACCCCGCGCCGCCGAGCACCAGCCAGGTCTCGTTGCCGTCCCAGATCGGGGCGGCGGTGTTCATCATGTGGTCGAGCTGGCCGCCGTCCTCGGCGAACGGCGCGAGGATGCCCAGGCCGAGCACGAAGCCGTCGAGCACGACGTACATCAGCACGCCGAACCCGATGATCGCGAACCACACCACCGGCAACACCGTCTGCAGGTCCATCACTCCGCCTCCCTGATCGCGTCGCCGTGGCGGTTGCCGACCGACAGCGGCCGCGCCGGCGTGCGCTCGCCCTCGTCGTGCTCGGGCGCCGGCTCGTGCGGCAGCGGACCGCGCCGGACCAGCTGCAGCAGGTACCAGATGCCGCCGCCGAAGATGATCGCGTAGGCCACCGCGTAGGTGATCAGCGAACCCAGCACCGCGGCTGCCTCGATGTTCGGGCTGACCGCCTCGCTGGTGCGCAGCAGGCCATACACCACGTACGGCTGGCGACCGATCTCGACCACGTACCAGCCGGCCAGCAGCGCGATGAAGCCGGTCGGCGACATCAGCCGCCAGGCGTTGAGCAGCCACGGCGAGTCGTACAGCCGCCGGCGCCGCCACGCCCACGCCGAGGCGATCACCAGCAGCAGCATCGCGGTGCCGATGCCGACCATGACCCGGAAGCCCCAGAACACCGGCGCGACCGGCGGCCGCTCCTCCGGCGGCACCGCGCTCAGCGGCTCGATCGTGCCGTCCCAGCTGTGGGTCAGGATCAGGCTGCCGAGCCGAGGCACCTCGACCGCGTAGTCGTTGCGCTCCTCGGTGGCGTTGGGCCAGCCGAACAGCACCAGCGGCAACCCGGCGCCCTCCTCGCCTTCTTCCCAGTGCCCTTCCATCGCCGCCAGCTTGGTCGGCTGGTGCTCGGCGACGTTGAGCCCGTGCAGGTCGCCGACCGCGACCTGCAGCGGCACGGCGATGATCGCGAACGCCACCGCCAGCCCGAGCATCCGCTTGCCGGCGGCGACGTGCTCGCCGCGGCGCAGGTACCACGCACCGACGCCGCCGATCACGAAGCAGGTGGTGATGAACGCCGCCAGCGCCATGTGCGCCAGCCGGTACGGGAACGACGGGTTGAAGATGATCGCCCACCAGTCGACCGGGTGGAAAACGCCATCGATGATCTCGTGCCCCTGCGGCGTCTGCATCCAGCTGTTGGCCGCGATGATCCAGAACGTCGAGATCAGCGTGCCCAGCGCGACCATGCAGGTCGCGAAGAAGTGCAGCTTGTGCGAGACCCGCTTCCAGCCAAACAGCATCACCCCGAGGAAGGTCGCCTCCAGGAAGAACGCGGTCAGCACCTCGTAGGAAAGCAGCGGCCCGAGGATGTTGCCGGCGCGCTCGCTGAGCACCGCCCAGTTGGTGCCGAACTGGAAGCTCATGACGATGCCGCTGACCACGCCCATGCCGAACGAGATCGCGAAGATCTTCAGCCAGAAGAAATAGAGGTCGCGCCACAGCGCCTCGCGCGTGCGCAGCCAGCGGAACTCGAGAAACGCCAGCCAGCTCGCCAGGCCGATGGTGAAGGCCGGGAACAGGATGTGGAAGGAGATCACGAAGCCGAACTGCACCCGTGACAGGAACAACGGCGAGAACCACTCTGCATCCACGCATCGCACCTCCGCGGCGCGCGGGGGTGCGCCGCGGCGACCATTGTACGCGCCGCCCGTCAAGCCATCGGTCGCGCCGACCGCGGAACCGCGACACGGGTCACCGTGGTCCATGACCGCTGGCCGGTTCGCCCATGCCGCGCCGCTGCTACGCTTCGGCCACTTTGTCCGCGGGAACCCTTGCCGATGCTTCGCCTGCTGCCCCTGTCCGCCGCCCTGCTGCTGTCCACCTCCCTGCTGCCCGGCAGCGCGTTCGCCCAGGGCATTCCGCTCGCGCAGAACGCGGCCGCCCCGACCCCGGTCACCCTCGACCAGGCCATGGCCGACCCCGACTGGATCGGGCCGCCGGTCGAGCAGGCGTGGTGGTCGTGGGACGGTACCCGCGCGCAGTACAACCTCAAGCGCGAAGGCGAGTCGATCCGCGACACTTGGGAGGTCGGCATCACCGGCGGCGTGCCGGTGCGCGTCGAGGGCGCCGCCCGCGCCCAGCTCGATGCCGCCAATCCCGCCTATGACGCCAGCCGCACCCGCATGGCGTTCGTGCGCAACGGCGACATCTTCGTGCGCGACCTGCGCAGCGGTGCGCTCACCCAGGTGACCCGCAGCAACGACGCCGAGTCGCGCCCGCAGTGGAGCCGCGCCGGCAACCTGGTGTTCCGTGCCGGCAACGACTGGTACCAGTGGCGCCCGGGCCTGGGCACCAGCCAGGCCGCGATCGTCAAGGCCGAGAAGGACCCCGACGCCGAGCCGCTGCCCGACGACCTGCGCGACCGCCAGCTGCGGCTGATCGAAACCCTCGCCACCGAGCGCGAGCGCCGCGAGGCGGCGCGCGAGCAGGAGCAGGCCTGGCGCGCCGCCGACCCCACCCGCGCGCCGCTGCCGGCCTACCTCGGCGACGGCCTGGCGATCGTCGACAGCGCCCTGTCGCCCGACGCCGCGTGGCTGCTGGTGGTCACCGAGCCGAAGGACGGCGACGGGGGCCAGAGCGGCAAGATGCCGAAGTACGTGACCGAATCCGGCTACGAGGAGTTCGAGGACGTGCGCGTGCGGGTCGGCCGCAACGCACCGCTGCCGCACCGGCTGTGGCTGGTCGAAGTCGCCAGCGGCAAGGTCGCCGAACTCGAATTCGACGCCCTGCCCGGCATCGGCACCGATCCGCTCGCGGCGCTGCGCGAGAAGGCCGAGCTGCCGCCGCTCGAGGGCGACCGCCCGGTGCGGGTGGAAACCGACGGCGACGGCAGCGGCCCGGCGATCCACTGGAGCGACGACGGGCGCAGCGCCGCGGTGCTGCTGCGCGCGGTCGACAACAAGGACCGCTGGATCGCGACGATCACGCCGGCCGCCGGTCAGGTCGACCGGGCGGCGCTCGCCACCCGCCACCGCCTGCACGACGACGCATGGATCAACTGGAGCTTCAACGACTTCGGCTGGACCGGCGACGGGGCGTTGTGGCTGCTGTCGGAGCAGACCGGTTATTCGCACCTCTACCTCGCCGACGGCGCCGGTGAACCACGCGCGCTGACCTCGGGCCAGTGGGAGGCCTCATCGCCGGTGCTCGGCGCCGACGGCCGCACGTTCTTTTTCATCTGCAACCGCAACTGGCCGGGCGACTACGAGGTCTGCGCGGTCGATCGCGACGGCGGCGGCGTGCGCGAGGTGACCGCGCTCGACGGCGTCGAGAGCTTCGCGCTGTCGCCGGACGGCTCGCAGCTGCTGGTGCGCCACTCCGACAGCTACCTGCCGCCGCAGCTGGCGGTGGTCGACACGCAGGGCGAGGAAACCGCGCTGCTGACCGACACCCGCAGCCCCGAATTCAAGGCGCGCCAGTGGATCCAGCCGGAGATCGTGCAGATCCCGTCGAGCGACGGCGCCGGCACCATCTGGGGCAAGTACTACGGCCCGGCCGACATGCAGCCCGACAAGCAGTATCCGGTGGTGATGTTCGTCCACGGCGCCGGCTACCTGCAGAACGTGCACGACCGCTACCCGGTGTACTTCCGCGAGCAGATGTTCCACAACCTGCTGGTGCAGAACGGCTACATCGTGCTCGACCTCGACTACCGCGCGTCCGAAGGCTACGGCCGCGACTGGCGCACCGCGATCTACCGGCAGATGGGCACACCTGAACTGCAGGACTACCTCGACGGGCTGGCCTGGCTGGGCGCCAACCGGCAGGGCGACGTCGATCGCGCCGGCATCTACGGTGGCAGCTACGGCGGCTTCATGACCTTCATGGCGCTGTTCAAGGAGCCGGGCACGTTCAAGGCCGGTGCCGCGCTGCGCCCGGTCGCCGACTGGTCGCAGTACAACCATGAGTACACCTCCAACATCCTCAACACCCCGGTGCTGGATCCGGAGGCGTACCTGCGCTCGTCGCCGATCGAGTTCGCCGAAGGCCTGCAGGACAACCTGCTGATCGCCCACGGCATGATCGACAACAACGTGTTCTACAAGGACTCGGTGGTGCTCGCCCAGCGCCTGATCGAACTGCGCAAGGATGACTGGGAGCTGGCCTCGTACCCGCTGGAGCGGCACGGTTTCGTGCATGCCGACAGCTGGTACGACGAGTACCGGCGGATCTTCGAGCTGTTCGAGGAGAGCCTTAAGTAGGCCGCGACACCCGCTTCGCCACTTGCACCACCGGCGCCTGCACACCCGCGTGTGCAGGCGTTTTTTTTGAGCCGACCTAGCCCGACCACCTCACGCTTTCCGCTTGCGCGACCGCGACCGCGACCGCGGGTGCAGGTGCGGATGCGGATGCGGATGCGGATGCGGATGCGGATGCGGATGCGGATGCGGATGCGGATGCGGATGCGGATGCGGGATTTTGTAGGAGCGACGTGAGTCGCGACCCACTGACAACCGGCCCGGGACCGGTCGACGTGCCCTCCGATCGCACGGCCGATGGATCGCGTTGACCGCGGCGCCGCCACCGGTCGACGGGTCGCGACTCACATCGCTCCTACTGGAGGCATCGCCTTCGCCGCGCCGGCGGGCACGCGACGCCTCCGACGCCCGGACACGCACGTGGCCGGCCCCGCCACCCCGCTCGCCTAGAATGCGCGCATGAGCACGCCCACCGCCTCCCCCGCCCCCGACTTCACCCGCGTCCGCGACTACCTCACCGGCCTGCAGGACCGCATCTGCGCCGCGATCGAAACCGCCGACGGCCAGGCCCGCTTCATCGAGGACCGCTGGGAGCGCAGCGCCGAGGGCAGCACCAGTGGTCTTTCGGGCGGCGGCGGCCGCACCCGCATCCTGCGCGACGGCGCAGTCTTCGAGCAGGCCGGGATCGGCTTCTCCGACGTGTCGGGCACGAAACTCCCGCCGTCGGCCACTGCCAACCGTCCGGAGCTGGTCGGCGCCTCCTGGCGTGCGGTCGGCGTCTCGCTGGTGTTCCACCCGCGCAATCCGTACCTGCCGACCACCCACGCCAACGTGCGCCACTTCCACGCGCAGCGTGACGGCGAAACCGTCGCGTGGTGGTTCGGCGGCGGCTTCGACCTGACCCCGTTCTACCCCTTCGACGAGGACGTGCTGCACTGGCACCGCACTGCCCGCGAGCTGTGCGAGCCGTTCGGCGGCGCGGCGCGCTACGAGGCCCACAAGCGCTGGTGCGACGAGTACTTTTTCCTCAAGCACCGCGACGAGACCCGTGGCGTCGGCGGGCTGTTCTTCGATGACCTGCAGGGCGACGCCGGGACCGACTTCGGCTACCTGCGCGCGGTCGGCGACGGCTTCCTCGACGCCTACCTGCCGATCGTCGAGCGTCGCCGCGACAGCCAGTACGGCGAGCGCGAGCGGCAGTTCCAGCTGTACCGGCGCGGTCGCTACGTCGAGTTCAACCTGGTGTTCGACCGCGGCACTCACTTCGGCCTGCAGGCCGGCGGGCGCACCGAGTCGATCCTGATGAGCCTGCCGCCGCTGGTGCGCTGGGAGTACGGCTACCAGCCGGAGGACGCCAGCGCCGAGGCGCGCCTGGCCGACTACCTGCGCCCAAGGGACTGGCTGGCGGAGCTGTAGGCAATAAAAAGCCCCGCAGGCAGGGGGGGCCGGCGGGGCTGGTGGAACGGGACCTGGGGAGGGGTCTTCGTTCCGGGGATCACTCCAGGGGAGGGAGAGATCGTCGACAGACGTTGCATCTGTCGAGGGCTAGTTGACCATTCCCTACATGGATGAATCGTGAAGATTCAGGTTAAAGATTTGTTGGATTCAGGACGGATTCAGAGCGCCAGAATCGGCCAATCTAAACCGCCCGGAGATGGGCGCGGCCGGGCGTTTATTGACCCGGTGCGCACCACGAGCGTGCCGGGCATCCGTCGGCTCAGTGCGCCTCGTCCCAATCCAGCCCCACCCCGCTGTCGACCACCAGCGGGACCCGCAGCCCGGCGGCCGCCGTCATCCGCCGCGGCACCTCGGCCAGCAGGGTGTCGACGAAGGCCGCATCGACCTCGAACACCAGTTCGTCGTGCACCTGCATGATCATCAGCGCCGGGGCCTCGCCGCCGTCACCGCGTTGGCCGGCCAGCCAGCCGTCGATGTCGACCATCGCCCGCTTGATGATGTCGGCCGCGGTGCCCTGCATCGGCGCATTGATCGCGGCGCGTTCGGCGCCGGCACGCAGGCCCTGGTTGCGGGCGCCGATGTTCTCCAGGTACAGGCGGCGGCCGAACACGGTTTCGACATAGCCCTGGTCGCGCGCCTGCTGGCGGGTGCGGTCCATGAACTCGCGCACGCCCGGGTAGCGGCTGAAGTACAGGCCGATGTAGTCCTGCGCCTCGCCGCGCGAGACGCCCAGCTGCTTGGCCAGGCCGAACGCGCTCATGCCGTACATCAGGCCGAAGTTGATCGCCTTGGCCGCGCGACGTTCGCCCGGCTCGACCGTGTCCAGGGTCTTGCCGAACACCTCGGCAGCGGTCGCCTTGTGGATGTCGGCGCCGGACGCGAACGCGCGCAGCAGCGCCGGGTCTTCCGACAGGTGGGCCATGATCCGCAGCTCGATCTGCGAGTAGTCGCAGGCGACGATCCGGCGCCCTTCCGGCGCGATGAACGCCTTGCGGATGCGACGACCGTCCTCGGTCCGGATCGGGATGTTCTGCAGGTTCGGGTCGGACGACGACAGCCGGCCGGTGGCCGCGCCGGACTGGTGGTAGCTGGTGTGCACGCGGCCGGATTCAGCGTTGATCATCTGCGGCAGCTTGTCGGTGTAGGTGCTGCGCAACTTAGCCAGTCCGCGGTAGTCGAGGATCACCCGCGGCAGCTCGTGCAGGTCGGCGATCGCTTCCAGCGCTTCCTCATTGGCCGACGGCTGGCCTTTTGGCGTCTTCACCAGCGCCGGCAGCTTCAGTTCCTCGAACAGCAGCGCGCAGACCTGCTTGGGCGAGTCGAGATTGAACGCGCGGCCGGCCAACTCGGTCGCGCGCTGCTGGGCGGCCAACATGCGCGCGCCGAGGTCGGCCGACTGCCGGCGCAGCTCGGTCGCGTCGACCAGCACGCCGTTGGCCTCGATGCGCTCCAGCACCGGCACCAGCGGCACCTCGATCTCGCGGTAGACGCGCTCCAGCTGCGCCTCGGCAGCCAGCTTCGGCGACAGCACCCGGTGCAGGCGCAGGGTGATGTCGGCGTCCTCGGCGGCGTAGCGGGCGGCGTCGTCGATCGCGACCTGGTTGAAGGTGATCTGCTTGGCACCCTTGCCCGCGACATCGACGTACTTGATGGTCTCGTAGCCGAGGTAGCGGCTGGCCAGCGAGTCCATGTCGTGGCGGCTGGCGGTGGCGTTGAACACGAAGCTCTCGAGCATGGTGTCGTCGGCGTAGCCGTTTACCTCGACGCCGTGGCAGCGCAGCACGTGCAGGTCGTACTTGCCGTTGTGGCCGACCTTGCGTTTGCCGGGATCGGCGAATGCCGGTTGCAGCGCCGCCAGCACCGTGTCGCGGTCGAGCTGCTTTGGTACGCCCGGATAGTCGTGGCCGAGCGGGATGTAGCAGGCGCGGCCGGGCTCGACCGACAGGCTCAGGCCGACCAGCCGCGCACACAGCGCGTCGAGTGAGTCGGTCTCGGTGTCGAAGGCGAATTCCCCGGCGGCCTGCAGGCGCGCGATCCATTCGCCCAACTGCGCCTCATCGAGCACGGTCTCGTACTCGCCGGGCGCCGACAGTGCGGGGTCTACATCCACCGGCGTCGCGGCGGCGCGCGCGTAGCCGGCGGCGGTGCTGCGCACACCGGCACGGTCGGCCGCGGCCTCGGCCGAATCGCCACCCTCCAGCTCGCGCAGTGCCTGCTTGAAGCCGTAGCGCGCGTACAACACCCGCAGCGCCTCGACATCGCGCCCGCGCAGCGGCAGCTCGTCGTACCGGCGTTCGAGCTGGAGGTCGGTGCGGATCGTGGTCAGCGTGCGGTTGAGCGGCAGCCGCTCCAGCGCCGCGCGCAGGTTGTCGCCGATCTTGCCCTTGATCGCTCCGGCATTGGCGATCACCCCGTCGAGGGTGCCGTACTCGGCCAGCCACTTGGCCGCGGTCTTCGGCCCGCACTTCTCGACGCCCGGGATGTTGTCGACCTTGTCGCCCATCAGCGCGAGGTAGTCGATGATCTGGTCGGCACGCACGCCGAATTTGTCGATCACCGCCTGGTCGCTGTCGAGCCGGCTGCCACTCATGGTGTTGACCATGACGATGCCGGGGCACTCGCCACCATCACCGTCGACGCACGGCCGCACCAGCTGGGCAAAGTCCTTGTCGCTGGTAGACACCGTGACATCGACGCCGGCGTCGGCCGCCTGCACCGCGAGCGTGCCGATCACGTCGTCGGCCTCGACCCCGTCGATGCGCAGGATGTCGATGCCCAGCGCCTGCACGATGTCGCACATCGGCTGCACCTGGGCGCGCAGCTCGTCGGGCATCGGCGGGCGGTTGGCCTTGTACTGCTCGTCGAGGTCGTCGCGGAAGGTCTTCCCGGGCGCATCGACCACGTAGGCGATGTAGTCCGGCTGCTCCTTCAGGTGCGCGCGCAGCATGTTGACCACGCCGAACAGCGCGCCGGTCGGCTCGCCGGCGTCGTTGGTCAGCGGCGGCAGGGCGTGGAAGGCGCGGTAGAGGTAGCTGGAGCCGTCGATCAGGACTAGTCGTTTCATCCGGCGATTCTACGGCCGCGGCCGTCGCCGCAAGGCCACCCCCGATTCGGGTCTCGTGTGACCTGTCGCCCTTGTACGGGCTCGCCGTGCATCAGTAGCGCCGCTCACAACGCCAAAGACGACGACGAGACCCTCCCCGCGCCGCGGAGTGCAGACAAGCGCGGGGCCATCTCCCGCGCGCTCGACTCTACCGCGTCCAGCCGGACTGGTCGGCCACCGCACTGCGCCGCATCGGCCACTTGTCCGACGATGATCTACACAAGATCCGCGATGTTCGCCGAGGGGCGCAGCGAATACGAATCCTCGGTAACACACGAAAACCCCAGCATAAGCATCTCCACGCGTGCCGGCGCCGACCAGGCTCCGTATACGCCGCTATATTGCCCTTGGCATCGCCCGCCTATGCCTACTGATACGTTAAGTGAAACTCGCGCTTGAGCTGGTGCCGCACGTGACCACACGCCAAGCGCTGGACTTCTTTGCCGAGAGGCCAGAAAGAGCCAGGAGTCCGAAGGGTAAGCGCTACGGCCAGCCCTATCGCACCCGTGAACAAGCCCGCCATCCGGCGGGCTTTCTCATGTCCAGCGAAGGCAGCGACGATCACGTGTGTAGAACTTTTGCAGCAAGGTGGCGCCACAGTGCTACACAGAACCATATCCTGCCCTCACTCCCACGCCCTGCTTCCAAAGTACGGCAGCCGTACTTTCTTCTCGACCGGCGCTGCAGCAACACGCCATTAGTCCAGCAGCAACGTCAAAAACGACAAGGCCCGCATTGCTGCGGGCCTTGTGCTTCGTGGGTCAGCTAATTGCTCTCTGGCCTCGTTGGAGTTGCATGGAATTGTTTATGAAGTGCGCAGAGATCAAGACAAACAAGGCTCCCACCCCAACGCCACCTCCAAAGAGCAATGCTCGCGGCCAGAAATCAGCTCGACCAGGCTCATCACCAACAACCAATACCCCGATCAAAAAAACAGGAATGAGGGCGGCGGTCACGGTGTTAGCAATCATGTAGGCGGACCAAAGCCAATGCCGCCACGCCGCCTTGCCTTTCACATGAATCTGCAGGAGCGCCGACATTATGAGTCCTGATGACACAGCCAACCCGCACACATAGCCGGCCCCGCAGAGCAAAAACACTTCGAGCCCCGTCATAACTTGTCCTCGACCCTCTCTTCGATGCGAGGAGCAGGCGGCTTCTCGATCGCCTTGTCAGCAACAGTATTCACCACAACCATGCCACCTTCTGGGACGGCAGCTTTCTGCACTGCATTCAAAGCGGTGCCAGCCACTTCATCTACAAGGCCGCCAGCAGCACCGCCCACTGCGCCTGTAACACCAGCAAGAGCCATCTTTTCGCCGTCGTAGTCGTACGAGTTCACATCACTGCCATGATCCATGGCGTTCCCGACTGTCTGCGCAGTTCCTTCGCCCACTATGGCTCCAATGATACCTGCTGTAGCTGCCGCTCCCACGGATGAGCCAGCTCCCAATGTGGCACCGGTAATCGCACCGCCAACTGCCCCGCCAAGTGCGCCCGCGAAGCCTTGCTTCAAATCGCCACCACTGGTTATGAGCGCTACAGCACCGCCTCCTATGCCGCCAACGATGAAGCCAATCCCACCGCCGATCGCATTGACAACGAGGCGCCCATCTGGATCTGTGGACTTGTACGGATTGTTATTGGCGTACCAATAGCGATTGAAGTTGAAGCCGTTGAGGGTGCTGACCCCAACTGGATCAACGCTCAGGAACCGCCCGACCTGCGGGTCGTAATAGCGCTGCTGCATATACGTCAGCCCGGTCCGCGCATCCTCCACATGCCCGGTGTACCCCGGCCCGTCCTTCAGCGGCCGGTTCAGCGCCTGCCCATACGGCTCGTACTCGGTGCGCTCCAGCACGCCGCGGTCCTGCCCGGTCACCACCACCGGGCTGCCCAATGCATCGGTGTGCTGGTAGCGGTTGCTCCAGGCGCCGGTAACGGTGTCCCTCTCGCGCGTCGCCACCAGGCTGCCGCCCAGGTAGATGTACTGGTGTTGCTGCGTCTTGCGCAGGTCGCTGTCGAACATCAACGCGCCGGACTGGCTATACAGGCTGTACTTGCTGCCCGCGCCTGTGACGAAGTCCCGCACCCGGCGGCCGTGGCCATCGTAGACGTAGCTAAGGGTGCCTCCGGCGGTGCTGGTGCGCAGCCGGTTGCCGTAGTCGAAGGTAAATGCCGCGCCGTTCTTCTGCGCCAGGTTGCCCTGCTCGTCGTAGCCCAGGCCCACCACCGTGGTGCCGCCACAGCCGCCGGCCTTGACGTTGGTCAGCCGCCAGAACTGGTCGTAGCAGTAATGGTGGTCGCGTGATTGCGCGCCACCAATCCGGACCTGCGTCAGGTTGTCCAACACGTCGTAGGCGTAGGTGGCGTTCGCGGTGCCGTACATCGGCGATTCCACGCCCGTCAGCCGGCCCAGCCCGTCGTAGCTCATGGTCCGGTTGCCGCGCTGGTTGCGGCCAGTCGCGCCGTCACTGATCGCGGCGACGTTGCCATTGCTGTCGTAGTCGTAGCCGTCGTCCAGGAACTTGGTGCTGCCGTAGGCGTCCATGCTGCGGTCAGGCAGGCCGCGGGCGTTCTGGGCCAGCGTATGAACGATGCCGTTGCCGTAGGTGAACCGGCTGATGGCGCCGTTTGGGTGGTAGCTGACGTCGGTGGCGTAGCTGCTGGCCTGCGTGGGTTGGCCCAGCGCGTTGGGAGCGTAGCCGACACTCAGCCCACCGGGGTACCCGTTTGCGCTGAGATGGCCGTTGGTGTTGTACCCGTGGGTGATCGACCAGTCGATGCTGCCCCACTGCATCCGCTCCATGGTCGGCAGGCGGCGGCGGTTGTAGGTATAGCTGCTGGTGACCACGTTACTGCCGTTGTAGGCGGTGACGCTGGCCGGCAGACCGTCGGGGGTGTAGCTGGTGACGGTGTCGCCTTGGCCATCCGGAAAGCGCAGCTCTACCGGGCGATTGCGGGCGTCAAACGTTCGGTCGATCCGCCGGGCCACGACCGCCGAGGCCGCCAAGCAGCCGGTTGCGGTGCTGTTGTAGCCGCCGGCCGACCACGCGAGGTTGCCGGCCGCGTCGTAGCCCATGAAGGTATCGCCAGTCTCCGGCTCGGATGTGCGGCACAACTGCTGATGGCTGTCGTAGTAGTAGTCGCGATCGAGGGCCACTGTGCCACCGGTCGGATTGCTGCTGTCGCTGCGGCGCAGCCTCAGCGGTTTGCCGAACGGATCCCGCGTGATGTGCGTATACGCCCCGGCGGGGTGCCAGACGGCGACGGGCGTGTCATAGCTGGGCCCGTCGAAAGCCTGGAACCAAGTGCGAGTCTGGTTGCCACGCGGGTCGGTCACGCGTGTGTAGGGGCCGCTCGCATTATTGAGATAGGACGTGGTGGTCGTCAGGTCACCCAGCTCCGAGTCCTGCGTAATGGTCCTTACCCGGCCAAGCGCATCGTAGGTGGTCGCGGTGCCCTCGAGACCTGCATCGGTCCAGACCCCCAGACTCCTGACCGGATAGGACTGAAAGGCCAGCTGTCCGGCGGCGTCATAACGGTTCACCACGATGCTGCGGGTGTTGGCCGGGTCGGCTTTGTCGTAGCTCTCCATCACCACCGGCCGCCACATGGCGTCGTAATGGGTCAGCTTGTAGCCGTTGCCGGTGCGTTCCCACATGCGCCAGTGGTTCGGCAGCCCGTAGACGCCCGACACCAACGAGAACGTACGGGCGGTCGAGGTCCACGCCACCATGTCGCCATCGGGATAGTCGGTCAGCTTCAACCGGCCCATGGCGTCGTACTGGTAGCCGGTGGTGAAGCCGTTCTCGTCGGTGACCGAGGCGATGGTGCCGTCGGGATTGACCGTTGCCGATTGTGTGCTGTTGTCGGCGTGCTTGATGTTGCGCGGAATGCCGCGGTACCAGTTGGACAGCGTGGTCTCCTTGCCCGCGCCGTCACGGACCCACGCCACGGTACCGTCGGCGTTGTAGCCGGCGGTCTGCCGGAGCTTGCCGAACGACTCGATTGCCTGCGGCTGCGCCTTGGCGGTGAAGGTGGTGTGCGACACCACGTCGCCGTTGCACGCAGTGCTGGCCGGCACCGCCGCCGTGCATTTGACGCTCGCGACCTGACCGAGCACCCAGTCGTCGAGATCGTCGCGGTAGGTGGTGACTTCGGTGCGGGAGTAATCAGCCGCCCAAGCCGGGGTAAGGGCCAGCAGGCTTGAGGCGGTCAAGTACAGGCCGATGCCGATCCAGTACGTCGTGCGGTTCATCGAGTGCCCTCCTCATCCATAAGGGGTTGCGAAAGCGGCTCGCCAGGACCGGTCGAGTAGGGATCGGGGCAGAACCCTTCGCACCCGCCGCCACCTCCGCCATCGCGCACCAGAACTGTTTTGGGTGCGGAATACACGCTGCAAGCTGCTGAATTGCAGGCCCTGACGCGATAAACATAGGTGCCCGCGAACCTCTGGGTTTCACTCCGGTAAACCGCACCCCCGTTGTAGATCGTCGTCCAGCCGGCGGTATTGGGATTCATCTGCAGTTCGTAAGCCGTCGCGTTGGCAACGGCTCCCCAGCGGACGACGTAGGCCTGGTTGGTGGTGGCGGCGGTCACTGGTACCGAAAGGCTTGGCGCGGCGACCGGCGACAGCGTCACCGTGCTCGTCTTTATCGCCGAGTAGCCGCTGCACCCGCCGGCATTGCATGCACGAACACGGTAGCCATAGCTGCCGTTGGCCAAGCCGGACACCGCCTTGCTCCTGCCGGCGCTGCCGTAAATCCGGGACCAGCTCCCGCCATCCTTACGCTGGTCCAGCTGGTAACTTGTCGCGCCGGTAACGGCTGTCCAGCTCACGGTGTGCGCACCGTTGCTGGTCGCGGGTACAGAAAGGGTCGGCGCGCTGGTCGGTGGCAACGTCACCACGGTGGTCTGCACCGCCGAATAGCCGGTGCATCCTTCGGCATTGCAAGCGCGGGCGCGGTAACCATAACTGCCGGCGCCCAGGCCGGAAATCGCCCGACTGGTGGCCGCGCCGCTGTAGACCCTGACCCAACTCCCGCCACCCAAGCGCTGATCCAATTGGTAGCTGGTCGCGTTGCTGACGGCGGACCAGCTCACGGTGAATTTGCCGCTGTTGTTTGTGGCCGGCGCCGTGAGCGCAGGGGCACCAATCGGCGGGACAGGATCGATGCCGCCATTCGACGCCACACTCGACCGTTTGACGCTTACCGGCCGGCCAAAGGCATCGAATGCACTGATGCGGTAGTCGAAGTTGCCGCCGTCCTGGACGACGACCCTGCGCAGAAGCGGCCTGTGGTACTCGGCGGCGAACCCGCCGCCGTCTGGCCGCGGGCTGGTGCCCCACTTTGCGGGGTACTCGTGATCGAGTTGGGTAAGGTCGTGAATGCTCCAAGAGGTACGGAGTACTGACGACCCCTTGCCCTCCTCCACCTTGAGCAGCTTCCCCTCGTTATAGCGGTAGCTGTTCCCATAGTGATAGCGGGTCCAGTTGCCCGCCGGGTCAGTCACCGTTGTTCTGGAAGAACCCGCGCAATCATCGCTGGTACAGCGGGGAATGCTGCAGTCCATGGTGGGCGGGCACACCGGGTACGACGAGTCGCCTCCCGGCTTGTAGTAGGTCGATGGGGAGCTATAGGCGTAGGTCCAGGCTCCCGCAGTCAGCCCGGGGCCGCTGATCTTCTTTTCAGCCAGCGACAACGCGTCGTAGGAAATTGTCCAGAACGAAACGTCGTCGTTGACGAAGTTGTGAGGGGTGGTGAAGTTGAGGCAGTTGAGCGGGACGTTGGTCCGCCCATGCGACCGGATTTCCACCTTGAAATCGCCCACCGCGCCGGACGGGTGTGTGACCCGCCCGGCAAACGAGTGAGGAGCCATCACGTCGGGATTTCGCGTGCACGTTCGCCACGGCTCGCTTGGAGGGCCCTGGATGTACTCGATCCTGGAGTTGAGGAACCCAGCAAAATCAATGGTCCATCGGGAAGTGTCCGGCAACACCACGGACGACAATGTCTTGTCGACGTTGTTGGCCGCTGCGTACTGGTATTTCCACGTTTTCCCGTGCGCCACGACACTGTCGATGTAGCCGTCACCGTTGTAGTGGATGTCTATGCGACGGGCATCACTGGATTGGATGGACGTCAGACGGACTGGCGAGGTCCTCGCATTGGTGTAGGCATAGGTGACCCAGTTCCCGAAACGGTCTTCGACTCGGGTGGGGTAGAGAACGTTGCGCCGGCGGGCGCGACGGCTCGTGGAATTTTTTGGAATCCCCAGCACCTCGATCACAGTGGTCGACTCCAGAATCGGCTCGAGATCCTGCGCCATCCAGTCAAACCAGTATCGGGTACCATCCGGGGCGACCGCGAGGAAGCCCTCGCCGCCGCCGGACCAGTTTTTGATGCTCGGCAGACAGGCGAGCCGGGTCTGATCCGCTGTGATCCAGTAATAAGGGCCCCCAGTGGAAGGCCTGGGCCGCGATGGATCCAGCAGCAGCATCTCGCCGCCGCCCGTGGGGAGTCTGAGATTGTGCCCCTGCCAGTAGTCTTTGGGGTGGAAGTAATCGGTTCCGACGGGAATAACAGGCGGACGCGCGCCGGCGACAGTGGTCACGGAACACCGCTTTCCCGGTGTATCAGCAATCGCGCTGACCCAGTCCGGGGCGAAAACGCCGCTGATGTTGGGGAGGTCGATCTCCCAATCCGCCAAAGGGAACTCGGCGTTGACGTAAGAACCCTTACGCGGGCGGACGGAAAAGCTCCGGGTGAACGCCACCGGCAGATCGTTGCTGCCAGGAACGCTGACATCCGTTACCGAGAACGACAACGCACCGTTGGACAGACTCACCTGGTCGCCGAACAGGTCCGGCCCGAGCGCATCGACCTTGCCGCTATCCGCGACGCGCTTGCCGTACTCCTCCCAGACCTGATTGGCTTCCTGGCCAAACCCCTGCCCGCTCGTCAGAACGAGCAGCATCGCGACACAGAACCGTTTCATCCCCTGTTCCTTCCGTGGGCCCTTCATCCTTTTCGAAGGGCATTTACATCGCTCGGAGCGCCTTCCCGCACCCCGACCCCAAAAAGGTTTTATACCGGGCAAAGCGACTCGCGCAACTTTTCGCCTGGAACGACGCACTCCGGAGCGGACGAGTATGCTCTCGGCACAGGTTCTTATCCATGACGAGGCCTCCCATGCGCATCGCTCTGCTCGCCCCGCTCGCGCTGTCCCTCCTGGTCGTCGCCTGTGCGACCACCCCGCTCGACCCGACGGCGTCGCTGCAAAACCCCCAGGTCACCCGCACGGTGGCCGAGAACGGCGACGTCATCGAGGAGTACCGCGTCGCCGGGCGCCTGCAGGTGGTCAAGGTCACCCCGTCGCGTGGCCCCGTGTATTACCTCCGGGACCAGGACGGCGACGGCCAGGTCGATGAGGACGAAGGCCCGGTATCGCCCGTGTGGTGGAGGCTGTTCGAGTGGAACTGACACCCCCAATGGAGAAATGCCGATGAAGGGCTTCGTCGACGACATCGAGAAACTCACCACCGACAACACCGATTTCCGCCGCGTGCTCTACACCGGCAAGCACCTGCAGCTGGTGCTGATGGCACTCGAGCCCGGCGAGGAGATCGGCGCGGAAGTGCACGACACCCACGACCAGTTCCTGCGCATCGAGGCCGGCCGCGGCGAAGTCGTGATCGACGGCACCACCCACAGGATCGAGGACGACTTCGCGGTGATCGTGCCCGCCGGCGCCCGCCACAATGTCATCAACACCGGCGATTCACCGATGAAGCTGTACACCCTGTACGGGCCGCCGGAGCATCGCCTGGACGTGGTCCACCCCGACAAGCCCGCCGCCGAGTCCGACGAGGAGCATTTCGACGGGCGCACGACGGAGTAGCCACGCCCCTGCGATGGATCCCAGACAGCCGGCCCCGCGCCGGCTGTCGTGTTTTCGCCACCCCCAAACGGACCGGAGCCTTGCGCCGCGAACGCCTGCTGCCGCTGATCATCGCCACCGCGCTGTTCATCGAGAACATGGATTCGACCGCGATCACCACCTCGTTGCCGGTGATCGCGGCGGAGTTCGCGGTCGAGCCGGTGGCGCTGAAGCTGGCGCTGACCACGTACATGCTGGCGCTGGCGGTGTTCATCCCGGTCAGTGGCTGGGTGGCGGACCGCTTCGGGGCCCGGCCGGTGTTCATGGGCGCGATCGGGGTGTTCCTGCTGGGATCTATCGCCTGCGCGGCGTCGCAGTCGCTTGGCGGCCTGGTCGCCGCGCGGTTCCTGCAGGGCTGCGGCGGCGCGATGATGGTGCCGGTCGGGCGGCTGGTACTGCTGCGCAGCGTGTCCAAGGCCGAGCTGGTGCACGCGTTGAGCTGGCTGTCGATCCCGGCCCTGCTGGGGCCGATGCTGGGACCACCGCTGGGCGGGCTGATCACCACCTACGGCCACTGGCGCTGGATCTTCCTGATCAACATCCCGATGGGGCTGCTCGGCATCTGGCTGGCGTGGCGCTACATCCCGCTGCTGAAGCAGCCGGTCAAGCCGCTGGACTGGCGCGGCTTCGCACTCTCGGCCAGCGGCCTGGCACTGGCGATGTTCGGCTTCTCCGTCCTCGGCCGGCACCTGGTCAGTCCCGCGCTGGCGCTGTCCGGACTGGTGCTCGGGCTGGCACTCATTGCCGGCTACGTGTGGCACGCCCGGCGCCACCCGCACCCGCTGATCGACCTGCGGCTGCTGGAACTGGCGACGTTCCGGATCGGCGTGATCGGCGGTTCGCTGTTCCGCATCGGCATCGGCGCGCTGCCGTTCCTGCTGCCGCTGATGCTGCAGACCAGCTTCGGCCTCAGCCCGTTCCAGTCGGGCCTGATCACCTTCACCTCGGCCGCCGGCTCGATGTTCATGAAGACCCTGGCCGGGCGGATCCTCCACCGCTACGGGTTCCGGCCGGTGCTGGTCGCCAATGCGTGGATCGCTTCGCTGATGCTGTGTGCGTTCGGGCTGTTCCGCGCCGACACGCCGTACCCGCTGATGGTCGGCGTGCTGCTGGTGTCGGGATGCTTCCGGTCGCTGCAGTTCACCAGCCTCAACGCGATCGCCTACGCGGAGGTCGACCAGGCACGGATGAGCCAGGCCAGCAGCTTCGCGGCGATGGCGCAGCAGGTCTCGCTCGCACTGGGCATCACGCTGGGCGGTTATGCACTGACCGTGTCGAGCCTGGCGACCGGCGAACCGACCAGCGCGGCGATCAACTTCACCTTCGCCTTCCTCACCATCGGCGCGATGTCGGCGAGCTCGGCGCTGATGATGGCGAAACTGCCGCGTGACGCCGGCAAGGAAATGGCCACGCGCGCGCGCAGCGGCCGCGAGGTGGCCGAGCCGAAGGTGGAGCAGCGCTCGGCGACCTGAGCCCGTTCGCGGCGCCTTGACCCGGCATGCGGATAGTCGGCAGTTCCCCGGACCGGAGCATTGCCATGCCCTACGACCGCATTTCCGACCTGCCCGACTCGGTGCGCGACAACGTGCCCAAGCACGCGCAGGAGATCTACAAGGAGGCGTTCAACAGCGCCTGGGACGAGTACAGGGACTCCGACGACCGCCGCGGCGACGCCTCGCGCGAGGAAACCGCGCACAAGGTCGCGTGGTCGGCGGTGAAGGGCAAGTACGAGAAGGGCGACGACGACAAGTGGCACGCCAAGTAGGCGTCGCTTCGCTCAACCCTCGCGCCCGTCCGGTCGCCCGGCGCACCAGTGCGCGAGCGGCATCGGTCGGCTGAACAGGAATCCCTGGCCCAGCTCGCATCCCAGTTCCAGCAGCGCGTCGCGCTGCGCGGCGGTTTCGATGCCTTCCGCGACCACGTCCAGCTCCAGGGCGCGCCCGAGCGTCAGCACCGCGTCGGCCACCGCGGCCGACGCGGTCGCGCCGAAACCGGGGCGCAGGGCCTCGACGAACACCCGGTCGATCTTCACCGCGGCCAGGCTCAGCCGGTGCAGTGACCCCAGCGAGGAGTGTCCCGTCCCGAAGTCGTCCAGGGCCGCCACCACGCCCGCGGCCCGCAGGCGGTCGAGCATGTCGCCGACGCGTACCGGGTCGTCCATCAACGCCCACTCCGTCACCTCGATGCGCAGTTGCGCGGGGGCGATGCCATGGTCGCGGAGCAGCGCGAGCAGCCGTCGGTCGAAGTCGGGGGTCCGCAGGTGGCGCGGCGAGACATTCACGTTCACATACTGGCCGGGGCCGAGCAGCGTCACCGCCGCGCGGGCGGTCAGGCCGTACATGCACCAGTCGATCGTTTCCAGCAGCCCGCCGGCCTCCGCGGCGTGCAGGAACTCTCCGGGTGCAAGCCGCCCGCGGCTCGGATGGCGCCAGCGCAGCAGGGCTTCGTAGCCGACCACCGCGCCATCGGCCAGGCGGACGATGGGCTGGAAGAACGGCTCGAACTCGTCGCGCTCGACCGCACGGCGCAGCTCGCCCTCGAGTCGCAGCTGGTCGGTGGCCTGCTGGTGCAGGGCCTCGTCGAACACCTCGAACTGCTGGCGGCCGTTCGCCTTGGCGCGGTACATGGCGATGTCGGCATCGCAGCAACTCGTCGGCGTGCCGGTAGCGCGGGTCGCTCACCACGATGCCGATGCTCGCCGAGGTGAACAGGTCGCGTCCGGCCACGACGATGGGCTCGCGCAGGCGTGCGATCAGCCGCTGGGCGAGACGCACCGGCACCTCGTCTCCGGCGATGTCGTCCATCAGGATCGCGAACTCGTCGCCGCCCAACCGCGCGGCCAGATCGGGCGCGCGCACGCAGGCCGAGAAGCGGCGCGCCACCTCGACCAGCAGCTGGTCGCCGACCAGGTGGCCGGCGCTGTCGTTGATCACCTTGAAGCGGTCCAGGTCCAGGAACAGGACGGCGAACCGGTGGTGCGGGTCGCGCTCGCGACGCGCCATCGCGCGCTCGAGCTGTTCGCGCAGGTAGGCGCGATTGGGCAGGCCGGTCAGCGCGTCGTGCATCACCTCGTGCTGCAGGCGCCGCTCGACGCGTTCGCGCTCGGCGATCTGCTCGCGCAGTTCGCTGGTGCGAGCGGCGACCCTGCGCTCCAGCCCGGCGTAGGCGTTCTTCAGCGAAGCCGCCGCGCGCTGGCGCTGCAACCCGTGCGCGATCTGGTAGCCGATGAAGGTCAGCAGCTCCTGGTCGCGCCGGTCGTAGCGCGTCCCGCTGCGGTAGCTCTGCACCGCCAGCACGCCGACCGTGTGCTCGTCGCAGACCAGCGGCACCCCGAGCCAGCACCGGGTCGCGCCGGCGTCGCCGTCGAGTTCGCCCTGCCGGCGCAGTGCTTCGACCTGCTGCCTGCCGGTGCCGGTGGTGAGGTCGGCCAGCAGCGGACGCGCGTTGCGCAGCACGTACTCGGTCACGCCGGTGCCGGGCGGGCGCGGCGCCGGACGCGGGTACAGCTCGTCGACGAAATAGGGAAAGTGGAGGTTGCCGTCGTCGCCCAGCAACGCGATGTAGAAGTTGTCGCTGGTGATCACCTCGCTCACGGCCGCGTGCACGGCGGCATAGAACTGGTCGAGCCCGGCGGCGGTCTGCGACAACTCGACGATGCGGAACAGTGTGGCCTGCAGCCGCTCCCCCCGTTCGCGCTCGGCCACCTCCTCGGACAGGGCGCGGGTGCGGCGCGCGACCTCGTGTTCGAGGGTGTCGACGGCGTGGCGCCGGTCCAGCGCGGTCAGGATGTGGCTGCCCATGAACGACAGCACCGCCTGGTCCTCCTCGCTGTAGCAGGGATAGGTGTCGTAGTTCTGCACCACCATCACTCCGCGAACCCGGCCGTCGCCGATCATCGGCACGCCGAGCCAGTCGGCGCTGTGCGGGCCGACGATCTGCAGCGGGCCGGACACTTCCGCGGCGAGGGTCGCGGTGGGGCCGCGCAGCGGACGCGCATCCGTCAGCAGGTACCAGGTGAGGCTGTGGCGGAGCGACTCGAGCGGCTCCTCTTCCAGGTCCGGCGACTGCCACGCCTCCTCGGCGGTGTCGACGAAATAGATGAAGCGCACGACCTCGCGTCCGGGATCATGCAGCGCGATGAAGAAGCTCTCGGCATACATCAGCCGGCCGATCACCCCGTGCAGACGCCGCAGCATGTCGGGCATCTCGATGCCGGCGCTGGCCAGGTCGGAGATCTCGAACAGCGCGCGCTGGATGGCCTCCGACTTGCGCAGGCGCTCGGCCTGCCGCGACAGGGCGGCCTTTTCCAAGGCGTTGTCGACGTACGGCCGGAGGGCGTCCCGCCACGCCTCCATCGACGCCGCCACCAGCGCGCCGTCGGCACCGCCCAGCTCCAGCCTCATGCCCGCGCCGGCGGGCGCGGCGGCCGAGGCCAGTTCGTACGACACGTCCGGCGAAGCCGCGCCGGTGCCACCCGGCGGGAACGCGTGCTCGCCGCGGGCGGCATCGACCCACCACTGCACGACGGCGCGCCCGCCGAACCGCGTCGCGGCCTCGCGTGCCAGCAGTCCCGTGAACGCGGCAAGGTCGGGGCACGAAAGCCACGTCTGCACCGGGACGGCTGGACGGCTCGGGTTCTCCTGCAACATGCCTCCCTATCGGCCACAGGAGGCCGGCGCTTCAGCCCCGCGGGCCGGCTTCTACTTCACCAGCCCGGCCGCGGAGCCGGCGTGAATCCGGGCCGGATGCTGAACAGGGAGGCGCCCGGCTACCCCGGCTGCAGGTTGGCGTAGGCCAGCACCAGCCACTTGCTGCCGGCCTCGTCGAAGTTGACCTGCACACGCGCGTGCGCGCCGCTGCCTTCGAAGTCGGTGACCACGCCGGGGCCGAACTTGGCGTGGCGCACGTTGGCGCCGAGCGGCAGCGCGGGCTGCTCGATCGGCGCGTGGCCGAAATTGCGCTTGGGCGCGGCGCCGGCCATCGGCCGCGACACCTGCAGCTTCGGCCGGACCTCGTGCAGCAGCGCCGGCGGGATCTCGCGCAGGAACCGCGACGGGATGCCGTACATCTCCTGGCCGTGGATGCGGCGCGCCTCGGCGTAGCTCAGCACCAGCTTCTCGCGCGCGCGGGTGATGCCGACGTAGGCGAGCCGGCGCTCCTCCTCCAGCCGCCCGGATTCCTCGATCGAGCGGTTGTTCGGGAACAGCCCTTCCTCCAGCCCGGCGAGAAAGACCAGCGGAAACTCCAGCCCCTTGGCGCTGTGCAGCGTCATCAGCTGCACGCCGTCCTCGCCGGCCTGGGCCTGGCCTTCGCCGGCCTCCAGCGAGGCGTAGGACAGGAACGCGACCAGCTCCGGCATCGCCTCGACGTCCTCCTCGTCGCTGCGCGAGAAACGCGAGCCCACCGAGACGAGTTCGTCGAGGTTGTCGGTGCGTGAATCGAGCTGGCCCTTGCTCTCGCGCGCGTAGTGCTCGCGCAGGCCGGAACGAGCGAGTACGTGGTCGATCTTCTCCTGCAGCGGCATCGGTGCGAACTCGGCCTCGAGGTCGTCGACCAGCTTGAGGAAACCGGCCAGCGCGTTGCGCGCGCGCGCGGCGAGGACCGGCTCGTCGGCCAGCCAGCGCGCGGCGACCCACAGCGGCGCACCGTCGGCGCGCGCGCGGCGGCGCACTTCGTCCAGCGTGCGCTCGCCGATGCCGCGTGCCGGGGTATTGACCGCACGCTCGAACGCGGCATCGTCGCTGCGGTTGGCGACCAGCCGCAGGTAGGCCAGCGTGTCCTTGATCTCGGCGCGCTCGAAGAAGCGCTGGCCGCCGTACACGCGGTACGGCACCTGCTCGGACAGCAGCGCCTCTTCGAACGCGCGCGACTGCGCGTTGCTGCGATACAGGATCGCGACCTCGCCGTGGCTGCCGCCGTCGCGCACCCACTGGCGCAGCCGTTCGACCACGAACCGCGCCTCGTCGATCTCGTTGTAGGCCGCGTACAGGTCGACCGGCTCGCCGCTGCCGCTGTCGGTCCACAGCTTCTTGCCGAGACGGTCGGGGTTGTGCGCGATGACCGCGTTGGCGGCGTCGAGGATGTTGGCCGAGGAGCGGTAGTTCTGCTCCAGCCGGATCGTCCGCGCGCCCTCGAAGTCGCGCAGGAAGCGCTGCACGTTCTCGACCTTGGCGCCGCGCCAGCCATAGATCGACTGGTCGTCGTCGCCGACCACGAACACCCGCCCGCTGTCGCCGGCGAGCACACGCACGAACGCGTACTGGATCGCGTTGGTGTCCTGGAACTCGTCGACCAGGATCTCGCCGAAGCGGTGGCGGTAGTGCGCCAACAACGCAGGGGTGTCGCGCAGCAGTTCGTGCGCGCGCAGCAGCAGCTCGGCGAAGTCGACCAGTCCCGCGCGCTCGCAACGCTCCTGGTAGGCGGCGTAGCAGCGCTGCATGACTTCGCCCCACTGGTCGTTCGGGTCCGGCTGCAGGTGTTGGGGGCGGCGGCCCTCGTCCTTCTGCGCGTTGATCCACCACGCGATCTGCCGCGGTGGGAAGCGGCTGTCGTCGAGCTCCAGCGCCTGCACCACGCGCTTGACCAGCCGCAGCTGGTCGTCGGAGTCGAGCACCTGGAAGCCTTCGGGCAGCTTCGCCTCCTGCCAGTGCAGCCGCAGCAGCCGGTGGGCGAGGCCGTGGAAGGTGCCGATCCACATGCCGCGGGTGCCGCCGCCGAGCTGCGCGTCGACGCGCTGGCGCATCTCGGCCGCGGCCTTGTTGGTGAAGGTGACCGCGAGGATGCCGTGGGTCGGCACCCCGAACACCTCGTGCAGCCAGGCGATGCGGTGGGTCAGTACGCGGGTCTTGCCGGAGCCGGCGCCGGCCAGCACCAGGTAGTGGCCGGGCGGCGCGCTGACGGCCTCGCGCTGCGCCGGGTTGAGCGCGTCGAGCAGGTGGGAGACATCCATCGGGCCATTCTACCGGCGGGCATCGCAGTGCCTGCGCCGACGGGGGGAGCCTTCACCGCCGCCCTTCAGGAATGCTCGGGTTCCCGAGCGGTGCCGGACAGCGCGACCGCCTCCCCCTCCACGCGGTGCATCAGCCGTCGCAGGTCGCTTTCCAGCTGCTCGATGCGGGCACCGAGACTGGCTGTTTCCGCGTCGTCGAGATGAACCAGCCCTCCCAGCAGCGAAGCCATTCCGTTCAACCGCAGCTTCTGGTCGTGCAGCTTCTGGCGCTGGTAGCGACTTTCCAGGTCCTGTCGGTCCCGCGCCACGGCCCGCGCGCGACCGCGCTGTTCACGCAACACCCGCGACAGCCGCTCGGCGCCGCGCCCGTCGCTGGCCGACCAGGGCCGGCTGCGACCGGAAACGGTCTCGCGCCAGATGGCGAAGCTCTTGCGCGGGGCGATGCGCTGGCCATCGTCGGTGGCGACGAGCGCCTTGTGCGGCTGCCCCGCCCAGTGGACCTCCTCGACCTGCTCGACGCGGAACAGGAACAGCCAGTCGCGCGGGGCGCCGAGGTTGATCGCCAGCAGCCCCGCCAGGCCCGGGGCGCCGAGCGCGGGGATGTTCCATTCCGCCGCGGCATCCGTCATCGCCAGCCCCGCCGAACCGTGCCGCACGGCCCAGTCCACCAGGGGCGCCGCGTCCCGCGATGCCGGGGCGCGACCACTGGTGTGCCAACGCCCTCCGATCGACAATCCCGCGCCGGCGCACTCGAGCACCTCGGAGACCCGCTCCAGCTCCTCGGCAAGTGCACGGTCGAAATCGCTCGCCTGGGCGAGCCGCTGGACAACCGCGTCCCGCAGCCGCTGGGCACGGTCGAACCGCTCCATGGTGAGCTCCTGCTCGCGGGCGGCGACGCGCATCGACACGAACATGCCGAACAGGTCCGCGGCCGCACGCGCGCTGGCGGACACAAGGCGCGGCGAGCGGTGGTGACAGGCGACCAGCCCCCACAGCCGTCCGCCGCTGACGATCGAGATCGACATCGAGGCCGCCACGCCCATGTTGCGCAGGTACTCCAGATGCACCTGGGCGACGCTGCGCAATACATGCTGGCTCAGATCGAGCGGGGCGCCGGCCGGGTCGACCGGTGGCACCACCGGGACGGCCTCGTAGGCGGCGTCGGGAATGATCCGGATGCGATTGCGCAGATAGAGTCGCCGCGCCGGCGGCGGGATGTCGGTCGCCGGATAACGCAGACCGAGATACGGCTCCATGTCGTCCTGAGCGACCTCGGCGATGACCTCGCCGGAGTCGTCTTCGCGGAACCGGTACACCATGACCCGGTCGTATCCGGTGAGCAGGCCGACCTGCTCGGCCACCTGCTGGAAGAAGTCGTCGCCGACGTCGCCGTGTCCCAGCTGCGCGATCATCCGCTGCGCGACGGCGGTGGGCGTACGTGTTTCGGAGCGCGGTGCCTGCGGCTCGAACTCCAGGTGGAGCAGCTCGTCGACCGCATGCGCGGTGATGTCGCAGACGGTCATCAACGCGCCCACGTTGGTGGTGCACACGCGCTGCGCGGTGGCGTCGCCGGGTGCGGCGGCGGCCACCGCATCGGATACCTGGGACACCACGTCCTCTTCGAGGAACTCGTGCAGCTCCAGGCCGAGCACCGCCTCGGGCGCCAGGCCGAGCAGCGCCTCGACGTTGGCCGAGACGTGCCGGATACGCCAGTCCGTCCGCGAGCAGCTGATCAGGTAGCCATGCGGCTGGATCGCACCGGACAGGTGGACGGGTGCCCGCAGACAGGCGTCGAGGTCGAGCTCGGGGGAAGGTACGGGGTCAGTCATTGAAGTCCTCGTTTCTGGCCCGGCGGAAAGCGGCCTCTGCTGTCGCAAACGCGGCGATCGCGGCGTCGCGGCAACGCCCGGTCTGTTCGGGATCGAGCGTCGCCGCGTCCAGGCTGGACAACACGTCGCCCCACATCGGACTGCGCGCAAACCGCTGGAGGAAGTCGGCGCCACTCCCGCCGCCGTATCCAAGGAGCTGGGCCTGCCGCTTCAGCGGGCGGGCGCCGACCGAAGCACCGGCCAGCACGTACGTCCATCCCAGCCGCGCCGCCTCATCGTCCAGCCGTGGGCCGTTGTGCACGACGTCCGGCACCGGACGGACGTCCAGCATGCGCATGTCGTCGAGCAGCTGCCGCTGCAACGCTTCGAGCGCCCCATGGCGGCCGAGCGCCGCCCGGCTGGCGGCGAGAAAACCGTGCATGCCACGCAGGTAGTGCCGGTACGCCGCCCCGTCGGCGAAGCCGCCGCCGACAAGCGCGTCGACGCGCGAGTGGGCGTCGGACGTGCTTTGGCGGAGAGTGGTCCGGAGGCAGGGATGCGTCATGGACCGTCAAGATACGGGAGCGCCGATGAATCGGCGCGTCCCGCGTTCAGCTCCGGTAACGCGGTACCCCGCCGCCGCGTTCAGTCGTCGCCCATCCGGTACCCGTCAGGCGGGGTCGCGCCCATCAGGTGCTCGACGAAGTAGTCCCAGCGACGCCGGGTCATGTAGTCGCTGTCCTCGCCGAAGCCGTGGCGGGCGTGCGGGAACAGGATCAGGTCGAAGTTCTTGTTGGCCTTCACCAGCGCGTCGACCAGCAGCAGCGTGTTCTGCGGCGGCACGTTGTCGTCCATCATGCCGTGCGCCAGCAGCAGCTTGCCCTGCAGGTTGCCGGCGCGGGCGGGGTTGGCCTGGGCGTCGTAGTTGCTGTCGCCCTCGGCGTCGACGACCTCCAGCCCCTGCCACTTCTCGGCCCAGTCGTCCTCGTAGCTGCGGTTGTCGTGGTTGCCGCTCTCGCTGATGCCGACCTTGTAGAAGTCCGGGTAGGTGAACATCGCATCGGCGGTCGCGTAGCCGCCGCCGGAGTGGCCCCAGACGCCGACGCGGTCGAGGTCGATCCACGGGTGGCGCTCGGCGAGCTGCTTCAGGCCGGCGACCTGGTCGGGCAGGGTGTTGTCGCCGACGTCGCCGTTGAAGGCGTCGTGGAAGCTCTTGGAGCGCCACGGCGTGCCCATGCCGTCGATCGCTATCACTACAAAGCCCAGTTCGGCCAGCGCCTGGTGGTCGCTGCGCGCCGGGCTGAAGCTGCGGCCGCGCACCGAGCCGGTCTGCGGGCCGGGGTAGATGTAGTTGACCACCGGGTACTTCTTCGACGGATCAAGGTCGGTCGGCTTGAACATCATCCCGTACAGGGTGGTCCTGCCGTCACGCGCGGTGACGGTGATCGGCGTCGGCGGCACCCAGCCGGTCGCGCGCAGGCGGCGGTCGTCGGCGCGGGCAATGGTGGCGATGGTGCGGCCGTCGTCGCTCGCGCGCAGCACGGTCACCGGCGGCACGGTCGGGGTGGAATAGCTGTCGACGAAGGTCGTGCCGTCGGGCGACAGGGTGACGGTGTGGTTGGCGTCCTCGGGGGTCAGCAGCACCGGCTCCCCACCGTCCAGCGAGGCCTTGTAGAAGTGCTGGTAATACGGGTTGCGGCCGTCTTCCATGCCGACGCCGCGGAACCAGACGGTGCGCGTGTCCGCATCGACCCGCAGCACCTGGGTGACGTTGCCCTCGCCTTCGGTGATCGCGTGCTTGAGCGCGCCGGTGGCGAGGTCGTACAGGTACAGGTGGCCCCAGTCGCTGCGCTCGGAGAACCAGATGAACTCGTTGGACTCCGGCAGGTACTGCCAGTTGACCCGGCCGTTGCCCGACTCGAAGTAGGTCGGCACGCGCTCGTGGTAGACCTCGCGCACCGCGCCGGTGGCGGCGTCGGCGACGCGCAGCCAGGTGTCCTTGTGGTCGCGCGAGGTCGAGGCGAACGCGATCGACGCGCTGTCCGGCGCCCACTGCACGTCCTCCCAGCCGCCGTAGCAGCTGACGTCGTCGCACAGGGTCGAGCGGTGCTGGTCGGGGGGCATGTCGAGCCGGACCACAGTTTTGCCCGGCACGTCGATGATGACGCGCTCGATCATGGTGACGTGCTCGTCGCCGACGAACGGGTACTTCCAGCGTTCCACCTTCGGCGCGCCGATATTGGTGCCGACCAGCACCATCTCGCTGGTCCGGCGCTGGTCCTGCTGGAAGGTCGCGATCTTCGTCGAATCCGGCGACCAGACCAGGATCGGCCGGTCGCTGTGGGTCCAGCCGGCGTTGTCGGTAGCGTAGCCGTAGTCGGTGACGCCGTCGGTGGTCAGTTGTGTCTCGACACCGGTGGCGGTGTTCCGGACCCATAGGTTCCAGTCGCGGATGAAGGCGGCGAGCCTGCCGTCGGGGGACTCGACCACCGGCGCGTCGCTGCCGGGCGCGTCGTCGCCGGCCGGCTTGCGGGTGGCGGTGGCGCTGGCGGCCTCGCACACCGCCTCGCGCTGCAGGTCGCACAGGTAGTGCTGCCGGCCGAGCGCGATGTCGAAGCGGCCGTCGGCGGCGATCTCGAAGCCGGTCACCGGCAGCTTGGCGGCATCGATGTCCTTGCCGCTGGACTTTGCCAGTGCCGCGGCGAGGGCGTCGTGGTCGAACGCATCGGTGATCGCGCCGGTGGCCGCGTCGACACGGCGGAAGTGGTCGCCGTCGGCATCGTGGTCCTTGAACCAGAAGTGGCCGTCGTCCTGCCAGACCACGGTGCTGACCGCGTGGTCGAGCAGCGGCGTGGTGTTGTAGCCCATGAAGCGCTCGGCGCGGGCGTAATCGGCGTCGGTGAAGACCTTGCCGGGCTCCTGCGCGGTCGCCGGCAGCGCGGCGGCCAGCCACGCGGTGAGGATGGCGCCGGTCAGGCGCGGCTTGCGGTTCATGACACCCATGCGGTTCCCCCGATCGTTGTGGTCAGGCGCCGCCGATGGCCGGCGGCGCGACCGGTCAACCTTACCGGAACGGTGGCCGGCGGATGGCGGGCGGTCGCGGCAGCGCGACGTCAGGTGACCCGCGACAGCATGCGGTGGTTGCCGGTCAGGCGCGCCCAGCGGGTGCCCAGGTCGCTCCAGCACACGTAGGCGGCTTCGCCGGCGAGGCGCAACAGCACGCGCGGCCCCAGTTGCAGGCGCGGCTCGGCCGCGCAGAGCTCGGCGTCGAAACCGAGTTGGCGGGCGAACAGGGCGCAGCGGGCGAGGTGGTAGCGGCTGCTCAGCAGGGTGACCCGCAACGGGGCGGCCACCAGTGCAGCCCCCTGTTCGAGCGCCGACGGAGCGGCGGCGAGGAGGGCGCGCGCATTGCGCAGGTTCTCCATGGTGTCGCGCGAACGCGCCTCCAGCTGCAGCGGCGCGTCGCTGGCGAGGCCGCGGGCGAACAGGCCCTGGCGGGCGAGTTCGGCCTCGGTCGGTTCGCCGTTCGCGCCGCCGCCGAGCAGCACCACGCTCGACGGTGGCCGTTCGCGCCAGAGCGAGACCGCGCGGTCGAGCCGGGCCTCGAAGTCGTGGTCGATACGCCCGCCCGGGGCGTGCTTGCCGAACAGCAGCACGCACTCGCCGCGTTCTGGCACGCAGGGAGCCTTGCGCGCGGTACGCAGCACGTGGAGGAAATAGCCGACGTAGACCAGCCCGGCACTCAATACGCACGCCGCGCCAGCGACCGCCGCCGAATGCCAGACATCGCGGTCGCGGACGAGGGCGAGGACGTGGGCGGCGCGGGAAGTGGGCGAGGCGGACACGGAGGTGGATCTGCGGGCGGAGTCGGCCAGTGTACGCCCGTGAAGGGCGCGTGATTGCGCGATGAAGCCGGGTGGTCCGGGCGGCTTCAGCCACGATTGAGGGTTCCATGTAGCAGGCGGCGACACCCGCGCCTTCGCCGTGGCTGCGGCAGGCGCTCCTGTTCACGTTCACATCGTCTCGGCCGCGCACGGCCGCTGGCATACTGCGGCGGACGCGGCGTTCCAGGCAGCGCCGAACCGCCAGAACCAGGAAGTCAGAGTGTCGCCAGCGCCCCCGTTGCTCCCGCCGTCGCCGCCGTTGCCCCCGATGTCCCCGCTCGCGATCCGGGCGTTCAGCGCGACCACCGCGCTCGGTCGCGGCGTGCAGGCGCAGCAAGCGGCGCTGATGGAACGCCGCAGTGGTCTGCGCCGGAACGATTTCGGCCCCGCCGGCGAGGACGGTCGCCCGCTGCCGTGCTGGATCGGCCGGGTCGACGGCCTCGAGGACGTGGTGCTGCCCACGGCGCTGTCGCGCTGGGATTGCCGCAACAACCGCCTCGCCTGGCTGGCGCTGCAGGCTGACCGCCTGCTCGACGCCCTGGCCTCGCGGGTCGAACGCCACGGCGCCGAGCGCGTGGCGGTGGTGATCGGCACCTCGACCTCGTCGATAGGTGCCACCGAAGAGGCCTACGCACGCCTGCACGATGGCGCCTTCCCGCCGGACCTCGCCCGTCCGATCGTCCATACCGTGCACTCCACCGGTGACTTCGTGATGCACGCGGCCGGACTGCGCGGCCCATGCATTACCGTTGCCACCGCGTGCTCCTCCAGCGCCAAGGTGTTCGCCCAGGCCTCGCGGCTGATCGACGCCGGCCTGGCCGACGCGGCGCTGGTCGGCGGTGTCGACACCCTGTGCGGCAGCGTGCTGTACGGCTTCAACTCGCTGCAGCTGGTCTCGACCGGGCCGTGTCGTCCGTTCGCGGCCGAACGCGACGGGCTCTCCCTTGGCGAGGCCGGTGGCTTCGCCCTGCTGGAGCGCGCCGTTGACGGCGAGCCCGGACTGCAGTTGCGCGGCTACGGCGAGTCCAGCGACGCCCACCACATGTCGACCCCGCACCCGCAGGGGCTTGGCGCGCAGCTGGCCATGCGCGACGCGCTGGCCCGTGCCGGCGTCGACGCGGCAGAGGTGGGGTATCTCAACCTGCACGGCACCGCGACCCCGGCGAACGACAGCGTCGAAGCCGGCGCGGTGGCGGCGATGTTCCCGCCGTCGCTGCACGCCAGCTCGACCAAGGGCTGGACCGGCCACACGCTGGGCGCGGCCGGGATCGTCGAGTCGGTGATCGCGCTGCTCGCGCTGCAACACGGCACCCTGCCCGGCATCCTCGGCGACGGCACGCCCGACCCCGCGTGCGGTCCGCAGATCCGCTTCGACAATGCGGAGCGCGACATCGCGTACGCGATGAACAACTCGTTCGGCTTCGGCGGCAACAACTGCTCGCTGGTATTCGGGAGCGTGCGGTGACGGTGCTCGGCGCCACCGTCGAAGGCATCGGCTTCTGGAGCCGCGGCCTGCCGTCGTGGGACGCGGCGCGCGATTTCGTCCGCGGCGCCACGGTGCCCGACGCCGCGCCCACGCGGCCATCGCCGCAGCTGCTGGCGCCCAACGAGCGCCGCCGCGCGCCGGAGACGGTCGCAGTCGCGCTCGAGGTCGCCCTCGCCGCCTGCACCGCCGCCGGCCGCGATCCGGTGTCGCTGCCGTCGGTGTTCGCCTCCACCCATGGCGAACTGGCGATCACCGATTACATGTGCGAGGCGCTCGCCTCGCAGCCGCAGTCGATTTCGCCGACCCGCTTCCACAACTCGGTGCACAACGCCGCCGCCGGCTACTGGACGATCGGCACCGGCGCGATGCAGCCGGCGACCGCGGTCAGCGCCTATGACGCGAGTTTCGCCCAGGGGCTGCTGGAGGCGCTGGCGCAGCTGGCGGGCGGCAGCGAGGCGGTGCTGCTGGTCGGCTACGACGGCGCGTCGACCGGCCCGCTGGCCCATGTCTCGCCCAGTGAAGGGCTGCTCGGCGGCGCCCTGGTGCTGTCACGCACGGCGCGCGACGACGCCGTACAGCTGCGGGTCGAATGGCCCGGGGGCGGGCGCGATGCCGGACCCGCGGTCCGCGGCCCCCTCGCGAGCGGCCTGTCCGGCAACGCGATGGCGCCGATGCTGCCGCTGTTCGACGCGCTGGCCGGCGGCGAACGCGAGGCCATCCTCAAGGCCGGTCCCGGACGGATACTGCGGGCCGCCATCACCTATCCGGAGCGTGCGCATGGTTGATCGTCTGGACCGCAACAACATCGCGGTGGTCATTCCCGCGCTCAACGAGGCCCTGCGCATCCGCGGCGTGGTCGAGGGCGCACTGGCCGAGTGCGCCACCGTGATCGTGATCGACGACGGTTCCGACGACGACACCGTCGCGCGCATCGCCGACCTGCCGATCGTGCTGCTGCGCCACCCAGTGCGGCGCGGCAAGGGCGCCAGCCTGCGCGACGGCTTTGCCGAGGCATTGCGGCGTGGCTGCAAGGGCGTGCTGACCATGGACGGCGACGGCCAGCACCTGGCCGGCGACATCCCGCGCCTGCTCGCCGCCGCCGGACGGTACCCGGACCACATCGTGATCGGCGCGCGCCTGCGCAAGCGCGCGCAGCAGCCGCGCTACCGCCGGCTGGCAAACGCGTTCGGTGACTGGGGCATCGCCTGGGGCACCGGCTACCGCATCGCCGACACCCAGAGCGGACAGCGCCTGTACCCGGCCGCGGTGGCCGCGCTCGGCGACGTGCCCGGCGAGGACTTCGTGTTCGAGGCGCAGATCCTGATCTCGGCCGCGCAGCAGCTCGGCACCCGCTGCGTGTCGGTACCGATCGAATCGCGCTACGCCTGCGTGCACACCGACGAGGAGTTCCGCGCCAGCCACTTCAAACCATGGCGCGACTTCAGCCGGATCACCGGCCATGTCGTGCGCGGCGTGCTCCGGCGCGGCGGCATTCCGGCGGTGTACCGCAGCATCCGCGAGCACCCGGCACTGATCGACGACCCCAGCGGCGAGTTCGCGCCGGCGGCGGCGCAGCAACCGGCCCGATCGCAATGAGCACGGAGCCGCCGGGCACCGACGTCGCCATCCTCGGCGGCGGGCTCGCCGGCCTGAGCCTGGCCATCCAGCTGCGCCAGCGCCAGCCCGACCTGCAGGTCACGGTGCTGGAGCGCCAGCCCCATCCCGTGCCGGAGGGCGCGTTCAAGGTCGGCGAGTCGACGGTCGAGATCGGCGGCCATTATTTTTCGCGCGTGCTGGGCCTGCGCGACCACCTCGACGCCCGCCAGATCCGCAAGTTCGGCTTCCGCTTCTTCTTCAGCGAAGGCCGTGAGGCGGTCGACCGCTGCACCGAAGTCGGCGTCAGTTCGCTGCTGCCGACGCCGTCATGGCAGATCGACCGCGGCCGTTTCGAGAACTTCCTCGGCGCCCGCGCGCGCGCGCTCGGCGTGGAGTTCATCGACGGCGCCGTGGTGCGCGCGATCGAGCTGGGCGACGACACCCATCACATCGGCTTCGAGCATGCCGGCGCAACCCGCGAGCTGCGGGCGCGCTGGCTGGTCGACGCCAGCGGCCGCGCGGGCCTGCTCAAGCGCAAACTCGGACTCGCCGAGGCCAATGGCCACGACGCCAACGCGGTCTGGTGGCGCGTCGAGGGCCGGCTCGATCCCGGCACGTGGTCCGACGATCCGGCATGGCGGGGCCGTTGCGACCCACCCGACCGCTGGCGTTCCACCAGCCATCTGTGCGGTCCGGGCTACTGGGTATGGATGATCCCGCTGTCGTCGGGGGCGCACTCGGTGGGCATCGTCTGCGATGCGGCGACCCATCCGCTGGCGACCATGAACACCCACGACAAGGCCATGGCTTGGCTGCGCGAGCACCAGCCGCGGCTCGCCGCCGATCTCGACGATGGCGGCCACCCGCCGCAGGACTTCCGGTTCCTGCGCGACTTCTCGTACGGATGCCGCCAGGTGTTCTCCGGACAGCGCTGGGCCATCACCGGCGAAGCCGGCGTGTTCGCCGATCCGTTCTACTCGCCCGGCAGCGACTTCATCGCGATCGCCAACGGCTACATCTGCGACCTGGTCGAAAAGGACCACGCCGGCGAACCGCCCGGCGCTCACGCGGCCATCTACCAGCAGCTGTACTTCTCGTTCTACGAAAACACCCTGAGCCTCTACACCGGCCAGTACGCGCTGTTCGGTGACGCGCGGCTGATGCCGCTCAAGGTGATCTGGGACTACAGCTTCTACTGGTCGCTGCTGGCGCCGCTGTACTTCGCCGACCGCCTGGCCGCGCTGCCGGTGCTCTCGCGCCTGCGCGACACCTTCGCCCGCGCCGAGGCGCTCAACGCCTCGATGCAGCCGTTGCTGCGCGCATGGGGCGAGTGCAACGCCGCGGGGGCTGCCGGCCCGCTCGACCGCCGCAACCTCGACCAGTACCGCATCGGCTGGTTCCACGAACTCAACCGTGCGCTGGACGACCGGCTCGACGACGATGCGCTGGTGGCCCGGCTGAAGGCGAACGTCGAACTGATGTCACGTCTCGCCGCCGAGCTGCTGGCGCGTGCGCGCCTCGAGCATCCGGGACTGGGCGACCATGGCCTGGCGGCCCTGCTCGAGGGTGTCGTCGCCGGGCCCGGGCCGTTGCTGGAGCCGGAGTGGTACGGGGAAGCCGCTACCGCTTCGCGGCCGGAGCCGGAGCCCGCGCTCTAGCGGAAACCCGCGTCAGCTCATCGCACCGGGTGACGTCGTCGTGCCAGCCTCACCCGGCCGCGGCGGACCTCACTCCACCGGCGGCTGCGCGCCCATCGGTGGCGGGTTGACCACGTGCACCGCGATGCCGCGCGCATGGATCCGGCTCGGGCTGATGTTGATCCCGACACCACCGCCGAGATGGCTGCTGCCGCCGAACCGGCCGCCGCCGACGCCGATGCCGACATTGCTGCCGCCCGGCCCCTGCGCGGTGCCTTCGAACAGCACGCCGTTGGCGCCGAGCTCGGCCGCCGCCAGCCGCAGCTTGCCGATCACCTCGTCCATCTTGTTCTGCTCGCCGTAGGTGAACCCGCCGCTGGAGGCTTCCAGCATCGCGATCTCCTCATAGCGGCCCGGCGGCGCCGAGAAATACACCCGCACCTGCTCCGGCGCGATCGCCGGCCGCGCGGGGCCCAGCATCACCTTGGAGGTGCTGGCGCAGCCGCCGGCGGTGGCCAGCGCCAGGACGATGGCAACGAGTGCGGTCTTCGGGCGCATGGGCGTTTTCTCCGGCCGGGACGATCGGCTGCGAGTATCCACCGGCGCGTGCCTTCGCCGGGTGAACCCGGCAAACTGACATCGCCGCCGGCCACGGCGGCGCACATAGGCGCCGGAAGGGGCCGCTTTTACACAGGGGATGGAACAACGCCATGAACAAGCAACTGCTGGCGGCCGCGCTGCTCGCCGCCTGCCTCGCCGTGCCTGCGCACGCCGCCGACGTGATGGACAACGCACAGGTCGTCCAGATGGTCGACCTCGGCCTCGATGAAGGAGTGATCCAGGCCAAGATCACCGCCTCGCCGAACCACTTCGATACCAGCCCGAACGCGCTGGCCGAGCTCAAGCGCGCGGGCGTGTCGCCGGAGATCATCCAGTCGATGATCCTGGCGGGCAGCAGCACCTCCGCCGGTGCCACCGACACGGCGTCGCAGGAGCTCGTGCTGGTCGCGGCCGACGGCAGCCGCACGGCGATCCAGCCGGTCCGCGTCGACGTGGAGATCTCCCGCCGCAAGATGTGGATTCCGGTCGCCGGTGCGTTCATGAACCCCGAGACCTTCATGACCATCAACGGCGAACATGCGCCGGCGCGTACCGGCCCGACCCCGTCGTTCGTCACCAACGTCGCTCCGCTCAACGTGCGCCTGCTGCACATGGGCGACAACGAGGAAGGCGGCCGCTACGTGGTGTTCGACGGCACCCGCTCGGACCGCGAGATCGAACTGGTCAGCGAGGCCATCGGCGGCGGGCGGCACCAGCTCACGCCGAAGGTGCCGTTGCAGGCCGGCGAGGAGTACGCCTTCATGGTCACTCCGCCGCTGCCGTCGGGCGTGGCGTTCTGGGGCTGGTTCACCACTCCGGGCAACGCCGGCCGCGCCTTCGACTTCGGCGTCGACTGACCGCGCCCGCGCGGGAGCGTGGCGCCCCGGCGTGCCCGCTCCCGTGCTCCGGCGGCTCAGCCCATGCCGCCGTTGATGCCGATGACCTGGCCGTTGATGTAGCCGGCCTCGTCGCCGCACAGAAAGGCCACCAGCGCGGCGACCTCCCCGGGCGTGCCGGCGCGCCCGGCCGGCACCATCTGCTTGACCTGTCCGGGCGGGAACGCCTCGGCCGCCATGCGCCCCTCGACCACGCCCGGGGCCACCACGTTGACGCTGATCCCGCGGCTGGCCATTTCGCGCGCGAGCGATCTGCTGGCGCCGTGCAGCGCCGCCTTGGCCGCCGCGTAGTTGGCCTGCCCGCGATTGCCGAGCACCGCCGCCACCGACGACACGCTGACGATCCGCCCCCAGCGCGTGCGCGCCATCGGCAGCAGCAGCGGCTGGGTGACGTGGAAGAAGCCGTGCAGCGACACATCGATGACCCGCCGCCATTGCGCGTCGGTCATGCCGGCGAGCGGGGCGTCGTCGTGGATGCCGGCGTTGTTGACCACCACCTGGATCGGACCGTCCCGCAACAGGGTTTCGATGGCGGCCCGCGTCGCCTCACCGTCGGCGACGTCGAACGCGACCGCCTCGGCGCTGCCGCCCTCGTGGTGGATCGCCGCGACCACCTCCTGCGCGCGCGCCAGGTTCGCGTTGGCGTGGACGATCACGTGCAGGCCGTCGGCGGCGAGGCGTTCGCAGATCGCGCCGCCAAGATCGCCGCTGCCGCCGGTGACAAGGGCGCGGCGCGGGGCGGAGGGGTGGGTCATGGGCGGCGGTCCGGTGGTGACTGGTGTGGCTGGGTGGCCATTGTAGGAGCGACATCGGTCGCGACCGCGGAGTGCCGTCCGGGGCGCCGGAAATGCGCCTCCGCCGACGCGGCGAGCGCCAACCGGCGGAACCGGATGCCACCAGGCTTTTTGCAGGAGCGGCTTCAGCCGCGATCGGGTGCTGGGCCGCGCGCATCGGTTCCCGGATCGTCGACATCCAGCGGCGCCGGACCACGATCGCGGCTGAAGCGCTCCTACAAGGCGCCGGTCCGCGGCTGCAGGACCACCGCGGCGCGGCCTTCGGCCAGCAGGGTCCCGGCATGGGTGATGCGGAATCCGTACTGCTGGCTGGTCGGCGACGCCACCAGCTGCCGCGCCTCGCAGACGAGGTCGCCGGGCAGGTCGTCGATCCGGGCGACGTGCAGTTGCACGCCGCGCAGGGCGACCAGCACACCCGGCGTCGCCGCGCCTCCACCGGCCGCGGCCAGCAGTCCGCCATGCACCGCCATTGCCTGCGCGCCGTACTCGCACAGGTGCACCGCTCGCAAGCGGCCGCCGCTGCGCAGCGGGTGCGCCGTGTCGCGGTGGCGACCGGCGCGCAGGCGGATGGCGTCCGCGCTCCAGTCCACCACCTCGTCCCACAGACACATATCGCCCTGGTGCGGGACCAGCGCCGCGATCGCCTCGCGACTGGCCGGCAGCGGCTTCACGGCGCGACCCCGGCCCGCGGCGCCACCGGCCGCCGCACGATCAGCAGCGCCAGCACGAAGTTGGCCAGCACGCACATCGCCACGGTGCCGCCGATCGCGCGCAGCACCGGAATGGACGAGGCGGCCAGCAGCGAGAACACCAGCAGCGTGGTCAGGCTGCAGACGATGATCGCGTGCAGCGCGCGCAGTTGCTCGGCACGGCCGTCACCGGCGTGGTCGAAGAACAGCGCATAGTCGAGCCCGAGGCCGGCGCCGAGGATCAGCGCGACCAGGTGGAACAGGTTGAGCTCCACCCCGCCGGCTCGCAGTACCGCCAGCACCAGCAGCGTGGTCAACACCATCGGCGCGAGCACGCGCAGCACCCGCCGCGGCGAGCGCAGCGCGACCCACACGGTCGCCGTCAGCAGCACCGCGGCCAGCGCCAGTGCCCACAGCACCCGTTCGCGGTACTCGGCGACCAGCGACTCGGAAGCCTGCTTGAGGTCGAGCAGCTGCGCGCCGGCGTCGCCGACCACCCGGGCCACCGCGCCCGGGTCGCCGATACCGCTCAGCGCCACCAGTGCGGTGGCGCCGGATCCACCGCGCAGCAGCAGGCCGTCGACACGGGCCGCCAGTGGCGTGCCGGCGAGGTCGTCGGCGGTCAGCGGCACCGCTGCGCGCGCGGCGGCGACGTCGGCGAGGAAGGGTGCGAAGGCATCCTCGCGGAACGGGCTGGTCGCCAGCGCGGTGGCGAGCTCGGTGCGCAGGGCAGCGGCGCCGGGCAGCCGCGCCTGCCGCGCACGCTGGGTCTTGATGCTCGGCAGGTAGCGCGCGGCGTGGTCGAAGCCGGTGATCGCGTGGTCCGCCAGCAGCCGCTCCAACGCCGGCTGCAGTCGCTCGGCCGCCTGCAGCGCGGCTTCGGCGTCGTCGCCGCGCAGGGCGACGAGGTAGCGCACGTCGGGCGCGCCCAGTTCGGCGCGCAGCTGCGCGTCGCGCGCCAGGGCTTCGGGGGGCACCGGGGTCAGTTTCGACAGGTCGTTCTGCCAGAACGGCCCCGGCGCCAGCACTACGACGGCGAGCGAGGCCGCCGCGACGACGGCGAAACCCCCAGCGCCGAACCGGGGCCAGCGCGCGAGGCGTTCCCACAGGCGTCCCAGCCGCGGCGAATCGGCGACGTCGCGTGGCGCCGGATCGATCAGTCCGGGCAGCAGGAACCGGGTCGCCAGTGCGGCGACGCCGAGGCCGACCACGGTGAACACCGCCAGCTGCTCCAGCCCTTCGACGCCGGACACGAGGAACGTCAGGTAGGCGATGCAGGTCGCCGCCACGCCGGTGCCAAGGGTCGGCCACAGCGCGCGCGCGCTGGCCCACGGCGACAGCCCCGGCCGCTGGTGGCTGAACAGGTGAATCGGATAATCCTGGGCGACACCGATCAGAGTGAAGCCGAACGCGACGGTGATGCCGTGCACGCCGTCGAAGCCGAGGGCGACCGCCGACAGCCCGGCGAGGCCGCCACTGGCCAGCGGCAGCGCACCCAGCAGCGGCGCCTTCCAGCTGCGGTAGGCCAGCGCCAGCAGCAGCACGAACACCAGCGTGTCGAGGCTGCCGATGCGGCTGGCCTCGCGCGCGGTGCGGCCGCCGACCTCGACCGAAAACGCGCCGGGGCCGGTCATCTCCAGCCGCGCCGGGCTGCTCCCGCGCACGCGCGCGAACGCGGTTTCGATCGCCGCCACCGCCTGCTGCTGGCCGGTCGGATCGAACCCCGCGGCCCGCGTCTGCACCGCCAGCAGCGCCTGCCCGCCGGAGCGGTCGAACCACACCCCGTGCAGGCGCCGGGGCGCATTGGCCGGCTGCCAGCTTTCGGCCAGCACCAGCGTTTCCAGCGTTGGATCGGCCGGCAGCAGCGGCTCGACCAGCGCCGCCATCGGCGAACCGAGGTCCTGCACGCGGGCGTCGAGTTGGGCGGTCAGGAATGCGCGGTCGAACGCGCGCCCGCCGGCGGCATCCAGCGTCGGCGACAGCAGGTAGCGGTACGGCCGCAGGCGTTCGGGAATCGCCTCGAGCCCGGCTTCGCCGCCGTTGGCGACCAGGGTGAAGCGGGCGTCGGCCGCGAGCGCATCGCGCAGCGCGGTCGATTGCGCGGCTAGCGTGGCCGGCTCGTCGCCCGACAGCGCCAGCAGCAGCAGGCGCGAGCCCGGGCCTTCGCCGAGTTCGTCGATCAGCAGCTTCTGCGCCGGCGTGCGCGCGTCCGGCATGAACTTGCGCAGGTCGCCGCTGAGCTGCAGGCGCGGGCCGATCAGCGCGCCGGCGAGCAGCAGCAGGCCGAGCCAGGCCAACGCGAGGGCGAGCCGTCGCGCCGGTGTCGTGCCGCGGCCCGCCATCAGTCGGCGGTGCTCCCGCCGTGGCAGAGGGCGGCAAAACCGTCGCTGTCGTCGATCTTCGACGCGGCGGTGGCGGCGCTGGCAAGCAGGGTGCGCTGCGGCTCGGCGGCGCCGGTGGCGCGGGTTTCGATGCAGCGCAGTTCCGCGCCGCGCCCGTGCAGGACGATGTCGCGCACCTGGCGGGCGAGTTCGGCCTGGCGCGGCACCAGGGTCAGCGCCCAGTCCTGGCGCGTGCCCTGGCTGCTGAGCGCGTAGTAGGCGTCCAGCCGCTCGCGGTCGCCCGACAGCAGCGCGCCGAAGCTCGCCTGCAGCCCGGCCAGTTCCGGCGCGCGCGACAGCGGAAAGGTGCGCGGCGACTTGCCCTCGCGGGCGATGGTCACCTCGCCGGCACGGATCGTAGTGATCTCGGCGTAGGGCGCGCGGACCTCTCGCACCAGCACGTCGTCCTCGGGGCGCCGGTACTCGCCGCTCAGCCGCAGCGGATGCTTGAGCAGGCGCGACTCGCGCAGTTCGACGAACGCGGTGCGCATCGGCGCCGGGCGCGCCAGCCGGTCGAGGATCCAGTCGGTGGCGACGGCGTCGATCACCGCCGGGCGGGCCTGCTCAGGTTCCGCGGCGGGCAGCGAGCCGGTCGCGCCCATCAGCGCCAGCAGCCAGGCGGTCGTCGTGATTCGCATGATCGGTCTGCCAGAAGTCGTAGAAGTTGAACCAGTTGAACGGGGCGCTGCGGGCATGGTGCGCCAGCCGCGCGGCGTAGCGCTGCACCAGGCCGGAAAGCAGCTGCGCCCGCTGCGCGCGCGGCATCTCGATGCCCTCGCTGAACACCTCGAACGCCAGATCGTAGCGCCGACCGCCCCGATACAGGCCGAACGCCAGCACCACCGGCACCTTCAGCACCGAGGCGATCAGCCACGGCGCGGTCGGGAAGTGCGCGGTCGCGCCGAGGAAAGGCGCCGGTTGCGACGGCTGCCCCGGATGGGTGCGGTCGACCAGCAACGCCACCAGGGCGCCGGCGTCGGTGGCCTCGCGGATCGCCATCACGATCGACGGGCCGTCCTGGCCGGCATCGATCACGGTGCGGGCGATCTCCGGGTTGAGCGCGTCCAGCAGCTGGGTCATCGCCGGGTTGTGGGCCTTGTCGAGCACGACCCGCACGGTGACGTCGGGGCGCTGGCGCGCGAGTACCCGCAGCACCTCGAAACTGCCCAGGTGGGAGCCGAACACGAGCACGCCGCGGCCGCGGTCGATCTGCTCGTGCAGTGCTTCCAGACCCAGCGTGCGGATGTCGAAGCGACCGGTCTGGCCGCTGAGCATGAACACGCGGTCGAGGATGGTCGAGGCGAAGCTGTGGATGTGGCGGGCGACGTCGAACAGGCCGGCGCGGCGGTCGAGCACGCGGCGCAGGTAGTCGCGCGACGCCCGCCGCTCCGGCCCGCGCACGATGAGGAAGTAGAGCGTGATCGGCGGCAGCAGCAGGCGCGCGACCGCACGGCCGCCGACGCGCGCGATCGTGCGGATCAGCCAGATTGCGAACCAGCCGCCGCCCTCGGGTCGCTGCTTCCAGTCGCTCATGCGTCGTCGCCCTCGTGACCAGCCTCGGCGACGACCTCGCCGGTCGCCAGCAGCACCTCGGCGCGGACCACGCGGAACTGCCAGCGCGGCGCGGCGCCCTCGAGTTCGACCTGCGCCGCTTCGCCCGGCAGCAGCGGCTGCAGGAACTTCACCTGCGGCAGGCGCAGTCCGGGCGGCAGCACGCCGTCGCGGGCCTCGATCGCGTCCATCACCCGGTCCAGCAGGACCACGCCGGGGACCAGCGGTCGGCCCGGGAAGTGGCCCGGCAGGCTGGGGTGGTCGGCGGAAATCATGAACGGCATCGGCACGGCGGCGGTGAATCACGAAGCGGGGCGCAAGGATACGGCAGCCGGGCCGCCCCGGCCGCGCATCGCTTTGCCACGGCGGACCTGGAACCGTGCGCGCTGCCGGGACTGCATGAACGGTTCAGCCGCACTGTGCCGACGCCCTCCCGGGAACCCGGCTTCAGTCGAACAGCGTCCGCCAGAACCCCGGCCCGAGCGCCGCCATCCGCCGCAGGAACTCCGGGAAGTTGCGATACGGCCGGTCCGGGAACCGGCGCTTGCGATACACGTACTCACCGACGAAGAACCCCGCGACGATGCCGTAGTTGAGCAGGTTGGCGAACCACGACCAGGCGTCCTGCGAGACCACCACCAGCGGGGGGTGCCCCAGCCGGGCCAGCACGCCGTCCGGCACCGCGATCATGGCCAGCAGTCCGTTGGCCAGCGCCAGGCCGGCCAGCAGCACCGTCCACAGCGCGGTCAGGCGGCGGGTGTAGGCCTTGAGTTCGGGCTTCAGCCCGGCCGGCTTGCAGCCCTCGAGGCCCGCCACGATCCGGCTGATCAGCGGCACCCGGCCGGCGCGCAGGGTGCGGCCGAACCACCACGCCAGCAACGCGGTGAACACCATCGGCGGCGCCAGCAGCAACAACGCCGGCACCGCGCTGCCGCGCAGCGCCCACAGCCCCGCCAGCACCGCTGCGAGCACCGCCCACGCCCATGCGCGTCGCCGTGCCAGCGGCCCCAGCAGCACGATCACCGCCAGGTCGGCCAGCGCCGCGAGCGCGACCACGCCGCTGCCGTCGATGCTGGCCCAGTGCGCGAGCAGCGGATAGGCGATCGCCAGCAGCAGCCGCAATGCGGCGGGCGCGTTCAAGGGCGCGCGTCCAGGACGCGGTGGCGCCGTCGGCGCCTCAGGCCGCCTTGTGCTGTTCGATATGCGACGACAGCGCGCGCAACGAGGCGAAGATGCGGCGGTTCTCGTCGCTGTCCGAACGCAGCTGGAAGCCGTATTGCTTGCTGATCGCCAGCGCCAGCTCGAGGGCGTCGATCGAGTCCAGCCCCAGCCCGTCGCCGAACAGCGGCGCCTCGGGATCGATCTGCCCGGGCGCGGTGCCTTCCAGGTTCAGGCTCTCGACCAGCAGTTGCGCCAGTTCGTGCTCGGCGGGGGTTTGTGCAGACATCGGTACTTCCAGGGCAGGGACAATGAGAGCGGCAACGATCCGTGATCGTGCCGCCGCGCGCAACTGCGTCGCTCCGCCATTGCTGTCCGTGCCGGCGCATTCGCCTGCCGGACGGCCGCCAGTATCATGCCGCCATGACTGTTTCCGCTTCCGTCGCCACGGCCGGCACCGCTGCGCCCCCCGGCCGTGATCCCGCGACCCCCGACGTGCTGGTGATCGGCGGCGGCCCCGCCGGCTCCACCATCGCCACCCTGCTCGCCCGCCGCGGCTGGCAGGTCACCCTGCTGGAGAAGGAGCGTCACCCGCGCTTCCACATCGGCGAGTCGCTGCTGCCGATGAACATGCCGATCCTCGAGCGCCTCGGCGTGCTCGAGCAGGTCCGCGCGATCGGCGTGCTCAAGCTCGGCGCCGACTTCCCGGTCGACGACGGCAGCTACAACCGCTTTCCGTTCGCCCGCGCACTGGGGAACAGCCCGGGGTTCGCGTTCCACGTCAAGCGCGAGGAGTTCGACCGGCTGCTGTTCGAACACGCCCGCGGCGAAGGCGTCGACGCGCGCGAGCAGGTGCGGGTCGAGCGGATCGAACTCGATGGTGGAAGCCCGGTCGTCCATGCCCGCGGCAGCGAGGGCCCGCTGTGCTTCCAGCCGCGCTACGTGGTCGACGCGAGCGGCCGCGACGCTTTCCTCGGCGGCAAGCTCGGGCTCAAGCGGCGCAACCCGCGGCATGCATCGGCGGCACTGTTCAGCCATTACACCGGGGTCGAACGCCGGCCCGGCGAGGACGCCGGCAACGTCAGCATCATCCGTCACGAACACGGCTGGCTGTGGCTGATCCCGCTGCGCGACGGCGTCACCAGCGTCGGCGCGGTGTGCACGCCGGAGTACCTCAGGCAGCGGCGCGGCGACAGCGCGGCGTTCCTGCAGCAGACCCTCGATTCTGTACCGGCCGCCGCCGAGCGCATGCGGGGCGCGGTGCGGGTCGCGCCGGTGCACGCCACCGGCAACTACGCCTACGACTGCAGCCGCATGAGCGGCCCGGGCTGGATGCTGCTGGGCGACGCGTGGTCGTTCGTCGACCCGATGTTTTCCTCGGGGGTGTTCCTGGCGATGAACAGCGCCGAGCTCGGCGCCGACGCGGTCGACGCGCTGTTGCACGAACCGGCACGCGAGCACGCGCTGATGGCGGCGCTGGAACGCAAGCTCACGCGCGGGCTCGACGAGTTCAAGTGGTTCATCTACCGCTTCACCTCGCCGACGATGAAGGCGCTGTTCGCACGGCCTCGCAACGTGCTGCAGGTCGAGCAGGCCGTGATCTCGATGCTGGCCGGGGACGTGTTCGACGCGCCGGCGGTGCGCTGGCGGCTGCGCGTGTTCCGCCTGATCTACGCGATCGGCGCGCTGCGGATGGCGCCGCAGGCACTGCGCTCGTGGCGCCACCGGCGACGCCAGGGCTCGGTCGGTTTCGACGGCGACACCCTGCACTCGAGCCCGCCTCCCGCGACCGTACCGGCCGGCGAAGCACTGTCGGCGCAGTTCGCCGGCCATGATGCGGGTGCGGGTCGATGAGCGCCGCCCCGATGCTGCCGCGGCCGCGGCTGTCGGTCGACTATGTCGACGGCGAACCGGGCCCGCTGTTGCAGGAAGCGGACGTGCTCGCGGTGTTCGGCTTCGGCGCGGGCGCCCCGGCCAGCGACGATCCGCGCTACCTGCGGGTATCGCTGCAACCGCACGGTGCCGCGCCGCTGGAAGTCTGGCGCGGCGGCGGCAGGGTCGAGCGTGGCCGCGACGGCGATGTCGCCTGGTCCGAAGACGGCGCGCTGCAGTTCGGCGCGATCGAGATCGACGAGCCGGGCGACGACGACATCGCCGCCGCGGCCGAGGCGGCCTACCGGCGCCTGTTCGGCGCGCTCGGGCAACGCGGTTACCCGCACCTGCTGCGGATCTGGAATTACCTCGACGGCATCACCAGCGGCGACGACGACCACGAGCGCTACCGCCGCTTCTGCGTCGGCCGGGCGGCCGGGCTGGGCGGGTTCGAGGCCGAACGGCTGCCCGCGGCCACCGCGATCGGCCGGGTCGACGGCCGCCGCCGGCTACAGGTGTACTGGCTGGCTTCGAAAACGCCCGGCGAGCCGCTGGAGAACCCGCGCCAGCTCAGCGCCTACCGCTATCCGCGCCAGTACGGACCGCAGCCGCCGAGCTTCGCCCGGGCGATGTTGCCGCCCGCCGGTGGCGCGATGCCGCTGCTGCTGTCGGGCACCGCGGCGATCGTCGGGCACGAGTCGCGCCATGCCGATTCGGTGGCGACCCAGCTCGACGAAACCCTCGCCAACTTCGACAGCCTGCTCGCCGCCGCCCACGCGCGCCGGCCGTCGCTGCCGACCCGGTTCGGCCCAGGTTCGCGGTTGAAGGTCTACGTGCGCGACGCCGCCGAGCTCGACACCGTCACCGCACTGCTGGCCGAGCGGCTGGATCCGGCGGTGCCGCGCATCGTCCTCCACGCGGCGATCTGCCGGCGCGAGCTGCGGATCGAGATCGACGGCGTGCATGACCTTTGAGCCGTGCGCCCGGGCCCCCGCCCGGGCCACCATGGGTTCCCTCCACCGCCAGCACCGGGAGACAAGCACATGGGACTGATCAGCCTGATCTGGGGCGTGGTCGCGATGATCTGGATGGTGATCGCGCTGGTGCCGCTGCTGGGCTGGGGCAACTGGTTCCTGATCCCGTTCGCCGCGGTCGGCGCGGTGATCGCCGCGATCGGCATCGGCCTGACCAGCCCGGAGAAGCGCGGCCGGGCCAAGGCCGGGCTGGTACTGAACGGCATCGTCATCATCGTCGGCATCGTCCGGCTGAGCCTGGGCGGCGGGATCATCTAGTCCGGCGAAACACCGGCTCTTGTAGGAGCGGCTTCAGCCGCGATCGGATGGTGGGCCGTGCGCCCGTTTCCACGATCGCGGCTGAAGCCGCTCCTACAGAACCTTGGGGCCACACGGCACGGGCGTAGAATCGCGCCCATGAGCAGCTATCCCTATACGCGCCCGCGGCGGATGCGCCGCGACGAGTTCTCGCGCCGGCTGATGCGCGAGGCGGTCCTCACCACCAACGATCTGATCTACCCGGTGTTCGTGCACGAATCGGCCGGCCGGGCGCCGGTGGCGTCGATGCCGGGCGTGGAGCGACTGTCGATCGACGAGCTGCTGAGGGTCGGCGAACAGGCCAGCGAGTTGCGGGTGCCGGCGATCGCGCTGTTCCCAGTCACCGCGCCGGAGGCCAAGTCGCTCGACGCCGTCGCCGCCTGGGACGACGACGGGCTGTGCCAACGCGCCGTGCGTGCGCTCAAGCAGCGCTTCCCGCAGCTGGGCGTGATCACCGACGTCGCGCTGGACCCGTACACCAGCCACGGCCAGGACGGCCTGCTCGACGACGGCGGCTACGTGATGAACGACGAGACCGTCGAAGCCCTGGTGAAGCAGGCCCTGTCGCACGCGCGCGCCGGTGCCGACGTGGTCGCCCCGAGCGACATGATGGACGGCCGCATCGCCGCGATCCGTGCCGAACTCGAGGGCGAGGGCCACGTCCACACCCGCATCCTGGCCTACAGCGCCAAGTACGCCAGCGCGTTCTACGGCCCGTTCCGCGACGCCGTCGGCTCCTCCGGCGCGCTCGGCAAGGCCGACAAGAAGACCTACCAGATGGACCCGGCCAACACCGACGAGGCCATGCACGAAGTCGCCCTCGACCTCGACGAGGGTGCCGACATGGTCATGATCAAGCCGGGCATGCCGTATCTCGACATCGTGCGCCGGGTGAAGGACGAATTCGGCGTGCCGACCTTCGTCTACCAGGTCAGCGGCGAGTACGCGATGCTGAAGGCCGCGGCGACCAACGGCTGGCTTGACGAACGCGCCTGCGCGCTGGAGGCGCTGGTCGGCATGAAGCGCGCCGGCGCCGACGGCGTGCTGACGTACTACGCGCTGGATGCGGCGCGCTGGTTGCGCGAGGACGACTGAGCCAGGCGCGATCGCCTGGCGGTCCCGCACTCCGCGCCCTGGGCTCCAGCTCGACTCCGCTCCGACTCCGCCTCGGCATTCCGGCACTCGGCACTCCGAGACTCGGAGCTCCGGTGCGGTTCGGCTCGCGCCAGATTCCGGGCTGCGGGCTTCTGTAGGAGCGGCTTCAGCCGCGATCGGATGGCCCTGCGCCCGCGCCAGCTTCACGATCGCGGCTGAAGCCGCTCCTACAAAAGCGCCGCGCAACGCTACTCGATGCAGCCACTCTCCCCGTCCGCCACTGGCGCCTTCATCCGGTAGATGTCCAGTCCGCCCGCGCGTGGCGCCCGGGCGACGCCGGTGACCAGCAGTTCGCCGGGCTTGTTCCAGTCGATCACCGGTCCCAGCGTGGTCGCATCGGCGGTGTTGAACGACAAGGCCAGCGGCTGGGTGCCGACATAGCGCCGACCATCGCAACGCGCGAGCTGCAACTGCACCGGCGCGGACCCCGCGTCCTCGGAACGCGCGAACACGATCGCGGCGCCGTCGCCCAACCAGGCCGCGTCGAACTCGTCGGCGGCGGTATTGATGCCGGCCACCGCCACCGGCTGCACGAATGCCGCGCCGTCCCAACCCGCGACGAACAGGTCGTGGCCACCCTCGCCGCCGTGCCCGTCGCTGGCGAACAGCAGGTGGCGGCCATCACCACCCGGGGTCGGCGCCCATTCGTCCCCGGCGGTGTTGATGGCGGCGCCGAGGTTCTCCGCGGTGCCGTAGCCGTCGCCGCGCACGGGCGCGCGGTACAGGTCATCGCCACCGTGTCCGCCGTCGCGGCTGGAGAAGAAGTACAGCCACTCGCCGTCGGCACTGAACATCGGATCGAAATCGTTGGACGCGGAGTTGATCTCCAGCGGGCGCGCGGCCTGCCAGCGCCCGTCGACCAGCCGGGCCTGCCACAGGTCCCAGCCGCCGGCGCCGCCTTCGCGGTCGGTGCTGCCCCAGACGATCCGCTGCCCGTCCGGGCTGACACTGGCACGCACCTCGGTGGCCCTGGTGGACACCACGTGCATGCCTTCGATGCCGTACTCGGCCAGCCAGGCCGCGGCGGTGCCGGCCGTTAACACCCCCGCGAGTAGACTGGCGCCCGCTAGGACCGTGCGCTGCTGCATCCGCGTCTCCTCCCGTACCTGCCATCCAGTCTAAGCGAGGCCGCCATGCCCACTCCCCGTTACGCCGTGATCGGCCACCCGGTTTCGCACTCGCTGTCGCCACTGATCCACGCCCGTTTCGCCCGCCAGACCGGTATCGCGCTCGAGTACTTGGCCATCGACGCGGCGCCGGAGAACTTCGACGCCGTGCTGGCCGCGTTCGCCGCCGAAGGCGGGCGCGGGGCCAACGTGACCCTGCCGCACAAGCAACGCGCCGCGGCCGCCTGCGGCCACCTCACGGATCGCGCCCGCCGTGCCGGCGCGGTCAACACCCTGATCCGCACCGCCAGCGGCTGGGACGGCGACAACACCGACGGGCTGGGGCTGGTGCGCGACCTCACCGGGCGCCACGGCCAGGACCTGCGCGGCCGCAAGGTGCTGCTGCTCGGCGCAGGCGGCGCCGCCCAGGGCGTCGCCCCGGCGCTGCTCGACGCCGGCATCGCCGATCTGTTCGTCGTCAACCGCACCGATGCGCGCACCGACGCGCTGGCCGACGCGCTCGGCGAACCCGAGCGCGTGCACCCGCGCTACTTCAACGACCTCGGCTCGATCGGCTCGTTCGACCTGATCATCAATGCGACGTCGGTCGCCCGCTCGGCCGACAACGGGCTGGTGCTGCCCGGCTCGCTGATCGCGCCCCGCTGCGATGTTGTCGACCTCGGTTATGGCGACGCGGCGATCCCGTTCCTGTCGTGGGCGCGCGCATCCGGCGCCGACCACACCATCGACGGCCTCGGCATGCTGGTCGAGCAGGCGGCCGAGAGCTTCCAGCGCTGGCACGGCGTACGCCCCGAGACCGACGCGGTCTATGACGCGCTGCGCGCCGGCGAGTTCGACATGGCCACGGCCGGCTGAGCGACTCCTTTCATGGATTGCCGCGCTGGCTGCGGCGCATGCTGCATCGCGCCTTCGATCACCTCGCCGATTCCCGGCATGCCGCACGGCAAGCCGGCGGGCATACCGTGCGTGCAACTGGACGACCGGCTGCGCTGCAGATTGTTCGGCCGGCCCGAGCGGCCGGCGTTCTGCGCCTCGCTCAGGCCGGAGGCGGCGATGTGCGGCAGCGATCGCGAAGGCGCTCTGACATGGCTGGCCGCGCTGGAGCGCGCAACGCTTCCGGGATAGCGCTGGTTAGAAAACCTCGAGCGAGGCTCTGGCCCGCAACCAAGCGCGGCTCTCGTCGGTATCGTCGACTCCACGGTCGGAAAACGGACCTGGACGTTGGCCTGAGCCCTTGCAGGAGCGGCTTCAGCCGCGATCAGGGAGCCGGCTTGCGCAGCCAGTCACCCGATCGCGGCTGAAGCCGCTCCTGCAACTGCCCCACAGTCGACGGGGTGCGTCGGAACCTCGCACGCCCGCACCGCATCTCAGCCCTGCGCCATTCCCAGGTACTGGTCCTTCAACCGCATGTAGTGGCCCGCGCTGTAGCGCAGTTGCTCGATCTCGCGCTCGTTGAGCTTGCGCACGAACCGTGCCGGGTTGCCGAGCCACAGCTCGCCCTCGCCGACGGTCTTGCCCGGCGGCACCACCGCGCCGGCACCGACGAAGCCATAGGCCTCCACCACCGCACCGTCGAGCACGGTCGAGCCCATGCCGATCAGGCTGAAGTCGCCGATCCGGCAGGCATGCACGATGGCGCCGTGGCCGATGGTGACATCGCTGCCGATCACGGTCGCGAACCCGCCGGGCCGGGTGAACGGCCCCTCGTGGGTGACGTGGACGACGGTGCCGTCCTGCACATTGGTGCGCGCGCCGATCTCGATCGAGTTGACGTCGCCGCGGACGACGCAGCCTGGCCAGATGGAAACGTCGTCGCCGAGGGTGACCCGGCCGATCACGGTCGCGGCGGGGTCGACGTAGACGCGCTCGCCGAGGACCGGCGCATGGTCGAGGAAGGGTCGGATGCTCATGCGTCCATTCTAGCGGCCGCACCGTCGCCGTCGCAGTACGCAGGACGGGCGGATTACCGGTGGGTCGTGCCGCGGAACGCCTGCGTTTTCCTGCGGAATGCCGGTGGCGTCCCGTTAGACTGCGCCGATGAAGATCGCCAGCTGGAACGTCAACTCGCTCAATGTCCGCCTGCCGCACCTGCAGCAATGGCTGCAGGCTGCCGCTCCCGACGTGGTGGCGCTGCAGGAAACCAAGCTCGACGACGAGCGCTTCCCGGACACCGACATCGCGGCGCTGGGTTACCGCAGCGTGTTCGCCGGGCAGAAGACCTACAACGGCGTGGCGATCCTCTCGCGCGAGCCGGCCACCGACGTGCAGGTCGGGATTCCCGGCTTCGTCGACAAGCAGAAGCGGGTGATCGCCGCCACGGTCGGCGGCGTGCGCCTGGTCAACCTGTACGTGGTCAACGGCCAGGATGTCGGGACCGACAAGTACGCGTACAAGCTGCGCTGGCTGGAAGCCGTGCACGACTGGCTTGCGGCCGAGTTGACGCGGCATCCGCGGATGGTGGTGCTTGGCGATTTCAACATCGCGCCCGACGAGCGCGATGTGCACGATCCCGAGCGCTGGAACGAGCACCACATCCTGACCTCGGCGGCCGAACGCTCCAGCCTCCAGCGGCTGCTCGCGCTCGGGTTGCACGACGCCTACCGGCTGCACCACGACGGTGCCGGGGAATTCAGCTGGTGGGACTACCGGCAGGCGGCGTTCCGCCGCAACCTCGGCCTGCGCATCGACCTCACCCTGGTGTCGGAAGCACTGCGATCGGGTTGCGCGGCGGCCGGGATCGACCGCGAGCCGCGGACCTGGGAGCGGCCGAGCGACCACGCGCCGGCCTGGGTCCAGCTGGGGTGATCGGCCACCGCCGAGCGCCGGCGGTTACAGCACGCGGAATTCGATCCGGCGGTTGCGTGCGCGTCCCTCGGTGGTGGTGTTGTCGGCCACCGGCCGGTCCGGCCCGAAGCCCTGCACGCTGAGGTTGTCGGCCGCCACGCCGGCACCCTCGAGGTAGGCCTTCACCGCGATCGCCCGCTGCAGGCTCAGGGCGACATTGGCCTCGCGCCGGCCGACGTCGTCGGTGTGGCCGATCACCTGCACCTGCTGGTCGCCGACCTGCTTCATCGCGACCACCATCTCGTCGAGGATCGAACGGCCGGCCGCGGTCAGCGTGGCGCTGCCGCTCTCGAACTCGATGATGCGGTCGGCCAGTGCCTGGTCGAGCAGCTCCTGCTGGCGGTTGCCCCCGCCGCGCAGGGCGTTCTTGACCAGGAAGTTCGGACCAGCGGCGGTGGCCAGCGCGCTCGCCACCTGCTGGCGCTCGGCCTCGTTGCCGACCTGGCCGCTGATGCGAACGCTGTTGCCATTGACCGCCAGCTCACCGGTGCGGACCTGCTGCAGGTCGGGTCCGAGCATCGCGACCACCCGCTCGCGCCAGTTCGGCGGCGCCATCACCGCATCGACCTCGATCCGGTCGACTACGCGCTGGGCGCCGTAGAGCTCGCGCAGGCGCGCCAGCACCGCCGCGCGGGTCGCCTCGTCGGGCACCGTCCCGGCGGCGATCACCGGCTTGTCGGCAGCGGTGGCCGCCACGGCGGGACGGTCGGCCTGGGCGAATGCGGGTGCCGCCATCAGCGCCAGCAGCACGCAGGACACGAGGCGCAGCGGGGAGAACAGGGCGGACGGGAGCCGCGGGGACAGGGCTGGACGCATGTCAGGTTCCGAGGAAGGTTTCGTTGAATGTCCTGCGCGCCATGCGCAGCGAGAGGTCGTCGCGATCGATGTAGCTGACCAGCTTGTTGAGCGCGTAGTCGCCGTCGAGCTGGTCTTCGACCCATTCGGCGTCATCGACCCGGATGACGTGTTCGGCGCCGACCTGCGGGTCCATCGCCGCCTGCAGGGTCCGGCCGTCGGCACCGTTGAAGCCGACCAGCAGTTGCGGCCCCGCCAGGCCGTCGCCCTCGCGCACCAGCAGCACCAGTTCGAAGTCGGAACGGCCGAGGAAACCACCCACCAGGTCCAGCCACAGCGCCGCCACCAGCGGCCGGTACAGCGCGTCGCGCGGCAGCGGCAGCGACAGCGCCTTGTCGATCTGACCGGCACCGCCGACCACCAGCGGCTGCATCAGCAGGCCCAGCGCGGGCAGCAGCCAGCGCAGCTGCACCCGCGGGTGGCCGGACTGGCGCAGCAGGTCCTGCAGCGCGCCGATGTCCTGCAGGTCGATGAAGTCGTTGAACGGTGCTTCGTACACCTGCGGATCCGGACTGACCGTGACCCGCAGTTCGGCCAGCGTACGCAGGGCGTCGCCGGCATCCTGCGCGTCCACCGCCTGGCGACCAAGGCGGGCCAGGCTCGTCCACAGGCGCGACAGCGCCAGCGGACTGCGGCCGATGAAGGCCAGCGGCTGGGTCAGCTCGATACGGGTCGCGGTGAGGAACGGAAAGCGGCGTTCGGACGCGTCGCGGCTGGGAATGAAATGCCCGCCGATCGCGACCCGGCTACGGGAACCGAGAAAGGCGAAATGCAGCGCCGGGGCGCCGTCGTACAGCTGCTTCCAGCCCGGATCGCGCGCGAGCAGCTCGATCCCTCCGCCGGCCCAGCGGTCGAGCGTCAGCATCAGCTGGTGGTTGTCCGGCGTGCGCACGAAATCGCCGCGGCTGGGCAGCTTGCCGAAGTAGCTCAGCGCCTGCGCGGCCTCGACCGCGACCATCACTGCGCCTCCGCCGCGGTGGCGGTGCTGGAGGTGCCGCCCGACACGGGTACGGCGCCGGCGACCAGCGCCGGCAGTTGCAGGCCGAGCGCATCGTTGCCGTCGCTGTTGGGCTGCACCACGCTGACGATGCGCAGTTCGACCTCCACTTCGGCACCGTCCTGGGTCCACGCCAGGCGGTAGTGGTTCTTGCCGAGGTTCTGCTTGCTCGCGGCCTCGAACATCCGCGCCATCGCCTGGTCGCCGGGCTGGTTGAACACGTCCACGCTGCGCCCGTCACCGGTCACCGCGGCGATGCGCACCCCGGGCACGCCCTGCCCCGGCAGCTGGAAGGTGTGCCACTGCGGCGGAGTGTTGCGGTAACGCATCTGCTGGCCGTCGATGGTGACGGTGTACTCGCGCCCGCGCGCCGCCAGCGGCAGGATCTGGATCACCATGGTCGGGCCGTCGCCGGCGGCGCTGGCGCCGACCCAGCGGCCGTAGTTGGCCACCAGTTCGGGACGCAGGTTGATGCCGATGTCGGCCCACTGACGCGCGGTCAGGGTGTTGCCGCGGCGGATCACCAGCGAGCCGAGCGCGCCCTCGCCGAATTTCGCGATCGCGCCCTGCGGGCCGAACATCCGCTCGATGTCGGCCGGCGCGGCCTCCACGGTCGCGTCCGGTGCGTACGGATAGCGCTGGCCGATGCCGTCCTCGAACGGCCGGTGTACCTGCGCCGCCCAGGTCCGGTTGAGCTCGGCTTCGGTCGGCGCCACCAGTGCGGCGAAGCTCTGCATCAGCGGCCGCAGCAGCAGCGGCCGCAGGGTGTCGCGCTGCGCCTGCGCCAAACCGTTGAGCATGTGCTCGTCGACCAGCTTGAGCGCGGCGGCGAGTTCGGAGCCTTCGCCATCGAAGGTCTGCTGCATCAGCTGGCGTGCACCCGGGCCCGGGTCGCCCTGTGTCCTGATCGCGTTGAAGCGGCTGCGGATCTTGCCCAGCGCCTCGAAGTACTGGTCCAGCAGCGGCGGGTTGCCCTCGTGGCTGGCCAGCAGGCGGGCGAGGCCGGCGAACTCCTGTCCGATCGGGCCGGCGGCGACGGCGACCTGCTTGCCGGTGTCCGGATCGACCTGGACCGGGATCGACGTCGGGTTGCGCCGCATGATGACCCGGTTGAACCAGGCGACGAAGCCGCCCTTGGCGGCGCCGGCGACGGCATTCGCGGCCGCCGGGTTGTCCCACACGGTTTCCCGGTTGACCGCTTCCAGCAGGGTCCGCAGCGGCGAACCGGCCGGGTCGCCCAAGCGGTTCATCTGCGTCACCGCGGCGTCGAAGCTGTCGAAGCGGGCGACGCTGACACCCTGCAGGAACCTGCGCCACTCGCGCGCGTACTCGGCCTTGTACAGCGCGGTCAGCTCCTTGGCGATGTGCTGCGGGCTGCCGGCCAGGGTGAGGTCGTTCTGCACCGTCGCCTCCAGCACCCAGTCGGTGCTGCTGAGCTCGGTGGTGGCGGCCTCGGCGATCGCGTCTTCGACGTAGTTCTCCCACGCCTCGCGGGTGAACGTGCCGGGGATCTGGTGGCTGCCGGTGATCACGTCACCACCGGCCACGGCCGCATCGTCCCCGCCCAGCAGGCCGGCGACCGACACCGGGCTGAAGCGGGTCGCCGCGCGCGCCTTGATCTGGGCGTACACGCGGTCCCGGGCCGGGGTGCCCTTCATCACCGCGCGCAGCGCCTGGCGGCTGTCATCGACGAGGCTGTAGCGGGTCTCGATCTGCGGCCAGTCGGCGCGGCTGGCCTGCTGCACGTAGAAGGTCATCAGGCGACCGGCCGCGCGCAGCATTTCCTCCCGCGGCATGGCGCCGCGGTTGGATTCGAGCCAGCCACGCCAGAACCGGGTCAGCTGGTCGCCCAGGTGGGTCGCTTCGACCCTGGAGCGGTCACCCAGCATGAGGTAGGTCTTGAGCGCGTTGTAGGCATCCTGCGAATCGGTCGGCGAGGCCTCGCGGTACAGCCGCTCGCCCGCGTCGGCGGCGGGTTCCGCGTCCGTCGCGCCGGTGGCCGCATCGTCGCTGTCCAGCCCCGCCACCCGCGGCGCGCGCAGCTCGCCGGCCTGCCCGACCACGCGCCCGAGATAGTCCTCCAGGCGGGTACCCACCGGCTCCAGCATCAGCTGGCGCATGCCGTGGAAGTACTCGCGGCGCAGCGTCTGCTCGATCGCCTCGCCCTGGTACAACCCCAGGCCGAGGCTGAGCGGATGGTCTTCGCGATAGCGCTCGAGCTGCTCGAGGCGGTCCTGCAGCACCATGAGCGCCTCGATCCGGGACTGCAGGTCGACCTTGCCTTCCTGCAGCGCGATCGCCTTGTCGAGGTCGGCGCGAACGTCCGACACCAGCTGGCGGTTGCCGGTGTACGACCAGGTCCAGCCGGTCAGGGCCACGCCCAGCGCGAGCACCGCGGCGGCGAACGCGGCGTAGCGCAGGCGTGTACGACCCGGGCTGGAGTACTGCCGCACCAGCTCGCGGTCGGCGAAGATGACCTTGCGGAACAGACCGAGCAGGAAGTGGCTGCTGTCGGCCGGCGCCACCACGTCCTCGCCGCCGGCGCGCGGCGGCAGGCCGAACTGGCGGCTGACCCGCTCCGACGCCGGCTGCACGGCGACGCCTTCCTGCAGCGCGCTGGTGAAGTAGAAGCCGCGGAACACCGGCTTGAACTGGTAGGGGTTTTCCTCGAACAGGGTGGCGACGAAGGTGCGCAGCGCCGGCTTGATACCGGCGAACTCCATCGGCATGGTCAGCAGGCCCGGCGCGACCTCGCGGCCGCGTGCCATCGCCATCTGCGACAGGCTCATCTCTCGCAGGCCGTCGGACAGTTCGTCGAAGTGGCCGTCGAACGCTGCGAGAGCATCGGCTTCCCCGCTGACGTCGTAAGGCAGCGTCGCGCCCCAGGCGTTCTCGCGCTCGGACGGATCCAGGCCGCGGAAGAAGTCGGTGAACCCGCTGATCAGGTCGGCCTTGGTGAACACGACGTAGACCGGGGCGTGCACTTCCAGCCGCTCCGTCAGCTCCTGCACGCGCTGGCGCAGGTTCTTGGCCAGGTCGATCGCGAACTCGGGCTTGCTGCCCGACAGCTCGGCGATCGAGGCCGCGATGATGATGCCGTTGATCGGGGCCCGAGGGCGGTGCTTCTTCAGCAGGTCGAGGAAGGTCAGCCATTCCAGCCGGTCCTCGGCGCTGACCGAGTAGCGGCCGGCGGTATCGAGCACGATGCCTTCGGTGGTGAAGTACCAGTCGCAGTTGCGGGTGCCGCCGAGCCCGTGGATGACGTTGCTGCGGTTGTCCTCGAACGGGAAGCGCAGGCCGGAGTTGAGGATCGCGGTGCTCTTGCCGGCGGCCGGGTTGCCGATGATCACGTACCACGGCAGTTCGTACAGGGCCGCGGTGCCGCGGGTCTGGCCCAGGCGCGAGGTCTTGATCGCCTTGACCGCCTCGCCCATGCGTTCGCGCAGCAGCTCGGCGTCGGCGCGTACCGCCGGCTTGGCGTTGGCGACCGCCTGCTCGGCCTGTTCGTTGACCATCGCATCGATGCGCTGTCCCGCGCGCCGGGCGCGGACCTTGCGGACGATCACCGCCACCAGCCAGATCGCCGCCACCGCCAGCAGGACCACCAGCAGCCAGCCGCCGGCGGCCAGCAGGCCATCGATGCCGAAGTAGGCGACCGCGGCGGCGGCGGCGATGCCGAGCGCGGCCAGCACCCGGTAATCGGTCAGCCAGTAGCGGAGATTCATCCAGAAACTGCTCATCAGCGTACTTCCAGTCTTGTCAGGCGATGGCCGCAGCGGCGGCCGGGGTTCGGGAACGGGTACCGTCGTCCGCAACGGCGTCGGATACGGCGAGCGGCGACAGCACCAGCGCGACGCGCGCCTCGCTGTCGGCCAGGCTCACCGCGAGGACCGGCGCCTGCCCGGCGATGACGTGGGCAGCGGCGGTCGACAGCAGGGCCAGCGGCGCCACCGCACCGGTATCGCCGCAGGCCAGTCCCAGGTGGCGCGTGTCGTCCACCGGCTCCAGTTCCGGCAACGCCATGGCGACGGCGGCGGCGATCTCGATCGCGCGGCTGGGGCGGTGGTCGGCATCGCTGAACACCAGGGCGATGTCGTCGACCGGTTGCGCCGCGGTCTCCAGCGCGCGCTGCAGCAGCGTGGCGGCCTCGCGGCCGGCACCGCGACCCTGGCCCGCGCGGCCGTGAAGCAGGCGATGCAGGCGGACCGGTTTCGGACCGCTCCCGGCTCCGCCCGGGCACCCGGCAGCGAGCAGCACACCGGCGGCACCTTCGCCCGGCACCAGGCCCTCCGGATGTCCGCTCACCAGCAACTCGCGGCGGGCGTCGAGCCGGTCGACGCTGGCCTCGCCGATCGACGAATGCACTGCGAGCAGCAGGTGGGTGTCGCCGGGCTCGCCGGCGTCCGGTTGCCCCAGTCGCTCCAGGCATCGCCAGACCTCGACGGCGCCGGCGGCAGGCGTGACCTCGACGGTGAACTGGCCTTCGACGAAACCGACCGCCCGGGCCTTGCCGTCGAGCCACGCGCCGCTGGCCGTCCTGGCCGCGGCCGGCCATGCCGCCGGCACCAGCAGCCGGACCCGCAGTTGCGACGCGGCCGCGGCGGGAGCCGACGCCCGTGACGAGCGCGAATGGTGCATCGCATGCGGGTGCATGCCGCCGACCGGCGACGACTCGGCGGTATCGGACGATGCCGGCGGCAACGCGGTGAACAGCAGGTCTTCGACCACCGGATCCAGCAGCGCCAGGGCGCGCAGTGCTTCCTCGCCGAAGGTGCGTTCCGCCGGGCCGGCGTTCCCGCTGGCGACCAGCGCCGCCTCGAGCGCGGGCGCGACCATCGAAGGGTCGAGCCCGTCGACCTCGGCGGCGAACACCGGCAGGCCGAGCTGGTCCTTCAGCCGCGGATGGAGTGGCGGCCGCTGCGGCTGCGCCAGCGCCTGCGCCACCGCGGCGCCATCCTGCCCGGCGCGCAGCCATGCGGCGCTACCCAGCAGGTACAGCAGGCGATCGGGGTGCGGCCCCTCGCCGGCCTGCGGCAGGCCGGCGTCGCCCGCTTGGGCGGACGGCGCCGCGTTCGCACCCCGCGCACGGATGCGGCGCTGGACCCCGCGTGCCAGCAGCCAGCCGCCGAGCAGCACCAGCGGCAGCAGGAACAGCCAGGTGGCCAGGTGCCCCGCGGTCGGGCTGATGCCGGCGGAGCGCCAGTACAGCACCACCGCGGTCCAGACCACCACGAGGCCGAGCAGCCCCAGCCCACCGGTGCGCAGGAGTCGTCCGCCCTTCATGCCGGGCTTCCTGCATCGTTGCGCACTGGGTTCGCGTTGGTCGTGTCCATTCGAGGTCCTGCACCGACGCGTCCGGCGCCGGCATCCGTGTTCCTGCCCGGGGTCAGCCGATGAAGGTCCGCATCTGCCCGGCGATCAGCGTCGCACCGCAGGCGGTCTTGTCACCGTGCCGGGCAACCGGCTGGCCGTCGATGACCACGGTCGGGTCGCCGGCGGCGATGACGGTGTCGCCGTGCTGGCTGCAGCTGACCTTGTCGCCCACGCGCGCGATCGGTTTGCCGTCGATGTCGGTGGTCGCGGTGCTGCTGACCACGGCGCCGCCATGGTCGATCTTGTCGCCGACGACGATGAAGGGTTGTGACATGGCCATGCTCCCTGGCGGGCCCGAGGCGGGCCGCTGGCGTCCGTTGCCGGCCGCGACGATAACAGGACTGCGCGCCGGGTTCACCTGCGTCGTGCGAGCGCGCTCAGCGCGGCGGACGCACCCCGTCGCGCCGCAGTTCGACGTGGCCGTAGTCCTGGATGCTCTTCCAGCCACCGCCCCAGACCAGGCCGACGGAGCGCGCGACTTCGCCGTAGAGGTGGTAACCGCGCCGGGTCCATGGATCGCGCATGTCCCATTGCAGCTGGCCGCCACGCACCGGTGCGCTGTCGGCGGCGAGGCCGTACTGGTGCCAACTGCGGCCGGCGGTGGCACGGGTCACGTGTTCGCCCTGCGCCGCCAGCCGGGCCTGCCGTTCGGGGCTGCGATAGCCCTCGACGAGCGCCATTTCGTAGCCGTACTGCTCGCGCATGACCTGGTACACCGCCAGCAGGCGCTGCTGGAAGTCGGGATCGAGCCGGTGCCACTTGCGGTCGGCGGTGGCGATGCCCGGCACGACGCGGATCGCCTCGGCGGTGGAGAAGACCGCGGGCGGCAGGTCCGCCGGCGGTGCGAGACGCTCGCCGCGCAGCAGCGCCAGCACGTGGCTGTCGGCCGAGGCGGCGGTGGCGTCATCGTAGCCATCCAGCAGCACCTGGCGGCGCATCTGCAGGATCAACAACGGCGGCAGCGTGAGCAGCAGCAGCGCCACCAGCAGTGGCACGCGGTAGCGCGCGAGCATGCCGCCGACGTGCTGGCCACCTTCGCGCAACCGCCTGCCGGACGCATCCGCCTGCCCGCTCACGCGCGAGTGCCAGCGCCCGAACACCGCGCCGAGCCGCGAGAACAGCCGGTCCGCGCCGGCCAGCACGCCGTCGCGCGCGGCGGGGAACAACGCGAGCCAGGCGACGGTCGCACTCACCGCAAAAAAAATCGCCATCCATAGCGCCATCATGCAAACACCGTCCGTGGTCTGAATCGTTCCGGGCTCCGGCCGCCCCGCCGTCGAATTGACGTACCCCCGGCCCCGCCGCAGAATGCGGCCGCGACCGGACCGGCAAACGTGCCGCTTCGGCCAGGGATAACACCAGCCGGAAATCCGGCGGGGAAAGGAGTCCAGGTGGACCGGCAAGATGCCAAGCCCAGCCGCCCGAGCCTGTTGGCCGGCGCGCAATCCAATACCGCGCAACCAGGCGTCCGACAGTCGCCGGCGCGAATCCTAGCAGACATGGAAAGCCCTGCCGGCACCCGCCGCGCGGGCACCGGCCGTCGCCGCTGGGCCGCGCCCGCCGTCGTCGTGCTGCTTGCGATGGCGGTCACCGGATGGCTGCTGCTGCCGGCTGACAAGGGCGACGCCGCGGCGCCGGCGCGCGTCTCGCTCGGCAAGGACGCCGCGATGCCGGATGCCGCTCCGCTGCCACCGTCCGCCGCGACGATCATCGAGGAAGCGCCGCTCGCAGGCGATCGGGCGTCCGCCGCCGGCTCGTTCGAAGCGAACGACGCCACCACTGCTACCACCGCGACCGCCGCCATGGCGGCCGCACCGGAGGCCGACACCGCACGGACGGCTCCGGGCAATCCGTTCGCCGCCGCGTCGGCGGTGCGCGAACCGCGCCCGGCGCCGCCGCGCGCGCCAAGCCGCCAGCCCAGGGCCGATGACGAGCCCGACCTGCTGGCGGTACTGCTGGGCAACATCCGCGCGGGCGACAGCAGCGCGGCCGCACGCGACGTGGACAGCATGGATGCGTTGATCCAGAGCATGCAGGCCAGTGAAACCGCGGCCGCCGGCGGTGCCGAGCCGGCACGCGCCCGCCGGCCGCTGCGCACGCGGTCGGAGCAGATCCAGTCCAACCTGCGCGAGTGCCCGCCACCGAACACTCCGCAGGGCCTGCGCTGCCGCCAGGAAATCTGCGCGGTGTACGCCGGCCGCGACCCCGCCTGCCCGGCAGGTTGAACACTTCGCCCGGCGCGCATCAGCGCCGGCGGGGATCTACCAGCGTCGGCGCGGGTCAGCGCAGGCGGCGTTCTACCAGACGACCTCGGCCATCGAGCAGTTCAGGCCCGAGCCGATGCCGAGCAGCGCGACCCGGTCGCCCTTCTTCAGCCGGCCCATCTCGCGCAACTTGCTGAGCACGATCGGCACCGAGGCCGGGCCGATGTTGCCGTGCTCGTTGAAAATCGTCAGGACCTTCTTCGGGTCGATCCCCATCGCCTTGGTGAAGGCGGCGGTGTGGACTTTGCTGACCTGGTGGATGACGAACTCGTCGAGCTCCTCGGCCACCCAGCCAAGCTTCTGCTTGGCGACGCCGAAGGTCTTCTGGGCCAGCTTGATGCCTTCGATCAGCAGCATCCGGGTGTCGGTGATCATGCCGTCGAGGTTGCCGCGGCACAGCTTGTTCCACTCGGTCGCGGCGCGGGTGACGCCGCCCTTGTAGCGCGGCGCGCCCGGCGCCAGCTCGGCGCGGGCCAGCACCATCGCGGCGGCGCCGGAACCCAGGGTCAGGGTGGCCAGTTCGCTCTTGAAGTCGGCCTCGGTGACATCGGCGCGGGTCATGCGCTCGATGGTCTTCTCGTAGGCGAGGTCGGCCGTCTCGCCGTCGACCACCAGCGCGTAGTCGATCTCGCCGCGCTCGATCATCCGGCTGGCGATGTCCATGCCGTTGATGAACGCCAGGCAGGCGTTGGCGACGTCGAAGTTCTGGCAGGTGTCGGGCAGGCCGAGGTTGCCGGACACGATCGACGCGGTCGACGGTTCCAGGTAGTCGCGGCTGACCGAGGTGTTGACCAGCAGGCCGACCTTGTCCGGGTCGATGCCGGCGTCGGCCAGTGCCTTCACGCCGGCCAGAGTGGCGGCGTCGGAGGCGAGCATGGCGCTGTCGTCCCACAGGCGCCGGGCGTGGATCCCGGCGATGTCACCCAGGACGTCGGTCCGGATGCCGAGGCGGTCCAGGGTCGGCTTGAGCCGGGCGTTGATCTCGTCCGAGCCCAGCCGGCGCGGCGCGTCGATGTGGGCCAGGCCGGCAATGGCGACGTGTTGGAACAGCATGAGCAGCGAACCGGAAGGCAAAGATCACGACAGATTAACGTTTCGCCCGGTCCGCTGCATTACTGGGGGCTGGCCGGCTGAACGCTCAGCCGCCGATCGGGTACGTCCGCGCGCCGGCCGGTGGGGCTTGCGTCGGCACCGAGGGCGCCGCCACGGTGCTGCCGCAATGGTAGGCGGCGAAGCGCTGGTCGCCGTCCAGCGGCGGCGCCACGGGCTGGATGGTGTCGGCATCGAGGCCGGGTGCTTCGTTGCGGGCGAGGGTTTCGAGTTCCTCGCGCACGCGCAGGTTGTTGCGCTCGTAGAACGCCACGCTGTCCTTGACCGACACCGCGATCTCGCCGCGCTTGACGCAACCGGCCGGCGGGCCGCCGGCGCCGATGACCCGCACCGCGCTGGCGCCGGGCGCCATGTGCACCCAGGTGCAGCCACTGGCGAGCACGAGCGTGGCGGTGGCGAGGATGAGCGGTCGGATCATGGCGGCTCCAGGGGAAGGCGGGTGCGGAATCAGGCGCGATTGTCGCGCGGGTGGAACGGGTTTTGACGCCATTGCGGTGAATCGCGGGTGACTCGCGTTGCCGCGGGCTGCTGTAGGAGCGGCTTCAGCCGCGATCCGGAACCGGCGCGGGCGCACGGTTGCCGATCGCGGCTGAAGCCGCTCCTACAGACAGAACGGAAGCTCGCCAACGGGCAAAGTCCGTGCCGCGATACCGCCGTGCGCCCACCCGCCGGGTGGAGGACCACCCGGCGGATGCAACCGGACTACTCGGCGTCGGCACCCTCGCCGGCCTGGGCGGCGGTCGCACCGGCCTTGGTCGCCACCGGGTTGCCGTCGGCGTCCAGCACCTGCACGGTGCCGAAATCCAGCGCGCGCACCGGTGCCTCGATCTGGCCGAGATCACCGACCACCACCCAGGTCAGGGCGGACGGGTCGATCGTGCCGGCCGCCTCGGCCACCTCGGCCGGGGTCAGCGACTCGATCTCGGCCTGGCGCTGCTGCACGTAATCGTCGGGGCGGTCATAGCGGACCATACCGGCGATGGTGCTGGCGACCGAGCTGGCGGTCTCGTAGGCGCCCGGCAGGCTGCGGATCTCGTTGGAGCGGACCTTGGCGACTTCCTCCGCGGTCGCCGGAGCCTTGCCGCCGGCGTACTCGGTGATTTCGCGCTTGAGCTCGGCCATCGACTCGGCGGTCTTGTCGATCTGCACCGGTGCAAACGCCAGCCACGGCCGCTGGCCCATCGCGTCCGGCGAGAAGCTGTACGAACCGTAGGCCCAGTGCTTGTCCTCGCGCAGGTTCATGTTGAGGCGCGAGCTGAACTGCCCGCCGAGCACGGTGTTGGCGAACTCGAACTGGGTCGCCTGCTCCGACTTCGTCGACGGCACCAGCTGGCCGACGAAGATGTTGGCCTGCACCGCACCGGGCTGGTCGATCAGGAACACGCGCGGGCTGTCGGGCAGCTCGACCTTCGCCACCTCGCCGGTGCTCGCCGGCTCGCCGGCCGGGTCCCAGTTGCCGAGGTGCTTCTCGAGCAGTGGCACCACCTGCGCCAGGGTGGTGTCGCCGACCACCACCAGCGTGGCGTTCTCCGGCCGCACCCAGGTGCCGTGATAGCCGACCAGGTCGTCGCGGGTGAGCGAGGCGATCGACGCCTCGGTACCCGAGCCGCTGAACGGCATCGCGTAGGCGTGGCCTTCGCCGTACAGCAGCGGCGGCATCACCCGCAGCGCGGCCGAGTTCGGACGCGCCTTCTCCTGCTTGATCCCGGCGATCCAGCTGGCCTTGACCCGGTCGATCTCGGCGGGGTCGAAGCGCGGCTCGCGCAGCATGTCGGCGAACAGCGCCAGCGACGGGTCGAGCTGGTCCTTCAGCGCCGACAGGTAGGCACTGCCGCCGTCGAGCGAGGCGCTGGCCCCGAGCTCGGCGCCCAGCGCTTCGGCCCGCGCGGCGAAATCCAGCGCGCCGTACTCGCCGGCGCCTTCGTCGAGCATGCTCATCGCGAAGCTCGAGGTGCCGAGCTTGTCGTCAACCAGCGCGTCGGCCTTGTAGCCGCCGTCGAACAGGTAGTTCATCTGCACCACCGGCACCGCGTGGCGCTCGGCCAGGATCACCTCGGTGCCGTTGCTCAGGGTGGCTCGCTGCAATTCGGGGAAGGTCAGTTCCGGGAACTCCTCCGGCATCGGCACGCCGGTGCTGCGGTCGACGGTCGACGCGGTGGTGCTGTACTGGTCGTTGGCCGGCGGCAGGTCCAGCGGGGCCGGGTCCACCGCGGGCTCTTCGGCCAGCGGGGTGCGCTCGCCCGGCAGCACGACCAGGGTGTGGTCGCCGTCGCCGAGCCACTCGTTGCCGACCGCGACCAGCTGCGCCGGGGTCGCCGCCGCGACGGTCTGCAGGCTGTCGCGGAAGCAGTCCGCCTCGCCGGTGTAGATCTCGCAGCTGGCGAGCGCGTCGGCCTTGCCGCCGAAGCCGCCAATGCGCTCGATGCCGCGGATGAAGCCGGCGCGGATCACCGTCTTGGCCTGCGCGACCTCGCCGGCGGTCGGGCCTTCGTTCAACAGGCGCGCCAGCTCCTCGTCGATGATGGCCTCGACCTTTTTCGGGTCGACGCCTTCCTTGACGCTGGCCATCACCAGGAAGTTGGAGCCCAGCTGCGACTCGCTGACACCGGCGCTGACGCTGTCGACCAGCTGGTCCTGGTGGACCAGGCGCTTCTCCAGCCGCGAGGTGTCGCTGCCGCCGAGGATCTGCGCCAGCACGTGCAGCCGGTCGACGTCGGCGGTGCCGGTCGGCGGCACGTTCCAGGCGCGGTAGATGCGCGCCTGCGGAACGCGGTCTTCCATCACCTCGCGGGTGTCGGCCGGGCGCACGGCGATGTCGACCGCCGGCTGCGCCATGTCGGGGCCGGCCGGGATGTCGCCGAAGTACCTGGCGACCTTGCGCTTCGCGGTTTCCAGGTCGATGTCGCCCGCCAGCACCAGCACCGCGTTGTTCGGGCCGTACCAGGCGCGGAACCAGTTCTTGACGTCCTCCAGCGAGGCGGCGTTGAGGTCGGCCATCGAGCCGATCACGCTGTGGTGGTACGGGTGGCCTGCCGGGTACAGCGCCTGGTTGAGCTTGGTCCAGACCTGGCCGTAGGGCTGGTTCTCGCCCTGGCGCTTCTCGTTCTGGACCACGCCGCGCTGCTCGTCGAGCGTCGCCTGGTCGATCGCGCCGAGCAGGTGGCCCATGCGGTCCGACTCCATCCACAGCGCAAGGTCGAGCGCGGTGGTCGGCACGTTCTGGAAGTAGTTGGTGCGGTCGGTGTTGGTGGTGCCGTTCATGTCCGTGGCGCCGACCAGCTCGAACGGGGTGAAGTACTCGCCGGGGTTGTTCTCCGAGCCGTTGAACATCAGGTGCTCGAACAGGTGGGCAAAGCCGGTACGGCCGCGCGGCTCGTCCTTGCTGCCGACGTGGTACCAGACGTTGACCGCGACGATCGGCGCCTTGTGGTCCTCGTGCACGATCACCCGCAGGCCGTTGGGCAGGGTGAACTCCTCGTAGGCGATGTCGACGCCGGCGGCGGGCGCGGCCTGGGCGGCGGCCGGGGCCGGGACGAAGGCGGTGGCGCCGATCGCGGTGACGAGGGCCAGGGCGAGCGTGCCCTTCTGCAGCAGGCCCTGGCGGGCACGGTGGGATGCGGTCATGGTGACTCCCCTGTCGGTGGATGGGCGGCGTCCGGGCGGACGGCAACGGCCCATCCTAGCGGCGGGGACGGAAGCGGGCACTAGGTCACAAGTCCCGGTGGCGGCATGGACGGAGCCGGCGATGCCGCCGCCGTCGCGCCGCACTCCGGGGGGCGGCCTAGACTGTCCGCAGTTCCGTACCGGGAAAAATCCGATGTCCATCGACACCGACCGGCACTGCCTCGTCACCGGCGCCAACCGCGGCCTCGGCCTCGAATTCACCCGCCAGTTGCTGGCCCGCGGCGACCGCGTGGTCGCGACCTGCCGCCAGCCCGGCCGTGCCCACGCACTCAACCAGCTGGCCGGCGAGCACCCGGGCCGGCTGCACGTGTTTCCGCTCGATGTCGCCGAGCCGAAAAGCCACGCCGAGCTCGCGCGCGAGCTGCCGCTGGTGCTCGACGGCGGCCGCATCGACCTGCTGCTCAACAACGCCGGCGTGCTGCACTCGGGCGAGCGCTTCGGCAAGGTCGATCCAGCAATCCTCGACCACAGCCTGCACGTCAACGCGACCGGGCCGTTCCTGCTGACCCAGGCGCTGGCGCCGCTGCTGGCCGACGGCGGCACGGTCGCCAACCTGTCGTCGGAGCTGGGCTCGATTGCCGGCAAGGAGGCGTTCCGCACGCCGAGCTATGCGATCTCCAAGGCCGCCCAGAACATGGCGACCGCGCTGCTGGCCCGGGCGCTGGCCGAGCGCGGGATCACCGTGCTGGCCTTCCATCCCGGCTGGGTGCGGACGGAGATGGGCGGCGAGAAGGCACCGGTCGAACCGGCCGAGGCGGCGGCCGACATGCTCGCCACCATCGACCGCGCCGAGGCCTCGCTGAGCGGGCGCTTCGTCGACCGCAAGGGCGAGCCGATGGCGTGGTAGCCGGTGACCACCGCTTCCGCGTAGGAGCGACGTAAGTCGCGACCCACTGACGCAATGAGGTCGGTCGTTCAACGCGCTTCCTCGGCCGCGCGACCGGATATCGCGCCAATCGCCGAACTACCGGTTTCCAGTGGGTCGCGACTTACGTCGCTCCTACAGAAGCGGTGACCGGCGCTGGCCTAAACTGCCGCCCATGCTCCACGTCATCCTGTTCCAGCCCGAGATCCCGCCCAACACCGGCAACGTGATCCGGCTGTGCGCCAACACCGGCGCGCGGCTGCACCTGGTGCGACCGCTCGGCTTCGCGATCGACGACAAGCAGATGCGCCGGGCCGGGCTCGACTACCACGAGTTCGCGCGGATGCAGGTGCACGACGACCTCGATGCCGCGCTCGCGGCGAGCACCAAAGCCGACGGCGCGCCGCCGCGCGTATTTGCGCTCAGCACCCGTGGCCGCACCCGCTTCGACACCCCGGCCTACCGCGAAGGCGACGCCCTGCTGTTCGGCTGCGAGACCCGCGGCCTCCCCGACGCGGTGCTCGACGCGCTGCCAACGGAGCAGCGCCTGCGGCTGCCGATGCGGCCGGACAACCGCAGCCTGAACCTGTCGAACGCGGTTGCGGTGACCGTGTTCGAAGCGTGGCGGCAGCTCGGGTTTGCCGGCGCCGCCGACTGATTCACGCAAACCCCGGGGTGCGATCACGCGCACCGGACGGCCAGCCATTCACGAGCGTCGCCCAAGCCCGCGGGCTGCGCGCCGCGTTCGCGCCGCGCGCGCGCGCGCGCGACAATCGGCCACCCGGCGCACGCGCCATCGCCCTCCTCCCGTCCGAGCCCGCCCATGCCGCTGCCCGCCTTCCTGCGCCGCCCCAGCCTCGTCACCCAGATCGTCATCGGCCTGGTCGCCGGCACGATGCTGGCGCTCGTCTCGCCGCAGGCGGGCACCGCCGCCGGCCTGCTCGGCACCGTGTTCGTCTCGGCACTGAAGGCGGTCGCGCCGGTGCTGGTACTGGTGCTGGTCGCCGCGGCAATCGCCAACCACCGCCGCGGCGAACAGAGCGGCATCCGGCCGATCCTGCTGCTGTACATCGCCGGCACCTTCACCGCCGCGCTGGTCGCGGTGCTGGCCAGCTTCGCGTTCCCGACCACGCTGCAACTGGCGCTGCCCGACGACATCGCGCTGACTCCGCCGGAAGGCATCGGCCAGGTCCTGCAGACGCTGCTGATGCAAATCGTCGACAACCCGGTCAACGCGCTGGCGACCGGCAACTACATCGGGTTGCTGGCGTGGGGCATCGGCCTCGGGCTGGCGCTGCGGCATGCGTCCGACGGCACCCGCGCGGTACTCGCGGACTTCGCCGAAGCGGTCACCTGGCTGGTGCGGCTGGTGATCCGGCTGGCGCCGCTGGGCATCTTCGGCCTGGTCGCGGCGACGCTGGCGCAGTCCGGCCTCGACGCACTGCTCGACTACGCCCGCCTGCTCGCGGTGCTGCTGGGCTGCATGCTGTTCATGGCGCTGGCCGGCAACCCGCTGCTCGTGTTCCTGAAGACCCGCCGCAACCCGTACCCGCTGGTGTTCACCTGCCTGCGCGAGAGCGGCATAACGGCGTTCTTCACCCGCTCCTCGGCGGCCAACATCCCGGTCAACCTGGAGCTGTGCCGCCGGCTCGGCCTGCCGGAGGAGACCTACGCGGTGTCGATCCCGATCGGCGCCACCATCAACATGGCCGGCGCGGCGATCACCATCACCGTGCTGACGCTGGCCGCGGTCAACACGCTCGGCATCACGGTCGACCTGCCGACCGCGCTGCTGCTGAGCGTGATCGCCACGGTCGGCGCGTGCGGCGCATCGGGCGTGCCCGGCGGCTCGCTGCTGCTGGTGCCGCTGGCCTGCGGGCTGTTCGGCATCTCGACCGACCTGGCGATGCAGGTGGTCGCGATCGGCTTCATCGTAGGGGTGGTGCAGGACTCGGCGGAGACCGCGTTGAACTCCTCGACCGACGTGCTGTTCACCGCGGCGGGCTCGCCCGCACGCGTGGATGCGACGCCCGATCCGATCGCCTGAACCGTGGCGGCGGCTGGTGCTTAGCCGCCGCGGCACCCGCGCTACGACGCGGGTGCCGCCATCGCATCACCGCGCCGGGTACTGCTCGCGCATCAGCTCTGCGATCGCCGACACCGGCGCATTGCCGTAGCTCAGGAACCGGTTGTGGAAGGTCTTCAGGTCGAAGGCCTCGCCGAGCTCGGCCTTGCGCTGCTCGCGCAGGTCGTAGATCTCGGCATAGCCGGTGAAGTAGCTGGTCAGCTGCACCTGCGACAGGCGCACGCGGCGCCATTTGTTGACCGCCTCGGTCTCCTCCTGGAAGGCCTCGCGGCGCAGCAGGTCCATCGCCTGCGCCTCGGTCATGCCGTCCACGTGCACGGCGTAGTCGAGGATCGCGTTGGTCACCACGCGCAGGTTCCACTTGCCGTACATCAGCCACATCTCGGGCTCCTGGTTGCCGTAGCCCTGCTCCAGCATCATCCGCTCGGCGTACACCGCCCAGCCTTCGATCATCGCGCCGTTGCCGAGCAGGCTCTTGACCAGGCTCGGGCTCTTGTTGGCGTGCAGCAGCTGGGTGTAGTGGCCGGGGATGCCCTCGTGGATGTTGAGCACCTGCAGCACCCAGTGGTTGTACTCGCGCAGGAAGCTCTCGGCCTGCTCGTCGTTGTACGCATCGAGCGGGCTGACGTTGTAGTAGGTGTCGGCGGTCGGGTTGAACGGACCGGGCGCGCTGACCGAGGCGCCGGCGCCGCCGCCACGCATGTACTCGGGGGTTTCGCGCACCACCAGCGGGCGTGACTCGTCCTGGTCGAGCAGGTCGTGCTCGCGGACGAAGTCGGCCAGCAGCGGGATCTGCCGGTTGATCTCGTCGAAGAACCCGTCGCGCTCGACGTGTTGCGCGGACAGGTGGTCGATCATCATCCCGATCCGCTCGAGGCGGTCGTCGGGCATGGCGGTGTCGGCGAAGTACTTCGGCCACAACTGCACGGTGATCTCGTCCATCCGCCGGTGCAGCGACTCCTTCTCCTCGACGGCGCGCTGGTACAGCTCGGCGGCGCTGTAGTGCGACTGGATGTCGTAGGCGAACTTCTGCTCGTAGAGGTCCTTGCCGATGCGGAACGACCGCGCGTCGCCGGTTTCGGCGAGCCGCTGCTGTTCGCCCTCCAGCCAGCCGATCCAGCCCTCGATCGCGCCACGCGCGGCGTCGATGCGGGTGTTGAACGTCGCCTGTTCGGCGGCGTCGAGGCCGGATGCCTTGATGCGCTCGCGCAACGCCTCGTCGAACACGCTGAGCGCGCCGCGGCTCTGCACGATCGCCAGCTCGACATGCTCGGCGGTCGGGTCGGCAATGTTCGCCTTCGCCGCGGCGTAGTACTGCGGCACCTGTTCGATGCGGGCCATCACCGTGCGCAGGCGCGCGTCCTCGTCGGCGTACGGGGTGTTGAGCAGCAGCGCGACGGTGCCGGCGACGTTGTAGTTGGACGGGTCCCAGGCCCAGTCGCGGAACCGCTGCTGGTACCAGACCGACGACTCGAACTGGTTCTTGAGCAGCATGTGGTCGATGCGCTGCGGCGCCGGCAACTGCTGCGGGTCGAACGCGGCCAGTTCGGCCAGCGCGCTCTTCGCGAACGCGAGGTCGTCGGCGCGGCGGGCGGCGTCGGGGATGGTCAGGATGGCGGCGTTGTCGTAGCGGCCGGAATAGATCGACCACTCCGGGCTGCGCTCCAGCGCGCGCATCAGCAGCGATTCGGCGAGCGCGTCGAAACGCGTGGCCGCGGCGGTGTCGTCCGCCATCGCCGACAGGGTTGCGTCCGCCACCGGCAGCGTCGCCGGCTGGCAGCCGGCCAGGGTGCCGAGGCCGGTGGCGAGGATCATCGACAGGGACAGCGAGAGCGGTGCATGGCGCATGGAAGGGCTCCGGTTCGGGGCGGCGGCGCAGGTGGCGGCGCGGGGAGTGGACGCCGATCATGACCGGGAAGCCTGCCCGCTGCAGGGTGCCAGAGGTCGCCCGTCCGGTTCGCGACCGATCATGCACACCCGCTCGGGTCGGCGCACGGCCGTGCGGCAGAAAAAAGCCGGACCGCGTTCGCGGCCCGGCTGCGGTAGGGGCAGGGCACCGGCGTGCCTCAGTGGCCCGAGTGGACGTCGATCTCCTCGTCGGTCTGGAAGATCGTCGGGTCGGCCTCGCCCTTGACGGTGAGGAACCCGGCCAGGCCCTTCTCCGCGCGGCTGAGCGCATGGTCGACCAGGATGTACCGGCCCGGGTAGTCGACATTGAACTCGACCATCGTCGCCCCGCCCGGCGGCACCAGCGTGGTCTGCACGTCGGTCAGCGGCGGGCTGGTGAACGAGGCCAGGTTGTAGACCCGGTCGAACACCTCGCCGATCAGGTGGAAGCTCGAGGTCAGGTTCGGCCCGCCGACGCCGAAGAACATCCGCACGCTTTCGCCGACGTTCGCCTCCATGGGGTAGGTCTTGGTCAACGCGTCCATCGAGCCGTTGAACATCAGGTGCTCGGGGTTCTCGTCGAGCAGCTTGTCCAGCGAGAACTCCTGCAGCCCGCGCGAACCGTGCTTCTGCGCGGTGTAGAGCTCGCCCTGCATCACGTAGAACTCCCTGTCGACCGGCGCCAGGCCGCCTTCCGGCTCGACCAGGATCATTCCGTACATGCCGTTGGAGATGTGGTGGGCGATCATCGGCGTGGCGCAGTGGTAGACGTAGAGGCCCGGGTGCATCGCCTTGAAGGTGAAGCTCTTGGTCTGGCCCGGCGCGACCTGGGTCACCGCCGCGCCGCCGCCCGGGCCGATCACCGCGTGGAAGTCAACCGAGTGGATGTTGATGCTGTCCTCGGCGTTCTTCAGGTTGACGGTGACGCTGTCGCCCTGGCGGATGCGCAGCAGCGGGCCGGGCACGGTGTTGTTGAAGGTCCAGTAGCGGTACGTGCTGCCGTCCGAGAGCTTGCCCTCGACCTCGGTGGTCAGCAGGTCGTAGGTGATGTGCCGGGGCGCGCGGTCGCCGACCGGCTCACCGACGTCCATGGGGTTCCTGGCGATGTCGACCGCGGTGCTGACGGTCTCCGCCACGTCGCCGACGATCAGCTTGCCGAACATGCCCGCGGCCTTGTGGCCCGGGATGGTGCACAGGTACTCGAAGGTGCCGGCCCGGGTGGCGCGGAACACGATCGTGGTCGCCGCGCCCTCGCCGACCAGCTGGTCGGATTGCGCGCCGAATTCGGGCACGGCGACATCGTGCATCGCGCCGTCGCCATTGACCACGGTGATCGCGACCACCGCGCCTTCGGGCACCTTCAGGTCGGGGGCGACCTGGCCCTTGATCGCGCCGGCATCGCCGACGAAGACCAGCTGGCCTTCGTGGATCTGCGTTTTCAGGGTGAAGGTGACGTCGGCCACCGGGGTCACGGCCGCGTGGTGCTGGTCGGCGAAGGCCATCGGCGTGAAGCCGCCGGCGGCCGCGAGGGCGAACAGGAGGACCAGGTTTTTCATCTTCGGGTGTCCTTCGGAGGTGTCGGGTTCTTCGTTGCCACGCACGTTAGGCGTCCGGCGAAGGGCCCACCCTGATCTGGATCAAGTCGACCGGACGGCTGCGTATGGAGCAATCCCGGCATTGGTCGGCGCTCTGCCCGAGGCCGCCGAAAGGGGCTCTTCGGCTCCATACGCCACCGTCTTGACCTGGATCAGGGACGGCGGGGCGAGCGATGCGAAAATGGCATCGCGATGAAAGCCATCTGCCCGCGCCGTGTGTTCCGCTACTGGACCAGCCGGCTTGCGCTGGCCGCGATGCTGGCGCTGGCGGTGGTGCCGACCGCCGGCCGCCTGTACGCCGGTGCATCCGGTGCGGCGATCGCCCATGCCGCCCAGGCCGGCACCGATGCCGCGCACGGCCACGCCCACGGCATGCACGCGGCCGACGCCGACGCCACCGCACCGCAACCGTTCGCGCCCGCGCCGGGCGGAGGGCACGCCGACCATGCGGACTGCCCGTACTGCCCGCTGCTGGCCCAGCTCGCCGGCAGCGCACCCGCGCGGCCGCTCATGGCGATCGCACCACCGGGCCCGGCGCCGTCGCTGGCCGTGACCCCCGGCCACGCCGCCCGTCGACCCCACGGGCTGCACGCCCGCGGACCGCCCACGACGGCCTGATCCGCGCACCCGGAGCCGCCGCGCTCCACCCGAACGACTCCGCATTCCGCTGCGCCCATTGGCGCCGCACGCCCCCTCTTTGCCCAAGGAAGCCCCGCCATGACGAGCCTCCGTGCCCCGGCGACCCACCTGTCCTCCCTCTCCGCCGCCCTGTGGCTGGCGCTGTCCGCGCCGGCGCTGGCCGCCGCACCCGCCGCCCCCGATGTCCCGGCCGACACCACCGCCGACCCGTTCGACCTCGACGCGATCGTCGTCCTCGCCGCCGCGCCGGTGTCGGCGCTGACCTTCGACACCAGCCCCAAGCTGCCGCGCCAGCCGGTCCCGGCCAGTGACGGCGCCGACTACCTCAAGACCATTCCGGGCTTCTCCGCGGTGCGCAACGGCGGCACCAACGGCGACCCCGTGCTGCGCGGCATGTTCGGCTCGCGCCTCAACCTGCTGACCAACGACGGCGCGATGCCCGGCGCCTGCCCGAGCCGGATGGACAACGCGATGTCCTACGTCGCGCCCGAAACCTACGACCGGCTGGTCGTGGTCAAGGGACCGCAGACCGTGCTGTGGGGGCCCGGCGCCTCGGCCGGCACGGTGCGCTTCGAACGCGACCGCGAGCACTTCGAGTCGCCCACGTTCAAGGCTGCCGGCAGCCTGCTCGGCGGCAGCTTCGGCCGCAACGACCAGGTCGTCGACGCGACGTACGGCGAGCGCCTGGGCTACGCCCGCGTCAGCGCCAACCGCTCCGAATCCGACGACTACCGCGACGGCAATGGCGACACCGTCGGATCGGCGTGGAAGAAGTGGAACGCCGACGCCGCAATCGGCTGGACACCCGACCCCGACACCCTGCTCGAACTCGGCGTGGGCATCGGCGACGGCGAGTCGCGCTACGCCACCCGCGGCATGGACGGCAGCCAGTTCGAGCGCGACAACGCCAGCCTGCGCTTCGAGAAAACCAACATCGGCGAGCACCTGCGCGACATCGAGGCCAGCGTGTTCCACAACGTCGCCGACCACGTGATGGACAACTACAGCCTGCGCGAGCCCAACCCCGACGGCGCGATGCCGATGCCGATGGCGAGCAACGTCGAGCGCCGCACCAGCGGTGGAAGGTTCGCCGCCACCTGGCGCGGCGACGCCTACGAACTGGTCGCCGGCGTCGACGGCCAGGACAGCCGCCACCGCCGCCGCAACGGCATGGGTCGCGACACCTACAGCGCGCAGCCGTGGACGGTCGACGCGCGCTTCGCCAGCCTCGGCGCGTTTGCCGAGGGCACCTGGTTCCAGGGCGAGCGCAACCGCTGGATCGCCGGTGCGCGCTTCGACCGCGCCGAAGCCACCGACGAGCGCGCCACCGTCTCCGGTGGCCACGGCGGTGGCGCGATGCCGAGCCCGACCGCCGGCCAGACCCGCGAGGACACGCTGTCGGCCGGCTTCGTCCGCTTCGAACGCGACGCCGCCCGCCGGCCGCTGACCTGGTACGCCGGCCTCGGCCACACCGAGCGCATGCCCGACTACTGGGAGCTGTTCTCGGCCAGGTCGTTCGGCGGCGGCATGGGCATGGGCGGGGCGAACGCGTTCGCCGGGCTCGACACCGAAAAGACCACCCAGCTCGACATCGGCCTGCACTACCGCGGCAGGAAGGTGGACGCGTGGGTGTCGGCCTACGCCGGCCGGGTCGACGATTTCATCCAGTTCCACTACCCGGCCGACGGCATGATGGCCGGCAGCAGCATCGTGTCGAATATCGACGCGGAGACCCGCGGCGCCGAGCTCGGCGTCGAACTGCGCCCGACCGGACACTGGAAGCTCGGCGCCACCCTCGCCCATGCCCGCGGCGAAGACCGTGACAGCGGCCGCCCACTGCCGCAGATGACCCCGCTGGAGTCGCGCCTGACCGCGACGTGGGACAACCGCCAGTGGACCGCCGGCGCCCTGCTGCGGGTGGTCGACGGCCAGGACCGCGTCGCCCCCGGCTACGGCAACGTGGTCGGCCAGGACCTCGGCCCCAGCCCTGGCTTCGCCACCGTCGCGCTCAACGCCGGCTACCGCTTCGACAACGGCCTGCAGCTCACCGCCGGCGTCGACAACGTGTTCGACCGCGCCTACAGCGAGCACCTCAACCTCGCCGGCAACGCCGACTTCGGCTACCCGGCCGACCCGGTGCGGATCAACGAGCCCGGCCGCACCGCGTGGCTGAAGTTGAACCTTGCGTGGTGAGGTGAGCCCCACCGGTGGCGGCGGCCCACGCCGCAGCCATTGCTCCCCATCGACTTTCCCGCCGCCGTCTGCTTGGATGGCGGCTCTTGTCCTTGGGGGAGGACACCTTGGCCTACACCGTCCGCGTCGACCACCGCCATGGCCTGGTCGACGTGCAATACACCGGCAGCGTCACCATCGCGAGTCGGACGCAGGCGTACCAGGAAACGCTGGAACTGCTGGCCGACACCGGCTACCGGCGGATCCTCATCGACTATGTCGAAGCACGGCCGCAGGCCGAACGGATCGTCGACATCAGCACGTTCGTCCGCCGGATCTCCTGCGACCCGCTGCTGCACGTGTGCCGGATCGCCTTCGTGGGCCGGAACGGCCAGCTGTTCAACGCCACCGTGGAAGTGCTCGCCGAGGCGCGGCACTACCCGTTCCGGCGTTTCCACGACCGCGAGTCGGCGCTCGAATGGCTTGGCGGAACACCGGTGGCGCCCTGACCCGCCCGCGGCCCGGCGATGCGCGGGTGGGCGCCGGCACCCGGCCATCCGCCCATGCCACCGCGGTGGCGCCGATGCGGCCGGCCGCCGCTGCGCCTACACTCGATCCGGCATGAGCAGTCCGACCACGCCGCCGCGCAGGCGCACCAAGGCCACTTCGATCGACATCGCCCACCACGCGGGCGTCTCGCAGGCCACCGTATCGCGCGTGCTGCGCGGCTCGCCGCTGGTCAACGCCGAGACCCGCCGCCGGGTCGAGGAAGCGGTGCGCGAGCTCAACTACACCGTCGACCGCCACGCCTCCAGTCTGCGCCTGCAGCGCTCGGGCACGCTGGCGCTGCTGCTGTTCGAGGACCCGACCGCGGACGACTCGCACATCAACCCGTTCTTCCTGTCGATGCTCGGCTCGATCACCCGCGCCTGCGCGCGCGCCGGGCAGGACCTGCTGGTGTCGTTCCAGCAGCTGTCGGACGACTGGCACGCCGATTACGCCGACAGCCGCAAGGCCGACGGCCTGATCCTGCTCGGCTACGGCGATTACCTGAGCTACCGCGGCAAGCTCGACACCCTGGTCGGACAGGGCACCCGCTTCGTGCGCTGGGGCGCGGTGCTGCCGGACCAGCCGGGGCTGTCGATCGGCTGCGACAACTTCCACGGCGGCGAGCTGGTCGGCGCGCACCTGGCCGGGCTCGGCTGCCGGCGCGTCGCCTTCCTCGGCGATGCGTCCAGCCACTACCCCGAGTTCCTCGACCGCTACCGCGGCTGCGACGCCGCGCTGCAGGCGGTCGGCGGCGCGATGGACCCGGCGCTGCAGGTCGACGCGCAGAGCGCCGAGGACGACGGCCATGCCGCCGCCCGCACGCTGATCGAGCGCTGCGGCAGCACGCCGGCCGAGCCGGGTTTCGACGCGGTGTTCGCCGCCAGCGACCTGATCGCGATCGGCGCCCTGCGCGCGTTCGAGGAACACGGCCTGCGGGTCCCCGACGACGTGCGGATGGTCGGCTTCGACGACATCCCGACCGCACGCTTCACCCATCCCGCGCTGACCACCGTCGCCCAGGACACCACCCGCGCCGGCGAGCTGCTGGTCGAGACCCTGCTGGCGCTGGTCGACGGCCAACCGGCGCAGAGCCGGATGCTGCCGGCGCAACTGGTGGTGCGGCGGTCGAGCGGGGCGAGTACGGACTGATCGCGCTCGTGCGTGTCAGTGCCGCAGCGTCGCCTCGACCACCGGCGATGCCGGGGCGTCCCGACCGTCCATCGCCCGTGGCAACCGCAGGCACACGCGCGTGCCTTTGCCCGGCACCGACTCGATGTCGATAACGCCGTCGGCCTCGGCGACAAGGTTGGCGATCACCGCAAGTCCCAAACCGGTGCCCTCGCCCGCGGGTTTGGTGGTGAAGAACGGCTCCAACGCCTGCTGCCGCACCGCCTCGTCCATGCCGTGGCCGGTGTCGACGAATTCCAGCCGCACCCGTTCCGCTTGCGGATGCACGTGCACTTCGAACCGGCCGCGGCCATCAATGGCGTCGTTCGCGTTGGCGGCCAGGTTGATGACCAGCAGCTCGAACTGGGCCCGGTCGAAGCGGATCCGGCAGGTGCCCGGGGTGGTGTCCAGCACCACTTCGACGGCGGGGTCGAACAGCTGGCGCAGGACCGGCCGCATGTCTTCCATGGCCGCCGCGGCGTCGAACACCTCGTGCCGGGTCACGTCGCGGCGGCTGAAGTTGAGCAGCTTGTGGCTGACCGTCGCCGCCCGGCGCGCGGCCGATTCCACGCCGTCCAGCGCCGCCCGCATGGCTTCGGCGTCGCCGCGGCGGCGCCCCTGCGCGGCGTAGCCCTGGATCAGCCCGAGCAGGTGGTTGAAATCGTGCGCCACCCCGCTCGACAGCCGCCCCACCGCCTCCATCTTCTGCGCGTGGATCAGCTGCTCGCGCACCCGCTCGCGCTCGCGCATCTCCTCGTGCAGCGCCCGGTTGGCCTGTTCGAGCTCGGCGCCGCGCCGGGTCGCCATCCGCAGGCTGTCGCGGAAGGCGGCCGAGCTGCGGTCCAGCACGATGGTGATGAACAGGAAGATCATCGCGCCGATCACGCCATCACCGACCACCGCCGCGACCTCGTCGAGGCCGCGGCCCGCCACGAAGTCGGTGCGTATGCCCAGCACGATCGCGAGCACGATCCAGCCGTACAGCAGCCACAGCGCGCGACGGCCGATCATCAGGCCGGCGATCACCAGCCAGACCACATGGATCAGTTGTTCGAACTGCTGGGACTCGTAGCCGCCGGCCACGTAGGCCAGCATCATCGCGGCCGCGGCGACGGCCACCAGCTGCCGCACCGCCCATTGCACCCGCCCGCGGCGGATCAGCACGAAACTGAAGACCGCCAGCGCGCTCACCGCGAGGCTCGACGCCAGCGCCACCGGCTCGCCGGGACGCAGCGGCAGCGGAACGACGAGCAGGCGGTAGGTCCAGGTCAGTGGCGGCAGGCTGGCCAGCAACAGCAGCACGACCTGCAACATCGGCGCGTTGCGCCGGTCGACCGGGTCGTCCGCAGGCACCCGGGCCAGCCAGGCGCGGATGCCGCGATCGGGAGGGGCACTGGCGCCGCTGCGGGCGTTCTCGGCTGGAGTCATCGGACAGGGACGCGGACGCCACAACGGCAGTGGCCGCCACGATATCGCAGGTGCGCGGCGTCGCCGGCTAGTAGCTGCCGGTGAGGTTCACGAACCAGCCCCGGTGGTCGTAGTCGAAGTCGGTCAGGTCGTCGCTGAAGTCGGTGAAGTTGTAGCCGACGCCGATCCGGAAATGGCGGTTGAGGTCGCGGTCGACCCCTACCAGCCAGCCCTCGCGGGTGCCGCCGTCGTCGACGTCGAGCCAGCGGTACTCGGCCAGCGCGTGCCAGCGTTGCAGCAGCTCGTAGCGGAGCTGGCCGGCGGCGAAGGTCGTGGCCGAATCGAACCATGCGCCGGTGCCACGGCCGAAGCGGACCTCGCCCTCGCGCCGGGCCAGCTTGGCCGCGAGTTCCCAGTTCACATCGACCCGGTACACGCCCTCCAGCGATAGCACCCGGGTCTTCTGGTCGTAGTCGGCGCCACCGACCTGCCCCAGCGTGGCCAGGTCGTAGAGGTGGGTGTAACGGCCGAACAGGCCCCAGCGGGTGTTGTCCCACGGCCGGTAGGCAAAGCCGAGGTTGCCCTCGATGAACTTCGCGCCGGCGGCCGGCTGCAACTGGTCGTCGGTGTCGGCGTAGTTCAGCCGCGCCGCCAGCCGCCAGCTGTCGTTGACCTGGTGGCTGACGCGGTTGGTGCTGACCCACTGGGTGCGACGCTCGGCACCGGTGTCGCGGCGCCACTCGAGCTTGCTCTGCCAGTCGGTGGCGGTCGAGGTGCGGCCGCCGTGCACGCTCACCGCACGGCGGTCGACTTCGCCACCGCCGGTGTTGACCAGCTCGCCGTCGCTGAGGGTGAAGCCGGTGTTCCAGCCGCGCGCCGGGTAGAAGTCCATGCCGAACGTGTGCGCCAGGCCCGACGCGTCGCGGTCCTTGAGGAACTGGCTCTCGTTGAACAGGTTCACCTGGTCCGACAGTCGCCAGCGCTGGCCCAGGGTCCAGCCGTTGCGCGCGCGCGGGTTGAACAGCGGGTCGTAGCCGGTGCGGTCGGTCGAGGCGGTGTAGCTGCCGTAGAAGCTCTGCTGCGCGCTCAACCGGTACTCGGCGTTGACCTGCGCGGCATCGCCGCGGTCACCGGTGCCCACTTCGGCACCGACGCTCGAGAGGTTGGCGAAGTGGTACGTGCCGCCCACGCTGAGCGCATCGTTGTCGGCATAGCGGCCGCTGTCGTCGTCGAGGGTGAGCTGCGCGGTGCTGTACAGGTCCAGCGCGGTGCCGATGCGGTGGGAGTAGCGCAGTGCGCCAAGCAGGCCGGCGGCCTCGGTGGCGGCGCGCTCCTCCTCGACCCGGCGGACCTCGGCGGTCAGCGCATTGGCCTCGCCCAGGCGCCATTCGAGCGTCGCCTGCGCCTGGGTGAGCGCCTCGCCGGCGCGTTCGGCGCGGCTGAAGCGCGCGTACAGGCCGAGGTCGGTGCCGAGCTGGCCGAGCACTTCGCTGCCGTACTCCTCGATCGCGGCACCGGTGTCGTTGCGCGCGACGGAGTAGCCGGCATCGACGTGGCGCCACCAGGCGCCGGCGCTCCAGTCGTTCGCGCTCCAGCCCAGCTCGCGGAAGTTGGCCCGTGCCTCGACCGCGGTGGCCTCGCCTTCGCGCGGTCCGACGGGGTTGAGCCGGGTGAAGTCCAAGCCGCCGTTGTCGGAGAAGAACACCGGCGCGCCGGTGGATTCGGTGCGACCGTGTTCGAGCTTGAGGTAGGTGCCCTTGCCGGCCTGCAGGGTGACGTCGCCGGTGGTCAGGGTGTAGTCCTCGCCGGCGCGGTTCTCGTCGACCCGGGTCAGGCCGACGCCGAGATGGTCGCCGAACCAGTGCTTGCCACGCAGGCCCGCGGCGACCTCGTCGGCATCGAAGCCGTCCGGCACCCATTCGTAGTCGACGATCAGCCGCTGCTCCAGCCCGTCCAGCGGCCGGTCGCGCGTGATCGTCGGACGATTGAGCAGGGTGAGTTGCGCCAGCGGGCGCGTCAGCAGGATGCGGCCCTGCAGCTCGTCGATCTCGTAGTCGGCGCCGCGCACCAGTTCGACGCGCTCCTCGACGCGGCCGGTGGTGGCGTCGCGCACTTCGAGCACGACCTGGTCGGACCCGGGCAGCACTTCGGTGTGGCGCAGGTAGTACAGGCTGCCACCGGTGCCGATGAACTCGCTGTGGCCCGGCGCGGTCTGCGCCTCGGAGGCGAACACGCGCAGCAGGGTGGCCGGGTCGCCCCAGGCGTTGGTCGCGCGCGAGCGCCAGTTCAGCGCGGCGCCGTACAGCGAGCGCACGTACTGGCCGTACTCGGTGCCGGTGAGGCCGGTGGAGAAGTTGCCCCACAGCGCTTCGTTCTTGTCCCACTCGGCCCGCAGGAAGAACCGGCCCATCGTGTCGACGTCGCGCCAGGTGCGCGAGTCGTCGCCGTAGGTCGGGTAGTACAGGTCGGGATCCAGGCGCCGGAACACGTCGCGTGCGTCGGCGTCGGTGAAGCCGTCGAACAGGTCCTCCAGCGGCCGCTCGCGGGTGTCGGCCTGGGCGGTGACGAGATACTTCCCGGCCGCCTTGCCCTTCACGTAGAACGCCAGCCGGCCGTCACCGAGGATGTCGTCGTCGCGGCCGGTCTCGGCCAGGGCGCGCCCGGGACCGCTGGCGCGGTTCTCGTGGACCGTCACGTCGGCGATGCCGACGCCGAAGAAGTAGCGGCCGGTGACATCGACGTCGAGCGTGTAGCGCGCCGGCTCGCGGGCAGCGTCGCCGCCGACCGCGATCTCGAACCGGTGGTGGCCGACCGGCACCAGGTACTCGGCGACGAACTTGCGCTCCAGGTCGACCGGGTAGCCGTCGCCGTTGATCGACAATGCCTGGCCTTCGGGCAGGTTGCGGCCTTGGATGCGCACGCGCGAGCCGTACACGGCGATGTTCTGCTGGCGCAGCCCGTTACCGTCGAACGCCCGGTCGACCAGGCTGCGCTCGAGCGCGGTGTCGGCATCCATCGCGACCCCGAGCGCCGTCTCGGCCTGGTCGCGCAGCCGCAGGGTGCCGCGCTCGGCTTCCTCGGGGCGGACCAGCTGGATCGTGCGCGGCGCGGTCTCGTCGACGTTGCCGTCGGCATCGTAGGCACGCAGCACGTAGACCAGCTCGTCGCCGGTACGGAACCGGTGGCCGGCCGGCAGGGCGCCGTCCCACTCGGCCTGGATCGCCGCGGCGACCTCCACCGGCACCGTGGCCACCGGTTCGATGAGGTCGGCGTCGCCGGCGCGGAACAGCACCAGCTCCATGCGTTCGATGAAGGCCGGGTAGTTGCCGCGCACGAAGAACCGCACCGGCGCGCTGACAGCGCGCCCGTCGAACGCGACCATCGTCGGCGCCGAAACCGACAGTTCCGGCTGGCCGAGGTCGGGGTCCTCGGTTGCCCAGATCACCCCGCCACCCGGCAACTGCACCGAGAAGCGGCCGGCCACTTCGGCGCTGCCGGGCGCCTGGACGGCGATGCTGGCGCGGCGGTCAGGCTGCAGCGCCTCGGCGCTGGAGCCGGCATCGGTGCCGTCGCTCGCCGGCTGGTCGTAGCTCCGGGTGTGCAGGCGAAACAGCAAACCGTCGCCGCTGGTGCACGCGCGGTCGCTGCAGTCGGTTCCCGCGGGAATCGCGTTGGCACCGGCGCTGGCCGCGCCGTCGGCGTCCTGCGCAAGGGCCGCGGGCACGACGCCGTACAACGCGGCGACCAGCGCCAGGTCGAGCAGTTTCATCTTCATGTCGGTTCCCCTGTCAGTTGCGCCGCATGCCGACCGGGGCAGCCGGATCGTTGCTGGTGTCCACCCGCAGCGTTTTGCGCAGCGGCGGACTCAACCGTGCCGCCAGCGCCTGCTGCACGGATTGCGCGCGGCGCAGGCCGAGCGCGGTGTTGTAGGCGTGGGAGCCACGCACGTCGGTGTGGCCGACGATGACCACGGTGCCGCCGCCGAGCGACTCCAGCCGCGCCGCCACCGCATCGAGCAGCGGCTCGTACCCGGGCCGGATGTCGGACCGGTCGGTGTCGAACAGGACGGTGCCGAGCAGGGTGCGATCACCGTCGACCGCGGCCACCAGCGACTGCGGGTCACCGGCGCGGGCACGTACCGTCACCTGCAGGCCGTCGCGCGCCGCGTCGTCCAGCCGGGCGACGAGTGCCTGCTGGACCGCGGTTGCGCGGCGCAGCGCCAAAGCCTCCGCGCCGTCGGCGGTGATCACCACCTCGCCGCCACCGTGCGCCTGCACCTGCGCGGCCATGCGCGCGACCACGGGCAGGTGGCGCGCGTCCACGTCGGCGCTGCCGGGAGCGAACAGCACCTCGCCCAGTTCCAGCTCGATCGTTTCGCGGCCGCCGGGGATCGCCTGCACCGGCAGGCGCACGCCGAAGTCGAAGCGCACCGGCAGGCCGGGAGTGACCCGACGCAGGCGCGGGTTGTCGGTGGTGAACTCGCTGCCGGCCGGCAGCGTCGCCGGGTCGACCTTGAGGATGAAGTTGCGCCCGCGCGAGGTGTCGCCGCCGTGCACGTCGGCCAGGTGGTAGCGCCCGTACTGGTCGGTCTCGACCAGCAGGCCCTCGACCGAGGCGATGCGCACGCCGGGGATGCCACGCTCGTCGATACCTTCGTTGCGGATGACGTAATCCACCTGGTAGCCGCCGTCGACCGGCGTGACCCGGCGTTCCACCGTCGGTGCCGCCGCGGCCAAGCCCCTGGCGGCGTCGCCGGAGCGCTCCACGCGGGTGCGGCCTTCGGCGTCCATGTGGACGCTGATGCCCTGCCCGCTGGCGAGCACGAAGTCGCCGGTGAACGCGGGCTCGCGCAGACGTTGGCGAATGACGATCCGGTGCGCCTGCGCCGGGTCGGCGACCGATTGGCGCCCGCTCAATTCACCCACGTCGAGGCCGTGCAGCAGCGGGGCGCTGGCGTCGGCCACCGGCTGCATGCCATCGCCGTGGTCGATCGCAGTCGAGCCGGCGACGTAGGCAGCGGCGTCGAAGCCGCCCTGCACGCGCAGGCCGCCCAGTGCCGCGCTGTCCTGCCATCCGTCGCCATCGCGGTCGTCGAACACGGTGCCGAACACCAGGCTGTCGTCGAGCAGCGGATCGGACGCGAGGGTGACCTGGGCGGTGGCGACGTTGGAGACCGCGCGGCCGTCGGGTGCGGTCGCGACCGCCTCGTTGACATGCACGCCGGCCGGCACGCCGGCGCCGACGCGCAGCAGATAGACGATCGTCGCCTGCTCGCCGACGGCGATGTCCAGCCCGCCGATGCGCAGCGGGTGGTGTCCCGGCGACAGGGTGAAGGCACCGTCGCCGTCGGCCACTTCCATCGAACCGTCGACGTAGACGAAGCCGGCCGGCGGCACGTCCATGACCGTGCCGTCGACCACGTGCGCAAGGCCGACGTTCTCGACGGTCAGGGTGTAGCGCAGCAGGTCGCCGATGCGGGCTTCGCGCGCACCCGCCGACTTGACGATGCGCAGGGCCTGCTCGGCCTCGACCGTGACGGTGATGGTCGCGGTGTCGCACAGGTCGGGAATCCGGCGCGAGCACATCCGGTAGACCATCGTGTAGTCGCCCGCAGGGGTGCCCGGCGCGACCGAGATGACGCCGGTGGCGGTGTCCAGGGCCACGCCCGGGTGTCCGGCCGGCTCCAGCAGGGTGAGAACGGTGTTCTCCTGCGATGCGCCGCCGTTGTTCAGCGCGTCGTTGTCATAGGCATTGCCGGCCACCGGCTGACCGGCCTCGGCTTCGATCGGGCCGCCGTCGTCATCGTCGGCGCGGATCACGTTGACCGGTGCGGTCAGGCAGCCCGCGGTCGACGGCGGGTAGTCGACGACGACGTCGACGCTCGGGTCAACGTCGAACTCGACATGTGCCCGCGGCACCAGGCCGGCGAAGCCGTCGTCCTGCTGAACCCACACGCCGTCCTCGAGCCGCCAGCCCGGCCAGTCGGCACCATTGCCCTGCGCATCGACACGCGCCCCCGGCCACAGCACCTCGCCGCTGAGCGGCAGTTCGTTCGACCGGACCACTTCATTGCCCGCCGCATCGCGCCAGACCAGCGCCAGCGGCGAGTCGGTGGCCGGTACGAAGTTGGGCACGACCTCGTAGCGCAGGTAGGCGGCATCGGCGCGGCACACCGCCGCGGCGGTGACGCGAAGGACGCGCTCCACCGGGTGCTCGGTGGCGCAGGCGGGGTCGCAGGTCGGCGCTTCGCCGTCAGGCTCGTCCGGATCGCCGCCGCCGACGGCCGCCACCCGGTTGCCGACGCTGACCGCCGCGTCCTGATCGACGGTGGCGGTGTAGCTGACCGAGTAGCGGCCAGGCACGGTACCGGCGGGCAGGGTGAAGGTGCGCACGTCGTCGGAGGCGGCCTCGGCGAAGCCGCCCGGGTTGGCGCTCACGCCGGCGTAGGTCAAGCCCTCGCCGAGCCGGTCGCTCAGGACCACCGGGCTCAGCGTCGCCGCATCGCCCACGACTGCGGTGAGGGTGTAGGTGATCGCCTGCCCGAGCGAGACCTCGGTGCCGGACACGGGATCGGCGGTCTTGGCCACCGTTACCTGCGGCGCACCGAGGGGGTGCGAGGTGGTGCAGGCGGTGCATTCGGGGTCGGGATCGCCACCGGCGGTGGTCACCACCACGCTGTTGCCGACGTCGCCGGACGCGGACGCGGCCACGGTGGCGGTGTAGCTCACCTCGTAGCGGCCCGGCATCGTGCCGACTGGCAGGGTGAAGGTCCGCACGCGGTCGCTGCCAGCCACGGTGAACGCACCGGCGTCGGACACGCTGAAGTCGACCAGATCGGTATCGAGCGTGTCGGTCAACACGAGTGGCGCGGTCAACCTTGCCGCCGAAACTTCGGCCACGAGGGCGTAGGTGATCGCCTGCCCGGCGACGACCTCGCTGCCGGTGGCCGGATCGGCGGTCTTGGTGACCCGCACCACGGGCGCGCCGATCGAGTGCTCGGTGGCGCAACTGGTGCACACCGGGTCGGGTTCGCCGCCGGGCGGGTTGCTGGCGGTGACCGCGTTTCCGACCGTGCCTGTCGCGTCGGCATCAACGGTCGCGGTGTAGGTCACGCTGTGTGTGCCGGGCAGCGCGCCGGCCGCCAGGGTGAACGTGCGTGCGTTACCCGAGCCTGTGACGCTGAAGTCGCCGGCGGCGGTGACCGCTCCGAAGGTCAGCCCGGCACCGAGCGTGTCGGACAGGGTCAGCGCTTCGGTGGTGGCCGAGTTGGCGACCGTCGCGGTCAGGGTGTAGGTCAGGGTGTCGCCCGGCAGCACTTCGCTGCCGTTGGCCGGGTCGGCGGACTTGGTCACGCTGGTCGCCGCCGCGGTCACCGGGTGCTCGGTGGTGCAGCTGGTGCACACCGGATCCGGCTCGCCACCCGACGGGTTGCTGGCAGTGACCGCGTTGCCAACGGTGCCGGTCGCGTCGTCGTTCACGGTCGCGGTGTATATCACGCTATACGTGCCCGGCAGCGCACCGGCCGCCAGGGTGAACGTGCGCGCGTTGCCCGAGCCGGCGACGGTGAAGTCGCCGGCGCTGGTGACTGCCCCAAAGGTCAGACCTGCACCGAGCGTGTCGGACAAGGTCAGCGCCTCGGTCGTCGCCGAGTTGGTAACCGTGGCGGTCAGGGTGTAGGTCAGGGTGTCGCCCGGCAGCACTTCGGTGCCGTTGGCGGGGTCGGCGGACTTGGTCACGCTGGTCGCCGCCGCGGTCACCGGGTGCTCGGTGGTGCAGCTCGTGCACACCGGGTCGGGCTCACCACCTGGCGGATTACTGGCCACCACGTTGTTGCCGACGGTGCCGGTTGCATCGGCATCGATGGTCGCGGTGTAGGTGACGCTGTAGGTGCCCGGCAGCGTGCCGGCGGCCAGGATGAATGTTCGTGCGTTGCCGCTACCACTCACGCTGAAGTCACCGGCGGCGGTGACTGAACCGAAGGTCAGCCCGGCACCGAGCGTGTCGGCCAAGGTCAGTGCCTCGGTGGTAGCCGAGTTCGTCACCGTCGCGGCCAGGGTGTAGGTCAGGGTGTCGCCCGGCAGCACTTCGGCGCCGTTGGCGGGGTCGGCGGACTTGGTCACGCTGATCGCCGCTGCCGTTACCGGGTGCTCGGTGGTGCAGCTGGTGCACACCGGATCCGGCTCGCCACCCGGCGGATTGCTCGCCACTACGGCATTGCCGACCGTACCGGTCGCGTCGTCGTTCACGGTCGCGGTGTAGGTGACGCTGTAGGTGCCCGGCAGCGCGCCGGCGGCCAGGATGAATGTTCGTGCGTTGCCGCTACCACTCACGCTGAAGTCGCCGGCGTTGGTGACCTGACCGAAGGTCAGGCCCGCGCCGAGCGTGTCGGCCAGGGTCAGCGCCTCGACGGTCGTCGTTCCTTCCACATCAACGGCGAGGGTGTAGGTGATCGTCTGACCCGCAATCACTTCGGCCGAGGCACCCGGGCTGGCGCTCTTCGCGATCGACACCGAGCCCTGCTCCACCGCGACGTCGGCCTGGTCCTCGTTGTTGGCGGTATCGGCCTCGGACACCGTCGTATCCCCGGCTCCCAGCGCGACGCGCGCGGTATTGGTGACGGTGCCGGCGCGCACGGGGGCATCGACGTCGATGCCGATCGTCACCGAACTGCCGCCGGCGCCGGCGGTAGCGGTACCCGGCAACGAGCCGATCACGCCGGAAATCGTGTATCCGCTCGCATCGTCCCCGGAGACGGTGACGTCGAGATCGCCGCACACCGCGCCCCCGGTGGCCGCACCGCAGGTCACGTCGCTGGCGGTGACGCCGGTGATCCCGACCGGCAGCGAATCGGTGAACACCGCACCTGTCGCCGCGTGGGTGCCGCTGTTGCCGATCACGAGGGTGTAGGCGATCGGTTCGCCCCCCTCGACCGTGGTCGGTGCGGTCTTGTCGATCGACAGATCGACGATGCGCGGGATATTCGTGATGGTGCAATCGACGTTGTCGCCGAGTTCCATCAGGTCGATCCGTGGCGGGTTGGCCGGGTCGAAAGCCCCGCCCGGAAGCACGGTCTGCGAACCGGTGTTGGCATTGGTGCAGGCGATCGTCGAGTCGTACTGCGCGAACGTGGAAACGCTGCCGGCGGCAAGGCCCTGCTCCAGCGTCAGCACGTTGCCGGGCATGATGGCCATGCCGCCGATATAGGGATAGCTGCTTCCGCTGCCGGTGGTGGTTTCGCTGCCGGTGGCGCCGCCGGCGACGTTGAGGACCTCGTAGGTGAACTGGTCGGCCGGGTCCGCACGGCCTTGCGGCAGGGCCACGCGGACGCGCAGTCCGCCCCACCGCATGCCGAAGGTAAAGCCCTGTTTGCCACCGCCGGTGTTGACCTGGCCGAGGACCTGGAAGGTGGCCGGATCGCCGCGCTCGGTGGTGAACAGCGCGGCGTTGGCGGTACCCGTCTTGCCATTCAGCCGTACGCAGCTCCCCCAGCCCAGGGCCTCGCACTCCGACGTGGCCGGATCGCCCGGCGCGTCCCAGCTCAGGTTGTTGGCGGCATTGGCGCCAAGCCATTCCAGCAGCTGCAGGCTGCTTCCACCGGTGACGCCGAAGTCCAGCCACTCGCCGTCGTTGGTGCTCTCCGCATCGGCCAGCACGAGCTCGAAGTTGTTGAATGCCTCACCACCACCGGGCGAGAACAGGTGGATGTTCCGCAACACCACCGTGGTGTTGGTGGCCGCACTGTCGACGGCCGTGTAGAGCGCGGCGTAATTGGGGGTGTAGATCGTGTAGTAGCCGGAGCTGCCGCTGAACTGCGACCCGCTCCAGGTGGGGGCCTGGGTAGCCTGCAGCCCGGAGCCGGTGGCGACGTCGACCACCGCGTCGAAGGCGAGGCGCGAGCCATCCGGCATGTCGAACTCGAGCGGGTACGTGCCGCTCGTGCTCAGGTCGATGCCGTCGAACTGGAGCCAGCAGATTTCGGTGACGTGCTGACCGTTCGACTCCGGATCGGCCAGCCGGCACTCCGCCGCCTGCACGCCGGAGGCACAGGCGCCGAGCGCCAACAGCAACACGGCTTGCTGCCACCTCGGTGGCTGCGGGCGTCGCCCTGGAATGGCGGCTCCGACCCGGCCGCCGAGGCGTTGCAGGAACGAGGACAGGCGGGAGGCGACGGAGTTCCGGTCGCGCGCGGCGCGGATATTCGAGCAGCTCATTCCATTCAACCCTTCTGCCCGCCGGACGGCGGGCGCAAGAAAACGGCGGGCCGGCGGGGCCCGCAGTCAGTCAGTCGGTCGGGGATTCAGGAACGGAATGGATCCGCCGCAGCCACGCGCTGCGCTGCCGCCCCCCTGCCAGCGGAGGCGCACTCTAGGGACCCACATCACACTTTGCAATCACTTGCGACTCACCTCGGGGTGAGCGACTGCAAGTTTCGGACCTCGGCCCGCGTCAGACTTCCAGCACGTAGCCGACCGCGCGAACCGACCGGATCGGCAAGGTCTCACCGAGGGCCGCGGCGGCGCGGCGGCGCAGCCGGTGCACCACCATGTCCAGACGGTGCGGGTCGAAATCGGCGGGGTCCTCGGCCATGCACGCCGCGATCGCCTTGCGGCTCACCACCTGGCCGCGGTCACCGGCCAGTGCGGTGAGCAGCTTGTGCTCGGCCTGGGTGAGCATCATCGATTTGCCGGATGGCGAGCACAGCCGCCACCCCTCCAGCTCGATCTTCCAACCGCCGGCAGGCGCGCCCACGGAGCGGCCCGTGCGGCGGGCCAGGCTGCGCAGGGTGGCCGCCAGTACCTCCACGTCCACCGGTTTGGTGAGGTAGGCGTCGGCGCCGCCATCGAGCCCGCGTACGCGGTCGGCGGCGGCCGCGCGGCCGGTCAACAGCACGCGCGGTGCGTCGGACACCGTGGCCAGATGCGCGGCGAGGCTGAAGCCGTCCTCGTCCGGCAACCCGACGTCGATCACGAAGAACGCGAAGTCCCGCGCCAGCATCGCCCGGTACATCTCCCGCGCGCTGCCCACGGCCTCCACCTCGTAACCCTCGTCGCGCAGCCCCGGGACCAGGATGCGGTCGCGGAGCTCGTCATCGTCCTCGACGAGCATCACCCAGGACGGACTGGCGACATCGTTGTCGGACATGCGACTCCCGCGCGTGGGCACCGCTGCCAACGATACGGCAGCGGCCGTGGCCACTCCATTGCGACGTGGCTGCGAAGCGGACGCTTTGCCGCCGATCAATCCCCGCGCCGCGTACCGGCCATCGCGATGTCGAGCGCTCCGGCCAGGCCCGCGTCGCGCACCGGCGCATCGAGGACGAACACCTTGACTCCGTGCGCGGGCACCGTCGCTGCCAGCGCATCGCTGCTGGCGACCTCGACGCGTCCACCGTCCAGCGCGTCGCGCCATTCGCCTGCCTGCAGGTAGCGCTCGACCGCGAACGCCGCCGGTGCGTCGCCCTTGTTGAGCAGCACCAGCGCGATCTGCGCCTGGTCGCCGTGCTGCAGCACGCGGTAGAACGCGGCGCGGTCGCCTTCCAGTTCCACGTTGACCTGCAGCCCGCGCTGCAGTGCGGGCGTGGTGGCGCGGACCCGGGCGATCCGCACCAACTGCCTGTGGATCGGGTGGCCGATCGCGGCGTCGATGCGGTCCTGCCCGAAGTAGTTGCGGTTGCCGGCATGCTCGCCGGCGCCACGCATGAAGCCGGTTTCCGAGCCGTAGTAGACGACCGGGATCCCACGCGCGGTGAACAGCCAGTTGTGGGCGTCGATGAAGCCGGCATCGTCGGCATCCATCCGCGGCATGTCGTGGTTGTCGTAGAAGGTCATCAGCTCGTAGGGGTTGGCGTACGGGCCGTCGACCAGGTACAGCGCATCGGCCAGCGTTTCGTACCCGCCGTCGGCGGTGCCGAACACCTCCTGCAGCGCCGCCTTCAGGGGGAAGTCGAGCACGCTGACGCCGCCGTTCTCCGGCCAGGTGTGCGGGGCGATGTTGGCGGCCTCGTGGTCGAACGCCTCGCCGAACATGAAGAACCCCGGGTGCCTCGCGCGGATGCGGTCGCTGAAGGCTTTCCAGAACGGGTGCGGCACGTGGCGGATGGTGTCGAGGCGGAACGCGCCGGCGCCCTGGTCGATCCACCGGGAGTAGGCGCGCACGAAGTAATCGAGCACCGCCGGATTGGTGTCGTCGAGGTTGGACAGCTGGGCGAGGTCGGGCTCGTCGTGGAAGAACGCGTGCAGCGGGTTGCCGTCCGGATCGAGGTCGGCCGGCGCGAGATTCTGGTGGTCGGCAACCAGGGTGCCGTCGGCGTCGTACAGCTCGCCGAACTTCGGCTGGTCGACCGGCATCGTGAACGACGGCGAGCCGTGGTTGGCGACGATGTCGAGCACGGTCACCAGCCCGTGTTCGCGCAGTCCCGCGGTGAGGCCGGCGAAGTCGAGGCCGGGACTGGGCAGGTGTTCGTCCACCTCGAAGAAGTTGACGCCCCAGTAGCCGTGGTAGCCGGTCTTGCCGCGGTCCTTGAAGAACGCGTCGGAGCCGACCGGGTCGCCGCCGGTGAAGGCCTCATCGGGGTTGTCGACGATCGGCGTCAGCCACACCGCACCGAAGCCCATGTCGGCGATGTAGCCGGCGTTGTCGAGCAGGCCGCGGAAGTCGCCGCCGAGATAGCCGATGTTGCCGCCGTGGGTCTCCGCTCCGGGGGTCGGCCGGTCGAAGGTGCGCAGCGCCGGGTCGGAACCGCCCTGCTCGCGCTGGTCGTTGGACAGATCGCCGTTGACGAAGCGGTCGGTCACCACGAAGTACACCGCGTTGGCGGCGAACGGCTCGGTGGTGCCGACGTAGTCGACGGCGTGCGCGGCGGGTGCGGCGGCACCTTCCGCCGGCGCGGCGACGTGGACGCAGCCACCCGCCAGCGCGGCCAGCAGGGCGAGGGACAGGGCGGATTTCATGCGGCCTCCCGACGTGGCACGGCGCGGCCCGACGTACCCGGCTCGCGCACCCGCAGCACGCACAGCCCCGCCACCACCAGGCTCAGGCCGCCGACCGCCAGCGCGTTGACCGGCTCACCACCGAGGAAGGTGTTGAGCAGGAACCCGAGCAGGCTCGCCGCCACCAGCTGCGGGATCACGATGAAGAAGTTGAAGATGCCCATGTACACGCCCATCTTGGCCGCCGGCAGGCAGTCCGACAGCAGCGCGTAGGGCAGCGACAGGATCGACGCCCAGGCGAAGCCGACCCCCACCATCGACAGCAGCAACCAGCGCGGGTCGTCGATCACCAGGAACGACAACAGGCCGAGCCCGCCGAGCACCGCGTTGACCAGGTGGCTCATGCGCAGCCCCAGCCGCCGCACCATCGCCGGAATGACCATGGCCGCCAGCGCCGCGAAGCCGTTGTAGGCCGCAAACAGCACGCCGACCCAGTTGGCGCCCTCGTTGTAGGTGGCCGATGTCGGATCGTCGCTGCCGAAGTGCACGCCGGTCACCGCCGCGGTGGTGTAGATCCACATCGCGAACAGCGCGAACCAGCTGAAGAACTGCACCACCGCCAGCTGCCGCATTACCGGCGGCATGTGGTGGAGGTCGCCGAGGATGCTTGCAACCGGGTGGTCGGCGCGCAGCCGGCGCAGCGCGAACTGGGCCAGCCCGTACGCGGCCAGCAGCCCGGCGAGGATGTACAGCTGCCTGTCGAGCGCGAACGCCGCGACCGCGCCGGCCAGCAAAGCGCCGGCACCGAGCCATGCACCGCCGTGCCTGGCCAGCCGCGCCCTGTCCAGCGGCGGCCGCACCTGCACCGGTGCCTCGTCCCAGGCATGCAGCTGCGCCGGCGGGTATTCGCGGGTGCGCAGCACGGTCCAGCCGACCGCCAGCAGCAGCACCGCGCCGCCGAACCAGAACGCGTAGCGCACCGTGTCGGGCACCTCGCCCGGGCCGGCGGTGTTGGATACGCCGAAATGCGCCAGCACGAACGGCAGCAGGCTCGCCACCACCGAGCCGACGCCGATGAAGAAGCTCTGCATCGCGTAGCCGGTCGGCCGCTGGCGGCATGGCAGCTGGTCGCCGACGAACGCGCGGAACGGTTCCATCGCGATGTTGATCGACGCGTCCAGCACCCACAGCGTGCCGGCGGCGATCCACAGCACCGGCGACTCGGGCATCACGAACAGCGCCAGCGTCGCCAGCACCGCGCCGACCAGGAAGTACGGCCGGCGCCGGCCCAGCCCGGTCCAGGTGCGGTCCGACAGGTAGCCGACGATCGGCTGCACGATCAGGCCGGTCAGCGGCGCGGCGATCCACAGCACCGGGATGTCGTCCATCTCCGCGCCGAGGGTCTGGAAGATCCGGCTGACGTTGGCGTTCTGCAGGGCGAACCCGAACTGGATGCCGAGGAAGCCGAAGCACATGTTCCAGATCTGCCAGAACGACAGTTGCGGTTTGTCGCCCGCCATGCCCCGGCCCGTCACGTCATGCCCCATCCGCACCACCCCCAAGCAAGTCCGTCGCCATGGTAGTCAGCGGTGCAGGTGCACAATTTTCCTGCAAACGTATTCATCGCCGGCGCACCCGCGGCGGCAACATGCTGCGGTGCGGGCCGTGGAATAGTGGCGCCCCGGCGAGCCGCCCCCGCGGCCGCCCAACCGACCGGCGAGATGTTTGTGGGGACGCGGATGGCGACAGCACCCTGGTGGCGCGGCGCGGTGATCTACCAGATCTACCCGCGCAGCTTCCTGGACACCAACGGCGACGGCGTCGGCGACCTGCCGGGCATCATCGCGCAGCTCGACCACGTCGCCCGCCTTGGCGTCGACGCGATCTGGGTGTCGCCGTTCTTCACCTCGCCGATGGCCGACTACGGCTACGACATCGCCGACTTCCGCGACGTCGACCCGCTGTTCGGCACCCTCGCCGACTTCGACCGTCTGCTGGCCGAGGCCCACGCGCGCGGCATCCGGGTGATGATCGACCAGGTGTTGAGCCACAGCTCCGACCAGCACCCGTGGTTCGCCGAGAGCCGCGCCAGCCGCGGCAACCCGCGCGCCGACTGGTACGTCTGGGCCGACCCGAAGCCCGACGGCACCCCGCCCAACAACTGGCTGTCGATCTTCGGCGGCGGCGCGTGGACCTGGGAGCCGCGACGCGAGCAGTACTACCTGCACAACTTCCTGTCCTCGCAGCCGCAGCTGAACTTCCACAACCCCGCCGTGCGCGCGGCGATGCTCGACAACCTGCGCTTCTGGCTCGACCGCGGCGTCGACGGCATGCGGCTGGACTCGATCAACTTCTGCTTCCACGACGCGCAGCTGCGCGACAACCCGGCCAAGCCTGCGCACCTGCGCGTCGGCCGCGGCTTCAGCGCCGACAACCCGTACGCGTACCAGTACCACCACTACAACAACACGCAGCCGGAGAACCTCGCACTGATGGAGGAGCTGCGGGCGCTGTTCGACCGCTACCCCGGCGCAACCACGCTCGGCGAGATCTCCTCGGAGGACTCGCTCGGCACCATGGCCGAGTACGTCACCGGCAAGCGCCTGCACATGGGCTACAGCTTCGAGCTGCTGGTCGAGGACCGCAGCGCGGCATACATCCGCCACACGGTCGAGAACCTCGAGTCGCGCATGAGCGACGGTTGGCCGTGCTGGGCGCTGTCCAACCACGACGTGCAGCGCGCGGTGACGCGCTGGGGCGACGGCACGCACGGCGCCGATGCGAGCGACGACTTCGCCCGGCAACTGGTCGCGCTGGTGTGCTCGCTGCGCGGCTCGGTGTGCCTGTACCAGGGCGAGGAGCTCGGCCTGCCCGAGGCCGAGGTGCCGTACGAGAAGCTGCGCGACCCGTACGGCATCGCGTTCTGGCCCAACTTCAAGGGCCGCGACGGCTGCCGCACGCCGATGCCGTGGACCGCCGACCCCGATGCCGGCTTCAGCCCGGCCGAGCCGTGGCTGCCGGTGCCCGAGACCCACCGCGCGCGCAATGTCGCCACGCAGGAGGCCGACCCGGGCTCGGTGCTCAACAGCGCGCGCCGCTTCCTGCGCTGGCGCAGCGCGCAGCCGGCACTGGTGGGCGGCGACATCGCCTTCGTCGACGCGCCGGAGCCCGTGCTGGCGTTCACCCGCGCGCTGGGCCAAGAGCGCGTGCTGGTGGTGTTCAACCTATCGAACGGTGAAGTGTCGTGGCCGCTGCCGGCCGGCATGGCGCCGCGCGCGCTCGACGATCACGGACTGGCCGCCGGCGCGGCCGCCGATGGCGAACTGCGGCTGCCGCCGCACGGGGTGTTCTTCGCCCGCATCGACTGAGGAGGTCGCGATGGTGGTACGCAGCGTCGGAAGCAGTCCCGCCGGTTCGCCGGCCTGCGCGGCCCGGCGCCTCGCGATCGCCCTCGCGCTGGCTGCCGGCGTCGCCTTACCGACCTGCGCGGCGGAGCCCGCTGGAAGCCTTGCGCTGCCGACGGGTTCCACCATTGCCGCGCTCGATACCGCGGCCTGCGATGCCGACGCATTCGCCACCACGCTGCATGCCGCGCCCGGCGCCCTGACCGATGCCAGCGCGTACTGGCTTGACCGTCGCCTGTTGCAGTGGCCGGGCGTCGACGCCGATGCCTCGTCGCAGTTCCGCCTGTACCACTCGGCGACCGGTGCGATCACCGCCGGTGCGGGGCGCGCGGTCGATGGTGCCGATGGCGCGCTTGCGCTGTCGGTGCACGACGCGCCGCTGCCGGACGCAATCGCCGGGCGCTTCGGCTTCATCGGCGACGGCGTCGTGCTGTCGCTGGCCGATGCCGATGCCGCCACCGTGCCGTCGCTGCTGCGCGGCCAACTGGTGCTGGTGCGCGAAGACGCCGACGCCAAGGTGCTCGCCGCGACCACGCTGCAGCACCCCGGCGCGCTCGACGACCTCTACGCCGCGGCGGCCGCGGTGGATGACCTCGGCGCGACGCCCGACAACGACGGCACCGGCTTCCGCCTCTGGGCACCGACCGCGCGCGACGTCTCGCTGTGCCTGTACGACGACGGCAGCGGCGCCGCCAACGCGCGGGTGCCGCTGCAACGCGACGACGCCACCGGTGCCTGGTTGACGCGGCTGCCGGGCGACCGTTCCGGCACCTACTACACCTACTTCGTCGACGTGTTCGTGCCCGGCACCGGCGTGGTCCGCAACCGCGTCACCGATCCGTACTCGATCAGCCTGACCACCGATTCCAAGCGCAGCTACATCGCCGACCTCGACGACGCCACGCTCAAGCCCGCCGGCTGGGACGACGCGGCACGACCGGCGCCGCTTGCGGCGCAGACCGACATGGTCATCTACGAGTTGCACGTGCGCGACTTCTCGCGCGACGACGCGACCGTCAGCGCTGCCAACCGCGGCAGGTACCTCGCCTTCACCGAATCCGGCAGCAACGGCATGCGCCATCTGCACGCACTCGCCGATGCCGGCCTGACCGACGTCCACCTGCTGCCGGTGTTCGACCTCGCGACCGTGCCCGAGGCCGGCTGCATCGAACCCGACGTGCCGGCCGCCGCGCCCGACAGCGACGCCCAGCAGGCCGCGGTGATGGCGGTCGCCGCGCGCGACTGCTTCAACTGGGGCTACGACCCGTACCACTTCAACGCGCCCGAGGGCAGCTTCGCCAGCGACGCGGCCGACGGCGCGGTGCGCATCCGCGAGTTCCGCGCGATGGTGCAGGCGCTGCACGCCGCCGGCCTGCGGGTCGGCATGGACGTGGTCTACAACCACACCACCGCGTCGGGGCAGGTGCAGCGCTCGGTGCTGGACCGCGTCGTGCCCGGCTACTACCAGCGCCTCGACGCGCACGGCGCGGTCACCACCTCGACCTGCTGCGACAACACCGCCACCGAGCACCTGATGATGGGCAAGCTGATGCTCGATTCGGCGGCGCTGTGGGCGGAGCACTACCGGATCGACTCGTTCCGCTTCGACCTGATGGGCCACCAGCCGCGCGACGTGATGGAACAGCTGCAGCGCCGAGTCGACGAAGCCGCCGGCCGCCACGTGAACCTGATCGGCGAGGGCTGGAACTTCGGCGAGGTCGCCGACGGCGCGCGCTTCGTGCAGGCCTCGCAGCTTTCGCTGCAGGGCTTGGGGATCGGCACTTTCAGCGACCGCGCGCGCGATGCGATCCGTGGCGGCGGTGCCGGAGACCGGGGCGCGGCGATGTTCGTCCAGGGCTACGTCAACGGCCTGCACTACGCGCCCAATGCCCACGCCGCGCCGGGCGATGCCGACGCCAGCCGCGACGCGCTGCTGCACGCCGCCGACCTGGTCCGCGCCGGCCTCGCCGGCACCCTCGCCGACTACGTCATCACGGACGCCACCGGCGCGACCATCCCGCTGTCGCGGCTCGACTACAAGGGCCAGCCCGCCGGCTACGCCGCGCAACCGGCCGAGGTCGTCAACTACGTCGAGAACCACGACAACCAGACCCTGTTCGACGTCAACGCGCTCAAGCTGCCTGCAGGCACCGGCCGCGAGGACCGCGCCCGCGTGCAGGTGCTGGCGTTGGCGCTGAACGCCTTCAGCCAGGGCATCGCCTACTTCCACGCCGGCGGCGAACTGCTGCGCTCCAAGTCGCTGGACCGCAACAGCTTCGACTCCGGCGACTGGTTCAACCGGCTCGACTGGAGCGCGCGCGACAACCACTTCGGCACCGGCCTGCCACCGGTACCGGACAACCGCGACAGCTGGCCGCAGATGGCGCCGCTGCTCGCGGACCCGGCGATCAAGCCGACCGCGCGCGAGATCGCCTTCACCCGCGACGCCTTCCTCGACCTGCTACGCATCCGCGACAGTTCCACCCTGTTCCGCCTGCGTAGCGCCGATGACGTGAAGCAGCGGCTGCGCTTCCACAACACCGGCCCGGCGCAGAACCCGGCGGTGATCGCCGGCGAGCTCGACGGCCGCGGCTACCCCGGCGCTGGTTTCGACGCGCTGCTGTACCTGGTCAACGTGTCGGCCGAACCGCAGACGCTCGCGATCGACGGTGCCGCCGGCCGGCGCTTTGTGCTGCACCCGGTGCACCGCGGCGCCGGCGCCGCCGACCCGCGTCCGCGCGAAGCCGCGTCGTTCGACCACGCCACCGGCCGCTTCGTCGTGCCCGCCCGCACCGCGGTGGTCTACGTCATCGAGTGAACAACGTTCCGCGTCCGCTTCGGGCGCTTTCGGGAAGACCGGCACGCGCGCCGGAATCCGCCACCCGGTTAGCAAGGGGAAGAACACACATGCGCCGTCCAATCCTGTCCATCGTCCACGCGCTCCTCGCTGCCGCGCTTCTGGCGTCCACCGCCCATGCCGAAACGGTCGCCACCGTCACATCCCCGAACGACGTGCTCACGGTCGAACTCGACCTGCACGAAGGCCGCGTCGGCTACCGCGTCGAGCGCTTCGGCGAACCGGTGATCGAGACCTCCGCGCTCGGCTTCATGCTGCGCGGCAGCGGCAAGCTCGAACGCAACCTCGCCCTGACCTCGCAGGCGACCCGCAGCTTCGACGAGACCTGGGAGCAGCCCTGGGGCGAGGACCGCTTCGTCCGCAACCACTACAACGAGCTGCGCGCCACGCTGACCGAGACGATCAGCCCGCAGCGCACCTTCGACGTGGTGTTCCGCGTGTATGACGACGGCATCGGCTTCCGCTACGAGTTCCCGGAGCAGGCCGCCGCCGACGAGCTGATCATCGACGACGAGCTGACCGAGTTCGCCCTCGCCGACCCCGCCACCGCGTGGTGGATCCCGGCCGGCGAGTGGAACCGCTACGAGTACCTGTACAACCGCACGCCGCTGGCCGAAGTCACCACCGCCCACACGCCGATGACCGTGCGCACCGACGACGGCCTGCACATCGCCTTCCACGAGGCCGCGCTGGTCGACTACGCCGGCATGTGGCTGCGCCGCGCCGACGGCCGCCGCTTCCGCGCCCAGCTCGCGCCCGCCTCGGAAGGCTGGAAGGTCCGCCGCACGCTGCCGTTCAACACCCCGTGGCGGACCCTGCAGATCGCCGACAGCGCCGCCGCGCTGTACGAATCCTCCGACCTGATCCTCAACCTCAACGAGCCCAACCGGCTCGGCGACGTGAGCTGGTTCACGCCGGGCAAGTACGTCGGCATCTGGTGGTCGCTGCACCTGGAGACCGAAACCTGGGCCACCGGCAAGAAGCACGGCGCCACCACCGCCAACACGAAGCGCTACATCGACTTCGCCGCCGAGCACGGTTTCCGCGGCGTGCTGGTCGAGGGCTGGAACCCGGGTTGGGATGGCCAGTGGTTCGGCAACGGCTACGACTTCGACTTCACCCGCGCCACGCCCGACTTCGACATCGAGGCGCTGTCGGACTACGCCGCTTCAAAGGGCGTGCACCTGATCGGCCACCACGAGACCGGCTGCGCGGTCAGCCACTACGAGGACCAGATGGCCGACGCGTTCGCGATGAACGCCCGGCTCGGCATCGACGTGGTCAAGACCGGCTACGTCTGCGACGCCGGCGGCATCGAACGGCGCCTGCCCGACGGCTCCATCGCGCGCGAATGGCACGACGGCCAGTGGAACGCGAACCACCACCTACGCGTGCTCGAAGCGGCGGCCAGGCACCGCGTCGCGATCAACGCGCACGAGCCGATCAAGGACACCGGCCTGCGCCGCACCTACCCCAACTGGGTCAGCCGCGAGGGCGCGCGCGGTATGGAGTACGGCGCCTGGGCCGACCCGACCAACCCGCCCGAACACGAGGCCAACCTCGTGTTCACCCGTATGCTGTCGGGGCCGATGGACTACACCCCCGGCATCCTCAGCCTGCAGGGCCGCGGCCAGCCGATCCAGACCACCCTCGCCAAGCAGCTCGCGCTGTACGTGGTGCTGTACAGCCCGGTGCAGATGGCCGCCGACCTGCCGGAGAACTATGCGAAGCACATGGATGCGTTCCAGTTCATCAAGGACGTGCCGGCCGACTGGTCACGCACCGAAGTGCTCAACGGCGACGTCGGCGACTACGTGACCTTCGCGCGGCAGGACCGCCACAGCGACGACTGGTACCTGGGCAGCATCACCGACGAGCGCGGCCGCGTGCTGCGGGTGCCGCTGTCATTCCTTGAGCCCAGCCGCGCCTACACCGCGCAGGTCTACCGCGACGGCGAGGGCGCCCACTGGCGCGACGCGCCGTTCGCGTTCGAGCGGGAGACGGTCGAGGTCACCAGCGCCGACGTGCTGACCCTGCGCCTCGCCGCCGGCGGTGGCCAGGCGATCCGGTTTGTGCCGCGGCCTTAGCGGCCACCGGGCCGGCAATCAGGCCTTGCGCACGAACTCCGACTTCAGCTTCATCGGGCCGAAGCCGTCGATCTTGCAGTCGATGTTGTGGTCCTCGTCGACCAGCCGGATATTGCGCACCTTGGTACCGGCCTTGAGCGCGCCACTGGCGCCCTTGACCTTGAGGTCCTTGACCACCGTCACCGCATCGCCATCGGCCAGCACATTGCCGACCGCGTCGCGGTGCACCACCTGCGCCTCGTCGGCCGGCGCGGCGTCGCGGCTCCACTCGTGCGCGCATTCGGGGCAGACCAGCAACGCGCCATCCTCGTAGGTGAAGGCGGAACCGCAGGCGGGGCAAGGAGGCAGATCGGACATCGGAAGCTCGCGGAACGTGGCCGGTGGCGGCGGAAGCACGCCATTGTCGCCGATGACGGCGCGGGCTTACCGCGACGGTCGCCCACCACGCGCGCAATGCCGCACCGCGCGGGCCAACTGGCGGAGCAGGTAGACGCCGCCGACCACCAACGACGCCGCGACCAGCAGCACCGCGTGGTGGCCCAGCATCGAATCCAGAATCATCCCGTCATTCCGTCGTGGCCCATGGCCCCACCATACCCCGCTATTCCGCCGGCGACTCGGTATGCCCCGCCGCCAGCCACCGGCCGCCCTTCCGCACCCACGTGGTGGTGTCGTACACCAGCATCTCGACGTGCTCGCCGCCGGCGGTGAACGCCTGGCGCGCCCTGTACGACGCGATCGCCACGTCCGGCGTCGGGAACACCACCCGCTCGTCGAAGAACTCGAACGACGTGAGCCGCGCATCCTCCGACAGCGCCATCGCCTTGTACTCGGCTGGCGTGAAGTGGTGGATGCCGTGGGCGTTGGCCGTCACCGCCGGCTCGTCAAGCAGCGCGATGGCCGCGTCCACATCCATGTCCACCATCGCCTGCCAGAACCTGCGCTCCAGGCCCGTGATTTCGTCCGCGGTCGTCATCCCGTGCCCTCCGCCAGTGGAAAGCGCCGACTTTCGCATACCGGGGACGCCACGCCCGTGACGGCACCGCGCGCTACCAGAGCCACCGGGCGACGCGCATCAACAGGTCACAGAGCCAGCCGAACACGCTTGGCGCAAGGCGCGGGAAGGCGAAGGACAGAACGGCGAAACCCAGGATCGCAGCGCCCAGGCAGGACAGCGGCAACGCGTCCTCCGACACCGGCGCGATCTGGCTGTTGACGAGCAGCCAGAGCAGGCCAAACAGCGGCACAGAGAACAGCAGCGATGCGAACGCGGCCGCCGAGCGCCCGCCAAGTGTGAGGTCGGGGTCGATGCTTCGACGTGTCCGGGTACGTGGCTCCTGGCTTGAACGCACGTCAGGCCGTGGCTTCGAATGAGGCGTGGTATGCGACCTGCCCGGAGGGAACGGCGCCTCCCAGTGCAACGGCCTGGAAGTACCGGGCCGGAACGCCCGGCAGTACCAGGCCCGGCTCGGGGCGGAAGCCGAAGCGCGCATAGTAATCCGGCTCGCCGAGTACGACACAGCCCGCCGCGCCCAGGGCGCGGAGTTCCCTTAAAGCGTCAGCCACGAGGAGCGCCCCCAGCCCTTGACCCTGGCGCTCGGGAACAACGGACACCGGACCGAGGCCATACCAGTCCGCAGTGCCATCAGAGATGGATACAGGCGACGCGGCAACGTGACCCACGACCTGCCCCTGATCTTCGGCGACAAGCGATACGGCGAGCTGGCCGGCGTTCCGGAGCGCTGCAACGATGTGCTGCTCGGTGCCACTGGAATGCTCGGCGGATCGAAAGGCGGCAACGGTCGCAGCCGCGATGGCGGAAATGTCAGCGGCAACTTCTTTTCGGATGTTGGTCATATCACCAAGCCTGCGTCAGAGTGAAGCAGTGCAGAGAAGCGGCGGCGGCTCGAGTGAATTATTGGTGGGCATAAGTGCGCCAATGAAGCACTCGTTGCCCATCCGTTCTGACACCGACAAACATGTACTTCGTCGCGTCCGCCGGACACCTGAAGAAGGTATATGACTCGCGGAGTTCCTGCTCGCTTGGCCACCAACGGCGCTGGATGTAGGCCGGAACAGTGTCTTCGAAATCGGTCGGAGTGCAGCTTTCTGGAAGCGCCAGCGAACTTCTGCCTGGAATTGAGAAAGACAGCTCACTGACATTTGAGTCAATGTTGTGGGTTTCCTGGAGATTCGTCGCGTTCAGAGGTAACCAGCGCGGAATCCACCCCCTCTCCAAGTAGCCACTATCAATGACTTCTTTGGCTGTGGGGTAAGAGACGTCAGTTGTCTCCCAGAAGCAACCAGGCGCCAATAGGCAAGCCAAGAGAACCAATGAATGCTGAAAGTGTTTACTCATCTGCAAACACCTAAATTAAGCCGACCCGCAGCGGACAACTGGAGCACGACGCGCTTGCCGATGCGACGGTGTGGCCGAAGGAACGATGCGGGTTCGACTTGAATGAATTGCTAGGTCTGCAGCCAATATGCCTGCCGACCTAGTGAAGATCCACCAAAGGAGCCTGACTGCCATTTGTTGAAACCTCGACAATCGCAGTATCTGTTCCGCTTGGTAGTGACACCCGCATCCCAAACCGAAGCTGCCTTTTACCAGCGAAAGATCTTGAGCGGTAGGCGCACCAGTAACAGATTGTAAAGCGAGCATCAGACGCCTCCGGGTGGGTTTGCAAGTACGCGGTGCGTGCAGCATCAAACTCTCGAGTGTGCTCGAGCCGCTTGAAGTGCCAAGCGCCTAGCGCAAGTAAAACGATCGCCAAGATTGCGCCGATTGGCCCGCCTACATGGATTTTGCGCACCCGAGATGTCTCCGTGCAGACCTAACGCCTGAATTAAGCCGACTTGCGTAGTGGAGGCAAAAGCGTAGCAAGCTTTCTCTGCCACGCTTTTGCTGTAACGAAGCAAGTTCGGCTTGAATGAATTAGGCCCGACCTAAGCGCGCTACAGCTCATCGCCATGGGCAAATGGCGGCTGCGTAGGTCCGAGCCAAACGGTAAAGCACTCCGCCGGTTTGGCTGACCTATCACCGAAGTGCAGGGCTCCAGAAGCGCGAACGTGCTTTAGGTAATTGATGACGTTCTGGTGCTTGCTTGGAGCCTTATCGAGACGGGCGCGTTGTAGCAAGTCTTTACTGCCCGTCTCAATCACTGCGTTAAAACGCCAATTCAATATTCGATGTGCCGCCTGCGGAGCGTCTTTCCACGGCACCTGATACTCCAAGAAATAGTAGTGGAGTGCATTCTCGGGGTCCTGGGCTGCTTTCAGCAAATTTGGATACGCCTCCCATACGGAGTCGGCGATACACACGCCCGCCCATTCCTGTTGTTGCTCCGTTAAGTATGCTTGTGTAAGCGCATCTCCTAGGGTAATCGCGGTTTCTGGGTTGTGATAAAGCTGCCCCGCAGCTACCGCGCCTCTCACAGGAAGCTTCTTAACCAGCATGAAAATGAAGAGCAGCCTCGCGTACAACAGCAGCTTGAGGCAGCTCTCCTCGCTCTCGTCGAGTGCGACCAGCACAATCGAATCGGAAAAAATCTGACGGTAGCACCAAGGCTCACCTAGCTTGTGATTTGGGAGATAGGTGGGGCCGGACTTATCAAGTTGATGACGCGTGTTGAGGGCGGCCGTTGCCGATACCGCGTCCTCGTACTCTTTGGCCAATTCGTCTAGCGGCCTATCTTGAAGCAGCTGCTTGAAGCCAAGGATGTCTAGGAATGCGACGGCACGCGCCATGAACTCTCTCGTAGGTCTAACGCCTGAGTTAAGCCGACGTGCGTAGCGGAGCCAACAACATGGCAAGCTTTACCTGCCATGTTATTGGTGTAGCGAAGCAGGTTCGGCTTGAACGAATTGTTAGGTGCGTGCCTGATTGGCGACTTGAAGCACCTGATGGGTGAGATGCACCGCTACATCTTGGGCAAGCGAGTATGCAGGATGGATGACCTCAAAGGCTTCCCGCGCTTCCTCAAGTAATTTCATGCGTGTTGCCTCATCCAGCATGGCGAGCGAATTACGCTTGAACAGGTGATGTGCAACGAAATTCCTGGCTTTTAGGGCCTTACCGAACGCTGCTTCAAGGTCTTCAGCCATGTTGAGTTTTTTCCCCATCCTCCTGAGGGATTTGCCGAGCGTAAGCCCGTCGATTGCCGCCCGGAGACGTTGGTAGGCATCTGGATTGGGAGCTAAAAAACTGTTCGTCTCAAGCGCATCAAGCGCGAGGAGAGCTGTACCAAGCTCCATTTCGAGCATTTGCGAGACTTCTAGTGCTCGCCCTGCTGCTTCATAAACTGCCTGACGCGTAGACATGTGGTCAGCACCTAACACTTAGTCGACCCCAAAAATGGGGTGGTATCCGATACTCGCCGCGCTGGCGCACTCCCGTCAACCGCGCAGTTGCGGGCTTTCCGCACATCCCGCCGACCTCCACGCCGGCGCTACACCTCGATCCTGCGGTGCTATCTGTTACCGCCCCGGATACGCCGCATAAAACTGGCGCGCCGCCGCCAACAGCAGCTTCGCGAACTGCCGCCGGCCCCGGCTGCAAGCCGGCCCCACAGCCCCGCCGGCCGCCAGCCACCCGAATCCACTGCCCTGGCGGCGGATTCCACCCTCCAGGCACTGGATTCCAGCCCCGCAGCCCCGGATATCACTTCCCGGACACCGTTTCTCAGTGTCGAGAGACTGAATTTCACTCCTGCCACCACTGGAATTCGCCCCTCACACCATTGGTTTCCAGTCCCGGCGCTACTGACCGTCAACCCTCGATGCTTGAATTCCCGTCCCCGAAGGATCGATTTTCACCGGTCGCCGAGCGGGCGGCAGTATCCGGATCCCTGGCCGGCAGTCCCGGGTGGATGCCGCGCACTCCCCCGGGCGGGCGCTACTCACTGCTCGCCGGCATCGCGCCCAGTGTCACCGTGACGGCATCCATTACCCGCGCCCCGTCCGTGGTGCCGCCGCCGAACGCCATCGGCCCGGCGGTCGGCTGTAGCGGCCGGTAGTCGCCGTCGTAATCCCACGTGGTGACGTACAGCCGCGCGCCGTCCAGCGATGCCGGCTCGCCCAGCGCGGGGGCCGGCAGGATGAAGGTGATGGTGCGGGCGGCGGGGTCGACGTGGATGGTGGCGCCGGGGGTGATCGGGTTGCCTTCGTCATTGGCGCTGGCGCCAGCCGATGCGGTCAGCAGGTTGGACCAGCCGTGGGCGCGCAGGCGGCGGTGCCAGTGCATGCCGTCGGGGAGGCCGGCGTGCTGGCCGGGCATGGCGGTGGCACCGGGGCCGGCAGCGTCGCCGGGCAGCTGCAGGTAGGCGGTGATGGCCACGCGGTCGAAGCCGTTGGCGGGGTTCCAGCCGGTGCCGATGCCGCGCAGGGTCAGTTCGATGCGCAGGGCGCCGCCGGCGGTCCAGGCGCGCAGGCGCTCGATATCGGCTGGGTGCAGGTCGCGCCAGCCGGGGTCGGTCGGGTAGGTGTAGGTGCCGGTGGGGCCGGTGTCGTCGCCGCGTGGGTCGGCGTGGTCGGCGCGCAGTCGCCAGTCCAGGGCGACGCGGAAGTGGCGGGCGGCGCCGGCTTCGTCGTGGGCCGGGTCCCAGGCGACCACGCGGTGTTCGGTCGCGGAGTCGGTCATGCCGTCGGTGCGGACGGTGGCGCGCCAGCGGCCGTCGCTGTCGGCGCGCACGGCGGTGGTCGCGGCGAGGTTGCCGTCGGTCACGAGCTGGAAGGCGTGGCCGGGGCGCGCGGTGCCGGTCAGGTGCAGGTCACCGTCGACGGTGGGGATGGATGCGGGGTCGCCGCGGCGGATCGGGTCGATGGTCAGTGCGGCGGATGCCGGCGCGGCAGCCGTTGTGCCGCCCTGCCCGCGCGCGGCCCGCCACACCTGCCCGCTGCGCGGTGGCAGCACCAGCGTCACCGCGTCATCGGCGCCGACGGTGAGGTCGTCCGGGGCGCCGTCGATGCCGAACAGCCCGCGCAGGCGGGTGCCGGCCGGCAGCCCGGTGGCGAGGCGGTCGAGCAATGCGGGGTGGTCGGCGCTGTTGAGCACCACCAGCGCGCTGTCGCCGTCGTGGTCGGTGCGCCAGGCGATGGCGCCGGCGGCGGCCGGGTTGTCGGCGAGCACGGTCGGCACGCCGCGGGAGAACAGCGGGTGGTCGCGCCGCAGCGCGATCGCGCGTTGCAGGTAGCGGTACAGCGGCGCGTCGGCGTCGAAGTGGTCGCGGCCGCCACTGCCGGTACCGGCGGCGAACATCGACGCGCGCCGTTCGGCGAAGCCCTGCTCGGTGCCGTAGTAGATGACCGGGATGCCGGGCAGGGTCAGCATCGCCAGCAGCGCCTGCTTCAGCGCGGCCTCGTCGCCGCCGGCGAGGAAGCGGTCGACGTCGTGGTTGTCGAGGAAGCTCGGCATCCGGTGCGGGTCGGCGTGCAGCGCCATCATCGATTCGATGCGGTGGCGCAGCTCCGCGGTCGGCCGGCCGCGCGCGAACACGTCGCCGAGGCTGCCGTACAGCGGGAAATTGATCATCGACCCCAGCCCGCCGGGCGTGCGCATGTAGGCGTCGAGCTTGCGTGCCTGGGTGTCGTCGAACGGCCTGTCGCTGCCGAAGCCTTCGCCGAACGCGAGGAAGTCGTCGCGCCCGGTGGACGCGGCGACGCGGGCGATGCCGGGCGCGCCGGGGTCGTCGGCGTGCAGGAAGTCGGCGAAGAATTCCGCCGGCACGTGGAAGGCGGTGTCGACCCGGAACGCGTCGACGCCGACCTCGCGGATCCAGTGGCCGTAGGCCGCGCGCAGGGCGTCGCGCACGGCCGGGTTTTCGGTGTCGAGATCGTCTAGCCCGGCCAGCGCGAAGTCGAGCTCCTGCCGGCGCTGGCCGAAGTCGGTGATCTCCGGGGTCCAGTGGTAGAGGCCGGCGGCGAGGTCGGCATCGCGGCGCGGGTCGTTGCGGTCGAACGGCGCCTGCAGCGGCGCGCTGCGGCCCTGCGGGTCGGTGCGGACGGTGCAGTCGCGCGCGGGGTCGAGCGCGCCGTCGCCGCCGCCGTCATCGTCCGGCCCGCACTTCAGCCAGTCGCCGACGTGGTTCACCACCACGTCCTGCACCAGGACCATGCCGCGGCCATGCAGCGCGCGCGACAGCGCGCGGTAATCGTCGAGCGTGCCGTAGTGCGGGTCGACCGCGGTGAAGTCGCTGGCCCAATAGCCGTGGTAGCCGCCGTAGCTGCGGTCGGCATTGAGCCACTGCCCGGCCACCGGCGGGGTGATCCACACCGCGGTCGCGCCAAGGCCTTTGATGTAGTCGATGCGGCGGGTGAGTCCAGCCAGGTCGCCACCGCTGTAGCGCGACGGGTCGGCCGGGTCGTACTCGCCCGCGCCCTGGTCGTTGTTGGCGGGGTTGCCGTCGTCGAAGCGGTCGACCAGCACGAAGTAGATCACCTGGTCGCGCCAGTCCGGCGACGGCACGTGCAGTGCGCCTTCGCCCTGCTCCGCCGCGCCTGCCACCGGCATCGCGCCACACCACGCGAGTGCGGCCACGGCCGCGATCCGCCCACGCCAACCCGGCCCACTCCAGCGCAACGAACACCTCCGGCGGAATCGCCCGATGAATGCGCGCCCCACTATTCCACAGCGTCGTGACCGCCGATGCCGCGTTTCCGCGCGCCGCCAATGAATACGTTTGCAGCGCGATTTGTGCGGGGTATCACGCGTCTACCATCGCCCTGCGCCGGGGGACGGCCTTCGTTCCGCAGCGACGAAAGAACGGGGCCCGGGGCGCAACGAACGCCCGGTCGCGCGAGCGGCATGCGGGCACACGCATCCGAAGTGGAGGGGACATGTCCAACCTGAAACGCAACCTGCTGAGCGTGGCGCTGGCCACGGCGACGCTGATGATCGCCACCGGCGCGCAGGCGCAATCGTCTGCCCAGGACGAGCCGCAGCAGACCCCGGCCGAAGCCGCCGACGACGCCACCGAACTCGACACCGTGGTGGTCACCGGCATCCGCCGCGGCATCGAGGACGCCATCGAGGCCAAGCGCACCTCCACCTCCATCGTCGAGTCGGTCTCGGCCGAGGACATCGGCAAGTTGCCGGACATGTCGATCGCCGACTCGCTGGCGCGCCTGCCCGGCCTGACCGCGCAGCGCTTCGGCAACCGCCCGCAGGAGATCAACATCCGCGGCTTTGCCGGCGACTTCTCCACCACCCTGCTCAACGGCCGCGAGCAGGTCAGCCTGGGCAACAACCGCGGCGTCGAGTTCGACCAGTACCCGTCGGAGCTGATGAGCCAAGTGCTGGTCTACAAGACGCCGGACGCGCAGCTGGTCGGCCAGGGCCTGTCGGGCACGGTCGACCTGCGCACGGTGCGGCCGCTGTCGTTCTCCGAGCGCGTCACCGCGGTCAACCTGCGCGGCGACATGAACCGGCTGGAAGACAACGACGAGTGGGGCAGCCGCGCCAGCATTTCCTACATCGACCAGTTCGCGGACGACACCGTCGGCGTCGCGGTCGGCTATGCGCGCATGGACAACCCGACCCAGGGTCGGCAGTTCGAGTCCTGGGGCTACGCCGACGGCGTGCTCGGCGGCGCCAACCTGCACGCGATCGACGGCAGCAACCAGCGCGACGGCCTGATGGGTGTGCTGGAGTGGAAGCCCAGCGAGCAGTACCACTCCACCCTGGACGTCTTCTACTCGCAGTTCGACAAGGAAGAGAGCAAGCGCGGCCTGCAGATGGGCCTGGTGTACGGCAACGGCTCGACCCTGGTCGACGGCACCGTCAACGACAGCGGCACGATGACCGGGGCCCACTGGGAGAACGTCAAGCCGATCGTGGTGCGCAACGACTACAACAAGGCCGAGGACGAGCTGTTCGCCTTCGGCTGGAACCAGGCGCTGAAGATCACCCCGAACTGGACGGTGACCGCCGACATCGGCCACTCCTCGGCCACCCGCGAGGAGCGCCTGCTGGAGGTCTACGCCGGCCTGGCCGACGGCGGCCGCGACAGCGTCGACCTGGCGCTCAATCCCGACGGCTACTTCGATTTCAGCTTCGGCCAGCCCGGCGCCTACAGCGACCCGGACGCGCTGCGCATGTACGACCCGGGCGGCTGGGGCGGCGAGCGCGCGCAGGCCGGTTACCTGAAGGACTTCGAGGTGCGCGATGCGCTGACCTCGCTGCGCATCGACCTGAGCCGCACGTTCGACGCCGGCTTCGTCAGCGCGCTGCACTTCGGCGCCAACCTGACCGACCGCAGCAAGAGCCGCGCCTCGTCCGAGGCCACGCTGTGCATCACCGCGGCCTGCACCGAAAACGTCGAGGGCGTGATCCCGGCCGAGTACGTCACCGACACCTCGTTCGGCCACTTCGGCCTTCCGGGCGTGCTGGGGCTGGACGCGCTGGGGATGCTCAACGACGGCGTGTTCCACCTGTGGCGCAAGGACCACGCCGACATCTCCAACAAGAACTGGGAGGTCAACGAGCAGGTCTCGACCTTCTACGTGCAGGCCGACATCGACACCAACCTGGGTTCGGTCCCGCTGCGCGGCAATGTCGGCGCGCAGGTGGTCAGCGCCGACCAGGACTCGACCGGCATCGCGACCTTCGAGGGCGTCGCGCTCGGCGAGCAGGCGACCCGCGGCGCGACCAGCACCGAGGTGCTGCCGAGCCTGAACCTGTCGTTCGAGTTCCCGGCCGACCAGATGCTGCGCCTCGGCGCGGCCCGGCAGATGGCGCGCCCGCGCATGGACGACCTGCGCGCCAACGCCGGCTACGGCTTCGACGCGCAGCGCGGCATGCTGACCGGCACCGGCGGCAACCCGGAGCTGGAACCCTGGCTGGCCGACGCCTACGACGTGTCGTACGAGAAGTACTTCGGCGGCAAGGGGTACGTCAGCGCGGCGTACTTCTACAAGGATCTGAAGACCTACATCTACAGCCAGACCACCGAGTTCGACTTCCGCCAGTTGCCGCTGCCGGAGGGCACGCTGCCGCCGGGGCTGCCCGACGGCTGGTGGGTCGGTGAGTACACCCAGCCGATGAACGGCGAGGGCGGCACGCTCGACGGCTTCGAGCTGGCGCTGTCGGTGCCGCTGGACCTGGTGTGGGCGCCGCTGGAAGGCTTCGGCGTGGTCGCCAGCTACTCCGAGACCGACAGCGAGATCGAGCCGCTCGGCCCCGGCACCACCGAGCCGCTGCCGGGCCTGTCGAGTTACGTGTCCAACATCACCGCGTACTACGAGCGCTACGGTTTCTCGGCGCGCGTGGCGCACCGCAAGCGCTCGCGCTTCCTCGGCGAGGTGCAGGGCGCCGGCGGCGACCGCACCAAGGTGTACTTCGACGGCGAGTCGGTGACCGACCTGCAGCTGGGCTACACCTTCCAGAGCGGCGCGCTGCAGGACCTGTCGCTGCTGCTGCAGGTCAACAACCTGGAAAACGAGCCGTACCGCACCATCCACGACGGCCTCAGCGAGCGCCCGCACCAGTACTTCGAGTTCGGCCGCACCTATCTGCTGGGCGTGAACTACCGGTTCTGAGGCAGCGGGCTCCGGCCCGTCGTGATCCGTTCCGTCGTGGTCCGGACCACCGCGGTTCGAGTCACCGCAGTTCGACCCCGAGGACCCCCGAAGGTCGACAGCCCCCGCCGGTTCGCCGGCGGGGGCTTTTTGTTCCGCGACGTCACCGGTCGAAGGGACTCGCGGGCGCCGGGCTTCTGTAGGAGCGGCTTCAGCCGCGATCGGATGACCGGTCGCCCGCGCCGATTCCACGATCGCGGCTGAAGCCGCTCCTACACAGGCACGGACATCTCCACGGCGTTGTAGGAGCGACGTAAGTCGCGACCCACTGACATGCCGATCCGCGGCGATCAACGCGCAGGCGCGATCGCGCGAAACCGGCTGCACGTGGATCGCCGCGTCGAATGGGTTGTCAGTGGGATCGCGACTTACGTCGCTCCTACCGCCTACCGGGGGGTCGCCTGCCTGGCGAGCTGCATACGTATTCACCGCGGCGCCGGCGATGCTGCACTGCGGCCCTGCGCTAGCGTCGCGGGATCGATCGCCGAGGGGGTACCGGACCGTGGATTCGAATGCCTTGCAGGTGGCGGTGTTCATCGCCCTGACCGCGCTGGTCGCGCTGCTGACCTGGTGGCGCTGCCGCCGCGAGGTGCGCAGCGACGATGCGTCGCGCGACTACTTCCTCGCCGGCGGCACGCTGGCCTGGCCGTTTATTGCCGGCTCGCTGCTGCTGACCAACATCAGCGCCGAGCAGATCGTCGGCATGAACGGCGCGCAGATGATGCTGGTCGCGTGGTGGGAGTTCGGTGCCGCGGCGGGCCTGCTGGTGCTCGCCCACGTGCTGGTGCCGATGTACTACAAGCACCGCTGCACCACGACCACCGAGCTGCTGGAGAAGCGCCTCGGCGACCCGGCGTTGCGGCGCGTGGTGTCGGTACTGTTCCTGGCCGGCTACATGTTCATCCTGCTGCCGGTGGTGCTGTACACCGGCGCGGTGTTCATGAAATCGATGTTCGGGCTGGAGTGGTCGATCCTGGCGATCGCTGCGCTGTTCGCCGCCGGCGGGCTGGCCTACGCGGCGTTCGGCGGACTGCGCGCGATCGCCATCTCCGACACGTGGAACGGCATCGGACTGCTGGTGATGGGCGTGGCGGTGACGCTGTTCGCGCTGGCCGCGGTCGACTGGGATCTGTCGGGCATCCCGGCCGAGCGCTGGACGCTGGTCGGCGGCGACGACTCCGACATCCCTTGGCACACGCTGCTGACGGGCATGGTGTTCATCCACATCTTCTACTGGGGCACCAACATGGTGATCGCCCAGCGCGCGCTGGCAGCGAAGTCGGTGCGCGAGGCGCAGAAGGGCATCTACGCGGCGGCGGCGTTCAAGCTGGTGACGCCGCTGGTGGTGATCCTGCCGGGGGTGATCGCCTACAAGTTGTACGGCGATGTCGGCGACGTGGCGTACGGACGGCTGGTCGGCGACGTGCTGCCGGGTTGGCTGTCGGGCGCGTTCGCGGCGGTGATCGCCGGGGCGGTGCTGTCGAGCTTCAACTCCTGCCTCAACTCGGCCTCGGCGCTGTACACCTGCGACATCCATCTGGCGAAGGTGAACCCGGATGCGGATGCACGCCGGATCGGGCAACGGGTAGCGGTGGTGTTCGCGCTGACGTCGCTGGCGATGGTGCCGCTGTACCAGCACTCGGAAAGCATCATCGCGACGCTGCAGCAGCTCAACGGGCTGTATTCGATGCCGGTGCTGGCGGCGTTCGTGGTGGCGGTGCTGTTCCGGCGGATGGACTCGCGCGCGGTACGTGCGGGGCTGGTGTTCGGGGCGGCGTTGTATGCGGTGTTCACCTTCGCGTGGACGCCGCTGCACTACATCCATCTGATGTTCATCACGCTGGTGGCGACGGTGGCCCTGACCTGGGTGCTGGGGCGGGTGCTGGACGGGCGCGGCGTGGCGGTGCCTGGCGAGGCCTGATCCCTCGCACCTTCCGCTATTGCACGCTCTTGTAGGAGCGGCTTCAGCCGCGATCGTGGAGTCGGCGCGCGCGACCAATCATCCGATCGCGGCTGAAGCCGCTCCTACAAATGCCCGTCCACCTCGCGGATGCGCGATCCATGGCACGGACGCCCGTCCATGACGCGGGATGTCCGTCCGTGGCGCGGAATGCCCGTCCATCGCGCGGATGTAGGAGCGACGTGAGTCGCGACCCACTGACCCGCGGCTGCGCGTCGGTAAACGCGACCCGCGATCGCGCGAACGGGAAGCCGCGTTGAACGCGGCGACCTCGGCGGGTCAGTGGGTCGCGACTTACCTTCTACAGAACCTCTCCGGGCGAATCGGGGATCACGATGCTCCGGCAATGTTGGTGACGCGCTGGGCCTACGGACGCCCTGCTCCGCACCCGCATGCCAGTCCGGTGATTCGCGCCCAGTCGCGTGTTTCGATCGCGTTCTTCGGCACCATCCACGACCCGCCTACGGTGATGACGTTCGGCAGTGCGCGGTAACGCGGGGCGGAGGTGGCGTCGATGCCGCCGGTCGGGCAGAAGCGGGCTTGGGGGAAGGGGCCGGCAAAGGCTTTCAGTGCGGCGACGCCGCCGGCGGCTTCGGCGGGGAAGAACTTGAAGCGGCGGTAGCCGTGGTCGAGGCCGCGCATGAGTTCGCTGGCGGTCGCGATCGCGGGCAGCCAGGGCAGGCGGTGGGCGGCGGCCGCGGTATAGAGAGCGTCGGTGGCGCCGGGCGAGATCGCGAAGGCGGCGCCGGCGTCGGCGACGGCGTCGAGGTCGGCGGGGGTCAGGACGGTGCCGGCGCCGACGATCGCGCCGTCGACTTCGGCGGCGATGCGGGTGATGGCCGCCAGCGCGGCGTCGGTGCGCAGGGTGACTTCGAGCACCGGCAGGCCGCCGTCGACCAGTGCGCGGGCCAACGGCACGGCGTCGTCGAGATGTTCGATCGCGAGCACCGGCAGGACCGGGGCGCGGGCGAAGATGGCGTCGATGGCGTCGATGGCGGCGGTGCGGGTGGTGTGGTCGATGTGGGTCATGGGGTGCCGTGCGCCGGAGTGGTCCGCGTTGGATGGGCTGTTGTAGGAGCGGCTTCAGCCGCGATCGTGGGACCGGCGCAGGCGGACGCTTGCCCGATCGCGGCTGAAGCCGCTCCTACAACGGCCCGGCCATTCGTAGGCGAGCGACTCGCGGCATCATGCCCGCAGCGCGACGGCGGCGCCGAGCAGGCCGGGGTTGGGGTGGGTGGCGACCTGCACGGAGACCTGTTCGAGGTAGGCGGCGAAGCGGCCCTTGGCGAGGAAGCGTTCGCGGAAGGCGCTGCTGCGCAGGAACGGGATGAAGCGCGGGACGATGCCGCCGGCGATCATCACCGTGCGTGCGCCGTGCACGAGAGCGACATCGCCGGCAACGCTGCCGAGGATCGCGCAGAAGCGGGCCAGTGCGCGGCGGGCGACGACGTCGTGGCCGTCGAGTGCAGCGGCGACGACGTCGGCCGGGTCGCGCAGCTGCGGCGCCTGGTCGCCCCCGGCATCGAGCCCGCGCAGCACCGCGTCGATGCAGGCCAGGCCGCTGCCGGACAGCACGCGTTCGTAGGAGGTGCGGCCGTGGCGGGCATTCATCCAGCGCACGATCGCCTGCTCTTCGTCACCGAGCGGGGCGAACGCGACGTGGCCACCCTCGGTCTCGACCACGCGCCAGTCGCCGTCGCTCCCGACCAGCAGGCCGACGCCGAAGCCGGTGCCCGGGCCGAGCACGCTGACCGGGCCGCGCAGGGTGTCGCCGGCCGGGCCGTACAGGGCGATACGGTCGTCCGGGCCGAGCGCGGGCACGGCCCAGCCGACCGCGCCGAAGTCGTTGATCAGGCGCAGCTCGTCGAGGCCGAGCGCCGCCTGCAATTCGGCGCGGCTGAACGACCAGGCGCGATTGGTCAGGCGGATCTCGTCACCGGTGATCGGGCATGCCAGGGCGATTGCGGCGCGGCGCGGGCGTGCGTCGACCAGCGACAGGTAGTGCTCGGCGGCGTGCTGCAGGCTGGCGAAGCCGGCGTTCTCGAGCGACTGCGGGTGCAGCAGCTCCGGAACCGCCGCGGCCGGGTCGACCAGCGCGAAACGCGCGTTGGTGCCGCCGATGTCGGCGATCAGTTCGAGCCGGTCGTCGTGGCTCATGCGTCGACCTCCGCGCCCGGCAACGGCTGGATGCCGACGGCGCCGCTGCCGGGATCGGCGGCACCGATGCCGGCCGGTGCAGCCGACGCGGCACGGTCGTCGCGCGGGTCGCCGAACAGGCTGCACGCGCCCTGCTCGGCGGTGCCGGCATTGGCGCGCATCAGGCCGAACAGTTCGCGGCCCATGCCGGCATGGCTCGCCGGGTCGACGGCGAAGGCCGATTCGCGCGCACGCCACTGCGCCGGCTCGACCTGCGCGTCCAACGTGCCGGCCTCGGCATCGATGTGGACCGTGTCGCCGTCGCGCAGCCGCGCGATCGCGCCGCGGTCGACCGCTTCCGGGGTGACGTGGATCGCGGCGAGCACCTTGCCCGACGCGCCCGACATGCGGCCGTCGGTCAACAGCGCGATGCGCTGGCCGCGGTCCTGCAGCAGGCCGAGGGTCGGGGTCAGTTTGTGCAGCTCCGGCATGCCGTTGGCGCGCGGCCCCTGCCCGCGCACCACGCAGACGAAGTCGCCTTCGAGCGCGCCGGCACGGAACGCGTCGAGCACGGCGTCCTGTGAATCGAACACCCGCGCCGGCGCGGTGATCACGCGGTGCTCCGGCGCGACCGCGGAGATCTTGACGATCGCGCGGCCGAGGTTGCCGTCGAGCCGGCGCAGCCCGCCCTCGCCGTCGAACGGCATCGCCACCCCGCGCAGTACCGACGGGTCGAGCGAGGCCGCCGGCGGTTCGCGCCAGCGCAGGGCGAGGTCGTCCAGCCACGGCTCCATCGCCTGCCGTCGCAGGTCGCCGCCGTGCACGCAGGCGATGTCGGGGTGCAGCAGGCCGGCATCGATCAGCTCGCGGATCGCGAAGCCGAGACCGCCGGCCGCCTGGAAGTGGTTCACGTCGGCGCTGCCGTTGGGGTAGATCCGCGCCAGCAGCGGGGTCACCCGCGACAGCGCATCGAGGTCGTCCCAGTCGATCACGATGCCGGCCGCGCGTGCGATCGCGACCAGATGGATCGCGTGGTTGGTCGAGCCGCCGGTCGCGGCCAGGCCGACCATCGCGTTGACGATCGCCTTCTCGTCGACGGTGCGGGCGAGCGGGCGGTAGTCGTCGCCGAGCGCGGTGATGCGCAGCGCCTGTTCGGTCGCGGCGACGGTCAGCGCATCGCGCAGCGGCGTGCCCGGGTTGACGAAGGCGGTGCCCGGCATATGCAGGCCCATCACCTCCATCAGCATCTGGTTGGAGTTGGCGGTGCCGTAGAAGGTGCAGGTGCCGGCACCGTGGTAGCTGGCCGACTCGGCTTCGAGCAGTTCCTCGCGGCTCGCCTTGCCCTCGGCATGGCGCTGGCGCACGGCGGCCTTGTCCCGGTTGGACAGGCCGGTGGTCATCGGCCCGGCGGGCACGAAGATGACCGGCAGGTGGCCGAAGCTCAGCGCGCCGATCAGCAGGCCCGGCACGATCTTGTCGCACACGCCCATCAGCAGCGCGGCGTCGAACATGTCGTGGCTCAGCGCGACCGCAGTCGACAGCGCAATGGTGTCGCGCGAGAACAGCGACAGCTCCATGCCGGCGCGGCCCTGGGTGACGCCGTCGCACATCGCCGGCACGCCACCGGCGACCTGTGCGCTGCCGCCGGCGGCGCGCGCGGCGGCGCGGACCAGGCTCGGGTACTGCTCCAGCGGCTGGTGCGCCGACAGCATGTCGTTGTAGGCGGTGACGATGCCGATGTTGCCGGCGTGACCGCCACGCAGCGCCGGCTTGTCCACACCGGATGCGGCGAAACCGTGGGCGAGGTTGCCGCAGCCCAAGGCCAGCCGCGCCGGCGACCGCGCGCGTGCCGCGTCCATCCGCCGCAGGTAGTCGCCGCGGCTGGCGCGGCTGCGCTCGGCGATGCGTGCGGTGACGCGCTCGACGGTGGGATGCAGGCTCATCACGGGCTCCAATGTACGTGCACCGGTGCGGTCGCCGCGTCGAGGACCGCCGCGACCGGCAGGCGTGGGGTTGCGGCCGGAGTGAGTGCGCGCCGCAGCACCTCGCGTTTGCCGCCGGTGATCACCAGGTGCAGTGCGCGGGTGCGCAGCAGGCGCGCGGCGGTCAGGCTAATGCGCGGGTACGGTGCCTCGGGCGGCAACGGTTGCGGGTCGACCCGGCAGGCATCGAACGTCGCGCGCGGGTCGATCGCGCCGTCCAGTTGCGGCGCACCCGGGAACAGCGAGGCGACGTGGGCGTCGCCGCCCATGCCGAGCACGACCGCGTCGAACGGTTCGGGATAGCCGGCGAGCAGGTCGCGTGCGGCGCGCTCGGAGCGGTCCGGGTCGCCGTCGGCAACGGTCAGGCCGGCCAGCCGCACGCCGGCGGCCGCGGCGAAGACCTCGGTCAGCGCGCGCAGGTTGCAGGCCGGGTGGTCGTGCGGCACGCAGCGTTCGTCGGTCGGCAGCAGCAGCACCTGCCCCCACGGCAGCGGCGCGGCGGCGAGCCGGCGGTACAGCGGCAGCGGCGTGTGGCCGCCGGCCAGCGCCAGCATCGCCCGGCCACGGTGCGCGATCGCACCGTCGCAGCTGCGCCGCAGCTCGGCGGCGACGGCCTCGGCGAGGGCGTCGGCGCTGTCGTAACGGTGCTCGGTCGGCCTTTCACTCATGGCCGGCTCACTCGCGCCACGCGTGGCCGTGCCGCTCGGCCAGGGTGACCGCGCGCGACGGCCCCCAGGTGCCGGCCGGGTACGGCCGCGGGGTCATGCCGGTCTGGCGCCAGCCGTCGTGGATCGCGTCGATCCACTGCCACGCCGCCTCGGTTTCGTCGCGCCGTACGAACAGGGTGCCGTTGCCCTCGATCGCGTCGAGGTACAGCCGCTCGTAGGCGAGCCGGCGCCGGTGGGTGGCGAACTGCTCCTGCATGTCGAGGTCGAGCGCCACCTGCGACAACTGCAGGCCGTTGCGGTCCAAGCCCGGCGTCTTGTGCATCATCCGCAGTTCGATGCGTTCGCCCGGCTGCAGCCGGATCACCAGCGTGTTGGGCTGCAGCGGCGCGCCGCCGTGATCGAAGATCGAATGCGGCACCGCGCGGAACTGCAGGTAGATCTCGGTGCAGCGCTGCGGCATGCGCTTGCCGGTGCGCAGGTAGAACGGCACGCCCTTCCAGCGCCAGTTGTCGACCCGGGCACGGAGGGCGACGAAGGTCTCGGTGCTGCTGGCGCGGCCGAGTTCGTCAAGGTAGCCCGGCACCGCGACCCCGCCGACGGCGCCGGCGGTGTACTGGCCGGTGACGGTCTCGGTCGCCACCTCGTCCCTGCCGATCGGCCGCAGCGAGCGCAGCACCTTGATCTTCTCGTTGCGCACCGCGGTCGGCTCGAACCGCGACGGCGGCTCGATCGCGACCAGGCACAGCAGCTGCAGCAGGTGGTTCTGCAGCATGTCGCGGCTGGCGCCGGAATCGTCGTAGTAGTCCCCCCGGCCCTGGACGCCGACGGTTTCGGCGACGGTGATCTGCACCTGTTCGACGTGGCGCGCGTTCCACAGCGGCTCGAACAGCGCGTTGCCGAAACGCAGCGCGAGCAGGTTCTGCACGCCTTCCTTGCCGAGGTAGTGGTCGACCCGGAACACACGGTCCTCGTCGAACACGCGGGCGACGCCGTCGTGGATCGCGGTCGCGCTGGCAAGGTCCTGGCCGAGCGGCTTCTCCAGCATCACCCGGGTGCCGGCGCCGCCAAGCCCATTGGCGCCGAGCGCGTCGCAGACCGGCGCGTACCAGCGCGGCGCGGTGCTGAGGTGGCAGACCACGTCACCGCCGTCGCGCAGCGAAGTGATGGTGCCGCACAGTGCGCGCAGCGAGTCGGCGTCGTCGAGCGCGGCGGGGTGGTAGTGGATGCGGGCAAGCAGGGCGGCGAGCGCGGCCGGGTCACGATCGGCCGAGGACAGGTGGCGTTCGACCGCATCGGCGACCAGTGCGCGGAAGTCTTTGGTGTCGAGTTCGCTGCGGGCGGTGCCGAGGATCCGCAGTCCCGGCGGCAGCAGGCCATCGCGCTCGAGTCCGTACAGCGACGGCAGCAGCATGCGCCGGGCGAGGTCGCCGGTGGCACCGAAGATGGCCAGCAGCGAGGCGGAGGTGCCAGTCATTGCGCGATCCGGACGGGAGAAGCGCAGGTTAATCCGCGTCCGCCTCCCGCAGGGGCTGCATACGTTTGCAGCGCGCCGGTGTGCGCTGCAGGCCGCTCAGGGCGTGGCGCCGCCTCCGAACCACGCCCACAGGACTCCCGCCAGCAGCGCCGCGAGTGCACAACCGCGCGCGACCAGCTCGGCACGATCGCGCCGCAGCGGCTTGTCGGACTTCATCGACGTTCCCCTTTCCCCGTAGGCGCTATCCAACGCCAGTGCAGCGGGGATGTCTGCGACCGCAATCACAACGCGCGCGCGGGGCTGCTGCCGATCAGGGGGCAAGCCGGATATTGCGGTCGCGCCTATCGACGATCGAGCGACCGGCTCGCGCCCAAGGTCTAGTGCGTATGGCGGCCGCGGCCCGGGCCCGGGCGCGCATTGGCGGGCGGCGCGTCGTGAAGGGCCGCCGCACCGGCCGGCTGGCTGGAGGCGGCCGACACCGGCACCGCGAGCCGGGCCATCGGATCGACCCGCGGCTCCCGCCCCGGCTGCGTCGGCCGCATGCCCGACGGCACGTGCCAGCTGTGCGCCCGCGGCTTCATGACGCCACCTCGCCGAACGGCGGCTCCGGCGCGAGCACCAGCCTTGGCTGCTGGTAGCTCCACGCGGTGTAGGCGTGCTCGGCGACGTTGAGCCAGTCGACCTTCAACCGCGCGTAGTTGCGCGACCAGCAGCGCGACAGCGCCGGCTCCACCTCGGCCCACGGCCGGCTGCCGAAGTAGGCGCGCGCCTCGATGCCCATCGCGCAGGCCGCCGCCTGCGCCGCGTCCTTGAGTGCCGTGGATGTGTTGCGCGCGCTGGCCATGGTCGTACTCGCGTGTTGCCCGGGGAGTGGTGACGTTAGGCGCGGCGACATTAAGTGCCGATCAATTCAACTCGCGGGCGTGCGGCGGATGCTCCACACGACGTCGTCCGCGCGGACCCTGAACCTTCCGTGTAGTTCCTGAACTTCCGCGTACACAATTCAGTCGATGTTTGGCCGCCACGGGGATACTGCCGATGCCCGAGCCGCGGCGCGTCCCCCGATAGCGACCGCAGCCGGACCGTTCATTAGAAGAGGCCAAGACCTTTATGAAGAAGTCCCTGCTTGCCCTGACCCTGCTTGCCGCCCTCCCGTTCGCCGCCTCGGCCGCCGACGGCGTGTCCTACAACTATGTCGAAGGCGGCTACATGGCCACCGACACCGACAGCGGCGATGCCGACGGCTGGGCCATCAACGGTTCCGGTGCGATCGCCCCGAACTTCCACGTCTTCGGCGGCTACTCCGGCCAGAAGACCGACGACTTCACCGTCGGCGACCTCCGCTTCGACGGTGTCGATATCGACCAGATGCGCCTGGGCATCGGCTACAACCACGAGATCTCGCCGCGCGCCGACCTGCTGACCCGGGTCGCGTATGAGCGCTCCGAGGACGAGTTCGACAACGACCTCAACGGCTACAGCGTCGAAGCCGGCGTGCGCGGTGCGCTGACCCAGAACCTGGAGGGCTACGCGCTCGCCGGTTACGAGGACGGCAGCGACTACGACGGCGACTTCTACGGCCGCGTCGGCGCGCAGGTGAAGTTCAACCCGATGTGGGGCATCAGCGGCGACGTGAAGTTCGCCGACGGTGATACCCAGTACTTCATCGGCCCGCGCATCACGTTCTAAGCGTCACCCCCGCGTTACCGCGACAGTCTCTCTCTCCCCTGAAATCGTCGCGCCCCGCCCCGGCTCCGGCCGGGGCTTTTTTGTGAACGCGGTTTGCGTTTACGTGAATTTATCGTTAAGTTGCGCCGCCGCCGCGAGGCGGTGCAACCCCACAAGGAACCATCACATGAACAGCAAGACCGCCCTCCTGGCCGCCGTGTTGGCCGCCGCCCCGTTCGCCGCGTCCGCCGGCGGCGTCGACTACACCTATGTCGAAGCCGGCTACGTCCATCTGGATGTCGAAGACGGCAACGACGACGGCTTCCAGCTGCGCGGCTCGGTCGCCGTGGCCGAAAACGTCTACCTGCACGGCGGCTACGCCTCGATCGAAGCCGATGACTTCAACGTCGAACTCGAGGAGAGCCAGCTCGGCGTCGGCCTGCGCAGCGACCTGGGCGAGCGCGCCGACTTCATCGCCGAGCTGGGCTATGTCCGCTACGACCTGAGCGTCGACGACGTGCTCGGCGTGAGCGGTTCGGACTACATCGATGGCGGCCGCGTCAGCGTCGGCCTGCGTGGCCTGCTGGCCGATCGCGTCGAGGGCTGGGCCAAGGCCAGCTACAACGACGGCGGCGACTTCGACGGCTCGTTCTCGGCGCTGGTCGGTGCGCAGGTCAAGTTCAACCGGACCTGGGGCGTGTTCGGCGAGATCGAGAGCGGCGAGCTGCTCGAGGACATCGACACCACCAAGTACATGGTCGGCGTGCGCGCGAGCTTCTGATTCGCAAATCGCAACAGCAATGAAGAAGCCCGGCTCCGGCCGGGCTTTTTGTTGCCGCGCGGTTTTCCGCATTTGTAGGAGCGGCTTCAGCCGCGATCGGATGCTAGTTCGCTCGCACCGATTCCATGATCGCGGCTGAAGCCGCTCCTACAGCAGCGCAGACAGCCGATCAGGAATTGGCGCCAGCATGGCCTCAACCGAACAGCGCCGCCGGGTACTCGGCCTTCTGCTCGCGTGCCATGAGCTGTCGCAGGCCCTCGCCGGGGGTGATCTCGCCGTGCAGCACGGCGTAGACGGCCTCGGCGATCGGCAGTTTGACCTCGTGGCGGCGGGCCAGCCTCATGACCTCGTCGGCGGTCTGCACCGACTCGACCACCTGCCCGATCGCGGCCACCGCCTCGTCGATCGACCGTCCCTGCCCGAGCGCGAGGCCGAGCCGGCGGTTGCGCGACAGGTCGCCGGTGCAGGTCAGCACCAGGTCGCCGAGGCCGGCGAGGCCCATCAGGGTCTCGGGCTGGCCGCCGAGCGCGCGATTGAGCCGCAGCATCTCGTTGAGGCCGCGGGTGATCAGGCCGGCGCGGGCGTTGAGCCCGAGCTGCATGCCGTCGGCCACGCCGGTGGCGACCGCGAGCACGTTCTTCATCGCGCCGCCGAGTTCGGCACCGAGCATGTCGTCGCCGGTATAGGCGCGGAAGCTCGGCCCGTGCAGCACTTCGGCGACCGACTGGGCGAATGCGGCGGTGTCGGAATGGACGGTCAGCGCGGTGGGCAGGCCCAGCGCGACCTCCTTGGCGAACGACGGCCCGGTCACCACCGCCAGCGGCACGCCCGGACCGAGCACCTCGGCCGCGACCTCGTGCAGGAAACGGCCGCTGCCGGGCTCGAAGCCCTTGGTCGCCCACGCCACCCCGGCCGCGGCAGCCCGGTGCGGAGCGAGCTCGCGCAGGGTGCCGGCGAAAGCGTGCGAGGGCACTGCCACCAGCACCAGGTCGGCACCCTCGAGCGCGGCGACCAGGTCGGTGGTCGCACGCAGGGTATCGGGCAGGGTGATGCCGGGCAGGTAGCGGGCATTCTGCTGGCCCTGGTCGATCATCGCGACGCCGGCGGCGTCGCGGCCCCACAACACGGTGTGGTGGCCGTGGCGCGCAATCAGTGCCGCCAGTGCGGTGCCCCACGAGCCCGCGCCGAGCACCGCGACGCGTTGCGCGTCGCTGTTCAGGCTGACTGCCATGCAGTGCCGGTCAGGCGTTGCCGCCCGCTTCGGCGTCGTTGAGCTCGCTGGCCTGCTTGGCCGCGCGCTGGCGCAGGCCTTCGGCGTACAGCGCGTCGAAGTTGATCGGCTGAAGGAAGAACGGCGGGAAGCCGCCCGACTGCACCAGGCTGCTGATCAGCTGGCGCGCGTACGGGTACAGCACGTTCGGGCAGTGGGTGCCGAGCATCGCGTCCAACTGCGCGGCTTCGAAGCCGGCCAGGCCGAACACGCCGGCCTGCTTCACCTCGACCAGGTACATCGGCTTGTCGCCGGCGTTGCAGGTCAGGGTGATCCCGAGCACCACCTCGTAGGCGTTCTCACCCAGGCGCTGCACGCTCTGGTTGAGGTTCATCTGCAGCTGCGGCTGGGCCTGCTCGTTGAACACGGCCGGGCCGCCGGGCACTTCGAACGAGACGTCCTTGGCGTAGATCTTCTCGACCGTGAAAGCCGGGCCGGTGTTGCCGGTGGCGGCCTCGGCCGGCGCGGCGGCGCCGTTGACGTTTTCTTCGGACATCTCGTTGACTCCAGCGATAAGGCGGAAAGGATCGATTATGGCACGCGCATGCCAGCCGGCCACCGTTCAGGATCGGGTCGGTCGAGGCCGTTGCAATGGAGTGGACGGCGGACGGCATCCGCCGCCGGCGCCGGGGCTCAGCCGCGGCCCTTGACCAGCGGCAGCTCGGCCTGCTGCCAGGCCTGGATGCCGCCGTCGAGCCAGTAGACCTGCTCGAAACCGGCCTTCTTCAACCGCTTGGCGGCGCCGGCCGAGGCCTGCCCGGTGCGGCAGGTGACCACGACCGGCAGCGCCTTGGCGCCCACCAGCAGCTTGTTCTCGGGGTCGAACTGGCCGGGCTGCACCGACTTGCTGCCGGCGATGTGGCCCTTCTGGAAATCGTTGGTCGAGGACAGGTCGACCACCAGCGCGTTGTCGCGGTTGATCAGCGCGGTCAGCTCGGCCGGGCGCAGGGCCTTGTAGCCGCGGAACAGGCGCGCGATCTCGGTGAAGATGATCGCCACGGTGAGCCCGACCAGGCCCAGCGAGAGGTACGGATGGCGGCCGGCGAAGGCCAGCAGTTCGTCGAGGGTCACGGCGTCACGGCAGCGATTGCGGGGGCGGCATTGTCGCAGAAAGCGCCAGGGGTGGCCGGCTCACTCCTCCGCCCAGAGATCGGGCAGTCCGCTGGTGACCCACCAGGTCTTGCGCTCCTCGTCCCAGCGCCACCTCTCCGTATAGCCGACCATGCGCTGTTCCATGGTGTGGCGGTTGACCACGCCGATCTCGATGTTGCGCACCGCGGTGCCGGCCTCGATGTTGCGGCTGGCGCCGCGGTCGCGGTAGGAGGTGATCTGCACGTGTTCGTAGCGCTTGAGCTCCAGATCGGTCAGCGGTTCCTCCTCGCGCACCTTGGGGTCGATCAGGGTCGCCGCGCCGTCGAAGTCGCCCCAGCGGATCGCACCGGACCAGGCGTACTGGGCGGTGTCGAGGGCATCGGCGGCGGGGCTCGAGCTGGCGCAGCCGGCGACCGCCAGCACGCAGAGCAGTATCAGGGCGTTGAACAGGCGCATCGGCGCTCCGGAAAGTGGCGGAAAGGGGCGTGGCTCTTGATGGCCGCCATCCTAGCCCGGCGATGGCGCCGTGGGCCGGGCGATCGCGACGTAGCGCGCGGTGAACGCGGTGGCGATGCCGCCATCCGGCAGCGGCACCTGCGCGACCAGGTTGGCGCGGGCGCGGCCGCGCTGGCGCAGGGTCCGGATGAACTCGTCCCAGTCGCCGCCGGGACCGAGCTCCGCGCTGACCCGGATATCGTCGAACAGCGGCGCCAGGTAGCGCACCTGGCTGTCGGCCACATAGATGTCGGCTTCAAGCCCGGCGGCCTCGACCTGCAGCGACACCAGCCCCCACGACGCCAGCGTCATCATCGACGCCAGGCTGCCGCCGAACGCACAGCCCTTGTCGTTGACGTGGCGCGCCAGCGGCGCGTGCAGCGCCAGGCGGCGACCGTCGTAGCCGGCGATGCGCAGGTCCATCGCCGCCACCGGCGGCATCGACCGGTAATGCTCGAGGAGATGTTGCAGGGCTTCGCTGTGGGGCATGCGCGGGCGGAACGCGGAAGGAACAGGAGGCGCCGAGGATAGGCCATGCCTGCACGCCGCAGTGGCTATGCTGCGCCCATGTCGAACCGACCCCTTCCCGGCTGGCAGCTGATTTCGCTGCGCCCGCGCGGCCAGCACGCGCCGATGCGGCAGGCCGCGGCACGGCGTGGCGGCGGCGTGATCGCGGTGTCGCCGTGGGCGCTGCAGCCGCTGCACGACGCGCGCGCGCGGGAGGCTCTGGCCGCCGCACTGGACGCCTCGCGCGTGCTGTTCACCAGCCCCGCCGCCGTGCGCGCCGCCCATGCGCTGCAACCGCTGCGATCCCGGCCCGGACAGTCATGGTTCGCGGTGGGCAGTGGCACCGCCGCGGCGTTGCGCGCGGCCGGCGTCGACGCAGTGGCGGCGCCGCGCCGCATGGATAGCGAGGGCCTGCTGGCGCTGCCCGGGCTGCAGGCGGCCGCTGTCGAAGGTGCCCTGGTCGGCCTGGTCACCGCCCCCGGCGGCCGCGGCATGCTGGTACCGGCCCTGCGGGACCGCGGCGCACGCGTGCTCCGCGCCGATGTCTACCGTCGCGAGCCGCTGTCGCCGACGCCGCGCGCGGTGGCGGCACTGCAGGCGCTGCGCGGGCCCGCGGCGATCGCGGTATCCAGCGGCGAGGGGCTGCAGCAGGTGCACGGCAACCTTCCGCCGGACCTGGTGGCGCGGCTGCACCGGCTGCCGGTCGTGGCCGCAAGCGACCGGCTGGTCGAGCTGGCGCGCACTCTCGGTTTCGCCACGGCGGGCCGCGCCCGCAGCGCCCGCGCCGCCGACCTCGCCGAAGCCGCCGCGACCGCGCTTCGCTGACGCTCCGGTAGCATGGCAGGCCCCCTCCAGGCCGCGCCGATACCGTGATCCCGACCCCCGACGATGTATCCCCTCGGCGCCGTGCACGGACCTGGCCGTGGCTGGTCCTCCTGCTCGTGCTGGTGGTGCTGGGCGCCGCCGGGTTCTACGGCTGGCAATGGTGGCAGCAGGACCAGGCCGCGCGCGCCGCCCATGCCGACGCCGCGGTCCAGCTGGAGGCACTGGATGCGCGGGTCGACGCGCTGCGGCGCGACCAGCGCGCCCAGGCGCAGCGCCTGCAGCAGGCCGACGCGACCAATCGCGTGCTGCGCGACGAACTGCTGGGCCTGGGCGAGCGTTCGGCGATCATCGAGGACAGCTTCGCCCGCTTCGCCGATCCCGACCGCCACGGCGCCCAGGCCCTGCGCCTGGACGAGGCCGAACTGCTGCTGTCGCTCGGCCAGCAACGGCTGCTCATCGCCGGCGACCTCGACGGCGCGCGACGTGCGTATGCCCTGGCCGCCGGGGTGCTCGAAGGCGTCGACGATCCGGCCTACCTGAGCCTGCGGCAGACGCTGATGCAGGAACGCGCCGCGCTGGATGCGCTCGAGGCCGAACCGCGGGTGCAGGCGCTGGCCCGCCTGGACGCGTTCACCGCCGCGATCGACACGCCCGGCCCGCGCCCGCGCATCACCCGCGACACCGACATACCGTGGTGGCGCCGCGCCTTCGGCGCAATCGTCCAGGTCCAGCAAAGCGACCACGCCGTCGCCGTCCAGCCGGCCGACGTCGCCGCCGCCCGCGCCGGCCTGCAGCTGGAAGTCAGCCTTGCCCGTGCCGCCGCCGAGCGCCGCGACCCCGAAGGCTGGCAGGCGGCGCTGGTCCGCGCCGGCGACTGGCTGGCACGGCTGGAGTCCGACCGCGAAACACTGGCGCGCCGCCGCGCACAGCTCGACCGCATCGCCGCGATGCCGCTTTCACTCACGCTTCCGACCCTCGGCACGACACTGGCGCAACTGCGCCAGTTGCGCGCCGCGAGCGAGGAGCCCCGCCGATGAACCTATTCCGTAACCTGCTGTTGCTGATCGTGCTGGTGCTGGTCGGTGCGCTGGCCGCCCAGTTGCTGGTGCAGGATCCGGGTTACGTACTGGTGCGTTACCGCGGCACCGACTACACCACCACCCTCGCCGCCGCGGTGCTGATCGGCGTGGGCGCGCTGCTTGCGCTGTGGCTGGTGTGGAAGCTGCTGAGCCTGCCGCTGGTGGCCCTGCGCCGACGGCGCGAGCGTGCGGCGCGGGCAAAGCTCACCGACGGCCTGGATGCGCTCCACCTCGGGCACTGGACCCGCGCCGAACGCCTGCTCGATGAAGCCGCGCGCAGCCCGAACGCGGTCGACGACGGCATCGCACCGATCGCCCATGCGGGCGCGGCGCGCGCGGCCGCATCGCGGGGCGAGGACGGCGCGGCGCGCAGCCACCTCGACGCGCTCGCGACCGCCCATCCGGTCACCCGCGCGCTGGTCACCGCCGAACTCGCGCTCGCCCACGGCCGCCCGGCCGAGGCGCTCGACGCGCTCGACCGCCCCGAGCTGCAGCCGCTGCCGCCCCGCGGCTTGGCGCTGCGCGCGCAGGCGCTCGCGCTGAGCGGCCGCACCGGCGAGGCCTACGGTCTGCTCGGACCGATGCGCCAGCAGCAGGTGATGCCGCCGGCGCAGCTCGACGACATGGAAGCGCGCTGGGCGGAGGCTTCGTTGCGCCAGGCCGACGACGCCAATGTGCTGGCCGACCGCTGGGAAGCGCTGCCCAAGTCGCTGCGCACCGAGCCGGCCGCGGTCGCCGCCTATGCCGAGCGCGCCGCCGCGCTGCGCTGGGAGGATGCCGCCGCCGGCAGCATCGAGCAGGCGCTCGACACCCGCTGGGACGAAGACCTCGCCGGCCTCTATGGGCGGCTGCCGATCGGCCGCATCGATGCCCGGCGCGCGCGCGCCGAGCGCTGGCTGCAGGACCACCCCGCCAGCCCCGGCCTGCTGCTGGCCCTGGCCCGGCTGTCGCGCGCGCAGGGCCAGTGGCCGCAGTCGGAAGGCTACCTCCACCGCGCGCTCGCCCAGGGCGCCAATGCGGAAGCCTGGGAGGAACTCGGCCACGGCTTCGCCCAGGCCGGTGACGAGCCGCGTGCGCGGCTGAGCTACGCCAATGCACTGCGCGCCAGCCGCGGCGACGCGATCACCGAGCTGCCCGGCCGCGACATGCGCGAGCGGATCTACGATCAGGCGGTAGTCGAGGAGCGCGACGCCCACGGCATGCCGCGCCTGCGCGAGTAGGGCGGGCACGTCGTCATTCCGCCTTCGCCGCGGCCGGTTATGCTCGGGACGATGCCGTCATCGAGCACTGCCACCACCCCCGCGGACCGCGCCCGGCACGAGCCGCTCGCAGCCCGCTACCGCCAGGTACGGGCCCGCAGTGCGGCCATCGCCGCGCCGCTGTCGGCCGAGGACGCGATGCTGCAGTCAATGGCGGACGCCAGTCCGGCCAAGTGGCATCTGGCGCACACCACCTGGTTCTTCGAGTGCTTCGTGCTGGGGGCCGAGCCCGGCTACCGTCCGGTCGACGAGGCCTGGTACCACCTGTTCAACAGCTACTACGTCAGTGTCGGCGTCGCCCCGCCGCGGGCGCGACGGGGGCTGCTGTCACGTCCTGCACTCGAACAGGTGCTCGGCTACCGCGAAGAGATCGACGCGCGCATGGTCCGCCTGCTGGAGAACGGAGTGCCGGAGCCACTGGCGCAGCGCATCGAGCTGGGACTCAACCACGAGCAGCAGCACCAGGAGTTGCTGCTGACCGACATCAAGCACGCGTTCTGGAGCCAGCCGCTGCAGCCGGCATACCAGGAAGCCCCGGCTGACGCGGGCGGCACGGCGAGCGCGATGGCGTGGATCGCCGCCGATGAGGCCATCATCGAGGTCGGTGCGCCGGCCTGGCCCGCGGCGGCGGCGTTCGCCTACGACAACGAGTCCCCCCGCCACCGGGTACTGGTGCCGGCGCATGCACTCGCGCGGCGGCCGGCCAGCAACGGCGAGTTCCGCGCGTTCGTGGACGACGGCGGCTACCGCACCGCCGGCCTGTGGCTGAGCGACGGCTGGGACGCGGTCCGTGCGGAAGGCTGGGAACGGCCGCTGTACTGGGACGCCGGCCTGGAGCGCGAGTTCACCCTCGGCGGCTGGCGACCGCTCGACCCGCACGCGCCCGTGTGCCACCTGAGCCATTACGAGGCCGATGCGTTCGCGCGCTGGGCCGGCGCGCGGCTGCCGACCGAGTTCGAGTGGGAGCGTGCCGCGGCGCAGGCGCCGATCGCCGGCAACTTCGTCGAGTCGATGCGGCTGCACCCGGCCGCCGGCGCCGCCGGAACCGGTTTCGCGCAGCTGTTCGGCGATGTCTGGGAGTGGACCGCCAGCGCTTACGTGGCGTACCCGGGATTCCGAGAGATGCCCGGCGCACTGGGCGAGTACAACGGCAAGTTCATGAGTGGCCAGCAGGTCCTGCGCGGCGGCAGTTGCGCCAGCGCGGCCAGTCACCTGCGCGCGAGCTATCGCAACTTCTTCCCGCCCTCGGCGCGCTGGCAGTTCTCCGGCGTGCGCCTGGCCCGGGACGCCCGATGACGCCCGCGACCGAAGCCATGTCGCTGACCGACCTTCATCCCGGCCGCGACGACATCCTCGGTGACGCCCTCGCCGGGTTGTCGGCCACGCCCCGGCGGCTGCCGTCCAAATACTTCTACGACGCGCGCGGCTCGCAGCTGTTCGAGTCCATCACCCGGCAGCCGGAGTACTACCTCACCCGGGCCGAGCTGGCGCTGCTGGAGGCGTCGATGCCGTCCATCGCCGCTGCGCTGGGCGACGACGTACACGTGGTGGAGTACGGCAGCGGCAGCGGGCGCAAGACCCACCTGCTGCTCGACGGGCTGCACGATCCGGTCGCCTACACCCCGATCGAGATTTCGCGCGAGGCCCTGCTGGCCAGCGTGGAACGGCTGGCGCAGGCGTTCCCGCGGGTCGAAATGCTGCCGGTGTGCGCCGACTTCACCCGGCCGGTGCCGCTGCCCCGCCCCGGGCGCGAAGCGGCCTCCACCCTGGTGTTCTTCCCGGGCTCGACCCTGGGCAACTTCACCGACGACGAGGCGGTCCGCCTGCTGGAGTCGATGCGCACGACGATGGGGCCCCGCGGCCGGGCGCTGGTCGGCATCGACCTCGACAAGGAGCCGGCGCTGATCGAGGCCGCCTACAACGACGCCGCCGGCGTCACCGCGGAGTTCACCCTCAACCTGCTGGCGCGGCTCAACCGCGAGATCGGCAGCGACTTCGACCTGGACGGGTTCCGCCATCGCGCGGTCTATTCGACCGGACGACGCCGGATCGAGACCTGGCTGGTCAGCCAGCGGGCGCAGGAGGTCCACCTCGCCGGCCGCACGTTCGGCTTCCAGCCGGGCGAGACGATCCAGGTCGAATACAGCCACAAATACACCGACGACTCGTTCGCCGCCCTGGCCGCGGCCGCCGGGCTGCAGGTGGCGCAGTGCTGGGACGACGCCGGCCACCGCTTCGGCCTGCGCCTGCTGCGGCCCGCCTGACGGCACGCGCCGGCTGCAGCTGGCGGAGGCATACTCGGGCCACACTCCATCGAGGACCCGCCATGCGCCTGCTTTCGATCGCCCTGCTCACCCTGGCTGCGGCCGGCTGCGGCAGTGTGGAGTACCGCGACACCAACGCCGCCGTGGACGCCCGCCCCGAGTGCGCCGGCGCACAATCGCGCCCCGGCGAGGGCGTGGCCGCGTGGTGCGACCGGAGCCAGGAAGCGGTGTGGTCGAGCGGGTCGGAGTCGGCCGAGATCCGCTTCGGCGGCGACGACTGAGTCCGCCCTGTCGGATTCCCGACCCATTGCCGCCACGTTGACGGCCGCGGCCGTATCCATGGTGCATGTCGACCCCCACCCCCGGCGCCGCCGCCAGTGAACTGGCGGCCCGCGCCGCCGCCGATGCCGGCCTGCGGCACGTCTGTGACGACGAGCCCGGCATCGCCCGCCGCCGCGCCGGTCCGCACTTCAGCTATATCGACCCCAACGGCGCGCCCGTCGACGACGAGGCGGTGCTGCAGCGCATCCGCTCGCTGGCCATCCCGCCGGCATGGACCGAGGTCTGGATCTGCCGCACCCGCAACGGCCACCTGCAGGCCACCGGCCGCGACGCGCGTGGGCGCAAGCAGTACCGCTACCACCCGGACTGGCAGCAGGTCCGCGGCGACGGCAAGTTCGACCGCATCATCGCGTTCGGCCAGGCCCTGCCGCGGCTGCGCCGGCGCCTGCGGCGCGACCTGCGGCAGCCCGGCTTCCCCCGCGACAAGGTGCTGGCGATCGTGGTGGCGCTGCTGGCCGACACCCTGGCCCGGATCGGCAACGACGCCTACGCGCGCAGCAACCGGTCGTTCGGCCTCACCACGCTGCGCAACCGCCACATCGCCTTCCTGCGGGGCGGCCGGGCGCGGCTGAAGTTCCGCGGCAAGGCCGGCGCCGAGCACGAGATCGAGCTCGACGACGCGCGCCTGGCGCGGCTGGTGCGCCGTTGCCGGCAATTGCCGGGGCAGGCGCTGTTCCAGTACCGCGACGACGACGGCACCCTGCAACCGGTCGATTCCGGCGAGGTCAACGAGTACCTGCGCGAGGCGATGGGCGAGGCGTTCAGCGCCAAGGACTTCCGCACCTGGGGCGGCACCCTCGCGGCCTTCCGCGAATTGGCCGCGACGCCGGTGCCGCAAGGCCGCGACGGCGGCGAACCGAGCGAACGCGCCCTTACCGCCGCCCGCAACCAGGTCATCCAGGCCGTCGCGCGACGGCTCGGCAACACCCCGGCGGTGTGCCGCAAGGCCTACGTCGACCCGGTGGTGTTCGACGGCTGGCGCGACGGCCGGCTGCAGCGCGCGGCCAATGGCGCGCGCGGGGCGCGGCAATGGGAAGCGGCCGCGCTGAAGTACCTGCGCGCGGCGCATCGGCGTGGTGGTCGCCGGAACGGCAGGCGGCGCTGACCGTTGCATCCGGTGTACGCGGATGCGGCCGGCGACAGTTGATAAAAATCAATCACTTGCAAATAACATCAAAAGTCTTGCCTAAGAAGCTCGCAACAACTACCCTGCGCTGCGCCCGGCGTTCGCCGGCGCCATGTCCAACGGCTTGTTTCCGGCACCGCCGGGATCTTCAAGGGAGGCTCCGGCCTCCTTTTTTCTTGCCGGACGCGCACGGCGCGGGGCTCCCGCGCGCGCTGCCCCGCCATTCGCCGACGTCAATCCGGAACCGGTTTGGCTTGTACGCCCGTCCGCCCCCGGCCAAGATGCCGGCCTGCGCCCGGGGGGAACCGCACCGCATGTCATTGATTCCACGCGCGATCGTCCAGCGCACGAAGGCCACACTGCTGCCGGCGGTCGCGCTGGCGCTGCTGGCCATCGCCGTGCTGGTCGCGTTGCTGGCGAGCGGCGGCTGCCAGCGCGAATCGCCCGCGGATCCGTCACCGGCCGCGGTCGAACCGGCGGCTGCGGTGCTGCAGCTGGCCGGCGACCTGCGCAGGAACGACCTCGCCGGCTACGCGCGCCATGCGCTGCCGCCGACCCTGCATGCCCGGATGGTGGCGGCCTGGCGCGACGGCCGGACCATCTGGCCGCTGACCGAACTGCCACTGGACGACCGCCTGCCGGCGTTCATCACCGCCCTCGCCGCGGCCGACTCGGAGAAGCAGCTGCTGTCGGCCTACCAGCGCCAGTTCGCCGGCGCCGACCGCGAGCTGCGCAGCGCGGCCGCAACCCTGGGCCTGTTCGCGGGCCAGTACGTGCGCGAAGCCGGCGACTACAGCCAGGTCGAACGCGAGCACTACCTGCAACTGGTCACCGCACTGAGCCAGTGGGCGCGCCAGGCGCCGCTGGCGGATGGCGCCAAGGCCAGGGCCGCGATCCCGCAACTGACCGCGGCCGCGCGGCTGACCGGCCTGGCGGGCGGCACCGGGACGTTCCACCGGCTCGGGATGGAGCGCAGCCTGGGTCGGCTGGGCCCGTTCTTCGGCCGCTTCAAGCAGGTGCTGGTCGGCTACGGCCTGGACTTCGACCGGACCCTCGACGGCGTGCGGGTCGCATTGATCGAGCAGAGCGGCGACCGCGCCCGGGTGTCGCTGGACTACACCCTGGCCGGGCAGCCCGTCAGCGCCCAGGTCCGGCTGGAGCGCCGCGATGGCCGCTGGTACCTGTCCGACCTGCTGCGGCACGCCGAAACGGCGGCAGGTCCGGCCCCGGCGACGCCCGCCGTTCCCGGCGGGGCAGCGGAGGAGCCATCGGCGCCGGAGCTCACCGCCCGCTGAGCCCGCTCCCGCCTGCATGGCGTGAACGGGCGAACCGGCATAATGGCGCCGATGCCGAAACAGACACCCCTGCCGTTCCCGGGCGAGGCCGCCAAGGCCGCCGGTCCGGACCCGACCACGCCCGCTTCCAGCGCCGGCGACGTTCCCGCGTCCGTACCGGGTGCGCCCGGCGATGCACCGACCGACGGGCAGCAAGCCAGCCCGCTGCCCCCGCCCGGGGAACCGCTGCTGACCCCGGACGAGCGCGTCGCGGCGGCGGTACTCGCGCCCGAACCCCTGGCGTGGAACGAGGCCGCCCCGCTCGGCGACGCCGCCGAGCCCGCGCACCCCTATCCCGACACACCGCTCGACACGTCCCTCGATGCGGACCCCGGTGACGGGCGCGTTCGCGGCGCCGACGGCAGTGGCGACCCACGCCCGGCGTTCGAACCCGGCTCCACCCTCGGCGGTGCCCCCGCCGGCACCGCGACCACGGCCGCCAGCCCGCCCGGCAGTGCCCCGGCCCCGGCGCTCCCGCAGACGCCACCCGGCCCCGATGCCCCGCGCGAGCGGCTCGCCCGGCGCCCCGCACCGGCCCAGCGCCGTCCGTGGTGGTCGCGCCTGCTGGGCAGGATCATGGCGCCGTGGGTGTCGCTGACAATCGAGCCCGCCGACCCGGTCAGCCACGCCCCCGACCTCGCCGGGCGTCCGGTCTGCTACGTGCTCGAGGACTACGGCCTGTCGAATGCGCTGATCCTCGAGCGCGCCTGTCTGGAAACCGGCCTGCCTTCGCCGCTGCATCCACTGCCGGGCGACCCGCTCGGCCGCAAGCGTGCCTACGTCGCGCTGTCGCGGCGCAACGTCAGCGCGCTGGCGCCGCTGCAGCAGTCGCTCGGCAACACCCCGCCCTTGGCCAAGACCCATTCGGGCTCGCTCGCGCGGTTGCTGGAAGCGCACCGCGAGGACCCGGCGCTGGACGTGCAGCTGGTGCCGGTGTCGATCTTCGTCGGCCGCGCGCCGGACAAGCAGAGCGGCTGGTTCAGCGTGCTGTTCTCGGAAAACTGGGCGCTGGTCGGCCGCTTCCGGCGGCTGCTGGCGATCGCGCTCAACGGCCGCGACACCACCGTGCGTTTCGCCCCGCCGGTCAGCCTGCGCTCGATCATCGCCGAGGACCTGCCGCCCGAGCGCACGGTCCGCAAGCTCTCGCGCGTGCTGCGCACCCACTTCCGGCTGATCCGCGCGGCGATCATCGGCCCCGACCTGTCGACCCGGCGCCTGCTGGTGGACCGCGTGCTCAACGCACCGCCGGTCAAGGACGCGATCGCCGACCAGGCCCGCCGCGACAGCTCCAGCCCGGCCGAGGCCTGGAAGAAGGCGCACGGCTACGCCTACGAGATCGCCGCCGACTACTCGCACCCGGTGGTGCGCTCGGCCAGCTTCCTGCTGACCTTCGTCTGGAACCGCATCTACCGCGGCGTGCTGGTCCACCACCTCGACAAGCTCAAGCAGGCCGCGCCGGGCCATGAGGTGGTCTACGTGCCCTGCCACCGCAGCCACATGGACTACCTGCTGCTGAGCTACCTGCTCTACACCAAGGGCATCGTGCCGCCGCACATCTTCGCCGGCATCAACCTCAACCTGCCGGTGATCGGCACCGTGCTGCGCAAGGGCGGCGCGTTCTTCGCCCGGCGCAGCTTCCGCGGCAATGCGCTGTACTCGGCGGTGTTCCGCGAATACATGGCGCAGCTGGTCTCGGGCGGCTATTCGATCGAGTACTTCATCGAGGGCGGGCGCTCGCGCACCGGCCGGCTGCTGCCGCCCAAGGGCGGCACCCTGGCGATGACCGTGCGCGCGTTCCTGCGCCAGCCGACCCGGCCGGTGCTGTTCCAGCCCATCTACATCGGCTACGAGAAGCTGATGGAGGGCAACAGCTACCTCGACGAGCTGACCGGCAAGCCGAAGGAGAAGGAATCGATCTGGCAGCTGGTCACCGGCGTGCCGAAGGTGCTGCGCAGCAACTACGGCCAGGTGGTGGTCAACTTCGGCGAGCCGATCCGGCTCGGCGAGGTGCTGGCCGAGCACGCCCCCGGCTGGGACGGCAGGGCGGTGTCCGACGAAGACAAGCCGATCTGGCTGTCCAACACGGTCGACGCACTGGCCCAGCGAATCCAGGTCAACGTCAACCGCGCCGCCGACGTCAATCCGATCAACCTGCTCGCGCTCGCCCTGCTGTCCACGCCCAAGCACGCGATGGGCGAGGCCGACCTGCTGGCGCAGATCGCGCTGTCCAAGACCCTGCTCGACGAGATGCCGTACTCGGACCGGGTCACCGTGACGCCGCATTCGCCCCGGGAAATCGTCGCCCATGGCGAGGAGATCAACGTGCTGACCCGCACCGTGCACCCGCTCGGCGACGTGCTGCACGTCGGCGGCGACAAGGCGGTGCTGCTGAGCTACTTCCGCAACAACGTGCTGCACCTGTTCACCGCCGCAGCGTGGGTCGCCTGCTGTTTCCAGAACAACCGCCGCATGGCGCACGACAGCGTGCTGCGGCTCGGGCGCAGCGTGTACCCGTTCCTGCAGGCCGAACTGTTCCTGCCGTGGAGCGAGGACGCGTTCGTCGAACGCCTGGGCGGCACCATCGAGGTGTTCATCCGCGAAGGCCTGCTGGAACGCGTCAACGACGAGGACGGCGGCATCCTGGCGCGCAACACCGGGCAGAGCGACGAGGTGTTCCGCCTGCGCGCGATCGGCCACTCGCTGCAGCAGGCGTTCGAGCGCTACTACATCGCCATTTCGGTGCTGGCCAAGAACGGCGCCGGCACGCTGTCGGCTGGCGAGCTGGAAAGCCTGTGCCAACTCGCCGCCCAGCGCCTGAGCCTGCTGTACGCGCCGGCCGCGCCGGAGTTCTTCGACAAGACCCTGTTCCGTGGCTTCATCCAGAAGCTGCGCGAACTGAAGCTGGTCTGGGTCGACGCCAACGGCAAGCTCGCCTTCGACCAGCGGCTGGAGGCGTGGGCGCGCGACGCCAAGTTCATCCTCGGCCGCGAGCTGCGCCACAGCATCGAGAAGGTCAGCCCGGAGGCGGCGCGGCCGGACAGCGAGGCGATGCCGGTCGACTGAGCCGGCGGCCGCTGCAGCGCGCCGGCCGCGGCGTTAGGATGGCCCCGGCGCGACCGGAGTCGTCGCGGGCCGGCCGCCATTGCCCCGCCGCGGGTCACCGCGGGCCTGTGCCGCGACCCAGCACGAGGAATCGCGCATGGTGCCGCCGCCCGATACTGCCGTCTCCGACGAGACCCCCGCCGCCCCGGCCGCCGCTCCCCAGGCCGCGCCGCGGCTCGACACCGCTCCGCAGCAACTGGTCGCCGGCCTGCTCGGCCGCGCCGACATCCGCATCGACGGCGACCGGCCGTGGGACATGCAACTGCACGACCCCGGCGCGCTCGAACGCGCACTGGCCGAGGGCAATCTCGGCCTCGGCGAGGCCTACATGGCCGGCGCCTGGGACTGCGAGCGGCTGGACATGTTCTTCGACCACCTGCTGCGCGCCCACCTCGACCGCGAGGTGCAGCCGGCGCGGCTGGCCTGGCACGCACTGCAGGTGAAGCTGTTCAACCGCCAGAACCGCACCCGCGCCTGGCAGGTCGGCAAGGCCCACTACGACCTCGGCAACGACTTCTACGAAGCGATGCTCGATCCGTCGATGGCGTACTCCTGCGGCTACTGGCGCGACGCCGACGACCTCGCCGCGGCGCAGGCGGCCAAGCTCGAGCTGATCTGCCGCAAGCTCGGCCTGCGGCGCGGCATGCGCGTGCTCGACATCGGCTGCGGCTGGGGCAGCTTCATGGGCCATGCCGCGCGCCACCACGGCGTCGAGTGCATCGGCGTCACCGTGTCGAAGGAGCAGGCCGCGTGGGCGCGCGAGCGCTATGCCGGGCTCCCGATGGAATTCCGCCTGCAGGACTACCGCGAACTGGACGAGCGCACGGTGGGTGGGCGGGTGGACGCGATCGTCAGCGTCGGCATGTTCGAGCACGTCGGCCACAAGAACCACCGCCAGTACATGGAGGTCGCCGCGCGCTGCCTCGCCGACGACGGCCTGTTCCTGCTGCACACGATCGGCAAGAACCGCCGCGAGTCGGTGCCCGACCGCTGGATCGACAAGCACATCTTCCCCAATGGCGAGACGCCTTCGATCGGCCAGATCGGCGATGCGATCGACGGGCTGTTCGTCTGCGAGGACCTGCACAATTTCGGCGCCGACTACGATCGCACGCTGATGGCGTGGCACAGCAACTTCGAAGCCGCCTGGCCGCGCTTCGCCGACCAGCTTGGAGAGACCTTCCGCCGCAAGTGGCGCTACTACCTGCTGTCGTGCGCCGGGGCGTTCCGCGCGCGCGAGCTGCAGCTGTGGCAGTGGGTGCTGTCGAAGGACGGCGTGAGCGGCGGCTATCGGCGGCCGGGGTGACGGGCAGGGCCGCCTCGTTCCTGCGCGTGGTCCCATGCCCTTATCGGAGCGACGTAAGTCGCGACCTGTACATCGGTCGGGAGCACACGTCACCGCCGGTTATCCTCGCTGCCGGACAGGGCCGTTTCGTGGAGCGAAACCGCTCCCCGTTCACGGGCTTCGGCCGGGTTCGGCGGGTCACGACTTACGTCGCTCCTACACAGCCCTCGGAGTTGCCGCGCCTAAGCCGGCTCGTCCGGAATAAGCGCGCTCTCCAGCCGGGCGATGCCGTCCTTGAGCAACAGCCGGCGCTTCTTGAGCCGCTTGAGGGCGAGGTCGTCGTGGTCGGCCAGTGCCGACAGCCGGTCGATCGCGGTGTCGAGGTCGCGGTGCTCCTGCCGCAGCGCGGTCAGGCGATGGGCGATCTCGGCAGGGTCGTCGCGGTCGTTCATACAGCCAGCTTAGCGCGGCCTCCGCCCGGCGCGCCGCGACCACCGCCTCGGTCCGTGCGACGGGCGGCCGGTAGAATCGGCGGCCTGATGAACACCGTCCTACCCCTGCTGAACAAGGCGCCCACCGCCGACATCCTCCCGCTGGCCGAGCCGCTGCCGCGCGCCGGCGAGCTCGACCGCCTCGGCAAGCGCCTGCGCCACCAGGTCGGCCAGGCGATCGCCGACTTCGGCATGATCGAGGACGGCGACAAGGTCATGGTCTGCCTGTCCGGCGGCAAGGACAGCTACACCATGCTCGACGTGCTGCTGCAGTTGCAGAAGAAGGCACCGGTCTCGTTCTCGATCACCGCAGTCAACCTCGACCAGAAGCAGCCGGATTTCCCCGAGCACGTGCTGCCGCAGTACCTGGAATCGATCGGCGTCGATTACCGCATCCTCGAACAGGACACCTACTCGGTGGTCACCCGCGTGGTGCCCGAGGGCAAGACGATGTGTTCGCTGTGCTCGCGGCTGCGGCGCGGCGCGCTGTACACCTTCGCCGAGGAGCAGGGGTTCACCAAGATCGCACTCGGCCACCACCGCGACGACCTGGTGGCGACGTTCTTCCTCAATCTTTTCTTCCACGCGAAAGTCTCGGGCATGCCGCCCAAGCTGCTGTCCGACGACGGCCGCCACGTGGTGATCCGGCCGCTGGCCTACGCCGCCGAGGCCGACATCGCCCGCTACGCGCAACTGAAGGACTTCCCGATCATCCCGTGCAACCTGTGCGGCTCGCAGGAGAACCTGCAGCGCAAGCAGGTGCAGCGGATGATGGCGCAGTGGGAGCGAGAGACGCCGGGGCGGATCGAGACGATCGCGCGCGCGCTCGGCGACATCCGGCCCTCGCAGCTGGCCGACCCCAAGCTGTTCGACTTCCTCGGCCTCCGGCCCGGCGCGGTGCCCGACTCCGCATCGCCGGCCGCCGGCTGATTCCCTAACCCGCGTCGCGACCGCGCAGCCCGGCTGCGCGGTGTCGCGGCCGCACGCACCTCCCACTGGACCCTGCATGTTCTTCCGCAACCTGACCTTCTTCCGCTTTCCGTCCACCACCAAGCTCGACGCACTCGACGCCGGCCTCGACCAGTGCCAGCTCAAGCCGGTCGGCCCGCTGGAGCTGTCCAGCCGCGGCTTCGTCTCGCCGTACGGGCGCGACGCCGAGGTGCTGACCGGCCGCCAGGGCGACGCGATCTGGCTCACCGTCGGCGGCGAGGACCGGCTGCTGCCGGGCGCGGTGGTCAACGAGATGCTCGCGCGCAAGCTCGACGAGATCGAGCAGAAGGAAGGCCGCCGCCCGGGCGGGCGCACCCGCAAGCGGCTCAAGGACGAGCTGATCACCGACCTGCTGCCGCGCGCGTTCATCAAGCCCAGCCGCACCGACGCGCTGCTCGACACCGGCCACGGCGTGATCGCGGTCGACACATCCAGCCGCAAGTCGGCCGAGAATGTCTGCAGCGAGATCCGCCGCGCGCTCGGCAGCTTCCCGGCGCTGCCGCTCAACGCCGAGGTCGCGCCGCGCTCGGTGCTGACCGGCTGGGTCGCCGGCGAGCCGCTGCCCGACGGCCTGTCGCTGGGCGAGGAGTGCGAACTGCGCGACCCGGTCGACCAGGGTGCGGTGGTCAAGGTGCAGCGCATGGACCTGCACAGCGACGAGATCGCCCGCCACCTGGAGACCGGCAAGCAGGTCACCCGGCTCGCGCTGAGCCTCGACGACCACGTCAGCTTCGTGCTCGGCGACGAGCTGATCGTGCGCAAGTTCAAGCTGCTCGACGGCGCCGTCGACGAGCTGGAATCGACCGACCGCGACGACATCCGCGCCGAGCTCGACGCCCGCTTCGCGCTGATGAGCGCCGAGGTGAAGCGGCTGTTCGCGGTGCTGGAATCGGCGCTGAAGCTGAGCAAGGCCGACGGCTGAAAACGATCGCCCGGGGCCGCTTTGTAGGAGCGACGTAAGTCGCGACCGGTACATCGTCCGGAATTCGACGCGAATGGGCCACCGGTCATGTCCGGCGAAGCAGGCTTCGGGGTGCATCGCGGTCATCCACCATCCCGGCGTCTGCCGGGTTCGGCAGGTCGCGACTCACGTCGCTCCTCCGGCATCCGGCCGGCGTAGCGCGCCCGATGCACGCGTCCACCCGATCCGCCACCATCACCCCATGTCGCCTCCCTTCCGCCTGCTCGCACCCCGCCCCCGCACCATCGAGCGCGATGCGTTCGAGCTGGTGCTGGCCGATGGCCGGTCGATCGAGGTGCAGCGCGTGCGCGATCCGCGGGCGCGACGGATCCGGCTCAGCGTCGACGACCGCGGTGCGCGCCTGACCCTGCCGGCGCGGGCGAGTGCCGCGACCGCCGAACGTTTCGCGATCGAACACCGCGAATGGCTCGCGGCACAGCTCGACCGCCACGCCCCCGGCGACCTGCCGCGGCTGCAGCCGTTCGAAGCGTCCACGCTGCCGCTGCGCGGCGGCGTGGCGCCGTTGTGCTGGCAACCGGGGCGACTGTGCCGGCTGCAGTTCGCGGCGCCGGGCGGCGACGCTTGCGATCACATCCGCGACGACCGCGGCGGCGACCCTGCCACCGACGCCGCCACGCTCGTGTTCACCCTGCCGCCGCGCGCCGGTACAGCGGCAGTCGCCCGTGCGCTGCGCGACTTCTACGAGGCGCAGGCCCGCGCCGATGTCGGCCGCTGGCTGCCGCGCTACCTCGACCGGCTGCCGCGCGCGCCGCGCCGGTTCCGGTTCAAGGTGATGCGTTCGCAGTGGGGCTCGCTCGCGCCGGACGGCACGGTCGCCCTGGACCTGTCACTGGTACTCGCGCGGCCGTCGGCGTTCGAGTACGTGCTGGTGCACGAGCTGTGTCACCTGGTCCACCACGACCATTCGCGCGCGTTCTGGCGCGAGGTCGCGGCGCGCTGCCCGCACTGGCAGCACGAACGCGCCTACTTCCGGGCCGAGGGCAGCCGGCTCAAGGGCAGCCTGCGCTCGCTGCTGGCCCACGGCGGCTGATGCGGAACCTGCTCAGCCGCGCGTTGCGGTGAAGCAGTCGCCGATCGCCGCGGCCACCTCGCGGGGTTGCTCCATGTGCAGGTGGTGGCCGCCATCGAGGACCACCAGTTCGCCGCGGCGCAGGCAAGCGAAGCGCGCACGCCGCAGGCCCTCAGGGAAATACGGTTGCGCCGGGCTCGCGTAGATCACCCGGACCGGGCACTCGATCGCCGCGAGCAGGTCGCGTACCTGCGCCTCGCTCATGCGCACCGCGGTCGGCCGGGTCAGCCGCGGGTCGCTGCGCCAGGTGTAGCCGCCGGCCTCGCCACCGGCCGGCGCCAGGCCACGTTCGACCAGCAGCCGCGCGGCCGCCTCGCCGATGCCGCCGGCCCGGACGCGCGCCTGCGCGGCCGCCTCGATGTCGGCGAATACCCGCAGCGGCCGCGGCGCGGCCCCGGCCCCGGCCCCGGCCCCGGCGAAGGCACGGTGCAGGCGCAAGGCGCTGCGATCGGTGTCCTCGGCGAGGGCGCCGAGCGCCTCGATCGCGACCAGCCGTTCGATGCGCTGTGGCACCGCGGCGGCCATCACGCTCGCCATCGCGGCGCCGAGCGAATGGCCAAGCAGGGCGAAGCGCCGCCAGCCCAGTGCGTCGGCGGCGGCGAACACGGCGCGTGCGGCGTTGACCACGGTGTACTCGGCGGCCGCCGGCAGGTGCGCGCTCGCCCCGTGACCCGGCAGGTCGAGGGCCACCAGGTCGAGCGCCATCCGGTCGCTTCCGGCCGAAGCCCCGCCCGTCAGATGCGGCCACAGCGGCAGAAAGCTCGCCGCGTTGTCGAGCCAGCCGTGGAGCGCCAGGACTTTCGGCGCACCGTCGACGCCACCGCGAAGCCCCGCGAGCCGGCCGAAATCGGTGTCGACGGCACATTCGCGCAGCGGCGCCGGCGCCGTCACGTGCGCCACGGGCCCAGCGCGCGCCGGACCACCGTGGCCAGCGCGGCCGCGTGCGCGGGGCTGTCGTTGAGGCAGGGGATGTAGCGGAGTGTGCCGCCGTGTCCGGCGAACTGCTCGGCGAGCATGATCGCGACTTCCTCGAGCGTTTCCAGGCAGTCGGCGGCGAAGCCGGGAGCGATCACGTCGACCGTGCGGATGCCGCGCGCGGCGAGCGCGCCGAGGATGGCGTCGGTGGCCGGCTCGAGCCAGCGCTCGCGGCCGAAGCGCGACTGGTAACTCAGCGACCACGCATCGTCGCGCAGCCCCAGGGCGGCGGCGATCGCGCGCGCGCTGGCTTCGCACTGCCGCGGGTACGGGTCGCCGGCGTCGGCGACGCGCTGCGGCAGGCCGTGGAACGAGAACAGCAGGTGCTCGCCGCTGCCGGCGGCCTCGCGGTGGTCGCGCACGGACTGCGCGACCGCTTCGACCCACGCCGGCTCCAGGTGGTAGTCGTCGACCACCCGCGTCGCCAATCCGCCGGCCCGGGCTACCACGTCGGCGACCGAGGCGGTGGTGGTGGTCGAGTACTGCGGGTACAGCGGCAGCACCAGTGCCCGCGTGACGCCTTCCGCGCGCAGCCCGTCCAGCACCGCGGCCAGCGACGGGCGGCCGTAGCGCATCGCGTTGACCACCCGCAGGTCCGGCAGTTCGCGCTGCATCGCGGTGGCCAGGCGCGCGGTATGCACCGCCAGCGGCGAGCCGCCGTCGAGCCAGACGCTCGCGTACTTGGGAGCGACCTTCGGCGCGCGCAGCGGCAGGATCACCCCGCGCAGCAGCGGCAGCCACAGCCAGCGCGGCAGCGACACCACGCGCGGGTCGGACAGGAACTCGTCGAGGTAGCGGCGCACCGCCGGCGCGGTCGGCGCGTCGGGCGTGCCCAGGTTGACGATTACAACGGCGGTATCGGAAGCAGCGGCGTCGGTCATCGGCATAGGATGCCAGCTGGCGGCGGGGGTTCGCCTCCCTGTGCGGAACACCGTGTGCGCCGCGCGCAGCTGCCGTGTTCCCCTCCGATTCATCGCCGCGTCACTAGCCTGAACCGCACTGCGCGGAAACCTTCGTCCGACGCGCAGGTCCTATGATCCGTCCGACCCTTTCCGGAGCCCGCCATGTCGATCCTGCCGCGCCTTGCCGTTTTCCTGCTTGCCGTCGGGCTGGCATTGCCCGCGGTGGCCGGCGTCACCGAGGACGAGCGCGCCCAAAACGCGGTGCGCGTGCTCAACGAGATCCAGGCGATCCCCGAGTCGGGCATCCCCGACGTGCTGTTCGACGAGGCCAAGGCCATCGTCGTCGTCCCCGACACCCTCAAGATCGGGCTGGTGATCGGCGGTCGCCGCGGCCACGGCCTGGTCTCGGTCAAGAATCCGGACGGCACCTGGTCCAACCCGGCCTTCGTCAAGCTGACCGGCGGCAGCATCGGCTTCCAGGCCGGCGTGCAGTCTTCCGACGTGGTACTGGTGTTCACCAGCCAGCGCGGGCTGGACTCGATCGTCAACGGCAAGATCACCCTCGGTGCCGATGCCAGCATCGCCGCCGGCCCGGTCGGCCGCACCACCGGCCTGGCCACCGACGGCCGGCTGAAGGCGGAGATCTGGTCGTGGTCGCGCGCGCGCGGGCTGTTCGCCGGGGTCGCACTGGACGGCGCGGTGCTGAGCATCGACGACGACGCCAACCAGGCCGTCTACGGCGCCGGCACCACGCCACGGATGATCTTCGAAGGCCGCGCCGGCCAGCGTCCGTCCGACGCGGTGGTGACCTTCCGCGACCAGCTCGAGGAGGCCACCGCCGCCGCCCGCCTGGCCCGCGGCACCACGCCGGCCCACCCGCCGCTCGCCAGCCCCGCGGTGAACGCGACGCCGGCGCCGGTCGCGGTGCCGCCGCAGGCCGCACCGGTACAGCCGCAGCCGTTCGAGCCCGTCGACAGCCCCTACCCGCCGGCCGAACCGGCGGTGACGACCGAGCCGCTGCCGCCCACGCCGTAAGGCGCTCGCGGCCCGCGCGGCCGCGGCGGTCACATGGCTTGCGGTATCCTCCGCATCCCACTTTCCGGCGAGCATTCCGATGGGCAGTTTCAGCATCTGGCACTGGTTGGTCGTGCTGGTGATCGTGGTGCTGGTGTTCGGCACCAAGCGCCTGAAGAACGTCGGCAAGGACCTCGGCGAGGCGGTCAAGGGATTCAAGCAGGGCGTGGCCGACGACGAGCGGCCGGCCGCGCGCCTGCCTGACGAACGCCACCGCGACGACGCCCCGCTGGACGGGCGCGACGCCGAACGCCGCGACGACGAGCACGTCCGCCGTCCGTGACGCGGCCACGCCGCCGCGTACGCCGTTCCCCATGTTCGACATCGGCTTTTCCGAGCTGTTCCTGGTCGCGGTCGTGGCACTGATCGTGCTCGGCCCCGAACGCCTGCCGCGCGCCGCGCGCTTCGCCGGGCTGTGGGTGCGGCGCGCACGCGCGCAGTGGTATTCGGTGAAGTCCGAACTGGAGCGCGAACTCGCCGACGACGAACTCAAGCGCAGCCTGCGCGCGACCGGGGAGGAACTGCGCGCGGCGCGGGCGCAGCTCCACGAAAGCGGCCAGGCACTGCGCCGGGAATTCGAAGCCGGCCACGACGCGTCGATGGCCCCCCGCCCCGCCCCCGATGACCGGCCGTCCGACTCCCCGCGGGACACGCCGCCCGGGCCGGACGATCCGCGGCCCGACCCCGGGCCGGCGCGCGAGCCGGGGCCGCACGCCCCCGAGCCGCGCGAACCCGGCACGCCGGACCGGCCCCACCACGATCCCGATCCGGGCACGCCCGATCGCCGCGAGCCCGGCGACCCCACGCCCCAGCGGGTCGATGCCGGCACCGACCCGGCCGGCCCGGGCCCGCGACCGTGACCGCACCGGACCACCGCGACGGCCCAGCCCCGGCCAGCGACCCCGACACCGCCAACGAGCCGCGCCTGATCGACCACCTGCTGGAACTGCGCGGCCGCCTGTTGCGTGCGGTCGCCGGGCTGGTGCTGGTCACGCTCGCGCTGCTGCCGTTCGGCAACGACCTCTACGCCTGGCTGGCCGAGCCGCTGCTGGCCAAGCTGCCCGCCGGCGGCCAGCTGATCGCGGTCGAAGTCGCCAGTCCGTTCTTCGCGCCGGTCAAGCTGGCGTTCTTCGCCGCGCTGATGGCGACCACGCCGTGGCTGCTCTACCAGGGCTGGGCGTTCGTCGCGCCCGGCCTGTACCGGCGTGAGAAGCGGTTGGCGCTGCCGCTGCTGGCCTCCGCGGTGGCGCTGTTCTACGCCGGCTGCGCGTTCGCCTACTTCCTGGTGCTGCCGGCGGTGTTCGGGTTCCTGGTCAAGGTCGCGCCCGACGGCGTGGCGATGATGACCGACATCAACGCCTACCTCGACTTCGTGCTGGTGCTGTTCCTCGCCTTCGGGGCCAGCTTCGAACTGCCGGTGGCGCTGGTGATCGCCAGCCTGCTCGGCTGGGTGACGCCGGCACAGCTGCGCGAGTCCCGCGGCTACGCGATCGTGGGCATCTTCATCGTCGCCGCGGTGATCACCCCGCCCGACGTGGTCTCGCAGCTGATGCTGGCGATCCCGATGTGCCTGCTGTACGAGCTGGGCATCCTCGCCGCGCGCTGGCTGGCGCCGCGCGGGCCGGACGCCGCGTCCTGAGAATGGCGGGCAGCGCCTTGGCGCCGGCCGGGTTCTGGCAGCGCGCGGCGGCCTGGACGGTCGACGCCGCCTGCATCGCGCCGCCCGCGCTGCTGCTGGCGTGGCCGTGGCTGCAACCGGCCGCCGCGCACTGGTGCGCGCGCTTCGAATCGCTGGTGCAGGCCACCGGCGAAGCGCTGGCCACGGCGATCGTCGACGGCGTACCGCTGCCGATGCTGGCGCTGTCGATGAGTCACGACCCGCGGCTGGCCGAAGCGATGCACGCGCTGCACCGCGCGAGCTGGGCGCTGCTGCTGCCGCCGCTGCTCGCGTTCGCCGCGGTCGGCGCGCTGTGGAACGTGACCGGCGAATGCTCGCGCTGGCAGGGCAGCGCCGGCAAGCGCCTCCTCGGCCTGCGGGTGGTGGACCCGGCCGGCGCACGGCCCGGCATCGTCCGCTCGCTGTGGCGGCATGTCGCCGGCACCGCCTCGTGGGTCACCCTCAACATCGGCCACGCGATGGCCGCGGGCGCGCCGGAACACCTCGCACTGCACGACCGGATCAGCCGCACCCGGGTGGTCGCCGAAGGCGGCACCGATGCGCCGCTCCCGCACTGGGCGCGGGCGTGGCTCGGGTTGCTGGGGGTCGGCGCGGTAGCGCTGGTCGCGTGGGCGACCGCGGCGGCGAGTGCGCTGATGGAGGCCGCCCTGCTCAACGCGCTGTACTGAGGCGTCGCTTGGCTGCCGGGTGACTGGCGTCGGGCGACCAGGCATCGGGGCTTCGGACTGGGGCCGGCTTTTGTAGGAGCGGCTTCAGCCGCGATCGTGGAGCCGGCGCGGGTGGACGGCTGCCGGATCGCGGCTGAAGCCGCTCCTACAGAGGCCCATGGCGACGATAAAGGCGCATCACGACGAAACGGTCCGTGCCGGCGATGCCGACGCACGCTTGCCTTCCAAAGCCGGCGCCATTCGGGCGAGGGGCGAGTGGAGGGGGGTTGCGGAGAGCAGGCCAAGGACAGCCTGCGCCGCGACTTAGAGACAGGACGTCGTCAGGAGCGCGGAGCAACCCTCCTCCACCCGCGCCTCGCGCAGCGCCCTCGCCCGAAGCAAAAAGCCCGTAACGCCACCAAGGACCCGAGGCCGTGCGAAGACTGTATCGGCGGAAAAGATCCCGACCGTTGACGAAGGTCCGACAGCGACAAACCGCAGCGGCGGTCGTACCCGCGAAAAACGCGGGGCGGCCGTGCCGCCCCACGCATGCCCATCAGGCGGTCAGCGCATCCACCGGAACCACGGCGGTGTCGTCACCGCCGCAGACATCGCGCCACAGGTGGTACATCGCACCGAAGCCAACCACCAGCATCGCGAGCAGGAACCCGAGGTACAGCGGCAGCCCGATCACGATGCCCAGCCAGGCGCCAGCGACCTTCGCCAGCAGCCCCACCACCATCACCAGCACCACCGCGACGATGCCGAGCACGATGATCCCGACCACGTAGGTCAGCAGCATCACCAGCAGCGGCAGCAGGTTCTTGAACGCACCGGCGAAACCGTCGCCGATGGCCGCGAACATGCCGCGCCCGCGCAGCGCCACCTGCCCCACCGCGACCGACTGCACGCCGAAGAACACCGTGCCCACCAGCGCCATCAGCAGGTAGGCCAGGCCGATCCCGGCCGGCAGCTGCATCATCGCCGCGGACGGGTCGCCGCCGATCATCGACGACTGCATCATCTGCGAATACCACTCCAGCACCCCGCCGGCGAACAGCATCAGCAGCCCGACCGCCAGCAGGTTCTGCAGCACCGCGATCACGATCATCAGGCCGATCGCGCGCAGCGAGGTCGGCAGGTCGCCGAAGCCGCCGAACACGTCCGTCGCCTGCGCCGGGCGGCCGCTCTCGGCCGCGTCGATCAGCCGCAGGTAGCCGACCGTCAGCATGCCCAGCACCACCATCACCGGCACCAGCACGACCAGCGTCGCCGCCAGCATCGAACCGACGCCGGGCCCGGCCGCGGCCACCACGATGCCCGACAGCAGCGCGGCGGCGATCGCCACCACCACCGCCGCCACCAGTACCAGCGCCGCTCCGCCGAAGATCGCCTTCGGATTGCTGCGGCCCAGGTTGACCGCGTTCTTCAACCAGCCGAAGCCGGCCATCGGACCCATTGCACGAGTCGCCATTCCTTTCCCCTTGTATGACAGTCCATGGATGCCGGCCCGTGGGCCGACGCGTCTAGACCGTGCGCCGCGCGCACGGCGTTGCCCTCCCCCGGAGGGCGAACTCCTGACGAACCCTTGAGCCGCTCAGGCTTCGAAGCCGCGATGCGGCGGCGGCACCGCCGGCGCATCGCCGATGGTCTGCCGCCACGCGAGGCACACCGCGCCGCCCATCACCGGCAACAGGATCGCGGTCAGCAGCAATTGCACGGCGAACGCCGCCGCCGGCACGCCCACGGCGAAGCCCAGCAGCATGCCGAGCAGCTGCAGCGCCAGGCTCAGCGCGATCACCGCGATCATCATCAGCAGCACCAGCACCACCAGCGCGCCCAGGTTGCGCAGGCAGGCGCGCAGGCTCAGGCCCATCGCCGCGAACGCACCGCGGTCGGTGAACATCACTTCCGGAATGGCAACGAAGGTGAAGAAGCCGGAGATCACGCCCACCACCATCACCGCGAGCACCCAAAGCAGCAGGCGACCGGCCGGCAGCGACTCGGCCAACTGCGGATCGGGGTTGGTCTGCATCTGCGCGAGCACCAGCGACACCTGCTGGAGCTGCTCGGGGCCGATCATCGCCACCAGCAGGATGCCCATCACCACCAGCGCCGCCACCTGCGGCAGCAGCATCGCCAGCAGGCGCAGCAGCTTGCCGTCGCGCACGCCCTGGACCAGGTGCGCGGGCACCGCCGGCCGACCCTGTTCGACCTCGCGCGCGGCATAGACCACGCCGCCGAATAGAACCGGCCCGGCCAGCGCCATCAGCAGGCTCAGCCAGACCTGGCCGCCCATCGAACCCAGCGCGGTGAGGCCGCCCCAGATCAGCCCGAGCAGGCCGAGCGACAGCGGCGCCTTGCGCAGCAGCGCGATGCCGCCCAGCAGCCATTCCGCGCCCGCACCCGGACGCACCTTGCGAATCGTGTCCATACCCACCCCGATACCTGATCGTTCACACGTGTTCCGGCCCCGGCCGGGACCGCCACCCGCACGTTAGCATCGCCGCCGGCGCATCCGGCCGCGGCCGGCCGCCGCACGGCGGCGGACCGGGCGATTATCGCGCGCCGGCGATCCCGCGCGCGTGGTGCACGAACCGCCGCAGCACCCGCCGCGCCTCCGGGGCCGCGCCGACCCCGGCCAGCATCGCCGCCGGATCGAAACCCTCGCGCTGCAACGCGACCTTGCGGGCCTGGATGTAGCCGCGCATGTGGGTCGCGCTGAATTCAGGATGGAACTGCACGCCCCACGCCGCCTCGCCCCAGCGGAACGCCTGGCACGGGTCGCCGGCCGACCGCGCCAGCGCGACCGCGCCCTCGGGCAGGCGCAGCACCGACTGCATGTGGGTCAACTGCGCATCGAAGCGCGCCGGCAGCGGCGCCAGCAGCACGTCGTCAGCGGCCGCCGGCAGCAGTTCGACCTCGACCGTGCCCATCTCGCGCCCGGCCGGGTTGTTGCCGACCTCGCCGCCGAGCGCGTGCGCCAGCAGCTGGTGGCCGTAGCAGATGCCGAACAGCGGCAGTCCCGCGTGGGCGGCGTCGCGCAGCCATGCCGCGCTGGCCTCGCTCCAGTCGAGCCGCTCGGTGACCATCGCGCCGGAACCGGTGACGATCACGCCGGCGAAGCCGTCGCGGGTGGGCAGCACGTCGCCGCCCTGCACGTCGACCACCACCGCGGCGTCGCGCCCGAGCCCGGCGGCGACCCGGATCCAGTGCGGGAAGTCGCCGTGGCGTTGCATCGGCCCGACCGGCTTGCCGGTCTCGATGATCAGGAACGGAGCGGTCGACGGGACGGTCATGGCGGCCTTCTGCGGCGGGGTCTGGCGGGAGCGCGCCGTATACTAGCCCGCTTTGCACCACGGCCCGGAAGACCATGTCGAACGCCCCCGCGGACGCCGCCCCGCCCACCTTCCAGCAGCTCATTCAACGCCTGAACGAATACTGGGCCGCGCAGGGCTGCGTGCTGATCCAGCCGCTCGACCTCGAGGTCGGCGCCGGCACCTTCCACCCGGCGACGTTCCTGCGCTCGCTCGGGCCGGAGCCTTGGAACGCCGCCTACGTGCAGCCCTGCCGCCGCCCGACCGACGGCCGCTACGGCGACAACCCCAACCGCCTGCAGCGCTACTACCAGTACCAGGTGGCGATGAAGCCGTCGCCCGACAACATCGTCGAGCTGTACTTCGAGTCTTTGAAAGCACTCGGCGTCGACCCGCTGGTGCACGACCTGCGGCTGGTCGAGGACAACTGGGAGTCGCCCACGCTCGGCGCCTGGGGACTGGGCTGGGAGGTCTGGCTCAACGGCATGGAGGTGACCCAGTTCACCTACTTCCAGCAGGCCGGCGGCATCGAGTGCAGGCCGGTGCTGGGCGAGATCACCTACGGCCTCGAGCGGCTGTGCATGTATTTGCAGAACGTCGACAACGTCTACGACCTGGTCTGGACCCACGGGCCCGACGGCAGTCCGGTGACCTACGGCGACGTCTACCACCAGAACGAGGTCGAGCAGTCGGCCTACAACTTCGAGCACGCCGACGTGGCCGAACTGTTCCACCGCTTCGACGCCTGCGAGGCCGAGGCCGCGCGCATCACCGATCTTGGTCTGCCGCTGCCGGCCTACGAGCAGGTGATGAAGGCCAGCCACAGTTTCAACATGCTCGATGCGCGCCGCGCGATCAGCGTGACCGAGCGCCAGCGCTACATCCTGCGCGTGCGGAAAATCGCACAGGGCGTGGCCGAGGCCTACCTCGCCCAGCGCGGGAAGCTCGGCTTCCCCGGCCTCAAGCGCAACTCCACGGAGGAGGCCGCCTGATGGACGCGAGGATGCAACCGCTGCTGGTCGAACTGGGCACCGAGGAGCTGCCGGTCAAGGCACTGCCGGGGCTGGCGCAGGCGTTCTTCGACGGCGTGATCGACGGGCTCGCCAAGCGCGGCGTCGCCTTCGAGCGCGGCGAGGCGAAACCGCTGTATACCCCGCGCCGGCTCGCCGTGCTGCTGCCGGGCGTGGCCACCGAGCAGCCCGAACAGTCGTCCGAGGTGCTCGGCCCCTACCTCAACATCGCGCTCGACGCCGACGGCCAGCCGACCCGCGCCCTGCAGGGTTTCGCCGCCAAAGCCGGAGTCGAGTGGACCGCGCTTGGCAAGGTCACCGACAACAAGGGCGAGCGCTTCTTCCACCGCTCGGTCAAGCCGGGCGCCAGGACCGCCGAGCTGCTCGGCGAGATCGTCGCCGAAGCCATCGCGGCAATGCCGATCCCCAAGCCGATGCGCTGGGGCGGCCACGACTACGGCTTCGCCCGGCCGGTGCACTGGCTGGTGCTGCTGCTGGGCGCGGACGTGGTCGACGCCGGCCTGCTCGGCGTGCGCAGCGACCGCATGAGCCGCGGCCACCGCTTCATGCACGACAAGCCGGTGTGGATCGGCACGCCCGGCGACTACGTCGAGTCGTTGCGCGGCGCGAAGGTGCTGGTCGACCCGGACGAGCGCCGCGCGCGCATCGTCAGCGAGGTCGAGGCGGCCGCGCGCAAGGCCGGCGGCCACGCGCGGATCGACGACGGCATCCTCGGCGAGGTCAACGGCCTGGTCGAGTGGCCGGCCGCGGTCGCCTGCAGCTTCGACGCGGAGTTCCTCGCGGTGCCGGCCGAGGCGCTGATCGCGACGATGGAGGCCAACCAGAAGTTCTTCCCGGTGCTCGACGCCGACGGCCGGCTCAGCGAGCACTTCGTCGGCATCGCCAACATCGAGTCGAAGGACGCCGCCGAGGTCCGCAAGGGCTACGAGCGGGTGATCCGGCCGCGCTTCGCCGATGCCAAGTTCTTCTTCGTCGAGGACATGAAGCAGGGGCTGGCGTCGATGAACGACGGCCTCAGGACCGTCACCTACCAGAAGCAGCTGGGCAGCGTCGCCGACAAGGTCGCGCGCGTGGCCGCGCTGGCGGAGGCGGTGGCGCGGCAGGTCGGGGTCGACCCGCAGCTGGCAAAGCGCGCGGCGGAGCTGTCGAAGGCCGACCTGCAGTCGCGGCTGGTCGGTGAGTTCCCGGAGCTGCAGGGCATCGCCGGGCGCTACTACGCCGCGGTCGAGAACGAGCCGGTCGAGGTCGCGCACGCGATCGACGAGGCCTACATGCCGCGCTTCGGTGGCGACGCGATCGCGCCGTCGAAGCCCGGCCAAGTGCTGGCGATCGCCGAGCGGCTGGACACGCTGGCCGGCGGTTTCGCGGCCGGCCTCAGGCCGACCGGCAACAAGGACCCGTTCGCGCTGCGGCGCAATGCGCTGGGGTTGGCGCGGACGTTGATCGAGGCGGAGCTGGACGTGTCGCTGGACACGCTGCTGGCGGCCGCGCGCGATGGGGTCGGCGCGGTGCAGGTCGGCAAGGACGCGGCGGCACCGGCCGATGCCGGGCAGCTGCGCGAGTTCGTGTTCGACCGGTTGCGCGGCTACTACGCCGAGCAGGGCGTGACGCCGCAGCAGTTCGAGGCGGTGCTGGCGGTTGCGGGTGCCTCGGTGGACGGGGCCGCGATTGCGGCTGAAGCCGCTCCTACAGGGGGCCGTGCCGGATCCGAAGATGTTGCAGGAGCGGGGTCGTTGCTGGACTTCGACCGCCGTGTCCGTGCGATCGCCGAGTTCGCCCGGCTGCCCGAGGCCGAGGCGCTCGCCGCGGCCAACAAGCGCAGCCGCAACATCCTGCGCAAGGCCGAGGGCGCGGTGGCCGACACGGTCGACCCGGCGCTGATGAGCGAGGCGGCCGAGCGCGAGCTGGCCGACGCCGTCGACGCCGCGATCGCCGACACCGACCCGCTGCTGGCCGCGCGCGACTACGTCGCCGTGCTCGGGCGGCTGGCGCGGCTGCGGCCGCAGGTGGACGCGTTCTTCGACGCGGTCATGGTCAACGCCGACGATGAAGCGGTGCGCAACAACCGCCTCGCCCTGCTGAAGCGGCTCAGCGACCGCCTCGGCAGCGTCGCCGCGATCGAGCACCTGTCGATCTGAGGCAGTCCCGCCTTTGTAGGAGCGACGCAAGTCGCGGACCACTGACAGAAGGTGGCGCGATGGTCGACGCGTTTTACGATCGCGCGATGGAGGCATCGCGTTGATCGCGGTGGCCTCGCCGGGTCAATGGGTCGCGACTTACGTCGCTCCTACCGTGCGTGGTTTGCGCGGTACGTGGTCGCGAGCGCGTTGTTCGTCACGTTGGTGGATGGCGCGGGTGGACGATTCCGCGATCGCGGCTGGAGCCGCTCATACGCCCGCAGGAAGAAGTCACTTGGGGGACGAGCCCGCACTCTCGCCGTTCCGCGCGGCGCCCGCGACGGCTGCCGGACGCACCGGTGACACACCGCCTTAATCGCTTTTTGACACCTACCGGCTATCCTGCCGCGATGCGCTTCCCCCATCGCATCACCGCTGCCGCGCTGTGCCTGATTGCCAGCTCGGTCGGCGGCGTCGCCCATGCGGCGCAGGTCGGCGCGGTCGACATCGTCGGGCTCGACGACGAGATGGGCGCCAACGTCGCCAGCGCGCTGTCGCTGGTGGAGGCACAGGGCCGCGAGGTCTCCGGGCGCCGCCTCGCTTACCTGATCCGCGAGGCCGACGACGAGTCGCGCGAGGCGCTGCAGCCGTTCGGCTACTACTCGCCGGACATCACCGTCGAGCGCAGCCGCAACGGCGACGGCGCGCCGGTCACCGTCACGATCACCGTCGACCCCGGCGAGCCGGTCCGGGTGCGCGGCTTCAATGTCGCGATCGAGGGCGAGGGCGGCCGCGACCGCTACCTGCGCGAGGACCTGGCCGAGTTCCAGCCGCAACCGGGCGACGTGTTCGAGCACGCCGTGTACGAGGCCAGCAAGTCGATCATCAGCCGCCGCCTGGCGGTGCGCGGTTACTTCGACGCCGATTTCGCCAGCCGCAAGGTCGAGGTCACCCGCGCCGACCACGCCGCCGACATCGACCTGGTCTGGACCAGCGGCCAGCGCTACGACATGGGGCCGATGACGTTCGAGCAGACCCGCCGGATCATCCGTCCGGAACTGATCGAGCGGCTGGTGTACTGGGAGGAAGGCAGCTACTACCACCAGGGCAAGCTCGACCGCCTGCGCGAATCGCTGGCGCGGCTGGACTACTTCGCCAGCATCGACATCGAACCCCGCCCCGAGGACGCGATCGGCAACGACGTGCCGGTCACCGTCACCCTCACCCCGGCCAAGCGCAGCATCTACACCGCCGGCCTGAGCTACGGCACCGACAGCGGGGCCGGCGTGCGCCTCGGGCTGGAGCGGCGCTACCTCAACGACCGCGGCCACAAGGCGCTGGCCCAGCTGGACTATGCCGAGCGGCGCAAGACCCTGACCCTGCAATACCGCATCCCGGCGTTCGCCTGGCTGGACGGCTGGTACACGATCAGCGCGCAGGCCGCGGACGAGCAGACCGACTACATGGACAGCCGGCGGATCGAGTTCGTCGGCAGCCGCAGCGGCCAGATCAACCGCCATCTCACCGCCGTCGCCTCGCTGCACGCGCTGCGCGAACGCTGGGCCTATGTCGGCGAGGACGACGGCGACCCGGCCACGCTGCCCGATTACCGCTACGCCACCTACACCTACCCCTCGCTGCGCGCCGAGTACGTCGATGCCGACAACCTGGTGTTCCCGCGCGACGGCCTGGCCGGTTCGCTGATGGTGCGCGGCGGTGTCGAGGGCGCCGGTTCGGACGCCAACTTCGCCCAGACCCGCGCGACCGCGCACTGGTTCCGCGGGCTGGGCGCGAACAACCGGCTGATCGTGCGCGGCGAGCTGGGCCACACCTGGACCGACGCGCTGGTCGACATGCCGCCGAGCCTGCGCTTCTTCGCCGGTGGCGACGACAGCATCCGCGGCTACGCCTGGCGCGAGGTCGGTCCGCGCATCGAGGGCGCCGACGGCAAGCTGTATGCGCTGGGCGCGAAGAACGTCGCGACCGGCAGCGTCGAGTTCGAGCACTATTTCAACGAAAGCTGGGGCGCCGCGGTGTTCGCCGACACCGGCAGCGCGTTCAACAGCAGCCCGGACTGGCGCAGCGGCGTCGGCGTCGGCGTGCGCTGGCGCTCGCCGGTGGGACCGGTGCGGGTCGACGTCGCCCACGGCCTGGACGACCCCGACTCCTCGTTCCAGCTGTACCTGAGCGTCGGGGCGGACCTGTAGATGGCGCCCGTCTTCCGCACGCCGCGACCCGACGAGCCGACCCGCGAGGAGCGCGAGGCGCACATCGCCGAGCTGCGCCAGCGCCGCCGCAGCCGGCTGCGCCTGCTCGCGCTGCGCGCGGTGCTGGGCGCCGGCGCGCTCGGGCTGGTGCTGGTGGTCGGGCTGTACTGGCTGCTGTCGACCGTCGGCGGCCGCGAGTTCCTGCTCGCGCAGATCGTCCAGCGCCTGCCGGACAACGCCGCACTGAGCTGGGAGAAGGCCGATGGTCCGGCCTCGGGGCCGCTGACCCTGCACGACGTGCGTTTCAGCTGGGACGCGATCGTATTCACCGCCCGGCGCGTGCACCTGGACCCGGCGCTCGGTCCATTGCTGGGCCGGCGCCTGCGGCTGGACGCGCTGCAGGTCGAGCAGGCCACGCTGGACCTGCCGGTCAGCGAGGAGCCGTTCGAGCTGCCGCGCTGGCCCGACTCGCTGCCGCAGATCGCGCCGCCGCTCGCGCTGGAGGCCGACGACATCCGCATCGACGGTTTCGCGGTAAGTCGCGAGGGCGTGCCGCTGATCGACATCGCGCGGCTGCGCGGCGGGCTGGTCGCCGACGACGGCGAGCTGCATGTCGAGCACCTGGTGGTCGACAGCGACCGCGGCCGCTTCACCGCCCACGGCGACTACGTGCCGCGCGATCACTACCGGGCCGACCTGGTCGCCACCGCGCTGCTGCCGGCGGCCGACGGCCGCACGCCGGCGCGGCTGGGCTTCGTCGCCCGCGGCGACCTCGCCCGGATGGACGTCGCGCTGGCCGGTCGCGCGCCCGGCCCGCTGCAGGCGACGCTGGTGTTGCGTGGCGGTACCGGCCCGCAGGTGGTGACCGGAAGCGGCAAGGTGGTGACCGGCGGGGCCGGCGTGGAGCGCCCGCGCTGGCAGCTGCGCGTCGCCGCCGACGCGCTCGATATCGGCCTGCTGACCGACCCGCAGGCCGCGCCGACGGAGACCCCGCTGTCGCTGCGGTTGCAGGCCGATGGCATCGGCGGCGCGGCGGACGTGAGCGGCGAGGTGCACCAGGGCGAATTCGTGGCCCGGGTGGCGGAGTCGCACGTGCGGGTCGAGGAGCAGATCCTCGAACTCGACCCGCTGCGCCTGGAGGTCTTCGGCGGCACCGTTCTCGCACGCGGCCGCGCCGACTTCAACGACCCGGCGGACGCCACCTTCCGCTTCGCCGCCAACGCGCGCGACCTGCGTTGGGGCGGCACGGCCGCCACCGGCACGCCGCCGTCGCCGGTGATCGAGGCCGATGGCGACTTCGGCCTCGCCGGCACCCTGCAGGCCTGGGCGCTGATCGGCACCGCCACCCTCGCCCGCGACGGCGAGCAGGCGACGCTGCGGCTGGACGGCCGCGGCAATGCCGAGCGGATGCGGCTGCGGTCACTGGACGTGGCGATGCCGACCGGCACCCTCGCCGCCGAAGGCAGCGTCGCCTGGGCGCCCGCGCTGGCCTGGGACATCGACGCCCGGCTGGCAGGGTTCGACCCGGGTTACTTCGCCGCCGGCTGGGACGGCGCGGTCAACGGCGAGCTGTCCAGCACCGGCCACACCCGCGACGACGGCGGACTGGAGCTCGGTGTCGATGTCGCCGACCTCGGCGGTCGCCTGCGCGGGCGCCCGCTCGACGGCCGCGGCCAGCTGCAGATGCACGGCGCGGCCCCGGCCAGCGAAGGCGCCAGCGAATTCGAAGGCGAGCTCGCGCTGAGCCTCGGCGACAGCCACGTCGAAGCCGCGGGGCGGTTCGGCGAGACCCTCGCGATCGACGCCCGCTTCGCCCCGCTGCGGCTGGCCGACCTGCTGCCCGACGCCGCCGGCACCCTGCGCGGCGAGCTGCACCTGTCCGGCGCGCGGACCGCGCCGGACGTCGCCGCCGACCTCGACGGCAGCGGCCTGCGCTACGGCGACTGGAGCGCCGACGCGCTGCGCGTCGACGGCGAGCTGCCGTGGTCGGGCGGTGGCGGCGCACTCGACGTCGACGCCACCGGCCTGCAGCTCGGCGTCGCGCTGGAGCGGCTGCGGATCGATGCGCGGGGCGCGGTCGAAGACCTGCAACTGGATGCGCAGGCACAGGGCGACGTCGGCAGCGTGGCGCTGACCGGCGGCCTGCACCGCCGTGGCAGCGGCTGGCGCGGCACGCTCGCCTCGCTGCGACTGCAGCCGACCCGCGGCGCCGGCTGGCAGCTGCGCGAACCGGCCGGTTTCGGCTGGAACACCCGCGGCGGCCGCCTGGCGGCCACTCTCGAAGAAGCGTGCCTGGCCTCCAGCGCCGGCGGCGTGCTGTGTGCCAGCGCGGACTGGCCGCGTGGCGGCGTGGCGGTCAACGGCGAAGGTCTGCCGCTGTCGCTGCTGGCCGGCTACCTGCCCGAGCGCGAACCCGGCCGTCCCTGGGTGCTGAGCGGCGAGGTCACACTGGACGCCCGCCTGCGCCCGGTCGGCAGCGGCTGGGCCGGGCACGCACGGCTGAGTTCGGCCAGCGGCGGTTTCAGGACCAGCGAACGCGCGCGCACCGAGCTGATCCGCTACGACGACCTGCTGCTGACCGCCGAGTTCCGCCCGCAGGGCATCGAGGCCGACCTCGGCGCGGTGCTCAACGACGACGGCCGCCTCGAAGCACGCCTGGCCACCGGCTGGGATGCCTACGCGCCGCTCGATGGCGAGATCGCGCTCGACATCGACGAGCTGACCTGGCTGGAGCTGTTCTCGCCCGACATCGTCGAGCCGACCGGACGGCTCGCCGGCCGGGTCACCCTCGGCGGTACCCGCGCCGAGCCGCGCCTCGGCGGGCAGGCGCAGCTGACCGACTTCAGCACCGAGATCCCGGCGCTGGCGATCACCCTGCACAACGGCGTCCTGCGCCTCGACGCCGCCCCCGACGGCAGCGCGCGGATCGCCGGCAGCGTGCGTTCGTCCTCGGCCGCGGGCAACCCCGACAGCGGCGTCCTCGAGATCGACGGCACGCTCGGCTGGCAGGGCGGCGACACTCCACTGGTGCTCAACCTGCACGGCGAGAACGTGCTCGTGTCCGACACCACCGAGCTGCGCGCGATCGCCAGCCCCGACCTGCAGGTGAGCTACCGCGCCGGCGAGCCGCTGCAGGTCACCGGCGAGGTGGTGGTGCCGGAGGCACGGATCGACCTGGAGGGCCTCGACCAGGGCGTGTCGACCTCGCCTGACGTGGTGGTGCTCGACCCGGTCGACCCCGAGGCGGGCCCCGGCACGCCGCTGGCGATGGACCTGACCCTCGTCGTCGGCGAGGACGTGACGATGAACGGCTTCGGGTTGGAGGGCGGCGTCGACGGCCGGGTGCGGGTCCTGTCGCGGCCGGGCCGCGAGATGCTCGCCAACGGCAGCCTCGATGTCTCCGGCGAGTACACCGCCTACGGCCAGGACCTGCGGATCACCCGCGGCCACCTGAGCTGGTCCAACGACCCGATCGCCGACCCGTTCATCAACCTGCGCGCCGAGCGGGTGATCGGCGAGATCACCGCCGGCGTCGATGTCAGCGGCCGCGCCAGCGCGCCGGAGGCGGAAGTGTGGTCGAACCCGGCGAGCTCGCAGTCCGAGGCGCTGGCCTATCTCACCCTCGGCCGCTCGCTGTCGGGCCTGACCAGCGCCGAGCGCGGCGACATCAACGCCGCCAGCGCCGCGCTCACCGCCGGCGGCAGCCTGCTGGCCTCGCAGATCGGTTCGCGGATCGGCCTCGACGACGCCGGCGTGATGCAGAGCCGCGCGCTCGGCAGCGTGTTCGGCATCGGCAAGCAGCTCTCGCCTCGGCTGTACGTCAGCTACGGGGTGTCGCTGCTCGGCACCGGCCAGGTGCTGGTGCTGAAGTACCTGCTCGGCCGCGGCTTCGACATCGAGATCGAATCGAGCTCGATCGAGAACCGCGGCTCGGTCAACTGGCGCAAGGAGAAGTAGCGGCCACGTGCACGGGGGCCGCCGCCGCGTGCGGTGGTCAGTGCCCCTCGGCCGCGCGCTGGCGCAGCGTCGCCTCGGCCAGGTCCAGCTCGCCGACCAGCTTGCGGTGGATCACGTCGTCGATCGCCCGGGCGCGGCGCAGCCGGTACAGCTCGTCGCGTTCGGCATCCAGCGCCGCCAGCCGCAGCCGGCGCTCGGCCTGCTCCACCCGTTGCATCTGCACCGCGTCCTCGCCGCTGAGGTCGCCGTAGTGCAGGTGGCGCTGGTAGGCGTCGCGCAGCAGCACCGCGGCTTCGGCGCGCGCGGCTTCCTCGCCGGGGTCGGCCAGCGGCTCGGCGACGAGCCGGTCGATGCGCCGCATCGCCGCCTCCGACGCCGCGACCCGGGCGTTCGATTCGGAATCCCTGCGCTCCGGCTCGGGCAGCGTCCCGGTCAGTCCGCGCACCAGCAGCGGCAGGCCGATGCTGGCGATCAGCAGCGACAGCAGGATCACCCCCATCGCGATGAAGATCACCACCGTGCGCGCCGGGAACGCGCTGCCATCGGGCATCAGCAGCGGCAGGGTCAGGATGCCGGCCAGGGTGATCGCGCCGCGCACGCCGGCGGTGGCGATGATCGCCAGCAACCGGGTCTGCGGCATGGTGGTGCGCTCCCCGCGCAGGGCGGCACGGAACACGGTCAGCCGGATCGCGGTCCACACCCAGGCAAAGCGCAGCAGCCCGAGCACGAGCGTGATCACCACCACGTAGCCGAGCAGGTGCCAGACGTCGTTGCCGCTGCCGCTGGCTTCGGCCGCCTCCGGCAGCGCGCGCACCATCGCCGGCAACTGCTCGCCGAGCAGGACGAAGATGATGCCGTTGAGCGCGGTCTGCACGGTGTCCCACACCGCGTGGCGCTGCATCCGGGTGGCCGCCAGCGGCCGTCCCGACAGTTCGCCGTAGTGCATCGCGATCCCGGCCGCGGCGGCGGCGAGGATGCCCGAGACGTGGAAGTGCTCGGCCGCCAGGTAGGCCGCGAACGGAATCAGCAGGCTGACCAGGATCTGGATGCCCGGCTCCTCGCCGGTGCGCCGCACCAGGAATCGGTTGAGCCGCCCGATCGCCCAGGTCACCCCGACGCCGGCCAGCAGGCCGCCGCCGGCGACCAGCAGGAAACTGGCCGAGGCGTCGCCCAGCGAAAACGTCCCGGTCAGCGCCGCGCTCACCGCGAAGGTGAAGCAGACCAGGCCGGTGGCGTCGTTGAGCAGCGACTCGCCTTCGAGGATGTGCATCAGCCGCGGCGGCGGCGGCGCGCCCGCGGTCATCGCGCCGACCGCCACCGGGTCGGTCGGCGACAGGATCGCGGCCAGCGCGAACGCCACCGCCAGCGGCACCGCCGGCACCAGCCACCAGATGAACCAGCCCATCCCGACCACGGTGAACACCACCAGGCCGATCGCCAGCGCGAGGATCGGCTTCCAGTCGCGGAAGAACGCGCCCTTGGGAATGCGCCAGCCGTCGAGGAACAGCAGCGGCGGAATGAACAGCAGCAGGAACAGGTGCGGGTCGAACGCGACATCGAAGCCCAGCGTCGACAGCCCGGCGCCGATCGCGATCTGCAGCAGCGGCAGCGGCACCTTCGGCAGCAACCGCGCGACGAACCCGCTGACGACGACCGCCAGCAGGAAGACCAGGACCATGGTGACGACGTGCATGCCGCGGTATGCCTCGATGAAACGGAGGGTTCATCTTAACGGCGCGCCGGGAGGGTCCCGGCGGTGCGACGTCGCGCGGAAACGGCGAAAGCGGCGGGTCAGGCGCCGGCGTGTTCGAACAGGCCGGCGCCGGCGCTCCACTCGAACAGCGCCGGCTTGCAGTGTTCGCTGCCGCCCACGCGCAACTGCACGCGCCCGCGCTCCAGCCCCACCTGCACGGTGTCGATCCCCATCTCGCACACCGGCGCCACCAGCGACAGGCGCTGGAACAGCGTGCCCCCGGCCTTGTCCATCACCTGCACCTCGGTGACGGCGGCGCCGGCCTCGACCGGCACCTGGAAGTAGAACCGTTCGGTGGACGCGGCCTGCAGCAGCGGCCATGGACCGGCCGGCCGGTTGCCGTCATGGTCCAGATGGGCGACCTGGCGCAGCCGCATCGGCAGCGAGCGGCCGCTGCGGTAGTCGGTCCAGCTGCCGGTGAGGACGGGCTGATGCGGGCCGAATCCGCTCTGGTGGAACCGCAGGCGCGCGCTCGGCAGGCCGCCGGTGTCGAGCTCGTCGAGGCCCGGTATCCACGTGTGCAGCGCGGCGTCGCGGGCGCCGTGCGACATCGTCGGGCGCAGCCGGATCGGCGTGCGGTGGCGGTCGTAGAAGTAGGTGCCGCGCACGACCGAGTTGTACGAGTCGATCACCACCGTGACCGCCGAGCCACCGATGTCGCCCTGGTACACGGCCTGCGAACCCGCCGCCGGCAGCGCGAGCGCGAGCGTGAGCAGCGCAACGACGGGCAGAAACGCGTGCCGCCGCCGGCCCCTTCTGGTCGTGGCCATCAGAACGCCACCTCGGACACGTCGCGCAGTTCCAACTGTTGCGGTGAGACGAACCGGTAGCGGTGCCGCTCCTCCGTGCCGGCGCGGTAGTCGATGCCGTCGCGCGGACGGAACACGAACCAGCCCCGGCGCTCGAACGCCACGCTGCCGTCCCGCGCCAGCGCCTCGAGGCGCGCGTGCCGGCGGTAGCCACCCGCCGCTGCGTCGTACAGGTAGTAGTGGCGCGCGAACGCGGGCGCGGCACCTGCGGTGGCCGGCGGGGCCACGGCGGATACGTGGAAATCGACCCGGTCGTCGTCGTCGAAGAAGCCGAGGCGCAGCGTTTCAAGTCCGTCGAAACGAACATCAAGGCCGTCAATCACCTGCACCGGCGCCCCGCTCGAACGGTCGATGACGCTGATGCGGTCGACCCGGCCGGGGTGCTCGCCGATGGCCTTGCGCGCGTGCACGCGGAACTCCCACGGCCCGTCGGCCAAGGGCTGCAGCAGCTCGCCGTCATACGCCGCGCGCGCATCGCTGGAGAAGCGCACGATGCGCTCCAGCGCGACCGGCACGGCGACACGCGTGCGCAGGTCGACGTGGCGCCCGCGCAACCGCGGTGGCGCGGCGTACGCCATCGGCTCCAGCACCAGGGTGGCACCGGGCAACGCCGGATCGTCGAGCACGTTGAGCATCGGCGCGTCGCCGTCGCGGAACGGCGTCTTCTCCAGGTCGACGGGAAGGCGCGTGGTGCCGTCGACGAGGAACCCGCCGAGGCCGTCCTGCTGCCCGTCGTGCACCAGCAGCAGTTCCACCGGCGCCGTGCCGGCGGTGCCACGGTAGACAGTGACCGGCCGCACCTGCGCGAAGGCCACGCTGGACAACATCGACACGGCGAGGCCGATGGCCAGGGCGCACGGCGTCGTGCCGCGTCGGCGGCGCTTGTTCTTCATCGGCGGCTCCCCGGGTGCCTGTTCAGGGCTGCGAGGATACCCGGCCGTCGCGCCCGGTCATCGATGGCGCTGCCGCGTCGCCGCCGACGACATCACGCCTGCCGACGGTCAGCCGCGCGGCCCGCCCATTGCCGGCAGGATCACGCCGTTGACGTAGCCCGAGCACACCGGCGAGGCGAGGAACACGTACGCCGGCGACATTTCCTCCGGCTGCGCGGGCCGGCGCATGTCGCTGTCCTTGCCGAAATCGGCGACCTTCTCGGCCGGCCGGTCGGCGGGATTGAGCGGCGTCCACACCGGCCCCGGCGCGACCGCGTTGACGCGGATGCCGCGGTCGAGCAGGTTGGCCGCCAGCGACATCGTGAAGGCGTGGATCGCGCCCTTGCTGGCCGAGTAGTCGAGCAGCTGCGCGCTGCCGAAGATCGCCACTTCCGAGCCGGTATTGATGATGCTGGCGCCCTCGCCCATGTGCGGCAGCGCCGCGCGCGCCATCCGGAAGTAGCCGCCGATGTTGGTGCGCAGGGTCTCGTCCCACTGCGCGTCGCCGATGTCCTCCGGACGTGCGGCGTGCTGCTGGAAGGCGGCGTTGTTGACCAGCACGTCGAGCCGGCCGAACGCCTTGACCGTCTGCTTGACCGCCTTCTCGCAGAACTTCGTGTCCTTGACGTCGCCGGCGATGACGATGCAGCGCGCGCCCTCGGCCTCGACCGCCTCGCGGGTCCTGTCGGCGTCCTCGTGCTCGGCCAGGTGCAGCACCGCGACGTCGCAGCCCTCGCGCGCGAACAGCACCGCCACCGCGCGGCCGATGCCCGAGTCGGCGCCGGTCACGATCGCGGCCATGCCCTCGAGCTTGCCGCTGCCCTTGTAGTCGGGCGCCAGGTAGCGCGGCTGCAGGTCGAGCTCGTGCTCGTGGCCGGGCTTGGCCAGGTGCTGGGCCGGCATCGGGTTGGTCGGCTGGTCCCGCGCGCCGGCCTGCACCGGCTGCTTCTTCGCCTTGCCGCCGGAGGCCTTTTTCGCCGCCCTGCTCTTCGCGTCGGCCTTCTGCTGGAGCGCGCGCTGCGCCTGCGCCGTCTGCTTGCCTTCGCGGGTGCCGGCGGCAGCCGATTTGCTCGCGGCGTTGCCGGCCTTCGCCTTGTCCTTGCCCGCCTTGCCGGTGCCGCGTTCGTCGGTGCCCTTGCGTGTCGCCATGTGTGCCGCCTCGCCGTCGTGGGTGCGCGGCGCGGCCGCGCGTCGCTGGCGAGTCAATCAGGGCACGTGTTGCGCAGGCGTGACCGACGCGCAACGGCGACGTGAGTGGCACCGCATCCGTCCATCCGGTCGCGGTGGCAACACGAAGACGGCGGCGCCGTTAGCGGCTCGCCTGCACCGTCGCCCCGTGGAGCCGCGGCGTGCCGTCGACGACGTCGGTCCATACCACCCGCATCGCGCCGTCCCCGGCCCGCGCGAGCTGGGCAAAGCCGGTGCCGCGGCCACGCCCCTGCAGCGCGGCCAGTTCGATCCGCTGCCACTCGCGCAACAGGTCCGGCGCGAACCGCGCCAGCTGCAGCGACTGCCCGCCGGCATCCTCGCGCGTCCACAGCACCCAGATCGAATCGCCATCGAGCGCAACGTCCGCCCGGCCCTGCACCGCCTCGCCCCGGTCGACCGTGACCGGTGCGGCGTACGTGTCGCCGGCATCGCTCGAGCGCGCCAGCTTCAGCGCCGGCACGCCATCGGCGGCGGTATACCAGCCGACCACCGCGACCGCGCCGTCGACCGCGAGCGCCGGCCCGTTGACCGGGCACGCCGGCATCCTCCAGCCATCGGCATGCACCGCCGCCGGCGCACTCCAGCGCTCGCCGTCGAACCGCGTCGCGACGACGTCGCGCACCTCGTCCACGCTGCGGTCGCGATAGACCACCAGCGGCCCACGCGCGGTCACCGCCGCGTCGGTCTGGCAGCAGTCGCAGGTCATCGCATCGAGCCGCGCCTCGCCACTGCGCGCGAGCGACGCGTCGAACACCGCGGTGCGCAGCGTCATCGCCGGTGGCACGTGCTCGTCGGAACCTCCGCCATGACCCGCGTGTCCCGCCGACCCGCCGGTGTTCCTGTCCCCGGCCGCACCGCCACCGTGGCCATCGTGTCCCCCGCCGCCGGTCTCGCGCCCGTCGAGCCAGGCCACGCCGATCCGGTCGTCCGCCGCCGGCCACAGCGACACGAACCCGTGCTCGGTCGGCGTGCCATCGTCGTTGACCAGCACCGGCCGCGACCAGCTCGTACCGCCGTCGTCCGACCGCACCAGCGCCACGTCATACGCATACGTCGCCGCCCCCGACTTCTGCAGCCAGTGCGCCCACAACGCACCATCGGCCGTCGCGACGATGTGCGGCGTGTCCGCCCAGTTGACGAACCAGTCGTCCCCGCGCGCGATCACCCGCGGTTCGCTCCACCCCGCTTCGCCCCAGCGCGCGAACTTCAGCGCATGGCCCGCACCATCGGGCTCGATCCACGACAGCAACAGGCCACCATCCGGTGTCGCCACCAGATCCGGCTGCGCCGCATGCCCCGGGCTCGGCAACGCCCAAGGCTCCATCGTGGCCGGCGCCGGGTCCTCGATCTCCGCCGCCGCTTCCGACGCAACGGCTGGTTCCGCGCCAGCCGCCGGACGGCCCGCGGCGGCGCCATCCGGCGCAGAGGGCTGGCACGCCGCGAGCGCGGCGGCGAGGACGAGAACCGGAATCAACTGGATGCGCATCGCCGCAGCCTAGCGCGGATCGGCTGCCGGTCATGCGGCGCGGATCGAAACACGGCAAGAAACGCCGGAGCCGCAGGTCCCGACGCTGGACAAATTTTGCCCAACCGTCGCCTTCCGAAGGCCGCGATCGAGGCAAAAAGCCTCGACCGTGGACAAAATTTGTCCAATCGCGGGGCTCCAAACCTCGCGACCGACCTCCTCAGCGCGCCCGAATTCCCCCGATACCACACAATACCCCGGCACCACCCGCAGCACCCCGTCAAAACACCCGCCAAGAGCGGTGCCGCGACCGGGTGTTGTCGAAGCGGGCATGGATGCCCGCGGCCGGTGAGTCGGTCATGGATGACCGACCGAACCGGTCGGCAAGCACCCGGTCGCGGCGCCGGTCCCTCCCGGAGCCGACCAAGCGCCCGGCCCGGAAGCCTCGAAACCCCCCGGCACCTGCAACCCGAAGCCGGACAAAATCAGAGCCCGCAACCCCGGCCGACCCCAATCAGCGTCCCTTCGCCGGTACCCCGCCGGACTCCCTACGCCACCCGCTCCCTGCGGCCCCGCGCCAGATGCACCAGCAGCAGCGAGATCGCCGCCGGCGTCATCCCCGGGATCCGCTGCGCCTGCCCGACCGTCTCCGGCCGCACCCGCTCCAGCTTGCCCGCCACCTCCGCCGACAACCCCCGCACCTGCACGAAATCGAATCCCGCCGGAATCACCGTGTCCTCGTGCCGCCGCTGCCGCTCGATCTCCTCGCGCTGCCGGTCCAGATAGCCCGCGTACTTCACCCCGATCTCGACCTGCTCCGCCACCGCCGCGTCCGCCACCGCCGGCTGCAACGACGGCGCCGACAGCAACTTCCGGTAATCCAGCTCCGGCCGCTTCAGCAGGTCCAGCGCACTCGTCTCCCGGCTGACCTCGACCCCGACGTGCTGCGCCAGCTCGCGCCCCAGCGGATTGTTCGGCGCCGCCCACACCCCGCCCAGCCGCGCCCGCTCCGTTTCGATCGCCTCGCGCTTGGCCTCGAACGCCGCCCAGCGCGCGTCGTCGACCAGCCCGAAGCCCCGCCCGACCGGCGTCAGCCGCAGGTCGGCGTTGTCCTCGCGCAGCTGCAGCCGGTACTCCGCGCGGCTGGTGAACATCCGGTACGGCTCGCTGGTGCCGTGGGTGACCAGGTCGTCGACCAGCACGCCCAGGTACGCCTCGTCGCGGCGCGGGCTCCAGCCCTCGGCATCGCGCACCAGCCGCGCCGCGTTGAGCCCGGCGAGCAGCCCCTGCGCGGCGGCCTCCTCGTAGCCGGTGGTGCCGTTGATCTGGCCGGCGAAGAACAGCCCGGCGACCGCCTTGGTCTCCAGCGTGCTCTTCAAGCCGCGCGGGTCGAAGTAGTCGTACTCGATCGCGTAGCCGGGCCGGGTGATGTGGGCCTGCTCGAAGCCACGGATGCTGCGCACCAGCTCCAGCTGCACGTCGAACGGCAGCGAGGTCGAGATGCCGTTGGGGTAGATCTCGGCGACGTCGAGGCCCTCGGGCTCGACGAAGATCTGGTGGCTGGCCTTCTCGGCGAAGCGCACCACCTTGTCCTCGATCGACGGGCAGTAGCGCGGCCCGGTGCCCTCGATCTGGCCGGTGTACAGCGGGCTGCGGTCGAGCGCGGCGCGGATGATGTCGTGGGTGCGTCCGGTGGTGTGGGTGATCCAGCACGACACCTGCCGCGGGTGGTCGGCGTGGCTGCCCATGAACGAGAACACCGGGCGCGGGTCGTCGCCGGGCTGCTCCTCCATCTGCGCGTAGTCGAGCGTGCGGCCGTCGATCCGCGGCGGCGTGCCGGTCTTGAGCCGGTCGACGGTGAACGGCCCTTCGCGCAGGCGAAGGGCGAGCGTGGTCGCCGGCGGCTCGCCGGCGCGGCCGGCGGCGTGGGTCGCCTGGCCGACGTGGACCTTGCCGGCGAGGAAGGTGCCGGCGGTCAGCACCACCGCCGGCGCGACAAAGCGCAGGCCGGTCTGGGTCAGCACGCCGGTGACGCGGCCGGCGGCGAACTCGATGTCGTCGACCGCGGCCTGGAACAGGGTCAGGTTCGGCTGGTTCTCGACCGCGCGGCGGACGAAGGCGCGGTAGAGGTTGCGGTCGGCCTGGCAGCGCGTCGCGCGCACCGCCGGGCCCTTGCTGGCGTTGAGCCGACGCCACTGGATGCCCGCGGCGTCGGCGGCGCGCGCCATGACGCCACCGAGCGCGTCGATCTCGCGGACCAGGTGCCCCTTGCCGATCCCGCCGATCGCCGGGTTGCAGCTCATCGCGCCGACCGTCTCGATCGCGTGGGTCAGCAGGAGCGTGCGGGCACCGGCGCGGGCCGCGGCCAGCGCGGCCTCGGTACCGGCGTGGCCGCCGCCGACCACGATGACGTCGTATTGGTGGAAGCTCTGGGTCATGTCGATGCAGGCCACGGTGCGGCATGGCGGCGGAAGGCGCGAGAGGACGTGATTTTACGGCTCCGCGAAGAGGGGCGGCCCGGACGTGGCGCTCCGGGTCCAAGGCACGTTCAGATGTTCTGTTAAGACCACGTCAACCTTGGCACGCTTCGTGCGTTCTCATTCCTGCACCCAACGGGGCAGGCGCCAGGCGCCGGTCGGAATTGGAACAGGGGCCGACCAGGTGCCCGTCGGGGAAGCGCAGGGGCCGGATGTCGGGGGACGTCCGGCCCCTTTTTTTGTCTACCGTTCGTCGGCTGGCGGCCGCAGCAGGCCCCCGTAGGGCCCAAAAAGCGCAGCGCTGCTCATGGGTTGCGCGGATTTTGCGCGGCCCCGCCGCGCCGCGCCGCGACCGTCCGGTGGCTTTCCGGCCTGCTGCCGCGGCCGTCCGCCTACCCCTGTCCAGACACGCGAAAGCCCCGCGGGGCGGGGCTTTCGGTGAGGGCGCCGACGCCCGACGGGGACGGAACAGGGGGGATCCGTGATTCCGCGTCGGACGTCGACATTGAAGCGACGCCCCAATTACGTCGCATTGCGACGCAATCTGTCAATACCCGCGTCAGCCCGTCATGCAAAACGCCCGGTTACCGCTCGACCTCGCGCTGGCGATCGACGGCGCCGCTGCGCGCCCGCCGCATGATCTGCTCCATGCGCGAGCCGCCGCGGTCGCGGGTGGCGCGCGGCGGCGGAGCCGGGCGGACCGACGCCGCCGGACGCGGCGCCCGCTGCGGCACCACGGGGGTGGACCGCTCCAGCCGCTCGCGCTGCAGGCGGCCGATGTCGCGCCACGGGGCCTTGCGGTCGTCGTCGCGGTCGTGGTGGTCATTGCCGCCATCGTGGTGGCCACCGCCATGGCCGGGGCGGATCACCACCGGCGGCCGGTAGTAGCCGTAGGGATAGCGGCCGTAGCCGTACGGGTAGCGGTAATAGCCGGGGTAGCCGTAGTAGCGCGAGTAGTAGCCGCTGCCGTAGTACCCGTTGCCGTAGTAGCCGTACGGGCTGCCGTGGTAGCGGTACTCGGTGGACGGCTGGCCGTAGTAGTAGTCGCCACGGTCCTGGCGATAGGTGTAGCCACTGGTCATGCAGCCGCTGAGGACGGCGACCGCCAGGGCGGGAAGCAGGAGCTTGCGGATCATTTCGAATCCCCCTTGGTATGCAGCCATCGTCCGGCCGAGGTATTGAACTCGCGCTTAATTTCGGGTAATGCGCCGGGCTTCAGCTGACTGGTTCAGGCGCACCGGCCCGTCATGGACGCATCTGGATGCGGCGTGGAACGCAGCGCGCACACCGCGGACGTGTTGGGTGAGCGCGCGAGTTGGGAGCCACGTTACTCCAACGCACCAACAGCCCCGAAGTTGACGCCGGGCGGCAGCGCTTGCGCTAGGCTCCGGCGGATGGACACCCCCGCCGAGCCCGCTTCCGTCCCGCGTCCACCTGCCGCCGCGGTGGCCGACTTCGATGCCGTGCTCGCCGCCGCCGCCCGCATCGCCCCGCATGCGCATGCCACCCCGGTACTGCGCTCGCGCACGCTCGACGCGATGGCCGGGTGCGAGCTGCATTTCAAGGCCGAGCATCTGCAGCGCGCCGGCGCGTTCAAGTTCCGCGGCGCCTGCAACGCGGTGTGGTCGCTCGACGGACCACAGGCCGCCCGCGGGGTGGTCACCCATTCCTCCGGCAACCACGGCGCGGCGCTGGCGCTGGCGGCGCGGACCCGCGGAATCGGCTGCCACGTGGTGGTGCCCGAAGGCGCGGTCGCGGCCAAGCTCGCGGCGATCGCCGGCTACGGGGCCACCCTGCACCACTGCGCGCCGGGCATTTCCGCGCGCGAGGCGATGTGCGAGCAGGTCCGTCGCGCCAGCGGCGCCGAACTCGTGCACCCGTACACCGACCCGCGGGTGATCGCCGGCCAGGGCACCGCAGTGCTGGAACTGCTGTCGTCGCCCGATCCGTTCGACGCGGTGGTGGTGCCGGTCGGCGGCGGCGGGCTGGCGTCGGGCAGTGCGCTTGCGCTCGCCGCGTGTTCGCCGCGGACCGCGCTCTGGCTGGCCGAACCGGCCGGTGCGGCGGAGACCGCGGCCTCGCTGCAGCGCGGCGAGCGGGTCACCGATTTCGTCCCCGACACGGTCTGCGACGGCCTGCGCGGCACCCTCGGCGCACCCAACTTCCACCTGCTGCAGCGCCACGACGCCAGGGCGCTGGTGGTCGGCGACGCCGACACGGTGCGCGCCATGCGGCTGATCTGGCGCCATTGCAAGCAACTGGTCGAGCCGTCATCGGCGATCGCGCTGGCTGCGGTGCTGGCGCAGCCGAAGCGCTTTGCCGGCCAGCGCGTCGGCATCGTGCTGACCGGCGGCAACGTCGACCTCGATGCCCTGCCCGCGCTGTTCGCCATCGCCCGCTGAGCCGGACCCGCCCATGAAGATCGACGGCACCCGCAGCAACGACCGCGCCACCGAGCTGGTGCTGGCCTACTACGCCGCGTTCAACCGCGGCGACTGGGACGGCATGCTCGGCCTGCTCGACGACGCGGTCGAGCACGACCTCAACCAGGGCCCGCGCGAGACCGGGCGCGAAGCGTTCGCGGCCTTCCTCCGGCGCATGGCCACGCATTACCGCGAGCAGTTGCACGACATCGTGGTGATGACCTCGCCCGACGGCGCGCGCGCCGCGGCCGAGTACGTCGTCAATGGCGAGTACCTGGTCGACGACCCCGGCCTGCCGCCGGCGCGCGGCCAGCGCTACCGGCTGCCGGGTGGCGCGTTCTTCGCGATCGCCGACGGGCGGATCACCCGGGTCAGCAACTACTACAACCTGCCGGCGTGGATCTCGCAGGTGGACTAGATCGACGTGGGGGCGCCGTGTCGGGCTTGTGTAGGAGCGACGCAAGTCGCGACCCCCTGACCTCCGGGGCGTCCGCGATCAGCGCGACGTCGCGGTCGCTCGAGTGGTTTACCGCGTCAAACGCCGCGCCGCCGGTTCCCAGTGGGTCGCGACTCACGTCGCTCCTACCTCGTGCCGCCGCTACAACGGCTGCGGGTTCTCTCCGGCGGCGGCGAAGTCGCCGCTGGCCAGTCGCGCCATTCCCTCGACCAGCAACAGCCGGGTGACCGCGGCGCGTTCGGCGAGCGGCTGGCCGTGCAGGCTGTCGAGCAGCATCGACACCGAACGGCAGCGCCCAGCGTGGTCATCGCCCTGCAGGCCGGCGGTGAAGTCGTCGTTGAGCATCGCCGCCCGTACACCCGCCGCGCGCAGGGCCTGGCGGGCCGGCGCCGGGTCGCGGGTGCGCGGTGGATGCTGCATGGCGCCGACGAATACTTCGGCCACGGCGCCGGCGAAGCGCTCGCGGCTGGCGTCGCTCAGCCGCGCGGCGGTGGCGTTGAGGCCCGCCAGGCTGCGGTCGGCGGCGGGGTCGAACAAGCGGCACAGCACCTGCGCGTCGGCCGCGTCGCGACTGCTTGCGTGCACGGCCTGGAACAGGGCGTCGATCGAGCGGTCCGGCGCGCGCGCCAGCAGTTCGGTGCCGTCGGCGACGAGCACGGCCGGGTCGAAACCCCATTGTTCGATCGCCGCGGCGGGCTCGGGCTGCTGCGCCAACGCGGCCGCGGAGGGCGTGCACAGCAGCGCGCAGACGGGCAGCCGGGTGACAAGGGAACGAAGGCGCGGAATCGGCGGCATCGGAGGCGGACGTGGCGGGATGCAGCGACCCTAGTCTCAGGCACCTGAACGCCGCGTCGTTGCGCCGATGCGCCCGACCAATGCCCGCCCCCGGTCAGCCACCGCGCTCGCTGCGCAGCACGCGGGTGGCGCGCGGGTCGCCGGCGGCGCCGCGCGCGGCGATCCAGCTGAAAACCGCGATGCCCGCGACCACCAGCGCCGCGCCCCACAAGGCGCGTCCCTGCGGCCAGCGCTCACCCAGCCACAACACCCCGATCACGGTGGCGAACAGGATCTCGGCCGCCTGCATCGCCTCGGCCGCGGCCAGCGCGGTGGGTTCGTTGCGCACCATCCCGGTGGCCTGGAAGAACAGCACGGTGGCGATGATCCCGGCACCGAGCGCCACCCCCGCCGCGAGCCAGACCTGCCCGGCCGACGGCGCCCCCGCATCGACCGCGGCATACAGCGCCAGCGCGAGCCACGCCGGCTGGCTGGCCAGGGTCAAGCCGAACACCCGCTGGGTCGCATTGAGCGCAGGCCCGCCGGGATGTCGCTCCAGGTGCAGCAGCAGTCCGCGGTTGCCGAGCGGGTAGGCCACCGCGGCCACCGCCACGCAGCCCAGCGCGATCCAGCCGTCGCGGTCCAGCGAACCGCCGCCGACGCCGAACTGCATCAGCAGCACCCCGGCGACCACCACCAGCCCGGCCGCCAGCGCCGGCAGAGGAATCCGGCGCCGCTCGTCGTCGTACAGGAACGGCGCGCACAACATGCCGGCGATCACGGTCAGCTGGAAGGTGCCCGCCACCAGCCACGACGGCCCGCTGGCGGCGGCGTAGCTGAGCCCGCAGTAGAACAGCACGAACCCGACCGCGCTCCAGCCCAGCCACGGCCCCGGATGGGCCCGGATCGCCCGCCACACCGGCGCCACCCCGCCCTGCCAGCGCATCAGCGGCAGCATCAGCGGCAGGGTGATCAGGTAACGCAGCGCCGCCGTCCACGCCCAGTGCCCGCCACCCGTGGCGGCGGCGCGGTTGAGCACGTAGGCGCAGGTGAAGAACAACGCCGCGGCCAGCGCGATCGCCACGGCGAGCAGCGCGGTGCGGCGAGGGTCGATGCCGTGCGTCATCGTCGCCGGGCGGCTAGCGCCGGCGCACCTTGATGTTCGACAGCGGCACGCTGACCTCGTCGACGCCGCCGGTGCGGATCGGCGCGCCCGGTGGCGGCCCCCACGCGTGGGCGTAGATGACCTCCCAGCTGGCCGGGAGCTGGCCGCCCAGCGCCCCGCCGTCGCGCAGGCGCAGCGGCTCGTAGGCCTCGGCGGCGCGGGCGAAGCGGACGCGGCCGGTGAGGCTGCGGCGGCGGGTCGCCATGGCGTTGGTGGCACCGATCGTGCGCAGCTCGCGCATCAGGTGGGCCAGGTCGGGATGGCCGAGGCGGAACTCGTCGCGGTCCAGCACCGGGTCCTTGAAACCGGCGGCGACGAGGGCGTCGCCGAACTGGCCGATCGCCGGGAACAGGCTCACGTGCGGTGCCTCGTCGGCGGCGGCGAAGGCCTCGCGCAGCTCCCACAGCGTGTCCGGCCCGAAGGTGGATACCAGCAGCAGCCCGCCCGGCTTGAGCACCCGGCGGAAGCCGGCGAACACCGCCGGCAGGTCTTCGACCCACTGCAGGCACAGGTTGGAGAACAGCACGTCGACGCTGGCGTCGCGCAGCGGCAGCGCGCGGGCGTCGGCGCAGACCGGCAACGGGCGCCGGGTGAACGGGTTGAGCCGGCCCGCCAGTCCAGCCGCTTCGGCGGCGTTGCGGCGGGCCTCGGCCAGCATCCCGGGGGCGAGGTCGAGCGCGAGCACCTGCGCCTTCGGCCAGCGCTTCTGCATGGCGGCGGCGGCGTGGCCGGGGCCGCAGCCGAGGTCGACCACCACCTCCGGCGGCGCGCGGCCGAGCGCGGGATCGTCGAGGTAGTCGAGCTGCTCCATCAGCCGCGAGGCCACTTCGCGCTGCAGCGCCGCGGCGGAGTCGTAACCGTGGGCGGCGCGCGAGAACGCGCGACGGACCTGGCGGTGGTCGAACAGGCCGCTCATGACCGCCTTACCGCCGGCCGCGCCCCGCCCACGTCGTTGGCGGCGAGCGACTGCATGAAGCCGTCGATCTCGGCGGCGACCCGGTCGGCGGCGCCGAGGAACGGCGCATGGCCGGCGCCGTCGATCACCACGCTGCGTGCGCCGGGCGCGAGGGCCGCGGCCGCCGGCATCGCACCGGACGGCACCAGCCGGTCGCGGCGGCCGGACAGCCACAGGCTCGGTACCCGCAGCCGTGGCAGCTCGGCGCGCAGGTCGACCGAATCCAGCAGCGCCAGACCTTCCTGCAGCGCGCGCGGCGCCGGCTCGCCGCGCTCGAACGCCTGCGCGCGCAGCCGCCGCAACTCGTCCTGCGCACTGGCCGAACCGAGCGACTCCAGCGCGAGGAAGCCCTCCAGCGTGCCGCGGAAATCGCGTTCCAGCGCGTCACCGAAGTTGCCGAACAGACTGGTGCTGACACCGTGCGGCCAGCCGTCGGTGTCGTCGCGCACGAACCGCGGCGAGGACGCGACCATCACCAGCCCGCGCATCCGGTCGGGATGGTCGAGCGCGGCGCGCAGGGCGACCTGGCCGCCGAGCGACCAGCCCAGCCAGGCCGCGTCGGGAACGCGCTCGACCAGCGCCGCGGCCAGTGCGGCGGGCTCCAGCGGCGCGGCGTCGTCGCGCGCATGGCCGTGCCCGGGCAGGTCGACCAGGTGCAGGGTGTAGCGCCCGGCCAGCCGCTCGACCAGCGGTGCGAACAACCCGCCATGCATGGCCCAGCCGTGGATCAACGCCAGCGCGGGGCCGCGCCCGTGCGTCTCGATGAACATCGGTTCGTTCCAGTGTCTGTCAGTGGTGGGGCGTGCGCCGGCTCATGCCGGCCAGCCCTGGATCGAGGCGACCCGCGCCTCCGCCTCGGCGCGGTCGCGCGCGACCACCAGGGCCTGCACGAGGCCGTCGATATCGGCCGGCCCGTGCAGCGCGGACAGCGTGATCCGCAGCCGCGCCCGGCCCTCGGGCACGGTCGGCGGGCGGATCGCGGCGACCCAGTAGCCGTCCTTTTCCAGCGACGCCGACATCGACAGCGCACGTGCGTCGTCGCCGACCAGCACCGGCTGGATCGGCGTGTCCGAAGGCAGCAGCACCAGGCCGGCCGCCTTGGCCCTGGCGCGCAGCCGCACCGCCAGTTCGCCCAGCTTCTCCCGGCGCCAGCGCTCGGTGCGGGCCAGCTTGACCGCCGCCAGCGACGCCGCGGCCTGCGCCGGCGGCAACGCGGTGGTGTAGATGTACGGCCGCGCGGTCTCGGCCAGGTGCTCGACCAGCGCGGCGTCGCCGACCACGGCGGCGCCGTAGCCGCCGAGCGCCTTGCCCAGCGTCGCCAGTTGCAGCGGCACCTGCTCGACCCCGAGCCGCGCCGCGGCCACGCTGCCGCGGCCGTCGGGCCCGACCACGCCGATGCCGTGGGCGTCGTCGACGTACAGCAGGGCGTGCTGCGCGCGGGCGACGATCGCCAGCTCGCGCAGCGGAGCGAGGTCGCCGTCCATGCTGAACACGCCATCCGTGGCCAGCATCGCAACGCCCTCGGGCAGGCTGCGCAGCTGCCGGATCGCGCCTTCGGGGTCGTTGTGCGGGTAGCGCCGCAGGCGGCAGCCGGCCAGCCGCGCGGCGTCGATCAGGCTGGCGTGGTTGAGCCGGTCCTGCACGCAGACATCGCCGTCGCCGAGCAGCGCCTGGATCACCGCGAGGTTGGCGAGGAAGCCGCTGCCCAGCAGCAGCGCGCGCGGCGCGCCGAGCCAGTCGGCCAGTTCCTTTTCGAGGGCGTCGTGGACCTGGTGGTGGCCGCAGACCAGGTGCGAACCGACCCCGCCCGCACCTTCGCGCGAGGCGGTGTCCTGCAGCGCGCCGACCACCGCATAGTGCTGCGACAGGCCAAGGTAATCGTTGCCGCAGAAGTTCAGCAGGCGGCGGCCGTCGAGCTCGACGTGGGCTCCGTCGCGATGGGTGGCCACCCGGCGCACGCGACGGCGCGAGGCGGCCACGCGCGCGTCGCGGGCGGCGTCGATCCGCTCACGCCAGGACGGGCGCGCCACGGCTCAGGCCGCGCAGGTCGGGCGGGCGGCGTCCGTGCCGGTGGCGTGGCTGTCGGGTTCGATGATGTCGGCGTGCACGGTGCCCCCCGGAGTGTCCGCTGTCTCGACGACCTGCATCGGGCGCAGGCCGAGTCGCTCGAACAATGCCAGATCGCGCTCGGTGTCGGGGTTGCCGGTGGTCAACAATTTTTCGCCGTAGAAGATCGAGTTGGCGCCGGCGAGGAAGCACAGCGCCTGCAGCTCGTCGCTCATCTGCTCGCGGCCCGCCGACAGCCGCACCATCGAACGCGGCATCAGCAGGCGGGCGACGGCAATGGTGCGGACGAACTCGAACGGGTCCAGCTCGGCGGTGCCGGCCAGCGGCGTGCCCTCGACCTGCACCAGCCGGTTGATCGGCACCGAGTCCGGATGCGCGGGCAGGTTGGCCAGGGTCTGCAGCAGGCCGGCGCGCTGCTCGCGCGACTCGCCCATGCCGACGATACCGCCGCAGCAGGTCTTCATGCCGGCGTCGCGCACGTGGCCGAGGGTGTCGAGCCGGTCCTGGAACTCGCGGGTGTGGATGATCTCGTTGTAGAACTCGGGCGCGGTGTCGAGGTTGTGGTTGTAGTAGTCGAGGCCGGCGTCCTTCAGCGACCTGGCCTGCTCGCCGCTGAGCATGCCGAGGGTGGCGCAGGTCTCCAGCCCGAGCGCCTTCACCCCGGCGATCATCTCGGCCACCTTCGGGATGTCGCGGTCCTTCGGCGAGCGCCACGCCGCGCCCATGCAGAAGCGGCTGGCACCGGCCGCCTTGGCCGCGCGGGCGCGCTCGAGCACGGCGTCGGTCGACATCAGCTTCTGCGCCTCGACCCCGGTGTGGTAGCGCTGCGCCTGCGGGCAGTACGCGCAGTCTTCCGGGCAGCCGCCGGTCTTCACCGACAGCAGCGTGCTGACCTGCACCTCGGCCGGGTCGAAATGGTCGCGGTGCACGCTGGCGGCGCGGTGCAGCAGTTCCGGGAACGGCAGGTCGAACAGCGCGCGGACCTCCCCCCTCGACCAGTCGTGGCGGAGGCGGGTTTCGCTGACAGCAACCATGGGGGATTTCCGACAGACGCGCGCGGGGCGGGAGCGCAGTCTGGAAATCATGGCCGGCACTGTCAACCTGCACATCCCCGAACAGGTTGACAGTCGCCGCGCCATGCTCGGGCGCTGGTTGTGGCCGCCACGCTGCCTGCTGTGCGGGGCGCGCGGCGCCGGGCGCGACCTCTGCGCGGCCTGCGCGGCCGCCCTGCCGTGGCTGGGCAACGCCTGCCGCCGCTGCGCGCTGCCGCTGCCGCTGCCGCCCGGCACCGCCGCGCCGGCACCGGGATGCCCGCCGTCTCTGGAGGGCGATCACGACACCCGCGCCGCCCGCGCGGCGAACGACCCGCGGGCGCTCTGCGGTGCCTGTCTCGGCGTCCGCGCGCCGCTGGCCGAAACGCATGCGGCCTGTCTCTACCGCTCGCCGCTGGACCGGTTGCTGCCGCGCTTCAAGTTCCACCGCGACCTCGCCGCGGGCCGGCTGCTCGCCCAGCTGATGATGGACGCCTTCGCGCCGGTCGCCCGTAGCTGGGCGGCGCCGGCCACCCTGCACCCGCTGCCACTGCACCGGCTGCGGCTGCGCCAGCGCGGTTACGACCAGGCGCTGGAGCTGGCCCGGCCGCTGTCGCGCGCACTGGGCCTGCCGCTGCAGTGCGACGTGCTGGTGCGGACGCGCCACACCGCGCCGCAGTCCCGGCTCGACGCCGACCGGCGCCGGCACAACCTGCGCGACGCCTTTGCGGTCCGTCCCGGCATCGGGCTGCCCGCGCACGTGGTGCTGGTCGACGACGTGATGACCACCGGCGCCACCCTGCACGCCGCCGCGACCGCACTGCGTCGCGCCGGGGTGGAGCGGGTCGATGCGTGGGTATGCGCGCGGGTGCCGTGAGCTCAACTGTCTTCCGCTGCACACATGTAGGAGCGACGTGAGTCGCGACTCACTGACCACCGCCTCCGGCGCGATCATCGCGGCGTTTGATCGCCCGATCACGGTTCTGCGTTGACCCACCTGACCCGGTGGTCAGTGGGTCGCGACTCACGTCGCTCCTACCCGTGCCGGGAAATCAGGCGACCTGCACCAGGGCGCTCGTTCACCGCAACGTGTAGTCCACCGCGATCCCGCCGAACACCGCCAGCCCCACCCAGTGGTTGTGCAGGAATGCGCGGAAGCAGACGTCGCGCTCGCGGCGGCGGGTGATCCGGAATTCCCACAGCACCAGCGCCAGCGCCACGCCCCAGCCGGTCCAGTAGGCGCCACCGAGTCCGGCGCGCTGCCCGACCAGCGCCAGCGCCGCGAACACCAGCGCGTACAGCACGCCCTGTGCGACCAGGTCCAGCTCGCCGAACAGGATCGCCGTCGACTTGCTGCCGACCTTGAGGTCGTCCTCGCGGTCGACCATCGCGTACCAGGTGTCGTACGCGGTCGACCACAGGATGTTGGCGACGTACAACAGCCACGCCAGCGCCGGCACCTCGCCGGTGACCGCGGCGAACGCCATCGGAATGCCCCAGCCGAACGCCATGCCCAGGTAGACCTGCGGCAGGTAGGTGTAGCGCTTGAGGTAGGGATAGCTGGCCGCCAGCACCACGCCGACGAAGCTGAGGTACACGGTCAGCCGGTTGAGCGTCAGCACCAGCGCGAACGCCGCCAGCATCAGCACCGCGAACAGCGCCAGCGCCTCGCGGCCACGCACCGCGCCGGTCGCCAGCGGCCGCGCGCGGGTGCGCTCGACATGCGGGTCGAGCCAGCGGTCGGCATAGTCGTTGATCACGCAGCCGGCCGAGCGGGTCAGCCAGACCCCGGCGGTGAACACGAACCAGGTCCACAGCGGCGGCACGCCTTCGGCCGCCAGCCACAGGCCCCACCAGGTCGGCCACAGCAGCAGCAGCCAGCCGATCGGGCGGTCGTTGCGGGTCAGTTTCCAGTACAGCGCCAGCCGCGCACGCCAGGCGGGCACGCCCGGCGCCGGGGAAGTGGGGTCGTCCATGCGGGAAGGTTAACGGAGCCGACCGCGTGGGTCGTCGCGCGAGGGCCAGACACGGGCGCGCTTTGCCGCTAGAATGCCCTGCTCGCGTGTCCGGCCCGCCGGTCCCGCGTCCTAGCCAGGCGCCCGTAGCTCAGCCGGATAGAGTAGTGGCTTCCGAAGCCATTGGTCGGGGGTTCGAATCCCTCCGGGCGCGCCAACCTTTTTTGTCTGGTGGATCGTGCGCAACTACGACCTCGAGTTCCTCAAGAGATTCTCCCTGGTGATCGGGTTCCTGATCCTGTTCACCTTCGGCCTGATGATCGTCGCGTACTTCGTGCACAAGTCGCTGCCGCATGACGTGCCGGAAGCCGTCACCCGGCGTACCGAGGCGCGCATCACGCCGGTCGGCGCGGTCTATGCCGGCAGCACCGGCGCCGCCGCGCAGGCCGCGGCGACCGCCGCCGCCGCCGCGGCCGCCGCGTCCCAGGTCGCCTACGGCGGCACCATGGACGGCTCGGTGATCTTCAACAACCTGTGCACCGGCTGCCACACCTCCGGCGCCGGCGGCGCACCGACCATGACCTCGGCCGACTGGGCCAGCCGCATCCCGAAGGGCGTCGACGTGCTGCACCAGCACGCGATCGAAGGCTTCACCGGCAACACCGGCGTGATGCCGCCGAAGGGCGGCAACCCCGCCCTGACCGACGAGCAGGTCATCGCCACCGTCGACTGGATGCTGGCCAACCTGCAGTAACGGCCACGCCGCTGGACCCCAACGCCGCCTCCGGGCGGCGTTGTCGTTTCCGGACCCGGCGCTCCGGCCCGGCCGGCCGATAATCCCCACCTCCCACCAGCGGTCCTTGCCTGCCATGCCTGTCCACTCCGGCCTCACCCGCACGCTCACGCTGTCGCTGCTGCTCGGCGCCGCCGGCTGCACCACGCCGCCGGCGCCATCCGGTGACCTGCTGCGGATCGGTACGGTTCAGGGCGCTGCGGACAGCAGTCCGCTGATGGGCCGCACGGTGGCGGTGGAGGGCACGGTGGTGGCCGATTTCGACGGCAGCCGCGGCAGCGACGGCGACCTGGGTGGCTGGTTCGTGCAGGACGCCGGCGACGGCGACCCCGCCACGTCCGACGCGTTGCTGGTGCTGCCCGCCACCGCCGCGCCCGACCTCGTCCGCGGCGACGCGGTGCGGGTGCGCGGCGAGGTGGTCGAAGTCGCCCGCGGCGATGACGGACGAACCACCGCGCTGCGCCCGGTCGAGCTCCTGCGATTGGCGCCGGCCGCGATGCCCGAGGCGGTGGTGCTCGATGCCGCCCCGACCGACTGGGAGCGCCTAGAGGCCATGCGGGTCCGGATCGACGGCCCGCTGCAACTGATCGGCCAACGCGACGCCGGCCGCCTCGGCGCGATCGAGGCGGTGTTCGGTGCGCGGCCCTGGCAGCCGACCGAGCGCGCCGCGCCCGACAGCGATGCCGCCCGCGCGATCGCCGCCGACAACACGCGCCGCCGCCTGCGCCTGGATGACGGCCATCTGGAAGCCGCGCCCGCCCCGCGCCTGCCGGCAGGGCTAGCGGCCGCCCGCCTCGGCAGCCGCCTGACCGGGGTGGAGGGCGTGATCGAGTCGCGCGACGGCGCCACGGTCCTGCAGTTGCTCTCGACCCCGCAGCTCGAACCCGCGGCCGCGCCGCCCGCGCCCCGGGTCGCCGGCGACCTCCGGGTGGCCGCACTCAACCTCGAGAACCTGTTCAACGGCGACGGCCACGGCGGCGGCTTCCCGACCGAGCGTGGCGCACGATCGCCGCACGAGTACCGCCGCCAGCTGGGAAAGCACGTCGCCACCCTGCGCGGACTCGACGCCGACATCGTCGCCCTGATGGAACTGGAGAACGACGGCTACGGACCGCGGTCGAGCCTCGCCACGCTGGTCGCGGCGCTGAATGCCGGCGGTGGCGACTGGCGCTTCGTCGACGCCGGCCGGGGCCCCGGCGACGACGCCATCCGGGTCGGGGTGATCTACCGCGGCGACCGGGTCCGCACCGAGGGCGCGCCGGCCACGCTGGACGAAGGGCCGTTCGGCGCCAGCAGCCGGGTGCCGCTGGCGCAGGCCTTCGTCCCGGTCGACCGCACCGGCGGGGACGACGGCACCGCGCTGGTCGTGGTCGCCAACCATTTCAAGTCCAAGGGCTGTGGCGGCGCCGAAGGAGCCAACGCCGACCACGGCGACGGCGCCGGCTGCTGGGATGCGCTGCGCACCGACTCGGCGCGCCGGCTGGACGCCTGGCTGGCCGCCGACCCGACCGGTTCCGGCACGGCGCTGGCGCTGGTCGTCGGCGACCTCAACAGCTACGCCGCCGAGGCGCCGGTGCGCGCCCTGCTGGATGCCGGCTGGTACGACGCGTTTGCGGTCGCCGGTGTCGAAGCGCCGTACAGCTACGTCTACGACGGGCTGCTCGGCCGGCTCGACCACGCCCTGCTGAGCCCGGCGCTGGCGGCCCGCATGCGCGGCGCCGCCGAATGGCACAGCAATGCCGATGCTCCGTACGGCGCCGGCTACCGCGGTGCGGATCCGGCCGCCGCGCCCACGCCGTGGCGCAGCGCCGACCACGACCCGCTGCTGCTCGGCTTCGACCTGCGTGACTGAGGCGCGCGCTCGCCTAAACACCCTGTTAACCGCCCGCCGTATCATGGCCGGATGAGCGATCCCACCTTTCCCAAGGACGCCGAGTTCCTCGGCGGCAAGCCCGCGCCCGTCACCCTGGCCGGCCCGGCCGGCGCGATCGAGGCCATCGTCGAGGCGGCCGAGCCCAACGTGCCGGCGCGCCCGCTGGTCGCGGTGATCTGCCATCCGCTGCCGACCGAAGGCGGGACGATGCACAACAAGGTCGTGACCATGACCGCGCGTGCGTTCCACCAGTCCGGCGCCAGCACGGTGCGCTTCAACTTCCGCGGCGTCGGTGCGTCGGACGGGAGCTTCGACGAGGGCCGCGGCGAGGCCGACGACCTGCGCGCGGTCGTTGCCTGGGTGCGCCGCCAGCGCCCGGACGCGCACGTCTGGCTGGCCGGCTTCAGCTTCGGCTCCTACGTGGCCTACCAGGTGGCGGCCGAACTCAAGCCCGGCATGCTGGTGATGATCGCGCCGCCGGCGGGCCGCGGTTATGGCTTCGACCAGGTCACGCCGTTCGACGGCCCGTGGCTGGTGGTGCAGGGCGAAGCCGACGAAGTGGTCGACCCCAACGACGTCTACGCCTGGGTCGAGGGCCTCGAGCAGCCCCCGGAGCTGGTCCGCATCCCCGACACCAGCCATTTCTTCCACCGCCGGCTGGTCGACCTGCGCGGCGCGGTCAAGAACGGCATCAAGCCGTACCTCCCGGCGGCGACCACCACGCCCGATGACTGACGCCGACGCCGCGCGGCCCAGCGCGCGCTACGCCGCCGGTGTCGCCCGCGGCGACTGGAACGACGACCCGGCCCAGCACCCCGCACTGGCCGAACTCGACCGCCTGCACGCGGCCCTGGTCGACCCGCCGCGACAGGGCCTGTTCGACCGCCTGCGCGGCATTCCGGCACCGGCACCCGATGGCCTGTACCTGTGGGGCGGGGTCGGCCGCGGCAAGACCTTCCTGATCGACCTGTTCTACGACGGCCTGCCGATCGCGCAGAAGCGCCGCACCCATTTCCACCGCTTCATGCGCGAGGTCCACGCCCGGCTGCGCGCCCATTCCGGCGAATCCGACCCGCTGCGCGCGATCGCCCGGCAATGGCGCCACGACCTGCGCGTGCTGGTGCTCGACGAGTTCTTCGTCACCGACATCGGCGACGCCATGCTGCTCGGCCGCCTGCTCGAACGCCTGTTCGCCGAAGGCGTGGCGCTGGTCACCAGTTCCAACATCGAGCCCGCCGGCCTGTTCAAGGACGGCCTGCAGCGCGACCGCTTCCTGCCGGCGATCGCACTGGTCGAGAAGCACTGCCACGTGCTCCACCTCGACAGCGTGCATGACTACCGCCTGCGCGCCCTGACCCGCTCGCCGGTCTACCACGCCCCGCTCGACGCCGACGCCGACCAGTGGCTGCGCGCGCGCTGGGACGAGCTGACCGCCGGCGCCCCGGGCGAGGACGGCCCGCTGGTGATCGACGAACGCCCGATCCCGGTGCGCGGCCTCGCCGAGGGCCACGCCTGGTTCGACTTCGCGGCGCTGTGCGAGGGCCCGCGCGCGGCCAGCGACTACATCGAGATCGCGACCGAGTACCACACCGTGCTGGTCGGCGGCATTCCGCGCTTCGACGGCCACAACGACGACCCCGCGCGCCGCTTCGTGCACCTGATCGACGAGCTCTACGACCGCCACGTCAACCTGGTCTGCACCGCCGCCGCCGCACCGCCCGGCCTGTACACCGGGCAGAAGCTGGTCGGCGCGTTCGAACGCACCGCTTCGCGCCTGATCGAAATGCAGTCGGCCGAGTACCTGGCGCTCGAGCACCGCGGCTGACCGCCGGCACCGCGTCCCACACGCGGCCTCTACACCGCCAAACCGATAGTCCGGTGCAACTTTCCACCGGACCCGGTATGTGAAGCCGGTCAAGAGCTCCACCCTTCAGCTCGACGAGCACCTGGCCTTCCAGCAGAAGATGTTCGCCGTGCGCTGCATTGGCATGCTGCTGCTGGCCGCCTGCGTGCTGGCCGCACTGGCGGGGCTGTTCGGCGGCAGCGGCCCGTTCGCCCAGGGCCACGAGGCCAGCGGCCCCGCCGAGGTGCGCTATCCGCGCTTCACCCGCTACCAGATGCCCGTCCGCTTCGAGTTCGAAGTCGACACCGCCGCGATCGGCGGCGACACCTTCGACGTGGTGTTCGAAGGCGACCACGCGCGCGGATTCTCGTTCGAGGAGGTCCTGCCGGAACCCGATGCGGTGGCGGTCGCCGACGACCGGGTCCGCTACACCTTCAAGGCCGAGCCGGGCGTGCGCCAGCTGGTCATCGTGCAGGGCCAGCCCGAACGCATGGGCCGCCTGTCGGGCACCGCGGCGGTCGCCGGCGGCGCGCCGATGCGGATCGACAGCTTCGTCTACCCCTGACGGTTGCGCCGGCAACCGCCGCGTCACCCACTTACCGGGAGCAAGCCATGGAAACCGTACTGCGCGCGGCCGCGATCTACCTGATCCTGCTGCTCGTGTTCCGCATCAGCGGCAAGCGCGCCTTGGCCGAGATGAACGCCTTCGACCTGGTGCTGCTGCTGATCATCGGCGAATCGGTGTCGCAGGGACTGATGGGCGACGATTTTTCGGTCACCACCGCGGTGATCCTGGTGGTGACGCTGGTGGTGATGGAGCTGGGCTTCGCCTTCATCAAGCAGAAGTCGCGCGCCGCCGAGCGCTGGCTCGACGACGTGCCGCTGGTCGTGGTCGAGGACGGCAAGCCGCTGAAGGACCGGATGGACCGCGCGCGGGTGGACGAGGAGGACGTGCTGGAGGCCGCCCGCGGCACGCACGGGCTGGAGAACATGCAGCAGATCAAGTACGCGGTGCTGGAGCGCGGCGGCTCGATCTCGGTGATCCCGAAGTCCGGGGCGGCGTAGCGACATGGCACCGGTCGGCACCGCGGGCGGCAGTGGCCGGTCGGTCCGAAGCGGTCGCGGGCGGTGGCTGGCCCTTTCGCTCGCCGTTCTCGCCGCGGCGGGGTGCGAGACCGCCGACGTCGCGTTCCGGCAGGGGGTCGGCCCGGATCCCGTGCTGCCGCCGCCCGAACGCGGCCTCGTGCCGACGGTCGACATCGCACCCGCCGAGGGATGGCCGGCGGGCGATGCCCCCGACCCCGCCGCGGGTCTGGCGGTCAACGCGTTCGCTACCGGGCTGGACCATCCGCGCTGGCTTCACGTGCTGCCCAACGGCGACGTGCTGGTGGCCGAGACCAACGCGCCGCCGAAGAAGGAAGCCGGCGGCCTCAAGACGTGGCTGATGAAACTGGTGATGAAGCGCGCCGGCGCCGGGGTGCCCAGCGCCGACCGCATCAGCCTCCTGCGTGACGCCGACCGCGACGGCACCGCCGAGCAGCGCCACGTCCTGCTGGAGGGCCTGCATTCGCCCTTCGGCATGGCGCTGGTCGGCGACACTCTGTATGTCGCCAACGCCGACGCGGTGGTGGCATTTCCGTATCGCGACGGGCAGACCCGGATCGACGCCGCGCCACGCGCGGTGGTCGCGCTGCCGGGCGGACCGATCAACCACCACTGGACCAAGAGCCTGCTCGCCGGCGTCGATGGCCGCCGGCTGTATGTCGGCGTCGGCAGCAACAGCAACGCCGGCGAGCGCGGCATGGCGCACGAGGTCGACCGCGCGGCGATCCTCGAGGTCGATCCTGCCGTCGGGCGCTACACCGTGTTCGCCACCGGCCTGCGCAACCCGGTGGGGCTCGACTGGCAGCCGGCCAGCGGCGCGTTGTGGGTCGCGGTCAACGAGCGCGACGAACTCGGCAGCGACCTGGTGCCCGACTACCTGACTTCGGTCCGGCGCGGCGCCTTCTACGGCTGGCCGTACAGCTACTGGGGCGGGCACGTCGACGCGAGGGTGCAGCCGCCGCGGCCTGGGCGGGTCGCCCGCGCCATCGAACCCGATTACGCGCTCGGCAACCACGTCGCCCCGCTGGGGCTGGCGTTCTACGACGGTGCGCTGATGCCGCGCCTGCGCGGCGGCGCGGTGGTCGGGCTGCACGGCTCGTGGAACCGCCGCCCGCCCAGCGGCTACAAGGTGGTGTGGGTGCCGTTCGACGACGGTGGCCGCCCCGACGGCATGCCGGTGGACCTGCTGACCGGCTTCGTCGACGAAGGCGGCAACGCCCACGGGCGGCCGGTCGGCATCGAAATTGCCGCCGACGGCGCCATCCTGGTCGCCGACGATGTCGGCAACACCGTCTGGAGATTGGCGCCGGCGCGCTAGGATCGGCGGACCACACCCGGGGACCACCGATGCGCCAGTTGCTCCTGCCCGCCCTGCTCGCCAGCCTGCTGGCGCCGACCGCCGCCGCCCGGACCGCCCCGGCCACCGCCACCACCGAACGCCCCGAAGTCGCCGCCGCCGCCGAACGCCTGCGTGACGACGTGGTCGCGCTGCGCCGGCACTTCCACCAGTTCCCCGAACTGTCCAACCGCGAGATCGACACCGCGGCCAGGGTCGCCGAGCACCTGCGCGACCTCGGCCTGGAGCCGCGCACCGGCATCGCCCACCACGGCGTCACCGCGATCATCGAAGGCGGCAGGCCCGGCCCGCGGATCGCGCTGCGCGCCGACATGGACGCGCTGCCGGTGACCGAGCAGACCGGCCTGCCGTTCGCGTCGAAAGCGACCACCACCTTCAACGGCCAGCCGACCGGCGTCATGCACGCCTGCGGTCACGACGCCCACACCGGCATCCTGCTCGGCGTCGCCGACGCGCTGGTGGCGATGAAGGACGAACTGCCCGGCCAGGTGATGCTGGTGTTCCAGCCGGCCGAGGAAGGCGCGCCGGCCGGCGAGGACGGCGGCGCATCGATGATGCTCGACGACGGCCTGTTCGCCGACTTCAAACCCGAGGCGATGTTCGGGCTGCACGTGTTCTCGTCGCTGCCGGTCGGCACGCTCGCCGTTCGCGGCGGCCCGCTGATGGCGGCGTCGGACAAGTTCACCATCACCGTGCAGGGCGTGCAGACGCACGGCTCGCGGCCGTGGGGCGGGGTCGATCCGATCGTCGCCGCGGCCGACCTGATCGGCACCGCGCAGACCGTGGTCAGCCGCCGCAGCGACATCGCCAGGCAGCCGGCGGTGGTCAGCTTCGGCGCGATCCACGGCGGCATCCGCTACAACATCATCCCCGACTCGGTGGAGCTGGTCGGCACCATCCGCACCTTCGACGAAGGCATGCGCGAGAAGATCCACGCCGACCTGAAAAACGTCGCCGAACACGTCGCCGCCGCCCACGGCGCCACCGCCGACGCGCAGGTGCCCGACAGCGAGGGCAACCCGGTGACGGTCAACGACCCGCAACTCACGGAGCGCATGCTGCCGAGCCTGCGCGCGGTCGCCGGCGCCGGGAACGTGATCGAACCGCCACTGCAGATGGGCGCCGAGGACTTCGCCTACTACGCCCGCGAGGTGCCGTCGATGTTCTTCTTCGTCGGCGCCACCGCCCCGGGCATCGACCCCGCGACCGCGCCGGGCAACCACTCGCCGAAGTTCATGCTCGACGAGTCCTCGCTCGACCTCGGCCTGCGCGCGATGCTGCAGGTGACGCTGGATTACCTGTACGGCGGGTGATCGGTGGCGCTGCGCCGCGTGGCCGGCGGGACGACTGACGCTGTACCCGCTGCCGGCCACCCGGCAGGTGCCGAGCCGTCGCCGAAGACCGGCATACCCGCGAGCCGGCCTGCGACGTTCGCGCCGCTGGGGGAGGAGCGACGTGAGTCGCGACCTGTACATGGTCCGGGAGCCGATCAAGCACGGGTAACCGCGCATCTCCGACGAAGCACGCTTCGGACGCTCGCCCCGCCCTCCATCGTCCGGCACCCGGCCGGAACAGCCAGGCCACACCCGCGCGATAATGCCCGCATGCAGACTTCCGACCTCCCCCTCGGCCGCCACGTCGACTACCCGCGCGAATACGACGCCTCGCTGCTGTTCCCGATCCCCCGCTCGCTCGGCCGCGGCGAGATCGGTCTGGACGATGCCGCGCTGCCGTTCACCGGCCACGACCGCTGGCACGCCTACGAACTCGGCTGGCTCGACCTGGCGGGCAAACCGCGGGTGGCAACGGCGACCCTGACGGTGCCGGCGGACTCGCCGCACCTGATCGAATCCAAGTCGCTCAAGCTCTACCTCAACTCGTTCAACGCCAGCCGCTTCGACCACGACGACGCCGTGCGCGAACGCATCGCCGATGATCTGTCCCGCGTGGCCGGCGCGCCGGTCGCCGTCGCGTTCGGACTGCCCGGCTTCGACAGCGACAGCGACCCCGGCACTCCGGCGGCCGGGCTCGCCGCCGCGCCGCCCGATGCCCGCGGCAGCAACGACGCGGGCGCCGCCGTCCACTCCATCGACGACCTGCCGGTCGCGATCGACCACTACGGCCCGCCGCGCGCCGATTTTCTCGCCGCCGACGCCGGCGACATCGTCGAGGAAACCCTGTCCAGCGCGCTGCTGAAATCCAACTGCCCGGTCACCGGCCAGCCCGACTGGGCGCGCGTACTGATCCACTACGACGGCCCACGACTCGACCGCGCCGGGCTGCTGCGCTACCTGGTGTCGTTCCGCGACCACTGCGAGTTCCACGAGCAGTGCGTCGAACGCATCTTCGCCGACCTGACCGAACGCGCCGCCCCGCACCGGCTGTCGGTGGAAGCGCGCTACACCCGCCGCGGCGGCCTCGACATCAACCCGTGGCGGGCGACACCCGGCACCGTCGCCCCGGCCGCGGGCCGCGACCTGCGGCAGTAGCGCCAAGGCGCGTGGCGGGCCCGGGCGCTCGCCACGCCCGACCACTGCGCGCCCGCCCTTGCGGCGCTCCGCACACCCGCCGCCAGCACGCCGCGCGCGTTGCCTGCCGCCCCTGTTCACACTGGCGCGATCGGCCCTTAACAAATCCCGTGCCATGTTGACTCCGCCCACGGCAGGAGTCGCAACCATGAGCCAACCGGACCGAAGAGCCGATTTTTCCGGCGTCAGCGCCAGCGTCGACACCACCGGCGAAGTCACCGGCCAACGCGCGGATTTCTCCGGCGTCAGCTCGAGCGTGGACACCAGCGCCGACGTGGTCGGCGGCGAACGCGACCACCAGACCTACACCGTCGAGCGCGGCGACACCCTGTCGCATATCGCCAAGCGCTTCTACGGCAAGGCCGGTGAGTGGAACACCATCTTCCAGGCCAACCGCGACCAGCTCGACGACCCTGACCTGATCCAGCCCGGCCAGGTGCTGCGCATTCCCCCGCTCGACGCCGACCGCGGCGGGCGTTCCGGATCGACCACAGGAGATCAACGATGACCGTTCCCTTTCGCCATGCGCTGGCCGTAGCCGTGCTGGCCTCGATTGCGATCGCCGGCTGCAAGCGCAACGACGCCGACGTGCAGACCACCGCCAACACCGGCGCCGCCACCTCGCCCACGGCGGTCGAGCCGCTGGAGCCGGCCGCGCCCGCCACGGCCCCGGCCGACCGCACCGCGCAGGCGGCGGTCGACGTTACCTCGGTGACCCTCGGCACCCAGGTCGGCGATGACATGTCGATCACCGACCCCACCACCACCTTCGGCACCGTCGGCCCGATCGTCGTCTCGGTGATGACCAACGGCGCTGCCAGCAACGTCGACCTCACCACCCGCCTGGTCTACCAGGACGGCCAGCAGGCCGGCGAGGAGACCGAGACGATCAGCACCACCGGCGAGGAAACCACCAACTTCACGTTCAGCAACACCGCGCCCTGGCCGACCGGCAACTACACCGCGCAGGTGTGGGTCAACGGCACCGAGGCGCAGAGCACGACGTTCACCATCCGCTGAGCGCATAGGCATCTCTCCCCCGTCGGCAACGGCGGGCAAGCTGGGCGCGGTCGCACACCGCGCCCCTTTTTTTCTCCCTGCATCCGCCATGGAGGAAGCATGCGCTGGGTCGCCATTGTCGGAGCGGCGGCGCTGGGCCTGTTGCCTATCCTGCCGAGCGGCGCCCGGGCCGCGGACGACCGGCTCGACGCAGCCGGCCTCGAAGCGGGCGGTGCGCTTCGCCTCAACTACGGCTGGAAGGACTACGATGCCGACGACAAGTTCGACCTCGAGCTGGTGCGGGTCGACCTGGCATGCGACCGCGGACGCTTCATCTGTTCGGCGCAGTACCGCTGGTACGAGGGTTTCTCGGCGGTCCATCATGCCTGGATCGGCGTACAGGTTACCGACGCGCAGCAGGTGCGCGCCGGCGTGCTGCAGGCACCGTTCGGCCTGCTGCCCTACGCGTCGCACAGCTTCTGGTTCGGCTCCGGCTACTACCTCGGCATCGAGGACGACTACGACCTGGGCGTCGCCTGGACTGGCGAGCGCGACGGCTGGCGCGGCGACGTCGCGCTGTTCGCCAGCGACGAGTACGGCACCGGCCGCGAGGACGGACGCTACTCGTTCGACGTCGCCACCACTCCCGGGCGCCCGTTCCGCGAACGCGAGCGCCTCGTCGGTCGGATCGAACGCAGCACCGCGCAGGGCGACTGGACCACGCGCCTCGGCGGGTCACTGTCGCTAGGCCACATCGAGCGGCGCCCGGACGGCGCCCGCTTCGGCCACCGGGCCGCCGCGCTGCACGTGGAATCCACTCGCGGCCCGCTCGAGCTGGAAGCCCAATGGGCGCGCTACCGCTATGACGTACCCGGCGAACGCATCGCGTTGACAGCGTTCCTGTTCCCCTTCGAGATCGCCGCCGAAGCCGACGTACTGACCGCCAACGTGGCTTGGACGTTCAGTGAGGCCGGCTGGTTCGATTCGATCACCTGCTACAACGATTACAGCACCACCCGCGCGCGTGGCGCCGGTGTCGCCGATTCGGTGCAGAACGTCACCGGCTGCAGTTTCGCCAAGGGCGTGACGTTCACCTACGTCGACTGGATCGCCGGACGCAACATGTGGTTCGCCGGCGGTCCCGGCATCGGCGTCCATGCCGCCGACAGCGACCGCTGGCACTCACGCCTCAACATCAACGTGGGCTTCTATTTCTAGGAGGCAGCATGAACACCGCGACCACCGCCAAGCCGCGCCACCGGATCAATCCGCCGGTGTTCTTCACCTCGGTCCTGCTGGTGCTGGTGTTCGTGGGAATGGCGGTGATCTGGCCGGACCGTTCGGACCGCTGGTTCTCGGCGCTGCAGACCTGGGTGATCGCCCAGGCGGGCTGGTTCTACGTGCTCGCCGTCGCCGGCTTCCTGGTGTTCGTGGTCACGCTGGCGGTGTCCAGATACGGTGCCATCAAGCTCGGGCCGGACCACAGTGAGCCGGACTACAGCTATACCTCGTGGTTCGCGATGCTGTTCTCGGCCGGCATGGGCATCGGCCTGATGTACTTCGGCGTGGCCGAGCCGATCATGCACTACACCGATCCGCCGGTCGGCGATCCTTCGTCGGTGGCGGCGGCGCGGCAGGCCATGCGGATCACGATGTTCCACTGGGGCCTGCACGCGTGGGCGATCTACGCGGTGGTCGGGTTGGCGCTGGCCTACTTCTCGTTCCGCCACGGCCTGCCGCTGACCATCCGCTCCTCGCTGTACCCGCTGATCGGCGAGCGCATCCACGGGCCGATCGGCCACGCGGTCGACATCTTCGCGGTGCTCGGCACGCTGTTCGGCGTCGCCACCTCGCTGGGCTTCGGCGCGATCCAGGTCAACTCCGGCCTGGCGTATCTGTTCGACGTGCCGGTCGGCATCGGCGTGCAGGTCGTACTCATCGCGGTGATCACCGCGATGGCGACGGTGTCGGTGGCGTTCGGACTCGATGCCGGCATCAAGCGCGTGTCCGAGTTCAACCTCGTCATTGCGGTGGTGCTGCTGCTGTTCGTGCTGGTCGCCGGTCCGACGATATTCCTGCTGCAGACCCTGGTGCAGAACACCGGCGCCTACCTGTCCAACCTGTTCTCGATGACGTTCAACCTCTATGCCTACGAGCCCAGCGGCTGGATCGGCGGCTGGACCCTGTTCTACTGGGGCTGGTGGATCGCGTGGTCGCCGTTCGTGGGCATGTTCATCGCGCGGATCTCGCGCGGGCGCACCATCCGCGAGTTCGTGGTCGGCGTGCTGCTGGTACCGCTGGGCTTCACCTTCCTGTGGATGACGGTGTTCGGCGACACCGCGATCCACATGGTGATGATCCAGGGCATCGACGAACTCGCCACCGCGGTCGCCGCCGACGAGTCGGTCGCGCTGTTCCGCTTCCTCGAGGAACTGCCGCTGGCGGGCATCTCCTCGCTGCTGGCGACGGTGCTGGTGGTGACCTTCTTCGTGACTTCGTCGGACTCCGGCTCGCTGGTGGTCGACATGCTGACGTCGGGCGCGGCCGAGGACTCGCCGACCTGGCAGCGGGTGTTCTGGTCGGTGCTGGAGGGCGTGATCGCCGCCGCGCTGCTGGTCGCCGGCGGGCTGGGCGCGTTGCAGACCGCATCGATCGCCAGCGCATTGCCGTTCTCGATCGTGATGATCGTGATCTGCTGGGGTCTGTTGCGCGCGCTGCGAATCGAAGGGGCCAAGCGGGTGAGCCTGCGCCAGGCCCGGGTCGGGCCTCGCGGCGCGCACGCGGCGCTCAACTGGAAGCAGCGGCTCGGCACGATCCTGCACCAGCCGACCCTCGACGAAGTGCTCGAGTACCTCGGTGAAACCGCTGCGCCGGCGCTGGAACAGGTCGCCGCCGAGCTGCGCCGCCGCGGCCTGGACGCGCTGGTCGAGCGCGGCGACGACGGCCGGGTCTGGGTGGAGGTGCGCCACGGCGCGGAGATCGACTTCTACTACTCCGTCCATCCGCGACCCTACGACCCGCCCGCCTTCGTGATGAGCCAGGCGATGCCGGCGAAGGCCGAGGCCGCGCGCTACTACCGCGCCGAGGTGCACCTGCGCGAGGGCGGGCAGGACTACGACATCATGGGCTGGCGCGAGGAGACGGTCATCAACGACGTGCTCGACCAGTACCAGCGCCACCTGCACTTCCTGGCCGCGGTGCGCTGAGCCACCGGCCGTCCCGAATCCACGCCCGCCGCCGCCGGGCGCGGCTACCATGGCCGCCCGCGTCGCAACTCCGAAGGCCCCATCATGAACAGCAAACCGCCCGCCTACCTCGACGACGACCGGATCGAGCGCCTCGCCGACCTGCTGGAGCAGCGCGCGGTGCCGTTCAAGGGCTTCAACCTCGAGGCGCTGGACGGCTATCTGTCGGCGCTGGCGGTGGGTCCCGGCGACGATATCCCGATGGCGATCTGGGAGCCGCCGGTGTGGGGCAAGCCGCCGCGCTGGAACGACGCCGCCGAGCGCGCGGAGGTCGAAGCGCTGCTGTTGGGCCACCACCACACGGCTTCCGCCCGCGTGCGCCACGGCGATGACGACCTGCCCGACCACCTCGCCCCGCTGCTGTGGTTGCCCGAGGACCCGGAAGAGGAAGCCGACGACGAACTCGACGTCGGCCGCGACTGGGCACTGGGCTTCTTCACCGCGGTCGAGCTGCGCGAGGTCGAGTGGGACCAGTGGCTGGACGACAACGAGTGGATCGACGACATATTCGGCCTGCTCGACCGCCTCGCCAGCGGCGAAGTCCTCGCCGAGGACCCGACCGCCCCGGCCACCCCGATCAGCTACCGCGAACGGCTGGAGATCATCGCCGGCCTGCCCGACATGCTCGCCGACCTGCACCACCACCGCATCGACGCCCTGACGCCACGCGAACCGATCCGCCGCGAAGCCACGCCCGACCGCAACGACCCCTGCCCCTGCGGCAGCGGCCGGAAATACAAGAAGTGCTGCGGCGCCCACTGAGCCGCGCGGGTCTACGCAAAAGCCGCCGCCTTCCGTAGGAGCGGCTTCAGCCGCGATCGTGGAACCGTCCGCCCGCGCACCATCAGACCCCGTGATCCCGCTCCACCCGCGCGACACGCACCTTGAACGCCGCGTACCACCGTTCGCGCCCGATGGCCCGCGCCTGCGCATGTTCGGCGTCGGCCTTCCAGCGCGCGATAGCTTCCAGGCTGTCCCAGTACGACACCGTGATGCCGGCCTCCTCGCGCGCCGACTCCACGCCGAGGAAGCCGGGTTGCCGCGCGGCCAGCTCCAGCATCCGCCCGGCCATGGCGCCGTAGCCATGGTCACCCCCGGTGCGCACCGAACTGAAGATCACCGCGTAGTTGGGCGGGCGCGGCGTGTCGGCGATCGCGGCCATCGAAGTCTCCATGTCGGGGGTGGATGCCGTCACAGCAGTCGGGTGCCGAGCGGCACGTCCTTGTCCGGCACGCACAGCGCGACCCGGCCCTGTTCGTCGTGGAAACCGGTCACCAGGCACTCCGACATCAGCGGCCCGATCTGCTTGCGCGGGAAGTTCACCACGCCGACCACCAGCCGGCCGACCAGCGCCTCCGGCGTGTACAGCGCGGTGACCTGCGCGCTCGACTTGCGTACGCCGATCGCCTCGCCGAAGTCGACCTGCAGCACGTAGGCCGGCTTGCGTGCCTGCGCGAACACCTCGGCATGGACGATGCGACCGACGCGAAGCTCGACCTTCAGGAAATCCTCGAAGCCGATCGTTTCCATTGTCGTCTCCATGGTCGGCATCCTACGCCGCCGCCCGCCGCCGCGCGCTTCAGCCGGCGGCGCGGAACTACCGCCACGCCGTTGCTATCCTTGCGCGCGGAGGACGACCTCCCCCTTTCCGGGCACCACGACCAGGACGGCCTGGCCCCACCAGGAGCCTTCCCATGGCTTGGATTTCCCTGTTCGTCGCCGGCCTGCTCGAAGTGGTCTGGGCGTTCTCGATGAAGCAGTCCGAAGGCTTCACCCGGCTGATGCCGAGCGTGGTCACCGCGGTCGCGATGGTCGCCAGCTTCGCCCTGCTCGCCTTCTCGATGCGGCAGCTGCCGCTGGGCACCGCCTACACCGTCTGGACCGGCATCGGCGCGGTCGGCGCGTTCATCTCCGGCGCCGCCTTCCTCGGCGAACCGCTCACCCCCATGCGCATCGCCGCCGCGGTGCTGATCGTGTCCGGGCTGGTGCTGATGAAGCTGTCGTCGTAGGCGCGGCCGGAGGCGACCGCCCGCATCGTGATGGCCCGTGTTGGCGCACGTATTGTCGACGACACGGAGCGGCCGCCTCTCACCGCCGCGGGCACGCCCCGTACAGGGGCGACGTAAGTCGCGACCCGCCGACCCCGCCTACCGATGTACAGGTCGCGACTCACGTCGCTCCTGCCGGCAATGCCGCGCCGGCCCGCGAACGCCCACGCCGCGCGTATCCCCGGGCTTCTGTAGGAGCGCGCCACTCAGCGCGGCAGCAGCGCCACCGCGCGGATCCCCACCCACACCGCCGCGATGCCGAGCACCATGCTCGACCCCGCGTACAGTGCCGCGACCCCGAGCTCGCCGCGGCGGATCAGCTGGGTCGCCTCCAGGCCGAACGCGGAGAACGTGGTGAACCCGCCCAGCACGCCGGTGAACAGCAACAGTCGCGTGCCCGGCCCGAACACCTCGTAGCGCGCCACCGCGCCGGCCAGCAGCCCCATCGCCAGGCAGCCGAGCACGTTGACCGCGAACGTGCCGGCCGGGAACCGCGCCGGCCCCGCCAGCTGCAGCACCCACCCGCCGAGCGCATGGCGCGCGACCGCGCCGACGAAGCCGCCAAGGCCGACCAGCAGCAGGTCCTTCATCGGGCAATGCCCCACCGGTTCCGTATCACCTCAACCCTCCGGGTCCGACCAGACCGCGAACTCGTTGCCGCTGGGCTCGGTGAAGTGGAACCGGCGCCCGCCCGGGAAGGCGAAGACCGGCTTGACCACTTCGCCGCCCGCCTCCACCACCTTGGCGAGCGTCGCCGCCAGGTCGGCGCGGTAGAAGCCACCATCCAGCCCCTCGTCGGCAAACGCCGCGTAGTCCGGGTCGTAGTCCTCGAACGACCAGCCGAACGCCTGCTGGAAAAAACGCTTGGTCGCGAGCAGGTCGCGCGCGGGGTATTCGACGTAGTTGATCTTCTCGTGTGCGGGCACGGCCTGGCTCCTGTGGTGCGGTGATGTGCGGTTTGGCTGGGCGATGGGCCCGCCCGTAATACTGGACGTACGACTGGGCGACGTCAGCCGCCGAACGACTGTGCCAGCTCAGCCGCGCGTCCCGATGAGACCAGCCACCCCACGGCAACCAGGTTGACTACCACGGTGACCCAGAACACCGACTGGAAGGACTGCTTGACCGTCTTGTGCCGGAACTGCTGCTGGGCGATCAGCGCGCCGGGCCAGCCGCCGAGCAGGTCCGCCAGGTGCAGGTTGCTCTCCGGCGTCCGGCGCGCACCGCGGCCGGCTGCCGACTTGTCGAACCAGTACATGACATAGGACACCGCGCTCAGGGCGACATAGGCGCCAGCGAGAGGCAGCGGAATCCACCCGATGAGCGCGGCCACCGCGGCTGCAATCAATGCGGCGATACCGATGGTGGCGCGCGGCAGCCGCGAAGGTTGCCGCGGCACTTTGATCCGCTGGCCCGCGTGCCGGATTTCCCTGGCCTGCAGCCGGCCGCGTGAATCCTTTGCGGGCAGGTAGGAAATCAGGTCGCCGGGAGCGGGACGACGCGAGCCGCGCTGGAACGCATTCACGTGCACGAACGCACGCTCGCCACCGCCGCTCGGCTCGACAAAGCCGAATCCCTTCTCGTCATTCCAATCGGTAATCCGTCCAGCGAATCGCACTGGTCGCCTCCATCAGGGCTGCGCGCAATCATGCCAGCGCAGTGACCGCGCCGTGGTAACCGTCAATCGAAATCTTCGATGTCGTCGGCCAGCCGCACCCACCCGTGCATGCGCGCCTCGTAGATCGCGCTCGTCCCGCACTGCCTTTTCCAGCTCCGCCTGGTCGTAGCCGGTAAGCCAGCTGGTGACCTGGTCGAGCTCACCCCTGGTGCGGCCCTTGCGTTCCGCCTTCTGCACGTAGAGCAGGTACACGGAGGCGAACGGTGTGCTGAAGATGCGATATTCGGAGCCTTTGGCGATCAGGCGAAGCCGTATTCGATCATGGAGGCGTCCGCAGCGGACATCAGATCTCCCGTGCAGCCAGGCCTCATTGCGCCGATGCGCCGCCGCCCGGCGTCGACGAACACACCTCCACCGGCGAGCAGGTGACGGTTGCCGAGCAGGTGAACGTTGGACGGCGCCCGATGACTTTCGGGACACCGCGATCATCCTTGCCCCACACCGGCTCGTCGTCCTCCGTGCAATTCAGAGGTCCGACAGAAGGCGTGCTGCGGAGCGGACACGCGCCCGCCAGCCCGCCGCGCACATGGTTCTCCGCGAGGGCGCGGCTCGACAGCGGGATGGACTCCTTCGTGAACGTCCGGTTCTCCGTACGACACTCGCGATCGGCGTCCGGCTGAGCTGACTGGACCAGGGAGGGCTCAGGCGGTCGCCCGCCTACTGCTGCGGCAGGCCCAGTGGAAGCTGCGGCAATCTGCGGCTCCGCGCCGATCCCAGCGTGCTGTGCAGGCGCTGATGCTGGCGCCGATTGGGGTTGTCCGGTGCGCTGCTGTGCCGCGATGCTGGCATTGATGCCGGCAAGCGTCGAATCCAGCTCGCGGCGCGACTCCGACTCCCGCTCGCGGGCGATATCGATCCCCGCATCGAGCACGCCGTTGGCCACCGCACCAAACATCGCCCAGCGCTCGGCAGAGCGCGCCTCACGCGCGGCAATCTCGCGTTCCTGCCTGAGTCGCGCTTCCTCTGCACGGCGGAGCTCCGCCTCGCGGCGCTCGTTCGCCTTGGTGGCGGCGGCGAAACCCAGCTCGTCGGTCATCGGCAGGTAGTCGTGCTCGGCGATGTCCAGCTGCGATGTGCCCTTCGCGTGCACCACGACCTTGGCCCGGATGCCCGGCCCGTTGGCCGTCAGGTAGTAGCTGTAGAAGTGCGCACCGCAGTCCCACATGAACGTTATGCCGCTGCCGTCGCGCTGCAGGGTCGCGGTCCCGGGCTGACTCACGCCAGGGCAGTTTGCAAAGCCGGTTTCCAGAACTTCATGAGCTGTTGCGTCAGCAGTGCCTCCGGGATAGGCATTGCCGATCATGAACCGGCCCGCCAAGCTGCCGTCCAGCCCGTGCAGGCGTATGACGGGTCGGCCCAGCGGCGTGCGAGCCACCTGCATGATCCAGCCGGATTCGACCGATATGAGGATCGCGTCGACGTACGGCTCCAACGGCATCTTGTCCGGCGGCAGATGGTCCCAGTTGGCCGGCGGCGTACTCGCGGCTGCCTTGGCGTCTTCGAGCGCAACCCGCGCAGCTTCGTTGGCCGCGCGCGCGCGCTCGAGCGCAGCCCGCACGTCCGCCGCACTTTGAGCCTGGGCTTGGGTTACGAATGCCAGTCCGCCCATGTAGAGGCCAAGCACGACTGCAGCCACTTTCCTCCCGCAGCGCGCGTTTCCGGCCACGCGTAGCGGCGTTGCCAACCTGCCAAATGGTTTCATGCCGATCCCAGTCCCCTGTGCCGTCTCGTCGTTGACACGGCTCCGCATTCTGACACCGCTACTGGACCGTGATCGCAGTACCCGCTTCACTCGAACAAGAGCGACCAGCGTCCGGAACATGCCGGAGCCGGCAGCAGCGGACCGCCATTCGGATCGGGCCCACTACGCAGCCGTTACGGCATGCCCGGCATCGCGAAGAAAGTTCATCGCCGCCTGCTCGGCCTTTGACGCCACTCCGCCCTCGGATGGACAAAGCAGGCGGTAAATCTCCGCGCAGACACCCAGCGCGCTGAGGCAGGAGTCGCGCGAGTACGCGGCGACGGTCCCTTCCAGGCGGCGTGCCCAATCCGGTGCGGCGGTCTCCAGCCGCCTGACCCCGGCCGGCGCCGCGCCGACCGCCTCGAGCGCCAACGGGCCGAGCACCCGCCCGCGCAGGAAAGTGATGAGGTCGATCGCCTCGAACAGTTCGCCGCGCAGCACCTTGGCGGCGCCGTAGTGGATCCATGTCCAGAAGCGCTGTTCCAACCAGACCTTGTCGGGCTGCGGGTAGCCGGTGAACGAGCGGGCAAGGGCTTCGCCGAACTCCTGTCGCTGCCACAGAACGACCGGGCGGTCGACGACCGCGCCAACCCGCTCCACGTCCACGAACTTCAGGTCGACGTGCAGCAGCGGCGATGCGTACAGGCAGATCAGCACCCGCGGCTCGCCGACGTGCTCGCCGGTGAAGCACGCGACCAGGTGGCCCATCGCCGAAGCGATCAGCTCGCGGTCGGCCATGACCTCGTCGAACGCGCACGACCGGACGGCAATGACGAGGTCGACGTCACTGTGTTCGTCCATCGAATCGTCCGCCCATGAGCCGGCGGCCGCCACACCGACGATGCGCGGGTCGGACCGGAGGACCGGCAGCGCGCCGGCCACGAACTGGCGATGCGCGGCCGGTGCGCTCGAAGGCGTGTCGAGAGGGAGTTCCATGTATCCAGGTCCCGGGGATCCGCTATCAGCCTATCCAAGCGCCACGTCCCGGTCATGTCGGGGCTCAGCGCGTTTTCCCGACAGCGCTGTCCGTCGCCATGGTCGTTTCGATCCAGTCGCCGTAGTTGGCCAGCCGCACGCCGTAACTGGTCTCCCCGTACCGGCCTGGGCGGAGTTCCACGCCGGTCACCTCGGCACGCTTCCACGAGGTGATACCTGCAACGTGCCACTCATCTTCCACCGCCACCAGGATCGGCCCGCCGCTGTCCCCACTACCGGTGGTCGCCTCAAGGGGAAGCGCGTCCGGTGGCGGATCGAAGGTGTATCCGATCCACCGGCCTTCCGAGACAGTGATCTCGTTGTAGCCATGGCGCAGATCGGTCCGGTTGGGACCGTGCAGGTGGTGCCCCTCCGAGCCGGTTCCCGTGGCTCCCCGCCCCATGATCCGGACGACCTTCCCCAATGCCGAGCCGTTGTAGATCGAGGCAGGCGCAACGTCGCGCACCGGCTCGGCGAGCTGGATCAACGCGATGTCGTCAGACGACGCGATGAAGTCGAAGAAGGCCGCCCAGTCACCCGACGTCATCGCGGCATCGACCATCGCCTGGGGCGCCTGCTTGTAGCCGGGATGGACGACGACGCGGCTGACAGCACGGGGCGTGCCGCCGACAACGACCGCATCCACCGAGTGCTGCCAGCTGACCGCGTGGGCGGCCGTGATGACCCACCGGGGCGCGATGAGGACCCCATGGCCCTCGCCGGGAAGATCCGCCAGCGCCGGGAACCCGGATACAGCCATCCGATACTGGAGATCCGGGACGTCATCACGGATGACGACTGCGTTGGCGCCGAACGAGGCCAACAGGAGGAGAAAGGCTGCACTACGCATTGGCAACATCCGCTGTCAGGAGCATCCATTGTCGAGCCCGGCACGCTCGTTAGCCATATCGCTGGCATCGAGGTCCGCACACGCGGTGGCGCGAGTACCGGCAGCCATTCCATCCGACAGCGGTTTCCACTGCCTCCACCTCTGGAATCCCCTCCTACAGAGACTGAAATCCAGTCCTCCCGACACTGGAATCCAGTGCCGCCGATACCGGATTCCAGTCCTGCCAGCAGTGGATGCCACCGCTCCGCGCCCGGATTTCACTCCCCGGCGATTGACCGCCACGGGCCGATCCCCGGCCGCCACCCGGCGACGCGTGAAAACCACCCGTCGACGCCCGGAAACCACCCGCCGGGTGTTGAAACCCACTCCCCGGGCACTACCCGCCACGCAAAACGCAACGGGCGGGCCCCGGAGGACCCGCCCGCTGCATCCATCACGGCCGGCGAACCGGCCGCGCGATCACTCAGGCCATCGCCGGCTCGGCGACCGGCAGCGGCTGCACGGCCGGTGCGTCACCGACGTCGTCGCGGTTGCGCCAGCGCGCGCCCAGCTGCTTGCGCATCGCCTCCAGCCCCGCGCCCTCGCCGGTGACCTTCAGCAGGCCGTAGCCCTCCAGCGCGGTGGAGTAGACGTCGCTGCCGAGCAGCATCTCGGTGTCCTGCGCGCGCTCGACCAGCAACTGCAGCCGGCGCAGGCGCGGGCGCAGCGCGTCGATGGCGGCCAGGTCGGCGCGCGCCTCGTCCAGCCCGAGGCTGGCCGGCACCACCGACGGGTTCTCCACCAGCACGTCGAGCACCCGGCGGCAGAACGGCTCGGAGCCGTCGCCCATCTTCAGCAGCCCGCGCACGTCGGCGTCGGGGAAGGACTTGAGGTCGGCCAGGTCGACCTCGAGCGCGGCGAGGGCGGCGTCGATCCGCTCCAGGCGGTCGGCGGCGAAATCGAGGGATACCAGATTCTGTTTCATCACTGCTCCATGCATTCCATGTGTGACCCCGACCCGAAGCACGGGCGCCGGCCTCCGGCCGGGGGTGGGTGCTCCGGTGCCGGGTGGCAGAGGGAGCGGCGGCAATCTAGCAAACTTCGATTCGAAGGGCAGATTCTGTGCGACAAGATCGACACGGTCAAAATGCTGACCCAGACAGCACCTGACGAATTGTTTGCTCGACCGGCAATTTATTCCCGAAACAACTTATAGACACGCTTAATAACCATTAGCGTGGTCAAAATAACGCAAAGCCAAGTTGCGAGCACAACGCTCGAGAGAAACACTGCGGCGAAATCTACAACACCGCCCTCTTGGTTTGAAAGCATTGAATGTATGAGCAAAGAACAAAGTGAACCGATCGCCAGCAGGGTCGTGAAAGATATATTGGCTACCGTTTGATCAATTACCATTTTGAACATCCGAAAGCGCGCTATCAGACCGTCGTCTGAATTTTCCTTCCTCTCCAATTCCGATATTCGCGCTTCATTCTTATTCTTTTGGTCGAACATAAGCACCAATAAATTCAAAAGAAGACCTAGAAAGATCGCAGATGCATTGATAAAAGCGTTTCTTGTCTCATCCGTCATGTCGTATCTAATGTAGAGCGCGCAGATCATAAGCAGACAAGGCAACCCGACAAACACGGCGTAGTCGGTCCAACTCTTACTGCCAGTGGAGAAGTCACGAAGGGACTCCATATGGGCAGCTAGAATTGCTTCAACATTAATTTTGCTGGTCATTCTACGCTCCGCCTATAACTTCCACTTCCAGGTCGCTAATCAGCTTCCGCGAATAACTAGTAATTGACTGGAAGTCAGGGATGCCGTCGTTGAAAGTGACTTCTTTTGGGTTAAGGACAAACTTTGCCTTTGGATTTCTGCTCGTATCTAGAGAGACTGATCGCGATCTGCCATTCCAGACGACTTCAGCTGTGGCTCCGGAGCAGGCAGGGTCTGATAGTGCAACAATTTTCTCCCGCCTCTTCGTGTTATTGAGAAGTGCACCTAGCTTCCCAAACGTTCCTCCGGGCTTACGCAGAATTAGTGTTTTTTCTACACTTTCGTCGCTCAAGTAATTGGCAGGGTCATCCGCGCCCTCAGGTTCGAAGTGAGAAATACGAATGGACTTTACATCCGCATCCTTGAGCCACTTGTTAAGAACCTCCTCCGAAGCGAGAGGGCGAAGCGTAACTCCGCAGTGATTCATAAGACCTTGGATGAAAATCTCAAAGTATTGGCGAAACCATGATTTGACGCTGACATTTCCTATCATGTGAAAAACCACAAATCCGCGACTCCCGTGCGACGGCAGCTTCATATATACAAAGTGCGCAAAAGCATCGCCTTCGTCGTGAAGCTTGTCATAAGTCTTTGCAAGGCTTTTTGAGCTAACGATTTCGCTCTTTGTGCCATAGCTTCCTTGGTGCACAAAAAATCCGAGATCGCGCTTCGAAGCATCGCAAGCCAAGCCTGACACTCTTACGATTCGATTGCCCTTATTGACTAAATAGGTCCGGTATTTAGTACGCTGACTGCAGAAATTTTTCACCAGATCCATCAGATCATGATTTTTTTTCCCATCCGGAATTTTACCCAGCGGGGCATACTTCTTTTTCCCCGAAACCTGAGAGTTACGTATCAAGATCTCATATACTGCGACTGAGTTGGTCGAGCTCACGGTTCCCCCTGATGGTTGCAAAGCGCGTCGGACACTGAGTAGCTCCGTTCGGAGCACTACCCGATGGTCCGCCCTGTACATTCGGCAGTCAAACCGCCACGTACGTGGGGTATTGCTCCTTATCCGATAGGCAACGGAACAGGTACCGACGCTCTCGCATCATGCGAGCTATCGAGAAGGCTGGCGATATTCCCTCATTCGTCATTCCAAGAGCACCTTTGCCCCACCTACCCCAAGGCGCGACAATCACGGGCTTCCAGTTCGCAAGCGAGCCGCCCCCATGTCCGACACCCCCAAGATCATCTACACCCTCACCGACGAAGCCCCGTTCCTGGCCACGCAGTCGCTGCTGCCGATCGTCGAGGCCTTCGTCGAGACCGCCGGGGTCGAGGTGGAGACGCGCGACATCTCCCTGGCTGGACGCATCCTGGCGCAGTTCCCGGACGTGCTTCCGGCCGACATGCAGGTCGGCGACCACCTGGCCGAGCTGGGCCAGCTGGCCACCACGCCCGAGGCCAACATCATCAAGCTGCCCAACATCTCGGCATCGGTGCCGCAGCTGAAGGCGGCCATCAGGGAGTTGCAGGCGCAGGGTTACCCGCTGCCGGACTACGTGGACGAGCCGAAGACCGACGCGGAGCGCGACGCCAAGGCGCGCTATGACCGGGTCAAGGGCAGCGCGGTCAACCCGGTGCTGCGCGAGGGCAACTCGGACCGCCGCGCGCCGCTGTCGGTCAAGAACTACGCGCGCAAGCACCCGCACCGGATGGGCGCGTGGTCGGCGGATTCGCGCTCGCACGTGGCGCACATGGACGGGGGCGACTTCTACGGCAGCGAGCAGTCGGTGACGGTCGACAGCGCGACCGACGTGCGCATCGAGCTGGTCGGCACCGACGGCGTGACCACGGTGCTGAAGGAGAAGACCGCGCTGACCGACCGCGAGGTGATCGACGCCTCGGTGATGGACACGCGCCGGCTGGCGCAGTTCATCGATGCGCAGATCGACGACGCCAAGGCGACGGGCGTGCTGTTCTCGCTGCACCTGAAGGCGACGATGATGAAGGTGTCGGACCCGATCATCTTCGGCGTGGCGGTCAACCGCTTCTACGCGCCGGTGCTGGCGAAGTACGACCGCGAGCTGATGGAGGCGGGCTTCGACGCGAGCAACGGCATTGGCGACCTGTACGCGCGGCTGCCGTCGCTGCCGGCGGACTTGCAGGCGTCGATCAAGAGCGACATCGATGCGCTGTACGGCGAGCGCCCGGCGCTCGCGATGGTCAACTCGGACAAGGGCATCACCAACCTGCACGTGCCGAGCGACGTGATCGTCGACGCCTCGATGCCGGCGATGATCCGCGACAGCGGCCGCATGTGGAATGCGAAGGGCGAGCTGCAGGACGCCAAGGCGATCATCCCCGACCGCAGCTACGCGGGCATCTACCAGGCGGTGATCGAGGACTGCAAGGCCAACGGTGCGTTCGACCCGGCGACGATGGGCAGCGTGCCCAACGTCGGCCTGATGGCGCAGAAGGCCGAGGAGTACGGCAGCCACGACAAGACCTTCCGCGCGCCGCGCGACGGCACCATCCGCGTGGTCGACACCGCCGGCAAGGTGCTGCTGCAGCACGCGGTGCAGGCCGGCGACATCTGGCGCATGTGCCAGACCCGCGACCTGCCGGTGCAGGACTGGGTGAAGCTGGCGGTGAGCCGTGCGCGCATCAGCAACACGCCGGCGGTGTTCTGGCTGGACCCGCAGCGCGCGCACGACGCGCAGCTGATCGCCAAGGTCGAGACCTACCTGAAGGACCACGACACTAGCGGGCTCGACATCCGCATCCTGTCGCCGGTGGAGGCGATGGCGTTCTCGCTGGAGCGCATCCGCCGCGGCGAGGACACCATCTCGGTGACCGGCAACGTGCTGCGCGACTACCTGACCGACCTGTTCCCGATCATGGAGCTGGGCACGTCGGCCAAGATGCTGTCGGTGGTGCCGTTGATGGCCGGCGGCGGGCTGTTCGAGACCGGCGCCGGCGGCAGCGCGCCCAAGCACGTGCAGCAGTTCGAGGCCGAGGATTACCTGCGCTGGGATTCGCTGGGCGAGTTCCTGGCGCTGGCGGCGTCGCTCGACCACGTGGCCGAGACCACCGGCAACGCGAAGGCGAAGGTGCTGGCGGATGCGCTGGATGCGGCCAACGGCGCGTTCCTCGACAACGACAAGTCGCCGTCGCGCAAGCTCGGCGGTATCGACAACCGCGGCAGCCATTTCTACCTGGCGATGTACTGGGCGCAGGCGCTGGCGGCGCAGGATGAGGATGCGGCACTGAAGGCGAAGTTCGCGCCGCTGGCGAAGGCGTTGACGGAGAACGAGGAGAAGATCGTCGGCGAGCTGGTTGCGGTGCAGGGCAAGCCGGTGGAGATGGGCGGGTATTACCACCCGGACTTGGCGAAGGTGAGCGCGGCGATGCGGCCGAGCGCGACGTTCAACGGGGCGTTGGCGGGGTTGTGATCTGAAGCGGGGTTGCGGCCGCGTTTGAGGTGTCTGCGCGGTCGCGACTTACGTCGCTCCTACGGGGCGTCAGCGGGTGGGCCCGCGGGACGGACGACCACCGGCGGCACGCCGGTCTCGCCGCGGGTGCTTTCGCGTTGCCGCAGCCAGGCTTCGGCTTCGTCGGCATCCATCCGGTATTCGGGCGCGAGGTGCGGCGCCAGCAGGCGGACCCAGGCGTCGTTGGCGCGGCGGGCTTCGGCGGGGCAGGTTTTGGCGCGGCTTTCGGGCAGGTCGCCGCGCTCGACCATGTCGGCGAAGCGCTCGGGGTCGGAGCCGTACAGCAGGCACTGCAGGTTGAAGTAGCGCTGCAGGCCCAGCGAGTGCATGTCGGCGTAGGCCTGCATGGTCACGTCGGTTTCGGCGCCGGCCAGGAACGAGTGGCTGGCCATGCGCAGGTTCTGGGCGACTTCGCGCGGGGATTCGTTCTCGCCGCCGATGCGCTGCATCAGCGCGGTGGCGAACTGGTCGACGGCGTCCTCCTGGCGGCCGGTCACCGGCAGGTCGAGCAGGTCGATCAGGGCGTGGCCGGTCTCGTGCGAGACGATGAAGCGGATGTTGGCCCAGACGTAGCGCTCGGCCAGCTTGTCGGCCGGGATGTCGGGCAGGTCGAGTGCGCTGCCGCCCGTTTCGGCCAGCTGCTCGCCCTGGGCGTAGAGCGCGTGCAGCATCTCGTAGCACAGCACCACTTCGCGCTTGTCGGGCAGGTAGTAGGCGTCGGGCTGGCCGCAGGCGGTGGCGACGTAGGTGATCGGCGCGGGCAGCAGCAGCAGGCCGTCGAGCCAGTGGACTTCGGGCAGCTCGCGCAGCAGGTCGGCCTCGCGCACGCGCTCGGCGGTTTCGGCCAGGGCCGGGTCGCCGGTGTCGAGATAGCGGTAGGTGAAGTTGACCGGCGTGGGGCCGGTGGGCTCCACGTCGTCGGCCGGTGGCGCCGGCGCCGCGGCGGGCTCCGGTGCGGCGTCGTCCTTCTGCGCGACCCATTGGGCGTGCCCGCACGCGCCGCCGACAGCGCCCATGGCCACCAGCGCCAATCCTCCGAGAATCCTGCCCAGCATGCGTCGCCCCCCGAACGTCCGCCGCCATGGTACGGCGGTGGGGTCAGCTGCGACTGCCGACAGATCGGGCCGCTGTGGCGGAGAGCACGTCGCCGCGGACCGGGGCGGGTGCACCCGTCGTGGTCGGCCGCGGCTCATCGCGCGCGGTGGCGGGTGCGGGGCGCCCGGCGGCGGCGTGCGGTATGGCGTCGTCCACGTGCGCGGGGTCGATCCGGAAGCCGTGAAGGAACAACAGGCCCTGGTAGAGGTTCATGGCGTGCTCCTGGCGTGGCGGGATGCCTGCCTTGTTCAACGGCGCACAAGCTATGCCTGCAAAACGCCCCGGAAAAGCGATACTTGTGCAAGCCAGACTTGAGCAGGATTCAACATGAGCCGGTCACCGCTGCACCTGCTGCCGGGCTTCGTGGCGGCCGCCCGGAGCGGCAACCTGACCCGCGCGGCGGCGGCGCTGCACATCACCGTGAGCGCCCTCAGCCACCAGATCCGCGCGCTCGAGGAGCGGCTCGGGCGACGCCTGTTCGAACGCAACTCGCGCGGCGTGCGGCTGACCGCCGAGGGCGAGCGCCTGATGGCACGGGTCGGTCCGCAACTGGAGGCGCTGGAACAGGCGCTGCGCCCGCGCGGCGCGCGCGACGGCGAGGTGCTGACGATCAGCGTGCTGCCGTCGATGGCGTCGGGCTGGCTGGTGCCGCGACTGGGGCGCTTCCTCGCCGCCCATCCGCAACTGCAGCTCAACCTGCTGTCGTCCGAGCGGCTGGTCAACTTCGACAGCGACACCGAGGTCGACGCGGCGCTGCGGATGGGGGCCGGGCGCTGGCCCGGGCTGGTCGCCGAGCACCTGGTGGACGAGTCGATGGCGCCGGTCGCCAGCCCGGCGCTGATCGAGCGGCTCGGCGCCCACGCGACACACAAGTTGCACCGCTGGCCGTTGCTGGGCGAGGCCGGCAAGCGGCACTGGGCGCGCTGGTTCGAACGCCACGGCGGCCGCGAGCCGGAACGGTACGTCGCGCAGCTGGACGACCTCGAATCGCTGCACCGCGCCGCGGTCGACGGCATCGGCGTGGCGCTCGGGCGGATGGTGCGCTCGCGCACGCTGATCGACAGCGGCCAGCTGGTGGTGCTGAGTCCGCACCGGCTGCCCAGCGACTACAACCACTACCTCGTGTACCCGCCGCGTTCGGCCGACCACCCCGGCCTGCTGGCGTTCCGCGAGTGGCTGCAGGCCGAGGCGCGCGCGGCCGCCGCCGTTCGCTGAACCGGGACGCGGGTGCTGCGCTACGCTGGTGTCCCTTCGATCTCCCGGCCGCCACCATGAAACGTCTCCTGCTTGCCGCCCTGATCCCCACCGCGTTCGGCGCCTGCGCCAGCGACACCCCACCGGCCCCCGCAGCGGAGCCCGCCGCGACGGAAAACAGCAGCGTCGCCCCGCCGGTGGCACCGGACATGGCGCTCGCCGCCGTCCTGATGGGCGACTGGCGCGACCCCGCCAACGTCGCCCGCGACCAGTACCGCCATCCGGCCGGCACGCTCGGCTTCTTCGGCCTGGAGCCGGACCAGACCGTGGTCGAGATCACCCCGGGCGGCGGCTGGTATGCCGAGATCCTCGCGCCCTACCTGCGCGAGGACGGCCGCTACATCGCCGCGGTGGTCGATCCCGGCACGTTGCCGGCCGGCGGTGGGCGCGATTACCAGCAGCGCAGCCGCGACGGGCTGGAGGCGAAGTTCTCCGGCGACGCCGCGCGCTACGACCGCGCCACCGTGGTCGCCTACGACCCGGCCGCGCCGGTATTCGGTCGCGCCGGTTCGGCCGACCTGGTGCTGACCTTCCGCAACGTCCACAACTGGCGTTCCGACGGCCAGGCGGAAGGCATGTTCGACGGCTTCTTCGACGTGCTGAAGCCTGGCGGCACGCTGGGCGTGGTCGAACACCGCGCCGCGGCCGACGTGGGCGAGGACGACGGGTCCGGTTACGTCGGCCAGGCCCAGGTGATCGCCATGGCGGAGGCGGCCGGCTTCGAACTGGTCGGCGCCAGCGAGATCAACGCCAACCCGGCCGACACCAAGGACCACCCGAACGGCGTGTGGACCCTGCCGCCGGCCAACAACCACGACGATGCCGACGACGCGAAGTACCAGGCCATCGGCGAAAGCGACCGGATGACGCTGCGCTTCCGCAAGCCCGGCGCCTGACGGCCGGTCCCTACCGTTGTAGGAGCGACGTCAGTCGCGACCCACTGACCTTCGGTTGCCCGGCGATTCACGCCACTTCGCGGTCGCGCGAACGCCGGCCCCCGTTGAACGCGGCGCCACTCGGACGTCAGTGGGTCGCGACTGACGTCGCTCCTACAACACGAATCTCTCCATGCTGATCGCGTTCAACAAACCCTTCGGGGTGCTGTGCCAGTTCACCGACCGCAGCGTGCCGCCGCGGCCGACGCTGGCCGGCTTCGGCCTGCCGCCGGGCGTGTACGCGGCCGGACGGCTCGACCACGACAGCGAAGGCCTGTTGCTGCTGACCGATGACGGCGCCCTCGCCCATCGGTTGACCGACCCGCGGCACAAGCAGCCCAAGACCTACTGGGTGCAGGTGGAAGGCGAGCCGCGCCCGGACCAGCTACGGGCGCTGCGCGACGGCGTGGTGCTGCGTGACGGCCCGACCCGGCCGGCGCGGACCGAGCGGATCGACCCCCCGGCGCTGTGGCCGCGCGATCCGCCGGTGCGGTTCCGCAAGACGGTGCCGGACGCGTGGCTGGAGCTGGTCATCGGCGAGGGCCGCAATCGCCAGGTCCGGCGCATGACCGCCGCGGTCGGGCTGCCGACCCTGCGCCTGGTGCGGGTCGGGGTCGGCGATCACCGGCTCGACGGCCTGCGGCCGGGTGATTGGCGACACGACTGAGCGCACGACCGGGCGCCGCTCTGAACCGTTCATCGGGGAATCATGGAATGATTGGCCAACCGGGTCGAAGCTTGCGATTCTCCGAGGTCCCATTCAGCTTCTTCCGCCGCCCATCCGGACGGGCCACTCCAGGATCCCCATGACCCCGACCGAAACCGCGCTGGGCCGCATTCTCGTCGTCGACGACCAGGCCGCCAACTTGCGCGTGGTAAGCACCCTGCTGTCGCGCGAGGGTTACCAGGTGGTCACCGCCGGCGGCGGCGAGGAGGCGCTGGCGCGCTACGCCGAATCGATGCCGGACATGATCCTGCTCGACATGATGATGCCGGGCATGGACGGCTTCGAGGTGCTCGCCGCGCTGCGCGCGCAGGAGCCGCCGTTGCAGATCCCGGTGGTGTTCGTCACCGCCGCGCACGACCGCGACCTGCTGCTGCGCGCGTTCGATGCCGGCGTGGTCGACTACGTCACCAAGCCGTTCCTGCCCGAGGAGCTGATCGCCCGGGTCAATGCGCACATCGGCCTGAAGCTCACCCGCGACCGGCTCGAGCGTGTCGCCCGCGAACGCGAGGAGCTGGTCAACCTGGTCGCCCACGACCTCAAGAATCCGCTGTCGAGCGTGCTGTTCGCCAGCGACATCCTGCTGCAGAACGGCTGCAAGCCCGAGCGCGTCCCGCGTTACCTGCAGATGATCCACGAGAGCGCTGACGACGCGATCGGTTACATCCGCCATTACCTGGAGTCGCGCAGCGACGCCGGCGGCCACGACGAATCGGCCAGCGCGGACCTGGGCGCGGCATTGCAGTGGCTGGTGCGACGTTACGAGTTCCAGCTGGACGCGACCTGCATCCAGGTGCAGGTCTCGCTGCCGCCGGAAGGCACGCGGGTGGCGATCGACGAGCGGGTACTGCGGCAGCTCGGCGAAAACCTGGTCACCAACGCGATGAAGTACGCGCCGGACTGCGAGCTGCTGCTGGCCGGCCGCGCCGGGCCGCCGGGCTACTGGCAGATGATTGCCGCCGACCGCGGCCCCGGCATTCCACCGTCGAAGCAGCGTGAGCTGTTCAAGCCGTTCAGCCGGCTCGACCGGTCCGACGACGGCATTTCCAGCGGGCTCGGACTGTCGCTGGCCAAGCAGATCGTCGCCAACGCCGGCGGCCAGCTCTGGTACGAGGACCGCGAGGGCGGCGGCGCCTGCTTCATCGTCGAGCTGCCCGCCGCGGAAGGTTGAGGGCCGGGCTGCGGGCCCGTCGCTCGGTGCCTGGTTTTCCGGCGCTTTCCTTCCTGGCCGGCACGCCGTTGTAGGAGCGGCTTCAGCCGCGATCGGATCGTCCACTGGGGCCGACTCCACGACCGCGGCTGAAGCCGCTCCTACAGAATGCGGAGGCCGGGCTTACTCGGAACTGGGCGTGGCCGCCGCTTTGGCCGCGCGGCTGCGGCTGCGCGTGCCCGTCCTGGCGCGACGCGCCTCGACGCGCTTGGCGCTGCCGTCGATGGTGCCGTTCTCGGACTGCCGCGCCTTGCGGCGGGCGGCGTACCACAGCAGCCCCGCGCCGGCCGCGGTGGCGACCACCAGCGCCGGATGGCGACGGACGAAGAAGCCGGCCACGCGCGCACCGCCCTTGATCGCACCGAGCTTGGCACCCGCGTCCAGCCAGCGGCCGGCGTTGTCGGGCACCACGTGGCGGAGGCTGTCGCCGACGCTGCTGGCGAAGTCCAGCGCGCGGTCGGGAATCATGTCGAGTCTGCTCATCTCGGTGGTCCTGCGGTGGAATGGGCACCAGTCTCGGCAAGCGGCCGTTGAGCCCGCGTGAGCCGGAGACGCCACCGGCGCCGGTGGCTGAACGGTTCGTCAGGTGCCGCGCGGCTTGGCCCGGTGGGTCGCCTTCGCCGTCCACGGGTCGTCCGGCCATGGGTGCTTGGGGTAGCGGCCCTTCATTTCCTTTTTCACTTCCGGATAGGTGCGCTCCCAGAAGCCGCGCAGGTCGCGGGTGACCTGCAGCGGCCGCCCGCCCGGCGAGAGCAGGTGCAGGGTCAGGGGCACCCGGCCGTCGGCGATGCGCGGCGAATCGGCCAGCCCGAACAGCTCCTGCAGCTTGACCGCGAGCACCGGCGCCAGCGGCTCGTCGGCGTCCTCGTCGAAGCCGTACTGCACCGGGCGCTCCAGTCCCGACGGCACTTCGATGCGGGTCGGCGCGAGTGCGTCGATGCGCCGGCGCAGCGACCACTCGACGCCGCTTTTCAGCGCCTCGGCGAATTCAGTGTCGGTCAACGCATCGAGTCGTGCCTTGCCGGCCAGTGCCGGCTGCAGCCACTGGTCCAGGGTCGCCAGCAGGTGCGCGTCGGAAAGGTCGGGCAACCCGAGCTCCGGGCACCAGCGCTGCAGGCTGCGCACCCGCGCGCGCCACTGCCGCAGCGACCCGGTCCACGGCAGGGCGTCGATGCCGAGCTGGCGCACCGCGTCGACCAGGGCCTCGGCGTAGCGTGAGCGGTCGGGCTGGGCGATCGGCTTGCGCTCCAGCACGATCTGGTCGAAACGTCGCTCGCGCACGGCGGTGATCGCGTTGCGGATGGCGTCCCACAGCACCCGGTCCGCGGTGGTGAAGCGCTGCGACCAGTCGCGTTCGAGTCGCTGCGGGTCGAGCGGCACGGCGCGCTGGATGCGGGCGTCGCGCTGCCGCGCGTCGTCGCGCAGTTCGGTCACCAGCAGCCACGGTTCGCCGAACAGCGTGCTGTCGTCGAACAGCCGCGCGCTGCGTCCGTTGGCGAGCTGGTAGCGCAGCGGGTCGCTAGGGTGCTGGCGCGCGATGCGGTCGGGCCAGGCGTGGGCGAGCAGGTCGCCCAGGCGGTGCGGCGCCACCGACTCCGGTGCCGCGGCATCGACCCGCAGGCGCCGGCGCCACTGCTTCGCCGCCTGGTCGATCGCGGCCAGTGCGCCGCGTGACGCATCGGCGGGGACGCGGCCGCGGCGCGACGCGGCGAGCGCCTGCCAGCGGGTGGCGAACGCGTCGCTGCCACCGCGCAGCGGGTCGCGCGCCTCCACCAACGCGGCAAGGTCGCAGGCCAGCGCGCGGTCGGCCGGGGTGTCGGCCGCGAGCAGCATCGCCGCCAGGCGCGGATGGGTGCCGAGCGCGAGCATGCGGCGGCCGGACGCGGTGATCGCCCCGCCATCCAGCGCGCCGAGCCGCTGCAGCAGCTCGCGCGCGGCGGCGAGTGCACCGGGGGGTGGCGGGTCGGGGAATCGCAGTCCGGCATCGCCCCAGCCGGCCAGTTCGAGCGCGAGGCCGGCCAGTTCGACCTGCGCGATCTCCGGCCGGCGCTGCGGCTCCAGCCGCTGCGACTGCGGCCAGAGCCGGTACGCCCAGCCTTCGGCGACACGGCCGGCGCGGCCGGCGCGCTGGTCGGCCGATGCCTGCGCGATGTGGACCACGTCGAGCCGGGCGAAGCCGCTGTTGGGGTCGAACCGCGGTTCGCGCGCCAACCCGCTGTCGATCACCACCCGCACGCCGGGCAGGGTCACGCTCGACTCGGCAACGTTGGTCGCCAGCACCACGCGGCGCCGCTGGTCCGGATCGGGCTGCAGCACCCTCGCCTGCTGTTCGACCGGCAGGTCGCCGTGCAGGACGAGGAGGTCGACATCGGCCTGGTCGCCGCCCGACAGCAGCGCCGCCTGCGCGCGTTCGATCTCGCGCCGGCCCGGCAGGAACACCAGCACGTCGCCCGGGTGCGCAACGAGTGCGTGCGCGACCGCACGGCGGACGTGGTGCTCCAGCTTCTCCTCGCGCCGCCCGGGAAAGTGCGCGACCTCGACCGGGTAGCTGCGCCCGGCGCTGCTCAGTCGCGGTGCGTCGAGAAACTGCGCAAGCCGTTCGCCGTCCAGCGTGGCCGACATCACCACGATACGCAGGTCCTCGCGCAGCGACGCCTGCACGTCGAGCGCGAGCGCGAGGCCGAGGTCGCCGGCGAGGTGGCGCTCGTGGAACTCGTCGAACACGATCGCGCCGACGCCATCCGGCCCGTCGCCGCCCAGCATGGGGTCGTCCTGGATCATCCGGGTGAGGATGCCTTCGGTGACGACTTCGATGCGGGTGGCGGCGCTGGTCCGGTGGTCGAACCGGATGCGGTAGCCGACCGTCTGGCCGACCTCTTCGCCGCGCTGCGCGGCCATGAACCGCGCGGCCGCGCGTGCGGCGACGCGGCGCGGTTCGAGCATGACGATGCGCCGGCCGCGCAGCCATGCGGCATCGAGCAGCGCCGGCGGCACCTGGGTGGTCTTGCCGGCGCCGGGCGGCGCTTCCAGTACGAGGCGCGGATGGCCGGCGAGGCTGTCGCGGATCCGCGGCAGCAGGTCGTCGATGGGAAAGGTCGGGGCGCTCACCTGCGCAAGGATAGGGGTTCACCTAGAATCCGCGCCCATGGACTTGATCGACATCGGCGCCAACCTCACCCACGACTCCTTCGACCACGACCGCGACGCGGTGATGCAGCGCGCGCGCGAGGCCGGCATCGTGCAGATGGTCGTCACCGGCGCCAGCCGCGAACACTCGCCGCAGGCGCTCGCCCTCGCGCAGGCGCACCCTGGCGAGCTGTTCGCCACCGCCGGCGTCCACCCGCACCACGCCACCGAGTACACCGCCGAATGCGATGCCGAGATGCGCGCCCTGCAGGCGCATCCGGAAGTGGTGGCGGTCGGCGAATGCGGGCTCGACTACTTCCGCGATTTCTCGCCGCGGCCGGCACAGCGCCGCGCGTTCTCGATGCAACTGCAGATCGCGGCGGACACGAACAAGCCCCTGTTCCTGCACCAGCGCGACGCCCACGCCGACTTCATGTCGGTGATGCGCGAATTCGACGGCCGGATCGGCCCGGCGGTGGTGCACTGCTTCACCGGCAGCCGCGAGGAACTGTTCGACTACCTCGACCAGGACTGGCACATCGGCATCACCGGCTGGCTGTGCGACGAGCGCCGCGGCCAGCACCTGCGCGAGCTGGTGAAGAACATCCCGGCCGACCGGCTGATGATCGAAACCGATGCGCCCTACCTGCTGCCGCGCACGGTGAGGCCGGCGCCCTCGCACCGCCGCAACGAGCCGATGTACCTGGCCCACATCGTCGAGGAACTCGCGCGCGACCGCGGCGAGGCCGTCGCGGTGACGGCGGCCAACAGCACCGCCACCGCACGGGCGTTCTTCGGGCTGACGGACGCCACGGGCAGGGATTAGCGGGCTGTGCCGGCCGTGGCTACGGCTGCGTGACTGCGTCCCAGTGGCGCCCGGCCGCGATATGGCCGTCTGTAGGAGCCGCTTCCGCCGCGATCGGACAGCCGTGCGCCTGCGCCGATTGCACGATCGCGGCTGAAGCCGCTCCTACAACAGCGCCGAACGCCGACCAATGCAGTCCCGGGGAATCGCCGCGCAGCCTCAGCTGCGCAGTCCCGTGCCCCGCTTCAGCAGTACCAGCCCAAACGCGGACAGCCCCACCACGAAGCCGACCATCAGCGCGTACGCCACCCACAGCGGCACGTCGCTGACGCCGAGCAGGCCGTAGCGGAAGGCGTTGACCATGTAGAAGATCGGGTTGGCGTGGGTCATCGCCTCGGCCCAGTCCGGCAGCAGCTTGACCGAATAGAACACGCCTCCCAGGTAGGTCAGCGGGGTGAGGATGAAGGTCGGCACGATCGCGATGTCGTCGAACTTGCGCGCGTAGACCGCATTGACGAACCCGGCCAGCGCGAAGATGGTCGCGCCCAGCAGCACCGTGGTCAGCGTCACCAGCGGGTGCGGCACCTCGACATCGGTGAAGAAGGACGCGATCAGCAGCACGATGGCGCCCACCGCCAGTCCGCGGGTGACCGCGCCGGAGACGTAGCCGGTGAGGATCACCCAGTTAGGCATCGGGCTGACCAGCAGCTCCTCGACGTGGCGACCGAACTTGGCGCCGAAGAACGAGGACGCGATGTTGCCGTAGCTGTTCTGGATGATGCTCATCATCACCAGCCCCGGCACGATGAAGTCCATGTAGGCGATGCCGTCCATGGTGCCGATGCGCGAGCCGATCAGGCCGCCGAAGATCAGGAAGTACAGCGTCATGGTGATCGCCGGCGGCACCAGGGTCTGCGCCCAGATGCGCAGGATCCGGGTGATCTCGCGGCGGGTGACGGTGCCGAGGGCGACGAGGTTGGGGTGGCTCATGCGGTGGGGTGTCCTGTGGCCTGCGTGGCGGTGGCGGCGTCGGTGGCACCGCCCGCCGCCTCGTCCCCGGCGGCGACCATGCGCACGAACAGCTCTTCGAGCCGGTTGCTCTTGGTGCGCATCGAACGCACCCGGATGCCGGCGCCGTCGAGCGCGGCGAACACCCGGTTGAGGTCCATCGCGCGCGGCATGTCGATGTCGAGAGTGTGGTCGTCGCGGGCGATCACGGTGGTGCCTTCGATCTCGGGGAGGCGCGCGGGCAGCCGGCCGTCGATGTCGAGCACGAAGCCCTCGACGTCGAGCCGTGCCAGCAGGGACTTCATCGGCCCGGCGGCGACGATCGTGCCGCGGTCGATGATCGCCAGGTTGCGGCACAGGTATTCGGCTTCCTCGAGGTAGTGCGTGGTCAGGATGATCGTGGTGCCGGCGGCGTTGATCTCGCGCAGCGTCTGCCACATGCCGCGGCGGATCTCGATGTCGACGCCGGCGGTGGGTTCGTCGAGGATCAGCAGGCGCGGCCGGGTCATCATCGCGCGGGCGATCATGAGCCTTCGTTTCATGCCGCCCGAGAGCGTGCGGCTCATCATCCTCGCCTTGTCCCACAGCTGGGCGCGCCTGAGTTCCTCCTCGGCGCGCTGCAGCGCGACCTCGCGCGGGATGCCGTAGAAGCCGGCGTAGTTGACCAGGATGTCGAGCGGCTGCTCGAAGGTGTTGAAGTTGATCTCCTGCGGCACCAGGCCCATCAGCCGCATCGCGGCGTCGCGGTCGCGGGTGATGTCGGTGCCGAAGATCTCCACCGCGCCGGAGCTCAGGTTGACCAGCGAGCTGACGATGCCGATCAGGGTGCTCTTGCCGGCGCCGTTGGGGCCGAGCAGGGCGAAGAAGTCGCCCTCGGCGACATCGAGCGAGACGCCTTTCAGCGCCTCGACGCCCGGGTTGCGCGGGCCGGCGTCGTAGGTCTTGCGCAGGTCGCGGACGGAAAGCGCCGGGACCGCCCGGTCCGGCGCGGCGACGGCGGTCGCCTGGGTCTGGGTCATCGGGTGTGGGCCTTGCAACTGCGGAGGGACTTGCGGCTCGCCGCGACCGGTGTCGGGGAAGCCGCGAAACGATCCCGGTAGTATAGGCGGCCGGTCGGCCGTGGCCCGGCCACCCTCTGCACACACTGTTCCGTGGATCCTCCCGGGCAGCAGCGCATGTCCCGCATCCCGAAGGTTCCCGTGGCGATCCAGCACTTCCCCCTCAAGCTCGTTTCACGCCGCATGCTCGCGCCGAGTGTCGGCCACTACGTGTTCGTGCGCGACGATGGCCAGCCGCTGGACTTCATCCCCGGGCAGTTCATCCAGGTGCATTTCCAGTACGCCGACGGCACCGCGACCAAGCGTTCGTATTCGCTGGCGACCATCCACGACCACGCCATCGGCCCGGGCGAGGCGGTCGAGATCGCGGTCAGCTACGTGCCCGGCGGCGCGGCGACGGCGCTGTTCGAAGGACTCGACATCGGCGAGGCGGTCGATGCCAGCGGGCCGTTCGGCCGCTTCTGCCTGATGCCGGCCGATACCAACCGGCGCTACCTGCTGATCGGCACCGGCACCGGCGTGACTCCGTACCGCGCGATGCTGCCGCTGCTGGAGCAGGCGATCAACGAACGCGGCATCCAGGTGGTGCTGCTGTTCGGCGCGCGCACGCCGGCGGAGCTGCTGTACGGCGACGAGTTCCGCGCGTTCGCCGACCGGCATCCGGACCACTTCCGCTTCGTCCCGTGCTTCTCCCGCGAGTTGCCGGCCAAGGGCTCGCCGCAGGACCACGCCGACGTGCGTCATGGCTACGTGCAGCAGTTCCTGCCCGAGTTCGCGCCCGACGCGGCCGGGGACATCGCCTACCTGTGCGGCAACCCGAACATGGTCGACGCCTGCTTCGAGGCGCTCAAGGAAGGCGGGCTGGAGATCAAGCAGATCCGTCGCGAGAAGTACGTCAGCAGCAAGTAGCAGCGACGTCGTCAGTGGCGACCCACTGACCTTACGCGCCACTCAACGTGCCCCCGTCGGGCGATTCTTGTTGCCCCGGCTTCCGGTGCCGCGAGGATCCGATGGCCGGTCGGTCGCGACTCATGCCGCGCCTGCATCGGCGGGATCCCCGCCGGTTGCCCGCACGACCTTTGTCACATCCGGCCCGACGCGGCCGTCTGTCATCCTGAGGCGATTGGCCTTTGGACCAGAGGGGATCCATGCACACCACCCGACTCCTGCCTGCCGTGCTCGCGGCATCGATGGCAGCCATCCTGCTGGGCGGCTGTGCGCCGGCGGGCGACAGTGCCCCGGCCGGCAACGCCGTCGCCGAGGGCTCGCGCTACTTCGGCGATATCGCTTTCCAGTCCTGCTCGCTAGAGAGCGCCGTCGGCGGCGAACCCGTCGAGGCCCAATGCGGAACGCTGGAGGTCGCCGAAAATCCCGCCGCGCCCAACGGCCGTCGCATCCGCCTCAACATCGCCTGGTTGCCCGCCAACGGCGGCAATGGCGGTGGTGCCCCCGACCCGGTGTTCTTCCTAGCCGGGGGACCGGGTCAGGCGGCCACCGAGCACGCCGGCTCGGTCGAGCGGATGCTCGCGGAGGTCGGCCGCCAGCGCGACATCGTCCTGATCGACCAGCGCGGCACCGGCGGCTCCAACCCGCTGGAGTGCCGCGACGCCCAAGGGGAGCCGATGCAGCTCGACACCGAGTTGTACGACTCGCCGGAACAGATCACCGCGTTCGCGCGCGAGTGCGCTGCCAGCATGGCCGATCGTGCCGACCCGGGCTTCTACACCACCACCGACGCGGTGCGGGACCTGGAAACGGTGCGCAAGGCGCTGGGTGTCGGGCAGGTCAACCTGTTCGGCGTGTCCTATGGCACCCGGGTCGCCCAGCAGTACGCCATCGCACATCCGGACCGCGTGCGCACCATCGTGCTCGACGGCGTCGCGCCCAACAGCCTGGTGGTCGGCGGCGAGTTCGCGCAGACGCTGGAGGACGCGCTGGCGTTGCAGTCGGCCAAGTGCCGGGAGCTGCCCACCTGCGCCCGGCGCTACCCGGTCGACATGCGCGAGCAGTTGCGCACGGTGATGGCGCAGCTCGAGGCCGCTCCGGTCGAGGTCGACTACCGCCACCCGCGCACCGGCGCGCTCGAGCACGACACCGTCACTGCCGATGCCGTCGGCGCGCTGGCCTTCATGTTCTCGTACGCACCGCAGACCGCATCGCTGCTGCCGCTGGTGATCGACGAGGCGGCGCACGGCCGCTACGCCCCGCTGATGTCGCTGGTGGAGATGAACGCCCTGCAGATGGAGGGCCAGATGTCCCGCGGCATGCAGTGGTCGGTGATCTGCGCCGAGGACGCCGGGCGCTGGCAGCGCGGCGGCGATGACACCGACACGCTGATGGGCGACGGGGTCGCCGAAGGCCTGTTCGCCGCGTGCCCGGCCTGGCCACACGGCACCGCACCCGAAGGCTTCCACCAGCCGTTCGCGTCCGAGCTGCCGGTGCTGCTGCTGTCGGGCGAGCTCGACCCGGTCACCCCGCCGCGCTTTGGCGAACAGGTGGTCGAACACCTGCCCAACGGCCGCCACCTGGTGCTGGAGGGACAGGGCCACAACGTGTCGTGGATCGGCTGCGCGCCCAAGCTGGTCGGCCAGTTCATCGAGAGCGCCGACGCGGCGTCGCTCGATGCTTCCTGCCTGGACTCGCTGGGCTACGTGCCGCCGTTCGTCACCTTCAACGGCTGGGCGCCGTGAGCCACTACGGGGAACCGACCACATGATTACCGCAGACAACCTGCACAAGGCGTTCAAGACCAGGACCGGCACGGTCAAGGCCGTCGACGGCGTGACCTTCGAGGCGCGCGACGGCGAGATCACCGGCCTGCTCGGCCCCAACGGCGCCGGCAAGACCACCACCCTGCGCATGCTCTACACGCTGATGAAGCCCGACAGCGGCTCGGTCGGCGTGGACGGCATCGATGCCGCCGCCGATCCGGCCGCGGTGCGCCGCGTACTCGGCGTGCTGCCGGATGCGCGCGGCGTCTACAAGCGCCTGACCGCGCGCGAGAACATCGCCTACTTCGGCGAGCTGCATGGCATGTCGAAGGCGGAAGTCGCCGCGCGCACGACGGCACTGTCGAAGGCGCTGGACATGGACGGCATTCTCGACCGCCAGACCGAAGGCTTCTCGCAGGGACAGCGCACCAAGACCGCCATCGCCCGGGCGCTGGTCCACGACCCGCGCAACGTGATCCTGGACGAACCGACCAACGGCCTGGACGTGATGACCACGCGTGCGATGCGCGGCTTCCTGCAACACCTGAAATCCGAGGGTCGCTGCGTGATCTTCTCCAGCCACATCATGCAGGAGGTCGCCGCGCTGTGTGACCGCATCGTCATCATCGCCAAGGGCCAGGTGGTCGCGTCCGGCACCGCCGACGAGCTGCGCGCGCGCTTCGGCGAGGACAACCTGGAAGACGCCTTCGTCAAGGCGATCGGCACCGACGAGGGACTGCACGCATGAGCCGCACACAACGCAACAACGCCTTCGCCCAGCTGTGGTCGGTCGCGGTCAAGGAGCTGCGCGACTTCGCCCGTGACCGCCGCACGCTGGCGCTGACCCTGCTGCTGGGACCGGTGCTGTATCCGGCGCTCATGCTCGGCATGGGCACCATGGCCGAGAGCCGCGCCAAGACCCAGCTCGACGAGCGCCTGGAGGTGCCGGTACTCGGCGCCGAACGGGCACCGAACCTGGTCACCTTCCTCGCCGGCCATGGCATCGACCGGGCCGAAGCGCCGGCCGATGTCGACGCGGCGGTGCGTGCCCAGGACATCGATGTCGCGCTGGCGATCGACGAGGACTTCGCCGAGGACTGGCATGCCGGCCGCCCGGCCGGCGTGGAGGTGATCCACGACAGCACCCGCCGCAATGCCGAGATCCCGGTCAAGCGCCTGCGCGGCGCGCTGCAGGCCTACAGCCAGCAGGTCGGTGCGCTACGCCTGTACGCCCGCGGCATCGATGCCTCGATCACCGCACCGGTGGCGGTCGGCGCCCGCGACCTCGCCACGCCGGAAGCCAAGCGCGGGGTGCTGCTGTCGATGCTGCTGCCGTACCTGCTGATCCTGATGTCGTTCCTGGGCGGTGCGTACCTGATCATGGACGCGACCGCGGGCGAGCGGGAACGGCAGTCGCTGGAGCCGCTGCTGGCCACGCCCGCTTCGCGCGGGGCGATCGTCAGCGGCAAGATGATCGCCGCCTGCCTGGTCGGCATCACCTCGCTGCTGCTCACCCTGCTCGCGTTCAAGCTCAGCGCGCAGTTCGCCAGCGGCATGGCGCAGATGCTGGACGTGCGTTTCGCCGCGATCGCCAAGCTGCTGCTGATCCTGCTGCCGATGCTGTTCATCGGCACCACGCTGCTGAGCTTCCTGTCGGCGGCGTCCAAGAGCATGAAGGAGGCGCAGAGCCACATGACCTGGCTGATGCTGCTGCCAATGCTGCCGATCATGCTGCTGGCGGTGAACCCGCTGAAGTACGAGCCGTGGCAGTTCGCGGTGCCGTTCCTGGCCCAGAACCAGATGATCCAGAAAGTGATCCGCGCCGAGCCGATCGACGCCCAGACGTGGGTGATCTACCTGGCGGCGGGCTTCGGGCTGGCAGCGATGCTGTGGTTCGCGGCGGTGCGTCGCTACCACCAGGAGAAGCTGGCGATCTCCGGATGAGCCGCGGAATCGGGAAATGAAAAAGCCCGGCGCGAGCCGGGCTTTTTCATGGTTCGCCACGACGGCGCGGGTCAGCTGCCGGGATTGAAGCCGATCGCGCGGCGCGTGGTGACCGGCGCCGAAATCGGCTGGAAGCGCCAGCGCTGGACCGCATCGAGGGCGGCGCGGTCGAACACCCGCGAGGGTTCGGCCCGCACCACGCGCGCCGAGGTGACCGAGCCGTCGGTGCCGACCGTGTACTCGACCACGACCTCGCCCGAACGACCCGAGCGCAATGCATCGCGCGGGAACTCCGGAGCCGGCATCGACAGCGGACGCAGGTCGTCCGCGGTCGGCTTGGCCGCGGCGGCCGCACGCGCCTGCGCGGCGCGCTGCTCGGCGGCGCGACGGTCGGCCGCTTCCTGCTGCGCCACGCGGGCGGCTTCGGCGTCGGCAGCCTCCTTGTCGGCGGCCTCCTTCTGCGCGAGTTCGCGCGCGGCCTGCTCCTGCTGGCGCTTCTGGTCGGCCAGCCGCTGACGCTCGATCTCGGCCTGCCGCGCCACTTGCTCCTCGGCGCTGACCTTCTCCTCGGCGGCGCGGGCGATGGCGGCCTGCTGGCGCGACTCGATGTTGCCCTTGAGGCGGGCCAGGGCCGGGTGCTCGGGCTGGACCTCCTCCACCAGCGCGGCCAGGCGGCGCGCCTCGACGAAGTCCTCGCGGGTGATGCTCTGCTCGGTCGCGATGACGGTCATCGGCAACAGGTCGGTCAGCGCGCTGGCCACCGAGGCATCGGCCGGCGACTGCTCGCGCAGGGCCAGGTAGTACTCCACTGCGTTGTCTTCGGCCGGCGCGTACAGGCGGTTCTCGCTGTAGGCCTTGCGCGCGGCCTCGCGCAGCTGCCCGGCATCGAGCCCGCTGACCATGGTCGATGCCGCGCCCTCGCCCGCCGCGGCGGCGGCTGGCGTCGTGGTGCTGTCGGCGTTCGTGGCAGCGCCCCCCGGCGCGGCCTCCTCGCTGCCGCACGCCGCCAGTGCCAGCCCGACGGCCAGTACCAGCGACAGTTTTGAAACGACGGACAACCGGCCCGGTTGCCGGTCCTGTGAATTGACGATCATGACGAACTCCCCTGAAGTGCGGCCTGCTGGGCGCACCTGCACAAGGTCGCGATAGCGCGGCGTGCTTGTCAAGCCACGCGGCCGCGGCGTTTGCTGAAGCGGCGCGGCCAACGCGGAAAACCCGACTTTCATCACAATTTTGCGGCTACTTGCCGATGCAGAAGCTCGAGAACACGTGGCCCAGCAGGTCGTCGGCCCGCACTCGGCCGGTGATTTCCCCCAGCGCCTCGTGCGACCCGCGCAGGGCTTCGGCGGCAAGGTCGAGCGCCTCGTGCCGCAGGTGCAGGCGGGCGTCTTCGAGCTCGGCAGCGGCGCGGGCGAGCGCATCGACGTGGCGGGTCCGTGCGGTGAACGCGCCCTCGCCGGCATCGGCACCATCCAGCACCAGCGCACGCAGCCGTGCGCGCACAGCATCCAGGCCTTCTCCGGTGTGCGCAGACAACGGCAGCGGGGGCTCGTCGGCGGCGCCCGGTCCCGGCAAAGACGTCTGATCGACGGTTCCGAGCAGGTCCACCTTGTTGAGCAGCCACAGGCGGCGCGGTACGCCGGCGATGGCGTTCTCCACCGCGGCACGGCCGGCGCCGGGATCGCGTGCATCGAGCACAACGACCGCGAGGTCGGCGCGTTCGAGTTCGGCGTGCGCGCGGCGCATGCCCTCGCGCTCGATCGGGTCGCCGCCTTCGCGCAGACCGGCGGTGTCGACCAGCGCCAGTTCGACGCCATCGACCCGCACCACCTCGTGCAGCAGGTCGCGGGTGGTGCCGGCGATGTCGGTGACGATTGCCCGGTCGCTGCCCGCCAGCGCGTTGAGCAGCGAGCTCTTGCCGGCGTTCGGCGGGCCGACGATGACCGCGTGCAGGCCGTCACGCAGGCGGCGGCCGCGCTCGGCGGCGGCGCGCAACGCCTCCAGCGCCCGGGCCAGCGAATCCAGCCGTGCGCGCAGCGCGGCACCGCCGAGGGTGTCGAGCGGCTCGTCGGCGAAATCGATCGCCGCCTCCACATGCACCCGGATCGCCAGCAGCTCGGCGGCGATATCCTCCACCCGGTGCGAGAACTCGCCGTCCAGCGCACGCCGTGCCGCCCGGGCGGCCCGCACGTCGCCGGCGGCGATCAGGTCGGCGACCGCCTCGGCCTGCGCCAGGTCCAGCCGCCCTTCCAGGAACGCGCGTTCGCTGAACTCGCCCGGCCGCGCCAGTCGCGCCCCGAGTCCGCTGCAGCGTGCGAGCAACGCCTGGAGCACCGCGGTCCCGCCGTGTCCCTGCAGTTCCACCACGTCCTCGCCGGTGTAGCTGGCCGGTGCGGCGAAGTACAGCGCGATGCCATCGTCGATGGCTTCACCGTCGTGGTCGAGGAAACGCACGTGGTGGGCGTGGCGCGGGCGCAGCTCGCGGCCGGCGACCGCCTCGCCGATGGCGCGCGCGAGTGGACCTGACAGCCGCACGATGCCGACGCCACCGGCGCCCGGAGCGGTCGCGATGGCGGCGATGGTGTCGCGGTCGTTCATGCGGTTCAAATGTTCCTGAAAGACGCGAGCGGCGGCGGGTACAAGTATGGGTGGCCGCACCCGGCGACAACAAAAACCCGCCGGTCGGCGGGTTTTCGTCGTGTACGTGCCGCGGCCGGTCAGGGCTTCGCCGGTGCGTCGCTGTATTTCCTGATCATCCACCACTGCTGCAGCAGACCCAGGCCGGCATTGGTCACCCAGTACAGCACCAGGCCGGCCGGGAAGAACGCGAACATGACGCCGAACACCAGCGGCATGAACTGCATCATCTTCGCCTGCATCGGGTCGATGCCGGTCATCGGGTTGAGCCTCTGGGTCGCCCACATCAGCGCCATGTTGATGACGGGCAGCACGAAGAAGGGATCGCGCGCGGTCAGGTCCTGGATCCACAGGATCCACGGCGCATGACGCAGCTCGACCGACTCCGACAGCATCCAGTACAGCGCCAGGAACACCGGCATCTGCACCAGCAGCGGCAGGCAGCCACCGACCGGGTTGATCTTCTCCTTCTTGTACAGCTCCATCATCGCCTGCTGCAGCTTCTGGCGGTCGTCGCCGTAGCGCTCCTTGAGCTGGGCCATGCGCGGCTGGAACTTGCGCATCTTCGCCATCGACTTGTACTGCGCCGCCGACAGCGGATACATCAGCAGCTTGATGATCACCACCAGGCCGACGATCGCCCAGCCCCAGTTGCCGAGCAGGCCGTGCAACTTGTCGAGCACCCAGAACAGCCAGCCGGCGAGGATCGCCATCAGGCTGAAGCTGGAGAAGTCCACCGCCCGCTCCAGGCCCGGCACCTGCTGCGACTGGATGTTGGCCACCAGCTTGGGACCGACCCACAGACGCGCCTCGGTGGCCGCTGTCGCGCCCGGTGCGACGCTGACGCCGGGGCCGAGCTCGCGGATCAGGTAGCGGGTGCCGCCGTTCCCGTCCGGCGTGGCCAGCGAGAACGTGCTGGTGTCGTCGGCACCGGGAATCCAGGCGCCGAAGAAGTGGTGCTGCAGCATCGCGATCCAGCCGCCGGTGACCTGCTTGTTGAGCGGGCCGTCGTCGACGAAGTCCTCGTAATCGCGCTTCTCGTACTTGTCCGTCGCGCTGTACCACGCCGCGCCCTGGAAGCTGTACTGCTCGACGTTCATCGGGCCCGAGGATTGCAGTGCGCGCGGCACCCGGCTCAGCTGCCGGTACACGAACCCCTGCCATGGCGCGGTACCGCCGTTGACCACCTCGTCGCGGACGTGGACGACGTAATCGCCGCGGTTGAAGGTGTAGGTGCGGCGGATGGTCACGCCGTTGGCGCCGGTCCAGGTGAACGGCACGACCAGCTGCTCTTCATCCGGATCGAGGCTGAGGTCGGCGCCGGCCGGCAGCGCAGCGCGATCGAACACGAACCCGGCTTCGTGGCTGGGGGCCGGGCCGGCGTTGCTCACCCACCCGCTCTGGGCGACGAAGTAGTCCGCCGCGTCCTGGGAGAACAGGCGCACCGGGCGGCTGCCGTCATCGGCCGTGCTGGGGTACGCGAGCAGGTCGACCTGGCGGACTTCACCGCCGTCCAGCACCACGTCCAGGACATCGGTGCGGACCTCGACGGCGCTGGGTGCCGGAGTCGGGCCGGACACCGCCGGTTGACCGGCGGCCGGAACCGCCGGAGCCGCCTCGATCGACGGAATGCTGCCGGCGGCGGCCGCCGGGACAGACGTGCTCGGGGTGATCGGTGCGGGCGGCAGTGCCTGCTCCTTGTCCCATGCCATCCACAGCAGGGTCGCCACCATCAGCCAGGCGAAGATCAGGAATACACGGGTCTGGTTCATGGGCAACGGACAGGCTCAGCCGGCGCGCGGCGGCGTGGGGGAAGAAGGGAGTGGCTCGGCCGATCCGGCCGGCGCGGGCATTGTGACCGCCGCCGTGGATGCGGGCAACGACGCACCCGCCAGGGCGCCGCTGCGGCGCAACAGGCCGAGGAAGGCCTCGCGCAGTTGCGGGCCGGAGCACTGCGCGGCGGCCGGACGGGCGACTACGACGTAGTCGCCATCGGCCAGCAGCCGACGGTGTTCGCGGAAACTGTCGCGCAGGACACGCTTGATGCGGTTGCGCCCGACGGCGCGGCGATCGACCTTGCGTGATACCGCGAGGCCGAGGCGGGCGCCCGATGCAGGCGCCTCGACCGCCGCCACGGCATCCCCGGCTGACGGCTTGTGCCAATGCAAAGCAAGCACGGGCAGCGCCACGCGCCGGCCGTGCTTGAAGATGCGGTCGAAATCGGAACGCGCGCGAACCCGCGCGGTGCGCGGGAAGCGGGTCGTGCTCATCCGGTCGGCAACGGCGGCGATGGGCGGCCGTTGCTGCACTACGCGTGGTCGGGCGGAAGCCGGACCAGGGGCGCAGTGATCAGGCGCAGAGACGCTTGCGACCCTTGGCGCGGCGACGCGCGAGGATCTTGCGGCCGTCGGCGGTCGCCATGCGGGCACGGAAGCCGTGGTCGCGCTTGCGCTTGAGGTTGCTGGGCTGGTAGGTGCGCTTGGTGGCCATGGGAACGGCTCTGGTTCGTGCGGAAAAGACCGGCAAGTCTAGCGGCCGCCGGCAGCCCCGGTCAAGCCGCCCCGCCCTGTCGGCCCCGCTGTGCAGACGCCGCTTCGCTGTTCGCGTCCATGGCCGAATGGTAGTCTGGCCGGCCCCCTACTGATCCCCGCGGCGCGGCGTTGTGCTGCGCGGGCGGGTCGTCATGTCCACGCGCATCATCCAAGAACATCTTATGGACGTCTGGCCCCGCTGCCTCGAACGCCTCGAAGCCGAGTTCCCCGCCGAGGACGTCCATACCTGGCTCAAGCCGCTGCAGGCCAGCCACCGCGAAGGCGCCACCGTGCTGTACGCGCCCAACGCCTTCGTGGTCGACCACGTGCGCGAGCGCTATCTCGACCGCATCCGCGAGCTGCTGGCGCATTTTGCCGGTTCCGACGAGGTCAGTCTGGAGGTCGGGTCGATGCCGCGCGCGCCGGCAGCGGTCCGCACGCCGGCGGCCACCGCGAGGCCGGAACCGGCAGCGCCGGTCGAGGCGTTCGACGGCCATCTCGACAACCATTACACCTTCGACAACTTCGTCGAGGGCCGCAGCAACCAGCTCGGCCGCGCCGCCGCGTGGCAGGCCGCGCTCAAGCCGGGCGACCGCGCCCACAACCCGCTGCTGCTGTACGGCGGCACCGGCCTGGGCAAGACCCACCTGATGTTCGCCGCCGGCAATGCGATGCGGGCCGCCGATCCGTCGATGCGGGTGCTGTACCTGCGTTCGGAGCAGTTCCTGGCGGCGCTGATGAAGGCGCTGCAGGACAAGGCCAACGGCATGGCCGCGTTCAAGCGCCAGTTCCAGCAGGTGGATGCGCTGCTGATCGACGACATCCAGTTCTTCGCCGGCAAGGACCGCACCCAGGAGGAGTTCTTCCACACCTTCAACGCGCTGATCGACGGCAAGCAGCAGATCATCCTGACCTGCGACCGTTTCCCGCGCGAGGTCGAGGGGCTGGAACCGCGGCTGAAGTCGCGGCTGGGCTGGGGCCTGTCGGTGGCGATCGATCCGCCGGACTTCGAAACCCGCGCCCAGATCGTGCTGTCCAAGGCGGCCGAGCGGGGCGCGGTGATTCCCGAGGAAGTCGCGTTCCTGCTGGCCAAGAAGATGCGCTCCAACGTGCGCGACCTCGAGGGCGCGCTCAACACACTGGCGGCCCGCGCCAACTTCACCGGCCGGGCGATCACCGTGGAGTTCGCCCAGGAGACCCTGCGCGACCTGCTGCGCGCGCAGCAGCAGGCGATCGGCATCCCCAACATCCAGAAGACCGTGGCAGACTACTACGGGTTGCAGATCAAGGACTTGTTGTCGAAACGGCGGACCCGTTCGCTCGCCCGTCCGCGTCAGATGGCCATGGCGCTGACCAAGGAGCTGACCGAACACAGCCTGCCGGAGATCGGCGACGCGTTCGCGGGCCGCGACCACACCACCGTGCTGCATGCCTGCCGCCAGATCCGCAGCCTGATGGAGACGGACGGCAAGATGCGCGAGGACTGGGACAAGCTGATTCGCAAGCTCAGCGAGTGATGTCGCCCTTCCCCGCGAACATGTGCGGGACGTGCGGACAAGTTGTGGACAAGTAGGACACGGCCACCGACCGGCAAAACTGTCCACAGGTTGTACCGGAGCTCACAAGGCGGTTATACCGTCGTTGGCAGCCGGTGTATTTGTTTAGGATTCAATGGGTTATCGGAGTTTTCCCGGGTTTTGGCCGACTCCATCACCACCAGGCTTTTGATTTATTCAACTCTTTTGTATTGGGCATAGGGGAAGGACGGCATGCGTTTCAGCCTGCAACGCGAAGTGTTTCTCAAGCCGTTGGCGCAGGTCGTCAACGTGGTCGAGCGTCGGCAGACGCTGCCGGTCCTCGCCAACCTGCTGGTCCAGGTCAGGGATGGACAGCTGTCGCTGACCGGTACGGATCTGGAAGTGGAAATGGTGTCGCGCATCGCGGTCGACGACGCCGAAGATGGCGAGACCACGATCCCGGCACGCAAGCTGTTCGACATCGTTCGCGCCCTGCCCGACGGCAGCAAGGTCGCGATCAGCCAGAGCGCCGACAAGGTCACCGTGCAGGCGGGGCGTTCGCGCTTCACTCTGGCCAGCCTGCCCGCCAACGACTTCCCGTCGATCGACGAGGTCGAGGCGACCGAGCGGGTCCGCGTCCCGGAAGCCACCCTCAAGGAGCTGATCGAACGCACCGCGTTCGCGATGGCCCAGCAGGACGTGCGCTATTACCTCAACGGCCTGTTGTTCGACCTGCGTGAGACCAGCCTGCGCTGCGTCGCCACCGATGGCCACCGTCTGGCCTTGTGCGAAGCCGAGTACGAGGGCAGCGCCCAGACCAAGCGCCAGATCATCGTGCCCCGCAAAGGCGTGACCGAGCTGCAGCGCCTGCTGGAGGGTGGCGAGCGCGAACTGGAGTTGGAGATGGGCCGCGGCCATATCCGGGTCAAACGTGACGACGTCACCTTTACCAGCAAGCTCATCGACGGGCGCTTCCCGGACTACGAAGCGGTGATCCCGATCGGAGCGGACAAGGAAGTGCGCATCGATCGCGAAGTGCTGCGCGCCTCTCTCCAACGCGCCGCCATCCTTTCAAACGAGAAGTATCGCGGCGTCCGTATCGAGGTGTCGCCGGGCCAGCTCAGGATCAGCGCCCACAATCCGGAGCAGGAAGAGGCGCAGGAAGAAGTCGAAGCCGAGACCCGCGTCGACGATCTGGCGGTCGGTTTCAACGTGAACTACCTGCTGGATGCGTTGACGGCCCTGCGTGACGAGCAGGTGGTGCTTGCATTGCGCGATGCCAACTCGTCCGCGCTGGTCCGCGAAGCGGCCAACGATCGGTGCCGTCACGTCGTGATGCCTCTGCGACTCTGACAACGCATGTTCCACGTGGAACGGCTCTTAGTACGACACACGCCCGGTTTTTCCGGGCGTGTCTGTATTTGTACGATCGAAACGGTAGGTGGAGCGGCGTGGAGGTAGTCCGGCTCGATCTGCGCAACCTCCGGCGGTTCGAGCACTTGCAGCTGCATCCGGCTCCCGGCATGAACGTGATCACGGGCGAAAACGGCGCCGGCAAGAGCAGTGTGCTCGAGGCGCTGCACCTGATGGGTTACGGCCGCAGCTTTCGGGGACGGGTGCGGGACGGCCTGGTTCGCAGCGGACAGGCCGCGCTGGAGGTCTTCGTGGAATGGCGCGAGGCCGGTCGGGAATCTTCGGATGGCGCGGCCGTTACGCACGACCGACTCCGGCGCGCTGGCCTCCGGCACAGCGGACAACAATGGACCGGCCGCCTCGATGGCCACTCTGTCGACCAGCTGGGTGCACTGTGCCAGGCCTTGGCTGTGGTTACGTTCGAACCCGGGAGTCACGCCCTGGTCAGCGGTTCCGCCGACAGCCGACGCCGGTTCCTGGACTGGGGATTGTTCCACGTGGAACCGGAATTCATGCCTACATGGCGGCGCTACTCCCGTGCGCTCAAGCAGCGCAACGCGCTTCTGAAGACCCGCGCCAGCGCCGCGCAGCTCGATGCCTGGGATCGTGAGCTGGTGGAAGCCGGCGAGCCCCTCACCACCTATCGCGAAGGCTACCTCGGTTCACTGGAGCCGGGCATGGCGACGCTGGCGGCGCACCTGTCCCCGGTTTTGGGGGCGGCGAGCACCGCATACGCCCCGGGGTGGCGTCGGGAGGAGCTGTCGCTGGCCGATGCCCTGCTGCTGGCGCGACCCCGCGATCTACAGGCGGGTTTTACCTCTGTCGGGCCGCACAGGTCCGACTGGAGGATCGACTTCGCGACCTTGCCGAATCGGGAGACACTGTCGCGTGGCCAAGCCAAGCTGGCCGCACTCACCGCCCTTCTCGCCCAGGCCAGTCACCTCGCGTCTGCGCTGGGTGAGTGGCCCGTGGTGGCGCTCGATGACCTTGCCTCGGAGCTGGATGCACGCCATCAGGAGCGGGTGCTCGGCTATCTCGCCGGTTCCGGGGCACAGACCTTTGTCACGGGCACGGAGGTGCCACGGGCCATAAATTCGGCCGGGGCGCCCGCGACGGTGTTCCACGTGGAACACGGCGCTGTGCAGCTTCAAACCTGAGTGCCAGTGGCCGGGGTGCACCGGTGCCCGCCGGGGAGCGGCCCGCCTCGGCTATAATCGGGACACGCAAATACATATGAGTACGGGGTCCCCACGCCATCGTGGCGCCTCGTCGGAGCCGCTGCGCATGACATCAATCGAGCACGATCCCGCATCCGGGCAGGAAGACGCGTCGACCGACGCCCCGGCCGCGTCGCAAGCCTATGATTCCAGCAAGATCACCGTCCTGCGCGGTCTGGAGGCGGTGCGCAAGCGTCCCGGCATGTATATCGGCGACGTGCACGACGGCACCGGCCTGCACCACATGGTGTTCGAGGTGGTCGACAATTCGGTCGACGAGGCGCTTGCCGGTCACGCCGACGATATCGTCGTCACCATCCACGAGGACGGTTCGGTTTCCGTGTCCGACAACGGCCGCGGCATGCCGGTCGACATCCACAAGGAAGAAGGGGTGTCGGCGGCCGAGGTGATCCTGACCGTGCTGCACGCCGGCGGCAAGTTCGACGACAACAGCTACAAGGTGTCCGGTGGCCTTCACGGCGTCGGCGTGTCGGTCGTCAACGCACTGTCCGAACACCTGTGGCTGGATGTGTGGCGCGACGGTCACCACCACCGCCAGGAGTACGCCCTGGGTGAGCCGCTCTACACGCTCCAGCAGCTCGAGGCGACCGACAAGCGCGGCACCCTGCTCCGCTTCAAGCCGTCGCCGGAGATCTTCACCGACGTCCAGTTCCACTACGACATCCTGGCCAAGCGGTTGCGCGAGCTGTCGTTCCTGAATTCCGGGGTCAAGATCACCCTGGTTGACGAGCGTGGCGAGGGCAAGCGCGACGTGTTCCAGTACGAGGGCGGTATCGCCTCCTTCGTTGAGCACCTGGCCCAGCTCAAGACCCCGCTGCACGCCAATGTGATCGCGGTCAGTGGCGAAGAGGCGGGCATTACCGTCGACGTGGCGATCCAGTGGACCGACTCCTACCAGGAGACGATGTTCTGCTTCACCAACAACATTCCGCAGAGGGACGGCGGCACGCACCTGCAGGGGTTCCGCGCGGCCCTGACCCGCACCCTGAGCAACTACATCGAGCAGAACGGCATCGCCAAGCAGGCGAAGGTCAACCTGTCCGGCGACGACATGCGCGAGGGCATGATCGCGGTGCTGTCGGTGAAGGTTCCCGACCCCAGTTTTTCGTCGCAGACGAAGGAAAAGCTGGTCAGCTCCGACGTCCGGCCGGTGGTCGAGCACACCTTCGGTGCCCGGCTGGAGGAGTTCCTGCAGGAACACCCGCAGGAGGCCCGCGCCATTTGCGAGAAGGTGGTCGACGCCGCCCGCGCCCGCGAAGCCGCCCGCAAGGCGCGCGATCTGACCCGCCGCAAGGGTGCCCTGGATATCGCCGGCCTGCCCGGCAAGCTCGCCGACTGCCAGGAAAAGGACCCCGCCCTGTCCGAACTGTTCATCGTCGAGGGTGACTCGGCCGGTGGCTCGGCCAAGCAGGGCCGCAACCGCAAGAACCAGGCGGTGCTGCCGTTGCGCGGCAAGATCCTCAATGTCGAGCGCGCGCGCTTCGACCGCATGCTCTCATCGGCCGAGGTCGGCACCCTGATCACCGCGCTCGGCACGGGGATCGGCAAGGACGAGTACAACCCGGACAAGCTGCGCTACCACCGCGTCATCATCATGACCGACGCCGACGTCGACGGCAGCCATATCCGCACCCTGCTGCTGACGTTCTTCTACCGTCAGATGCCGGAATTGATCGAGCGCGGTCACGTCTACATCGGCTTGCCGCCGCTTTACAAGATCAAGCAGGGCAAGACCGAGTTGTACCTGAAGGACGACGCCGCGCTCGACGCCTACCTGGCCGGCAACGCGGTCGAGGGGGCTTCGCTGATCCCGGCCGAAGGCGAGCCGCCGATCACCGGCGAGGCCCTGGAAAAGCTGCTGCTGGCCTATGCAGGCGCTCGCGAGACGATCGCGCGCAACACGCACCGGTATGACCCGCTGGTGCTGGAAGCGCTGATCGACTTCACCCCGCTGGACTCCGCCCATCTGAGCGAGAACGTTGACGAACAGCACGAACTGGAAGCGCTGGAGAAGCGGCTCAACCGCTCCGGCATGGGCAAGCCCCGGTACGCGCTGAGCCTGCAGCCGGCGACCGACGCCCACCCGGCCGCCCTGCTGGTCAAGCGCATGCACATGGGCGAGGAGTTGCTGCAGGTGCTGCCGCTGGCCGCGTTCGAAGGCGGCGAGCTTCGGGCGCTGCGCGAGGCGGCCGCGCAGTTGCATGGCCTGGTCCGGGAGGGTGCGCAGATCGTCCGCGGCAATCGCGCACAGCCGGTGGACAGCTTCGCCCAGGCCCAGGCCTGGCTGCTCGAGGAAGCCAAGAAAGGCCGCCAGATCCAGCGCTTCAAGGGTTTGGGCGAAATGAACCCGGAGCAGCTCTGGGAAACGACCGTCAACCCCGAAACCCGGCGCCTGCTGCAGGTCCGGATCGAGGATGCGGTGGCCGCCGACCAGATCTTCAGCTGCCTGATGGGCGATGTCGTCGAGCCCCGACGCGAATTCATCGAGGACAACGCCTTGCGGGTCGCCAACCTCGACGTCTGAGCCCCTCGCCCTTTTGCGGACATACGGCGCCGTATCCAGAAGTCGGCGCCGACTTTGACGGCCTATTCATCGCCGGCCCACTACAACGGGCTTTCACGGAACAGGAACTCCGCCATGAAACGTCTGTTGCTCGGGCTGGCGATCGCCGCCGCGGCCGCCGCGTGCGCCACCACCACCTCCCCCACCGGGCGGACCCAGCAGGTCGGCGCCGTGTCCCAGCAGCAGCTGGACCAGATGGGTGCGCAGGCGTTTTCGGAATACAAGGCGAAGCTGCCGCAGAGCAGCAGTTCCAGCCAGACCGCGTACGTGCGATGCGTGGTCGGCGCGATCACCCGCCAGCTGCCCTCCGACTGGCAGGCCCAGTGGGAAAGCGCGCTGTTCGTCAACGAGTCGCCCAACGCCTTTGCCCTGCCCGGCGGCAAGGTCGGCGTCTACACCGGCATCTTCGATGTCGCCCGGAATCAGGACCAGCTCGCGGCGGTGATCGCGCACGAGGTCGGCCACGTGGTTTCCCGCCACCACGACGAACGCGTGACCCGGCAGCTCGGGGCGCAGGCCGGGCTCGGCATCCTCGGCGCGCTGGTGGGTTCGCAGTACGGCTCCAGCGCGGCGCAGGCGACCCAGCAACTCGGCGGCGCCGCGGTGCAGACCGCCTTCCTGCTGCCCAACAGTCGCACCCAGGAATCGGAAGCCGACATCGTCGGCCAGCAGCTCATGGCCAAGGCCGGTTTCGACCCCGAGCAGGCGGTCAACCTGTGGCAGAACATGATCGCCGCCGGGGGCAGCCGCTCCCCCGAGTGGCTCTCCACCCACCCGGATCCGCAAAGCCGCATTGCCGAGCTCGCCGCCCGTGCCGAAGGCCTTGAGCCGGTGTACCAGCAGGCCCGCGCAGCCGGGCGAAAGCCGAGCTGCGGTTAACACGACGTGTCGGTTCAGGCAGGGCGGTTACCTAGCGTCACCGGTTTCTGCTAGGTTGGCCTCCCCCTGAATGCCAGACCCGCGTCCGACCGTACTTCGGACGTTTGCCTGAGGTGAACCGATGAGCCATTCCTTCTCCCGCCACCGCCTGCTGTGCACCGCCGTCGCCGCGGTGCTGGTCGCCACGATGGGCGCTGCCGCCGCGCAGTCCTCTCCCGACCGCGGCCGGTCCGATCGCCGCCAGATCGAGCAGCAGCGCGCCGGCGCCGAGCAGTTCCCCGAAGCGACCCGCGAGGCGCCGGAGACGAAGGCTTCCGCGAGGACCGCCCGCAAGTTGCAGGAGATGGTCGACCTCCAGCAGGAAGGCAGCGGAGCGGAGGCCGTTGCGATTGCCGACGCGATTCTCGCCGACGCCGACTCCAACGCCTACGAGAAGGCACTGGCCGCGCAGACCGCGGCCCAGGTGGCCTACGAGGCCGGCGACGTCGACCGCGCCGCCTCCCTGTTCGGTCAGGTGGTCGAGCTGGACGCGCTCGACAACAACAACCACTACACGATGATGCTCAACCTCGCCCAGTTGCAGCAGCAGCAGGAGCACTACGCCGAGTCGCTCGCGACCTACGACCGCTTCTTTGCCGAAACCGGCAGCAAGGACCCGCAGGCGATGATGATGAAGGGGCAGGCATTGTTCCTGCTCGAACGCTATCCCGAAGCCGCCGAACTGATGGAGCAGGCCATCCAGAGCAGCGGCGAAACCAAGCCCGAATGGCAGGCCCTGCTCATGCAGGTCCACGCCAAGGGCGGCAACGCCGGTGAAGCGGTCCGCATGGCCGAACAGGTCGCGGCAGCCAAGCCGGACGACCGTCGCGCCCAGCTGAACCTGGCGGCCACCTACCAGCAGGCCGGAATGCAGGACAAGGCGGTCGCGGTGCTGGAGAAGATGCGCGGCGCCGGTCAACTGACCGAAGCGAACGAGTACCAGCAGCTCTACGCCACCTACATCAACATGGAAGGCAAGGAGAGCGAAGCCATCGCGGTGATCGAAGACGGGCTGGCGAAAGGCGTGCTCAGCGAAGATTTCAATACCACGGTCGCCCTCGCCCAAGCCAACTACTTCTCGGGCCAGACCGGCCCGGCCATCGAGGCCTACCGGAAGGCTGCGCCCCTGGACAACGACGGTTCCACTTATCTGAACCTGGCCAAGGTCCTGCTTAACGAAGGACGGGACGCGGAAGCGAAGGCGGCCGCAACACGGGCCTTGGCGAAAGGCATCGGCAATCCCGATGAGGCGCAGTCCATCATCGAGCGGTAAACGCATCACGAAAACACCAAATTTCGCTTGGAAGCCCCGAACGAGTTTGGTATATCCTAGGAAGTTCCCGTGGCGCAAAACGCCGCAGGAGCCTGATCTTCCGAGGCGCAGCCAGCGCCCGGCATTCCTCCCCGAGCTGACGGCGCAATGACGCAAGACTTGGAAATCCCCGCTAAGAAACAAGACGACCGCGAAGGGTTGAACTGGGCGCGCATCGCCGGTATCACCATGGCGATCGCCGTGCACTGCGCGGCCCTGTTGATGCTGCTTGCGCCGATGGCGCCGCCGCCGCAGGACAAGGCCGAGGAAGAGGTGACCTTGGTGAACATCATCAAGCCGCCACCGCCGCCGCCGCCGCCGCCGCCGCCGCCGCCGGAACCGCCCAAGCCGATCACTCCGCCCAAGGAGCTGTCGCCGCCGAAGCCGACCCCGCTGCCGCCGCCGCCCGAGCCGCCGCCGATCGTGGTCGACGATCCGAGCCCGGTCGACGTTCCGGCGCCGCCGCCGGCCCCGCCGGCGCCGCCCGCCCCGCAGAACACGCTGGGCTCGGTCGATCCGTCGTCCCGCTCGCGCAACCCCCCGGACTATCCGCCCAGCGCCCTGCGTGCGCAGATCGAGGGCACGGTGATCCTGGTCATCAGCATCGACGCCCAGGGCAACGTGCTGGACATCGAGGTCGAGAAGTCCAGCCGGAACCGCGATCTGGACCGGGCGGCAGTCGCCGCGGCCCGGAAGTGGCGCTTCAACCCGCAGATCGAAAACGGTGTCGCGGTCGCCAGCCGGGTTCGTGTTCCGGTCGATTTCAACCTCAACTGATCCGTGCAGGATGGACCCGCGGGTTCATCCGCCCGGCTCGGCCTGAGCCACAGTTGCTGTAACTCGTAGTCCCTTCTTCCACGACATCTAAAGGTAAGCGTCATGCTTCAGGAAACCACCACCGCCGCTGCTGCTGCCGGAGGCAACAACGCCGAAGCATTCCAGCAGATGAGCTTCACCCACATGGTCCAGAACTTCGACACCGTCGCCTGGATCGTGTTCCTCACCCTGCTGATCTTCTCGGTCCTGTCGGTCTACTGGATCGTCATCAACCTGATCAAGAACATGCGTCTGCGCGCGACGTCGGATCGCGTCATCAGCACGTTCTGGGAAACCACCAACGCGCAGGACTCGATCCGTTACATGGAAGAGCAGAAGCGCAGCGAGCCGTTCTCCAAGATCGCGCTCGATGCCGCCCAAGCCGCCGCGCACCACCAGCGCCACGAGGGCTCGCGCCTGGTCGAGTCGCTGAACCGCTCCGAGTTCGTCGACCGCGCCCTGCGCCAGGCCGTCACCCGTGAGTCGATGAAGCTCGAGTCCGGCCTGACCGTACTCGCCACCGTCGGTTCGACCGCGCCGTTCGTCGGCCTGCTCGGTACCGTGTGGGGCATCTACCACGCCCTGATCCGCATCGGCATCAGCGGCAATGCGTCGATCGACGCGGTCGCCGGCCCGGTCGGCGAGGCGCTGATCATGACCGCGATCGGTCTGTTCGTCGCGATCCCGGCGGTGTTGGCCTACAACTTCTTCACCCGCATGAACCGCGTCACCAACAGCAAGTTCGATACCTTCGCCCACGACCTGCACGATTTCTTCGCCACCGGTTCGCGCGTTGGCGAGCTGGCGGCCAAGCGCTGAGCATCGGTCACTGACAGGTTAGTTGGAGTTCGGATATGGCCTTCAGTTCAGGCAACGATAGCGGCGGCCCGATGGCCGAAATCAACGTCACGCCGCTGGTCGACGTGATGCTGGTGCTGCTGATCATCTTCATGATCACCGCACCGTTGATGTCGCACAAAGTTCAGGTCGAGCTGCCGGAGGCTGACGTCGCCAATCTCGAACAGATGGCGCCGGAGGTTCCGCCGATCACCCTCGCGGTCACCCAGGACGGCAAGCTGTACTGGAACGACGAGCCCGTGACGATGGAGCTTCTGGAAAGCCGCCTGTCGGTCGAAGCGCAGAAGACACCGCAGCCGCAGATCAATGTTCGCGGCGACAAGACCACCAAGTACCGCATCATCAAGGACGTGGTGCAGGTTGCCCAGCAGCAGGGCATGCGCAAGGTGGGCTTCGTCGCGATCAAGGATCGCAATTAATCCGGAGAGCAGGACATGGCTTTCAGTTCCAACTCCAGCGGCGGTGCAATGGCCGACATCAACGTGACCCCGCTGGTCGACGTGATGCTGGTGCTGCTGATCATCTTCATGGTGACCGCACCGATCGCTTCGTACCCGATCGAGGTCAACCTGCCGCAGCGCTCGACCCAGCCTCCGCCGCTGACCGAGCCGCCGCCGCCGGTGAAGCTGCGGATCGACGCGTCCGGCCAGGTCTTCTGGAACAACTCGCCGTATCCGCTGTCCGCGATTGCGAACATGATGCGCGAGACCGTCCAGCGCGACCCGACCAACCAGCCGCAGCTCGAGATCGACGTCAATCCGGATGCGGACTACGGCATCCTCGCCAAGGTACTGGCGCACGCTAAGACCGCCGACATGAAGAAGATCGGCTTCGTGCAGAACGATTGATCGAAGTACCGCAGTACACGCAGACGCTTACTGTCGTATTGGAAACGCCGCCTTCGGGCGGCGTTTTTTTATTGCTTGCCGGCGTTGCTGTCGAGGATTGCAAGGTAGGCGCGTACGGTAGCGGCAAGCCCGTCGTAGAGGGCCTCGCCAATCAGGGCGTGGCCGATCGACACCTCGAGCACACCGGGTACCGAACGCAGGAACAATCCGAGGTTGGACTGGCTGAGATCGTGGCCGGCATTGACCCCCAGGCCGGCGGTGCGGGCCCGTTCCGCGACCGTCGCGAACCTGGCGAGCATCGGTGCCGCGTCGGCGTTCGCGGCGGCCTCGGCGAACGGTCCGGTATACAGCTCGATACGATCCGCGCCGGTCGCCGCGGCGTGCTCGATCGCACCTTCTCCGGCGTCGTCGGCGTCGGCGAACAGGCTGACCCGGCAGCCGAGCTCGTGCAGTCGTTCGACCAGGGGCCGCAGGCGGTCGCCATCGCGGGCGAAGTCGAAGCCGTGGTCGGAGGTGAGCTGGGCGTCGGAGTCGGGAACCAGGGTCGCCTGCGCGGGACGCACCCGCTCGCACAAGGCCAGGAACCCGGGGTATCCCGGACGGGGTGGCGCGAACGGATTGCCCTCGAGGTTGAACTCCACGCCGCGTTCGCGGGTGAGATCGGCCAGTGCGAGGACATCGTCGCTGCGGATGTGACGCGCGTCGGGGCGCGGGTGGACGGTGATCCCGTGGGCGCCGGCGTCGAGGCAGGTCCGCGCGGCGCGGAGTACGTCCGGATCACCGCCGCCGCGCGAGTTGCGCAGTACGGCGATTTTGTTGACGTTGACGCTGAGCACGGTCATCGGCCAAGCCTAGCGCGACAGCCGGCGGCGCAGAAGCCCGGGCGAGGTCGTCGCGGTCGCGGCGGGTCGGAAGCGCCCTTCCGGCCGGATCAGCGAGGTGCCGCGGCGTCGCCGTTCGCGTTCGTGTCCACCCTGGCCTGGCGGCGGACCTCGGCCTGCTCCCGAAGGCGCAACAACTCCGCCGGGTCGATCATCATCGCCTCGCTGCGGCTGTTGCTGTCGACCCGCCGCGCGAGCAACTGCATCACCCCGCCCAGTGCGAACGCGAAAGCCGCCAGCAGGCACACCAGCAGCAGGGCGACGGATGTCGTGGTGAAAGCCACCACCAGGGCCGCGAGGGCGATCAGGAACAACAACCAGGGCATTGCCGTGCTCCAGTGACGATTGCGCGAAGTGTAGCGAAGGGGCGTTGTCACCTGTCGCCGGCGGGTCCGCCCACGCCACCGCTGGTCGGCCGCGGAACCAGGCGACGGTTACAGCAGCGGCGACACCAGCCGCGCCAACGCCTCGGGCATCCGGCTCCGCCACAGCGGCCGGTCACGGTCGTCGCGCACCCGCACCGCGCGACCGCACTCGTGCTCGATCAGCCCGGCCAGCCCGTCGGCCACGTCGCGGTTGCGGAACAGCACCGACACCTCGAAATTAAGCCTGAAGCTGCGGTGGTCGAAGTTGGCGCTGCCGACGATGGCGAGATCGTCATCGCACAGCAGCGCCTTGGTGTGGAGCAGGCGCGGCCCGTATTCGTAGATCCTCACCCCGGCGGCGAGCAGCTCGTCGAAATAGGACCGCGCGGCGTAGGTCACCAGCCGGCTGTCGCTGACCTTCGGGACCAGCAGGCGCACGTCGAGCCCGCCGAGCGCGGCCGAGGTCAGCGACATCATCGCCGCCTCGCCGGGCACGAAGTAGGGCGTCACCAGCCACACCCGCCGCTGCGCCGCGTGGATCGCGCTGACATGCACCCGGTGAATCGCCTCCAGCGGCGAATCCGGGCCGGACACCACCACCTGCGCCGCCACCGGCCCGGGCTGCGGCGGCGGCCCGGGCAGCTGCCGCGGCGCGGTGCCGGTCGCGTACGCCCAGTCTTCGACGAAGACCAGCTGCAGCGACCGCACGATGTCGCCCTCCAGCTGGAGGTGCAGGTCCCGATAGGCGTCGTTGCGCAACCGCTCGTCCTGCTCGTCGGTGATGTTGATGCCGCCGGTGAATCCGACGCGGCCGTCGATCACCACGATCTTCCGATGGGTGCGCAGGTTCAACCAGGGGCGCTTCCAGAACCAGCGCAGGCGCAGCGGATGGAACCAGGCCACCTCGCCACCGGCCTGGAGCAGCGGGCGCAGGAAGCGTTTCGACACCTTCTTCGAACCCACCGCGTCCAGCAACAGCCGGACCTGCACCCCGGCGCGCGCGCGCTCGGCGAGCGCATCGCGCAACGCGGTGCCGGTGCGGTCCGGCTCGTAGATGTAGTACTCGAGGTGCACGTGCGACTGCGCCTGGACGATCGCCGCCAGCAGCGCGTCGTACTTGGCCGCGCCGTCGACCAGCAGCCGCGCGCAGGTTGCCGTTGCCGGGGGCAGGCCGGTGCTGCCCTGGGCCACCCGCGCCAGCTCGGCGGCCTCCGCATCCGGCTTCAGCCCGGCCGGCAGCGGCGGCAGCGCGGCCCGCGAGCGGACGCGGCGCAGGCGCTGGCGCTGGATCCGTTGCGGGCCGAACACGTAGTAGACCAGGAATCCCAGGTACGGCAGCGCCGCCAGGCTGATCAACCAGCTCAGCGTCGCCGCCGGCGAACGCTTCTGCAGCACGATCCACAGCCCCAGCCACAGCACGTACCCCGCCCAGCCGAGGGCCAGGACCAGTTTGAGGTGGTCGAACGAGACGAGTTCGCGCCACAGGTCGAACGGGGCTTCGTGCATCGGTCGCCGCCTGAACAGTTAAGAGGGCGTCGCTTGCGGTGCGACAGCGCCGGCCTAGGCTAAGCGCATGGACGATGCCCGCAAAGCCCAGGCGCCGATCAAGGGTCGCGGCGCCGCCTCGCGCGTGCGCGGCCGCTTCGCGGTCACCGAGGCGGTCGGCGCCGACGACGGCTGGGGCTCGGTCTACGAGGACATCGCCGAAACGCCGCGCCCGGCCACCGAGGTGACCGAAGAGCGCGCCCGCAGCGTGATCACCCGCAACGACTCGCCCGATGTCGGCTTCAGCCAGTCGGTCAACCCGTACCGCGGTTGCGAGCACGGCTGCGTCTACTGTTTCGCCCGGCCGTCGCACGCCTATCTGGACCTCTCGCCCGGGCTGGACTTCGAGACCCGGCTGTACGCCAAGACCAACGCCGCCGCGCGCCTGCGCGAGGAGCTGGCGAAGAAGGGCTACGCGCCCAGCACGATCGCGCTGGGCATCAACACCGATGCCTACCAGCCGATCGAGCGACGCTACCGGGTCACGCGCGAGGTGCTCGAGCTGCTGGCCGAGTGCCGCCATCCGGTCAGCTTCGTCACCAAGAGCGCGCTGATCGAACGCGACATCGACCTGCTCGCGGCGATGGCGCGCGAGCGGCTGGTCACCGTGTACTTCTCGGTCACCACGCTGGACAACCGGCTGGCGGCGCGGATGGAGCCGCGGGCGTCGGCGCCGCACGCCAAGCTGCGGGCGATGCGCGCACTGTCGGAGGCCGGCGTCCCGGTGGGCGTCATGGTCGCGCCGGTGGTGCCGATGATCACCGACCGCGAGATCGAGCACATCCTGGAGGCGGCCCGCGACCACGGCGCCGGCGCGGCGGGCTACGTGCTGCTGAGGCTGCCGCACGAACTCAAGCAGGTCTGGCGCGAATGGCTCGAGCTGCACTATCCCGAGCGCGCCGCGCACGTGATGAGCCTGATCCGGCAGATGCGCGGTGGCAAGGATTACGACAGCGGATTCGGCACGCGGATGCGCGGCGAAGGTCCGTTCGCCCAGTTGATCGCGCAGCGATTCGCCAAGGCGCACCGGCGGCTGGGATTCGGCCGGCTGCCGCCGCTGGACAGTTCGCGGTTCGTGGCACCGCGCAAGCCGTCACCGCAGGGTGATCTGTTCTAGCAGGCGCCGACTCGCCGAAGCGTCGAAACTTTGTAGGAGCGGCTTCAGCCGCGATCGGACGGTCGTGCGCCCGTGCCGGTTCACGATCGCGGCTGAAGCCGCTCCTACAAAAGCCCGGACCGGGTTCTCGGGTCGAAATCCGGGGACGAAGCCGATCGGCGGGAACCGACAGGCGGAACACGGCAAAGCGGGCCGCGAGGCCGGGTCTCAGCCGACGCCCGGCCACAGCGGGCCACCCAGCCAAAGCCACCGGGTCATCCACGCGCTGACGAACGCCACCAGCACCGTCAGCGGCACGCCGATCCTGACGAAGTCGGCGAACCGGTAACGTCCGGGCCCGAGGATCAGCAGGTTGCCGTGGTGGCCGATCGGGGTCAGGAACGCGACCACCGCGCCCAACGCGGTGCACACCACGAACGGCGTCGGGGCCACGCCGAGCGACTGCGCCAGCTCGATCGAAATCGGCCCGAGCAGCACCGTGGTCGCCGAGTCCGACAGGATCTGGGTCAGCAGCGCCGCCATCGTGAACAGCACCAGCAGGATTGCCAGCACCGGCCAGCCCGCCACCACCTGGCGCAATCCGGCGGCCAGCAACTGCGCGGTGCCGGTCTGTTCCATCGCGATGCCGAGCGGAATCACCCCGGCGATCATCACGAACACGCGCACGTCGATATCGCGGTACGCCTGGCCGATGTCGACGCAGCGCGTGGCGACGATGGCCACCGCGCCCAGCAGAAACGCCAGCGGTGCCGGCAGCCATTCGGTGACGGTGGCGAGGATGGTCGCGCCGAGGATCGCCAGTGCCAGCGGCGCGCGCTGGCGCCGCTTGGCCTCGCCGGCGAACGGCACCAGCATCAGGAAGCCGTGGTGGGTGGCCAGCTCGGCGAACCGCGCGGGCCGCCCCCACAGCACCAGCAGGTCGCCTTCGCGCAGGCGCGCATCGGCCAGGCGCGGGGCCATGTCGGCGCCGCGCCGCCACAGCCCGGCGATGACCGCTCGGAACTGCTGGGAGAAATCCAGCTCGCGGATGCTGCGCCCGATGAACTCCGAACCCGGCGCGACCACCGCCTGCACCAGTTGGCATTCGTCCTCGACGGGATCGCCCTCGCGCGCACTCTCCGCGAAGCGCGCGATCGCATACAGCTCCAGGCCCGGATCGTCGTGCAACGACGCCAGCGCGTCGGCCGACGCCTCCACCAGCAGCACGTCGCCGCTGATCAGCGGACTGGTGCCGCCGAGGTCTCGCCGCAGCCGGCCATCGCGCAACCAGCCGACCATGCGGAACTTGTCGCCGAGCGACTTCTGCAGGTCGGCCAGCGGCCGCGTGCTCCAGCGCGAACCTTCGGTCACCAGCAGCTCGGTGCGGTAGCGGTCCAGCCGCAGGTACTCGTCGTCGGCGGCGCCGGTCCCGCGCTTGGGCAGGATCCAGCGCGCCAGCAGCATGTAGACCACGCCGATCACCACCAGCGCGATGCCGATCGGGGTGATCGAGAAGATCCCCAGCCCCGCCGCGCCGGTGCGCTCCAGCATGTTGTCGGCCAGCAGGAACGCCGGCGCGCTGACCAGGGTGAGGCAGGTGCCGAGCGAGGCGGCCAGCGACATCGGCATCAGCAGGCGCGACACCGACAGGCCGCGCGCCTTGGCGAAGCGGGTCAGGATCGGCAGCATCATCGCGGTCACCATCACGTGGTGGGTAAACGACGCCATCGCCGCCACCGCCGGCATCGTCACCGCGATCGCGCGGGTCTCGCTCTTGCCCGACGCGCGTCCGATCCACTGGCCGATGTGCTCGGTGATGCCGGTCGCCGCCAGTCCGCCGGAGATCACAAACACCGCCGCGACGATGATCGCCGGTTCGCTGGCGAAGCCCGACAGTGCCTGTTCCTCGTCGAGGATGCCGGTCACCACCAGCGCCAGCAGGATCAGCATCGCGCTGACGTCGATGCGCAGCCGCTCGCTGATGAACAGGTACAACCCGCCCGCCAGGATCAGCAGGAACATCACCTGTTGCAGGGTGAACGGGAGCAGGTCCATGCCGGCATTGTGCGGTACAACGCCGTGATGCGCAGCGCATGGCTGCACCGGCCCGTCACGACGGCAGCGGCTACACTTTCGCCAAACCGCCTGCCCCGAGCCGATGTCCCGAGCTGCCGAACGACCTGCCGCCCCCAACGGAGACGACTGCTTCCGATTGGCGATGGCCGCTTCGGGGATCGGCATGGCGGTGGTCGATCTCGACGGCCGCTGGCGCGAGGTCAACCCCGCGATCGAGCGCATGCTCGGCCACGACGCCGGCGCGCTGGTCGGGCGGCCCGCGACCGACTTCATCCATCCCGACGACCGCGAGCTCACCCGCGGCGGCATCGCCGCGCTGATCGAAGGCCGCATCGAGCAGATCGACAACCAGAAGCGTTACCTGCACCGCGACGGCGCGGTCGTCTGGGTGCACACCAACGCGGCGCTGATGCGCGATGCCGGCGGCGCCCCGATGTTCCTGGTCGTGCAGTTGCGCGACGTCAGCGCCGAACACGCGGCGCAGGCGCTGATGCAGGCGGCCGCGGAAGAGCGCGCTGCCGCCCTGGATGCTTCCACCCGCCAGTTGCAGCTGTTTGCCGACGCCGTGGCGCACGACCTGCGCGCACCGCTGAGGTCGATCGAGAGTTTCTCGCGGCTGCTGGCCGCGCGAGCCGGCGACGTGCTCGATGACACCGGGCGCGACCATCTGGAGCGCATCCGCAACGCCGCCTCGCGCATGGGCAGCCTGCTGGCCGCACTCGGCGAGCTCTCGCACGCCACCCGCGCCGAACTGAAGCCGGGTGACGTTGACCTGACCCTGCTTGCCGAATGGGTACTGGCCGAACTGCAGGACGCCGAACCCGGCCGGACGGTGGAGCTGCATGTGCAACCGGGGCTCACCGCGCACGGCGACGAGCGCCTGCTGAAGCTGCTGCTGGGACGTCTGCTGGACAACGCCTGGACGTTCTCGCGCGACCAGCCGGTGACCGTGATCGAGGTGCGTGGCACCCGCGATGGCGACACGCTGCGGGTGTCGGTCCGCGACCGCGGCAGCGGTTTCGACATGCGATATGCTCACAAGCTGTTCGAGCCGTTCCAGCGTCTGCACGGACCGGACGAAGGCGGCGGCCACGGGCTTGGACTGGCGATCGCGCAGCGCATCGCCGAGCGCCACCAGGGCCGACTGTGGGCCGAATCGAAGCCGGGTGCCGGCGCCACCTTCCACCTCGAACTGCCCGCCGTCCCCTTCGCGCAGCCGAACCCGGAAGAAGCCAGGTGATGCACAAGGACATCCTGCTGGTCGAAGACAATCCCGACGACGTCGAGCTGACCCGGCTCGCGTTCGACGAGGCCAAGATCGCCAACCGCCTGGTGGTGGTCGGCGACGGCGCCGAGGCGCTCGACTTCCTGTTCGCGCGCGGCAAGCACGCCGGCCGCGACCCCGAGGACCTGCCGTCGATCGTGCTGCTCGACCTCAACCTGCCCAAGCTCGACGGCCGCGAGGTACTGCAGGCGATCCGCGCCAACGAGGCCACCCGCACCCTGCCGGTGGTGGTGCTGACCACCAGCACCGAGCCGTTCGACGTCGAGGCCAGCTACGCGCTCGGGGTCAACAGCTACATACAGAAACCGGTCGACTTCGAGCAGTTCGTCTGGGCGGTCAAGCAGGTCGGCCTGTACTGGCTCGTGCTCAACCACGCGCGCACGCCGTAGCCGCGGACGGCACGCTCAGGCGGGCGCGCCGAACAGCGTCTCCGCGCGCTGGAACAGCACCCAGCTGGTGGCGATGAACTTGTCTCCGCCGTGCGGCCGGTTGCCGCGATGGGTGTGGGTGAACGCGGCCGGGGCGATCAGCAGTGAGCCCGTGCGCGGCGCGACCTTGCGGTGCTGGTACAGGAACTCGGTCTCGCCCTGCTCGAAATCGTCGTTGAGGTAGACCGTCCACAGCAGGTGCCGGTGCAGGGTTTCCGCGCGCGGGTCGCGCGGGTACAGCTCGCAGTGCCAGTAGGGATACCCGCCGCGGCCCCCGCTGTAGCGCTGCAGGTTGACGCCGCCGGGGCGCAGCACGGTCTGCACCACCGGGGTCAGCTCGGCGTCGCTCATCGACTGCAGGCGCTCGGCGGTCAACCGGTGGCGGGCGCCGTCGGCACCCGGCACTTCCAGCATCAACGGTGCGATCAACGCGTGCGGCCAGCGCCGCAGGTACGCCAGCACGCCCTTGAACACTGCCCTGGTGAGCGCGGCCTCGGCGTCGTGCCATTCCGGGCGACCGCTGATGGTCAGGTCACGGCTGTCCTTGAGGTCGGTGTGGACGCCGCCACCGACCCGGCCCGGGTGCACGTCGGGACTCGCGCAGAACCGCTCGATCCAGCGCCGGCAATCGGCCGGGTCGAGCGCGTCGTGCTGGATGGCGATGAAGTCGTCGTCGCGGCCGTCGCCGCCGTCGAGCCGGGAGGTCATGCGCGTCACCACGGACTGCAGCCGGAAAACGGCCATCCTCGCACGGGCGGCGCGGGTTACAGAAAGGCAACGCGCTGGCCGCCCCATCGGAGGGTCGGTCGATCGCAGAAGGAAACCGCGCCGGCAGCGGCTCTCGCCGGCAACGCGCCTTCACAGAGGCTCCACATTCTTGAACCGGGCGGCGGCCGGTCGGCCAGCGACGTTGCAGGGTTGCAACGATTCGCGCGTGTGCACGGCGGAGGCACTCGTCCCCGCCGCAGAAACCTGAACGTTTTCAAGGATTTGCCGAATTGGCACGGATCTCGCGATAGCCCCCCTGCCGCCGTGGCGCGATCGCGCACGGCATCGATCGCAGGGGAAATCCATGCCTGTTGTTCCGCTCGTCCGCGCCTTGCCGCGCGCCTGTCGCTGGGTTCTGGTGCCGGTCGCGCTGGCCGCCGGCGCGACCGCGCTGGCACAGGAACCGCCGGGCAGCCCGGGCGATGATCCGGCCGTGGTGGTCACCCGCACGGTCCAGCCACGCATCGCCTACCGTGGCGTGCCGCGAGAACAGAACCCGGTCCATGCGCAGGCCACCGTGTTCCCGGCCCGGGTGTTCCACGACACCCTTGGCGGCGTGCTCGGCCGCCTCGTGGGCGACGAGGCGCTGGGACAGACGGGCTCGGCCGGGATCACAGCACTTGCTGGCTTGCCTGCACTGACCGGCACCGCCGGCGCGCTCGATACCCGCGCCGGCCTGATCCACTCCTCCGCGGCCGCGTCGGCCGGCCAGGCCGCGGCGCTCGGCGCCGCGGGCGGTGCGTTGGGCGGCGCGACCGGGACGATCGGCCGCGTCACCGGCGGTCTGGGTGCCACGATCACCGGCGCCGTCACCGGTGTCCTGCCGGGGCTCGCGCCCGCCGGCGCCGACGGCGGGGCGGGCCGGTGAGCACCCGGACCGCGCTCGCGGCAGTCGCCGTCCTGTGCCTCGGCGCCGCCCCGGGTTTGCAGGCGCAGGAGGCGTCGCCCGGCCGCGACCACGCCCGCATCGCCGGACAGGCGGGTCATGCGGTCTCCGGCCGTGTCGCGGTCAACCAGGCCGCGGGCAGCGGCAACGCGCAGGCCAACCTCGCCGTGCTTGCGATCTCCGCCGGTGGACAGGGCCAGGCGGCCTTGCAGGTCCGCCAGCACCCGGCACCCGGCGCACGCGACCGTGCGGCGAGCACGCAGCTGCAGGGCCACGCCTTCGCCGGCAGCCAGGGATTGCTCTCGATCAACCAGGTCGCCGGCAGCGGCAACGCGCAGGCCAACCTGTTCGTCGTCGGCCAGCGATCGGTCTCGACACCGATCCCACTACCAATCGCCGGTCTGGACGACACGGCCCTGGCCGAGGTGGCCGCCGAGACGGGTCCCGGCGACCACGCCACGCCGATTTCGCCACGCGACGCCCGCATTGCCGACGACGCCTTCCGCGGCAGCCAGGGCGTGGTCCAGCTCAACCAGACCGCGGGGGTCGGGAACCTCTCGACCAACGCCATCGTCCTCCAGCTGCCCGGGGGCACGCCTTGACCGTTGCATCGCATCAACCACGACAGGAGAGAGACACCATGAGACTTCGCCACACCCTGCTTGCCGCCAGCCTGCTGGCGTTCGCGGCGCCCGCCTTCGCCGCCGGCGACGACGCCACGCTGTACAGCGACTGGGACATGTCCAGCAGCATCTACCTGACCGGTGACGTGTTCGCCAGCGGCGATATCGACATCGGCAGCCAGTCCGGCGCCCTGGTCGACCAGGACCAGGCCACCGTCGCCAACTGGTCGGTCGGCGATGGCGACAACACCGCCACGGTCGCCGGCGATGCATTGAGCAGCGCGGTGGGCAACATCGGCGCCAACATCGCCGCCGGCGTGGGCAATGCCCAGGCCAACGATGCCGCGCTGTCGGCGGTGGATGGCGATGCGGTGTTCGCCTCGGCGATGGTGTTCAACAGCCAGCTCACCAGCAGCAACCTCGGTGACGACGCCGGTTTTGCCGATGCCGGTCTGGCCTACGACGCCGGCGTCAGCGACAACGTGCTGGCGGGCGCCGCCGGCAATGTCGGCCTGAACGTCGCGTCGGGTGCGGGCAACGCGCAGGGCAACGCGCTCGCCGCTTCGGTCAGCACCTCGGGCGCGGCCGCCGCCGCCAGCGCCGACAGCGAACAGGAAACGTCGATGAACACGCTGGTCGCCGGCATGGACCTGGACAACACCGCGTTCCTCGACGGCGCCGCGCTGTCCGGAGCGATCGGCAACATCGGGGTCAACATCGCCGCCGGCGTCGGCAACGCGCAGCACAACGGCCTGTCGATCGCGGTCGCGACCGACTGAGCTTGCCGGAGGACGGCCGCCCCGTGCCGTCCTCCGCCATGACACCCCTTCGCGACACCCACCCACTGCACAAGGAAACGTCCAATGAAGATCCAGACCACCCTGCTGGCCGCCGCGCTGCTGGCCATCGCCGCTCCCGCCTTCGCCACCGGCGACGACGCCACGCTGTACAGCGACTGGGACATGTACAACAGCATCTACGTCACCGGTGACGTGTTCGCCTCCGGCGAGATCGAGGTCGGCAGCCAGTCCGGCGCGCTGGTCGACCAGGACCAGGCGACCGAGGCCAACCTGTCGTTCGGCGACGGCGACAACGATGCCTCGGTCACCGGCGACGCGCTGAGCAGCGCCACCGGCAACGTCGGGGCCAACGTCGCGGCCGGCGTGGGCAATGCACAGGCCAACGACACCGCGCTGGCCGCGGTCGACGGCGAGGCGGTGTTCGCCTCGGCGCTGGTGTTCTCCAGCCAGAGCACCATCGCCAACACCGGCGTCGACGGCTTCTTCGGTGACGAGGTCGCCTACGACGCGTCGGTCGGCGACAACGTGCTGGCCAACGCCGCCGGCAACATCGGCCTGAACGTCGCCGCCGGCGTCGGCAATGCGCAGGGCAACGCGATGGCCGCCTCGGTCAACACCTCCGGCACGGTGGCCAACGCCGCCGCCGACAGCGAGCAGCTGACCGGCATCAACACCGCCGACGTGCTGTTCGACCTCGACAACACCGCTTCGCTGGACGGCGCCGCGCTGTCGGGCGCGATCGGCAACATCGGCGTCAACATCGCCGCCGGCGTCGGCAATGCGCAGCACAACGGGCTGTCGATCGCGGTCGCTTCGGACTGAGGCAGCACGGCGGGGACGGCACCGGCCGTCCCCGCTTCGCGTTTGAAGGAAGGAGCCGCACTGCGGCAAGGGGAGCGTCGGGAGCATGAAGGCATTGCCGGACATCGTGGTCGCCATTGGCCTGCTCGCCGCACTGCTGTTGTGGCCGCGGGTCGGCCACGCGCAGGCCGTGTTCGACGCCAGCCGCCTCGGCAGCGCGCCGGTCAGCAAGCAGGTCAGGACGTTCCGCGACCTGCGTTTCCGCGAGCTGATGCCGCAGCAGTACGACTTCAGTTGCGGCTCGGCCGCGCTCGGCAGCCTGCTGCAGTACGGCTACGGCATCGAGACGGACGAGCAGGAGCTGATCCGCAGGATGATGGTCGGGGTCGATCCGCAGCAGGTGCTGCGCAACGGCTTCTCCATGCTCGACATGAAGCGTTACGTGGAGACCATCGGCCTGCGCGCACACGGTTTCAGGATCGAGCCCGACGCGCTGTACCGGCTGCAGATGCCGGTGATCGCGCTGCTCGACCTGAAGGGCTACAAGCATTTCGTGGTGGTGAAGGGCGCCGATGCCGGGCGCGTCTTCGTCGCCGATCCCGCGCTCGGTCATCGGGTGATGATCGAGAGCGATTTCATCGAGGGCTGGAACGGAATCGTGCTCGCCGTGGTCGGCGACCGTCCGATGGATCCGGACTCGTATCTGGTCAACAGCCGCAGTTCGCCTGCGCTGGAACACCGGGTGGACGCACTGGACCGGGCCACCACGCCGCCGCGCGTGGTCGAGTTCGGACTGGTCCACGCCGACCTGTTCTGAGCGCGCCGCGGCCATCGAACGAGGGTCCCCATGAACCGACATACACTCCCCCGTGCCCTGTTCTGGGTCCTCGTGGCAGGTGCGGGCCCGGCATGTGCCGGGTCCGCCCTGTCTCCTGTCCGTGCCGAACTGGTCGACGACGCGACGCTGTCGGAAATCAACGGCAGGTTCTACGGCGCCAACATGCTGGTCGGGCTGCGCATCGACCTGGTCTCCACCCTGCACAACGCCCAGGGTGGCAGCGCCTACGCGACCGGCACGCTGCAGGTCACACCCGACGGCCATGGCGGTTATCACGTGCAGGTCGACACCGGCAGCGGTGCCGGTGCCGGCGAAGGAATCGCGCCCGCCGGTGGACGGCAGGCGGTCGGTGGCGAAAACCTGCAGGTCGACGGCATCGGCCAGGTTGCGCAGATCGCCGGCGATGGCAACCGCCTCGGCAACCTGACCTCGATCGGCTTCACCCGCGCCGGCGATGCGGGCGGCCAGCTCAACGGCCGCGCCAGCAGCGCCAGCAGCGCCGGTCAGATGAGCGCGCAGATCAGCTTCGACCCCGCGGTCGGCGCCGCCTTGAGCGTACGCGGCCCCGGCGCGCTGCTTTCGCAACAGCTGGGTGCGGAATCCGCCGCCGGCCGCGGCTCGATCAGGCAGCTGGGACAGATCGCCGGCGACCGCATGGTCGGCCGGAACGAGCTGCACCTCCAAGTGTTCACCCACGCGATGCCGGACCGCTGGCAGCGGCACCTTGGAGTCGAACAGGCACTGGCCGGTATGAATGGCATCGGCCGTTGATCCAGTGACCGCGCGCACGCGCGGCAGGGGTCAAAAAGGGGATGCCTGGATCATGCGTGTAAACGCTTCGGCGCTCGTCGCCCGACCGCTGTGCCTGGCCGTCGCGCTGGCGTTGGGCAGTGGCACCGTCCATGCCGCTGGCGCGTCTTCGACGGACGCGACCACCGCCGAGCTGCTGCACCGCATGGCCGAGCAGCTGGAGCGGCAGCAGGGGGAGATCGACCGCCTGCGCGGCCAGGTCGAGCAACTGCAGATGGCGCAGCGCGGTCGCGGCCTGGGGCCTGCACCGGACGGGATGCAGTCGGCCGAGCAGGATGTCGCCGCGCAGCAGACCGCGCGCGAGGCCGGACAGCTCGCGGTGGAGGACGACGCGGGCAGCGAGGACGCAGCGACTGCATCCGCAACGGCGTTGCAGCCCGCGGCGCCGGCGCGCGCACAGTCGCCGCCACAACCGCCACCGATCCAGGTCGGCGAGGCACGGCGCGACGAGGACGCCGAGCGCCGCGAGCAGGAGAAGGCGCTGGTGGTGCGCGAACATGCGCCGCTGTTCGAGCGCCGCTTCACTTTCGACGCCGGCATCAACTACAGCTACTACGATCGGCGCCAGCTCGCATTGAGTGGCTTCCTCGCACTCGACGCGATCTTCCTGGGCACGCTCAACCTCGACCAGACCAAGGCCAGCGTGATGACCCTGGACGTGTCCGGCCGCTACGGCCTGACCGACCGGTTCAGCCTGGAGGCGAGCGTGCCGTGGGTGCAGCGCGACACCCGTTTCATCAGCGGCGGGGCCGGCGGCGCGTCCAACGAAATCAGCGAGGTGCAGCTGACCTCCAGCGGCGTGGGCGACGTCAGCGTGGCGGCGTACTACCAGTGGGTGAAGGAATCGGCCCGCTGGCCCGACCTGGTCACCAGCCTGCGGGTGCGCGCGCCGACCGGACGCCATCCGTTCGGCCTCAAGCTGATCCAGGCCGACGAGGAAAACACCAACCTCAACGTGCCGGAGAACCTGCCCACCGGCACGGGCCTGTGGAGCACGACGTTCAATGTCTCGGCACTGCGCACCTACGACCCGGTGATCCTGTTCGGCAACCTCGGCTACACGCTGTACCGGCCGGAGGCGTTCGACGACATCTCGCCGGTGCTGGACCAGGTCTCGCCGGCCGAGGTGTCGCTGGGCAACACCCTGCAGCTCAGCGCCGGCATGGCGATCGCGCTCAACGACCGTTCGGCGATCAGCTTCAGCGTCGCCAACGCGTTCTCCGCCGCCACCCACACCACCGCACCCGGCGAGCGGGAGATGCGCGTACCGGGCAGCTCAAGCAACAGCTCCACCTTCAACGTCGGCGGCACCTACGCGTTGCCGTCCGGCTGGACCCTGAGCAGCCAGGCCACCGTGGGACTGACCCCGGACGCGCCGAACTTCGTGCTCGGGTTGCGCGCCTCGCACACGTTCTGATCGCCGCGACGCGGCGTCGTCGCGGATCAGGCGATGCTGACCGGCCCGCGGGCGTCGTCGTCGGTGTCGCCGGTGTCGCCGCCCGCGTCGCGCAGGCCGTGGCGGCCCATCAACCGGTACAGGGTGACCCGCGAGATCCCGAGCTCGCGTGCGGTATCGACCAGCCGGCCGCGGTTGCGCTGCAGCGCGCGCTCGATCGCTTCGCGGGTGGCGGCGTCGCGCACTTCATCCAGTGTCGGCGGCGGCCGCGACGTCGTGCCGTCGATGTGCAGGTCGGCCGCGGTGATCAGCCGGCCCTCGGCCATGATCACCGCCTGCCGCACGCGGTTGATCAGCTCGCGCACGTTGCCCGGCCAGCGATGGCTGTGCAGCGCATGGCGCGCGCACGGGGCGAAGCCCTTGAGCGCGCGCTGGCCTTCCTGCGAATAGCGTTGCAGTGCGTAGTCGGCGAGCTTGTCGATGTCGCCGCCGCGGTCGCGCAGCGGGGGCTGCTGCAGCCGCAACACGCACAGGCGGTGGTAGAGGTCGGCGCGGAAGCGACCGTCCTCCACCGCCTCCTCGAGGTCGTGGTGGGTCGCCGAGATGATCCGCACGTCCACCCGGATCTGTTCGTGGCCGCCGAGCCGCTCGAAGCTGCCCTGCTGCAGGAACCGCAGCAGCGAGGCCTGGCTTTCCAGCGGCAGGTCGCCGATCTCGTCGAGGAACAGGGTGCCGCCGTTGGCCATCTCGAAGCGGCCCAGTTTCCGTGCCTGCGCGCCGGTGAAGGCTCCTCGCTCGTAGCCGAACAGTTCGGACTGCACCAGCTCGTGCGGGATCGCGCCGCAGTTGATCGCCACGAAGGGATAGGCATGGCGGCGCGAGTTGCGGTGCACCGCCATCGCGGCGAGTTCCTTTCCAGTGCCGGTCTCGCCGGCGATGAACACCGGTGCGTCGGTCAGCGCGGCCTTGCGCAGGGTGCGGTTGAGCACCTGCATCGCCGGGCTGTCGCCGATCATGTCATCGCTGCCCTTGGCGCTGATCCGCTCGCCATGCTCGCACGCCAGCGCCGCCATGCCGTGGGCGTGGCCGATCACGGTGTTGAGCACGGCTTCGGGGCAGGGCAGGGTGACGTAGTCGTAGCAGTAGTCGCGGATCAGCCGGCGTACCGGCTCGTCGCGCAGCTGGGCGGCGTCGACCCCGGCGACCCAGCCGACGTTGTTGGCCGACAGCGCGTCGCCGAATTCGGCCAGGTCGTGTTCGGTGAATCCCTCGCGCAGGTCGAGCAGGGCGGCGTAGGGATGGCGCGACTGGTGCTGCAGGATGCGCAGCACCTGGCGCGAGTCGGGTGCGCGTCGCAGGCGCCAGCCCATCCGCTGCAGCCCGCCCAGCGACAGCACCCGCCCGGCACCGCCGCGGGTGACGTAGATGAGGTCGCGTTCGCCGGCGACGTGCGGACCGGCCTCGCCGGCGTCGGTGTCGCGCGCTGCGTCGTCGGCCACTCCCTCGCTCCTCGCCCCCGTCGCGCAACCGCCGCGTCGACTCCTCCCGGGCAAGTCATACCAACGTGGTCGGCCACCGCGAGCGGTCAGCCGTCCGCGCCGGGCGTGGCTATCGCAACGTCAGCCGGCAACCCCGACAGGCTGCGCCGCCGCACCCCGGTCGTGCGCCAGGTGGTACTCCACCGCCGCTTCGACCTCGGTCTTCGAACCCAGGAACACCGGCACGCGCTGGTGCAATCCGCTCGGCTGCACCTCCATCATCCGGCGGCGGCCAGTGCTGGCGGCGCCGCCGGCCTGCTCGACCAGGAAGCTCATTGGATTGGCCTCGTACATCAGCCGCAACTTGCCGCCCTTGGCCTCGCACTTGGCATCCAGCGGATAGCTGAAGATGCCGCCGCGGGTCAGGATGCGGTGCACGTCGGCGACCATGCTGGCCACCCAGCGCATGTTGAAGTCCTTGCCGCGCGGGCCGGTGGTGCCGGCCAGCAGGTCGGCGACGTAGGCCTGCATCGGCGGCTGCCAGTGGCGCTGGTTGGACATGTTGACCGCGAACTCCTTGGTCTCCTCCGGGATCCGCATGCCGCGGGTGGTCAGCATGAAACTGCCGATCTCGCGGTCGAGGGTGAAGGCATGGGTGCCGTGGCCGACGGTCAGCACCAGCGTGGTGTTGGGGCCGTAGGTGCAGTAGCCGGCCGCGACCTGCGCGTTGCCCGGCTGCAGGAAGTCGGCGTCCACCGGCGTGGTGACGCCGTCGGGGCAGCGCAGCACCGAGAAGATCGTGCCGACCGAGATGTTGACGTCGATGTTGGAGCTGCCATCGAGCGGATCGAACAGCAGCAGGTAGTTGCCGCGCGGCGACCCGTCCGGGGCGAGGTCGGAGATCGGCATGCTGTGGTCCATCTCCTCCGACGCCAGGCCGGCCAGGTGGCCGCCCCACGCGTTGGCTTCGAGCAGGACGTCGTTGGCGATCACGTCGAGCTTCTTCTGCGCCTCGCCCTGGATGTTCACACTGGCCGCGCCGGGGGTACCGGCATCGCCGAGCACGCCACCCAGCGCACCCTTGCCCACCGCGATCGAGATCGACTTGCAGGCGCGCGCCACCACTTCGATCAGCAGGCGCAGGTCCGGGCCCACGTGGCCCGCACGTTGTTCCTCGATCAGGAAACGGGTCAGCGAACAGGGCGTGGTCGATCCGGACGGGGCCGGGCAGGCGGGTGTGGTCATGGGCATCGGCGGCAGGGTGGCGGAAGGTGCCATTGTAAGCCGCGGGTCGGACCGGCCGGCCCCCGCCGCCGGTACCGCGTGCGCGATCAGGCGGCGTCGCGCAGCAGCCGTTGCGAACGCCGCACCACCGCGGCGAGGTTGGTCCGCGCCATCTCCAGCATCAGCAGCGGCGCGGCCGGGTCGGCGGTGTGCAGCACCCGCCGCGCGGCGTCGATCGCGTCGTCCACCACCAGCGCGCCCTCGTGATCGAGCATCACCCGCAGGCTGCGTGCGTGGGCATCCAGCTGCCGTTCCACCTCGGGGCACGGCCCCGCGCCGGCACGACGGATCGCCTGCTCGATGGTGGCATCGGTGGCTGCCAGTTCCTGCTGCAGTTCGTCACGGGAGAAGTTCATCGGGCGGAGCTTGGCCAACATTCGTCGCAGGGGGTGAGATCGGGGGCCGCGCATCATCGGCGCACCGGCGTGACCGCCCGGTGCAGGTTCGATGAACCTGCGTTCAGATCACCCGCAGCGACGGAGCGCTGTCAGATCACCCGGAGGGTGATGGCCTTGAGCACCGCGCGGGTGCGGTCGCGGGTGTCGAGCTTGTCGAGGATCACCGAGACGTAGTTCTTGACCGTGCCCTCGGCGAGGAACATCGCGCGGGCGATCTCCTTGTTGGAGTACCCGCCGGCGAGCAGGCGCAGGATGGCGACCTCGCGCTCGCTGAAGCGCTCCTTCGGGGCGTCGTCGGCGTGGTAGCGGTAGCGCGAGCGGATCGGGTCGGTGCTGACCGGCTGCAGCAGCACTTCGCCCGACGCGACCTTCTCGATCGCCGCGCGCAGGTCTTCCGGCGCGGCGTCCTTGAGCAGGAATCCCTGCGCGCCGGCCGCGGCCGCCTGCAACGGCAGGTCGGGCTCGTCGAAGGTGGTCAGCAGCAGCACCGGGGTGGCGTCGCCGCGCGCGCGCAGCCGGCGCAGTGCCTCGATGCCGTCGACGCCGGGCATGCGCACGTCGCTGAGCACGACGTCGACCGGGTGGTCGTTCAACTGCGCCAGCAGCGCCTCGCCGTCGTCGGCCTCGACCGCGATGGCGATGCCCTGCTGCTGCAGCAGGGCGCGCAGGCCGGCGCGCACCAGCGCCTGGTCGTCGGCCAGCGCGACCTGCAAGGATTCCGATGGCGTGTTCACACCGGGATCTCCGCGTCGATCCGCAGCGCGCCGGCGGTGCCGGTCGACAGCGCCAGCCGGCCGCCGAGCGTCGCCAGCCGTTCGCGCATGCCGGCCAGGCCGTTGCCCTCGCGCAGCGGAGCGCGCAGGCGGCCATCGTCGTCGATCCGCAGACGCAGGGTGCCGCCGTCGCGGCTCAGCGCCACGTTCAGCCGTTCGGCGCCGGCGTGGCGGGCGGCGTTGGTCAGCGCTTCCTGCACGGTGCGCACGATCGCCTCGGCGACGGCCGGGTCGGTGACCCGCACGTCGGGGTCGATCCGCAATTGCAGGGACGGCCGCGGCAGCGGCGCGGCGAGCGCGTGCAGCGCGGTCGCGAGGTCGAGCCCCTCGTCGTGGCGCATCGCCGCGACCAGGTTGCGCAGGTCGCCGAGCAGCTCGCCGGCCAGCGCGCGGCAGGTGCGCAGCTCGTCGCGCATCCGCAGCGCCGGGTCGGCTTCCAGCAGGCGCAGGTTGAGGCCGAGCGCGGTCAGCTTGTGGCCGGCAACGTCGTGCAACTCGCGCGAGACCCGCAGCCGCTCGTTGCTGCGCGCGCTGTCGGCCAGCAGCGCGCGGGTCGCCAGCAGGTCGGCGTTGACCGCCGCCAGCGCATCACGCGAGGCCTCGGCGGTACGTGCGTAGTGCGCCGTCAGTGCGGCGAAGGCCTGGAAACCCAGGTACAGCGTGGTGACCAGCAGTGGTTGCGAGTAGCCGGCGCCGCGCAGCAGCAGGTACAGGACGATGTTGAGCGCGACCACCACCGGCACCGTGACCCGCGGCGGCATGGCCATCGCCAGCTGCGCCACCAGCACCACCAGCAGTACCGGCGCGGTGCCGCCACGCGGCGCCAGCCACACCAGCGTGAGGGCGCAGGCCGCCTGCACCAGCAACGCGGGCACCCGCAGGCGGTGCTGCCAGGGCGACGACACCACGTCGATCGCCACGAACGCGACCAGGTATGCCAGTGCCAGCGTCCACATCAGGCCCGGCCGGTCGGACTGCTCCACCGGCAGGCCGAGCGCGACCGCACCCCAGGTGACCAGTCCGGCCAGCAGCATCGGCTGGGTCAGTGCGCGCAGGAATTCCATGCGTCGATGCTCGCCCCGCGCCCGGCCCCGCGCAATGCACGGGCGGCGGAAAGTGACTTCCGGCAGGGCGATCCGGTGACCGGCGGGACTGCGATCACCGGTCGTGCGAAAGCACGCTGTCGACTCCGATCACGGAGCAATACGATGCCCGCCTACTCATGGTTCCTGGCACTGCACGGCGTCGCCGGCAGCCTTGCGTTGATCACGTTCTGGATGGCGGCGCTGTTGCGCAAGGGCAGTCCGCGCCACCGGCTGTCCGGTCGCGTCTACCTGCTGTCGATGCTGGCGGTGGTCGTCAGTGCGGTGCCGCTGGCGTTGCAGCGCCTGATCGATGGCGACCAGGTGATCGCGGCCTTCCTCGGCTATCTGGTGGTGATCACCGCCACCGGCGTGTGGGGCGCATGGCGAGCGGTTGGCGACAAGCACGATGTGGTGCGCTACACCGGGCCGGTGTTCGTCGCGCTGGGTCTGCTGTCGGCTGCCAGTGGCGTGGGCGTGTTGCTGCTGGGTTTGCGGGTCGGCGCACCCCTGCTGATCGGGTTCTCTGTGGTCGGATTGCTGAACGGCGGCGCCATGTTGCTCAAGCGCCTGCGGCGCGACCGGCTGGCGGAGCGGCCGCGCTGGTGGCTGGTCGAGCACTACACCCAGATGGTCGGAAACGGCATCGCCACCCACATCGCGTTCCTGTCACTGGGCCTGCCGCGGCTGCTGCCCGCGATCGACGGGGTGGCGCTGCACTACACCGCGTGGTTCGGGCCGCTGCTTGTCGCCACGCTCGCCAAGCTGTGGCTCGACCACCGCTGGAAGCCACGCGCGCGCGGGCGCGCCACCACTCAGACGTCGGCGTCGGTCGGCCAGCCTTCGCCGGTGCCGCGGTTGTAGACCGTGTCGGTGTCGAGCACGTGGCCGGCGGGGATCGATTCGAGCTGCGCCAGCTTGTCGTAGATCGGCGCGAAGTCCGGGCCGGTCGCGTCCATCAGCTGCTCGAAGCTGTCGATCACGAAGTAGGTCTTTTGGTAGGTGTCGATGCGGTAGCGGGTGCGCATGACCCGCTCCAGGTCGAAGCCGATGCGGTTGGGCGCAGCGCTCTCCAGGCAGTGGATCGACTCGCCCTTGCTCGACACGATGCCGCTGCCGTAGATCCGCAGCCCGTCCTTCTGCCGGATGAGCCCGAACTCGACCGTGTACCAGTACAGCCGGGTCAGGTTGACCAGCGCGTCCTCGCCGATGCCGTGCGCCTTCACCCCGCCGCGGCCGTAGGCCTCCATGTAGTCGGCGAACACCGGGTTCATCAGCAGCGGCACGTGACCGAACAGATCGTGGAACAGGTCCGGCTCGGACAGGTAGTCCATCTGCTCGGGCGTGCGGATCCACCAGGTCACCGGGAAGCGGCGGTTGGCGAGGTGGTCGAAGAAGGTCAGCTCCGGCAGCAGGCCCTCGACGCCGACCAGCTCCCAGCCGGTGGCGGCGCGCAGGATCGGGTTGAGGTCGTCGAATTTCGGGATCCGGTCCGGGGTCATCTCCATCGCCGCCAGCGCGGCGAGGAACTCGTCGCTGGCGCGGCCGGGCAGGATCGCCTTCTGGCGCTCGAACAGCTGCGCCCAGACCCGGTGGTCGGTGTCGGTGTAGGTGTCCCACGGCTGCTCCACCACCGAGGTGGTGTAGACGGGCACGTAGCCCTTGTCGGTCATCTGGTGTTCGACGCGCTTGGGCGATTCCATGGCGTGGTTCTCCTGGCGGCAGGCGTGGATATCCCACTCTAGTCGGCTGAAGCCGCAATCGTGTTGCGTTCTTGTGCGGGCATGGGGATTCGGCGCAACATCATTGCGCCGTCGCCCCAATCTGCCGAATCCCATGCTCGCCGTCACCCTCGACCGCACCGACGTGCTCCTGCTCGACCAGCTCCAGCGGGCCGGCCGCCAGACCAACGCCGAGCTGGCCGAGCGGGTCAACCTGTCGCCGTCGGCCTGCCTGCGCCGGGTGCAGCGGCTGGAGCGCGACGGGGTGATCGCCGGCTACCGCGCCGAGGTCGATCCCGAACGCCTCGGGCTGGGCCTGCAGGCCTTCGTGCGGGTCCAGCTCAACCACCACGACAGCGCCGCGATCGCCGCCTTCAGCGACTTCGTCAACACCTGGGACGAGGTGGTCGCCTGCCATGCGCTGACCGGCGACATGGACTACCTGCTGCACGTGGTGGTGCGCGACCTGGAGCACTTCTCGCGGTTCCTGCTCGATCGCCTGCTCAACCAGGCCGGCGTCGACGACGTCAATTCGAGTTTCGTGCTGCGCACGGTCAAGGCGTTCCGCGGGCTCCCGCTGCCACGCTGAACCGTTCAGGTAAACCGGGCGAGGGTGACTGCAGGAAGCGCCGGCGCGGCCGATAACGCGGCCGACTTCCGGGACTGCGGCCCCATGCTCAACCAATGGCTCAAGGCCGACTTCCGCCTCATCCTGATCACCGTGTTCGGCGTGTTCACCGTCGCCGGCATCACGCCGTTCGCGATCTACCGGTTCGCTCACGGGCAGGTGGTGATGGGCCTGGTCGACGTCGCGATCCAGGCCGCCATCGCCGGCACCGTGCTGCATGGCTGGCGCGGCGGCAACCTGGACCGGGTCGGGCTGATCGCGGCGATCTCCTGCTCGGCCGGCTGCGTGGTCGTCGGCCAGCTTGTCGGCCTGCCGGGCGCGTTGTGGCTGTACCCGGTGCTGCTGGTCAACTTCCTGCTGGCCGCCCGGGGCCCGGCGATCCTGGCCTCGGCACTGGCCATCACCGTGCTGGCCACCAACGACGCGTTCGACCCGGTGGGTGCGGCGACCTTCGTGGCCACCGCGCTCCTGGTCAGCCTGTTCGCCTACATCTTTTCGTACCGCACCGAGGCCCAGCGCCGGCAGCTGGAAGGCATCGCCGCGCGTGATCCACTGACCGGCGCGCTCAACCGGCGCGGCATGGACCGCGAACTGCAGCAGGCGATGGACGCCGCCGTGCGCGACGGCAGCCCGGTCGGGCTGGCGGTGCTGGACCTGGACGGCTTCAAGCAGGTCAACGACGAGAACGGCCACGAAGCCGGCGACGCGGTGCTGCTGCAGTTCGCCCAGCTGGTCCGCCGGTTCACCCGCCGCGACGACCGCTTCTTCCGCCTCGGCGGCGACGAGTTCGCGCTGCTGCTGCCGGGCGCCGATGCCGACGCCTTGCAGCGCATCGGCCAAGCGGTCCGCCGGGCGATGCAGCGGCAGGACCGCGAAGGCGGCTTCGCGGTCACCGTGTCGATCGGCGCCACCACGCTGCGGCCCGGCGAGTCGGCGCGCGACTGGCTGCACCGCGCCGACACCGCGATGTACGAGGCCAAGCGCGCCGGCAGCAACCGGGTGGTGATCGACCGGCGGGTGCGAAGCGGCGACTAGAAGCCGTCGCCGTCCAGCATTCGGCCCAGCCCGCCGAGCACCGAGCCCTCGCCGCGGTCCTTGCCGCCGCCACCGGGCGCGGCCGCCAGCATACGGCCGGCCATGCGCGAGAACGGCAGCGACTGCAGCCAGACCTTGCCCGGGCCGGTCAGGGTAGCGAGGAACACGCCCTCGCCGCCGAACAGCATGCTCTTGATGCCGCCGACCGGGCGCACGTCCATGTCGACGCCGGCGTGGAAGGCCATCACGCAGCCGGTGTCGACATCGAGCCGCTCGCCGGGCTTGAGGTCGTATTCGACCACGGTGCCGCCGGCGTGCACGAACACCCAGCCGTCGCCCTCGAGCTTCTGCATGATGAAGCCCTCGCCACCGAACAGACCGGTGAGGATCTTGCGCTGGAAGTGGATGCCGACCTGCACGCCTCGCGCACCGGCGAGAAAACTGTCCTTCTGGCAGATCAGCCGGCCGCCGTGGTCGGCCAGCTTCATCGCCATCACGGTGCCGGGGTAGGGCGCGGCGAATGCGACCTTGCCCTTGCCGGAGCCGGAATGGGTGAAGACGGTGGTGAACAGGCTTTCGCCGGTGATCACGCGCTTGCCGGCCGACATCAGCTTGTCCATGAAGCCGCCGCCCTGGCCCGAGGCGCGGCCGTCGCCGAACACGGTATCCATCTGCACGGCGGCGTCCTTGTACATCAGCGAGCCGGCTTCGGCGATGGCGCTTTCGCCGGGGTCGAGTTCGACTTCGACGAACTGCATGTCGGCGCCGACGATGCGGAAGTCGATTTCGTCGTCGCGGCCGCGGCCGGAGCCGGTGGAGGGCATCGACGGCATGCCGGGCGGGCCGCCGGCGCCGCGCGGGACTTCGAGTTCGGTGACGTTGCCGACCGGCTGCCAGTCGGCGAAGCCTTCGCGCCAGCAGTAGTCCTCGGGGTGCTGCTGCGCGTGGGCGCGGGCGGCGTTGTCGTCGAGCGGGCCGACGCGCGGGCTGTTGCTGCCGGCGCTGAAGTACCAACGTTCCATGCGAATTCCCTGTCGATGTCCGGGTGAAGGAAACGAGTCTAGGCCGTGACGCCGGCCGCCGCGTATGCCGGAAGGCGGACGGGTGGGTGGTGGGCGGCAGGCGGCGGATGGTGGATGGACGGGGGGCGGATGAAGGGGGACGGGGGAAACTACGCCGGAATACCGGAATACCGGAATACCGGAATACCGGGACAGGGGGGCAGGGGGACAGGCGGGACAGGCGAGTCGCCGGGAGTAGGTCGGGAATGCGTTTGTAAAGACTGGGCTATTCCGGAGGAGCCAGCGGGACCATGCGTCGGCCCCGGGGAGCGCGTCGTGCCGAACGGGTACTGGCTGCCCGGTTCGGTCGGACATCCGTGCCCGACTCACCGGGCGCGGCCATCCATGGCCGCTGCAGCCAGTACCCGCCCGGCACGCCGCATTCGGCGGATCGGTGACGTCGCTCCAGCGGGATCTCGCGCGGATGCAGCGCGGTCCAGCGGGGCCCGCCGCGCATGGCTTTTCCGATCCGATCCGATCCGATGCGATCCGACCCGGCTCGACTCGACTTTCCGACCCCCACCCCGGCTTCCCGGCCGCCACTCGGGCTCCTGTAGGAGCGACGTAAGTCGCGACCTGTACATCACTTCGAAACCCCGCACCGGAGCACCCGCCACGCCACCGCGCCAAAGCGAACGCTTACTTCCCTCGGTGCAACAAACCACCGCCCGGGACGACCACTCCGAACGGAGCAATCTCCGTCCCGCCGCCCCTCACTCCCGCCGCCGGAACGGCAACACCGTCCCCGTTTCCCGCTCCCGCGGCCGGTGCCACAACACCGGCACGTCGCCGGGCGACGGCGGCTCGAGCGGGTCATCGCCGCGCTGCGCGGCGGCTTCGATCGCCTGTTCCTCCTCGATCTCCCAGCTGTACCTGCGCCGCGGTGCCTGCGGGTCGGCACGGCGCCACAGCAGCGCGGCCAGCGCGCCGCCGGCGGCGCCGCCGAGGTGGGCCTGCCATGAGACGCCGGGTTCCTGCGGCAGCACGGTCAGCAGCATGCCGCCGTACAGGAAGAACGCGATCATCGCCGCCGCGATCGCCGGCCGGTCGCGGCGCAGCAGGCCGAGCAGGAACACCAGGAACATTAATCCGTGGGTCACGCCGCTGGCGCCGAGGTGGTGGGTGCCGGGCTCGCCCAGCAGCCAGGCGCCGAGGCCGGAGCCGAGCCACGCCAGCGGCAGCGCGCGGGCGGTCGCGCGGGGGTAAAGCCCCAACGCGAGGGTGCCGAGCATCAGCAGGGCGATGGCATTGGCGGCGAGGTGGTCGAACGAGCCGTGCAGCAGCGGCGCGCCGAGCAGGCCGCGCAGGCCCGCGGCCGACCAGGGCTGCACCGTCCACGCCCGCAGGTCGACGCTGCCCTGCAGGGCGAACACCACCAGCAACAGCAGCACGGAACCGAGGCTGAGATTGAACGCGCGGCGCCAGCGGTGACGGTCGGCCGCGCGCTGGGCCTTCGGATCGAGGGGATGGGCGATGTCGGGAAGGTGCATGCGGCCGACATGGTGCCGCCGCGCAGGGTTGCAATGGAGTGCCGGTGGGATACCGCGTCCCGCGACCGCACCACCCCGACGCGAAACCGACCGCACCAACGCACGGGCGCCACGGCGCCGCCGCGTAGAATGGCGCGATGAACAACGAGCTCCCCACCGTCCGTCTCAAGAACGCCTGGAAATCGACCCACCCGTGGATCTTCCAGCGCCTGGTCGACAAGCCGGCGCAACGTCCCAGGCCCGGCAGCATCGTCGACGTGGTCGGGGTCGACGGCGAGTGGATCGGCCGCGGCTTCTACAACGGCCACTCGCGCATCGCGCTGCGGATGCTCGACAACGACCCGGCCGCGGTGATCGATGCCGGGTGGTTCGCGCGCAAGATCGCCAACGCGGTGTCGCTGCGCCGCGACGTGCTCAGGCTCGACGAGGTTTCCGACGCCTGGCGTGTGTTCCACAGCGAGGGCGACGGCATCAGCGGGCTGGTGGTCGACCGTTACGCCGACCTGCTGGTGCTGGAGTACTTCAGCGCCGGCGCGTTCCGCCACCGCGAATGGATCATGGACGCGCTGCGCGGGCAGTTCCCCGGTTGCCGCTTCCACGCCTTCGCCGACGAGCACGTGCAGAAGCAGGAGTCGTTCGACTTCCGTGGTACCGAGCCGGCCCGGCCGGCGGTGATCACCGAGCATGGGGTGAAGTTCCGCGCCGACCCGGCCGGTGCGCACAAGACCGGCTTCTTCGCCGACCAGCGCGAGAACCGCGAGTGGCTGAGCCGGCACGTTGCCGGCAAGCGCGTGCTCGACCTGTGCTGCAACACCGGCGGGTTCGCGGTGTACGCGGCGGTGTGCGGGGCGGAGGAGGTGGTCGGGGTCGACATCGATGCCGACGTGATCGGGATCGCCAAGGGCAACGCCAAACTCAACGACGTGCGCCCGCGCTTCGTGCAGGCCGACATCTTCCCGTGGCTGCGCGATGCCGGTAATGCCGGGGAGCGGTTCGACGTGGTGATCCTCGACCCGGCCAAGATGACCCGCGACCGCGACCAGGTGATCCCGGCGCTGAAGAAGTACCTCGACATGAACAAGCTGGCGATGAGCGTGGTCAAGCCCGGCGGTCTGTTCGCGACGTTCTCCTGCACCGGGCTGGTCAGCGAGGAGCAGTTCCTCGACATGCTGCGGCGCGCGGCGTTCTATTCGAATCGCACCGTGCAGGTGCTGAAGGTGAGCGGCGCCGGCGCCGACCATCCGTTCCTGGCCCAGGTGCCCGAGTCGCGCTATCTCAAGGCGGTGTTCTGCCGCGTGCTCGACTGAGGCGGCTTCACCGCGCGCGGACTCCGGCCGTGCTGTGCTCGCGGCATGGCACACGACAAGGTCGAACAGATCCGCCAACGCGATGACGTGCAGCGCGCGCTGCAGCAGACCGCGGTACGGCGCTCGCCCAAACCGGCGGTCGAGCCGCGCCACAAGGTGTGGCTCGGCACCTACGTGCTGCTGCTGCTCGGGCTGGCGGTGCTCTACTACCTGCTGCGGCTGGATGTGTTCGCGGTCCCCGAACGCTTCTTCCCGCTGGCGCGGCGGGCGACGCTGGGAGCGATGGCGGTGGTGCTCGCGCTGGGTGCGTCGAAGGCGGTCGAGGCCTATGCGATCGACCGCAGCTGCAGCCCGGTCACCCGCTACAACCTGAAGCACATCCTGCGGCTGACGACCTGGCTGGTGCTGGCGCTGATCGTGGTGTCGGTGCTGTTCGCCAACTGGTACGCGGCCGCGGCCTCACTGGGACTGATTTCGCTGGTGCTCGGCTTCGCCCTGCAGACGCCGATCACCAGCATGATCGGCTGGGTCTACATCCTCGCGCGCGAGCCGTACCGGGTCGGCGACCGGATCAGCATCGACGGCGCCACCGGTGACGTGATCGACGTCGGCTACCTCGACACCACGCTGTGGGAGGTCGGCGGCGACTACGTGTCCACCGACCATCCCAGCGGACGGGTGGTCAAGTTCCCGAACGCGAACGTGCTTTCCAGCGCCGTCTACAACTATTCCTGGCCGGTGTTCCCGTACATCTGGAACGAGATCGCGGTGCAGGTCGGCTACGACAGCGACCTGGAATTCGTCGGCCGCACCATGCAGGCGGCCGCCGAGGACGAGCTGGGCGAGGAGATGCTGGAGCGGGTGCAGGTGTTCCGCGAGATCCTCGCCCAGACGCCGGTCGACCGGGTGCAGGTGCAGGAGCGGCCGTCGGTGCTGTTCCGGGTGGCTGACAACACCTGGGTCGAGGCGCGAGTGCGGTACCTGGTCGAACCCAAGCGCGCCGGCCCGCTGAGGACCCGGCTGCTGGTCGACATCCTCGCGCGCCTCAACGCCGAGCCCGGTCGGGTCCGCTTCCCGAAGGGCGATTCGCGCTAGCTTCCCTGTTCGAACGGCTCAGTCGCCGTCGTATCCCGGCATCGGCTCGTAATGCCCGTCGATCCAGCGTTCCGCGTAACCCGGATCGTGCCGGCTGATCCACGTGCCCAATCCACGCCCCTCGGCGGCCAAGGCCTGCATCGCCTCGACCGCTTCGCGGCCCGCCGATCCGAACGTGTAGCGGTAGGTCGCCTTCGGGCCGAACCCCACCACGATCGCCCGCGCCTCGCTGGCGTAGCCGGTGACGCCCGAGCTTCCGCTGCGGTCGGCGTACGACGTCAGCGGTGGAATCCTTCTCGACATCGCGGGAGTGTCGCCCCGGCGATGTCATCCCGGCGCAACGGTCGCAGTCGGCGAGATGGGCGCGGCTTACACTGCCGGCATGGACACCTCGATGTTGCTGATTCCCGTGCTGGTGGCGCTGCTGGTCGCCATCGGCCTGCTGGTCGTACTGCTGCGTCGGCAGGGCGCGGCGCCGGCGGACGCCGACGCACCCGCGCTGCGCGCGGAACGCGACCGGCTCGCCGACGAACTGCGCGGCGAGCGCGAGGCCCTGCGCGTGCAGCTGGCCGAGACCGGGCGCCTGAACGGGCGGTTGGGCGCGCTCGAAGCCGAATGGACCGAGCGCGGGCAGTTGATCGAGCGGCTGCAGGCCGCCAGCGCGCAGCAGCAGGCGGCGCTGGAAACCGAACGCCTCGACGCGCGCACCGCGCAGCAGGCATTGCAGCAGCGCGGACAGGCGCTGGCAGCGGCGCAGGCCCGGGCCGGCGAGCTGGAGCAGGAAACCCGCGACCTGCGCGAGCGGCTGCAGCGGCTGCAGGGCGAGCACGCCGCGCTGTCGGCGAACCTCGCCCACGCGCAGCGCGCCCACGAGGAGATGAAGGCGTTCCTCGCCGACGCGCAGTCGCGCCTGTCGGCGGCGTTCTCGGAAATGGCCGGCAAGGTATTCGAGGAGAAGGGCCAGCTGTTCGAGAAAAACATCAAGGACGCCACCCTGCAGTCCAGGGCCGACATCGATTCGCTGCTCAAACCCTTCGCCGAGCGCATCGGCGAGTTCCGCGAACGGGTCGACACCCTGTACGGCGACGAGGCGAAGGAGCGCGCATCGCTGCTCGGTGCGGTCACCGAGCTGAAGACGCTCAACCAGGACATGGCCGGCCGCGCCGCCGAGCTGACGCGCGCACTGAAGGGCAGCTCCAAGGTGCGCGGCGACTGGGGCGAGCTGATGCTCGAGAGCGTGCTGCGCGGCTCGGGCCTGGAGGACGGCGTGCATTACGACCGCCAGAAGTCCGCCACCGGCGAGGACGGCGCGCGGCTGCAGCCCGACATCGTGGTGCGGCTGCCGGACGAGCGCTGCGTGGTGGTCGACAGCAAGGTCAACCTGGTGGCGTGGCAGGAGGCGATGAACGCCGAAACGCCGGAGCTGCAGCAGGACGCGATGCGCCGCCATGCGGTCGGGCTGCGCCAGCACATGAAGGAGCTGAGCGAGAAGAACTACCCGAAGGCGATCGGCGACACCGCGCTGGAGGTGACCATCGCCTTCATTCCGATCGAGGGCGCGCTGTCGGCCGCGCTGGGCACCGACCACGCGCTGCAGACCGACGCGTTCGACAAGCGCATCGTGTTCGCCTCGCCCAACACGCTGATGGCGCTGCTGCGGGTGGTCGAGCGGCTGTGGACGCGCGACAAGATCCAGCGCGAGGCGATCGCGATCAGCGATACCGGCGGCAAGGTGCTCGATGCACTGATGGGCTTCGTCGCCGAGTTCGACCTGGTCGGCAAGCGGCTCGACGATGCCGGCGAGGCGTTCAAGAAGGCGCGCCACCGGCTCAGCGAGTCCAACCAGGCGGTGATCCCGCGGGCACGCCGCCTGGCCGAACTGGGCGCGCGCGGACGCAAGGCGCTCAGCGAGGAACTGCGGCCGGAGAGCGAAGCGCGTGCGGGCGCGGCGACGCCGGCGTTGCGGCTGATCGGTGCGGCGGCGGATGCGTCGGACGAAGGCTGAGACGCCGGAGCAGTCCGTCAGAACCGTCCGGTAAACGTAGGGGCGGCTTCAGCCGCGATCCTCGAATCGTGCGCCCGCGCCGGGTTCAGGATCGCGGCTGAAGCCGCTCCTACAAGAAACCCGCACAAGCGTCGGACGGCCTGCCTCAGCCGTCGGTCGGCATCACCGGTACCGCGCCGGCCGGCACCAGCGGCAGGTTGTCGTCCTGCAGGTAGTCGGGCAGTGCGGTGTCGTCGGTGTCTTCCGTGCGGTCGCCGAAGATCTGGTACTGGCGCCGCTGCATCCACGCGTCGCGCACCAGTGCGTAGTCGTCGGCGGCGCCCTCGCGCAGGCTGTCGGTGGCCAGCAGCTGGGTGCGCACGTCGACCAGCTGCAGGCCCTGCAACGGGATCCGGGTGGCGTCGTCATTGACCTGGCGCAGCGGGCTGAGCGGCGCATCGCCGACCATGCCGAACACGTCGCGCACGGTACGCGGCCCGAACAGCGGCAGTTCGACGTAGCGCGACTTCTCCCAGCCCCAGATGCCCAGGGTCTGGCCGAAGTCCTCGCTGCGGCGCGAGAGTTTCGCGTCGCTGGCGGGGTCGAAGATGCCGCCGACGCCAAGCGTGCTGTTGAGCAGGAACCGCCCCATCGCGTGCGCGGCCTGCTTCGGCTTGCCCTGCAGCAGCGCATTGACCGCCGAGACCGGCTGGCCGAGGTTGCTGAAGAAGTTGCTGACGCCGAGCCGGACCGGCCGCGGCACCACCGCCACGTAGGCGCGCGCGAGCGGCCGCGCGACGACGCGGTCGACCGCGTTGTTGAAGCGGTGCATCTTGCGGTTGTAGCGCTCCCACGGGTCGTGGCTGGCCGGCACGGCGGCCGGCGGCGGCAGGCTGGGGTCGGCGACCGGGTCGTAGGGTTCGCCGCCGTAGATGGCGGCGTAGTCGAGCTCCGCTGCGGTCGGTGCGCCGGCGACCGGCGCCTGCGGATCCGCCGGTGCGACCGCGGCCGCGGCCGGAACATCGACAGCGGCCGGCTCGTCCGCGGCCGCGGCCGCCGGGTTCCACATGGCCGCATCGGGCGCCGCGGGCGGCTGGGCCTCGCCGCCGGCAGGCGCCGGCGATACCGAATCGACCGTGGTGACGGCACTCGCCGCCGGCGTCGTCGCTGCGCTGCCTTGGCCGGTGGAGGCGCAGCCGCTGGCGACCGCGGCGCTCAGCAGCAGAACGAGAAAGGGGGCGCGTGAAGCGGGCGCGGCATCTTGGCCGGTCTGTTGAACCGGTGCGTGGGGGGCGTGGGGGCGCATGGTGACAAGTTTAGTGGGCCGGGCCCGCCGCGGCCACGCGGAGGGCGGGATACCGGGTGGCCTCAGCCGGCGAAGCCCAGCGAGGGGCCCAGCCGGTAGGCCGCTCGCAGTTCGGCGAAACCGGCCGGTTCGCCGTCGATGACGACACCGGGCAGGCGATCGGCCATTTCGGCCAGCATCGCCAGGCCGGCGCTGTCGACCGCGTCCAGCGCGGTCAGGTCCAGCCGGCGGGCGCCATCGAGCAGCGGCCGCGCCCGGTCCCACGCGGCCGGGACCGCGGCACGGTCCAGCTCACCGCGGAACACCAGGGCGTCGCCGTCGCGGGCGACGCTGACCGCTGCGACGCTCACGTCAGTTGCCGGCCTGCAGCTTGCCGGCCTCGAGCTGCGCGGCGACCTCGTCGATCGACTGGCGCGACAGCGGGCCGTCGAACTGGTTACGGAAGGTCTGCACGAAGCTGACGCCCTCGACCATCACGTCGAACACCTTCCAGTCGCTGCCGGACTTGCGCAGCAGGTAGTCGACCGGGATCGGCTCGCCGCCCTCGCGCAGGAACTCGCTGGACACCTTGACCATCGAGCCGCCGCGCAGCGGGGTCTCGGACTTCACCCGCACCCTGAGCTGGCTGTTGAAGTCCAGCAGCGACGAGCCGTAACGCTGCATCAGGTTGTTGGCCAGCGCGTCGGCGAAGCGCTGCACGTCGGCCTCCGACGCGCCGCGGCCGTGCCGGCCCAGCACCAGCCGGGCGGCGTAGGTGCGGTCGAACATGTTGTCGAATTCGCCGGCGATGAAGGTCCGCAGCGCCTCGCGGTCGGCGCGGAACTCGTCGCGGCGCGCCTCCAGCGTGGTCAGGATCCGGGTCGAGTTGTCGAGCACGAGCTTGCTCGGCGACGCCGCGGCGGCGGTGGACGCGCCCTGCGGCTGTGCCAGCACCAGGGCCGGCGCGGCGGCAAGCAGCGCGGCGGACACGAACAGGGCGATCAGGTTGCGATTCATGGGGTTCATTCCGTAGGGGTTTCGGTGCCGCCTTCCTGGAGGTAGGCGGGCATTTCGTCGGATGCGGCGGCGCCGTCATCCGCGGGACCGGCGCCATTGTCCGCGCCGCCGCTGAACATGTACTTGCCGACCATCTGGATCAGGTCGACCGAGGACTGGGTCAGGAAGATCTGGTCGCCGGGTTTCAGCGGTTCCGGGTCGCCGCCGGGCTGCAGGCCCACGTAGCTCTCGCCCAGCAGGCCGGAGGTCAGGATCGCGGCGCTGGTGTCGGCCGGCAGGTCGGCGTAGCGGTGGTCGATCGCCAGGGTCACCACCGAATCCAGTTTGACCGGATCGAGGTCGATGTCCGACACCCGGCCGACGGCGACGCCGCCGATCTTGACCGGTGCGTTCTCGCGCAGCGGGCCGAGGTTGGTGAAGCGGGCGGTGATCTCGTAGGCGTCGCCGCCGAAGCCGAACTTGCCGTTGGTGGAGGCGATCGCCAGCACCAGCAGCGAGGCCAGGGCCAGCAACAGGAAGGCGCCGACGGCGAATTCGATACGGGGGGCTCGGGAGGACATGGGCATTACCTCAACCCGCCGACGGGCGGGTGTTGCATTGAAGAGTCCGCACACGGATGTGCGGGTTTTTGCGAACGGACTCGCATCGCGTCAGCGGAACAGCAACGCCGACATGACGAAGTTGAACATCAGCACCAGCAGCGAGGCGTTGACCACCGCCTTGGTGGTCGCCACCGAAGTGCCCTCGATCGTCGGCTCGGCGTGGAAGCCGACGTAGGCCGCGACCAGCGCCGCGACCGCGCCGAACACCGCCGACTTGACCAGTGCCATGCCGAAGTCGTCGACGAAATCGACGCTGTCGCGCAGCACCTGCCAGAACACGCCGGCATCGATGCCGATCACGTGCACCGCCTCGAAGTAGCTCGCCGACAGCGCCAGGCTGCAGAAGAAGCCGGTCAGCAGCGGCACGCACAGCACCGCCGCCCAGAACCGCGGCGCGACCGCCTTGCCGACCGGGTCGATCGCCATCAGGCCGAGCGCGGTGATCTGGTCGGTCGCGCGCATCAGCCCGAGTTCGGCGGCGATCGAGCTGCCGGCGCGGCCGATGAACAGCAGCGCGGTCAGCACCGGCGCCAGCTCGCGGTACAGGCCCAGGCCGACCAGCGCGCTGATCTGGCTGGAGGCGCCGTAGGTGTCGAGCGCGCGGTAGCCCAGCAGGGTGATCGAGAGGCCGACGAAGGCGCCGCCGACGGCGATGATCGGCAGCGAGCGCGCGCCGATCTTGTAGATCTCGCGGACGAACTCGCGGAACAGGTCGGCGCCCGGGCGCGAGGCGCGGATCACCGACAGGGTGAACAGGCCGGCGCGACCGACCGAGCGGGTGGCGGCGACAAAGGGCATCAGGCGGCCTCTGCGTTGCGGGGGGCGGCGTCGAACGGAATGGGACCGTCCGGCTGGCCGTCGAGGAACTGCCGCACCAGCGGGTCGGTGCTGGCCTGCAGCGCCCCGGGCGTGCCGGAGAACACGATCCCGCCGTTGGCAATGACGATCGCGTGGTCGGCCACCGGCAGGGTCTCGTGCACGTGGTGGGTGACCACGATGCTGGTCAGGCCGAGGCTGTCGTTGAGCCGGCGCACCAGTTCCATCACCACGCCCGAGGCAATCGGATCGAGGCCGGTCAACGGCTCGTCGTAGATCATCAGCGGCGGGTCCAGCGCGAGCGCGCGGGCCAGCGCGACCCGGCGCGCCATGCCGCCCGACAGCTCGCGCGGGAACGCATCGGCGGCGGCGCGCAGGCCGACCGCGTGCAGCTTCATCCGCACCAGCCGGTCGATCACGGGTTTGGGCAGCTTCGTATGCGTGCGCAGCGGCAGGGCGACGTTCTCGGCCGCGGTCAGGTCGGTCAGCAGGCCGTTGCCCTGCAGCAGCACGCCGATGCCCTTGCGCAGCTCCAGCAGCGCGCGGGTGTTGCGCGGCACCGGCTGGCCGAGCACCTCGACCGTGCCGGCGGCCGACTCCAGCTCGCCCGTCAGCGCCGCCAGCAGGGTCGACTTGCCGCTGCCCGAGGGGCCCAGCACCGCGACCACCTGCCCGCGCGGGACGGACAGGTCGATGTCGCGCAGCACCGTGCGGCCGCCGCGGTCGAGGCGGAGGCCGGCAATGCGGACGATGGGCGTGGGGTCGGACATCGGGACTCCTGTGGGCCGGCCGGTGCCGGGCGCCGGGAACCGCGCAGGATCGCGTTGCCAGGCTGAATCGCGCCATTATCGCAGGTGGCGCTTTCGGGCGCCTTCCAGTGGGGCGTTGGTAGGAGCGGCTTCAGCCGCGATCCGACGCCTGGCGCCCGTGCGGTTCCACGATCGCGGCTGAAGCCGCTCCCACAACGGCCGGGAGCCCGGACCCCCGGGACGGGCCCGGCGCCCGGCGCTTCATCGATTTCCTGCCGGCCCCGGTCTCGCCGTCTGCGACAGCCCTGCGGCAAGATGGCCGCGATGCCGAGCCCCGCCGATTTCCGCCTCTACCACTCCAACTCGCTCGAGGTGCTCGCGGGGCTGCTGGCCGAAGAAGTGCGCCGGCCGGCGCCCGGGCAGCCGCTGCTCGCCCCGGACATCGTGCTGATTCCGCAGGTGTCGATGCGGCGCTGGTTGCAGGCGGAGCTGGCGAAGGCGCACGGGGTCGCCGCCAATCTCGAGTTCCTGACCCCGGGCGAGCTGGTACGACGGGCGCTGGACGCCAATGTCGACGGCGCCGGCGAGGATCTCGATGCCGGGGCGCTGCGCTGGCGGCTGTTCGCCGCGCTGGGCGATGCGGCCCTGATGCGTGCGCCGGCGATGGCCGGCCTGCGCCGGTACCTGGCCGGCGACGATCCGCTCAAGGCCTGGGGCCTGGCCGGCGAGCTGGCGGCGGTGTTCGAGAAGTACCAGGCGTGGCGCCGCGACTGGTTGCTGGACTGGGAGCGCGGCAAGGACCCGCGCGATCCGCAGGCGCTGCTGTGGCGCCACGTCGCCGGTGGCCGCCGCCATCGCGCGCGGCGCATCGACGATTACCTGCGCCGCTTTGCCGGCGAGGGCGGGCAGGCACCCGCCAGCGCCCCGGCCGGCCTGCCGCCGCGCCTGTTCGCGTTCGCCACGCTCAACATCTCCCCCGACGTGCTGCGCGTGGTCGCCAGCCAGGCGCGGGTGGGCACCCTGCACTTCTATCTGCCGTCGCCGACGCCGGCCTACTGGGGCGACCTGCAGACCCTGGGCGAGCGCCTGCGGGCGGAGGGCGAGGACGCCTTCGAGACGGCGGAGAACCCGCTGCTGCAGGCCTGGGGCGCCGCCGGGCGCGACTTCATGGCGGTGCTCGGCAGCTACGAGGTGGTGCATCCGGCCGGCGACATCCCCGCGTATGTGGCGCCGGTGCCGGATCCGGCCGGTCCGCATGCCGACACCCTGCTCAAGCGCCTGCAGAGCGACCTGTTCCATCGCCGCGGCACGCCCGGCGCGCCGTTGCGCGCGCAGGTCGACCGCCGCGACCCGAGCCTGCAGGTGCATGCCTGCCACACCCGCCTGCGCGAGGTGCAGGTGCTGCACGACCAGCTGCGCGGGCTGCTTGACGACCCGCGGTTCGATCCGCCGCTGGAGCCGCGCGAGATCGCGGTGCTCGCCCCCGACATCGACCCGTACGTGCCGTACATCGAGGCGGTGTTCGGCGGCCGCGCCGGCCATGACGACTTCATCCCGTTCGCCCTGGCCGACGCCAGTCCGCTGGCCGGCGAGCCGCTCGCCGACGTGTTCCTGCGGCTGCTGGCGCTGCCCGTCTCGCGGTTCGGCCTGCACGAGGTGCTCGATCTGATCGCCAGCCGGCCGCTGGCGGAAGCGGCCGGACTCGACGCCGCGTCGCTCGAGCGCCTGCACGACTGGCTGCAGGCCGCCGGCGCACGCTGGGGTCTGGACGCGGCCCATCGCGAACGCCACCGCGCCCCGGGCGACGCCACCTGGACCTGGCGCTTCGCCCTGGACCGGCTGCTGCTCGGCCACGCGACCGGCGACGACGGCGACCTCGAGTTGCCCGACGGCCAGCTGCTCGCGCCGTGGCCGGAGCTGGAAGGCGGCGCGCTCTCGGCGCTGGACGCCCTGCTCCGGCTGCTACGCGTGCTCGAACGCCACGAGCGCGTGCTGGCCGAGGCGATGCCCCCCGCGCAGTGGCGTGAGCGCCTGCTCGGCCTGCTCGAGGCCCTGCTGCCGCCGCTGCCGTCGTCCGCCGCGGCGCAGCGTGCGCTGGAACGGCTGCGCCAGCTCGTCGGCGGGTTTGCCGACAGCGCCGCGCAGGCCGGCTTCGACGCCCCGGTGGCGCCGGACGTGGTGCGCGCGCATTTCGCCGCCGCGCTGGGCGAGGCCGACACCCGTGCACCGCTGCTCACCGGCGGGGTCAGCTTCGGCCGCATGGTGCCGCTGCGCCTGCTGCCGTTCCGCGCGATCTGCGTGCTCGGCCTCAACGACGGCGACTATCCGCGCCGTGATCCCGCAGCCGGCCTCAACCGGCTCACCGCCGAGCTGGGCACCGACGGCCGCCGCCACGGCGACCGGTCGCTGCGCGAGGACGACCGCTTCCTGTTCCTGCAGTTGCTGGCCTCGGCCGGCGACGTGTTCTACCTGAGCCATCTCGGCGCCGACGCGCGCGACGGCAGCGCGCGCGAGCCGTCGGTGCTGGTGTCCGAACTGCTCGATGCCGCCGCGGCCCAGCATGTCGATGCGGCCGCCGCGCGGGCGGCGCTGGTCGTGCACCACCCGTTGCAGCCCTTCGCGCCGGCCGCGTTCGGTGCCGGCGACGAGCCGCGGCGCTACAGCTACCGCGGCGAATGGCACCCGGCGGCGGGGCGCAGCGCGGGCGACCGGCACGCGCTGGCACCATGGAGCGGTGCGCCACTGCCGGCGGCCGAAGCCACGCCGGAGGTGGTCACGATCGCCGACCTGCGCCGGTTCCTGCGCGATCCGGCCGGCGAGTTCCTGCGTCGCCGGCTGGCGATGCGGTTGCCGGACGAGGTCGCGGCGGTGGAGGATGTCGAGCCGCTGCTGCTGGCCAGCCGCGGACTCGAACGCGTGGCGCTGCAGGAACAGGTGCTGCGCGCGACCCTTGAGGGCGATACGGCCGGCCTGGCGGCACGCCTGCGCGCCCGCGGCATGCTGCCGCCGGGGCCGCTCGGCGAGGCCCAGCTGACCGGGCTGCAGGCCGAGTTCGCCGCCTATGCGGAACTGTTCAATGACTGGCGCGGGCCGTCGGCGGAGTCGGCGCTCGCGGTGGACATCGCAATCGACGACGTCCGCCTGCAGGGTCGCGTCGAAGGCGTGTGGGGCGGTGGCCTCGGCCGGCTCCGGCCCGGCACGCCCGGTGGCAATGCGCAGATCCGTGACGGGCTCGACTGGCTGTCCGCCAACGCCGCCGGCCATCGGCTGGCGCTGGTGCAGTTCCACGACGCCGGCGACGGCCCGGCCCGGATCGAGCGCGCGCCACTCGATCCCGACGCGGCCCGCGCGACCCTGCGCGCGCTGTTGCAGCTGCGTGCGCGTGGCCTGGCCGAACCGTTGCCGTGGGGTCCGTACTCGGGCTGGGCCCACTACAGCGCGGAGCGTCCGGAAGCGGCGCTGAAGCAGGCACGCGAGCGTTGGGAGGGCGGCTACGAACGCTGGGGCGAACGCGACGGCGATGCGTTCCGGCTGACCCTGCGCGGGCGCGAGCTGTTCGACGACGCGGCCGCGACGGCGGCCTTCGTCGACATCACCCGGCGGGTGTTCGGCGCCGTGGTCGAGGGTTGCGCGTCGGAAGACGTCGACGGCGACGCGGAGGCACCGGCATGAACGCGCCCGCCCATCGCGACCCGTACCTGGACCTGCCGCTCGACGGCGTGCGCCTGATCGAGGCCAGCGCCGGCACCGGCAAGACCTTCACCCTCGCCACCCTGGTGACGCGGCTGATCGTGGAGCGCGGCCTGCGCATCGGGCAGGTGCTCGCGGTGACCTTCACCGAGGCGGCGACGCAGGAGCTGCGCAGCCGCATCCGCGAGCGGCTGGAGCAGGCGGCGCGGGTGGCGGCCGATCCGGACGGCCGCGATGACGACGCCGAAGCGGCGCTCAGCCGCGAGGTGGTCGAGCGCCACCTCGCCATCGGCGGCGAAACCCGCGAGCGGCTCGCCCGCCGCCTGCGGCAGGCGGTGTGGGAGGTCGACCTCGCCGCGATCTTCACCATCCACGGCTTCTGCGCCCGCGTCCTGCGCGAGCACGCGTTCGAAAGCGGCCACGTCTTCGACCCGCCGACCCTGCTCACCGGCGACGCCGCGTTGCGCGAGGAACTCGCCGCCGACCTGTGGCGCGCCTTCGCGGCCGAACCCGGCACCGCATTGCTGCTGCCGCGGCTGTGGACGCAACCGGAGCAGCTGCAGGACGACCTGCGCGCGCTCCTGGCGCACGAGCCGTTGCGGCCGGAGCCTGCCGCGCCGGGTGGCGACCCGCTGCCGACCCTGCAGGCGGCCGGGCGCCGCTTGTCGGAGGCGTTCGGCGCGCACGGCGGCACCCTGCGCGAGGCGCTGGACGCGGCGGTCGCGGCGAAGTTCATCAACGCCACCATGTACAGGGCCGAGACCCTCGACGCCTGCTGGCACGCGCTGCAACGCTGGTGCGACCGCGGCGACGCGGTGGCCACGTTCGACGACCGGCTCGCGCGGCTCGGCACCCGCGTCCTGCGCGACAAGACCAACAAGGCCGGCCAGGGCCGCACCCCGCAGTCACCGCTGTGCGACGCCATCGACGCCTTCCTCGATGCGCGCGCCGCGCACGAGGCCTGGCTGCACGCCCACACCACCGCCCTGCTCCACCGTGTCCGCGACGAAGCCCGCGTGCGACTGGCCGAACTCAAGCGGGTGCGCCGGCTGCAGACCTACGACGACCTTATCGACGGCGTCGCCGACGCGCTCGAAAGCGAGCACGGCGGGGCGCTCGTGGACGCGTTGCGCGCGCAGTACCGCATTGCCCTGGTCGACGAGTTCCAGGACACCGATCCGCGCCAGTGGGCGATCTTCCGGCGGGTATTCGGCGGAAAGGCGGATGACGCGGTGGAGGCGCCCGCGAACCCGCCGGAACATCCACCGGCGCTGTTCCTGATCGGCGACCCCAAGCAGGCGATCTACGGCTTCCGCGGCGGCGACGTGCACACCTACCTGCAGGCGCAGGGCGATGCCGAACGCGCCCCGCCACTGGACCGCAACTTCCGCTCGCGTCCCGGCGTGCTCAGGGCCGTCGCGGCGTTGTATGCCGCCGCGCAGGCGCGGGCCGAGGCCGACGCCGGCGTGCCGCCGCCGTTCGTCGTCGACGGGATCGCCTTTCACGACGTGCAGCCCGGCGGCCACCGCAGCGACGCCGGGTTCCAGCGCGACGGCCGGCCGGCGCCGGCGCTGACCGTGCGCACGGTCGTCGATCCCGACGCGCCCGACGATCCCAATGAGCCGGCTGCCGGGACCGGCGGCCGGGGCAAGGACAAATCCGCCTCGATCGACGCCGACCGCTCGCGCGAGCTGGCCACCCGCGCCTGCGTGGCCGAGATCCACGCGCTGCTGCGCGAAGGTCGCGCCGGTACGGCCGTGATCGACGGCGGGCCGGTGGCGCCCGGCGATGTCGCCGTGCTCGTGCGTACCCACGGCGAAGCCAGTCGCGTGCAGCTCGCGCTGGCCGCCGCCGGCATCCCCGCGGTCGCCGCCGGCAAGCAGAGCCTGTTCGCGACCGCCGAGGCGCGCGACCTGCTCGCGCTGTTCGAGGCCCTGCTGCAACCGGCCGACGACGGCCGCCTGCGCGCGGCGCTGGCCACCGTGCTGGTCGGGCTGGACGCCGCCGCGATCGCCACGCTCGACACCGACGGCGCCGCCCACGCCGCGCACCAGCAACAGGCCCAGCATTGGCGCGAACGCTGGCAGCGCAGCGGCCCGCTGGCGCTGGTCGCCGACCTGTGCGCCGCGGCCGGCGAGCGCCTGCTCGGCCTGCTCGACGGCGAGCGCCGGCTGACCAACACCCTGCAGCTGGCCGAGCTGATGCAGGACGTGCAGGCGCGCACGCCCGGGCTGCACGGCCAGCTGGACTGGCTGCGCGCGGCGGTCGCCGAGGCCGACAGCGACGACGAGGCGCAGTTGCTGCGGCTGGAATCGGACGCGCGCCGGGTGCAGATCGTCACCCTGCACAAGAGCAAGGGACTGGAATACCCGCTGGTGTTCCTGCCGTTCGTCGGCATCGGCGGCAACGGCCGCAACGCCGCGCGTCACCTGGCCGTGCACGACGGCGAACGCCGCGTGCGGCACTGGAAGATCGACAAGGAGGCGCCGGCGTGGAAGGACGCCTGCCGCGAGCACGAACGCGAGGCGCTGGCCGAGCAGGCGCGCCTGCTCTACGTCGGACTGACCCGCGCCCGGCACGCGCTGTGGCTGGCCGAGGGCGCGTTCCACCAGCACGCCAGGACCCGGCTGGCGCCGATGCTGGCCGGACTGGACCGGGCGTCCGCCGCAGGCGACATCGTCTTCGACGACCGCCCGCTCGCCGCCGCGCCGGCGCCGCTGCCGCCGCAAGCGGAGGACGCGGTGCCCGCCGCCCGCCGTGTCGCGCGCACGATCGCGCGCGACTGGTGGGTCTACAGCTTCACCCAGCTGGCCCGCGCCGACGCCGGCGAGGCGGCCGGCGCGGTCGAGGCCGCCGCGACCGGTGCCGAGCGCGGCGCCGCCGACGAGGCGCTGGCCGATGTCGCCGCACCGCCGCCGGGCGCTTCCGGGGACGCGCAGGAGCCGGCGGGGCCCGCGTTCGACCCGCGCTTCGCCGGCAGCCGGTTCGGCAACGTGCTGCACGACGCACTCGAGCATGTCGCGTTCGAGCGGTGGGCGGGGTGGCGCGCCGGCGACCCGCCGCCGTCCGGCCAGGCGCCACCGCTGCGCACGGCGCTGCGCGACGGCGGCTACCCGGATGCCGACCTCGACGACGGCGTCGCGCTGCTGACCACGCTGGTCGGGCACACCCTCACCGTGCCGCTGCCGGAGGGTGGCCGGCTGTGCGACCTGGGTGCCGACGCACGCCGCGCCGAAATGGAATTCCACTTCGCCCTGGCGCCCACCCGGGTCGACGCGCTGATCGAGCTACTACACCGCCACGGCGTGCTGCGCGGGCGGCGCGCGTTCGGTGCGCGCCAGCGGCTGGAGGGGCTGATGACCGGCAAGATCGACCTGACCTATGCAGCCGGCGGCCGCTGGTACGTGCTCGACTACAAGTCCAACCGGCTGCCGGCCTACGACCCGGCCTCGCTCGACGCCGCGATGGCGCACAGCGAGTACGACCTGCAGGCGCTGCTCTACACCCTTGCGCTGCACCGCTGGCTGCGTTTCCGGCTCGGCGACGGCTACGACTACGCCCGCGACTTCGGCGGCGTGCGCTACGTGTTCAGCCGCGGGCTGGCCCAGGGCGAAGGGGTCCATGCGCACCGGCCGGTCCCGGCGCTGGTGCATGCGCTGGATGCGCTGTTCGCCGGGGGTGCGGCGTGAGCCTGCTCGACGCCCTGACCCGCGGCGGTCACCTGCGCCCGCTCGACCTCGCACTGGCTTCGAGCCTGCGCCGGCTGGATCCGGCCACCCCGGAGCCGGTGCTCGCCGGTGCGGCGCTGGCGTCGCTCGCGGTCGCGCAGGGCCACGCCGGGTTCGATCCGGCGCGACCGCGGCTGGTGGTCGATGCCGGGCTCGACTGGCCCTCCGCGCAGGACTGGGCCGCGGCGCTGTCCGCTTCGTCGTGGGTGTCGACGCCGACGCCGGAGGCGACCGCATCGAACACGCCGCTGGTGTTCGACGCCGGCTTGCTCTACCTGCGCCGCTATCGCGAATACGAGCGCCGGCTGGTGGCGCGGCTGCGGGCCTTGGCCCGCACGCCCGTCGACCCGCCAACGCCGGAGGCGCTGGGCGCGGTGTTCGCCGCGCTGTTCCCGCCCGGCACCGCCGACCCGCTGCAGGCGCGCGCCGCCGCGCTGGCGCTGCACGGTGCGCTGTCGCTGGTCACCGGCGGCCCCGGCACCGGCAAGACCACCACCATCGCGCGCCTGCTGGTGCTGCTGGTCGCCCGGGCGCGGCTGGCCGGTGCGGCAACGCCACGGATCGCACTGGCCGCACCGACCGGACGCGCGGCCGAGCGCATGGCCGAGAGCCTGCAGGCGGCGGCCGGGCGGCTGCAGGCGGACCCCGGACTCGATCCGGCCTGGCTGGAGGCGCTGCCGTCCGGCGCCAGCACCCTGCACCGCCTGCTCGGCACCATTCCGGGCAGTCCGCGCTTCCGCCACGACGGCGACCACCCGCTGCCGTTCGACGTGGTGGTGGTCGACGAGGCTTCGATGGTCGACCTGCCGTTGATGTGCAAGCTCGCCGAGGCGGTGCCGGACGGCGCCCGCCTGGTCCTGCTCGGCGACCCCGACCAGCTGCCGTCGGTCGAGGCCGGCGACGTGTTGGCCTCCATCTGTGCCGCCGCGGGGGTGGATGCGGCGTGGCCGCCGGTGCTCGCCGGCTGGCCGGGCGAGGGCGCGACGCGTCCCGCCGAACCCGCCGAGCCAGTCGCGCCGGCCGAGGACGGCTGGACCGGCGACCTGTTCGCGCCGGTCCCCGAACCCACGCGCGAGCGCGTGGCGCCGGGGGTGGACCGCCCCTTCCTGCACGGCCATCGCGTCCACCTGCGACGCGGCTTCCGCCAGTCCACCGGTTTCGACCTCGTGCCGATGGCCGACGCCGTGCGCGCCGGCGATGCCGACCGCGCGCTGGCGTTGCTGCGTGGCGGGTCGCTGTCGGGTGTGCATTTCCACGAGGACGCCGGCGATGCCCTGGCTGCCGGCGCGGCCACGTTGCTGCCTCACTTCCGCGCGCTGGTCGACGCGCGCGATCCGGGCGAGGCGCTCGCGCACGCCGGCCGGCTGCGTCTGCTGACCGCGCTGCGTGGCGGGCCGCAGGGCGCCCACGCACTCAACGCCCGGGTCGAGGAGGCGCTCGCCGGACCGCGTCCGCCAACGCAGTTCCACGGCCGGCTGCTGCTGGTGACCGAGAACAGCTATCGCCACCGCCTGTTCAATGGCGACATCGGTGTCTGCCTGCGCGACGCCCGCGGCACGCTGGTGGCGTGGTTTCCCGACGGCGCGGGCGGGGTGCGCCCGTTCCACCCGGCCGCGCTGCCCGCGCACGAGAGCGCGTTCGCGATGACGGTCCACAAGGCGCAAGGCTCCGAGTTCGACAGCGTGTGGCTGCAACTGCCGCGGCAGGACCACCGGGTGCTCTCGCGCGAACTGGTCTACACCGCGCTGACCCGCGCCCGCCGCGAGCTGCACCTGTGCGCGGGCGAGGCGGTGCTGCGTGCGGCGCTCGCCCGCCATGCCGAACGGGTGTCCGGGCTGGCGGTGCGGCTCGGTGCCTGACCTGGCGCATCGTCCGCGGGCGACGGCGATGCTGGGCTAGACTCGGCCGGCTCGGGGGAGGGGATCGATGTTCCGGAATTCGCGCTGGCGGCTCGCGCTGGGCTGCGTCCTGTCGTCCTGGCTGTGGCTGGCCTCCCCGGCGGCCGCGCAGGCGCTGCGTGTCGAGCTTCTGATGGGCGACGGCGGCATCGACGGCCCGCCGGCATCGGCGCCGGTGCTGGCGCGCGGGACCGCCGACGCCGGTCGCACCCTCGAATTGCCCTTGCCCCGCAGCGAGCACCACTACTGGTTGCGGATCACCCACGACGGGGCGCTCGCTCCGGAGTCGCGTGCGCTGCTGGTCCTCGACGGCCCCGCCGGGCTCGGGCCGGTGACCTTCCACCCGCCGGGCGCACCGCCGCGGGTGATTGCCGATTCGCGCAACGGCGGCTCGCCGCTCCTGCGCCGCGGCTGGGCGCTGCCGCTGCCGCAGGGCTGGCCGCCGGCGGGCGTGGCGTACCTGCGGGTGGGCGGCATCGATGCCGAACCGCTGCGGCTGCGGCTGGCGAGCGAGCGGCAACTCGTCGTCGAGGAGCGCGGCGGCGCGCGCGCCAACGCGGCGGCATTCGCCGTCCTGGTGCTCGGGGCGATGGCGGTGTTCGCCCTGTGGTTGCTGTTCCGCGACGCGATGTACCTGGCCTACACCGGATACCTGCTCTGCATCGCGCTGTATTCGACCGTACTCAGCGGCGATGCGCACGAGATCCCGGGGCTGGGCTGGCTCGCCCACGGCGGCCCGACCGTGCACTGGACGTTCCCGACCCTCGCGGTGGTGCTGCAGCTCGCCTTCACCGTGCGCTTCCTCGACCTCGACCGCGCGCTGCCGCGCGCGGCGCGGTTGCTGCGCATGCTGCTGTGGCTGCACGTCGCCCTGCTCGCGGTGCTGTGGCTCGGGGGCGGGTGGGTCCACGACGTCTATTCGCTGGTCGGCAATGCGCTGCTGGTCGCCTGCGTTCCCCTGCTGCCGGTCATCGCCGTGCTGGCCCGCCGCCGCGACGCCGCCTACGCCGGCTACTACCTGCTCGGGTGGACGCCGATGCTGACGGTCGCCGCCCTCGCCGGCGCCCACCAGCTCGGCCTGCTGCAGGCGGCATGGAGCGAACGCGCGCTGCCACTGGTGGCGGTGCTCGAATCGCTGGTGCTGGCGGTCGCGGTGGGGCACCACGCGCTGGCCCGGCACCGGCTCGCGCTCGACGCCCGCGAGGTGCTGGCGCGCGACCCGCTCACCGGCGCGCTCGACGGCGCCGCGCTGCGGCAGATGCTCGATGCCTGGTACCGGCGGGCGAGCTTCGGCCGCAACCGCTACGGCCTGCTGCTGCTGGAGATCGACCAGCACCGCGAGCGGGTGGCACGGTTCGGCCGTGCCCGCGCCGATGCGCTGCTGCAGCAGGCGCTGGCCCGGATGCGCGGCCTGCTGCGCGCCGACGATGCCATCGCCCGCATCGACGGTGCGCAGTTCGCAATCGTCAGCGAGTGCCGTCGCGAGGACGTCGAGCACCTGTTGCAGCGCATCCAGGCGGGGTTCGCGGGGCAGCCGTTCCGCATCGACGGCCAGGACGTCGCGCTCATCGTCGACATCGGCCTCGTGATGTCGCGCCGCGGCGAGCCGGTCGCGGCGCTGTTCGAACGGGCCGGCCGTTCGCTCCAGCAGGCGCGCGAGCGCCGTGCGCTGCTCACCCGCTTCGATCCGGCGGCCGCCGAAGCACCGGTCGACGCCTGACCCTCGACACTGCATTGACGTGGCTGAGTACCGGGCCAACGTCGCGGCGATAACCGCGCTGCTTTCACTCCCGTTGCACCGCCGCGCGCCTACGTTCAGCGCACCGGTGCGATCGCTCCGGCCCCCCACCAATCAACGGAGCACACCCATGAGTGACGTCAAGAAAGACCACAGCATCGGCGCGGGTACCGGCGCGGTGGCCGGCGCGGTCGCGGGCGCGGCAGTCGGGTCGGTCGGCGGCCCGGTCGGCAGCGCCATCGGCGCGGTGGCCGGCGGCGTGATCGGTGCCAAGGCCGGCGACTCGATCGCCGAGGCGGTCAACCCGACCGAGTACCGCGAGCACTTCAAGCGCGAGTACCGCAGCACGCCGTATTACTCGAGCGAGCGCGAGTGGAACGACTACGAGCCGGCCTACCAGTACGGCTACGACACCTACGGCCGTTACCGCGGCCAGCGCTTCGAGGACGCCGAGCCGCACCTCGAGCGTGACTGGGACCGCACCCGCGGCGACTCGCGCCTGGAGTGGAGCGATGCACGCCATGCGGTGCGCGACGGCTGGCACCACATCGAACGCGCCCTCCCGGGCGACGCCGACCGCGACGGCCGCTGAGCCGCTTCGCGCCGCCGGCGGAACACACAACAACAACAAACAACAACGAACACAGCAGTTGGTGCCTGGACGGGGTCGCACGCGGCCCCGTCTTTTTTTGTCGTGATGCCCGCGGGTTCAGCCCCGCGATGGGCAGGAGTAGCATGGCAGCCCCCACGACAATCCCCCGCGCCATGGCCGATCCCCACAAACCGTCCCGCGAAGAGGCCGAGTCCGCCGTCCGCACCCTGCTGCGCTGGGCCGGCGAGGATCCCGCCCGCGAAGGCCTGCTGGACACCCCCAAGCGGGTCGCCAAGGCCTACCAGGACTGGTTCAGCGGCTACGCGCTGGATCCGGACGAGTACCTCGCCCGCACCTTCGAGGAAGTCGCCGGCTACGACGAGCTGATCGTGCTGCGCGACATCGAGTTCGAGAGCCACTGCGAACACCACATGGCGCCGATCATCGGCAAGGCCCACGTCGGCTACCTGCCCGACGGCAAGGTGGTCGGCATCAGCAAGCTGGCCCGCGTGGTGGACGCCTACGCGCGCCGCTTCCAGGTGCAGGAAAAGATGACCTCGCAGATCGCCGGCTGCATCCAGCGCGTGCTGCAGCCGCGCGGCGTCGGCGTGGTGATCGAGGGCGCGCACGAGTGCATGACCACCCGCGGCGTGCACAAGCGCGGCGTCAGCATGATCACCTCGAAGATGCTCGGCACCTTCCGCGAGGACGCCCGCACCCGCGCCGAGTTCCTGCAGTTCATCGACGTCGGCCCCGGGCGCTGAGCGCCGGGGCTGGTCTGGCGCACCCGGCTTTACGCTCCTGTCCTCGCGAATGCGGGTTCTTGTAGGAGCGACGTGAGTCGCGACCCACTGACAACCGTTTCCGTGTCGATCAACGCGCACCACGGTCGCGCGATTTCGAGGCGCGCGCTGAACGCAGCCACTCCTGGGGTCAATGGATCGCGACTGACGTCGCTCCTACAAAAGTCCACCAACCCCCGAACTCCGAACGCGAACCCGCGAACACACACCGCCGTGCTGGCATCACCTTTGATGGCGCCAGCCCGCGGCGCGCCAAGCGCCAAGCGCCGCCGTCAACGCTCCAGGATCGCCACCACGCCCATGCCGCCGGCGGTGCAGATCGACACCAGGCAGCGGCCGCCGCCGCGGGCGGCCAGCTCCTTCGCCGCGGTCGCGACAATGCGCGCGCCGGTGGCGGCGAACGGATGCCCGGTCGCCAGCGACGAGCCGTTCGGGTTGATCTTCGCCGGGTCGATCCGCCCGAGCGGCGCGTCCAGCCCGAGCCGGCCCCTGCAGTACTCCTCGCTCTCCCACGCCCGCAGCGTGCACAGCACCTGCGCGGCGAACGCCTCGTGGATCTCGTAGAAGTCGAAGTCCTGCAGGCTCAAACCGTTGCGCGCCAGCATCTGCGGCACCGCTACGGTCGGCGCCATCAGCAGGCCCTCGCCGTGGACGAAGTCGACCGCGGCCACGTGGGCGTCGCGCAGGTGGCACAGCACTTCGTGGCCGTGCGCCGCCGCCCACTCGTCGGAGGCCAGCAGGCACGCCGCGGCGCCGTCGGTCAGGGGCGTCGAATTGGCCGCGGTCAGGGTGCCTCGGCCAGAGGTGCGGTCGAACGCCGGCTTCAGCGTCGCCAGCTTTTCCAGCGTACTGTCGGGGCGCAGGTTGTTGTCGCGCGCCACCCCGCGGAAGCTGACGACCAGGTCGTCGAAGAAACCGCGCTCGTAGGCTGCGGCGAGCTTGAGGTGCGACGACAGCGCCCACTCGTCCTGCGAGTCGCGGCCGATGTTCCACTGCTTGGCCATGTCCTCGCAGTGCTCGCCCATCGACTTGCCGGTGCGCGGCTCGGCCACGCCGGGGAAGTCGGGCTTGAGTTCGCCCAGCGAGAATCCCTTGAACTCGGCCAGCTTGCCCTTGAGGTCGCGCGCCGCGTTCGCCGCCAGCAGGCGCCGGCGGAAGGCCTTGCCGTAGACGATCGGCACGTCCGAGGTCGAGTCCGAACCGCCGCCGATGCCGGCCTCGATCTGGCCGGTGGCGATCTTGTTGCCCACGGTGATGATCGAATCCAGCGAGGTACCGCAGGCGCGCTGCAGGGTGATGCCCGGCGTCAGCGGCGACAGCCCGGACGACAGCGCCGCCTCGCGGCCGAGGTTCCAGTCGCTGGAGTGCTTGATCACCGCGCCCATCGCCACCTCGCCGAGCACCTGTCCGTGCAGGCCGTACTTTTCGACCAGCGCGCCGAGGGTGCGCACCGACATGCCCAGGTTGCCGACGTCCGCGTAGGCGGTGTTCTGCCGGCAGAACGGGATTCGCACTCCGCCGAGCACGGCAACGGGACGGACAGGACGCATCGGATCACCTTCTGGAGGGCGCTGGCGGTGCAGCGCGGGGCTTGCGGGGCAGCCCGCAAGCGGGTGCGGGCATAATGGCCTGAGTGTAGCGCCGGGCTTCGGACGCGACCAAACGCCAGCGTATTTTCATTAAGGGAAGCAATGAGCCAGACCCCGCAACTCCACGTGCTCGGCGCACTCGCGCTGGAACTGACCGGCGCGGCACCCGTGGCACGCGACGCGCTGGCGCAGCCCGAGGTCGGCGCCTTGGCCGGGCTGGTCGCGCGCGACCTGGCGAAGTTCGCGCCGGAGGCCGCGCAGCTGGAGCTGGTCACCGTCGGTGCCCATTACGACCCGGTCGAACTGCTGCGGCCCGGCTGGCCGCTGCACCGGGAGCTCGACCAGCTCGCCGCGCGCGCCCCGAAGGAAGTCCCCTTGGGGGGCGCCCCGCGCCAGGGCCTCGGCCGCGACCAGGGCCGGGTGATCGCGTTCGGCGCGCACGAGGGCAAGCTGCCGGGCACGCTCGCGCCGTCACCGGATTTCGCCGGCGGGCCGCTGCGGCTGGTGCCGTTCGTGCTCGGCGGCCCGGCGGAGACAGTGTCGACGGTCGGCGACGCGTTCGAACGCGACCTGATCGAAACCGGCATGGCCGGCGCCGACACCGCACTGGCCGCCCAGGAGGCGTTCGGCCTGCAGGTCGAGCACGCCCGCTACCTGACCGTGCACGACCTCGCAGCGATGACCGCGATGCAGTACGAACACGCCGGCCTGGCCGCGCTGTGGCCGCTGCTGGAGACCGCCCTGCTCGAACCCGACGGCGAAGCCTGGCTCGACCAGCCGCCCGAGCCGCTGCTGCACTACACCGGCGGCGAGGCGCGGATCGCCCTGTTCTCGCCGAACGCCTGGCACCAGCGCTACGCTGCCGACGAGCACGACCCCGCTGATCCGGCGGGCGCCGATGACGCCACCCGCGAACGGCTGCAGCGCCGCCACCAGCTGTTCGAGGCCCGGCAGCGGCAGATCGCCGCCGTGCTCGCCGCCCACGGGGTCGCCGTCACCTTCGTCCACTGCGGCCGCGACAGCGACTATCGCAACGAGCTGCGCTGAGCCGGCGCGATTTGCGCGTGCGGAGCAGAGGTCAGCACCACCGGCCACCGGCATGCGCGTGCCGCGGTCCAGCGGCGTCTGTCGGGGCTGCTGTGGGAGCGGCTTCAGCCGCGATCGTGGAACGGGTACGGGCGAACGGTTGCCGGATCGCGGCTGAAGCCGCTCCTACAAAAGGCCGGCCATCCGCACGACTCCCTGTAGGAGCGAGGTAAGTCGCGACCCACTGACCGGCCGAGGCGCACCGTTCAACGCGCTCCACAATCGGGCGATCCCCTCCCGCGGACCGCTGCGCCGCCACCAGTGGACGCGACCTACCCCGTTCCCACAGGCGCCGCCACGTACAAACCGCCGCGCCACGTCGAACGGCACCCCGACCACGCCGCCGCTCACCCGGCCTTGCCGCTACTCACTCCGGCCGCGGCAGCGCGTGCTCCAGGATGTCGTATCCCGCGTCCACCATGCCCAGTGCCGCGTAGGTGCGTTGCGCGGCGGCGTTGCCACGCTCGACGTACAAGCGCAGCCCGATCACGCCATCGGTCGCCCGCGCGAGCGCCGCGACGTGCCGGTACAGCGCGGAGAACACGCCGCGCCGCCGGTGGGCCTCGTCGACGTAGACGCTCTGGATCCACCACCACTCGCCGTTGCGCCAGTCGCTCCATTCGCGGGTCAGCATCAGCGTGCCGACCGCGGCCGCGATGGTTTCGCGGCCGGCGGCGAGCGACTCGTCCATCGCCACGAAGTAGCGCGCCCGCGCCGGGTCGGCGATGCCGGCCGCGATGCCGGCGCGCACGGTGTCGGGATCGAGCGCCTTGTGCTCGGTTTCCCACGCCATTGCCGCCGCCCAGCGCGCCAGCAACGCGGTGTCGCTGGCGTGGGCGGGGCGGATCCGCAGCGGGCGCGTGGCGCCGGTGGCTTCGGTCATGGCGTCATGGCCGGACGTGGCGCGCACGGCGACCGGCTCAGCCGCCTGCGATCACGCCGCAGGCCACGCGCGCGCCGGCATTGCCGGACGGCTGGCTGGTGTAGTCGTCGGGCGCGGCGTGGACGATCACCGCCTTGCCGACCGCGTCGTTGGCGGCGCCGCCGCCCAACACCACGCCATTGGCATGCACGTCGACCATCGCCACGCCCTCGCCGTTGGCGACGATGTTGTTCATGTCGCCGGCGTGGTGGGTGGCGGTGTCGACCTTGCCGTGCGGCTCGGCGGTCGGGTTGAAATGACCGCCGGCGCTGCTGGCATCGGCCGCGCTGCAATCGCCTTTCTCGTGGATGTGGATGGCGTGGGTGCTGCCCGGCGCGAGGCCGCCGACCTCGCCGGTCAGGTGCAGACCCTCGCCCATCGGCATGATCGACAGCCGGCCGCTGACCAGGCTGCCCGAAGCCGCCGCCAGGTTCACCGACGCGTTCTGCAGGGTCGACGTGGTGGCCAGTTCGGGGGCCGCCGGCGCGGTGTCCGCGGCGGCGGTGTCGGAACGGGTCTGCGGGGTCGAGCTGCAGGCGGCGAGCAGCAGGGCGGTGGTGCTGGCAAGCAGGGCGGTCTTCATGGCGATCTCCTGATCAGGTGGTCGGGTGCCGCCGCGGACGGTAAGTCGCCGCGGGTTCAGCGATGGTGAATCCGGTCGCCGCACCTCACGGCCGGCGTGGCTTGAGCTTGCGGGTCAGGGTGTTGCGGCCGACTCCGAGCCGGGCGGCGGCCTCGGCGCGGCGGCCGCCGGTGTGGTCGAGCGCGGCCTGCAGCAGCACTTCGTCGAAGCGGGCCAGCGCGCGGGCGTGGATCGCGGGCGCATCGGCGTCGAGCGCCTGCCGCGCCCAGTCGGCCAACGCGTCGCCCCAGTCGCCGACACCGGTGTTGGTGGCGGGCCCACCAGCGGTTATCGCGCCACCGCGCCCCGGCCCGAGCGCCGCCTCGACATCGGCCGCGGTGACGGTGTCGGCCGGCGCCAGCGCGGCCAGCCGCCAGCAGACGTTCTCCAGCTCGCGCACGTTGCCGGGCCAGTCGTGCGCCAGCAGACGCCGGGTCGCGGCCGGCGCCAGCCGCTTCGGCGCGGCATCGAAGCGGCGCGCGGCGACGGCGAGGAAGCGCGCGGCCAGCAGCGGCACGTCGTCGATCCGTTCCCGCAGCGGCGGCAATCGCAGCCGCACCACGTCGAGCCGGTGCAGCAGGTCGGCGCGGAAGCGGCCGTCGGCCACACGCGACTCCAGGTCCTGGTGGGTCGCGGCGATCACCCGCACGTCGACCCGCACCAGCTCCCGGCCGCCGACGCGGAAGAACTCGCCCTCGGCCAGCACCCGCAGCAGCCGGGTCTGCAGCGCCGCCGGCATGTCGCCGATCTCGTCGAGGAACAGGGTGCCGCCGTCGGCCTGCTCGAACCGGCCGATGTGGCGGCGGGTCGCGCCGGTGAAGGCGCCGGCCTCGTGGCCGAACAGCTCGCTCTCCAGCAGCTCGGCCGGGATCGCGGCGGTGTTGAGCGCGACGAACGGCCGCGCCGCGCGCGGCGACTCGCGGTGCAGCGCGCGTGCGACCAGCTCCTTGCCGGTGCCGGTCTCGCCGGTGACCAGCACCGACAGCGGCGCCTGCGCGAGCCGGCCGATCGCGCGGTACAGCTCGCGCATCGGCGGTGAGTCGCCGACCAGCAGCGGTTCGCCGGCGGCCGGCGCGGGCGGCGGCGCGGCTTCGTCTTCGCGCGCGGCCAGCGTGCGCCCGGCCAGCGCCACCGCCTCGTCGAGGTCGAACGGTTTGGACAGGAACTCGCGGGCACCGCCGCGGAACGCACCGGCGGTGCTGGCGACATCGGTGTAGGCGCTCATCACCACCACCGGCAGATCGGGCACGCGGGTGCGCAGCTTGTCGAGCAGCACCAGGCCGTCGTCGCCGGGCATGCGCACGTCGGTGAACAGCAGCCCGGGCGTCGGCAGTTCCGGCGACGGGTGTTCGATGGCGGCGAGCGCGCTGGCCGCGCCCTCGAACTCGGTCACCGCGTAGCCCGCCTCGCGCAGCGCGGTGGCCAGCACGAAGCGGACCGCGCGGTCGTCGTCGACCACCCAGATGCGTGCGCTCATCCGTTGTCCTCCTTCGGCGCGGGTGCGTCGTCGCCGCTGTCGACCACCGCGTCCGGCAGGGTCATCGGCAGCAGCAGGGTGAACACGGTGTGGCCCGGCCGCGAGCGGTAGGCCAGCGAGCCGCGGTGCTCGCGCGCGACCTGCTGCGCCAGCGCCAGCCCCAGCCCGCTGCCTTCGGCGCGGCCCGACACCAGCGGCAGGAACACGCGCTCGGCCAGCGCTTCGGGCACGCCGCGGCCGTCGTCCACGATCTCCAGCCGCAGCACCATCGGGTGCGCATCCTCGCCGATGCGCACGCCGTGCCCGGCGCGCGTGCGCAGGGTGACGGTGCCGGCGCCGGCCTCGATCGCGTTGCGGACCAGGTTCCACAGCGCCTGGGTCAGGCGGTCGGGGTCCCCGGCGAACTCGGGCAGGCTCGGGTCGTAGTCACGCAGCAGGCGCACCGCCCAGCCGGCGTCGCTCTCAGCCAGCCGGAGCACGCGCTCGAGCACGGCGTGGATGTTGAGCTCGGCGTGCGGTCGCGGCGGCGCCGGGCTCAGCAGCTGGTCGAGCAGGGCGGCAAGGCGGCCGACCTCGCTGTCGATCAGGCCGACCAGCTCGCGTGAGGCGTCGTCGCCGACGCGGCGGCCGAGCAGCTGGGCGGCGCCCTTGAGCCCAGCCAGCGGATTGCGTAGCTCGTGGGCGAGGCCCTTGAGCGCGGCCGACAGCGCCGACGGCAGCAGCAGGGCGGGGTCGTCGCCGGGGAATTCGTCGACCGGGTGGGCCTCGACGAGGACGCCGTCGCCGTGGGCGCTGAGCCAGAGGTCGGCGAAGCGTTCGTCGGCCTCGGGGTGGCACAGGTGCATGCGGCGCAGGCGCAGCGGGGCGCCGTCGGGGTGGATGCGGGCGAGGGCGTCGGCCAGGCGCTCGGGCTGTTCGGCGTCGAGCGCGGGCAGGGGGCGGCCGACCACGCGGCGGGCGCCGACGCCGAGCCAGCGCGCGAAGGCCTGGTTGCAGCCGGCGATGCTGCCGTCGGCACCGGTCCACGCCAGCGGCGTGGTCAGGGCGTCGAACTCGGGCGCGTCGGCGGGCATCGCACCATCTTAGTGCAGCGCCGCGGCGTACCGTGGCACCCCGGCGTTCCCGTGCCATCACCGACGCGCTGCTTTTGTAGGAGCGGCTTCAGCCGCGAAGCCACCGACAACCGTGACCGACGATCAACGCCGCCCACGATCAAGCGATCCCTGCGGCAGCGACCCGCGACGTGGCCTTGCTGGATCTTGGGATTCGTGCCGGACGGCGCAGCCCTCCCGGCGCGGAGCCTGCGGTGATCACACGACCCACCAGGAGCGGAGAATCGCCCGGTGGAAGATTCCCGTCGAGCGCCGCGAAACCCGTTTCCAGTGGGTCGCGACTCACGTCGCTCCTACATGTCGGCCGGGGCAGACGGTCGAAGCGGTCAGGCCAACGACGTGCGGCCGGTGTCGTTGATCGCCAGCACCCGCACCGACGTCTCGTCCACTTCGACGATGCTCACCGAAGCCACGTCCACCACCAGCCGCAGCATCAGGTCCAGCGGCATCCCCAGGTAGTGCGCCAGCGCCGCGCGGATCGGATCGCCGTGGCCGACCACCACCACCGCCTGGTCCGCGTGCCGCGTCCGCACCGCCTCCAGCCCCTGCACCATCCGCGCCTGCACCTGCAGCATCAGCTCCCCGTGCGGCGCCCCCGAACAGCTGCGCAGCGTGTTGAAGCGGTGGAACCCGGCGTCGCCCTCGAGCGCCTCGAAGCGCTGCCCGGTCCACCCGCCGAACTCCATCTCGAGGAACTCTTCACGGGTGCTGACCGCCCGCCCCAGTACCGTCGCAATCGGTTCCGCGGTTTCCACCGCCCGCTCCAGCGGGCTGCTGCAGACCGCCGCCACCTCCGCCCCGGCGAACCGTTCGGCCAGCGCCTGCGCCTGCCGCCGGCCGGTCCCGTTGAGGCGCACGCCCGGCATGCGCCCGGCAAACGCATGGCCGGACACGTCGTTGGCGGCGTGGCGGATCAGGAACAGACGGGTCATCGGCATCGTCCACGGGCGGCGCCGGCCATTGTCGGGCCGCCGGGTGACCGCGCGGTGAGAACCCCCACCGGAGGGCGCGCGTGCGGATCGGAATACTGACTTTCCATCGCTGCATCAACTACGGCAGCTACTGGCAGGCGCGCTGCCTCGCCGACGGCCTGCGCGCGTGCGGCCACGAAGTCGCGATCCTCGACCACGCCTCGCGCCGGGTCGACATCGCCGAATGGCGTTGCGCGTTCCGGCCGACCCTGCCGCTGCCCACGCCCGCCGAAGACCGGCCGCGCTACCGCGGGAAGGTGCGGCGGTTCTTCGAAGCCTTCGAGGCGCTGCCGACCACGCCGCCCTTTCCGCTCGACGACCCGTCCCGGGCGCCGGCGTTCGACCGGGTGGTGGTCGGCAGCGACGAGGTCTGGAATCTCGTGCACCCGTGGTACGCGCAGCAGCCGCTGTTCTTCGGCGACGGCCTGCGCACGCCGCGGCTGGTGTCCTACGCGGCGAGCTTCGGCAACTACGACCCGTGGTGGGGGCTGGAGCCGCAATGGGCGGAGCGGCTGGGCCGGTTCGATGCGATTTCGGTGCGCGACCACGCCTCGCAGGCGATCGTCGAGAACGCCACCGGGCGGCGCCCCGAGCTGGTGCTCGACCCGTGCCTGCAGTTCCCGCCCGACCTCGACGGCGCAGCCGACGACGACGGACGCACCTGGGGCGGGCACGGCCACGTCGCCGTGTACGGCCACGGCTTCTCGCCGGCCCTGGTCGACCGCCTGCAGCGCTGGGCGCGCCGGCGCGGCCTGCCGCTGGTCAGCATCGGCTACCGCAACGACTGGGCCGACCACCAGTGGCTCGAAGCCGGTCCGCACCAGTTCGCCGGCTTCATGGCCGGCGCCGCGGCGGTGGTCACCAACTTCTTCCATGGCTGCGTGTTCGCGCTGCGCCACCGCAAACCGTTCGCCTGCGAGGAGTCGCCGTATCGCAGCAACAAGGTGCGCGCGCTGATGGCGATCGTCGGCGGCGAACCGCACCTGCTCGCCGAGGGCGACGCGTCGGGTGACCTCGATGCACTGCTGGGCGCGCCGCTCGATCCGGCGATCGGCGAGCGCATCGCGGCGATGCGGCGGCGTTCGGCGCGCTATCTCGACCGCGCGTGCATGGAACCGGCGATGGCATGAGGGCGACGGTGCACGCGACGCCCGGTACCGGTCCGATCGCCCCGGCGGCGGTCGACGGGAAGCCGATCGTGCCGGGCTCGATCGTGCGCGCCGGGCTGTGCATCGGTTGCGGCAGCTGCGCCGCGCAGGCCGGCACGCGTGACGTGAACATGGGCCTGGACGCACACGGCCTGCTGCGTCCGCAGGCCGCGCCGGAGTGGCTGCGCACCGGCCCGGAGCGGTTCGCCGCCACCTGCCCGTTCTCGCCGCTTGCGGCTGACGAGGATGACCTCGCCGCCGGGCTGTTCCCGGACGCGCCGCGCCGTGCGGCGTCGGTCGGGCGTTACCGCGCGGCGTGGGTCGGCCACGTCGCCGAACAGGATTTCCGGCACCGCGGCAGCTCAGGCGGGCTGGTCAGCTGGGTGGCGACCGAACTGCTGCGGCGCGGCGAGGTCGACGCGGTCGCGCACGTGGTCGCCTGCGACGATCCGCCGCATGAGGGACGCCGGTTCCGCTACCGCGTCTCGCGCACCGAAGCCGAGGTGCGCGACGGCGCGCAATCGCGCTACTACCCGGTCGAGCTGTCGGAGGTGCTCGCCGCCATCCGCGCGCAACCCGGTCGCTACGCCGTGGTCGGCATTCCCTGCTTCATCAAGGCGGTGCAACTGCTGCGCCGCGCCGATCCGCTCTACCGCGAGCGCATCCGCTACACGCTGGGCCTGTTCTGCGGCCACATGAAGAGCGCGCGCTTCGTCGACAGCATCGCGCTGCAGAGCGGGGTCGATCCGGCCCGGGTGCGCGGCTTCGATTTCCGCCACAAGGTGCGGGACCGGCCGGCGAACTGGTACAGCGCGCGCATGCGGCTCGACGACGGCGGCACGGTCACGCAGGACTGGTGGCACCTGGCGGATGGCGACTGGGGCGCGGGCTTCTTCATGGCGCCGGCGTGCAACGCCTGCGACGACGTGGTGGCGGAAACCGCCGACGTGTCGTTCGGCGATGCCTGGGTCGAGCCGTACGCATCGGACTGGCAGGGCGCGAACGTGGTGGTGGTGCGATCACCGGTGGTCGCGCGGCTGCTGGACGATGCGGTCGCCGCCGGACGGCTGGCGCTGGGGGCGGTCGATGACGCGTTCGTCGAACAGACCCAGGCCGCCGGGTTGCGGCAGCGGCGCGAGGGACTGGCGTGGCGGCTGGCGCGATGGCACCGCCGGCCGCCGCTGCCACGCAAGCGGGTCGCGCCCGATGCCCGGTCCCCGGCGCGCGGGCGCCGGCTGATCTACGCGATGCGGCGGGCGATCTCGGCGTGGAGCCACCGCGTGTTCCGCCTGGCCCGCGTCATCCGGATGCCGTGGCTGTACACCGGCTGGGCGCGCGGCGCGGCGGCGGTGTACCACGCGCTGGCGTACCACCGTGGCCGACTGGGCACGCTGGCGCGGTGGCTGCGCCTGTAGGAGTGACGGCAGACGCCGGGCACCGGACCCGCGCGGCAGGCCGCAAGCGTTGGCCGGACCCGCCATCGCCCACGCCTGTCCCTCGCGTGCCCGGGCCTGTGTAGGAGCGGCTTCAGCCGCGATCGTCGAATCGTTCGCCCGCGCCAAGGTCACGATCGCGGCTGAAGCCGCTGCTACAAAGGCGTAGGGCGGAAGCGAGTGGGAAACAGGGACTCGCGCTCGCCACGCGCATGCGGAGCGGCCCTGACGCCGGTCACTACCGGCGCGGCCGCTCATCGGAGCGGCCGCGCACCCGTGAGGGCGAAACGCCGCAACGCCGCGGCGACGTCGGCGACGACGCCATCCCAGTCTCCCGGCGCGCGCTGCCGGAACAGGCGCATGCCGGGATACCACGGGCTGTCGTCGCGCCCATCCATCCAGCGCCAGTCCGGATCGTGGTGCAGCAGGGTCCAGGTCGGCACGCCGAGCGCGCCGCCGAGGTGCGCGGGCATCGAGTCGATGGTGACCAGCAGGTCGAGTGCCTGCAGCACGCCCGCATACGCGGCGAGGTCGAACTCGCCGAGGTGCCGGCCACGACGGCCGTCCCAGCCCGCGACGCGGGCGCCAGGCTGGACGATGAACACCGTGCCCGCCGCGGCATCGATCAGCGGCGCGATGGTGTCGAACGACATCGAGCGCGCCGGCTCCCAGTCGCCGCCCTGCCAGACCAGTCCGACCGCCGGGCGGCGCACGTCCCCCGGCAGGGTGATCGGGTCCGCGCGGAGGTAGGGAATGCCGCGCGGCACCGTCGCCGGCGTGCTGCGGAACACGTGCGCGAGCTCCATCACCTCGACGTCGACATCGAAGTCCACGCCGGGTACGCCATCGTGCAACGGCAGCAGGATGTCGATCCCGTCGACGCCGGCGAGCAGCGGCAACAGCTTGGGCTGTGCCCAGACGATCACCTCCGACGCGATCGCGCGCAGCATCGGCATGTAGCGGATGAACTGGAGGGTGTCGCCGAGGCCGTGGTAGCAGCGCACCAGCACCCGTCTGCCGGTCAGCGGCGCGCCGGTCCAGATGTGTTGCAGGTGCCGCGGCAGGTGGCGGCCGTCGGTGGCGGCGCGGGCGGGCAGTCCGGCGTCGCCAATCGTCCACGCCTGTTCCCATTCGCCGCGCCGCATGTGCGCGGTCCACTGATCGGCCAGCGGCGCGGGTGGCGGCCCGGTTTCCGCCGCGGCCGTGGCGCCGGTGGCACCCCGCCGCGGTCGCGGGCGGGCCAGGTCGTCGCCGCCGTTCGCCATCGACCGGCGCATGCGCTCAGGCGTAGCGCCGCATCATCGTCGCGCAGAAATCGGCGAAGCGCTGCGGATCCTTGGGCGCGCTGGTGTGGTGCGGGGCGATGCCTTCGGACTCGGGGGTGAAGCAGAACGTCGCGGTCAGTTCGAAGCCGTCCAGCGCCGCCACCATCCGGTCGAACCAGCGTTCGGCGTCGGGCCGCAGCCAGTCGGCCCAGCTCAGGCCGGTGCGCAGGCGACGTACGCCCAGCCGGCGCAGCCAGGCCACCGCGTCGTCGAGCCGGTGGTCCTCGAAATGGAACCACTGGCAGATGCCCATCTCGGGCGTGTATTCGTGGAAGCGGCGCGCGGCCAGCTTGGGCGTGCCGTCCTCGCGCAGCAGGCCCATGTGGAAATGCCGGTAGTACGACGAGCCCTCCGCCTCCTTGTGCCGGGTGGTCGCCTCCCACGCCTGCGGCAGGTCGTACAGGCTGTACCAGTGGATGCGTGGCACCCGGCCGAGCAGCAGTTCGGCGGTGCGTTGCAGGCCGAAGTCCTGCACCTCCTCGGCGCCGAAGCTGGATACGCCCACCTCCGGCACCCACACCGGCAGCGGCGTGACCGCTTCGATCCCGGCGATCTTGTCGGGCCAGGCGTTCAGCGGCCACGGGTTCCAGTCGCACGGGAACCCGTGCACGCCGACCGCGTCGATGTCGTCGAGCGCACCGAAGGCCTGCATGCGCTGCACGAAGGCCGGGTCGATCGGCGACATGCCGCCGAGCACGCGTGTCACCCGTGGGTTCTCGGCTTTCACCGCCTGCGCGGCCGTGCGAACCATTTCCGCGTACAGCCGCCACTCCGGATCGATCTCCGGGTCCCAGTGCGATTTGTTGTTGGCCTCGTTCCAGAAAGTGACGGCTTCGATCATGTGGTGGGATGGTCCTGGGCGGAGGGAGCGACGTCATCGGAACGGCGGAATGAGGATGCGGACGACATGCGTGGCCTCATGAGGTCTCCACCAGTTCCTCGTAGTAGTCCAGCCCGAGGTGGGTGATCAGGTCCTCGCCCATCAGGTGGCGCAGGGTGTTCTGCAGCTTGATCAGCTGCTTGAAGATGTCGTGCTCGGGACGCAGGCCGGGCGCGGTCTGCGGCGACTTGAAGTAGAACGACAGCCATTCCTGGATGCCCGACATGCCGGCGCGCTTGGCGAGATCGGTGAACAGCGCGAGGTCGAGCACCACCGGCGCGGCGAGGATGGAATCGCGGCAGAGGAAGTTGATCTTGATCTGCATCGGCATGCCGAGCCAGCCGAAGATGTCGATGTTGTCCCAGCTTTCCTTGTTGTCGCCGTGCGGCGGGTAATAGTTGATCCGGACCTTGTGGTAGATGTCGCCGTACAGGTCGGGATTGAGGTCCGGCCGCAGGATGTCCTCGAGCACGCTGAGTTTGGAGACTTCCTTGGTCTTGAAGTTGTCGGGGTGGTCGAGCACGAAACCGTCGCGGTTGCCGAGGATGTTCGACGAGAACCAGCCGCGGATGCCGAGCGCACGCGCCTGCAGGCCGGGCGCGAGGATGGTCTTCATCAGGGTCTGGCCGGTCTTGAAGTCCTTGCCGCCGATGGGGGTGTCGGTCTGCGCCGCCAGCTCGATCAGTGCCGGCACGTCGCAGGTCAGGTTGGGCGCGCCGTTGACGAACGGCACGCCGAGCCTGAGCGCGGCGTAGGCGTAGATCATCGACGGCGGGATCGCCGGGTCGTCGTCGCGCAGGCCCTGCTCGAACGCCTCCAGACTGGCGTGCACCGCCGAGGGCTCGATGTACTTCTCGGTCGAGGCGCACCACACCATCACCAGCCGCGCGCAGTCGTTGGCCTTGCGGAAGCTTTCGATGTCGTCCATCAACGCGCGGGCCAGTTCCGCCTTGCCGGCGGCGGGCTTGACGTGGGTGCCGTCCAGGTACGGCACCACCGCGGGGTCGAACACCGCGGGCATCGGCCGGATTGCCTCGAGTCCGGCGCGTACCGACTGCAGCAGCGCCGGCTCCAGCACTTTGGCGTTGCTCGCCGCTTCGAACACGTTGTCGCTGTAGACGTCCCAGCCGCCGAACACCAGATCGTCGAGTTCGGCCAGTGGGACGAAGTCCTTGATCCGCGGCACGCGGTTCTCGGTGCGTTTGCCGAGCCGGATGTTGCCCATCTGGGTGAGCGAGCCGACCGGTTCGGCGAGGTTCCTGCGGATCGCCTCCACGCCGGCGATGAAGGTGGTGGCCACCGCGCCGAGCCCGGGCATCAGGATGCCGAGCTTGCCGTGCGCCGGTTCGATGATGGTCTGCATGCGCGCCTCCCAGCTTTGTAGCGTCAGGATTGGGGCTGGCAGGTTTTGTGAAGGTGAAGACAACAGTGGCCAGCGGCTGCGCGCCTACGGTGGGCGAGCACGCGAGTGGTTGCGCAGAACGACGACGGCCCGGATAACCGGGCCGTCGGGCGCTGCAGTCGGAACCGCGCGGATCGCGATCAGATCGCGTAGTACATCTGGTACTCGAGCGGATGCGTCGCGGCGCGGAACGCGGTGACTTCCTTCATCTTCAGCCCGATGTAGGCATCGATGAAGTCGTCGGTGAACACGCCGCCGGCCTTGAGGAAGTCGCGGTCCCTGTCGAGCGCCTCCAGCGCCTGGTCGAGGCTGTGGCAGACGGTCGGGATGTTCTTTTCCTCTTCCGGCGGCAGGTCGTACAGGTCCTTGTCGCTCGGCGCACCCGGGTCGATCTGGTTACGGATGCCGTCGAGGCCGGCCATCATCAGCGCGGCGAAGATCAGGTAGCCCGAGTTCATCGGGTCGGGGAAGCGCATCTCGATCCGGCGCGCCTTCGGGTTGGCGACGTACGGGATCCTGCACGAGGCCGAACGGTTGCTCGCCGAGTACGCCAGCATCACCGGCGCCTCGAAGCCCGGCACCAGCCGCTTGTAGCTGTTGGTGGTGGAGTTGGTGAAGGCGTTGATCGCGCGGGCGTGCTTGAAGATGCCGCCGATGTACCAGAGCGCCATCTGGCTGAGGCCGCCGTAGCCGTCGCCGGAGAACAGGTTGGTGCCGCCCTTGGCGAGCGACTGGTGCACGTGCATGCCGCTGCCGTTGTCGCCGACCAGCGGCTTGGGCATGAACGTCGCGGTCTTGCCGTTGCGGTGGGCGACGTTCTTGACGATGTACTTCATCGTCAGCAGCTCGTCTGCCTTCCTGGTGAGCGAGTTGAATTTGGTGCCGATCTCGCACTGGCCGGCGTTGGCGACCTCGTGGTGGTGCACCTCGACCTCGATCCCGACCTGGGTCAGGGTCTTGCACATCTCGGCGCGGATGTCGTGCAGCGAGTCCAGCGGCGCGACCGGGAAGTAGCCGCCCTTCACGCCCGGCCGGTAGCCGGTGTTGCCGCCCTCGTACTCGCGGCCGGAATTCCACGCGGCTTCTTCCGAATCGACGTGGAAGAAGGTGTGGCCCATCTCGTTGGCGTAGCGCACCGAGTCGAAGATGAAGAACTCCGGCTCCGGGCCGAAGAACGCCTGGTCGGCGATGCCGCTGGACTTCAGGAACGCTTCGGCGCGCTTGGCGATGCCGCGGGGGTCGCGCGAGTAGGCCTGCATCGTCGCCGGGTCGAGGATGTCGCAGGTCAGCACCAGCGTCGGGTCGGCGGTGAACGGGTCGAGGAACGCGGTACCGGGGTCGGGCAGCAGCACCATGTCGGAGTCGTGGATGCCCTTCCAGCCGCCGATCGACGAACCGTCGAACATCTTGCCGTCCTCGAACAGCGCGTCGTCGACGATCGATACGGGGTAGGTCACGTGGTGCTGCACGCCGCGCATGTCGGCAAAGCGCAGGTCGACGAATTCGACCCGGTGGTCCTTGATAAGTTTTTCGATGGTGTCGATCGACATGAGGGGCTCCGGAGGCTGGCGGACAGGTGGGCTGCAGGGATGCGGCCGTCGCGGCGTTCGGCGACGGACAACAGGGTGGTTGAAGCATCGTTCGTGCCAACAGCGGGGCAGCTGCAAGTGATTGATCCGGCTAGACTCGCGGTGGCTTGTACGACCGCCGCTGCACCGATGCGGTGCTTCGTTCCGCGACTTGCCCCGTTATGGTGCGGCCGCGCCCGCGCTATTCTCGCGACGTCACCGCCCCGTCCGGCCCTGCTTCCATGTCCGACCTGCTCGCCGCGCTGCTGCTCGGCATCCTCGAAGGCCTCACCGAGTTCCTGCCGGTGTCCAGCACAGGCCACCTGCTGATCGCCCAGCACTTCATTGGCGAGCAACGGCCGGACCTGTTCAACATCGTGATCCAGGCCGGTGCGATCCTCGCGACCACGCTGGTGTTCCGGCGCCGGCTGTGGACGCTGGCGACCGGCCTGGGCGAGCGTGGCAACCGCGACTACGCGATGAAGCTGGCGGTCGCGTTCGGCGTGACCGCCGCGGTCGGGCTGCCGGTGCGGTTGATGGGCTGGGAGCTGCCGGAGACGGTCACGCCGATCGCGTGGGCGCTGATCCTCGGCGGCGTGTGGATGGTGGTGGCCGAGCGGCTGGCCGCGCGCCGTCCCGAGTCGGCCCACATCACCTGGACGGTGGCGGTGCTGGTCGGGCTGGCGCAGGTCGTGGCCGGCGTGTTCCCGGGCACCTCGCGCTCGGCCGCGGCGATCTTCATCGCGCTGCTGGCCGGCACCGGGCAGCGCTCGGCGGCGACCGAGTTCGTGTTCCTGGTCGGCATCCCGACCATGTTCGCGGCCAGCGCCTACGCGCTGCTGGAGCACTTCCTCGACGGCAACGCCGCGCCGGTGGCCTGGGGCGAGCTGGCGCTGGCGTTCGCCGCCGCCACCGCGACGGGCTTCGTCGCCGTGCGCTGGCTGCTGGGCTACATCCGGCAGCACAGCTACACGCCGTTCGCGGTGTACCGCATCGTGCTCGGCGTGGCGTTGCTGCTGTGGTTGCCGGCGGGGATGTAGGAGCCGCGGCGGATCTTCACGGGTGTCCGGCGGCGCGAAGCGGCTTATCGGAAAGCGGGTGTCCGCGCCGGCAGTGGAAGGGTCGGAAGGAACGGGTCCGGCCGGACGTCCGTTCGCCACCGGGCTTCTGTAGGAGCGGCTTCAGCCGCGATCGGATGATCGTCCGCCCACGCCGGTTCCACGATCGCGGCTGAAGCCGCTCCTGCACAAGCCCGTACATTCGCGGGCCGGCGGAGGCATCCAGCGATCGGTAGGAGCGACGTGAGTCGCGAACGGGTTGGACGCGCAGTGGTGCACGTTCAACGCGTCACCGACTGTCGGCGGGTCGCGACTTACGTCGCTCCTCCAAACATCCCGGAGAGCGCAGTGCTGCGATGGCGTCCTAAACCGCCGGTGTGGGCTGCGTGGGATGCAGGCTGTAATGCCCCTGCACCAGCGCCTCGGCGAGCACGTGGCCGTGCATCGCGCGCTGGACGTCGGCGGCGGCGAAGCGGTCGGGCACGTCGAGGTGCTCGACGTCGAGGGCGAACAGGCGGAAGAAGTAGCGGTGGGGGCGCAGGTCGTTGGGCGGCGGGAACGGACCGTCGTAGCCGTGCCAGTCGCCGGCCAGCGCGTCGTCGCCGGCGAACCAGCCGGTGTAGTCGTTGAGGCCCTGCCGCGCCCCGGCGGGGCCGGACGGGTCGTGCTTGCCGTGTTCGGTGACGCTGTCGCTGGCGCTGCCGGCCGGGATCGCGCGCACGTCGGCGGGGATGTCGACCATCGCCCAGTGGCAGAAGTCCGCGCGCGGCTGGTCGACCGGGATCTCGACGCCGTCCTTGTTGACCGTCTCGGCGACGGTCGGGGCATCGGCGTCGATGCACAGCAGGGCGAACGAGCGGGTACCGGCGGGCACGTCGTCCCAGGCCAGGTGCGGGTTGCGGTTGCGGCCGAAGCCGACCGCGTCGGCGTCGCGCACGCCGAGGGCGAACTCGGCCGGGATCGCGCCGCGATGGTCGAAGCTGTCGCTGTGGATGCGCATGTCGGGACTCCGTCGGGACCGGGCCGATGAGTCTGCCAGACCGCCGTGGCGGTGCGGATCTGCGCGGAATGCGCGGGTCCGGATCCCTGTCGTCCGAGGCTTCCGCCGGATGTAGGAGCGGCTTCAGCCGCGATCGGATGATGGCCCGCCCACGCCGGTTCCACGATCGCGGCTGAAGCCGCTCCTACAAGGGCTCGGCACGTACGCACGAGCCCGCGAGTCATCTCGGCACGTCAGGACGCGCGCGGTCCAGAAAACGCTCCCGCGCCCGCCCGGCATCCCAGCGGGCGCCGGGTTATCAGCTGTCCGAATACCCCAGCCGGCGGGCGACCGGCTCCAGCACTTCGAACGCCTCGCGCAGGGGCTCGGCGAAGGTGCGCCAGTGGCCGGCGGGGAAGCGGCCGGCGCCCAGCCGCGCGCGCGGGGCGGCGCGCAGGCGCACGCCCATCGCGTTGGCGAGTGACTGGGCGATCGCGCCGGGGTCCTCGCCGATGCCATCCATGCGCACGAGGCGGTGCGGGAACAGGTTGTCCTCGTGCAGGTCGGCGACTTGCCCGAGCACCTGCGCCAGCCACTGCGCACCGGCCTCCGGCGAGGCCAGCGCGAACGGCGCCGGCGCGCCGAACGCGAGCCAGTCCAGCAGCATGTCGCGCGGGTCGCGCACGGCGACCAGCAGCAACGCTTCCGGCAGGTGCGGGCGCAGCGCGAGCAGCGCCGCGTTGTCCCACCACAACAGCCAGTCGAACACCTGGCCATCCTTGATGCCGCGGCCCGGCAGCGCGGCCCGCCATTCGGCCACCAGCGCGGCCGGATCGGCTTCGCCGCTGCCAAGCGCGTCGATGGTCAGGTAGCGCTGGAACAGGTCGTGCGGCGGGTTGGGGCCGAAGCGGTCGGCCCGCAGCGGGGCGCCGTTGGCGTCGAGGGTGGCGGCAAGCCGCTCCACCAGCGAGCCGGGCGCACCCCACAGCAGCAGCACCGCCGGTGCCGGCGTTTCCAGAGTGGCCAGCGCCGGCCACTCCGCCGGTGCGGTGCCGGGTTGCGGCAGCGGCAGGCGCTGGTCGACCACTTCGGCGTGGATCTCGGCCCAGGTCGCGGCGGCCGCATCGGGCTGGCCCGCGGCGTCGAGGGTGCGGCCGAGCAGCTGGCGCAGGTGGCGCCGCGCGGCGTCGTTGCCGGCATTGGCGAGCAGGCGCTCGACCTGGGCGACGGCGGCGTCCGGGTCGCGCTTGAGCAGGGCGTCGACGATGCGCAGCTCGGCCTGGGCGTGGCCCGGCTGGAGCTCGGTGATGCGGCGGGCGACCGCCTCGGCCTGGTCGGACTCGCCGGCGCGGTCGTGGACGGCGGCCTGCGCCTCCAGCGCCGGCACGAACCCGGGCATCGCCGCCTGCCAGCGCGTGATCACCCCGCGCGCGCCTTCGCCGGCGAACTCCTCGAACAGCAACCGGGCGCGCCACAGGTCGGGCTGCTGCGGGTGCGTCTCCAGCAGCCGGTCGAGCGCGGTGCGGGCCTCGTCGCCGGCATCGAGGCGGCGCCACGCCTCGCCCAAGGCGAGGATCGCGCGACGGTCGGTCGGCTGCGCCTCGAGCGCCGCGAGCAGCAGGTCGCGGGCACGCTCGTTGCGGCCGGCTTCCAGTTCCATCTCGCCGACCAGCCGGCGCAATGCCGGGGTGGCGCGCTCGCCCTCCAGCAACGGCGCGAGCTCATCGGCCGCCTCACCCGCGCGCCCCTGACGGCGCAGCAGGTCGGCGACCAGCGCGCGCAGCGGGATGGAGTCGGGCTGGCCTTCGCGCAGGCGGCGGAACGCCTGCTCGGCAAAGGCGAGGTGGCCCTTGGCGAGATAGGCGAAACCGAGGGCGTGGCGCAGGCTGTGTTCCTCCGGATAACGCTCCGAGGCGCGGCTGAGGATGGCCAGTGCGCGATCGGCATCGCCGCGGCGGAGCGCGAGGTTGCCTTCCAGCGCGGCGATCTGCGGGTGTTCCGGCGCGATGCGGGCGGCGGTGCGGGTCAGCCGCTCGGCCTCGTCGATTTCGCCGCGTCCAAGCGCGAGCTGGGCCTGCAGGATGTACGCCGGGAACTGGTTGGGATCGAGACCGATGCTCCGGGCCAGCGCGGCCTGCGCCTCGTCGAGCTGGCGGGTGCCCAGCAGCATGCCGGCGCGGGCCAGGTGCAGGCCGGCGTCGTCGGGGGCGAGCGCGACCGCGTGGTCGATCGCCTCGATCGCCGCCTCGTTCTGGCCGGACAGGCGCAGCGCGGCGGCCAGCAGGTGGTGCGGTGCCGGGTCCTGCGGCTGCTCGGCCACGGCGGCGCGCGCGGCGGCCAGCGCCTCGTCGGCGGCGCCGCGGCGCAGGGCGTCGATGATCGGTTCGTACATGCAGGACTCTTGCGGTTCGGGACGATCGGCCATTGTAGGCGGGCGGCCACTGGCGCGCCCGGGCGTTGGGTATCATCGCGGGAATGAATGCGCCGCTCTCCTCCACCGGCGCCGCGGCCCGTTCGACGCCGCTGGCGCGCGCCCTCCGCTACCTCGTGCGGGTGCCGATGCTGCTGTGGCACGTGGTGGTGGACCTGCCGCTGGTGCTGTTGCTGATCACCCCGCTCACCAAGGACCTGCGGGTCGGCGGCAGCACCCTCGAACACCGGCTGATCCGGGCCTGGTCGACCGGGCTGATGCGGGTGTTCGGCTTCCGCATGCGGCGGGTCGGCACGCCGTTGCCAGGGGCGGCGATGTTCGTCGCCAACCACGTCAGCTGGGTCGACATCACCGCGCTGCACAGCCAGCGGATGATGGGCTTCGTCGCCAAGCGCGAGATCCGCAGCTGGCCGCTGGTGGGCTGGATGGCGACCCGGGCGCAGACCATCTTCCACGCCCGCGGCAGCACCGAGTCGCTCGGCGGGGTGCTGCACGAGATGCTCGCGCGCCTGCGCAACGGCCAGGCGGTCGGGGTGTTTCCCGAAGGCGGGGCGCGCGGCGGCGGCGAGATCGGGCCGTTCCACGCGCGGATCTTCATGGCGGCGGTCGAGGCCGGCGTGCCGGTGCAGCCGGTCGCGCTGCTGTACGGCGAGGGCGGATCGGCCCAGCGCCTCGTCGCGTTCGCGAAGGGGGAGAGCTTCCTCGGCAATTTCCTGCGCCTGCTTGGCGAGCCGGCGCGCGTGGCCGAGGTGCATTTCCTCGCCCCCATCGCGCCGGACGAGCTGGAAGGGCGCCGGCGCATCGCCGAACTCGCCCGCACCCGCATCATCGAGGCCATGGCCGCTTGAGCGGCGGCCCGGCTCCTGCCGCCGGCGTGCCCGCCCCGTCGTTGACCGCCGCCGGTTTCCGCCCGCCCCGCTGGCTGCGCGGCGCCCATCTGCAGACCGCGCTCGGCTCCAGCGGGCTGCGCCAGCGCCGCGGCGAGCGCGATCTGCTGGCCAGCGGCGCCACCACCACCGAGCACCTGGTCGACGGCGGCGACGGCGTGCGCCTGCTCGGCCTGCACAGTGTGCCGCCAGGGATCGAACCGCGTGGATTGGCGCTGCTGCTGCACGGCTGGGAGGGCAGCGTCGATTCCAGCTACATGCGGCTGACCGCGGCGCAGCTGCTGGCCCGCGGGTTCGAGGTGTTCCGGCTCAACTTCCGCGACCACGGCGATACCCACCACCTCAACGAGGAGATCTTCCACTCGTGCCGGATCGACGAAGTGGTGCACGCCGCGGTGGACGTCGCCCGGCGCTTCGCCCGGCGGCCGCTGGTGGTGGCCGGCTACTCGCTCGGCGGCAACTTCGCCCTGCGCCTGGCGCTGCGCGCGCCGGCGGCCGGCTTGCCGCTGGCCCACGTCGCCGCGGTCTGCCCGGTGATCGACCCGGGCCGCACGATGGACGCGATGGAACGCGGGCTGCCGGTGTACCAGTGGCATTTCGAGCGCAAGTGGCGCAGCTCGCTGGTGCGCAAGCGCGAGCTGTTCCCGCAGCGGCATGATTTCGACGACGCCGTGCTCGGCCTGCGCCTGCGGCCGCTCACGCGCTGGCTGGTCGAGCGGCAGACCGAGTTCGGCACGCTCGAGCGCTATTTCGACGGCTATTCGATCGCCGGTGACCGGCTCGCCGGCCTGCAGGTGCCGACCAGCATCCTGATGGCGGCCGACGACCCGGTGATCCCGTTCGACGACTTCCGCGCGTTGCAGCTGCCGGCGTCGACCCGGCTGGAAGTGTCGCCGCGCGGCGGCCACTGCGGGTTCATCGAGAATGCGCGGCTGGACGGCTTCGCCGAGCGCTGGATCGCGCAGCGGCTGGCCGACGCGGTATCGGGGCTGGTGCCCGGCGCGGGTTTCGGGTCCTTGTAGGAGCGGCTTCAGCCGCGATCCGAACGTGGCGAGCCCGCGCCGGCATCCGATCGCGGCTGAAGCCGCTCCTACAAGAGCCCTGCGGCGCGCGTCGATGTGCGGTCGCTCCGCTCCTGCCGGTGCCGGCGGCGTGAAACCCGAGCTGCCGTCGCAACCACCGTCCCCGCCGGTGCGGCGGCCGGCAGGCTCAACCCGCGCTGATCACCGCCAGCGTCAGCCGCGAGATGCAGACGAGGTGGCCGGCATCGTCCTCGATCCGGATTTCCCAGACCTGGGTGCGGCCGCCGACATGCACCGGCCGGGCGGTGCCGGTGACGGTGCCGGAACGCGCCGCGCGCACGTGGTTGGCGTTGATCTCGAGCCCGACGCAGACCTTGCCTTCGGGCACGCACAGGTTGCCGGCGCTGCTGCCCAGGGTTTCGGCCAGCAGCACCGACGCGCCGCCGTGCAGCAGGCCGTAGGGCTGGCGGGTGCGCTCGTCGACCGGCATGGTGCCGCGCAGGTAATCGGCGCCGACCTCGGTGAACACGATGCCGAGCGGCTCCATCGCGGTGCCGCGGGACAGCTCGTTGAGGCGCTGCACGCTGGCGGTGCGGCGGAAAGGCGAAACAGGGCGGTCGTTCTGGCTCATCGGGCCACGATAGCCGAGCGCCGCGGCCACCGGCCAGCAGAAAACCCCGGGGCCGGACGGCTGACAGGGGAGGTCAGCGGACCGGTCCCGGGGTGCCGGGGAAACATTGCGGAGGGCGCCACGGCCCTGCGTGGCGGTGCGTGCCGGACAAGGCGCGCTCAGGCGCAGCGGAACAGGCGCGGACCGTTGCCGCTCACGTACTGGCGCGAGGTGGCGTAGCCGCTGCTGGAGCCGTAGCCGACGCCGAAGTCGCGCTCGCGGCGGCTGCCGGTGGAGGACGGGGCGTTCGAGGTGTACGGGCGGGTCGCCTGGGTCGGGCGCGGGGTGGACGGGGTGCGGAGGGCGATGGTGTTCATGGCGGTTTTCCTGCGGTCGGGGGAGTGTTGGTGCCTCGGTGTGTTGGTAAAGTACAACACCTGAGCGCGACCGCCATGGGCCGGAAGTCACCCCACCGACGACAGGGGCGGTACGGGCACGTGCCTGCAGGGTTCCGGCGCGTCCGCGCGCCGCGGGGCGACTACAGAATGGGTGCCAGCCCGGCGCCAAACGCGGTGAAAAGCCGCGTCGGCAGGCCCTTCAGGGCCGGATTGACCTCCGGGAAGTCGCCCACCGGCCGATGGCACTCCCGGAAGCCCGGATCGTCCGGCGGCAGCGGCGCCGGGCAGGACGGCCCCGGCACGTACTCGTAGCTGGTGGCATACCGCACCGGCCACAGATCGAACAGCGGCAGGTACTCCGACGCCTTCGCCAGCGAGTACTCCAGCCCCGACAGCACCGGCGGCTTGTCGCGCGGCGCGATCACCCACGAATTGGCCGGGCTGATGTCGCGCCGGATGCTCTGCGCCAGCGCGGCCGCGAACGCGGGGTCCTCGATCACCACCGCGCTTTCGGTGTTGTAGCGGTCGCCGCGGGGATCGAAATTGTGCGTCCCCACCACGCCGATGCGCTCGTCGATCACCAGCGACTTGGCATGCATCCCGACCCGCACTCCCGCGCGCTTGAGCGGCACCGGCTCGTTCGCGCGGCGATGCAGGTAGCGCGTCGCCCCGTACTCCGAGCCCAGCGGCTGCCGGTAGCGCGCGGTGCGCAGGACGCTGTCGCGGTCCGGCGGGCGGGTCTGCGGGCGCTCGGGCCGTGGGACGTAATCGGGCAGGAACGCCCCGGTGGCGCCGAGGTCGACCGGCGCATCGGCCGGGAACGGCCTGTATTCGTAGATGTTGAAGCCGAACTCGCGCAGGTAGCGGCGCTTGTACTTGTACGACAACGCGTAGGCGATGAACGCGTCGGTCGCCGCCAGGCTGTTGGTCGATATGACGATGCGCGGCGCGTCGGCGCGCTCGTGCAACTGGCCGAACATCTCCTGCGCGGCATCCGACAGCACCAGGTAGGGCGTCTGCAGCAGGACCTCGTCCTGCGCCGATTCGATCAGCCCGCGCAGCGAGTCCGACGCGACCGCGCGGCTGGCCGCGTTCTCGGCGCGGTGCTTGTCGGGGGTGTCGGAGATGTAGCGCACGTCGCCCACCGGCAGCGCCGGCTCGACCAGCCGTTCGCGCACCAGCGCCGCATCGGCGGCGTCGGCGCGCATCGCCTCGGCGCGTTCGGGGCGCTCGTAATCGTGCGGCGGCAGTTGCGGTACGCCGTCCTCCAGCAGCGCGCCGCCGACGTCCACCAGGCGCGCCGGCGGCACGCTACGGCGGTCATTCCAGAACATCTCGAAATCCGCGCCCATCTCGCGCGCGACCGGGCCGGCGACCAGCAGGTCGCGGTCGCGGAAGTTGTACTCGTCGTCCCAGTCGTAATAGGTGTCCTGGTAGTTGCGCCCGCCGGTGATGCCGATCGCGCCGTCCACCAGCAGCAGCTTGGTGTGCATGCGCTGGTTGAGCTGGCGCCAGCAGCACGCGGCGGCGAGCACGTACTGCGGATAGCTGATCCGCGCCCGCCGCAGCACCGGGTTGTACAGCTTGACCCGGAAGTTGGCGTGGGCCCCGGCCAGCGCGGCCAGCGTCTCCACGTTGCGCAGCGCCGAGAGCTGGTCCATCAGCAGCCGCACGCGCACCCCGCGGCGGGCGGCGGCCAGCAACTCGTCGAGCACCAGCCGGCCGGCATCGTCCTCGTCGAAGATGTAGGTCTGCAGGTCGATCGCGGTGGTCGCGCTGCGGATCAGGTTGATCCGCGCCAGCAGCGCGTCGGTGCCGCGGTCGAGGATCAGGGCGTAGTGGCGCGGCTGCTCCGGGGTGGATTCGGCGAACGCGCGGCCGGCCAGCTCCCGCAACGGCGACGGCTGCGCGCAATGGTCGTCGGCCTCGCAGGTCAGCGTGGCCGGGCGCGCCGCGGCGGCGATCGCGACCGCGCGGTCGGCCTCCTGCGGAGACAGCGTCGCGCACGCCGACAGCAGCAGCGCGAGCATCGCGCCGGCGAGACGCCACGGCCTCATGCCGGATCGTCCTGCAGGCGCACCCGCATGCGGAAACGCACGGTGTCGGTGATCACCAGGCGCCAGCCGTCCAGGCCGTAGTCGCTGCGCGAGACCACGCCGGTGGCGACCACGTCGCAATCGTGCCCGGGCCGCGAGCAGGTCGCCGGCGACAGGGTGAACGTCTCCATCCGGCTGACCCCGTGCATGGTCAGCCGCCCGCGCAGGCGGCCGCCATCGTGGGCGAGCTCGGCCAGGTGCGGTTCGGACACGAACTCGATCCACGGAAAGCGCGCCGAATCGAAGAAGCGGTCGCCGCGCGCCAGTTCGGTATAGCGCTCCGAACCTTCCACCTCGACCGCCGCGGTGGCGAGCATGATCCGCACCTGCATGCGGCCGTCGGGCAGCGTGTGCAGCGCGCCCTGATGCCGCGGGAACACGCCGTCGACGCGCTGGCCCCAGCGGGTGCGCAACTCGAACGCGAACCGGGTGTGCACCGGGTCGAACCCGGTCGGCGCCGCCCCGGGTACGGACTGCGGCGCATAGTCGGAACCCTGCTGCAGCGACAGCGCGGCCGCCGGCCCCGCCAGCGCCCCCGCCATCAACCAGCCGATCCAGTGACGCTTGCGGGTCACGGCCACCAGAAGGCGCTGAGCTGCGCGATGCCCGGTTCCAGCGGCACCCCGGCCGGCAGGCTCAGCACCGCGATGCCGGCCGGCGGCATGCCGCGGTAGTCGCCGGACTGGCCGCTGTGCAGCAGCGCGGCGAGTTGCTCCATGCCCGGGTTGTGGCCGACCAGCAGCAGCCGCTCGACCTCGGCATGGCTGTCGGCCAGCGCGATCAGCGCGCCCGGGCTGGCCTCGTAGATCGAGTCCTCGACCCGTTGCTCGACGTAACCAACCACCCCGAGCACCGCCTCCAGCGTCTCGCGGGTGCGCCGCGACGGCGAGCACAGCACGCAGTCGGGGACCAGCTTCTGCGACGCCAGCCAGCGGCCGGCGGCCTCGGCTTCGGCGATGCCCTCGGCGGAAAGCGCCCGGTCGAGATCGGCCTGGTCCGGCTGGGCCGATTCGGCGTGGGCGTGGCGGAGCAGGATCAGTTCGCGCATGGCGGAGGACTCGACGGGAGAAGCAGGGAAGGCGGCGGCAGCGGTGCCGGCGAGGCGGCAGCATGGCGCGACCGGCGTGAGCGGGCCGTGGCGCCGCGGCCGCCGGTCGCGCGGGCGGGCACTAGCGCTTCAGCCACCGCAGCAGCGGCTGCCAGTCCGCCTGGTGTTCGCGCACCTGGGCGGAATGGTAGTCGAACAGGCTCTTGCCGAGCCCGCACAGCAGCACGTAGGCCTGGCTGTCGCGCAGCTGCGCCACCACCGGGTACGGCCACTGCTTGAGCAGGCCGACCACCTCCTGCGAGGCGTGGGTCCATGGCCGCAGCCGGTTGGCGACCAGTCCGACCCGCAGCTCGCCGCGACGGACCCGCGGATGGCGCGCGAGGGTGTCGAGGAAGTCGACGCTCGCCTCGATATCGAATGTCGACGGCAGCACCGGCACCACCACCGCGTCCGCGACCTCCAGGAACGACCCGAGGTCGTCGGCCATGGCGCCGGCGGCGCCGTCGATCACGACGCGGTCGGTGCCCTTCGGCAACTGTGACTGCCATGACTTGCGACCGGTGCCGTCGACCGGCAGCACCGCGCTGGGCAGGGCCGAGCGCCGTTGCGCCCAGCGCATGGACGAGCCCTGCGGGTCGGCGTCGACCAGCACGGTGTTGCACCCGTCGAGCGCCGCCTGGGCGGCGAGGTGGGTGGCGATGGTGGTCTTGCCGGCGCCACCCTTCGAACTGGCCACGAGTACGGTCTTCATGCGGTTCCCCTGTCAGGCGGCGCAGACGGCACTGGAAGCCGGAGCGTACACCGGTGGGCGCCGCACGGCCGCGCTCAGCCGGCCGACGGCACGCGTCCGGTCGTGATCAATGCCCGCTTGCGAGTGTCATCGGGCAGCCAGTCGGCCGGAGGCTCAGGTGCGATGCCATTCTGGTCCAGAAGGGCGCGCCACGCGCCCACTTCGCCGGCCTGCGCCCACAGCCGCGCGTGTTGCGACGGAGTCAGTCCGGACGTCGGGCCGGCCAGCGGGAGGGCCCGCTCGTACAGCCACGCGTACTCGCGCAACCGCTCGCGCCACGGTCCGCCGGCGGGCTCATGGGTGGTCAATCGGACCAGCAGGTCCAGTGCCAGCGCGGGATACAGGACCATGTTGGTGTTGCCGGCCATCTGTCCGAGCACCTCGACGCAATCCTGCTTCAGTGCGGCCTCCATGTGGGCATCGGGATCGCACATGCCGGTCAGCGACTGCAACGGCATCATCGACAGTGCGGCCCATTGGGCCATCGCTTCGACCGCGTGGAGGTCCTCGCTGGTGAGCGGGCCGCCGAACCCGTACGCCACTCCCAGCGCCTCGCCCACGTCCGGCGGGAGCGGCGGCAGCGTGACGCCCGATTTCGCCTCGAGGACCAGCTCGAGCAGAGCGAGGTCATAAGGTTCGAAGCGCCCTGCCTCCGCGGCCAGCCGCAGGTGGGTGTGGGCCGCTATGACGTCGCCGGCCGAATGCGCGGCGTGCAGCGCCAGCAGCTGGACGGCCGAACTGTCCGCATCGACCTGGAGCAGGCGCGAGGTGGCGCCGGCGCTGTCGCAATCCAGATTGGCCACGACGCAACCGGTGGCTTCCCACCAGGCGACCAGCGGATCGGCCGGGGTGGCATGGCGCGCGGCGTCGAACCAGCCGACGACGTGCTCCGGCAGGACCAGGGTGAAGTCCGACATCGCACCGGGGCGCGGGTCGGCGTCGGTGGCCTCGGGACGGGACAACAGCACGGCTGCGAGCAGGTTGCGCGGCGTGCCGGTGGCTGCCAGCGCATCGATGTGCGCACGGGTCGCGGTGTCCGCCGCCCGCTGCCAGCGCTCGTTGGCTGCGCGGATGGCCGGGTCGGCGGCGAGGTTGACGAGGCGCTGCATCTCCGGCGGCAGCGGCAGCTGGAGAGCTTCCAGGCATTCGGCAGCGGCCCGTTCGTCGGGCAATTCAAAGCATGCGTTGAGGGCGGCCTGCTCGGCTTCGCTCAACTCGGGCGGTTGCGGCATCGCGGCGCAAACGTTACCGGCCCACATCAGCGACAGCGCCATCGCTGCCTTCAGCGTTCTGTACATCCGTGTTCTCCTTCTGACGGATCCCATCCGAGCTTAGCTCCAACCGGCAACCAGATGCGCCCACAACGGCAGGGTCGCCAACGACAGCAGCAGGCCGTAGCCGACCATGGCCGCGGCCAGTCTCGGGGCGGGGTGGTGGGCGATCGCGAGGGCGCCGGCGGTGACCATCGGCGGCATCGCCGACTCGAGCACGGTCGCCTGCGCCATGTCGCCATGCAGCCCCAGCCGCGGCACGATGGCCCAGGTCAGTGCCGGCAACACCAAGAGCTTCAGCACCAGGCCGCCGGCCAGTGGCTTGAGTTCGTCGCGCGGCAGGGCGAAGCGGACCGACAGGCCGATGGTCAGCATCGCCAGCGGGAGTAGCGCGTCGGATAGCCGCTGTAGGCCGCCGGCGATCCACGCCGGTGGGTCGGCCGGCATCACCGTGAAGCCGAGCAGCAGCGCCCACAGCGGTGGGAAGCGGACGATCCGCGCGGCCACGCCACCCATCGTTCGAAGACCAGCCGGGGTGCGTAACGCAGCACCGCCGCCGGCAGGCAGACATACAGCACGACCAGGTTCAACGTCTGCGCGGCGCTGGCGGGCAGCACGCGCAGGCGCTGGAACAGGTAGCCCAGCGCGAGCATCGCCAGCACCAGGGCAAACGCGTCGAAAGCCATCGGATCACGTCATCGGCGCCGCGGCGCACGGCGGGGCGGGCATTGTCGCAGCGGCAATCGGTCGACCCTACGACCGGCGATGCCGGCAGGCAGGCCGTTAAAACAAAACCCGGCCGGAGCCGGGTTCGTGGGTGTCCGCCGTCAGCGCCATTCCGGCGGGTCGGCCGCCCATGCCTGCTGCACCTCGGCCAGCAAGGCACGGTCTTCCCCGCGCCATCCCGGCAGCAGCGATGCGTAGTGCTCGCTGGTGCTCCAGCGGGTGGGCTCGCTGCGTACCGCGGCGGCGTACCAGCGCACGGCTTCGTCGCGCCGGTCGAGTTGCCACAGCGCCACCGCGAACGTGGTGGGCATCCAGTCCGCGGTGATGTTGCGCGACGCCAGCAGCGTCTGCCACTGCGCCAGCGCACCCGCATGGTCGCCGGTGCGGAACAGGTCCCAGCCGTAGTTCCACAGCACCGAACGGTACAGCCCGTCGTTGGCGTCGACCTGGGCCAGCACCCGGCCGTACAGCTCGCGGCCGAGCTCCGGGCGGCCGCCGGCCATCGCCACGTGGGCGAGCTGGGCGGTTTCGGACTTGGCGCGCGGGTTGCGCGAAATCGCCTTCAGCAACTCCTGCACCAGCGGATCACCGCTGCCTTCCACGGCCACGATCAACCGCGTGGTGCGGGCGTCCTCGTCGAAGTAGAACTCGGAAGTGGGCACCAGCGGTGCCGCGGACTGCGCCAGCGCGCTGCCGGCGATGGCCGACAGGGCCAGCAGCCCCGGAAAGATGAGCTTGCGGATCGACATCGGTAGTTCCCCCTGTGTTGCCCGGCCATGGTACCCGAAGCGCGGTCCGCGTTTGTGTCCGCTGCTACACTCCCGGGGCTTTGCCCGGCGGTTTTGAACCCGCCGGGCTGTTCATTTTCCCCGCAGCCACCCCGCGGCCGTCCGGCCGCGCCGGAGCCACGCATGACCAGCACCGCCGAACTCAGCTCGCCGTCCTCGGCGGGCACCGCCCTCACGTCGTCCGTGGTCGACCCCGACTACAGCCTCGACCACCGCTACAGCAGGCAGTCCGGCCGGATCTATCTGTCGGGCGTGCAGGCGCTGGTGCGGCTGCCGCTGATGCAGCGCCTGCGCGACCAGGCCGCCGGGCTCGACACCGCCGGCTTCATCTCCGGCTACCGCGGCAGCCCGCTGGGCGGGTTCGACCTGGAGCTGTGGCGGGCCAGGAAGCACCTTGAAGGCGCCGGGGTGAAGTTCGTCCCCGGCCTCAACGAGGACCTCGGCGCAACCATGGTCTGGGGCACCCAGCAGACCCAGCTGTTCGCGGGCGCGAAACACCAAGGCGTGTTCGGCATGTGGTACGGCAAGGGCCCGGGCGTGGATCGCAGCGGCGACGTGTTCAAGCACGCCAACGCCGCCGGCACCTCGCCACTGGGTGGCGTGCTCGCACTCGCCGCCGACGATCACGCCTGCCGCAGCTCCACGCTGCCGCACGGCTCGGAAGGCGAGTTCACCAGCGCGATGATGCCGATCCTCAACCCGGCCGGGGTGCAGGACATCCTCGACATGGGCGCGATCGGCTGGGCGATGAGCCGCTACACCGGTCGCTGGATCGGCTTCAAGACGATCGCCGAGACGGTCGAGTCGTCGGCCTCGGTCGAGCTCGACCCGCTGGCGCTGCGGATCGTGGTGCCCGGCGACGACGAGTTCGAGATGCCCGCCGGCGGCCTCAACATCCGCTGGCCGGACCCGCCGATGGATCAGGAAATGCGCCTGCACCGCTACGCGGTCAAGGCCGCGCAGGCGTTCGCCCGGGCCAACCGGATCGACCGCATCGTGATCGACTCGCCCACGCCGAAGCTGGGCATCATCACCACCGGCAAGTCCTACCTCGACGTGCTGACCGCGCTGGAGTACCTCGGCCTCGACGAGCGCGCCTGCAGCGACCTCGGCATCCGCGTCTACAAGGTCGGCATGACCTGGCCGCTGGAGCCGGTGGGCCTGCGCAACTTCGTGCGCGGCCTGTCCGACATCATCGTGGTCGAGGAGAAACACGCCTTCATCGAGAACCAGATGAAGGAGTCGATGTACAACTGGACCGAGGCCGACTTCGGTGGCGCGCGGCCGAGCATCATCGGCAAGTACGACGAGTCCGGCGCGTGGATCCTGCCGAGCACCGGCGAGCTGACCCCGGCGACGATCGCCGGCGTGATCGGCCGCCGCATCCAGAAGAACATCGCGCTCGACGGCGGCGCCGCCGAGCGGATGGACAACATCCTGCAGTGGATGGCCGGCAAGGAGGCCGAGCTGGCGCTGCCGCGCGCGCAGTTCCCGCGCGTGCCGCACTACTGCTCGGGCTGCCCGCACAACACCTCGACCGCGGTGCCGGAAGGTTCGCGCGCGCTGGGCGGCATCGGTTGCCATTACATGGTCACGTGGATGGACCGCCGCACCGACACCTACACCCACATGGGCGGCGAAGGCGTCACCTGGGCCGGGCAGGCGTCGTTCACCGACACCGCGCACGTGTTCCAGAACCTCGGCGACGGCACCTACTTCCACTCCGGTTCGCTGGCGATCCGGCAGGCGGTCGCGGCCGGCGTCAACATCACCTACAAGATCCTCTACAACGACGCGGTGGCGATGACCGGCGGCCAGCCGGTCGACGGCCAGCTGAGCGTCCCGCAGATCGCCCACCAGGTCCGCAGCGAAGGCGTGCAGGCGATCGTGGTGCTGTCGGACGACATCGCCAAGTGGAGCGACCGCTCGATCTTCCCGGCGGGCGTGGAGTTCCTCGACCGCAAGCACCTCGACGACGTGCAGAAGCGCCTGCGCGAGGTGAAGGGGACCAGCGTGCTGATCTTTGATCAGACCTGCGCGACCGAGAAGCGCCGCCGCCGCAAGCGCGGCAGGATGGTCGACCCCGCCAAGCGCGTCATGGTCAACTCGCTGGTCTGCGAAGGCTGCGGCGACTGCGGCAGGAAGTCGTTCTGCGTGTCGGTGCTGCCGAAGGAAACCGAGTTCGGCCGCAAGCGCGAGATCGACCAGTCCAACTGCAACAAGGATTACAGCTGCGTCGAGGGCTTCTGCCCGAGTTTCGTCACCGTCGAGGGCGGCGCGCTGAAGAAGGGCATGCCCGCCAAGGGCGGCAGCAGCGCGAAGGACCGGCTCGCCGACCTGCCGCGGCCGGTCCTGCCGGCGCTCGACCGCCCCTGGAACATCCTGATCACCGGCGTCGGCGGCACCGGCGTGGTCACCATCGGCGCGCTGCTCGGCATGGCCGGGCACCTGGAAGGCAAGGGCGCGACCGTGCTCGACCAGACCGGCCTCGCGCAGAAGGGCGGCGCGGTCACCACCCACATCCGCATCGCGCAGACCCCGGCCGACATCCACGCGGTGCGCATCGCCGCCGGTGAAGCGGACCTGGTGCTCGGCTGCGACATGGTCGTGGTCAACGACTACTGGGCGCTGTCGAAGATCCGCGGCGGCCGTTCGACCGTCGTGCTCAACAGCTACGAGGCGATGCCGGGCACGTTCACCACGCGGCCGGACATGCAGTTCCCGGCCAGCGACATCGTCGACGCGGTCCGCAAGGCGCTCGGCGGCGGGGAGCCGGTCGTGGTGGACGCCACCCAGCTGGCGACCGCGCTGCTCGGCGACGCGATCATGTCGAACCTGTTCATCCTCGGCCACGCCTGGCAGCAGGGACTGGTGCCGCTATCGCTGGAATCGATCATGCGTGCGGTTGAGCTCAACGGCGCGGCGATCGACAAAAACAAGGCGGCGTTCGCCTGGGGCCGGCTCGCGGTGGTCGACCCGGCCGCCGTGGCCGAGGCGGCCGGGCTGGTCCGCAACCGGCCGACCGCGGCCGAGGCGACCCCGCACGCACTGCCGATGCTCGGCGCCGGCGAGTGGGAAGGCCACGAATTCGGCAGCCCCTCGGCGCCGCGCGCGACCGCCGCACAGGACGAGCTGCGCCACGTGCCCGAACACGGCGGCGAGATTGCCTTCCTGCCGCTCGACGACGCCCGCCTGTCACGCTCGCTCGACGAACTGATCGCACGGCGCGTCGCGTTCCTGACCGACTACCAGAACGCCGCCTATGCGCGCCGCTATTCGGACTTCGTCGCCCGGGTGCGCGAGGCCGAGCACGCCAAGGCGCCGGGCAGCAGCGACCTGACCGAGGCGGTCGCGCGCTACGCGTTCAAGCTGATGGCCTACAAGGACGAATACGAGGTCGCCCGCCTCTACACCAGCGGCGACTTCATGCGCCGCGTGCAGCAGCAATTCGACGGCGACTACAAACTCAAATTCCACCTCGCCCCGCCGCTGCTGGCGAAGAAGGACGCGCACGGCCGCGGCATCAAGCGCGAGTTCGGGCCGTGGGTGTTCACCGCGTTCAGGGCGCTGGCGAAGCTGCGCCGGCTGCGCGGCAGCGTGTTCGACGTGTTCGGCTACACCGCCGAGCGCCGGATGGAGCGCCAGCTGGTCGAAGACTATTTCCGCACCGTCGACGGCCTGCTCGGCAGGCTGGACCGCGGCAACGTCGGCCTCGCCGCCGAGATCGCCTCCATCCCCGAGCACATCCGCGGCTACGGCCACGTCAAGGACGAGCACCTGCACAAGGCGAAGGCGCGCGAGGCCGAGCTGCTGAAGGAATGGGACAACCCGCTGCGCCTGGTGCAGGTGGCGTGAGGGCTCCGGCGGCGGCGAAGGGGGGTTAAAGAACTTCACGCCGCCGCCGATAAGATGGCTGCGTCGGTCTCCCTGTCGGCTGCGGCTCCACGATGTCCCTGCGCTCCTGCCAACCCTGTGCTGCGATCGGCGCCCGGCTGAAGACCGGTGACCGGCGGCTGCGGGTGACCGGCGCATGAGTGCCCGCCCGCAGCCGGTCGACGCCGCCGCTCCCGCGGACTGGCGCGCGGTGCTGCTGGATGCGGTCAACGCCCGCGAGCTGGTCCAGGGGGCGGTGTCGATCGCGCGATCGCTGCCGGCCGTGCGCGATGCCTGCCTGATCTGGGAGCTCGGTGCGCTTGGCCCCCTGTCGGACCTCTCGCTGCCACCGGACGCCGGGGCCGTGGCGCTGGCCGATGCCGCGTTGCTGGCCGGCGCGCCGCGCATCGGCACGGCGCCGTGCAGGCTCGCGATTCCGCTGCCGGCGAGCACGGCCGTGCTGCTGCTGGACACCGTCGCCGGCGCGGACACCGGTGCGCTGGCCGCCGGGCTCGCCGCGCCGTTGCGGATCATCGACCGCCGCCTCGACAAGAGCCTGCGACTGGCGGTGCTGGAGCACGAGGTCGCCCGGCTCGAACGCTCCGAGCAGGTCCAGCGCGCGCTGTTCGATATCTCCGAGCTGGCCGGCTCCGACCTCGACATGGCCGAGGTGCTGCGCGGCATCCACGCGATCGTCGGCGATCTGATGTACGCCGAGAACTTCTTCATCGCGCTGCGCGACCCGGCCACCGACACCATCCGCTTCCCGTATTTCGTCGACGTCGAGGACGAACCGCCGGCGGAGAAAGTGTCGCTGGACGAGCTTCGACACTCGACCACCTGGTACCTGCTCCGCGACGGCAGGCCGCTGCGCGGCAGCGAGGACCAGCTGCGCACCCAGGTCTCCGGCCCGCTGCGGACCTTGGGTACCGACAGCCACGACTGGCTGGGCGTGCCGATGCTGCGCGAGGGTGTCGTGCTCGGCGCGATCGTGGTGCAGAGCTACCGTCCCGGCATCGGCTTCAGCGCCGCCGACCAGACCCTGCTCGGGTTCGTCGCCAGCCACATTCTGACCACGCTGGAGCGCAAGCGCAGCACCGAACTGCTGGAGCGCAACGTCGCCCTGCGCACCCAGGAGCTCGCCGAGGCCAACCGCGGCCTGCAGCAGGAGGTCGCCGAACGCCAGCGCGCCGAGCGCCTGCAGGCGGCGCTGTTCCAGATCGCCCAGCTGGCCACCGACGACAGCGACGAGGAGACGTTCTACGCGCGCATCCACGCCATCATCGGGCAGCTGCTCAACGCCGAGAACTTCTTCATCGCGCTGGTCACCGACGACCACGATCTTGTGTTCCCGTACTACGTCGACTCCCACGGCGGCAACCGGCCGATGCGGCGGCCGCTGTCGCGGGGCCTGAGCGAGTACGTGCTGCGCCATCGCCGGCCGCTGCTGGTCGACGCGGGGGCGGCGGCGGAGCTGGAGCGCAGCGGCGAGATCAACTACCGCGCCAGCCGTGGCCCGCGTTCCGAATGGTGGCTCGGCGTGCCGCTGTTCCTCGATGACGAGGTCATCGGCCTGGTCGCGGTGCAGAGCTACGACCCCGCCGTGACCTACGGCCCCATCGACCGGGAGCTGCTCGGCTTCGTCGCCTCGCAGGTGGCCAACAGCCTGCACCGGCGCCGCAGCGCGCAGTTCCAGCAGCAGGCCTACGCGCAGCTGGAGGAACGCGTGGCCGAACGCACCGTCGAGCTGCGCCGGCAGATCCGCGAGCGCGAGCGCATGCAGGACCGGCTGCGCCACGAGGTCATGCACGACGCCCTGACCGGCCTGCCCAACCGCGGCCAGATGCACGACCGCATCGAGGCGGTGCTGGTCCGCCTGCAGGAGGACCCGGAGCGTCGTTGTGCGCTGCTGTACCTGGACGTCGACCGGTTCAAGGTGATCAACGACAGCCTCGGCCACCTCGCCGGCGACGACTTCCTGCGCGAGGTCGCGCGCCGCCTGCAGGCCTGCGTGCGCCAGCCCGACCTGGTGGCGCGGCTGTCGGGCGACGAGTTCGCGATCCTGCTGGAGGACATCCAGTTCGATGCCGCCGGTGCGCCGGTCACCGCGACCGCCGTCGCCCAGCGCGTGCTCGACCTGCTGACCGAGCCGCTGCAGGTCGGCGGGCGCCGGCTGGAGCCGTCGGCCAGCATCGGCATCGCGATCGGCGATGCCCGCTACCAGCACGCCGACGAACTGGTGCGCGACGCCGACATCGCCCTGTACCGGGCCAAGGCGCTGGGCCGCAAGCGCTGGCAGCTGTTCGACGACTCGCTGCAGCGCTCCAAGGTCGACGTGCTAGCGATGGAGGTGGAGCTGCGCGACGCGATGCGGCTGGACCAGCTGGAGCCGTACCTGCAGCCGATCGTACGGCTGGCCGGCGGCGAGGTGGTCGGCTACGAGGCCCTGCTGCGCTGGAACCACCCGCAGCGCGGCGTGCTCGGCCCCGGCCAGTTCCTGCAGGTCGCCGAGGACAGCGGGATGATCGAGGCGATCGACTGGCGCATGTTCAAGCGCAGCTTCCTGCACGCGGCGCGGTTGCCGTCCGGCGGCTACCTGTCGATCAACGTCGCCCCGCGCCACCTGCACCGCGCGGATTTCGATGTCCGCCTGCTGGACCTGCTCGCCCGCACCGGGCTGCCGCCGTCGCGGTTGCTGATCGAGGTGACCGAAGGCTCGCTGCTGGAGGATCCCGACCACGTCCGCGCGATCCTCGAGCGGCTGCAGGCCGCCGGCGTCGGCGTGGCGCTGGACGATTTCGGCACCGGCTACTCCTCGCTCAGCTATCTGCACGCGTTCCCGCTGCGGGTGATCAAGATCGACCGCACCTTCCTGGCCGCGCTGGGCAAGCAGAGCAACAGTGCCGCGGTGATCGCCGCCGTGCTGGCGCTGGCGCGCGCGCTCGGCCTGGACGTGGTGGCCGAGGGCATCGAGACCGAAGAGCAGCGCGCGGCGCTGGTCGGGTTGGGCTGCGAGTTTGGCCAGGGCTACCTGTTCGGGCGGCCGGCGCCGGCCGCGAACTGGCTGCAGGCCGACCCGCCCGCCACGTCCGGCTCTTTGTAGGAGCGGCTTCAGCCGCGATCGGATAATCGTTCGCCCGCGCCGGTTGCACGATCGCGGCTGAAGCCGCTCCTGCAAGGCCCTGACAATCCGGGGCGCGACAGCGGGCGAACCGGAATCGCGAATCGAGTGTCCAGGGCCGGTGTGGCGCGGGCGCGATGCGGCCGCGATGCGGCCGCATCGCCGGATGGATCACAACGGCGCGAGGATCCGGCTCAGGCGGTCCTTTTCCCCTTCGATGCGCTCCAGGTGCGGGTACTTCGGCCCGCCGCGGTAATCGATCGACACCGTCTGCACCACTTCGCCGTGTTTCACCACCAGTTCGATCGGCGTGCCGTCGGCCTGCGCGGCCTTGATCGCATCGTCGAGCAGGTCGGTGGCGAACGCGTAGCCGTTGACCGCCAGCAGGGTGCTGCCCGGCGCGATGCCGGCGTTGAAGGCGGGGCCGTCCCAGCGCACCGCGCCGACCCCGGCGTCCTTCTTCGATACCGCCATGCCGAGCGAGGCGGTGTAGTCGGCGGTCTTGCGCGCGGCGAGCAGGCGCTTGTGGTAGTCGCTGGGCTTGTCGCGATAAACCAGCTGCCAGCCGCTCGCGGCGAGGCCGTCGAGCGGCGGCGCGTGGGCATCCAGCCGGCTGCGCAGGAAGCCGGCCCAGTCGTGTGCGGCGACGTCGTCGAGCGCGGCGACCACGTCGTCGAACCCGTACGGCACCACCTCCCAGCGGCCGTCCTGGACGCCGAAGAACGCGCTGGCGAAGTCGTCGAGCGAGCGCCGTCCGCTGCTCAGTTCGCGCAACTTGGCGTCGACCGCCAGCCACACCAGCGCGCCGGCGTTGTAGTAGTCCTCGCTCAGCTGGTAGCTGCGGTAAGGCTGCGGCCGGCGCATCGCGATGATCGGGTCGTGGGTGGTGTCCTGCACGGTTCGCCACTTCAGGCCGGGGCGGTCGTCGGCGTAGGTGGCCGCCACCAGCGCAAGTGCATCGAGCGCGTCCTGCCGCTCCCACAGCCCCGAGCGCGCGGCCAGCACCATGCCCCAGTACTGGGTCTGGCCCTCGTAGACCCACAGCAGGCTGTCGACCATCGGGGTGTGGAAATCCGGCGTGGCGAGCCCGGCCGGACGGCGGAACTTGCCGTTCCAGGAGTGCACGAATTCGTGCGGCAGCAGGTCGCGCGCGCTGACGCTGGCCTCCCACTCGGTGAAGTAGCCCGGCTTGACCCCGTTCTCGCTGGAGCGGTGGTGCTCCAGCCCGTTGCCGCCCATCCGGTCCGACAGCGAGAACAGGAAGTCGTAGTGGTCGTAGTGCTGCGAGTCGAACAGCTTGTAGACCTGGTCGACCAGCTTGCGGTGCGGCGCGATCTGCGCCTCGGTCGCCTCCAGGTACTTCGGTGCATCGGCGACGATGTCGAGCATTACCGGCCGGTCGGCGCCCGGGTCGAGGTCGATCCGGCGGAAGTGGCGGCCGGCGTAGACCGGCGAGTCCTGCAGGGTTTCGAAATCGACCGTGCCGTAGCGCAGCACGTCGCCGGCGCGCGACTGCAGCTCCAGCGCGGTGCCGGCCTGCCAGCCGGCCGGCAGCTTCAGCGTCGGGGTGACCGCGATGTGGTCGGCGGGGTGGCCGGCCGGGTACAGCACGACCGTGCCCCATTCCAGGTTGAGCATGTCGCGGGTCATGACGATGCGGCCCTGGTTGCCGGCGGTCGGGGTCAGCATGTCGAACGAGACCTCCAGCGCGCCGACGCCGGTCGGCACGTCGATATCGAACGCGTAGACGTCGGACGGGTCGCGCGTCCACTCGATGCGCTGGCCGTTGCCGTGGATCGTCAGCCCGGCCAGCCGGTGGATCGGGCCGTCGGGGCGGTGCTTGCCGGGGATCCACTTGGGGAACAGCAGGGTCAGCGGTCCCGCCTGCACCGGAATGGTCTGGCGCACATGGAACACGCGCCGTGCCAGGTCGGTGGCGTCGACGTCCACCGTCAGCGTACCCGGATAGACAGCATCGGTCGTTGCCAGAGCGGCAGGGGCGGGCTGCACAGGCGCGGGCGATTGCGCCAGGGCGACCGACACCGGCAACAGGGCGGCGAACAGGCCGGGCAGGAGCAGCGCCGGCGAGAGGACGGGCAAACGGCTGGGACGCGACATCGACAAACCTCACGAGTGGTGACCGCCCATCGTACGGGCCGGACCTGTCGAGGCCCCTGCCAAACGGCACGGGTGCGACGCGGGTCGGAAGTGGGATGCGGTGATGCCAGCGGCGTTCGTGGCGGTGCGGTAAAGGCGGCGATGCGGATGCCATCGCTCCACCAGGCCTCCGCCACACCCGGCGCCTCCGGGCACCTGTAGGAGCGGCTTCAGCCGCGATCGTGGAGTCGGCGCGGGCGAACGGTGGCCGGATCGCGGCTGAAGCCGCTCCTACAAAGTCACCGCGACGGCGAAGGACGAATCAAGACGGCCGTGTCCATGGCGTCCGGACGAACCGCCGCCCCGTGCAGGATCTCAGCAGTGATCCTGCAGCTTCCCCGCGAAACCCGCCGCGCTCTCGCCTGCACTGGCGCGGCCGGCACTGCAGATCACCCGGGCGATGTACGCCCACACCCAGAGGGCGGCGCTCAGCACGACGATGCGGACCACGTTGACGGGGCTGCGCAGCTCGTTCCACAACTCGCCGGCCGGCGGCTCGGCCAGCCAGACGAAACCGGTCACGAAGGCGATCGCCAGCAGCACCGCGAGTGCCACCCAGGTGCATTCGCCGACCCACCATCGCGTCCACCGGATCGCCGCGCTCATTGTCGAGGTCCCTGCCTGCTCATGGGGAAAGTGTCGCCCGGCGCCGGTCACGGCAGCGTCGACGCCGACGGCAAGCTGCGTTCCGCGCGTCGCACCGGTCAGCTGGCGGACAGCCATGCGCCGCCTCATCGCGGCCCCTCCACCGCACCCGGCTAAGCTGGCGGCTTCCCGCATCCGTCCGGTGCCGATGCAGCCGCGCAACCTCACCGAAGGGCCGATCGCCCGCACCCTGTTCGTGTTCGCCCTGCCGATCCTCGGCGGCAACGTGCTGCAGTCGCTCAACGGCTCGGTCAACGCGATCTGGGTCGGCCGCTTTCTCGGCGAGGAGGCGCTGGGTGCGATCGCCAATGCCAACAACATCATGTTCCTGCTGCTGGGCGGGGTGTTCGGCTTCGGGATGGCCTCGACCATCCTGGTCGGGCAGGCGATGGGCCGGAAGGACCTGCCCGGCGCGCGCAGGGTGATCGGCAGCGCGGCGACGTTCTTCCTCGGCATCTCGGTGGCGCTGGCGGCGATCGGCCTGCCGCTGTCGCGCCACGTGCTGGTGTGGATGAGCACGCCCGAGGCCGCGCTGCCGCTGGCCGACGCCTACCTCAAGGTGATCTTCCTGGCGCTGCCGTTCCTGTACGCGTTCGCGTTCCTGTCGGCGATCCTGCGCGGCGCCGGCGACACCCGCACGCCGTTCCTGTTCCTGCTGCTGGCGGTGGCGCTCGACATCGTGCTGGTGCCGCTGCTGATGTTCGGCGTCGGCCCGCTGCCGGAGATGGGCATGGCCGGCAGCGCGATGGCGACGCTGGTGGCCAACCTGGCCGCGCTGGCGGCGATGCTGGGCTGGCTGCGCCACAAGCGCCACCCGCTGTGGATCGGCCGCGGCGAGCGCCACCTGTTCGTGCCCGACTGGACGATCGTGCGCACGCTGGTCACCAAGGGCGTGCCGATGGGCCTGCAGATGGTGATGATCTCGATGGCGATGATCGCGATGATCACCATGGTCAATGCCTACGGCACCCACACCACCGCGGCCTACGGCGCGGCGCTGCAGCTGTGGACCTACGTGCAGATGCCGGCGATGGCGATCGGTGCGGCGTGTTCGTCGATGGCGGCGCAGAACGTCGGCGCCGGCAACTGGCCGCGGGTGGAGGCGACCACGCGCGCCGGCGTCGGCTTCAACTTCCTGCTGACTGGAGCGCTGATCGCGCCGCTGATCCTGCTCGACCGCTTCACCCTGTCGATGTTCATGCCGGCCGGCAGCGAGGCGCTGGAGATCGCGCGGCACCTCAACCACATCGCGGTGTGGTCGTTCCTGTTCTTCGGCGTGACCTTCGTGGTCGCCGGCGTGGTGCGTTCGACCGGCGCGGTGATTCCGCCGCTGGTGATCCTCGGCATCGCGCTGTGGGGCGTGCGGGTGCCGTTCGCCAACGGGCTGCAGCCGGCGTTCGGCGTCGACGCGATCTGGTGGAGCTTCCCGGTCAGCGCGGCGGTGTCGATGGTGCTGTCGCTGGCGTATTACCGCTGGGGCCGCTGGCGCCAGGCGCGGATGCTGCCGGTCGACCCGGACGCGATCGCGATCCCGTCGGAGGTGCCGGCCCAGGTGCCGTCCCCGGTGGCCGACGAGGGTGCGCGGCTGGAGCACGACGGCAGCGAGGCGGTGGCGATGCCGCGGTAGGTCCGTTCGCAGTATCCCGATATGGCCATTTTGGGTATATTGGCCCTATCCCGAACGAGGTTCCCGCCATGGCCCTGCCCCTGCATCTGGATGCGCTGGACGACCTGCCCCGCACGCCGGCCTCCGACGTCAAGAAACTGGGCTGGCGCGGCGTGATGAAGTCGGTCGGGCGCATCGGCAAGGTGGTGGTCACCCACCACAACGAGCCCGAGGCGGTGATCCTGTCGGCGGCCGAGTACGACCAGATCCTGCGCGCGCTGCAGCAGGCCGCGGCGCAGGACGCCGACGCCCTGGACACGCTGCGCCGTCGTTTCGACCAGCGCCTGGCCTCGCTGCAGGCCGACGATGCCGGCGACCGCCTGCGCGGACTGATGGACGGTCCGGCGCGGCTGGATGGCAAGGTCCGGGCCGGGACCGGGCATTGACGGGGCGACCGGTCCTTTACGTCCTGGCGGGCGTCAACGGCGCCGGCAAGAGTTCGATCGGCGGCCACCTGCTGCAGCGCGCCGGGCTGGGCTGGTTCAATCCCGACACCTTCGCCCGCGAACTGGTCGCCGCGACCGGCTGCCACCCGACCGAGGCCAATGCCGCCGCGTGGCACGAGGGCATGCGGCGCCTGGACATCGCCATCGACCAGCGGCGCCACCATGCCTTCGAAACCACCCTCGGGGGACGAACCGTGCCGCAACGCATCCTCGATGCCAGCCGCAGCCACGACGTGATGGTCTGGTTCTGCGGACTGGCCTCGCCGGAGCAGCACCTCGCCCGGGTGCGCGCCCGGGTCGCGGCGGGCGGACACGACATTCCCGAAGCCAGGATCCGCGCGCGCTGGGACGCCTCGCGCCGGAACCTGATCGCGCTGATGCCGCACCTGGCCCGTCTGCAGGTCCATGACAACAGCATCGACGTCGCGCCGGGCGAGGCGATCGGCGATCCGCGGCGGGTGCTGGAGATGGTCGACGGTCGCTGCGTTTACCCCGTCGACCCCGCGGCCCTGGCGCAGACGCCGGACTGGGCCAAGCCGCTGGTGGAAGCCGCCCTGGCGTCCTGACGCCGCCCGCGGGCGCAGGCCTTACCGGACGGCGGAACCCGCGCGCCACGCCAGGCAGCGGTTGTTCGCCGGCATCGCGACGTCGGCCCGCAGGTTGAGCCCGGCCTGGCGCGCCAGCGCATCGACCGCCTCGAAGTCGCGGAGGCCCGACGCGGGATCGCGCGCGCGCAGCCAGCCGTCGAACTCGCGGTTGCTGTCGCTGGTGTACTCGCCGCCGCGGTTGAACGGCCCGTACACGACGAGCGTGCCGCCGCCGGACAGCAGCGCACCGGCCCCGGCGAAGAACGCCTGCACCTGCGGCCAGCCCATGATGTGCAGCGTGTTGGCGCTGAACACCGCGTCGAACGGCGCCTCCCGTGTCCCGCCCGCCACGTACTCCGGCCAGTCGTCGACATCCAGTTCGATCGGCACCGGCGTGTTCGGCAGGCCCGCCTCCTGGAGCCAGGCGCGGATGCCTTGCAGGTGCTCGGCGCGGTCGCTGCATTGCCAGGTGAGCCACGGCATCGCCGCGGCGAAGTGCACCGCGTGCTGGCCGGTGCCGCTGCCGATCTCGAGCACGCGTCGGGCATCGGCGAAGTGTTCGCGCAGGACCGCGAGGATCGGCTCCCGGTTGCGTTCGCAGGCGGGGGAGAACGGCTTGTCGGGAAGCATGGCGGCGGCGATGACAGGGCGGTCCAGTGTCGCGCACGGAGGTCCGCCGCGACGTGCGCGACGCCGGGCGGGCCGCCAACGGGTCTCCGTCAGCCGCGGCCGTCGCCTGCGGCTGCCCGCCGCCAGGGGTGCCGCCGCACCCGCGCGTGAGTGTCCACGGCCCGACACCGAGCGCCGATCGAGCGGACGTCAAAGAGGACGCGGCTTCCGCAGCACACCGACACGCCAGTGACGCCCGGCGCTCCACACTCGCCGCATGCGCCCGACGTTCGACCAGACCCTGATCCTGCCGGTGTCACCCGAACGCTGGCCGCTACCCGACGCGGGCGTCCGCGTCGACGGCATCGATCTCGAGCCCAAACCCGAGCTGCACATCACCCTGATCGGCGGCGCGCTCGCACGGGAGCTGCGCTCGGACTTCGGCGACGCGCGGGCGCGCACCCTGGTGGCCAATGCGTTCGATGCGCAGGACTGGACGTTCCGGCGCACCGGCCGCTACGTGCTGTTGCGCGAGCAGTCCGGCGCGGCGGCGCGGCCCGCCCACTCGATCATCGAGCGGGTGGAGCTGTCCGCGATGGCGCCGTTCCACCGGGCGCTCGGCCGCCACCTCGGACGCCAGCTGCCGGTGCCGCCGCCGCACGTCACCCTGTATGTCCCCGGTCGCAGTCGCGGCATCGGGGTCGCCAGCGAGCCGGCGTTGCGCGCGCTGCGGGTGCGCGACGTGGCCGCGCACGAACTCGGCCGCTGATCCGCGCCATACGGTTCGGCGGCGCAGAGTGTCGACGCACCGCGTCATCGGCCCGCGGGCCGAGGCCGTCCGCGTCCGCTGAACAGCCATCGACAAAGATGAAACCACTACCGCCATCACACTTCGACGCGGGATTCGCGCGCGCCCCGGCGACCGGCCGCCCCAGCGGGTAGAACCGGGCGGGCAGGGGGTCAGCGAACCAGAGGGGTTCATGGAATGAATCGCAAGAACGTCGTGTTGCTGTCCGCCGTGATCGGCGCCCTGCTCGTCCCGTCCGTCGCAAGCCATGCCGCGCCGCCGCCCGCCGACCCCGCGCTGCAGGCGCGGCTCGATGCCGAAGAGGCCGCACTGCGGCCGCAGCGGCAGGCACTGCAGGGCCACTTCCGCCAGGCCTACGCGCGCTACCCGTCGATCCCCGCCGGCACGCTGGAAGCCATCGCCTACGTGCAGAGCCGCTGGATGGACCTGCAGCCGGACCCGAAAGAGATGCAGGGCGAACGCCACCACCACATGCCCGCAGCCTACGGCCCGATGGGCCTGTACGCCGGCGACGGCTTCGCCGACCAGGTCGGCGCGGGCGCGCGGCTGATCGGGGCATCGGCGGCGCAGGTGCGCAGCAGCCCCCGCTTCAATGTGCTGGCGGCGGCGGCGCTGCTCGACCGCGAGATCCGCAATGGCGGCGACACGCGCGGCCGCGTCGCACGCACGCCCGAGTCGATCCGCCCGGCGCTGATGCGCTACGCCGGCTACGCCGACAGCCCGGCGGCCGCCACCAGCGACGTCGGCCGCTACGCCCGCACCAGCTTCGCCTATGACGTGCTGCTGGCGCAGGACCGCGGCGTCGACGACCGCGGCATCAAGGTGCCGGAACGGCCGATCGAATGGGAGCGCGCGTTCGACATCGACCAGCTGGTGAAGCTGCGTGCGCCGTTCGTGCGGCTCGACGTCGCCCGCGACCGCATCGAAACGGCCGCCTACGCGATCGACCCGGTGACCGAAACACTGAAGCCGAAGACGCCGGCGAAAGTGCCATTGAAGGCTGCGGCGGCCGACGACGGTGGGCCCGACATGAGCACCCGGAGCACCGACTACGGGCCGGCGCTGTGGGTCGCCTCGCCCTACCACCGCACGCGCAGCTCCTACAGCTCGGTCACCATCCACACCGCGCAGGGCAGCTACGGCGGCACGATCTCGTGGTTCCAGAACAACCCGTACAGCGTCAGCGCGCACTACGTGATCCGCAGCTCCGACGGCCAGGTCACGCAGATGGTGCGCAACTCGCGTGGCGCCCACCACGTCGGCGTGCACAACGGCACCACCCTGGGCATCGAGCACGAGGGCTACGTCAACAACAGCTCCTGGTACACCACGGCGATGTACAACAGCTCGGCGGCGCTGGTGCGCGACTTCTGCGGCAAGTATTCGGCGATCACCTGCGCCAACGCCTACGACGGCCCGGCCCACAGCGGCGTGGTGGTGCTGTCGACCGCGATCGACATCAAGGGCCACCAGCACTACAGCAGCCAGACCCACACCGACCCGGGCATCAACTGGAACTGGGGGCGCTACTACGACCTGCTCAATCCGGGCGGCGGCGGTGGCGGCGGCACCACCCTCCTCGACAGCTTCGAGGGCAGCGTCGGCCACTTCAACACCAGCCCGACGTACTCGGGCAGCACCACTGGCATTTCCACCGCGTCGAGCGCCGCCCGCACCTGCACCACCCGGCGCAACGGCAACTGCTCGCTGCGGGTACTGCTGAAGGACAACATCGGCACGTCGGCGAACTGGGCGGTACGGCTGCTGTCGGGCAGCGGCAGCCCGTCGGCCAATGTCGCGCTCACCCGCGCCAATGGCACGGTGGGGTTCTGGGTGTACTCGGGCGGCAGCGGCATGAGCGTGGCCGTGGGCATTGACGACAGCGACGGCACCGAGCGCTCGGTCAGCCGCGCGCTGCCGGCCAACAGCTGGACCTACGTGTCGTGGTCGCTCACCGACGCCGGGCAGTGGAACGCCTGGGTCGGCGGCAACGGCGCGATCACCGCCGGCACGGTCAAGCTCGACGCGATCTGGCTGTACCGCGCGCAGACTGCGTACGACGTCAACGTCTACATCGACGACGTGCAGGTCAACCACTGACTGTCGCGGCCCCCGCCGCCGCGCGGGGGCCGCGCTTCGCGGCGGAGCGCCGGCGCGTCGCGGGGCGCTTCAGCCCTCGACGAGTGCCGCGTCCGGACGGCGCTCGTCCCACCGCGCCCACGCGTAGACCAGCAGGCCGCCGACCGCGGTCGCCGCGCCGACGTAGCCGGTCGAGGTCCAGCCCAGCCCGGCGCTGATCGCCAGCCCGCCGAGCCACGGCCCGAGTGCGTTGGCGGCATTGAAGGCGGCATGGTTGGACGCGGCGGCCAGTGTCTGCGCCTCGCCGGCGACGTCCATCAGCCGGGTCTGCATGACCGCGGCGAGCGCGCCCATCGTGCCGACCGCGACCACCGCCGGCAGCATCGTCCACAGCGCGTGCGCGGCCAGCGGATAGAGCAGCAGCACGGCGGTCGACCACAGCAGGATCACCGGCGCGGCGCGGAACTGCAGCCGATCGACCAGCCAGCCGCCGACCAGGTTGCCGATGATCGAACCGATGCCGAACACGCCCATCGCCACCGGGATCCAGCCGTCGGCCACGCCGGTGACTTCGGTCAGCGTCGGCGCGAGATAGCTGAAGGCGCAGAACATGCCGGCAAAGCCGATCGCACCGATCAGCAGGGTCAGCCAGACCTGCGAGGTGTTGAACGCACGCAGCTCGCGCAGCGGGGACTGGCGCGGCTCGGCCGGGTCCTCGGCCAGGAAGCGCGCGACCAGCACCACCGTCAGCGCCGCCACCGCCGCCACCAGCGCGAAGGTGTAGCGCCAGCTCAGCGCCTGCCCGAGCCAGGTCGCCAGCGGGTTGCCGACCAGGATCGCGACCGACAGCCCCAGCATCACCCGGCTGATCGCCGCGCCACGCCGGGTGGGGCCGCCGATCGACGCGGCGACCAGCATCGCCACGCCGAAGTACGCCCCGTGCGGCAGCCCGGCGATGAAGCGCGCCGCCATCATCGTGGCGTAGCCGGGCGCGAACGCGGTGGCGAGGTTGGCCAGCGCGTAGAAGCCCATCAACGCCAGCAGCAGCGTGCGCCGCGGCAGCCGCGCGCCGCCGATCGCCAGCAGCGGCGCTCCGACCACCACGCCCAGCGCGTAGGCGCTGATCAGGTGGCCAACCTGCGGCTCCGTGACACCGAGGTCCTGCACCAGGCTCGGCATCAGTCCCATCATCGCGAACTCGCTGGTGCCGATGGCGAAGCCGCCGACCGCGAGCGCGAACAGGATCGCGGCGTAACGGGCGCGGTTGCGCTGGTGGGCGGTCGGGGTGGGGGCGTCGGTCAAACCGGGGTCCTTGCGGGAATCGACCGCGTATTGTGCGCCGCAGCACGGTGGACCGGGATAACGTCGGATGAAACAGGGTGTTGCAGCACACCGGGGCCTTGGCCGCATCCGGCTGACACATTCGTAGGAGCGACGCGAGTCGCGACCCACTGACATCGCGGCAAGTGCGTTCAACGCGCATCCCGTTTCGTCCATCGATATCCCGCGTTCATCACGGCGACTGGACGGGTCAGTGGGTCGCGACTCACGTCGCTCCTACAAACCGCGTGCCGGAAAGACGAACACGCGATCTGAACCATTCATCCGCCGTCTCACCGATTGCGACACGTTGCTGGCCTACTGCGCGCCTTTGGCGGGAGCGGAATACATGGGGCGGGCAGGTGCGCAGCGGGACGACGGGCAGCGCGCGGGCGGGGCGCTGGCGGCCGCCGAGAGGCCCGGCGCCACGGAGACCACCGGCCACGACCTCATGCGTCTCGACCGCCTCGAACCGCTCGACCCCGACGCAACCCTGCCGGTGCGTGCACACCGCCGGCGCGGCGATGGCGCCGCCCTGACCCAGGCGCTGTCGAAGCGCTACGCCGACCGCATCACCGGCCACTTCACCATCCCGGGCCGCGAGGGCGACTACGCGCCGATCCCGGACGACGTGCCCGCCGCGCTCGCCTCCGCCCTGCGCGCACGCGGCGTCGACCGCCTCTACCGCCACCAGTCCGACGCCTGGCACGCCGCGCAACGTGGCGAGAACACCGCCATCGTCACCCCGACCGCGTCGGGCAAGTCGCTGTGCTACACGCTGCCGGTGGTCAGCGCGGCGATGCAGGGCAATGCGAAAGCCCTCTACCTGTTCCCGACCAAGGCGCTGGCGCAGGACCAGGTCGCCGAACTGCTCGAACTCAACCGCGCCGGCGACCTCGGGGTCAAGGCGTTCACCTTCGACGGCGACACTCCCGGCGATGCACGCCAGGCGATCCGCCTGCACGGCGACATCGTCGTGTCGAACCCCGACATGCTCCACCAGGCGATCCTGCCGCACCACACGAAGTGGGCGCAGTTCTTCGAGAATCTGCGCTACGTCGTCATCGACGAGATCCACACCTACCGCGGCGTGTTCGGCAGCCACGTCACCAACGTGCTGCGCCGGCTCAAGCGGATCTGCGCGTTCTACGGCGTGACCCCGCAGTTCATCCTGTGCTCGGCGACGATCGGCAACCCGGCCGAACATGCGCGCGCGCTGATCGAGGCGCCGGTGCACGCGATCACCGAGTCTGGCGCGCCGACCGGCGACAGGCACGTGCTGCTGTGGAACCCGCCGGTGATCAACGCCGACCTCGGCCTGCGCGCCTCGGCGCGCTCGCAGGCCAACCGCATCGCCCGTATCGCGATCAAGGCCGGGCTGAAGACGCTGGTGTTCGCGCAGACCCGGCTGATGGTCGAGGTGCTGACCAAGTACCTCAAGGACGTGTTCGATTCGGACCCGCGCAAACCGCCGCGCATCCGCGCCTATCGCGGCGGCTACCTGCCGACCGAGCGCCGCGCGGCCGAGCGCGACATGCGCGCCGGCCACGTCGACGGGATCATCTCGACCTCGGCGCTGGAGCTGGGCGTCGACATCGGCTCGCTCGACGTCGTCGTGCTCAACGGCTACCCCGGTTCGGTCGCGGCGACCTGGCAGCGCTTCGGCCGCGCCGGCCGGCGCCAGCAGCCGTCGCTCGGCGTGCTGGTCGCGAACTCGCAGCCGCTCGACCAGTACGTCGTGCGCCACCCGGACTTCTTCGCCGACGCCTCGCCCGAGCACGCGCGCACCGCGCCGGACCAGCCGCTGATCCTGTTCGACCACATCCGCTGCGCCGCGTTCGAGCTGCCGTTCGTGGTCGACGAGGCGTTCGGTCCGATCGAGCCGGAGGTGTACCTCGAAGCATTGGCGGAAACCGAAGTCGTGCACCGCGAGGGCGACCGCTGGGAGTGGATCGCCGACAGCTACCCGGCCAACGCGGTGTCGCTGCGTTCGGTCGCCGACGGCAACTTCGTGGTGGTCGACCGTACTGGCGGCAAGCAGCAGATCATCGCCGAGGTCGATTACTCGGCGGCCGCGCTGACGCTGTACGAAGGCGCGATCCACATGGTCCAGAGCACGCCGTACCAGGTCGAGCGGCTCGACTGGGAGGGCCGCAAGGCCTACGTGACGCGCACCCATGTCGACTACTACACCGATTCGATCGACTACTCGAAACTGAAGGTGCTCGAACGCTTCGACGGCATCGACGCGGGTCAGGGCGACTGCGGCCACGGCGAAGTGCACGTGGTCCGGCGCGTCGCCGGCTACAAGAAGATCCGCTACTACACCCACGAGAACATCGGCTACGGCCCGGTCAACCTGCCCGACCAGGAACTGCACACCACCGCGGTGTGGTGGCAGTTGCCGCAGGCGACGCTGCTGGCGTGGTTCGCCTCGCGGCAGGACGCGCTCGACGGTTTCCTCGGCGCCGGTTATGCGCTGCACGTAGTGGCGACGGTGGCGGTGATGGCCGACGCGCGTGACCTGCAGAAGGCAGTCGGCAACGGCGACGGCGCGTGGTTCGCGACCGCCGACGCGAAGGGGCGTGGGCAGCTGCGCGGGGTGGAGGCGCCGGTCGAGGGCCTGGCGATCGCGCCGGGTGCGCGTGCGCGGTTGCCGCTGGATGCGCATGGCGATTACGTCGAGGTGCACCGCAACAGCGAAGGTGCGGATGTCACCGGGACCGAGGATCGCGGCCATCGCACGAACGTCGCTGCGACCCGACAACATGACCCGGACGACCCGTCGATGCATCCGGTGTCGTGCGATGCCGGTGCTGCCGCGCGTTCGACACGCGACGCGATGCCGGCGGCCGGAGCCGCCGACGCGGCCATCGAGGTCCACCAGTTCGTGCCGACCATCTACCTGTACGACAACTTCCCCGGCGGCGTCGGCCTGAGCGAACCGCTGTGGACGCGGCAGGCCGAACTGGTCGCGCGTGCGGTCGAGCTGGTCGAGCGCTGCGACTGCAAGGCCGGTTGCCCCGCCTGCGTCGGCCCGGTGCTGGCGGCCGACGAGGCCGGCAATGGCGGCGCGACTCCGAAATCGCTGGCGCGGCGGGTGCTCGGATTGCTGGCGGAGGTGGCCGGGTGAGCGCGACCGACCGCGGCTTCTGGCGCCTTTGTAGGAGCGGCTTCAGCCGCGATCCCGAACCGTCCGCCCGCGCCACCTTCCGATCGCGGGTGAAGCCGCTCCTGCAAAAGCCCGATCACCCGCGGGCGCCCCGCCTCCGGGGTAGGAGTGGCGGCGGCATGCCGTTGCCGGTCAGTCGCGACCTGTACATGGCTTCGAGCGTTCGGCGGGTCGCGAGTCGCATCGCTCCTGCAACGGATCATCCGTGCGCTGGCCGGGTTGACCTCACCCGCCGTCCGCCGTCTTCCGCCCCCGTCCCGCGGTGACCCACCCGTGAGCATCACCCTCGACCGCCTGCGCGCGCTCAAGCGCCAGGCCGGTGCACCGCCCGCGCCGCGTCGCCAGACCACCGCGCGCCACCCGGACGCCGCGGCCGTGCCGGACGCCGGCCCCGTGGCGATACCCGGCGACACGACACGGACGGCAGCCGTCGCCGCGTCGCCCTCCGCAACACCCGATCCGGGTTCCGGTTCCGCCGCGCCACTGCTGTCGCCGCTTCCGTCACCTTCGCCACCGCGATCGCCGTCACAGGCGCCTGCGCCCTCGCGTTCGCTACGGTCGTCGTCGTCATCTCCGTCCCCGCCCACCGCCACCTCGCTCGACACCCTGCGCCGCCTCCTCGGCGTGCGCGAACGCAAACCCGTCTACCCCGCCGCGCGCGGCCCGGTCGACCGAAGCCTGCCGGGCGAGGAGATCGCCCCGGGCCTGCGCCTGATCGAGGCCCACCTGCCATTCGCCGCGCCCACCGAGGCGCTGCCGCTGGCGTTCGCCAAACGCGATGACGCGGTCGACCCGCGCGACCTGCTGTTCTTCGATACCGAGACCACCGGACTGGCCGGCGGCACCGGCACCCGCGCGTTCCAGATCGGTGCCGCCGACTGGCACGTGCACCCGGTCCACGGCGACGGGCTGCGCGTGCGCCAGCTGCTGATTACCACGTTGGCCGCCGAGACCGCGATGCTGCGCGAGTTCGCGCGCTGGCTGTCACCGGCCACGGTGCTGTCGAGCTATAACGGCCGCTGCTACGACGCCCCGCTGCTGAAGACGCGCTACCGGCTGGCGCGGCTGGCCTGCCCGATCACCCCGCTCGACCACGTCGACCTGCTGTTCCCGACCCGCCGCCGCTACCGCGGGGTGTGGGAGAACTGCCGGCTGGCGACGATCGAGCGCCGGCTGCTGGGGATCGTGCGCGAGGACGACCTGCCGGGTTCGGAAGCGCCGGCGGCGTGGCTGTCGTACCTGCGCGGCGGCTCGTCCGCATTGCTGCGGCGCGTGTGCGCGCACAACCACCAGGACGTGGTGACGCTGGCGCGGCTGATGCTGCGGCTGGTGGAGGTGGATGCCGGTACGGCGCAGTGCCGTGATCCGCAGGGAGCCACGGCGGCCACCCCGGCAGCGGTGCGTCCCGCCGCGTTTACACGGTGAACACGGGGCCGGACGCAGGCTTCGCCGGACGTCTCACCGGAGCACCACCGTGACCCGATTGCCCATCGTCCCTGTTGTCGTCCTGCTGCTCTCCGTCGCGGCGTGCACCGCCATGCCGCCCGCGGACGTACCGCCGCCGACGGCCGGTGATGCATGCAATGCCGACCCCGTTTCGTGGGCGATCGGCCATGCCGCCACCGCCGAAGTCGTCGAGCGGGCGCGGGTCGAGAGCGGCAGCAACGATGTGCGCGTGATCGAGCCGGGGCAGGCGGTGACGATGGACTACCGCGGGGACCGCCTGAACATCGACGTCAACGAGCGCGGCGCGATTACCGGTCTGCGCTGCGGCTGATGGCGCCACGGGTGGCGCGCGGCACCGGTGAAAATCCTCTGCCTGCAACCGCCGTGTTGAAGCGGCAGCGCTGGACTAACCGGCGCATGCCGGCACCCCGATAAACGCCTGCCTCAACGCGCGACGTCGAGCGCCTCGTGCTTGGCCGCGCGCCGCTGGCCCGGCGACAGGCTCCAGTCGTTGCCGAACAGCGCCGATTGCCAGTCGCCATAGCTCGGATTGGGCAGCATCCACCAGCGTTGGCCGAACCATTCCCCGTGCGTTTCCATCAGCTGCCGATGCGCGGCGGGGGTGTTGGGTTCCACCTTGGCGAAATCGCCGAGCTGGTCGCCGAACTGCATCAGCACCCGGTACCGGCGACCGGCCAGCCGGCGGCGGCACGCCTTGTCGCCGCTGTCGTGCGCCTCGCACCCGTCGACGACGGTGCCCTTGCCAAGGAACACCGACTCGTCGGTGACCGGCAAACCCGCCGCGCGCAAATTGGTGATCGTCGCCGCCTGCATCGCTTCGGTGCGATTGGTGATGTAGACGATAGTGACCCCGCGCGCGCTTGCGGCCTCGGCGAACTCGACCGCGCCCGGCACCGCCACTGCCTTCTGCTCGGCGACCCAGGCCGCCCACGTGGCGGAGTCGTACTCCAATCCGTCGCGGACCAGGCGTGCCTGGTAAGGCGAGTTGTCGAGCACGGTCTCGTCGACATCGACGACCACCGCCGGAGGTAGCGCGTCGGCCGGATTGCCGCGCTCGCCGGCCACCAGTGCGTCCCACTCCGGATCGGCCAGGGCCTCGTCGAGCTGCTGGGCGGCCGCGCGCCAGGTCTGCGTGGCCGCGGCGCGGTACTCGGCAGAGGCCTGCATCCAGAGCACGGCGTTGAGGTTGTCGTCGGCCGCGGGAACGGTGGCCGGCGGCGCAGACCGGGACAGGGATGCGTGCTGACACCCGGCAAGGGCAAGCACGATGGCGGTGGGAATCAGCAAAAGGCGCATGCTCGGGGCCGGTCGAAAACCCCGGATTCTAGCGCTCGCCCGGCGCCTCCAACTTGTTCCGGAACGTGAACGCGCCCGGGCTCCGATGGCGTGGACATTAATATTTCGTTCACGTATACCGACCGGGTGGCCCGTGGGGGAACCGCGCCGGAGCCACCCTCCTTCAACTGAGAACCGCCCGGTACCGCCGGTCGGGAGGAGGCTCTTTCATCTTTCAGCAAGGACCAGAATGAGCAAGTACGAAACGGGGAAAGTCGCTCCTGCCCGCAGTCCGGTCCGTTCGGCATTGTGCCGGGCGATCGCGGGCTGCCTGCTCGCGGGTGTGATGTTGCCGGCCGCAGCGCAGGACGCCGGTTACGAGGAACAGGGGAAGATCGGCGACGCGGCCAGCTGGCGCAGTGACGAATTCAACGCCGACTGGGGCCTGGCCGCGATCGGCGCGGAGTATGCCTACGCGCGCGGCCTGACCGGTTATGGCATCCGGCTCGGTGTGTTCGACAGCGGGTCGGCCATCGCCCATCCGGAGTTCTCCGGCCGCGATCACCGCAGCATCCGCATCGCCGACCTGCTGGCGGACGGCAGCCTGTGCGCGAGCGACTCGATCATCGCCGGTGCCGATGCGTGCTTCATGTCGGATGGTGACCAGGTTGCCATCGACTACTTCCACTACACCGACGACGATCGCGCGCTGGTGCAGTACCTGACCGACATCGGCTATTTCTACCCCTGGGTTCCCGAATACCTGGAGTCGCTCGCCGGCTTCCAGTACGGCACCCATGGCACCCACGTGGCCGGCACCATGGCCGCCGGTCGCAATGGCACCGGCACCCACGGCGTCGGCTACAACGCCGACCTGAGCGTCGCACGACTGTTCTCGCACAGCTACGCGGATCTGTTCGCGATGATCGGCGAGCCCGGTGGCGAGTCCTACGCCAATGGTCCCGACAGCAGCGCGGTCGCCAGCATGTACGAGCAGATGGCGGCGCACGGCGTGCGTGCGATCAACCACAGCTGGGGCCTGAGCGTCGAACCGACGACCGCCGCCGACATGGACGCCCTGTACAGCAGCGAAGGCGTGCCGGAGTACTTCGCGACCTACACCGATCCGTCGGTCAACGACCACATGATCCAGGTGTTCGCCGCCGGTAATAACTACGGAGAAATCGCCGGCATCTACGCCACCCTGCCGCGCTGGGTGGAAGAGGCCGAGCCCTACTGGTTGAGCGTGACCAATCTCGCGCCGACTGGCGAACTCGACGCCAGCTCCAGCATCTGCGGGCTGAGCGCCGAGTGGTGCATCACCGCGCCGGGCACCGACATCGCCTCGACCGTGGTTGGCGGCGATATCGAAGGCGAGCTGTTGTACGACGGGGACGGCAACTTCATCGGCTACGACATCACCGCGCAGAACCCGGAGTACGGCTACGGCTACATGACCGGTACTTCGATGGCGGCCCCGCATGTCAGTGGTGCACTGGCGCTGCTGATGGAGCGTTATCCGTACCTCGACAACGCGCAGATCCGCGATGTACTGCTGACCACTGCGCGCGACCTCGGTGCGGCCGGTGTCGACGAGATCTACGGCTGGGGCCTGATGGACCTGCAGAAGGGCATCGAAGGGTACGGTCAGCTGAGGGTCGACACCGATATCGTCATGAACCAGAGGGCCGGCGGCGCCAAGGTGTGGGAAGGCGCGGCCTGGGACGACTGGACCAACGACATCGGCGGGCCGGGCCGCATGACCAAGTCCGGTATCGGCTGGCTGCGACTGAGCGGCGACAACAGCTTCGGCGGGCTCACCGTGCGTGAGGGCGTGCTCGAACTGACCGGCCGTAACGCACTGGGCGACACCGTGGTCGATGGCGGCGTCGCGCTGGTCGCGTCGGGCGGCGTGCTCGACAACATGGCCACGGTCAACGGTGGTTGGCTGCAGGTGGACGGCACCCAGCGTGGTGCGTTGCTGGTCAACGCGGACGGCCACCTCGGCGGCAGCGGCACGGTGGGCGACACCACCGTCGCGGGCACCATCGCACCGGGCAACTCGATCGGCACGCTGACAGTCGACGGCGATTACGTGCAGCTGGCGGGCTCGACCTACATCGCCGAAGTCGCTCCGCCGGATGCTTCCGATCGCATCGAGGTGACGGGCACCGCCACGCTTGAAGGCGGCACGGTGCGGGTGGTCGACGGTGGCAGCGAGTACCTGCTCGGCCAGACGTACGAGATCCTCAGTGCTGCGGGCGGTATCACCGGCCAGTTCGCCGACATCGACAGCCAGCTGGTCTCGCCGTTCCTCGCGTTCGGTTTCGACTACAGCGCAAGCGGCGTCGGCCTCGGCGTCGTGCGGGGCATGGCACTCGCCGAGGCCGCGACCACTCCGAATCAGCTTGCCGTGGCTGGCGCGGCCGATGCCATGGCCGATACCGCCCCGCTGTTGATGACGCTGGTGCAGATGTTCCCGCAGCAGGCGCAGGGAGCGTTCGATCTGCTCGGTGGCGAGTTCCATCCGGCCGCGCGCGCGGCACTGGTGGAAGACAGCCGCATGGTCCGCGAAGCCGCGCTGGCACGTGCGACGCCGGTGCTGTCCTCGCTCGACGACGGCGAAGCGGTGACCGCAGCCTGGGCGGAAGCCTGGAAGAGCGGTGGCAGCATGCAGGGCAACGGCAACACCGGCGCGGTCGAGCGTGACGGCAACGGCCTGCTGGTCGGCGTCGATCACCGCTTCGCCGGCGGCTGGCGAGTGGGTGCCCTGGGCGGCACCGGCCGTAACGACATCGACCTGCGTTCGCGTGCGTCGAGCGGCGACGTCAAGCACCGTCACCTCGGCGTGTACGGCGGCAACCAGTGGGGCGCGCTCGCGTTGCGGGCCGGTCTGATCCGGGCCGACCAGGAGATCGACGGCGAACGCAGCGTTGCCTTCGCCGACGTCGCCCAGTTCCTGCACACCGAATACGACGCCACGACCACACAGGCCTTCATCGAGGGCGGTTACGTGCTCGGCCGCGAGACGTGGACGCTGGAGCCGTACCTGCAGGTGGCGCGGGTCGACGTCGACACCGACGCGTTCACCGAGGAAGGTGGCAGCGCCGCACTGACCGGCAGCGATGCCGAAACCCGCGCGACCCTGTCGACCCTGGGTGTGCGTTTCGACGTCAACCTGTCGGGTCCGCAACCGGCGGCGACCGGTCTGCACCTGCGCGGCGGCATCGGCTATCGTCACGCCTCCGGCGACATCGACTCCGAGGGCGCGCATGCGTGGGAGGGTGGCGAGGCGTTCACCGTCACCGGCGCACCGCTGGCCGAGGACTCGACCGTGGCGGAAGCCGGCATCGCGGCATGGCTGGGCGAACGCAGCCTGCTGGAGTTCAACTACAGCGGCCAGTACGCCGACGAGGCGCGCGACCACGGCGCCAACGTGCGGTTCTCGCTGAAGTTCTGATACTGCGTAGATGAGGTAGCGGCAGGGGCGGCTTCGGCCGCCCTTGCCACATGAAAAAGCCCCGGCCGGAGCCGGGGCTTTTCCTTACTTCCTGCGAGGCAACGCTCAGTCGACCCGGGCCTGCAGGCTCATGCCGGAGAAGGCCGCCTGGCCGGACACCAGGATGTAGTAGACCCCCGCCGCCGGATTGCGCAGGCGGATCACCTCGGAGTTGCCCGGACGGTTGGACGCGTGTTCGTGCGCCTCCACCGACGGGGCTTGGCCGAAGCTGGCGTACAGGCTGGCGTTGCCGGTGCCGCCGAAGGTCATCAGGTTCAACATCCGGGCGCCTTCCGCCACCTCGATGCTGTAGAGCGTGCTGCTGCCTGCCGCACCGGAGAGGTTGCGGAGCGTCACGCCGTCGGTGAGCTCGATGGCGTCGGGGCCGCACTCCTCGGTTTCGGGATCGCAGGGCACCTCGAGTGCCTTCTCCAGGGCATCGGCGGCGTCGAGCAGGCCCGCGCCGATTGGGCGGTCCGGGGTGGCCGGGAACGGTCGCGCGCTGTCCTTGAGGATGGCTTCGATTTCGGCCGGCGTCTTCGGCGCACCGCCGCCGGCGACCACGGCGCTCTGGATCAGCGCCACCACGCCGGCCACGTGCGGCGAGGCCATCGAGGTGCCGCCCATGCCGAAGTAGGTCGGCTCGCCAAGGTCGGGCGAGGTCGCCGAGTCGTTGCCGGCCTGCCAGACGTACCCGCCGGGGTTGCCGTCGACGCCGCCGCCGCCGCCCGGACCCGCCAGGTCCACCAGCTCGCCGTAGTTGGAATACGACGCCCGTCCGCCGGTGATGCGCGCCGCGCCGACCGACAGGACGTTGTCGCAGCTGGCGGGGCTGTAGTTGGCGACGTTGTCGTTGTCGTTGCCGGCGGCCACCACCACGGTGGCGCCGAGTGCGACCGCCTGGTTGATGGCGGTCTGGCTGATCGACGCGCAGCTGCCGTTGCCGCCGAGGCTCAGGTTGATGACCTCCGCCGGCGTTTCGTTGGCCGGCACGCCGGGCACTTCGCCGCCGGCGGCCCAGACGATCGCGTCGGCAATGTCGGACGTGTAACCGCCGCAGCGCCCGAGCACGCGCACCGGCAGCACCTTGGCGTCATGGGCGACGCCAGCCATGCCGGTCGCGTTGTTGCTCAGCTCGGCGACCGTGCCGGAGACATGGGTGCCGTGGAAGGAGCTGTCGGACACCGGCGAACCGGCGTAGCACTCGTCGGCTTCGGGGTTCCAGTCACCGTGGTCGTACGCGCCGGGCACGCGCTCGTCGGTTTCGCGGCGCGACACGAAGGCATCGGTGATGAAGTCGTAGCCGGGCAGCATGTTCGCGTCCATGTCGGGGTGCGGGACGATGCCGGTGTCGAGCACGGCTACCACCACGCCTTCGCCCGTCGAGACGTCCCAGCCGGCGGTGGCGTTCATGCCGCCGGCGGTGTCTTGCAGGTGCCACTGGTACTGCTGGAAGTACGGGTCGTCGACGGTCAGCTGCGGCTGCACGTCGGTCAGTCGGGTATTGCGCGCTGGTAAGCCGGTGTGCCGCATCATCCGGTCGACCTCGACCGAGCGCACCGCCGGGTCGGCCGACAGCTCGCGCACCAGCGCGTCGAGCTCGGAGGGACCGACCTTGTGCGACAGCCGGACCAGGTCGGCACCGACCGCGAGCTTGCGCATGTAGCGGGCGGTCGGCGCGGCCTGGCGGGCTTCGGCCGCGGTGCGGACCCGCCGTGCGGCGTGGGCACGGCTGGCGGCCGCGTTGACCGTCTGCAGCTTCTGCGCGCGGGCAGTGGCTCCGTCGCGGTAGTGCACGATCAGGCGGGCACCATGCTCGGCCTGGCCGGCGGGTGCGGCGATCGGCTTGGCCTGCAGCGGCGTACCGATTCCGGCGAGCGCGGCGGGCGCGGCCAGCGAGGCGGCGATGACGGTGGCGAGCAGGGTGACGCGGGTCTGGTTCTTGCGCTTCATGTCGATTCCTTCTGAGTGGAACGGCTTTCGATGAACTGCTGATTGGATTCCCGGCGGTTACCAGCCGAAGCCGGCGCCGACGCCGACCGAGGTGTCGTCACCGCTGAATGCGCCGCCGAAGGTCACCGTGGCGCGCTCCGAAAGCGCGCGCTGGTAGCCCAGCGAAAGGGCGGCCGCGCCGTTCTGGAAGCCCACGCCCATGCCGACCCGGTTGGCGGTGTTGATGCCCGCCGCGCTGGTGGCCATGTTGACCATCGCGGCGTTCATTGCGCCCATCTGGTCGAAGCGGTGGTCGTTGCGGGCGAATTGCTGCTCGACTTCCCCGCGCAGGGCCTGGAAGTCGTCGTCGAGCATCCCGAAGCGCGCGTCGGTGTAGGCATTGGCCGAGCTGAGCGTGGCGGCCGAGCGCGTATCGGTGTAGCTGCGCGAGCTGGCCAGGGTCGCCGCGTCGCCCGCATTGACCTGCGCCACGTTGGCCGCGTCGGTGGCGGCCACGCCGGCGGCGACGTGGGTCACCCGGCGCTGGTTGTCCGCCGAGCCGACCGACACCGTGTTCGCCTCGTCCGCCACCGAACCCTGTCCGAGCGCGACCGCTCCCGCGGCGGTGACCGACGCGCCCTGGCCCACTGCGGAGCCGCCGGTGGCGGTCACACTGGTGTCGGCACCGATCGCGATGGCGTTGTCGGCCGCCGGATCGACGAAGCTGTTGTTGCCCACCGCGGTGCTGTTGGCGGCGCCCACCACGGCGTTGTGACCGATGGCGGTGTCGTTCGGGTCGGCGGTCGAGCTGCCGTCGCCGACCGCCACGCCGGTGCCGGTGCCGCGGGACGGACCCGCCGGTCCCTGCGGACCTTCAGGACCGGCCGGGCCGGTGGGACCGGCGGGCCCCTGCGGTCCCGGTGCCAGCTCGATGGTGTCGATGCCGTCCTGCAACGCGCTCAATCGCTCGTCCACCGCCGCGAACGCCGCGCCGACATTGCCGTAGCTGTTGCCCTGGATCATGTAGCTGGGCGGGGCGAACACGCCGCCGACCACGCCGGCGCCGCCGCCGAGTACCGAGGCGACGTTGCCCAGCTGCGCAAGGTTGACCGCGTCGGTGGCCAGGGTGCCCGCGGCGACATTGACGATCTGGCGTTCGCCGCCGGCGTCGCCCACCGAAACCGTGTCAACACGGTCCGAGATCGAGCCGGCGCCGAGTGCCACGCTGTTGGTGGCAACGGCCACGCTGCCCTGGCCGATGGCGGTACCGAGTTCGCCGACCGCCATGCTGTCCGCACCCACCGCACTGGAGTCCTCGCCGAACGCGTAGGCGGCGTTACCGACCGCGGTGCTGTTGGTGCCGCTGGCGGTGGACAGACCACCGACCGCGGTCGCGAAGGCGCCGCTCGCTTCGGACGCGAAGCCGACTGCCGCCGAAGCCGTGCCGCTGGCGACGCTTTCGGCGCCCAGGGCGGTCGACAGCTCGCCGCTGGCAAGGCTGTAGAACCCTTCCGCGGTCGACTCGGTGCCCGATGCCTCGGCCAGTGCACCGGTCGCGACGCTGCCCTCGCCGCTGGCAATGCTGGCGGCGCCACTGGCGGTGCCGTACAGACCGCTGGCGTCGCTTTCGGCACCGGTCGCCGTGCCGTACTCGGCCGACGCGATCGCGTTGGCGCCGGTGGAGGTGGCGTTGGCGCCGGTGGCCTGGCTGCCGGCGCCGTAGGCACTGGCGTTGTCCGCGACCGCGACCGAGTTGAATCCGCCGGCGGTCGAGCGGTCGCCGATGGCGACGGCGCCGGAGCCGCTGGCGCTGGCGCCTTCGCCGATGGCGCTGCTGGCCGAACCGACCGCGGTGGCGTAGTCCCCTTCGGCATACGCGTTCGATCCGGCAGCCAGCGACTCCTCGCCGGCCACCATCGCCTCACCCTCGCCGGTGGCCTGGAAGTGGCGGCTGGTCTCTCCCGCCGCGGCGGCGACGGCATTGAGCTGGTCGAGGTTCACCGCATCGGTGCCCTCGGTACCGGCGGCGACGTTGGTGATCTGCCGTTCGCCACCGGCCTCGCCGACCGACACCGTGTTGGCACGGTCCGCGACCGACCCCGCACCCAGGGCGACACTGCCCTCGGCAGCGGCGTTGGCTCCGTAGCCGATCGCGGTGGCATCGGCCGCGGCGGCCCACGAGGCGCCGCCCAGCGCGGTCGAACCGGCCTCGTCGGCGCTGCTCAACCAGCCCATCGACAGGCTGTAGTCGCCACTGGCCCAGGCGCCGTTGCCGAACGCAGCCGAGCCGTAGCCGCTGGCTTCGGTGGAGAACATGCCCATGCCGGTACCGCCTACGGCGGTGCTTTCCTCGCCGACGGCCTGGCTGTATTCGCCGACCGCGGTGCTGCTGGTGCCGGTGGCGGTGGCGGCCGCGCCGACCGCGGTGGCGTAGTCGCTGGACGCGACCGAACCGTAGCCCAGTGCGGAGGACAGGAACCCGCCGGCCTCGCTGAAGCCGCCGAAGGCGCTGGCACCGTCGGCGCCGGCGATGCTGCTGTAGCCCACCGCGGTGGCCTGACCGCCCGTGGCCGAAGCCGCGGCGCCGCTGGCCAGGCTGTAGGCGCCACCGGCCTGTGCGCCGGCGCCCAGCGCCGTCGCGCCGACCTCGGTGGCGGTGGTGGTCTGCTCGAACAGCACTTCGCCGTTCTCGTCGAGCACGTACAGCTGGCCGCCGACGGCGGTGCTGGAGTCGGCCGCCGCTTCGCTGCCGCTGCCGTTGGCGACGCTGTTGGCACCGGTCGCGCTGGCGTTGTAACCGCTGGCCGAGGCGTAGTCGCCCATCGCCAGCGCGCCGCTGCCGAAGGCCGACGAACCGATGCCGAAGGCCGAGCTCGACGAGCCGACCGCGGTCGAGTAATCCGCGCCGGCGTAGGCATTGGAACCCGAGGCCGTGGCCTCCTGGCCGTCGGACAGTGCTTCGCCCTCACCGGTCGCGTCGAAGAAGCGCGAGGTGTACTCGGCGACCTTGGCGACCTCGTTGAGCTGGTCGAGGTTGACCGCGTCGGTCAGCTCCGTGCCGGCGGCGACGTTGGTGACCTGGCGCTCGTTGCCGGCATCGCCCACCGAGACGCTGTTGTCGCGCTCGGCGATCGAGTTCGCTCCCAGGGCGACGCTGTTGCTGGCGCTGGCCTCGCTGTAGTAGCCGACGGCCGTGCTGTCATCGCCCAGTGCGGTGCTGTAGTAGCCGACCGCCGAGCTGTTGTCGCCGCTGGCCCAGCTGTTGGCGCCGAGGGCCGAGCTGTTGACGGCCGGAGCGTAGGCGAAGTAGCCCAGCGCGGTACTCATCCCGCCGGAGGCTTCCGACAGCGTGCCCGCCGCCGTGCTGTATTCGCCCGCGGCAATCGCGCCGGCGCCGAAGGCCGCCGAACCCAGCCCGCTGGCCTGCGTATAGACCAGCAGGCCCAGCCCCGGAATGAAGTCGGCAGGCCCGCCCACCGCGACGCTGTAATCGCCGGTGGCACCGGCGGCATGGCCGAAACCGGACGCATATTCACCGCTGGCGATGGCGCCGTAGCCGAATGCCGACGTGGCCGTGCCCATGGCCTCGCTCAGCACGCCGACCGCCGAACCGCCGACGCCGGCGGCAAGACTGCCGGCGCCGACTGCGGTGGCACCCAGCTCGGAGGCGACGGTGTTGACCTCGATCGGGTTGCCCGCGGCGTCGATGGCGTCGACCTTGCCGCCGATTGCCACGCTGGAGTCACCAATGGCTTCGCTGCCGCTGCCGTTGGCGACGCTGTTGGCGCCTACCGCGCTGGCGTTGTAGCCGTTGGCCGAGCTGTAGTCGCCCAGGGCGATCGCCCCGCTGCCGAAGGCCGACGAACCGGCGCCGAAGGCCGAGCTCGACGAACCCACCGCGGTGGCGTAATCCGCACCGGCATAGGCGTTGGAGCCGGCCGCGACGGACTCTTCGCCATCGGCGATCGACTCGGCGTCGCCGGTGGCCTTGAAGTGCAGGTCGGTGTTCTCCGCGACATCGGCCACCGCATTGAGCTGGTCCAGGTTCACCGCGTCGGTGCCCTCGGTGCCGGCGGCGACGTGGGTGACCTGGCGCTCCGCACCGCCGCTTCCGACCGACACGCTGTCGGCACGATCGGTTTCCGAGTTCGCGCCCAACGCGACGCTGTTGTCATCGATGGCCAGGGCATTCACACCGACCGCGACACTGTTGGCGCCGTCGGCATAGCTGTTGTGGCCGAGCGCCGTGCTGTACTCGCCGGTGGCCCAGGCGCCGTTGCCGAACGCCGAGCCGCCGGTGCCCGAGGCCTGCGTGCTGATCAGGCCGAAGAACGTGGTGCCGCCGACCGCGGTGCTCTCGTCCCCCATGGCCTGGCTGTACTCGCCGACCGCCGTGCTGCTGACGCCGCTGGCCGTCGCCGCCGCACCCACCGCGGTGGCGTAGTCGGTGGAAGCGACCGAACCGTAGCCCAGCGCCGAGGACAGGAACCCGCCGGCCTCGCTGAAGCCGCCGAAGGCGCTGGCACCGTCGGCGCCGGCGATGCTGCTGTAGCCCACCGCGCTGGCCTGCCCGCCCGTGGCCGAAGCCGCGGCGCCGCTGGCCAGGCTGTAGGCGCCGCCGGCCTGTGCGCCGGCACCCAGCGCCGTTGCGCCGACCTCGGTGGCGGTGGTGGTCTGCTCGAACAGCACTTCGCCGTTCTCGTCGAGCACGTGCAGCTGGCCGCCGACGGCGGTGCTGGAGTCGGCCGCCGCTTCGCTGCCGCTGCCGTTGGCGACGCTGTTGGCACCGGTCGCGCTGGCGTTGTAACCGCTGGCCGACGCGTAGTCGCCCATCGCCAGCGCGCCGCTGCCGAAGGCCGACGAACCGATGCCGAAGGCCGAGCTCGACGAGCCGACCGCGGTCGAGTAATCCGCGCCGGCGTAGGCATTGGAACCCGAGGCCGTGGCCTCCTGGCCGTCGGACAGTGCTTCGCCCTCACCGGTCGCGTCGAAGAAGCGCGAGGTGTACTCGGCGACCTTGGCGACCTCGTTGAGCTGGTCGAGGTTGACCGCGTCGGTCAGCTCCGTGCCGGCGGCGACGTGGGTGATCTGCCGCTCGTCGCCGGCATCGCCCACTGACACGCTGTTGTCGCGGCTGGCGACCGAGTCGGCACCCAGGGCAACGCTGTTGGCGCCGCTGGCGAGGGCGCCGCTGCCGACCGCGGTGCTGTCACTGGCGGTCGCCTCGGCATCGCCGCCGAGCGCGGTGCTGCTGCTGCCGGTGGCCGCGCTGAAGTTGCCCACCGCGGTGGCGTTGAACGCGCTGGCGTCGGCAAAGCCGCCGACCGCCGTCGCATAGCCGCCGTCGGCGGACGCCGACATGCCCAGTGCCGCGGAGGAGTAGCCCGCCGCGCTGCTGTCGGCGCCGGTCGCGACGCTGCCGGTCCCGGCGGCACTGGCGCCGGAGCCGGCGGCAAGCGCGTTGGTGCCGGTGGCGCTGGCTTCTCCGTCCCCGTTCGCGCGGAAGTAGCGGTCGGTGTTCTCCGCCAGCTCCGCGACTTCCTCCAGCTGGTCGAGGTTGACCGCGTCGGTGCCCGCAGTGCCGGCCGCGACGTGGGTGATCTGGCGCTCGTCGCCGGCGCTGCCCACCGACACGCTGTCGGCGCGATCGGCCACCGAGCCGGCGCCCAGCGCGACGGTGTTGGTCCCCACCGCGATCGCGTTCGCGCCGATGGCGCTGGTATCGCTGCCGACCGCCCTCGCACCCATGCCGATCGCGGAGGCGTTGGTGCCTATCGCCCTGGCGGTCGCACCCAGCGCCGTGGCGCCGGTGCCGTCGGCCTGGCTGAGCGCACCGGCCGCAGTCGCGAGAACACCGCCGGCTTCAGCGCCTTCGCCGCAGGCGAGCGCCATGGTCCCGTCGGCGCTGGCCGTCATCGCGGCATCGCCGCTGGTATCGCAGACCTCCGCAGCCAGCGCCGGCATGCTGAGCACGCTCAGCGCCGTGGCGAGGGCGAGGTAAAGGGCGGCGCGCGGTGCGGCGGACGGGTGTGCGGGAACGACGGACAGACGCGACGTACGGACGTGCTTTCGAGCGGACATTGAGTGATCCCCTTCGCAGATTCCATTCAGAGCACCGCCGGCCGATGTGCCGGGGTAGCCCCCCTGTGCGCCTTCCTGGCGTTCGTCAGCACCCGAATGACCGGGGCCGGGGTTCGCGTCGCTTGTACTACCGGACACGAAATCGAACGGCCGGAGAGCGCCGCAGCCGGTGCGAGGGCACTGGCTGCGTTGGCCGTAGCGATATCACAGAAAATGACCGGACCGTGAACAGAATCCGACAATTTGCGTCACTTCAGGACGCTTGGCGCGCTGAAAGCCTTCTGTGGCGGGGAAATTGCATGACGCCAATCACAAAATATTTGTGCGATGCACCATGATTGGGCGCAGTGTGTCAGCTTTCCGTGTCGTGGAGCGTCAACTTTCCAGCAGCGCTCGGATCGCGTCGAACCCGGCCTTCGCCCGCTCCTGCTTGCGGGCCGCATCGGCCACCGGGTCGGCGCCATCGCGCTGGACCTCGTCGGCGGGCAGTTCGTCGAAGAACCGGCTCGGCTTGAGGCGCAGCAGGTCGCCCCATTTCTGCGCCTGTTTCGAGTACGACAGCCACAGCTGTTCCTTGGCGCGGGTGATGCCGACGTACAGCAGCCGGCGCTCCTCGTCGATCCGGCCTTCCTCGATGCTGGCCTCGTGCGGCAGGTTGCCGTCGTCGACGCCGACAATGAACACGTAGCGGAACTCCAGCCCCTTGGCGCCGTGCAGCGACATCAGCCGGACCTGGTTGCCGGCATCGCCCTTGTCGGCGTGCGACAGCAGCGCGAGCTGCGCGGCGAGTTCGCCCGGGCCGGAGCCCTTGCCGCCGTCGAACCAGCCGGCCAGCTCCTCAAGGTTCTGCTTGCGGCGCTGGTAGCCCGCCTCGTCCTTGCACTGGGCGCGGATCGACTGCAGCAGGCCCGAGCGCTGGGCCAGCTCGCGCACAAGTTCCGCCGGGGTCAACCGGCGGGCGTCGTCGCGCAGGCCGCGGACGATCGTCGCGAAGCCGTCGAGCGCGTTCGCCGCGCGTGGCGGCAGCTGCTTCAGCGCGCCGACCGACTCGATCGCGCGCGACATCGGCATGTGCGCGCGCTGCGAGAGTTCGGCCAGCTTCGCCAGCGTGGTCGCGCCGACCTCGCGCTTGGGCGAGGTGACCGCGCGCAGGAACGCCGCGTCGTCGTCCGGGTTGGCGATCAGCCGCAGCCACGACAGCGCGTCCTTGACCTCGCCGCGCTCCAGGAACGCGGTGCCGCCGGTCAGGTGGTAGGGGATGCGCAGCAGCTGCAGCGCCTTCTCCAGCGCACGCGACTGGTGGTTGCCGCGGAACAGGATGCAGAAATCGCTCCACGGCGCCTGTTTCGCGGTCGCGGTGAACTGGATCTCGGCGGCGACCTTCTCGGCCTCGTGGGCGGCGTCGCGGCATTCCCAGATGCGGATCCGCTCGCCGTCGGCCTGGTCGGACCACAACGTCTTGGGGTGCTCGTGCGGGTTGTGCGCGATCAGCGCGTTGGCCGCGCGCAGCACCCGGTTGGAGCAGCGGTAGTTCTGCTCGAGCTTGATGATCTTGAGGTCGGGGTAGTCCGACCCCAGCGCGAGCAGGTTGTCCGGGTTGGCGCCGCGCCAGGCGTAGATCGACTGGTCGTCGTCGCCCACGCAGGTGAACAGCCCGCGCGGCCCGGCGATCGCCTTGAGCAGGCGGTACTGGGCGTCGTTGGTGTCCTGGCACTCGTCGACCAGCAGGTAGCCGATGCGCTCGCGCCAACCCAGCGCGCAGTCCTCGTCGGACTCCAGCAGCTGCACCGGCAGTCGGATCAGGTCGTCGAAGTCGACCGCGTTGAAGGTGCCCAGCCGCGCCTGGTACAGCGCGTAGACGGTGGCGGCATCGACCTCGCGTGCACTGCGCGCCTCGGCCATCGCCTGCTCGGGCGACAGTCCGGCGTTCTTCGCGCGCGAGATCAGGTTGCGCATGTCGTCGAGCGCGTCGGGCTTGGTGCCGGTGCCGAGCAGGTCCTTGATCTGCGCCGCGCTGTCGTCGCTGTCGAAGATCGAGAAGCCACGCCGCAGGCCGAGCTTTGCGTGCTCGATCTGCAGGAATTTCAGCCCAAGCGCGTGGAAGGTGCAGATCGTCAGCCCGTCGGCCGCATCGCCGCGAATGCGCTTGGCGACGCGCTCGCGCATTTCCTTGGCGGACTTGTTGGTGAAGGTGATCGCCGCGATGCGCTTGGCCGGCATTCGCCCGGACGCGATCAGGTGCGCGATCTTCTCGACGATGACCCGGGTCTTGCCGCTGCCCGCGCCGGCGAGCACGAGCAGGGGGCCGTCGGTGTGCAGGACGGCGGCGCGCTGGGGGGGGTTGAGACCGTGCATCGGACGCGGGAAACCGGGTGGTGCGGCCCGGCATTCTAGCCGGCGGTGCCCGGCCGGACTGCGGGTGGCGACGCACTCCCGACGCTAAACTGCGCCCCATGGCGAAGCTCTATTTCTACTACTCGGCGATGAATGCGGGGAAGACCACGACCCTGCTGCAATCGGCGTACAACTACCGCGAACGCGGCATGCGCGTTGCCATCCTCGCCCCGCAGCTGGACGACCGCGCCGGGCGCGGCACGGTGGCGTCGCGGATCGGGCTGAGCGCGGCCGCGATGGCGTTCGACCCGGAGCAGGACCTGCAACGGCTGGTGGAGTCCGACATCGCCGCGCGCGGGCCGCTGCACTGTGTGCTCGTGGACGAATCGCAGTTCCTGCGCAAGGCGCAGGTCTGGCAGCTCAGCGAGGTGGTCGACGCGCTCGGCATCCCGGTGCTGTGCTACGGGTTGCGCACCGATTTCCGCGGCGAGCTGTTCGAAGGCAGCCAGTACCTGCTGGCGTGGGCCGACGAGATCAGCGAGATCAAGACCATCTGCCACAGCGGCAGCAAGGCGACCATGAACATGCGGGTCGACGCGCAGGGCCGCGCGGTGCGGGAGGGGCCGCAGGTCGAGATCGGCGGCAACGAGCGTTACGTATCGGTGGCGCGGCGCGAGTACAAGAAGGTGATGCGCGGCGAGGGCACGATCGAGCCGCTGCAGCCGCCGTTGCCGCTTTGAGGCACGGATAAGCGGACGCAGCCGCGTCAGCCGCCGGCGAGGGCCGCCGGGTCGATCGTCGGCGCGTCGCACCCGGTGCGGATGGCATCGACCTCGCGCCGCAGCGTGCCGCCTTCTGGCAGGTCCGCGCGCAGACGCAGATCGAGTTGCTGCAGCTGTTGCAGCACCGCGGCGCGCTGCGGGCCCAGGCAGCGCAGCCCCGCGGCGAAGGCGCCGGCGCGCCATGCGATCCGGCGCAGCTCGATGTGGTCGCCGGGTAACCCGGCCAGGGCGTCCAGCTGGGCAAGGGCGGCGTCGGTCAGGCGCGGGTCGCCGGCATGGCGCGCGCGGTGGTAGGCCAGGGCGAGCTCCGCGCGACGGGTGGCCGGGTGCCGGTCGCCATGGGCGCGGCGCGCGGTGTCCACGGCCTGCACGAGGCGCTTGCCGCCGTTGCCGACGTCGCCCAGCGCGATCTCGACTTCGCCCAGCAGGCGCTGGATCTCGCCGACCGCGGCTGGCCCGCCGCCGCCACCGCCGCGCCGGAGGCGCAGTTCCAGCGCCTCGAGCAGCAGCGGGTGGGCCGGATGGTGTTGGCCGGCGGCGTGCAGCACCGTGGCGAGATCGACCAGCGCGTCGGCGACCGGCCCAGGCTGGCCGGCCTCGCGGCGGATCGACAGTGCGCGGCGCAATGCGTCCTCGGCTGCCGGGAGATCCCCGCGCTCCCATGCGACCAGCCCGAGCCCGCGATAACTGCCGGCGAGTTCCAGGTGCTGCTCGCCGAAACGTTCGGCCAGGCGCTGCCGGCTCTCGCGCAGCTCGGCCTCGGCTTCGGCGTAACGGCCCTGGTCGAGGTGGATGGCGGCCAGTTGCCGCCGGACCGCCAGCGTGGTGGCGTGGTCGAGCCCGTTGACCTCTTCGGTAATCGCCAGCGCGGTCGCCAGCGCCTCCTCGGCGCCGCCGAGGTTGCCCTGCGCACGCTGCAGGCGGCTGAGGTTGCGGTGGATGTCGATCAGCAACGGGTGGCGGTCACCGGCTTCGCGGCGCAGCTGGCCGCGCGCCGCCTCGAACTCGGCAAGGGCGGTACGGGTCTGGCCGACATCGGCGTAGAGCCCGGCCAGGTCCATCAGGTTTTCGACTTCGCCGACGCGGTCGGCGTGGTTGTCGCGCCGTAGGGCGAGCGAACGTTCGAACAGCTGGCGCGCACCCAGCCGTTCTCCGGTCGCGCGCCGGCAGCGGCCCAGCTGCGAATAGAACTCGGTGACCTGCGGCGGCAGTTGCGCCTGTTCACTGCGGGCATCGGCCAAGGCCGGCTGCATCAGTTCGATGCACGCGCCGGCGTCGCCGAGCAGGCGCAGCACGCGCCCGCGCTGGGTCAGCGACTCCAGCCGCAGGCTGCCCGGCACGGTGCCGGCGGCGGCGATCAGCGCGGCCTGCCGGTCCAGCAGCGCCTTGGCTTCGATGTAGTCGCCCAGTCCGATTCGCAGCCGCGCGATCACCCCGAGCACCTCGGCGAGCGCGCGGGGCTGGCGGCCGAGTTCGCGGTCGCCGCGCTCGACCGCGGAGGCGAGCAGCCGGCGCAGGTCGAGCGGCTCGCCGTCGCGGGTGCCGCCGGCGCGCTCGAACACGCCGATCATGAAGTCCTGCATCGCCTGCGCGCGCGCCGCCTCGCGCACCGCCTCGCGCGCCTGCCAGGCGACCACGCCGAGCGAGGCGGTCAGCACCAGCGCGGTCAGGGTGCCGGTCGCCAGCGCCCAGCGGTGGCGGCGCACGTACTTGGCGCAGCGGTAGCCGACGCTCTGCGCGCGGGCGTGCACCGGTCGCCCGGCCGCGTAGCGTTGCAGGTCCTGCGACAGCGCTTCGACCGACGGGTAGCGCTGCTCGGGCTGCTTGGAGAGCGTCTTGAGGACGATGTTATCGAGGTCGCCGGACAGCGCCCGGGCGTGGCGCCGCATGGCCGCGGGGTCCACACCGCGGGTGGCGCCGTCGGTCCGCTGCACCGCCTGCGACGGGCGCAGCGGGTCGTGGGCGAGGATCGCCTCCTCCCATGCCGCGTCGCTGTCGCGCTTGGGCCGGTACGGCTTGTGGTCGGTCAACAGCTCGTAGAGCACCACGCCGAGCGCATACACATCGGTCATGGTGGTGACCGGTTCGCCGCGCACCTGCTCGGGCGCGGCGTAGTGCAGGGTGAACGCGCGGGTGCCGGTGCGGGTCTGGTCCGGGGCCGGTTCGGTGTCGAGCAGCTTGGCGATGCCGAAATCGAGCAGGCGCACTTCGCCCGCCGGCGTCACCAGGATGTTGGACGGCTTGAGGTCGCGGTGGACGATCAGGTTGGCATGGGCGTGGCTGACGGCGTCGCAGATCTGCTCGAACATCCGCAGCCGCACCGGCAACGGGGTACGGTGCTCGCGGCAGTAGTCGGTGATCGGCGCACCGTCGACGTACTCCAGCGCGAGGTACGGCAGGCCGTCGTGGCTGACGCCGGCGTCGAGCAGGCGGGCGATGTGCGGGTGGGCGAGGCGGGCGAGGATCTGCCGCTCGCGGGTGAAGCGCAGGCGCAGGTTGGTGTCGGCCAGGCCGGGGCGCAGCAGCTTCAGCGCCACCCGCCGCTGGTACAGGCCGTCGGCGCGCGCGGCCAGCCAGACCTGGCCCATGCCGCCCTCGCCCAGCAGCCGTTCGAGCCGGTACGGCCCGACCTCGCCACCGGGCAGTACCCCGCGGTGCGGCGCCATGACCGGTTCGGCGAGGAAGCTCTCGCGACCCTCCTCCAGGGCAACCAGTGCCTCCAGCTCGTCGGCCAGGTCCGGTTCCTGCGCGCGCAGCGCCTCCAGCCGGCGCGCGCGGGTGCCGGGATCGAGCTCGAACAGCTCGTCGAGCAGGGGCGACAGGCGCTGCCAGCGGGCGGTGTCCATCTTCAGCGGCGGGCGCGGCGTTGGGACGTCATCGCGGTCTCCTGGTCATCCGCCGACCCGTGGCGGGTGTGTGCCGGTGGGGCTCGCACGCGTTCGCGAGCGTCAGTCCTGCAGAGACGCCAGCAGGAACAACCGTGCCTTCTGCCAGTCGCGGCGGATGCTGCGTTCGGAGCGTTCCAGCAGCGCGGCGATCTCCAGCTCAGACAGGCCGGCGAAGTAGCGCAGCTCCACCACCTGCGCCAGCCGCGCGTCGACCGCCCCCAGCTTGGTCAACGCGTTGTCCAGAGCGAGCATGTCCTCGTCGAGCCGCAGCCCGCCTTCCAGATCCTCGGGCAGGTCGGTGACGCGGTGCAGGTCGCCGCCGCGCTTCTGCGCCAGCCGCTGGCGCGCGTAGTCGACCACCACCGAGCGCATGGCCGAGGCGGCGTAGGCGAAGAAGTGTGCGCGGTCGTCGAACCGCGCCTCGCGCCGGCCGGCGAGCTTGAGGTAGGCCTCGTGCACCAGCGCGGTCGCGTCCAGGGTCTGCCCGTGCTGGCCGGCGAGCTGTCGCCGGGCCATGGTGTGCAGTTCCTGGTAGAGCGTGGCGAGCACGCGATCGAGCGCGCCGCGGTCGCCGTCGCGGGCTGCATCCAGCAGTTGCGTGATGTCGGCGCTGGCGCCCATGCCGATGTCAGCCATCGTCATCCCCATGGCAAGTGCCCGGACTATAGCGCGTCCGATTGCGACTTGGCGCACGGTTTGTGGCACCGGAATTGCTAGGCGGTGCGCGCCGGCAAAGGTGCGCCTAGCGCTGGCAGCGGCCGCACCAGACCGTCGCGCGCTGGCCCAGCAGCGCCTGGTTGAGTGGCCGCCCGCAGGACGGGCACGGTTGCCCGCCGCGCCCGTAAACCGACAGCTCCTGCTCGAAGTAGCCGGGCGCGCCGTCGGGGCTGATGAAGTCACGCAAGGTAGTGCCGCCGCGCCCGATCGCGTACTCCAGGATCCGCTTGACCTCGCGCGCCAGGCGGTCGTAGCGCTCGCGCGCGATGCGCCCGGCCGGCCGCAGCGGCGAGATGCCGGCGGCGAACAGCGCCTCGGCGGCGTAGATGTTGCCGACCCCGACCACGACCGACTGGTCCATCAGGAAGTTCTTCACCGGCCCGCTGCGGCCACGCGACAGGCGGAACAGATGGCCGCCGTCGAACGCCTCCGACAGCGGCTCGGGGCCCAGGCCGGCGAGCAGCGGATGGACGGTGCCCGGCGGCTGCCAGAGCAGGCAACCGAACCGGCGCGGGTCGTTGAAGCGCAGCACCCGTCCGCCCTCGATCGCCAGGTCGACGTGATCATGCGCGCGCACCGGCGTGTCGGCCGGCAGCACCCGCAGGCTCCCCGACATGCCCAGGTGCAACAGCGCGCTGCCGGCCACGGTGTCGAGCAGCAGGTACTTGGCGCGGCGGCGTACCGCGTCGATGCGCTGCCCCGGCAGGACGTCCGCCACTTCCGGCGCGATCGGCCAGCGCAGGTCGGCGCGGCGCAGCGTGGCGCCGGCCACGCGGCGGCCTTCCAGGTGCGGCGCGAGACCGCGGCGGGTGGTCTCCACTTCGGGCAGTTCAGGCATGGCGGAAGCTTAGCCGCGGTCGCCCCGCCGGCGGCGCAGCGCGGCTGAACGCCACGGGCGAACCGCTTGCGCACGTCGCTGAACGACCCCATCACGGAACCGGTCCATACCCGCGTGATTGCCGGCGTACGGTGGCATCATGGTCGAGGGGTCGTACTGGTCGGCTTCCTGCGGACCGGCGCCGGACTGGCGCCACACTCTTCAGCACCGCATCCCTTGTTCCGGAGTTCCGACGCAATGCCCGCTTCCCTGCTCGATTTCCTTGCCGGTGGCCTGTTCCAGGCCGGCTGGGGCGCCCTCGCGCTGTACCTGCTGGTCGCGACCCAGCTGACCATCTTCTCGGTCACGCTGTACCTGCACCGCAGCCAGGCCCACCGCGCGGTCGACTTCCACCCGGTGATCGCGCACTTCTTCCGGTTCTGGACCTGGCTGACCACCTCGATGATCACGCGCGAGTGGGCGGCGATCCATCGCAAGCACCACGCCAAGTGCGAGACCGAGGAAGACCCGCACAGCCCGCAGGTGAAGGGCATCAGGACCGTGTTCTGGCGCGGCGTCGAGCTGTACCGCGAAGCGCGCGGCGACCGCGAGTCGATCGAGAAGTACGGCAAGGGCTGCCCGGACGACTGGATCGAGCGCCACCTGTACACGCCGCACGCGACCATGGGGCCGACCCTGCTGCTGTTCGTCAGCTTCGCGCTGTTCGGTTTCGCCGGAGTGGCGGTGTGGGCGATCCAGATGCTGTGGATCCCGTTCTGGGCGGCCGGCGTGGTCAACGGCCTCGGCCACTGGTGGGGCTACCGCAACTTCGAGACCACCGACACCGCGACCAACCTCACCCCGTGGGGGGTGTGGATCGGCGGCGAGGAACTGCACAACAACCACCACGCGTTCCCGAGCTCGGCCAAGTTCGCCCTGCGCAGGTTCGAGTTCGACATCGGCTGGAGCACGATCAGGGTGCTGCAGGCGGTCGGGCTGGCGAAGGTGCTGCGCGTCGCGCCGTCGCTGGACGTGCGCCCCAACATCGCGATGCCCGACGGCGAGACCCTGAAGGCGCTGCTGGCGATCCGTTTCCAGGCGATGACCGACTACTACCGCAAGGTCACCCTGCCGACCCTCCGCGAAGGCGGCTCGAAGTTGCCCCGTACGCTGCGCAAGGGGCTCGCCGACGGCGGCCGGTGGCTCGACGACGACAAGCGCGCACGCCTGCAGGCCTGGTTGGCCGAGCGGCCGAAGATGGCGACCCTGGCCGAGTACCGCCAACGCCTGCAGCAGGTGCTCGACGACCGCTCTCACGATGCCCAAACCACGCTGGCTCGCCTGCAGACATGGTGCGCCGAGGCCGAGGCCACCGGTATCCAGTCGCTGCAGCAGTTCTCGGCGCGGCTGAAGGGCTACACGCTGGTGCCGGCGCGCGCCTGAGTCTCCATCGATGCAGGTCCGTACACGCATAAGGCCCGTTCCTTCCGGTGCGGGCTTTTTGTTGTCGCCCGTTGTGGCGTTCGCGGTGCTGGCGGCGATCGCGACGGGTGCGACCGCACAGGTTGCCGCGCCCTCGGCCTACCTGCAGCGGATCGACGCGGACGGCAGCGGCGATGTCTCGCTCGCCGAGTACCAGCAGTGGATGGGTTACGCGTTCGAGCGCATGGACAGCGACGGCGACGGCATCCTCGCCGCGCACGAACTGCCCGGTGGGCGCGGTCGCGCGGTCAGCCTGGTCGACCACCGCGCTGCGCTCGCCGCCGCGTTCGGGCGGCAGGACGCCGACGGCAATGGCGTGCTCGATGCCGCCGAACTGGCGTCGCCGCCGCGCTAGATCAGGCGGCGGTGGTTGGCGTGCGTTGGACGCATCCGATGGTCATCACGTCAATCGGGGCGCCGCTGGGATCATCGCCCGTGTCGCCGCGCGGCTTCGTGCGTTGCGGTCATGCCGCCTGTGGATCGAGCTGTGGCGCGTTGTGGTGGTCCGGATCGAGCACGTAGTCCAGCAGGTCCTCGTCGGCGGGATGACGGTCGTTGAGGAACACGCTGATGTCGCCGGTCACCTCGAGTACGGCGCAATGCACCTGCGACAGCGAGCGCGCGCCCTTCATGCGCAGCTCGGCGTACAGCTCGCGGCGGGTGGTGCGCTCTTTTTTCAGCGCATCGAAGTCGACCACGCCGTCGCGCACCAACACCCGCGGGCGCGATTCCATGTAGTCGCGCAGGAGCTTGGATTTCTCCGCCAGCAGTTCCAGCACCATGGTCACCAGAGTGACGCCGATCAGGATCAATGCCGCGTACGCCAGCGGGACGCTCGGGTACAGCAGGGCGTCGCCGGCCGCCGAGCCCAGCGCGATCAGCAACATCTGCTGCATCGGGCTCAGGTCCTGCTGTCCGCGCTTGCCCATCAGCCGCATCACCAGCATCAGGATCGCGAAGATCACCAGCACCTTGAAGCCGATCTCGAGCAGGTAGAGCCTCGGCGCTTCGCCCAGCAGCAGGCGGTCCCAATCGAACACGCGAAAGTCGGTTTCCATCATTCCATCCTGGCCTTGTGATGGCTCTTGTTAGCCGGCCGCCGGGCAAGGCACGGTGATGGCGATAGCCGGGTGCGACAACGCCGGCACGGGCCGGCGTTGTCGGGATCCAGATGGAACGTAACTACCTTGTGATGTCGACCTTGTAGGTCTCGCGCAGGAACAGCGAGCCGATCACGAAGGTCATCAGCGCGATCACGATCGGGTACCACAGGCCGTAGTAGATGTTGCCGGTGGCGGCGACCAGCGCGAACGAGATGGTCGGCAGGAAGCCGCCGAACCAGCCGTTGCCGATGTGGTACGGCAACGACATCGAGGTGTAGCGGATCCGGGTCGGGAACAGCTCGACCAGCCACGCCGCGATCGGGCCGTAGACCATGGTCACGTAGATCACCAGCAACGTGAGGATGGCCAGCACCATCGGCTTGTTGATGCGCGCCGGGTCGGCGCCCTCCGGGTAGCCGGCGGCGGTCAACGCGCCCTTGAGCGAGGTGCCGAACGCGGTGGCCTGTTCGGCGGCGGTGGCCTTGGCCAGCCCGGTGGCCTCGTAGCTGCCGACCTCGGCGTCGCCGATCATCACCGTCGCGGTGGTGCCGGCCGGCGCCTCCTGCACGGTGTACGGCACGCCGGCCTTGGCCAGGGCCGCGGTGGCGATATCGCACGAGCTGGTGAACTGCTTCTTGCCGACCGGATCGAACTGGAAGCTGCAGGTGTCGGGGTCGGCGATCACCACCGCCGGCGCACTGGCGCTGGCTTCCTCGATCGCCGGGTTGGCGTAGTGGGTCAGGCCCTTGAACAGGGGGAAGTAGGTCAGCGCGGCGATCAGGCAACCGGCCATGACGATCTTCTTGCGGCCGATCCGGTCCGACAGCCAGCCGAAGAACACGAAGAACGGCGTGCCCAGCGCCAGCGCACCGCCGATCAGCAGCCAGGTGGTGGTCGCGTCGACTTTCAGCGACTGGGTCAGGAAGTACATCGCGTAGAACTGGCCGGCGTACCAGACCACCGCCTGGCCGGCGGTGGCACCGAGCAGCGCCAGCAGCACGATCCTGCCGTTCCTGCTGAAGAAGCTTTCGGAGATCGGCGCCTTGGACGTCTTGCCTTCGGCCTTCATCTGCTGGAACAGCGGCGACTCCGACAGCTGCATGCGGATCCACACCGACACGCCCAGCAGCACGATCGACAGCACGAACGGAATGCGCCAGCCCCACTCGTTGAACGCCTCGGTGCCGAGCACCGTGCGGACGCCCAGGATCACCACCAGCGACAGCAGCAGGCCGACGGTCGCCGTGGTCTGGATGAAGCTGGTGTACAGGCCGCGCTTGCCGTCCGGAGCATGCTCGGCGACGTAGGTCGCGGCGCCGCCGTACTCGCCGCCGAGCGCCAGCCCCTGCAGCATCCTCAGCACGATCAGGACGATCGGCGCGGCGATGCCGATGCTGGCGTAGCTGGGCAGGATGCCGACCAGGAAGGTCGAGATGCCCATGATCACGATGGTCACCAGGAAGGTGTACTTGCGCCCGATCATGTCGCCGATGCGGCCGAACACGATCGCGCCGAACGGCCGCACCGCGAACCCGGCGGCGAACGCGAGCAGGGCGAAGATGAAGCCGGTGGTCTCGTTGACCCCGCTGAAGAACTGCGCGGCGATGATCGCCGCCAGCGAGCCGTACAGGTAGAAGTCGTACCACTCGAACACGGTGCCCAGGCTCGACGCGAGGATGACCTTCTTGTGGCCCTGGGTGAGGGTGCCGGCCGGCGGCGCGGCGGCGGAGCTGATGGTGGACATGGTGGTGCTCCTCTAGAAGCTGTACTTGACGTGGGTCTGCAGGCGGTTGAGCTCGCCCGCATCGCCGTTCTCGAGCTCGCGTTTGCCCCAGATCAGCTCGGCGCCGACCTCCAGCTTGGGCAGCACGGTGTAGATCAGATTGGCGTGTGCGGAAGACGCGGCGCGGGTGATACCCAGCCCGGTCAGCTCGACCGGGTTGTCGTATTCGGCGAACGAATAGAAGACGCTGCCGCGCAGCTTCGGACTGAAGACATGGCGCCAGGCGGCGAAGCCGGAGACCACGTCGATGTTCTTGATGCCGAAGTCCTCGGCGAGCACGGCGTCGTTGTTGAGCGCCAGGCCGACGTAGCGGCCGATGCCGCTGCCGGCGGTGACCATGTAGCGGAAGTCGTCGCTGGCACCGACGTTGAACCGGCCCGACGCGCTGACACCGAAGCCGCTGCCGTCCTCGCTGATGCCGAGCGGCCCGTTCTGGTACTTCAGCTGGCGCGCCAGGCCGGCAATGCCGAAGTGGCCCCAGTCGCCCTTGGCGGTGTAGCGGGCGGTGAAGTCCGGCACCGCGCCGTCGTCGCTGGCCACCGCCGCCATGCCGCCCTGGTACGGGGTGAGCATGGTCTCGGGGTTTTCGACCGAGAACGAGAACGGGCCGTTGGTGTAGCGCAGCTGGGCCTGGCGCACGAACACCGTGCCTTCGGTCGGGCCGACGAAGTCGACCGCGTCCGGCAGCGCCGCGGCGTCCTGGAAGTTCGACCAGGTCTGGCCGGCCAGCCAGTTGTTCCACTGCACGTAGGCGTGGCGCAGGGTGACCGCGTAGGTGTTGGTGGCCGCTTCGTTGCCGGTGAACGCGGTGCTGCCGCCGCCGTAGAGGTCGAGTTCGAAGTAGGACTTGAGCTTGTCGCCGCCATCGAGGTCGGTGTCGGTGCCGAGCCAGAAGCGCGAGTAGTGCACGCCCATGTCGGTGTCGGCGCCGCTCTCGGCGGTGGCGCCGCCGCCGACCGGGATGGTCTTGGGTACGTAGAACGTGCGGCCCACCGTGCCGTCGGCGATGTCGCCGTCGTTGGTCCGGGTGACCGACGAATCCATCTTGATAAAGCCGCCGAAGCTGAAGCGGGTCCCCGGGTTGGCGGTCGGCAGGATCGGCGTTGTCTGCACGATGGCCGGAGCGGCCGAGATGGCCGGCGTCACCGGTGCCGGCGCAGCGGTCATCGGCACCGCCTCACGCTCGGCGACCAGTTGCTGGACCATGCGTTCCAGTTCGGCGACGCGCGCCTCCAGTTCGATTTCCTTCGCGCTCTGGGCGAAGGCCATCCCGGGCAGCGTCAGGGCGACCAGCAGCGCCGCGGCGAGCGGGCGTCTGCGGATCGCGTGACTGCGCGGCAAGGCAGTACTCGTGGACATTCTGGCTCCCTCCCGATGCCATGCGGATGCACGGACCGGCCGAGCCTGCGGTGACATCGCAGTGCACCACCATTCGCCATTGGTCGAATGACGCGCCGGCTTACGACCATCGTCTAAGACCGGCGGCGGCGCGGGCGCGGGGGCGGATGCGGCACACTGGCCCGGCGGCGACCACGACGTGCCGCGACCCGGTCACCGTCCCTGGAGTGCGCCATGAACCCGACCCCCACCGTCCATCCGGTCGATTCCGCCTTCGCCGCCAACGCGCGCGTGACACGGGACGAGTACGAGCGCCTCTACGCGGAATCGGTGGCGCAGCCTGACGTTTTCTGGGGACGCATCGGCGAGCGGCTGGACTGGCTGAAGGCGCCGACCGTCATCAAAGACACCAGCTTCGACCTGCACGATTTCCGCATCCGCTGGTACGCCGACGGCGAGCTCAACGCCAGCGTCAACTGCCTGGACCGCCACCTTGCCGGGCGTGGCGACAAGACCGCGATCGTGTTCGAGCCCGACGACCCCGAGGGCGCGGCGGAGAACATCAGCTACCGCGACCTGCACGCCCGCGTGTGCCGGGCCGCCAACGCCCTGCGCGCGCTCGGGGTGGAGAAGGGCGACCGGGTCACGATCTACCTGCCGATGATTCCCGAGGCGGTGGTCTCGATGCTGGCGTGTGCGCGCATCGGTGCGGTCCATTCGGTCGTGTTCGGCGGCTTCGCCCCGAACTCGATCGCCGACCGCGTCGCCGACTGCGGCAGCAAGCTCATCATCACCGCCGACGAGGGCCTGCGCGGCGGCAAGCGCATCCCGCTCAAGGCCAACGTCGACGCCGCGCTCGGGCTGCCAGGCACCAACTCGGTAGAAACGGTACTCGTGGTGCGCCACACCGGCGCCGCGGTCGACATGCAGATGCCGCGCGACCGCTGGTTCGATGCCGTGGTCGACGGCCAGCCGGCGCAGTGCGAGCCCGAGCGCATGAACGCCGAGGACCCGCTGTTCATCCTCTACACCTCCGGCAGCACCGGCAAACCCAAGGGCGTGCTGCACACCACCGCCGGCTATCTGGTGTACTGCGCCTACACCCACGAGGCGGTGTTCGACCTGCGCGAGGACGACGTCTACTGGTGCACCGCCGACGTCGGCTGGGTCACCGGCCACAGCTACATCGTCTACGGGCCGCTGGCCAACGGCGCGACGGCGCTGGTGTTCGAAGGCGTGCCGAACCACCCGGACAGCTCGCGCTTCTGGCAGGTGATCGACAAGCACCGGGTCACGATCTTCTACACCGCGCCGACCGCGATCCGCGCGCTGATGCGCGAGGGCGACGAACCGGTGAAGTCGACCTCGCGCGCTTCGCTGCGGCTGCTGGGCAGCGTCGGCGAACCGATCAATCCGGAGGCGTGGCGCTGGTACTTCGAAGTGGTCGGCGATTCGCGCTGCCCGGTGGTCGACACCTGGTGGCAGACCGAGACCGGCGGAATCATGATCAGCCCGCTGCCGGGCGCGACCGACCTCAAGCCGGGCTCGGCGACGCGGCCGTTCTTCGGCGTGCAGCCGGCGCTGGTCGATCCCAACGGGCACGAGCTCGAAGGCGAGGCGGCCGGCAACCTGGTGATCAAGGACTCGTGGCCGGGCCAGATGCGTACGGTCTACGGCGACCACCAGCGCTTCATCGACACCTACTTCCGCACCTACCCGGGACGCTATTTCAGCGGCGACGGCTGCCGCCGCGATGCCGACGGCGACTACTGGATCACCGGCCGGGTCGACGACGTGATCAACGTCAGCGGCCACCGCATCGGCACCGCCGAGGTCGAGAGCGCGCTGGTGTCGCACCCGAAGGTGGCCGAGGCGGCGGTGGTCGGGTTCCCGCACGACGTCAAGGGACAGGGCATCTACGCCTACGTGACGCTGGTCGCCGGCGAAGCCAGCAGTGATGAACTGCGTGCCGAGCTGGTGCGCCACGTGCGCGCCGAAATCGGGCCGATCGCCACCCCTGACCACCTGCAGTGGGCGCCCAGCCTGCCGAAGACGCGCTCGGGCAAGATCATGCGGCGGATCCTGCGCAAGATCGCGGAGAATGCGCCCGACCAGCTCGGCGACACCAGCACGCTGGCCGACCCGTCCGTGGTCGAGCGCCTGGTCAACGAACGGCGGGGCGCATAGGCGGCCCGACCTGGGCACACTGCGGCCATGCCCACGCTGCTGATCGCCGACGACCATCCGCTGTTCCGCGAGGCCCTGCGCGGGGCGGTCGCGCGGGTGCTGCCCGGCGCCCGGCTGCGCGAGGCCGACAGCGTCGCCGCGCTCTACACGCTGGTGGACGCCGAACCCGACGCCGACCTGCTGCTGCTCGACCTCACCATGCCCGGCGCGCAGGGTTTCAGCGCGCTGGTGCATCTGCGCGCGCTGCATCCGCAACTGCCGGTGGTGGTGGTGTCCGCGCGCGAGGAGCCGGCGGTGATGCGGCGCGCGCTCGACCACGGCGCGGTCGGCTTCATCCCCAAGTCGGCCGATGCCGAAACCCTGGGCGAAGCGATCGCCCGCGTGCTTGCCGGCGATCGCTGGGCGCCGGCGGCCGCGCTGGACGCACCGGCGGCCGACCCCGGCGAACACGACGCCGCGCGCCGGCTGCGCGATCTCACCCCGCAACAGTTCCGCGTCCTGCAGATGCTCGGTGCCGGCCTGCTCAACAAGCAGGTCGCCTACGAAATCGGCGTGTCGGAGGCGACGGTGAAGGCGCACGTCACCGCGATCCTGCGCAAGCTCGGTGCCAGCAACCGCACCCAGGCGGTGCTGATTGCCGGCCGCCTCGCGCTGGACCCGGGTGCGATCGTGCCGCCGCCCGAAGAGGGCGACTGACGGCGGCGCAATCGCCGGTGAGCGGCGCGTCAGCCGTGCCGCTGCGCCGCGAGGAAGGCGCGCAGCGAGGCCGGCTTGACCGGCTTGGTCAGCACCCGGCAGCCGTGTTCGCGCGCCGCGTGCTTGACCGCGTCGCTGCCGTCGCCGGTCAACAGCGCGGCGGGCAGGTCGCGGCGGCAGCGTTCACGCAGCGCGTCGACCACGCCAAGGCCGTCCAGGCGGTCGTGCAGGTGGTAGTCGACCAGCGCCACGTCGGGTGACCGGCCGGCGAGCGCCAGCGCCTCGTCGACCGTGGCCGCCAGCAGCGGCGTCGCCTGCCAGCGCTGCAGCAGCGCGCGCATGCCATCGAGGATTTCGCGGTCGTTGTCGACGCAGAGCACGCGCAGGCCGGCGACCGAATCGGCGATGCGCACCTCCTGCGTCACCGGGCCGTTGACCAGCTGCGCACGCGCGCACGGCACCGAAATCGCGAACACACTGCCGGCGCCCACGCGCGAGCGCACCGCGAGCGGATGGCCGAGGGTGCGGGCGATGCGCTGGCAGATCGACAGGCCCAGGCCGAGCCCGCGTTCGCCGTCGCTGCCGGGCCGCTCGAAGCGGCGGAACTCGTCGAAGATCTGCTCCAGATGGTGGGCGGGGATGCCCGGACCGGTGTCCCATACCTGCAGTTCCACCGCGCCCCCGCGCGGGCGGGCCGCGAGCAACACGCCGCCACGTCGGGTGTAGCGCAGCGCGTTGGCGAGGAAATTCTGCAGTGCACGGCGCAGCAGGCGGCGGTCGCTGCGCACCGGCAACGCGGCATCGGGCAGGCGAAGACGCAACTGCAGACCACGGCCCTGCGCTCCCGGTGCGTACTGGGCGGCGAGTTCGCGCAGGAGCTCGCCCACGTCGAAGTCGGTCGGCTCCGGGCGCAGCTGGCCGGCGTCCAGCCGGGAGATGTCGAGCAGGCCGTCGAGCAGGTCCTCGGCCGCGCGCAGCGAGGCGTCGACACGCTCGGCCAGTCGCGCCTGCTCGCCGGCCTCGCCGGCCTCGCGCAGCGCGGAGGTGAACAGCCGCGCGGCATTGAGCGGCTGCAGTACGTCGTGGCTGACCGCGGCGAGGAAGCGCGTCTTCGACTGCTGCGCCGCCTCGGCTTCGCGCGTGCGCTGCTCGACGCGCTGCTCGAGGGTTTCGTTGATCTCGCGCAGCGCCTGTTCGGAGCGCTTGTACTCGGTGACGTCGCTGTAGCTGGTGGCGTAGCCGCCGCCGGCCAGCGGCTGCCCGCGCATCTCGATGACCTGGCCGCTGGCGCGCACCCGCTCGAACACGTGCGGGCTGCCCGTGCGCAGGTGCTGCAGGCGCCGTTCGACCTGCTCCTCGACATCGCCCGCGCCCATCTCACCGCGCTGGGCGTTCCAGCGGATCAGGTCGGCGACCGGGCGGCCGACGTAGAGCATGCCGTCGGGGTAGCCGAACAGCGCCTGGTAGCGCCGGTTCCAGAACACCAGCCGCATCTCGGGATCGACCACGCTGACGCCTTGGCTGATGTTCTCCAGCGTGGTCGACAGTACCTGCCGGTTGAAGCGCAGCTCCTGGTTGGCCTCGTCGAGCAGGGCGACCACTTCGCCGAGTTCCATGCCGGTGCCGCGCAGCGCGCTGGTCAGGGTCAGGCGGGCGGAGGCGGCGCCGATGGCGGCGGCGAGCAGGCGTTCGGTGAACTGCGCGAGCGCGCGGTCGGCCGGCTGCGACGGGTCCCAGCCGCGACCCTGCTGGCGCGCGTGGTCCTCGAACGCACGGCGGGCATGGCGCTCGCCGACGATGCGTTCGGCCAGGGTCAGCAGCTCGCCACCGCGGACGTTGCCGGCCCAGCCGCCCGGGCCCAGTGGCGGGCGCTGAACGTAGGGGTCGAGGAACGGCGCCGCCAGCAGCTGGTCGTGCAGGCGCGGTCGTTGCCGGAGCGAGACGAGCACCAGCAGGCCGGCATTGGCCAGCAGCGACCAGAACACGCCGTGGGTCAGCCGGTCCCAGCCTTCCAGGCCGAACAGCTGCTCGGGCCGCAGCCAGTTGAGGTCGAACAGGCCGTGCACCAGCCAGCGGCCGTCGACCCAGCCACCGCGCGACAGCGCCGGCAGCAGCAGGGTGAATCCCCAGGTGAGCGAGCCGGCGACCAGCCCGGCCATCGCGCCGGCGCGGCTCGCCCCGCGCCAGTACAGCCCGGCCAGCAACGCCGGGGCGAACTGGGCGACCGCGGCGAACGCCAGCAGGCCATGCTGGGCGAGGGTTTCCTCGGCGACGCCGCCGCGGTGGTAGGCGTAGGCCATCATCGCCAGCGCCAGGATCGTCGCCCGACGTACCCACACCACCTGGCGCTCGATGCCGCCCTTCTCGCGCAGCACGTTGTCGTGCAGTGCGCCGCCGCGCAGCAGCGCCGGCATGACCAGGTCGTTGCTGACCATGGTGGCGAGCGCGACGCTGGCGACGATCACCATCCCGGTCGCCGCCGAGAAGCCGCCGACGTACACCATCATCGCCAGCATCGGCTGGTCGAGCGCGAGCGGCAGCGCCAGCACGTAGGTGTCCGGCGACGCCCCGGTGCCGCCGAGCACCGCCTGCCCGGCCAGGCTGATCGGCACCACCAGCACGCTGATCAGCGCCAGGTAACCGCCGAACAGCCAGCGCGCGGTGCGCACGTCGGCGGGGTTCTGGCATTCGACCACCGCCACGTGGAACTGCCGTGGCAGGCACAGCAGCGCGGTGAACGCGATCAGAGTCTGGGCGACGAAGCCGGTCGGCAGGTCCGGCATGACCACCACCGCCGCGCCCTGCACGATCCGGTCGGCCAGCCCGCCGGTGCCGGGCAGGTGCACCAGCGCGAACACGCCGATCGCCACGAACGCGACCAGTTTGACCAGCGACTCCAGCGCGACCGCCAGCACCATGCCGTGGTGGTGCTCGGTCGCGTCGATCCGGCGGGTGCCGAACAGGATCGCGAACACCGACAGCAGCAGCGCGGTGTAGAACGCGGGGTCGGCGAACAGCCCGGTGTCCGCGGATGCGCCGGCGAGCACTTCCACGCTCATCGCCACCGCCTTGAACTGCAGCGCGACGTAGGGCACTGCCGCGATCAGCGCGAGCGCCGCGACCAGGGCGGCCAACCCCGGCGCACGGCCGTAGCGGGAGGACAGGAAGTCGGCGATCGAAACGATCCGCTGCTCGCCCGACACCAGCACCAGTCGCTCGAGGATGCGCCAGCCGAACACCAGCACCAGCAGCGGCCCGAGGTAGATCGGCAGGAAGCCCAAGCCGTTGCGCGCGGCGGTGCCGACCGCGCCGTAGAACGTCCACGACGAGCAGTACACCGCCAGCGCCAGCGAGTACACCGCCGGCCGCATCCAGCCCGGTCCGTCCGCGCGCGGGGTGCGCCGGTCGCCGTAGTGGGCGACCGCGAACAGTACGCCGACGTAGCCGGCCGAAACCAGCAGCAGTACCCAGCCGGGGATCATGCGTGTGGGTCCACCCGTTCCCGTGCCCCTTCACCGGGGTTGCCCGCCGAGTGTACGGGCGAGCCCGGCGGCGAGGGATTGCGGCTTTGGTCGCAGCCGGTGGGTATCCGGCACCGAAGCATCCCGGCCACAAAACGAAAAAGCCCGCCGGATGGGCGGGCTTTTCGTGGTTCCGACAGAACCGGAGGCTTACTTGATCTTGCCTTCCTTGTACATCACGTGCTTGCGAACGACGGGATCGTACTTCTTCATCTCCATCTTGTTCGGCGTGTTCTTCTTGTTCTTGTCGGTGGTGTAGAAGTGACCGGTACCGGCCGAAGAAATCATGCGGATCTTGTCGCGCTTGCCTGCCATGATTCAGTCCTCCTCAGATCTTTTCGCCGCGGGCGCGGAGATCGGCGAGGACGGCGTCGATGCCGTTCTTGTCGATGGTGCGCAGGGCCTTGGTGGAAACACGCAGCTTGATCCAGCGGTTCTCGCTGGCCACCCAGAACCGGCGCTCGTGCAGGTTGGGCATGAAGCGGCGGCGGGTCTTGTTCATGGCGTGCGAGACGTTGTTGCCGGTCGTCGTTCGCTTGCCGGTTACTTGGCATACACGGGACATACGCACCTCGAAAGGTAGTTGGGGCTTCCCTTGGCCAGGGAGGCGGCGGCCCCGCCGAGGCCACGGACGTCCGTGTTCGGCGCGCGATGCGGGTGGTGGAGCCCGCCACGGGGGCGGTTGCTGGAACCGGCGGGCCGGAATCGCGCTTCCGGAGGGCCGCCTTGCCGGCCCCTGCGGCGCGGCTGAACACAGCGAGCCGGGCATTGTCTCTGGTTTTCCCTCCGCAGGCAAGGGGCGCTGCGGCCCCGAGTCAGGGCAGGACGCCCTGACCGAGGGGTGCAGCACCACCCCCGCACCCCGACTTCCGCAGCGCGCCAACGATCGGCTCCACGGTCACGGCAAAGCCCGCTTTATCAAATGCCGGCGATCAACCCGCGACCGCCGCGTCCCGCTTCTCCACGTCCGCGGCACGTTCAGCGATGAACGCCCGCACCTGCGTCTCCAGCACCGGCAGCGGCACCGAGCCCAGTGCCAGCACCATGTCGTGGAACGCCTTGATGTCGAAATCCGCACCCAGCGCCTGCTCGGCCTCGCCGCGCAGGCGCACGATCGCCAGTTCGCCGAGCTTGTAGCTCAGCGCCTGCGCCGGCCACGAGATGTAGCGGTCGACCTCGGTGGTGACCTCGTGCTCGCTCAGCGCCGTGTGGTCGCGCAGGTAGGCCAAGGCCTGTTCGCGCGTCCAGCCCTTGGCATGCACGCCGGTGTCGATCACCAGCCGGCAGGCGCGCCACATCTCGTAGGTGAGGCGGCCGAACTGCTGGTACGGCGTCTCGTAGATGCCCATCTCCTCGCCGAGCTTCTCGACGTACAGCCCCCAGCCCTCGCCGAACGCGGAGATGTAGGTCTCGCGGCGGAAGTCCGGCAGCGCGTCCTGCTCCTCGGCCAGCGCGCCCTGCAGCGCGTGGCCGGGCGAGGCCTCGTGCAGGGTCAGCGCCGGCAGGTTGTACAGCGGGCGCGAGGGCAGGTCGTAGGTGTTGAGCCAGTAGGTGTGGTTGCCGCCGCGGCCGGCGGTCCAGAACGGCGCGATTTCCGGCGGCACCGGCACGATGGTGAAGCGCGCGCGCGGCAGGGTGCCGATGTAGTCGCCGACCACCGCGTCGATCCGCTTGGCGATCCAGGCGGCGTGGTTGAGCAGCTCCTGCGGGGTCCTGGCGTAGAACTGCGGGTCGGTGCGCAGGAAGTGCAGGAACTCGGCGAAGCTGCCTTCGAACCCGACTTCCGCGATCACCGCGTCCATCTGCGCCTGGATCCGCGCGACCTCGTCCAGCCCGATCCGGTGGATCTCGTCAGGGGTCAGCTCGAGCGTGGTGTATTCGCGGATCTGCTGGCGGTACCAGGCCTCGCCGCCGGGCATCTCCGACGCGCCGAGGGTGGTGCGTGCGCCGGGGACGTATTCCTCGCGGAAGAAGGTGAGCAGCGTCCGGTGCGCCGGGATCACCCGTTCGGCGATGACGGCGCGCAGGTCGGCGCGCAGCGCCTCCTGCTCGGTCGCGGGGATGCTGGCCGGCATCCGCTCGAACGGCGTGTAGAAGCCTGATTCGGTCGGGTCGTCGAGTTCGGCGACCATCGCGATCGACACGTCGCGGCCGTCGAGCACCGCGCGCGGCACGCTGAAGCCGCGTGCCAGCCCGGCGCGCATGTTGGCGATCTGCTCGTCGAAGTAGCGCGGCACGTCGGCGAGGCGGTCGATATAGGCGCGGTAGTCCTCGGCGGAGTCGAAGTCGCCGCGAGCCATGAACCCCAGATTCGACCAGAACGAGGAGTCGGAGTTGAACGGCATCTCGTATCCGCGGAACCGGACCTCGGCGGCGAGGTTCTCGACCTGCGGGCGGTACACCGCCAGGTGGATCCGGTTCTCCGGCGACAGCGCGGCCGGGTCGATCGCGTCGAGCTCGGCGAGCACCTGCTCCCAGACGGCGAGCCGCGCAGCCTGGCTAGCGGCGTCGACCGAGGGCAGGTTGTGCCGGGCGGCGTCGCCTTCGCTGTCCTCGCCGGACATGCCGAACTGCTGCTTGCGCCAGGTCCACTCGCGTTCGTAGATCGCCTCGAAGCGCCGGTCGGCGGCGGAGGCGGCGGGCGAGGATTCGTTGGCGTGGATGACGGAAGGTTCGGCGGCTGCGGCGGGCGCGGCGGCCAGTGCGAGGTGGGCGGCGATCAGGACGGAAAGGACAGTCTTCACGGGCGGCTCGGCAGTGGAAGCAGCCGGCATCTTCGCATCGTCCAGGCGCACGCGCCTTTGCCGGACCCGGGCAGTCCGGCAGGCGGCCGCGGCCCGGCGTTCGCACACAAAAAAGGCCCGGCGATGCCGGGCCTTCCCAGGTCGATCTCCGGTCCGTCGGTGTCAGCGCACGCGGCCGCGACGGAACAGGTTGACGATCGCCAGCAGGACGATCGCGCCCACCAGTGACAGCAGCAGGCCCGACAGACTGAAGTCGCCGTCGTTGATGTCGCCGCCCAGGCCGAGCATGCCGCCGATCCAGCCGCCCAGGAACGCGCCGATGATGCCGACGACGATGTTCAGGAAGATGCCCTGCTGGCCATCGGTCTTCATGATCATGCTGGCAATCCAACCGATGATGCCGCCAACGATCAGCCAAATGATGATACCCATCATGTTCGTATCTCCTTGGTCCGTTACAGAGGGTGAGAGCGCACCCCTGCTTGGGGGCGGAGCCAGTCTGTAGAGCCTTGCGTGACGGGCACGTCAGGGATGAACGGGCGTCGCCGAGGCACCTGCGCGCCGCCGTTACCGGGCCGTCCGGGCGCCCTGTCGGGCCGGAGTCAGCTCCGCAGCAGCTCGAGCAGCGCGTGGCGGGGCAGCTTGCCGGTGTCGTTGCGCGGCAGGGCCTCGACCAGGCGCAGGCGGCGCGGCAGGAACACCGGATCGACCTGGCGCCGCAGTGCCGCCAGCAGCGAGGCCTCGTCCAACCCCGGCGCCACCGCGAGGGCCGCGATCCGACGCACCCCGGTGTCGTCGCCGGCGTCCAGCTGCAGCACCACGCCGTCCACCACGCCCGGCACGGCGAGCAGTTTGCGGGTCAGGTCGGCCAGCGAGGCGCGCTTGCCGGCGATCTCCAAGAGGTCGGCGTTGCGTCCGCGCAGCTCGAAGCGGCCGTCGGGCAGCACTTCGACCAGGTCGGCCAGCACCACCGGCTCGGCCAGGTGCGGGGCGTGCACGGCGGTGCCGTCGGGTTGCGGTGCCAGGCGCACGCCGGGCAATGGCGTCCAAGCGGTTTCCCGCGCGGTGCGTCGCCGGGCGAACACGCAGGTCTCGGTCGAACCGAACACCTCGCGCACTTCGCAGCCGAAGCGCGCCTCGGCGGCCTGCGCCAGTTCGGCCGGCAGCGGCGCGGTGGCCGAGACGATGCCGGCCAGCGGCGGCAGGCCGACGCCGGATTCGACCAGCGCGCGCAGGTGGACCGGCGTGGTGACGAGCAGCGGCGGGGTGACCGCCTCGGCCAGCGCGCGGGCGACATCCCCGGGGAAGAACGGCCGTGCGCCGTGCACCGCCACCGGCCCCAGCAGCGGCAGCAGCACCGACATCTCCATGCCGTACATGTGCTGCGGCGGCACGGTGGCGACGACGTGGGTGCTGCCGTGGCGGTCGAGCAGGTCGGCCAGGGCGGCGAGGTTCTGCGCGGTGCTGCGCTGGAACGAGTGCCAGTGCTTACGGTTGGCGGTCGGCTGGCCGGTGCTGCCGGAGGTGAAGCCGATCGCCACCAGCGCGTCGGCGGCGATCTCCAGCGGCCCGCCGTCGGCCTGCGGCAACGCCGCGGGCAGGCAGGTGTAGTGCGGCGGCTGCGGGTCGAGCGGGTGGTCGCCGAGGCAGTAGCTGCCGGGGTGCTGCGCCAGCACGTCGTCGACCACCGCGGCCGCGCGCGAGGACGGCAACAGGGTGACCTGGCCACGCAGGGTGGCGGCGCAGAACGCGACCAGGAACCGGTAGCGGTCCTCGCACAGGTTGATCGCCCACGGCGCGTCGGGAAGCATCGCGGCCACCGCGCGGACCTCGCGCTGGAACCGCTCGAGGGAAATGTCGCCCCGGGCGTCGAACGCGATCGCGCGCCCGGCGGCGCCGGTGGCCAGCGCCGAACGGGCGCCTGATACCGCTGGCGCGGCAATGGTGTCGATAACCGCAGACATAGCTTTGTTGTTCCTGCGGCCAGGCCGCGCCCCTGCGATTAGCTTACGCTGGCCGCCCCGCAGGAGGCCAACGCCCCGCATGACCCCGCCCGCGCTACCGCCCGGCCCGCGCTGGACATGGTTGCCGCTGCCACCGGGCACCCCGGCCGAGCCGCTGGTGCGGGCCTGGCTCGGCGAGCAGCTGGGCTGCGCCGCAGGCGACGTGCCGCTGGTCCGCGACGGCCGCGGACGGCCGCGGCTCGTGTCGTGCCCGCCGCGGTTCGACTGCAACTGGAGCCACAGTGGCGAGGGCCTGCTGGTGGCACTCGTCGAGGGCGGCCGGGTCGGCATCGATCTGGAATGGCTGCGTCCCCGCCCGCGGGCGCTGGCCCTGGCCCGGCGCTTTTTCGACCCGGCCGAGGCCGGCTGGCTGAAGGCTCTGGACGAAGCGGAGCAGGCCCGGTCGTTCCTGCGCCTGTGGTGCGCCAAGGAGGCGCTGCTGAAGGCGCACGGACACGGAATCTCGTTCGGGCTGGACCGCCTGCGGTTCACCGATACCGCCGAAGGGCTGCGGCTGCAGGCGTGCGATCCGGCACTGGGCGCGGTGGAGGCATGGTCGATACAGGAACTGCGCCCGGCGTCCGGCTATGTCGGTGCGCTGGCCTGGAATGCGCGGGAGCGGCGCCCGAGCAGTCATAATCGCGGCCGATGAACGACGCTCTTTCCCCCGACCTGCGCGCGCGCCTCGGCGCCGCGCTCGAACCCGGCCTCGAAACACTCGGCCTGGCGGGCGGGTTGTCCGCGCCGCTGCTGGACTATCTGGCGCTGCTGGTGCGCTGGAACCGCACCTACAACCTGACCGCGGTGCGCGACCCGCGCGAGATGGTCGACAAGCATCTGCTCGACTCGCTGGCAATGCACGCCCACGTCGACGCCATCGCCAGTGCCGGCGGCGCGCTCGCCGACCTGGGCACCGGCGCCGGCCTGCCCGGCATCCCGCTGGCGATCGCCAAGCCGGGGCTGCGGGTGACCTTGGTGGAGAGCAACGGCAAGAAGGCGCGGTTCATGCGCGAAGCGATCCGCAGGCTGTGCCTGTCCGACGTGCGGGTCGCGGAGTCGCGCATCGAGGCGCTCGACGAGCCCGGCGCGTTCGATGCGATCACCGCACGCGCGTTGGCCACCCTGCCGCTGATCGTCGAACTCGGCGGGCACCTGCTCAAGCCCTGCGGCCGGCTGCTCGCAATGAAGGGCGTCCACCCGGTCGACGAGATCGCCGCCCTGCCGCCCGGCTGGACGGTGGCGTCGTCGCACCCGCTGCGGGTGCCGGGACTGGACGCCGAGCGCCACCTGGTGGTGGTGGAGCGCCGGGCGTCGGCTGACTGACCGGGGTTGCCGGAGGCGCGGGTGCGCCCGGCGTGCGCGCGGGTGCCCGGCGGTCACCCGCGCGCGTTGCGGGGGCGGAACGTGATCCGGATCACGGCGGCGCCCGCCGCGCCCGGTTTCCGTCGGCGCGCCGGCCCCGTTCGGGCAAGCGCCGCCCGAGGCGGGCATAATCCCCTGTCCGACCGGCGCGCCGCGCCGTCCTGCGCATCCATAGAGAATCAGGGGACGAGCCGCATGGCCCGCATCATCGCCGTCGCCAACCAGAAGGGCGGGGTCGGCAAGACCACCACCGCGGTCAATCTCGCCGCCGCGCTCGCGCGCACGCCCAAGAAGGTGCTGCTGGTCGACCTCGACCCGCAGGGCAACGCCACCATGGGCAGCGGCGTCGACAAGCGCGAGCTCGATACCTCGGTCTGCGAGGTGCTGCTCGGTGAGACCGATGCGCCGGCGGCGATCGTGCGCGCGCCGGAAGATTTCGACCTGCTGCCCGGCAACATCGACCTGACCGCCGCCGAGATCCGGCTGATGGGCATCGAGGGGCGCGAACAGAAGCTCAAGCAGGCGCTGGCGCCGATCGCCGGCGACTACGACTTCATCCTGATCGACTGCCCACCGGCGCTGTCGCTGCTGACCCTCAACGCGCTGACCGCGGCCGATTCGATCATCGTGCCGATGCAGTGCGAGTACTACGCGCTGGAAGGCATCAGCGCGCTGCTCGACACCATCGAAGCGCTCAAGGCCAACCTCAATCCGGGCCTCGAGATCGAGGGCGTGCTGCGCACCATGTTCGACGTGCGCAACAACCTCGCCAACGCGGTCTCCGCCGAACTCACCCACCACTTCGGCGACCGCGTGTTCCGCACCATCGTGCCGCGCAACGTGCGCCTGGCCGAAGCGCCCAGCCACGGCCAGAGCATCGTCGGCTACGACAAGGCCAGCCGCGGTGGCATCGCCTATCTCGGCCTGGCCGGCGAGGTGCTGCGGCGCCAGCGCGAACGCCAGTCCGACCGGTCCAACACGCAACCGCAGGAGGCCACTGCATGACGGCTGCCGAGAACAGCGCCCCCAAGCCCACACCCAAGGGCGCGGCGGCGAAGAAGCGTGGCCTCGGCCGTGGCCTCGAAGCCCTGCTCGGGCCGAAGGCCGCCGCCGAGGCACCCGCGCTGGAAGCGACCGGCAGCGACACCCTGCGCCACCTTCCGATCGACGCGCTCACCGCCGGCAAGTACCAGCCGCGCAAGCACTGGGATGACGAGAAGCTCGACGAGCTGGCCGAGTCGATCCGCGCCCAGGGCGTGATCCAGCCGATCGTCGTGCGCGAGGTGCGCGAAGACGACGGCCGCGGCTCGCGCACCTACGAGATCATCGCCGGCGAACGCCGCTGGCGGGCCAGCCAGCGCGCCGGCCTTGCCGAGATCCCGGTGGTGGTGCGCGAGGTCGACGACCGGACCGTGGTCGCGATGGCGCTGATCGAGAACATCCAGCGCGAGGACCTCAACCCGCTGGAAGAGGCGAACGCGCTCCAGCGCCTGATCGACGAGTTCGACCTGACCCACGCGCAGGCCGCCGAGGCGGTCGGCCGCTCGCGCGCGGCGGTGTCGAACCTGCTGCGCCTGCTGGAGCTGCCGCCGGCGATCCGCGCGCTGGTCGAATCACGCCGGCTGGAAATGGGCCACGCCCGCGCGTTGCTGACGCTGTCGCCGGAGCTGGCGAGCAAGCTCGCCGCCGACGCCGCCGAGCACGGCTGGTCGGTGCGCGAGGTCGAGCACCGGGCCCAGCAGTTCGCCCTCGGCAAGGTGCCCGAGGGTAAGCGCGCGAAGCCGGCGAAGGCGAGGCCGCAGGCCGACATCGTCAGCCTCGAACGCGAGCTGTCGGAGTCGCTCAACACCAAGGTCAACGTGCTCCACGGGCGTGGCGGCAAGGGCCGGCTGGTCATCCACTACAGCGATGTCGACTCGCTGGAGGGTGTGCTCGAGAAGCTGCGCGCCGGTCGCGCCGAATAGCGGCGCGGTCGGCACGGCCGGAATGACGGGGGGTCAGTCGTGGGCGTCGGCCGGCTCGGCGACATCCAGCATCTCTTCCAGCTGCGACAGCGTGGCGTCGTCCTTGATGACGCGCCGGAGCCAGATGTGCAGCGGCATCTCGCCCCAGTGGGCGGCCTTGTCGGCGAGGTACGCGACCGGGCTGTGCGGCTCGGTGCGGCGGAAGAAGTCGGCGACCCGGCGCAACTGGACAATCGCATCGCGGCGGGTGGCGATCTCGCCGGTGGCCGCTTGGCGCGGCGCGCCGGATGGCACCGGGGGGGCAGCGGCAGGTTCGTCCGTCACCGGCCCGGCCGCGTCGTCGACCAGCACGCCGGCTTCGCGCGCGAAGCGCTGGACGGTATCGCCCAGATGGGAAAGCTGGTCGCGCAACGCGGTGAAGCTCGGCCCGTCCTGGCCGAGGCGTGCATCCACCGCCCGCTCCAGCGCGGCGAGTGCCTCGCGGCAGTCGGGCAGCGATTCGGTGAGCTGCAGGTAGAACTCGCGCGGGGTGTCGCGGCGCGCGGCTTCCAGGGTCTCCAGTGCCGGCACGTCGCCGTCACCCGCGCGCGAACGTGCGGCTTCGAAGTCGACCAGGCCGAACCGGCCCTGCGGCGCCTGGGTCAGAGGCAGCTTGCGCAGCCAGTCGCCGGAGTGCGAGATGAGCCAGCTCAGGTTGCCGATGCGCTGTTCGAGGTCACCGTCCTCGACCTGCGGATGGACCTCGTCCCAGAACCTGTCGCACAGGCCCGCCACCAGCCGGTAGCCCGTCGCGAGTCCGGCGATGCCGTGGTTGTGGGTCTGCGCCTCGGTCCACCACACCGCCAGCCGCAGGTCCTTGCTGCGTTCGCGCAGCAGCCGGGTGCACTGCTTCGCCACCGCGGGCCAGTCGGCACTCTTGAGTTCGGTGACCCACTCGCCCTGTTCCAGCGACGGATCGTCGGCGCGGCGGGCCTCCTGGATGACGTCGTATTCGAGGGAGAACGACAGGTCCTCGCCCGCGGGCTGGCTGTCGGAAACGGGAGAAAGCAGGGCGTCCAGGTCGAGCATGTGCAGTCCGTGGCGTACTGGCGGGGCGGAGCGGAAACCGCTCAGGGCAGGGTGATCGTCAGGTGGGCGGTGCGCGCGGGCAGCTGCACCACCTGGTCGTAACCGGCCAGCCGCTGCTCGGTGTCGCCGGCGAGCAGGGCCGACAGGCCGAAGTAGCCCAGCAGGCCCACCGCTGCGAGTACCGCCGCCGGTGCCCACAACGGCATTACCCGGCGCAGTGCGTGGCTGACCCGGTCCGGCGGCGCCCAGTGCGGTGCGAAGCCGGTGCGCTTGCCCTTGAGGTAGACAATCTCGTCGCCGAGCCGGGCGATCAGATAGCCGAGCTTCTCCGGTCCTTCGAGCCGGTACTTGCCCTCGAAGCCGAGCAGCAGGCAATAGTGGTAGACCTCCAGCGAGGGAAGCCGTGGCGCGCCCTGCGCGCGCAGTTCCTCGAGCCGGTCGAAGAAGTGCTCGCCGGCCAGGTGCTCGCCGAACAGCCGCAGTTGCAGCGGATTGCGTTCCCACTCCTCGCGCAGCGCCGACGGTTGGGTCAGCATCGCCTCGTCGACCGCCGCGCAGAACGCGTACTTGGCGGCGTACACGTCCTCGGCCGCGATGCCGAGCTTGCCCGCGCCACGCTCCACCCCGTCGAGGAAACGCTGCACCGCGTCGACGAACGAGGTTTCGGTCTCCGGCAAGCGGCCGCGCTTGAGCAGCATCAGCAGGTAGAAGCCGTCGGCCATCAGGTCGAGCAGGCTGCGCGGGTTGGCTGCGCCGCCGGCGGCCGCGGGCGCGGCCTGCGCGGGCGACAGCGAGGGCATCCGGTTGGGAACGGGCGGGTTCGGGTAGTTCATGGCTTCCATGCTCGGTGCGCGGCTACGCGGTCAGGGCGATCAGCTCGAGCTTGAGCTCGCGTATGCCGGAGGGGACGTAGATCATCAGCGACTGCGACTTCAGCATGCGCTCGTACAACGGCCCGCGCGGTTCGATCGCGAAATACTGCGAGCCGGGACGGACCGGGATGGCGGCGGGCACCTGCGCGGCATGGAGCAGTTTGACGCCGGGCAGCGCCGACAGCACGCACTTGTCGACGTCGTCGGGCGCGCCGACCTTGAACCGGACCGGCACGGTCTGCACCAGTTCGTTGGCGGGCAGGTCCGCGCCCACCGCGAGGTAGAACGCCGAGCGTTCGTCGATGCGCTGGGAATCCAGCCGGGCCAGGTGGAACGACGGCTTGGTTTCTGTGAGTGCGATCGAGAAGTAGCGCTCGGAAATGACCGTGCCGAGCAGGTCGCGGATGATGTCGAACAACTGGCGGAACCCGGCCTCCGGCTGCGCATGCTGGTAGGCCGGCAGATCCGCCAGGGTGTGGTTGCCGGAGAACGTCAGCAGGCCGCCGGCCAGCCGCAGCAGCTCCTGGTGCAGGCGCTCGGGATGCAGGCCGGGATGGCGGAACAGGTGCGACAGCGCGGCAAACGCGGCGTTGACCGTATGCAGCAGCCAGAACGAGGCGATGTCGCCGGAGCGGAACTCGATCACCGACTGCGACGGCTCGCGATGCAGGCCGTGCAGGGCTTCGGTCTTGGCCTGCAGGTTGTCGAGCAGGCGGCGCAGCTCGCCGAGCAGGGGCGGTGCGGCCGCCAGCCCCAGGCTCGGCGCGAGGAAGTTCTCGTCGAGCTCGAAACCGGCGGTGGCGGTGCGACGTACGCGTGCGACCGGCACGGTGACGTACGGGTCGCGCGGTTCGTCGTCGGTCAGCAGGCGCACACGCTTGCGCAGGTAGGCCATCTCGGCCTCGCCCGCGTCGGTAAACAGGTCGGCGGTGGGCTGGTGGGTCTGCCGGTAGCGGGTCGAGACGTGGGTGTCGCCGTCGGCATCGCAGTTGCCGCCGTGGTCCTTGAGCAGCGGCAGCGCGAGGTGCAGCGTGGTGGCCTGGACGCCCGCGGGAAGCCGGGTCAGCGACAGCGCTTCGGGAAGCTCGTCGTCGCCGGGAGCGTCGTAGAGCTCGCCGTCAGGGAACACCACCGACAGCCGCTGCGCGCGCAGGGTGCCGCTGGCGAGCGCCTGCAGGTCGAACTGTGCCTGGCGCACGCCCCACGCATACGGATGCATCGCACTGGCGAACGCCTGCAGCCGTGCCTCGTGGTAGGCGTCCTGGCGCTGGAAGTGTTGCGGGCGCAGGAACAGTCCCTCGCCCCAGAAAACCTTCGACATCCGAGTCATTCCAATCCCTTGCTCGCTGCTGCTCCGTGCCGTGGCCGCTCCGGGCGGCCGCGTGCGGGCGGCAGGGTACTACACCTGGATCATCCCCGTGACGACGTGCAGCGGCTCGACGACAGGCTGTGCGCCGGGCTGGCCAGCGCGGTTTCCAGCGCGGTGCTGGTGGTGGTCATCGCGCAGGCGTGCAGGCCCACGGTGATGCCTTCCTCGCCGGCGTCGCTGGCGTCGAAGGTCAGGCGCCACCGGGCCTGGGCCGGTTGCCGGAACAGCGCGACCACGCCGAGGTGCGATCCGTCGGCCGGCAACGGCTCGACCAGCTCGTGCCGTTGCCCCGGCGCGAGCAGGACCTCGGTCACCCGGATCAGGTCGTCGCCGAGCACGTCCCGCTCGCGCTGGGCATCGAGGAACACCTCGAACGGCGCCTCCTCGAACCGCTCGCTCGCGCGCAACTGGTACACCCGCACCACCAGCGACAACGCGCGCTGGCCGTCGCCGGCGTTGAGGTTCCCGCCGGCGTGCAGGTATACGGGCAGTTCGCGCGCCTGCGCCGGCGCCTCCTTGATGCCCACCGCCTGCAGGGTCCTGCCGAACGCCTGCTTGATGCCGCCCTGGCTGCTGCAGCCGGTCGTCGCGGCAAGGCAGGCCAGCAGCATCGCGGCCACTCGTACGCCGGTCACGCGCGCGGCGCGGGGGCTTGGCATGGGTCGACCGTCCATGGGGGTTTCGCTCCGTCGAAGGGGCCGGCGTTGCCGGCGCGGCACGCCCGGGATTGCAGGGCGGGCATCCGTGGTGAAGAATAGCGCCGCCGGGGGTCGGCTTGACCTCGGCGGAACAAGGCTACTATATCCAGCCTAGGTGTCTTCAAGTGATCGCCCGCGCGGTCACCTGATCATGGAGCTTGGCCGCACCCGCACCGTGCGCGCCCACAAGGAGAGTGTCGGATGAAATCCATTCGTTTGGCTGTCGTCACCCGTCTTTTCGCCGCGACCGCCCTGGTTGCCGGCCTTGGCGCCTGCACCACCCTGCCGGACAAGGGCGAGGGCTTCGCGCAGGCGCTCGGCTTGGCCGAGGCCGACGTCAGCGCCGGCCGGATCGAGTCGGCGCTGGTCGCCTTCGACCAGGCTGCGGCGGCCGATCCCACCCGCAAGGAGCCGTGGCTGCGCATCGCACAGCTGCAGTTCGACGCGGGCAACTACGGTCGCGCGATCGTCGCGGCCGAGGAAGTCCTGCAGCGTGATCCCGATGACCAGGTGGCCGACAGCGTGCTGACCGTGGCCGGGCTGCGCATCGCGTCGCAGTCGCTGCAGCGCCTGCAGGGCAACGGCGCGCTGGCGTCCGACACCGCCCGGACCGAGGCCGAGCGCCTGGCCGCGACCATGCGCGCCACCATGGGCGAGGACATCCTCGATGCCGGCGACACCGCCAAGGCGCCGCGCCGTCGCGCGACGCAGCGTCGCAGCACCACCCCACGCGTCGCGCCCAAGGCCGCGGAGTCGAAGCCGGCCGTGGCGAATCCGTTCGGAGTGCTGGGCGGCTGACGCGCCGCGCCAGCACGCAGTTTTCGTCAGGGAGACGATGAAATGTCCAAGAAGGAAAGCATCCAGAAGCGCCTCGAGAAGGTGCGCCCGCCGCGTGTCCAGCTGACCTACGACGTCGAGAAGGGTGACGCCATCGAGCAGAAGGAAATCCCGTTCGTGGTCGGCGTGCTCGGCGACTTCAGCGGCCAGCCCGACCAGCCGCTGCCGCGTCTGAAGGACCGCAAGTTCGTCAACGTCGACCTCGACAATTTCGACGAAGTGATGGAAGGCATGGCGCCGCGCGCGCAGTTCCGCGCCCCCAACACGCTGGCCGGCGACGGCAGCGAGATCGCGGTCGAGCTGAAGTTCAACTCGATCGACGACTTCCGTCCGGAGTCGGTGGTGCAGCAGGTCGAGCCGCTGCGCAAGCTGCTCGAAGCGCGCTCCAAGCTGGCCGACCTGCGCAACAAGGTCGCCGGCAACGAGAAGCTCGAGGATCTGCTCAACGACGTGCTCGCCAACACCGAGCAACTCAAGCAGCTCGGCCAGTCCGAGCCGGCCGACCAGGAGTAAGTCATGAACGCACAGGCAAGTGCAGCGCAGGCGGTGGGCGAGGTCGCCGAACTCGGCCTGCTCGACCAGATCGTCGAGAAGAGCAAGGTCGCCAAGTCCGAGGCCGAGCACCGGCGCGCCCGCGACATCATCTCCGAGCTCGCCCGCGAGGTCCTGCAGGGCACGGTGGTGATCTCGGAAAACCTCAACCTGACGCTCGACGCACGGGTGGCCGAGCTCGACCGGATGATCTCCGAGCAGCTCACCGCGGTGATGCATGCGCCGCAGTTCCAGCAGCTGGAAAGCACCTGGCGCGGCCTGCACTACCTGTGCGGCCAGACCTCGACCGGCACCCAGCTCAAGATCAAGGTCCTCAACGCGCCCAAGAAGGACGTGGTCAAGGACTTCAAGTCGGCGATCGACTTCGACCAGAGCGCGCTGTTCAAGAAGGTCTACGAGGAAGAGTTCGGCACCTTCGGCGGCTCGCCGTTCGGCGCCCTGCTGGGTGACTACGAGATCGGCCGGCAGCCCGAGGACATGTACTTCATCGAGCAGATGTCGCATGTCGCCGCCGCGGCGCACGCGCCGTTCATCTCGGCTGCCAGCGAGGACATGTTCGGCCTCGAAAGCTTCACCGAGATGGGCAAGCCGCGCGACTTGGCCAAGGTGTTCGACACCGTCGAGTACGCCAAGTGGAAGTCGTTCCGCGATTCCGAGGACAGCCGCTACGTCGGCCTGACCCTGCCGCGCTTCCTCGGCCGGCTGCCGTACAACCCGAAGGACGGCACCACCGTCGAGGGCTTCAACTACGTCGAGGAAGTCGCCGGCGACGACCACTCCAGCTACCTGTGGTGCAACACGGCCTACGCGTTCGGTGCGCGCCTGACCAAGGCGTTCGAGGACTACGGCTGGTGCGCGGCGATCCGCGGCGTCGAGGGCGGTGGCCTGGTCGAGGAGCTGCCGACCCACACCTTCCGCACCGACGACGGCGAAGTCGCGCTGAAGTGCCCGACCGAGGTGGCGATCACCGACCGTCGCGAGAAGGAACTCTCGGACCTGGGCTTCATCCCGCTGGTCCATTGCAAGAACACCGACTACGCCGCCTTCTTCGGCGCGCAGTCGGCGCAGAAGCCGAAGAAGTACAACACCGACGCGGCCAACGCCAATGCGTCGCTGTCGGCCCAGCTGCAGTACATCTTCGCGGTCTCCCGCGTCGCCCATTACCTCAAGGCGATGATGCGCGAGAAGATCGGCAGTTTTGCCTCGGCAGGGAACGTCGAGGATTTCCTCAACCGGTGGATTGCCCAGTATGTGTTGTTGGACGACAACGCGACGCAGGAAGCGAAGGCGCAATTTCCGCTGCGAGAGGCTTCGGTGCAGGTGTCGGAAGTCCCCGGCAAGCCCGGCGTGTACCGCGCCGTGTCGTTCCTGCGCCCGCACTTCCAGCTCGATGAGCTGTCGGTATCGCTGCGCCTGGTGGCCGAGCTCCCGGGAAGCAACAAGTAGCAGCGTTTGGCGGTATGCCGTAGCAACAGGATCCAGATCCTGACCAGTGGTGAGCAGTTCGTAATGGCTGTAAACCGCGCCGGGACGCCAGCGGCATTACCGATGGCGGAATCGGCACCCACTCTCACGGAAGAACGGAACAAAGGAAACCAGATCATGCAACACGCATTCCTCAGCATCGACACCATCAAGGGCGAGTCCAAGGACGCCGAGCACAAGGACTGGATCGAGATCGAGTCGTTCAACCAGGACGTCCTGCAGCCGCGTTCGGCGACGGCGTCCAGCGCCGGTGGCACCACCGCCGCCCGCGTTGAAATGACCCCGATCGAGATCAACAAGCGCATCGACCTCGCGTCGACCGCTCTGTTCCAGGCCTGCGCCAACGGCACCACCTTCCCGAAGGCCCGCATCGAGTTCATGCGCGCCGACAAGGACGGCAAGGCGATCAACTACTACACGATCGAACTGCTGAACGTGCTGGTCCACCGCGTCTCGACCGCGCTCGGCCACGATGGCATGCCGTCGGAGCAGGTCTCGCTGAGCTTCGGCGCCATCAAGTGGTCGTACACCCAGCAGAAGCAGGGTGGCGGCACCGGCGGCAAGACCGTTGCCCAGTGGAGCAACACCAACAACAAGCCGACCTACACGGTCTCTTGATGTGTTGATGCGGTGGCGGCTCCGGTCGCCACCGCACTGCAGCCGGCGCACGGCTGTGCAGTGAACACGGCGGACAGGACATGAAAGGATTCGAGCCCAGCCTGCTGGAGAAGCTGTTCGATGACGAGCCGCGCGCGACCGCGCCGAGCCGCATCTTCAAGTCGATCTCGCTCGACCAGTACAAGGAATCGGTCGCCCGCGACCTCGAGGGCCTGCTCAACAGCCGGGCCGCGTTCGACGAGGCGATGCTGAAGGAATACCCGAACTGCCAGAAGTCGCTGATGACCTACGGGTTGCGCGACTTCTCCACCCGCAGCTTGGCCAACGGCCACGACCGCGCGGAGATCTGCCGGCTGCTGGAGCAGTCGATCGCCCGCCACGAGCCGCGCCTGCACAACGTCCGGGTGACGCTGGAAGGCAACGGCCGCGGCGTCGGCGGCCTGCACTTCTCGATCCATGCACTGCTCGACGTGCAGCCGGCGCGCGAGCCGATCAGCTTCGACGCGATGCTGCAGCCGAGCACGCTGCAGTACTCGGTCAGCCGCCTGCGCCGCGCCGTGGCGGCCTGAGCCGCCCCGCGCACGTGACCGCCTGAGATGGAAGACCTGCTGCCCTACTACGAGCGCGAGCTCGCGTTCCTGCGCCGCTACGGCAAGGAATTCTCCGAACGCTATCCCAAGATCGCCGGGCGCCTGCTGCTGTCCGGTGACGGCAGCCAGGACCCGCACGTCGAGCGGCTGATCGAGTCGTTCGCGCTGCTCAGCGCGCGGGTCAGCAAGAAGATCGAGGACGACTACCCTGAGTTCACCGAATCGCTGCTGGAAGTGCTGTACCCGCACTACCTGCGGCCGTTCCCGTCGTGCTCGATCGCGCGCTTCGACATGGGCCCGGCGCTGGCCCAGCTGACCGCGCCGGTGACGATCGAGCGCGACGCGCTGCTGCATTCGCGCAGCGTGCGCGGCGTGACCTGCCGCTTCCGCAGCGCCTACGACGTCACCCTCGCGCCGGTGAAGGTCCGCGCCGCGCGTTACCGCGGCATCGCCGATGCGCCCTTGGCAACCGCGCTGCCGCAGGGCAGCGGCGGCCAGGTCTCGCTGTCGTTCGAACTGGTCGGTGAAACCGCGAGCGTCGACGCGCTTGGCATCGACACGCTGCGGCTGTTCATCGACGGCGAGCCGTCGTTTGTCGCGGCGATGCGCGACGCGCTGGCGTTCGGCGTGCGCGCCGCCTACGTCGAGCCGGCCGACGGCGGCCGCTGGATCGCGCTGCCGCGCAACCCGCTGCAGCAGGTCGGCTTCGCCGCCGACGAGGCGCTGATCGACTTCCCCGAACGCTCGCAGCCGGCCTACCGCCTGCTGACCGAGCTGTTCGCCTTCCCCGAGAAGTTCGGCTTCTTCGACCTCGACCTGCGGCCGCTGAAGGGCCATCCCGGCGGCAGCTTCACCGTGCACCTGGTGATGGCGTCGCAGCCGCCCGGCCACCCGGCCGCGCGCATCCTCGAAGGCCTGCAGCGCGAGAACGTGCAGCTGGGCTGCACCCCGGTGGTCAACCTGTTCGCCCAGCACGGCGAGCCGATCCGGATCAACCACCGCAGCACCAGCTACCCGGTGGTCGCCGACGCCCGTCGCGCGTTCGCCTACGACGTGTTCTCGATCGATTCGGTCAAGCGCGTGCGGCAGACCCCGCAGGGCGAGAAGGTCACCGAGTTCCGGCCGTTCTACTCGCTGCAACACGGCGAGACCCCGGACGGCACCGGCCACTACTGGCTCGCCCACCGCGACGAGCGGGTGGCGCGCAGCAGCCCGGGGTTCGAGACCGAGCTGTCGTTCGTCGACCTCGACTTCAATCCGGTGCAGCCGCAGACCGACGTGGTCAGCCTCGAACTGACCTGCAGCAACCGCGACCTGCCGGCGCACCTGGCCTACGGTGTGCAGGGTGGCGACCTGACGATGGAAGGCGGCGGCCCGGCGCGTTCGATCGCGCTGCTGCGCAAGCCGACCCAGCCGATGCGCTTCGAGCGCGGCCGCGGCGTGCAGTGGCGGCTGATCTCGCACCTCGCGCTGAACCAGCTGTCGCTGAGCCAGGACGGCCTGCCGGCGCTGAAGGAGATGCTGCGGCTGTACGACATCGCCCGCTCCAGCGTGTCGGGGCGGCAGATCGAGGGCATCGTCTCGATCGAGCACCGCTCGACCACCGCGTGGCTGCCCGGCAGGCACTTCGCCAGCGTCGTGCGCGGGGTCGAGATCCGGCTCGGCATCGACGAGGCGGCGTTCGTCGGCCACGGCATCGCCGCGTTCGCGCGTGTGCTCGACCACTTCTTCGGCCTGTACGTGCACGCCAACAGCTTCACCCAACTGACGCTGGTCTCGGCCGGCAGCGGCGAGGAACTGCTCCGATGCGAACCGCGCAGCGGCGAATCGATCCTGGTGTAGCGCAGCAGTTGCTCGCCCGGCCGCAGCGCTTCGAGTTCTTCCAGGCGCTGCGGATCCTTGAGCGGCTGTTCGCGCGGCAGGGCGTCAGGCCCGACGAGGTGCTGCCGGGCCGGCTGCGCTTCCGCAACTCGATGTCGATGGGTTTCCCCGCCGGCGAGATCGAGTCGGCGCAGGCGTTCTCCAGCGATGGTACCGAGCTGGACCGCGACGCCGCGGTCGAGCACGCCGTGACCATGGAGGACCTCGGCGAGGTCCACCTGACGCCGTCCTTCATAGGCCTGCTCGGCAGCCAGGGCGTGCTGCCGCTGCACTACACCGAGACCCTCGCCGGACGCGAGCTGTACCAGCGCGACCGCGCCGCGCGCGCGTTCCTGGACATGTTCAGCAACCGGGCGGTGGCGCTGCACTACGCCGCGTGGAAGAAGCACAAGCTCGGGTTCCAGTACGAACTCGACAGCAACGAGCGGTTCCTGCCGCTGGTGCTGTCGTTGTCCGGCCTGGGCATGCCGAGCCTGCGTGGGCGGCTGGACGACGCAGACGGCGCGGTGTTCGACCAGGCGGTGGCGCATTACGCCGGCGCGATCCGGCAGCGGCCGGTGTCGGCGGTGATGCTGCAGCGGATCCTGTCGGACTACTTCGCGGTGCCGCTGAAGGTCGAGTCGTTCGTTGGCGCCTGGTACCCGGTGCCTCAATCGCAGCGCACCCGCCTCGGCGTCGGCAATGCCGCGCTGGGCAGCACCGCGCTGGCCGGCGAACGCGTCTGGCAGCGCGACCTGCGCATGCGGCTGTGGTTCGGCCCGCTCAGGCGCGAGCAGTTCGACCAGCTGCTGCCCGGCGGCAGCGCGGCGAAGACACTGGCCCGCTGGCTGACCCTGCTGACCGGCGCCAGCCTCGAATACGAAGTGCGCCTGAGCCTCAGGCCCGCCGACGTGCGCGGCGCCTCGCTCGGTCCCGCCGGCGTGCGGCTCGGGTTCGACAGCTACCTGTGCTCGCGCCCGCCCGACAGCCCGCGTTCGGACACCCGCTACGGCATCCACACCCTGCAATGACCGTCACCGCATGACGGCCAACCCATACACCTTCCGGAGAGCAACACGCATGGAGCGCACCGCATGAGCATCAACCTCAAGACCCTGATCGGCAAGCTCAACGACGCCTGCCGCCAATCGGCCGAACGTGCCGCCAACCTGTGCCTGTCGCGCGGCCACTACGAGGTCGACCTGGAGCACCTGTTCCTCGCTCTGCTCGAGCACCCGAAAGGCGACGTCGCGCTGATCGCGCAGCGCAGCGGCATCGGCCTCGACGGTCTGCGCCGCGACATCGAGAACGAGCTGGCGCGGTTCAAGCAGGGCAATTCGCGAACGCCGGTGTTCAGCCCGCACCTGCCGACGCTGTTCGAGCATGCCTGGCTGATCGCCTCGCTGGACTCGCAGACCACCCGCATCCGCAGCGGGCACCTGCTGCTGGCGCTGCTGACCGAACCCGGGCTGGCGCAGCTGGCCTACCGCGGTTCGGCCCAGTTCGCGAAGATCAAGCGCGACGAGCTCAAGCACAACTTCGCCAAGCTGACGGACGGATCGAGCGAGGCCGGCGACGTGCGCTTCGCCGATGCCGGCGCCGGGGTTGAAGGCGAAGCGGAAGCGGCGCCCGAGCCGGGCCTGTCGAAGACCCCGGCGCTGGACCAGTACACGACCAACCTGACCGCGCGGGCGCGCGACGGCCATGTCGACCCGGTGATCGGTCGCGACGCCGAGATCCGGCAGATGATCGACATCCTGCTGCGGCGCCGGCAGAACAACCCGATCCTCACCGGCGAGGCCGGCGTCGGCAAGACCGCGGTGGTCGAGGGACTGGCCGCGCGGATTGCCGAAGGCGACGTGCCCGACGTGCTCAAGGCAGTCGAACTGCACGTGCTCGACCTCGGCCTGCTGCAGGCCGGCGCGAGCGTGAAAGGCGAGTTCGAGAACCGCCTCAAGGGCGTGATCGACGAGGTCAAGAAGAGCCCGCACCCGATCGTGCTGTTCATCGACGAGGCCCACACGATGATCGGCGCCGGTGGCCAGGCCGGCCAGAACGATGCCGCCAACCTGCTCAAGCCGGCGCTCGCGCGCGGCGAGCTGCGCACCATCGCGGCGACGACCTGGAGCGAGTACAAGAAGTACTTCGAGAAGGACGCCGCGTTGGCCCGCCGCTTCCAGGTGGTCAAGGTGGAGGAGCCGTCGGAAGTGCTTTGCGCGGCGATGCTGCGCGGCATGGTCCCGCTGATGGAGAAGCACTTCGGCATCCGCGTGATGGACGAGGCGATCACCGAGGCGGTGCGCCTGTCGCACCGCTATATCAGCGGCCGCCAGCTGCCGGACAAGGCGGTCAGCGTGCTCGACACCGCGTGCGCCAAGGTCGCCCTCGGCCAGAGCGCGACGCCGGCGATCATCGAGGACACCTGCAAGCACCTCGACCGCCTCGCCGCCGAGATCGCCGCGCTGCGCCGCGAGACCGCCGGCGGCGCCCGTCACGACGAGCGCCTGGCCGAACTGCTGGCGCAGCAGTCGCAGGCGGAGACGGTACTGGCCGACAGCGAGAAGCGACTGAAGGCCGAGAGCGAGATCGCCCGCAGGATCCAGGCGCTGCGCGCGGAACTGGAAGAAGGCGGCGACGCGACCCCCGCCGACGCGTCGAGCGGCCCCGACTCCGAGGACGCCGCCAGCGACGGCGACGCCGCGGTGGCCACCAAGCCGAAGGCATCGAAGTCGAAGAAGGCCGCCAAGGCGCTCAGCCCCGGGCTCGCCGAGCTCGACCTGCTGCGGGCCGAACTGCGTGCGTTGCAGGGCGAGGCGCCGATGGTGCCGCTGCAGGTCGACGGCGGCATCGTCGCCGAGATCGTCAGCGCCTGGACCGGCGTGCCGCTGGGCCGGATGGTCAAGGACGAAATCCGCACCGTGCGCAACCTCGCGCCGCTGCTGGCCGAGCGCGTGATCGGCCAGGACCACGCACTGGAGGCGGTGGCCCAGCGCGTGCGAACCGCCTCGGCCAAGCTCGAGGATCCCAACAAGCCGCGCGGCGTCTTCATGTTTGTCGGCCCGTCCGGCGTCGGCAAGACGGAGACCGCGCTGGCGCTGGCCGACATCCTCTACGGCGGCGAGCGCAAGCTGGTCACCATCAACATGAGCGAGTACCAGGAGGCGCACAGCGTGTCCGGCCTCAAGGGCTCGCCGCCGGGCTACGTCGGCTACGGCGAGGGCGGCGTGCTGACCGAGGCGGTGCGGCGCAACCCGTACTCGGTGGTGCTGCTGGACGAGGTCGAGAAGGCCCACCCGGACGTGCTGGAGATGTTCTTCCAGGTCTTCGACAAGGGTCAGATGGACGACGCCGAAGGCCGCGAAATCGACTTCCGCAACACGCTCATCATCCTGACCAGCAACATCGGCAGCTCGCAGATCATGCAGGCCTGCCTCAACAAGCCGGCCGGGGAGATCCCCGCCGCCGACGCGCTGGCCGAGGCGCTGCGCCCGGTGCTGATGAAGTCGTTCAAGCCGGCCTTCCTGGGCCGCATGAAGGTGGTGCCGTACTACCCGATCAGCGACGACGTGCTGGCGCTGATCATCGCGCTCAAGCTCGGCCGCATCCGCGACCGGGTCGAGGCCAACCACAAGGCCGTGTTCGAGTGGGACGACAGCCTGGTCGAGGCGGTGCTGCAGCGCTGCACCGAGGTCGATTCGGGCGCCCGCAACGTCGACCACATCCTCAACGGCACCCTGCTGCCGGAAATCGCCGAGTCGGTGCTGGCGAAGATGGCCGAGGGCGAGCGGGTCGCGAAGATCAAGGTCGGCGCGGGCAAGAAGGGCGACTTCAAGTACAAGGTCAGCTAGCCGGGTATCATTCGCCCAGACTGAATCCGCATGGAAGCGGGGTGGCCCGGTGGCCACCCGGCGAATCGCAAGGAGCGAACAGCCATGGATGTCCTTGCAACGATCTTCGCGGCCCTCGGCGCCGGGCCGAAGCAGCACGACCGGCTGCTGCGCCTGCATACGCCGCTGGGCCCGGAAGTGCTGGTGGCCGAGAGCCTCGATGGCGTCGAGGCGCTGGCGCCCGCCCTCGACGGCACGGCCGGCTACCGGCTGGAGCTGACCGCGCTGTCGGTCGACGCCCACATCGACCTGGCCGAGCTGCTCGGCCAGCCGGTGCTGCTGGAACTGCAGACCGCCGCCAGCTTCAGTGAGCTGCGCCCGTTCCACGGCCATGTCACCGCGTTCGAGCGCATCGGCAGCAACGGCGGCCTGGCGCGCTACCGGCTGGTGGTCGAGCCGTGGCTGGCGCTGCTGCGCCGTCGGGTCGACAGCTACGTGTTCCAGGACATGACGGTGGTCGAGATCGTCGAGTCGGTGTTTGCCGACTACGCCCCGAAGGAAGTCCCCTCGGGGGGCGCCGCGGCCGGACGCATGGTCCCGGCCTGGCGCTGGGAGCTGGCCGACCGTGCGGTCTACCGCACGCGCAGCCTGGTCACCCAGTACGAGGAGAGCGACCTCGCCTTCATCGAGCGCCTGCTGGCCGACGAGGGCCTGTTCTACTGGGTCGAGCACGCGGGCGCGCCGGGCGACGACAGCCTCGGTGTCCACACGGTGGTGATCGCCGACCACAACGACGCCTTCGCCGACCTCGGCGACGTGCGCTTCCACCGCAGCGACGTGACCGAGCGCGACGACGGCATCCAGCACTGGTCGGCCGTGCACCGCTGGCAGACCGGGCGGCTCAAGCGCGCCAGTTGGGACTACCGGCGGCTGGACAGCCGTGATACCGAGCTCGACGGCGACGCGCACGGCGCGGTGGTCGCCGAGGACAGCGACATCGCCGGCCCCTACGCGTGGCCGGACCGCGCCACCGGCGAGCGCCACCTGGAGCGCCAGCTGGAAGCGCTGCAGGTCACCCGCGGGACCATCGAAGGCCGCGGCAGCTGGCGCCGATTGAGTGCCGGTGGCAGCTTCGCGTTGAACCAGCACCCGGGCGTCGATGCCGATGGCGCGTCGGGCAACCGCTTCGCCTGCCTGCAGCTGCGCCACCGCGCCCGCAACAACCTCGGTGCCGAGGTGCTGGCGCAGGTCGAGCAGCAACTGGGTCGCGCAGGCCTGCCATCGCTGGCGCTGCCGGGCGCGCTCGGCCACGAGGCCACGGCCACCGTCGCCACCGACGCTGCGGAGGTCGACTTCTACCAGAACAGCTTCACCGCGCTGCCCGCGACCACGCCGTTCCGCGCCCGCACCACCGACGGCCACGGCCTGCGCCTGCACCCCAGGCCGACCGTGCACGGCAGCCAGACCGCGGTCGTGGTCAGCGACGGCGAGCCACTGCAGACCGACCGCGACCACCGCATCAAGGTGCAGTTCCCGTGGCAGCGCGGCGGCAACGCCGGCAACCGCCAGCCGCACCCGGCCGGCGACGACAACGCCCCGGCCGATGCCGGCAGCTGGACGTGGGTGCGGGTGGCGACGGCATGGGCCGGCGACAACTGGGGCAGCGTGCTGCTGCCGCGCAAGGGCCAGGAAGTGCTGGTCGCCTTTCTTGAAGGCGACATCGACCGGCCGGTGGTGATCGGCAGCCTCCACAACGGCCGCGGCCAGAGCGACGCGCCGCACAACCAGGTCGGCGCCGGCGCCGCCGGTGCCACCGGCAACGCCCCGGCGTGGTTCGACGGCAACGAGCACCGCGCGGTGTTCACCGGCCTCAAGAGCCAGGCGCTGTCGGCCAGCCAGTCCGGCAGCGGCGGCTACCAGCAGCTGCGGCTGGACGACACCCCCGGCCAGGGCCGCGCCCAGGCCAGCACCACCCAGCGCGACACCAGCCTGACCCTCGGCCACCTCAAGGGCGGCCGCGACAACGTGCGCGATGGCGAGCGCGGCTTCGGCGCCGAACTGTCAACCGCCGCCGGCGGCGCCGTGCGCGCCGGCGCCGGCCTGCTGCTGAGCACCGAGCGTGGCCGCCGCCAGCTCGACGCCAGCGGCGCCCGCGCGCAACTGGCGCAGGGCGGGCAACTGGTCGCCAGCCTCGACGACGTGGCCAATGCGCAAGGCGCCGACCTGCCGGGCGCCGCCACCCCGCTGCCGGCGGGCGAGGCGCTCAAGACCGTCGGTGAACACCTCGACGCCACCACCACCGGCAGCGCCCCCGGCAACGGCGTCGGCGGCGGCGAGGGCGAAGTGCCCGCGTGGACCGCCCCGCTGCTGGCCGCCAGCAGCCCCGACGGCATCGCCAGCCTGACCCCGGCCGACCAGGTCTGGGTATCGGGCGAACAGACCACCCTGACCGCCGGCCAGGACCTGCAGTGGCTGACCCAGGGCGCCAGCGTCACCGGCGCCAGCGGCGGCATCGCCCTGTACGCCCACGGCAGCCAGCCCCCGGCCGGCAAGCCCAACACCGAGACCGGCATCGCCCTGCATGCCGCGCAGGGCACGGTCAGCGCCCGCGCGGTGAGCAACCTTGCGGTGGTCGCGGCCAGGACCAGCGTCACCGTCGCCAGCACCACCGCCGACGTGCAGATCGCCGCGCCGAACAAGCACCTGCTGGCCACCGCCGCGGGCGCCTATATCAGGCTGGAAGGCGGCAACATCGAAGTCGTCGCGCCGGGGACGATCGAGTTCAAGGCGGCGAATAAGGAGTGGACGACACAGCAAAACGCGACGCTGGAAGCGCCGCAATTGGCGAAGGGCGAGTTGAAGGCCTGCGAGTTCAAGGACGAGCAGGCTGCGCACTCAGGCGCCGGGCTGGTCTAGCGATGCACCCTTCCGAGCCGATATCGGCTGGCGAACAACTATTCGCCCTGGTCAGAAAGCATGAACACGGTTTCGTGCTGCTCGACCCGATGGATACTCTAGCGTTGGCGGGTCTGATCGAATCCCGACCGGCTCACGCGCGCAAGCAACTGCAACATGCGCACTTTGCCCAGCGTCCCGAGCAAGCGCCATTGCTGGTTCGCCTCGACGGGCCCCACGACCCGCTACTGGATGCCTCGCTGGAATTGGCGCGCATGCAAGCCAGAGAGCCGGAGGGCCTGCGGCAGGTCGCCGGTTGGCTGTTCGGGACGTCCGCGCTCGATGTGCTTGCTGATCGACTCATTCCCCGGTTCGATGTAAACCACCTTGGCACTCGTCGCCTGCTGCGGCTTCACGATCCTCGGGTGCAGGCTTGCCTTGGGCACATACTCGATTCGTCCCAACGTGCGTGGTTGGGTGCGGGCACCCGACATTGGGTTTCGCTGCGGGACGACGGAGTGCTGCAGGAACCGTTTGAAGTGGACGATGCCCCGGAGTCCACACCTGATCGCCTGCGCGTCGATGCCGTCGGTTGGCTGCGGCTGCAGCGTATCGAAGCGATCAATCGCAGCATCGCGATCCTGCGGAGACAAGGACTTGTCTACGACGAATCGTGGGTCGCCACGATCGAAAGCCTGTTGGTACGCGCCGAGCAGGCCGGCCACCGTGAGCTGGTCGACCGGATTGCCTATGCGGTTCATGGCGTCATCGTGCATCCCGAGTTCGACCGCCACCCTCGAGTACGTGATGCATTGGCTGCGGCGCACCGTGACGGGCACGGCTTCGGCCAGGCAATGGCCGCGCTCACCGCCGTGGATCTGCAAACCATCGCGACCGAACTTGACCCCGCCCTTGCCCGGAAAGGACTTCCCGCATGAGCAATCCGATTCTCGCCGCCATCCAGCAGTCCGTTCCGGCATCGTCCGGCGACTGCCCGTTCTGTGACAAGCAGGGCCTGAAGATTTTTCCGCTGCGGCAGTCGGCTCTGTGCAGCGACGACCGCGATGCGATCACACAGATACCCGAGGCCACTCTAGGCGCCAGCGTGAGCTTGGAGCAGGCGCGCTACGGTGCCCGCATGCTGCGCGAGGGGTACCTGTACGGTCTGGTCGAACGTCTCGGATTGCGCTACTGGACCGCCTACTTCGTCACGGCTGATGCTTACCTGTACGCATTTCCCGCAGACACTCCGCCACCGCGCAGCGTTGCGTTCTCCTGCTCTCGCGATGCAACCAATCCGAGCACGTCAATGATTGCCATTGACCGGCCGCAGGAGGTCAAGAAGAGCTGGTGGCTGTTTACGCCCGACCCGCTTTCGCCGGCCAGGCTGGACGACTACAAGAACAATGCCGAAGCCTATGTCGGCGAAGGCAAGATGCAGGCGTTCAGTCCTGCGCAGTGGGCGGCACAGCAGACCACACAGGACCACTGCCTGACGGGCAATTCGGTGCCCGAATGGGCGGCCGAGTTTCGCGCGTTGAACATCACTGCTGACGCTTCCGCGGGGGGCGCGCCAATCGGTATCCGGGCCACCAATCCATTGAGCGAGGTGTTGCAGACGCAAGCCTATCCGGCCCTGTGCGATCCGTTGATGCCCAACCGCCGCGCCCTGCACGACGCCCACCCGCGACTGCAACGCATCGCCGACGCCTTGGTGGCCGAGAGCGGCGCCTGTCTTGTTTTGCGTGATGGGCTGGGTGTCACTCAGGAACTCAACGCCTGGCGCAACGCGGCGATGGAAGGGCTGGAACCCTGGATGCAGGCCCGAGACAGTCGCAAGGTCAGCAATGCCTGGAAATACCAGGTCGCCACCCGCCTGCATGACGTGCGCGCGGCAATCGAGCAGAACGCCGTGCAGATGGGCGAGTCCGCCGCCGAACGTCGCCATCGCGAGCAGGCCGAGCACGCCTTGCGCGGCTTCGATCACCCGCGCATGCAGGCGCTTCTGGGCGGCAGCGACAATGCCGCACGAATGAAAGGCAGCATCACCGACGCCCATATGCGCGATCCATGGGGTCAACTGGATCGCGACAAGCAGCGTGCACGCCAACGGGCACAAGCCAGAATGGCTGGCTATGCCGAGCTGCTGGACGGCACCGACGATGACGTCATCCGCGAGTTCGACCGTCGTGCAGCGCCGTTGCAAGTGCTGATGCAACAGCGCGTCGCCGACCATCTGGCCTGGTTGCAGGCCCCCGAGTTGTTGGGTGCCTTGCACGCATACGACCCCAACGACCTGCATCACGGCTGGGCGTTTGCCATGCAGACTGCGTTGGCTACCGCCGGCATGGAAGCCAGCGAAGACGGCCAGGCGCTGCTGGACCGGTGGAGCCGCGACAAGGCCGTGCGGGAAGGCAACCTGCTGTGGCGCACCTATGCACTCAACCAGCGCCGACTGACCGCTGACACCCAACAGGTGTTGGCCGAGCCCAATGCGGGCGCCTGGCAGACCTTCGCCGCCATGAGCGGTGCCGCCGGGCATCTGTTGAACAGCTTCAAGCATGCCGACGATGCATTGAAGGAGTGCGAATCCGGCGGCAAGGTGCGCTGGTTCCAGCGCACCCGGCTGGGCGCATTGATGGGCTGGTACGCGCAACTGGGTCGGACAGTGTTCAACGCCGCGCTGCCGGCCGCTGCCGACCGACAGATGGCCAACGCGATGGTGCGGGTGCTGCAGGCCCGTCTGGGCAGCTTCGCCTTGCAACTGCGAATGGAAGAGATGCACGCGGCCGGCAAGCCGTTGCAACTGGCCTACGCGCGCGGGCAGATCAACCGTCGCATCCGCGAGGCGGTGGAGGCCGAGCTGGGCGCGGGCAAGCAGGGGCAGTTCTACAGCTTCCGCTTCGCCGGGCTGCTGTCGATGGTCGAGGCGGTCAACCTGTTGGTCAAGGCGCGCGAACTGCCCGACAGCGAGGCCAAGGACAAGGCAGAGTTCGCCGCGGCCGGCATTGCCTTGGTGGGTGGCAGCATGGAGATGCTGGGCCAAGGCGGCGAGTGGGCCAGCAAACACTTCTCCGCAGCATCCAACACCGCGCGTATCGCCAAGACCTGGGGTGGAATGCTGCGGCTGTATGGCGGGTTTCTGGGCGGCATGGTTGGCCTTGCAGGCACCGTGTTTGATGTCAGCAGTGCTGGCGACTCGATGGCACGGGAACGCTGGGTTCTCACGGTTGCCTATGGTGCGCGCGCAATTATTGTTTCTTCGGCAACTGCGATGGGCGCCACTGTTGCTTTCGCAGGTAGTGCGCCATTCCTGAAGCGGATGATGGAGCGCACCAGTATCGAGTTCCTCAAAAGGGTTCTGGCGATTGCGGCCCGTGCCTCCGCAAAGTTGGCGTTGCGACAGGCGCTGCTGTTCGGCCTGCGTATCTGGGGTGCGCGTCTGGGTTGGGCCGGTCTGGCCGCGACCGGGGTGATATTTCTGCTCAGCCCCGACACCTATGAGGAGTGGTGCGAGAAGTCGGTGTTCCGCAAGGACAAGAGTAAGCGTGGCTTTGCCAATGAGGCCGAAGAGCTGGCAACGCTGGAGATGGCGTTCAAGGGAGTCGCAGGCTGATGTATCTGTTTGAACTGGCATTGTGGCAAGAGCGCAGCAAGGACCCCGAGGTTCGGGCGAAGGAAGATGCCGAGCTGGATGCGCACTATGGCAAAGGCTACTTCGATCCGTCCGGCCCAGTGGACGAGAACGCGAAAGAGTGGGGGGCGGATGAGCCAGCTAGCGAGCACCCCACCGATGGTAATGCGTTCTATGAAGTCAATGACACCTTTATCGAAGCGCGGGCTGCGTGGCAGGAAGAGAAGCGGGGGCTGATTACTTTCCTAACGCTGGGGTTTGGATATGTGTTGGGATATCTACTGTTCTGGAAGATTGGTTTGTGGCCGGTCGTTCACATGGCGGTCTATCGCACGACTCCGTGGGGAACCGAACCCAGCGTTGGTGCTTGGTTCACAACGCTGCTTTTTACCGCCGTAGGTGTCGCTTTTGCCTATCTCGTCTGGCGCTATGCGCTTAAGTTCATTCGCACCGAAATCATTACCCAACGACACCTGTTGATCCGTTTCAACCGCAAGACCCGACAGGTTTATCTGCATCGCCCGGACTACGCGGGCGGCATCGTCACCCTGCCGTGGGAGGCGACGATTGCGGCTATCAATCCCGACCTGCCCGACAGTCAAGGCATGGGCGACACGCTCGCACTGGGCTGGCCGACCGAGCGCACCGGCACCGGCTTCGACGAGATGGCATTCGTCGGCCCGCCGCTGGACGGCAACCGCGAGATGGAAGGCTTGTGGGAGTACATCCGTCGGTACATGGAGGAAGGCCCGCAGGCCGTGCCTCCGCCCAAGTCATTGCGCGCGCGCTTTCCCTGGCCGTGGGATTCCGTCGCAGCCAGCTTGCGCTTCATGCGCCCCATGTGGCGCCGCGGCGGTGGTCTTTGGGCGGTGCTGACGCTGGTACTGCTGTCGCCGCTGATCCTGCTGCACAGCCTGTGTCACTGGGTTTCGATGCTGCTGTGCTGGCGCCCGCGCTGGCCGCGCGAAATCCGCGAGGCGGGGCAATCCGGCAAGCCTGTCCCCAAGCTCACCGTGGCCGAGGACTACGGTCCCGAAATCGGCGGCTACCTGCGCGCCAACGCCGAGCGTGACTCGGACAAGATGCGGGCCCGCATTGCGCGGAAGAGCCGGGGTCGAGCAATGCCAGTATCTGCGGCGTAGCACGTTTTGATAAAGCGCGAGGAGCGTTGGATGAATAAGGGAATAGCCATTATAAGAGGCGCCCAGCTCGTTGTAATTCCTCTAATAATGTTTGTGGCATACAAAGTGTTCGCTATCGCGCACGCGGGGAGCGATTGGCTCTTTGCAGGCTTTGGGGTGGTGCTCGTCACTAGCGCGATGTTTATGAACTATTGGGCTAACGGGCTCATATCTGGCCTGAATTTCTGTTTGCTACACAGAATAGATGACTATGATGATGAGGAGGTCATGCGCCGCATGGAAAATATCGTCGCCAGCCCGAATGCCTCAAAATCGGACAAGAAAAACGCAAGAGACGTCATCTGTGCAATCGGCGATAAGCATAATCAGAGGCAGCATCCAGACGTCTCGTGATGAGTGTCACTCGGCGCTGGGGTCGTGACCATGTATCCGCTCAATTTCCTGGCGGCATGTGCCCGTTGGGTCGCCATGCGCACGTCCAGGATCCCCCACTGGCCCGCCGAGGTGGAAGCCGTCAGTGTGATCGAGCCGAACGGCCCGTATATCAAGGACGCGCGGTCCAATCCGGCGGACCTGCGCTAGTCTGGCTCCGAATGTGATTGAATCCGGTGACCCGCACGTGGTCGACGAGCGCATCAATCTGTCCGAACTGGGCCGTTAAACAAAAGTCGACAAACGGTGGGTTAATGATTATCAAGTTTATGGCCGTGGTAACCGCTCTGCTGGCGGCCGGCTGCGTGTCGACACGGCCCGGGACGGTGGCGGGATGTGGCCTGTTTTCGGTCACTTCTTCGGACAGCGTGTTTTCGCCGCCTGCGGTCGGTGAGGCCAGTGGTTCGTCGTTGTTCGATGCGCGCATGAAGTACGGTCGGATCACCGAAGATTCCTCGGGTTGTCTGATCGAAGCGGTGGCTCCGACGCCGCGTGTTGCCGAGACGCAGATCCGATGGCTCCGGGCCCGCGCACGCGCGGTGTGCGGGGGTCGTACCGAGGCGCACCTGCTGGAGCCGGTGGCAGCTGTCGAATCGGGATACGGCTTTGCGATGCGTGTTTCCTCCGGAGCGAAATGCGACGCCCAACTGGCAGCAGGGGACGAGGCCGTCGGCGGTTCGGTGGACCCGTCGTCGCGGAATATGAACCCACCGCGATATCCGCCCGCCGCGGTGCGGCAGGGGCTTCACGGGACGGTGCTGCTGGTGGTCCAGGTCGAGCCCGACGGTAGCGTCGGTGCGATACGTGTCGGTAGGTCGAGCGGACACCGCTTGCTGGACGAAGCCGCCGAAGACGGCGCGCAGCGCTGGCGTTTCAATCCCGGCCGGTCACAGGAAGGCCAGCCGGTGACGGCCATGGTTGCCATACCGGTTCAATTCCAGCGCAACTGGTAGCTCGCACGTCGGGACGATCACTGCGCCATCGCGCGAAACATCTTCGGCGCCGAAGTACTGACGAACTGACAAAGGGCGCCGCCGACCACGGGCTTGGCGCGTCTCCCGACTGCAGCGGTTGTGCGGACGGGCGACAATGCCCGGTCCCCCGCATCTGCATGACGATGAACCCCGGCAGCTACCCCGACTACCCGTTCACCCCGCGGCGCCATGAAGTCCGCCCCGGCATCGCGATGAGCTACCTCGACGAGGGCCCGCGCGATGGCGAGGTGGTCGTCATGCTCCACGGCAACCCCTCCTGGAGCTTCTACTGGCGGCACCTGGTGCTGGGGCTGCGCGACCATTACCGCTGCATCGTGCCCGACCACGTCGGGATGGGTCTGTCCGACCGGCCGGACGATGCGGCCGGGACGTCGCCGCGCTACGACTACACCCTACAATCGCGGGTCGACGACCTCGGGGCGTTGCTGGAGCATCTCGGCATCAGCGGGCCGGTGACGCTGGCGGTGCATGACTGGGGCGGCATGATCGGGTTCGGCTGGGCGCTGTCGCACATGCCGCAGGTGAAGCGGCTGGTGATCCTCAACACGGCGGCCTTCCCGCTGCCGGCGGCCAAACCGATGCCGTGGCAGCTGTCGCTCGGCCGCGACTCGAAGGTCGGCGGCTTGCTGATCCGTGCCTTCAACCTGTTCGCCCGCGGGGCGGCGTGGCTGGGCACCGAGCGCAGGCTGCCGGCCGACGTGCGCCGCGGCTACATCGCGCCGTACAACGGCTGGCGCAACGCGATCAGCACGCTGCGCTTCATGCAGGACATTCCGTTGCGCGAAGGCGACCGGGCCTGGCCGCTGCTCGAAGCCGCCGGCCGCGCGTTGCCGCGGTACGCGGACCGCCCCGCCTTCATCGGCTGGGGCCTGAAGGACTTCGTGTTCGACCGCCACTTCCTCGACGGTTTCAGCCGCGCGCTGCCCAATGCCGAGGTCCACGCGTTCGAGGACGCCAACCACTACGTGCTGGAAGACCGGCACGAGGAGCTGGTGCCGGCGATCCGCGGCTTCCTCGACCGGCATCCGCTGGGCTGAGCGGCGCCCCGCGACGCCGCTCGCTCGTCTCAGCGCACGCATCTTTGGTCGGGCGTTCGCAGGCGGGTCCGGTCGCGGTGACATTGCGGTGCCGCCCGTGACCAGATCCGCCGCGATCCGGCGCGGGTCAGTCCCGTTCGATCACGCCGCGATCGGTGGGGGCACCGCCGGCGGCGCGTTGCCGCCATCCTTGGGGTTGTCGCTGCCGTCCGGGTTGCCGTCGCCGTCGTTGGCGGCCTCACGCCAGCGCCAGTCGGCCGGGGTCAGCGCGGGCAGGCCGTGGGCCAGGCGGGCCTTGTCGCACTGCGGGCTAGGCACGCCGAACTCGTACGAGGCCGGCACGTCGCGGCAGGCCTGCGGGCGCACCGGGTGGATGCCGCAGCGGCTGTAGCGGCCGATGTCCGCGTCCAGCGCCACGCAGCGCGGCCGCTCCTGCGAGGTGCCCCGCATGACGCGTTCGTGTTGGCGCAGCGGCTCGGTCAACTCCGGCGGCACGACGCCGCCCATCGCGGGGTCGGCTTCGGACCAGTGGAAGCTGATGCGGAAGTAGGCGCAGCAGGCACCGCAGGTCAGGCAGGGGTGGGACATGGGCGTGGTGGTGCCGGCGGGTGGCGGATTTTTCAGCATCCGCCCGGCGCCGCGCAAGTGCGCGCGACAGGCGACAATGAACGGATGAACGGCCCCTGCAACATCGCCGCGGCGCTGCCGCGGATCGCCGCCGACGCGCCGGACCGGGTGGCGATGCGCTGCCCCGGCAGCCGTGGCCCGGACCGGCTGGCGCGCTACGACGTGGCGGTGACCTATGGCGAGCTTGATGCGCGCAGCGACGCGATCGCCGCCGGGCTGGCGGCGCGCGGGGTCGGACGCGGCACCCGCACCGTGGTGATGGTGCGGCCCGGGCCGGATTTCTTCGCGCTGATGTTCGCGCTGTTCAAGGCCGGCGCGGTGCCGGTGCTGGTGGACCCTGGCATCGACCGGCGCGCGCTGCGGCAGTGCCTGGCCGAGGCCGGGGCCGAGGCGTTCATCGGGATACCGCTGGCGCTGCTGGCGCGGCGGCTGCTGGGCTGGGCGGAATCGGCGCGGCTGGCGGTGACCACCGGCCGGCGCGCCCTGCTGGCCGACGTGACGCTGGTACAGATCGAGCACGCCGGCGCCGGTGCCGGGCCGCAGCTGGCCGACACCACGCCTGACGAGGTCGCCGCCATCCTGTTCACCAGTGGCTCGACCGGTGTGCCCAAGGGCGTGGTCTACCGCCACCGCCACTTCGTCGCCCAGGTGGCGATGCTCGGCGAGGCGTTCGGGATCGCGCCGGGCGGGGTGAACCTGCCGACCTTCCCGCCGTTCGCGCTGTTCGACCCCGCGCTGGGGCTGACCTCGGTGATCCCGGACATGGACCCGACCCGCCCGGCCACGGCCGACCCGCGCAGGCTGCACGATGCGATCGCGCGCTTCGGGGTCGACCAGCTGTTCGGCTCGCCGGCGCTGATGGCGGTGCTGGCGCGCCACGGCCAGCCGCTGCCGACGGTGCGCGGGGTGATGTCGGCCGGCGCGCCGGTGCCGGCCGGGGTGGTGACGCGGATGCGCGGGCTGCTGCCGGCCGGGGCGAAGTTCTGGACCCCGTACGGTGCGACCGAGTGCCTGCCGGTGGCGGTGGTCGAGGGCCGCGAACTGGAGGAGACCCGCGCCGCGACCGAAGCCGGTGCCGGCACCTGCGTCGGGCGTCCGGTGCCGCCGAACGAGGTGCGGATCATCGGCATCACCGACGAGGCGATCGCGTGCTGGGAGGATGTGCGCGAACTGCCGGCCGGGCAGGTCGGCGAGATCACCGTGGCCGGCCCGACCGCGACCGACAGCTACTTCAACCGCGACGCGCAGACGCGGCTGGCGAAGATCGCCGAGGCCACCGGCGACGGCGGGCGCATCGTCCACCGGATGGGCGACGTCGGCTATTTCGATGGCGACGGCCGGCTGTGGTTCTGCGGCCGCAAGTCGCACCGGGTCGAGGCCGCCGCCGGGCCGCTCTACACCGAGCAGGTCGAGCCGGTGTTCAACACCCATCCGCAGGTGCGGCGGACCGCGCTGGTCGGCGTCGGCGGGCGCGGCGTGCAGGTGCCGGTGCTGTGCGTGGAGCTGGCCGATGGCGTGGCGAAGCGCGAGTGGCCGCGGATCGAGCGCGAACTGCGGGCGATCGGCGCGGGGCACGCGCATACCGCGGGGATCGGGCGTTTCCTGCGCCACCCGGGGTTCCCGGTCGACATCCGCCACAACGCCAAGATCGGGCGCGAGGCGCTGGCGGTGTGGGCGGCCCGGAATACTCCGTCGTAGGAGCGACGTGACTCGCGACCCGCCGAACGCCTGAGACGATGTTCAGGTCGCGACTCACGTCGCTCCTACACGAAGAAGACGCCGTGATCGGCACTGGAGGCATCCATTGAAAATCCTGGTCACCGGCGGTGGCGGTTTCCTCGGCCAGGCGCTGTGCCGCGGCCTGCGCGAGCGCGGCCATGAGGTCGCCAGCTTCAACCGCGGCCATTACCCGGAGCTCGACGCGATCGGCGTCGACCAGCGCCGCGGCGACCTCGCCGACCGCGACGCCGTCATCGCCGCCGCCGTGGGCTGCGGCGCCATCTTCCACAACGCCGCCAAGGCCGGCGCCTGGGGCCCACACGAGGACTACCACCGCGCCAACGTGCTTGGCACGCGTCACGTGCTCGACGCCTGCCGCGCGCACGGCATCCGCCGGCTGGTCTACACGTCGACGCCGAGCGTGACCCACCGCGCCACGCATCCGGTCGAGGGCCTCGGCGCCGACGAGGTGCCCTACGGCGAAGGCCTGAAGGCGCCCTACGCGTCGACCAAGGCGGTGGCCGAGCGCGAGGTGCTGGCGGCCAACGACGCCACGCTGGCGACGGTCGCGCTGCGCCCGCGGTTGATCTGGGGCCCGGGCGACAACCAGCTGCTGCCGCGGCTGGTCGAGCGCGCGCGGGCCGGGCGATTGCGGCTGGTCGGCAGCGGCGACAACCTGGTCGACACCACCTACATCGACAACGCCGCGCAGGCGCACTTCGATGCGTTCGACGCGCTCGTTCCGGGCGCGGCGTGTGCCGGGCGCGCCTACTTCATCAGCAACGGCGATCCGCGCACGATGCGCGAGACCCTCGACGCGCTGCTTGCCGCCGCCGGCGCGCCGACCGTGCACGGCAGCGTGCCGTTCGGCGTCGCCTACGCCGCCGGAGCGGTCTGCGAGGCGCTGTGGCATGCGCTGCCGCTGAAGGGTGAGCCGCCGATGACGCGCTTCCTCGCCGAGCAACTGGTGACGACCCACTGGTACGACATGGGGCCGGCAAAGCGGGACTTCGGCTACGTGCCGAAGGTGGGATTCGATGAGGGCCTGGCGCGGTTGCGTGCGGCCTGGGAGAGCGGGCGCACCGCCGCAAACGTCGCCGGTTGAACGTGTGTCGTGGGGCCGACGCAAGTCGCGACCACGCAGTCGCCCGGCACGCGACGACATCGGAGCGGCGGTGACGCCGACCGAGCCTGTCGCGGGGAAGGATCGGGCGTCGTCTTCGCGGTGCCGACCCGTTCGCGACTCACGTCGCTCCTACGGTGGGGGCCTGGCTTCAGGGCTTTGCGCCCCCCACACGAAACCGAAGCGGGAGCCCGCGCCCGCTAGAATGCGCCGATGACCGACGCCGCCCCCCGACACCCGCTCGCCCGGCTCAAGCCCGTTGCCGGGCAGGCGCTGGAGATCGCGCTCAACCGCGCGCTCGCCCTGGACCCCGACACCGGCACCGCCCTGCGCGCGCTCGACGGCCGCCGCGTCGCGGTGCACCTGTCGGCGCCGCCGCTGGCGCTGCAGGTGCGCGTCGATGGCGACCGGCTGCGGGTCGGCCCGGTCGATGCCGCCGACGAGCCGGACCTGTCGGTGCGCAGCTCGATCGGCGGGCTGCTGTCGCAATTGCCGTTCCTGCGCAACGACGACGCCCCGCCGGTCGGCAAGCTCCGGATCGAGGGCGACGCCGACCTCGCACGCCGCCTGCAGCGGCTGGCCGAGCGCTTCGACCCGGACTGGCAGCAGCCGTTCGCCCGTGTGTTCGGAGACGTGCTCGGCGTGCAGGTCGCCAATGCGATCGCCGCCGGCTTGCGTCAGGCCCGCGTGGTCGCACGCGAGTTCGCCGGCAGCGCCGCCGAGTACGTCACCGAGGAGTCGCGCGACGTGGTCGCCCGCGCTGAGCTCGACGCGTTCCACGACGACGTCGACGTGCTGCGCGACGATGTCGAGCGCGCCGCCGCGCGCATCTCGCGGTTGCGCGCGCGCGCGGCCGGAGCCGGCTCGTGAAGTCGGCGCTGCGCGCGACCCGGATCGGCCGGGTACTGCTGCGCTACCGCCTCGACGCGCTGCTCGACGGCACCCCGGCCGAGCGCTGGCTGAAACTCGCGCGGCCGTTCGTGCCGCGCGCGTCGGCCGAGGTCGCGGCGATGTCGCGCGGCGCGCGGCTGCGGCTGGCGCTGCAGGAGCTCGGGCCGATCTTCGTCAAGTTCGGGCAGATCCTATCGACCCGCCGCGACCTGGTGCCGCCGGACGTCGCCGACGAGCTCGCGCTGCTGCAGGACCGGGTCGCGCCGTTCGACGGCGAGGCCGCGCGCGCGATCGTCGAGACCGCGCTCGGACTGCCGGTCACCGAGGCGTTCGCGAGCTTCGACACCACCCCGCTGGCCTCGGCCTCGATCGCCCAGGTGCACGCGGCGACCCTGCCGGCGGTCGGCACCGCCGCGCTGCGCGACGTCGTGGTCAAGGTGCTGCGCCCGGGCATCCGGCGCCAGATCACCGACGACATCGCCCTGCTCAACGCGATCGCCGGCATCGTCGAACGCACCCACCCCAACGCCGACAAGATCCGTCCGCGCGAGGTCGTCGCCGAGATCGAATCGACCCTCGCCGCCGAGCTCGACCTGCAGCGCGAGGGCGGCAACGCCAGCGTGCTGCGCCGGTTCTGGCTCGGCAGCGACGACCTCTACGTGCCCGAGGTGATCTGGTCGCACACCGGCGAGCGCGTGCTGACGCTCGAACGCGTGCACGGCATCCCGTCCGACGACGTCGCCGCGCTCGACGCCGCCGGCATCGACCGCAAGGCGCTCGCGGCCAAGGGCGTGCGGGTGTTCTACACCCAGGTGTTCCGCGACAACTTCTTCCACGCCGACGCCCACGCCGGCAACATCTGGGTCGATACCGACCCCACGCGCAAGGCCAACCCGCGCTTCATCGCGCTGGACTTCGGGATCATGGGCCAGCTGTCGGACGAGGACCAGTACTACCTCGCCGAGAACTTCATGGCGATCTTCAACCGCGACTACCGGCGCATCGCCGAGCTGCACGTGCAGGCCGGCTGGATGCCCGGCCACGTCCGCATCGACGAGCTCGAGGCCGCGGCGCGCGCGGTGTGCGAGCCGTACTTCACCCGGCCGCTGAGCGAGATCTCGCTGGCCGAGGTGCTGGTCAAGCTGTTCCGGGTCGCCCGGCGCCACGAGCTGACCCTGCAGCCACAGTTGATCCTGCTGCAGAAGACCCTGCTCAACATCGAGGGCGTCGGCCGCCAGCTCGACCCGACCATCGACATCTGGGCGGTCGCCAAGCCGGTGCTGTCGAAGATCCTGGTGCAGCGCTACAGCCCGCGCCGGCTGCTCGGCGAATTCCGCAAGCGGCTGCCGGAACTGGTCACGCGCGCACCGCAGATGCCGGGCCTGCTGCACGCCTGGCTGGAGCAGCAGGTCGAAGGCCGGCACGAGCTGCGGATGCGCTCGAGCGACCTCGCCGAGCTGTCGCGCAGCGTGCGCGAGGCGCAGAAGCGCACCGTCGCCGCGATCCTCGGCACCGGCCTGCTGATCGTCGCCGCGGTGCTGTACGGCATGGAAGCGGGCGGCCCGACGTTGTGGTCGGTGCCGGCCTCTTCGTGGATCGCCGGCCTTGGCGGGCTGTGGGCGCTGCTGGCCGCGTGGCCGCGGCGCTAGGGTGCGTTCGATGGCCTGTAGGAGCGGCGTAAGTCGCGACCCACTGACCGCAGTTCGCCGCCGCGATCAACGCGGTTTCGCGGTCGCGCGATTGCGGGACCGTGTTGACCGACGCGCAGCTGGAGGGTCAGTGGGTCGCGACTTACGTCGCTCCTACGAGGGCGGGTGCCGGGACGCGATTGATTCGGTCCGCGGCGCACGCCCATGACCATCGACCCCGCCCTGCTCGCGCTTCCGGTCCTGCACGCCGACGACCGCCTTGCGGTCATCAACAAGCCGGCCGGGCTGATGGTCCACGACAGCGCGCTGGCGCGCGGCGAGCACGATTTCGTCGCCGACCGGCTGCGGCTGCAGTTCGGGCGGCCGGTGTTCCTCGTGCACCGGCTCGACCGCGCGACCAGCGGCTGCCTGCTGGTGGCGTTCGACCGCGACACCGCATCGCTGCTGGGCAAGGTGCTGATGTCGCACGAGGTCGGCAAGCACTATTGGGCGGTCTGCCGCGGCTGGCCGGCGGAGGACGCGTTCACGGTCGACCACGACCTCGACGGCGGCCCCGGCAAGCCGGTCAGGAAGCCGGCGCTGACGGAGTTCCGGGTGCTGGCGCGGACCGAATGCGCCTGGCCATCGACCGGCTTCGACACTTCGCGCTACGCGCTGCTGGAGGCGTCGCCGCGGACCGGCCGGTTCCGCCAGATCCGCCGCCACCTCAAGCACCTTTCGCACCACCTGATCGGCGACACCAGCCACGGCGACGGCCGCCACAACCGCGCGTTACGGATGATCGGCGTGCACCGGATGCTGCTGCACGCGCGGCGGCTGGTGTTCACCCATCCGCATACCGGCGCACGGATGGACGTGACCGCGCCGGTGGACGCGGAGTTCGGCAAGGCGCTGGCGTTGTTCGACGGCTTCGATCCGGCTCGCGGAGCGCTCACCGCCGTGACCTAGAATCGCCCGCATGATCGAAATCGGTCCCTTGCGCATCCCCGAGGCCGAGCTGGTCGAACGTTTCGTGCGCTCGGCCGGGCCGGGCGGGCAGAACGTCAACAAGGTCGCGACCGCGGTCGAGCTGCGCTTCGACATCGCCACCTCGCCGTCGCTGCCCGAACCGGTACGCGAGCGGCTGCTGTCGCGGCGCGACCGCCGGGTCACGTCCGAGGGCGTGCTGGTGCTCAGCGCGCAACGCTTCCGCACCCAGGAGCGCAACCGCGAGGACGCGCGCGAGCGGTTGGCCCGCTTCATCGAGGCCGGCCTGCACGCGCCGAAGAAGCGCGTCGCCACCCGGCCGACCCGCGCGTCGAAGGAGCGCCGGCTGGCCGGCAAGCGCGAACGCAGTACGATCAAGCAGGGACGCACGCGACGCGACTGGGACTGACAGGGGACCAAACCACACGATGCATCCAGCCACCGACGACGTCGTGCCGCCGCTGCCGCCGAGCGTGCCGCGGGTGCGACCCAACCGCTTTACCCGCTGGCTCGGCCGCACCGTGCTGGGGCTGGGTGGGTGGCGGCTGGTCGGGCAGTTTCCCGATATCCCGCGGCTGGTGCTGATCGGCGCGCCGCATTCGTCCAACTGGGACGGGGTATGGGGCTTCGCGGCCAAGCTCGCGCTCGGGCTCGATATCCGCATCCTCGGCAAGCACCAGCTGTTCTGGGGGCCGCTGGGGCCCTTGATGCGGGCGCTGGGCATCATCGAGGTCAACCGCAGCGCGGCCCGCGGGGTGGTGGAACAACTGGCCGCCCGCTTCGATGCCGCGGACCGGTTCTGGCTCGGCATCGCCCCGGAGGGCACGCGCAAACCGGTGGAGCGCTGGAAAACCGGGTTCTGGAAAATCGCCCACGCCGCGCGGGTGCCGGTGCTGCCGGTGTACTTCCATTACCCCAACAAGGTCATCGGCATCGGCCCGGCGTTCACCACCGGGGACGACATGGAGGCCGACCTGGCCCGTTTGCGCGACTGGTACCGGCCGTGGCAGGGCAAGCATCACGGAACCGGTTGACCGGCGTTCTTGCCGGATTGGCACGGCAATTGCGTGATTCGTGTGACCGGCGGTGCGCTTCGGTGCGGCCGGTCGCAGGTGGCCCGCAATGGCCACGGAGGGTCGGCATGCGTCGCAAACCGTCCAACGCGCAAGGGAGCGCGGCGGGTCTTCCGCGCGTCGCCGGGGGCGCCTGAGGGATGCCCGCGGCGCCGTGGTTCGTCTGTGGTCCGGCCGCGTGGCTCGCGGCGGCGGCGCTGCGACGCGGCCCGGAGCCGGTGGTGCCGACGCCGGCGGAGGACTGGCGCCAAGCCCGGGTCGACCTGGTCATCGCCGCCTGCCGCGACCAGCCCACCATCATCCATTGCCTGGCCGGACTGGCCGCGCAGACCCTGCCGCCGCGACGGATCCTGCTGGTCGACGACGGCGGCGCCGAGCGCGACCACGGCATCCAGCTCGCGCGCGAGTTCGCCCGTGCCAACGGCATGGACCTGCAGGTGGTGCAGCGCACCTGGTCGATCGGCAAGGCCGCCACGCTCAAGCGCCAGGCACGGGGTTTCCACGGCGACGTGCTGTTCGTACTCGACGGCCACGCCGTGCTGACCTCGCCGGACTACATCGAGCGTTGCGTGCGCGAGCTTTACCAGGGCGTCGGCATCGCCAGCGTCTGCGGGATGGTCGAGCCGCTGCGGGCGCGCCATCGACGCGCGCTCGCGCGGGCCCCGGCGTTCCAGCGCTGGCTCGCCGGCGACGACTACCGCGACCCACTCGCCCCCAACGGGCGGTGGCCGGCGCTGTGGCGCCGCCTCGGTGACGACTACCGCGCCCACATCGGCCGGCTGCAGCAGGCGTTCGTCGACCGCGGGCTGATGTGCCGCCACGGCGGGGTCGATGCACCTTCGGGCGAGGCGATCGCCTATCGCCGGCGCTACCTCAAGGACATGTTCGACCGCTACGAGCCGATACGCGGCGACGACCTGACTGCGATCGAGGACCTGTTCATCGCCCGCGCGCTGGCGACCGAGGGGTACCGCAACGTCCGCCTGGCCGACGTGTCCGCACGGGTGCAGGCCGCGCCGCTGTGGCGGCTGCCGTGGAATGCGTGGTGCTGGACGATCGCCCTGCTGCAGAACGACCACTACTTCGACCCGCTGCTGCGGAGCCCGCTGTACGCGCTCCGCCACCGCTGGCGCGAATGGCGCCGGCGCCTGCGCGGCGAACCCGGGCAGAACGCCGGTGCCGACCAGCGCCGCATCCGCGAGGCTTACCGGCAACCGTTCGGCGAGCGCCTGACCCGCCGCCAGGGACGGCCGGTCGGCACCGCATTGCTGCTGCTCGCACTCGAGCGGATCGGCTACCCGGTCACCCTGCTGGTGTCCGGGCTGACCGGCGCGTGGCTCGTGTTCGCCCTGGCCGCCGCGGTGGAGATACTCGGGACGCTGGCGGTGAGCGCGCGCGTTGCACCGGTGGGACGACGGTGGCGCGCGTTGCTCGGCGCCGTGGCGGCGACGCCGGTGCGCTACGTGCTGATCGCGGTCGAGCTAATCGCCGTGCTGTGGTTCGCGCTGCTGCTGTGGCCGACGCGGCGGTTGCGCTGGCACGTGCAACGCGAAGTCGAAGGGGTGGGACGACGACGCGCGTGAACGGTCGCCGGGCTCAGCGCGCGGAATGGCCGTTGGCGTCGTGGTCGACCCGCGCGAACAGGTCCGGCCGGATCAGCCCGGTGAACGCCCGCGCCTGCGGACTCAGGTACTTGCCCTTGCGCACTACCACGCCGTAACTGCGCTCCGGGAACCATGCGGCCAGCGAGCGCGCCGCCAGCCGTTCACGGTCGGCCCCGGTCAGGCAGATCGAGGTGACGATGCTGATCCCCAGCCCCATCGCCACGTACTGCTTGATGACCTCCCAGCCGCCCACCTCCAACGCCACCGTGTACGGCACCCGGTGGCGCTGGAACACCAGGTCGACCATGCGGTAGGTGGTCAGCCGCTGTGGCGGCAGGATCAGCCCGAATGGTGAGAGGTCGTGCAGTTCCAGCGCCTTCCTGCGGGCGAGCGGATGACCGGGCGGGGTGATCAGCATCGGCTCGAAACGCGCGTGCGGGGCGTAGTCGAGGTCGGCCGGGACGTCGAGCATCGAACCGACCGCGAGGTCGACCACGTCCGAACGCAGCAGCTCCAGCCCGCTGGCGCCGGTGACGTTGTGCAGGTTGAGCCGCACCTCCGGGTGCGCCTCGCGGAACGCTTCGACGATGCGCGGCAGCAGGTAGAGGATGGTCGAGCTGCCGGCGGCGACGTTGAGCTCGCCGGCGTCGAGCCCGCGCACGCGCTCGCGGAACGCCGCGTCCAGCCCCTCGAAGCCCTCCACCAGCGGCCGCGCCAGCTCGTACAACGCCTCGCCCTCGCGGGTCATCACCAGCCGCCGGCCGCTGCGTTCCAGCAGGCGCGCACCCATGTCGCGCTCCAGCGCCTGCAGCTGCAGGGTCACCGCCGGCTGGCTGAGGAACAGCGCCTCGGCCGCGCGCGACACCGAGCCGAGCCGGACTGTCTGGCAGAACGCCCGCAGCGGCTTGAGGCGGTCGCCCTTGTAGGCGAAGCGGGGGCGGGTGGCCATGGCGAAGGTCCCGTCGGCGGGTGGTTTCCGCTTGTTTATAAGCTAAACAAATACTTCGTATTGCCAAAACTCGATTGTCGTATACCACACCGCGGCGCATGGTCGGCCTCCAACCCGCACGGAGTCCAGGCATGTCGGCAGTGATGAACCTCCCCGAGTCCGCCACCGACGTGGTGCTGACCGCCAGCGCCGACGGCCAGGCGCAGTTGCTGACGCCGGCGCTGCTGGGGCTGCTGGCGAACCTGCACCCCCGGTTCGAACCGCGGCGGCAGGCCCGGCTCGCCGCCCGCCGCGAGCGCCAGGCCCGCTTCGACGCCGGCGCGCTGCCCGGCTTCCGCGACGACACCCGCGCGATCCGCGACGGCGACTGGAAGGTCGCGCCGCTGCCGGACGCGCTGCGCAACCGCCGGGTCGAGATCACCGGGCCGGTCGAGCCCAAGACCGTGATCAACGCGCTCAACTGCGGCGCCAACTGCTTCATGGCCGACTTCGAGGACAGCACCTCGCCGACCTGGGCCAACCTCGTGCTCGGCCAGCGCGCGCTGCGCAAGGCGGTCGCCGGCACGCTCGACTGGATGGCGCCCGACGGCGCGAAGCACTACACCCTGCGCCCCGCCGGGGAGCAGGCGGTGCTGCTGGTGCGCCCGCGCGGCTGGCACCTCGACGAGAAGCACGTGCTCGTCGACGGCGCACCGGTCGCCGCCGGCCTGTTCGACGTCGCCGTGTTCGCCTTCCACAACGCCGCCGCGCTGGCCGCGCGCGACCGCGGGCCGTACCTGTACCTGCCCAAGCTCGAGTCGATGGAGGAGGCCGCGCTGTGGGACGACGTGCTCGGCCAACTCGAACAGGCGCTTGGCCTGCCGGCGGGACAGGTCAAGGTGACGGTGCTGATCGAGACCCTGCCGGCCGCGTTCGAGATGGACGAGATCCTGCACGCGCTGCGCGGCCGCGTCGCCGGCCTCAACTGCGGCCGCTGGGACTACATCTTCAGCTACATCAAGACCCTGCGCGCGCACCCCGACCGGGTGCTGCCCGAGCGCGGCCAGGTGACGATGGCACAGCCGTTCCTGCGCGCCTACTCCGAACTGCTGATCCAGACCTGCCACCGCCGCGGCGCCCACGCGATGGGCGGGATGGCCGCGCAGATCCCGATCAGCGGCGACGCCGCCGCCAACGACGCGGCGCTGGCCAAGGTGCGCGACGACAAGCTGCGCGAGGTGCGCGCCGGCCACGACGGCACCTGGGTCGCGCACCCCGCGCTGATCCCGGTTGCGCGGCGGGTGTTCGACGAGCGCATGCCGACCTCGCACCAGCACCACGTCGGCCGCGAAGACGTCTGCGTCGGCCCGGACGACCTGCTGCAGGCGCCGCTGGGTACGGTCACCCGTGCCGGCTTCGACAACAACGTCGAGGTCTGCGTGCGCTACCTCGCGGCCTGGCTCGACGGCAACGGCTGCGTGCCGATCCACTGGCTGATGGAGGACGCCGCCACCGCCGAGATCGCCCGCGCCCAGCTGTGGCAGTGGCTGCACCACCCGGCGATCGCCTGCGCCGCCGGCCGCAGCGGCGACGCCGCCGGCCCGCTGCATCTGGACGACGGCGAACCGATCGACTTCGCCCTGCTCGAACGCGCGCTGATCGGGCTGCCGGGCAAGCTCGCCGACCGCATGCGGCTGCCGGGTGCGAGCCGGATCAACGAGGCGATCGGAATGCTCGACCGGCTGTGCCATGCCGACACGCTCGAAGAGTTCCTGACCGTCCCCGCCTACCGCCGGCTCGACTGACCGGCCGACGCCAACCGCTTCGCTGTAGGAGCGACGTGAGTCGCGACCTGTACGTCGCACCAGTTCCCTGCGCGGTCGCGACTCACGTCGCTCCTACAAAAAGCCCGGATACACGCAGCCAACCTCCACCCACCAAGGACATCCGCCATGACCACGCAGCCCACCGCCGAGCAGCTCCGCCACGACTGGACCAGCAACCCGCGTTGGGCCGGTGTCACCCGTCCGTACGCCGCCGAGGAGGTCTTGCGCCTGCGCGGCACCGTCGCGGTCGAGCACACCCTTGCCCGCCTCGGCGCCGACAAGCTGTGGAACTCGCTGCAGACCGAGCCGTTCGTCAACGCGCTCGGCGCGCTGACCGGAAACCAGGCCATGCAGCAGGTCAAGGCCGGCCTCAAGGCAATCTACCTGTCGGGTTGGCAGGTCGCCGCCGACGCCAACCTCGGCGGCCAGATGTACCCCGACCAGTCGCTGTACCCGGCCGACTCGGTGCCGGCGGTGGTCAAGCGGATCAACAACGCCCTGCTGCGCGCCGACCAGATCCAGCACGCCGAAGGACAGGACGACATCGACTTCCTGCAGCCGATCGTCGCCGACGCCGAGGCCGGCTTCGGCGGCGTGCTCAACGCGTTCGAGCTGATGAAGGGCATGATCGAGGCCGGCGCCGCCGGCGTGCACTTCGAGGACCAGCTCGCCAGCGCCAAGAAGTGCGGCCACATGGGTGGCAAGGTGCTGGTGCCGACCCGCGAGGCGCTCGAGAAGCTGGTCGCCGCGCGGCTGGCCGCGGACGTCATGGGCGTGCCGACGATCATCGTCGCCCGTACCGATGCCGAGGCGGCCGACCTGCTGACCTCCGACATCGACGACAACGACCGCGCGTTCACCACCGGCGAGCGCACCGTCGAGGGCTTCTTCAAGACCCGCAAGGGCATCGACCAGGCGATCAGCCGCGGCCTCGCCTACGCGCCGTACGCCGACCTGGTCTGGTGCGAGACCGGCAAGCCTGACCTCGACTTCGCCCGCCGGTTCGCCGAGGCGATCCACGCGAAATACCCCGGCAAGCTGCTGGCCTACAACTGCTCGCCGAGTTTCAACTGGAAGGCCAACCTCGACGACGCCACCATCGCCGGGTTCCAGAAGGAGCTCGCCGCGATGGGCTACAGGTTCCAGTTCATCACCCTGGCCGGCTTCCACGCGCTCAACCACTCGATGTTCCAGCTGGCCCACGGCTACGCACGCCGGCAGATGAGCGCCTTCGTCGAGCTGCAGCAGGCCGAGTTCGAAGCGGCAGGGCAGGGCTTCACGGCGGTCAAGCACCAGCGCGAAGTCGGCACCGGCTATTTCGACGCGGTGACCCAGGTGATCCAGGGCGGCCAGTCGTCGACCGTCGCGCTGAAGGGTTCGACCGAGGAGGAGCAGTTCGAGGGCCGGGCGGCCGCCTAGCCCTGCCGGGGAGCGTGGCCTGCCTGCGCCCATTCAGCCGTTAGACCCCCAGACCCGGTGCTATCCTGCGGCTTCCACGAATCCAGGGGCCGTGGGATGAACGGTGACGACACGGGGCCAGGGGCGGCCCGTGGCAATGCAGACCACGATCCGAGAGCGGCCGCGGCCGACACCGACATGGCCGAACTCTCCGCCGACGAGTACACCCTGTTCGCCTCGGTCGCGCGGCTGCGCCGGGTGTACGCCGACGAGACCCTGTTCCGCCGCGGCGACCTTGGCACCACCATGTACGTGGTCGCCAGCGGCGCGGTCGAACTCAATTTCGGGGAAGACCTCGTCAGCAAGACCCTCGGCCCGCATGAGTTCTTTGGCGAGCTCGGCCTGCTGATCGGCGATCACGCCCGCAGCGCCGACGCCACGGTGCTGCGCGACGGCGAGCTGCTCGAGCTGCGCCATGAAGAGTTCCAGCGTTTGGTCGAGCGCAAGCCGGAAGTGGTCTCCTTCTTCCTTCGGCGCGCGATCATGCGCGTCGTACTCAACGAACAGGGCCTGATCCGGCGCCTGCGCCGGCGCAACCAGGACCTGCAGGCCGCCCTCGACAGCCTGCGATCCACCGCCCACCAGCTCAGCCAGACCGAAGCGCTGATCCGCACCGACGAACTCACCGGCCTGCACAACCGGCGCGGCCTGATCCAGCACCTGCAGGACCGCCAGCGCAACGGTGCCACCCACGGCCTGGGGCTGCTGCTGGTCGACTGCGACCGTTTCAAGCACGTCAATGACCAGCACGGCCACCTCGTCGGTGACCGCGTGCTGCAGGGCGTGGCCAATATCCTGCGCTCGGTGGCCGGCCCCGGTGACTTGGCCTGCCGCCTCGGCGGCGACGAATTCTGCCTGCTGGTCAAGGCCGACACCCGCGACGAGGTGATGCGCTACGCCGAATTCGTCGTGGGCACCGCCCACGGCCTGATGCAGATGCCGCAGGTACCGCCGCTGATCTGCAACCTCAGTCTGGGTGCCTGCCTGGTCGATCCCGAGCGCGAGTGGAACGACTGGTACGCCCGCGCCGACGCCGCCCTGTACCGCGCCAAGCGCCTCGGCGGCAACCGGGTAGAGTGGCAGGACGACGCCCGCGTCCCGGCCTGAGGGCCTGCTCCGTATGAACGCTGCAACGATCGACAGCAACGGCCGCATGGAACCGCAACGCGCCGGGCAGGGCGGTCCACAGCTGCGCACCATCCTGCTGACCGATCTGGTCGATTCCACCGCGCTGGTCGAGCGCCTCGGTGACACCGCCGCCGCCGAATTGTTCCGCGCCCATGACCGCCTGGTGCTCGGCCTGCAGCAACACTGGCGCGGCCGCCTGATCGACCGGTCCGACGGCATGCTGCTGCTGTTCGAGCGTCCGATCGACGGCCTCGGCTTCGCCCTGGACTACAACCGCGGCCTGCTCGAGCTGGGCGCCCCGCATGGTGTCGAACTCAAGGCCCGTGCCGGGCTGCACGTTGGAGAAGTGCTGACCTGGCGCAACAGCGAGGAATCGGTGCGGGTCGGCGCCAAGCCGGTCGAGGTCGAAGGGTTGGCCAAGCCGATGGCCGGGCGCCTGATGACGATGGCGCGCCCTGGCCAGATCCTGCTGTCCGCCGTGGCCGAACCGCTGGCCCATCGCGCCGCGCGTGAACTCGGCGAGCGTGGCCAGCACCTGCTGTGGAAATCGCACGGCCGCTGGCGCTTCAAGGGCGTGCCGGAGGCGCAACAGATCTTCGAGGTCGGCGAGGCGGGCGTCGCGCCCTTGCGCACACCGCCCAACAGCCCGAAAGCCTGGCGTGACATTCCGCTGTGGCGGCGGCCGGCGGCACTCGCGGCGGAAATCGTGGCGGTGGCCGTCATCGCGATCGGCATATGGTTCATTACCAAGCCGCAACCCGCGATCGCCTTCAACGAGCGCGACTGGGTGGTGCTGGCGGACCTGCGCAACCTGACCGGCGAGCCGCTGCTGGACGACTCGCTGGAGCAGGCGTTCCGGATCAGCTTGGAACAATCAAGGCACGTCAATGTGCTGAGTGACCTGAAGGTGCAGCAGACGCTGCAAAGGATGCGACGCGACAGAGGCGGGTTGGACCGGGCGATCGCGTCCGAGGTCGCGCTGCGGGACGGGGCTCGTGCCGTCATCCTGCCTACCGTAGCTGAAGTCGGTGGGCATCTCCGCATCAGCGCCGAGATCATCGACCCGCACAGCCAGACTACCGTGTACTCCGAGTATGCCGACGGGCGGGGCGTTCAGTCGTCACTGTCGTCGATCGATGATGTCACCGCGAGCTTGAGGGAAAAGCTTGGCGAGGCGCTGGAGCGTATCGAGCAGGAGTCTGACCCGCTGCCGGGGGTGACGACGGATAGCCTGGAAGCGCTGCGGGCTTATGCCCTCGGGCACAAGGCCTTCAGGTCAGCGCAATGGAAAGACGCGCTTGTGATGTACGAACAGGCCCTGGCAATCGACCCCGATTTTGCATTGGCGCACCTCGGGATCGCGCGGGTCTATGTGGCTCTGAGTGACCGGCCTTCGGCCATCCCCCATCTCGACAAGGCGGTCGAACTGCGTGACAAGCTGCCGCAGCAGGACCGGATGTACCTGGACGCGTGGCGGGCTGAACTGCTGGATCCCGCGCAGGCTCTGTTGCGATGGAAAGCGTTGGCTTCGATGTACCCTGACAACCATGCCGGGTCCAATAATGCGGCGCTGCGCCTCTACGTAGTTAACGATTTCGGGGAGGCTGCCCGTTACGCGACAGCAGCCAACGTGCCCCAGGCACCCCTGCGCGGTTATACGTTGGACCTCATTGGTCGAATCCAGTTGGCGCAGCAGGAGTTGGATGCCGCCGATGTCTCCTTCACCGCCGCGAACGCGGCAAACCCAGGGGCTTCGACGCGCCGGATCGCCCTACTGCAGGCGTTGCGTGACAGGCACGAGGATGCAGAGGCCACGCTCAATGCCATGCAACGGTCGGGATATGGCAGTGATGATCCGATTCGCAATATCGACCTGACGTCGTTTGCGCTTGACCAGGCGCTGTGGCGGCAAGCTCGCGAAAGGGTCGGTGCCGCATTGGAAGGCAGCGGGAAATCGACGTTCCTGACCCGGCAGTTTCAGTTGATCCAAGCCTCCGCGGAGCTCGTGGAAAACAACACCCTGGCCCCGAATGCGTGCATGCGATTGGCCGAGGAGGCACTCGGTGAGCTCTCTCTTCAGCCTCGGGGCAAGGCCTTGGACCACGCATATTCGGCCCTGTTCTCGGGCTATCTGGCGCAACGCGCGGGCAATCCGGCAGTGGCGAAAAAAGTCCTGGCCGCTCTGCAGCCGACGGAGGACACTTACGCCGGTACTGTCGTCGAGAAGATGCTTGCAGTGGTCCGAGCCGGTGATTTGCGCCTTGCAGGACGTCCCGCAGACGCTGTCCGGCTGCTCTCGGAACGCATCGATGGCACTGAACTGTTCCAGACGCGGGTGGCATTGCGTGACGCACTGGTCGATGCGGGGGATCACGAGCAGGCGCTCGTTCATTCGGAATGGCTCTCCACGCATCGTGGGCTTGCATACGTGGAGAGCAATGCAGCGCAGGTAGCCCAGAGCATTAATGTGATGGACACAAGGCTTGCGCGCCTGCACGCCGCTGAATCCTTGACGGCGCTGGGTCGCGACGCTGCCGCCAAGCGGCAGATCCAGGGTTTTCTTGAAGCATGGCCGCGAGAGCGGCTACCCGATCATTTGGCACGCAGGGTCGACGTGATCCTGCCCGCCTCGAAGCAGAAGACCACGTGATGGTCTGTCTGCGAGGTGAGGAAATGCTTGAGCTCCTCCCTGGTGCTGGCGATCTCTTCTTTTGAGGCCAAGTTTTCCGACGTCATGCAATAGAAGGCATCCCCTTTGTCGATCGAACGACCCTCGACCGGCTCCCCTGCGGGTGCGTGGCCGAGCCGGGCGATCGCGGCCGCGGGATTGCTCTGGAACATGGACCGGAAATCGTCATCGGTACTCAGCAACTCCAACAGCTCATCGGCTACGACGGGTGGCAGAGGGGCATGATCGCCAGCCTTGCGTTCATCCTTCATCGTTGGAAACTCCCCTTGGGTATCCGCAAAGTGCGGACGCGCGAATCTAACCCTGCTTGTCGCCGAATGCCAATCATCCGAGAGTGATTGCCATTCGCCGGGAGGAGTACGAATGCGAGTGCGTCGTTGCGCGGTGTTGTTTCTGGAGATGCGGGAGGAGGTGCGGTTCGACCTTGGCTCCCTGCTTGCCGGGGGCGCGGGTAAGCGGCGCGTACGCCGGTGCATGGCTATCGCTCCGCACCTTGATGTCGACGTCGAGATCTACGCGGCCGAGCGTGAGTTGCTGGCGGGCTTCAGCAGCATCGAGTGGGCGGAGGTCACCGTTCTCCAGAAGGACCCGAATTTCGAGCGTCTTCTGTGTGCTGGATTGTTGATCGTCCAAGATGGCGAGTTCCCCGTCCACCGGCAGCGGGACGAGCAGGTGCGTGCGGGGCATTGGTGGGCGTTGGCGCAGTTATTCTGTCAGCGTGGCAGGTGGCATGGCGTGGAACGCGCGAGTGGTCGAGACGATGAGCTTGTCACCGCCGAGGGGCTTCGCCGGCGATTCGGTCCGCCGCCGCTTCACGCGACGGAGCGTACCGACCATCATCGGAGGTTGTCGCTGCCTCGTGCGGATCCGGGTGGTTTCGATGCCTTGCTTGGGCGCAGGGCAACCTGTCGGAACTTCGACGGAAAGCCCTTGGGTTGCGAGTTGTTCGCACAGATGCTGGAGCGCGTGTTTTCCGCGCAGGGGCAGGTACAGGTCGGCGACGACGCCGTGTTCCTCAAGAAAACCAGCCCATCAGGCGGTGGCTTGCACGCGACCGAAGCCTACCTGATCGTACAGAACGTGGAGGGTATCGAGCCAGGGCTGTACCACTATCACCCGATCGATCACGCGCTGGAGCCGCTGCCCCCGCCAGCGCTTCCGCTGGGGGAATTCGTCAGGCTCGCGCTCGCGGGGCAGCACTGGTTCGCCAATGCACCCGCGCTGGTGGTGCTAACGCCGCGCTTTGCCCGCAGCTTCTGGAAGTACCGCCATCATGCGAAGGCCTACCGTGCGCTGATCCTCGACAGCGGCCATCTCTCGCAGACGTTGTACTTGTCGGCGACGGAGCTGGGGCTCGGGGCGTTCGTTACCTCGGCGATCAACGAGGTAGACATTGAGCAGGCCTTCGGGTTGGACCCGCTGGAGGAAAGCCCGCTGGCGATCTGCGGCTTCGGCTGGCGGGCCGAGCAGATGGAAACGGCCGAGTTCGACCCGGCCGGGGAAGTCTGGGAGCACGCGCCCGACGGGGCGCAGGAAGTACACCGATGACACTCGCGCCGGGCAGCACGGCAGGCTAAGGTCGAACTTCAACACTCATGGGGATTGCAGGTGATGGGGAGTCGTTTTCTTGCAGGAACGCTGATGGCGCTGGTGGCCTTGGGGGCGACGTCGGTGGCACGGGGTGAAACCGTCGACGCGGACGCAATCCGCGCGCAGCAGGCCAAAATCCGCGAGGATGCGCGGGTGGGCCGCGGGATCTACGAGAATCTGTCGGAGGCCCAGCGCTCGGAGCTTTTTACCCGTCAGGACGTGACATTGCGGCTGATCGAGGGCAAGCAGACAACCGAAGAACTCAGCGAACCGGAGCGGTTGAAGCTGTTCAACCAGCTGGAGGCTATCGAGGCGCTGGTCAACCAGGCCGAGGACCAGCGTTTGATCTGTGAGCGCGTGGCGACCATCGGCACCAATCGGAAGGAGCGCGTGTGCAAGACCGTGGCGCAGCGGCGCGAGGAAATGCGCCTGGCGCAGGACGCGCTCAATCGCCGTTCCAACTGCGAAGGATCGACCTGCAGCGGCAACTGAGCGCTGCAACCGGCCGATATCCGCGGGAGAAGGACGCTCGTGACGGATGGATCAGGTGGGCTGTGGCGTGACACCCCGATCCAGCCGCCGATAACCGATCGCCTCGGTCAGGTGCGTGGTCCGGATATGCGGACTGTCGGCCAGATCGGCGATGGTCCGCGCAACCCGCAGGATCCGGTGCATGGAACGTGCTGACAGCTGCAGCTGCTCGACCGCGCGCTCGAGCAGGGTGTGGTCCGCGTCGCTCAACCGGCAGGTGGCGCTGGTTTCGGCCTGGCTGAGCTGCGAGTTGGGCTTGCCGGCGCGGGTGTTCTGCAGTGCACGCGCCTGCAGCACCCGGTGGCGTACATCTTCGCTGGGTTCGCCCTCCGGTGCGTCGGGCCTGAGCTCCGCCGGCGGCAGCCGCGGCACTTCCACGTGCAGGTCGATCCGGTCCATCAGCGGCCCCGAGACGCGGCCGCGGTAGCGCCGCACGACGTCGGGGCTGCAGGTACAACGCGCGCTGGGGTCACCGGCCCAGCCGCAGGGGCAGGGGTTCATCGCCGCGACCAGCTGGAAGCGGGCGGGGAACTCGGCGCTGCGGGCCGCGCGCGAGACGGTGACGACGCCGGACTCCAGCGGTTCACGCAGCACCTCCAGTGCGCGCCGCTCCCATTCGGGCAGCTCGTCGAGGAACAGTACGCCGTGATGGGCGAGGGAAATCTCGCCCGGCCGCGGCTCCGCGCCCCCGCCGACCAGCGCCACCGCGCTGGCGGTGTGGTGCGGCGCGCGAAACGGCCGTGAGCGCCAGCCGGCCGGATCGAGGCCACGGCCGCTGATCGAGGCGATCGCGGCCGACTCCAGTGCCTCCTCCTCGCTGGCTTCGGGCAGCAGGCCGGGCAGGCGCGATGCCAGCAGGCTCTTGCCGCAGCCGGGCGGGCCGATCAGCAGCAGATGGTGTCCGCCGGCGGCGGCGACCTCGAGCGCCCGCCGCGCGTGCGCCTGCCCCCGCACGTCGCGCAGATCGGCGCCGCTGCTGCGGATGCCCGGCGGCGCCACCGCGGCCGGCAGCGTCTTGTGTCCGGTCAGCATCGCGCAGACTTCCAGCAGGGTGCGGGCGGTGCAGGCCTCGACCCGGCTGGCGAGTGCGGCCTCGGCACCGTTGCCGGCCGGCACGATCAGCTTGCGCCCGGCATCGGCCGCGGCCAAGGCGGCCGGCAGCACGCCGTCCACAGCGCGCAGCTCGCCGGTCAGGCCGAGCTCGCCGAGGAACTCGTACTCGCCAAAAGCCTCCAGCGGCACCTGGCCGCTCGCGGCAAGGATGCCCAAGGCGATCGGCAGGTCGAACCGGCCGCCGCCCTTGGGCAGGTCGGCCGGCGCGAGGTTGACCGTAATCCGTCGCTGCGGGAACTCGAACTGCCCGCACTGCATCGCCGCGCGCACGCGGTCCTTGGCTTCGCGGACGGCCGCCTCGGGAAGACCGACGATCGACATCGTCGGCAGGCCGCCGCCGAGGTGCACTTCAACGCGGACCGCGGGCGCACGCACGCCCGACCGTGCACGGCTGTGCACGAGCGCCAGGTTCATGGCGGGCGCCTCAGTGGCGCGGGAGCGGGGTGTCGGTATCCGGTGCCGTCGCGGCGGCGCGGCCCTCGACCTGCGCCTCCAGATCGGCAACGACCTGTTGCAACTGCTCGAGCTTCTCGCGCGTGCGCAGCAGCACCGCGCGCTGGACCTCGAACTCCTCGCGGGTCACCAGGTCCAGCTTGCCCAGGCCGGTCTGCAGCACCGACTTGAAGTTCTGCTGCAGCTCGTCGCGGCTCTCGCGCAGGCCCGGCGGGACCAGGCCGCTGAGGCGGCGGGCGAGTTCGTCGATGTGGTTGAGGTCGATCATGGGATGGCTCCTCCGGCAGTACCGCCAGCATGGTCGGCCGGCCGGTGCGGCGCCGTCGGCGGCGTCCGCGACGCGGTGTCGGAAAATTCCGAACCGCGCGGGCGGCACTGTAAACCATCCGCGCCGGCTCGGACGTGAGCGCCGCCGCCACTGCGGCCTCAGCTATCCTGCCGCCATCGAACCGGAGGCAGTGCGATGAAGATGGTCATGGCGGTGATCAAGCCGTTCAAGCTCGACGACGTCCGCGAGGCGCTGGCCGAGGCCGGCGTGGCCGGCATCACCGCCACCGAGGTCAAGGGCTTCGGCCGCCAGAAGGGCCACACCGAGCTCTACCGCGGCGCCGAGTACGTGGTCGACTTCCTGCCCAAGATCAAGCTCGAGGTCGCCGTCACCGACGACCAGGTCGACGCGGTGGTCGAGGCGATCATGAAGGCCGCCGGCACCGGCAAGATCGGCGACGGCAAGATCTTCGTGTCCGACCTCGACCGTGTGGTGCGGATCCGCACCGGCGAGCTGGACGCCGACGCGCTGTAGCCGCGCGGCGCCCGCGCGGGCCCGCTATTCGCCCAGCGCTTGGGCGACGAACGGCGGCAGCGACTGCGCGCCGGCGTGGATCCCGGCGCTGTAGTACCTGGTGGCGAACGCCTTGGCGCGCGCGTCGGCTTCGCGGAAGTCGAAGCCGCCCGACTTGCGCGCCAGCGTGCAGCTCCACCAGCCGGTCGGGTAGCACGGCTGCGGGAACGGCAGGGTCTGGAACGTGGTGAACCCGGCCTTGCCCATCTCGCCGCGCATTTCCTTGATCAGTTCCAGCAGCACCAGCGGCGACTCCGACTGCTGCACGAGGATGCCGTCGTCCTTCAGCGCGCGGAAGCAGGACTCGTAGAAGGCCTTGTTGAACAGCCCCTCGGCCGGGCCGACCGGGTCGGTCGAGTCGACGATGACGATGTCGAGGCTGCCCGGCTCGCAGTTGGCCATGTAGGCGATGCCGTCGTCGAACAGCAGCTGCGCGCGCGGGTCGTCGTTGGAGTCGCACAGCTCGGGGAAGTACTTCTCCGCCATCCGCGTGACCTGCTCGTCGATGTCGCACTGCACGGCCTTTACGACGCCCGGGTGCTTGAGCACCTCGCGCAGGGTGCCGCAGTCGCCGCCGCCGATGATGACGACGTGCTTCGGCGCCGCGTGGGTGAACAGCGCCGGGTGCGACATCATCTCGTGGTACAGGAAGTTGTCGCGCGTGGTCAGCATCATCGCGCCGTCGATGAGCATCAGGTTGCCCCAGTCGGTGCTCTCGTAGATCTCGATCTTCTGGAACGGCGACTGCACTTCGTCGAGCTTGCGGGTGATCCGGTAGCCGATCGCCGAGCCGGACGGGTCGAAGTTCTCGTAGTGCCACGTCGTGTTGGTGTTCATAGCGGTTCGTCCAGAAGGCGCCATCCGGACGGCCCGGGTGCGCGGTGCGGGAAAGGGCGCGAATTGTAGCGAACCTCCGGCAACACACCGTGAGCCCCGGCGTGACGGCCCGCGCCCGCGCGGGGCGATAGAATGCGCGTCCCCACCATTCCGGTAGTCCGCCGATGTCCGACTGGTCGATTGATCAGGCCCGCAAGACCTACTCGATCCCGTACTGGAGCGAGGGGTATTACGACGTCGACGCCGGCGGCCGGGTCGTGGTGCGGCCGCTCGGTCCGGAGGGCGCGGCGATCTCGTTGCCGGAGGTGGTCGACGAGGCCCGCGCGCGCGGCGCCAAGCTGCCGTTGCTGGTGCGCTTCCCCGATATCCTCGGCAACCGTCTCGGCAAGCTGCAGGCCGCGTTCGCCGAGGCGATGGCCGAGGCCGACTATCCCGGCGGCTACACCGCGGTCTACCCGATCAAGGTCAACCAGCACCAGGGCGTCGCCGGCACCCTGGCCTCGCACGCGGGCGAGGGCTTCGGCCTGGAGGCCGGCAGCAAGCCCGAGCTGATGGCGGTGCTGGCGCTGAGCCGGCCCGGCGGCGTCATCGTCTGCAACGGCTACAAGGACCGCGAGTACATCCGGCTGGCGCTGATCGGCCGTAAGCTGGGCCTGCAGACCTTCATCGTGGTCGAGAAGCCCTCCGAGCTGTCGCTGGTGATGGAAGAGGCGCAGACACTGGGCGTCCGGCCGGGCCTCGGCGTGCGCATGCGGCTGGCCTCGCTGGGCGCCGGCAAGTGGCAGAACAGCGGCGGCGACAAGGCCAAGTTCGGGCTGTCGCCGCGGCAGGTGCTGGACCTGTGGAAGCGCCTGCGCGACGCCGGCATGGCCGATTGCCTGGAACTGCTGCACTTCCACATGGGCAGCCAGATCTCCAACGTGCGCGACATCGCCAGCGGCATGCGCGAGGCGGTGCGCTACTTCATCGAGCTGTCGAAGCTCGGCGCGACCGTGCGCTACATGGACGTCGGCGGCGGCCTCGGCGTCGACTACGAGGGCACCCGCTCGCGCAGCTACTACTCGATCAACTACGGGGTGAAGCAGTACGCGTCGACCATCGTGCAGGCGCTGGCCGAGGCCTGCGCCGCCAACGACCTGGCGCCGCCGCGGATCATCACCGAGTGCGGCCGCGCGATGACCGCGCACCACGCGGTGCTGGTCGCCAACGTGTCCGAAGTCGAGCGCGCGCCGGAGGGCCGCCTGCCCGACGCGCACGACGACGAGCCGGCGGTGATCCGCCACCTGCGCGACATCCATGGCGAGCTCGACGCGCGCCCCGCGGTGGAGCTGTTCCACGAGGCCGTGCACTTCCACAACGAAGGCCTCGCCGCGTACGCCCTCGGCCAGATCGATCTGGTCCACCGTGCACGGATCGACGACCTGTTCTACCTGATCGCCCACGGCGTGCGCGCGCGCCTGAGTCCGGGCGAGAAGAGCCACCAGTCGGTGCTCGACGAGCTCAAGCAGCGGCTGGTCGACAAGTACTTCGTCAACTTCAGCGTGTTCGAGTCGATGCCCGACGTCTGGGCGATCCAGCAGGTGTTCCCGATCGTGCCGATCGAGCGGCTCGACGAGGCGCCGCAGCGTCGCGGCGTGATCGCCGACCTGACCTGCGACTCCGACGGCCGGATCGACACCTACGTCGAGGCCGAGGGGCTCAACACCTCGATGCCGGTGCACGCGCTGCGGCGGGGCGAAAGCTACCGGTTGGGCTTCTTCATGGTCGGCGCCTACCAGGAGATCCTCGGCGACATCCACAACCTGTTCGGCGACACCGACGCGGTCGAGGTGAAGGTGGACGGCGAGGGCTACCGACTGGTCCAGCAGCGCCGCGGCGACACCGCCGACGTGATGCTCGATTACGTCGGCTACAAGCTCGACGACCTGCGCGCCGCTTATCGCTCCAGGGTGGAGGGCGCCGGCCTGCCGGACGACGAGGCGGCCCGCATGAACGCGGCGCTCGAGGCCGGGCTGACCGGCTACACCTATCTGGACGACGCCCCGCTGGACTGACGGCGAGGTCCTGGACGCCGGGCGGGCGGGGTAACCGTTCCGGGCCGGTTTGTACGTTTGCCATCGTGTCGGCCCGGGTCGACACGCTCGTCGCCGCACGGCGACCACGCCGGCTCCGCGCCGGTTCCTGGAGAAACACCGTGAAAGTCGGATTGATTGGTCTGGGTGCGATGGGCGCACCGATGGCGCGACACCTGCACGAGCGTGGCCTGTTGACCGTGGTCGGCAACCGCACGCAGGCGAAAGCCGATGCGCTGGCGGCCGAGTTGAAGGTGCGTACCGCGCGCTCGGCCGACAACTTCGCCGACTGCGACGTGGTCGTGCTGTGCGTGTCGATCGACGCGGACGTGCTGGAAAACGTCAACGCGCTCGCGCAGGTGCTCAGATCCGGCGCGCTGGTCGTCGACCATTCGACCGTGTCGGTGCAGACCGCCAGGCGTGCGGCGGCGACGCTGGCCGCGCAGGGCATCGGCTTTGTCGATGCCCCGGTTTCGGGCGGCGTGGAAGGCGCACGCAACGGCGGGCTGTCGGTCATGGCCGGCGGCGAAGCGGCGCAGATCGAGCAGGCCCGGCCGGTACTGCAGGCCTACGCGGCGCGGATCAGCCACATGGGCGAGCACGGCGCCGGCCAGGCCACCAAGGCGGTCAACCAGGTGCTGGTTGCCGGCATCAACGAGGCGGTCTGCGAAGGCCTCGCGCTCGGCGAGAAGCTCGGCCTCGATCCGGAGACGCTGCTGCCCACGCTGATGGCCGGCGCGGCGGGCAACTGGTTTCTGGAGAAGCGCGGCGCCACCATGCTGCGCGACGAGTTCACCCCCGGTTTCAAGAGCGCGCACATGCTCAAGGACCTCCGCATCGTGCAGGCGATCGCGCGCGATGCCGGCGTGCGCACCCCGGTGCTGGAACAGGCCCTGGCCGACTACGCCGAGCTGTCCGAGCGTGGGCGTGGCGACGCCGACACGTCGGCGCTGATCACGCTCAAGCGGGCGCGCTGAGCGACCGCGCCCCGAGCCGCTCGCCGGCCAGCGCCCCGCACCAGGCGGCGGCCAGGCTGAGCACGATCGCCACCGCGTTGAACCGGAGCACTGCGCCAAGCGAATCCATCGGCGGCTCGGCCACCGCGAGCAGGGCGACGACCACGGTGAGCCACAGCGCGACCGTCAGCCCGAGCGCGACCCAGCGGAAGCGCCGGCGCGCGATCCAGCCGCCCAGCAGCATCGCCCCGAAGGTGACCAGCAGGGTGCCGACCGGAATGCTGCCGAGGCCGCTCTGCAGCGGCAGGTCGAGGGCGCGCCCGGACAGTGTCACGAGCAGGTCGAACACCAGCATCGTGCCCAGCGCCGCGATGCAACCGAGCAGGACGCGCTTGCTCACCCGTGCCGTGTTCATGCCGGTCCCCTGCTGATGTCGGTTGGCGTCCGAGTCTACGGCAGCAGGACGTCGCGCAAGGAGAACGCCGTGGCGCTGTCGACGGGCACCTGCCGGGAGCGGCCCCCCGGCAAAGGCCGCTACTTCACCTCGATCGCCATCGCCGGCAGCCCGCCGCGTTCGAGCTTGCGCTTGGCATCGGCGAGGTCGCTGGCGGTGCCGTAGGGCCCCATCCGCACGCGGTAGACCGTATTGCCGTCGATCCGGGCGGACTCCACCCGGGCACTGAGGCCGAGCAGGGCGATGCGCGCCTTCAGCTCCTCGGCCTGGCCGGACGCCTGGAAGGCACCCGCCTGCAGCAGGAAGCGACGGCCGTCACCCGCGCCGGCAGCGGTGGCGGGACCGGCCACCGGCGTGGCGGCCGGTTCGGCGTCGGTCGTCGGGGCAGCGGGTTCCGGGCCCGGTTCGACCAGCACCGGCTGCGGCAGCGCGCGATCGGCCGCGTCGGCCGCGGCCTGTTCGGCGGCGCGCTGGCGGGCGGCCAGGCGCTCGGCTTCGACACGTTCGGTGGCGGCCAGCTCGGCATCGGAGATCGGTACTTCCTTGCCCGGCAGCAGGGTGTAGAAATCGTAATCGGGCTCGTCGTCCCCGGCGGCCGCCGGACCGGCATCGCTATCCTCGACCACGTCCTCGTCGGCGCTGGATACCGGCGCCGGCCGCGCGTCCGGGTTGGGCTGCGGCCGGAAGAAGCCGTCGCCGTCGGACTTCAGCAGCTTCGGCGCGAACAGCACCGCGATGATGGTCAGGACGATGCCGAGCACCATCCACGCCCAGCCGGGCAGGCCGCCGTTACCGCCGTTGCGCCGTGCCTGGGATTTGCCGCGTCGTGCTGCCACTTACATCACCTCGGGGGCGCTCACGCCCAGTAGATCGAGACCGTTCGCCAGCACCTGGCGGGTCGTCATCGCCAGCACCAGGCGCGCGTGGCGCTGGGTGGCGTCGTCGACCAGGAACTGGTGGTCGTTGTAGTACGTCTGGAACGTCTGTGCCACTTCGAGCAGGTACGCGGCGATCTGGTGCGGCTCGAGGTCGCGCCCGGCCGCCTCCACCACGTCGGGGTAGCGCAGGATCGCGGTGACCAGCTCGTGCGCGGCGGCATCGTCGAGGTCGAGTGGCTGGGCCAGTCCGTCGTCGCGGTCGAAACTCAGGCCGCGCTCGGCCAGTTGCCGCATCAGCCCGCACATGCGCGCGTGGCTGACCTGCACGTAGTACACCGGATTGTCGAGCGACTGGCTGCGTGCCAGGTCGATGTCGAAAGTCAGCTGCGAATCCGGCTTGCGCGCGATCAGGAACCAGCGGGTGGCGTCGCGGCCGGCCTCGTCGATCAGGTCGCGCAGGGTCAGGTAGCTGCCGGCGCGCTTGGAGAGCTTCACCTCCTCGCCGCCGCGCATCACCGTCACCATCTGGTGCAGCACGTACTCCGGCCAGCCTTTCGGAATCCCGGCGTCGAGTGCCTGCAGGCCGGCGTGGACGCGCGCGAGGCTGCCGTGGTGGTCGGCGCCCAGCTCGGTGATCGCGCGCTCGTAGCCGCGCTGCCACTTGCTCAGGTGGTAGGCGACGTCCGGCACGAAATAGGTGTAGGTGCCGTCGGACTTGCGCATCACGCGGTCCTTGTCGTCACCGAAATCGGTGCTGCGCAGCCACAGCGCGCCGCCTTCCTCGTAGGTGTGGCCGTGGGCGATCAGCTCGCGCACGGTCTCCTCGACCTTGCCGTCGGTGTACAGCGAGGATTCCAGGAAGTACACGTCGAAACCGACGCCGAACGCGTCGAGGTCGGCGTTCTGCTCGCGGCGCAGCCAGGCGACGGCGAACTGGCGGATCGCATCGAGGTCGTCGGCATCGCCGGCACCGGTGACGGTGTGGCCCTCGATCTCGACGCTGGCGCCGTCGAGGTAGGCGCGGGCGACGTCCTTGATGTACTCGCCGCGGTAGCCGTCCTCGGGCCAGCCGGCATCGTCGGGCGTGCGGCCCTGTGCGCGCGCCTGCACCGAGATGGCGAGGTTGTTGATCTGCGCGCCGGCGTCGTTGTAGTAGAACTCGCGCGCGACGTCCCAGCCGTTGGCGCCGAGCACGCGCGCGATGCAGTCGCCGATCACCGCCGCGCGGCCGTGGCCGACGTGCAGCGGGCCGGTCGGGTTGGCCGAGACGTACTCGACGCCGGCGCGGTGGCCGCTGCCGGAGTTGTTGCGGCCGTAGGCCTCGCCCTGTGCGAACACCTCGCCGAGCTGGCGCCGCCAGGCCGCTTCGGCCACGTGGAAGTTGATGAAGCCGGGGCCGGCGATCTCGACCCTGGCGATGTCGTCGTTGGCCGGCAGTGCGTCGACGATGGCCTGGGCGATCGCGCGCGGGTTGGAGCGCGCGGGCCTGGCCAGCAGCATCGCGGCGTTGGTCGAGAAGTCGCCCTGGGCGCGGGTCTTGGGCCGCTCGATGACGAAGTCGGGCAGTTCGAGGTCGGCGGGGACGGTGCCGTTGGCGCGGAGCGCGTCGATGGCCTGCGCGACCAGCGCGCGGATGGAGGCTTTCACGGGAGTCCTGCGGGGGTTCAGCGGAACCGGGCATTTTACCCGGCTGCGGGGATGGGTGCCGGGGTGCTTTCCCAAGCGTCGCTCCCGGGATTTTCGGGCGGGCGTTTGTGGTTTGGGAGGGCAAAGCCTAAGCGGCTTCGGGGAGGACGTGGTGCGGAAGGTGGGTGGTGGGGCAGGGGGGATTTGCGGAGAGTGGGCCATGGATGGCCCACGCCCCGACTTAAAGGCACGACGCCGTCAGGAGGGCGGAGCAAACCCCCGGCCCCGGATGCCGCCGTCTCCGAAGCCAACCTCTCTCCACCTGCGGGCTTTACGCAACCGGGCTCATGCCATTCAAACCCACCCGCGAGCCGCCAGCGACACCGGCGGCCCGTCGGCGATCACGAAATGGTCCAGCAACCGCAGGTCGACCAGCGCCAGCGCCTGCTTCAGCCGCGCCGTCACCGCCCGGTCCGCCGCCGACGGCTCACGGTTCCCGCTCGGGTGGTTATGGCCGACGATGATCGCCGCCGCGTTGTGGGCCAGCGCCCGCCGCACCACCTCGCGTGGGTGGACCTCGGTGCCGTCGAGGGTGCCGCGGAACAGCTCCTCGAACGCGATCGAGCGATGGCGGTTGTCGAGGAACAGCACCGCGAACACCTCGTGCGGCAACCCGCGAAGGCGCTGGGCGAAATAGCGGCCGGCCGCCTGCGGATCGCTCAGCGCCGCGCCGCGTTCCAGGTCCGCCGACAGGTGCCGGTGACCCAGCTCCAGCGCCGCCGCCAGCTTGCAGGAGCGGGCGGGGCCCAGCCCCGGCAGTTTGGCCAGCTCGGCGGGGCCACGCTCGAGCAGCCGGCGCAACGGACCGTGGGCTTGCAGCAGATCGCGCGCGGTGCCGACCGCATCGCGCCCCCGCAGTCCCGAACCGAGGAAGATCGCCAGCAGCTCCGCGTCCGACAGTGCACCGGCGCCGCGGGCCAGCAATTTCTCGCGGGGACGCTCGTCGGCGGGCCAGTCGCGGATGTGCATTCGAACTCCCTGGTGGCGGTGGTCGGAAGCGGCGACGGGGCAGGCGGAGGTGGCCCCACGCGCACGGCCGATGTCGGTGCCGCGGGCGTCTCCCGCGCCGCTTCCGGACCGTCATCCTGGGCATCGCCGCGGCTCGCCGCGATCGGGCCGGCGCGTGCGTTCGGGTAAGCTAAGCGCCGCTTCGGCGGTAGGAATTTCCCCAACGTGAGCCGCTTGCAAGACCAGAACATCCTGCTGTGCGTATGCGGTGGCATCGCCGCCTACAAGGCCGCCGAACTGGTGCGTCGGCTGGGCGACGCCGGGGCGCAGGTGCAGGTGGCGATGACCGCCAATGCCCAGCGTTTCGTCAGCCCGACCACCTTCCAGGCGCTGTCCGGGCGGCCGGTCCGCACCTCGTTGTGGGACGAGGCGGCCGAAGCCGCGATGGGCCACATCGAGCTGGCCCGCTGGCCGGACCGCATCGTGGTCGCGCCGGCCACTGCCAATACCCTGGCGCGGATCGCCCACGGCCTCGCCGACGACCTCGTCAGCACCCTGTGCCTGGCCACCGACGCCCCGATCGCGGTCGCCCCGGCGATGAACCGGCTGATGTGGGCCAACCCCGCCACCCGGGCCAATGTCGAGACCCTGCGCGCCCGCGGGGTGTTGCTGCTCGGGCCGGAGTCGGGCGGGCAGGCCTGCGGCGAGACCGGCGAGGGCCGCATGATGGAACCCGACGCGATCGTCGCCGCACTGGCGAGGGCGTCGGCTTGAGTGCCGCCTCGCTCAGAGGGCGCCGGGTCGTGGTCAGCGCCGGGCCGACGTTCGAGGACATCGACCCGGTCCGCTTCGTCGGCAACCGCAGCAGCGGCAAGATGGGTTTTGCGATCGCCACCGCGGCGGCGCACCACGGGGCGCACGTGGTGCTGGTCGCGGGGCCGGTCGCGCTGCCCACGCCGGCCGGGGTCGAGCGCGTCGACGTGCGGTCGGCGGCACAGATGCACGACGCGGTCATGGCCGCGCTGCCGGCGGATGTCTACATCGGTGCCGCGGCGGTGGCCGACTTCACCCCGGCGCAGGTCGCCCCGGGCAAGATCAAGAAGCAGCCCGGCGACCACGGCCTGGTGCTGGAGCTGGTGCGTACCCGCGACATCCTCGCCGACATCGCGCGCGACCCGCGCCGGCCGTCGCTGTTGGTCGGCTTCGCCGCCGAGACCAGCGACGTGGAACGCCATGCGCGCGCCAAGCTGGAAAAGAAGCGGCTCGACCTGATCTGCGCCAACCGGGTGGGCATTGCGGGCGGCGGTTTCGAAAGCGACGACAACGCGCTGGTGGTGCTGGGCCCCGACTTCCGCCGCGAACTCGGTCCCGCCTCCAAGGCCGAACTGGCCGGGGCGCTGCTGGACCTCGTCGCGCGGCGGCTGGAAAACCGCTAGCCGGCATCTCTGCCGGCGACGCGTGGGCCCGCGCGCTCCACAATCCGCGGGTTGGCCCGATTCCTGCGAGCCTATCCGTGTTCCCCAACGGCCGCCCATCGGCGGCGCACCCAGACCATTGCGATGCAGCACATCCTCGAACTCAAGATCCTCGACCCGCGGTTCGGCCCCGAGTGGCCGCTGCCTGAATACGCCACCGCGGCCAGCGCCGGGCTCGACCTGCGCGCGGCGCTGGACCGGCCGCTTACGCTCGCCCCCGGCGACACCGCGCTGGTGCCGTCCGGCCTCGCGGTGCACGTCGGCGACCCGGCGCTGTGCGCGGTGGTCCTGCCGCGGTCGGGGCTGGGGCACCGGCACGGCATCGTGCTCGGCAACGGCACCGGACTGATCGATGCGGACTACCAGGGCCCCCTGATGATCAGCGTGTGGAATCGTGGCAGGGAGGCTTTTACGATGCAGCCGGGGGATCGCATCGCCCAACTGGTCGTGCTGCCGATCGTGCGTGCCAGCCTGCGGGTGGTCGATGAGTTCGAAGCGAGCGAGCGTGGCACCGGCGGCTTCGGCCACACCGGCGTACGCTGAAATGACGATGGCGTTTGGGCCGGACGTTGGACGGCGCAGCGGAGCAGGGGAAGGTCGATGATCGATATCAAGATGGAGCGGCCGCAACTGTCGCTGGCGCAACTCAAGCCGGTGCTGCCGGTGGTGATCGCGGCCGCCGTGCTGCTGGCCGCGTGGTTCGGCTGGAGCGGCTGGCAGCAATACCGCGACGACGCCCGCCATGCCTCGGTCGAGCAGTCGCGTGACCGTGCCACCGGCGCGATCGCCGCCGCCCTGGCGGCCGAGCACCGGCGCTTTGCCGCGCAACTGGACAATCCGGTGCTGCGCGCCGCCGTCGCCGCCGGCGACTTCGAACGCGCCGGCAGCCTGGTCGCCGACGGTTGGCCGGGTGCCAGCGCGGGAGCGTTGCTGCCGCCGGGGCTCGACACCGCATACGCGGCGTTGCCGGAGAGCGGCTACGGCCGGCTGGCGGTGATGGAGGACGCGCTGGCCACCGGCGCGTCGGTGGCGCGGGTGGTCGACACCGCCGACGGTGCACGGCTGGCGCTGGCGGCGCCGGTGCGCGCGGGCGAGCAGATCGTCGCGGTGGCCGTGGTGATGCTCGATCCCGCGCGCATCGTCGACCCGGTGGCATCGGCGCCGATCGACGATGCGACCTACCTGGCGTTGCGCCAGGGCGGCTACAGCGTGGTCGAACGCGGCGACGCGGAGCTGTCGGACACGGCCGAAGCGCTCGCCAGGCCGGTGGCCGGCAGCGACCTGCGTATCGCCGCGGCGGTGCCCGATGTCGCCGGTGGGCCGTTCGGCCTGGCGGCGATGGGCTGCTTCATCGCCGCCGGCGTGTTCGCCCTGATCGCGCTGCTGGCGTGGCGTGGCCCGCAGCTGGCCGCACGGCGGGGCGCCCGCGATGACGGCGCGGAAACGGACGGGGACCTACCGTTGTCCTCGCTGGCCGAAACGACCGGCGACTCTCCTTCCGACTCCACCCAGGTGCCCGTGAACGACGCCACTATTGCCCTCGCCCCCGATTCCTCCGCCCGCACCGCCGCGCCGTCCGGCGCGTCCGACCTCTCGATCGAGCCGGGCATCTTCCGTGCCTACGACATCCGCGGCGTGGTGGGCCGCGACCTGTCGCCCGCGGTCGCCGAGCTGATCGGCCAGGCGATCGGTTCGCTGATGCACGAGAAGGGCCTGGAAGACATCGTCGTCGGCCGGGACGGCCGTCTGTCCGGTCCGGACATGGCCGGTGGCCTGATCACCGGCCTGCGCAAGGCGGGGCGCAGCGTGGTCGATATCGGCCTGGCCCCGACGCCACTGGTGTACTTCGGCGCCTACCACCTGCGTGCCGGCTCCTGCGTGTCGGTCACCGGCAGCCACAACCCCCCGGACTACAACGGGTTCAAGATCGTCGTGGGCGGCGAAACGTTGTCGGGCGAGACCATCACCGACCTCTACGCCCGGATCGCCGACGACCGCCTCCACACCGCGACCGCACCCGGCGGACTGGAGCAGCGCGACATCGGCGACGACTACGTCCAGCGGGTCGCGTCCGATATCCAGATCGACCGCCCGCTGAAGGTGGTGGTGGACGCCGGCAATGGCGTCGCCGGCGAGCTGGGGCCGAAGGTGCTCGAAGCAATCGGCGCCGAGGTGGTCCCGCTGTACTGCGAGATCGACGGTACATTCCCGAACCACCACCCCGACCCGAGCGAGCCGCACAACCTCGCCGACCTGGTGCAGATGGTCGACCGTCTCGACGCCGACCTCGGCATCGCGTTCGACGGTGACGGCGACCGCCTCGGCGTGGTCACCCGCGACGGCCACAACATCTTCCCTGACCGCCTGCTGATGCTGTTCGCCGCCGACGTGCTCGAGCGCAACCCGGGCGCGCAGATCATCTTCGATGTGAAGTGCACCGGACGCCTGCCCGGCCATATCCTGCGCCACGGCGGCAGCCCGCTGATGTGGAAGACCGGGCACTCGCTGATCAAGGCGAAGATGCGCGAGACCGAGGCCGAGCTGGCCGGCGAGATGAGCGGCCACTTCTTCTTCAAGGAGCGCTGGTACGGCTTCGACGACGGCATCTACTCGGCCGCGCGCCTGCTGGAAATCCTCGCCGCCCAGCCGGGTCGGCCGAGCGACGTGCTCGACGCGCTGCCCGACGGTGTCGCGACCGCCGAGATCAAGATCGACGCGCCTGACGGCAACCCGCACGCGTTCGTCGAGCAGTTCGTCGCCAACGCCCGGTTCGACGCGGCGCGGCTGTCGACCATCGACGGCCTGCGGGTCGACTGGCCGGACGGCTGGGGGCTGGTGCGCGCCTCCAACACCACGCCGGTGCTGGTGCTTCGCTTCGACGCCGACAACAAGGAAGCGATGGCGCGGATCAAGGAGGTGTTCCGCGAGCAGCTGCTGGCGCTGCGGCCGGACCTCGAACTGCCGTTCTGACCGGAAGACGGCGCCCGCGTCGATGCGGGTGCCCTGCGCCGGAACGGGCCGTGTATGCCCGCCTCAGCCGCGGTCGGCGTCGGTCGGCTGCTTCAACTCGCGGTAGCGTTCCAGCGCCAGCACCAGGTCCTCGTCGACCGCGGTGCGCTCGCGCAGCTGGTCGGCCAGCACGGTCTGCTGGCGGCGCAATGCCTGGTGCTGGCCCTGGATGTTGCTGGCCAGCAGCTTGGGGACCGGCCGGTCGGCCAGCTCGGCCTCGCCGGCCCGTTGCAGCAGGATGACCAGGCTGTTGCGCAGCCCTTCGACGCTGAGCCGCGAAGTCTTTACCGAGGCGTCCAGCATGCCGATGCGGTGCGCGAACGCCGCCCGCAGGTCGTTCTCGCTCGCGTAGGACTCGACCATGGCCAGCTCTCGGCGCAGCTCCGCCGCCGCCTCGGCGGCTGCCGCGCGTTCGCGCTCGGCCTCGGCCTCGGCGGCTGAGCGCTCGGCGTCGGTCGGTGCGCGGTCGAGGCGGCGGGTGGCCATGCCGCTGGCATTGAATTCGGTGCGCGCGTTGTCGACCGCCTCGGCCGGCAACGCGTCGCCACAGACCTTGCGACCGCCTTCGTCCCAGCAGTAGATCTTCTTGTCCGCCGCCGGCTGCTTCTGGGCCAAGGCGGGAGTGGCCAGCATCAGCAGGGCCGCGGAGGCGAACAGGGGCGCGATCTTGTTCATGTCGTTGGGCGGGTGGATTCCTGCAGGAACTCAACGCAAGAGTCGGGCCACCGAGGTCGACGTGATGTCGTCGCCGCTCAATCGCCGTCTTCGCTGCCGTAGCTGGCGCGATAGGCCAGCAGGCGCTCGCGATGCCCGGCCAGCGCGGATGATCCCTCCGCGAGCGCCAGCAGGTCGGCAAGGGTCGCGACCGCCACCACCGGCAGGCCGTGCTCGGTTGCGACAGTTTGTGCCGCCGAACGTCGGCTGTGTGCCGGGTCCACCGCCTCCTGCCGGTCCAGTGCGATCACGATGCCGGCCACCTTGCCGCCGGCCTCGCCGATGATCCCCAGCGCCTCGCGGATCGCGGTGCCGGCGGTGATCACGTCGTCGACCACCAGCACCCGGCGACCGGCGAGCGGCGCGCCGATCAGGCTGCCGCCCTCGCCGTGGACCTTGGCTTCCTTGCGGTTGAACGCCACCGGCAGGTCGCGGCCGCGGCGGGCGTACTCGCAGGCCAGCGCGGTGGCGAGCGGGATGCCCTTGTAGGCGGGGCCGAACAGCAGGTCGAAATTGAGCCCCGCAGCGTCGATCGCATCGGCGTAGCACGCCGCCAGTCCGGCCAGCGCGGCGCCGGAGTCGAACCGCCCGGCGTTGAAGAAGTACGGGCTGGTGCGGCCGGACTTGAGGGTGAATTCGCCAAAGCGCAGGGCGTCGGCCGCGAGCGCGAGCTGCAGGAATCGGGCGCGGTGGTCGTTCACGTGCTTCAACCGGCAAGAGGGGTGGAAATGATACCGGCCGCGCCCACCCGGCGCGGCCGCGGCCCGGCTCCGCCGACCTGCCCCGCGCCGTGCGCTGGGCTATCCTGCCGCGTCAGCGTCGACCACTTCCCCCGGACCCGCATGCGCATCATCAGCTTCAACGCCAACGGCCTGCGCTCGGCCGCCCGCAAGGGCTTCTTCGACTGGTTCCCTCAGCAGGACGCCGACGTGCTGTGCGTGCAGGAGACCAAGGCGCAGGAGCACCAGCTGGCCGGCCCCGAGTTCCTGGTCGACGGCTACCGCGCCTGGTTCCGCGACGCGACCACGAAGAAGGGCTACAGCGGCGTGGCGATCTACAGCCGCCACGAACCGGACGAAATCCGCACCGCGCTGGGCCGCGAATCCTTCGACGAGGAAGGCCGCTACATCGAGGCGCGCTTCGGCAACCTCAGCGTAGTGTCGTTCTACATCCCGTCGGGCTCGTCCGGTGAGTTGCGCCAGGGCTTCAAGTTCGAGGTGATGGACTGGCTCAAGCCGCACCTCGATGAATGGCTCGCCAGCGGCCGCGACTACGTGCTGTGCGGCGACTGGAACATCGTCCGCAGCGCGCTCGACATCAGGAACTGGAAGTCCAACCAGAAGAACTCCGGCTGCCTGCCGCCCGAGCGCGACTGGCTCAACGGCCTGTGCGGCGAAGGCGCCGATGGCGACGGCGCCTGCTGGGTCGACGCCTACCGCGCGCTGGAGCCGGAAGGCCAGGACTACACCTGGTGGAGCAACCGCGGCGCCGCCTATGCCAACAACGTCGGCTGGCGGATCGACTACCAACTGGTGACGCCGCGCTTGGCCGAGCGCCTGCGCGGCTGGTCGATCGTGCGCGAGCCGCGGTTCTCCGACCACGCGCCGTTCACCGTCGACTACGACCTGGAGCTGGCCCGGTGACCGGCGAGGCGGTGTCGTACAAGGGCTGGCGCGGCATCCGCCGTGCGTTCGGCACGCCGTCGGCGATGACGATGCTGATGCTGGGCTTCGGCTCGGGCCTGCCGTTCCTGCTGATCGCTTCGATGACGCTGTCGACCCGCCTGCGCGATGTCGGGCTGGACCTCGGCAGCATCGGCCTGATCAGCCTGGCGAGCTTCTTCTACCTGCTGAAGTTCCTGTGGGCGCCGCTGATCGACCGCTACGCGTTCCCGCTGACCGCGTTCCTCGGCCGGCGCCGCTCGTGGCTGCTGGTCTCGCAGGTGGTGGTGGCGATCGCGTTGGCCGCGATGGCGCTGACCCGACCCGGCGAGGACGTCACCGCGCTGGTGCTCTGGGTGCTGGTGGCGTCGTTTGCCGGCGCCACCCAGGATTCGGCGGTCGACGCCTACCGCATCGAGATCGCGCCGGCGAGCGCGCAGGCGGCGCTGGCAGCCACCTACACCCTGGGCTACCGCTTCGGCCTGATCCTGTCCGGGGCCGGCGCGCTGTACCTGGCCGAGTTCCGCGGCTGGGAGGTCGCCTACCTGGCGATGGCGGCGCTGATGCTGATCCCGGTCGCGACCACGCTGCTGGCGAGCGAGCCGGTCGCGCCGGAGTCGACGGTGCAGCGGCGGATCGACTTCTTCGGCGCGTTCTGGCAGCCGTTCTCGAGCTTTTTCAGCACCAACGGGCTGGCGCTGGGGCTGGCGCTGCTGGTTTTCGTCGGCCTGTTCAAGTTCCCCGACCAGGTAATCGGAGTGATGGCCGGGCCGTTCTATCTCGATTCGGGCTACAGCAAGGCCGACATCGCCACCGTGTCCAAGCTCTACGGCATCTGGATGGGCATCGCCGGGGCGTTCGTCGGTGGCATCGCGGTGGCGGCCTGGGGCGTGCGCGCGATGCTGTTCGTGGCCGCGATCGGCGTGGCGCTGTCGAACGTCGCCTTCGTGCTGATGGCGCAGTACCCGTCGGAGATCTGGGCCTTCTACGTCGCGATCAGCGCCGACAACCTGTTCCAGGGCTTCGCCGGGGTGGTGCTGATCGCGTTCATGTCGGCGCTGACCGACCGCAACTTCACCGCGACACAGTTCGCCCTGCTGGTATCGCTCGCCAACCTGCCGGGCAAGTTCGTCGGCGGCGTCTCGGGGTACATTGTCGAGGCGACTTCCTACGTCACCTTCTTCATGCTGAGCGCGCTGACCGTGGTCCCGACCCTGTTGCTGCTTGCGTGGCTGTGGCGGCGGGTGCAATCGTTCGAAATGAAGCATTGAGCTGTACGCCAGCGGCCCGCCGCCGCGGCACGGAGGTAGCCATGACCGAAACCGTCCTGATCGATATCGACCCACTGCTGCTCGAGCGTGTCCGCCGGGTCTCGGCCGCGCAGGGCTGGGGCCTGCAGCAGGCTCTGGTCCACCTGCTGGAGCACGGCCTGTTCGCCTGCGAGGCCGAGTTGAAGGCGCGTTTCGACGATTCCGATGCCCAGGCGCTGCAGGAGGCGATCGCCGCGCTCGAGCAGATCCAGGACGACCCGGGCTTCTCCCTGATCGGCCGCACCGCGCCGGACGAGGCGGAGCCTTCGTCGCAGCGCTCGGCCGACCCGCTCGCCGGCTAGCCCTGCGGGCCCGTCAGGGCCGCGCGGCCAGGTGGATGGCGCCGAGCACCCGCGGCCCCTGTGCGCCGGTGACGGCGGGAAGATTGCCGGGCCGCCCGGTCAGGGTCTGTCGCGCCAGCCAGGCGAAACCCATCGCCTCGACGAAGTCCGGATCCAGGCCGTGGCGGGCGGTCGACTCCACGATCGCGCCGGGCAGATGGGCGGCGATCCGGCCCAGCAGGCCGGCGTTGTGTACCCCGCCGCCACAGACCAGCACCCGCCGCGTTTCCGGCTGCTGTGCAAGCAGCGCCCGGGCGATGGTGGCCGCGGACAGTTCGAGCAGCGTCGCCTGTACGTCGGCCGGTGATTCGCCGCCGGCCAGCCGGGCGTCGAGCCAGTCCAGGTGGAACTGTTCGCGACCGGTGCTCTTGGGCGGTGGCAGGGCGAACCACGGTTCGTCGAGCAGCCGGGCCAGCAACGCCGCGTCGGCACGGCCGCGGGCGGCGAACGCTCCGTCGGCGTCGTAGGGCGCGCCCAGGTGCCGTTCGCACCAGGCATCCATCAAGGCATTCGCCGGTCCGGTATCGAAGCCGCGCACCGCCACGGAGGCCGATGCGGCGGAGCCGGGCAGCAGCGTGAGGTTGGCGATCCCGCCGAGGTTGAGCACGGCGCGGTCCTCGTCAGGAGCACCGAGCATGGCCGCGTGCAGGGCGGGCAGCAGCGGCGCCCCGTGGCCACCGGCGGCGACATCGCGGCGGCGGAAATCGGCCACGGTGGTGATGCCGGTGCGCTCCGCGATGAGGTGGCCGTCGCCCAGCTGCAGGGTGAACGGATGGCGGCCGTCGAACGCCGCGCCGGCGGGGCGGTGCCGCACCGTCTGCCCGTGCGAGCCGATCGCGCGTATCCCGCCCGCGTCCACCCCTGCTTGATCGAGCAATTGCTGCGCAGCATCCGCGAACGCCTCGGCGATGCGCACGTCCAGCGTGCCGAACTCGTCGATCGATTGCAGTGCGCCGCCCTGGCCGAGCTCGACCAGGCGCGCGCGCAGTGCCGGTTCCCAACGAAAGGTGCGACCGAGCTCCAGCGTGCAGCCGCCGTCGCGCCCGAAGCGCACCAGCGCGGCATCGATGCCATCGGCGCTGGTGCCGGAGATCAGTCCGATGAATCGTCCTTCGGCATACCCGCCGTCTGCGCCGGAAAACGACGCGGGCCCGACGGGGTTTATCCCCGCCGGGCCCGTGGTCACGTGAACCATGTGGCTCAGGCCTTCTTGGCGGTCTTCACCGGCTGCTTCTGCGGCGCGGTTTGGGCGTACATGACGTTCTCGACCTGCTGGATTCGCGCCAGCGCCGGTGCGGTCTGCGCGCGGAACGCGACCAGCGCGGCGCCCTGCAGCGGCTCCGGCGGGGGCATCGTCACCGTGAGCGGATTGCGGTGCACGCCGTTGACGCGGAATTCGTAGTGCAGGTGCGGACCGGTCGCCAGGCCCGAGCTGCCCACGTAACCGATTACCGTGCCCTGCTTGATGCTCTGCCCGCGCTTGTAACTGCCGAAGCGGGACATGTGCGCGTACAGCGTCGTGTAGCCCTTGCCGTGGTCGAGCACCACGGTGCGGCCATAGCCGCCCTTCCAGCCGACGAACGACACCCGCGCGTCGCCGGCGGCGTGGATCGGCGTGCCGGTGCCGGCGCCGTAGTCGACGCCCTGGTGCGCGCGCGTGCGGCCCAGCACCGGGTGCTTGCGCGCCTTGCTGAAACCCGAGGTGATCCGCGCGTAGGGGATCGGCATGCGGATGAAGGCCTTCTTCAGCGGCCGGCCGTCGGCGGTGTAGTAGCCGACCTTGCCGTCATGCTCGAAGCGGAAGCCCGAATAGGTCTTGCCGCCGGTGGTGAACGTCGCCGCGGCGATGTTGCCGGTGCCGATGCGCTCGCCCTCGCGCCAGATCTGCTCGTAGACCACGCTGAAGCGGTCGCCTTTCTGGGCGTCGGTGAAGTCGATGTCGTACTGGAAGATCTCGCCGGTCATCGTGGCGATCGCGGCCGGGGAGAGTCCCGCCCTGCGCGCCGCGGCGTACAGCGAGCTGGTGATCTCGCCGGTGGCGACCACCGTGCGCGCCTCGCTCGGGCGCTCGATGACGTTCTCGACGATGGTGTCGGGCTTGATCGTCAGTTCGACGCGGTGGCTGTCGTCGCGATCGAAGCGGAACGTGCGCAGCCCGCCACCGACCGGCAGATCGAACGCCAGCTCGGTGCCGGGACGCAGCCGCGTCAGCACCTCTTTCGCACCGGGCTGGTCGAGGATGCGGTACATCGTCGTGGCGGGCACGCCGACCTGCTCGAACAACTCGCCGAGCGTTTGTCCCGGCTGCACCTGCACGACCTGCCAGCTGTCGCCCTGCTCGCCGTTGAGGCGGGCGAGCGGCAGCGGCGGCAGGGTCAGCGCCATCGAGTGGCGGGGAGCGTGCGCTGGCACCGCATCGGGGGCATCGAAGCCCGGTACGATCGAGGCAACCAGCATGCCGATGGTCGCGAACAGGCTCGCCTGCACCCATTGCCGGCGCGACCAGCGGCCGTTGAACCCCGCGGAGAGGTGGCGGGCCAGCACCGGTCGGTGCAGGGCGGCTTCGCGCAGGGCTTTCAGGCGTTGGCGCCGATCGGAACCGGGCTGCGGTGTTGTCATTGTTTTTCTCCCGCGCGCAGGAATGTGAAGGCGGCGTAGCGGGGTTAACATAGTGATGCGAGGAGTGTGCGTCAAACCCTTGAGCTGAATGGGGTTTTTCGACTCCGTCAAAGTTTCCGACCTCTGTTTCCACGTTCATGATCCCAGTCACACACGGGCCATGACCCGCATCGCGAGCGAACCGTTTTGTCTGTCCAGTCCACTGCCCCCTCGACACCTTCCGTGCCATCTCCGGTTCAGGCGGACCTGATCGGCCGCGGTGCCGACGAACTCCTCAAGCCCGAGGAACTCGTCGCGCGCCTCCAGCTCGGCCGTCCGCTGCGGATCAAGGCGGGGTTCGACCCGACGGCGCCGGACCTGCACCTGGGGCACACGGTGCTGCTGAACAAGTTGCGCCAGTTCCAGGATCTCGGCCACCAGGTGGTCTTCCTGATCGGCGACTTCACCGGAATGATCGGCGACCCGACCGGGAAGAACGTCACCCGCAAGCCGTTGACCCGCGAGGACGTGCTCGCCAACGCGCAGACGTATGCCGACCAGGTGTTCAAGGTGCTCGATCGGGAACGCACCGAGGTGCGGTTCAACTCCGAATGGTTCGGCCAGATGGGCGCGGCGGACATGATCCGGCTGGCCGCGCAGCACACCGTCGCGCGCATGCTCGAGCGCGACGACTTCGCCAAGCGCTATGCCGCGCAGCAGCCGATCGCGATCCACGAGTTCCTCTATCCGCTGGTCCAAGGCTACGACTCGGTGGCGCTGCAGGCCGATGTCGAGCTCGGCGGCACCGACCAGAAGTTCAACCTGCTGATGGGGCGCGGCCTGCAGGAGGCCCATGGCCAGCCGCCACAGGTCGTGTTGACCATGCCGCTGCTGGAAGGCCTCGACGGCGTGCAGAAGATGAGCAAGTCGCTCGGCAACTACATCGGCATCGACGAGCCGGCGATCGACATCGTCACCAAGACCATGAAGATCGACGACGCGCTGATGTGGCGCTGGATCGAGCTGCTGAGTTTCAAGATTTCGATGGCCGAGGTGGTCGATCTCAAGCAGAAGATCGAGGCGGGCGCGCTGAATCCGCGCGACCTCAAGCTCCGCTTGGCACGCGAACTGGCGGCGCGCTTCCACGGCGCGGATGCGGCCGATCTCGCGGTCTCCGGCTGGAACGCTGCCGTGCGCGGCCAGGGCGATACCGCGCAGCTGCCACTCAACGATGTCGTGGTGCCGGAGGAGGGGCTGCGGCTGGCGGCATTGCTGACGACCGCAGGACTGACGCCGAGCAACTCCGAAGCGAACCGCAAATTGAAGGAGCGCGCGGTGCGCATCGACGGCGAGGTGGTCGAGGATCCGCAACGCACCTTGGGCCCTGGCTTCGAAGGCGTGCTGGCGGTGGGCAAGAGGACGTTCGCGCGTGTCCGCCTGATCGTGGGCTGACCGGAACCGGAGGTCCGTAAAAATTTTTCGTTTCCCTCTTCCCGAAGGGGAAAGAGGTGTGCATAATGCGCGGCCCGCCACGGAGGGTTCGCCTGAACGGCGGCGGGGACGGCAAGACGAAGTGGTTCACGAGGTGTTGACGGCCACGAAATCTGCTGTAAGATGTGCGGCTCACTCGGGCGCTTCGGTGGCGAGTACGGAACGCGGCGCTGAGGCCGGTTCCGAAGATCTTTAACAGTGTGCGCAGGTGACTTGTGCGGGCGTCTGGCGGGTTGACGGTTGTCGATCAGCAGACGTTCGTAACAGAGCAACAAGTCAATTCAAATGCAGCAATGCAAGCGAGTAATTTGGTGCCTGGGACGTTCTCTGCACTCAAAGCATTGACGAAGCCTTCGGGTGGAGTCGAAAAACTTAAGTGAAGAGTTTGATCCTGGCTCAGAGTGAACGCTGGCGGCAGGCCTAACACATGCAAGTCGAACGGCAGCACGAGAGAGCTTGCTCTCTTGGTGGCGAGTGGCGGACGGGTGAGGAATACGTCGGAATCTGCCTCTTTGTGGGGGATAACGTAGGGAAACTTACGCTAATACCGCATACGACCTACGGGTGAAAGCGGAGGACCTTCGGGCTTCGCGCAGAGAGATGAGCCGACGTCGGATTAGCTAGTTGGCGGGGTAAAGGCCCACCAAGGCGACGATCCGTAGCTGGTCTGAGAGGATGATCAGCCACACTGGAACTGAGACACGGTCCAGACTCCTACGGGAGGCAGCAGTGGGGAATATTGGACAATGGGCGCAAGCCTGATCCAGCCATGCCGCGTGTGTGAAGAAGGCCTTCGGGTTGTAAAGCACTTTTGTTGGGGAAGAAAAGCCATGGGTTAATACCCTGTGGTCCTGACGGTACCCAAAGAATAAGCACCGGCTAACTTCGTGCCAGCAGCCGCGGTAATACGAAGGGTGCAAGCGTTACTCGGAATTACTGGGCGTAAAGCGTGCGTAGGTGGTTTGTTAAGTCTGATGTGAAAGCCCTGGGCTCAACCTGGGAATGGCATTGGATACTGGCAGTCTAGAGTGCGGTAGAGGGTAGCGGAATTCCCGGTGTAGCAGTGAAATGCGTAGATATCGGGAGGAACATCCGTGGCGAAGGCGGCTACCTGGACCAGCACTGACACTGAGGCACGAAAGCGTGGGGAGCAAACAGGATTAGATACCCTGGTAGTCCACGCCCTAAACGATGCGAACTGGATGTTGGGTGCACTTAGGCACTCAGTATCGAAGCTAACGCGTTAAGTTCGCCGCCTGGGAAGTACGGTCGCAAGACTGAAACTCAAAGGAATTGACGGGGGCCCGCACAAGCGGTGGAGTATGTGGTTTAATTCGATGCAACGCGCAGAACCTTACCTGGCCTTGACATCCACGGAACTGCCCAGAGATGGGCGGGTGCCTTCGGGAACCGTGAGACAGGTGCTGCATGGCTGTCGTCAGCTCGTGTCGTGAGATGTTGGGTTAAGTCCCGCAACGAGCGCAACCCTTGTCCTTAGTTGCCAGCACGTAATGGTGGGAACTCTAAGGAGACCGCCGGTGACAAACCGGAGGAAGGTGGGGATGACGTCAAGTCATCATGGCCCTTACGGCCAGGGCTACACACGTACTACAATGGTGGGGACAGAGGGCTGCAAACCCGCGAGGGCAAGCCAATCCCAGAAACCCCATCTCAGTCCGGATTGGAGTCTGCAACTCGACTCCATGAAGTCGGAATCGCTAGTAATCGCAGATCAGCATTGCTGCGGTGAATACGTTCCCGGGCCTTGTACACACCGCCCGTCACACCATGGGAGTGGGTTGCTCCAGAAGTAGCTAGTCTAACCTTCGGGGGGACGGTTACCACGGAGTGATTCATGACTGGGGTGAAGTCGTAACAAGGTAGCCGTATCGGAAGGTGCGGCTGGATCACCTCCTTTAGAGACAAAAAGACAGCACAAGCCTGTCCAGACGTCCGCACAAGTGACCTGCATTCAGAGTTCCGGTTGATCGGCAAGATCAGCACGGGCGTCCTGTTTTGGCGAGCGCGAGCTGGCCAGCAAACACGGGGCTTTAGCTCAGCTGGGAGAGCACCTGCTTTGCAAGCAGGGGGTCGTCGGTTCGATCCCGACAAGCTCCACCACTCCAGCCAGGCAAGACTTTTGGGTCTGTAGCTCAGGTGGTTAGAGCGCACCCCTGATAAGGGTGAGGCCGGTGGTTCGAGTCCTCCCAGACCCACCACCTTTTGCGTGGTACGGCCCCGACGAACTTCTGAATGATTCTGCGCACACTCAAGATTTGAAGCGGTCGGGCACTGTGGCCCGGGCGCGTTCTTTGAAAACTGGGACGTAGCGAGCGTTTTGAGACGGAATGTCCATGACGTGTCGTAGAGGCTAAGGCGGGGACCACGAGTCCCTAACATTTGAAGTTGTCGTTGATATTCGCAACAACGCAATGATCCCGAGGCGACTTGGGGTTATATGGTCAAGCGAATAAGCGCACACGGTGGATGCCTTGGCGGTCAGAGGCGATGAAGGACGTGACAGCCTGCGAAAAGCACGGGGGAGCTGGCAATAAGCATTGATCCCGTGATGTCCGAATGGGGAAACCCACCCCGCGAGGGGTATCGTGCAGTGAATACATAGCTGTACGAAGCGAACCCGGAGAACTGAAATATCTAAGTACCCGGAGGAAAAGAAATCAACCGAGATTCCCTGAGTAGTGACGAGCGAACGGGGAACAGCCCTTAAGCTGATTGAGTTCTAGCAAAACAACCTGGAAAGGTTGGCCATAGACGGTGACAGCCCGGTATGCGAAAGGGCTCTTTCAGTGAAATCGAGTAGGGCGGGGCACGAGAAACCCTGTCTGAACATGGGGGGACCATCCTCCAAGGCTAAATACTCCTGACCGACCGATAGTGAACCAGTACCGTGAGGGAAAGGCGAAAAGAACCCTGGTGAAGGGAGTGAAATAGACCCTGAAACCGTGTGCGTACAAGCAGTAGGAGCCCTTCGGGGTGACTGCGTACCTTTTGTATAATGGGTCAGCGACTTATTGTTCGTGGCAAGCTTAACCGTATAGGGGAGGCGAAGGGAAACCGAGTCTGATAAGGGCGCATAGTCGCGGGCAATAGACCCGAAACCGGGTGATCTAGTCATGCCCAGGGTGAAGGTCAGGTAACACTGACTGGAGGCCCGAACCCACTCCCGTTGCAAAGGTAGGGGATGAGGTGTGATTAGGAGTGAAAAGCTAATCGAACCCGGAGATAGCTGGTTCTCCTCGAAAGCTATTTAGGTAGCGCCTCATGTGAATCTTCCTGGGGGTAGAGCACTGTTATGGCTAGGGGGTCATTGCGACTTACCAAACCATGGCAAACTCCGAATACCAGGACAGACTGCATGGGAGACACACGGCGGGTGCTAACGTTCGTCGTGAAAAGGGAAACAACCCAGACCCACAGCTAAGGTCCCAAATTACCGCTGAGTGGAAAACGATGTGGAAAGGCACAGACAGCCAGGAGGTTGGCTTAGAAGCAGCCACCCTTTAAAGAAAGCGTAATAGCTCACTGGTCGAGTCGGTCTGCGCGGAAGATTTAACGGGGCTAAGCGGTAAACCGAAGCTTGGGGTGCATACTTTGTATGCGCGGTAGAGGAGCGTTCCGTAAGCCGTTGAAGGTGGATCGAGAGGTCTGCTGGAGGTATCGGAAGTGCGAATGCTGACATGAGTAACGATAATGCGGGTGAAAAGCCCGCACGCCGAAAGCCCAAGGTTTCCTTGCGCAACGTTAATCGACGCAGGGTGAGTCGGCCCCTAAGGCGAGGCAGAAATGCGTAGTCGATGGGAAGCTGGTTAATATTCCAGCACCTCGCGTAAGTGCGATGGAGGGACGGAGAAGGTTAGGTCTACCGGGCGTTGGTTGCCCCGGAGAAAGGCGGTAGGTGGGGATCTTAGGCAAATCCGGGATCCCATCAACACCGAGCACCGAGACGAGTCCATTAGGACGAAGTGACTGATACCACGCTTCCAGGAAAAGCTCCTAAGCTTCAGCTTACGCAGACCGTACCGTAAACCGACACAGGTGGGCAGGATGAGAATTCTCAGGCGCTTGAGAGAACTCGGGTGAAGGAACTAGGCAACATGGCACCGTAACTTCGGGAGAAGGTGCACCCCTGCTGGTGGCCCATGCGGGCTATAGCTGGCGGGGGTCGCAGTGACCAGGCCGCTGCGACTGTTTATCAAAAACACAGCACTCTGCAAACACGAAAGTGGACGTATAGGGTGTGACGCCTGCCCGGTGCTGGAAGGTTAATTGATGGGGTCAGCCGCAAGGCGAAGCTCTTGATCGAAGCCCCAGTAAACGGCGGCCGTAACTATAACGGTCCTAAGGTAGCGAAATTCCTTGTCGGGTAAGTTCCGACCTGCACGAATGGCGTAACGACAGCGGCGCTGTCTCCACCCGAGACTCAGTGAAATTGAAATCGCTGTGAAGATGCAGCGTTCCCGTGGCAAGACGGAAAGACCCCGTGAACCTTTACTATAGCTTTACACTGAACGTTGAGTTCGTCTGTGTAGGATAGGTGGGAGGCTGTGAAACCCGGACGCCAGTTCGGGTGGAGCCATCCTTGAAATACCACCCTGTCGTGCTTGACGTTCTAACCTGGGCCCGTAATCCGGGTCGGGGACCGTGTATGGTGGGTAGTTTGACTGGGGCGGTCTCCTCCCAAAGAGTAACGGAGGAGCACGAAGGTACGCTCAGCGCGGTCGGACATCGCGCACTGTGTGCAAAGGCATAAGCGTGCTTGACTGCAAGATCGACGGATCAAGCAGGTACGAAAGTAGGTCTTAGTGATCCGGTGGTTCTGTATGGAAGGGCCATCGCTCAACGGATAAAAGGTACTCCGGGGATAACAGGCTGATACCGCCCAAGAGTTCATATCGACGGCGGTGTTTGGCACCTCGATGTCGGCTCATCACATCCTGGGGCTGTAGTCGGTCCCAAGGGTATGGCTGTTCGCCATTTAAAGTGGTACGCGAGCTGGGTTCAGAACGTCGTGAGACAGTTCGGTCCCTATCTGCCATGGGCGTTGGAGATTTGAGAGGGGCTGCTCCTAGTACGAGAGGACCGGAGTGGACGAACCTCTGGTGTTCCGGTTGTCACGCCAGTGGCACTGCCGGGTAGCTATGTTCGGAAGCGATAACCGCTGAAAGCATCTAAGCGGGAAGCGCGCCTCAAGATGAGATCTCCCGGGAGCTTGACTCCCCTGAAGGAACCATCAAGACCAGGTGGTTGATAGGCTGGGTGTGTAAGTGCAGCAATGCATTGAGCTAACCAGTACTAATGATCCGTGTGGCTTGACCATATAACCTCAAGTGGCCTTGGACTCGACGACGCGTCGACATTCCAACCCAATTTCGCTACGTCCCACCCCATGCGAGCTGGCGCCCACAAGGCGACGCTCCAACAGCTTGCTCAGTGACAATAGCTGTGTGGCACCACCCGATCCCATCCCGAACTCGGAAGTGAAACGCACATGCGCCGATGGTAGTGTGGCCTTGCCATGCGAGAGTAGGTCATCGCTGAGCATTTACACCGAAGGCCGGTCCCCGAAAGGGACCGGCCTTCTTCTTTGGCGTCGCTGCAGGCGTGAACGGTGTCCTTGGCGTACCTTCCGGCGATGGCCCGGGTGATCTGGAGACGGTGCGCCGGCCGGGTGGCTACGGCCGAGAGGGGCGCACTCAGGCGCGGCGGTACGTCACCACCAGCACGTCCCGGTGGGACGGGCCTTCGGCCGGTCCGGCCGATACCGGGGTGACGCCGTGGTACACCCGGTGGTCGTCCACCAGTGCGGCGTCGAATGCCCGGGTCAGGGTGAACTTGCCGAGGGGCGCGCCGCCGGGAGAAGCGATC